>NZ_AP018052.1:0-2897500 GCF_002356355.1 Thiohalobacter thiocyanaticus
ATCCCAGAAGGTCCAGTGCGCACGCGCGGTCAGGCGGGGTGAATCCTCCACCACCTCATCGCCTTCGCGGCCATCCGAGACCATCACGCGATACTGGAACTTCGCATCCGCCATGTTGCCCCACATGGCGACACCCGTGTCACGCGTGCCACCAAAGGGCGTGTAGGCCAGTCTTTCCGCACGATCCAGCGTCAGCGGCTCCAGGCAGGCCTCGAGATTCTCGCGGGTGAAGGTGTTCTTGAACCGTCCCGCGATGAAGCGCACGCTGTCCGACCAGTCCAGGGTCAGGTAGGCGTCGCGGTAGAACACGTTCTTGTCATTGACGCCTTCCTTGCTGTCATTGCCCGCCTCGAGTTGGGCATAGAAACCGACATAGTCGTTGTACTGGCCGGAGAGCGTGATCCGGTTGCGGCGCAGGAACAGGTCGGTGGTTTCACCGGAGTCGGTATTGGAAGTGTAGTCCTGATACTGCCCCCACATCTGCACGGCATAATTCAGTGTCACGAAGCCCTGCTCGCCGTAGGTGATGGTGGGCCCGGCCTGCACGTTGGATACAGCTGCCATCATGACTGCCAGCGGAAGCGCTCCCTGACGGATGCGGCGAAATTGACTGTTCATCGTTTTCTTCATCTTCTTACTCCCCCGTCGCGTCTGTAAGCTTCCGGTACACATCGACCAGATTCGTCTCATCCGATCCATGGCAGCTGAAGCAGGTGGATTCCGGCTTGGAGGCGGGATTGGCGACCAGCCCCCGGTGTGCAATCGATTCCTTCATGAGGCGCGGATTACCCTGGTGGCAGCCGGCGCAGGAATTGTTCACCTTCTGGTGATGCACATGCCAGGGATCCTGCTCAGGATCCTCGCCGGGCTTTTCTGCGCGGTTGCCGTTATGGCACTTGAAGCAGGAAGAGGCACCCAGACCGCAGGCATTGGCGACACGGATCGGAATGCCGGCCGCGACGTGCTTGTGGATCTCCTCAAGCACCTGATTACCCCAGGCCGAGGCCTGTACGGCCGTTTCCGCATCGGACTGGGCCAGTGCCCCGACCGCGTCGTCGGAGAGGGTATCGTTCAAATACGACCATGCCGCTCCGCCGGCAATGGCCACGCCCGACAGCACCGCCAGCAACCGCATCTGCCGCAACAGGCCGCTCCATATCTTCTTCAACATCATCTCTATCTCCTCCTGATTGACTCACTGATCCCGGATAATGGATTCAAGCTTCTCCGTACCATCTTCACGCCTGCTTTGCGCGGCCTGGATATCCGCCTCGCTCAGCCCGCTCAGGCACATGCAGGCCGGACCGCGGGAGCGGAACTTCAAGCGCGGGGAGCGCGGCTCTGCCTTCTGCTCCCCACCCGCCGCTGCGGTCGGCTCGGTTTGCTGATCTGCATGCACCGTCCCATGGACGGGCATCAGCGCCAGAAACGTCACCGCAACCAGAGTCGGCCGCATTGCCGTTTTCCACATCGCCTCAATGTCCATCAGCCTGATCACGCCCCAGTCTAAAGCACATAGCGCGCCAATATATATAACTTACTGTTTTTAAATAATAATCAAGGCAAAGCACCCGCTCGGGACAATTGCAATTCAGGCCTTTAGCTGCAGCCCGTCTCAATTTGCAATCCCGTGTGTCAGCGCCCGCTCGCCCAGGCGCAGGACATACCGGGTGTTCCGCGCCTCCGCCAGCGCGGCCGCCAGGATGGTGCGCGTCTCCCGGTCCAGCTTCACCTCGCTGTCGTTCAGCACCCCCGCGAACATCCGTTCATAGTGCTCCTTAGGGGCGACATCCACCTGCACGTACAGTCGCCACTCGGTCGATCCGATCTCCGGCAACAGGCCCTCGAGCTTCTGTGCCGCATCCGGCGCCAGCCGGGTATCACTGTATTCCTCGCTGAGCCAGATGTCCGTCTCCCGGCTCACGATCGCCTCGTCCAGGACATGCCGCTCGCCCCCGGCACCGCCCTCGGCGACCAGCTGCAGCCTGACCCTGGGCACCAGATAGGTGGGGAAATAATGCCCCGCGCCCGTATTGCGGATTTCGGCGCGCACCCGCACCCGGCCCGCCGCTTCCGCCTCGGTCCTGATGCCTGCGCTCAGCGCCTGGCGGACCATCCCCGGATCGTGGATACCCTTCCATTCATGCCTGCGATCGGGCATGTGACAGGTCTGACACTGCCTGCCTTCCCGGGCATGACGCGAGGCGCGCCATTCGTTCAGCGTGTTTTCCAGCAGCTTGCCATTGAGCGCCGGGCCGTCCTCCGGAAACTGGTGGCAGCTGGCGCAGAACCGGCTGTCGGCGAAGGCGGCACTCGCGACAAAGCCGTCGTGGGGCAACCCCGGAGTATCCCCGGCGGGCCGTCCCGGCCCGGGCGGCGGCCCGAAACGCTGGTGGGCACGGACATGGCAGGCGGCACAGACCAGGCCCTGCCGGTGCAGATCTGGGCTGACATATTCCGGCGGCGGATCCTGCGGCGCCTCGGGCCAGCCGAGCGACTGCGCCAGCAGGGCCTTCTGCTCGGCCAGCGGCGCATGGCAGTCCAGGCAGCGCTTGACCTGATCCGAGGGCAGCACCCGCGCCTGCCAGAGGATGCCCTTGTCCATGGTCCGGCTGTGCAGACTCCCGCTCCAGTCCCGGTGCTGCTCGGCGTGGCACTCGGCGCAGGACTGCGGTGAAAGCGAGGCCTCGCGCGGACTGAAATGATCGGGGGGCGCGCCCTGCGGCGGCAGCGGCTTGCTCCAGTGGCGCTCCAGGAAGGCATCGACACCCTCGGCGCTGCGACCCTGACCATGACTGGAAACCATCCACCATGCACCTCCGGCCGCCACCAGGGCGATCAGGAGGAGCGCTGCTGCACCCGGCCTCATGATCTGATTTGTCTCCCCTCAACAAAAGAAGACCCGGCTACCTGGCGGTAGCCGGGGACGTAATGATACGACGTCAAGTGGGGACCCGGACAGTACCGGGCCTGGAGGAGTCAGCCCCCACAAGGGTTGGGCGGAAGGGCGCCGCCGCCACCGCTGCTGCCGCCGTCATCGCTGGAGCTGGAGCCGGTCTTGTAGGCCTTGTCCGCCAGGATGATGGCATTGGTGTTGTCGGCATAGGCATCGTCGATCTGGCGCGGCTCTACCTCATTCGGATCGGGCTGCTCCTGGTAGAAGGACACCACGTCAGTCCGCCAGGGCGAATCGATGGGCAGGATGTAGTCGCCGCTCCAGTCCAGCAGATAGGACAGGGAGCTCCACTCCACCATGGCACCGTCGTAGAAGCGGGTCGGCTTACCCAGGATCACCGCACTGGTCACACCCGTGATCATGGCACGGAAGGTGGTTTCACAGTAGGTGTAAACGGTATCGCCGTCCTGATAGGCATTACCCACACCCACAGGCTGGTAGGTGTTATCCACGAAGGCCTCGCCCGAATCAGTGGCGCCGCCATTGAGATAGGCCTCCAGTTCAGCCTTGTCCTTGTAACGGTACCCCTGAGTCGAATCCAGGAAGTTGGTGAAGTTAAGCTGCAGCGCACCCCAGGGATGCCCCTGGCGTGAGCCACTGTTCTGGAAGGTATCCGTGAACGGAACGACCGGCGTACCGGTACCGTCATCCTCGCCGGCGCTGTACTGATTCATGCCGCGCGCGTCCCAGATGAATACCCCGTCATCCAGCACATTGGTGTCACTGCTTGGCAGCACCGCAAGCATATCCTGCACGGTTGCCTGCAACTGGGTATTGTCAGCAGCCAGCGACTTGACGCTGACAATACCACTCTCCGGCGGGGTCGATGCGGTATCGGTAAAATCAGCACCCGTCATGCCGTTACCGTTCAACCAACCATTACCGCCGTTGAGGATGGCCAGATGTTCAGCCTCCACGCCCCAATAGCGCAGTGCATACCAGACCCGGCCCTGGCGCATGGCATTACCCGTACCACCTGTACCCATGGCAACAACGATCATATCCTTGTGCGGATCGATGTTATATTTCTTGAGTTGGGCATCCATAGTGGCCCCGCTGGGGACCATGCTGCGGGTATAGATCACGCCGTTGGAGCGGGTTTCAATCCATTCGTTACCATCAGACAGATAGGTAAATACGTTCTTATCATCGGGCAGGATGTACTCGGAACCCCCCGGGCCCTCCGTGACCTGCAGAATCACCAGTTTTCCGGTGATGCCCGCCGGCCTCTCATTCAGCCAGTCATCCTTCCAGCGCTTCAGGGTCGCACCGGTGATCAGGCCGTTCTCGTTGTCGTTGTAGTCATCCGCGGATTCCTGCGCAATCTGTGCAGGACTGTTGACGACGATCGGCGTCGGCTCGCCGCCCGGCGGCGTCACAATACCAGTAGTGCTGTCCTCGCCACCGCCGCAACCCACCAGCACTGATGCGGACAACAGGTACGCGCCCACCATCGCAGCGGATCGCGGCCATCTCAAAGCATTCAGGTATGTATTCATCTGCTCTCCTCCGCGAGCTATTTTGGAACCCGCCACGAACACCCGGTTATCGGGGTCCCAGGGGCGGCACTTCGATCATTCAGTTAGCAGCCTTCGTGCCACAATCTGTTCAGCTGAAAAAACATGAAGTTAGATGGAAGCCATCCCTTGGCGGCGATTGCAGACTACCCGTTCCGGCGGCAGGCTGTGGAAATTGCAATACTGTTCAGGCGCCCTGCTCGCCCCTGAAGACCACGGGCAGGGCGCCGGCCTCGAACTGATCCAGCAGATAGTCGACCCGTTCGCCGAACGCCAGCGACTCCACCTCGGCCCCACGCGCCCGCAGGGCGTCGGCCAGGCGTGAAAGATCTATGCTCTCGCCTGCCTTAACAGGCTTGTGCGGCGCATGTATCAGTAGAATCTTCTTGGAATCCGTCATATTCTGTCCTTTCAAATCACGTAGACCGCATCGGCGCCGATAATGGCATCCGCCAGCCGGCCCATGCCTTCATCGGTTTCCGCCGCAATGCTTTCCACCGGCGCCTCCGCGAATTCCAGCGCCTCCATCTGCATCAGCGTATCCTGATCATCGCCAAGCTCACCCAGCACGGCGACCCTGACTTCATCATCCAGCAGCGTCAGCCCGGTCGCCATACGCAGCGCCTCCGGCTTGTTGTGCTGAGCTATCACCAGAATCGTTTTCTGTGTATTCGACATTCCCACTCCTAAAGCACCAGGACACAGTCACTGTTCTGCACGAGTTCGGCATCCTGGTACTGACCGCCGATCACCACATGTTCATCAATAGAGGAAACCTTGAGCCCCTCGTTTTCGTAGCGCTCGACACTGAGCTCACACACCGCCACCTGCGTAGCCCTGAAGGCATCCGATTGCGTGAAACCGTTGTCCATCAACAGCAATGCCCCCCTGTCGTTGAGAAAGCATCTGCATTCCCAACCCCGGCCCTGGGCCGTGGCGAGAATGGATACCGCCTGATCGCGATAGCGCTCGTCGGTTACCACCAAGCCAAAACGCATGCATACTCCTTAATCCATTACAATCACTTGATCATAGCCGCCTCCGAAAGGAGTCAGCCGGCGGTCATCAGGCCTTGCGGATCAGCCACTTCGAGGCACCGTCCTCATTCGTCTTTTCGATGAGTTCGTTGCCCTCGGATTCACACATCGCCACGATCGACTCACCGGATGACGGATTGTCAAACAGCAGGGTAAGCACATCGCCGCTCGTCAGCTTGCCCATGGCCTTCTTGGTATACATCTGCGGATGCGGGCAGACGTATCCGGTGACATCCAGCAGGAAGTCGTGATCACCAACCTTCTCGAATTTGACAGCCATAAGGTATTACTCCTCCATTTCTCAACAACTCAAAATCCCGACCCGGTCAAAGCGCCAGGTCATCATCACCAGCGCGCCATTCCATCCACATATTGAATGCCTTGACGCCCAACCAGCCGCCGGCAGCCATGCCGGCCAGGAACACCCAGCCCGACAGATCGCCGTTGGTAACCGTTGCGAAGAAGGCGCCGATATTACAGCCCATCGCGATTCGCGCCCCCAGCCCCATCAGGGCACCACCGATGATGGCGAACATCGCAGTCTCCAGACTCGGCACCTTCCATTTGAATTCCCGCCGGGACAGGGCAATGATCGCCGCGCCGAAGATGATACCGATGGACATCCAGCCGGGCGCGTTGATGATCGGATTCGGAATACCGTTCTCCAGTCCGAAGAAGATGTTGTCGGTCATCTCGATGCCGACCTTGTCCATGGCCCAGGCGCCCCACTGCGCCTCCTGGGTGGTGATGTACCAGTAGCCGGGATCGAAGACCGTATCCTGCATCGACAGGCCATCTGTGTATTCCATCTCGGCGAGCAGCTCACCGAAGTTGAAGATCTCGTATTTCTCGCGCAACTCGCCGGTCGCCCACATATGGCCGCCAGCCAGCAGTCCCAGACACAGGCCGGCGATGGCGGTGTTGCGCGAAGAGGTGACCATCGCCCAGATACCGCGCAGGTGATCACCCATACGCGGCGCCTCAATCTTGGCGCGGCGCAGATAGCCCTTCTTGAACGCCGAGTTATACAGGTACAGCATCAGCAGCAGGGAGGGGATGATCGCGCCCAGCAATGCATTGCCGATGAACGGACCCGTGAACATGCCGTCAATGCCCAGCTGGCCGGCCAGCTGGCCGCCCTGCAGGTCCCAGACATAGCCGGCAACGAACTGGTCGAACCAGCCTTCCGTGACGCTCAGTTCTTCCGGCATCATCTTCTCGGCGGCGGAACTCGTCCAGGCGGCGGGCACCAGCTTGTCCAGCCAGCCGGACTGGGCCACGTAGATGGCCTGGGAGAAGGAGATGGAGATCACCACCAGCAGCGAACCGAGGTTGCCCTCACCGGTCTTGTACAGCGAACCCGACGCGCAGCCGCCGGTGAACACAATGCCGAAACCGAAGATCAGCGCACCGACGAGGATATGCCAACCCATCGGATGGGGATGGAAGGTATTCACACCCATAACCTGCACGGCGGCTGCCGTGAGCGAGAACAGCATGACCGCGATCAGCATGCCCACCGCCATGCGTGGCACGCCCACCGCGAACAGGTCGCGCACCGCAGAGGCCATACAGAAACGCCCGTACTGCAGGAAGATCCCGTAGCCGAGGCCGAACCACACATACACCAGCAGGTAGATCCACCGGCTGTCCAGCGCCAGCGCCCATACCGAACCCAGCGCCACAAGCGCGACGATGATCATCGCGTACAGATTACCCTTGTGACCGTACCAGGCCCTGTCCGCCACCGCCGAGCCTACCGCGCCCGCCGTCGCAGCCTTAGCATCATTCGCCATCTGTCGTTTCCCCCGGATATCTCGAATCGCTCATCAATTTTCCGCGTCCATTGCGCCCTTACGCACGTAGATACGCCAGCAGCCATCATCCCGCACCGTGATCAGGTGGGTACTGCCCAGCGTCATATCCATTGCCGGAATCGCCTCGGCCGTGCTGGGGTTGTCCACCACCAGCTCCAGTACTTCGCCTGGCTGCATGTGATCAAGCGCCCGCATGCACAACAGCTGCGGACGCGGACAGACCGCGCCCAGGCAGTCGATCTGCACATTCACATGCAGAGACCCATAACCGGACAGCGTTACCGTGCGTCCACTTTGCCTGATCGGGGACACCTGTCGCTGCCTTTGCCTGCTGAACCACCACATCACGCAGCCTCTCCACGGCAGGACGAGTCAGCAGTGACGGCACCCGCCTGCCCACTCTGTTTGCACGTTTCGTGCCGATTTGAATTAAATATAAAAAACATTGTGTTACCCCTCATTGCACGATTGGCTTCCGGTTCATATTGCAAATCACGGCCTGACGGCAGAGCCAGAGCAAGATTTTGCAATCCCGCCGCCACCCCTGTTCACCGCTTAGTTGTAGACCACCCTGCCGGCACCGCGACGCCGGACGCGGGAAAATACAGCACGGCGGGCGTGCTTGTTTCGACTCTGCCGGCATAGGATAATACCAAGCAATTCAGTCAACTTAAGTGCTTTTCAAGGAGTATCAAGATGGGTGTACTGGTAGGACGCGAAGCCCCGGATTTCACCGCCCCGGCCGTACTGGGCAATGGCGAGATCACCGACAACTTCAATTTCAGGACCGCCACCAAGGGCAAGTATGCCGTGGTGTTCTTCTACCCGCTGGACTTCACCTTCGTGTGCCCGTCCGAACTGATCGCCTTCGATCACCGCCTGGACGAGTTCAAGAAGCGCAACGTCGAGGTCATCGGCGTGTCGATCGACTCGCACTTCACCCACAACGCCTGGCGCAACACCCCGGTGGACAAGGGCGGCATCGGCCAGGTCAATTACACCCTGGTCGCCGACATGACCCACCACATCTGCCGCGCCTTCGATGTCGAGACCCCGGACGGCGCCGTCGCCTTCCGCGGCTCCTTCCTGATCGACGAGGCCGGCGTGGTGCGCCACCAGGTGGTCAACGACCTGCCGCTGGGCCGCAACATCGACGAGATGCTGCGCATGGTCGACGCCCTGCAGTTCCACGAGCAGCACGGCGAGGTCTGCCCGGCCGGCTGGAACCAGGGTGCGAAGGGCATGAAGGCCAGCCCTGAGGGCGTGGCCGAGTACCTGGCCGAGGAGGCGGAGTCGCTGTAAGGCTTACGGCCATCGCCCAAAAGAAAGCCGCCTGCGGGCGGCTTTTTTATTGTTGTCACCACAAAGGACACGAAGACAATAATCAAGCTTGTAGGTTGGGCTGAACCACGTGAATCCCAACATGTGATTACGCAGCACCATCACATGCCGCATTATCCCCACTTGATCTTCAGATCCCGATTGCGTTCCGCGCAATCCCGAAGATACAGATTGATCAGGCTCTGATACGGAATACCCTTCTGCTCGGCCAGCGCCTTGAAATAGGCGACCGTATCCTCGTCGAGCCTTATCGTAATCTGCTTCTTCAGTTTTTTGGTATAGGGATTTTTCTTCGATTTAGAAAAGTCGTAGTGATCACGCATCTCTGAAGCCCTCATATTGACGCCGCTCCGAGCGGCTTGCCTTACGGGCTGAAATGATTCGAATGGTTTCCTGCTCTTCCCTGCAGCAGTGACAGACAACAAGCAGTCGCAATTGCGAACTCAGGCCCAGCAGAACAAACCGATCCTCTTCATCCGAGTGATCCGGGTCCGCCATGAAACGCGCATTTTCATCGAAAAATGCCGTCCTCGCCTCCTCGAAAGAAACGCCGTGCTTCTTCCGGTTTGCCGCATCCTTGCGGCTATCCCACTCGAAGTTGAGCCCATCCATAGCCATATATTGTAGTTATTATATAATTACATTCAACCCTGGCCTGTAAGGCTCTGTATTTTCGCGTATTCACAATTGCTGCATTTTAACTCTGACCCGGCTATCTGAAATATCAGGCGTTTCAGTATGCGGGGGCACCACTCGACCACCGACCCATCAGCAACTGACACGCAACCTGACCTGGCCACACTGTCTCCGATCGCGCGCGCCCCGAGAGGCACGGAGTTTCGCCCAGCCGATCTTCCACCAAGCGAAGCGTCGATTCGTCCCATTCGTCTACCGGAAGATAGTATGGAATTGCTCTTGCGAAATCGACCATTTGACCAGTAATTGAGCGGTCGCGTGTACGCCCCACTCGAACAATCTCCATCGCACCCACCTCCGCCCTAATCAAGTTGTCTTCGAGCCCCAATCGAGCAAGGCGATCAGCAATCAGCTCTCCAACCCAGCAAGGAAGGTTCTTTACATCTCGGGCGGGTGTAAGAATCGCGAGCCTCGATCGCGAACTGACAAGAAGCAGCATGGGTTTTCGGTCTACTACAATGCGGTTTACGTACCAATCACCCAGCGCCGTATCAGAGGCATCAGTTTCCGTTGCCGACTCCTTCAACGTCTTCAGGACTTTAGTTGTCGCCCTCAGCACCAGCACTTACGCGATCACCCTCTAGCGCTGGAGCTGTGCGGCGCAAACGAAGCGCAGCGTAGTTTGCGTCCGAACTAGCGTATTGTTAGAGCGTTTACGTAATGAGATGCCACGCATCTTTGTATTTTTTTGCATTTTTCCTAAGAGTGCCAAGAGGGACCACTTTTCTTTTCCCATTTGGTGAGTGGTACGTAAATTTGTGAACCTGGCCTGATGGGACTACATATACTTCGGGTAATACCTCCGGCTCTGATATTTTTCCAAGGTAGCTCACGAATACTAAATAATGATTTTTCTTTGCATCCTTTACATTATCAACTGGCCAACTCGTTTTCCCAGCAAGCCCCTTTACGTCTACAGTGATCGAGTTTCCGGCATCTCTGACTACTGCTATATCAACTGACTTTTTGTTACCCAACGTCAGATTTGCGTCTGCACCAAACCGATGCAGCATAGAAAGCACATAAAATTCGGATGCAAGATTTGTGTTGTAGTGACTCATATTATTTTTCGCTCTAACGCCTCAAACACCGGCGCAGCTTTGCTGCGTCAGAGTGCTTTGACTTGTTAAGCGCTTACCCATTTCTTTGCCTCAGCGCGCGATTATTATTGATAAGAAAGGCGGGCTTTGAATTAGCTTGCTCAATGAACCCTTGTACGGACTGGATACTTTGTGTAAATGATGCCCAGTTGGTCCAGATTGCAAACCCAGATTCAATGTTGTCATGCAGCCTGTCTGGAACGATATATTTCGAGTTTGCACTTAACGGATTGCTAGGAAGATTTACACCAATTAAACCATGCTGCTTATCTAAAGTGGCTTTGATTTCCCAGTCAACGAACTTCCGGTAAGGAGTTTGCGCGCCGCAAAGTACAATTGTAGAGGAGCTGCCTGTTATAAAATTCTCTCTAATTCTGCGAATGACGTAATCTGTATTTGAACTGTCTATTGCTCGCTCTACAGAATTATCATGTATAACATCGTAGGCATTGGAAAAGGCATTTATAAAAGCGTCATAGTATGCTTTGTCGCCACCGTGATGATAGCTAACAAATACCTTTCTCTTTATGCCTAAACCGGAAAGTAACCCATTAGCCATACTATGCTCCTTGCTCGTTTTTTGATTTTTCAATTGCTGCTTGGGTGTATTGAGACCACGCACTGTTTTCTTTGGAAATTAAGCTCTCCACACGTTGCACAAATAAACGAAAAGGGTTTTCTTCGTGGTATGGCTCTGCCTTTGTGAGATAGAGGAATTTTTCGTGCTTAAGAGATTCACAGGTAGTTCGGTATTCCGTCCAGTTTTCTTGAAACTGATTTAAGCTAACAACCGAAGATATGACGGCAATTAGCGCACCCAACAGACCAACAACCAAAGTCACGGGGAAAGGATCTTTAGCAAAGCCCGCTATTAGTGGTATGGATGCTGCCGAGAGAATCTCTATACCCCGGAGCCATTTAAACCAACACTGGGCTTTTTGGCTTTTCGTGTCATACCAATCTATTTGGTCGTCAACTCTCGACGAAATGTACTCTTCTTCATTCATGCACTGAATCTCATTGTGCGCTTAACGTTTTAGTTGAGCCGCCGCCCTCCGGCCAAAAATTTTTCATCCATCCCACTTGGCGGGGACCACCCAATGCCTGTACGGTCGGCTCGAACGCCTTGTTGCACAAGCCCCACCTCGTGCGCGGCCGGCGAGGGACTCTTTATATAGGATTTTTTGCGACGGGTGCTGCGATAGTGCAGTAGGGCCGCGCCGCAATCCGGACAAACCCGCGTTGCCTTGGGCGGAAGTATGACCTCCTCACCCCGAGGCCGTCCCAGCTGCTCGCGGACGCAATCGCGCTTGTCGCGCGCTCCGGGCACGTAGAGCCCATAGTAGCGCAGATTATGCTGGCCTTTCACGGGAACATGCCACAGCAGCCGTCGGATAAACTCCTCAGTCTTGAGCGTTATTGACTTGTCTTTCCCATCCCGATGATCGCGATAGCGAAAGCTCACCTGCTCGTCGTCATAACGGATCAACCGCGCATCCTTGATCGGCCCGCCACGGAGGTAGCGGGACAGATAGTTGGTCACGCCGCTGCCGTGATCGTAGGGCCCCTGGATACATACATTCCACCCTTTACGTGCCACCCGGGCAAGCACACGCCGCCAGTCACGGTCCTGCCAATGTCTCGGCAGTCTCAGGTCTCCCTTAGCATAGGCCACGTTCAACCAATTCAGCCATTTCCCCCGGAACTTGGCTTTGAGTACGCCAACGGGTAGCAAAAAGGGCTTCTTCAGTTCGCGCCAGTCCTCACCCGACACGCCGCCTCCTGTCACCAGCATGTGGACATGCGGATGAAACGACGCTGTCCGCCCCCACGTGTGCAGCGCGGCCAGGATCCCCACCTCAGCGCCGAGGTAACGCTCATCGCGTAGCAGCTCCCGTAGCGTTTCCGCCGCTGCCTTGAATAAATGATCGGCGCTCCATTGGCGATTGTATTGCCAAAGCTCATTCAACTCATGCGGCAATGTGAATACCACATGGTAGTGCGTGCACGGCAGCAGCCTTGCACGCGTCTTGTCCAGCCATTGCTGATTGTAGGCATGCTGACACCGTGGGCAGCTGCGATGACGGCAGGCATGGGCCTGTTGCTCAATATGCCCGTCCCGTTCACACAGCCATTCCTCATAACCCAATTCATTCTCACAGCATTGCATTATTGCCATGGCTGCGTGATGTTGGTCGACACTCACTCCATGCTTATCCCGGTAGCACGCATAACTCTGTGCCAGGATGTTCTTCAGGGTCGCCTCCATGCGATCCTCCTCCGTGTTTTTTTTATGTGCTATTATCTTGTAATCGCTCGCCAATGTACGTTAGCGATCACTTCTCTTAACCTTCCTTTTATTTGTGCAACAGTGTGTTAGACGGAATCCGTATTATTGGTAATAGTGCGGATTCCATCTATCATGCAATACTCCCGATTCCGCCTATTCTGGCGCATCCACACCCGAATCTTCACCTAAAATACCACACGAATCAACGATGTCACCCTGCCCGATCCGTATTGCATCGTATCGTGATAGGCCGCCAGAACCAAACCCGGCAGGGTTATTTTGACGACATATTAAATGATAGACGGAATATCGAATCGCCCAGCGCACAGAATTCCGCTGAGTCAGAAAACGGACATTAAGTTTATGATTTCCTTCGCCGACACAATTCGGCTACATCAGCTATCAAGAAATCACTAATAGAAGCACGTAATTCTGGCTATACCGGATCTTGTCGGTCTTTATTCTTCTGGTAGCCGAACCGATCAGAACCGCCGCAACCGCAGGGAGTTCAGCACCACGATCAGGGAGCTGGCGGACATGCCGATGGCGGCCATCCAGGGGGCGATGAAGCCCATCACCGCCAGCGGCAGGGCGCACAGGTTGTAGGCGATGGCCCAGCCCAGGTTCTGGCGGATCAGGCGCAGGGTCTTGCGCGCGGCGCGTACGGCCTCGGGCAGGTGGGGGAGTTGTTCCGAGAGCAGTACCATGTCGGCGGCGGCGTGGGCCAGCTGGGTGCCGCCGCCCATGGCGATGGAGACCTGGGCGCCGGCCAGGGTGGGGGCGTCATTCACGCCGTCGCCGACCATGGCCACGATGCCGCCCTGGGCCTGGATGGCCTTGAGGTGGGCCAGCTTCTGCGGCGGCTTCTGCTGCCCCAGCGCCGCCTCGATGCCGAGTTCCTCTGCCACCCGGCGGACCGCCCGGTCCTCGTCGCCGCTGAGCAGGCGCACCTCGATGCCCAGTTCGCGCAGCCCCTGGACCGCCTCGCATGCGCCGTCACGCAGACTGTCCTCGAACACGAGTACGGCCAGCAGTTCGCGCGCATCCGCCAGATAGACAAAGGTGCCGCTCAGATCGGCGAACTCCTCCGGTAATGCCTTGTCAGCACCGCCCAGTTCGAGCACGAACTCGCGTGTGCCCAGGCGGTAGACCCGCCCCTGCACCTCGCCTTCCACACCCTCGCCCGGCGTGGCGATCAGGTTGCCCGCGGCCGGCGTGCGGTCCGCCGCCTGCAGGATGGCCCGCGCCAGCGGATGCTCGGAGGCCTGCTCCAGCCCGGCGGCGATGGTGAGCGCGCGGTCGCGGGTCTCGCGGCCCAGCCGCACCACCCGGGTCAGCTGCAGCCGGCCTTCGGTGAGGGTGCCGGTCTTGTCCAGTACGATATGGGTGATCCGGGCCAGGGTCTCCAGTGCATGACTGCGGGTGGTGAGCACGCCCATGCGGGTGAGCGCGCCGGTGGCGGCGGTGAGCGCGACCGGAGTGGCCAGCGACAGGGCGCAGGGACAGGTCACCACCAGCACCGACAGGGTGATGGCGAAGGCACGCGCCGGCTCAATCTGCCACCAGTACGCCGCCACGCCGACGGCCAGCAGCAGGATGGCGGCGACGAACCAGCCGGCCACGCGGTCGGCCAGACGCGCCACGCCCGGCTTCTCGGTCTGGGCGCGATCCAGCAGCCGGCTGATGGCGGAGAGCACCGTGTCCTGGCCCACCTTGACCACTTCCATGATCAGCGGGCTTTCGATGTTGACCGTACCGCCGACCAGGTCCTGCCCCGGCCGTTTCGCCTGCGGCAGACTCTCGCCGGTGAGCAGGGACTCGTCCACCGAACTGCGTCCCTCGCTCACCCGGCCGTCGGCCGGCACCGTCTCGCCGGGCTTGATGCGCACCCGGTCGCCGGGGCGCAGTTCGGCCACGGCAACGCGCGCTTCTTCGCCTGCCGCATCCAGCCGGCTGGCGGTGGCGGGCAGCAGCCGCACCAGCTCCTCGGCGGCCTGGCCGGCCTTGTGCCGGGCCAGCATCTCCAGATAGCGGCCGGTGAGCAGGAAGAAGGTGAACATGGCCACCGAGTCGAAGTAGACGTCCTCGCCGCCGACCGCGGTGGACCAGCCGCTGGCGATGAAGGCGCCGCCGATGGCGAGCGAGACCGGCACGTCCATACCGAGCTGGCGCCGGCGCAGATCGCGCCAGGCGCTGACGAAGAAGGGCTTCGCCGAATAGACCACCACCGGCAGGGCGATCAGCAGGCTGACCCAGCGCAGGAAGTCACGCAACGCGGCATCCATGCTGCCGTCGGCCTCGCCGGCATACAGGGCGACGGCGATCATCATCACCTGCATCATGCCCAGACCGGCCACGGCGATGCGACGCAGGGCCTGGCTGCGTTCGCGCTTGTGCACCGCCTCCTGGCGGCCGGAATCGAAGGGGTGGGCCAGATAGCCGATGTCGCTGATGGCGCGCAGGATGTCGGACAGGTGAATGCGGCTGTCGTCCCACTTCACCCGGGCGCGGTGGGTGGAGTAGTTGACCTGGAACTCCACCACGCCGGGCAGGCGGCCGACATGGCGCTCATTGAGCCAGACGCAGGCCGCGCAGGTGATGCCCTCCAGGATCAGCGACGCCTCGCGCAGGTTGCCTTCATCCACACTGACGAAGCTCTGCTGCAGTTCGGGCCGGTCGTAGAGTTCGATGTCCCGCAGTGCCTCGGGCACCAGGTCCTGGGCCGTGCGCGATTTCTCGGTGCGGTAGCGGTAGAAGTCCTCCAGGCCGGCGGCGACGATGCCCTCGGCCACGGCCTTGCAGCCGGGGCAGCACATGCGCCGCGGCCGGTCCTCGATCTGCACCACATAGTCGCTGCCGGGCGGGTTGGGCAGGCCGCAGTGGAAGCAGCGGGTGTCGTCGTCCTGCTCCGGGACGGGGGGCTGGGAGGCGGCGGTGTCGGTCATGGCTGCACAGCTTAGCGCTATCGGAAGGATGGATACAGGCAACGCCTGTCTCAGGGACTCTCCGGGGCCGCCTCCACGGTGGTCCGCGCCCGCAGCTGATGCACCGCCTCGCCCCTGCGGATGGTCAGGTCCAGTTCCCACACGCCGGTGGCCGGCAGCACGACCTCGGCCCGATAGATGCCGGGACTGGCCGTCTCCTGCATGCGGAAGGCCTGGTCCAGGCGGGTGTCGGACGGACGCAGGAAGTTCCCCCCGACGTCGGCACCGCTGACCGGATTGCCATCACGGTCGAGTACCCGCACCTGGAACAGGCTCGCC
This sequence comes from Thiohalobacter thiocyanaticus, assembly GCF_002356355.1. Classification (NCBI taxonomy): domain Bacteria; kingdom Pseudomonadati; phylum Pseudomonadota; class Gammaproteobacteria; order Thiohalobacterales; family Thiohalobacteraceae; genus Thiohalobacter; species Thiohalobacter thiocyanaticus. The sequence continues at coordinate 16,018 of NZ_AP018052.1, forward strand.
CGGTCCGCCACTGCCGGGCCGATCCAGCCGCGGTCCACCTGCCAGCCGCGTTCGCTCTGCTCGCGCCGCTGCTCCAGGTAGCGGTTGAAGTGGCTCTGCTTCTCCTGGTAGTCGCGTGCGGCCACGCCGGGGAAGTTGGTGGTGACCTCGCCCCGGTCGCGCGCCGGCAGCAGCCACTCGGCCACCGGTTCGGGCAGACCCTTCTGGGAGATGATCACGAAGGCGGTATCGAACAGCACGAGAAAGACAAAGAAGCCGATGATGATGGCCGGCCCCCAGTGGAACCAGCCCTCGCTGCCGCCGTGCTGGCGCAGACGCGCCTCGCGGTTGGCGATGATCAGGCCCAGGCCGTAGGCGGTCACGGCATACAGGGCGACATGCATGGCCACCACGTCGCCCCCGGGCCAGTACAGAATGGCATAGGGGATGTAGATGCCCAGCGCCAGCAGCCCGATGACGGCAGCGGCGGACCTGGCCCCCATGCCGGCAAAGCGACGCAGAGCGATGAACAGCAGCACCTGCAGCACAATACCCAGCGGGATGGTGATCAGCTGCTCCATACTTCAGTCGTCCGGGTGATAGAAGACCGAGGGCCATTTCACCTGCGGGATATCCCCGGCCCCGACAGGTTCGACCACGAAGTAGAAATCCTTCTTCTCGGGCTGGTTGGCATGCGGCCGCATTCTCACCTTGACGAACAGCTGCAGCCGTTGATCCGGGTGCAGCACGATGTGTTCGAGCTGACCCAGATCGAGTTCCGCCCCGCCCAGTCCGCTGACATCGAGCCTGACCTCGTAACTGAGATCGGCCTTGTTGTTGAGCTTGATCTCATAACTGTTCTGGATCCGGCCATCGGAGAGGCGCACATACAGCGGCTGACGCACCTGCGAGACGGAGATGTCCAGCGGCACCTGGTTCAGCATGCTGACGATCAGGGCCGTGGCTGCCGACAGCAGGATCACGCCGTAGCCGATGGTCTTGCCCTTGAGCAGGCGGGTCTTCTCGCCGTGCTGGGCCTTGTCGGAGGTGTACTTGATCAGCCCGCGCGGCCACTCCATGGAATCCATGATGGTGTCGCAGGCATCGATGCACAGGGCGCAGGAGATGCACTGGTACTGCATCCCGTTGCGGATATCGATGCCGGTGGGACACACCTGCACGCAGTAGCCGCAGTCGATGCAGTCACCCACGCCCTGCGTCTGGCGTTCCTCGCGTGTCTTCAGGCCCTTGGCCACCTTGTGACGGCCGGCACTGCCCTCGCCGCGGGCCTCGTCATAGGCCACGATCAGGGTGTCGCGGTCGAACATCGCCCCCTGGAAGCGGGCATAGGGGCACATGTAGGTGCAGACCTGCTCCCGTGCCAGCCCGGCCATGACATAGGTGGTCGCGGTCAGGAACAGGGTGGTGGCATAGGCGGGGAACGGCGCCTGGCCGGTGAAGAAGCCCGTGAACAGTTCCGGCGCATAGCCCCAGTAGAGGGTGAAGCTCAGACCGGTAAGGAAGGCCACCAGCAGCCACAACAGATGCGTGGTTCCCTTCTTGAGCAGTTTCCCGCCGCCCCAGGGCTGCTTGTCCAGACGGATGCGCGCCGGACGCTCGCCCTGGACCAGGCGCTCGATCAGGATGTAGACATCGGTCCACAGGGTCTGGAAACAGAAGTAGCCGCAGAATACCCGCCCGGCGATGCCGGTGACGAAGAACAGCAGGAAGGCCCCGATGACCAGGAAGCCGGCCAGCCAGAAGATGTCCTGGGCGTGGACGGTCAGATCGAACAGATAGAAACGGCGGCCGTGGATGTCGAAGGACACGGCCTGCTGGGGACCGGCCACCCGATCCCATGGCAGCCAGGGGAGCAGGAAGTAGACACCGTAGGCCAGTGTCAGGATGCCCCATTTGAGGCGACGAAACCGCCCCTTGACCGAGCGGGGATAGATCGGTACGCGTTTCTGGTAGAGCTGGACGTCGGTTTCGGTCATGGACGGATAATGATGGCTCCCGGCCCCCGGCTGACGGCTGTCCGCCGCCGGCCGGCCGGATGCATCATCGGATGCTACTGCCCTCCGCCGAGTTCGTGCACGTAGACGGTCAGCAGCTTGATTTCGTTGTCGCTGAGGCGCTCATCCCACGCCGGCATCACGCGCTCGATGCCATTCTCGACCACCTCACGCACCTCGGCAAGCTTGCCCTCGAGGCTGTCCTGGCCCGGCACATTGGCAACGGTCCAGATGCTGTCGGTGAGGTTGGCCGCACCCTGTGACTCCAGGCCGGTGCCTGCCTGCGTGTGGCAGTAGAAGCAGCCGCCTTCCTTGCCGTTGAAGATCTGCATGCCGCGCTGCGCCATGTCGCCGTCGACCTCGTGGCCGGACAGGCTGAGCACATAATGGGCCACGGCATCGATCTGGCCATCGTCCAGGCTGCGGCCGAAGGCCGGCATGAAGCCGTGACGGCCCTCGGTCAGGGTTGTTTCGATCTGCTCGACAGTGCCGCCCCACAGCCAGGCGTCATCGACCAGGTTGGGGAACAGGCCCATCACGCCGGCGCCGCCGGAGCCGTGGCAGGCCGCACAGTTGTCGCCGAACAGGCCCTTGGCCACGGCGCGGGTGAAGGCCAGCATTTCCTCGTCGGCCAGGATGTCGTCGTAGCTGGCGGCGGCGACCTTCTCCATATAGGCCTGCATCTTCTGCGCATCCTGGCCGCTCTGCATCTCCTTCATCAGCAGCGCCCGGGTATTCCAGTGCGTGGTGCGCTCCTCGCCGTTGACGGTATAGGTGATGGTGTTGGCCACACCCTTGGTGTAGGACTCGCCCACCGGCCAGGCCGGATAGATGACCCAGTAGATCACGGCGAAGATCACCGTCAGATAAAAGCCCCACAGCCACCAGGTCGGCAGCGGGTTGTTGAACTCCTGCAGGTCACCGTCCCAGGAATGACCCGTGGTCTGTACTGCGCCCTGTTGCTTGTTCGCTTCACTCATCGTCATTTACCTTGCGCTGCGTCCGGGACTCGTTTTCATCGTCCTCGAACGGGATGTACTTGTAGGATTCCAGCCGCTGCTTGCGCCGCTTGCCGGTGAACACGTAGATGATGATGGCGCAGAAGGTCACGAAGAAGATCAGCAGAGCAACGATCTTGCTGTTCTCGAACTGACCGATCCAGCGCAGCAGTTCAGACATATCGATTCACCCGGCCAGTGCCTCAGCGGAACTCGGCGAAGTGGCCTTCCTCGTACTGACTGAAATCGACCAGCGTGCCGAGCATCTGTAGATAGGCGACCAGGGCATCCATCTCGGTCAGCCGCGCGCGGTCACCGTCGAAGTTTCCGGCCTGGGCCTCGGCAATGAGATTCTGCTCGGCGGCGAGGATATTGAGCCTGTCGGCAGCCTCCCGGCCGAACTTCTCGACGTTGGCCTGGTATTCCTCCCGGGTCTCGGAGTAAGGCACGCCGGCCTTCTTCAGCGCCCGCATGCGGTCGGCGACGTCGGAGTATTCGAGCTCATTCTCCATCAGCCAGGGGTAACTGGGCATGATGGACTCGGGCACCACGTCACGCGGGTTGATCATGTGCGCGACATGCCACTCGTTGGAGTATTTGCCACCCACGCGCGCCAGGTCCGGGCCGGTGCGCTTGGAGCCCCACTGGAAGGGATGGTCGTACTGCGACTCGGCCGCCAGCGAGTAATGCCCGTAGCGCAGCATCTCGTCACGGAAGGGCCGGATCATCTGCGAATGACACAGGTAGCAGCCTTCGCGCTGGTAGATATCACGCCCGCGCAGTTCCAGCGGCGTGTAGGGGCGCACGCCCTCGACCTTCTCGATGGTGTTCTTGATATAGAACAGCGGCACGATCTCCACCAGGCCGCCGATGCTGATCACCACCATGGTCAGTGCGATCAGAAGGCCGGCATTGATCTCGATGCTTTCGTGTTTGAAGAAGCTCATTGTTCAAAACTCTCCGCTGCTCTATATCAGGCGCGTGCCAGCTTGGACGCGATCTTGGCCTCGATGGCGGCCTGCTCGACCTTGGCCTGACGAATGGTCATGGCGATATTGATGGCCATCAGTACGACACCGCTGACGAAGAAGGCGCCACCCAGTGCACGCACCACATAGGGCTTGTGCAGGAAGGTCACCGTCTCGATGAAGGTGTAGGCCAGGGTGCCGAACTGGTCGTCGAAGGCGCGCAGCAGCAGGCCCTGACCGATGCCGGCCACCCACATGGCGGTGATGTAGAGCACGATGCCGATGGTGGCCAGGAAGAAGTGGGCATAGACCAGGCGCAGGCTCCACAGTTTGGTGTCATACAGGCGCGGCACCATGTGATAGAGCGAGCCGAAGGAGATCAGCGCCACCCATCCCAATGCGCCGGAGTGCACATGGCCGATGGTCCAGTCAGTGTAATGCGACAGCGCATTCACGCTCTTCAGCGACATCAGCGGACCCTCGAAGGTCGACATGCCGTAGAAGGACAGTGCGGTGATCATGAACAGCATGATCGGGTCGGTGCGCAGTTTGTGCCAGGCGCCGGACAGGGTCATGATGCCGTTGATCATGCCGCCCCAGGACGGCAGCAGCAGCATCACGGAGAAGGTTGCGGCCAGAGTGGAGGTCCAGTCCGGCAGCGCGGTCCAGTGCAGGTGGTGCGCGCCCACCCACATGTAGAGGAAGGCCAGCGCCCAGAAGTGGATGATGGACAGGCGGTAGGAGTACACCGGGCGCCCGGCCTGCTTGGGCACGAAGTAGTACATCATGCCCAGGAAAGCGGCGGTGAGGAAAAAGCCGACGGCGTTGTGGCCGTACCACCACTGGGTCATGGCGTCCTGCACGCCGGAGAACAGCGAGTAGGACTTGAGGCTGAACAGGTTCACCGGGATGGCCAGGTTGTTGAAGATGTGCAGGATCGCAGTGGCCAGGATGAAGGAGATGTAGAACCAGTTGGCCACGTAGATGTGCGGCTGGGAGCGCCGCCGCAGGGTCTGCACATAGACCCAGAAATAGGCCACCCAGGTCAGGGTGATCAGGATGTCGATGGGCCATTCGAACTCGGCGTATTCACGCGACTGGGTGATGCCGAACATGTAGCTGAGCGCGCCCAGGCCGACCGACAGCTGCCAGCCCCAGAAGGTGAAGTTGGCGAGACCGTCGCCGTACAGGCGGGCCTGGCTGGTGCGCTGCACCACATAATAGGAAGTCGCGAACAGGGCGCTGCCGCCGAAGCCGAAGATCACCAGGGTGGTATGCACCGGACGCAGACGGCCGAAGGTGATCTCGGGGATGTTGAAATTCAGGAAGGGATAGGCCAGTTCCAGCGCGGCGTACAGTCCGGCAGCCATGCCCAGCACGCCCCAGACCAGGGCCATGATGGAGAATTTCTTGATAATCGCATAGTTGTACTGCTGCTGCGTACCCACTGCTGCACTCTGCGCCATGACTCGCCTCGTTGCTACCTGTTGGAATTCCGGCACGAGGGCCCGTGCCCGAGGAAATTGCGGTGCCCGTGCCCGAGGAAAATATCAGGACATTCTAATATGACGGCACTCCCTGACGCAAGATTCGTATGGGATTTGCCGCACCCATGTCCCGTAGTTGCGCCCTGATCCAAGCGCAGAACGCTAGGCTCCAGTATCGGACGAAATTCTGAAAAATCGAGTACGGAAGCCGCTGGAGGGACGCCGGGGACAGCCGGCTTATTCCCCCGGCCGGCGGCAGCGGCCGGGGATCACTGCCCGGAACGGTGTCAACGCACTGATCCCGGACGGGTTTCGGTTCAGCCCGGAAGACCGCCCAGGGTCTGCCACAGGCCGGGCAGTCCAGTAGGTCGGATTAGCCTGAAGGGCGTAATCCGACATCAGGCCGCGGCGCCCGTCGGGTTACGCTTACGCTAACCCGACCTACGGAAGCTGTTGGCTCAGACGACGAGGCTGCGCCACAGGCCGGGCAGGTGGTGGTCCAGCAGCAGCAGGGCGAAGATGCCCATGAGATAGAGGATGGAATACCCGAAGGCGGGCATGGCCGCGGCATCGCTGCGCATCAGCCGCAGGGCGTGATACAGGAACCCGCCGCCCAGGGCCAGCGCCCCCACCAGATAGAGCATGCCGCTCATGTGGGTGGCATAGGGCAGCACGCTCACCGCCACCAGCAGCACGGTGTAGAGCAGCACCTGAACGCGGGTGAAATCCACGCCGTGGGTGACCGGCAGCATGGGGATGTTCACCCTGGCATATTCGCTGCGGCGATGAATGGCCAGGGCCCAGAAGTGCGGCGGCGTCCAGACGAACACGATCAGGAACAGCAGCAGCGCATGCGGGTCGACCTGACCGGTCACCGCGGTCCAGCCCAGCACCGGCGGCGCGGCGCCGGCGGCCCCGCCGATGACGATGTTCTGCGGCGTGGCCCGTTTCAGATACAGGGTATAGATGACGGCATAGCCGATCAGCGACAGGAAGGTCAGCACCGCGGTCAGCGGGTTGACCAGCAGCCACAGCATGGCCAGTCCGGCGCTGCCCAGGGCGAGCGCGAAGTACAGGCAGTTGCGCGGATTCATGTGGCCGGTGGGCAGGGGCCGGTTCTGGGTGCGCGCCATGCAGGCATCGACCTTGTGATCGACCAGGTGATTGAGCGCGGCGGCCGAGGCCGCGGCCATGCCGATGCCCAGGCTGCCGAAGACCAGGGCATCGAGCGGCACCAGCCCCGGCGTGGCCATGAACATCCCCACCACCGCGGTGAACACGATGAGGGCGACCACCTTGAGCTTGCACAGGCCCAGATAGTCGCGCCAGGCCGCCCCTTCGGCCTGCAGGCTTGTCAGCACGTTGACGTTTGCCACTTGTCTCTCCCCCGGTGTTGGTTGCGCCCCGCCATGCAGGCGGTGTCATTCATCCTACGTAGGATATCCGCAGCAGACGCTCCAGATCCTCGATCATCCCCGCGGGCTCGGCCTGCAGCGGGTATTCCATCATCAACTGACCCAGTGGATCGATCAGATAGACCCGGCCGGCCGCCGGGAAGGGCGTCAGTGCAGCCGCCCCCTGCTGCCGCGGCCGCGCGATCTGCATGCCCGGATAGTGCCCCCGGGCCTCGCGCGCCCAGTCGGGCGTGACCGGCTCGGCCAGCAGCAGCAGCCGTTGCACCCGGTCGATGTTCTTGCCCTGCGCCAGCCGCACCTGGCGCAGCTTGTACAGGGTGTTGTAGCAGGTCTCGTCGCAGGCACCGCGGTGCAGATAAACCAGGGTCCAGTCATCGGCCAGCCGCGCCGGGTCGAAGGCCTCGCCATCCAGACCCACCAGCCCCTGCAGTTCGACCGGCCGTACCGGCTGGATCAGGGTGCCGTGATTGGCCGAGGCCTGCGGCACCCAGTCACCGGCAAAGTTCATCACCCAGGCCACCACCAGCGGCAGGGCAAAGAACGCAAAAATCAGCACCAGGACCAGGCGGCCGCGTCGCGGTGAGGCCGCATCCGCGGGATTGTTCGCCATCGTTCCGGACTCCATCACACCACTCATTCTCTGTCTGCTCCGTCTTCAGCGGGCCGCCGTACGGCCCAGTAGAACAGAATCACCAGGGCCAGGGCCAGGGCGAACCACTGCACGGCATAGCCCACATGCCGCGCGGGACCGAACCGCTCCGGGATCGGCGCCCACTGGCGCACGAAACCGTCTGACTGCGCCGGATCGAGCAGCAGTATCAGCGGCAGCAGACGCGCATCCAGCTGCCGCGACTGCAGTTCGAAATCGATCTGCTGCAGCACCTTGGGCCACCCCGGCGCGCGGGCCTCGCCTTCGCCGAGGCTGAAGGGGTCCTCGGGCGGATAATCGATCATGCCCTCCACCGTAATGACGCCCTCGCTCTGCACCGGCAATGGCGGCAGATCGGCGCGGGTCCGGCCCTGCGGCACCCAGCCCCGGTTGACCAGCACCGCCGCATCCGTGTGGGCCAGGCGCAGCGGTGTCAGCACCTGGTAACCGGCCCGGCCCTGATGCACCCGGTTGTCCAGCAGAAACTGGTGCGCCGGATCGTAGCGCCCGCGGACCCAGGCCTGGCGGTATCGCAGTTCCGGCTCCAGCCTCACCGCGGCATCCAGCCGGACTGCGGCCTGCTGCGGTCGGTGTTCGTATTCCTCCAGCAGCGCGCGCTTCTGCTCGGCCCGGTCCAGCTGCCAGAAGCCCAACCCCACCAGCAGGACCAGCAGGACGGCGACAATCAGGCTGGGCCACAGGCCGGGACGGAAGGCGCGGCGCTCCGGCCTCACTCGCCCCGTCCGCGCGCCGGCGTGTATACTGAACCGCCCCGCCGCTGCGCTCGTGCGCCTGCGGCCTGGCTTACATCAAACCCGGCTATACAGGGCGCCTTCATTCCATGCTTCCAAAACTGTTCATCGTACTGGTGCTGCTCGTCATTCTCGGCAGCCTGGCCAGCGGCCTCGTATTTCTGATCAGGGACAGGGGCGGTTCGGACCGCACCGTCAAGGCGCTGACCTGGCGCATCGGCCTGTCCATCACCCTGTTCCTGCTGCTGATGCTGGGCTACGCCACCGGGGTGCTGCAGCCCCACGGTGTCTATCCGCAGCCACCCGCAGAGGCTGTGCAGGACCATGCACCCGGCCCGGGGGAGCGGCCGTAAAACCGCCACGGAATCAATGAACAACACCAACTGGCTTGCCGCGCCTTGCCGTGGCCATGATCCCGATCAGCCGCCTCAGAGCCAGTAGACGAACACGAACAGCCCCAGCCATACCACGTCCACGAAGTGCCAGTACCAGGCCACCGCCTCGAAGGCGAAGTGGCGGTCGGGCGTGAAGTGTCCCTTGATGCTGCGCAGCATGATGATGGCCAGCATGATGGCACCGATGGTGACATGCATGCCGTGGAAACCCGTGAGCATGTAGAAGGTGGAACCGTACACGCCCGACTCCAGGGTCAGGTTCAGATCGGAGTAGGCATGGCCGTACTCATAGGCCTGCAGCCCGATGAAGAGAAAACCCAGGGCGACCGTGGCGAACAGCCAGCCCACCAGCGCACCGCGGTTGTTCTTCTTCAGCGCCCAGTGGGCAAAGGTCACGGTCACGCCGGAGGTCAGCAGGATCAGGGTGTTGATCGCGGGAATGCCCCAGGCACCCACGGTCTCGAAGACCCCGCCCATGGCGCCCGGGCCATTGGTGGGCCAGGCGGCGGAATATCCCTCCCAGAGCAGCGCATGGGTGCTGGCATCCTCGCCGCCCAGCCACGGCACGGACAGTATCCGGGCATAGAACAGGGCGCCGAAGAAGGCGGCGAAGAACATCACCTCGGAGAAGATGAACCAGCCCATACCCCAGCGGAAGGACTTGTCGACCTGCTCGTTGTACATGTGGGATTCGCTTTCCCGGATCACGGTGCCGAACCAGCCGAACATCATGATCAGCACGATGGCGATGCCGGCGAACATCGTGCTCAGCCCGATGTCCGAACCGTTGAGGTGCATCGCAAAGCCGACCACCAGGGTGGTCAGACCCACGGACCCCACCAGCGGCCAGTGACTGCCGTGGGGGACATAGTAGCCGCCATGTGCTTCAGTCATACCTCAATCCTCTCTGGTTTATTCAGCAATTTGTTTTTTTGTTCCGAGCATCCAGTACATGGACCCTGTCAGTTTGTCTGCGTCGACGGATGCACCGCCTCCAACCCCTTCGGCGCGGCCGCCGTACGCGCCCCGGTATCGAAAAAGGTGTAGGACAGGGTCAGTTCGTTGTGCTTGTCCGACAGTTCCGGATCCACCATGAATCGCACCGGCATCCAGCGCCCCTCGTCGGCGCCGAACCTCTGCTCGGTGAAACAGAAGCACTCGGTCTTGTGGAAGTGCTTTGCCGCCAGCCCCGGTGCGACGCTGGGCACGGCATGGGCAACCACCTCCCTGCCGCTGTTGTTGTGCGCATAGAACCTGACCGTATAGGCCTTGCCCGGCTGCACCTGCATCTTGTTCACCTCGGGCCGGAACTCCCAGGGCATGGCCTGATTGAGATTGGCGATGAACTCCACGGTAACCGTTCGATCGCTGTCGATCCGGCTTTCCTGCAACGTCTGCGCCGGCCCGTCCGCGGTCTTGCCGTTCAGCCCGGTGATATCGCAGAACACGTTGTAGAAGGGCACCATGGCGAAGCCGAAGCCGAACATGCCGACGGTCACGAACAGCATGCGGCGCAGGGTACGCCGGGTGGCCTGCTGGCGCGGGTCGTCCTGCGTGCTCATTGCGCGCTTCCCGCCGTGGTCCAGACAAAACCGACGAAGACCCCCAGCGCGATCAGCGCCAGGATCAACGCCAGACGGATGTTGCTGCGTTTCTGTTGTGGTGTCTGCTGCGACATTTACACCTCGCGGCGCGGAACCGGCGCGGACACCTCTGTCCGCGCCGGCCCTGCCTTACTTGACCTCGGGCGCCGTCGTGAAGCTGTGATAGGGCGGCGGCGAGGACAGCGTCCACTCCAGGCCCTCGGGGTTGTCCCATACCTTGTCGGTCGCCTTGGCGCCACCGCGGATGGTACTGATCACGATATAGGCGAACAGCAGCTGGCTCAGACCGAAGGCGAAGCCGCCGAGCGAGGAGATCATATTGAACTCGGCGAACTGGATGGAGTAGTCCGGGATGCGGCGCGGCATACCGGCCAGGCCCAGGAAGTGCTGCGGGAAGAACAGCACATTGACCGAGATGGTCGACAGCCAGAAATGCCATTTGCCGAGCGTCTCGTTGTACATGTTGCCGGTCCACTTGGGCAGCCAGTAATAGGCGCCGGCCATGATGGCGAACACGGCGCCGGTCACCAGCACATAGTGGAAGTGCGCCACCACGAAGTAGGTATCGTGGTACTGGAAGTCCACCGGCGCGATGGCCAGCATCAGGCCGGAGAAGCCGCCGATGGTGAACATGACCACGAAGCCCAGTGCGAACAGCATCGGCGTCTCGAAGGTCATGGAGCCACGCCACATGGTGGAGACCCAGTTGAACACCTTCACGCCCGTGGGCACGGCGATCAGCATGGTGGCATACATGAAGAACAACTCACCGGCCAGCGGCATGCCCACCGTGAACATGTGGTGCGCCCACACGATGAACGACAGGAAGGCGATGGAAGCCGTGGCGTAGACCATCGAACTGTAGCCGAACAGCGGCTTGCGGGCGAAGGTCGGGATGATCTGCGAGACGATGCCGAAGGCCGGCAGGATCATGATGTAGACCTCGGGATGCCCGAAGAACCAGAAGATGTGCTGGAACATGACCGGATCGCCACCGCCGGCCGCGGTGAAGAAGCTGGTACCGAAGTACTTGTCGGTCAGCAGCATGGTCACCGCGCCTGCCAGCACCGGCATCACCGCGATCAGCAGATAAGCGGTGATCAGCCAGGTCCAGACGAACAGCGGCATCTTCATCATGGTCATGCCGGGTGCACGCATGTTGAGGATCGTCACCACCACGTTGATCGCACCCATGATGGAGGAGATGCCCATGAGGTGGATGGCGAAGATCAGGAACGGAAACGCGTCTCCGGTCTGCAGCACCAGCGGCGGATAGATGGTCCAGCCGCCGGCCGGCGCGCCGCCCTCCATGAAGAAGGTCGACAGCAGCAGGGTGAAGGCGAAGGGCAGGATCCAGAACGACCAGTTGTTCATGCGCGGCAGCGCCATGTCGGGCGCTCCGATCATCATCGGGATCAGCCAGTTGGCCAGGCCGACGAAGGCCGGCATGACCGCGCCGAAGATCATGACCAGCGCATGCATGGTGGTCAGGGAGTTGAAGAACATGGGGTTAACGAACTGCAGCCCCGGCTCGAACAGCTCGGCGCGGATGGCCATGGCCATGGCACCGCCGATGAAGAACATCAGCAGCGAGAACAGCAGGTAGAGGGTGCCGATATCCTTGTGATTGGTGGTGAACAGCCAGCGCGACAGACCCCGGGCCGGCCCGTGATCGTCGTGTGCCTCGTGTGCGGTTGCGGTAGTCATCTGCTCTCTCCTCCTCGGAATCCGTTAGCGCGCCGCCTTGATATCGGCCGGTTGCACCACATCGCCGGTATCATTGCCCCAGGCGTTTCGCTCATAGGTAACCACTGCCGCGAGATCGGCATCGCTGAGCTGCCCCCGAAGGCGGCCATGGCGGTGCCGGCAGAGCCGTTGAGTACGATATCGATATGGCCGGCGACCGGGCCGGTGGTGATAGCGCCGCCCTTGAGCGAGGGGAAGGCCCCGGGGAGTCCCTCGCCGTTCGCCATGTGGCAGGCCACGCAGTTGGAGGTGTAGACCTCCTCGCCCCGGGTCATCAACTCATCGCGCGTCCATTCACGCTCGGATTCAGCGGCCACGGCCACCTGGCCCTGCTTCTGCTCAGCCACCCACTGGTCATACTCGGCCTGCTCCTTGGCCACCACCACGATGGGCATGAAGCCGTGGTCCTTGCCGCACAACTCGGCGCACTGGCCGCGGTAGACGCCGGGCTCGTCGATGCGGAACCACATCTCGTTGACGAAGCCGGGGATGGCGTCCTTCTTCATGCCGAGTTCCGGCACCCACCAGGCGTGGATCACATCGCTGGCGGTGATCAGCAGGCGGACCTTGCTGTCCACCGGCACCACGACCGGATTATCCACTTCCAGCAGATAGTGCTCGTTTTTGGCGGCCTTGTTGAAGATCTCGTCCCTGGGCGTGGACAGGGTACTGAAGAAGCCGATGCCCTCGTCCAGATACTCGTACTGCCACTTCCACTGATACCCGGTGACCTTGATGCTCACATCGGAGTTGCTGGTGTCCTCCATGGCGATCAGCGCCTTGGTGGCCGGGAAGGCCATGCCGACCAGGATCAGGAAGGGGATGATGGTCCAGAGGATCTCGATGGTCGTGCTTTCATGGAACTGGGCCGCGACCGCGCCTTTGCTCTTGCGGTGCTTGATGATGGAATAGAACATCACCCCGAACACCACCACGCCGATGGCGACGCAGATCCACAGAATCAGCATGTGCAGGCTGTAGGCCTCGTTGGCGATCGGGCTCACACCGACAGGCAGATTCAACCCCCATTCCGCCGTCGCGCTGCCGGCGGCCGCCATCAGGCCAGCCCCGGCAAGCAGCCGACGCCCCCTCAGTTTCATACTCGCTGACATGCCCCTTCTCTCCTTTGGTCCAGATGCATTGTTTCTTGTGTGATTCTGATTCTCAGCACTCAGGCCGGTGCCGGACCTGGATGGATCCAGTCGCGCAGATCCGTCGCCAGCCGATCGCGTTCCTGATCGTTCAGACAGTGCCCGACCTCCTGGGCCTGACCGTGACTGCGGATCAGCAGCCGGCTGGGGTACCCGGGCCGGGCGGCGCGCGCCAACTCCACCCGGGCCCAGCCGCGGGGAAAGCGGATGATCTCCCGGCAACGGCGACGGCCGCGCTCGATGGCGACCGTATCCCCCTCGATCCGGATCACCTCGCGCTCGCTCGTCCGCAATGCCCCGAGATACAGCCCGGCGGCCAGCATCAGCATCTCCAGGCCGGCGAAGGGCAGAACCAGCCACAGCCCCTGACTCCAGAAGCCCAGGGCTATACTCATCGAGACCAGGAAGATGCCGCAGAAGACGAGTACCGACCCCCGCCACGTCAATGAACAGTTGGGCCGGATCAGGACATAACACTCCGCCAGATTGGCGTCACACTGCGCTGCTACCACCTCGCCCTCTTGGAATGCAGCCTGCTTTATATAATGTATTAGTTGCATCCGCCTGTGTTTTGACGCACAGACTGTGTTATTTCACCTGTTCCGGATGCTACCCGATGCACCTGCACGGCGCAAGCAAACTCGCTCCAACAGCGTTATAAAACTTTGCGATAACAGGCTATTGTAAAACCTATACACAAACTATTATAAATTTATAATATTAGCTCTTCGCTAATATTGCGGCGCCCGGATGAAACATCTGGCTGTTCTTTCCGCATACGATAAAGGGAGTTTATTGCGCATCACGTCGCCCCGTCGACATACCTAACAGTATCTGTAAGGCAGACTGACATAACTCGCATTGGACCGCCGCGTTGAGGCAAGGCTCGACGGGTGCGATCGATTACAGGGAGGAAGGATTCAGGTGCTCGGCCGCTGCCCGCGGATCGACGGTTTCGGCGTAATGCGGCAGGCATCCCAGGCAGGGCGCACCGAGTCGCGCCGCCAGCGTGGCGAGATTCGCCTCGGGCTGGTCCATGCCCGGATCGATCCGGTTCGCGATCCAGCCCAGCAGCGGAAGCGCGTCGGCCTCGATCGCCTGGGCGGTCAGCAGGGCATGATTGATGCAACCCAGGCGCAGCCCCACCACCAGTATGACCCCGGCCTGCAGCTGCCGCGCCAGATCGGCGACCTCTTCCGCGTCGGTCAGCGGCACACGCCAGCCGCCCACCCCCTCGACCACCAGTACGTCGCACTGGGCGGCCAGCTCCCGGGCCGTGGCAATGATGTCCGGCAGCGGGATCCGCACCCCGGCCCGGGCAGCGGCGATGTGCGGTGCGATGGCGGGTGCAAAGGCACAGGGATTGACCCGGTCGTAGGACAGCAGCGTGGACGCCGCCGACTGCAGCGCCAGCGCATCGCTGTTGCGCAGACCGTCCGGCGTCATCTCGCAGCCGGAGGCGACCGGCTTCATTGCCAGCACCTGCCGACCCCGGGCACGCAGGGCATGAATCAACGCGGTGCCGGCAAAGGTCTTGCCGCAGCCGGTATCGGTGCCGGTGACGAAAAGTATCCGACCCATCCGGTCTCAGCGCCCCTTCAGCATATCGAGCGGCACCCGCACCTCGTCACCGCTGCGCTGCTGCCGCACCCCGGTCGGCGCCCAGGCATGACCGTAGATGACCTCGTAGCTCAGCGGCAGAACGCCGTCGCGACGGCGCGACTCATACGCCTGTTCGAAGGCTCGCCAGCGCGCCCGGCCGGTGAGGCTGCGCGCCCGCCCCCGGGTGACATTGTGCGCACCCAGTTCCTTGATCTCCCGCACCAGCGTGGGCAGTTCGCGGTAGGTCAGGGTCAGCATTTCCATGTCCATCACCGGCTCGGCCAGCCCGGCCCGTACCAGCGCATCACCGATGTCATGCAGATCAATGAAACGATTGGTATGCGAATGCCCGTCGACCTCGGCCCAGCTCTCGCGCAGCTCGCGCAGGGTGTCAGGGCCGAAGGTGGTGAAGAACAGCGCTCCGCCGGGACGCAGCACCCGGCGGAACTCGGCGAAGGTCTGTTCCAGGCTGTTGCACCATTGCAGGGTGAGATTGGAGACCAGCAGATCCACCGAGGCATCGGCCAGCGGCAGCTGCTCGGCGTCGGCGCAGACCAGCCGCGGCCGCCGCCACCAGCCGGCGCTGCGGCGGGTATGCGTCAGCATGGCCTCGGCCAGGTCCAGTGCCACCACCCGGCTGCCGCGGTAACGCTTGAGCAGCCCGCGGGTGATCTGCCCGGTGCCGGCGCCGAGATCCAACGCCCACTGCGGTTCCAGCCGGATCAGTTCCAGCCGCTCGAGCAACCGCTCGCCGACCTCGCGCTGCAGGACCGCGACGCCGTCATAACTGTCCGCCGCCCGGTTGAAGGCGATGCGGACCTGGCGCTTGTCCAGTTGTTGCTGCGGTTTATCCATCAAATCGGTTTCTGTACACAACCTTCGTAGGTCGGGTCAGCCCACAGGGCGTAACCCGACGTTGCCGCCGTCTGTGTCGGGTTACGCTGCGCTAACCCGACCTACGGAGTTGTGGTGTCTCGTCCATCATTCAATGCGTATCTGTCGCGCGAATCCCGGAATCCCTGTGCGCATCATTTCGCCAGCCGCCCTAACCATTGATTGAATATTTTTGGATGCGACAGGAACGGCGCATGGCCGGCGCCCTCGATCCGCGTCACCGACTCCGCCCCGGTCAGGCCGGCCAGGCCGTCCGCCGTCGCTGCCGGCACCAGCGCATCCGCCGTCCCCAGCAGCCAGTGCACCGGCACACAACAGCCGGCGGTCGTCGGGCGTGCGTCCGTGTGCGCCAGCAGTTCGAGCCCCTGCACCAGAGCGTCGGTCGCCGGCGGGAACTCGCCCGCCGTCCGGCGCAGGCTGCGCAGGACCTCGCGCTGGCCGTCCCCCTGGGCAACCAGCGCGAGAAACCGTTTCCAGGTCGCGCCGGGGTCACCGCGCACGCCGGCGACAAACGCCTCGAACACCTCCGGCGCCATCCCCGGCCAGTCCGGACGCTGCACGAAACAGGGGTTGCAGCCCACCAGGCCCAGCCGGACAAACCAGGCCGGGCGCAGTGCACAGAGTTGCAGCGCCAGCAGCCCGCCCAGCGACCAGCCGACCCAGCACGCCGGCGGCTCCAGTACCGCCTCCAGCTCCGGGATCAGCGCATCGGCGTCCAGCTGCGTCGCATCGCGACTGCGGCCATGCCCGGGCAGATCCGCCCGGATCACCCTGAAGCGCTCACGCAGGGAACCGACCAGGCCATCCCACACCTCCAGCCGCAGCCCCCAGCCGTGCAGCAGCACCAGATCCGGCCCGACGCCCTCGATCTCCAGATGCATCGCCTAACGTCTCATTACCGAGCCGAGCGCCTCCAGCAGCCGGTCCACATCGGCCTGGGTGTGCGCGGCGGAGAAACTGATCCGCAATCGCGCCTCACCCTCCGGCACGGTCGGCGGACGGATGGCCGGCACCAGGATGCCGGCGGCCTCCAGCGCCTCGCTCATCCGGGTCGCGGCGCGGGTCTCACCGATCAACAGCGGCTGAATCGGCGTGGACGATTCCATCAGCACCAGATCCAGCTCGGCCGCGCCGGCGCGGAACCGCGCAACCAGGCTCTGCAGATGTTCACGACGCCAATTCTCGTCACGGCACAGCTGCAGCGCGGCCCGGGTCGCCTCGGCCACGGCCGCCGGCGGCGCGGTGGTGTAGACATAGCTGCGCGCCTGCTGGATCAGGGTCTCGATCAGCGCCTCGCTGCCGGCGACAAAGGCCCCGAAGGTGCCCAGCGCCTTGCCCAGCGTGCCCATCAGCATGATGTCAGCGTCGGGCGTCAGTCCGGCCTGCGCCAGGGTGCCGCGCCCCTGCGGACCGAGCACCCCCAGGCCGTGGGCATCGTCGAGCAACAGCCCGGCCGCGTGCTCCGTGGCCAGCGCGGCCAGCGCCTCGACCGGCGCACAGTCGCCGTCCATGCTGAAGACGCCGTCGCTGGCGATCAGCCGCTCCCCTGCCGGGGCCATGGCCAGGCGCCGCTGCAGATCCTGCATGTCGAGATGGGCATAGCGCACCAGCCGGGCACCGCTGATGCGTGCCCCGTCGAGCAGGGAGGCATGATTGAGCCGGTCCTGGAACAGCCGGCCGGCCCGTCTGGGCAGCGCGGCCATTACCCCGAGGTTGGCCATGTAGCCGGTGGAGAACAGCAGGGCGCGCGGCGCACCGACGAAGTCGGCCAGTTCTTCTTCCAGGGCATGATGGGCCGCGGTGTGTCCGGCCAGCAGATGGGCCGCGCCGCTGCCGGCGCCCCAGCGCTGCGCCCCGGTCTGCAGGGCCGCGACCACCTGCGGATGCGCCGCCAGGCCGAGATAGTCGTTGCTGCAGAAACTCAGGCAGTCGCGGCCGTCAATGCGGCGTTCGGGCCGTTGCGGGGATTCGGCGAGGCGGCGGCTGCGGTAGAGACCGTCGCGGCGGCGCTGCTCCAGGGCGGTGCGCAGGTCCTTCACCGGGATGGCCCGGCTCAGACCGGGCGCAGGCCCAGCCGCTCGAACAGGCGCCGGTCGTGGTCGGCGTCCGGGTTGCCGGTGGTCAGCAGCTTCTCGCCGTAGAAGATGGAATTGGCGCCGGCCAGGAAGCACAGCGCCTGCAGTTCGTCGCTCATGGCCTCGCGGCCGGCGGAAAGGCGCACATGCGACTGCGGCATCAGGATGCGGGCCACGGCAATATTGCGGACGAAATCGAAGGGATCCAGGTCCTCGACCTCGCTCAGCGGCGTGCCTTCGACCTTGACCAGCAGGTTGATGGGCACACTCTCGGGGTGGCGCGGCAGATTCGCCAGTTCCTGCAGCAGACCGGCCTGATCGGCCCGGTCCTCGCCCATGCCGACGATGCCGCCGGCGCAGACGTGGATGCCGGCGTCGCGGACGTGGCCCAGGGTCTCCAGCCGATCCTGATAGGTGCGGGTGGAGATGATCTCGCCATAGAACTCCGGCGAGGTGTCGAGATTGTGATTGTAGTAGTCGAGCCCGGCCTCTTTCAGACGCTCCGTCTGGGCCTCGGTCAGCATGCCCAGGGTCACGCAGGTCTCCAGCCCTTCGGCCTTGACCGCCCGGATCATGTCCAGCACCGGCTCCAGATCCTTGTCGCGCGGCCGCCGCCAGGCCGCGCCCATGCAGAACCGGCTGGCGCCTCTGGCGCGGGCGGCACGGGCGGCCTCGACCACCTGCTCCAACGGCAGCAGCCGCTCGACCTCGAGTTCGGTCTTATAATGGGCGCTCTGGGGACAGTAGGCGCAATCCTCCGGACAGGCGCCGGTCTTGATGGACAGCAGGGTACTGACCTGCACCTCGCCGGGGTCGAAGTGCGCACGATGGACCTGCTGGGCCTCGAAGATCAGGTCATTGAAGGGGCGGGCAAACAGGGCCAGCACCTCGTCCCGGCGCCAGTCGTGGCGCAGACCATCGCCGGCGGCCACCTCGAACGCCGGCTGGCCGCTCATTCCTGCGGCTCCGCCAGGATCTCCATGTCCTCCCAGGACTCGCGGCGGATGCGGGCCAGGTCGCGCAGGGTCAGCGGCAGCAGGATGGCGGCGCCGACGGCCCAGGCGATGAGGTAGTAGTTCAGATTGACCGGCAGGAACATGGCCACGGCGACGAAGAAGCCGGTCACACCGTAGAACCGGTAGGCGGCCTGCTGGGTGTAGTGGCCGACCTTCTCGTTCGGGTGATGCCGGTTCATGCAGTAGACGAACATGGACGCCCCCAGCCAGAAGATCATCAGCGGGAAGGGCGCCAGCAGGGAAATGATGTTGCCGTAATTGAACGCGGCCGCGCTGAAGCGCGCGCTGCGGGCCGTCACCAGGTGAGTGGCAGTGGTCGCGGTCTCGGACATGGGACTGGATTCCGGTATACTGAATTGATCGAAGGGCCCGGAATCATCGCCTTTCCCACCCCGATTGTCAACCGGCAGGGACGCCATATGGTTAACAACTGGTGGAATTTCATACAATTCCGACTATTCCCCCCGACCTGCATCCTGTGTCATCGACCCGGGGCCGGCGAGCTTGACCTGTGTGCCGGCTGCCGGGCGGAGCTGCCGCGGCCCGGGCCGGCCTGCCGCCGCTGCGCCGAGCCGCTGGCCAGCGATGCCGGATGGGTGTGCGGGCGCTGCCAACGTCGGCCGCCGGCCTTCGACCGTACGCTCACTCTGTTCCGCTACGCCTCCCCGGTCGACCGCCTGATCCTGGATCTCAAACACCACCGCCGCCTGGCCAATGCCCGGCTGCTGGGCCAGTTGCTGCATCTGGCCGCCACGGACTGGCCCGCCTGCGACCTGCTTGTGCCCGTCCCCCTGCATCCGCGCCGCCAGTGGCGGCGCGGTTTCAATCAGTCGCTGGAAATCGCCCGCTTCGCCGCCCACGGCCTGAAACTGCCGCTCGACAGCCGACGCTGCCGGCGGCTGCGCTGCACCGACACCCAGGCCGAACTCTCCGCCCGGGCACGGCGGGCCAACGTGCGCGGCGCCTTCCGGGCGGAGGGAGACTGGCGCGGTCGGCGGGTGGCGATCATCGACGATGTCATGACCACCGGCGCCACGGCGGACGCCCTGGCCCGTGCGCTCAAGGCACGGGGCGCGTTGGAGGTGCAGGTGTGGGTGTGCGCGCGGGCGTGAGGGTCAGCGGTCGTCCCAGGCCACCAGGTCCCGGTAGCCGTGCCACATGGCCAGGCCCAGCCAGGGGAAGACCACCACCAGGGCAATGAAGGCGGTCAGGGCCGAGAGCGCGAACAGGCCCGTGATCAGGGCGGCCCACAGCAGCAGCGGCCGGGGATTGTCCCGGAACGCCTTGAAACTGATGGCGATGGCATCGACCAGCGAGCAGTGCCGGTCGAGCAGCACCGGCAGGGTCACCAGGCTGAGCGAGAACACCGCCAGCGCCAGCACTGCCCCGGCCACCAGCAGGCCGGCCAGGGACACGATGCCGGCGGCACTGGACAGGAACGCCAGCAGCATCTGGTCGACACTGCCCAGCACCCCGGCACTGCCGACGTTCAGCACCCCGAGCCACAGCCAGATGTAGCTGGCCCAGACATTGAACAGCACGATCAACAGGCCCGCGAACAGCCACAGCGGCCAGCCCAGGCGCATCAACGCATCCAGGCCGGCGGCGTGGCCGAGCGCCACACCGGTATCCAGCCGCCGGGCCAGTTCATTGACCCCCACCGACAGCACCGGCGCGATGAGCAGAAAGCCCGTGACCAGGGAAAAACTCAGCCAGGGTTGGGACCAGGTCAGCCACACCGAGACCAACCCGACCAGGGCCACGACCAGCCCGTCGATCAGCGCCACCGGGGCACGGCGCAGATCCTGCCATCCCTGCGCCAGCCAGTGGAGGGGCCGGCGCATATCGATGCGGTTGATCGGCGGGGTATCGCTGTCCAGGGTCTCCTTCGGCTGAATTTCCCGGATGTCCTCGGGGTAGAGACGATTGAGCAGTCCGGCCATGCCTGCCTCCTTCGCCCGTACGGGCGTTCAGAATCCTCTGCCGTTCCCGTGTTATCTAGTTCGTCGGGGGCCGTATTTCAAGCCGGGAAATTCAGGGGATTCTTCGGCAGGCAATCACCCGATTACACGCAGCTCGATCGGCACGACGACGACCCGCTCAGGAAAACCCGGGCGTCGGCGGCTGCTCAGGTCTGGTCGGTGGGGTCAGCGCCCTGCTGCTGCAGCGCCCGCCGCGCCCGCCGCCGGCGGTCACGGGCGGCATGCCGACGGCGCTGCCAGACCTCGGCCCCGCCCAGGGTAGCGAGATAGCCCAGCACCGCGGCGGGTATGGCCACCATCAGACTGCCCAGCGCGGTGCAGGACAGGTCGATCATGGCCTCGCCCAGCCAGTCGGTATGACTGATGACCCGTTCCAGCCAGGCGCCGAAGGCGTATTCGCCCAATTCGTGAAAGGCCAGGTACAGCGGGGTCATGGTCAGCGGGTTGCTGACCCAGGAGACCAGGAAGGCAGCGGGGAAGTTGCCGCCCACCAGCAGACAGCCGCCGAGCATGAGCAGAGTCTGGAACCCGACCGTGGGCGTGAACCCGACCAGCAGCCCCACTGCGACCCCGCGCGCCACCTGCTCGCGGCGAAAGGTCAGACAGCCCGAGCGGATGACCCAGTCGCGCAGCCGGTGGTTCTCGCCCCACAGCGGGTGCCGGCGGCTGACCGAAGGGCGATGACGGAGCAGGAAGCGACGCATCAGCCCCCTGCCAGCGGAAAGGGATGGGATTTCGGATCGAAGCGGTTGCGCATGTGGTCGGCCATCTGGAAGAAGGTGGCGACCAACTGGTCGCGAAAGCCCGGCTCCAGTCCCAGGCTGTCGATGGCGCGGGTCATGCACAGCATCCACTGGTCGCGCTCGGCTTCGCCGATGGGAAACGGCAGGTGGCGGGCGCGCAGGCGCGGATGCCCGTATTTCTCGATGTACAGCGGCGGTCCGCCCAGCCAGCCGGACAGGAACAGGTACAGCTTCTCGCGTGCCTCAGCGAGATCCGGCGCATGCAGATCGCGGATGCCGCGCGCCTCGGGCAGGCGGTCCATCTCGTCGTAGAACCGCTCGACCAGTGCCCGCACGCCGGCGTCGCCGCCGAGGCGTTCATAGGCGGTGGGGTTGTTTCCCGTCATATCAACTCCCTGTCACACAGCATCGAAATGAACCCCAAGGCGCCCTGGCGGTTCCGGCGACATCACCCGGCGAAGGACCGGTTCAGGTAATCCAGCACCAGCCCGGCGAACACTGCTCCCCCGAACCAGTTGTTGTTGAGGAAGGCACGGAAGCAGCCCTCACGCTCGCGGCCGCGGATCAGATACTGCTGGTACAGGGCCAGCGCCGCGGCCACCGCCAGGCCGAGATAATAATACAGCCCCAGCTGGGCCATGCTGCCGACCAGCCCCAGGCCCAGCAGCACCAGCAGCTGCAGCATGGCGATGATCAGCCGGTCGGCCTCGCCGAACAGAATGGCGGTGGATTTCACCCCGATCTTCAGGTCATCGTCGCGGTCGACCATGGCGTACTGGGTATCGTAGGCCGTGGCCCAGAGGATGTTGACCAGAAACAGCAGCCAGGCCAGGCGCGGCAGTTCGCCGGTCTGGGCGGCGAAGGCCATGGGGATGCCCCAGCCGAAGGCCGCGCCCAGCACCAGCTGCGGCAGATGGGTGAAACGCTTGGTGAAGGGATAGATCGCCGCCAGCGCCGCCCCCACGAAGGCCAGCTTGATGGTGAGCGGATTCATCAGCAGCACCAGGGCAAAGGCGATCAGGCACAGCACCGCGAACAACGCCAGCGCCTCGCGCGGGCTGACCTTGCCGCTGGCGATGGGCCGCTCCCGGGTGCGTTTCACATGCGGGTCGAACTCCCGGTCGGCATAGTCGTTGATGACACAGCCGGCCGAGCGCATCAGCACCACACCGGCAACGAATACGGCCAGCACCAGCGGGTCGGGGAATCCCTCCGCGGCCAGCCACAACGCCCACAGGGTCGGCCACAGCAGCAGCAGGGTGCCGATGGGCCGGTGCAGGCGGGCGAGCAGGTAGTACTGGTACAGGCGGTCGAGCATAAACACTGATTCCAGCCGCAGGGTTGCATGGGCCAGTAGGATGGGTGGAGGCGCCCTGCGCCGCAACCCATCGCCCGGACAGTACCGATGGGTTGCACCAGGTTTCACCCAACCTACGCCCGGTGTTGAAGGTTGAGAAAAATCTCGCTGACCAGCAGCGGCTTGCGCCCCAGCCAGAATACCGAACGCCGGCCCCAGATGGCATCCCTGTCCGGGCCGGCATCGCCCAGGGCATGGGCATGCAGGGCGGTACCGGGCTCGATGCGGGCGATCTCGACCTCGTCGCGCTGCATGCGCGGATCGGCGAACAGGACGGCACCCAGCGGCCGTTCGCCCAGGTGCGCCAGCCGCCGCCCCCGGCCGTGCAGACTGGCACGCGGGATCACTGTGCGCGCGAATACCCAGGGGCGATCGTCACACAACAGATGCACCTCGCGGATCAGGGCCCGCTGGCGCCGGCGCAGGCCCAGCGCCCGGCACTCGTCCAGGCTCGGCCGGGCCCAGCCCTGCCAGTCCAGCCGTACCCGGAAGCGGCCGGGACAACATGCCTGCAGCCGCCGGGTCAGGGAGGAGGTGTCCAGCAGCCAGTCGCGCAACACCGGATCGAGTTGCGCGCGCCGCCAGCGACGGCCGGCGTGCCAGGGATTTTCCCAATGATTGTGCAGACGCGGGTGGGACAAGATCTCAGGACTCGGACCAAAGACCGGGGATTATCGCATGAATGGCTGCAACCGGAACAAACGCGGACCGTCAGACCGAGCCGTAGCGTACGTTCTCGGCCAGCCAGCGGCGGATCAACCGCGGCACCAGTTCCGGATGGTCACGGTTGAGCCGCTCGGCCAGCCGCTCCACCTCGGGCAGCAGCGCCTCGTCGCGCACCAGGTCGGCGATGCGCAGATTCATCATGCCGGTCTGGCGCGTCCCCAGCACCTCGCCCGGACCGCGCAACTCCAGGTCCTTGCGGGCGATCTCGAAGCCGTCGCTGGTGGCGCGCATCACCCCCAGGCGTTCCCTGCCCTGCCGGGAGAGCGGGGTATGGTAGAGCAGCACACAGTGGCTTTCCGCCGCCCCGCGCCCGACCCGGCCGCGCAGCTGGTGCAGCTGGGCCAGTCCCAGCCTTTCGGCGTTCTCGATGATCATCAGCGAGGCGTTGGGCACGTCCACCCCGACCTCGATCACGGTGGTGGCCACCAGCAGGTCCAGCGCCCCGGCCTTGAACCGCTGCATGATGTCCGCCTTCCCGGCGGCCTTGAGCCGGCCGTGGACAAGTCCCACCCGCAACTCCGGCAGCGCCTCGCGCAGCTCGGCGGCGGCCTCCTCGGCCGCCTGGCACTGCAGGCTCTCGGATTCCTCGATCAGGGTACAGACCCAGTAGGCCTGACGCCCCTCGGCGCAGGCCCGGCGCACCCGCTCGACCACCTCGGGCCGGCGGCTGTCGGGAATGACCACAGTACTGATCGGTTTGCGCCCGGGCGGCAGTTCGTCGATCACCGAGGTGTCCAGGTCGGCATACACCGCCATCGCCAGGGTACGCGGGATGGGGGTGGCGGTCAGGGTGAGCTGGTGCGGCAGCTGTGCCTCCTGTCCACCCTTGTCGCGCAGGGCCAGGCGCTGGTGCACCCCGAAACGGTGCTGCTCGTCGATGATCACCAGGCCCAGGCGCTCGAAGGCGACCTCCTCCTGGAACAGGGCATGGGTGCCGACCACCACCCGGGCCTCGCCGTCGCGGATGCGCGCCAGCATGTCCCGGCGCGCCGCACCCTTGAGCCGGCCCGACAACCAGGCCGGCTCCAGTCCCAGCGGGCTGAGCCAGGCGCTGAAGTTGCGCAGGTGCTGCTCGGCCAGCAGCTCGGTGGGCGCCATCAGCGCCACCTGCAGGCCGGACTCGACCGCCGCCAGCGCCGCCAGCGCCGCCACCACCGTCTTGCCCGACCCGACATCGCCCTGCACCAGCCGCAGCATGGGATGGGCGCGGGCCAGATCGGCCTCGATCTCGGCCACCACCCGCTCCTGGGCCGCGGTCAGGGGAAAGCCCAGCTGCCCGCGCAACGCCTGGCGCAGCCGGCCGTCGCCGCGCAGCACCGGCGCCTGCAGGGACTGCGCCCGCCAGCGCAGCACCCGCAGGCTCAGGTGATGGGCGATGAGCTCTTCCAGCACCAGCCGCCGCTGGGCCGGGTGTTCGCCCAGTTCCAGCGCAGCCAGATCCACCTCCGGCGGCGGCCGATGCACCAGCCGGATCGCCGCGCGCAGCCCGGGCAGCGCGGCGGGTGCAGTGGCGCT
The DNA here is from genome assembly GCF_002356355.1 of Thiohalobacter thiocyanaticus. Taxonomy (NCBI): domain Bacteria; kingdom Pseudomonadati; phylum Pseudomonadota; class Gammaproteobacteria; order Thiohalobacterales; family Thiohalobacteraceae; genus Thiohalobacter; species Thiohalobacter thiocyanaticus. Next base: position 41,087 of record NZ_AP018052.1, read on the forward strand.
GTCGCCCAGCCAGTCGGGCAGGCTGTCGGGAGACGCCTCCAGCCAGGCCAGCGCCTGGTCGGTGAGATTGCGCAGTCCGAGCTGATGCACGCCCTCGGTGGAGGGATAGATGGGGGTGAGACTGGCTGCGTCCGGATCGGATGTGTCGGCATCCACCCGACGGTATTCGGGATGTACCATTTCGAGTTGCGCCGGTCCGCTGCGCACCTCGCCGAAGCAGCGGATGCGCATCCCGCGCGCCAGCGCGGCCTGCTGGGCGGCGTTGAAGTGAAAGAAGCGCAGAATCAGGGCGCCGGTGCCGTCACTGAGGTGCACCAGCAGCATGCGCCGGCGGCCGAATTTGATCTCGGCATGATCGATCCCGCCCTCGATAACCGCGCGCCTGCCCGGCTGCAACGCCCCGATGGGCACCACCCGGGTGCGGTCCTCGTAGCGCAACGGCAGGTGGAACAGGGCATCCTGGACCGTGGCGATGTTCAGCCGCGCGAGCTTCTCCGCCAGCCGCGGGCCTACGCCCTTCAATGCCGTGACCGGCACCCGGTCCAGCGTCTCGTCATTATGCGTACGCGCATCCATGCGCTTGGTATCCGTTTTTTGATTCATAGAACTTTTCAACGCAGAGGCGCAAGGGCGCAGAGAACGCAAAGAGTATTAATGTTTGTTACGGTTCGGTTGTTCAATGCCGCTTGCGATCAGACTGCAGCGCAATGGCTCCTGCCAGACACCTGAAGCAATAATTATTTCTCTGCGTCCTCTGCGTCTCCGCGCCTCTGCGTTGGATCTTCAAATCCTCAAACCACCATGATCGCGTCCATTTCCACCGCCGCCCCCTTGGGCAGGCTGGCCACGCCGATGGCGGCGCGCGCCGGATAGGGCTCGCTGAAGTATTCCTGCATGATCTCATTAACCAGCGGGAAATGGGACAGATCCGTGAGAAAGATATTGAGCTTGGCGATATCATTGAGTGAACCGCCAGCGGCTTCGCACACGGCACCGAGATTATCGAACACCCGGCGCACCTGGGCGGCCATGTCGCCGGTGACCAGTTCCATGGTCTCCGGCACCAGCGGGATCTGACCCGAAAGATAAACGGTGTCGCCGTATCTGACGGCCTGGGAATAGGGGCCGATGGCCTGCGGCGCCTTGTCGGTGGCGATGATTTCTCTACTCACGGATGACTCCTGATCATTGGTTGTTTGAACGTCATTGCGAGCGAAGCGCGGCAATCTCTACCGGCTTTCCTGCGCATCAGGAGATTGCCGCGCTTCGCTCGCAATGACGGACTGACCGTCCACCATCAGCCCCGGCCGCGCGACAGCCGCAGCACCAGCTTGATGTGGCGGATACGGCGCATCACGCTGGCCAGATGCCGGCGGTTCTTGACAGTAATGGTGAATACCATGGTGGTGTTCATGCCGTCGCGCTCCTCGATACCGACATTCTCGATATTGGAACCCATATCGGCGATCACGGCGGCGACCGTGGCCAGCACACCGCGCTGATTGGCCACCTCGATGCGCAGTTCGGCGGGGAACTCGCCCTCCACATCGGGCTCCCACTCGACGTCGATCCATTTCTCCGGCTGATTGCGGTAGTCGGCAACGTTCTTGCAGCTCTCCACATGAATGACGATGCCGCGCCCGGCGCTGACAAAACCGATAATGGGATCGCCGGGGATGGGGCGGCAGCACTTGGCATAACTGACCACCATGCCCTCGGTGCCCTTGATGGCCAGTGGCGTGGTCACCTGCGCGGCGTCGCCGGACGCCCCGGCCTCGACCTCCTCGCTGCGACCGGCAAGCTGGCGGGCAACCAGGATGGGAAAGCGGTTGCCCAGACCGATATCGTCGAGCACCGCCTCCAGGGACTCCGCCCCGCAGTCGCTCAGGAAGGCCTCGATGCGCGCCTGCGGCAGTTCGCCCAGGCTGGTCCCCAGGCTTGCCAACGCCTTGTCCAGCAGCCGCCGGCCCAGGTTGACCGCTTCCTCGCTGCGCAGGTTCTTCAGGTGATGGCGGATATTGGAGCGGGCCTTGGCGGTGATGACGAAGTTCAGCCAGGCCGGGTTGGGGTGGGCGCCGGGGGCGGTGATGATCTCCACTGTCTGACCATTGAGCAGCGGTGTACGCAGCGGCGAGAGATGGCGGTCGATCTTTGCGGCGATGCAGGTGTTGCCGACCTCGGTATGCACGGCATAGGCGAAGTCCACCGCGGTGGCCCCGCGCGGCAGTTCCATGATCTCGCCCTGCGGGGTGAACACATAGACCTCGTCGGGGAACAGGTCGATCTTGACGTTTTCCAGGAACTCGAGCGAATTGCCGGCGTTCTTCTGCATCTCCAGCAGTTCGCGCAGCCACTCGCGCGCGCGCTGCTGGGCGCTGTTGGCGCCGCCCTCGCCGGCCTTGTACAGCCAGTGCGCGGCAATGCCGGCCTCGGCCACCCGATCCATGTCCTCGGTGCGGATCTGTACCTCGATGGGCACGCCGTAGGGCCCGAACAGCACCGTGTGCAGCGACTGATAGCCGTTGGCCTTGGGGATGGCGATGTAGTCCTTGAACTTGCCCGGCACCGGCTTGTAGAGATTGTGCACGATGCCCAGCGCCCGGTAGCAGGTATCGGGCTTGTCGACGATGATGCGGAAGGCGTAGACGTCGGAGACGTCGGCAAAGGACACGCCCTTGCCGCGCATTTTGCGGTACAGGCTGTAGAGGTGCTTCTCGCGGCTCTTGATCTCACCGTCGATGTGCTCCTGGCGCAGGCGGCGCTTGATGGCGGTCTCGATCTTGTTGAGGATCTCCTTGCGATTGCCGCGGGCGCGGCGCACCGCCTCCTCCAGCACCCGCGAGCGCATCGGATGCAGGGCGGCAAAGCCCAGGTCCTCCAGTTCCAGGCGCATCTGGTTCATGCCCAGCCGGTTGGCGATGGGGGCATAGATCTCCAGGGTCTCGCGGGCGATGCGGCGGCGCTTGTCCGGGCGCATCACGCCCAGGGTGCGCATGTTGTGCAGGCGGTCGGCGAGCTTGATCAGGATGACGCGGATGTCGCGCACCATGGCCAGCATCATCTTGCGGAAATTCTCGGCCTGCTGCTCGGCCTTGGATTCGAACTGGATCTGGGTGAGCTTGCTCACGCCGTCGACCAGTTCGGCCACCTCGGCGCCGAAACGCGACTCGACCTGCTCCTTGGCGGTGGGAGTGTCCTCGATGACATCGTGCAGGATGGCCGCGACGATGCTCTGGTGATCCATGTGCATCTCGGCCAGGATCCGGGCCACGGCGATCGGGTGGTAGATATAGGGCTCACCGGACATCCGGTGCTGGCCCTCGTGGGCCTCGGCGCCGAACAGGTAGGCACTGTAGACCTCCTGCACCGCATCATGGGGCAGGTAGGAATCCAGCAGATTGCACAGATCGCTGATCAGGAACCGCTCGTTGTCGGTATCCCTGGCCTTGGCCACCATCGACTGCCCCGCCTCCTCACTCATCCACAGGCACCTGTCATACGAACCCACCGGTAAGCGCGCAGGCGCAGACCGGCCTTCGGATCATAGGCCAAAGGGGACCCGCCCCACAACGCCGGGCGGAACAGGCTGGAACGGGGTTATTCAGTCGCGGGCGGCAGGGCGTCGGCTTCTGCCTCGGCCTCGGCGGCAGGCTCTTCCGGCGGCTTGACCAGGGAGTCGACATTGCTCGGCAGAACGAGGGAATCGGCGATCTCGCGCAGGGCCATCACGGTGGGCTTGTCATTCTCCCAGTCCAGTTTGGGCTCGGCGCCGCGCGCCAGCTGGCGGGCCCGCTTGGCGGCCAGCAGGACCAGCTCGAAGCGGTTATCGACATTATCGAGGCAATCTTCCACCGTGATGCGTGCCATAAGGAGTTTCCTGCTCAGAATCGTTGCTGCGAGGCGGGCAAGTCTACCCAATTCAGCCGGCGGGTGCCAGCAGGTCGGCGATCATGCCGGCATGGCGGCCGGCCTGGCGCGGTCGGCGCAGGCGGGCGGCGGTGACAATGGCGCCCAGTTCGCCGAGCGCGGCGTCGAAGTCGTCGTTGATGATCAGGTAGTCGTATTCATCATAGTGCGCGGCCTCGCTGACGGCATCGCGCATGCGCCGGGCGATGACCTCGGGTCCGTCCTGACCGCGGCCCTGCAGTCGGGACTCCAGCGCCGCCCGGCTGGGCGGCAGGATGAAGATGCTCTGCGCCTGGGGCAGCTGCTCCCGCACCTGGCGCGCGCCCTGCCAGTCGATGTCCAGGAACACGTCCTCGCCGCGGGCCAGCTGGGCCTCGACCGCACTGCGTGCGGTGCCGTAGTAGTTGTCGAACACCCGGGCGTGTTCGAGAAACTCGCCGCGCCCGATCATGGCCTCGAAGGTCTCCACCGTGACGAAGTGATAGTCGCGCCCGTCCTGCTCGCCGGGCCGCATCGCCCGGGTGGTGTGGGAGATCGAGAAGGCCAGACCGTCCATCCGCTCCATCAGGGCCCGCACCAGACTGGTCTTGCCGGCCCCGGAGGGGGCGGAGACGATGAAAAGACTGCCTTGTGCCATAAATATCTACCTTATTACAAAATAATTGTTGACATTAATATTTTACAAAAATCTTGCATTATCAGCTCTGTAGGCCGGGTTAACGCAGCGCAATCTGACATCACGGTGGTACGTCGGGTTACGCTCTTTGGGCTAACCCGACCTGCGATGCTGATTAAGGAAGCTCTGATTATTCCTCTTCCCGTCATTCCCGCGAAGGCGGGAATCCAGTGGTTTCAGGGGCATGGATGCCCGCCTCCGCGGGCATGACGAATTAATCAGGGGTTTCTCAAACTGTTCCTGGCGTGCCTGGCGCCCTGGCGGTTCAGAACATCACTCCACATTCTGCACCTGCTCGCGCATCTGCTCGATCAGCACCTTGAGCTCGACCGAGACATTGGTCGTCTCGCTGTCGGCGGACTTGGAACCCAGGGTGTTGGCCTCGCGGTTGAGCTCCTGCATCAGGAAGTCCAGTCGCCTGCCCACCGGCTCGTCGCGCTCCAGCACCCGGCGCACCTCGTCGAGGTGACCGTCGAGTCGATCCAGTTCCTCATCCACGTCGAGTTTCTGGAACAGGTAGACCAGTTCCTGCTCCAGCCGCTCCGGATCCGGGGACGCGACCAACTCCTCGACCCGGGCCCTGAGCTTGTCCCGGAGGCGTTCACGTATCTGCGGCAGGCGTTCGCGCGCCGACGCCAGCAGCGGCTGCATGGCGTCCAGCCGGGTGCTGAGCAGTTCCCGGATCTGAGCGCCCTCGCGGGCACGCGTCTCGACCAGTTCGGCCAGGGCGCGCTCGAACAGTTCAACCGCGGCCGCCTGCACCGGGGCCAGGTCGGGCTGACGATCCTGCACCACGCCGGGCCAGCGCAGCACCTCCAGCGGGCTGACCGGGGCCGGGTCGGGCAGTCCCGCGGCCACCGCCTGCAGGGTTGCGCCCAGGCGCTCCAGCAATCCGCTGTCCAGCGCCAGTTCGCCGGCCGCGCCGTCCCCCGGACGGTAGCGCAGGTTGATCTCGACCTTGCCGCGCCGCAGGCCCTGCGCGGCACGCTCGCGCAGGCCGGACTCCAGCCCACGCAATTCCTCGGGCAGGCGCAGACTGAGCTCCAGGTAGCGATGGTTGACCGAACGCAGTTCGCAGACCAGTGCGCCCCAGTCGCCGCCGGCTTCCTGCCGGGCAAAGGCCGTCATGCTCCGAATCATCTCAACTCCTTGTATTTCAAGCACTCAAAGGGCGTGCACCTCAAGTCCGGCGCGGACCTGCCGAACCATATTACTAACCCAGCGCCGGTTAACACTACCCCAGCACGGCACTGACAGGCCCCGACACCACCAACCGACACGGATTCCGACAGGTGCTGAAAAAATCTCCGCAGGCCCTGGCTGCCGGCACCCGGCTCGATCGTTACCACATCGTGAAAACCCTGGGCGGCGGCGGCTTCAGTCTGGTCTACCTGGCCCGCGACGCCGACAGCGGCACCCAGGTGATCATCAAGGAATACATCCCCTCGAAACTCGCACGCCGCGCCCGCGACGGCCAGGTGGCCCCGCGCAGCCAGGCCGAGGCGGATCGCTTCAATCGCGGCCGCATGCTGTTCCTGCAGGAGGCCGGCGCGCTGGCCCGGCTCAAGCACCCCAACATCGTCAACGTCTTCACCTTCTTCAATGCCAACGGCACCGTCTACATGGTGATGGACTACCACGACGGCAGAAACCTGCAGACCTATCTCACCCGGCGCCGCGGCCGTTTGAGCGAGCGCTTCCTGCGCACCGTCTTCCCGCCCCTGCTCGATGGCCTGGAGGTGATCCACCACCAGGACCTGCTGCATCTGGACATCAAGCCGGGCAACATCCACATCCGTCCCGGCGGCCATCCGCTGCTGCTGGACTTCGGCGCCGTGCACGGCTTTCCGCAAAGCCGCCAGACGCAGCCGGGACAGGTCATCAGTCCGGGCTTCTCCCCCATCGAACAGTACGAGTCCAACGGCTACGTCGGCCCCTGGACCGATATCTATTCCTTCGGGGCGACCATGCGCGCCTGCATCGAGGGCAAGCCACCGCCGTCGGCACGCGAGCGCCACGAACGCGACACGCTGAAAAGCGCGGCCTCCAGTTTCCGCCGTGACTATTCCGTCCCCCTGCTGGAGTTGATCGACTGGTGCATGGAGGTCGATCCCGAACTGCGGCCGCAGAGCGTGGCGCAACTGCGCCCGGCCTTCTATGCTGAGTCGGAGGCGCCGGCGACAGGCGGGGAGCCGGAATCCACCTTCGACCGTCTGGTCGGCAGTCTTCCGTGGGCCAAAGGGTGAGGGATCAGGGTACCTGCCATGCGCTTCACCTCCAGACAGACCAGCCGGATCGGCAACCGCAGCAGCAACCAGGACCGCAGCCTGGTCCTGGCCGACAGCGACGGCGTCCTGCTGGCCGTGGCCGACGGCATGGGCGGTCATGCCCGCGGGGACCTGGCCGCCCAGGCCTTTGTCGACAGTCTGGCCCGCCGCTTCCGCCAGCGTGACCCGCTGCAGGACCCGGCGGAATTCCTGACCGAGGCCCTGGCGGCGGCCCACCGCACCATCATCGCGGTCGGCCAGGCCCAGCGGCCGCCCATCGCGCCGCTGACCACCGGCGTGGTGTGCCTGATCAGCGGCGAGACCGCGCACTGGGCGCACGTGGGCGACAGCCGCCTGTACCTGCTGCGCCAGGACACGGTGGCGTTCCAGACCCGGGACCACACCCCGCTCGCCGACATGATCGACGCCGGCCTGCTCAGCGAACGCCAGGCACGCAGTCACCGGCTGCGCAACCAGGTCAGCCGCTGCCTGGGTGATGCCACCGTTGTGCCCGAACCCACCCTCGGGCCCACCGCCTGGCTGCAGCCCGGCGACGTGCTGCTGCTGTGCTCGGACGGCCTCTGGTCGCCGCTGGAGCCGTCGCAGCTGCAGACACTGACCGCCAGCGAGAATCTTGCCGACTGCCTGGAGACCCTGGCCGTCACCGCCGAGGCACGCAGTTATCCGCACAGCGACAATGTCACCGCCGTGGCCCTGCGCTGGGAGGGCGCAGACAGCGGCAGCGAACCGGCACCGGAGAGCGGGCAACGGACCGGAAACGGGAACGATACCGGGTCTCTGTCCAGCCTCGACCGCGCCATCGCCGCCATCGAACAGGCCATGGCCGATTATGCCGATGAAATCCCCACCGACGCCCCTGCCCAGGACCGCTCGCAGTCAGTATAATCCCGGGCTTTCCCCGCCCTGCGGTCGATCACGACAACCAAGGATTTCCCATGCGCCCCAGCCACCGCGCGCCCGACGAACTGCGCCCTGTACGCCTGACCCGCAACTACACTATGCACGCCGAGGGCTCGGTGCTGGTGGAGTTCGGCAACACCCGGGTGCTGTGCAACGCCAGCCTGGAGCCCCGCGTACCGCCCTGGCTGCGCGGCCAGGGCCAGGGCTGGGTCACGGCCGAATACGGCATGCTGCCGCGCTCGACCCATTCCCGCATGGGCCGTGAGGCCGCCCGCGGCAAACAGGGCGGGCGCACCCTGGAGATCCAGCGCCTGATCGGCCGTTCGCTGCGGGCCGTGGTGGACATGAAGCAGCTGGGCGAACGCACCCTGACCCTCGACTGCGACGTACTGCAGGCCGACGGCGGCACCCGCACCGCCAGCATCACCGGCGGCTATGTGGCCCTGGCGGACGCCATCCAGCACCTGCTCGATCGCGGCGAACTGAAGCAGAGCCCGCTCACCGGCCTGGTGGCCTCGGTCTCGGTCGGCGTCTACCAGGGCACCCCGGTACTGGACCTGGACTATGCCGAGGACTGCAACGCCGAGACCGACATGAATGTGGTGATGGACGACCAGGGCAACTTCATCGAGGTGCAGGGCACGGCCGAGGGCCATCCCTTCAGCCGCGACGAACTCATGCGCATGCTGAACCTGGCCGAGGGCGGCATCTTCCGCCTGATCGAGGCCCAGAAAGCGGCCCTGGGCACGGCATGAGCGGAATGAAACGCGTGGTGCTGGCCAGCGGCAACCCGGGCAAGGTGCGCGAGATCAACGCCCTGCTGGAAGGGCTGGGCATCGAGGTGCTGCCGCAGTCCGAATTCGGCGTCCCCGAGGCCGACGAGACCGGGCTGACCTTCGTCGAGAACGCCCTCCTCAAGGCGCGCAACGCCGCCGAGCATACCGGTCTGCCGGCCATCGCCGACGACTCCGGCATCGAGGTCGACGCCCTCAACGGCGCCCCCGGCATCTACTCGGCCCGCTATGCCGGCCCCGGCGCCAGCGACGCGGACAACTGCGACAAGCTGCTCGCGGCCCTGCAGGACACGCCCGAGCATCAACGCGGCGCCCGCTTCCAGTGCCTGCTGGTGTACCTGCGCCACGCGGCCGACCCCACCCCCCTGATCTGCCAGGGCACCTGGGAGGGCCGTATCCTGCACGCCCCGCAGGGCGAGAACGGTTTCGGCTATGACCCGCTGTTCTACGTTCCCACCCACGACTGCAGTGCCGCCGAACTGGCGCCGGCAGAGAAGAACGCCATCAGCCACCGCGGCCAGGCCCTGCGGCGGCTGCTGGAAGCATTGCGGGCCTGATCGGCACAAACACCTAAACGCAGAGACGCAGAGGCGCAAAGTAAATCCGGGTATGCGTTGCCGCGGCGCTGCGCGCCCGCGGCATCGGAAAAGCCAGGGCTGCATCATTTGTCAGCAGCGAAAGGTGTTCAGCCCTATACTCAATATACTTTGTGCCTTTGCGTCTCTGCGTTAGTGCAGTTGTTACCGACACTACACCATGTTCAATTTCACCGCCCCGCCGCCGCTCGCGCTCTATGTGCATATCCCCTGGTGTGTGCGCAAGTGTCCCTACTGCGATTTCAACTCGCACGAATTGCGTGACGAGCTGCCCGAGCGCGACTACATCGCCGCCCTGATCCGCGATCTGGACCAGGACCTGCCCATGGTCTGGGGCCGGACGGTGGAGAGCATCTTCATCGGCGGCGGCACGCCCAGCCTGTTCAGCGCCGAGGCCATTGCACGGCTGCTGTCGGAACTGCGCGGCCGGCTGCCGCTGAAACCGGACCTGGAGGTCACCCTGGAGGCCAACCCCGGCACGGTGGAACAGCAGCGCTTCGCCGACTTTCGCTCCGCCGGCATCAATCGACTGTCCATCGGCATCCAGAGTTTCGACGATGACCAGCTGCAGAAACTCGGCCGCATCCACGGTCGGCGTGAGGCCATCCGTGCCGCCGAGGCCGCGCACGCGGCCGGTTTCGACAATTTCAACCTCGACCTCATGTTCGGGCTGCCGGACCAGCGCCCGGACCAGGCCCTGGCCGATCTGAACACGGCGCTGGATCTCGAACCGTCCCACCTGTCCTGGTACCAGCTCACGCTGGAGCCCAATACCTGGTTCTACAGCCATCCGCCCCGGCTGCCGGATGATGACACTTTGGGGGATATCCAGGAGGCAGGCCGGGGGCGCCTCGCCAGCAGGGGCTATACTCAATACGAGGTCTCGGCCTTTGCCCGCAGCGGCCACCTGTGCCGGCACAATCTGAACTACTGGCGTTTCGGGGATTATCTGGGCATCGGTGCCGGCGCCCACGGCAAGCTCACACTCGCCGCCGAACAGCGCATCCTGAGGCGGTGGAAATGCAAACACCCGCGCGACTATCTCGCCCATGCCGGAACCGCCGCCGGCATCGGCGGCAGCCAGACACTGGGCGCGGCCGACGCGCGGTTTGAATTCCTGCTCAATGCGCTACGCTTACAGGAGGGGTTCACGCCGGAGCTTTATACGGCACGCACCGGCCTGGCCTTCGCCGACCTGGCGCCCGCGCTCGACCCACTGATCGAACGCGGGCTGCTGGAACTGGACACGCATATCCGGGCCACCCCAACGGGTTACAGATTTCTCAATGATGTGTTAGCGGACATGCTTCCCGATGACGCGCTCTGACCTGCAACAGCACGCCGACATCTGCCCCTACTGCGGAGAGCCGATCGAGGTTACGCTTGACCTGTCCGCCGGCTCCGCACGCTTCATAGAAGACTGCCCGGTGTGCTGCAAGCCCATCGAGCACCGCCTGCAACTGGATCCGCTGGACGAGAGTTACAGCCTCACGCTGCATCGTGACGATGAGTAACGGCGACCACTACACGCCCATCGACTGCGGCCTCTACAGCAACTTTGAACTCGCTATCCTGCGCGGCTGGCGCCTGCAGGTCACCTGGCAGGACAACTCCGGGCTCGATCACATCGAGTTGCTGCGTCCGCGCGACCTGCAGACCCGCGACCACGCCGAATATCTGATCGCCGAGCGCGGTGACGGCGAGCGCATCGAGATCCGCCTGGACCGCATCCGCGAGGCGCAGCGGCGGGAGGAAGGGAACTGAACAAAGAGCGCCACGGAATACACGGAAAGCACGGAAAATTGCATGCATGCAACGCATGTTCTGCTGCCCGGCGCGCAGCGCCAGGGCAGCAGATTGATAGTTTTATGTCCGTGTATTCCGTGGCGCTCTTGATCTTGAGATCCGTCACCCCAATAGCTCCGCCCACAGGTCGTGTTCGCTGGCATCGGTAATACGCACGTCGAGGAACTCACCGGGCCGCGCATCGGTGGTATCGACGAACACCAGGCCGTCGATCTCGGGAGCGTCGGCCGCGCTGCGGGCGATGGCGCCCTCCTGATCCACTTCATCCACCAGTACCCGCAGCTCGCGGCCGATCTTCGCCTGCAGGCGGGCGGCACTGATCTCACCCTGCACCTCCATGAACCGGGCCAGGCGTTCCTGTTTGACGGCTTCTGGCACCGGATCAGGCAGGGCGTTGGCGGCCGCACCCTCGACGGGTGAATAGGCGAAGGCGCCCACCCGGTCCAGCTGGGCGGCGCGCAGGAAGTCCAGCAGTTCCTCGAACTGCGCCCCGGTCTCGCCGGGGAAGCCGACAATGAAGGTACTGCGCAGGGTGATGTCGGGGCAGTCGCGACGCCAGGCCTCGATGCGTTTCAGGGTGTTGTCGGTCGCCGCCGGACGCTTCATCGCCTTGAGCACCGGCAGGCTGGCGTGCTGCAGCGGGATGTCCAGGTAGGGCAGGATCAGCCCCTCGGCCATGAGCGGAATCAGCTCATCGACATGGGGATAGGGATAGATGTAATGCAGCCGCACCCAGGCATCCAGCCGGCCCAGTTCGCGCGCCAACTCGGTCAGGCGGGTCTTCACCGGCCGCCCGCCCCAGAAACTCATGGGATATCTTTTATCCACGCCATAGGCACTGGTGTCCTGGGATACCACCAGCAGTTCCCGCACCCCGGCGCTGACCAGGTTCTCGGCCTCGGTCAGCACCTCGCCGGCCGGGCGGCTGTCCAGATCCCCGCGCAGGCTGGGGATGATGCAGAAGCTGCAGTGATGATTGCAGCCCTCGCTGATCTTGAGATAGGCGTAGTGGCGCGGGGTGAGCTTGAGCCCGCCCGGCGGCAGCAGCTGGGTGTAGGGCTCGGCCGGCGGCGGCAGGTGTTCATGCACCCTGGCCATGACCTCTTCGTAGGCATGCGGACCGGTCACGGCCAGCACCGCCGGATGGAGTTCACGGATCTTGCCGGCCTTGCCGCCCAGACAGCCGGTCACGATCACCCGGCCGTTGTCGGCCACGGCCTCGCCGATGGCCTCCAGCGACTCGGCCTCGGCGGCGTCGATGAAGCCGCAGGTGTTGACCACCACCAGGTCGGCCCCGGCATAGTCCGGGACGATGCCATAGCCCTCGGCCCGGAGCTGGGTGAGGATGCGCTCGGAGTCGACCAGGGCCTTGGGGCAGCCCAGACTGACGAAGCCGATATTGGGGGTACGGGACATGGAACTCGCTGCCGAAGCGGGAAGCGGCGCGTGGCCGGGGCTCGGCATCATAGGCCAAAACCTGCCGGCCGGGAATGCCCGCCGCTGACGAGCGCATGCGTCAAAAGCACTTTCAGATCAAAAACAACAGGTTGAAATCGATGATTTGAAATCCGTCATATTCCAGGCGCCAAAAGCATGACATCCCCTACCCCGCGTGCTAGAGTCAATTACAGAACAATAAATAACGCCGCCCGGGCGGCGCTGAACGGGAGAAGGCCCATGCAACAGGCGCATCACTCCACTTTCGACTTCGACCGCTGGTCCGAACTGGCCAGCCGTGACCCCGAGGGCTTCGAGGCCCGCCGCACCCAGGCCATCGAGGCCGCGATCCGCCAGGCCCCCGTCCGCACCCAGGCCCGGCTGCGGCGTCTGCAGTGGAAGCTGGACCAGGTCCGGCGCACTTCAGGCACCCCGCTGGCGGCCTGCATCCGCATGCACAACCTGATGTGGGACTCGGTCTATGGCCGGGGCGGGCTGCTGGAGAGTCTCAACCGGGATCCGCGCCAGGGGCTGCCGGCGCGCCCGGGCAATGTGGTGAACTTCGCCCGCCGCGACGCAAAGGGCTTGTGAGCCCGGTCCGATTTCCGTATCATTGCCGGCCTTTCCGCCACCCAGACGGTGGCGCGGTATCGCCGAGGACCCAGAAATGAAAGCGGAAATCCATCCCGAATACAACGTGATAACCGTGACCTGCAGTTGCGGCAACAGTTTCCAGACCCGCTCGACCGTGGGCCGCGACCTCAGCGTCGAGGTCTGCTCCAGCTGCCACCCCTTCTACACCGGCAAGCAGAAGATCCTGGACACCGGTGGCCGTCTGGACCGGTTCCGTCGCAAGTACGGCATGAAATAAGGCTTCAACCCGTGCTGCCACGGGTTGGATCACTGACAGCGAGGGCGCGCCGGGTGACCGGCTGCGCCCTCGTTGCGTTCGGCCTGCTGACGGCGCTCGCCGCGCCTGCCGCCGACACCGACGGCTGCCTGACCGAACGCATCGACGAGCGGGTGCGGGTCAGCCAGACACTGGACGGCGACACCCTGGCCCTGCAGGACGGCCGGCGGCTGCGCCTGATCGGCATCAATGCGCCCGAACTGGGCCACGACGGCGCCCCCCACGAGCCCGGCGCCCTGGCGGCGCGGGATGTCCTGCGCCGGCTGGTCTTTCTCAACCGCAATCAACTCGGTCTGCGCCTCGGGCGCGAACGCGAGGACCGCTACGGCCGACTGCTGGCCCACGCCTTCCTCGATGACGGCCGCAATCTGACCGCGCTCATGCTCGAACAGGGCCAGGGCTTCGCCCTGACCGTCCCGCCGAACACCTGGCAGGCCACCTGCTATCACGCCACCGCGGCCCGGGCCCGCAGTGCCGGCAAGGGGCTGTGGCGCCGGCCCGACTTCCGCCCCCGGCCGGCCGCCGACCTGCCGATCTCCACCGAAGGTTTCCGGTTTATCTGCGGCCGGGTCACCCATGTGAGCGACGGGCAGTATAATCGGTGGATCAACCTGCAGGGCAATGTCGCCCTGCGCATCGCCCGGACCGACCTGAAGGCGTTCGGAGGGCTGGACTGGAAGGCATTGCCCGGCCGCGAGATCGAGGCCAGCGGCTGGATCTATCAGCGCCGCGGCCAGCTGCGGCTGCAGATCCGCCATCCGCTGATGCTGACCGTCCTCGGCCCGCCCCCGGGCAGGAATGAACACGCACCGGACTGAGATCATGCTGACACTGCTGCCGCGACTGCCCCTGCTGATCCTGACGCTTCTGCTGGCCGGACCGACCCTGCTCGCCGGCTGCGCCACCAACCCGGTCACCGGCGACAAGGATCTGGTGCTCATGTCCGAGGAGCGTGAAATCGCCCTGGGGCGGGAACTGAATCCCCAGATCCTGGAGCAGATGGGCCGGTATGAGGACCCCGAACTGCAGGCCTATGTACAGCGCGTCGGCGAGCGGCTGGCCACCCAGAGCCACCGGCCCGATCTCGTCTACCGCTTCACCGTGCTCGACAGCCCGGACGTGAACGCCTTCGCCCTGCCCGGCGGCTATATCTACATCACCCGCGGCCTGCTGGCCTACCTCAACTCCGAGGCCGAACTGGCGGCGGTGCTGGGCCACGAGATCGGCCATGTCACCGCCCGCCACACGGTGCGCCAGCACAGCGCGGCCACCGTCACCGGGATCCTGGCCACGGTGATCGCCGGCAGTACCGGCGTGCAGGGCGCCGGGGACCTGGCCAACATCGCCGGCACCGCCCTGGTGCGCGGCTACGGCCGCGAGCATGAACTGGAAGCCGACCGCCTGGGCGCCGAGTACCTGGCCCGGACCGGCTACGCCCCCGGCGCCATGCTGGGGGTCATCGAGGTACTCAAGGACCAGGAACAGTTCGAGATCCGGCTGGCCGAGGAGGAGGGCCGCGAACCGCGCGTCTACCACGGCCTGTTCTCCACCCATCCCAGCAACGACCAGCGGCTGCAGGAGGTGGTGCATGCCGCCGAGGCGCACACCCGCAACGGCGGCCGCATCGAGCGCGACGCCTTCCTGCAGCGCAGCGACGGGCTGGTCTTCGGTGACAGCGAGGCCGAGGGCATCCGCCGCGGCAACCGCTTCTATCACGCCCCGCTGGACCTGGCCATCAGCTTTCCGTCGGGCTGGAAGGTCGAGAACCTGCCCGACCGGGTCGTGGCCACCACCCGCAGCGGCGACGGCATGATCCAGTTCACCATGGCCGATCTGAACAAGCGCATCCCGCCGCGGGACTTCCTGCTCCAGCGCCTGAAGCTGGCGAACCTGGAACACGGCGAGGCGATCACGCACCAGGGCATGCAGGGCTACACCGCCATCGCCCGCCAGGATACGACCAAAGGCCGGCTGCCGGTGCGCCACGTGGTGCTGTATCGCAACGACAAGGCGCTGCTGTTCGCCGGCGCGGCCGATACCAGCGGCGACCCCTTCCGCTACGACCGCCTGGTACTGGAAACCGCGCGCAGCTTCCACCCCCTGACCGAGGCCGAACGCCAACTGGCCCGTGCCCTGCGCATCCGGGTCATCCGCGCCGGGAGCAGCACCCGTATGGCCGACCTGGCCCGGGAATCCAGCATCCCCAACCATCCCGAGGCGCAGCTGCGACTGCTCAACGACCTCTACCCCGACGGCGAGCCCGCCGCCGGCAACCTGATCAAGACCGTGCCCTGAGCCTCACCTGAACTGCGCGGCTATAACGCAGAGGACGCGCAGGCATTTATGCCCTGCGGGTACGGAGACGCAGAGACAACGATGGGCTGAACCCAATATACTTCGCGCCTCTGCGCCTGCGCGTCCTTTGCGTTACCATTGCCCAACCCCGAACGCACCCGCCAAAACAAAGGACCGAACCGGATGTCCCGCGACTACAGAGAACGCGCCCTGGCCTATCACGCCGAACCCCGGCCGGGAAAGATCGCCATCGAGGTCACCAAGCCCTGCAACAGCCAGGATGACCTGGCCCTGGCCTACACCCCGGGCGTGGCCGAGCCGGTGCGCGAGATCGCGCGCGACCCGCACAACGCCTTCCGCTACACCGCCAAGGGCAACCTGGTGGCGGTGATCACCGACGGCACCGCGGTACTGGGACTGGGCAATGTAGGGCCGCTGGCCGGCAAGCCGGTGATGGAGGGCAAGGGGGTGCTGTTCAAGCGCTTCGCCAACATCGACGTGTTCGACATCGAGGTCGATGCGCCGGCCACGGAGGATTTCATCGACACTGTCGCCCGCATCGCGCCGACCTTCGGCGGCATCAACCTGGAGGACATCGCCGCGCCGCGCTGCTTCGAGATCGAGCGCACCCTGATCGAGCGGCTCAATATCCCGGTCTTCCACGACGACCAGCACGGCACCGCCATCATCATCGCCGCCGGCCTGCTCAACGCGCTGGAGATTCAGGGCAAGTCGCTGCCCGAAGCCGATATCGTCTGCGTCGGCGCCGGCGCGGCCGGCATCGCCTCCATGGACCTGCTGCTGGCACTGGGCGCCGACCGCAAGCGCATCCTGCTGGTTGACCGCCAGGGCGTCATTCACAGCGGCCGCGAGGATCTCAACCCCTACAAGCAGGCCTATGCAGTGGAGACCGACAGGCGCAGTCTGGCCGACGCCATGCAGGGCGCCGATGTGTTCATCGGGGTATCGGGGCCGGATATCCTGAGCCCGGAGATGCTGGCCAGCATGGCCGCGCGGCCGATCGTGTTCGCCCTGTCCAATCCCGACCCCGAGATCCGGCCTGAGGTCGCCCTCGAGGTGCGCGACGACATGATCATGGCCACCGGGCGCAGCGACTACCCCAACCAGGTGAACAATGTACTGGGCTTCCCGTTCATCTTCCGTGGCACGCTGGACGTGCATGCGCGCGAGATCAACCAGCAGATGAAGATCGCTGCCGTGGCGGCATTGTGCGCCCTGACGCGCGAGCCGGTGCACCCCGATGTGCTCAAGGCCTACAACCTGGACCGGCTGGAATTCGGACCGGACTACATCATCCCCAAACCACTGGACCCGCGCCTGATCGACTTCGTCCCGCCGGCCATCGCCCGTGCCGCGGTCGACTCCGGCGCGGCGCGCGAGCCCTATCCCTCACATTATCCCGAGCCGCCGAAGATCGGCGTGACCTGAGCTGTCGCAGGCCTGATCCGAACTCACATTGGTTTGAACAGGTCAGCTGCAGGTCGGGTCAGCGCAGCGTAACCCGACCCAGGCGCGGGCAAGGTCGGATTACGCCCTGCGGGCTAACCCGACCTGCACACCCGGATACCGCGAAGCCTGATGGATCAGGACTCGACCGGCTCGGACTCCTCCAGCAGCGCCTCCACCCGCGCCAGCCCGGCGCGTTCCATCGGCCGGCTGTCGATGGGCGAGCGCGGCGGCTGGCGGATACCCTCTTCCGGGAAGATCGCCGCCTCGATCGGCACCTCGCCGGCCATGAACCGCACCACCGGCACGGTATGCTGCTCGTCGCGGCCGAAGCGGAACCGGCGCTGCCCCTCTTCGAACGGCAGCTGGTTCTCCATCAGGTAGAGGAACACCTCCTCGGGGGTGGCCGCGAACAGATGCAGATTGACGTCCGAGTGCTTGTCGGCGGTGCCACTCAGCACCGAGCCGGTCAGCCGCGGACGAAAGCGGGCGAAAAAGCTCATCGCCTGCACCGCGGCGCGGCGCAGGGCCTGCAGGTGCAGCGGCTGTTCGTCACGCTGGAACAGCGACTGGTAGCTCACCAGTTCGGCCTCGATCTCGGTGTTGCGCGGCATGTTGCGGGTATCGGGCGCGCCCAGGCGCTCGGCCGCCTTGCGCTTGGCGGCGCCATAATCGCGCACCCCTTCGGTGGCGATCAGGCGCGCCGCTTCCTGGGCGATGCGCTGGCGCATCTGTTGATCGCGGGTCGAGTGTCGCATCCCGTGCTCCCCCCTGTGGTGTTATGGCCCAGGGCCTGTTCTAGAACAACGGCTCAACCGTTTCGGCCTGCGGATCGCCCCCGTCTTCACTGACCGCATCCTGGCGGCTGTAGCGGGTCGGCACCTGCTCCTGGCGGAAGGTCTCGAAGATGGCACCGTCCCGGCCGCTCGGCGCCAGCAGGCCGGTAACCGGATCGATGCGCACCGTCACCAGCCCGGACGGCGGATCCCGGCGCTGTTCGGGTATGCCCTCGAGCGCGCTGCGCATGTAGTCGATCCACATCGGCAGGGCGGCGCGGCCGCCGGTCTCGCCCCGACCCAGGGGTTCCAGTTCGTCGAAGCCGACCCAGGCAATGCTGACCAGCCCGGGGACGAAGCCGCAGAACCAGGCGTCGCGCTGGTCATTGGTGGTGCCGGTCTTGCCGCGCAGATCCCCGCGGCCCAGCTGCAGCGCCCGGCGGCCGGTGCCGCGCTTGACCACGTCCTGCAGCAGGCTGTTCATCAACCAGCTGTTGCGCGGCTCCAGCACCCGTTCGGCCCGGGGCGGGGGCGGCGGTTCGGGCGGACCGACCAGAACGGCATCGATGCCCTCCGGCGCCGGCCCGGCCTCAGCCGCGTCCTCGCCCCCGTCCCCGGCTGCGCAGTCCCGGCACACCGTCGGCGGACGAGCCTGGTACACCGTCTCGCCGTCGGCATCCAGGATGCGCTCGATGAAATAGGGTTCGATGCGATAGCCACCGTTGGCGAACACGGCATAGCCGCGCGCCATCTGCAGCGGGGTCACGCTGCCGCTGCCCAGGGCCAGGGACAGGTTGGCGGGCAATTGGTCGGCCTCGAAGCCGTAGCGTTTCACGAAGTCGATGGCATAACGCACACCGATATCCTGCAGCAGCCGGATCGAGACCAGGTTGCGCGAGTGGGTCAGTGCCTCGCGCAGACGGGTCGGGCCGTAGAAGCGGCCGCTGTAGTTCTCCGGCCGCCAGTGCGCCTCCAGGCCCGGATCGTCGAACACCACCGGTGCGTCGTTGATGATGGTGGCGGCGGTGAAGCCCTTGTCCAGGGCGGCGGAATAGATGAAGGGCTTGAAGCTCGAACCGGGCTGGCGCCGGGCCTGGACCGCGCGATTGAACTTGGAGCGGAAGTAATCCAGACCGCCGACCAGGGCCAGGATGGCGCCGTCATCGGGCCGCAGCGAAACCAGCGCGCCCTCGACCGCGGGCAGCTGCGCCAGCCGCCAGCCCGCCCCGGCTTCCTGCAGGCGCACGATGTCACCCGGCTGAACCACATCGGCCGCAGCCGTCGGGGCCTTGCCACGGCGGTCATGACTGAGATAGGACCGGGCCCATTCGATGCCGTCCCACGCCACTGTCACCTCGCGGCCATCCGCGAGCAGGGCCGTGAAGGCCTGCTCCTCCAGCGCCAGCACCACCGCCGGGGCCAGCCCGGCCAGTGTGCCGTAGTCGTCGAGCGCCTCGTATGCCGCCTCGGCCGGTGCCGTCTCCGGCAGACTCACCCGCCCTTCGGCACCGCGGTAGCCGTGGCGCTGGTCGTATTCCATCAGCGCCGCTCGCAATGCCCGGCTCGCGGCCCGCTGGCGGCTCGAATCCAGGGTGGTCCGCACCTGGTAGCCCTCGGTATAGGCCCCTTCCCCATAGCGCTCGACCATGTGTGCGCGGACCATCTCGGCCACATAGGCGGCCTCCAGCTCACTGGATCGGGCATGCACCCGGGCACTGATCGGCGCGGTCAGGGCCTGGCGGTACTGCTCGGCGTCGATATGGCCCAGGGTATACATCCGCCCCAGCACATAGGTGCGGCGCTGCTCGGCCCGCAGCGGGTTGGACACCGGATTGTCGCGCGACGGCGCCTTGGGCAGGCCCGCGATCATCGCCATCTGCGCCAGGCTCAATTCCTCCAGTGGCACGCCATAGTAGATCTGCGCCGCCGCCCCCACCCCGTAGGCGCGCTGACCGAGATAGATCTTGTTCAGATACAGTTCCAGGATCTGCTGCTTGGACAACTCGCGCTCGATCTTCAGCGCCAGAAAGATCTCGGTGAGCTTGCGCAGATAGGTCTTTTCACTGCTGAGAAAGAAGTTGCGCGCCACCTGCATGGTGATGGTGCTGCCGCCCTGGCGCTTCTCGCCGGTGCGCAGCAACTCGAACGCGGCCCGCAGCAGACCCTGATAGTCCACCCCGGGATGCTTGAAGAAACGGTCGTCCTCGGCGGCCAGGAAGGCCTGGATCAACGGCTGCGGCAGCTGTTCGTAGGTCACCGGAATCCGCCGTTTCTCGCCGTACTCGGCGATCAGCTGGTCATCGGCGCTGTAGATCCGCAGCGGCACCTGGAATTGCACGTCCCGCAACGCTTCAACGGAGGGCAGCTGGGGAGTGATATAAAAATAAAGGCCAGCGGCAAGCACCAGACCCGCCATCGCGAGGCCCAGCGTCCCGTACAACAAGAAACGCATAATCTTCATAAGATATGGAAATAACAGGGGAGTGTGATTCCCGTCTCAGCTTGTTCACGCCATAGACCCGTCACTATAAAGGAAATCAGGTTGGTTCCGATACCCTGATTCGACACCTGAAGGCGCAGCCAGAACTTTTGTTGACAAACAGTTGGGGTTCCCTTCTAATGCAAGAGTCGATGTTTTAGGCGCAAGCTCAGGATAAAATAAAGGAATTCAAAGGACGTCGCCGTGCCGATTGCGCAGATCTTCAAGTCCAGGAAGCCACCTCTGGTCGGACTCGACATCAGCTCCACCGCAGTCAAGCTGCTGGAACTGAGTCGCAGCGGCGACCGCTACCGGGTGGAAAGCTACGCGGTAGAGCCCCTGCCGCCCAACTCGGTGGTGGAGAAAAGCGTCACCGATGCGGAGGCCGTCGGCGAGGCGGTACGCCGGGCGGTCAAACGCTCCGGCACCCGTGCCCGCCATGCCGCGGTGGCCGTGGCCGGCTCCTCGGTCATCACCAAGATCATCCCCATGCCGGCCTCGCTGTCCGATGCCGACATGGAGGCACAGATCGAACTGGAGGCCGACCAGTACATCCCCTACCCACTGGAGGAGGTGTACAAGGACTTCGAGATCCTGGGCCCCTCCGCCAACAACCCCGATACCGTGGATGTGCTGCTGGCCGCCTCGCGCAGCGAGAATGTCGACATGCGCCGGGCCGCGGTCGAGGCCGGCGGCCTGGACACCCGGGTGGTGGACATCGAGGCCTATGCCCTGGAGAACGCCTTCTCCCTGCTCAGCAGCCAGCTTGAGGACGAGGGCATCGAGAAGACGGTCGCCGTGGTCGACATCGGCGCGACCATGACCACGCTCAACGTCCTGCACGACCTCAAGATCATCTATACCCGCGACCAGGTCTTCGGCGGCAAGCAACTCACCGAGGAGATCATGCGCCGTTACGGGCTTTCCTATGAGGAAGCGGGCATGGCCAAGCGCCAGGGCGGCCTGCCGGACAACTATGTGCCGGAGGTGCTGGAGCCGTTCAAGGAGGCGATGGCGCAGCAGGTCAACCGGTCATTGCAGTTCTTCTTCTCCTCCAGCCAGTACAACAGCATCGACCAGATCGTGCTGGCCGGCGGCAGCGCCTCGATCCCCGGGGTGGACAGCCTGATCCAGGACCAGCTGGGGATCGACACTCTCATCGCCAATCCCTTCGCCAACATGTCGCTGGCATCCAGGATCAAGACCCAGTCGCTCAGCAATGACGCACCGGCACTTATGATCGCCTGCGGCCTGGCGCTGCGCAGCTTCGACGAGCGCTAAAGGGGGAGCACAAGGAAATGGCACGCATCAATCTATTACCCTGGCGCGAGGAACTGCGCGCTCAGCAGCAGAAGGACTTCGTGGTCCAGGTGGTGCTGGCCGCCGTGTTCGGCGCCGCCATCTGGGGGCTGTGGCACATGCAGATGGCCCAGACCATCGAGAACCAGAACAGCCGCAATGGTTTCCTCCAGGCCGAGATCAAGAAACTGGACAAGGAAATCAAGGAAATCAACGATCTCGAAAAGACCAAGGCCAACCTGCTGGCACGCATGAACGTGATCCAGGAACTGCAGAGCAACCGCCCCATGAGCGTCCACCTGATGGACGAACTGGTGCGCACCCTGCCCGAAGGCGTGCATCTGACCAGGCTGCAGCAGAGCGAAACCAAGCTCAGCATCGACGGCGTGGCCCAGTCCAATGCGCGGGTCTCGGCCTACATGCGCAACATCGATGCCTCTGACTGGCTCGCCAATCCGGGGCTGCAGGTCATTGAGACCAGGAAGCAGGAACGCTCCCGCTCCGCCGAGTTCACCCTCACGGCGAAGCAGAAGAACGCCGACGCGGAAGCCAACAAGGATGCCGGGGGTGATTCATGAACCTGGATCTGAGCAAGATCAATGAACTCGACTTCAGCAACATACACAACTGGCCGCTGCCGGCGCGCATCTTCGTCATTGTGTTGGTGGCCGTGGCCGTGGCCTTCCTCGGTTACTGGTTCGACATCAAGGACCAGCAGGCCAACCTGCAGAAGGTCGAGCGCAAGGAACAGGAACTGAAGTCCGAGTTCGAGACCAAGGCGGCCAAGGCGGCCAATCTCGAGGCCTACAAGCAGCAGCTCGAAGAGATGCGCCAGAGCTTCGGTACCATGCTGCGCCAGCTGCCGAACAAGACCGAGGTCGCCGAACTGCTGGTCGATGTCTCCCAGACCGGCCTGGCCAGCGGCCTCGAGTTCGAACTGTTCAAACCCGAGAACGAGATCCCCAGGGATTTCTATGCCGAACTGCCCATCAGCATCCGCGTACGCGGCAGCTATCACGAGTTCGGCAACTTCGTCAGCGGCGTGGCCGCGCTGCCCCGCATCGTCACCATTCATGACATCGGCATTGCGCCGTCCAAGGATGGGCAGGAAAGCCAGGGCCAGCTGATCATGGAACTGACGGCCAAGACCTATCGCTACCTGGACGAGGATGAAGAGGAGGCGGGCAAGTGAAATTGACTATGGAACGCCCCGCCCGGATTGCCTGGCTGCTGAGTGTATCCGCACTGGTTGCCGCCTGCAGCGGCGGCCAGACCGATGATCTGCGCCAGTACGTGGACGAGGTGCGCGCGCGGCAGAATACACGCGTGGAGCCGCTGCCGGAGTTCAAACCCTACGAGACCTTTCTCTACCAGGCGACCGATCTGCGCAGCCCGTTCCGGCCCAGTGCCGGCGGCACCCCGGAAGACATTCTGACCGAACGCAGCGACAGCGGCGTGCGGCCCGACAGCAACCGGCCCCGCGAGGCGCTGGAGGCCTTCCCGCTGGATACCCTGCGCATGGTCGGCACCCTGGATCAGGGCGGCCAGTCCTGGGGACTGGTACGCGCCAACGACGGCACCATTCACCGGGTTCAGCCGGGCAACTATCTGGGCCAGAACCACGGCAGGATCGCCAACATAACGGAATACGAAATCGAGTTAGTGGAAATCGTTCCGGACGGGCTGGGAGGCTGGATCGAACGCCAGGCCTCACTCGCGCTCAGTGAATGATCCCATGGGGGGAAACAGGATGATCACAATGCACTTTGCCCATAACCGTCACAGCCGTCCGCAGGCCGCGACCAGAACGGATACCATCATGACCCGCTTGCATACCCTCCTGCTCGGCCTTGCCGTCCTGGTGTTCTCTCAGACACTGGCGGCCCAGACCAACGCCCTGCAGGGCGTGGATGTCTCGTCCCTGCCCGGCAACAAGGTGCAGATCACGCTGAACATGGCCGAACCGGCGGAAAAACCGCTGAGTTTCACCATCGACAACCCGGCCCGGATTGCGCTGGACCTCCCCAACACCAGCAATCAGCTGGGCACCAAATCGCAGAACATCGGCGTCGGCCTGGCCAAGAGCCTGACCGCCATCGAGGCCCAGGGACGCACCCGCGTGGTGTTCAACCTGGTGGAGACCGCGCCTTATGACCTGAAGAGCGAAGGCAACCGCATCGTGCTGACCATCGGCACCAGCGGCCCGATCACCACCGCCTCCGGCACGGCCGCCGCCGCCAGCGAAGCGCCGAAGCCCGCAGCACGCAGCGCTGCAGCCGGCAGTCGCATCGAGAATGTCGATTTCCGCCGCGGCCCGGACGGCGAGGCACGGGTCATGATCCAGCTGTCCAACCCCAACATCCCGGTCGATATGCGCCAGGAGGCGGGCAAGGTGGTGCTGGACATTCACAACACCCAGCTGCCCGCAGAGCTGGAGCGGCGCCTGGACGTGATCGATTTCGCGACCCCGGTGCAGACCATCGACACCCGCAGCCGCGGCGACAACGTCCGCGTGACCATCGCACCGGAGGGCGAGTACGAACACATCGCCTACCAGTCCGACGACCTGTTCACGGTCGAGGTGCGCCAGGTCACCAAGGAAGAGCAGGAACAGCGCCGGCGCGAGGAGGTCGGCTACACCGGCCAGCGCCTGTCACTGAACTTCCAGGACATCGAGGTCCGCTCGGTGCTGCAGCTGATCGCCGACTTCACCAATACCAACATCGTGGTCAGTGACACCGTCAGCGGCAACATCACCCTGAGGCTGCAGAATGTGCCCTGGGACCAGGCGCTGGACATCGTGCTCAAGACCAAGGGCCTGGCCATGCGCAAGAACGATGACGTGATCCTGGTCGCCCCCAGCGAGGAGCTGGCAGCACGCGAGAAGCTGGAACTGGAATCGCAGAAGCAGATCGAGGAACTGGCGCCGCTGTTCTCCGAATTCATCCAGGTCAACTACGCCAAGGCCGCCGACCTGGCCACGCTGCTCAAGGGCGAGGGCGGCGGGGAAGGCGCCAGCATCCTGTCCGAGCGCGGCTCGGTCACCATCGATCAGCGCACCAACACCCTGCTGGTCAAGGACACGGCCGAGCGGCTGGAGGACATCCGCCGGCTGATCACCAGCCTGGACATCCCGGTGCGGCAGGTGATGATCGAATCGCGCATCGTGATCGCCAATGACGACTTCGCCCGCGATCTCGGCGTCAAGCTCGGACTGACCAAGAACGACGTCTACCAGAACGAGACCCGCGGCATCATCGGCGGCGGCCTGCCCGGCGACCTGGCCCCTCCGGGCGGCGTGGTCGGCATCGAGAACCCCGCCGGCAGCGGCAACGAGGCCCTGATGGTCGACCTGCCTGTCGGCGATGCGGCAGGCGCACTCAACCTGCTGGTCGGGCGCGTCGGCCGGGATCTCCTGCGCCTGGAACTGTCCGCCATGCAGGCCGAGGGTCGCGGCGAGGTGCTTTCCAACCCGCGCGTGATCACCTCCAACCAGCATGAGGCCACCATTCAGCAGGGTGTTGAGATCCCCTACCAGGAGGCCTCTTCCAGCGGCGCGACCTCGGTCAGCTTCAAAGAAGCCGTGCTGGAACTCAACGTCACCCCGCAGATCACGCCCGACGACCGCATCATCATGGATCTGCGGGTGAGCAAGGACAGCGTCGGCCAGGTCTTCGCCGGCGTACCCAGCATCAACACCCGCAATGTCGAAACCCAGGTGCTGGTCGACAACGGCGACACCGTGGTGCTCGGCGGAATCTATGAGCAGACCCTGCTCAACGAGGTCGACAAGGTGCCGTTCTTCGGCGACCTGCCCGGCGTGGGCGTGCTGTTCCGCCAGACCCGCAAGCAGGACGACAAGTCCGAACTGCTGATCTTCGTCACCCCCAAGATCATCAAGCAGAGTCTGCGCGTCAACTGACGCTTGCCCCTGTCAGGCTTTTCTGGCATACCTGCCCGGCATGAAAATGCCGGGCAATTTATTTCTGGTCGGGCCGATGGGCGCCGGCAAATCCACCATCGGCCGCCAACTGGCGCGCAGTCTGCGCCGTGACTTTCTCGACAGCGACCGCGAGATCGAACTGCGCACCGGGGTGGACATCCCCTTCATCTTCGAAAAGGAAGGCGAGGAGGGCTTCCGCCGTCGCGAGGCGGAGGTCATCGACGAACTCACCCGCAAGCAGGGCATCGTGCTGGCCACCGGCGGCGGCGCCGTGACCCGCGAGGCCAACCGCCGCCACCTGGCCGGCCGCGGCACCGTGATCTACCTGCACACCTCCGTTGACCAGCAACTGGCCCGCACGGCCCGCGACCGCAACCGGCCGCTGCTGCAGACCGAAGATCCGCGCGCGCGCCTGGAGGCGCTGATGGCCGAGCGCGAGCCCCTGTACCGCTCGCTGGCCAGCCTGGTGATCGAGACCGACGGGCGCAGCGTCAAGGACGTGGTACGCGAGATCGTGCAGCGGCTCGAACCCGGCTGTGGCAACCGCCCCCGCGCCAACCACGACCGCCGCCGCTAGTCCCCATTGACGCGCCCAATGGCTTTACTCGCGGCCGCCTCAGTCCGTATAGTGCTGAATTCGAGCACAAAAGACAGTTTAACCCGATGAAAACCCTGTACGTCGAACTCGGCGAACGCAGCTACCCCATTCATATCGGTCCCGGCCTGCTCGGGCGCGCGGATCTGCTCCAGCCCGCCATCCACGGCCGCCAGGTGATGATCGTCACCAACGAGACCATCGCCCCGCTGTATCTGGCGGCGGCGCAGGCCGGGCTGTCCGGTTATGACCTCCAGACCGTGATCCTGCCCGATGGCGAGCAGTACAAGAATCTGGACACTCTCAACCGTATCTATGACGCCCTGCTGGAACACCGCTTCAACCGCAAGTGCACCCTGGTCGCCCTCGGCGGCGGCGTGATCGGCGACCTGGCCGGCTTCGCCGCCGCCAGCTACCAGCGCGGGGTGGATTTCATCCAGATCCCCACCACCCTGCTGGCCCAGGTGGATTCCTCGGTCGGCGGCAAGACCGGCGTCAACCACCCGCTGGGCAAGAACATGATCGGCGCCTTCCACCAGCCCAACTGCGTGCTGGCCGACACCGATACCCTGGCTACCCTGGATGACCGGCAACTGGCCGCCGGCCTGGCCGAGATCATCAAGTACGGCCTGATCCGCGACGCCGACTTCTTCGCCTGGCTGGAGAAGAACATGGACCTGCTCACGGCGCGCGACACCGACGCCCTGATCTTCGCCATCGCCCGCTCCTGCCTGAACAAGGCCGAGGTGGTGGCCGCCGACGAGCGCGAAAGCGGCCAGCGCGCCCTGCTCAACCTGGGCCACACCTTCGGCCACGCCATCGAGACCGGCATGGGCTACGGCACCTGGCTGCATGGCGAGGCCGTGGGAACCGGCATGCTGCTGGCGGCGCAACTCTCGGCCCGCCAGGGCTGGCTCGATGCGGGCGAGGTCGAACGCATCGAGCAGCTGCTCACCCGGGCCGGTCTGCCGACCCGCATCCCGGGCGAGATGAGCACCCGACAGTTCCTGGACCTGATGGCGGTCGACAAGAAGGTCATGGACAGTGGCCTGCGGCTGGTGCTGCTGAAAGGCATAGGTGCGGCCGTGGTGAGCGGTGATTTCGACCCCGACCTGCTGCGTGCCACCCTGGACGCCGCCCATGCCGGGTGAGCGCACATGACCGGTTACGCCGCCTGCGCCGCCAGTGACGCCAATTCCCGCGGTCGCCGTCATCCGGAACCGCCCCCGAGCCATCGCAGCGAGTTCCAGCGCGACCGCGACCGCATCATCCACTCGGCCGCCTTCCGCCGGCTGGAATACAAGACCCAGGTCTTCGTCAATCACGAGGGCGACCTGTTCCGCACCCGCCTGACCCATTCCATCGAGGTGGCTCAGATTGCGCGCACCATCGCCCGGGCGCTGCAGCTCAACGAGGACCTGACCGAGACCATCGCCCTGGCCCATGATCTGGGCCACACCCCCTTCGGCCATGCCGGCCAGGACGCGCTCAATGCCTGCATGAAGGACTACGGCGGCTTCGAGCACAACCTGCAATCGCTGCGGGTGGTCGATGAACTGGAGGAGCGCTATGCCGAATTCCGCGGCCTCAACCTCACCTTCGAGGCGCGCGAGGGCATCCTCAAGCACTGCTCCCTGCCGCAGGCCAGGCTGCTGGGCGAGATCGGCGAACGCTTTCTGAACAGACGCCAGCCCGGCCTGGAGGCCCAGCTGACCAACCTGGCCGACGAGATCGCCTACAACAGCCACGACGTCGACGACGGCCTGCGCGCCGGCCTGATCACGCTGGAGCAGCTCAACGCCATCGACCTGTTCCGCGAACAGTATGAAGAAGTCCGGCGCCGCTACCCGCAACTGCCCGAACGGCGCAGCATTCACGAGGTGGTCCGCCGCCTGATCAATTGCCAGGCCGTGGACCTGATCGAAACCAGCCGGGCCCGCCTGGACGCCGCCGCGCCGGCCGACATCGAGGCGGTGCGCGCACAGCCCGAGCCGCTGGTCGCCTTCAGCGACGGCATGCGCGAGAAGAACCTGGAACTCAAGCGGTTCCTGCGCAGCCAGCTCTACCGGCATTACCGCGTACATCGCATGACAGCCAAGGCCACGCGCGTGATCCAGGCATTGTTCACCGCCTTTTTCGACGACGTCCGCCTGATGCCGCAGGAAGCGCAGCACGCCTCCGCCGAACTGGCCGACCGGCAGGGCGAAGCCGGCCGCGCCCGCGCCGTGGCCGATTACATCGCCGGCATGACCGACCGTTTCGCCATTGCGGAATACGAGAGGGTGTATAATCCCAAGGAACTCACGTGAGACGTGAGCAAGCATGCGCACTGAAGCCGGGCCGTCAACTATAATTCCGCTTCACGCTCAACAACATCAAACCATGCGCCTGTACATGCAGATACCCGCCGCCGACGGCAGCGCCCCGCGCTATTATCACCTGCACCTGCAGGAGGACCTGCTCGAGGGCTGGAACCTGGTGCGCGAATGGGGTCACCAGGGCGCCGGGGGCCGCGTGATCAAGGATCATTACCCCGACCACGATCAGGCCATGGAGGCGCTCATGCGCCTGCGTGACGAGCAGATCAGGCGCGGCTACCGCATTGTTTTCATCCAGGGACAGGAGCAGCCTTGAACGCGGACGCCTCACAGCCGGACACACCGCCCGATTACGTCGCCGCACTGGACCTCGACTGCGACCCCTTTCAGGACCGCCATGAGGCGCGCTTCTTTTATGCCGACCCGGCACTGATGCAGCGCCTGGACCTGCTCCAGCACCTGACACGCTTCAGCGAGCAACTGCTGTATGTGCGTGCACCGGCGGGCGCCGGCAAGACCATGCTGCGGCAGCAGCTGCAGCTGCGGGCCGCCGAACACTGGCGCCTGTGCCAGCTCGACGGCGCAGCGGTGAACACAGCCGCCGAGCTCTATGTGCAACTCTCACACTGCTACCCCGATGCCGCCGCCGAGAACACCGAACACTTCGGCTCCGACCTGATCCACTACTGTCTCGGGCTGCAGCAGGTCGGACAGCTGGCCGTGCTGGTCATCGACAACGCCGAGCGCCTGCCCGCACCCGTACTCGAGGCCCTGCTGGGACTGGCCCGCTCCCCTGCCGAAACCCTCAAGGCCCTGCGCATCCTGATCTTCGCCACGCCCGAGCTCGATCCGACCCTGCAGTCGCTCAGCCTGAAAAGCCCGGGCGAGTCGCTGGTGCACACCCTGGACCTGCCGCCCTTCGACGAGCAGCAGAGCGCGGCCTACCTGATGTACCAGCTGGCCATCGCCGGCTATTCCGGCGACAGCCCCTTCAGCGCGACCGAGGTGCGGGCCATGCACAAGACGGCTGACGGCCGCCCCGGCGAACTCAACCGCCTGGCGCACGAAACCCTGCTGGAACAGGGGCTGCAGCGCGCTGCTGCCCGGCGGCCGGCCGGCCCGTCCCGGTCGCGGCGCGGGCGCTGGCTCACCGGGTACGCCCTGCTCGCCGTCGCCGGCATCGCCATCGGTCTCTGGCAGCTCGACACCCGCGCGCCGGCGCTGCCGGGCCTGGAGGAACAGACCCTGCAGCTGCCACCGGCCAACCCGCTCGCCGCCGGCATGGACACCCCGGCTCCGGGTCCGGATCCCGCCACCCCGAGTCCGCCGGACACGGAATCCGTATCCGAACCCGCGGATCCGGCGCAGGTCCCTGCGGCCGGTGAGACAACGGCCCTGGAGGCCGAGCCATCCCCGGCAGTACCGGCGCCTTCCGTCGGGGAGACACCGGCCGAGGCACCAGCGGCGCCCGCCCCGGAAGCCGCTGAGCCCGCGCCACCAGCGCCCCCGGAGCAGGCGACAGCACCCGCGCCGGAACCCCCGGCTGCGCAGGCCGCCCCGGCGCAAACACAGACCGAGGCTGCACCCGCGGCCGCTGCCCGGACGCGCGCATCCACCGATACTGACACCACGCCTGCACCGGACTGGCTGACCGACCAGCCCGCGGGCCACTACACCCTGCAGCTGCTGGGCGCCCGCGACCCGGAGACGGTCGAGCGCTTCCTCGCCCGCCATGGGGACGAGGCCGAACTGCACGCGATTCGCACCTGGCGCAAGGCTGCCGCCTGGCACATCGTGGTCACGGGAAGCTACCCGGATCGCGCCGCCGCCACGGCGGCCCGCGAGGCCCTGCCCGCAGCGCTGCGCCAACTCCAGCCCTGGCCGCGGCGCTTCGATCAGATCCGCGCGGAACTGCCCCCGGACGAGTGAGGCGCCGGCCGGATTCCCCGCGCCACCGCGTCCGCCCATCCCTGCTCAATGTCGGTTTGAACCGCCTGATCGGCGGCGCTATACTTGCCGACCGCTCGGGGTTTGCCTATCGAATCAGGGCACAGGCAGACCCGTGTCCACGGATCCTGGCCCGCGTCGCTCACCCCAATCCAGAGCGATGCGGGCTTACCCCGCCGCGGTCATTCCACAGTCTTCGAATTGGATTGAGAGAGGTTCTGACATGAGCCGAGGTGCATTGCCGCCCAGACAGGGGTTGTATGACCCGGAGAACGAGCACGACGCCTGCGGCGTCGGCTTCGTCGCCAACATCAAGGGCCGCAAGAGTCATGCGATCGTCCGCCAGGGCCTGCAGATCCTGGAAAACCTGACCCACCGCGGCGCCGTCGGGGCCGACCCGAAGGCCGGCGACGGGGCCGGTATCCTGATGCAGATCCCCGACGCCTTCCTGCGCGCGGAATGCACCGAACTGGGTTTCGAACTGCCTGCAGCGGGCGAGTACGGCGTCGGCATGATCTTCCTGCCCCGCGACGCCCGCGGCCGCGCCGAGTGCGAGGCCCTGCTGGAGGCCACCCTGGTCGAAGAGGGCCAGAACCTGCTGGGCTGGCGCGATGTGCCCACCGACGCCGGCTGCCTGGGCGAGAGCGTACTGCCCCTGGAACCGGTGGTCCGGCAGATCTTCATCCAACGCGGCGAGAACTGCGCCGATTATGCCGCCTTCGAGCGCAAACTGTTCATTATCCGAAAAGTGGTCGAGAACCAGGTCCTGGCCTCCGAATTCCCGGGCAAGGAGCAGTTCTATGTCAGTTCCCTGTCCAGTCAGACCCTGGTTTATAAAGGTATGCTGCTGGCCAACCAGGTCGACGCCTACTTCCAGGACCTGAAGGACGAGCGCGTGGTCTCGGCCCTGGCCCTGGTCCACCAGCGCTTCTCCACCAACACCTTCCCGTCCTGGGACCTGTCGCACCCGTTCCGGATGATCGCCCACAACGGCGAGATCAACACCCTGCGCGGCAACGTCAACTGGATGCGCGCACGCCGCCATTCCATGGCCTCGAAGCTGTTCGGCGACGACATCGACAAGATCTGGCCGCTGATCCCCGAGGGCCAGTCCGACTCGGCCAGCTTCGACAACGCGCTCGAACTGCTGGTGCTGGCCGGCTATTCGCTCTCCCACGCCATGATGATGCTGATCCCGGAGGCCTGGTCCGGCAACCCGCTGATGGACGAGGAGCGCCGCGCCTTCTACGAATACCATGCCGCCCTGATGGAACCCTGGGACGGCCCGGCCGCCGTGGCCTTCACCGACGGCCGCCAGATCGGTGCCACCCTGGACCGCAACGGCCTGCGTCCGGCGCGCTACCTCATCACCGACGACGACCTGGTGGTCATGGCCTCGGAGATGGGCGTGCTGGACATCCCGGAGGAGAAGATCGTCACCAAGTGGCGGCTGCAGCCGGGCAAGATGTTCCTCATCGACCTGGAGGAAGGGCGCATCATCGATGACGCCGAGATCAAGTCCGGCCTGGCCCGCGCCCATCCCTACCAGCAGTGGCTGGACAAGACCCAGATTCATCTGAAGAACCTGCCGGCCGCGGCCGAGGGCAACGGCGGCGACCCGGCCAGCCTGCTGGATCGCCAGCAGGCCTTCGGCTACACCCAGGAAGACCTGCGCATGCTGATGACGCCCATGGCCGCCACCGGCCAGGAGGCCATCGGCTCCATGGGCGCGGACAATCCGCTGGCGGTGCTGTCGAACAAGCCCAAGCCGCTGTTCAACTACTTCAAGCAGAACTTCGCCCAGGTCACCAACCCGCCGATCGACCCGATCCGCGAGGAGTTGGTCATGTCGCTGGTCTCGCTGATCGGCCCGCGGCCCAACCTGCTGGACCAGGACGCCGCCGGCAGCCACATGCGCCTGGAGGTGCATCAGCCGATCCTGACCAACAAGGACCTGGAGCGCATCCGCACCATCGAGAAGACCACCGACGGCGCCTTCCGCACCCAGACCCTGGACATCTGCTATGCGGCCGAGAGCGGCGCCGCCGGTATGGAAGCGGCCGTGGAGACGCTGTGCGGACAGGCCGAGGCCGCCGTGCGCGAGGGCTTCAACATCCTGATCCTGTCGGACCGTTCGGTCAGCGCCGAGCGCCTGCCGATCCCCGCCCTGCTCGCCACCAGCGCGGTGCACCACCACCTGGTGCGCCAGGGCCTGCGCACCGAGGCCGGCCTGGTGCTGGAATCCGGCGCGCCGCGCGAGGTGCACCACTTCTGCGTGCTGGCCGGCTACGGCGCCGAGGCAATCAACCCCTATCTCGCCTTCGAGACCCTGTCCTCGCTGCACGACTTCCCCGAGGGCGTGGAAGAGACCGACCTGCACAAGCGCTATATCAAGGCGGTGGGCAAGGGCATGCTCAAGGTCATGTCCAAGATGGGCATCTCCACCTACCAGTCCTACTGCGGCGCCCAGATCTTCGACGCCGTCGGCCTGCAGCAGCGCTTCGTCGACCGCTACTTCGCCGGCACCGCCTCCATGATCGAGGGCGCCGGACTGGCCGAGATCGCCGAGGAGACCGTGCGCTGCCACCGCGACGCCTTCGGCGATGCGCCCATCTACCGCAACGCCCTGGATGTCGGCGGCGACTACGCCTTCCGCATCCGCGGCGAGGATCACATCTGGACGCCGGACACCATCGGCAAGCTGCAGCATGCCGCGCGCGCCAACGACTTCAGGACCTTCGGCGAGTTCTCCAGGGCGATCAACGAACAGAGCGAGCGCCTGCTCACCCTGCGCGGCCTGTTCGAGTTCAAGTTCGCCAATGAGCCGGTGCCGCTGGACGAGGTCGAACCCGCGAAGGAGATCGTCAAGCGCTTCGCCACCGGCGCCATGTCCTTCGGCTCCATCTCCTGGGAGGCGCACACGACACTCGCCGTGGCCATGAACCGCATCGGCGGCAAGTCCAACACCGGCGAGGGCGGCGAGGAGCCGGCACGCTTCAAGCCGATGGACAACGGCGACTCCATGCGCTCGGCCATCAAGCAGGTCGCCTCGGGCCGCTTCGGCGTGACCGCCGAGTACCTGGTCAACGCCGACGACATCCAGATCAAGATGGCCCAGGGCGCCAAGCCCGGCGAGGGCGGCCAGCTGCCCGGCCACAAGGTCAACGAATGGATCGCCAAGGTGCGCCACTCCACCCCGGGCGTGGGCCTGATCTCGCCGCCGCCGCACCACGATATCTTCTCCATCGAGGATCTGGCGCAGCTGATCCACGACCTGAAGAACGTCAACCCCAAGGCCCGCATCAGCGTCAAGCTGGTCTCCGAGGTCGGCGTGGGCACAGTCGCCGCGGGCGTGTCCAAGGCGCATGCCGACCATGTGACCATCGCCGGCTATGACGGCGGCACCGGCGCCTCGCCGCTGACCTCCATCAAGCACGCCGGCAGCCCCTGGGAGATCGGCCTGGCTGAGACCCACCAGACCCTGGTGCTGAACCGCCTGCGCTCGCGCATCGCGGTGCAGGTCGACGGCGGCATGCGCACCGGCCGCGACGTGGTGGTGGGCGCGCTGCTGGGCGCCGACGAGTTCGGCTTCGCCACCGCGCCGCTGATCGTCGAGGGCTGCATCATGATGCGCAAGTGTCACCTCAACACCTGCCCGGTGGGCGTGGCCACCCAGGACCCGGAGCTGCGCAAGCGCTTCACCGGCAAGCCCGAGCACGTGGTCAACTACTTCTTCTTCGTCGCCGAGGAAGTGCGCCAGTTGATGGCGCAGCTGGGCTTTCGCAGCATGAACGAGATGATCGGCCGGCTGGACCGGCTCGACATGCGCAAGGCCATCGACCACTGGAAGGCACGCGGGCTGGACTACTCCCGCATCCTGTATATGCCGGCCGCGGCCGCCGACGAACCGCTGTACAACTGCGAGACCCAGGACCACGGCCTGGACCAGGCGCTGGACCAGCAGCTCATCGAGCAGGCCAGACCTGCGCTGGAACGCGGCGAACCGGTGAAGATCGCCTCCCCGGTGAAGAACATCAACCGCTCCGTGGGCGCCATGCTCTCCGGCGAGGTCGCCCGACGCTACGGCCACCAGGGCCTGCCGGAGGACAGCATCTACATCAAGCTCAATGGCATCGCCGGCCAGAGCTTCGGCGCCTGGGCCGCCCACGGCGTCACCCTGGAACTGGAAGGCGAGGCCAACGACTATGTCGGCAAGGGCCTGTCCGGCGGCCGGCTGGTGGTGTATCCGCCGAAGGTCAGCCGCTTCACTGCCGAGGACAACATCATCGTCGGCAACACCGTGCTCTACGGCGCCATCACCGGCGAGTGCTTCTTCCGCGGGGTGGCCGGCGAGCGCTTCGCCGTGCGCAACTCCGGCGCCCATGCCGTGGTCGAGGGCGTGGGCGATCACGGCTGCGAGTACATGACCGGCGGCGTGGTGGTGGTGCTGGGCGAGACCGGCCGCAACTTCGCCGCCGGCATGAGCGGCGGCGTGGCCTACGTGCTGGACGAAGACAGGACCTTCAAGGAGCGCTGCAATCTGGCCATGGTCGAACTCGAGCCGGTGCCGGAAGAGGACGTGGCCCTGGAGGCCCTGGAGCATCAGGGCGGCGACCTGGAGACCCACGGCAAGGTCGACATCAGCGACATGACCCGCTTCGATGCCCTGCGCCTGAAGCGGCTCATCCACAAGCACCTGCATTACACCAACAGTGAAGTGGCGCGCCGCATCCTGGACGACTGGGACAGCTACCTGCCCCGCTTCGTCAAGGTCATGCCGGTGGACTACCGCCGTGCGCTGGAGGATATGAAACAGTCCCAGGCGCAGGAACTGGCAGCCGCGGCCGGAGGAAAGTAAGTCTATGGGCAAGCCAACGGGTTTCATGGAGTATCCGCTCGTCGACCGCAGCTACCAGCCGGTCGAGCAGCGGCTCAAGCATTACCACGAATTCGTCATCCCGCTGAGCGAGGACCAGCTCAAGCTGCAGGGCGCGCGCTGCATGGACTGCGGCATCCCCTTCTGTCACCAGGGCTGCCCGGTCAACAACATCATTCCGGACTGGAACGATCTGGTGTATCACGGCGACTGGCAGCGTGCCAGCGAGGTGCTGCACTCGACCAACAACTTCCCCGAGTTCACCGGCCGCATCTGCCCGGCACCCTGCCAGGAGGCCTGCACCCTGAACATCGAGGACGAGCCGGTCACCATCAAGTCCATCGAATGCGCCATTGTCGACAAGGCCTTCGAGCAGGGCTGGATCCAGCCGCAGCCGCCGGAGGAGAAGACCGGCAAGCGGGTCGCCGTGGTCGGCTCCGGCCCGGCCGGCATGGCCTGCGCCCAGCAGTTGGCACGCGCCGGCCATGACGTGGTGCTGTTCGAGAAGGCCGACCGCATCGGCGGCCTGCTGCGTTACGGCATCCCCGACTTCAAGATGGACAAGCCCATCATCGACCGGCGCATGGAACAGATGGCCGCCGAGGGCGTGGAGTTCCGCCCCAACACCCATGTGGGCGTGGACATCCCGGCAAGGCAGCTGCTGGAGGAGTTCGACGCCGTCGCGCTCACCGGCGGCGCCGAGCAGCCGCGCGATCTGCCGGTCCCGGGCCGTGACCTGGACGGCGTGCATTTCGCCATGGACTTCCTGCCGCAGCAGAACAAGCGCGTGGCCGGCGACACCGTCCCCGAGCACCTGGCCATCACCGCCACGGACAAGCACGTCATCGTCATCGGCGGCGGCGATACCGGCTCGGACTGCATCGGCACCTCCAACCGCCAGGGCGCGAAATCGGTCACCCAGCTGGAGATCATGCCGAGGCCGCCGGAGAAGGAGGACAAGGGCCTGACCTGGCCGGAGTGGCCCAACAAACTGCGCACCTCCAGCTCGCACCAGGAAGGCTGCGAACGCATGTGGTCGGTTACCACCAGGGAACTGATCGGCAAGGATGGCCGGGTCACGACGATCAAGTGCGCAAAGGTCGACTGGAGCAGGGATGATCAGGGCCGCTGGCAGATGAGCGAAGTGCCCGACAGCGAATTCGAATTGCCCGCCGACCTGGTGCTGCTGGCCATGGGCTTCACCCAGCCGGTGCACCAGGGCATGCTGGATGAACTCGGCGTGGAGTATGACGGCCGCGGCAACGTCAAGGGCGAGACCGAGGGCGACAAGGCCTACCACACCTCGCTGGACAAGGTCTTCGCCGCCGGCGACATGCGCCGCGGCCAGTCGCTGGTGGTGTGGGCCATCCGTGAAGGCCGCCAGTGCGCCCGCGCCGTCGACGAGTACCTGATGGGATCATCAGATCTACCGCGATAAATTTTTGAACCGCCAAGACGCCAAGATGGAGACCTAAACCGCCAAGGCGCCAAGCACGCCAAGGAATACTGATCAATGCAGACTGGACCGATTAAACGCGGCTGACTGCACTGCGAATCACATACATGCTCTTGTTTTATAGTCTCCTGGCGTCCTTGGCGCCTTGGCGGTTTATCCATTTTCCTTGGCGCACTTGGCGTCTTGGCGGTTAACTCACATTATGTCAGAACTCAAGAACGATCGACTCATCAGGGCCCTGCTGCGCCAGCCGGTGGATGTCACGCCGGTATGGATGATGCGCCAGGCCGGGCGTTATCTGCCGGAGTACCGCGCCACGCGCGAGAAGGCGGGGGATTTTCTCACCCTGTGCAAGACGCCGGAACTGGCCTGCGAGGTCACCCTGCAGCCGCTGGAGCGGTTCCCGCTGGATGCCGCCATCCTGTTCTCCGATATCCTCACTGTCCCGGACGCCATGGGACTGGGGCTGTATTTCGAGGAAGGCGAAGGCCCGCGCTTCAGCCGTCCGGTGCGCGACCAGGCCGCGGTCGAAGCATTGGGCGTACCCGATCCGGAGCAGGAACTGGGCTATGTCATGGATGCCGTGCGGCTGATCCATCGCGAACTCGACGGCCGGGTTCCACTGATCGGCTTCAGCGGCAGCCCCTGGACCCTGGCCACCTACATGGTGGAAGGCGGCACCAGCAAGGACTTCGCCCACATCAAGGGCATGATGTACGACCGTCCCGACCTGATGCATCAGCTGCTGGGTACGACGGCCGATGCCGTCACCCTCTATCTCAATGCCCAGATCCGGGCCGGCGCCCAGGCGGTGATGATCTTCGACACCTGGGGCGGCGCACTCAGCCCGGCCTGCTATCGCGAGTTCTCGCTCGGGTACATGGCGCGCATCGTTCAGGGCCTGGAGCGCAACCACGCCGGTCAGACCATCCCCGTGATCCTGTTCACCAAGAACGGCGGTCAGTGGCTCGAAGCCATGGCCGCTGCCGGCCCCGACGCCCTCGGCCTGGACTGGACCACCGATCTCGGCGAGGCGCGCCGGCGGGTGGGCGACCGGGTCGCCCTGCAGGGCAACATGGATCCGGCGGTGCTCTATGCCGCGCCCGCACGCATCGAAGCCGAAGTGGAACGGATACTGGCCGATTACGGCTCGGGCAGCGGCCATGTCTTCAACCTCGGCCACGGCATTCATCCCCGGATCGACCCGGACCACGCCGCCGCCATGATCGAGGCCGTGCACCGGCTCAGCCCCGCCTACCACAGCTGACACCCGCCATCGTACGCACGGACCACAACCACATAAAACATGTCTGTAAAAGGCCTTTTATACAGCCAACTGCCCGAAAAGCCATTACAATCTGGTGACTCCTGCAGCAGAACCCACTGACAGCGGAAATCCGTTTTGGCCAGAACCACTACAAGCCGCTTCTCGACCTGGCTGAACCGCTCCAGCCTGCGTCAGCGCTATCTGGGCGCGGCGCTGGCCGTCTCGGCAACCATCCTGGCCGCTTCGCTGTACACCGACTATCACATCCGTCAGGCACAGGAACGCAGTACCCGCAATATCGAACATCGCAACCAGGTCCAGCTGGTCACCCGCTCCCTGCGCAATGACGTCTGGGGCACGGAATACGCGCTGCAGGCCTTTATCCTCACCCCGACCGCCTGGTACCGCGAAACCGTGCAGCTGCGCATCCGCTCGGCCCTGACGACCACGGAAAAACTCCAGGGACTGGAATGGCCGCAGCAGCAGGGGCTGGGCAGGACCCTCGACGAGATCGATCATGCCCTGCTCGAATTGAGTTCCGCGGCCAACCGGCTGATGGATATCCGTTCCGATGTCGAGCAGCTGTTCCCGGCCGCCCGCCTGATGGACGAGACCCTGGCCCCGGCCCGCACCGAATTCCTCACGGCGGTCCAACTCGCGTTGCAGGAACTGGAAACCGCCGTCCCGGATGCCGCGCGGCGTGAAATCCGCGACGAATTCGAGGCCGCTCAACTCTCCTGGCTGCAGATGGTCGGCGCCTTCCGCCTGTACGTGGTACGCCAGGCCGGCATCTACAGCGACACGGAAAAGGGGCTCAACGACGCCGCCCATGACATCAGCCTGCACCATGGCCAGGTACTCAAAACCCTGGAACGGCTGCATCAACTCAGATCGCAGCCGCAGTTCTCCCTGCAGGCAACGGAATCGCTGGAGCAGATGACCCGCAACGCCAGTGTCTGGTATCGGGCCTTCGAGCGCTTCCGCAGCCTGCGCCAGACCGGCCACTGGCGCGCCGACTTCCCCCTGATCAAGGACGAGATCCAGCCGTTGTTCGCCAGCATCTGGGACAACCTGGACCATATCGATGCCAGGGTGGAGGAAGCGGCCGTACGCGACGTCACCCACTGGAGCGCGCTGACGCACAACCTGCGCAACGGCATCATGCTGCTGGTTGCGCTGGTGCTGATCACCTTCGCCGTGGGCTACATCTTCTTCCAGCGCACCGTGCTCAGCCCGCTGTCCACGCTGACCCGGGCCATGAACCAGGTCGCCCACGGCCAGTACCAGGAACGCCTCCCCGCGCCCCGTAACCGCGAGACACGCAATCTGCTTGATGCCTTCCAGCACATGCAGCACATGATCGAACAGCGCCAGAACGAACTGCGCCATCAGACCCTGCATGACGGCCTGACCGGCCTGCCCAACCGCCTCCTGCTCAACGACCGCATGCAGCAGGCCCTGCTGATCTCGGCCCGCGACGGCAACCCCTTCTGCCTGCTGATGATGGATCTGGACCGGTTCAAGGAAATCAACGACACCCTCGGTCACCATGTCGGGGACGAGGTCCTGCGCGAGATCAGCCGCCGTCTCCACGATCTGCTGCGCCGCTCCGACACCGTTGCCCGTCTCGGCGGTGACGAGTTCGCCGTCCTCCTGCCCGAGACCGGCATACCCGAGGCCCAGGCCATTGCCGGCAAGATCGCCCAGTGCCTGGATCGAGCGATCAGCATCAACGACCAGCAACTGCTGGTGGATACCAGCATCGGCATCGCCGCCTACCCCGATCACGGCAGTGATATCGACACCCTGGTCAAACGCGCCGACGTGGCCATGTATGTCGCCAAGAACAACGGCCTGACGCACTCGGTCTACAGCTCCGAGCACGACCCGCACAGCGTCAGCCGGCTGGCCATGATCAGCGAACTGCGCCACAGCTTTCAGCACGACGAACTGGAGCTGCACTACCAGCCCAAGGTCGCCATCAGCAGCGGTGAACTGGTCGGCGTGGAGGCCCTGCTGCGCTGGCCGCGCTGGAACGATGTCAGCACCGACTACATCATCACCACCGCCGAGCAGACCGGATTGATTCGCCCACTCACCCAGTGGGTCATACGCCGCGCCCTGGAACAGCACCTGGCCTGGCAACGACTCAACATCAATCTGCCGATCGCCATCAACCTGTCGACCTGGAATCTGGAACACGCCGACATCGACGCCAACATCGGCGAACTGCTCGATGAGCTCGGCGTCCCGCCCGAATACCTGGAGTTGGAAATCACCGAGAACGCGATGCTCAAGAAC
Source organism: Thiohalobacter thiocyanaticus (assembly GCF_002356355.1). Classification (NCBI taxonomy): domain Bacteria; kingdom Pseudomonadati; phylum Pseudomonadota; class Gammaproteobacteria; order Thiohalobacterales; family Thiohalobacteraceae; genus Thiohalobacter; species Thiohalobacter thiocyanaticus. The sequence continues at coordinate 81,419 of NZ_AP018052.1, forward strand.
CCGGAGCGCGCGCAGGAAATCCTGCAACGGCTCAGCCAGCGCGGCATCCGTCTGTCCATCGACGATTACGGCACCGGCTTCTCCTCACTGGCCTACCTCAAGCAGATGCCGGTGCGCGAAATCAAGATCGACCGCTCCTTCGTCTCAGATATGCTGGAAGACGAGAACGACGCGGTCATCGTCCGCTCCACCATCGACCTGGCCCATAACCTGGGACTCAAGGTGGTCGCCGAGGGGGTGGAAACCGCCGATATCTGGGATATGCTGCAGATTCTCGACTGCGATATCGCCCAGGGCCATTACATCGCCCGCCCCATGTCCGCCGCCCGGTTCACCGACTGGCTGCGCGAGCGGGCCCAGAAGCGCGCGGACACCCATCAGGACTCGGCATGATGCACTACACAGCACCCGGCGGACTCGGCATTGCACTCGCCCTTGCGCTGGCCGCTGCACCGGCAGCCGCGCGGGACGTCAACGGCAACTATGCCGTCTTCGGCAGCGGCAGCGGCGACTGCGAGGATTACCTGGACGCCCGCTACCGGGGCGGGGCGGATGAGCTGCTGTACGTGGAGTGGACCGCCGGCCACCTGTCCGCCTACAACCTGCTGCTGGACAATACCTACAACATTCTCGGCACCACCAATCCCTTCGACTTCATGGCCCGGCTGGATGCCTGGTGTCGCCAGCACCGTGACGCAGCCTTCACCGTGGCGGTGGCCCGGCAGATGGAAGATCTGTTCGACGAACGCCAGAACCTCGCTCCGCAGGAAGACGGCGGCTGGGAGAACTGGATCGAGCAGTTCGGCGGCAGGGGGCAGACACAGGAAGAGGCGGAGTGAACACCCTCATCACATAAGCGGGTTACACTGCAGTCAGGTATTTTGACACGCCCACCAATACACCGTCATTCCCGCGAAGGCGGGAATCCATATCCCGCCGCGGCTTCTGGATCCCCGCCTTCGCGGGGATGACGGAGTCCATTAGCGCAGTTCTGCCAGCAGGCTCTCCATCATGCGCACGGCCTGGCCGTGATAGCCGCCGCCGAACAGGTTGAGGTGGTTGAGGACGTGATAGAGGTTGTAGAGCTGCTTGCGCACCGGGTAACCGGCATCCAGCGGCCAGGCATCCTCGTAGGCGGCGTAGAAATCCCGCCCGAAGCCGCCGAACAACTCGGTCATGGCCAGATCGGCCTCCCTGTCTCCAAAGTAGACCGCCGGATCGAAGATCACCGGCTCACCCGAGTCGAGCACAGCATGATTGCCGCCCCAGAGATCGCCGTGAAGCAGGCTGGGCACCGGCGTGTAATCCACGAACAGGGCAGGGAAGCGATCCATGAGTTGTGCACCCAGCCGCTGCAGTTCACCCCCGTGACCCTCGCGCCCGGCCTGTTCCAGCTGGAAGCCCAGCCGCCTGTCGCGCCAGAAAGCAATCCAGTCACTGTCCTGCGGCGTGTTGATCTGCGGCGTGGAGCCGATGGTGTTGTCGCGATGCCAGCCGAAGGCCTCCCGCGTGGTACGGTGCATCCGCGCCAGCTGTTCACCCAGCCGACCCGCGGCCCCGCTACCGCGGCCGAATTCCAGATACTCCATGACCAGGTAACAGTGCCCGCCGGCCACTCCCCAGCACACCGGCGCCGGCGCCCGCACCGTGTTGCTGGCGACGATCTCGTTCAGGCCCTCGGCCTCGGCCTCGAACATGCCGGCCAACCCGGCGCGGTTGGTCTTGACGAAAAAGGCGCAGCCGTCGCCCTCCACCCGGAAGGCCTGGCTGATGCAGCCGCCGCCGACGCCGCGGCCGGCATCGGTGCCGACATCCACGCCGGTGTGCTCACGGATATCGGACTGGATCTGCTGCCACAGGGACATGGAACTGGAAGCGGGTCATGGGCGAGCCACGAGGATAACGTGACGCTGGCGGTCGCTCAACAGTGAGGGCGGCTTACAACGCAGAGGTCGCAGAGGCGCACAGATAATTATGCAATGCAGGTTGGGCTGGACAAATTGGAGTCCAGCCCACGAAGCTGTTTGTCAGCGTCATTGCGATGCCCAGATCCGAAGGGTGGAGCACCCATAATGAAGCCTGAAGGGATTCTATGGGAGCGGCGCGGCAATCGCGTACGGTGGGTTCAGTCGTTCAGGGATTGCCACGTCACTTCGCTCCTCGCAATGACGATCCCATCAGAACCAACTTAAAAACTTTGCGTCTCCGCGCCTTTGCGTCCTCTGCGTTATTGCCACAACAGCAAAGGAATCACCCCGCCATCGCGGCGGCCAGGCGCTGGTGCAGCGGGCTGTGGCGGGGGAAATGGGCGCGCAGGAACTCCATCTGGTCGGCCATCACCCGTTTGCCCTGCAGGTAGATGTACTCGGCATGGGTGGGAATGAAGGGCACTGCCAGCAGTTCCATGTTGGCCTCTTCGGGACGGCGGCCGGCCTTGTGATTGTTGCAGCGCTTGCAGGCGGTGACCACATTGTTCCAGGTATCGGCCCCGCCCTGGCTGATGGGCGTGACATGATCGCGCGACAACTCCCGGGTGGGAAACTGTTCGCCGCAGTACAGGCACAACTGGGCATCGCGTTTGAACAGGGTACGGTTGTTGAGGGGCGGGGTGTAGCTGTCGCGGTTCTTCTGCAGCGCGGTGTGATTGCCGTGGGTGGCGATGATGGAATTGACCTCGACCAGGCTCTGCCTCCGGGTCCGGGCGTTGATGCCGCCGCGGATGCGGAAGATCACACTGCCGCAGGCGTAGGCGACCTGACCGAGATGATAGAGTCGGACCGCCTCGCGATAGTCGACCCACTCCAGCGGCATGCCGCCGGCGTCGGTCCTGAGTACCTGATGCGACAAATCCTGCGACATGGTCGAGTCCTCGTCATACCGGAGGACTCTTTATCTCAGAAGTCCCCGGAAAAGTAAACTGCTTCAACCCGGTCTTTGCTTTTGAACCGGCTGATATTACTGAGTTTATTTGCGCCGACATTGCTGCACGGCGCTACCGATTGAAGCATCGTGGCATGACACCCATGTGTCCACGGGGGAATTTTTCCCCGATATTCAATCGCTCAGCTGAATCCGTTATCATGGCGTGCTTTTGGGGAAGGGACAAAGCCGGCCCTTCCCGCCCGTGACAACCGGACAGCCGGAGACGGAGAGACAACAATGCCGATACGCGTGGCCGTACCCAAGGAAACCCTCGAAGGCGAATGCCGGGTGGCGCTCGATCCGGTCGTGGCCAAGCGCTTTGCCGCGCTGGGCTGCGAGGTCCGGATGGAGCACGACGCCGGGGCCGGCGCCCATTATGTGGATGACGACTACGAGGACGTCGGTTTCGTCACCGACAAGGCCGAACTGCTTGCCAGTGCCGATGTGGTCCTCAAGGTCCAGCCGCCGACCGAGGACGAGATCAAGCAGATGGCCGAGGGCAGCATCGTCGTCGGCTTCATGTCCCCGTACCGGTTCCCGGACCGGGTCAAGCTGATGCGCGACCGGAAAATCACCAGCTTCGCCATGGAACTGATCCCCCGCATCTCGCGCGCCCAGAGCATGGACGCATTGTCCTCCCAGGCCGCCGTAGCCGGCTACAAGGCCGCCATCATGGCCGCCGACCGTACCGGGCGCTTCTTTCCCATGCTGACCACCGCCGCCGGCACCATCCGGCCGGCGAAAGTACTGGTCATCGGCGCCGGTGTCGCCGGCCTGCAGGCCATCGCCACGGCCAAGCGCCTGGGCGCGGTGGTCGAGGCCTACGACGTGCGTTCGGCCACCCGCGAGCAGGTACAGTCGCTGGGCGCGAAGTACATCGAAACCGGTGTCGCCGCCGAGGGCGAGGGCGGCTATGCCCGCGAACTGACCGAGGAGGAGAAGCGCAAGCAGCTGGAGGTCCTGGCCAAGCACATCACCCAGGCCGATGCCGTGATCACCACCGCCGCCATCCCCGGCAAGCCCTCGCCGAAGATCATCAGCCAGGAAATGGTCGACAACATGAAGGTCGGCTCGGTCATCATCGACCTGGCCGCCGAGGGCGGCGGCAACTGCGAAGTCACCAAACCGGGCGAGGACTACGTCTACGGCTGCGTGCGCGTCTACGGCCCCTTCAACGTGCCCGCCATGCTGCCGGTACACGCCTCCGACATGTACGCCAAGAACCTGCTCAACTTCCTCACCCCCATGATCGAGGAAGGCGAACTCAAGCTCGACTGGGAAGATCAGGTCATCCACGACTCGGCGCTGACCCACGACGGCGAAATCAGGCACGAACCCACCCGCGCCCTAGTGGAAGGAGACGCGTCATGATCGAAGGCTTCACCGCACTCTACATCTTCATGCTGGCCGCCTTTACCGGCTACGAGGTCATCGCCCGGGTTCCGGTCATCCTCCACACTCCGCTGATGTCGGGCTCGAACTTCGTCCACGGCATCGTGCTGGTGGGTGCCATGGTGGCCATGGGCCACGCCGACACCGACATGGAGCGCTTCATCGGCTTCATCGGCGTGATGCTGGCCGCGGGCAACGCGGTCGGCGGCTACGTGGTCACCGAGCGCATGCTCGAGATGTTCAAGAGCAGCAAGGAGGACCGCAAATGATCGAGCTGAGTTATTTCGCGGCCGCGGTCCTGTTCATCCTCGGCCTCAAGCGCATGAGCTCGCCGAAGACGGCGCGCGGCGGCATCGTCTGGGCCGGCGCCGGCATGGTGGTGGCCACCTTCGCCACCTTCTTCATGCCGGGCATGGGCAACTACGGCCTGATGATCCTGGCCATGCTGATCGGCGGCGGCGCGGCCTGGTATACCGGCAAGAAGGTCGCCATGACCGACATGCCGCAGATGATCGCCATCTATAACGGCATGGGCGGCGGTGCGGCCGCCGCCATCGCCGCGGTGGAACTGCTCAAGGGCCACTTCGACAACAGCACCTTCCAGGTGCTGGCCGTTGCCGGCGCCCTGATCGGTTCGGTGGCCTTCTCCGGCTCCATGATCGCCTTCGCCAAGCTGCAGGGGCTGATGAAGAAGTCCTTCCACTTCCCCAGCCAGCAGATGATAAACCTGGTCGTGTTCGGCCTGGCCATCGCCTTCGGCCTCTACGTGATGTTCGCCGAGGCCCCGGGCGGCTTCGCGCTGTTCATGTTCTTCGCCCTGGCACTGGCCTTCGGCGTGCTCATGACCCTGCCCATCGGCGGCGCCGACATGCCGGTGGTGATCTCGCTGTACAACGCCCTGACCGGACTGGCCGTGGCCTTCGAGGGTTTCGTGCTCGGCAATGCCGCCATGATCATCGCCGGCACCGTGGTCGGCTCGGCCGGCACCCTGCTCACCCAGCTGATGGCCAGGGCGATGAACCGGCCGCTGTCCAACGTGCTGTTCTCCGGCTTCGGCGCGGTCGAGGCCGAGAGCAGCGCCGGCCCCGAGGGCGAGATGAAGGAGATCGGCGCCTCCGATGCCGCGGTGATGATGGCCTTCGCCAACAAGGTGATCATCGTGCCCGGCTACGGCCTGGCCGTGGCCCAGGCCCAGCACAAGATCTGGGAGCTGACCGAGATGCTGGAGGAGCACGGAGTGGACGTGAAGTTCGCCATCCATCCTGTGGCCGGCCGCATGCCGGGCCACATGAACGTGCTGCTGGCCGAGGCCGGCGTGCCCTACGACAAGATCTACGACCTGGAGGAAATCAACGCCGAGTTCCCGCAGGCCGACGTGGCCCTGGTGATCGGCGCCAACGACGTGGTCAACCCGGTGGCACGCAACGACAAGTCCAGCCCCATCTACGGCATGCCAATCCTCAATGCCGACCAGGCGAAGAACGTGATCGTGGTCAAGCGCGGCCGCGGCCGCGGCTTCTCCGGCATCGAGAACGGGCTGTTCTTCCTCGACAACACGCGTATGCTCTATGGCGACGGCCAGGAGGTAGCGGCCAAGCTGATTGCCGAGGTCAAACAGCTGTAACTGCAGCCGCAACTGCAGTCACGACCCGACAGAAAGCTCGGCCGCGCCGGGCTTTTTGTTTCTGCAACCCCAATGACGGAACAGGCGCCATGGCAACCCCCACATCAGTCGCGCGCTACACCTGCATCCTTGCCGGCTGGCTGACCGCCGCTGCTGCCCACGCCTTTCCCACCGATCTTGACCAGTGCCTGCTCGAACAGTTGAAGACCGCGCCTGACGAAGCCACCGTGGCCGAGCTCAAGGCCGTCTGCCTGGAGTCGCTCCTGCCGCTGACCGGGCAGGGGCCGGATACGCCGGCTGCCGCGACGGCCGCACCGTCGCCCGCCGCCGGGGAAAAGGCCGCCGCCGAATCGCACACCTCCCCGCTGGAGACCCGCATCACCCTGGAGCGCGCCACGGCGGCGAACCCCTTCGTCATCACGCCGCACCGGCCCAACTACCTGCTGCCGGCCACCTACAGCTTCTCGCCCAACAGTGATCCCTTCGACATCAGTTCGGGCGAACTGCAGAAGTGGGAGATCAAGTTCCAACTCAGCTTCAAGTTCCCCCTGGTCCGCGGCCTGTTCAATGACCGCGGCACCCTGTTCATGGCCTATACCAACCAGTCCTACTGGCAGGCCTACAACCGCAAGTTCTCCTCGCCCTTCCGCGAGACCAATCACGAGCCCGAGCTGTTCCTGACCTACCTGCCGGATTATTCGCTGCTGGGCTTCGATGCCCGCGTCCTTCAGTTCGGCGTTTCGCACCAGTCCAACGGCCAGAGCAACGAGCTCTCACGCAGCTGGAACCGCGTCTACGCCGATCTGGTATTCGAGCGCGGCAACTTCGCCTTCAGCCTCAAACCCTGGTACCGCATCCCGGAACAGAAGAAGAGCAGCCCGACCGATGCCACCGGTGACGACAACCCCGACATCGAGGACTACATGGGCTACGGCGAATTCCGCCTCGCCTACAAGCTGGACGGCCATTCCCTGAGCCTGATGCTGCGCAGCAATCTCAGCCGCAGCGATCCGCGCGGGGCGCTCGAACTGGGCTGGTCCTTCCCCCTGACCCGCAAGCTCAAGGGCTACGCCCAGTACTTCGACGGCTACGGCGAGAGCCTGATCGACTACGATGCCCACATCCGCCGCATCGGCATCGGCATCGCGCTGACCGACTGGTTGTAGACTGGCTGTTAGCCCGCCACCGGCCGGATATGATGCGCTAACCCCGAGTACACGCCCGGCGGAGCGCCGGTTTATAACCGGGTTATACACCGGTCGGCCTCGCCCCCGGAGGGCACGCAAAAGGAACAGGGATCAGCGGTGATTTCAAGCTTGATTTTTCTTTCCCGCCCGGTTTATACACAAGCTGCAAGCAAACCCGACCCTTTCGCGTCAGACGCCCGTCGCCACTCCGGCCCAACGGCGGGATTTTTACAACACACTGTTTTATAACAATAAAAATCACTGGTGACAAAATGAGCAAATTAACACAAATGCAACAAATACAGGCCCTGGACCCCTTTAGCCCCATTCGTTCCACAAAGTTATCCACAGTTTTTGTGGATAAGGAAAATACCGCTTCCAGATTAGCCGGTTAACACCGTTTTGTGACAATCAGAGTCAAGTAACTGCGATAACCGCCTGGACAATCCATTGCCCACAACATCCACACCCATCTACGCCAGGGTGGCCCTGCCCTGCCCCCTGTACCGGGTCTTCGATTACCGCCTGGCGCAGCCCGGCCGCATCGCCCCCGGCAGCCGGGTGCGGGTCCCGTTCGGCCGCCGCAATCTGGTCGGCGTGGTGGTTGAACTCAGTCCCGACACGGAGTTGCCCCCGGCGCAGATCCGGCCCCTGTCCGAATTGCTCGATGCCCAGCCGGTCGTCCCGCCCGACCTGCTGGCCCTGCTGCGCTGGGCCGCCGGCTATTACCACCATCCGATCGGGGAGGTCCTGGCCCAGGCCCTGCCGGCCCTGCTGCGTCAGGGACGGCCCGCCCGGATCGAACAGACCCGCCACTGGCAACTGAGCGCTGCGGGCCGGGCGGTGGATCCCGCCGACCTGGCCCGGGCGCCGCGCCAGGCCGCCCTGCTCAGCGTCCTGGCCCGCTGCCCGGAGGGCGCCGACCGCGACCGGCTGCAGCGTGAGGGTCTGTACCGGCGCGACAGCCTCAGGGCCCTGGTCGACAAGGGTTGGGTGGAGGAACGCCTGGAGACGCCGGGACTGGATACCCCGGGTGCGGGTGCCGCAGCCCCGTCACTCAACCCCGCCCAGGCCGACGCCGTCCAGGCCGTGGCGGAGCACGCCGGCTTCGGCTGCTTCCTGCTCGACGGAGTGACCGGCAGCGGCAAAACCGAAGTCTATATCCGCGCCATCGAACAGGCCCTGGCGGCCGGCCGCCAGACCCTGCTGCTGGTACCCGAGATCGGCCTGACTCCGCAGCTGATGCAGCGGCTGCGGGCGCGGCTGGCAGCACCCATGGTGATCCTGCATTCGGGGCTGAGCGAGCGCGAGCGCCTCAATGCCTGGGTGGCGGCGCGCGACGGCGCTGCGCGGATCGTGGTCGGCACCCGCTCGGCCGTGTTCACCCCGCTGCCGGCGCCGGGGCTGTTCATTGTGGACGAGGAACACGACCCCTCGCTCAAGCAGCAGGACGGGTTTCGCTACTCGGCCCGCGACCTGTTGATCTGGCGCGCCCGGCAGCAGGACGTTCCCGTCCTGCTGGGTTCGGCCACGCCTTCGCTGGAAAGCCTCTACAACGCCGATCAGGGACGCTATCAGCGCCTGCATCTGCCGAACCGCGCCGGCGCCGCCAGCGCGCCCGAACTCAAGCTGCTGGACATCCGCGGCCAGCCGCTGCGCGAGGGACTGGCCGAACCGCTGCTGGGCGCCATGCGCCGGCACCTGGCGCGCGGCGAACAGGTGCTGCTGTTTCTCAACCGGCGCGGGTTCGCCCCGACACTGATCTGCCATGAGTGCGGCTGGGTGGCGACCTGCCGGCGCTGCGACAGCCACCTCACCCTGCACCAGCGCCGCGGCCGGCTGCACTGCCATCACTGCGACGCCAGCCAGGAGGTGCCGGTGCAGTGCCCCGAGTGCGGCAGTCCGGATCTGCGCGGCCTGGGCTACGGCACCGAGCGCATCGAGCAGACCCTGCAGCAGCTGTTCCCCGACCATCCCTGTCTGCGCATCGACCGCGACAGCACCCGGCGCAAGGGCCAACTCGAGGCCCTGCTGGAACAGGCCCACAGCGGCGCGGCGCGCATCCTGCTCGGCACCCAGATGCTGGCCAAGGGCCATCATTTTCCCGGCGTGACCCTGGTCGGCATCCTGGAGGCCGACCAGCGCCTGTTCTCCAGCGACTTCCGCGCCAGCGAACGCCTGGCCCAGCTGATCGTCCAGGTCGCCGGCCGCGCCGGGCGGGCCGAACGGCCGGGCACGGTGCTGATCCAGACCCACCACCCGGACCACCCGCTGCTGCGGCGGCTGGTCACCGAGGGCTACGCCGCCTTCGCCGCGGCGGCCCTGGCCGAACGCCGGGACACCGGCCTGCCGCCCTATGCCAGCCTGGCCCTGCTGCGGGCCGAGGCCACCGACCGCGAAGCGCCGCGGGAATTTCTGGAACAGGCCCATGCCCTGGCGCTGCAGCAGTCGGGCCCGGAGATCGAGTTCTGGGGTCCGGTGCCGGCGCCGATGGAAAAACGCGCCGGCCGCTACCGGGCCCAGCTGCTGGTGCAGTCCGCGGCGCGGGCCGCCCTGCACCGGCTGCTCGATGCCTGGATCCCGGTCCTGGCCGAGTCGCCCGCGGCCCGGCGCATCCGCTGGTCGGTGGACGTGGACCCGGTGGATACCTTTTAGCCTGCCTCCGCGGGACAACCGCAGAGACGCAAAGATTTTTATATTATTTCGCCTCTGCGTCGCTGCGCCTCTGCGTCCCTGGCGTTACTGTCGCCGGCGTTGGGCAAAACCCATAAACCGCCCTTGCAACCCATCCGCAACACCGGATAATAGCCGGCTTCGAGCCGCATCCCGGCCCTGTACAATCTCCAGGAAGATCATGAAACACCTGCTCCAGGACCTGCTCCAGCACAGCCTCGCCGCCCTGCAGGGCGACGGCACCCTGCCCGGGGATCTCGAGGCCGAGATCCACCTGGAACGCACCCGTGATGCCGCCCATGGCGACTTCGCCACCAACCTGGCCATGACCCTGTGCAAGCCGGCCGGCAGCAAGCCGCGCGATCTGGCCGGGAAGCTGGTTGCCGCCCTGCCGCCCTCCGAATTCGTCAAGCGGGTGGAAATCGCCGGCCCGGGCTTCATCAACTTCACCCTCACCGCCGATGCCTGGCACCGAACCCTCGACCAGATACTCGAAGCGGGCGACGCCTACGGCCGCTCGGACCTCGGCGGGAAACAGCCGGTGCAGGTGGAATTCGTCTCCGCCAACCCGACCGGTCCGCTGCACGTCGGCCACGGCCGCGGCGCGGCCTACGGTGCGGCCGTCGCCGACCTGCTCGCCGCGGTCGGCTTCAGCGTGCACCGCGAATACTACGTCAATGACGCCGGCCGCCAGATGGACATCCTGGCCGCCAGCGTCTATCTGCGCTACCTCGAGTTGTGCGGGGAGGAATTCGCCTTCCCCAGCAACGGCTACAAGGGCGACTATGTCTGGGACATCGGCGCGACCCTGCATCGCAATCACGGCGATGCCTGGCGCGTCAGCACGGACGAACTCTATGCAGACGTCCCCGCCGATGCGCCCGAGGGGGACAAGGAGGCGCACATCGATGGCCTGATCGCGCGCATCCAGTCGCGGCTCGGCCCCGAGCGCTATCGCGAGGTGTTCGATGCGGGGCTGAACGAGATCCTGGCCAACATCCGTCAGGACCTGAAGGAGTTCGGCGTCGAGTACGACGAGTGGTTCTCCGAACGCTCGCTGACCGAACAATCCCTGGTCGAGGCCGCCATCGCGCGGCTGCAGGAGGCCGGCTACCTGTACCAGCAGGAGGGCGCGACCTGGTTCCGCTCCACCGACTTCGGCGACGAGAAGGACCGGGTGGTGGTGCGCGACAACGGCCAGAAGACCTACTTCGCCTCCGACATCGCCTATCACATGAACAAGCTCGAGCGCGGCTTTGCCCGCGTGATCGATGTCTGGGGTGCCGACCACCACGGCTATGTGCCGCGGGTGAAGGCCGCGCTGCAGGCGCTGGGCGACGACATCGACCGCCTCGATGTGCTGCTGGTGCAGTTCGCCATTCTCTACCGCGGCGGCGAGAAGGTGCAGATGTCGACCCGCTCCGGCGAGTTCGTCACCCTGCGCGAACTGCGTCAGGAGGTCGGCAACGACGCCGCCCGCTTCTTCTATGTCATGCGCAAGTGCGAGCAGCACCTGGACTTCGACCTGGACCTGGCCAAGTCCCAGTCCAGCGACAACCCGGTCTACTACATTCAGTATGCCCATGCGCGGGTGTGCAGCGTGCTGCGCCAGATGCAGGAAAAGGGTATGCAGTGGGACCGCGCACGCGGCCGCGACCACCTGCACCTGTTGCACGAGTCGCACGAGCAGTCGCTGATGATCAACCTGTCGCGCTATCCGGAGGTTGTCGAGACCGCCGCGCTCAATCACGAACCGCACCAGCTGGCGCACTATCTGCGCGACCTGGCCAACGACTTCCACACCTACTACAACGCACACCAGTTCCTGGTCGGCGACGATAAGCTGCGCGATGCGCGCCTGAACCTGATCCTGGCCACGCGCCAGGTGATCGCCAACGGCCTGGGGCTGCTGGGCGTGTCGGCGCCGGAGTCGATGTGAATTCCTTAACGCAGAGACGCCAGGGCGCAGGGAACGCAGAGATATTCAGGCATTGTGCAGTCATTACATCGCCAACCAACCCCGTCATCCCGGCGTATGCCGGGATCCAGGAGCCGCCGCGGTAAATGGATTCCGGCCTGCGCCGGAATGACGGAAGTATTCTGCGCCACTGCGTCTTTGCGTTGAAGCACTTGATCTTATGCCACGAGACTACAAACACCGCGCCAACCCCAAACGCCGCAAACAGTCCGTGCCCGGCTGGTTGTGGCTGCTGGCCGGTCTGCTGATCGGCCTGTTCGTGGCCTTTCTGGTCTATCTCAAGCAGCCTGCCGATCCGGACACGCCGCGGCCGAACCCGGTGGTCACCACCGATGAGGACGCACGCGCCGTGCGCCGGCCGCAGCAGCGCGAGATCCCGCCGCCGCCCAAGCCCCGCTTCGACTTCTATCAGATCCTGCCGGAGATGGAGGTGGTAGTGCCGGAGGAGTCCATCACCGGCAGCCGCAAGGAGGGCGTGCGCCAGGTCGAGACCCCCGGCACCTATCTGCTGCAGGCCGGTTCCTTCAAGTCCGCCGAACAGGCCGACCAGCTCAAGGCCCGACTGGCCCTGCTGGGACTGGAGACGCATGTGCAGACCGTGCGCATCAACGAGTCCGAGACCTGGCACCGGGTGCGGGTCGGCCCGTTTGACGACCTGCGCAGTCTGAACCGGGCCCGGGCCCGCCTGCGCGAGCACGACGTCGAGGCCATCCTGCTCAAGGTCAGGGGCTGACGCGGGCGCGGCGTCGCTTACCTGTCGCAGGCATCCATCGCCCCGGCGTGCACACAGGGCAATCCGCCATGTCCACGCAACGACCAGACACCCGCCGCAACACACGACCCCTGCTGATCTGCTGCGCCCTGCTCCTGGCCTCACCGGCGCCGGCCCAGGAGCGGCAGGACACCGTCGAACCGATCACCATCACCATCACGGCCCCGCGCCTGCCCCGCACGCTCCAGCACACACCGGCCGCCGTCACGGTGGCGGACGAACGGGACCTGCGCCAGGCCCGGCAGGGGCTGGCGCTGGACGCGGCGCTCAACCGCAGTCCCGGCGTGCTGTTCCAGAACCGCTACAATTTCGCCCAGAACCTGCGCCTGTCCATCCGCGGCTTCGGCGCCCGCGCCCCCTTCGGCATCCGCGGCGTGCGCATCTTCGTCGACGGCTTCCCCGAGACCCTGCCCGATGGCCAGTCCCAGATCGACAGCATCGATCTCGACTCGGTGGAACGGGTGGAACTCATCCGCGGCCCGTCCTCGGCCCTGTACGGCAACGCCGCCGGCGGCGTACTGCAGGTCACCACGGCCGCGCCGCCGCCGGCCCCCTTTGCCGAACTCACGGCACGGGCCGGCAGTCATGACCTGCGCAAGCTGTCACTGCGCGGCGGCGCACGCCACGACGCCTGGGGCGCCCACCTGAGCGCCTCGCGGCTGGACTATGGCGGCTACCGCGACCAGAGCCGCACCCGCAAGGCACTGCTGAACGCGAAACTGACCCATGACATCGACGCCCGGCGCAGTGTCAGCGCGGTATTGACCGCACTGGATCAACCCTACGGCGAAGACCCGGGCGGCCTGACCCGCGCCGAGGTCGCGGCCGACCGCCGCCAGGCCGCCCCCAACGCGCTGGCGCTGGACAGCGGCCAGCAGGTGCGCCAGCAGCGTCTGGGCCTGCACTACCGCGACCGCGGCATCGGCCCCGGGGAAGCCAGCGCGCGGCTGTTCTACACCCGCCGCGACTTCGAACAGCAACTGCCCTTCCCCGGCCCGAGCCGGCTGCAGTACGAACGCGACTTCTACGGCACCGGCCTGGACTACACCGCCAACGCCGGACTCGGTGGGCGGCCGCTGCGCTTCACTCTGGGGATCGAAGCCGCACGCCAGCGCGATGACCGCCAGCGCTTCCTGGTCGACGGCAGCGGCGGCGTCACCGGCCAGATCCAGGACGCGACCGAGACCGCGACCGAGATCGGTGTTTATGGTCAGGCCGATCTGGCATTGATGGATCGACTCGATCTCACCCTGGGCGGACGCTACGACCGGGTGGCGTTCGACATCGACGACCGCTTCACCCCGGACGGCGCCGCCTCGGGCAGCCGCCGCTTCGACGAACTGAGTTTCACCCTGGGCCTGGGCCATCAGCTGCATCCCGACCACCGCCTGTATGCCGCGGCCGGCTCGGCCTTCGAAACCCCGACCTTCACCGAGTTCTCCGACCCGACCGAACCGCAGCAGGGCTTCGACCCCGGGCTCGATCCGCAGCAGGCACTCAATCTCGAACTCGGCGCCAAGGGTTTCATCGGCCCGGGATTGCGCTACGAACTGGCACTGTTCCGGGTGGAGACCCGTGACGAGATCGTGCAGGTGGCGAGCGAACCCGACCGCTTCGCCAATGCCGCCCGCACCCGCCGCACGGGGCTGGAGGCCGCGCTGGTCTATGCCATCAGCGACCGCCTCACCGCGACGGCCGCCTACACCCGCGCACGCTACCGGTTCCGGGAGTTCGTCGATGCCTCCGGCACCGATCTGGCCGGCCGCCGCCTGCCGGGTCTGCCGCAGCAGACCCTGTTCGCCGAACTGGCCTGGCGCGACCCGGGCGGCCCCTATGTCATCCTGGACGGCCTGGGCGTCGACCGCGTCTATGCGGACAACGCCAACCGCGAGCCGGTCGCCGGCTATGCCGTGTTCAATCTGCGCGCCGGCATGCGGGGCGCATGGCAGGGAACGGAACTGGAGATTTTCGCCGGGATCAACAATCTCACCGACCGGGACTACTTCAGCAACGTGCGCATCAACGCCGCCGCCGGGCGTTACTTCGAGCCGGCGCCGCAGCGCAATCTCCATGCCGGGGTCCGGATTCGTCATTGAAGCTGGTCATCCGGCACACGAACTGCATAATGGTGATACGGGGATCCGCTTCCCCGCCCCGCAACGACCTCGAAGGAGGCGCACCATGAGCAAGCTGAAACTGCAGTTGGTGACGGTGGACCTGGACAACGGACAGAGCGGCGTCTTCATCGGCCTGCCGCTGATCACGGACGAGCACAGCGATGACGAATGCCAGGTCGAGGATATCTGGTTTTCGGATCTGCAGGACTTGCCCGAGGCCATGTCGCTGGCGCAGGTCATCCGGATGATCCGGGAGCAGCTGCGCTGCTCTCAGATGCGGCTGCAGTAGCTCAGCGCGGGTTATTCGAACCGGTAGTGCTTGCGCACGGCGGCACGGATCTGCCAGGTGCAGTCCATGCCGGCCGGGAAGGTGACCAGGTCGCCGGCCTGGATCTGCACCGGCTCGCCGCCGTCGGGGGTGACCACCACGTCGCCTTCCAGCAGGTAGCAGGTCTCGGTGGCGTCATAGCTCCAGGGGAAGGTGGAGCTCTCCTTTTCCCAGATGGGCCAGTCGTACACGCCCAGTTCGTCCAGCCGCTGCGCGCCGGGATTGCGGGTCACCTGTATCTGCATGCTCAGTCTCCGTGTTTGTTCGGTCTGCGCTTCATCCGGTAGAGCGCGGAGATGTCCTCATCGCCGAAGCCGTCCTGCATCAGTTGCCGATAATCCGCCAGCGTCCGGTTCACCAGCGGCAACTCCATGCCCAGCGCCTCGGCCATGGCCCGGCAGATGGCGAGATCCTTGTGATGCAGGCCCAGTCTGAACCCGGGCTCGAAACGGCCCTGCGTCATGCTCGGGCCGCGGTGGCTGAGGAACCAGTTGCCGGCCGCGCCGGCGCCGACCACCTCGATGACCTGCTCCAGCGGCAGGGCGTGGGCCTCGGCAAACGCCAGCGCTTCGGTCACCGCCTGGTTGATGCCGGCGGCCATGATCTGGTTCACCGCCTTGGTGGCCTGGCCGCTGCCCACCGGGCCCATGTGTTCGATGCGCTGACCCAGCGCCTGCAGCAGGGGCCGGACCCGTTCCAGCACCCCGGCCTCGCCGCCCACCATCAGCGCGAGCGTACCCCGGCGCGCGCCCTCGACGCCGCCGGAGACGGGCGCGTCGAGGAAATCCACGCCCCGTGCCGCCAGCCGCGCCGCCGCGGTCTGTGCGGTCTGCGGCTGCACGGTGGAATGATCGATCACCACCTGGCCCGGCCGCAGGCCGGGTTCCAGCGCCTCGATCACGGCCAGCACATCGGCATCGGCCGAGACGCACAGCACAACGACATCGACCTGCCGCGCCAGCGCGGCCGGCGACGCCGCCACTGCCACAGCCAATTCAGCCGCGACGGACTGCGCCTTTGCCGGCGTACGGTTCCAGACCGCGGCCAGCGCCCCGGCCCGGTTGAGATTGGCGGCCATGGGCGCGCCCATCGCGCCCAGGCCGATGTAGCCTGTCGCCGGCAGCGTCACCACCCCACCTCCCGCCTCACTCAATCCTCCAGATAGGTATAACCGACCAGCCCCGCCTCCAGTTCCTCGATGAAGGCCTGGCGCCGGGCCTCGTCGAGGTCGGCCGCAGCGATCCGGTCACGGTAGACCTGCTTCATGGCTTCGGTGTCGAAGTGCACATAGCGCAGCAGTTCGTCGATGGTGTCGCCACGCTCCGGCTGGCTCAACTCGAAGCCGTCCCCGGTCAGCACCACATTCACCGCGTCGGTATCGCCGAACAGGTTGTGCATGTCGCCCAGGATCTCCTGGTAGGCGCCGACCAGGAAGATGCCGAGCAGATATTCCTCGTCCGGCCGGTAGGGATGCAGGGGCAGCGTGCTCTCGATGCTCTCACCGTCCACATACTGCTGGATACGGCCGTCGGAGTCGCAGGTCAGGTCCTGCAGCACGGCGCGCCGGGTGGGCGGATCGTCCAGGCGGTGCAGCGGCGCAATGGGGAAGATCTGCTCGATGGCCCAGACATCGGGCAGCGACTGGAACACCGACAGGTTGATGAAATACTTGTCGGCCAGCTTCTCGTTCAGGGCGTCGAGGATCTCGCGGTGCTCGCGCCGCCCCTGTTTGAGCATGGGCCGCACCCGGTGGCAGATGGCGAAGTACAGCGCCTCGGCCCGGGCCCGCTGCTCCAGATCGAGCACCCCGTGCAGGTACAGCCCGCGCGCCTCACCCAGCCAGTACTCGGCATCGTGCCAGGCCTCGACCACGTTGCGGGCCGAGAGTTTCTCCAGCACCTGCCACAGGTTCTGCAGCAGCAGCGGATCGTCTTCGGCGGGCGCCTCCAGCGGGCCGGTACCCGGTGCCTGCTCGATATCGATCACGTTGGTGATGAGCAGGGCATGGTGCGCGGTCATGGCGCGCCCGGACTCGGTCACCAAGTCGGGCTGGGGCAGGTCGTACTCGCGGCAGATCTCGGCCAGGGCATGCACGACATTGTTGGCATACTCGTGCACGCTGTAATTGATGGAGCAGTAGCTGCGCGAACCGGTACCCTCGTAGTCGATGCCCAGCCCGCCGCCCACGTCCACCCAGCCCAGCGGCGCACCCAGCCGGTGCAGTTCGGCGTAGCAGCGCGCCACCTCGCGCATGCCGCGCTGGATGTCGCGGATGTTGGCCACCTGCGAGCCCAGGTGCGAGTGCAGCAGCTGCAGGCAGTCCAGCATCCCGACCGCTCGCAGACGCTCGACCAGCTCGATGACCTGGCGTGCGTGCAGGCCGAACTTGGACTTCTCGCCGCCGGTGTTCTGCCACTTGCCGGCGCCGATGGAGGACAGGCGGATGCGCACGCCCAGCAGCGGCGACACCTGCAGTTCGCGCGCGGCCTCCATCACCCGCTCCAGTTCGGTGAGCTTTTCCACCACGATGAAGATGCGGTAACCGAGGGCGCGGCCGATCAGGGCCAGGCGGATGTATTCGCGGTCCTTGTAGCCGTTGCATATGATCACACCGCCGGGACGGGTCAGCGCCAGCACGGCCATCAGTTCGGGCTTGCTGCCGGCCTCCAGGCCGACACGCTCGCCGCCATGGCCGAGGATCTCGTCGACCACGCTGCGCTGCTGGTTGACCTTGATGGGATAGACGGCGGTGTAGGCGCCCTGGTAGTCATACTGGCGGCGCGCCGCGGCGAAGGCCTCGCACAGGGTATCGATGCGGTGATGCAGGATGCCGGAGAAGCGCGCCAGCACCGGCAGCGACAGGCCGGCCTCGCGACAGCGCCCGGCCAGTTCATACAGATCGACCGTTCCTCCCTGCCCCGGGGCCGGCTGCGCGGTCAGGTGGCCGGCGTCATTGACGTCGAAATAGCCGTTGCCCCAGTGGGCAAGGTTGTAGGTACTGCGCGCCTGATCAATGGTCCACATGGTCGGAAAGATACAAGTTGCAAGCAAACGGATACAAGGCGCGGCGCGCCTCACCTGCCCGAATTGTAACTTGTCTCCCGCCGCTTGTATCTTGTATCTTTCGCGTTCAACCGGAGATCCACTCCCCCAACGCCCTGCCAAAGGCCAGACTCATGACCACCCTGGACACCCACTGGTTCACCGAAATCTGCGAGGAAGGCGGCTCGGCCTTCTCGCTCAGGATCAAGCGCAAGCTGCACGAGGAACAGAGCCCGTATCAGCGCATCGAGATCTTCGAGACCGAGAAATTCGGCAACCTGATGGTCATCGACGGCTTCGTGATGCTCACCGGGCGCGACAATTTTCTCTATCACGAAATGATGTCGCATCCGGCCCTGTTCACCCACCCGGATCCGAAGCGTGTGGTCATCATCGGCGGCGGCGATTGCGGCACCCTGCGCGAGGTGCTGCGCCATGACGGCATCGAGCATGCCCTGCAGGTGGAGATCGACGAGCGGGTCACCCGCATCTCGGAGAAGTTCTTCCCGGAGCTGTGCGAATCCAACAACGACCCGCGCGCCGAGTTCTATTTCGGGGACGGCATCAAATGGATGGCCGAGGCCGCGCCCGGCAGCGTGGACGTGGTGATCGTCGACAGCACCGACCCGATCGGGCCGGCCAAGGGGCTGTTCACCGAGGCCTTCTATCGCGATTGCTTCAATGCCATGGGCGGGCACGGGGTGCTGGTGCAGCAGAGCGAATCGCCGCTGTATCACATGCGCATCCTCAAACCCATGCACGCGGCCATGCGCGCCGCCGGCTTCGACGATACCGCCAGCCTGTTCTATCCGCAGCCGGTGTATCCCTCCGGCTGGTGGACCGCCACCCTGGCGGTCAAGGGCGGCCCGGCGGGCGAATTCCGCGAGCAGGCCGCGGCGGACAAGTCCTTCGAGACGGTCTACTACAACGCCGGGCTGCATCGCGGCGCGCTGGCGATGCCGGAATTCTTCCGCAAGGCGCTGGAGGATTAGCCGACCTGCATAGTGCAGTGCACCGCTGCAGCGTAGGATGGGTGAAGCGAAGCGTAACCCATCATGCCGTCTGCCCTGAAGGGTTACGGCGCAAAGCGCCTGCACCCATCCTACAACACTACCAGCCCCGGCGATGGGTTGCGGCGCTAAGCGCCTCCACCCATCCTACAATGCCCCCTCAACTGGCGTGGCGTCCGCCGGTGTCCACCTGCAGCCGGTCCAGCCGCAGCCGGTGGCGCTCGTCGAACAGCCGCCTCGAGACCAGCGCCAGGCTGGCCAGCGTACCCAGCCCCGTCCCCACCGAGATCAGGAACATGATCATGATCTGGTATTTCACCGCCTCCACCGGCTCGGCGCCGGCCAGGATCTGACCGGTCATCATTCCCGGCAGGCTGACCAGACCGGCCGCGGCCATGGCGTTGATGATGGGGATCAGGCCGCTGCGCGCAGCCTCGCGCTTGAGGTCGCAGATGGCCTCGGTCGCGCTCGCACCCAGCATCAGCCGGCCCTCGATCTGCTGGCGCTGCTGCCAGGCAGACTGGGTCAGCCGGTCCATGGCGATGGAGATGCCGTTCATGGTGTTGCCCAGCAGCATGCCAAGCAGCGGGATGGCGTACTGGGGCGCGTACCAGGGCTGGTTGCCGATAATCACCCACAGGGCGAACAGGGTGACAGTGAACGACGACAGGAACATGGAGAAGGTCCCCACCCCGAAGCTCCACCAGCCGGTCAGGCGCCGGCCCTGACGGACCATGACCTCGCGCCCGGCCACGGTGAGCATGACCAGCGATATCAGGCCGATGAAGACCGGGTGGGCGATATCGAACAGCCATTTCAGCACCAGACCGATGAGCAGCAGCTGCACCGTGGTGCGCAGGGCGGCGACCAGGATCTGGTTGCGCAGCTGACGCTGCAGCCGCCCCGACAGAAAGGCCAGCAGCAGCACCAGCAGCGCGGACAAGCCCAGGTCCCAGTGGCTGAGATGGATCATGCGGCCTGATCCTCACGCACAGCTCCACCCGCCTCCACCCGGTAGCAGCGCACCGCCACCTTCTGCAGCTGCGCCTGGTCGTGCCCGACCCAGATCGCCGCCGCGCCGCTTTCGTCCAGGTAAGCGCGGATCAGTGCCTCGGCCCGCTCGGCATTGTCCCGATCCAGGTTGGCGGTGGGCTCATCCAGCAACAGCACCCGCGGCCGCAGGGTGAGCACCCGCAGCAGGGCCAGACGCTGCTTCTCGCCGCTGGACAGGCGATCGATGCGCCACTCCAGCACGGCCGGCTCGAACCCCAGCGCCGCCAGCGCCGTCGCGCTCGGCACGGCAGGAAAATGCGGCCCGACGGTGTCATGCCACCAGGCGCTCTCGGCCGGCAGCAGCGCCACCCGCCGCCGCCAGTCCCAGGGCATGAGTGCGGCGGCGGGTTCACCGTCCAGCCACATCTGCCCGGCATGCGGATCCAGGTCGGCCAGGGCGCGCAGCAGCCGGCTCTTGCCGCTGCCGGAGGCCCCGCTCAGTCCCACGCATTCCCCCGGCTGCAGCGTCAGTTCCAGCGGGCCGATTTCGCCCACCGCCAGGCCCTGCGCCCGGAACAGTTCCGATGAATGGCTCAATTGCACAATTCCCCTGGGATGTTCAACCGTTTCCGCCAGGCTTTTCCGGCTGCCGGCCGCCCTGCTCCATTGCGCGTCCGCGCAGCGGATTCAATCCGGTGAAGCTGGAGATGAGCGGTGCGCTCGCAGGCACGGCACCGACCCGCCGATGAAACGGCTCATACAAATGTTATGAACCGCTTCAGCAGCGCGTGGGTGCGGCTGTGCCGGCGCGGGCATTCAGATAGGCACGCTCCGAGACATCGTGCCAGGCCTTGACCTGGTCGCGGAACCTGACGAAGGATTCGTACACCTTACGTGCCTGCGGATCCTTGTCCGCGATCTCGGCCACCACCTCGTCGGACACCGCCTTCAACTTCTCGATGACCGGATCGGGCAGGCGGCGCAGGTCCACCTGGTGTTCGTTGACCAGGGTATGCAGGGCATCGTTGTTGCGGGCCGTATACTCGGCCAGCATGTCCTGGTTCGCCACCCGACAGGCGTTGGTCACGATCTGCTGCAGGTCCTTCGGCAGCGCCTCGAAGGCCGCCTTGTTGATGAAGGATTCGAGCGTCGTGCCGGGCTCGTGCCAGCCGGGATAATAGTAGTATTTCGCCGCCTTGTGCAGGCCGAAGGCCAGATCATTGTAGGGCCCGACCCACTCGGTGGCGTCGATGTTGCCCGACTGCAGCGAGGTGAAGATCTCGCCGCCGGGCAGGCTCACCGGGGTGCCGCCGGCCCGCTGCAGCACCTCGCCGCCCAGCCCGGGGATGCGCATCTTCAGACCCTCCAGATCCTCGACGCGGTTGATCTCCTTGTTGAACCACCCCGCCATCTGCACGCCGGTATTGCCGGCCGCCGTCGGGACCAGGCCGAATTCAGCATAGATTTCCTGCCACAGCTGCATGCCGCCGCCATGATAGAGCCAGCCGTTCATCTCCTGTGCGGTCAGGCCGAAGGGTACGGCCGAGAAGAACTGCGCGGCCTGGGACTTGCCCTTCCAGTAATAGGCCGCGCCGTGGCCCATCTCGGCCGTGCCGCGGGAGACGGCGTCGAAGATCTCGAAGGCCGGCACCAGTTCGCCGGCACCGTAGACCTTGACCTGCAGCCGGCCATCGCTCATTTCAGTGATCAGGCGGGCCAGATGATTGGCCCCTGTCCCCAGGCCGGGAAAATTCTTGGGCCAGGTGGTGACCATCTTCCAACGCAGCTTTTTGCCGGCCGCGACGGCCGGCGCGCCGGCGAGCAGCGAACCGGCGGCCATCGCACCGGCGCCGGCGCTGCGAACGAAATCACGACGTTTCATGCATCCCCCTGTGGATATCCGGAATCCGTAAAGTGGGGGAATTGAACCATAAAGGGTGTGAAGGGCACAAAGCTGCGGTCGGCCGGTGAAGCATGCCGAGAAATCACTTGCAATCGATGAAAGTTATGACATTATACTCTCAAGCAACATTCACAAGATTGCTTAATGTCATATAATATAAAGAATATTGAAATTCCCAGTGCCGCCTCGAGGAAGCGGGTTCGTGAATAATGCCGAATTGAGCGCACTGCACCGGCGCTTCGGTCTGGGCATCGGCCTGGGGTTGGTCGCCACTCCCGTTTTCGGGCTCGGATTCGGCTACCTGTTCAATCTGCTCTCCACCGATCAGGCCATCACCGCGGTCAGCGCCGGGGTGCTGCCGGGCCTGCTGCTGGCACTGCTGGCCTTCGCCGGCCTGCATTTCAGCCGTTATATCCAGCCCTTTCTCGCCTGGGTGCACCGGAACGAGAGCGGCCATTCCACCAGTCACCTGCAGCGCCGGCTGGCGCGGTTTCCGCGCGAGTACTGGGGCCTGTTCCTGATCATCGCCCTGGCCACGCCCAGCCTGTTCCTGGCCTCGCTGCCGGGTGGGCTGGCCGCCCGTCCCGAGACCTTCCTGCACCTGCTGCTGCTCCAACTCGGGGTAGCGGTGATCGCCGGCATGCCGGGCTACCTGGTGGCCCTGGACGGGCTGGGCCGCCTGGTGGCCCGGCTGGGCCTGAACCGGGTACAGGTCAGCATGAAATCCAAGCTCATGCTGCTCGGCGGCCTGGTGCCGTTGCTCTCCTACACGCTCATCATGCAGTACTTCTGGCTCGAGACCCGCGGCCTGGATACCGGCCTGCTGCTGATCTGGGCCCTGCTGGCCGCGGCCACCCTGGCCCTGACCCTGCTCTCCATCCAGAGCCTGTCGCAGTCACTGCAGCCGGTCGAGGAGGTACTGCACCGCAGCGGCGCCTCCACCCATGCGGATCTGGCGCGGCTCGAGCCGCAGTCCACTGACGAAATCGGTTATCTGACGCAAACCCTGGGCAAACTCTTTCGCCGGCTCGGCGATCAGGAGTCCTATATGCGTGCCGTTGTCGACACCGCCGCCGAAGGCATCATCGTGGTCGATGAGCAGGGCAACATCGACACCTTCAACCCGGCTGCCGAACGCCTGTTCGGGTTCCTGGCCATGGAGATCCGCGGCAAACCGCTGGCCTGGCTGCTGCCGGAAATCGCCGGCCCCGACACCGCCCCGGCGCTCACGCCCAGCGAAGAGGAAACCACCGGCCTGCACCGCAACGGCAAGCCGCTGCCGGTCTCGATCCGGGTCAGCCGCATGGAGATCTCACACCGCACCATGTACACCTGCCTGGTGGCCGACATCACCCAGCGCAAGCGCGCCGAAGACAACCTGATCGCCGCCGAGGCGCGCTACCGCGACCTGGTCGAAACCGCGCACGACCTGGTCTGGAGCATGGACCCCGAGGGCCGCTGGACCTACCTCAACGGCGCCTGTCAGTCCATTTACGGTTATACCCCGCAGGAGATGACCGGCCGCCACCTGCGCGAATTCCAGGTGGCCAGCCACGCCGAGATGGACAGCGAGGCCTTCCAGGCGATTCTTGCCGGCAAGGAACTGGTGCAGCACGAGACGGTGCACCTGGACCGCGAGGGACGTCAGCATCATCTGAGCTTCAACGCCCGCGCTCACTTCGACGACGCAGGCAGGGTGCTGCACATCAGCGGCACAGCGCGCGACATCAGCGAGCAGAAGGCCTTCCAGCAGCAGCTCAGCTACCAGGCCGAGCACGATTCGCTCACCGGGCTGTTCAACCGCCACTACTTCCAGCAGGAACTGGAGCGCACCGTGGCCCGCACCGCCCGCAACGGCGCCGAGTGCGCGCTGTTCTACATCGACCTGGACCAGTTCAAGTACATCAACGACACCCTCGGACACGCCGCCGGCGATCAGTTGCTGGTCGAGATCAGCGGCCTGCTCTCCAGCCATGTGCGCGAGGGCGACCTGGTGGCCCGCTTCGGCGGCGACGAGTTCACCCTGCTGGTCTACAACGTCGGCCACGACCAGGCCCCGCGCGTGGCCGAGAACTTCCGCCAGCTGTTCGAGGCCTACAAGTTCTACCACGACGGCAAGAGCTTCAATGTCACCTGCTCCATCGGCGGTGCGGTGATCGACCACGCCGTGGACTCGGCCGACGAGGTGATGTCGCACGCGGATCTCGCCTGCAACATGGCCAAGACCGGAGGCCGCAACCGGGTGCATTTCTACAACCCGGCCGACCGCGACAAGGCCGGCATGGCCGAGGACATGGGCTGGGCCGCGCGGGTGCGCGAGATGCTGGAGGAGGACCGCTTCCAGCTGGTCTACCAGCCCATCGCCGATGTGCGCACCGGGGCGGTGACGGATTACGAGGTACTGGTGCGGATGGTGTGCGATGACGGCGACGTCATCCTGCCCGGCGGCTTCATGCCGGCAGCGGAACGCTTCGGCCTGATCCATGCCGTGGACCGCTGGATCGTCGCCCGCGCCATTCAACAGCTCACGCAGCTGCGTGAACAGGGCAAGGAGGTATGCTTCTCCATCAACCTCTCGGCCAAGGCCTTCGAGGACCACACCCTGCTGCCCATGATCCAGGCCCAGTTGGCCGATACCGGCCTGGACCCGAGCTGGCTCACCTTCGAGATCACCGAGACCGCCGCCATCGCCAACCTGGGCGCGGCCGAACGCTTCATCGGCGAACTCAAGACCATCGGCTGTCAGTTCGCGCTGGACGATTTCGGCTCCGGCTTCAGTTCCTTCTCCTATCTCAAGCACCTGCCGGTGGACAAACTCAAGATCGACGGTTCCTTCGTCCAGGGCATGGCCCAGGCCGAGGTGGACCAGGCCATGGTGCAGTCCATGAACCAGGTCGCCCATGCCCTGGGCAAGGCCACCATCGCCGAGTACGTGGAATCGGAAGCCATTCTGAAGCTGCTGCAACAGTACGGCGTGGACTACGCCCAGGGCAACTACATCGGCCGTCCCAACGAATCACTGATCAACCTGGCTGCGACCCGGCCCCTCTACAGCAATGTCACACAGCTGAAGACATAGCCGCTTTCAACACCGCCAAATAAAACCATGGACGGCGAAATGTCACGGAAGACAGCCCCACCCCTGCCCCTCTGGATGAGGGGTTCTTTTTTTGTAGATTCGGAAATGCCCTTGTGGTTACATGAACCCGTCATTGCGATGCCCTGACCCGGAGGGTAGGGTACGCATACTGAAGCCCGAAGGGCTTCTATGCGAGAAGCGCGGCAATCTCGTAACGCCATAGCACGCCGGACGAGATTGCCGCGGCGCTACGCGCCTCGCAATGACGGCACTGGGGACGGCCCTGCGAGCCTAGAACCGCGCCGACAACCCCAGGTTCCCCTCCAGCTGTCCGAAGCCGCTGCTCTCCACCCTCGCCACGCAGGCGCCGCCGGCGCAGAAGATCGCCGCATCCGAATCCATGAAGGTGGTATAGCCGCGCAGTTCCAGCCGCAAACCGATGTTGCGGGTCAGCCAGATCTTGTAGCCGCCATTGAGCTGGAACATCAGCCGGGTCTCGTCGTCGTAGGCGGAATCATCGGGCGACATGTGGGTGACGCCGAAGCCTGCGCCGATGAAGGGCTCGACCTTCTCGTCCCGCCACACATAGATGCCGCCGGCCGAGAAGTGGGTGACATCCAGATCGAAGTCCGGCACGGCGGTCGGCCCCGGGTCCAGCGAGGTGGACTGGCGGCTCAACATGAACTCCCACTGGGTGTTGGCGTCGTGGTCGATGTTCAGGATCAGGCCATAGCTGCCGGCCTCGTCCAGATCCAGCGAGTCGCCGCTGACGTTGTCGTCGAAGCTGCCGCCGCCGCGGTAGCCGGCGATGGGGGTGAGTTCGATATCACGCGCCGGCGGCGCCGCGGCGGCCGGCAGTGTCAACGCAAGCAGGGGAAGTACACACAGATAGCGCATAAGGGTCAGGTCCGGTCGGTTTCGGTCTTACCGAAGAGTGTAGACAACCCATATCATTCCCTCTCCCCCTCAGGGGGAGAGGGGCAGGGGTGAGGGGGGAATTGAAATCACGCCGGCGCCAGGTTGGCGTACGCCACCACCAGCCACTTGGGCCCGGCCTCCTGGAAGTTCACCTGCACCCGCGCGTGCGGGCCGTTGCCCTCGTAGTTCAGCACCACGCCCTCGCCGAACTTGGGATGCTGCACCCGCGAGCCCAGCGCCAGTTCGGCATCGGCGGCTGCATCGGCAAACAGATTCGATGACGCGGTCGGCGCCGCGGCGCCCGGGCCGCCCCCGAACCCCCCATAGCTCGGCTGCGGCCGCACCTCCTGCAGCAGCCCCTGCGGCAGCTCGCGCAGGAAGCGCGAGGGGATGGCATAGTTCTCCTGGCCGTGCAGGCGACGCTTCTCGGCATAGCTCACATGCAGGCGCTGGCGGGCGCGGGTCATGCCGACGTAGCACAGGCGCCGTTCCTCCTCCAGCCGGCCCGGTTCGTCGGCCGACATCTGGTGCGGAAACAGGCCCTCCTCCAGCCCGGCCATGAACACCACCGGGAACTCCAGCCCCTTGGCCGAGTGCAGGGTCATCAGCTGCACGCAGTCCTCCCAGGCGTCGGCCTGGCCCTCGCCGGCCTCCAGCGCGGCGTGGGCGAGGAAGGCGGTCAGCGCATCGGGCTCGCCCTCGGTCAGATCCTCCTCGGCCTCCTCCGGCACCTCGAAGGCGCGGGCGGCGTTGACCAGTTCCTCCAGGTTCTCGATCCGGGCCTGGCCGCGCTCGCCCTTCTCCTTTTTAAAGTGCTCGATCAGGCCGCTGGCCTGGATCATGGCCTCGGCCTGTTCGTGCAGTTCCAGATCCACAATGCTTTCGCCGGCGTTCTCGATCAGCTCGATGAAGTTGTTGAGCGCGTTCACCGCCCGGGCATTGAGCGCCTTCTCGGCGACGATGCGCCTCGCCGACTCCCACAGCGAGATATCCAGCGCCCGCGCCTGTTCGCGCACCGCGCCCACGGTGCGTTCGCCGATGCCGCGCGGCGGCTGGTTGACCACCCGTTCGAAGGAGGCGTCGTCGCCGCGGTTGTTGGCCAGGCGCAGGTAGCACAGGGCGTCCTTGATCTCGGCGCGCTCGAAGAAGCGCAGGCCGCCATACACTCTATAAGGTATGGCGCGCTGCATGAGTTGTTCCTCGAACACCCGCGACTGGGCGTTGGAACGGTACAGGATGGCGATCTCGGAGCGCGCCTGGCCGGTCTCGGTGAACTGCTCGATGCGGTCGACGACGTACTGCGCCTCCTCGTACTCGTTGTAGGCGTTGTACAACTCGATGGGCTCGCCGTCCTCGCCCTCGGTCCAGAGATTCTTGCCCATGCGCCCGGCGTTGTGGGCGATCAGCGCATTGGCCGCTGCCAGGATGGTGCCGGTGGAGCGGTAGTTCTGCTCCAGCCGCACCAGCTGGGTGCCCGGGAAGTCCTCGGAAAAGCGCTGGATGTTCTCGATCCGCGCCCCGCGCCAGCCGTAGATGGACTGGTCGTCGTCGCCGACGGCGAACACCCGCCCGGTCTGGCCGGCCAGCAGCCGCAGCCAGGCGTACTGGATGCTGTTGGTGTCCTGGAACTCGTCGACCAGGATGTGGCCGAAGCGCTGCTGGTAGTGCGCCAGCACCCGCGGGTATTTCAGCCACAGTTCGTGAGCGCGCAGCAGGATCTCGGCGAAATCCACCAGCCCCAGCCGCTGGCACAGTTCATCGTAGGCCGCGTAGACCCGGATCTGGGTCTTGAGGAAGGGATCGTCGAAGTGCTCGACGTGCTGCGGCCGCAGGCCCTCGTCCTTGCGCCCGTTGATGAACCACTGCAGCTGCTTGGGCGGAAAGCGCGCCTCGTCCAGCTCCAGCTGGCGCAGCACCCGCTTGACCAGGCGCAGCTGATCGTCGGAGTCGATGATCTGGAAAGTCTCGGGCAGCCCGGCCTCCTGCCAGTGAGCGCGCAGCAGCCGGTGCGCCAGCCCGTGGAAGGTGCCCACCCACATGCCGCGCGCCGGCACGCCCATGAGTTCCTCGATGCGCCCACGCATCTCGCGGGCTGCCTTGTTGGTGAAGGTCACCGCCAGGATCCCGAACGGCGAGACCCGCTCCACCTGGATCAGCCAGGCGATGCGATGCACCAGCACCCGGGTCTTGCCGCTGCCGGCCCCGGCCAGCACCAGCACATGCCCGGCCGGCGCCGTCACCGCCTCGCGCTGGGCGTCGTTCAGAGGGTCGATAATCGGGGAAACATCCATGTGGGTATTTTACCAGATCAGACGGCCTGCATCGCGGTGAAGCGGAAATCCAGGGGCAGAGGCAAAAGCTCCGGGCAGGCATGACGCACGACCACAGTTCCGGGTTTACTACCCGGCCCATGAAATCTCCATATTCTTTCCTATACTCAGGACGATCCGTCCTGAGCGACCGCAGAGAAAGGTATAAGGGCGCTTGCCCATCGGCATCTCCCTGTTCTCGCATTGCCTGTGATTAATAATGCAGGCTGCAGGAATGGTCACTGCTTTCAATTTCACTGCCCTGCCATCTCACACAGGAGGCACATCATGCGCATTTTTCTGACAACGTGGGTCGCGCTGGCACTGTTGATACTCAGCGGTTGCGGCGACGAGTCTGCAACATCGGGCGGGCAACCTCCCAACGGCGGCGAGCAGAGCAGTCAGGTCATCGCCCCATCAAAGGAGGGCGTCATCGGAAAATGGCGCGACAACGTAACGAACCCGATCTTCCACAGCAACGTCACCATTCTCGCCAAGGACGGCAAACTGTATTACGTCAACGAATACGACGACGGCAGTGAAAAGCGGATGGAGGTGGTCGAAAATAAGTCAGATCTCGGCCGCCGGTTCGATCCGGTAATTCCGTCGCGACTTGAAGACCACTGGGTGATTGACGAGAACGGAGACCTTCTGATGCGCGACAAGCACGGCACGGCCGCAGTCGCCAAAAAGATCGAATAGTGAGTAAAGGACGCCTGTAATAAATACAATTATTATCAACTGCGACGAGCCGCGGGTTCTCGATTTCTCTCTCATCGAGGCCATCCGGGTTCACGAATTTGAGCGGACGAATCTGATCGACCAGGCGATCTTTCTCATGTCGTATTCACCTTGGAATGGTTGCTGCCCATACGTCGACCTAAAGACGATCGATGTCTAATCACCGCAGTGAATTCGCGCCACTATGTGGTGCCGGTGCTCGCCACAGCTCGGCCGTTCATCCGGGGCGTTAAGCATGACACTTGCCACTAACCCAACATCACAGCCCATTATAGACTCGTACGAAATGAAATTTACGGCATACACAGAGTCCGACAAACAGGAAATTCAGCATCTGTTTACCGAGACATTCTCTGATTCGGCAAACCGGGCAGAGGGAGAGCTGATCGGCCAGCTGGTACTCGATTTGATGAATAATACCGGCGCTCGGGATATTTCCGGTTTTGTCGTCACTGAACATGAACGGATCATCGGCTGCATCTTCTTCACCCGGCTGACCTTCGACACACCTGTCGAGGCCTTTCTTCTGTCACCAGTAGCCGTTGATACAAAATACCAGGGCCGGGGGATCGGTCAACGCCTCATCAATTTCGGCCTTGACCAATATGAAGGCACAGGGCGTGAAACTGGTCTTCACCTATGGTGATCCGGGCTTTTATTCCAGGGGATTAAAGGGGTCGGCGACAAAACGCAATCATTCTCACTTGTCACCGACACATTTTAACACTTAGCTCATTCCCTTCCTCAGACCGACAAATGCCGCCGAAACAGCACCAGCGCCACCGAGAAAAACACCCCGGCAATCGCCACCAGCGCCAGCATCTGCGGCCACACCACTTCCATCCCCGCACCCCGGTAGAGAATGGCTTGGGCCATGCTCACGAAGTGAGTGGTGGGTGCGGCCAGCATCAGGTTCTGCACCAGCTCGGGCATGCTTTCCCGGGGGGTAATGCCGCCAGATAATAACTGCAAGGGCAGGATGGTGAGGATCAGCAGCAGGCCGAACTGGGGCATGGTGCGGGCCACGGTGCCGATCAGGATGCCGATGGCGGTGGTCGAAAACAGGTGAATCAGTGCCCCAAGCAGGAACAGCCATACGGAGCCGGCAATGGGTACGTCCAGCCAGCCCTGAATCACCAGGGTGATCGACACAGACGCCGCCAGCAACACCACCAGGCCGTTGGCCCATACCTTGGACGCCATGATCTCGAACGGTCGTAGCGGCATGACCATCAGGTGTTCCACGGTGCCGTGTTCCCGCTCGCGAATCAGGGCGGCACCGGTCAGTATGATGCTGATCATGGTGACCTGGCTGATCAGCTCCATCACGCCACCAAACCAGGTGCCGTCCAGATTGGGGTTGAAGCTGGCGCGGCTCACCAGGGTCACCGGCAGGTTGTCATTGGCACTGCCGGGCTGCAGAAACTCGGCCACTTCGGTCATGGCTAAGCGCTGAATGTAGGTGGTGCCGATAAAGGCCTGGCTCATGCGGGTGGCGTCGATGTTCAGCTGCAGGCTCACCGGCTGGCCCTGGCGCACCTTGCGCTCGAAGCCCTCCGGGATCACCAGGGCAAAGGTGTGGCTGCCCTTGTCAAGCAACTCATCGATCTCGCCGTAGTCCACCATGTCCGGGGTCAGGAACCAGGGCGGCTGCAGGGCGTTGATGACCCGGTTCGAGAGCACGGTCCGGTCTTCATCCACCACCGCCACCGGGGCGTTGTGCAGCTCCATGGAGCCGGCGGACCCGGCGGTGTAGATCATCACGCTGAAGGCCATCAGCACAAAGATCATCAGCACCTTGTCCTGCCACAGGCTGCGCAGTTCCTTGATGCCCAGGTGCCAGATGTTGCCGAGGGATTCCATCATCAGCGCCCCTGTTTCCGCAGCAGCACCATGGCCAGGCCGGTGAGCACCGGGATAAACGCCGCCAGGGCCAGGAAGGCCCCCTGCAGGTCGGCCAGGGTCAGGCCCTTGGTGAATACACCGCGGCTGATCTGCAAAAACCAGGTGGCCGGCCAGAGGGGGCCGATCCAGGCGCCGGCGCCGCTGAGGGAGGACACCGGTTCGGTGAGGCCCGAGAACTGCACGGTGGGCAGGATACTGATGATGGCGGTAGCGGCCAGTGCGGCAATCTGGGTGGAGGCGAAGGTGGACATCACCTGACCCAGGGCGGTGGTGGCGGTGACGAAGAGCAGCGCGCCCAGGCTGAGGGAGAGCAGGCCACCCTTGAGCGGCACGTCAAACAGGTACACCGCCAGCAGGACCAGGCTGGCGTAGCTGACCATGCTGAAGACGATGTAGGGCAGCTGCTTGCCGAGCAGGAACTCCAGCCGGGTCACCGGGGTGACGTAGAGGTTGGTGATGGAGCCGAGCTCCTTCTCGCGCACGATACCCAGGGCCATCAGGATGGCAGGAATAAAGATCAGCAGGATCGGGATCACCGCCGGCACCATGGCGTCCAAGCTGCGGAAATCCTGGTTGTAGCGGTAGCGGTCCTCCAGGCTGACCAGGCTCAGGCGGGGCGCCTCGCCCCAGGCGCGCCGGGCCTGCTCGCTCAGGTAGCTGACGTGCATGCCCTGCACATACCCCATGATGGTCTCGCCGCGAAAGGGCATGGCGCCATCCACCCACACCGCCAGCTCGGTGTCGCGACCGCGTTTCATGTCGCGGCCGAAGCCGGCGGGGATCTCGATGGCCAGGCTCAGCTCCCCCGAACGCATGCGCCGCTCCAGCTCCTCGGCAGTGGACAGGGCATGGCGCTCGACAAAATAGCGGGAGCCGGAGAGGGCGGCGACGTAGTCCCGGCTCTGGGGCGTCTGGTCCCGGTCCAGCACGGCAAAGGGCAGATTTTCCACATCCATGGTGATGCCGTAGCCGAGGATCAGCATCAGCAGTGCCGAACCGAGGAAGGCGAAGGCCATGCGGATCGGGTCGCGCAGCAGCTCCCGCGCCTCGCGCCGGGCGTAGGCCAGCAGCCGTTGCGGGCTGAAGGCCCTGGGGCGTTCCGGCTGCCCGCTGTTGCCCTGGCTCAGCAGCTTGCCGCCGTTCTGGCGCTCCGGTTCCTTGTCCACCGCTTCCAGGGTGGTCATGAAGGCGCCTTCCAGGCTGTCGCTGCCGGTCTGTTCGATCAGGGCCGCCGGGGTGTCGCAGGCCAGCACTTCGCCGGCGTGCATCAGCGAGATGCGGTCGCAGCGCTCGCCCTCGTTCATGAAGTGGGTGGAGATGAAGATGGTCACCCCGTCCTCCCGGGACAGGCGCATCAGCAATTCCCAGAAGCGGTTGCGCGCCCCCGGGTCCACCCCCGAGGTGGGTTCGTCCAGAATCAGCAGCTCCGGTTCGTGTACCACCGCGACCGCCAGGGACAGGCGCTGGCGCACGCCCAGGGGCAGGGCACCGGCGGGGTGGTCGAGCACATTCTCCAGGCCGAACTCCCGGGTCAGGGTGGTGATGCGCCCGGCAATTTTCTCCGCCGGCAGATGAAACAGGCGGGCGTGCAGGTCGAGGTTCTGGCGCACGCTCAGCTCGCCGTAGAGCGAGAACGACTGCGACATGTAGCCGACCCGGCGGCGGGTGGCCAGATCTTTGGCATCCAGCGGCTCGCCGAACAGCGCCACCGCTCCTTCGGTCGGGGTGAGCAGGCCGGTGAGCATTTTCATGGTGGTGGTCTTGCCGCAGCCGTTGGAGCCCAGGAAGCCGAAGATCTCGCCCTTGGGGATGGCAAAGCTGACGTCCCGCACCGCGGTGAAGTGGCCGAATTTCAGGGTCAGGTGTTCGGCCACGATGGCCGGGCTGCCATTGCCATTGTTGCTGCCGGTGGGTGGTGCTGCCGCTTGTGCCGCTGTCGACCTGCCCGGCTCCTGTTCCTGGCGGCTGTCCGGCAGCAGGGCGATAAAGGCATCATCCAGGGTGTCGGTGCCGGTCTGCCGGTGCAGCTCGGCGGGGGAACCGGTGGCCAGCACCTTCCCGGCGTCCATCGCCACCAGCCAGTCGTAGCGTTCCGCCTCTTCCATGTAGGCGGTGGCCACCAGCACACTCATGCCGGCTCGCTGCTGGCGGATAGTGTCGATCAGGTCCCAGAAGCGTTTGCGGGAGAGCGGGTCGACGCCGGTGGTGGGCTCGTCCAGGATCAACAGGTCGGGGTGGTGGATCAGCGCGCAGCACAGGCCCAGCTTCTGCTTCATGCCACCGGAGAGCTTGCCGGCGGGGCGGTCGCGGAATTCCAGCAGGCCGGTGGCCTCCAGCAGGCGATCGATCTGCTGCCGGCGGGAAGGGCCGCTGAGCCCGAACAGGTCGGCGAAGAAGGCGAGGTTCTCGTCCACTGTCAGGCTGTGGTAGAGATTGCCGCCCAGGCCCTGGGGCATATAGGCGATGCGCGGGGCGGCGCGGGTGCGCACGCGGTGGCTGGCCATATCGCCGCCCAGTACCTGCAGGCGTCCCGCTTGCAGCTGGCGGGCGCCGGCAATCAGCCCCAGCAGGGTGGACTTGCCCACCCCGTCCGGGCCGATCAGGCCCACCATGCAGCCCGCGGGGATGGCCAGCGTGATATCGCGCAGCGCGGTGGTGTCCCCGTAGCGGTGACAGATGCCCTCCAGCCGGGCTGCGGCCTCAGCCATTGGGCAGCTTGACCGTCAGGCTGTCCGGCCAGGGCTGACTCTCGTCCAGGCGCACATAGGCCTCGCCCGGCACACCGGTCTTGACCCGGTCGCGATAGGTCTTGAGCAGGTCCGGGTTGATGCGGACACGCACCCGGAACATCAGCTTCTCCCGTTCGCTGCGGGTTTCGACCGACTTGGGCGTGAACTGCGCCTCCGCCGCGACAAAGCTGACCTCCGCCGGCACCACATAGTCCGGCAGGGCGTCCAGCGTAATGCGCGCGTCCGAACCCACCCGCACCCGGCCGGCCTGGGCCGTGGGCAGGAAGATGGTCATGTAGACGTCGGTGACATCGAGCACCGTGGCCACCTTGCCGCCGGCCGCCAGCACCTCACCGGGCTCCGCCAGCCGGTAGAGAACGCGGCCGCCCACCGGGGTGGTAAGCCGGCTGTCGTCGATGTTGGTCTGGATCTGGTGGATCGCCTCCCGGGCCGCCTCGATACCGGCGTCGGCGGAGGCCACCTGGGCCCGCGCGGCCTGCAGGGCGGCATCGGTGGTCTCCGCCGCGGTACGGGCGCGGTCCAGCTGCTCCCGGGAAGCGTGGCCCCGCTCCACCAGGGTCTGCATGCGGGCCAACTCGCTGTAGGCATAGCGCCGCTCGCTCTCCCGCTGGGCCACCACCGCCTCCGCCAGGTGGCGGGTCTGCTCCGCCTGGTGCAGATTGGCTTCGCCCGCCGCCAGGCGCGCCTGCAGCTCGTCGGTGTCCATGACGGCCAGCAACTGCCCGGTTTCCACCAGGTCGCCTTCGCGCACGGAAAACGATTCCAGCCGGCCAGGCAGGCGGGTGGCGATGTCCACTTCCGTGGCTTCAATGCGGCCGTTGCCGGAGGCGATGTGCGCGGGCAGCGCATCGCCGTCGGGTAGCAAGTACCAGGCGGCGAGGCCGGCGACCGCCAGGATCAGGAGGGCAGGGAGGAAGCGGGCGGCGGTTTTGGCGGCTTTTCCAGCCATGTTCAGTCCTTGGGTCAGTCTTGGGAGTCGGGAGAGCGTTTCAGTATAGAAGAACTGGTCGCCGCGATGGTAACGCCGATTAAGATGGTTTCGAATTCCGGAGTTCGTGCCAGTGGGCCTGCAGCCGTTCTACCTGTCCGTTGATTCCTCCAGGACGATATCTCCGGCGACCCATATTTACAGGTGGCGTGGGCTCGTCAGTATTTGGTATGGGAGGGGGCTGTTAGATTCATCAAAGCACGGCACTTGGACTCTTACCGAAAAGGGTCGTAAAGCGCATATTTCCTATCCAGATGACCGTACCCCTGAACCCGAGCCAGTCTGAACGTGGGAAATGAGCATATCAGGCCACCTCTCGAGCGAACACTGCGGGTGGTTTCCTGCCAAGTGAACGGCGTGCCCGGACATGGTTGTAATACCCTCGCCAGTCTTCGATCGCGGATCGCGCGTCCGCCAGGCTGGCGAACCAATGCAGGTTGAGGCAGTAGTCGCGGAACTTGCCATTGAAGCTCTCGACAAAGGCATTCTGGGTCGGCTTGCCGGGCTGAATGAAATGCAGCGTCGGGTAGCCATAGCGGGGATACTGCTGGGCGAGCGCCTTGAATCGGGATCTCAGCTCACTGTCGTCGCGACCCTTGGGTCGATACCAGGCGGCGGAGCGGCTGCACCGGGTCAGCCGGCAGGCGCGTCGTTCGCTGACATGGCGGGCTTGAGGTGCTCCACGGCCCGGCGCCGCTGCGCGGCCGTCACCAGTTTCCCTCGACAAGCTCCTTGAGCGCGGCCTTGTCGAGCTCCGCCTCGGCCAGCAGCCGCTTGAGGTGGGCGTTCTGCTGCTCCAGGTCACGCAATCGGCTGGTCTCGCTGACCTCCAGCCCGCCGAACTTCGACTTCCAGCGGTAAATCGTGTTCTCACAGACCCCGTGGCGGCGCGCCAGATCTTCCACCCGGGCGCCAGTCTCATGCTCTTTCAGGATCGCGATGATCTGCTCTTCCGTATATCGCTTGCGCTTCATCTTGGGACCTCCCTCGGTCATAATCATAGGGAGATCCCACATGCCATGGGGCTCGGATTACGGGGGTACGGTCACCAGATTAAACACTCGACAGGCCTGTCGCAAAACGCGATCGGTTATATCTGCTGCAAAACCCTACCGGGCCATTTTTCGGGCCAGGCCCGCAGCAGGCCCACAACATTCGTGACAAAAGCAGGATGACATGCAAGAGAATGACTTTGAAATAGATCCGGAAAAAATGCACACCCCCAGCCATAAACTGCTGGTCACAACCCCCATGGCCGCAATCATGGTGAGCGGGAAGGCCAACAGCGAATGGGCGGACCTGCTGGAATCCATCGGGCCGATCTACAGTTCAGCGGCGGAGGATACCGGCGGCGAGGTCAACGAGGCGCTCAGAACCGTGGCGTTCATGCTCCAGGGCGGTGACAGGCTGATCAGAAAGTATTTTGAAAATGAAGAGCTGACGTTCGACCGGATGATGGAACTCTCCGCTACCGGCGCCGATGTCTGGATCTGCAAATTGAGTGACGGCGAGATTGCAAAGCCCGATGCGATCAAACTGTTCAAGGCCATCCAGGCCGGGTTGGTCGGGGCGCTTGGCGATCTGCGCGATGAAAATGAAATGATCGATCAACTCATCCGGATCCAGGACAAGGCGGTTGAACACATTGCGTCATTGAACTGAGGCAGCTTATGGTGTCTTTCTCTACACCGCTTGTGAACGCGCAAGCCATGGCCCTGGATCCTGGCATGCGCCGGGATGCCGCGGTCAAACCGGGCGTCATCCGGGCGGCCACGGGGAAAGGATGCGGAGCACGAACGGTAACGGCCACATTCTGTTGCCGTACCCTGTCTGCAATACTCCGGGTTCCGCGCACCGGAGACCCCCTGTGAGCAATCAACGGCGGGCCCTGTTCCTGTCACATGGCGGCGGCCCCCTGCCGCTGCTGGGGGACGGCGCGCATGCCGAGATGGTCGCGCAGCTGAAGGCGATTGCAGCGACCATAAAACGCCCCGCGGCCATCATCGTGGTCAGCGCTCACTGGGAGGCGCCCAAACCGACCATCACCTCCGGCGCCGGTCCGGAACTGATATACGACTACAGCGGCTTTCCGGCGGAATCCTACGCTATCGAATACCCCTGCCCGGGTGAGCCGCGGCTGGCGCGCGCCATCGCCGATCAACTGAAAACGTCCGGCATCAGCGCACAGCTGGACGAGGCCCGTGGCTTTGATCACGGCCTGTTCGTGCCCCTCAAGATCATGTATCCGGAGGCGGACATCCCCTGCGTTCAGCTGTCGCTGGTCGACAGCCTCGATCCCGCCGAGCACATCCGGCTCGGGCGTGCGCTGCTGGGCCTGGGCGATCCATCACTGCTCCTGATCGGCTCCGGATTCTCCTTCCACAACATGCGGGCCTTCTTCGCGTCCGAGACCGCCGAAGCAAGGTCGATGAACACATCCTTCGAGCAGTGGCTGCTCTCGACCTGCAGCGACCGGTCCATTGGCGAGGAGGAACGATGCCAGCGGCTGGAGAACTGGGAATCCGCGCCTTTCGCGCGTTACTGCCATCCCCGGGAGGAACACCTGCTGCCCCTGCATGTGTGTTACGGGTTTGCCGGTGCCGCCTGCTCGAATTCCTATGAATTGCAGATCCTCAACAAGCAATCGAGCATGTACCTGTGGGACGCCTGATGCCGCCGCGGCCTCTTGATTCCGGACTGCGCCGGGATGACGGTTCCGGCGAACCGCGCATCCGACCCCGCCCTCGTCTCATCTATCTGAGCGCTGCTTCCGCATGGACATAAGGATACGCACAACCACCGATGCCGACACGGCGGCCATCGCCGCTTTGCTCAATGCCGCCTTCGGCCCGGACCAGGGTCCGGAGATCGCCGCCCTGGTCGCCGATCTGCTGCATGACCCCAGCGCGCGTCCGCTGTTGTCGCTGGCCGCGACCCGGGAGGGCCGCATGGTCGGTTATATCCTGTTCACGCACACGCAGATCGCTGGCGCGGAGCCTACCGTTTCCTCGGCCATCCTCGCGCCCATGGCCGTCCACCCGGACCATCAGGGCCAGGGCATCGGCGGGCGTCTCATCGCGGCAGGACTGGAGCAGCTGAAAGCGGCCGGGGTACAGCTGGTGTTCGTACTCGGCCATCCCGGCTACTACCCCAGGTACGGCTTCGATCCCGCCGGAGAGCGTGGCCTGGAGGCGCCGCACCCCATCCCGGGCGAACAGGCTGCCGCCTGGATGGTGCAGGAACTGCAGCCGAGCGTGATCGGCAATGTGAGCGGGCGAGTGGTGTGCGCGGATACGCTCAATGATCCGA
The DNA here is from genome assembly GCF_002356355.1 of Thiohalobacter thiocyanaticus. Classification (NCBI taxonomy): domain Bacteria; kingdom Pseudomonadati; phylum Pseudomonadota; class Gammaproteobacteria; order Thiohalobacterales; family Thiohalobacteraceae; genus Thiohalobacter; species Thiohalobacter thiocyanaticus. The sequence goes on from NZ_AP018052.1 coordinate 119,359, forward strand.
AGCACTGGCAGGAGTGAGTCGACGGCCCTTCGGTACTGAATCAGCGGCCAGCCTGCCTTGCGGATGGCTGCGAAACTTTCGCGACGGTATGCTGATCTCATTCATGTGTTTCACCTGACGCCAACCTGGAATCGCCCATGACCAAACCCATCATCGCCAACAACCAACCTGTCCGCGTCGATCTGACCGAGGGCGAGGAATACTATTTCTGCGTCTGCGGCCGCTCCGCCAATCAGCCGTTCTGCGATGGCTCCCACGCCGGGACCGACTTCACGCCGCTTGCCTTCACGGCCGAGGAGACCGGCGAGGCCTGGCTGTGCGCCTGCAAGCACACGGGCAACCGACCCTACTGCGACGGCACCCATCAGCAGTTCTCCGATGACCAGGTGGGCCAGGAAGGAGCGGGCGTCGACGCGGCCTCGGACGACACCATGCCCGCGCCGCAGGCAACGGCGGAGGAACCCCAGGTCGAGTTCATCCACCGGCTGGCCGAGGAAGGGCTGGACGCCATGGGCCAGCACGGTCCGGTCGCGGCGATGGGCGTGCCGCGCGAGCGCCTGCCGAAGTGGGACGACATCCAGATCATGGTGGCCCAGCTGGACCGCCGGCCACTGGCCGAGGATGTCGGGGTGGCGACCGAACTGGTGATCGGCCCCGAGAGCCGCAAGCCGCTGCGGCTCGACATCCCGCTGCTGGTCTCGGACATGAGCTTCGGTTCCCTGTCGGAGGAGGCCAAGATCGCCCTGGCCACCGGGGCGGAGCTGGCCGGCACCGGCATCTGCTCCGGCGAGGGCGGCATGCTGCCGGAGGAGCAGGCCGCCAACCGCCGCTACTTCTACGAGCTGGCCTCGGCCAGGTTCGGCTACCGGGAGGAGTTGCTGGAGCGGGTCCAGGCCTTTCACTTCAAAGGCGGCCAGGCCGCCAAGACCGGCACCGGCGGACACCTGCCGGCGGCCAAGAACACCGGCCGCATCCCCGAGGTGCGCGGCATTCCGGCGGGCGAGCCGGCGATCTCGCCGCCGACCTTCGAGGACCTGGCCACGCCGAAGGATTTCCGCCGCTTCGCCGAGCGGGTGCGCGAGATCAGCGGCGGCATCCCGGTCGGCTTCAAGCTCAGCGCCAACCGCATCGAACACGACCTCGGCTTCGCGCTGGAGGCGGGCGCCGATTATGTCATCCTCGACGGCCGCGGCGGGGGCACCGGCGCCGCGCCGCTGCTGTTCCGCGATCACATCAGCGTGCCCACCATTCCGGCGCTGGCGCGCGCCCGGCGCTACCTGGACGAGAACGGCGCCAGCGGGCGGGTGACCCTGATCGTCACCGGCGGCCTGCGGGTACCGGCCGATTTCATCAAGGCGCTGGCCCTGGGCGCCGATGGGATCGCCCTGGCCAACAGCGCCATGCAGGCCATCGGCTGCGTGGGGGCGCGCATCTGCCACACCAACAACTGCCCCTCCGGCATCGCCACCCAGAAGCCGGAACTGCGCCGGCGCCTGGACGTCGATCACGCCGCCCGGCGGCTGGCGCGTTTCTTCGCGGCCTCGGTGGAACTGATGCAGGTGATGGCGCGGGCCTGCGGGCATGCGCGCCTGGCGGATTTCAGCCGCGAGGATCTGGCGACCTTCGATCGCGACATGGCACGACTGTCGGGCATCGTCTACGCCGGCCTCGACGCCTCGGACTGAGGCGCCCGCGAATGTCCGCACCCCGCGCCGGACGCCAATTCTTCGGCCTGGTCGCCTGGCTGGGCATCAGTTACCTGGCCGCGGCTGCAGGCGCAATCGCCTCGATCGATGCAGGCGCATTCTATGCGCAGCTGGCGCGCCCGGCCTGGGCGCCGCCGGGCGGGGTGTTCGGGCCGGTGTGGACCCTGCTCTACGGCCTGATGGGGGTTGCCGCCTGGCTGGTCTGGCGCGCTGGCGACTCGCGCCGTGGGCGGCCGGCACTGACGCTGTTCCTGGTCCAGCTCGCGCTGAATGCACTCTGGAGCTGGCTGTTCTTCGCCTGGCATCTGGGCGGGGCGGCGTTTGCGAATATCCTGCTGCTGTGGCCCCTGATCCTGCTGACAACGCTCGGTTTCTGGCGGCTGCGGCCGCTGGCGGGCCTGCTGCTGCTGCCCTATCTGGCCTGGGTCGGTTTCGCGGCCCTGCTCAATCTTGCGGTGTGGCGGCTGAACCCCGTTCTGCTTGGCTGAGCGCCGGCCGTAGCCGGGGATCATGCACGGGCAACGCGGCCGCTGCCGGCCCGTGATTGACTTTAGCTGCCTTACGGTCAAGGATAGCGATAACAGTTAATGACTGATCAACGGGTCGCCCCCGGGTAGCTGCCGAGTCACAGGCACTGCACCGGGGGCGGCCTTTTTTACTCAGGCACAGGAAACCGCCATGTCCATGAAGCCCAATCTCGTCATTTCCTCCCTCGATGTGGAGCGGCTGGAGAAACTGCTCGATTCGATTTCCGACAAGACCTTTCCGGGCAGGGACGCACTCGAGGCCGAACTGGCGCGGGCCGAGGTCGTCGAGCCCACGGATGTTCCGCCGACCGTGGTCACCATGAATTCCACCGTCCGCTTCGAGGTCGAGTCGTCGGCCGAGACGTTCCAGCTGACGCTGGTGTACCCCAAGGATGTCGACACCTCCGGTCAGACCATCTCCATCCTGGCCCCCGTGGGCAGTGCGCTGCTGGGCCTGTCCCAGGGGGATGAGATCGAGTGGCCGAAGCCGGGCGGAGGCACCCTGCGGGTGCGCATCAAGGAGGTCATCTACCAGCCCGAACGGGCCGGCGAGTATCATCGCTAGACGGTCACCGCCGCGCCTGGGCCGAAACCCGCAGCAACAACCGGATACTGCGCGCATCGGCATGGACGGCATCGATGCGCACCCGGTCGCGCACCGCGGCGGGGATGCGCCGGCCCCACTGGTGCTCCTCCATGAAGTGGTCCAGGTTCAGACGCAGGCGCTCGCCCTGACGGTCCACGCCGTCGAGCGCGGCCAGCGCCGCGAGCATAGGGGATTTCACCGGAAAGGGCTGGATCTTCTCGGGCACCAGCACAAGGCCGCGGGGCGGATCGTCCGGACCGGGCGCCTCCAGCCGGAAGCGGGCGTTGAATTCGATCCAGACACCGGCCTTTCTGCGGCCGCTGATGCTCAGATGCGTGGGCGCGCCGGGCCGGATCCGCAGGTCCTCGAGGCTGTCCCCGGCCAGCCGCCGGCACAACCGCTCCAGGACCGCGCCGGGCACGGGCAGGCCGATACCCTCGCGCGCTGCCCGGTAGGACCACCAGGCCACGGTCATCAATCCCTTTGTCCACAATCGTGCCATGGCGTTACCCCTCGCGGCGGAGCGCCAGCTTAGCCCATTTCTCCGCCCGGGTCAGGCCGCGCAGCAGCCAAATCCAACGGAACGCGCAGGGTCTTCGGGGGCCCGCCGTTCGCGACGGTTGTTATACTCCTGGTGCGACTCCGAAACGAATCAGGCAACAGGCGAGGCCACCATGGGTGAAGTCATCGAATTCAGACGCGCCAAATTCAGCGTCGGCGACATCATCCACCACACGCGCTTCGACTATCGCGGCGTGGTGGTGGACGTGGACCCGACCTTCCAGTCCACCGACGCATGGTACGAACAGGTAGCGAAATCCCGGCCGCCCAGGGACAAGCCCTGGTACCATGTGCTGGTGCACGGCTCCGACCACATGACCTACGTCGCCGAGCGCCACCTGGAAGCGGACACGAGCGGCGAGCCGGTCCAGCATCCACTGCTGGAGTTGTATTTCTCGCGGCTGGAGAACGGGCGGTATGTGCAGGAGGGGAAGGCGAACTAGTCGGCGGCTGTATTCTCACCCCCTCCCATCCTTGTTATGCCCTATGGGTAACCCCGTCAAGGGGGAGGAGACAGGGTTAAATAATCTTTTCAACCGGGGCATGCGATGGATATCTGGGTCGATGCGGATGCATGCCCTGCGGTAATCAAGGACATCCTGTTCCGGGCGGCCATGCGCACGGAGACACGACTCACCCTGGTCGCCAACCAGGCCCTGCGGGTGCCGAAATCGCCCTGCATTCATACCCTGCAGGTCGGTGCCGGTTTCGACGTGGCGGATGATGCCATCGTCGAGCGGGTTCAACCCGGCGATCTGGTCATCACCGCCGACATCCCGCTGGCCGACGCCGTCATCAGCAAGGGGGCGCGCGCGCTCAACCCGCGCGGTGAGCTCTACACTGAGGACAACATCAAGGCGACGCTGAACATGCGTGACTTCATGGACACCCTGCGCTCCAGCGGCATCCAGACCGGCGGCGCCGCCGCCCTGAGCCAGCGCGACCGCCAGCAATTCGCCAACCAGCTCGACCGCCTGCTGGCCCATAGCTGATCTGTGTCATTGCCTGCCGGCTACGCGGCACCAATGATGGGGCTGTACAGGGTGCCAGCGAAACAGGGAGTCGGGCGCGGTGAAGAACATCTTTGTCCTCGGTGCGGATGAGTTCAACCTGGCCCAGATGCGCGCACTGCCGGACGCACGCGATTACCGCTTCCATACACTGTTCAGCCATGAGGAGATCCGTGGCGGCGCGGCGATCCCGGCCCGGTGGCTGCACGAGGCGGGCCTGCAGCGGCTGCATGACTTTGCCGGCAGCATCGATGCCATCGTCGGCTACTGGGATTTTCCGGTCAGCACCCTGCTGCCGCTGCTGCGCCAGCCCTTCGGCCTGCCCTCGCCGAGCTTCGCGGCAATGCTGAAGTGCGAGCACAAGTACTGGAGCCGGCTGGAACAGCAGCAGGTCGTCGCCGATCACATCCCGCCCTTCTGCGCCGTCGATCCCTTCGCCGACAATCCGCGCAGCCGGATACCGCTGGATTACCCCTTCTGGATCAAGCCGGTGAAGGCCGCCTCCTCGCACCTGGCCTTCCGGGTGGATAATGGCCGCATGCTGGAGTCGGTGCTGTCCCGCATCCGCGCCAGCCTGTTCCGCTTCGCCGAACCGTTCAACTATCTGCTGCACTTCGCCGAGCTGCCGCCGGCGGTCGCCGCCATCGACGGTTTCCACTGCATCGCCGAGGGCGTGATCTCACGCGGACGTCAGTGCACGCTGGAAGGGTATGTATTCCAGGGCGAGGTGGTGATCTACGGCGCGGTGGATTCCATCCGCGAGGGCCGGCACCGTTCCAGCTTCGCCCGCTACGAGTATCCGTCAAACATCCCGCACCGGGTGCAGCAGCGGATGATCGCGCTGACCGCACGCTTCATGCGCCACATCGGCTTCGACAACGGGCCCTTCAACATCGAGTACTACTGGGAATCGGGCAACGACCGGCTGTGGCTGCTGGAGGTCAACACCCGCATCTCCAAGTCCCATTGCCCGCTGTTCCGGGCGGTGGACGGGTTGAGCCATCATCAGGTGATGCTGGACCTCGGCCTGGGCCGGCAGCCGCGCTTCCCGCAGCGCCAGGGCCGGTGGCGCCATGCGGCCAAGTTCATGTGGCGTGTGCATGAAGATGCTATGGTTGAACGAGTGCCAACGGAGCAGGAGATCGCCGCCGTATGCGAGCGTTTCCCGGGGACCGACATCCAGCTGCACGTGGAGCCCGGCATGCGGCTGTCCAAGTTGCGCGACCAGGACAGCTACAGCTACGAAATCGCGGTCATCTTCACCGGGGCGCAGAACCGTCGGGCGCTGCTGCCGAAGTACCGCGCCATTCAGCAGGCGTTGGTCCTGAAACTCCAATGACAGGGGGCAGGGATGAAGATTGTTGACCGCTTTCCCCACCACCTCCGCCACATCGAACACACCTGGATACCGATGCCGGACGGCACCCGTCTGGCCGCGCGCATCTGGATGCCGGCGGACGCCGAGTCCAGCCCGGTACCGGCCATCCTGGAATACATCCCCTACCGCAAGCGCGACGGTGTGCGGCTGCGCGACGAGACCATGCACCCTTACTTCGCCGGCCACGGCTACGCCAGTGTACGCGTGGACATCCGCGGCAGCGGCGACTCCGAGGGTGTACTGACCGATGAATATCTGCAGCAGGAACTCGACGACGGTGTCGCCATCATCGAGTGGCTGGCGAAACAGCCCTGGTGCAGCGGCCGGGTCGGCATGATCGGCATCTCCTGGGGCGGCTTCAACGGCCTGCAGATCGCCGCCCTGCAGCCGGCCGCGCTGGGTGCGGTGGTCAGCGTCTGTTCCACCGACGACCGTTATGCCGACGACGTGCACTACATGGGCGGCTGCCTGCTGGGCGACAACCTGTCCTGGGCCTCAACCATGTTCGCCTACAACTCGCTGCCGCCGGATCCCGAGATCGTCGGCGAGCAGTGGCGCGACCTGTGGTTCCAGCGCCTGGAGCATAGCGGGCTGTGGCTGGATACCTGGCTGCAGCATCAGCACCGCGACGACTACTGGGAGCACGGCTCCATCTGCGAGGACTACTCGCGGATGCACACACCCGTGATGGCGGTCAGCGGCTGGGCCGACGGCTACAGCAACGCGGTGCTCCGGCTGCTGGCCAACCTGCCGGGACCGCGCCTGGGCCTGATCGGCCCCTGGAGTCACAAGTACCCCCACCTCGGTGTGCCCGGCCCGGCCATCGGCTTTCTACAGGAATGCCTGCGCTGGTGGGATCACTGGCTGAAGGGCCTCGACACCGGCATCATGAACGAACCCATGCTGCGCGCCTGGATGCTGGAGAGCATGCCGCCGTCGACCTTCTATCACCAGCGCTACGGCCGCTGGATCAGCGAGCCCGACTGGCCCTCTCCCAACATCGAAACCCGGACCTGGAAGCTGGCCGAGTACCGGCTCGTCGACGCGGATACCGAGGTGGCGGAACGCGAACTGCGGCTGCAGTCGCCGCTGAGCAACGGCCTGTTCGCCGGCAAATGGTGCTCCTACAGTGCGACGCCGGACCTGCCGCACGATCAGCGCGAGGAAGACGGCGGTGCGCTGCTGTTCACCACCGAGCCCTTCGCGGAAGGCTTCGAGATTTTGGGCGCCCCGGTGCTGGAGCTGGAACTGTCCGCCAGCCGGCCGGTGGCGATAATCGCGGTGCGCCTGTCCGACATGCGCCCGGACAACAAGGTCACGCGCGTGAGCTACGGCCTGCTCAACCTGACCCATCGCGACAGCCACGCCGCGCCCAGTCCGCTCGAGCCCGGCAAACGCTACCGGGTGCAGATCCAGCTCAATGACGCGGCCCAGGCCTTCCCCGCCGGGCACCGGATCCGGCTGGCCATCTCGACCTCCTACTTCCCCCTGGCCTGGCCGCCGCCCGAATCCACCCAGGTGCGCATCTATACCGGCACCTGCTGCCTGCGCCTGCCGGTACGGCCGCCGCGGGAGGAAGCGATCAGCTTCCCCGCGGCCGAGGCCGCGGCCAGCAGCGCGATGCAGCAGCTGCGTCCGGGCCATCAGGACTGGCGCGTGATCCGCGAACTGGACCAGGACATCTCCACCCTGGAGGTGATCAACGACAGCGGCAGCTACCGGCTGGACGACCTCAATCTGGTGGTCAGCCGCAAGGCCGAGGAGTGGTACTCCTATCAGGGGGATGATTTCCATTCACCGCGCGGCGAGACCCTCTGGGTACGCGGCCTCAAGCGCGGCGACTGGTCGGTGGAGACCATTACCCGCACCGTACTGACGGCCGATGCCGGCTGTTTCTATCTGGATGCCGAACTCGATGCCTACGAGGGTGACCGGCGAGTGTATTCCCAGAACTGGAACCGGCGCATCAAGCGTAACCTGGTCTGATCAGCGGGATACAGCGCCTGTGACCTGCGATGGGTGCGCCGCTGCGTGCCACACGGCTGTGACGGATTTCTCATTTCCGGTATCACGCCGGCATGCCGCGGCGAACACCCTCCGCCGGGTGCAGCAGCCTTCAGGCCCCGTTTTTCTCCCACCTTGACACGGTCGCCCCTGGCCGCGTCAGATTGTTGGCATTTTCAACCGGTTCCATTCTCCGGCGACAGGTGTATATTCTGGCTCCCGCCCCAGACTCCACGATGCCGAATCCAGATCGCCATGCTACGCATCATCGTCATGAACGCCAAAGGCGGTTGCGGTAAAACCACTGTGGCAACCAACCTCGCCAGCTACTACGCCCACCAGGGCGTGGGAACGGCGCTGTTCGATTACGACCCTCAGGGCTCGGCCATGCGCTGGGCCGTGCAACGGCCGCGGGGCCGGGCTGCAATCTACCACCTGGCCGCGCACAGACCGCCCAGACCGGGCATGACCCGCGCCTTCCACATGCGGGTGCCGCCCGACACCCGCCGCATCATCATCGACACGCCCGCCGGCTTCGACGGGATCGACTTCGAGGACCGGGTCGCCGAGGCGGACGTCATCCTGATCCCCGTGCTGCAGTCCGCGATCGACATCCAGTCCTCGGCGGATTTCATTCGCGACCTGTTGCTCAAGGGCCGGGTGCGGGCGCAGAACAAGGCGCTCGGCATCATCGCCAACCGGCTGCGATTCAATACCCGCTCGCTATCCAAACTCGAACGCTTCCTGGATGAACTCGGCATGCCGGTGGCCGCGCGGCTGCGTGACACCCAGCAGTACCTCCAGGCCAGTGAGGAAGGTCTCGGCATCCACGAACTGGACTACCGGGAACACAGCCGCGATGCCGCCCCCTGGCAACAGCTGTGCGACTGGCTCGACCGTATCGAGATGTCCCGACAGGCAAGCCTGGGCGGTGAACTGCAGTTCCCGGCGCAGCCGGTCGGCGGGCCGCATGACAAGGATTCGGGCATCAACCGCGACCGGTAGGGCCGCCCGTGTTCATCACCCCGTCCCCGCCGCGCCGGCTTGCATTATCCGCGCCCCCTATATATGTTGATCCGCCTGCCGTAGCCACTGCCACCAACGCATAACATCAGAATTAACATGAAGACTTTCAGACTCCCTCCCACTGCAGGCAGAGCCGCCGCGTTCCTGATGGGCCTGTGCCTGTCCGCTCAGGCGTCGGCCTTCGGCCTTGAGGACGTTATCGCCAGGGCCGAGACGCTGGCCGCCGAGCCCTACCAGGCGCCCGACCCCATCCCGGGCTTCATGCAGAACCTCGGCTACGACGAATTCCGCAGCATCCGCTTCGATCCCGCCCAGCAACTCTGGTCGCCGAGCCGGACCCGGTTCCAGGTCATGCTGGTGCCCGCCGGGCGCACCTATCGACACCCGGTCAGAATCAACATCGTGGATGCCGAGGGCGTGCACCTGCTGCCCTTTCGCAAGGAACTGTTCAGCTTCGGCGATGAGGCACTGAGAAAAAAGGTGCCGGCCGATCTCGGCTATGCCGGCTTCAAGCTGACCTATCCCATCAACAAGGCCGGCGTACAGGACCAGTTCCTGGTATTCGCCGGCGCCAGTTACTTCCGTGGCGTCGGCGCCGGCGATCACTTCGGTCTGTCCAAACGCGGCCTGGCGCTTGACACCGGACTGTTGTCGGGCGAGGAATTTCCCATCTTCCGGGAATTCTGGCTGATCCGTCCGCACCCGCAGGCCAGCAGCATGAAGGTCTACGGACTGCTCGACAGCAAGCGCGTCACCGGCGCCTACGAATTCACCATCCACCCCGGACAGCCGACCCGGGTGGAGATCAACTCCACCCTGTTCACCCGCGAGCGCATCGAACTGCTGGGCATCGCGCCGCTGACCAGCATGTTCTTCTATGGCGAGAACACCGCCCGGCCGCTCGGCAACTGGCGCCCGGAGGTGCATGACTCGGACGGGCTGCTCATCCATGACGGCAGCGGTGAATGGTCGTGGCGCCCACTGATCAATCCGACCCGGCTGCAGACCTTCAGTTTCTCGACCCGGAATGTGCGCGGCTTCGGCCTGTTCCAGCGCGATGGCAGTTTCGCCTCCTACCAGGACCCGGAAGCCGACTATGAGCGCCGGCCGGATGCCTGGGTCAGAACCCGTGAGGACTGGGGGGACGGGCGCATCGTGCTGGTACAGATCCCGACCAGCGACGAGACCAATGACAATATCGTCGCCTTCTGGTCGCCGCCGAACACGGTGGCCGGCGGCAAACGCTTCGACTTCCGCTACGAGATCGACCTGGGCCGACTGGTGTCTCTCGACCACCCGCTCGCCCGGGTGCAACATACCTTTGTCGGTCTCGGCGACATCCTGGGCGGAGGCGACGTGGAGAACGCCTACCGGCTGATCGCCGACTTCCAGGGCGGGCCGCTGGAAGGGCTTGCCGCCGATGCCCCGGTGACCGCCGACGTCACCGCCATGCTCGGCGGCAGGGTGCTGGAGCAGTATGTCGAGTATGTGGAACAGAACGGCCACTGGCGCCTGTCCATCCTGGCCATGCCGGCGGAGGGCAAGCCGCTGGAGTTGCGCGCCTACCTCAAACGTGACGCTACGCCGCTGTCCGAGACCTGGACCTATACCCTGCCAACGGAAAACGATATCAAAGGGAATGGCAAATGATCCCGCATAACGAAGCGTCCTGCATTCAGGCCGTCAACCGCCTGTACTGCTATCTGCGTCATGCGGGGCTCGACGCGCAGGCGGCCTGCGAACAGGTCCAGGCCCGGATGCAGCGGATCCTGGATACCCGCGGCAGCATCAATCCGGCACGGCTCACCCACGAGCCGCTGCCGGCCGTGCAGTTACGCCTGCCGCAACCCGCATCCGCCCCCGCCGTGCGCCGCGGCCATCTCGGCTATCCCGCCGTCCGCTGACCCCATCCGGTCGGACACGGCATGACTCCCCCGTCCCAGCGCAGCCACGGCGCCGCCCGGATCTGGCGCGCCGCCGCCATCCGCCGCCGGCTGCTGATGCTGCTGCTGGTCACAGCCCAGACCGCGGGCGCGACCTACATCATGCTGGGCGTGCTCCCCTACCAGGGTTCCACCCTGATCGAACAGGCCCTGCTGGCGCTGTTCGCCGTGCTCTTCGCCTGGATCTCCATTGGTTTCTGGATGGCCGTGTTCGGCTTTGTCATCCGCCGCCTGGGCGGGGATTCCAGGAGCCTGCTCGCGCGCTACCCAACGGCCTGGCTGGACAACCGCGAACTCGCGCCGACGGCCGTCGTGTTCCCCATCTACCATGAGGACGTGCAGCGCACCTTTGCCGGTGTGAGGGAAACCTATCGGGACCTCGCCGCCAGCGGCCGGCTCGAGGCCTTCGAGTTCTTCATTCTCTCCGACAGCCGCGACCCGGATGTCTGGCTGGAGGAACAAACGGCCTGGTACCGGCTGTGCGAGGAACTCGACGCCCATGGACGCCTGCATTACCGGCGTCGCAGCATCAACCTCAACCGCAAGACCGGCAACATCGCCGATTTTCTGCGCCGCTGGGGTTCTCGGTATACTTATATGATAGTCATGGACGCCGACAGCCTGATCGGTGGCGACAATCTGGTGCGCATGGTGCAGCTGATGCAGGCCGCGCCCCAGGTCGGGATCCTGCAGACCAGCCCGCGCATCGTCAACGCCGGCACCGCCTATGCCCGTCTGCAGCAGTTCGGCAACCATTTGTACGGGCCGCTGTTCACCGCCGGCCTGGCCTCGCTGCAGCTGGGTGATGCGGTATTCTGGGGGCACAACGCGGTGATCCGCGTCGCCCCCTTCATGCGCCATTGCGGCCTGCGCCGTCTCACCGGCCGGGGCTTTCTCGGCGGCAGCGTGCTCAGCCACGACTTCGTCGAGGCCGCGCTGATGCGCCGCGCCGGCCACGAGGTATGGCTGGAACCGGAACTGGCACAGAGTTTCGAGGAATCCCCGCCGAGCCTGATCGACGACCTGACGCGCGACCGCCGCTGGGCCTACGGCAATCTCCAGCACCTGTACTTTCTGTTCCGGCCGGGCCTGCGCCTGGCCCACCGCTTCGCCTTTGCCCAGGGCATCATGGCCTACCTCACCTCGCCCCTGTGGTTCCTGTTCCTGGTGCTGGCCACCGCCGAGGTCACCCAGTTCATCATCTGGCCGGTGGACTACTTTCCCGAGTCGCACCAGCTGCACCCGCTGTGGCCGCAGTGGCAGCCGCAGTGGGCGCTGCGGCTGGTGTCCAGCGTTCTGTTCGTGCTGTTCCTGCCCAAGCTGCTGGCAGTGATCGACCTGCTGCTGGATCGGCCGCGTCTGCGGGCGATGGGCGGCACTGTCCGCATCCTGCTCGGTACCGGGCTGGAACTGCTGCTGTCCGTGCTGCTGGCCCCGATCCGGATGCTGGCCCATTCACGCTTCGTGATGGAAACCCTGTTCAACCTGGAGATCCACTGGGCCGGCCAGAACCGCACCGAGGAACTGCGCTGGCGCTCGGCGCTGCGGCAGCACGCGCCCGGCAGCCTGCTGGCCCTGGGCTGGGCGGGATTCGCCTTCTGGCTCAAGCCGCTGTTCGTGTTCTGGTCTCTGCCCATTGCGCTGCCGCTGATCTTCGCCGCGCCGATCTCGGTCTGGCTGAGCCGCTATCGCAATGGCCTGGCTCTGCGCCGTTCCCGCCTCCTGCTCGCGCCGGAGGAATCCCGGCTGCCGACCGTTCTGACCCGGCTGGAGCAGCCGGTGCTGCCCGCGGTGAACGGGCTGTCGCCCTTCGAACTGGCCATTGTCGATCCCTGGCGCAATGCCCTGCATCGGCAGCTGGCCCGGCGTGGCGGCGATCTGGCCGGCCGTGGGGAAATCCGCATGACGCTGGTCGAGCAGTGCCGGACGGGCGGCCCCCGGGCACTGGCGCGCTGGCAGCGCGACTGGCTGGCGCAGGACGCCCCGGCCCTGCAGCAATTGCACGAGGCCGCCTGGAGCGCGGATGCGCCGACGTACTGGAAACAGCTGATCGATGGCCTGTGCCGCACGCCGGCGCTCGCCGACGCCGGGGGTGCGGCAGGCCGCGTCCCGGCTGAGCCTCAGTCCTGGGGCGCGTAAGGGGCGGGCCGCGGGATGGTGGCCGTGGTCAGGCCCTGGCCGTCGCCATAGGACAGCGGTTGCCAGGTAGGCGATGCGCCCCCCTGCTGGCTGAGCATCCAGGTGCGCCCGCTCGGCTGTTCGACCATCAGGGTGATCTCGGTCGCCCCGCTTTCCGAGATCACCCTGGCCGGCAGCACCTGGTAGCTCATGCCGGGCGCGGCCCAGCCCGCCGGGAGCAAGGCGAGTCCCGTGACGGCCACCAGCATCCGCTGCCAGTTCCGACGCCGCTGATGTTGTTTCTGTTTCACCATGTCGTACCCATGAAATTGGCTTTGCCCTTGCCGATCCCGTTCGGGTGCCGGGATCGCGATTTCATTGTGCAAGTCATATTCCAATTCTGTCGTCTGCGGCAGCAGTATCAGGAATCCCTTGTCGGTTAAATGCTTATGGCGACTCACCGGACCGCGAGCCGCGTTGGAGCGCGTGAGCGGGCACCGTCGCTTCAGCACTCGTCAAGAATGCGGCAGCGTTTCAACCCGGATTGCCGGGATACCGGCGCAGCTGGATCACTGCCGCGCACGGCGGCCGCGGCCGGAGGCGCGCGAACACGGCCCGCCTCGCGCCTTGACCTTTGTCAGTTCCCCGGGACGGGCAGGGGTGCAGCATGTCTGCACCGGCCTGGCCGTTGCCGTCAGGCACGCACACGGAGGAAACGTCAATGACACAGAATGCACCCACATCCCGGGACCCGCATCCGCCCCGGCTGTTGCGCCATGAGGATCTGCCCCAGGTGTCCAACGCCGAAATGAACGCGGTGCATGAAGACGAGATCGATCTGCTCAACGAAGTGCTCGTACTACTGCCGCAGGCAGCGACATACGCCGAGGCCAGGCACGCACTGGACTACCGGCTGCAGGCACTGCACGAGCACATGCGCACCCACTTCTCCCGTGAAGAGGAACTCATGCGCCAGTACGGTTTCCCGGTCTATCCGGTTCACAAGGGCGAACACGACCGGGTCTATGCCGAACTGGAGCAGGTCATCGCGGACTGGCAGACACACAGCGATATGGCGGCATTGCGGCACTACATCCACGAGGTATTCCCGTCCTGGCTGTTCCAGCACATCGCCAGTATGGACCAGGTCACGGCCCGGTTCCTGGCCGAGGTCATGCAGAGCCGGAAATAGACACAAGCGCCGACGCCTTGTCGGCCAGACCGGCGGCGACCTGTCGCTGGCGCAGACGTTGGCAATGCCGTACCCGACGGCATAGAATCGAACCGGCATGAAGCGACTCAACTTTCCCTGGATCGCCGCCGGCATCGGCATCGTCCTGGCCTTCGCCCTGCTGCACGGCGGCGCCGCCGAACCGGCAGGCGCGGCCCGGCTGCCCACGCTCACGCTGCTGTTCATGAGCGAGTTCGGGTTTCTGGTCACTGCCGCCGGCGCCTTCGTCGGCATCCGCAACCGACAGCAGACGGACGGCCGCAGGGCACTGCTCCTGGGCATTGTCTGCAGCATCCTGGCCGCCGGCTTCGTTGTCCTCGGCCTCATGGTGTGGCGGGGACACATGGCGGCCTGATCCCGCGCCAGCAGCGCAAGCGGGGCAGACGCGGAGGGAGGCGGGCATGCGCATCCTGATTACCGGATTCGAACCCTTCGACCATGCCGTCAACGCCTCCCAGGTGCTGGTGGAGTCGCTGCAGACGGATCTGCCCGAGCCGCTGGAGCGGTTCTGCGCAGAGCCGCACTTCGCCATCCTGCCCACCCATACCCATCAGGCCTGGCCGCTGCTGCGGGAACGTCTGGATCAGTTGCTGCCGGATTACTGCCTGCTGACCGGCCAGGCCCGCGGACGCAACCGGGTGTGCCTGGAGCGGATCGCGATCAATCTGAAGGATTTCGAGCGCCCGGACGCGGCCGGCAACCAACCGCGCGGCGAAACCATCATCGCGTCAGGGCCGGCCGCCTACTGGAGCACCCTGCCGGCGCAGCACCGCCTGATCGCTGCGCTCACCCGGGCCGGCATCCCCGCCGCGCATTCCAGCCATGCCGGCACTCACCTGTGCAACCAGACGCTGTACCAGAGCCTGCACCATAGCCGTGAACAGGGGCGCTCGCTGCGCTGCGGCTTCCTGCATGTGCCGCTGCTGCCGATACAGGCGCAGGGCACGCTCGCCGATCAGCCGCACCTGCCGCTGGACACCATGCGCAACGCCATTGCAATCATCGTGCAGACACTGATGGAAACCGCCAACCGGCAGCCATGAACTAGAGGAAGCTGCCCGCCCCGGCCAGGTGTCGGCGCCAATAGGGATTGTCCAGGCTGGACACCGATACCCGTTTGCCTGAAGTGGGCGCATGAATGAATCGGCCGCCGCCGATGTAGATGCCCACATGGCGGGTCTTGGTGTCACTGAGATCGAAGAAAACGAGATCACCCGGCTGCAGGGCCTGCAGTGGCACTGCCCGGCTGCGGCGGCGCTGGTCGCGGGTGGTGCGCGGCACCTCGATACCCAGCTGCCGATGGCTGAAATACACCAACCCGCTGCAATCAAAGCCCTGCTGCGGGCTCTCGCCGCCGTAACGATAGGGCTGGCCCAGCATCCGTTCGGCATGGGCGACCAGCTGCCGGCGCTGCTCGCGCCGGGGCTGCGCCCGGGACTCGCTCCAGCCCGGATCCGGCACGGCGCCCGCGGCCGGCACGACCGGCCGCTGGGCACACCCCGCCGCGACCAGCGTCGCGATCAGCAGCCCCATCAGACGGAACCCGTTTGTCAGCCATCGATTCATGCCGTCCCCCTTGTGCTGGCAGTATCGGTCGTCCTCGCTGAACACTGAATGAACGGGGCACACCCGGCCGGGCAGCCAGCCGCTGGATTGGCCGGTTCGAGCAACTATCCTTCCGATAAGGACACTCCCAGCATTATGGAGGATTTCCACATGGAAACCATCAAGCAACTGCTGCAGGACAAAGGCGGCCAGGTATGGACGATTCTCCCGCAGGCCTCCGTCTACGACGCCATCTACCTGATGTCGGAAAAGGAAATCGGCTCGCTTCTGGTGGTGGAGGATGAACGGATCGTCGGCCTGATCTCGGAACGCGACTACGCCCGCAAGGTCATCCTCAAGGGTCGCTCATCGAAAAGCACCCGGGTCAGCGACATCATGAGCCGCAGCGTGCTTTATACCCATGGCGGCCAGACCATTCACGAGGCCATGGCCGTGATGACCAAACACCGCATCCGCCATCTGCCTGCGCTCGAGGACGGCCGGCTGATCGGCATCGTTTCCATGGGCGACCTGGTCAACGCCCTGATCGCCGAGCAGCAGTTCATCATCGAACAGCTGGAGCATTACATCACCGGCTGACACATTGCAGCGGAGCTCATGCCATGCCACCACCACCCGAACATCACCGCACCCAGCATATCGGCTGGCTCAGGGCGGCGGTCCTCGGCGCCAACGACGGCATCGTCTCCACTGCCAGCCTGATCGTCGGAGTGGCGGCCTCGCAGGCCACGCATGAGCATATACTGATTGCCGGCGTGGCCGGTCTGGTCGCCGGCGCAATGTCCATGGCCGCCGGCGAGTATGTCTCGGTCAGCTCCCAGGCCGATACCGAGCGGGCCGACCTCGAGCGTGAGCGGCGGGAACTGGCCACCAACCGGCGCTACGAACAGCGGGAACTGGCCGGGATCTATATGGAACGGGGTCTCGAACCGGCGCTCGCCCACCAGGTGGCGCAGCAGCTGATGCGCAAGGATGCCCTGGCGGCGCACGCCCGGGACGAGCTCGGGATTTCCGAGGTCGCCACCGCCCGGCCGATCCAGGCCGCCCTGACCTCCGCCCTGTCCTTCGCCGTCGGCGCAGGTCTGCCGTTGCTGGGCGCGGCCCTGGCCTCGCTGGATCAGCTCATCGCCACGGTATTCGTGAGTTCGCTGATCTGCCTCGCCGCGCTCGGTATCCTGGCGGCACATACCGGCGGCGCTTCCCGCCTGATCGGCGCCATGCGGGTCAGTTTCTGGGGCGTACTGGCCATGGCCGTAACCGCCGGCGTGGGCTCACTGTTCAACAGCGGCATCCAGTGACCGGCCACAGCGACGGCATGACGGACTGGCAGTTTCACAGCACGACCGAGGACGGCGGCCGGATCCACAAGGCATCGATACTCGCTGACGGCGCAGCCCTGTCACGGCGCCGGGTGATGGAGTTGTGGCAGGACGCCCCCGACTTCCGCGAGCGCTTCAATCGATTTCTGGCCGAACTGCCCTTTGCCGCCTGTTTCTGGGAAACGCCGGCCATTTCGCTCGACACGCTGGACCGCCCCTACGAACAGGTGTGTGTCGACGCCCCTTCCCTCGCTGGGATCAGGCCCGACCCACACAGCTTTGCCGATCAGTTCGACCGCCACTGCGGCGGGGGCGGCATTGCCGAATTCGCCAACCCGGGCGGCGATGCCCGGCTGATCGCGCCCTGCCCACAGGCATCCACTGACTGTTATGCACATCTGCTGACCTTCGTGCGCACGGCGCCGGCCGCCCAGTGCGACGCCTTCTGGCGGCGGGTCGGGGCCGCACTGGGCCGGGCGCTGTCGTCGACCCCGCTGTGGCTGAGCACCTCGGGTCTGGGCGTGTACTGGCTGCACGCCCGCCTGGATACGCGGCCGAAATACTACACCTACGCCGCCTATCGCGCGGCCGCGCCTAGAGACACCGGCTGATGTGCTTGAGCTTGGGATCCTCGTCGCTGACCGTGACCTTGAACCCGAGCTTGGCGGCCATGGCCAGCATCTCCTGGTTGGCGGCCAGCACCTCGCCTTCGATCTCTTCCAGACCGCGCGCCCGGGCGATCTCCATCAACCGCGCCATCAGCCGGTTGCCCACGCCCTTGTGCTGCCATTCGTCGGCCACCACGATGGCGAACTCGCAGCTGCGTCCGTCCGGGTTGGTACTGTAGCGCGCCACCCCGATCTCGCGCTCGCCGCCGCCTTCCCCGACCACCGCGATCAGCGCCATTTCCAGGTCATAGTCGATCTGGGTGAAACGCACCAGCATCTCGGGGGTGAGTTCCTGCAGCGCCTGCATGAAGCGGAAGTATTTCGACTGCGAGGACAGCCGGCGGATGAAATCCTTCTCGATGTCGGCATCCTCGGGCCGGATGGGGCGCAGGATCACGTCGGTGCCGTCGGCCAGCTGCTCGCGGGTCTCCAGACCACCCGGATAGGGGTGGATGGCCATGTGGGCATAGCGCCGTGCCCCGGGCTGGGGATAGGCCACGACCAGGCGCGCGTCCACCGCCAGCGCGCCCTGTTCGTCCACGATGAGGGGGTTGATGTCCAGTTCCAGCAGCTGCGGCAGTTCGCACACCAGTTCGGAGACCCGCAGCAGCACATCCTCCAGCGCAGTGAAATCAACCGCGGGGAGGTTGCGCCAGGCCTGCAGCATCTTCCAGGCCCGGGTGCGCTCGATCATGCCGCGGGCGATGAAGCGGTTCAGCGGCGGCAGCGATACGCAGCGGTCCTCCATCACCTCGACCATGGTGCCGCCGGCGCCGATGCTGATGGCCGGGCCGAATACCGGGTCGCGCACCACCCCGATAAGCAACTCGCGGCCGTTGGCGCGGCGGTACATGGGCTCGACCGTCACCCCCCTGAGTTCGGCGTCCGGGCGGCGGCTGCGGGCGGCCTCCAGCAGATCATTGAAGGTGCTGCGCACGTCCGCCGCGCTGGTGATGTTCAGCCGTACACCGGCCACGTCCGACTTGTGGCTGATGTCCGGCGAGTTGATCTTCAATGCCACCGGAAAACCCAGCGCCTCGGCCGCCACCAGGGCGTCGTTGGCGGTGGCCGCCTCCATGGTCGGCACCACCGGCAGGCCGAAGGCATGCAGCACGGCCTTGGTCTCCAGGGTGCTCAGGCTGCTGCGCCCGGACGCCAGCGCCTCCTCGATGATCAGCCGCGCCCCCTCCAGGTCCGGGCGGCTGCGCCGGCCCAGCGGACCGGGCACCTGCAGCAGCAACTCCTGATTGCGCCGGTGACTGGCCAGATAGGCGAAGGCCTCCACCGCGGCCTCGGGCGTGTCCAGGTGCGGAATGCCCCGGCGATTGAACAACGCATGGGCGGCGGCGACATGCGGCCCGCCCATCCAGCAGGTGATGAGCGGCCTGGCGCCGTGACCGGCGGCCGCACTGACCGCCTCGGCGCAGCCCGCGGCGTCCGTCATGGCCTGCGGCGTGAGCATGGCCAGCACGCCATCCACGCCGGGATCGCGCAGGCAGGCTTCGACCGCTGCGCCATAGCGCTCCGGACCGGCATCCCCCAGCAGATCCACCGGGTTGGCATGCGACCAGTGCGCCGGCAGCGCCTGCTCCAGCGCCTGCAGGGTCGCCGGGGCCAGTTCGGCCAGCGCCACGCCCAGTTCGGCCGCGCGGTCGGTCGCCATCACGCCCGGTCCGCCGCCGTTGGTGACGATCGCCAGCCGGCTGCCGCGCACACGGTGCTCGCCGCCGCCCAGGATCTCGGCGGCATTGAACAGCTGCTTGATGGTGTAGGCGCGGACCGCGCCGGCCCGGCGCAGGGCGGCATGGAAGACATCATCGCCGCCGATCAGGGCGCCGGTGTGCGAGACGGCGGCGCGTGAGCCGTCGGCATGGCGGCCGGCCTTGACCACCACCACCGGCTTCATGCGCGCGGCGATGCGCAGGCCGCTGAGAAAACTGCGGGCGTCGCGAATGCCCTCGACATAGAGCAGAATCGCGCGGGTCCAGGGATCCAGCGCCAGGTAACTGAGCAGGTCACCGAAATCGACATCGGCCGCGTCGCCCAGCGAGACCATGGCGGAGAAACCGATGCCTTCGGCCTGGGCCCAGTCGAGTACGGCGGTGCACAGCGCCCCGGACTGGGACACCAGCGCCAGCTTGCCGCGGCGGGCGATGTTGTGGCTGAAGGTGGCATTGAGTCCCGCGTCCGGGCGCATGATGCCGAGGCAGTTCGGTCCCAGGATGCGCACCCCCTGCTGACGCGCCGTCTCCAACAGTTCGCGCTGCAGCCGCTCGCCGGCATCCCCGGCCGCGGCCTCGCCGAAGCCGGCCGACAGCACCACGGCCGCCCGCACGCCGGCCTGGCCGCACTGGGCAATGATCCCGGAGACGGTCGCCGCCGGGGTGGCAATCACGGCCAGGTCCACCGGTTTGCCGATGGCGGCGAGATCCTTGTAGGCACGCTGATCCTGTACCTTGCGGTGCTTCGGATTGACCGCAAACAGCGCGCCCTTGAAGCCGCCCTCGCGCAGATTGCGGAAGACGATGCTGCCGACCGAACCGGCGCGGTCGGAAGCGCCGAACACAGCGATGCTGTCGGGGGAGAACAACCGGTTGAGGTAATGCGGGCCCATCATTCCACCTGCGGATAACGCTGCCTGAAAGGTAGAGTATAAAGGCATCCGCCTAACAGGCGGGTTGCAGTGATCGCGGCACCGGGCGCAGACTTGGCCACCATGACCCTCGCCTTCATCTCGCATCCCGACTGTCTGCTGCACGAGAACAGTCCGGGACACCCCGAGAGCCCGCAGCGACTGCTGGCCATCAACGATCAGCTGCTGTCCACCGGACTGGACCAGGCCCTGCGCCACTACGAGGCGCCGCTGGCCACTCCGGAGCAGCTGGAACTGGCGCACGCTCCGGACTATGTGCAGGCCGTCTTCGCCGCCGCCCCTGAGCAGGGCCGCCGGGCGCTGGATCCGGATACCGGCATGAACATCCATTCACTCCCGGCCGCCCGGCGCGCGGCCGGTGCGGCGATCCTGGGCGTGGACCTGGTCATGCGGGATGATGCCGGTGCCGTTTTCTGCAGTGTCCGCCCGCCCGGCCATCACGCCACCCGCAGCCGCGCCATGGGTTTCTGCATCTTCAACAATGTGGCCGTCGCCGCCGCCCACGCCCTGGCCGGGCACGGGCTGGAGCGGGTGGCGATCGCCGACTTCGATGTCCATCACGGCAACGGCACCGAGGACATCTTCGCCGGGGATCCGCGCGTGCTGCTGTGTTCCAGCTTCCAGCATCCCTATTACCCGCACACCGGGGCCGGGACCCGGTCGGACCACATCATCAATGTGCCGCTGCCGGCCGGCACCCGCAGCGAGGCCTTCCGCGAGGCCATCCGCGAGCACTGGCTGCCCGCGCTGGACGCCTTCCGTCCGCAACTGTTGCTGATCTCGGCCGGCTTCGACGGCCACGTCGAGGACGACCTGGCCCAGTTCCTGCTCACCGAGGCCGACTACCACTGGATCAGCCGCGAGCTCAAGGCGGTGGCCGACACCCATGCCGGCGGACGCATCGTCTCCTGCCTGGAGGGCGGCTACGCCCTGGCCGCGCTGGGCCGCTCGGTGGCGGCGCATCTGCGCGGGCTGCTGGGGATGGAAGCCGCCTGAGGCAGGCATCATCCGTCGCACCATATCATGATATTGTAATTATTTAATGCTTATACTGCCGTCGGATCAGATGCTTACGGATACCGGCAAAGATACCTTGGCTTATCCGGGCTGTGGTCTACACTTGAATTCCCCGGTCGTTACAGTCGGCAATCAGTCAAGGGGTGGATTATTTGTCGGACTGGGGTAAGGTAGGTAGTCCGGTTGCCCGGAAGTTCCAGGGGGGAGCGCGGCCGGACCTGATCGAAATTCACAACACAGACAAGCGATCATGAATCCATCACACAACGCGTCCATTATCGATCTCGACCCCGAGGGACAAGCCCCGGCAACGGAGGTCGACACCCAGCAGAACAGGGACGAATTTCTCGACGGCCGCCAGGAAGGCCTCTACGAAGCCTGTCTTATCGTAGACAAGGTCGCCGCCCAGCACGGACACGAGGATGTCGTGGCTGAGGCGCTGGATGCCATGCGCATCCTGATCCGGGAGTCGATCCATACCACCGATGCCGAGGCCATCCGCGCCCGGGTCAACGCCTTGGCCAACGCCGCCGCGACCCGCAGCTGAATCCCGTCCGGCTCAGCCAGCCGCGGCCGGTGACTGTCGGCGGCCGGCCACGATGAGCCCGATCGCGATCAGCGCGAGCAGTGCCTGCAGCAGCAGCCCCTCCAGGTTCGGGTAGATCCCCAGCAGTTCGATGCGTGGGAAGCTGACCGGATCGACCGGCAGCTTGCCGGCCTCCTGCAATGCCGCCACGCCCTTGCCGGCGAATACGATGGCCAGCATGAACATGAACAGGCTGGTCACGGCGAAGAACTGTCGCAGCGGCAACCGCACGCTGTAGCGCAGGATCAACCACCCCATCATCGCCAGCAGGCCCGCCGCCGCGACGAAGCCACCCAGCATGTAGCCCTGCCCCGTCGCGTCGGCCTGCACCCACATGGCCTGATAGAACAGAATGGTCTCGAACACCTCACGGTAGACCGCCACGAAGGCCAGGCCGGTGAGCGCCCACAGGGTGCCGGTGCTGAGCGCCTTCTCCACCGAGCCCTGGATGAAACGCTGCCACTGGCGGGCATGGGTCTTGTTGTGCATCCAGAAGCCGACATAGAACAACACCGTCATGGCCACCAGCGCGGCCACGCCCTCGGTGATCTCGCGACTCGCGCCACTGAAATCGAGCAATGATCGCGACAACCACCAGGTCAGCCCGCCCAGCAACAGCGCGCCGACCCAGCCCAGATGAAGATAACGCAGGCCCTCGCGGCGCTCTGTCCTGATCAGGAAAGCGGCCAGGGCCGCCACCACCAGCAAGGCCTCCAGCCCCTCGCGCAGCAGGATGACCAGCGCGCCGCTGAAGGCGGCGGTATTCGACAGGGTGTCGGTTTCCAGCCGTTTTGCTGCCAGGTCCAGCTGCTCCAGGATCCGCTGCGCCTCGGCCTCCACCCGGGCCGGCGGCAGCTGGCTGCGCACCAACCCGCGGTAGGCCGTCATGGCGGCCTCGATCTCACGGCGCAATTCCGGGGCTACCGCATCCAGGCCGTGTTCGGCCAGTTCGAAGCCGTCCAGATAGGCCGAAACGGCCGCGGCATGGGCCGCGTCCCGATCACCGCCCCGGTAAGCCTCAACGCTGGCCTGAAGTTGGTCGCGTGCAAACGCCAGCGGTGACCGGTCGGCGAACAGCGCCTCGGGGTGAGTGCGCGCATGCGCCATCAGGATCCGCCCGGCCGCGCCCCAGACCGCCCCGGCCTGCTCCGGTGTCGTGGTGGTCAGGGTATCCAGGGACTGCAGCGGATGCCCGCCAGCCGCCTGCTGCCAGGCGGCCGCCCCCGCGGCCACTGCATCCTTGTCGGCCGCGAGACTGCCGACGAGGAAGGCAAGGCTCCAGCGTTCGAATTCACTGAGTTGGCCGGTGTACCCGGCCATGCCGGTGTCTTCCACACCCAGGCTGATCGTGCTGTACAGGCCATAGAGGGTGCGCTGGGCATAGCGTTCGGGATCCTGGAAATTGGTCGGGGCCGGCTCCATGCCTGAGGCCAGCGCACCGTTACCGCGGCCCTCGACACCGTGGCAGCTGGCGCAGTGTTCGCTGAACAGTGCCCGGGCGCGGCGCAGGTCGGGGGCGCGGCGCGGAACCACTGTCATGTCCAGCGTTGCAACAGCTGTCGGGACAGCGCGGCCGCGGCCCCGGCGACTTCAGCCGGCGCTTCACGCTCGGCAACCAGCTGCTGCAGCTGCCGCGCCTGGTCTGCCAACTCGGCGCTGGCCTTACCTGCCTCCAGCGCTGCGATCTGCCGTCGCACCGCGGCGGCGAAATCCTGCATCTCGCGGTATTCGCCCTGGCTGATGATCTCGCCATCGGCCACGGCCGCGGCATAATCGACGCCGATGTAGTCGACCATCTGCACCAGCCGGCCGGTATCGACCTGCGCCAGCACCGACAGGGGCAGACAGGTCAGGAGCAGGAAAAGAAGACGTCGCATTGCAATTCACCTCTGGCGCAAGAATGCGCAAAGCAGCAGCGAATTACAATCATTCTCATTTAGATTAACTACATATAACTCCGGGACTCGGTCAGTCGTGCCGGGTGCGCACCTGCGCCGGGGGCACGCCGCGGGCGACCAGATACTTGCGGCTGGCCTCGGTGACGGTCTCGGGCCCGCCGATGTAGAAATCGAACACCTTCACGTTGTAGTGCTGCCCGGCCAGTTCCGCCAGGGTGTCGCCAACCACCTCCCGCGCGCGTTCGCCGTAGACCGCGGGATCGGCCTCCAGCCGCGTGTAGTTGACGTTGTCGATGGCGTCCTGCCAGGCGCGGCAGAGGTTGTGCAGGTAGGGTCTGCTGCCGTCCGTGGTCACCCAGTAGATGTAGATCTGTTCGGCCACGTCCAGCGCCAGGGCCTGTTCGATCAGGCTCTTGATGGAGGCGAATTCGCGATCCCAGGCGATGAACACCAGCGAATGCACCGACTCGAGGTTGAGAACGAAGTCGCCACGCGGGCCTTCCAGATCCAGCGTCTCGACGTCGTCGAGCCCGGCGGCCACCCGTGCGGCCAGCGGATTGTCGTCGGCGGTGTTGATGTGGAACTCGACCTGGGTCTCGTCACAGGGACAGCTGGCGATGGGGTAGCTGGCCGCGGCATCGCCGATGCGGATCCGCGCCGACTGGCCGGAGAGGAACTGCAGCCGGTGCGGCTCAACCGGATTGACCACCAGGCCGACCATGCCCTGACCCAGGTCGTCGACCCGGCGCAGGGTGGCAGGCAGGACCTGGGACTCGATCTCCTCCGGCCGGATGACCTCGTCGACCTGCAGCAGCACGTCGGTCATGGCGGTGTGCGCGCACAGGGTGACATAGCCCGCCGCCAGTTCGTCTTCCGACAGGCATTCGGGGTAGGCCCGCACGCGCTTGGCCTCGCCGCTGATGACCTTCGCCCGGCAGCGGCCGCAGCTGCCGTCGGTACAGCCGTATCTGAGCTGCATGCCCGAACGCAGCCCGGCGTGCAGCAGGGTCTCGCTGCCGTTGAGGAAGAAGTCGTGTCCGCTGGGCTTGAGTTGGACGTGGGCGGCCAGCAGACGCATGAAGGTATCGGTGGCCAGCACCTCATCGTGCAGGCCCTGCGCGGATTGCACTTCGTCGATCTCACTCTCCAGCCACTGACGGAAGGCCTTCACGGCCGGATCGCCCACGGCCTGCTCCAATGAATCCAGCTTGTCGCTGATACGGCTGACCAGCTTGTTGAAGCGGTTCACCCGCGCCCGCGCCGTGCCCAGTTCGTGGCTGAGCAGGGTGACGCGGGTGGCCAGCACCTCGGCGTCGGGCAGATCCTTGGTGTCGAGCACCTTGCCGAAGGCGTTCTCGATGATGCGGTCGGCACGCTCCACCATCCCGCTGCCGTCGAGGTCGGTCTTGGGATAGACCTTGAGCAGTTCGCTCAGGTCCAGTTCGCCCTCGAAGGTGTGCAGTTCGCCCTCGCGGATCTGTTTCTGCAGGGTCGCGCGCTTCACCCCCACCAGGCGGGCGGCGCGCGACAGGCTGATCAGTTGTGCCATGTAATGTCCTCGTCGACGCCTGCACTCAGGCCCGCCAGGCGTGGCGGCCTTCGCGCAGGCGTTTGTAGTTGCGGATCATGATAACGGTTTTCAGGATGGCGGGCGGATCGATGCGATCCAGCGCCAGGCCCACGGTCAGCGGCCGCCGTTCGCCCGCGGCCGGGCCGATCTCGATGAACTGCTCGCGCCGGCCACTGCCGAGCGCCTGCAACCGCGCCTGCCAGATGACCGCTGTGTGCTCGAAGCGGCCGATGAATTCGAACCGGGCCTCGGTCTCGCCGGGCGGCGCGCTCAGCCGGTACTCGGCCTGCTCACGCCGCAGGGACTCGGCCAGCCGCATCAGTTCACTGTCCGGCATGAAACTCAGGAGGCCTTGATCAGCTTGGCCGAGACCAGGGTGACCTGCATGGCCTCCGCATCCAACACCTGCGGATACATGGGGTAGTTGTCCAGCAGGCTTTCGGGCCGCTGGCGCGCGGCCGTCTCCAGCCAGCGGCGCGTATCCTCGCGCAGCCGCTGGTGCGCCAGCAGGAAGGGCGCGTTCCATTCATGGTATTCACGCACCAGTTCCCGCTCCAGGCCCTGCGGCCACTCGGGATCGACCAGCAGTTCCGGGAAGGCCTCGGCCGGCAGGTGGCGGCCGGTGAGTTCACCTTCGACCCGCATGCCGCCGTGACCGATGCCGCTGCCGTCCTCCAGGCGCTCGAACCACTGCAGCACCGGCAGCGGCCGGCCGGCCAGGTTGACCTGGCGCTCCAGCACATCCTGGGCCCGCGGCGGACGCACGTGCGGGTCACAATGGCTGCGTGCGGCCTCCAGTGCGGGGGAGCGGAACTCGTTTCTCGACATCAGAAACGGCTGCCAGGTCGGGTTGGTGATGCGGTCCGACTCCGTTTCCTCGCGCGTAACCCGGCTCTTGACGATGGCCAGCGGCAGACGCGTCTCCCGGTGCAGCAGCCACAACTCGAACCGGTCGGCCAGCGGGAAAGGGATGGGCGGACGTTCGTTGAGTGCGCGCATCAGCTGGTCGGCATTGGTCTCGCGGCTGGCCAGGTCGCCGGCATCGCAGTCGGTGGCATGCCAGCGCAGCCGCCCCGAGGCGTTCTGCACCCGCACCTGCCAGTGGCGGCCGTCGGTGGAATAGGCGCGCGCATTGCCCACGTCCACCACCTGAATCACGCCCTGGTAGGGGCAGAAGCGGCGTATCGAGTAGTATTGGGCCATGTGGTGCGCAGTCTCCCTCAGGCCGGCGTCTGAAGTTTACAGTAGACCTGCCCGCCGCCGGCGTGCAACCCTGCAATAAACACAGATACAACCGCCAGCTGCGGCCCTGTCCGCGCCGGGGCGCGGCCATTCACAACCAGACCAACGACAACAATGTCCGATTACACCGCCATAAAAATCCTGCATGTCGCCACCGTGATCATCAGCGGCGGTGGCTTTGCCCTGCGCCTGGCACTGATGCTGTGGCGCGAGGCCTGGCTCGGGCTGCGCCCGGTGAAGGTGCTGCCGCACATCAACGATACCCTGCTGCTGGCCTCGGGCATCACCCTGGCGGTGCTGTCGCGCCAGTATCCGCTGGCCCAGGACTGGCTGACAGCCAAGCTGGTCGCGCTGGTGGTCTATATCCTGCTGGGAATGCTGGCGCTGAAACCGCGCTTTGCCAAACCGGTACGACTCGGCTTCGGTGTGCTGGCGCTGCTGGTGTTCGCCTACATCGTGAGTGTGGCGCTGGCGCGCCGGGCCTGGCCGTTGTGATCGATGGCCACGGAAAACCCGGACAAAGCCCTGTAGCAGGCAGGTTGGGTTAGCCCGTAGGGCGTAACCCAACATTCAGGCTGCGCTCGTTGGGTTACGGCGCTGTCGCGCCTAACCCAACCTACAGAACAACAAGATTTTGTCCGTGCTTTCCGTGGTTATATGAATCAGCACTCGATGCCCCACTTCTTGATGCGGTAGAGCAGGGTGTCGCGGGTCAGTCCCAGCAGCCGCGCGGCCCGGCTGCGGTTGCCGCCGGTCTGGGCCAGCGCCTGCTGGATCAGGTCCGATTCCAGTGAACCCAGATCCACACCGCCGGCCGGCAGGGCGAAGCCGCCGGCCTTCGCTGCCGGCTGCGGGGCACGCAACTCCGCCGGCAGGTTCGATGGCTGCACCTCGCGGCCGCTGAACAGGATCAGGGTGCGTTCGCAGAAATTGCGCAACTCCCGCACATTGCCCGGCCAGTCATAGCGCTGCAGCCGGTTCAGGGTGGCGGCCGGGTAGCGCGGCGGCGCCAGGTCGTGCTGCCGGGACAGCTGCCCGGTGAGATGCTCCACCAGCGCCGGGATATCCTCGCGCCGCTCGCGCAGGGCCGGCATCTGCACCGGTACCACGTTGAGCCGATAGAACAGGTCCTGGCGGAAGCGCCCGGCGGCCGCGTCCGCGGCCAGGTCGCGGTTGGTCGCGGCCAGTACCCGCAGTTCGACCTGATCCGGCCGGGCCTGACCCAGAGGCTGACACTCGCGCGTCTCCAGGAAGCGCAGCAGCTTGGCCTGGGCCGGGCCGGGCAGTTCGCCGACCTCGTCCAGGAACAGGGTGCCGCCACGCGCCTGCTGGATGTAACCGGCCTGGTCGACCACGGCGCCGGTGAAGGCCCCGCGCCGGTGACCGTAGAGCAGGGACTCGACCAGCCCGTCCGGCATCGAGGCACAGTTGACCGGGACGAAGGGACCGGCGGCACGCCGGCTCTCCCGGTGAATGGCCTGGGCCAGCAGATCCTTGCCCGTTCCGCTCTCGCCCGCGATAAGGATGGGGACGTCCGTGGCGGCCGCCAGGGCAGCGGCACGCAGTTGGGTCTTCAGCGCCGGCGCCTGGCCGATCATGAGATTCTCGAAACAACTCATCGTCTCTCCCCCACTGGTGGCATGCACTCATTGTAGCCGCACCGGCACGTCAAATGGCTTGATTTGGGTCAGATCGCCACGTCGATCACTTTAATCTGAGTATTGACTTGATTTAAAGTTAACACTAATTTTAGTGCTACTATAGAGAACTCTACCAGACTGCAGATGCCGGAAACAGTCATATGGCCTTGTTCCGGCCTGCATCCTGCTCAGGGAACTGACGTCATGGCGACCAACGACATCCCACTGCGAGAACGCAAGGCGGCCCGCACCCGCCTGAACCTGGCCCGGGCCCTGGCCGGCCAACTGGCGCGCCACAGCCTGGACGAGGTGGCGGTGCGCGACCTGTGCGCCGAGATAGAGATCTCCGAGGCGACCTTTTTCAATTACTTTCCCCGCAAGACCGACCTGCTGGCCTACCTGGGCCGGCTCTGGACCCTGGAACTGCAATGGCATGCCAGCCAGGCCGCGGCGGAAAAGCCCGGGCTGGCCGCGATCGAGGCGGTGTTCCAGGCCGCGGCCAGGCGAGTTCAGGCCGAGCCCCAGGCCTGGGGCGAGTGGATCGCCTGGCAGGCGCAGCAACGGGAGAAACGCGAGGAGGAGCCGCTCACTCAGGCGGAAAAACGCCTCGGCTTTCCCGACTGCGCAGGCATCGAGACGCTGGCCGAGCAGCGCCTGGACGGCCTGCTGGCACAGCAACTCACGCGCGCGATCGAGCGCGGCGAACTGCCGGCCAACACGCCCGTGCCGGTGGTGATGGCAGCCTTGATCGCCCAGTTCTACGGCGTGATCCTGATCCTCAAGCAGGCCCAGCCCGGCGCCATCGGCGGCCAGTTCCGCCAGCAGCTGCAGCTGCTGTGGGCCGGCATCCGGGAACTGACCCGGAGCGGGACGAACGCCTGAGCCGGACGCCTATTCGACCACCTTCCAGCTGCCGTCGGGCTGGCGGCAGGCCGTGCCGTAGACCTGCTCGGTACGGCCGCCGATCTGGGCATCGATGGTGTACTCCCGGCAGGGACCGCTGCTGGTCTCGTAGGTGCGGGTGGGTGTGACCGCATACTGATAGCCGGTATCCGGGTTCTGCCAGGTGGAGGTCACGCCGGTACGCACCGTCTCCAGGGTGCCGGCGGTCTTCATGCGGTCGACCTCGTCCATGGACTGGCCAATCGCGCCGCCGATGGCCGCGCCCGCCAGGGTACCGGCAATGATGGCCGCGGTACGGCCGCGCCCGCCGCCGACCTCCGAGCCCAGCACACCGCCGAGGATACCGCCGATCACCATCCCCGCCTGTTCCTGCGGCCCCTGGTAGGTGGCGCAGCCGCCCACCCCGAGCGTGGCGGCCAGTACCAACGCTGTGAAATAGCCCTTGCTCATCGCCTTCATCTCCGCAATTCATCCGTTTCGATTGCTCAAGCATAGCCGAGCCGCGAGGTGTTGAAACGCCCGGCAGCGATTCATTGCAGACAGGTTGATGCGGATCAAACCCGGACCCCGGGCGTCGGACCCGGCTGAACTATCCCGCCTGGCCGCTGTCATTGTTCTGATCGCCTGCGCGGTCCATTGTTGTCGCGCCGAAGCGCCGGGTCTGCCAGGGACTGATTCGACGCTGCCGCACGTCATAACCCTACCCTGACCTGCGTACCCGGGAGTCTCATGAAACCGCATCATCCGCTTTCGGCCCTGATCCTGCTCGGCGGTCTGTGCCTGTCACTGGCGGCCGCACTGCGCGCCGAGGAGCCTGCCGGTCCGGTCGTGATCGTGGCCGAGGCCAGCGAGGAAGGCTTCAGCGAAGCCATCGAGGCACTCGGCACCCTGCGCGCCAATGAATCGGTGGTGCTCACGGCAACGGTGACCGAGACCATCCGCGCCCTCCACTTCGACGACGGCGACCGGGTCGAGGCCGGCCAGCTGCTGGTCGAACTCGAGCGCGGCGAGGAGCAGGCCCAGCTGGCCGAGGCCCGTGCCACCCTGGAGGAGGCTCACCGCCAGTACCGGCGGGTGGAATCGCTCGAAGCGCAGGACAAGGCCTCCCGCTCCCTGCTCGACGAACGCCGGCGGGAATGGGAAACCGCCCGCGCGCGGGTCACCGCCATCGAATCGCGCCTCGCTGATCGGATGATCCGGGCGCCGTTCGCCGGCGTGCTGGGGCTGCGCGACATCAGCGTCGGCGACCTGGTCACCCCCGGCGATCCGCTTGTCACCCTGGATGACGACGCGGTGATGAAGCTGGAGTTCACCGTCCCCGCGACCTTCCTGGCCGTGGTGGAGCCGGGGCTGGTGATCGAGGCCACCAGCCCGGCCTGGCCCGGCGAGACCTTCACCGGCGAGATCAAGGCGGTGGACAGCCGCATCGATCCGACCACCCGCGCCGTGCGGGTCCGCGCCCTGCTGCCCAACCCCGGACACCGGCTCAAGCCCGGGCTGCTGATGCAGGTCGAGATACGCCGGCCCGACCGCCGGGCCCTGTTCATTCCGGAAGAGGCGCTGATGCCGCAGGGCGAGCGCCAGTTCGTGCTGCGCGTGGACCGCAATGATAACAACAAAGTAGTGCGCCAGGAGGTCGGCATCGGCGCCCGCCGGCCGGGGCGGGTGGAGATCAACTCCGGCCTGGCGCCGGGTGATGCCGTCATCACCCACGGCACCCAGAAGGCACGTCCGGGCCAGCCGGTGCGCATCGGCGCCGTGGACGACGGCAGCCGACCGCTGGCGCAGCTGCTGCAGTCGCTGGACTCGGACGGCAGCGACGGATGATCCTGTCCGATCTCTCCATCACCCGGCCGGTCCTGGCCTCGGTGCTGTCGCTGCTGCTCATCGCCTTCGGGCTGATGTCCTTCGACCGCCTGCCCTTGCGCGAATATCCCGACATCGATCCGCCGGTGGTCTCGGTCGAGACCCTCTACCCGGGTGCGGCGGCCAACGTGGTGGAAAACCGCATCACCGAACTGATAGAGGACCGCATCTCGGGCGTGGAGGGCATCCGCTTCATCCAGTCGACCAGCGAGGATGGCCGCTCGGTGATCAACATCGAGTTCAGCACCGACCGCGACATCGACGCCGCCGCCAACGACGTGCGCGACCGGGTCTCGGGCGTGCTCGACGACCTGCCCGAGGAGGCCGACCCGCCGGAGATCCAGAAGGTCGACAGCAACGAAGACGTCATCATGTGGCTGAACCTCGCCGGCGAGGGCATGAGCGTGCCGGAGTTGACCGACTACGCCGAGCGCTACCTGCTGGACCGCTTCTCGGCCCTGGACGGCGTGGCGCGGGTGCGGGTCGGCGGCGGCCAGAGCTATGCCATGCGCATCTGGCTCGATCGTCAGGCGCTTGCCGCGCGCGACCTGACTGTCGCCGACGTCGAGGCCGCACTGCGCGCCGAGAACCTGGAACTGCCGGCCGGCAGCCTGGATTCCGCCCTGCGCCAGTTCACCGTACGCACCGAGCGCAGCTTCCGCACCGCCGAGGAGTTCCAGCGCCTGGTGCTGTCCCGCGGAAGCGACGGCCACCTGGTGCGGCTGGGCGATGTGGCCCGGGTCGAGCGCGGCACGGTCGAGGACCGGCTGTTCTTCCGCGGCAACGGCGTGCCCATGGTGGGCGTGGGTATCATCAAGCAGTCCACCGCCAACACCCTGGCCGTGGCCGAGGCGGCCAAGGCCGAGATGGCGCGCATCAACGCCGGCCTGCCCGAGGGGCTGGCACTCAAGCAGAGCTATGACAGTTCGGTGTTCGTCTCCGGCGCCATCAACGAGGTCTACAAGACCCTGTTCATCGCCATCGGCATGGTGATCGGGGTGATCTACCTGTTCCTGGGCAGTGCGCGGGCCATGCTGGTGCCGGCGGTCACGGTACCGGTGTCGCTGGTGGCCACCTTCATGGTGCTGCTGGCGCTGAACTTCTCCATCAACATCTTCACCCTGCTGGCACTGGTGCTGGCCATCGGCCTGGTGGTCGACGACGCCATCGTGGTGATCGAGAACATCCACCGGCGCATCGAGCAGTACGGCGAGTCGCGCCTGGTGGCCGCCTTTCGCGGCACCCGCCAGGTCGGCTTCGCGGTCATCGCCACCACCATTGTGCTGATCTCGGTGTTCGTCCCCATCGCCTTCCTGCGCGGCGACATCGGCCGGCTGTTCTCCGAGTTCGCCCTGACCATGGCCGCGGCGGTGGCCTTCTCCAGCTTCGTCGCACTCACCCTCTCGGCCATGCTGGCCTCCAAGCTGCTGCCTGAATCCGGCAGTCGGGCACGCCTGGCGCATGCCGTGGACCGCGCCTTCGACCGGGTGCGGCGCGGCTATCACGCCCTGCTGCAGGGCGCGCTCAATCACGCCTGGGCGGTGGGGCTGGTCTTCGCCGGCATCCTCGGCAGTTCATTGTGGCTGCTGGAGCGGATCCCGGACGAGTACGCCCCCAGGGAGGACCGGGGCGTGTTCTACCTCATGGTCTCCGGACCGGAGGGCGCCTCCTATGATTACATCTCGACCTACATGACCGAGATCGAACGGCGCATGATGCCGCTGGTCGAGGCCGGCGAGATCAGCCGCCTGCTGGTGCGCGCCCCGCGCGCCTTCGGCAACTTCGAGATCTTCAACACCGGCATCGCCATCAATGTGCTCAGCGACTGGTCGCAGCGCCGCTCGGCCTGGGACATCATGGACGACGCCCGCCAGCGGCTGTCGGACCTGCCCGGGGTGCGGGTGTTCCCGGTCATGCGCCAGGGCTTCGGGGCGCGGGTGCAGAAGCCGGTGCAGTTCGTCATCGGCGGCGGCACCTATGCGGAACTGGCCGAATGGCGCGACATCCTGGTGGAGAGAATCGAGGCCGACAATCCCGGCCTGGTGGGTCTCGACTGGGACTACAAGGAGACCAAGCCGCAGCTGCGAGTGGTGATCGACTACGACCGCGCCGCCGAACTGGGCGTGACCGTAGGCAGCATCGGCCGCACCCTGGAGTCCATGCTCGGCTCGCGCCGGGTGACGACCTATATCGACGCCGGCCAGGAATACGATGTCATCATCGAGGGCGAGCGCGAGAGCCAGCGCACCCCGAACGACATGGATAACATCTATGTGCGCTCCGAACGCAGCGGCCGCCTGATCCCGCTCGCCAACCTGGTGCAGCTGGAGGAGTTCGCCGACTCGCTCAGTCTCAACCGCTACAACCGGGTGCGCTCCATCACCCTGGAGGCGAACCTGGCCGAGGGCGCGGCGCTGGGCCAGGTGCTTGACCGGCTCGAGGCCATGGCGCGCGAGCACCTGCCGGGCAGCGTCATCATCGACTACAAGGGCCAGTCGCGCGACTACAAGTTCGCCGGCGACTCCATCCTGTTCGCCTTCATCCTCGGCATCGCGGTGGTGTTCCTGGTGCTGGCCGCCCAGTTCGAGAGCTGGGTCCATCCGCTGGTGATCATCTTCACCGTGCCGCTGGCCATGGTCGGCGCCCTGCTGGGGCTCTACTTCTCCGGCCAGACGCTCAACCTCTACAGCCAGATCGGCCTGATCATGCTGGTGGGTCTGGCGGCCAAGAACGGCATCCTGATCGTGGAATTCGCCAACCAGCTGCGCGATGCCGGCCAGCCGTTCCGCGAGGCGCTGGTGGAGGCCGCCGACACCCGCCTGCGCCCGATCATCATGACCGGCATCACCACCGCCGCCGGCTCACTGCCGCTGCTGCTGTCCAGCGGTGCCGGCAGCGAGACCCGCACCGTGATCGGCACCGTCATCATGGCCGGCATCCTGTCGGCGACCCTGTTCACCCTGTTCGTGGTGCCGGTGGCCTACGACCGCCTGGCCCGGCGCACCGGCTCCCCGCAGCGGGTACAGCGGCGGCTGGAGGCGGAACTGGCGAAGGAAGAGAAATGAGTGGGAATTGGCGCGCCCGAAGGGGTGAGCGGGACCGTTCGTCCAGGGGACGAACGCAGCCCGGCGAACGCCCCGCAGGGGCCGGGAATCGCGAGGGTGCGGCAATGGAATTGGCGCGCCCTCCGGAAGGACAGCGGGGGTACAACACGGGACAGAGAACCTGGACCGGCTGTGTGCGTTCTTTGACTGCAAAATCCAAGACTTGGTGGAATACGTGTCGAAAGAAAACGTCCTAAAAGAGGATTAGAAACACCTAAAAGCCCCCGCGGCCATCACGACGCCTTGCAGAGTCATACAGATTTTACTAGTTGATCGATACGCTCAGAAACTGCCTCAAGGTCTTGTTTAATTTCGTGTTCCCAGACATGTACGACCCGCCAGCCCATCGCTCTCAACGTTTGGTCAACCTCTGCGTCTCTCCGGATATTGCGCGCAATCTTGGCAGCCCAGTATTCCTGATTGGTCTTCGGCATAGTTCCATGCAGAGGGCAGCCATGCCAAAAACAGCCGTCCACAAACACCACAATCTTTCGCTGCGTAAAGACTATGTCGGGGTGCCCCGGGAGCTGCAGGTGGAGCCTGTATCGCAATCCTCGCTGCCAAAGAGCGCGCCTCAATGCCACCTCAGGCCCTGTGTTGCGTTGCTTTACTCGGCCCATGAGCCGGCTCCTTTCCGGAGTGGTCTTCAACGCTGACCGCTTCTTGGGCGCTCCTTTCTTTCTCTTGTACAATCTCGCTTGGCCTATTATTCCCGGTCGATTAGTATTCAGGGTAACGCACGCAAATGGCAAATAGGGCAATAAGGAATGCCAGGGACAGAAATCACCACTTCCGAAGCAGAGGATTCCTCAAAAACCCAAGAGCGCGCGCGTCAGGCTGCTGAGGCACTGATTGACGACTATCATCGCCAAGGTGGGTGCCTTGAATTAGCGCAAGTAGAGCGAATACTGGACCGAAGGGCGCTTGATTCGGATGAGTGTCAATACGTCTATGAATACCTCGAAGAGAAAAACATTGACATTCTGCTCCCTGAAGATGAAGAAGACGAAGACGATGACTTAGACGAAGAAGAAATCTCACTCTACGATTCCACGAAAAATATTAAAACCAGTTCACCGATACTAGATTGGCTCCAGCCCGTTTCCCGCGCGGCGCCCTTGCTGACACCGGAGCAGGAGGTAGAGCTAGGCCGCCAAATTGCTTTAGGACGAATCGTCCAAGCCGAAAGTGACGTCCAAAGCCCCTCAGTCACCCCCCACGGTCGATTGATGATCGTTCGTGCCGAACAAGCGCGTGTTCGCATGATGTTAGCGAATCTCCGTCTTGTCGTGAGCATTGCAAGGAAGTATCTAGGAGGCTCTGGTCTAGATATCGATGACTTAATCCAGGAGGGTGTAATCGGACTCATGTCTGCGGTCGAAAAGTTCGATCACACACTAGGCTACCGATTCTCTACCTACGCAACCTGGTGGATCCGACAAGCGATAACCCGCGCGATCGCCAACACCGGAAGAACTGTTCGATTCCCCGTTCATATTGACATTAAAGTACGTAGGTTACGACGGGCTGCTCGCTGGTTACGTCACATTAATGATGGTCGCCGGCCATCCCTATTCGAACTCGAACAGGAGCTTGCGTGGGATCGCGCCACGATCAAAGCTATTTGGGATCTTGCTGACACCTATGCGGTTTCAATCTACGAAGGTGAAGAAAGGGACGACCGAACATCGATCATTGAGTCGCTCACAAGCGACGAACCCGGTCCGGATGCCGCTCTTGAGGAACGCGAACGCTCTGATTATTTATATCAATTGCTCGAAGGACTCACTCCTCGTGAGAAAGAAGTACTGGCACTAAGGTACGGACTTGACACGAATCAAGAGTGGACTCTCGAAATGATCGGCCAGAAACTCGGGGTAACGCGCGAGCGCATTCGACAGATCCAAAACAAGGCCATCGAGAAGCTTTCGCGCAGCGCAAAGCGGGAAGCCAATGAACTCGACGCCAGTTTATCAAAAGCCATAACCTCGCCGGAATCCCACTAAGTATCGAGTACGGACATGGAAATCTACGAAGCTGCCGAGCGGTTTATAGGATGGATGGAACGACGGGTAGTAACAGCTGCCCGCGGCGACAACTTCCAAGAATTAGATGTGGAGCCATCTGGTAAGTTTTGGCTGGGTCGTTTGGCGTCGGAAGAATACGTTGAACTAAACAAGCTGGGAGAGAGAGGCGAACGCCTTGCGCCTTGTGCAATAGGAATTCGCCTACGACCCATGGGCCAGGGACACCTTAGGTTTTCCGTAAAAGTTTCGTTCAGTGTATGGCTCAAAGAGGATGACGGTAGATGGAGGAAGCACGGCCCCGTCAATGAAACGATTTCCGTCTCATTGCCGCTCGACGATGAAACAAGGGAAAAAACCTTCGGCCGCGACATTCTAGCCCAAGCAGCGACCAGAGCGACTGGAGAGGCAGGATACATGCCCGAAATCCGCACAGAAGTGGTTTCTTTGCCCGGGGCACCTGATGAACTCGTTGTAAGCTTGGTCAATGCTACGCCAAAGGAAGTAGCCGCTCTGTCAGATGTAAACCTCTTCGAGTGCTGGATTGAAATCGACGGCATTGAAACGACTCCGTACGCACTAGAGGCCCTCCCCGACTCCTTCCGATATAACCGAGACATACCTGCATATGGGATCAATTGTGGAATAGAGACGCGTTCTCCCGGAGTATTCCGCACCACCGATGTGGTCTCGGCGGAAAAAAGCAGGCCGCAATACTGGTCAGCGCCTACAGATCAACCCGATTTCTCCTTCGAGACACTTTCGACGAACCCGCTTATTCCTGCACGGGCCTTATTGGAGGCCTTGAGCGCATGGGGCGAAGCATCATGGAGCGCCGAAAGCCTGGATGAACGACAACATGTTCATGAATGGACCAGTGAGATGCGGTCTCAGGCAGACGGCGAAGCCAATCAATTCAAGCACGAACTGGACAGGCTACGCGAAGGCATTGAGCTCCTTGAGACTGATGCGACACTGGAAAGAGCATTTCGCCTCGCAAATCGATCCATCAAGTATTCGTCCTCGGGAAAGTATGAGGGTTGGCGCCCATTTCAGCTGGCTTTTCTTCTGTCAAACCTTTCTTCAATCGTGGATTCTAAGCAGGAGCCGGAAACAGCCGATATTGTTTGGTTCGCGACTGGCGGGGGCAAGACCGAGACATATCTCGGATTGATTGTCACTGCTGCACTGTACGATCGTCTCACTGGTAAGCTCTCAGGTGTCACCGCTTGGAGCCGTTTCCCATTGCGGATGCTGTCACTGCAGCAGACCCAGCGTTTCGCAGATGCTATAGCTGGGGCGGAACTGGTACGTCGCGAAGAGAACATCCCGGGCGACCCATTTTCCGTGGGGTTCCTTGTTGGACAAGGGGCGACTCCGAACAGAGTTCGTCCGGATCCACCCGCAAGCGACCCAGTTGATCCTGATGACCCGAACATGCCGGCCCGGTATCAGGTACTCTCTAAATGCCCATTTTGCCACCAAGATTCGATCCAAATGGGATTTAATCGGCGATCTTGGAAGCTCGATCATCGCTGTACGAACGACACTTGCGCCTGGGGCCACAATGCGCTCCCCTTCTATGTGGTAGATGAAGAAATTTACAGATTTCTTCCTACTGTCATCGTTGGCACGTTAGACAAAGCCGCATCGATATCTATGCAGGCCGCCATGCGCGGCCTCGTAGGCGCACCCGCCGGCAAGTGCTCTATCCAAGGCCATGGATACACCTATGCGCCACGAAGCAGTAGACCGAAGGGCTGTTTAGTTCCGGGATGTCGCGCTGAATCAGAAGCTCTAGACCAGGCGCCAGAACGCTTTGGCCCGACATTCCGTTTGCAGGACGAACTCCATTTGCTCCGAGACAGCCTTGGTGCCGTGGACTCGCATTACGAAGCCCTGTATGACGACCTACAGCAATCGATCTGCGGGCGAAAACCGAAAATCCTGGCGTCTTCGGCGACGCTAACGGGGTACGAAAAACAAGTGGATGTATTGTATCGCCGAAAGGCGAGGGTTTTTCCGCTACCGGGGCCCTCGACGGACGAGGGTTTTTGGACCTCTGCATCGAATAAACTCATGAGACGCTATGTCTCCTTGGCGCCACGAGGCGTGACACTTGAATACGCGGTCGACAGGACTCTAACCGAGCTACAGCTCGCGATCAGAGAGTTCATCGACAACCCCGGCCCAATATGCGACGAGATCGGCATTGAACGACGATTTGTTGATCAACTCATTCTAATCTACGGGACAGACGTAGTTTACGGGAATAATTTGCGTGACCTGGATGCGGTGATGCGCTCGCTTGAAACCCAGGTCCGCGTAGGAGAGGACAAGACCGTCAAGACCGCATCGTTGACCAGCAAACTTCCCTTTGACGAGGTCAGAAAAACGCTTTCACGTCTCGAGCAACCTGAGACGGACTTTGAAGATCGCCTACATGTAATCACAGCATCATCAATGATGTCACATGGCGTCGATATTGAACGTCTCAATAAGATGGTCATGCTCGGGTTACCGCTAGGAACGGCGGAATTTATCCAAGCGACGGCTCGTGTCGGACGAACTTGGCCAGGGCTTGTAATCGTGATCCCGAAAATGGCGAGAGAACGGGACGCAGGGGTATATCGGTCTTTTGGAAAATTTGTCGAACAAGGCGAC
The DNA here is from genome assembly GCF_002356355.1 of Thiohalobacter thiocyanaticus. Lineage (NCBI taxonomy): Bacteria > Pseudomonadati > Pseudomonadota > Gammaproteobacteria > Thiohalobacterales > Thiohalobacteraceae > Thiohalobacter > Thiohalobacter thiocyanaticus. The sequence goes on from NZ_AP018052.1 coordinate 158,169, forward strand.
CGATTCGTCGAACCGATACCGATCACGCGGCGGAGTAAACGGGTCCTCGAACGCACAGTATCGGGACTTGAACTTGCTCGTATATTGGCAATACACGAACCAGAAGCTAATGGGTCTCTGACAACGGTCGCGAAGCTCCGTGAGTTCGAAGCTAAAGGCGACATTACCCGCGAGCACGAATTGTCTTCACTCGTTCGAATGCTTCAGTTGAGCGAGGCGCTTGACCTCCCCTTAAAAAATGAACTCGAAGCTTGGATTGACGACTTTTTCCACAACCTCCGCGATCCTGGCGGCACGTTCCGTTACCCGTCTGACCTTTCCCCGACAGGGGATCCAATGCTTTCACTCCGAGATGTCGAAGAACAAGTCCCCGTCTATGGAGAGGAACTGGGATGAAGGAACAGCGTAGTTCTAGTCAAATTCTATTTGGCTTCTTACCCGAGCAGACTGTTGACCTGAAAGGGGGCGTTTGGAAGGTAAAAGAGTGGCGTACCCCAATGCTGAGAACTGAGGTGGACTCAGAAAGCTTGCGTCGCGAGCTGATCCGTCAAGCGATGCCTTGGCACAACGCAGGCATGGACGGGCAGTTCGTTGAAAACCTGCTGCGAGGCTGGGGCGTTAGAGTATACTCAGTAGACAAAAGCAACGGGGTAAAGGTTGAGCCGTTTCCGCGACTCTGGATGTGCAAGTCATGTAGACGGCTACATCGGTCTGCCGACACACGGTGCCCGTGTGGATCGCCAGGTCGTTTCGGACAGCTCCCATTTGTTGGATTCCACGATAAATGTGGAAACCTCAAAGCACCCTGGATCAGAAGATGTCCAGAGCATCAACAGGTCCGCGTAAATTGGCCAGGAACCGCATCGTCCTCCGAGATAGTTTTTGATTGTCCGGTTTGCAACACGAGATTGCAAAAAGGGTTTGGCCCTGCTCGATGCGACTGCGGCGACGGGTTTCTTTCTTTTAATGTACACCGCTCTTCTGCCGTCTACACGCCAAAGAGCGTGGTGATAGTCAACCCACCTTCACAAGATAAGATTAACAAGATTACGCGGGCTGGCGGGCCGCCAAGGGCACTCGATTGGGTTCTCGACGGAATGCGATCCACCAGCATCGACGATGCCGCGAGCCTCGACTCCTTGCGCCAACAGTTGCTTGAGAGCGGACTGCCCGAAAAGGTAGTGGAACAGATGCTTGCAACGGCAGAACAGTCTGGCGAGGTTAAGTCAGGAGGCCCAGGCTCGCAGCTCTCGGCGACCGCCCGTGAGGAAGCCGAGAATCAGGCGGTGACTATCGCTTTGGCATTTTCTGAATCTCGTGGAAGGGTAGAAGACCTAATCAATGCAACGGACCCGGCTTCCGAGTTAGGGGCGCTTTATCGCGACCAATATCGCTTGGCAATGAAACAGGCGGGCGTGATTTCAGTGGATTTAGTAGAGAAGTTTCCCGTAATGACAGGAAATTTCGGCTACTTGAGAGGCGATGGTAGCCCGGAAAAAAGCCGTCTAATGCCTTTCCGACGCGGCGCATCAAGAGATTATGTTGTTTATGGCGAAATTGCGCAGACGGAGGCGCTATTCGTAAGACTGGATCCGTTAAAGGTACTCAAATGGCTCAATTCGAAAGGCCATCCTATCGCTTGGAGCGAGGATCTCACACAGGCTCACTTGAATATATTGGAGGCCACCAGGCTCCCAGCGCTTGACGAGAATCCTGCCGAATGCGACGTGGGCGCCGACTTATTAACGCTAATACATACGTTTACCCATCGGTTTATTCGGATTGCCGCAGTATATGCAGGGATCGATCGCGATGCTTTGTCTGAGTTACTTGTTCCCTTGCATCTCGGGTTCTTCGTCTATGCTGCTGCGCGGGGAGATTTCGTACTGGGCGGCCTACAAGCGGTATTCGAAACAGAACTCGACAAACTCTTGCATGCGTTCGTACATGAAGATCATCGGTGCGCACTAGACCCGGGTTGCATCAATTCTGGAGGGGCGTGCATGGCATGCCTCCACTTGGGGGAGCCTTCGTGTAGATATTTCAACAGGTTCTTGGACCGGACGACACTGACAGGAAAAGACGGCTACTTATTTTTAGTTTGATGTTCTTTGAAAGCTAACGCCGGTATTTCTTTACTTGGAGCAAAGGCGCTCTAAGCTACAGAACCGTTATTATCCAATAGAGATTAATAGCGAGCTGTTCCATGGGAAGGAGCTGCCGTTGAACACGAGCGCAATAGACGTCGCCACGTATAGGGCTCTATCCGAGAGAGGACGGATTACTAAGTCACCGAGATCCTTCGTTCAGATAGCGTTCTATTTCCAGCCGATGGCCTTTCGCATACCAGGAGAAGAAAGAACAAAAAGCAGGCTTTTGGCTCGGCTCATGCCCACATAAGGCATAGACAGCTCGCATGCTGAATCATCATTATTAGTGCTTGCAAGCACCAATATCACTGCATCGGACTCAAGGCCTTTAAATCGCTTAATGGTCTCTGCCACAACACCGACCTTGCCGTATTCTGTAAACGAATACTCACCAATTCCGATCTCCCTCAGGCTTTCAATATATGTTTTGTTATCGCTGAGCACGGTGATTTGATCGGGACGAAGTCCTTCCTCGTACAATAGTCGTTCCACGACCTGCTCTACAAGAGCCGTACTTCCGGAGCCCGGGCGATAATCGTAGTGAATCGCGGGAGGGCCATCGATACCTCGCGTCTTGATTGACTCACCGAAAACCCCCGATACGCGCTCCGCGATCTGATTTGTGTTTCTACAGTTGGTATCCAACGGAAATACAGGCCAATGATCTGGTATTCCCCAGTTACGCCCATACATTTCTTGGTGCGAATCGGCAAAGACGTAGAAAGGCGTATTTTCATCATCCGGAGTCATCATGGACAATGCCGCGATCCAATCTCGCGAAAAGTCCTGACCCTCATCCACAATGATAGCATCGAATCGGGTACCATTAGCCTGCGCTGCTGCAACGAGTGATTCAGGAGCGTCGATCTCCCACCATAAATCATCAGGCTCTGGAGGAGGGCTCTTGGAGGCGGCCGCCATCTCGGAAAAGCAAAGCGAGTGGAAGGTCGAAACGGTTACATTCGGGTCGCCATCGAACTCCTCGTTAAGCCACCGAGACAATAGGGTATTGTAGCAAACCAGTAGAACCTGGTGACCTTCCTGAGAGAACAACTTCGCACGATGAGCTGCAAGCAGAGTTTTTCCTGTTCCTGCACCTCCAGTCACTAGGGCTTTCCGAATTTTTCTTAACATACTGAAAGCATGGACCTGCTGATCCGTAAGCTGGAGGAGACCTCTCTCTGAATCCGTAACGTCATCTTTGAGCCGGCGTTTGACGGTTACTGTTGGCGCAAGCAACTGCCGGATTTTCTTCATAGTCGCCGGTGCAATATGAGCGTTTTCCTTCCAGTGATTGAGTAGTCTTTGAACCATCTCAGCTGGATAATCCAAGTCGTTCTTACTCCACACAATCTCCAGCGGACCATAGGTACCGATCGATTTATCGACAGTCGCACCCGGAAAGCACACACCGTGGAGGATAGGTACCGTGTTCGTCGGGATAGAGAGTTCCTTTAGGTAATTCAAAAGCGCATATTTTGATGCGGTCGCTTGGGTGAATGGGTTCTTTATGCTTTCCAGCGTTCCTTTCTGGCTATGGCGTGAGAACCATTGTCCGTCTTCGATTATTATTTCCTCACCGCCCTTAACTTCAATGACGATAAGCCCGTGTTCAGGGTGCATGAGGATAAAGTCAGCCTCTCCATCCCCTTGGCGTCCGTTACGGAGAGATTGCCAAGCGACTGAGTGAAAAATTGTCCACTCATCATTAAGACGTTCTAGGGACTCCCTCACGAGGATCTCGGAATAGGGAGTACGAGGCTGCACTGAAGCTGGGAGAATTCTAGCCATATCCCTTGGGCATGTTGCCTTCCGCAGATGGCGGCTCAGCAGATGAGGGCGTCACCGATTTCGCCGATATGTTTTCGCAAGCTCAAACCGATCACTTCGCCTAATCGTACGGGCACCGCATTTCCAATCAATCGCCCGACCGTGCGGAATTCTGGTGACTGATCCGACGGGCAGAACTTGTAGTCGGGAGGAAACGTCTGAAATATTGCGGCTTCTCGTAGAGAGATTGCCCTGTCTTGAATAGGATGACCGAATCGACCATTACCATAGCCATAGCAAAGCGTAGTCATTGTGGGAGCTGGCAAATCTTCCCGCATGCGCCCGTATACGCTGTAGTACCGCTCGCCCGATTTCCGTTTGTGACAATCGGTTATCAAATTGTCGGGCCAGTCTGACCAGCTACCGCCTTGGATGGAGTTTTGAATACGTTTCAGATTAATTTCCGAGAGTTTTGCCGCTTTGTGAAGTGCGTCTTCTGAATCTGCCTGCCCAGCTTTGAGTTCAGGTAACTTGCCAATAGCATCACGCACGGTGACGAATTGCGACGGCTCATGAGTAGGATCTATTAATTTCGGTGAACCCAATCTGGATGCGATCAATACCAGGCGATTTCGGCTCTGAGGGATACCATACCGAGGACACTCGAGGACTTGATAGTCGAACTCATAATCAAGCTCTACGAGTGTGGACAAAAAGTCGTGAAAAACGCGATGTTTTACCAGGTTCGGCACATTCTCCATGGTTACCAGATCAGGGCTGGATTCTCGAATCAAGCGCGCGAACTCCGTGAGAAGGCTCCACTTATTATCGCCTTTGATCGCCTTATTACCCTGCATGTACTGCGAGAATGGCTGGCACGGGGCGCAACCGGCTAGCAGTGAAACCCCACCATCCCATTGCTCGCACAATTCACCCCCAGTCAATAACGAAACATCCCTACTCTCGAAGCGAGCCGGGGCATTGTTTTCTTCATAGGGAAAAGCGCAGGCTTTATCGAGATCGTAACCAACTCGTACATCTATCCCTGCCGACAACAGGCCGTGAGTGAGGCCACCCGCTCCGCAGAACAAATCCACAGCTCGGATCTGCGTAGAGGCCTTTTGGCCAGCGGTCAGCTTTTTCTTTTTAGCCATCCTACAGGAGATTCTTGAAGTGCTATCGCGATGATTTTAAACGAAGCCCAGCAAGCGAGCTACACGTCTCATTCCCGGAACAACTGTATCAGTCACCAGGATTAATTAGCGATAGTGGCGACGCACCAATTGCGTTGCCTAAGATTAGTTTAGGCACTGGATGGGCACAATTTGGGCACAAAAATCCCGGCGCGGGGACCGAAATCTCTGTAAATCATTGATAAATATGGCGCGCCCGAAGGGATTCGAACCCCTGACTTCCACCTCCGGAGGGTGGCGCTCTATCCAGCTGAGCTACGGGCGCTAAACGAGTGGTAGTTTATCATGTATGTGGGGAGTCCTGATCGCCCTTGCGGGCGATACGGGTGGCGCTCACGCGGCTGCGCCGCTTCCCCGGCCCGAACGCAGGCGTTCGGGCGTTCGCCTCTGGCAAGGCCATGTTAAATGGCCTTGCCTTCGCTGCGCGAATCGCAGCTCACCCAGCTGAGCTACGGGCGCTAAACGAGTGGTAGTTTATCATGTATATGGGGAATCCTGATCGCCCTTGCGGGCGATACGGGCGGCGCTCGCGCGGCTGCGCCGCTTCCCCGGCCCGAACGCAGGCGTCCGGGCGTTCGCCTCTGGCAAGGCCATGTTAAATGGTCTTGCCTTCGCTGCGCGAATCGCGGCTCACCCAGCTGAGCTACGGGCGCTAAACGAGTGGCAGTTTATCATGTATGTGGGGAGTCCTGATCGCCCTTGCGGGCGATACGGGCGGCGCTCGCGCGGCTGCGCCGCTTCCCCGGCCCGAACGCAGGCGTCCGGGCGTTCGCCTCTGGCAAGGCCATGTTAAATGGCCTTGCCTTCGCTGCGCGAATCGCGGCTCACCCAGCTGAGCTACGGGCGCGGAAACGATGTAGTTTACTGCGCCCGGCCCGCGCGGTCCATGCCGCTGGCCTGTCAGGGATAAACGAACACATCAGGAGAAGAGTTCCCTCTCCCCTGGTGGGAGAGGGTCAGGGTGAGGGGGCGAGGGAGTGTCCTCAGGCCTGATCGTCGAACAGACTGCCGATCATCTCATCGACCGTCTTGACCACTTGCGCCGACGCCTGTCCCTGCAACTCGTAAGTCTTGAGCTCCACCAGGGCACCGGCCAGCCCGGCGGGCGATTCGGCCTGCAGCTGGCCGGTACCGGCAATCTGTCCGGCTGTGTCGCGCATCCCCGCCAGGCTGCGGTTCAGCCCCAGCAGGCCGAGTTGCATGGCGTTGTCGATCTTCATTGCCTCTCTCCCGCCATCTCAGGCGAATACGTCCAGCATACCGCCCCGCGTCCCTTCCGGGCGCTCGGCGCCCTGCCCCTGGGCCGGGTCACGCTGCTGCGGCTGCTCGCTGGCCGCCTCGCCGCGCTGGGCGGGCTGGACCGGGCGCGCGCTTTCCTGCGCCGGTCTGGCCTGGGGCGGGCGCAGCGGTTCCGGGCTGTTCGGCGGCAACGGGGCCGCACCAGGATGCACATTCATTGCATGCAAGCCACTGTTGTTCAAACAAATCCTGGGGTACCCGGTTCCGCTCCGGCGGCCTGCACGCGTCCCTGGGCGGGCCTGGAGTCCTTCCTGAAGGGGTTAGCGGCGGAGCCGGCCCTGACTTGAACCCTGATGGCCCGGGCCGCGCGGTTTTCCGCCGCGGGCCTTTCTCGTTATACTCACGCGCCTTGAGCCGGAATCGGCACGGATTTGACTCACGATGGAGAGGAACCGATGTATAAGGTGACATGCGCGAATTTCACACGCTTTGGCAGCACCCTGCTGCTGGGGCTGTTCCTGGCCGCCGGCGTCCAGGCCGCTGACGATCCCATGCAGGCGGAGAACATCGAAGCCCAGATCGCGCCCGTCGGAACGGTCAAGGTCGCCGGCAAGTCGGCCGCCGGCGAGGCGGACGCGGCGGCCGAGACCGGCGGCGGTGCCACCCGCAGCGGCAGCGACATCTACAACAACTTCTGCATCGCCTGCCACGGCAGTGGTGTTGCCGGCGCGCCCAAGACCGGCGACAACGCCGCCTGGGCGCCGCGCGCCGGGAAGGGCCTCGACGGCCTGCTGGAAACGGCCACCAACGGCCTGAACGCCATGCCGCCCAAAGGCACCTGCGCCGACTGCTCGGCCGATGAACTGCGCGGCGCGATCGCCTACATGCTCAACGAAAGCGGCATCGAGGCCGAGGCCGGTACTGCCGCAGCCGCAGCCTCTGCCGAGCCCGCAGCCCCGGCGAAGGCTGCAGCAGCCGAAAGCGGCGGCGTCGACGAGGCGCGCGCCAAGGAGATCTATCAGAGCAAGTGCTTCGCCTGCCACGGCACCGGCGCGGCCGGCGCCCCGGTGCTGGGCAAGGCCGACGCCTGGGCCCCGCGCATCGACAAGGGCATGGACACCCTGGTCAAGCATGCCGTCGAGGGCTTCAATGCGATGCCGCCCATGGGCACCTGCATGGACTGCTCCGAGGCCGAGATCCGCGCCGTGGTCGAGCACATGGTGGCCGAAAGCCAGTAAGCCTGAGCATCGGGCATGAAAAAAACCCCGCCCGGGTGACCGCGGCGGGGTTTTTTCATGCCCGGGTTCAGCCCGGCCGGCGCAGCAGATCCACCCGGATGGGCATGAGGAAGCGCGCACCCTCGGGGCCCTGATGCTGCTCGAACGTCCTGCGGACCCTGTCATGGAGTTCGGGGGCGAGTTCATGCCGGGTATGGGTGACATTCAGCACCCGCTGCTCGAAGTCGGCGAAATCGGCAAACGCCATCCGGGTCTGGAAGAAGTGCTGGCCGGCCAGTTCCAGCAGACCGGCCTCCACCGCCTGCCGCACCGCGGCAAAGGCCGCCTCGCGCACCTCGCGCTCATCATGGAACAGGCGCAGCACCTCGTTGAAATCGCCCGCGTAGACCGGCTCGGAGATGTAGGCCATACCCCCCGGACGCAGCACCCGGGCAATCTCGCCCATGGCCGTGTCCATGAGCTCAACCGGCACGTGGTGCAGGGATTTGAACATCATCACGATGTCGGCACTGGCATCTTCTGCCGGGATGGCCTCGGCCCCGGCATGGACGAAGGTCACACCCGGCAGGTCGTCAATGGCGAGATTCTTCTCGTGCTGCACCGTATCGACTTCGCAGGCCAGGATGGACCCTGGGCGTCCGGTTCCCGCAATGGCGCGGGTGTGCTGCGCGGCACCGCAGCCAAGTTCGATGATCCCGGCGCCATCCAGCGGCAGCAGTTCGGTGTAGACATCGAATTCATCCACCACCAGCCCCGGTTCGGGATTATGTATATGCATGGTTACTGACATGGCGCTCCCTTCTCGGACTGCGGAACAGCTGCTCAGGACAGCATCGATTTCAGATTGGCCAGATGCGCCTTGCCGCGCTCCTGGCGCGCCTCGGGATCGACCTCGGTCCGGCGGTCCACCCAGACGATATCGTCGGCCGGCAGTTCCTCCAGGAAACGGCTCGGCTCGGTGCTGAGCCATTCACCGGCGCGCTTGCGCTTGCGGGCGAAGGTGCAGGTCAGCGTTTTCTGCGCCCGGGTGATGCCGACGTAGGCAAGCCGGCGCTCCTCCTCCAGGCTGTCCTCTTCCAGGCTGGTGCGATGCGGCAGGATCTCCTCTTCCATGCCGACCAGGTAGACATGCGGGAACTCCAGGCCCTTGGCTGCGTGCAGCGTCATCAGGTGCACCATGTCGCCGCCGGCATCGTCCTGGTTGCGGTCCAGGATGTCCATCAGGCTCATGCGGCCGACGATGTCGCCGAGGGTGACATCGCCGTCGAGCTGCCGCTGCGCATGCTGCATCCAGCTCACCAGTTCCTCGACGTTGGCCCAGCGCCGGTCGGCCTCGTCCGTATCCTTCGCCTGCGCCTGCAGCCAGCCGGCGTAATCGATGTCGCTCAGCAGCTGACGGAACACCTCGATGGGATCACCGCCCTTCGCCATCTCGGCAATACTCACCACCCAGTTGGCGAACTCCTGCAGCTTCTTCACCGCCCGGCTGTTCAGGTGCTGCGCCAGTCCCAGTTCGTAGCAGGCGCACAACAGGCTGACACCGCGGTCGCTGGCGTACTCGCCGAGCTTTTCCAGCGTGGTGGTGCCGATCTCTCGCCGCGGGGTGTTGACCACGCGCAGGAAGGCGCGGTCATCGTCCTCGTTGACCAGCAACCGCAGGTAGGCGACCAGATCCTTGATCTCGCTGTACTCGAAGAAGGACATGCCGCCGCTCAGATGATAGGGGATGCGGTGCTCGCGCAGCGCCTTCTCGAACGGGCGCGACTGGTGGTTGCCGCGGTAGAGGATGGCGAAATCGCCGTCGCGCGCGCCATGGGTGAACTTGGCGTGCAGGATCTCGGACACCACGCGTTCGGCCTCGTGGTCGGGGTCGCGGCAGCCGATGATGCGCAGCGGCTCGCCGTAGCCCAGCGCGCTCCAGAGCTTCTTCTCGAACAGGTGCGGATTGTTGCCGATGAGCGTGTTGGCGCACTTGAGGATGCAGCCGCTGGAACGGTAGTTCTGCTCCAGCTTGATCACCTTCAGGCGGGGATAATCCTCCTGCAGCCGAGCCAGGTTCTCGGGTCGGGCACCGCGCCAGGTATAGATGGACTGATCGTCGTCGCCCACGGCGGTGAAATATCCCAACCGCCCGACCAGCTGCCGGACCAGTTCGTACTGGGCGCCGTTGGTGTCCTGGTATTCGTCCACCAGGAGATGGCGGATCCTACCCTGCCAGTGCTCGCGCGCCTCCAGGTCGGACTGGAACAGACGCACCGGCTGCAGGATCAGGTCATCGAAATCGAAGGCGTTGTAGGCCTTCAGGCTGCGCTGATACTGGGCATAGAGCTGGGCGCAGGCCATGGCGCGGTCATCCGCGGCCTGTTCCACCGCCTGCTGCGGATAGATCAGGTCGTTCTTCCAATCTGAGATCTGCCAGCGCGCGGCGTCCGGATCCAGCGCCAGGCGTGACTTGCCGATCAGTTCTCGAATCAGGTGGGCGCTGTCGGCCGCATCCAGGATGCTGAAACTGGCCTTGAAGCCCAGGCGCCTGTGCTCGCGCTTGAGGATGTTCAGGCCCAGCGTATGAAAGGTCGAGATGGACAGGCCGCGGCCCTGGCCGCGGCTCAGGATCCGGCCGACGCGCTCGCGCATCTCCCGGGCGGCCTTGTTGGTGAAGGTCACGGCGGTGATGTAACGCGGCGACAGGGCATGATCCTCGATCAGGTGGGCGATCTTGCAGGTGATGACACGGGTCTTGCCGCTGCCGGCGCCGGCCAGGACCAGCAGGGGGCCGTCGACATGCCGCATGGCGGCACGCTGCTGGGGATTGAGATCTGCCACGGATGGGATGCGCTGCACGGTAGTGAATGAACCGGCATTCTACCCGCTTTCGCCGGGACCATAAATCGTGATTGCAGGTACCGGATTGCGATGGGTTTTGTGATCCGTGTGGCAATTCCGCCCGGCTCGCGGGCACTGTCTCCCGGAGTTGTGAAGGAGGCCGCACAAGGCCGGTCCTGCCGTGCCGATGGGGTGAGCATCCCGTAATCGTATTGAGGCCGCCCCATGCTGGAATCCGTTACCGATCGAATACAGTCCCTGCGCGATTCCTGGCAGCAGCTGCCCGGGCGCTGGCATGCCGAGCACCCCCTGCGCTACCGCGCTGCCGCCGCCGGGCTGGCGCTGTCCGGCTATGCCTGGCTGGTCGCCTTCCCGCTGCTGGTTCTGATCGCCGGGCTGCGCCTGGCCGCCAACGGGCTGCTGCCCGAGACCCCCTGGGGCTACCTCGATCATGCCCTGCTCGCACTCGGCCTGAGCGGCACCCTGGTGCTGGGCCGCGCCCGTTTCGCGCGGCCGGAAGGCGAGGTGGTCAGCCTGAGCGAGGCCCCGAGGCTGCACGCACTGGTTGAATCCGTGCGCCATGAACTGCAGGGTGCCACAGTGCACGAGATCCGCATCACCGGTGAGTTCGACGTGCGCCTGCTGCGCACGCCGGTCAGCGGCTTTCCCCTGGTCATGACCCACACGCTGCTGATCGGCATGCCGGCGCTGCAATGCCTGAGCGAGGCCCAGCTCAAGGCCTGGATCGCCTCCCAACTGGGCGAACTGTCGCGCCAGCGCATGCAGCTCGGCAGCTGGATCACCCAGCTGCGCCAGCTCTGGGTTCAGTACCGCAATCATTTCTGCGCCGGCAGTGGCCCGGCCCGGCTGTTGATCGGGCGTTTCTTCGACCGCTATACCCGGCTGTTCCACCGCTTCACCGCGCCCCTGATGCCGGCCCAGCAGCATGCGCGTGACCGCCATGCCCTGCGTACCCTGGGCTACGAGGACACCGCCGAGTGGATGGTCATGCAAAGCGTTATGGGTCGGTTCCTGGAACAGGATTACTGGCCCAGCGTGCATCACATCGCCGACAAGGCCCCCGAGCCCACCATCAACCCCTACCGCAACCTCGGCGTGCTGCTGCCGCGGCGGCTGGAGACCGATGAGGCCCGGCGCTGGCTGCGCGAGGCCTGGGCCCGCGGCAGCGGCAGCGAGAGCATGCCGTGCCTCAAGCAACGCCTGCAGGCCATCGCCGCCGGCGAGGCGCAGTTCCCCGGGCTGCCCGCGCCGCCCGCGGCCGATGCGCTGCTGGAGGATGCACACACGGGGCTGCTGGAACGCGTCGATGCCGCCTGGCAGGCGCGCGAACGGGATGCCTGGCAACTGCGTCACCAGAAAAGCTGCGCCGAACGCGAGCGTCTGGAGGCGCTCAGAGCCGAGGCCGGCAGCGATGGCCTGCGCGGCCGGCAGGCGATGGAGTTCGCCGCGCTGGTCAAACGCTACGGTACGAGCCAGGAGGCCTGCGACGCCTACGAGCAGATCCTGGCCCGGAATCCGGATGACGCCCGCATTGTGTTCGGCGCCGGCAAGTATTTCACCGGCCTGGGAGAGGAGCGCGGCATCCGGCTGCTGGAACAGGCCATGGAGATGGACAAACGCTATGTCGTCCCTGCCTGCCGGCTGATCTCCGAGTTCCGCAACCGCCGCGGCAACATCACCCGCTTTCCCGCCCATGAAGGACAGACCATCCGCCGGCGGGTGAGCTGAACCGGGCCGAGGCTTGACTGCCGCGCGCCGGCGCCGCATCGTTCACACACGATGACCGCCTCCGCCGCCCGCCCGACCGTCGCCCCCATCACGCCGCTGCAGCAACAGCAGGTGCGGGAGCAGACGCGCCTGTACCTAGGCCGCGGCAACCGGCTGCTCGGATGCAGCGCCCCGTTGCCGGCGATCGACTTCGACCTGCGGGGCCGGGCGGCGGGACAGTTCCGGGTCCGGGTCGGTCGGGCCGGCATCCGCTACAACCCCCGGGTGTTCGCGCTCGACCTTGCAGGCCACCTGCGTGAGACGGTGCCGCACGAGGTCGCCCACTATCTGGTCTGGCAGCGATTCGGCCGGACGGCACCGCACGGCCGGGAATGGCGGGCGCTCATGCGCGCCTTCGGCGCGACGCCGCGGGCCACCGGCGACTATGCGCTGGACGGCGTGCCGGTGCGCCGGCAACGGCGCCATGCCTATCGCTGTGGCTGCCGCCAGCATGAACTCAGCACCACCCGCCATCACCGCGTACAGGCCGGCACGGCCTATCACTGCCGGTCCTGCGGACAGCGGCTGCAGTACAGTAGGTCGGGTTAGCCTGAAAGGCGTAACCCGACGTTTCCGCGGCATGTCGGGTTACGCTGCGCTAACCCGACCTACGCAACCACGAAATTTTCAGACACCGCCCTCGAACCCGAGCTGCCGCCAGGCCTCGTACATCGCCACCGCCACGGTATTGGCCAGATTGAGGCTGCGGCTGTCCGGGCGCATGGGCAGACGCAGGACCCGGTTCGCGGGCAATTCAGCGAGCACCGAGGCGGGCAGGCCGCGGGTCTCGGGGCCGAACAGCAGCGCATCACCGGCGCGGAAGCCGGCCTCGGTGTGACGCCTCCGGCCGCGGGTGGAGAAGGCGAACAGGCGCGCATCGGGCAGCGCCTGCAGGCAGCGATCCAGGTCCGCGTGCAGCGTCACCTCGGCGAATTCGCGATAATCCAGCCCGGCCCGGCGCAGCCGGCGGTCGTCCCAGTCGAACCCCAGCGGCTCCACCAGGTGCAGGCGGCTGCCAGTGTTGGCGCAAAGGCGTATGATATTGCCGGTGTTGGGCGGGATCTCCGGCTGGTACAGGACAACGTGCAGCATATATTGAGTATTGGCGTCGCAGCACGCGCAATGCAACAGACTCGTCATTGCGAGGCGCGCAGCGCCGCGGCACAAGCGAGTTTACGAGCGCAGAACGCCCGCAGGGCGGCCCCGAAGGGGTGAGCGTGGCGAATAATCTCCCACCGTTAGATGCTGCATTATGAGATTGCCACGCTACGCTCGCAATGACGTGCCCGTGACGTCCAAGACAAGTGAACTATGACAGACACGCTATCCGACAAACTGGCCATCGACTTCTGCGGCCTGCACTTCAGCAGCCCGCTGGTGCTGCTGTCGGGTTGCGTGGGCTTCGGCGAGGAGTACACCCGGGTGGCCGGCTTCTCCAACCGCGACGTGGGAGCGATCTGCCTCAAGGGCACCACCGGCGCACCGCGGCTGGGCAACCCGCCGCACCGGGTCTACGAAACCCCGGCGGGGATGCTCAACGCCATCGGGTTGCAGAACCCGGGCGTGGACAAGGTGGTCGACGAGATCCTGCCCACCCTGGATTTCGACGAGACCCGCTTCATCGCCAATGTCTCCGGCTCCACCCTGGAGGAATACGAGGCGGTCACCCGGCGCTTCGACGACTCGCCCATCGACGCCATCGAGATCAATATCTCCTGCCCCAACGTCAAGGAGGGCGGGGTGGCCTTCGGCAACGACCCGGACATGTCCGCGCGCGTGGTCGAGACCTGCCGGGCGGTGACCGACAAGCCGCTGATCACCAAGCTCTCGCCCAACCAGACCGATATCGCCGAGAACGCCCGGCGCTGCATCGAGGCCGGCTCGGATGCCTTCGCCGTGATCAACACGCTGATGGGCATGGCCATCGACATCGACAGCCGCACCCCGGTGATCGGCAACAACCAGGGCGGCCTGTCCGGCCCGGCGATCAAGCCCATCGCCCTGCTCAAGGTGCATCAGGTCGCCCAGGTCTGCCGCGCCCACGGCATTCCCATCATCGGCCAGGGCGGGGTGACCACGCCCGAGGACGCCCTCGAATTCCTCATTGCCGGCGCCAGCGCCGTGGGTGTGGGCACCGCGCTCTTCTACGATCCGCTCATCTGTCAGCGCATCAACCGGGGCATTCTCGACTATCTCGACCGGCACGAACTGGCCTCGGTGAACCAACTGACCGATACCCTCATCCTCAACGGCGCGACGGCCTGCTGACCCGCCGCCTCCCTTCCCGCGTCAAGATATCGACGTAACTTCCGGCACAGGCTGGAAAAAAACCCGCGCCGCACTATAAAGCGCGGCGCGCTGCGTCCGATATCTGTGACATGTATCAACAAATCAACCTCTATCAACCGGTCTTCCGTCACGAGAAGAAGGTCTTCTCGGCGCTGACCCTGTTGCAGCTGCTCGGCATCACCGTCCTGGTGCTGCTCGGGATCTATGCCGGGCTGCGCTGGCAGCTGGCCCAGGTCGAGCACAACCTGGTCGCCCTGGAAACCCAGCACGTCCGCCTCAACCAGCAGATCGATGCCCTGGAACAGGCCCAGGCCGGCAGCGAACTCGAGACGCTGGACAACCGGATTGCGCAGCTGGAACAGCGCCGCGGCCTGCTGGATCAGGTGCTGGAGGAACTGGACAGTTTCCAGGCGCCGGAACGGCGCTTCTCCGCCCTGCTGACCGGCCTGGCCCGGGTGCAGACAACCGACCTGTGGCTGACCCGCATCGAACTGCTGGCCGACGGCGGCGCGACCCTGGAAGGCCGGGCCTGGGACGCCCAGCGTGTCCCCGCCTACCTGGAACAGCTCGGCGCCAGCGATCACCTCGGCGAACTCGGGCTGAGCCAGGTCCGCATCGACAACGGCCCCGAGACCGGGGGCGTGCGCTTCAGTCTCAGCAACCGCCACACCGACAGCGCGCGGCTCAGCCGCCGGGCGGACGGGAGGGAACCGACTTCATGAACATGGACACCTTCAGGAACTGGCAGGCCCGCATCGATGCGCTGTCACTGCGTGAGCGCGCCTTCCTGTTGCTGACCACCGGCCTGATCCTGGGCTATCTCCTCTACCTGCTGCTGATTCAGCCCACCTGGCAGGCCCTGCACCAGGGCCAGGCCGAACTGGAAAGCCTGCAGACACGCCTGACTGCGCTGGAGATCCGTTCCCGCGATCTGGCCAGCGGCCGCGCCACCCCGGAACAGGAACGCCATGACCGCATCGCCGCGCTGCAGGCGCAGCTCGCCGAGCGCGAGTCCCGGCTGCAGGCGCGGCTGGGCGGGGTACTAGCCCCGCAGCAGGCGGCGCAATTATTGCAAAGCATCCTGGCGCAGTCGCGGGGACTGCAGCTGCGCCAGCTGCACAGCCATGCCGGCGCCCCGCTGTTCAACAAGGGCCCGACCGCTGCAACGGACGGCCCGGCGGTCGGCCGCTACAACCTGACCCTGGAGATGGAAGGCGGCTATGACGCCACCCGCCGCTTCCTGCAGCAGGTCGAGCAGCTGCCCTGGACCCTGTTCTGGGACAGCCTGGAGTATGAGGTGAAGGATCACCCTAATGCCATGATAAAACTGAATTTATACACACTCGGACACTCATGAGGACAGCCCCTGCCAAGCCTGCGGTACTGGCCGCCCTGCTGCTGCTGGGCGGCGCTGCGGCCGGACCGGCCGCAGCCTCCACCCTGACCGACCCGACCGCGCCCAACCCGCGCGGACAGGGCGGGGCGCAGGGCGGGGCGGATGCAGGGCTGACCTGGACCCGGGTGACGGAAAACCGCCGCGAGGCCGTCATCAACGGCATCCGGGTGACGGAAGGCGACCGCCTGGGCGGGGTGCGCATCCTGCGCATTCGCCACGGCGCCGTCATGATCGAAACGGCCAGCGGTCGCAGCACCCTGCGATTGCAACCCAACAGGATAAAACAGCGCCCCTGAACGGGCAGGCGAAGGACCGTGACCATGAAATCTCCGACCCCCGCACTCTCCCTGATCCTCGTCGCCGCGCTTGGCGCGGCCGGCTGCCAGCACCTGCCCGAACAGGATGCCCGCAGCGTTGCCCCGAACCTGGAGAGTATCGACACCGCCATGGCCGCAGCCGAAACCGCCCCCCGCGAGGCCGGGCCCGCGCTGCCCCCGCAGGTGCAGGACACGCTGCTGCCCCCGGTTTCGGTGGAATTGCCGGCATCGGCCCGCAGGGTCGAGCCGCGCTTTGACATCGCGGTCAACGCGATCCCGGCCCGGCAGTTCTTCATCGGTCTGGTCGAGGACAGCAGCTACAACATGGTGGTGCATCCCGACGTGGCCGGCAGCCTGACCCTGGACCTCAAGAACGTCAGCGTCGAGGAGGTCATGCAGACGGTGCGTGACGTCTATGGCTACGAGTACCGCCGCAACGGCAACGTCTACCAGGTGATGCCGGCGCGCATGCGCTCGCGGGTGTTCAAGGTGGACTACCTCAATATCCAGCGCACCGGCAGTTCGCGCACCCGGGTCAGTTCGGGTCAGGTCAGCGAGGCCGCCGGCGGCGGCGGTGATGATGATAGCGAGAGCGGCTCCAGCAGCAGCCGTTCCGACAGCGGCAGCAACCGCGCCTCGGTGTCCGGCAGCGAGGTCAACACCCGTTCCGAATCCGATTTCTGGAGCGAACTCAGGGATGCCCTGACCATGCTCATCGGCGAGGAGGAGGGCCGCCGGGTGGTGATCAACGCCCAGGCCGGCATCCTGGTGGTGCGCGCCCTGCCGGGCGAGTTGCGCGACGTGGAGGAATACCTGGCCACGCTGCAGGACGTGGTCCAGCGCCAGGTCATCCTGGAGGCCAAGATCGTCGAGGTGGAACTCAACGAGGGTTTCCGCACCGGCATCAACTGGAGCGCACTGGGCGAGCCGAAGACGGGTCAGACCGTGTTCGGCGGCCAGGCCGGCGGCGGCAGCATCATCACCGACGGTGTATCCGAATTCGCCGGCTCCCCGGTCACCCTGAGCCCGGGCGCAGGCATCATCGCGGCCGAGACCTCCAGCTTCGGCGGTATGAACTTCCTGTCCATCAACATGAACGACTTCACCGCCTTTCTCGAACTGCTCAAGAGCCAGGGCAAGGTGCAGGTGCTGTCCAGCCCGCGGGTGTCCACGGTCAACAACCAGAAGGCCGTGATCAAGGTGGGCACGGATGAGTTCTTCGTCACCGACGTGGAGACCGATACCAACACCACGCTCAACACCACCAACCAGTCGGTCAATGTCGAGCTCACCCCCTTCTTCTCCGGGGTGGCGCTGGACGTGATCCCGCAGATCAGCGCCGATGACGAGGTCACGCTGCACATCCATCCCACGGTCAGCGAGGTCAGCGAGCGCACCAAGAGCATCAATGTCTCCACCGAAACCAGCCTGGAGATCCCGCTGGCCCTGTCCAGCATCCGCGAGTCCGACACCATCATCCGCGCCCGCAGCGGCCAGATCGTGGTCATCGGCGGCCTGATGAAGGACCAGCAGACCAACGAGGTGGCCAAGACCCCGGGGCTGGGCGACGTGCCCATGTTCGGCAAGCTGTTCCAGCACCAGCGCGAACGCAAGACCAAGAGCGAGCTGGTCATACTGCTGCGGCCCATCGTCACCTCCGGCAGCGGCGGTCAGGTCTGGAACGACCAGGTCCGTCAGTCGGCCGAACGCATCGGACGCATGCAGGCGCCGGGGCCTGCCGGGCTGCGCTGAACGCACAGGGAAGGCAAGGGAATGTACCTCGAACACTTCGGTCTGCGTGAGGCGCCCTTCAATATCACGCCGGACACCGGTTTCTACTATGAGTCGCCCAGTCACCAGGAGGCGCTGAACACGCTGCTGGTCGCGCTGCGCAGCGGCACCGGCTTCATCAAGGTCACCGGCGAGGTCGGCACCGGCAAGACGCTGCTGTGCCGCAAGCTGCTCAACAGTCTGGATGAAAGCATCGTCACCGCCTGGCTGCCCAATCCCTTCGTCAATGCCACCGCCCTGCGCATGGCCTTCGCCGAGGAACTGGGGCTGGAATTTCCGCGCAACCTGGGCCAGCACCGACTGCTGAAACTGATCACCGACCGCCTGCTGGAACTGGCCGCCGCCGGCAAACAGGTGGTGCTGCTCATCGACGAGGCCCAGGCCCTGCCGGACGAGACGCTGGAGGCGATACGGCTGCTGACCAATCTGGAAACCGAAAAACAGAAGCTGCTGCTGGTGGTCCTGTTCGGCCAGCCCGAACTGGACGCCCGACTGGAGCAGCCGCGCATCCGTCAGCTCAGGCAGCGCATCATCTTCAGTTATCGACTGCGGCCCCTGACCGCGGCCGAGACCCGCGCCTATGTGCAGCACCGGCTGGCCGCGGCCGGCCGGCCCGAGACCGGGCTGTTCACCCCGCGTGCCCTGCGCCGGCTGCACCGGGCCGGGCGCGGCATCCCGCGCCTGATCAACATCCTCGGCCACAAGGCCCTGATGTCGGCCTTCGGCACCGGCGCCCACCGGGTCACGGACCGTGACGCGCGCCGTGCCATCCGGGACACCGAAGACACCGCCCCGACCGGCCTGTTCTCCGGTTGGCACCTGACCCTGGGCGCGGCCGGTGTCGCCGGCGCCGGAGCCGGCGCCTTCCTGCTGCTGGGGACGCTGGCATGAGCCTGGTCAACCAGGTCCTGCGCGATCTCGACGCACGCCGCGAGGCACAACCGCTGGATGCGGCCCTGGAAGGCCTGCGTTCGGCGCCGCCGGCCACGCGCTCGGCCCACAAGGCCGGCATCGCCCTCGGGACGCTGGTCCTGCTCGGCCTGGTCGGCACCCTGGCCTGGGTCTACCTGCAGCCACCGCAGCAATCCACCGTGACCAGCGAACGCCCCCGTCCGGCAGCGGTCGAGGCGCCGGTTGCGCAGCCGGCATTGCCGCTGCGGCCGGCCGCTGACATCTCGGCCCTGTCCTCACCGGCGCCGGCCACAGCCGTCCACGCCGGCGCCGTGGTGGATAACGCTCACCCTGCCTCGACCGGCGTCAGCCCGTCGAGGGCCGAACCGGCCGTCCCGACAACGCCATCCGGTACGACCGCCGCTGAACCCGCCCGGCATGACGCCACGGCGCCTACAGCGGCAACAGCCGCGACGGCGGCCATCCCGAACATGCGCAAGACAGCGCGTCCCCTCAGCGCGGCCGAGGTGGCGGAACAACATTTCGCCGAAGGCGTCGCGGCCCTCGAACAGGGCCAGTGGCGACTGGCCGAGCGCGGCCTGCAGGCCGCGCTCCAGGTCGACCCTGACCACCTGCAGGCGCGCGAGTCCCTGTCCGGGGTACTGCTCTACCAGGGCCGCCAGCGCGAGGCCGAGCAGGTACTCGCCGCCGGCCTGGAACGCCGCCCGTTGGCCCCTTCCCTGGCGCAGCCCTATGCCCGCCTGATCCTGGATCAGGGCCGTGACGATGCCGCCATCGAGGTACTGGAGACCGCCCTGGTCAACGCCGTGAATGACGCCGATTACCTGGCCCTGCTGGCCGGCGTCTACCAGCGCAACCAGCGCTACGCCGACGCCGACGCCAGCTACCGCAGCGCCCTGTCACTGGCGCCGCAACGTGCGGCCTGGTGGCTGGGTCTTGGGCTGGCACTGGAGGGTAGCGGCGAGCTGCCGCGTGCCGCCGGCGCCTACCGCAGCGCCATCGAGAACCCGGGCCTGAACCCGGATGCCCGCCGCTACGCCGAACAGCGGCTGCAGCGACTCAATCATCTTCTCGGACGCCAGTAAGGAAACGGATATGGCCATGACCGCGCCCAAGAAAGTCCGCATCGGCGACCTGCTGGTCGAGCACCGGATCATTTCCGAGTCCCAGCTTTCGGCCGCACTGGCCGAGCAGAAGAAAAGCGGCCGCAAGCTCGGCCGGGTGCTGATCGATCACGGTTATGTACAGGAGGATGCACTGCTCAAACTGCTGTCCGAACAGCTGGACATGCCCTACATCGACCTGGGCACCTTCGAGCTCAATCCGTCCGTGGTGCAGCGGCTTCCCGAGACCTTCGCCCGCCGCTACCGCGCCCTGGTACTGAAGGAGACCCCGACCGGTCTGCTGGTCGGCATGGGCGATCCCACCGACATCTTCGCCTTCGACGAACTGGCCCGGGTGCTCAAGCGCCCGCTCACCCTGGCCGTGGTCAAGGAGTCCGACCTGCTGCACGCCATCGATCAGATGTACGAGCACGGCGCCCAGATCCGCAACCTGGCCTCCGAGATCGGCCAGGATCTGTCCGAGAACGCCTTCGACCTGGGCAACCTGACCGCCGAATCCAGCCAGTCCGATGCCCCGGTGGTCAAGCTGCTGCAGACGATTTTCGAGGATGCAGTCCGCGCCAAGGCCTCGGATATCCACATCGAGCCCGACGAGGACGTGCTGCGCATCCGCCGCCGCGTCGACGGCGTGCTGCACGAACAGGTGATGGACGAGAAGCGCATCGCCGCCGCCCTGGTCTCACGGCTCAAGCTCATGGCCGGCGGCGACATCTCCGAGCGGCGCAAGCCGCAGGACGGGCGCTTCACCCTGAAGGTGAAGGACACCCAGATCGACGTGCGCATGGCCACCGTGCCGACCCAGAACGGCGAGGCCGCGGTGCTGCGCCTGCTGGACCAGGACGCCGGACGCTTCAACCTGGACGACCTGGGCATGCCGGCGGCGGTGCTGACCAGCTTCCGCCGCCAGATCCACAAGCCGCACGGCCTGGTGCTGGTCACCGGCCCGACCGGCAGCGGCAAGACCACCACGCTCTACGCCGCGCTGGGCGAGTTGAACCGGCCGCAGAAGAAGATCATCACCGTCGAGGACCCGGTCGAGATCCAGATGTCTCGGGTCAACCAGGTCCAGGTCAATCCCAAGATCGGCCTCGGCTTTGCCGAGGTCCTGCGTACCACCCTGCGCCTTGACCCCGACATCATCCTGGTCGGCGAGATCCGCGATCAGGAGACCGGCGAGATCGCCCTGCGGGCCTCGCTGACCGGCCACCTGGTGATGTCCACCCTGCACACCAACGACGCGGTCAGCAGTGCCATCCGCCTTATCGACATGGGTCTGGAACCCTACCTGGTGGCCTCCTCGGTCAGCGCCATCGTCGCCCAGCGACTGGTGCGCACCCTGTGTGAGAGTTGTCGCAACGAGCACACGCCCACGGCGGCCGAGCATGCCTGGCTGCAGGCCCTGGAGGGCAGGGACACGACGCCCGCCGTCTTCTATGAAGGCGCGGGCTGCAACAAGTGCAACCACACCGGCTATCGCGGCCGCACCGGTGTGTACGAAATCCTGGAACTCACCCCCGATCTGATCGACGCCCTGCGCCAGAACGACCAGAGCGCCTTCGAGCGCATCAGTTCTGCCGAATCACGCTACCGGCCGCTGGTCCACCACGCCCTCGACCTGGCCGGGGCGGGCCAGACCTCGCTGGAAGAGGCCATGCGCCTGACGGGTTGGATCGAGTGAGGTTGGTGATGGGAACGCAGAAGGCGCGGAGGCGCGGAGGCGCGGAGTGTTTTAAAAATGTCAGAACCACGGATGTGCCGTTCAGCCGTGTTGCCGCACTCATGCCTCATCAGGCGAGCATGCTGCGCAATATTAATTTATCTCTGCGCCTCCGTGCCTCCGCGCCCTCTGCGTTAATACCACCCACCCCGGAGCACCTCCATGCCGCTGTTTGAGTACAAGGCCCGCGGGCCGCGCGGGGATGCCATCGAGGGCACGGTGGAGGCCAACACCATCGATGCCGTGGCCGGGCGCCTGATCGAGGGCGGGCTGGTGCCCATCGACATCCAGCCGGCGCAGGTGAAAAGCCACTGGAACCGTGACCTCAACGACATCTTTCCGGAGAAGGTCAAACTCGCCGACCTGATCCAGTTCAGCCGCCAGATGCACAGCCTGCTGCGCGCCGGCGTGCCCATCCTGTCGGCCCTGAACGGCCTGACCGGCACCACCCGCAACCGCACCCTGGCGAAAGCCCTGGCCGAGATCAGCGACATGCTCGAGGCTGGTCACGACCTGGCCAGCGCCCTGGCCCGGCACGAGGCCATCTTCAGTTCCTTTTATATAAGCCTGGTGCGGGTGGGCGAGACCACCGGCCAGCTGGAGGAGATCTTTCTGCAGCTGGCCTACTACCTGGAACGCGAGAAGAAGACCCGCGATCAGATCAAGTCGGCCCTGCGTTACCCGATCTTCGTGATCAGCGCCATCGCCATCGCGCTGGCCATCATCAATGTGTTCGTCATCCCGGCCTTCAGCGATGTGTTCGCCCGCTACGATGCCGAACTGCCGGTGATGACCCGTTTCCTGATCGCTATGTCGGACTTCTTCGTCAATCAGTGGCCGGTGTTGCTGGCCCTGCTCATCGGGAGCTTCTTCGGCCTGCGGATATATCTCAACAGCGAGTCCGGACGCTACCGCTGGGACCGCTTCAAGCTGCGCCTGCCGCTGGTCGGCACGGTACTGGAGAAGGCTACCCTGTCGCGCTATGCGCGCCTGTTCAGCCTGGCGCACAAGGCCGGGGTGCCGCTGATGACCACGCTCACCGTGATCTCGAAGGCGGTGGACAACCACTATTTCGAGGAACGGGTGCTGGCCATGCGCACCGGCATCGAGCGCGGCGATTCCATCACCAACACCGCAGTGGCCTCCGGCCTGTTCGATCCGCTGGTGCTGCAGATGATGGCGGTGGGCGAACAGTCCGGCACCCTGGACGAGCTGCTGGGCGAGGTCGCCCGCTACTACGACCAGGAGGTGGAATACAGCATCGAGCGCCTGGCCGGCAGCATCGAGCCCATCCTGACCGTGGTCATCGGCATCATGGTGCTGGTGCTGGCACTGGGCATCTTCCTGCCCATGTGGGGCATGGCCGGCGCCATCCTGGGCAAGCCGACACCGGGGGCCTGACCCCCTCTCCACCTCGGGGAGAGGGGCAGGGGTAATGGAGCGGAATTTTCACCCACAAAAAGTTAGCGCCCGACCCCTAAAGGTTTTCAAATACCGGGACGCTAACCCCATACACAGGGCAGTGACCCCATGTGGATGATTTTACGACCAAAGGAGCACGAACATGCAACGTCAATCCGGTTTTACTCTGATCGAGCTGGTGATGGTGATCGTCATCCTCGGTATTCTGGGGGCCATTGCCACGCCGATCTTCGTTGATCTGGAATCCGAGGCGCAGACTGCCGCCGAGCGCGGGATGAGCGGTGCCGTCAAGGCCGCCCACGCCGTGGCCATCGCCGATCTGAAGCGCTTCCCGACCGTCACCGAACTGTCCACCTATGTCCAGGGCGAGAACATCAATGCTTCCGGCACCGGCATCGAAGTGGATATCGGCGGCACCATCTCCACCGTGCCGACCTACACCGATACCAACTGCTCCACGGCCAGCAGCGCGGTCGGTGACACTATACGCTGTGTCGGGAATATCTGATACGGCCTGACGGCCCACTGGTTGTAAGCACGCGCAAGAGGGTGGGCCATCGTGCCCACCCTTTTGCGTCCCGGGCACCGGAAGGAAACGGCGTCATGCGACAACAGGGATTCACACTGGTCGAATTGATCGTGGTCATGCTGGTCATGGCCGTGCTGGCAGCCTATGTCGGCACCCGCTGGTCCTTCGGTGACGCCACGGTCAGCGTCCAGGCCGAACAGCTGGCGCGCGATCTGCGCCATACCCAGATGCTGGCCATGCAGCAGGGCCGGACCCTGCGGCTGGAAGCCACCGGCAGCGGCTACCGGGTCACCGACGGCGCCAGCGTCATCACCGATCCCGCCACCCAGCAGAATTTCATCCAGACGCTCGACAACGGTGTCAGCCTCGGTGGCGGTTCGATCGAGTTCGACTCCCTGGGCCGCCCGCTGAGCAGCGGCAGTCTCGCCAGCGCGGCCGTCGGTTTCAGTCTCAGCGGCAGCAGCGATACCGCCGCAGTCACTGTGGCGCCGGTCACCGGCTTCGTGAGCGGGCCTTGATAATGGCCACGGAAAACACGGAAAGCACGGACGTGAATAGCCACAAGGAGCGATCAAGCTCCCCGTCATCCCGGCGCAGGCCGGGATCCAGTAACCGCTGCGGCCGGTTCAACCCGGTCTGCGCCGGGTTGACAGGGTCGTCAGAGTCTTTCCATACAGGCTTCGGTGGATGCCTGGATCCCGGCCTGCGCCGGGATGACGGTAATGGTGGATCTCATGGCAGATTTGAACATTCCGTGTTTTCCGTGGCCATTTCTGAAAGGCAAACCGGCTTCAGTCTGATCGAGCTGGTCATGGTGATCGTCATCCTGGCGCTGGCCTCGCTGGCCATCGGCACTCAGTTCATGCAGAGCGCGCAGAGCTGGATGCTGGACGAGCGCATCCAGACCGCCAGCCAGCTGGCCCAGGCCCGCGCCGAGCAACTGCTGGCCGACCGCCGGCTCAACAACTACAGCGCGGTGCCGGCCGGCACCACCAGCGAAACCCTGGCCGGCAACTACACCGGCTATACCCGCACCACCGTGGTCTCGGCCTACGCCGGCGCGGCCTGCCCGGTAGCCGACTGCCGCCAGGTGGTGATCACCGTGACCGACGCCGACGCCCAGGTCCGCGCCGAGACCACGCTCATGGTGGCCAACTACTGATGCGCCGCCCGAACCCACACATCGCCGGCCAGTGCGGCTTCACCCTGATCGAGATGGTCATCACCATTCTGGTGCTGTCCATCATCGGCGGGGTCACGGCCTATACCATCAGCCACGGGGCGCGGGCCTACATCGACAGCCGCACCGTCGTCGCCACCCTGAGCAAGCTGCGCCTGGCCAGTGAACGCCTGGCGCGCGAAATCCGCAGCGTACGCCGCGATCCGGCCGCGACCGGACAGTATGACTTCAATGGCTTCCCCACTGCGACCGGCCTGTCCTTCGATCGACTGGAGGCCGACGGTGTGACCGTGACCAGGGTCAGCATCGACGGCAGCGCCAATCCGCTCACCCTGGAATACGACACGCCTTCGGGCGCCCAGACGCTGACCGACCAGGTGAGCAGCTTCAGCCTGGCCTACTACCAGGCCGACGGCGTCACTGCCGCCACCTCCACTGCCGATATTGCCTTCGTCGAATTCGAACTGGTGCTGCAGGATGCCAACGGCAACAGCTATCCCCAGCGCACCCGGGTGGCCCTGAGGAACCAGCAATGATGGCAGTGCGCCGACGACAGCGGGAATTCACTGCACCCCCTGCCCGCCAGCGCGGCGCGGCGCTGGTGGTGGCGGCGGTGTTTCTGGTCGCGGTCATGGTGGTACTGGGTGACGTCACCCTGCGTTTGTCCGCCACCAACGTGACCGACTCGTCCCTCCAGGCCGATGCGGTCGATGCCCTGTTTCTGGCCGAGTCCGGCATGGAGCACGCCGCCCAGCGCCTGGCCAACGGTGTCACCTGCATCAACCTGGTCATGGGCTCGGCGGTGAGTTTCGGCCGCGGCGATTTCCAGGTCACCCAGGCCACGGATGTCAGCGGCGACTGCCGCGTACAGGTCACGGGCCGGGTGCTGTTCGGCGGCGGCAGTCTGCGGGCCCAGCGCACAGTCGAAGGCATACTCAGTCCGCAGTCCGGTGGGGGCACCTGGGCGGTCGGCGCCAACGGCACCCTGCTCAGCTACAACGGCAGTACCTGGACGCTGGAACCCGCCATCACCGGCAACAGTCTTACTGACATCACCTGCGCAAGGGATGACTGCTTTGCCGTCGGGGACGGCGGCACCATCCTGTACTGGGACGGTAGCGCCTGGAGCGACATCTCGCCGGGCGGCAGCAACCTCGAAGGCGTGGCCTGCGCGCCGGACGATCCAACCTCCTGTTTCGCCGTCGGGGCCGGCGGCATCCTCTCCTGGAACGGCAGCAGCTGGAATCCGGTCGCTGGTGGCAATTACAACGACGTGTACTGCGATACCTTGCGTTGTTATTTCGTCGGCGACGGCCCTGTCATTTCCGCTTCGCCTGCCACCCCTGAACTCAATTTACACAATCGCGACCTTAGCGGTGTCGCTTGCCGTCCAAATGATGACAGCCGCTGTTTCGCGGTCGGCGCCAATGGCACCATTCACGAGCGCGTCGATTTCTTAGGCATCGGGTGGTGGACCAGCAATTCATCCGGCACCAATCGCCATCTGTATGATGTGGAATGTCCGATGGATGATTTCTGTATCGCCATCGGCCATAACGGCACTATTCTCCATGGCGACGCCGCCGGTAACTGGATCGATGGTGGCTCGCCGACCAATCGTCATCTGCACGGAATTTCCTGCGAGCCCGACACCAACGACAACTGCATTGCAGTCGGCCGTAATGGCGAGATCCTGCAATACGACGGCAACTGGTCGACCATGTCATCACCCACTGGTACGCATCTGAGTGGGGTACATATATCAGCGTCTGGGGGCGGCGGCAGCAGTGCCGTATTGCTCACGCGCTGGTGGGAAATCATTAATTAGGGGCGTTCACCATGGCCATATTCTCTTTCCTCAACAAAAGCGGCAACGGCGAGAAGGCCGGGGTGCTGCTGGGCGAGTCGGGTGTCAGCCTGGCACGGATCAACGGCACCGTCGATACGCCCAGGCTTCTGGACCTGGGCTATCAGACGGGTGCCGCGGATGCCGCCACCCTGGAACAACTCATGCGCGAGCACCGACCCGGCCGCGCCGCGGTGCACTGCGTCCTGCCGCTGGGCAGCTACCAGCTGCTGCTGGTGGATATGCCCAAGGTGCCACCCAACGAGATCAAGGCGGCGGTACGCTGGCAGATCAAGGACCTGATCGACTTTCACATCGACGATGCGGTGGTGGACGTGTTCGACGCCCCGCCCAGCGGCGCCGGCGGCGCACAGGAACAGGTCTACGTGGTGGTCACCCGCGCCAGCCAGGTCCAGCATATCGCCGGAGCCGTGCAGCAGGCCGGCCTGTCACTGGCGGTGATCGACATCCCCGAACTGGCTCTGCGCAATCTCGCCGCGCGCCTGCCGGAGCAGGAGCAGGGTGTGGCGCTGATGTACCTGGAGGCCGGACGCGGCCTCATCGCGCTGTGCCGCGACAACACCCTGTACCTGGCCCGAACCATCGAGTTGGGACACGCGGCGCTGGCCGACCCGGACCCCGATCGCCGGGCCATGGCCGTGTCCAGCCTGGCACTCGAGATCCAGCGCTCCATGGATTACTACGATCGCTATTTCCAGCAGGCGCCGATCAATCATCTCTACATCGCGCCAACGGCCGAGGCCCTGCCCGGGCTGGTCAGCGAGTTGCATGGACAGGTCGGGCTGGAGGGCCGGCTGCTCGCGCCCGAACTGATCTTCTCCGGTGCCGAGATCGATACCGGGATCTGGGCGCACGGGCTTCTGGCGGTCGGTGCGGCGCTGCGGGAGGAGGGCAAGGCGTTGTGAATCCCTGAATACGTAGGTCGGGTTAGCGCAGCGTAACCCGACGCAACGGCGGACGATGTCGGGTTACGCCTTTCAGGCTAACCCGACCTACAGCACTCATCACTGCCTCACGCATTAAGCGTGTTCACCCGTGGCGATGACACGCCATGGTCAATGCCCCACCGTCTGCCCCTTCATCTCATCCAGTTCCAGTTCCTTGATCTTGCGCGTCAGCGTATTGCGCCCCCAGCCGAGCAGGCGGGCAGCGTCCTGACGCCGGCCTTGGGTCTGGCGCAGTGCGGCCTCGATCATGATGCGCTCGAAGGCAGGCGTGGCACGGTCGAGCAGGCTGCTTTCGCCGCGCCCGAGCTCACGCTCGGCCCATTGCTGCAGGGCGCGTTCCCAGTCCGTGCCTTCGTCAACCATGCCGGGGGCCTCGGCCAGCAGTTCCGGCGGCAGATCGTCCATGTGTACTTCCTGGCTTGAGGCCATCACCGTCAGCCAGCGGCACAGGTTCTCGATCTGGCGCACGTTCCCCGGCCATTCCTGGCGCTGCAGGAATTCCACCACTTCGGTCCGGACCTGCTTGGGCTCGACGTTCAGCTCCCGGGCGGCGCGGTCGAGGAAGAAACGCAGCAGCAGCGGTATGTCCTCGCGTCGCTCGCGCACCGGGGGGATATGGATACGGATCACGTTGAGGCGGTGGAACAGGTCTTCGCGGAAGCGCCCTTCGCGCACCAGCTGCTCCAGGTTCTGGTGGGTCGCGGCAATGATGCGCACGTCCACCTGGATGGGGGTGTGGCCGCCTACGCGGTAGAACTCGCCATCGGCCAGCACCCGCAGCAGGCGGGTCTGCAGTTCCGCCGGCATGTCGCCGATCTCGTCCAGGAACAGGGTGCCGCCGTCGGCCTGCTCGAACCGCCCGGTGCGGCGGTTCTGGGCGCCGGTGAAGGCGCCGCGCTCGTGCCCGAACAGTTCGGATTCCAGCAGGTCACGCGGGATCGCCGCCATGTTGAGCGCGATGAATGGCGCCTCGCTGCGCGGGCTGTGCCGGTGCAGGGCATGCGCCACCAGTTCCTTGCCGGTTCCGGACTCGCCGTTGATCAGAACAGTAATGTTGGAACGGGACAAGCGGCCGATGGCGCGGAAGACCTCCTGCATGGCCGGCGCCTCACCGACGATCTCCGGGGTCTCCAGGCTTTCCGTGCGCGGCGCTTCCTCACGCAGCTGTTTGCAGCGGTGCTCGACGGCACGCCGTACCAGGGCCACGGCCTCGTCCACATCGAAGGGTTTGGGCAGGTATTCGAAGGCACCGCCCTCGTAGGCGGATACGGCGCTGTCCAGATCGGAGTGGGCGGTCATGATGATGACCGGCAGATCGGGATACCGCGCGCGTACCTGGTTCAACAGGTCCAGGCCATCGATGCCGGGCATGCGGATATCGCTGACCAGCGCATCCGGGTGCCCCTGTTCCAACGCATCCAGTACGCCGGTGGCGCTGGCAAAACTCGATACATCCATTCCGGCCTGCTTGAGTGCCTTCTCCAGCACCCAGCGGATGGAGCGATCGTCGTCGATCACCCAGATGCTTTCCTGTTCAGTCATTCCACAGGCTCCAGCGGTAGTAATAGGGTAAAGACTGTTCTGCCCGGCACGCTCTCACATTCGATCAGGCCGCCGTGCAGGTTGATCAGGGACTGCGAGATCGACAGCCCCAGCCCGGTACCCTCGGCCTGACCGGTCACCAGGGGGTAGAAGACGGTCTCCATCAGTTCCGACGGAATGCCGGGCCCGTTGTCCTCCACGTCCAACCGCAG
Organism: Thiohalobacter thiocyanaticus; assembly: GCF_002356355.1. Classification (NCBI taxonomy): domain Bacteria; kingdom Pseudomonadati; phylum Pseudomonadota; class Gammaproteobacteria; order Thiohalobacterales; family Thiohalobacteraceae; genus Thiohalobacter; species Thiohalobacter thiocyanaticus. Next base: position 187,615 of record NZ_AP018052.1, read on the forward strand.
CACCAGGCGGTGGCGTTTATGGCCGATGGTGAACTGGCGCAGGGTCCGCGTCCGCAGCAGGATCGTCCCCTGTCCGCCCATGGCACGCGCGGCGTTGCGCATGATGTTGAGAATTGCCTGGATGAGCATTTCCGGATCGAACTCGAAATCCGGAATGCTTGGATCGTAGTCGCGTTCGACCTCGACTTCGCGATGGCTCTCGGCAACCACCAGGCTGCGCACATGCTCCAGCACCTGATGGATGTTGCTCATGCGCTTCTGCGGCACATTGTTCGGCCCCAGCATGCGGTTGACCAGGGTGCGCAGCCGGTCGGCCTCGCCGATGATGATGCGGGTGTATTCCTTCAGTTCGTCGGAATCCAGTTCGCGCTCGAGCAGCTGGGCCGCCCCGCGCAGACCGCCCAGCGGATTCTTGATCTCATGGGCCAGGCCGCGGACCAGCTGACGCATGGCCTGGCTCTGTTCCAGCAGATTTTCCTCGCGGCTGATGCGCAGATGGCGGTCGACCTGGATCAGTTCGATCAGCACATGGGACGGCGGGCCGCTGTCCTGGCGCGGCGACAGGGTGCAGTCCACCGTTACCTCCCCACCCTGGTGCAGCCTCAGCGCCACCTCGCGTTCGGTGTAGGTGCGGTTCTCGTCCAGGGCGCTGCGGACCCGGTCGAGCAGGGCGTCGGCCGCGGGCAGCAATTCCGGCAGGCGCTGGCCGGTGGCATGGCTGGCGCTCTGGGCCAGCAGCATCTCGGCGGCCGGATTCATGTATTCGACCCGCATCCCGGCATCGACCATCAGGATTGCCGTGGTGATGTTGTCCAGGATCGACTTTTCGCGCGTCATCGGCGTTAGCTGCACATTCATGTAACAAGGCCTGTGCAAGAATCCGGCCATGCTGTCGACACGCCGGCGACCCTGCCCGATTTCGGGGCGCGCGCATGAAACACCTTTAAAAACAGAGGGTAGGGATTCACTTCGTTGCGGGACGAAAACCCCTTGCAACAGGCCGTGTGGTCAGCGCGCCCCGGTAACGGGCCTCAATGCACCATTATAGTGCATATTGTGGCAGGGCGCCCGGCACCGGATCAGGGATTGGCCTTGCGGGCAGGGAGATTGATGGATTGCTGGTGCAGGTGGAAGCTGACGGGGTCGCTGCTGATGAGGGTATTTCCATCCCCGTCGACCACCTCGGCCACGACGCTGTGGGTACCGCGGTCCACCCCGGTGAACTGCCATTGCAGGTTCCGGGTGGTGCCCTGGACCTTGCCGTCGAGGCTGATCCGGATGCGGTGTCCGGCGCTCGTGTTCAGTTCCGGCTCCAGGCTGAGCCGCAGACTGAAGTTGCCCTGGTTATCCCAGAAGGCGGTGTCCGGTTCCGGATAGGTGATCGCCAGGCTGTCATACCCGGCCGGTCCGGCCTCGGGAGTCCGGGAACCGGACTGGATCTTCGGCAGGTTCTTCGGCGCCTCGTAGACATTGGGCTGGCGCAGCTCGACCGCCTCGGCCCCGGGCCGGGGGCTGTCGCTGTAATGCACCCTGCCGTCCTCGTCCACCCAACGGTAGACGGTTCCGGCCTGGGCGGCTGTGCCCAGCAGCGCAAGTATCAGGATCCAGTGCTTCATGCTGCCAACATAATCCAGCCCGTCCGGCACGGCAAGTCTTTCGCCGATACGGGTAGGATGGGTGAAGGCGCTACGCGCCGAAACCCATCACTGGCCCATCTGCGATGGGTTGCGCTTCGCTCCACCCATCCTACCCAAACAAAAACGCCCCCTTGCGGGGGCGTCTGTACAGCCGGGGGCGGAAACCGCTCAGACGCTGTAGTACATGTCGAACTCGACCGGATGGGTGGTCATGCGCAGGCGCGTGACCTCCTCCATCTTCAGTTTGATGTAGGCATCGATCACGTCGTCGGTGAACACGCCGCCGGCCTTGAGGAACTTGCGGTCCTGGTCCAGGGCCTCCAGTGCCTGGTCAAAGGCGTGGCAGACCTGCGGGATCTGCTTTTCCTCCTCCGGCGGGAGATCGTACAGATCCTTGTCCATGGCATCACCGGGATGGATCTTGTTCTGGATGCCGTCCAGGCCGGCCATCATCAGGGCGGTGAAGGCCAGATAGGGGTTGGCGGTGGCGTCGGGGAAGCGCACCTCGATGCGACGGCCCTTGGGGTTGGAGACGAACGGGATGCGGATCGAGGCCGAGCGGTTGCGGGCCGAATAGGCCAGCATCACCGGTGCCTCGAAGCCCGGCACCAGACGCTTGTAGGAGTTGGTGGAGGCGTTGGTGAAGGCGTTGAGCGCGCGCGCATGCTTGATGACACCGCCGATGTAGTACAGCGCCTGGTCCGACAGGCCGCCGTACTTCTTGCCGGAGAAGATGTTCTTGCCGGCCTTGGCCAGGGACATGTGCACATGCATGCCGCTGCCGTTGTCGCCGACCAGCGGCTTGGGCATGAAGGTGGCGGTCTTGCCATAGGCGTGGGCGACGTTGTGCACGCAGTACTTGAGGATCTGCACCTCGTCGGCCTTTTTCACCAGGGTGTTGGCGCCGACGCCGATCTCGCACTGGCCGGCGGTCGCCACTTCATGGTGATGCACCTCGACTTCCAGACCCATCTCCTCCATGGCCTGGCACATGGCGCCGCGCAGGTCATGCAGGGAGTCGACCGGCGGCACCGGGAAGTAGCCGCCCTTCACGCTCGGGCGGTGCCCCATGTTGCCGTCCTCGAACACGCGCTCGGTGTTCCAGCTGCCTTCCTCGGAGTCGACCTTGTAGAAGGCGCCGCCGATGTTGGCGCCCCAACGCACGTCGTCCAGCACGAAGAATTCGGGTTCGGGGCCGAACAGGGCGCTGTCGGCGATGCCGGTGGATTTCAGGTATTCCTCGGCGCGTCGGGCGATGGAGCGCGGATCGCGCTCGTAGCCCTGCATGGTGGTGGGCTCGAGGATGTCGCAGCGGATGTTGACCTGGGGCTCGTCGCTGAAGGGATCCAGCAGCGCGGTGGTAGCATCCGGCATCAGGATCATGTCGGATTCGTTGATGCCCTTCCAGCCGGAGATACTGGAGCCGTCGAACATCTTGCCTTCCTTGAAGAAGCCGGCATCGACCTCGCTGGACGGGATGGTGACGTGCTGCTCCTTGCCCCGGGTGTCGGTAAACCGCATGTCCACCCAGCGGACCTCGTTGTCCTTGATCAGTTTCTGAACCTTCGCTGCTGTCATAACGCTTGTCTCCACGGTACGAGTTTATCTGCGGCGTCCGCCCCTGCGCCCGGTTTCCGGGACCGGGGCGCAAACGCCTGGAATCAGGTGCTCACTTTGGTGCATGAAGCATGCCACGGATAATAATCCTTGAATTACAATAGCCTGCAACATCCCTTCGGATGCAAACCTGCCAATCTGCACCATATCAATGCGCAAAAAGCCACTCCCGCACCAGTATAGTGCATCTCAGGCGAACAGGACCCGCACCCGGCCGATATCGGTCACGGTTGTCGCACGTTGTTTGAGCTGCTCGGCCAGGGCCCGGGCGGCATCGCGGCCCTGATCCAGTTCCAGCGGCAGTACCACGTCGATGTGCACCTCGCCATTGAGGTAGTGCAGGTTGATCTCCTGCACCTGCTCCATTTCCGGGAGCCCGGCCCAGTTTCTGTGCAACTGGCCGAGGAGTTCGCTGCGCAGCGGCAGGTGATCACAGGGCGAGGCGCGGGAATCGTCCTCCGGATCCACGTGCACCGTCACATCCGCCACCACGTCGACGTCCCTGAGCAGGGTCTGGCGCACCCGCTCGCCGATCTGGTGGCCCTCGGAGACGCTGAGCCTGGGATCGACCTGGACATGCACATCGACCAGGGCATCGCTGCCGCTGCGCCGGGTGCGCAGCATGTGCAACTCGCGCACACCGCCGACGTCGCGGATGGTGTCACGGATCTGCTGCACCTCGTCTTCCTCCAGGGCGGTGTCGATCAACTCGCGCATGCTGCTCCAACTCAGGTCCCAGCCGATCTTCGCCACCATCAGGCCCACCAGCACGGCAGCGATGGCATCGAGATAGGGCAGGCCGGCCATGGTGCCGCCGATGCCCACCATCACCACGATGGAGGAAATGGCATCCGAACGGCTGTGCCAGGCGTTGGCGCGCAGCATATTGGACTTGATCCGCCGCGCCAGCCGCATGGTGTAATGATAGATCGCCTCCTTGGACAGCACCGAGAGCAGGGCGACGATCATGGCCCCCATGCCGGGCTGCAGCAGCAGGTCGGGGTGGAACAGCCTCCGCCCGGCATCCCAGACGATACCGCCGGCCACCAGGATCAGCGTCACGCCCAGCGCCACCGTCATCAGGGTCTCGATGCGGCCGTGGCCGTAGGGGTGAGAGGCATCGGCCTCGCGATGGGCATGCTTGGCGGCGAAGATGACCAGGAAATCGGTGAGCAGATCCGACAGCGAATGGATGCCGTCGGCGATCAGCGCCTGTGAGTGCGCGATCAGCCCGACGACGATCTTGGCCACGCCCAGGGCGAAGTCCACCACCGAACCGATCAGCGTGACCTTGCGGATCTCGCGGTAGCGCTCGGTATTCCCCGCTGTGGCGGGGACATGGCTGTGGCTATGGGCGTGCATGGGGTTGTGCTCTCGTTTATTGCGCCCGTGTCCGGTTGACCTTATGTGCGGCGATGATAACGCAAAGGACGCAGAGACGCAGAGACGCAAAGGAACATGTATTAAGGAAGGGCACTCTTCAGCCGCGTCATGGCGAGGGAAGCAATGTCATTTACATATAAATCGCTTTGCGCCTCTGCGTCTTTGCGACTTCTGCGTTGCAGCCGCCCAGTCACTCAGTCGAACCCACCCTCACGCTGATGCGTATGTCGCGGCCGTCCTGCTCGATGCCGACCACCTCGTGGCCGTTGATGCGGCACCAGGTGGGGATGTCGTTGATCGCGCCGGGGTCGGTGCAGCTGACGTGCAGCACATCGCCGGGGTCGAGCTCGGCGATCGCATCCTGGGTGCGGATCACCGGCAGTGGGCAGAGAATGTTGCGGGCGTCGAGCGTATGTTCGCTCACAGGTACCAGTCCTGACGGATCTCGTCCGGCGGCAGCGGTCTGACCCGGCGGGTGCTGCTCTCGCCATTGCGGTTGATCTCGACCTCGACCTCGGCCGCGTCACGCCCCTGACTGAAGCGGCCCAGCAGGCGCGCGGCCAGTTCCAGGTCGGCATCGTCGACTTCGCCGTCGAGCAGCACCAGCGGGCCCTTGTGACTGGTGCTGCGCAGATGGGTGAACTGCTTGCGGTAACCCTCGAGAAAGTTGTTCTCGCCCTCGTCGCGACCGATGATCAGCTTGAAATTGGACCGCGGACGGATATGCCGGCCGACCTTGAGCAGCATGATGTCATCGAGTTCATAGCGACGCTCGCCGCGCGCCTGCCACAGATCGGCCAGCTTGGTCGAATACTGCCTGTCGGTGAGAAAGCAGCAGCCGCCGGCCGGCTGCGCATAGTCCTCGAAGCCGAACTGCTGTGCCAGCGCCATCTGCGGCTTGCGTGAGCGGCCGCTGAAATCATACAAGCGCTCGCGCTCGACCCAGCCCTCGCGCTCCGGCAGGGTCTCGGGGAGGTTCTTCGCGCACAGCGGACGCAGCAGCAGATCCTCGGCGCCTGACTCATGCGCCACCACCGGCATGGTATCGGCGCGCTGCGACTTGGGCCGCTGGCCGATCACTTCGCCGGTGATGATGAAATCGAACCCGTGCGCCTCGATCCACTCGCGCGCCTTGCCGACCATGAACACCTTGCAGTCCAGGCAGGGGTTGAGATTGGCGCCGTAGCCGTGTTTCGGATTGATGACGACATCCTTGTACTCCTCGATGATGTCGACGATGTGCAGCTTGATGCCGAGCTGCTCGGCCACCCACAGCGCATTGTTGCGTTTCGGTTTGGCCTGGTCCTGATTGCGGATGGCGTGGGTGTGCCCCTCCACGCAGAAGCCGGTGAAGAAATTGATCCCCTCCACATGAACGCCCTGCTCCATGATGACGCGGGCGGCAAGGAGTGAATCCAGCCCTCCGGAGATGAGTGCGACGGCCTTGCGTTGTGACATGGGATTTCGATTGCGGATCGGTAATTTGCCGGACCGGCTATTTTACCCGCAGCTGCGGGTTAATGGCCAATCCTGGGTGATAACAATGCAGAGGACGCAAAGGCGCAGAGGCTCAGAGGAATGAAAAAATAAGAAAACCCTGCGTCTCTGTGCCTTTGCGTGCTCTGCGTTATCGCCGCCCGGGCCGGAGACGAGCTGTCATACCTGACGCTACCGCCATCAGCTCAGTGGGGTTTTTCCGTGTCCTCGTCCAGCGGGATCGGGATGACGCCGGTCTGGCGCCGATACTGCGCGAAGGCCCGCCGGCTGCCGGTCTGCTGCCACAGTTCGGCATTGTGCAGGGGGTCGAGTACAGCTTCGCGGTCGAGTTCGCGCATGGTCTGCAGCACATCGCGCAGGTGCACGAAGGCCTCGGCCAGCTGGGCATAGACCTCGGCCGTGGCATGGCGCAGGCGCTCGGCCAGGGTGCCGTAGGCGCTGCGGCCCAGGTCGACGAAATAGGTATGGTTCACCAGCCGGCGGCGGGCCTGTTCGGGATAGAAACCGGAATACAGCAGGCACTGATCCCCCACGTCGCGCAGCTGTTCCTCCTGCAGCCGGCCGCGGGATGACATGCCGTGGAGAAAATCGAGCGCGATCACCCGGGCGGCCAGCTCCGGCCGCGAGGTGAACCGCATCAGCAGGAACACCAGGTAGCTCTGCAACTCCTGGTCGAGGTGGGTCGCGCAGGCCTGTTCGGCCTCGTTGACCAGCGCCTGCCACTGCGCCGTGGACGTGGGGTGAAGGACCAGCTTCATGGGCACCTCCCAATCAATATATCGGTCCGGGCCGCAGGGGCCTTTACAGTTTATTGACTAGCAGATTCCGGGCCAGGTTCGGTCTGAACGGCCTGCCCGGCGGCACCTGACACTCAATATACCCAATTCCCGATTCCGGCAGAAACTCCCCGTCGGCGCGGATCCGTGCCGGATTTTCTCTTTCACCCCCGGCCCCGGGCGGGCTATACTTGCCGGCCTTTACCTTCAGCAATTTCAAGATGTTTGCGATGGCCAGCTCCACTGCGTCCCAGTCCGGTTTCGATGTCGGCACCTTCCAGGGCCTGATCCTGGCCCTGCAAAGCTACTGGGCGGAGCAGGGCTGCGTGATCCTGCAACCGCTGGACATGGAGGTCGGCGCCGGCACCTTCCACCCGGCCACCTTCCTGCGCTCCATCGGCCCCGAGCCCTGGCACGCGGCCTATGTGCAGCCCTCGCGCCGCCCCACCGACGGGCGCTACGGCGACAACCCCAACCGGCTGCAGCACTATTATCAGTTCCAGGTGGTGCTCAAGCCTTCGCCGCTGGAAATCCAGGACCTGTACCTGGGATCGCTCAGGCACCTGGGGCTGGATCCGCTGGTGCACGACATCCGCTTCGTCGAGGACAACTGGGAATCGCCCACCCTGGGCGCCTGGGGCCTGGGCTGGGAGGTCTGGCTCAACGGCATGGAGGTCACCCAGTTCACCTATTTCCAGCAGGTCGGCGGCCTGGACTGCAAGCCGGTCACCGGCGAGATCACCTACGGCCTGGAGCGCATCGCCATGTACCTGCAGGGGGTGGAGAGCGTGTTCGACCTGGTCTGGACCCGCACCCCGGCCGGCACCGTGACCTACCGCGACGTGTTTCACCAGAACGAGGTCGAGCAATCGACCTACAACTTCGAGCACGCCGACACTGAATCCCTGTTCGCCTGGTTCGACAGCTGCGAGCGCGAGAGCCGGAAGCTGATCGAGGCCGGGCTGCCGCTGCCGGCCTACGAGCAGGCACTGAAGGCCTCGCACACCTTCAATCTGCTGGATGCCCGCAGCGCGATCTCGGTCACCGAGCGCCAGCGCTATATCCTGCGCGTGCGCGCCCTGGCCCGGGCCGTGGCCGAGGCCTACTATGCCAGCCGCGAGGCACTGGGCTTCCCGATGCTCAAGCAGGAGGTCCAGGGATGAGCCAGACCCGCGACCTGCTGATCGAGATCGGCTCCGAGGAACTCCCGCCGAAGGCCCTGCGCCGGCTGCGTGATGCCTTCGAACAGGGCATCACGACCGGGCTGGACAAGGCCGAACTGCAGTATGCCGCCACTGTGGCCTATGCCGCCCCGCGCCGGCTGGCGGTCTGGGTGAAGGGTCTGCAGACCGCTCAGCAGGACCGTGAACAGCTCAAGCGCGGCCCGGCCGTCACCGCGGCCTTCGACGACGAGGGCTGCCCCACCAAGGCGGCCGAGGGCTTTGCCCGCTCCTGCGGCGTGACGGTCGAGCAGCTCGAAACCCTCGAGACCGACAAGGGCGCCTGGCTGGCCTACCGGCAGTTCGAGCCCGGCAGACCCGCCGCCGATCTGATCCCCGATATCGTCGCCCAGGCACTGAGCCAGCTCCCCATCCCCAAACGCATGCGCTGGGGCGATGGCGACGATGAATTCGTCCGGCCTGTACACTGGGTGGTGCTGCTGTTCGGCGACGAGGTGGTCGATGCAACGATTCTGGGTACGCCCACCGGACGCGAGACCTACGGCCACCGCTTTCATCACCCGGAACCGCTGTATCTCGCCGAGCCGGCCGCCTATATGCCGCTGCTCGAGACCGAGGGCCATGTGCTGGCCGACATGGACGTCCGCCGCGAGGCCATCCGCGGCCAGGTGATCGAGGCCGCGCGCCGGCTCCAGGGCGAGGCCCTGATCGACGACGAGCTGCTGGACGAGGTCACTGCCCTGGTGGAATGGCCGGTGGCCATCAGCGGCGGTTTCGATCCCGAGTTCCTGGAGGTCCCGGCCGAGGCGCTGATCTCCTCCATGCAGGATCACCAGAAGTACTTTCCCGTGGTGGATGGCAACGGCAGCCTGCTGCCGCATTTCGTCACCGTCGCCAACCTGGAGAGCCGCGACCCGGATCAGGTCCGCGCCGGCAACGAACGCGTGATCCGCCCGCGCCTGACCGACGCCGCCTTCTTCTGGACGCAGGACCGCAGACAGCCGCTGGCAAGCCGCCAGGAACGACTGGCCAGCATGGTGTTCCAGAATAAGCTCGGTACCCTGCTGGACAAATCGCAGCGGGTGGCACGGCTGGGCCGCACCATCGCCGCCGCCATCGAGGCCGATCCGGATCAGGCCGAACGCGCCGCGCTGCTGGCCAAGTGCGACCTGCTCACCCAGATGGTCTTCGAGTTTCCGGAACTGCAGGGCGTGATGGGCCGCTACTATGCGCTGCACGATGGTGAGTCCGCTGAAGTCGCGCAGGCCCTGGACGAGCAATACATGCCGCGCTTTGCCGGCGACCGGCTGCCGCAGAGCGCCATCGGCCAGGCACTGGCCATCGCCGACCGGCTGGACACCCTGGTCGGCATTTTCGCCATCGGCCAGGCGCCCACCGGCGACAAGGATCCCTTCGCCCTGCGCCGGGCCGCACTCGGCATCGTGCGCATCCTGATCGAATGCGAACTTGACCTGGACCTGCACTCACTGCTGGATGAAAGTGCCGGCGGTTTCGCACCGGAGATCAAGGCCGGCCATGTGACCGCCGAGGTATTCGAGTTCATGCTCGACCGGCTGCGCGCCTACTACAGTGAAACAGGCCTGGATATCCATATCTTCGAAGCGGTGCGGGCACAGACCCCGACCCGGCCGCTCGATTTCCATCGCCGCATCGAGGCGGTGCGCGAATTCGCCCGGCTGCCCGAGGCCGAGAGCCTGGCCGCGGCCAACAAGCGTATCGGCAACATCCTGCGCAAGGCTGAGTCCACGGTGCCGGATCAGGTCGATGCCGGGCTGCTGAAAGAACCGGCCGAGCAGGCACTGCACTCGGCCGTCGAGCAGCTGCGCCCGAAGGTTGAGCCACTGTTCGAGGGCGGCCAATACACCGAGGCCCTGTGCCTGCTGGCCGCCCTGCGCGAGCCGGTCGACAGCTTCTTCGATCAGGTCATGGTGATGGCCGAAGACCCGGCCCTGCGCGACAACCGCCTGGCCCTGCTGCAGGGGCTGCAGGCACTGTTCCTGGGCGCGGCGGACCTGTCTCGGCTGCAGTAGGCTAGACTGAGAACAAAACCTCAACGCAGAGGCGCAAAGGCGCTAAGAAACCAGAATATTTTGCTGCTCGTGCAGTGGTGTAGGATGGGTGGAAGCGCCATGCGCTGTAACCCATCGAATGAACTGCTCAACGATGGGTTGCGCTTTGCTCCACACATCCTACACGGGAGGTCCCATGAGCAACCCGGATTCCTACGCTGACATGCTGGCCGCGGTGCAGGCCTTTCATGACAAGCACGACTTCAAGAACACCGGCGGCGAGGACATGACCTACCGCATCGCCCTGATGGCCGAGGAACTGGGCGAGATCGCCGCCTGCGTGACCAAGGGCAAGGACACAGGCAAGCTCGCCGAGGAGTGCGCCGACCTGCTGATCCTGATCATGGGCACGGCGATTGCCGAGGACTTCGATCTCAAACAGGCCTTCTGGGACAAGATGGACAAAATCATGCAGCGCGATGCCCGCATGGTGAACGGCCGCATCCGCGTCTCCGAGTTCCGTGACACCTGAGCAGCCGCATGCAGCCCGTCATCGTCGACCTTGACGTCATTCGTGACACCAGCCGTGACGCCGCGCCCGATCAGTGGAATCCGCGCCCCGGCAGCCTGGAGGCCATTGCCCGCCTCAGCCGCGCCGACCGGCGGGTACTGGTCACAGGGACACCCGTCAGGGACGGCGACCCCGCCACGGCGCTGGATCGGCTGACCCGGCTGCACAACCGCCTGTCCCAGGCCGCAAGCAACGCCGGTGGCCAGATTGATGCGATTCTGTTCTGTCCTCACGGACCGGATACGAACTGCCCCTGCCGTCCACCCCGGCCGGGGCTGCTGCTCGACATCGCACTGCGCCAGCAACTGCGCCTGGAACTCGTGCCTTACATCACTCTTGACCAGGGGCCAGCGCTGGAAGCCGGACGCACCGCAGGTCTGCGCTGTCTGCTACTGGGGACCGGAAACACCGACGCCGCGGAGCCCTGTTTCAGCAGCCTCGATTCTGCCGTCCAATACTTGTTAGACGAAACCGACAACGCCGACTGAGATGCCGCCACGCTTACCCTCACCCCTGCTCTACCTGCGTTCCCTGATCTTCTGGCTGGTAATGTTCACCTCCACCCTGGTGCTGGCTCCGCTCACCCTGCTGACCTTCCCCTTTCCCTTCAGGCTCCGCTATACCGTCGCCACTCAATGGGCGCGGCTGAATCTGTGGTGGCTCCGCATCAGCTGCGGCCTGCACTACCGGGTGGAAGGCCGTGAGCACATCCCCGCGCAGGCATCGATCGTCTTCTCCAAGCACCAGTCGACCTGGGAGACGCTCGCCCTGCAGCGGGTGTTCCCGCCCCAGGTCTGGGTGCTCAAGCGCGAGTTGCTGCGCATCCCGCTGTTCGGCTGGGCGTTGGCCCTGATCGAACCCATCGCCATCGATCGCGGTGCCGGCCGCCGGGCCGTGGAACAGCTGGTCGAACAGGGCACCCGGCGCCTGGCTGACGGCCGCTGGGTGATCGTGTTCCCGGAAGGCACGCGCACAGCACCGGGTAAGAAGGGTAAGTACCGTATCGGTGGCGCAGTGCTGGCCGAGCGCAGCGGTGCAACGGTGGTACCGGTGGCGCACAATGCCGGTGAGTTCTGGCCGCGGCACAGCTTCATCAAGTACCCGGGAGAAATCCGGATGGTGGTGGGACCACCCATTGCCACAGACGGCAGGGCAGCGGCCGAGATCCTGGCCGAGGCCGAGGCCTGGATCGAGTCGACCGTGGATCGGATCAGCACGCTCAGCGGTACTAATGATTGATCGCAAAATTCGCGATCTTCCTCAATCTTTCGTTAACTATTCCTAAATTCGACGATCACACATCCAGGTTGTTTGCCGCCAGCGCGTTCGACTCGATGAAGTCGCGCCGCGGCTCCACCTGGTCGCCCATCAGGGTGGTGAAGATCTGATCGGCGGCCACCGCATCCTCGATCTGTACCTGTAGCATACGCCGGGTATCCGGATTCATGGTGGTCTCCCACAGCTGCTCCGGATTCATCTCGCCCAGTCCCTTGTAGCGCTGGATCTGCTGGCCGCGCTTGGCCTGCTCCATCATCCAGGTCACCGCCTCCTTGAAACTGGTCACCGGCTGCTGGCGCTCGCCACGGCGGATATAGGCCGTGTCGCTGAGCAGGCCATCGAGTTGCTGACCCAGGGCGCGCATGCGCTCGTACTCGGCCGTGGCGAAGAAATCCGAGGCCAGGCGCTGCTCGCTGGCGACAATGCCGTGGGTGAGCTTGACCATGGTGGCGACGAAGGCGCCCTGCTCGACCGTGTCATCCAGGGTGATCTCGAAGCGCTGGCCGGCCGGCATGACGGCATTGGTGCGGTCCTGCAGCTCGCGGAACCAGTCGCGCATGGCCGGGATGTCGTGCAGCTTCACCTCGTCGATCGGCGGCATATAGATGATGCGTTCCAGCAGCAGGCTGTCATAGTGACGCGACAGGCGCTTGATGGCGTTCATCACCCCCAGGTAACCGGAGGCCAGCACCTCCAGCGCCTCGCCGGTGATCGGCGGTGCCTCGGTGCTCACATGCAGCTGGGTGCCGTCCAGGGCCGACTGCAGCAGGTACTGATTGAGCGCTGGATCATCTTTAACGTATTGTTCTTGCTTGCCTTTTTTGATCTTGTACAGGGGTGGCTGAGCGATGTAGACATGGCCGCGCTCGATCAGCTCCGGCATCTGGCGGTAGAAGAAGGTCAGCAGCAGGGTGCGGATATGGGAGCCGTCGACATCGGCGTCGGTCATGATGATGATGCTGTGATAACGCAGCTTGTCCGGGTTGAATTCCTCCCGGCCGATGCCGCAACCGAGTGCAGTGATCAGGGTGCCGACTTCGGCCGAGGACAGCATCTTGTCGAAGCGCGCCTTCTCCACGTTCAGGATCTTGCCCTTGAGCGGCAGGATGGCCTGGTTGCGACGGTCACGGCCCTGCTTGGCCGAGCCGCCGGCGGAATCGCCCTCCACCAGGTAGAGCTCGGACAGGGCCGGGTCGCGCTCCTGGCAGTCGGCCAGCTTGCCCGGCAGTCCGGCGACATCCAGTGCACCCTTGCGGCGGGTCATGTCACGCGCCTTGCGCGCGGCCTCGCGGGCCCGGGCTGCCTCGACGATCTTGGCGGTGATGGCCTTGGCCTCGTTGGGATGTTCCAGCAGGTAATTGTTCAACTGCTCCGCCATGGCGGATTCGACCACCCCCTTGACCTCGCTGGACACCAGCTTGTCCTTGGTCTGGGAGGAGAATTTCGGATCCGGCACCTTCACTGAAAGCACCGCGGTCAGGCCCTCGCGGGCATCGTCTCCGGTCGGCGTGACCTTGGCCTTTCGGGTGATGGCTTCAGCTTCGAGGTAGTGGTTCAGTGTGCGGGTCAGCGCGGCGCGAAAGCCGGCCAGGTGGGTGCCGCCATCGCGCTGGGGAATGTTGTTGGTGAAGCAGAAGATGTTCTCCTGGTAGGAGTCATTCCACTGGAAGGCGGCCTCGACCCAGATGCCGTCACGCTCGGTATTGAAGTAGCACACGGTCGGGTGCAGCGGGGTCTTGTTGCGGTTCAGGTGCTCGACAAAGGCGCGAATGCCCCCCTGGTACTCGAAAACATCGGATTTCTCGGTGCGTTCGTCGCGCAGGCTGATGCGCACCCCGGAATTGAGAAACGACAACTCTCTCAGACGCTTGGACAGGATGTCGTAATGGTATTCAGTGTCCGTGAAGATCTCGCGGCTGGGCTTGAAGCGGATCTCGGTGCCGGTTTTGTCAGTGTCGCCGATCTCGGCCAGCGGTGCGACCGGCTCCCCCAGGCGGAATTCCTGGTGCCATACCTTGCCGTCACGGTGGATGGTGAGTTTGAGGTATTCGGACAGGGCATTGACGACCGAAACACCCACGCCATGCAGCCCGCCCGACACTTTATAGGAGTTGTCGTCGAACTTGCCGCCGGCATGCAGCACGGTCATGATCACTTCGGCGGCGGAGCGGCCCTCCTCCGGATGCAGATCCACCGGGATACCGCGGCCATCATCGGAAATGGTGACCGATTCATCGCTATGGATAGTGACCTGAACCTCGCGAGCATGCCCGGCCAGCGCCTCGTCGATGGAGTTATCCACCACCTCGAACACCATGTGGTGCAGGCCGGTGCCATCGTCGGTGTCGCCGATGTACATACCCGGGCGCTTGCGCACGGCGTCCAGGCCGCGCAGCACCTTGATGTTCGAGGAATCGTAGGTGGTTTTATCCGTCATGACCCCATCCTTCTATCGCAATGGCCCAGTATACCATTTCCTGGGCGCCGCTGTGTTCCACGTGGAACCTCAGCGGATCTCAGCGAGCCGCCCCTGTTCCACGTGGAACATTCTGGCATCCATCCCCGGGCTCGAGGGAATGGCGTCCGCGTCTGTGGTGGTGATATACAACTGGGACTGCAACGCCAGCAGCCGCTCCAGCACCCGCTGGCGGTGTCCCATATCCAGTTCGGCCGGCAGATCATCGATCAGAAACAGGCAGGGTTGGCGGTTTTTTTCCATCATCAACTCGGCCTGGGCCAGGAGCAGGGCGGAAACCAGCTGCTTCTGCTGACCGCGCGAGATCCGCTCGATGGCGGGTACTCCGTCCAGCAATGGCAACAGATCGGCCCGGTGCGGTCCGGCCTGGGTGAAGCCGCGCCGCAAATCGGAATCCAGCCGGGCATCCAGCGTTGCCGCCAGACCCGCCTCTTCCGGCCAGCCTGGCTGATAGCGGAAATCGAGCCCGGGCAGATCGACCAGGGATGCCAGGTTGCTACGAACATAGGGCAGGAGTTCGCTGATGTATTCATTGCGCAGGCTGTGCAGAACCTCGGCAGCCTGCACCAGCGCCGGTGTCCAGGCCGCGATGTCACGTCGGCTGCGGCCTGTGCGCAGTGCAGCGTTGCGCTGCTTGAGGGCCTTAGCATAACGCTGCCAGGCGGAATAGAAACCCGGTTCCACGTGGAACACGCCCCAGTCCAGGAATCGGCGGCGATAACGGGGCCCGCCCTCGAGAATCAGGTGGCTGTCGGGATTGAGCAGCTGAATCGGCAACGCCCGGGCCAACTCGGCCAGCTGGCGGACCGGCTGCCCCCCCAGACGCAGGGTCTGGCCATCCGGGCCGCGTTCAATACCCAGCGTGCGTTCGCCTGTATCCGGATCAGCCAGCCGGGCAATCAACCGAAAGTGAGTTTCACCGCCCTGAATCAGTTGATCGAGCTTGCGGGTACGGAAGGAACGGACCCGGCCGAGATAGAAAATCGCCTCCAGCAGACTGGTCTTGCCGGAGCCATTGGCACCGACAATCAGGTTGAAGCGCGGCGACAACTCCAGTTCAGCAGCGGTGATATTCCGGAAATGACTGAGGCTTAACCGGGTCAGCGGCATGAATCGGGAGCACAGACAGGCACCGTTGCGGCTACAGCCGCATCGGCATGACCACGTAGCGGTTCGGCCCGCCCTGGGGATCGTCGATCAGGCAACTGCTGTTGGCGTCGCTGAGCAGGATACGGACCTCCTCGCCCGGCAACGCTGACAGGGCATCCAACAGGTAGGTCACATTGAAACCGATTTCCAGCGGATCGGCGCTGTAGTTGATCTCCAGTTCCTCCTCGGCCTCCTCCTGTTCCGGGTTGTGCGCCTGAATACGCAGGCTGTTGTTGTCCAGGCTGAGCCGGATACCGCGGTATTTCTCGTTGGACAGGATGGAAGTCCGGGTGAGCGCCTGGCGCAGACCGGTAGTCGCGGCAGTGATGACCTTGTCACCGCCCTTGGGCATAACCCGCTCGTAGTCCGGAAAGCGGCCATCGATCAGCTTGGAGGTGACCTGCAACTCAGGCGTGTTGATGCGGATATGGTTGGCACCGAGCGCCACGGTGACTTCGGCATCGGAACTTTCCAGCGAGCGGAGCAGTTCCTGTACCCCCTTGCGCGGGACAATGATCTGGGTCTTTTCCCCCACCCCGGTTTCGACCGCCACTTCGGACATCGCCAGGCGGTGCCCGTCCGTGGCGACGGCGCGCAGGGCATCGGTATCGACCTCCAGCATCAGGCCGTTGAGGTAGTAGCGCACATCCTGCTGGGCCATGGCGAAATGGGTGCGCTCGATAATCTCCTTCAACGCCTTTTCCGGCAGGGTGAAGGACAGGGCCGTCTTCATCTCCTCGATCACCGGGAAGTCGCCGGCAGGCAGGGTCGAGAGGGTGAAACGGCTGCGGCCGGACTTCACCAGGGCCCGTTCCTGCTCGATGCTGATCTCCAGGGTGCTGCCTTCGGGCAGGGCCCGGCAGATATCGAACAGCTTGCGCGCCGGCAGGGTAACCTCTCCACCTGCGTCAACGGCCTGCTCGACCGTGGCGACCAGTTCGACCTCCAGGTCAGTGGCGGTCAGGGTGAGGCCCTGGCCGCTGGACTGGATCAGGACATTGCCCAGGACCGGCAGTGTCTGGCGGCGTTCGACCACACCGATGATCTGCTGCAGTGGCTTGAGGAGGTTCTCGCGCTGAATGCTGAATTTCATCTGTACCTGTCCTGACTAGAAATAGTATTGAATAAATATTTACCCTGTTGTTACTCTTAGTGCGCCCTTGTGCTGTGGATAACAGTGAAATAATGTTTTATTTCAATATCTTGTTATTAGCCACAACCGGGCGGACAACCCCTCGGGAGCCTGTGTGCGGATTGTGGATAAGTCTGTGAGTGCCGGGAACCGGAAAAGGCCGCACATCTTATCCACATCATGTGGTCAGGGTCCTCAACAGGTTGTAATAGTCCTCCTTGATCCGGATATCGGTGTCGCGCAACTCCGCCACCTTGCGGCAGGCATGCAGCACGGTGGTGTGGTCGCGGCCGCCGAAGGAGTCGCCGATCTCCGGCAGGGAGTGGCTGGTGAGTTCCTTGGCCAGGGCCATGGCGACCTGCCGGGGGCGGGCGATGGAGCGGCTGCGCCGCGCCGAGAGCAGATCCGCCACCCGGATCTTATAGTATTCGGCCACGGTTTTCTGAATATTTTCAATCGATACCAGCTTGTCCTGCAAGGCCAGCAGGTCGCGCAGCGCCTCCTTGACGAAATCGAGGGTGACCGCCCGCCCGGTGAAGCGGGCACTGGCCGCAACGCGCCGCAGCGCCCCTTCCAGTTCGCGGATATTGGACTTGATGCGCTTGGCGATGAAGAAGGCGACCTCGTCGGGCATTTCCACCTGGGCCTGGGCGGCTTTGGCCATCAGGATGGCCACCCGGGTCTCCAGTTCCGGCGGTTCGATGGCCACGGTGAGGCCCCAGCCGAAACGTGATTTCAGGCGCTCCTCCAGTCCGTCGACCTCCTTGGGATAGCGGTCGCAGGTCAGGATGATCTGCTGCTGGCTTTCCAGCAAGGCATTGAAAGTATGGAAGAATTCTTCCTGGGAGCGCTCCTTGCCGGCGAAGAACTGGATGTCATCGATCAGCAGTGCGTCCACCGAACGGTAATAGCGTTTGAACTCGTTGATGGCGTTGTGCTGCAACGCCTTGACCATGTCGGCGACGAAGCGCTCGGAGTGCAGGTAGACCACCCGGGCGTTGGGCTTGCCCTGCAGGATCAGGTTGCCCACAGCATGCATCAGATGGGTCTTGCCCAGCCCCACACCGCCATAGATGAACAGTGGATTGTAGGCGCCGCCGGGGTTCTCGCCGATCTGCATGGAGGCGGCCTTGGCCAGCTGATTGGACTTGCCCTCGACAAAGGTCTCGAAGGTGAAGCTGGCGTTGAGCGTGTGGTTGGTGGGCGCCTGGGCCGGCTGCTCGCGATTGGCCGCACGGGTGAATCGGGCCGCTTCACGCGGCTTGTCCGCCGCAGGGGCGACCTTGCGGGTGCCGACCTCGAGCCGGACCCGGGTCGGTTGTTCCGGGGTCAGCCCGGTCAGGGTGTCCTGGATCAGCCCCAGGTAGTGCTCGCGCACCCAGTCCAGCACAAAGCGGTTGGGTGCCAGCAGCCGCAGGTTGCCTTCCGGGTGGGATTCGGCGTGCAGCGGTCGGATCCAGGTGTTGAACGGCTGTTCCGGGATCTCCTCCTCGAGGCGATCCAGGCACTGTTTCCACAAATGGGTATCCAACACGGGCTCCTTCGGAGGCACAGTTCCGAGTTCTGGTCCGCACGGGACCGGGTCGTTTCGTTGTGGGAAAAGGCCACGAGTCTAACCCCGATTTCACGAGTTATCCACACCCGTTTGCAGGCGTATGGAAGTTGACAGTATCGCAGCGGCGCCGGTAGTATTGCGCGTTCTCTGCAGGGGCCCCTAAGGCCCGGATCCATTAAGCCTTTACTCGAGTCAACGCCATGAAGCGAACCTTTCAGCCCAGTAACCTGAAGCGCAAGCGCACCCACGGCTTCCGCGCCCGCATGAGCACCAAGAACGGCCGCCGTGTTCTCAAGGCACGCCGCGCCAAGGGTCGAGCCCGGCTGAGCGTCTGAGCACGCCCGCGAGTGCATTGGCGCGGACCCCGCACGGCTTTCCGCGCCCGGCGCGGCTGACCCGACCCAGCGAGTTCCGGCGGGTCTTCGCCCACCCCCGCCGCTCCAGCGATCGTTATCTCACCGTGCTGGCCGCCCCGAACGATCTGGGCCATCCCCGGCTTGGACTGGCCATCTCGCGCAAGGTCTCGCCACGGGCGGTCGAGCGCAATCGGATCAAGCGTCTGATACGTGAACGCTTCCGTCATCTGCAGGCCGAGTTGGGCAATCTGGACTTCGTGGTCATCGGTCGTCACGGTCTGAGCCAGGTGCCGGCGGCACAGCTCAACGAGATCCTGGAACGGCATTGGAAACGACTCAGCAGACAATCTGGCAACGCATCCTGATCGGTCTGATCGGGGTCTATCGCTATTGTCTCAGCCCGCTGCTCGGTCAGCATTGCCGGTTTCATCCCACCTGTTCCTGTTACGCCCAGACGGCCGTGGCACGTCACGGCGTGCTGCGCGGCAGCTGGTTGACCCTGAGGCGGCTGGGCCGCTGCCACCCCTGGCATCCGGGCGGAATCGACCCGGTGCCCGAGCCTCCCCACCCGGTAGAAAACAAACATGGATAATCAGCGTCTGATCCTGTTCATCGCCCTGAGCTTCGTGGTGCTCCTGTTGTGGGAGGCCTGGCAGCGCGACTATGCCCCCGAGCCGGTCCCGGTCGAAACCCGTGCCGAGAGTGCCGCCGGCGCCGAGTCCACTCCGGCCGCGGACGTCCCCGACGCCCTGCCGCAGACCGGCATGACCGCCGAGGCCGAACCGACCCCGGACCCCGGGAGCAGGCGCGTCCGCGTGGTCACCGATGTCCTGGATATCGAGATCGACACCCGCGGCGGCGATCTGGTCGGCGCTGCCCTGCTCGATTATCCGATCGATGCCGACAAGCCCGACATCCCGGTGCGCCTGCTGCACGAGCGGCCCAGTGACATCTTCGTGGTCCAGTCCGGCCTGCGCACACCGGACAGCACCGAACCGACGCATCACGTGACCTTCAGCAGTGCGCGCGACGAGTGGCGCCTGCAGCCGGGACAGGACGAGCTCACCGTCGAACTCACCTGGACCAGTCCGGAAGGCATTGAGGTGATCAAGCGTTACCGCTTCACCCGCGGCGACTACCTGGTCGAACTGGAGCAGCAGGTCAGCAACACCACCGGCAAACCCTGGCGCGGACGCCAGTATCGCCAGCTGCAGCGCAGCGAAGTCAGCGGTCAGGGCCAGGCCTTCATCTATACCTACACCGGTGGTGTGATCTACAGCCCGGAAGAGAAATACGAGAAGTACGACTTCGGGGACATGCGCGACACCCCGCTGGCACGCGATATCAGCGGCGGCTGGGCCGCCATGATCCAGCACTACTTCCTGGCGGCCTGGCTGCCCGCGCCGGGAGAAACGAATCACTATTACAGCAAGGCGCTGTCCGACAATCGCTACGTGCTGGGGCTGGCCGCCCCGGCCGTGAGCGTGCCACCGGGCGGGGAACACACCTTCAGCAGCCGGCTGTTCGTCGGCCCGAAGCTGCAGGACCGGCTCAAGGAGATCGCCCCCGGGCTGGAACTGACTGCCGACTACGGCATGCTCACCATTCTGGCCAAGCCCATCTTCTGGCTGCTGGAGAAGATCCACGACCTGGTCGGCAACTGGGGCTGGTCGATCATCATCCTGACCCTGCTGATCAAGCTGCTGTTCTACAAGCCCTCGGAGATGAGCTACAAGTCCATGGCGCAGATGCGCAAGCTCGCCCCGCGGCTGAAGACGCTCAAGGAACGCTACGGCGACGACAAGCAGAAGCTCAATCAGGCCATGATGGAGCTGTACAAGACCGAGAAGATCAACCCGCTGGGCGGCTGCCTGCCCATCCTGATCCAGATCCCGGTCTTCATCGCCCTGTACTGGGTGCTGCTGGAAAGCGTGGAACTGCGCCAGGCCGACTTCGCCCTGTGGCTGAACGACCTGTCGTCGAAGGATCCGTACTACATCCTGCCGCTGATCATGGGTGCGACCATGTTCATCCAGCAGAAGCTCAACCCGGCCCCGCTGGACCCGATCCAGGCCAAGGTGATGATGATCCTGCCGGTGGTGTTTACCGTCTTCTTCGCCTTCTTCCCCTCCGGTCTGGTGCTGTACTGGGTGACCAACAACGTGCTCTCCATCGCCCAGCAGTGGGTCATCACCCGCCGCATCGAGCAGGGCGGGAAGTGACGGGTTCTAGAGCCAAGAGCGAAAAGCGCCACGGACTACACGGAAAGCACGGAAACTATTCATGCTCTCATTGCCAGCGCTGCGCGCCATGGCAATGAGAACATAAGAGTTACAATAATCTTTTGTCCGTGCTTTCTGTGTAGTCCGTGGCTATTATCTTTCAGAGACTGTAGCCACCAGCCACCATGAACGACACTATCGCCGCCATCGCCACCCCCGCCGGGCGCGGCGGCGTCGGCATCGTGCGCATGTCCGGACCGGATGTCCCCAGGATCGCCACTGACTGGCTAGGAAAATTGCCCGAACCCCGCCGTGCCGGCCTGCACAGCTTCCGCGCCGGTGATGGCAGCGCCATCGATCAGGGCATCGCCCTCTATTTCCCCGCCCCGCACTCCTTCACCGGCGAGCATGTGCTGGAACTGCACGGCCACGGCGGCCCGGTGGTGATGGACCTGCTGCTTGCACGCGCGCTGGAACTGGGTGCGCGCCTGGCCCGGCCCGGCGAGTTCTCCGAGCGCGCCTTTCTCAACGACAAGCTGGACCTGGCCCAGGCCGAGGCCATCGCCGACCTGATTGATTCCGCCACGGCCACGGCCGCGCGCGCCGCCGTGCGTTCGCTGGAGGGCGAGTTTTCCAACCGGATCCACGCACTGGTGGAAGGCCTGACCCAGCTGCGCATGTATGTCGAGGCCGCCATCGACTTTCCCGAGGAGGAGATCGATTTCCTGGCCGACGCCGGGATCGCCACCCGCTTGCAGCGGCTCACTGAACAGTTCGATGAACTGCAGGCCGGGGCCCGCCAGGGCCGGCTGCTGCGCGAGGGCATGCGTCTGGTCATCGCCGGCCGACCCAACGCCGGCAAGTCCAGTCTGCTCAATGCCCTGGCCGGGCGCGAGTCGGCCATCGTCACCCCCATCGCCGGCACCACCCGCGACGTCCTGCGCGAGCACATCCAGATCGACGGCATGCCGCTGCACGTGATTGACACCGCCGGCCTGCGCGAGACCGTCGACATGGTGGAACAGGAAGGCGTGCGCCGCGCCTGGCGCGAGATCGAACAGGCCGACCGCCTGCTGCTGGTGATCGACTCGCGCGAAGGATTTACGGAAGAAGACCAGGCGATTCTCGACCGCCTGCCACACGCCCTGCCGCACACGCTGGTCTGGAACAAGATCGATCTCACCGACGATGCGCCCGGGTTGGATGCACAAAGGCATGAAGTCCGACTCTCCGCCAGCACCGGCGCCGGTCTGGAGCCGCTGCGCGAACATCTCAAGGCCTGCATGGGCTACGTCAATGAGGAGGCCGGCGGCTTCATCGCCCGACGCCGCCACCTGGAGGCCATCGACCGTGCCCGCCGGCACTTGGAGCAGGGCCGCGAGGCACTGGAGGTGCAGCGGGCGGGCGAACTGATGGCCGAGGAACTGCGCCTGGCCCAGACCGCTCTGGGGGAGATTACCGGCGAGTTCACCAGCGACGACCTGCTGGGACGGATCTTCACCAGCTTCTGTATCGGTAAATGACATCACTTCCCAGGTTGTTCCACAGCATCCGCCGCATCTATATATATAACTGTTTCTTATAGTTTTATAGTCCAACCTGTTCCAGCAAGATACAGCTGAATCCTACGATTATTGTTCCCAGGTCTGTTCCCATGTATGGTTTTATCATGCTTACTCATGGGAACAAACTGACGTAGTTGGGAACACATTGTTCCCATAAATGCGTACCAATCATGGGAACAGTATCTGGTCCAGCTCGGATATATTCCTAAATTTCAATTATCTGAATAATCCCTTCAGGGAACAGACAGAGGGCGGTGAAATGGCTTTGACCGATACAAAACTCCGGAATCTGAAGCCTAAACAAAAGCCCCACTCCTTTTCTGATGGTGGTGGGTTATTCATTGAGGTCATGCCCAGTGGTAAACGGATATGGCGACTTCGCTATCGCTTGAAAGGTCGTCAAGAAAAGGTGACGCTCGGCGAATATCCCTATTTCAGCCTGGGTGACGCCAGAAAATGGCGCGAAGAGTGCCGGGCCCTGGTGGCCAAGGGTGAAAGCCCGATGCGGGCTAATCGCGAGGCCAAAGCAGCCGAGAAGGAGCCGGATACGATCGAGGCCTTCTCTAAGATCTGGTTGCGTGACGTGGTGGAAAAGACGACGTCCGAACCCAGGAATGTAAAACGGGTGGTCAATAAGGACATCATCCCGGCCCTTGGCAACAAGCGCCTCTCGGAAGTCTCTGTGACCGATGTCCTCGCGATCACAGACAAAATCAAAGCTCGAGGAGCCGACCAGTCCGCCCTGCTCACTCGGAACGTGCTGAAGCGGCTGTTTGCCTATGCCATTGCCCGCCAGAAGGCCACGTACAATCCGGCTGCGGCCGTTGAGGCGCGTTTCATCGCTCAAGCCAAAAGCCGGGATGTGTCACTGAGCTCGGATGAGGTGGGCAAGCTTCTGAGGGCGATTTACACATCCAATATGAGACGCTCCCATAAACTGGGACTCCACCTGCTGATCCTTTGCATGGTCCGGAAATCTGAACTGACTGAGGCAAAGTGGGAGGAGATTGATTTTGATAAGGCGGAGTGGTGCATTCCCGCTGATCGTATGAAAAAGGAAAAGCCGCATATTGTGTACCTGTCGCGCCAGGCCCTTGCGATGTTTGATGAGCTGAAGGCATTGTCGAGTACTTCCCCCTATATCATGCCGAGTCGGGGGAGCCTCCAACGGCCTATATCCAAATCAACCTTAAACACCGCGATCCGTGCGTTGGATTTGGAAATACGTGATTTTGTTATCCATGATTTTCGCCGGACAGCCTCTACCCACTTGCATGAAGCCGGCTTCAATACCGACTGGATTGAAAAGGCACTGGCGCATGAACAGAAAGGCGTTCGGGGAATATATAACCGGGCTGAATATTCCGAGCAACGGCGTGAGATGATGCAGTGGTGGACTGATTTCGTGGATGCCCAAATCGAGGAAGGCCGAAAAGTCATTATCGGCCAGTTCGGTAAGGAATACCGAGCTTCGTAATACATCGGGAGATATTTGTCTTGCCAACGCCCTGGTTTCCAACTGGAATCGCTGACTATGAAGCAGTAGAGCTATCCCGTGAGGACAAGGAAAGGCTCGGTCTGGAAATCAGCGCCAAGGGACAAGAGCTGAAAGACGCAGATGAATTTCATTCATTAATCGAACATGCCTTGATGAGCTACAAGGCAATGAGCAGTCTTCGTGATGAAAGCAGACCCAGCGAGGTCAGGAAGAACTTCAAGAAATCACTCGATTCTGCCCTGCTCCTCAATGACCGTCTCAATGAAATGGATGCGAATTCGCGATTAATCCTGAGCCGGAAAATCTCTGGGGGAATAACAACCCTTCACAGACACCTGGGCAAGATCATATCGGCTCTTTCAGAAGGCAGCCATGCGGCTGATGAATTTCCCAAGGGACGATTGACTGATTACGCCAGACTGGAATTAGCTAGGGTTGTAATTAAGGCATTGAAATCACAAGGCATCGAGCCTACTACCACAAAGGAAGGACTTTTCAGTAATGTTCTGGCAATTGTTCTCGAGATGGCCACAGGCAAGCCTGTAAGCGCGGTCCATGCCCTGGCTGCAGAGGCAATCCGCACATATCGTTCTGATTCATAATCCAAAGCCCAATTAATCAATCCATCGGACGGCCCATATATTTGGGTTACGGGACAATACACGTGCCATCAAACTGCTTCGCGTTGGTTCAACAACAGCCCAAGAGGTTTGAACATGGCGAATGCAATACTGAGGCTTCCAATAGTCAAGGCACGAACCGGTCTGTCCCGTAGTACGATCTACCTCCGGATCAGTGAGGGTACCTTCCCTAAGCCAATCAGCCTGGGAGCCAGGGCGGTCGGTTGGCTGGAAAGCGAGATTGAGGACTGGCTGGCCCAGCAGGTCAAGCAAAGCCGGGAATCCGACTGAGTACGCTTGCATGGCCTACGACCGCCGAAAGCACAAGGGAAGAGGCAAGAGCCCGCCGTTCACCAGGCTGCCGCACTATTTGATCGGCAGTGAACAGTTCACTCGCCTATCACCCAAGGCGGTCAAGCTTCTGGTTGATCTGTGCTATCAGTATCGAGGCTCAAACAACGGCGATCTTTGTGCAGCCTGGGCAATAATGCAGAAGCGTGGCTGGCTCTCCAGAGACACCCTCTTCAAGGCACTCAGAGAGTTGATAGATACCGGTTTCATTGTAGTTTCAAGGCAGGGCGGAAAGAACAAGGCATCGCTCTATGCCCTGACATGGGAAGGCATAGACGAATGCGATGGAAAATTAGACATCGCCCCGAGGCAGACGCCTCTAAATAACTGGAAAAGTCCTTGACACGGAATGCGTGTCAAATTGACACGGATGCAGGGTCAAAGGCCAATATAGAAGCTGGTCCGTTGACACGCATGGCGTACCAGTCTGACCAGTATCGGGAAAATATTTGACACGAATACCGTGTCCCTTTCTAGATATCTACCATGTGGGTATTACCGGTGGGGTGATCACGGGGAAGCGGCATGATCGATAACGTCCATATCGAACTCACGGCCTACCATGAGGCTGCCCACGCTATCGTGGCCCTCTACCATGGTTATGCGGTTACAGAGGTGGCGGTCTCGCTTGAGGCGCCTGGGAATGGGGTGATGATGTATCAACCCAGGTTGAAACGGGAACTCTCTGATCCAAGGTCTGGCAATATCCGGGCGGCCTGGCTGGAGACATTGAAGAAGTACGAGGGCGAGATTCGCATTCTGCTTGCAGGCCCCCTGTCGGAAGCGAAACTGCTGAATACCCCACTGCGCTCACTTGGAGCAAGATCGGACCTGCTGACTGCCCAGAGTTTCCACCTGCGGCTGCAGGACATACAGATTGAGATGTCCCGATATACCACTCTCCCCAAGCCGCTTCCGGCCCGGCACCTGGACAAGCTCCGGAGAGAGACGCGTGCCCTTCTTGGGCGACCAAGAATGTGGGAGATGGTGTGCGCCCTGGCGAGTGAACTGAAAGATATTGATTGCCTCAATGCGGATGAAATAGCGGCGATTCTTCAGCAGATCCCGGATCGGTACGGGCAGCTGGGGTTGGACGACTTATTCAAGTAAAGTCAAACAGTAAAAACATCATATTTATATTTTATAAACAATACTTTACGTATGTATCCTGCATATTAAATCTTGATTTCAATCAAAATTGTGCAGCCGTCTTTCTGGCTAGGGAAATAGCCTTCCAGATATGTCAGACTGGTAAAGTAATGTTCCTTTTACTGAAATTGACGATGTGACAGATCGTGACGGATTCATTGATGCCAGATGGGCTATTCCACCATAATTTTCCTAGCTAAGCTGCTAGAAAAGAACAACAAAATTCTAATTTACTAATACGCCATGACCGAGAACTTCTCCTCCACCGCCGCTTTCATCTGGTCCGTCGCAGACCTGCTCCGGGGCGACTTCAAGCAGTCCCAGTACGGCCGCATCATTCTGCCGTTCACCCTGCTGCGCCGCCTGGAGTGCGTCCTGGCACCGAGCAAGGCCAAGGTGCTCAAGGAGTACGACAAGCGCAAGGAGTCGGGCCTGGCGATAGATGGCTTCCTGAAGAAGGCCGCCGGGTTGCCCTTCTACAACACCTCGCCCATGGACCTGTCCGCCCTGGGCGAGACCCAGATCCTGGACAACCTGGACACCTACATCCGCAGCTTCAGCTCGGAGGCGCGGGACATCTTCGAGCACTTCGGCTTCTTCGGCTTCCTGGAGAAGCTGGACGAGGCCAACCTGCTCTACCTGGTCGTGCAGAAGTTCGCCACCATGGACCTCAGCCCCAAGACCCTCAACAACTACCACATGGGCCTGGTGTTCGAGGAGCTGATCCGCCGCTTCGCGGAATCCTCCAACGAAACCGCCGGAGAGCACTTCACCCCTCGGGATATCGTCCGCTTGACCACGGCCCTGCTGTTCACCACCCAGCAGGAGAAGATCGCCCCTGGCAAGATCGTCACCGTCTACGACCCCACGGCCGGGACCGGCGGCTTCCTGTCCGAGGGGGAGGAGTACATCCACTCCATCTCCGAGCAGGCCCGTGTCACTGTTTTCGGACAGGAGCTCAATCCCGAGTCCTACGCCATCTGCAAGGGTGACATGCTGGTCAAGGGCCACGAGATCCAGAACATCAAGCTGGGTAACACCCTGTCCGACGACCAGCTCACCGGGCAGCCATTCGACTTCATGCTCTCCAATCCGCCCTTCGGCGTGGACTGGAAGAAGGTGCAGAAGCAGGTCCAGGCCGAGCACAAGAACAAGGGCTTCGCCGGGCGCTTCGGCCCGGGCCTGCCCCGTGTCTCCGACGGCTCCCTACTGTTCCTGATGCATCTGATGAGCAAGATGCGCGATCCCAAGGAAGGCGGCTCCCGCATCGGCATCATCCTCAACGGCTCGCCGCTGTTCACTGGCGGGGCCGGTTCCGGCGAGTCTGAGATCCGGCGCTACATCTTGGAGCACGACCTGCTGGAGGCCATTGTCGCCCTGCCCACGGATATGTTCTACAACACCGGCATCGCCACCTATGTGTGGATCCTGTCCAACAACAAGATCCCGGAGCGCCGGGGCAAGGTCCAGCTCATCAACGCCACGGATATGGGCGAGAAGATGCGCAAATCGCTGGGCTCCAAGCGCAAGTACCTCACCGAGGACAGCATCGACGCCATCGTCAAACAATACGGCGACTTCAAGCCCAGCGAGACCTGCAAGATCTTCAAGACGACCGATTTCGGCTACCGCCGTATCACCGTCGAGCGCCCACTCCAGCTTGCATTCTACCCCAAGGACGAGATCCGGCTGGCCGCCTTACAGGCCGACAAGGGCTGGGCCAAACTGGATGCGTCGCTGCAACAGGCCATCCTGGATGCATTGGCCCGATTCGAGGAGGAGAAGGTCCTCTCGCGGACCACGTTCAAGAAGTGGCTCAAGGTCCACATGGACGACGAGAAGCTGCCTGCACCCGCCTTCAAGCTGTTGCAGAAGCATCTGGGCGAGCACGATGAGGAAGCCGAGCTCTGCAAGGCCAAGGGCCAGGCCGAGCCCGATCCGGAGCTGCGGGATTATGAGAATGTGCCGCTGAGCGAGAATATCCGGGACTACTTCCAACGCGAAGTGCTTCCGCATGTGCCCAATGCCTGGATTGATGAGACCAAGAAAGATGAGCGGGATGGGCAGGTCGGTATTGTCGGCTACGAAATCCCCTTCAATCGGCATTTCTACAAGTATGTGCCGCCGCGCCCGCTGGAGGAGATCGACGCGGACCTGGATAAGGTGAGTCAGGAGATCATGGGCTTGCTTTCAGAGGTGCATGCCTGATGGCTGGATACCAACGCTACCCGGATTATAAAGAATCGGATATCGACTGGATTGGCGATATTCCGTCACATTGGGATACACGTCGGGCGAAGTTTCTATTTCGACGCATGCAACGTCCTCTCAGAGAGAGCGATGGAGTTGTTACTGCGTTTCGCGACGGCGAGGTAACGCTTCGGGCAAATAGAAGAACCGAAGGCTTTACAAATTCAGTCAAAGAAATTGGATACCAGGGCGTAAGGATAGGCGACTTGGTCGTTCATGCTATGGATGGTTTTGCCGGAGCAATAGGTGTCTCAGACTCTGATGGAAAATGTTCCCCGGTGTATTCGATCTGCACACCTGTAAATCTACCAAAAGTAAATACAAAATATTACGGGTTCCTGCTTCGAAACATGGCAATCACAGGATTTGTAACTGCCTTGGCAAAGGGGGTAAGAGAAAGGTCTACAGAATTCCGATATGCAGAATTCAAGGAGATTGATCTTCCATTTCCACCGAAAAATGAACAAGACATCATCATAGACTTTCTCAACCACGAAACCGCCAAAATCGACCGACTCATCGCCAAACAGGAGCGGCTGATCGAGCTGCTCAAGGAAAAGCGCCAGGCGGTGATCTCCCATGCCGTCACCAAGGGCCTCAATCCCGATGTGCCGATGAAGGGCTCCGCTGTGGAGTGGCTGGGTGAAGTGCCGGCACATTGGGTTTGTAAGAGCTTCCGATATGCGACTCAAATTTTCCGCGGAAAATTTGGCCACAGACCCAGAAACGACCCTGAGTTCTATGATGGTAAATATCCGTTTATTCAAACAGGTGATATCGCACGAGCAACAAAAAATATTACGGAATACAAGCAAACACTAAATGAGAAAGGAATGTCTGTTAGCCAGATATTTCCTGCTGGCACACTCGTAATGGCTATCGCGGCCAATATCGGCGACACGGCGATACTAGGGTTTGAGGCATATGCGCCAGATAGTGTCGTAGGATTCAAACCAAAGTCTGATGTGATGCTTGAATTTTTGAGATACAGCTTGATGGGCGCATTACCTGCTTTACAGCAGACATCGACACAGAGCGCACAAGCGAATCTAAATGTAGATCGTATTGGGTCGGTAGTGGCGGCGTTTCCACCTCTAGAAGAGCAGACGGAAATCATCCAATATCTAGATTCGCTTCTTAATCGGTATGAGGTGCTCGAAAATAAGGCAAAAGATGGTATTGCATTGATGCAGGAACACCGCATTGCCCTGATTTCAGCCGCCGTTACCGGAAAGATTGATGTGCGGGGCTGGCTGAAACCTGATACCGAGCAACAAGAAACAACAGAAGCAGCTACTGCCTAGGAAAAGTGGAAAAGGACAAAGAACACATCTTCCAAAAAGCCATCGTCGATGACCACAGCGCCGACCATCGACTGGAAGTTGTGGTGGAATAACGGACTTATGACTGAAGCTGAACTAAAAGCGTACTTGTCAAGACTCTATCCTATTGAGAACGAGTCGTGCGAGTGGAAGGAGTTCAAGTCACTGAAGCACGCAATTACGGGCAATAAGGGCAATGATGTGGCTTCTTATGTCTCGGCGTTGGCTAATATGGAAGGCGGGCACCTTGTTCTCGGGGTACAGGATGGCAGCCTAGATCTGATCGGTATCCAGAATTTCCATAGCTACACTCCTGATAACCTGCCGCCGAGGCTTTTGGGTAAATGCAGTAATCTCGATTCCGAGGGTTTGAAAGTGGAAGCATTTCAGACCACCGATTCAGATAAGATAATTTGGATCATTCATGTGCCCAAACATAAGCCCCGTTTGCCTGTATATGCGCACGATCAAGCCTGGCAGCGGGTGGGGGACAACCTAGTACCGCTTAGACCGGAACGTCGGGATTCGATTCTTGCTGAATCCATTACGTTTGTGGACTGGAGTTCAGAGGTTATCCCCGATGCGACGCTCGATGATCTGGATGAGGACGCTATTCGCGTTGCGAGAGAGAAGTTCGGCGATAAACATCAGAAAAGCAGATTTGCTGAAGGTGTCGATGATTGGGATGATGCTACTTTTCTCGATAAGGCCAAGATCACAATTAACGGGAAGATCACGCGCACGGCGCTCCTTCTGCTGGGCAAGCAGGAGTCATCTCATTATCTATTGCCGAATCCTGCGCAGATTACCTGGAAGCTGGACACTGAGGAAACAGCCTACGAACATTTCGGTCCTCCTTTCCTGCTGGCAGGAACCGAACTGCTGCAGCGCATCCGTAACATTACCTACAAAATCTTTCCTGACAATGAATTACTAGCCACGGAGGTCAGAAAATACGAGACTCGGGTGATCCTGGAGGCACTGCACAATTGTATTGCGCACCAAGATTATGTGCGAAACGAACGTATTCTTGTGACGGAGAAAACCGACAGGCTTATCTTCGATAATGGAGGTGGATTCTTCGATGGTAAGCCGGAGGATTATTTCACTGGTGAGACGACGCCTAGGCGCTATCGCAACCCTTGGCTGACGCATGCGATGGTGAGTCTGAATATGATAGATACGATGGGCCACGGTATCCATTCCATGATTCTGTCGCAGAGAAAACGCTATTTCCCCCTCCCTGACTATCACCACTCCACGAAAGACCATGTGTCCCTGGAGATTTATGGGCAGGTCATAGATGAAAATTACACCAAGCTGTTGCTGGAGCGAAGTGATTTGGATTTGACTACTGTGATTCTTCTCGATCAGGTGCAGAAACACCAGCCGATAACTGCGGAAGCGGCTAGTCGGTTACGAAGAGATGGGCTCATTGAAGGGCGCAAGCCTAATTACTATGTCGCGGCTCGTATCGCGGCCGCGACTGGAAGCGAAGCGCACTATATCCGCCACCGGGGTTTGGAGAAGGCGAAACTTAAGGAATTTGTCATCGAGCATATTAGGAAGATTGGACCTTCTACACGAGACCAGTTGGAGCATTTACTGTTTCCGATGCTCCCAGAGGGGCTGGATGACGCCCAAAAACGGAACAAGGTTATCAACCTGCTGACTGAGATGAGGAAGGATCGCGTGGTGAGCTGTCGCCGAGAAGGAAA
Source organism: Thiohalobacter thiocyanaticus (assembly GCF_002356355.1). Taxonomy (NCBI): domain Bacteria; kingdom Pseudomonadati; phylum Pseudomonadota; class Gammaproteobacteria; order Thiohalobacterales; family Thiohalobacteraceae; genus Thiohalobacter; species Thiohalobacter thiocyanaticus. The sequence goes on from NZ_AP018052.1 coordinate 218,948, forward strand.
CAAGTATTTCTGGGCTCTGACCGATCAGCCATTGGATAAATGATGCGGGCGTTTAGTTTTGGGCCAATTTAAAAGGCATTAAAAGCCTTTTAAACGCCAAAAACGCGTAACTTATTGATTAATGGTATGTAAAGTCTTTTATTAAGACGCTGTTGCCGTGTTATTCGTATGCGTTAAATGGCGGATAAAACACTAGAGTATTTATGGATAAGGCCAAAGAACTCGTCTTTCAGCAAGCCATCGTCGATGATCTGACTGCCGATGGGTGGCTGGAAGGCAATCCCAATGCCTATGACCGCGAACTGGCTCTCTACCCTGAAGATCTCCTGGCCTGGCTCCACGACACCCAGCCCGAAGCCGTCACCAAACTCACCAAGTTCTACCACGACAAAACCGATCAGATGCTCCTCAAGCGGGCCGCCGAGCAGATGGACAAGCACGGCTCACTACATGTGTTGCGCCACGGCTTCAAGGACCGGGGCGCGAAGATCCGCCACTGCCAGTTCAGGCCCGACCACGGCCTCAATCCCGATACGCTGGCTCGCTACGGTGCCAACCGCCTGCGGGTGGTGCAGGAGGTCTCCTACTCGCCCCATGCCAAGGAGGGCTATAACCCCCGCCTGGATCTGGTGCTGTTCGTCAACGGCATCCCGGTCGCCACCCTGGAGCTGAAATCCGAGTTCAAGCAGTCGGTGGACAATGCCAAGCGTCAGTACCGCAGGGATCGGCCGCCCAGGGCTCCCAAATCCAACAAGGTCGAGCCGCTGCTGGCCTTCAAGCGCCGTGCCCTGGTCCACTTCGCTGTGGGCCTGGAAGAGGTCTGGATGACCACCAAACTGGAGGGCGAGGATACCTTCTTCCTGCCCTTCAACCGGGGATATGACGGCGGAGCGGGCAATCCCCCCAACCCAGAGGGCTACGCCACCGACTACCTGTGGAAGCAGGTCTTTCAGCGCGATGCCTGGCTGGATATCCTCGGCCGCATCGTCCACCTCCAGCGCGAGGAGAAGGAGGACTGGCAGGGCAAACGCTACACCAAGGAGACGCTAATCTTCCCTCGCTTCCACCAGTGGGATGCTGTCAACAAGCTGGTCGCCACGGCCCGCCACGAAGGGCCGGGCCACAAGTACCTGATCCAGCACAGCGCCGGTTCCGGTAAGTCCAACTCCATCGCCTGGACCGCCCACCGGCTAGCCTCCCTGCACGACGAACAGGACCAGCGGGTGTTCGACTCGGTCATCGTCATCACCGACCGCACCGTGCTGGATGACCAGCTCCAGGAGACCATCTACCAGTTCGAGCATGCCGAGGGCGTGGTCCGCCGGATCAGCCGCGAGGAGGGCGAGGGCAGCAAATCCGCCCAGCTGGCCGAGGCCCTGGCCGAACAGAGCCGGATCATCATCGTCACCATCCAGACCTTCCCCTTCGTGCTGGAGGCCATCCAGCAGCAGACCGCCCTGAAGGAGCGCCGCTTCGCCGTGATCGCCGACGAGGCCCATTCCTCCCAGACCGGCGCCACCGCCCGCAAGGTCCGCGAGGTGCTGATGGCCGAGCAGCTGGAGGAGGACGCCGAGATCACCGGCGAGGACGTGCTGGACGCCACCCTGGCCGCCCGCAGCCAGGCCACCAATATCAGCTACCTGGCCTTCACCGCCACCCCCAAGGCCAAGACCCTGGAGCTGTTCGGCCGCCCACCTGACCCCACGCGCCCGGTGGCAGGAGACAACCTGCCCGAAGCCTTCCATGTCTACACCATGCAGCAGGCCATCGAGGAAGGCTTCATCCTGGACGTGCTCCGGCGCTACACCACCTACCAGATGGCCTTCAAGCTGGAACAGGCCCAGGGCAGCCCCGACGAGGAGGTGGACAAGGGCAAGGCCGCCAACCGGATCTACCGCTGGGTCAAGCTGCACCCCTGGAACATCGAACAGAAGGTGGCCGTGATCGTGGATCACTTCCGCAAGCACGTCGGGCACCTGCTCAACGGCCAGGCCAAGGCCATGGTCGTTACCGACTCCCGTAAGGCCGCTGTGCGCTACAAGCTGGCCCTGGACAAGTACGTGACCGAGCAGGGCTACACCGATGTTCACGCCCTGGTCGCCTTCTCCGGCGACGTGGAGGACTCGGACAGTGGCCCCGAGCCTTTCAATGAGCGCAACATGAACCCCAGCGCCAAAGGGCAGGACCTGCGTGACGCTTTCGATACCGACACCTACCAGGTCATGATCGTCGCCAACAAGTTCCAGACCGGCTTCGACCAGCCCAAGCTCTGCGCCATGTACGTCGATAAGAAGCTGAGTGGGGTAGACTGCGTCCAGACCCTGTCCCGGCTGAACCGGACCTACCCCGGCAAGGAGGAGCCCTTCGTGCTGGATTTCGTGAACAAGCCCGAGGATGTCCTGGAAGCCTTCCGACCCTATTATCGGACCGCCGAGCTGGAAAGCGTCTCCGACCCCAACCTGGTCTACGACCTCCAGCATAAGCTGGACGAGGCCCACATCTACCAATGGCAGGAGGTGCGTGCTTTTGCCGACGCCTTCTTCGATCCCAAACAGACCCAGGACAAGTTCAGCTACCATACTCGTCCTGCGGTGGATCGGTTCAAGGATCGATACAAGACTGCCATCCAAGCCATAAAAGCCTCTCAGAAGGCGGAGCGTGAGGCTGAGAAGTCGGGCGATACCGTCGAGTTGACGAATGCCAGAAAGGACCTGAAGGCTGCTGGAGAGGTGAAGGATGCCCTAGATTTATTTAAGAAGAATCTGGGTTCATTCGTCCGCTTCTACGAGTTTATGTCCCAGATCGTGGACTACGACGATCGCGAGCTGGAGCAATTCTCAGTCTATGCGCGGCATCTACGGCCCCTCCTTCGCGAGGAGCGTCTGGATGAAGACATTGATATAACGAGTCTACAGCTCAGCCATTATCGTCTGAAGAAGATTGCTGAACAAGAGCTTAAGATCCAAGAACAGGAGGAAGGTGAGTATAAACTGAAGGGCATTGATGGATTGGGATCGGGTGCCGTGCGTGATCCCGAAAAAGAACGATTGTCCAGAATAATAAAACGGCTCAATGAATTATTTGCAGGTGAAAACCTGTCGGATAATGACCGGATTCATTACATGAATACTATCAAGAACCGGGTGATGGAGAATACCACCGTTGTCCAGCAGCTGGAAAATAATACGGCTGATCAGGTTATGCTTGGCGACTATCCGAATGCAGTAGAGGATGCTGTCATGGAAAGCCTTCAGACCCATAGTGATATGGCTGGTCAGCTTCTCCAGAATAACAGCGTGTCAATTGCATTTGCGCGATTACTGTTGGAAGTAATTCTGAAAGAAAAAAACGATCCTAAGTTAACCGTTCTTGGATATTGACATAGGCATCTGAGATTACTAAATTACTATAAATCAAAAAGTTAATTAGGCGAAATCTATTTGGGATTTGAATTATCTGCTGTCCAAATATAAGGGATATTCATGTGTGCGCAGCTGTAACAAAAAAAAGATCTGTGAAAAAGAAGGCTGGGTCTACTAGAGGTGTCGCTGATCCTAAGCGAACTGCTAAAAAGAAATCTCGCTCAAAAGAAAATGAAGTTGGGCCAGCGCCAGAATTATTTATAGGATTGGTAGGCGCCGTTGGTTCTGATCTGGAAACAGTGAATCGACAGATAAGATCCTATCTAAAAGCGGCAAACTACAAGACTGTAGATATACGTCTTAGTCGCCTGATTACGGATTGTAAGGATTATGCTCATTTAGAAAAACTTAAAAATGGCCCTGAAAATGAGCGAATAGATAAATTGATGGATGCTGGAGATGATCTCAGGAGAAATCTTAAGAGAGGTGATGCAGTATCCTTACTTGGTATTCTTGCTGTCAGAGCTCACCGAAAGACAAGGAAAGGTGATAGTAAGGAACCAGTCAGTAGAACCGCATACATATTTAATTCATTAAAACACCCAGATGAAATTGAGTCCCTTAGAAACATTTATGGCGAATCATTCTTTGTAGTTTCTACTTATGCGCCTAAACGTGAACGCATTGAGTCGTTGGCAAAAAGAATTGCTAGATCTAAAGGGAAGTTCCGGGCAGATGACTATGAAAATGAAGCTGAGTCCTTGGTCGAAAAGGATGAGAAAGAAGTAGGAGAAGATTACGGCCAAAATGTTAGAGATGCATTTCCACTTGCCGATGTGTTCATCTCACAAAGAAAAAATGTGGATTCCCAAATAAAGCGATTTATAGAATTAATATTCGGGCACCCATTTATAACCCCAACTGTTGATGAATATGGGATGTTCCATGCTAAAGCAGCAGCTCTACGTTCCGCTGACTTATCCAGGCAAGTTGGGGCGGTTATTACTACCGATGACGGTGAAATGATATCTGCTGGTTGTAACGAAGTACCAAAAGCCGGAGGCGGGTCTGTTTGGGAAGACAAGGTAGAATCTAAGCAAGACTATCGTGATTTTAAAATTGGGCAGGATGCTAGTGCAGTAATGAAGCGTGAAATAATCACGGAAATATTTGAAAAGCTGAAAACCGCAGGTTGGCTGTCTCAAGCTAAGAGAAGGAAGAGACCAGATAAACTTGCCGAAGACGCGCTATATTCTAAAACTGATGCGCCTCTTAAAGATACAAGAGCGGCGAGTATTATAGAATTTGGTAGAATTGTTCACGCTGAAATGTCTGCGATCACGGATGCTGCACGGAGAGGGCTTTCAGTAAAAGATGCAAATCTGTACTGTACGACATTCCCATGTCATATGTGCGCCCGTCATATAGTCGCAGCAGGTATGCAACGTGTTGTATATGTAGAGCCTTATCCAAAAAGTATGGCAAAGGACTTGTATAAACGTTCTATACAAGTCGATGGTGATGAGGCCGATGAAGACGCAGTAGTTTTTGAGCCATTCGTTGGTATTGCACCAATACGCTACATCTCCCTGTTTGAAATGCCACCTAGGAAAGATAAACGGGGATATCCATTGGATTGGGAATTGGCTACAGCTAATCCGCAAATACAGGAAACCTACCCCAGATATATAGATTTAGAGGAAGGGTACATTGAACCCTTGTTTAAACGATATGAGCAATATGCAGCGACAGATTAGTGACAGCGATACATATCACTGCGAGGAGATAGCATCGTGAGTAAGAGAGATTGGATTAAAGAGCAGTTACAAGAAGTGAGTCGAGATTTAGAGAGTTGGAGCCAATCCAGAAGAGATGTAATGCGTAGAGAAGTGAATTCTATTGGGTGTAAGAATTCCCAAAAGACAAAGGTACTTGGCCCTCAAAACATACCGAAGCGGGCTAAGCTAGCACGATAAATTGTTCCCATAATTGTTCCCAAGGAAGGGTTTGATATAATAAAATATCTAGATATAACAGCGTGGTATGGATTTTATTCTGCTTCTGTATCGTAAACGGTTTTCCGCGTGACCGAAAGGGAACCAAAGAGGCCGGTGATCCTCAAAAGGGGTCGGTGACAAATGATTCTCATTTGTCACCGACCCCTTTTGAGGACCCTTTTTGGAGAGCAGGAGAAGCAGATGAACAAGGATTCAGAGACGCGATATGGCACTGTCACCCGGCTTTTTCACTGGGGCATGGCCTTTCTGATTGGATGGCAGCTGTTGAAAGTCTTCGATCGTATCGATGATGGCGAGCACTGGGTCGGGCAGACTCTTGTACCCTGGCATGTATCCATTGGATCACTGCTGCTGCTGCTGGTGCTGCTGCGGATCGGCTGGGCGATGAACCAGAAGCACAATCGCCCCGCACAGGATCCGGCCGTGGCGTTTCTGGTCAAGGCGGGCCATGGCCTGTTGTATGCCGCTATGCTGCTGATGCCTGTTACCGGCATCCTGACCATGCTGGGCAACGGCTATGGCTGGAAGGTCTTTGGTATCCAGCTGGCGGCCAAGGGCGATGAAATCCCCTGGATGGCCAGCCTCGGCAGCCTGCATTCACCGATCGCCTGGACGCTGCTGGTGCTGATCGTTGGGCATATTGGCATGGCGCTGCTGCACCATTTCGCCCGGAAGGACGATGTATTGCAACGCATGCTGTGATTGTTCCGGTTCCGACAAAGGCACGGCAGGCGTCTAGACTCGGGACATGCGACTTCATCGCGGCATATGCCTGACCCTGCTGCTGGCCACTATGGCCAGCGGGACGTTGCTCGCGCTGCCGGATCAGGACGATACGGGTGCCTCCGCCCTGTCCTCCGTAGCCGCGGTGCACGACTATCCGCGCGGTTCGGCCATCGACTGGCAACCCTGGGGGACGCAGGCCCGTGCCCGGGCGCAGCGGACGAACAAGGGGCTGTTTGTCTACTTCCACGGCCAGTGGTGCACCTGGTGCCGGCAGTATCAGGAGCAGACGCTGGAGCATCCCGCTACCGTGGCTGCCATCGAGGCGCGCTATGTGCCGGTGCTGGTGAATCTGGATCAGCGCCGTGACCTGTTCACCCGCCTGGGCGGCCGCGGCGTTCCCTACACGGTGCTGATGGACGCGGCGGGCCAGCCGCTGGCCCGCTTCACCGGACATGTGAGCGCCGTGGACCTGCAGCAGCTGTTGCAGGAAACGGCACAACAGCTCATCACTGCCGCTGCCGTCCCGGCCGGCCTGGAAAGCCTGCTCGAGGGTGATCCGGAGGCGTTTCTGGCCTTTCTGGATGAGACCTATGACCCGACGCAGCAGCGCCTGAGCGGGGCCTCGATCATCGGCGCCCTGAGCAAACGGCCGCAGCCACTGACCTATCTGCTGTTGCTGCACGAGCCCGCCTGGGCCGAACGCATCCCGGGCATGCTGGATGTGCTGCGCGAGGAACTGTTTGACCCGGTCGACGGCGGCTTCTTCTTCTTTCACGATTCCGAGCAGCCCGAGCCGGCGGATCGGACAGAAACCTCCAAGGTGCTGGGCCTCAATGCCAAGCTCATCTGGCTGTTCGCCGAGTCCTATCATGAACTGGGCCGCGAACGCGATGCGCGCGTGGTGCGAGAATCGCTGAACTATCTGCGCACCGTCCTCTGGAATGAATCACACGGAAGCTTTCCGGGCAGTCAGGCCTCGGATCCGGAATATTATGCCGCGCCGGCGCGCGTGCGGGCCGAACTGATACCGCCCCCGGTCGAGCGGGTTCAGTACGCCGATGTCAGCGGCCAGGCCATCATTGCGCTGATCCGCGCCGCCCGGGCCCTGGACGAACCCGGCTATCTGCGCTGGGCCGGCCGGGCGCTCGCCGGGCTGGATGCCCGCCTGCGTCACCCCGACGGCGGCTATTACCACTATCGCCCCGATGGCGGCGCGCCGCAGCTGGCCCATTACCTGCCGGCCCAGGTCTGGCCCGCAGCGGCCTGGTGGTTGTATTACGCCGCAACCGGCGATGCGCAGGCAAAGGCACGGGGGGCGCAGCTGCTGGCGCACATCGCGGCATATTACGACGCTTCGCTCGGCGGCTTTGCCGAACGCCTGGACCCGGGTCTGCAACCCTGGACCGAGTCCCGCACCCATGCCGCGCTGGCCTGGATGCTGGTTGCACCGGCGGATCCTGCGGTCGTCCCTGATGCGGTATTGTCGCCCGAACGGCGGGAGTTGTGGCTGAGAGCGGCGCTGAAGCAACTGCAGCTGGTCAGCGGCGGTGATCCGGATGACATGGCGCTGGGCGTATTGGCGCAGCGCCGGATGGGGAGACAGGAAAGGCCGTAACCGCCCCGGGCGGGGCGGTCATCAGCAGACGGTATTAATGCTCGTGCCCGCCCGGGCCGTGCACGTGGCCGTGGGAGAGTTCTTCCTCGCTGGCATCGCGCACGTCGGCGATCTCGACATCGAAGGTCAGGGTCATGCCGGCCAGCGGGTGATTGCCGTCGACGGTAACCGTGCTGTCGTCGGCCTTGACCACGGTGACGACCATCGGGCCGTTGGGAGAATCGGCCTGGAAGCGCATGCCGGGCTGGATGTCCTCGACCCCCTGGAAGGCGTCGCGCGGCACTTCCTGGATCAGGGCCTCATCGCTCATGCCGTAGCCCTGCTCGGGTTCGACGGTCACGGTCATCTTCTCGCCCACATCCTTGCCCTCGAGGGCGGTTTCCAGACCCGGGATGATGTTGCTCGCGCCGTGCAGGTAGGCCAGGGGCTGGTCACTGGACTGGTCCAGGATCTGGCCCTCGGGGTCCTTCAGTGTGTAGTGGATGGAGACGACCTTGTTCTGTGCGACTGGCATGCTGCTTTCCTTTACCCTGCGGGCAGTTCGTTTCAATCCCCCCATGTTAGCCCATCCGCATCGCTTTCGATAGGCTGCGCCGGGTTTCCGGCAGCAGCGCAGGCGCGGAGCAAGGGCCTGGCAGCCGCCCTAGCGAAAGGCGCGCACCGCCCGGCGCAGGGCCTCGAGCGCATCGCGCGGCGGCTGGCGGCGATAACGCAGCACCTGGTAGCGCTGGATCACGCGCCCGGCGGCCGGGGCCAGGGCGGGCCGGGTCCGGCGGATACGAGCGAGCAGCTGACGCGGGGTCTCGCCGGGCTCGGGGCGGATACCGTGGCGCGCCAGCCGGCGGCAGAAGGCGCGGTAGAGACGCACGGCGGGGTCGCGGGCCGTCTCGCGCGGACGCAGCATCCACCAGGCAAGCAGCGCCAGCACCGGGATCAGCAGCAGCAGCAGGGTCAGACCGAGCCCGCGCCAGCTTACGTCGGGCAGGCCCAGGCCGGAGAGAAAATCCCGCTGGCGCTCAGGTCCGTAGTCCAGCACCCACTGGTTCCAGCGGTGATTGAGCGCGTCCCAACTCTGGCGCATCTCCTGCAGTGTCCGCTGCCAGCCCCGGGTGCCGTCGGTCCAGAAGCGCACTGCGCCGGAGTCGCGACTGGCGCCGACCTCGATCCGGCTTTCGATGCGCTCCGGGGCGATGGCGGTGGTGGGGTCGACCCGGACCCAGCCTCCCTCCGGCAGCCACACCTCGGCCCAGGCATGGGCATCCGACTGCCGCACGACCAGGTAGTCCCCCGCGGCGTTGTATTCCCCGCCCAGGTAGCCGGTCACCACCCGGGCCGGCAGCCCGGCCGCGCGCATCAGCAGCGTGAAGGCGGCGGCATAATGCTCGCAGAAACCGCGCCGGGTCTCGAACAGGAACTCGCCGACCGGGTTGGCACCCAGCCGCGGCGGGGTCAGGGTGTAGATGAAATGCTCCTGGTTGAAGTGGCGCAGGGCCTGGTCGATGATGGCCTGCGGCGAATCGGCCGCCGCCCGCCAGCCGCGGGCCAGGGCCAGCACCCGGGGATCCAGATCGGCCGGGTAGCCGCGGGTAATGTCGCGCCGGCCGGGTGCGCTGGCGGCGACCCGGACCTGCGGGTAGGACACCACCTCGTAGCGCTGGCGCAGTCGCACCCGGGTCTCGCTGATGAGTTGCAGGTCGGGAGTCAGCCAGGCGCCTTCCGGCACGCTGCCCGGGCGGTCCAGGGCGAGCAGATGGACCTGATTGTGCGGCTCCAGGGTCAGGGTCTGGCGCACCGGCTCGCCCCGGGGTTCCAGTAGCCGGCCGGCCTGGACGTTGCTGGGCAGACGCTGCCCGGCCCGGACCGGCTGCGTCTCCCAGCGGCGTCCATCCGTGAGCGCCAGCACCGGACCGCGCCAGTAACGCTGAGCGGGCGGCGGCGGCGGACCGTCGAACTGTACCCGGAAGGCCACCGCCTCGGAACCGGCCAGTTCGCTGATGCGACCCGGTTCCATGGCATCGCTCAGGCCGGTCACACCGCTGTGGGCATCCCCGGGCAGGCTCCACAACGGGCCGGGAATGCGCGGAAACAGGAGAAACAGCAGCAGCAGCAGCGGCACGGCGCCCAGCAGCAGCCGCCCGGCCAGACGGGCGTGACGGCGGGCGGGCAGCGGCTGACGGGGATCGCTGAGCGCGACCCAGACGGAGGTCAGGGCCCAGACCGCGAGCACCAGCCAGGCGCCCAGCCATAGCGACTGACTGAATAGAAAGGCCACCCCGAGCATGAAATAGCCCAGAAAGATCAGCAGCTGGGCATCGCGCGGTCGACGCAGTTCGACGAACTTCATGATGGACAGGAACACCAGCAGGGCACTGCCGGGCTCGCGGCCGAAGAAGGCACCGTATTCGATCAGGATCAGGCCGACGCCGGCGGCGGTGAGCAGCAGGCGCAGCCAGGTCGAGGGCGACGGCCGGCCCTGCCAGGCCAGCGCCAGCCGCCAGCCCAGCAGGATCAGCCACAGCAGGGTCAGCACGCCGGGCTGGCGCAGCAGCTGCGGCAGCCCGGCCAGGATCAGGCTGGCGGCCAGGGCCAGCAGCAGACCGCGCGGGGGCTGCCAGTCAGCGGGCCGCCGCGCGGCCATCAGTCGCTCACCCCGAACAGGGCCAGCGCCTGCAGGCAGCGTTCACGCTGGTCCGGTCCGCGCCCGAGCGTGATCTCCATGCCGGGCAGGCGCAGGCCATAGCGCTGCTGGTCCCGGTCCAGCTCCAGCACCCAGCGGACGAGCCGACGCAGCCGGGCTTCGGTATCGTGCTCGGCCAGGGCGTTGAAGTCGAGCCAGTAGTCGACACTACGGTCGCCCCCGAACTCCTTGATCTGCAGGCCCTGTTCGCGGGCGTAGGCCTTCCAGTCCACCAGCCGCAGCGAGTCCCCGGGATGGTAGGTCCGGAAGCCGCGGAAATCGTCCTGACCCCGGCCCTGGGTGCCGTCCTCGCTGGGCCGGCGGCCGGCCTGGGGCGGAGCGCCGCCGGTGTCGGCCGGGGCCGGCCAGACCCAGGTGCGGGCACTGAGACTGACATGGGTCCAGCAGTGGAACAGGCCCAGCGGGTAGCGGGTGAAGAGCCGGATGCGACCGGGGCGGAGCCAGCCGCGGCGGCGGGTCGGCAGGTCCAGATGTACGCGGGCCGGGGCCTCGGCGGGGATGTCGAACCAGACCGGCGCGGTCCCGTCGCTATCCAGGGCCAGGCCGGTGCGCATCCCATCGGCCCGGGCGGTGAGGGTGAAGCGTGCCGGCCGGCCGCACTGGACCGGTGCGGCCGTGGCCAGTTCCAGCCGGACCCCGGCCAGGTTGCGCCAGGTCTGCAGCATGGCCATCACCCCGACCCCGGCCAGCAGGAAGGTCAGGGCAAAGACCAGGTTGTTGTTGTAGTTGATGGCGCCGAGCAGCAGCAGCAGCAGCAGCAGGACGAAGCCCAGACCGGTGGCGGTGGGCAGGATGAAGATGTTGCGCCGATCCAGGGCCAGCGTCTCGCTGCCCGCCAGTACGGGCGGCTGCCGGCGCAACAGACGTTCGGCGGTGGGAAGGACGGACTGGCGCTGGGTCGGGGGCATGGGTCGGCAGGTCAGGGATGCGCGTGGACAGGCGTCATGGCGAGGCGCGCGGCGCCGCGGCAGCCTCTTACCCGGGAATCAGCCAGTTGGAGATTGCCACGTCACTTCGTTCCCCGCAATGACGGCCAGGTAAAGAAAGCCATTTGATTTTGAATGTTTTCAGGGTATTAAGTTCTATTTAAGAATAGACTCCAATAATTTATATAAATATAAATATTGATATTCAGGGAATTTCCACCGCCAGCAATGGCTCCAGCAGGGTCTCCGGCGCCAGCCCGTCGGCATCCCGCGGTTGCAGGCGATGCCCGACCACGGCCGCCAGCACGGCCTGGATGTCGTCGGGCAGGACATGGTCGCGCCCGTCGATCAGGGCCCAGGCGCGGGCCCCCTGCAGCAGGGCCAGGCCGGCGCGCGGCGACAGTCCGCTGCGGTAGTGGCCGCTGTCGCGGCTGGTGGCGAGCAGGGCCTGGATGTAGTCCAGCAGGGCCGGACTGGCATGGATGCGGGCGACCGCGGCCTGCAGTTCGGCCAGTTGTTCCGGGCTGAGCAGCGGGGCCTGATCGCGTATCAGTTCCCGGCGGGAGACCCCGGCCAGCAGTTCACGCTCGGCGGCCGCATCCGGGTAGCCCAGGTGCAGCCGCATCAGGAAGCGGTCCAGCTGGGACTCGGGCAGCGGGAAGGTGCCGATCTGATAGGTCGGGTTCTGGGTGGCGATGACGAAGAAGGGCTCGGGCAGGGCGCGGGTCGCGCCCTCCAGGGTCACCTGGCCCTCCTCCATCGCCTCCAGCAGTGCGCTCTGGGTCTTGGGCGTGGCGCGATTGATCTCGTCGGCCAGCACCAGCTGGGCGAACACCGGGCCGGGATGGAAGCGGAACTGCCCGCTCTCACGATCGAAGACGGAAATCCCGAGGATGTCCGCCGGCAGCAGGTCGCTGGTGAACTGGATGCGCTGATAGTCCAGGCCCAGCACCGCCGCCAGGGCGTGGGCCAGTGTGGTCTTGCCCACACCCGGCAGATCCTCGACCAGCAGGTGGCCGCGCGCCAGCAGACAGGCCAGCGCCAGGCGCAGCGACTGTTCCTTGCCGAGGATGATGCCGTTGAGGGCCGAGAAGACCGGCGCGATGAAGGGATGCATGAGGCGATGATCGCCAACTCCGGCCGGCCGGTCAAACGGCCGGTCGGATTCCCGGTCCCCAGCGGCACGGGGCTTCAGGCACAGGCGCTGCAGATGGCCTCCACGTGACGGTGGTCGGTGCCGCAGCAGCCGCCGAGCACGTTCAGCCACGGCAGCTGCCGGCGCAGGCCGCGGTACTGGACGCCGAGTTCAATCGGATCGCCGGCATCCAGTTCGGTGCAGGCGTCGAGCTCGGCGTGGCTCAGGCGCGAGGCGTTGGCGCGCAGCCCGCGCAGGCGCGCGCGCCAGCCGGCGTCGGTGTGCAGCAGATGAGCAAAGTGATCGGGATGGGCGCAGTTGAGCATGAAATAGGCGGCATGACGGTCGGTGGCGGCATCGGTGCGTTCGATCGCCTCACCCAGCGGCTCGCCCGAGGGCAGCCGGCCGTCGGTTTCCACAGTGAAGGATACCGCTATCGGCATGGCGCAGTCGCGCGCGGCCTGGACGATGCCGATGGCTTCTTCGGCATAGTTCAGTGTTAGCACGGAAACCATGTCGGCCTCGGTGGCGGCGAAGCTCTCGATCTGCGCCCGGTGATAATCACGCGCGGTCTCAGCACGCATGCGGATGTCGGCGCGATAGCCGTCGCGGCGCGGGCCCAGGTTGCCACTGATCACCAGCGGGGCCACGGGCGATTCATGCCGGGTGCGCAGTTCGGCCAGCAAGGCCACGGCCCGGCGGTTGACTGCATCGAGGGCGGCGGCGTCATAGCCCAGCTGCGCCCCCCAGTCGGAATTGGCGCGCCAGGTCGGCGATTCCAGTATGAAGCCGAGGCCGCGTGCGCGGGCGATATCCAGATAGCGCAGGTAGTAGTCGCGCAGCAGGTCAACCCCGTCGGCGGTGTCGAGCAGGGTGAAGGCGGCGAAACACGGCAGGTCACGGCCCTGATGAAAGACCAGGGTGGTTTCCAGACCGCCGTCGGTCAGGAACAGGCGGTCGCCGAGTTGGGGCAGTTGTTCACGATACAGGCTCATGGTCCTCTCTCCTCTTCAGGCCCGGCGCCATTGCCGGCCCGCCGGGTGGTGTACACTCCTTCTATGCCGGGCCACTAACATAGGCCTGTCGAGCCCCGGCCACTAAAGCCGGTCGGGCAAGGAACCGGACAAAACGGCCATGAGCGAATCCCCCGTCAGCATTGCCATTCTGGTGTATCCGGAAACCACCGCCTCGGTGGTTTACGGGATGCTCGACCTGTTCCGCAGCGCCGGCCGTGACTGGCCTGTGGTGACCGAGGGCCGGCCCGGTCCCGAACTGATGCGTCCCTGGCTGGTGGCGCGCGAGACCGGGGCGCTGGAGATCTGCAACGGCGCCCGCCTGTTTCCCGAGTGCCGCCTTGACGACTGTCCGCCGGCCGACATTGTGTGTGTGCCGGAGGTCAGCCTGCCGCCGGATGCCCCCCTGGCCGGGCGCTATGCCCCGGAGATCGCCTGGCTCGGCGCCCGTTACGCGGATGGCGCCCTGCTGGCCACGGCCTGCTCGGGGGCGATGCTGCTGGCCGAGGCGGGGCTGCTGGACGGCTGCGAGGCGACCACCCACTGGGCCTGGTGCGAGGCGCTGGCGGAGCGTTTCCCCCGGGTGCGGGTCCAGCCGCGCCGCGCCCTGGTGGCCAGCGGGGCCGGCCAGCGCCTGGTCATGGCCGGCGGCGGAACTTCCTGGATGGATCTGGCGCTGTACCTGATTGCACGGAGTGTGGGTTTGGAGGCGGCCATGCAGGTGGCGCGGGTCAATCTCATCGACTGGCACCAGGTCGGCCAGCAGCCCTTCGCCCGCCTGGCCAGCACCCGTCAGGTCGAGGATGCGGTGATCGCACGCTGCCAGGTCTGGATCGCCGAGCATTACGTTGAGCCGAACCCGGTCAGCGCCATGGTCGGGCTGTCCGGACTGGCCGAGCGCACCTTCAAGCGTCGCTTCCGCCAGGCCACCGGCATGGCGCCGCTGGAGTACGTCCAGGCCCTGCGCCTGGAAGAGGCCAAGCAGATGCTGGAGACCACGGATAACCCCATCGAGGCCGTCGCCAACGAGGCGGGCTATGAGGACGCCGGCTATTTCAGCCGCCTGTTCCGGCGCCAGGTGGGCCTGACCCCGGGCCAGTACCGGCGCCGCTTCGGGGCGCTGCGCCAGACGCTCGCAGCCGCCGGCATGGCCTGAGCCGCCGGGTGGGAAAACTGGCGAAAACCGCCGGGGCTGCATAGAATGACCGGCTCTGTCTCCCTTTTTCTTGTTGTCAGCCATGCAGGTTCAGGATCAGTTCGATGTCATCGTCGTCGGCGGTGGCCATGCCGGTACCGAGGCCGCCCTGGCCGCGGCGCGCGCCGGCGTGCGCACCCTGCTGCTGACCCACAACATCGAGACCCTGGGCCAGATGAGCTGTAACCCGGCCATCGGCGGTATCGGCAAGGGCCACCTGGTACGCGAGATCGACGCCCTGGGCGGTCTGATGGCCCGGGCCGCCGATCGCGCCGGCATCCAGTTCCGCACCCTCAATGCCAGCAAGGGCCCGGCGGTGCGTGCCACCCGCGCCCAGGCCGACCGCAGCCTGTATAAACAGGCGGTGCGTTCGGTGCTGGAGAACACGCCCAATCTCCATCTCTTCCAGCAGTCGGTGGAAGACCTGATGGTCGCGGGCGGGCGCGTCACCGGGGTGGTGACCGGCATGGGACTCAGATTCGCCGCCCCCTGCGTGGTGCTGACCGTGGGCACCTTCCTGGGCGGGCGCATCCACATCGGCGAGCAGAATTACGCCGGCGGCCGCGCCGGGGACCCGCCCGCCAACGCCCTGGCTGCGCGGCTGCGCGAACTGCCGCTGCGGGTTGAGCGGCTCAAGACCGGCACCCCGCCGCGCCTGGACGGCCGCAGCCTGGATTTCAGCGTCATGCAGGCCCAGCCCGGCGACGAGCCGCGGCCGGTGTTCTCCTATCTCGGCAACTCCGACATGCATCCGCGCCAGGTGGACTGCTTCATCACCCGCACCACCGCGCACACCCATGACATCATCCGCGCGGGCCTTCCCCGCTCGCCCCTGTACAGCGGCGTGATCGAGGGCGTGGGGCCGCGCTACTGCCCCTCCATCGAGGACAAGGTGGTGCGCTTCGCCGATAAGGATTCGCATCAGATCTTCATCGAACCCGAGGGGCTGGACACCCATGAGGTCTACCCCAACGGCATTTCCACCAGCCTGCCCTTCGACGTGCAGCAGGCGCTGGTGCGTTCCATCCCCGGCTGTGAGCGGGCCCACATCACCCGCCCCGGCTATGCCATCGAGTACGATTACTTCGACCCGCGTGACCTGCGCTACAGCCTGGAGACGAAGGTGATCGAGGGGCTGTACTTCGCCGGCCAGATCAACGGTACCACCGGCTACGAGGAGGCTGCCGCCCAGGGCCTGCTGGCCGGCCTGAACGCGGCCCTGCGGGTGCAGGACCGCGCGCCCTGGTGGCCGCGGCGCGACCAGGCCTACCTGGGCGTGCTGATTGACGATCTGATCACCCGCGGCACCAGCGAGCCCTACCGCATGTTCACCAGCCGGGCCGAGTACCGGCTGTTGCTGCGCGAGGACAATGCCGACCTGCGTCTGACCCCGGTCGGGCGCGAGCTGGGTCTGGTCGACGAGGCCCGCTGGCAGGCCTTCAGCGCCAGGCGCGAGGCGATCGAGGCCGAGACCCGGCGGCTGCAGGATACCTGGGTGCGGCCCGGGAGCGCGGCGGCCCGCCAACTCGAGACCGACCATGCCACACCCCTGAGCCGCGAATACCGCGCCCTCGAACTGCTGCGCCGCCCGGACCTTACCTATAATAAGGTCACCGCCCTGGAGGGTGTCGGCCCCGCCCACCCGCAGGCCGGTGTTGCCGAGCAGGTCGAGATCCAGGCCAAGTACGCCGGCTATATCGAACGCCAGCAGGCCGAGATCGAACGCCAGCGTCGCCATGAGGACCAGCCCCTGGCGGAGACCCTGGATTATGATGCCGTCGCCGGTCTGTCGGCCGAGGTGCGTGAGAAGCTGCGCAGCCACCGGCCCCAGACCGTCGGCCAGGCCGCGCGCATCCCGGGGGTGACGCCGGCGGCCATTTCCCTGCTGCTGGTGCACCTGAAAAAGGCCGCCCGGCAGCCGGCACGCCGCAGCGCCTGACAGAGGAACCCACGTGGCATTCGCGAGACGCATCAAGCACAACAAGTCGCACGGCAACCGGCCGCCGCCCGCCATCGACCAGCAGCTGGCCGACGGCATCCTGGCCCTGGGCCTGGCGCTGGACGAGGCCGTGCAGCAGGACCTGCGCGATTTCGTCAACCTGCTGACCAAATGGAACCGGGTCTACAACCTGACCTCGGTGCGCAAGCCGCAGGACATGGTGACCCGCCACATCCTCGACAGTCTGGCCGCCCTGCCCTATGTGCGCGGTCCGCGTATCCTGGACATCGGCACCGGCGCCGGCCTGCCCGGCCTGGTGCTGGCCCTGGCGCGGCCGGAGTGGGATGTGGTGGTGCTGGATTCCAGCAACAAGAAGCTGCGCTTCGTGCGCCAGGTGGTGGCCGAACTGGAACTGGGCAACGTCCAGGTCGAGCATGTGCGGATCGAGGACTATCCGCACGCGGAAAAATTCGATACCGTGATCAGCCGGGCCTTCTCCTCGGTGCAGGACATGTACGACCAGGGCGCCCCGCACTGCAAGCCGGATGGGGTACTGCTGGCCATGAAGGGGGTCTACCCGGTGACCGAGATCGAGTCGCTGCCGGATCCGGGCATCGTCAAGGCGGTGCACCGGCTGCAGGTGCCGGGCCTGGATGCCGAACGCCACATCGTCGAGATTCAGACCGGCTGAGCGTATTTCGTGTGAGAGTAGGTTGGGTTAGGCGCGCAGCGCCGTAACCCAACAATGCCGGCGCGGGTGTCGGGTTACGCTGTCGCTAACCCGACCTACGGTCTTATCCATAGCAAGCCACAGACACATAACAATTGATTAGGTAACCTAGAGCCTTTGCATGACACGAACCCTGGCCATCACCAACCAGAAAGGCGGCGTGGGCAAGACCACCACCTGCGTCAATCTGGCCGCCGCGCTGGCGCTGACCCGCCGCCGGGTGCTGCTCATCGACCTCGATCCACAGGGCAATGCCACCATGGGCAGCGGTGTGGACAAGCACGAGGTCGAGTACAGCAGCTGCGATGTGCTGTTGGGCGAGCTGGATGCGGCCCAGGCAGTAATGAGTTCGGAGGCCGCCGGCTTCGACGTCATGCCGGGCAACAGCGACCTGACCGCGGCCGAGGTGGAACTGCTCAACGCCGAGGACCGCCAGTCGCGGCTGCGCGAGGCGCTGCGCCCGCTGCGCGAGCGCTACGATTTCATTCTCATCGACTGTCCGCCGTCGCTGAACATGCTCACCATTAATGCCCTGGTGGCGGCGGACGCTGTCTTCATTCCCATCCAGTGCGAGTACTACGCCCTGGAGGGGCTGTCGGCCCTGATGGACACCATCGAGCAGGTGCGCGGTGCGGTGAACCCGGATCTGGAGATCGAGGGGCTGCTGCGCACCATGTTCGATGCCCGCAACAACCTGGCCAATCAGGTGGCCGAACAGCTGATCGAGCACTTCGGCGACAAGGTCTACCGCACCATCGTCCCGCGCAACGTGCGCCTGGCCGAGGCGCCGAGCCATGGCATGCCGGTGCTGCGCTACGACAAGGCCTCGCGCGGGGCGCTGGCCTACCTCGCCCTGGCCGGTGAGATGGTGCGCCGGGATCAGGAACGCCGTACCGGGGGTGCCGCGCAGACCGCGGCGGCCTCCACGCACTGACAGGAATCGCAACAGGCATGGCAACGAAGAAACGGGGACTGGGACGCGGACTGGATGCGCTGCTGGGCAGCAGCGCCAAGGGGGCCGCGACGAAGCGCAAGCCGCCCACGGCGGCCCCGGACGAAGCGGCCGGGACGCCCCAGGCGCCTGAGCGCGAGGGCCTGCGCGAATTGCCGGTGGATCTGATTCAGCGCGGCAAGTACCAGCCCCGCCAGGACATGCATACCGAGAGCCTGCAGGATCTGGCCGACTCCATCCGTGCCCAGGGCGTGGTCCAACCCATCGTGGTACGCCCGATCGAGCACAGCGGGAATCAGACCCGCTACGAGATCATCGCCGGCGAGCGCCGCTGGCGCGCGGCCCAGCTGGCCGGCCTGCAGGAGATCCCGGCGGTGGTGCGCGAGGTGCCCGACCGTGCCGCCATCGCCATGGCGCTGATCGAGAATATCCAGCGCGAGAACCTCAACCCGATGGAGGAGGCGCGCGCCCTGCAGCGTCTGCTGCAGGAATTCGAGCTGACGCACCAGCAGGCCGCAGAGGCCGTGGGCCGGTCACGCACCTCGGTGACCAACCTCCTGCGCCTGCTCGAGCTGAACGAGGACGTGCGCCAGCTGGTCGAGGCGGGCAAGCTGGAGATGGGCCATGCCCGCGCCCTGCTCGGCGTCAGTGGCACGATCCAGAGCGAACTGGCCCGGGCTGTAACCAGCCGCGGCCTGTCGGTGCGCGAGACCGAGCGCCTGGTCAAGCGCCAGCAGACCGAGCCGGCACACGGCGGCCGCCCGGCGGCACCGGCGGCCGATCCCAATACGCGGCGCCTGGAACAGGACCTGGCCGAGCGCCTGGGCGCGGCAGTGAAACTCCAGGCCGGGCGCGGCGGCAAGGGCAAGCTGGTGATCAGTTTCAACAGCCTGGACGAACTCGACGGGATCCTCGATCACATCAAGTGACGGAGCGTCATCGGACGCCCCGTCATTGCGAGCAACGCGAAGCAATCTCCAACCGGATGAGCCTGCTGTACGAGATTGCTTCGCGTTGCTCGCAATGACAGCCAAAAAAATCAAATGCGATGGGCGCATAACGTATTTTTATCCGGCCATTGACCCCATCGGTCAGAATATCTATACTGCGCGCCCGTTCGGACGAGGTGCCGAGCAATCTCCATACGAAGTTACGATAGGTTACGCCTGCCGTGTACAGCCGGTCGGCTGGGCAGCTTGGGCCACAGGGCCTCGCGCACGACGGCATGCGTAACATATTGATTCTTCAGCTAATTATATTGTCTCTGGCCGCCGGCGCCCTGTATCTGGCGCGCCCGCCGGAGACCGCGATCGCCTGGCTGTTCGGCGCCGGGATCGCGCTGTCGAATACGGCACTGCTGGCCTGGCGCTCGCATCGGCTGGTTCAACGCCCCGCGACGGATGCCCATCGGGATCTGCGGGCGTTCTTCTTCTCCGCCGTTGAGCGCCTCGTCATCGTCATCATGCTGTTCGTGGCAGGTCTGGGCGCACTCGAGTTGCCGCCGCTGCCGCTGCTCGGCGCCTTCATCGCCGGCCAGCTGGTGCTCATGATTTCAAGCTTCAAGACAGGACTGACAACGCATGGCGAGTGACACCCTGACTTCCGGTGAATACATCAAGCACCACCTGACCAACCTCACCTACGGCCAGCACCCGGACGGCCACTGGGGCTTCGCCCACACCGCCGAGGAAGCCAAGGAGATGGGCTTCTGGGCCATCCATGTCGATTCCATGCTGTGGTCGGTCCTGCTCGGCTTCATCCTGTTCTATGTCTTTCGCAAGGCGGCGAAGAACGCCCACGCCGGCGTGCCCGGCGGGCTGCAGAACTTCTGCGAATGGATCGTCGATTTCATCAACGACACCGTGCGCGGCTCCTTCAGCGGCCGCAACCCGCTGGTCGCCCCCCTGGCCTTCACCGTCTTCGGCTGGATCTTCCTGATGAATTTCATGGATCTGATCGCCGTGGACCTGCTGCCCTGGCTGGCGCAGCTGTTCGGCCAGCACGTGCTGGGCGTGGACCCGCATCATGTCTACTTCAAGGTCGTGCCCACCACCGACCCCAACATCACCTTCGGCCTGGCGCTGGGCGTGTTCGTGCTGATGCTCTACTACTCCATCAAGATGAAGGGCTTCGGCGGCTTCTTCGGCGAACTGGCCTTCCAGCCCTTCCCCAAGTGGATGTTCCCCATCAACCTGGTCCTGGAAGGCGTGTCTCTGATCGCCAAGCCCGTCTCTCTCGCTCTGCGACTGTTCGGCAACATGTACGCCGGCGAGACCATCTTCATTCTTATCGCGCTGATGTACAGTGCCGGGATCGTGATGGCCGGTTTCGGCGGGCTGCTGCAGCTCGGCTGGGCCATCTTCCACATCCTGATCATCACCCTGCAGGCGTTCATCTTCATGACCCTGACTGTGGTGTATCTGGATATGGCGCATCAGGAACATCATTAATACCGATTACGTTTTGACTTTAATCTATATCTAAACTTCAGGAGATAATCATGGAATCTGCACTGCTCTACATCGCTGGCGCACTGATGATGGGCCTGGGCGCACTGGGTGCGGCGGTCGGTATCGGCATCCTCGGCGGCCGTTTCCTGGAAGGTGCCGCCCGCCAGCCCGAGCTGATCCCGATGCTGCGCACCCAGTTCTTCATCGTCATGGGTCTGGTCGACGCCGTGCCGATGATCGCCGTCGGTCTGGCGCTGTACGTGCTGTTCGCCGTTGCGGGTGGCTGATCACGAAGCCGGTCAAGACCGCTTCGAATCCGTGACAAGCCCGTAACCACGAGGTGACGAAATGAATTTCAATGCAACCCTCATCGGCCAGATGATCGCATTCGTCGTCTTCGTGTGGTTCTGCATGAAGTACGTGTGGCCACCGATGATGAAGGCACTGGACGAGCGCAAGAAGACCATCGCCGATGGTCTGGCCGCCGCCGAGCGGGGGCAGCGCGAGCAGGAGCTGGCCGAGGAACGCGCCAAGGAGGCGCTGGTTGAAGCCAAGCAGCAGGCCCAGGAAATCATCTCCCGAGCCGAGAAGCGTGCGTCCGAAATCGTCGAGGAGGCCAAGGCCGACGCCCGTACCGAGGGCGAGCGCATGATCGCCGCCGCCCGCAATGAGCTCGACCAGGAGCTCAACCGGGTCAAGGAGCAGCTGCGCAGCCAGGTCGCCGCCATTGCCGTATCCGGCGCCGAAAAGGTGCTGGAACGCGAGGTCGACGAGAAAACGCACGATGAGCTGCTGAGCAAGCTCGCCGCCCAGATCTAGGTAGAAACGCCATGGCCGAACTCACCACTATCGCGCGACCCTATGCCCAGGCGGTGTTCCGTCTGGCGCGGGAGCAGCAAAACCTGGATGCCTGGTCCGACATGCTCGGCCTGATGGCCGTCGTGGCGTCGGATCCGGACATGCAGCGCCTGCTCGACAACCCGCGCCTGACCGAGGATCAACTCGCCGGTTTCTTTCTGGAGATCTGCGGCGAGCGGCTGAACGCGGAAGGCAGGAACCTGGTCAGGGTGCTGGCCGAGAACCGGCGCCTGGCCGCCCTGCCCGAGATGTTCCGACTGTATCAGGAGCACAAGAGCGCGGCCGAGGGCGCGATCAAGGCCGAGCTGATCACCGCCTACCCCGCCACCGAGGCGCACAAGGCCACTGTCCTGGAGGCGCTCAAGCAGCGCTTCGGGCGCGAGGTGGAACTGGAGTGCAGAACCGACCAGAACCTGGTCGGCGGTGCGATCATCCGCGCGGGCGATACCGTTATCGATGGTTCGGTCCGGGGCAAACTGGCCCGTCTGGCCACCGCCCTGAGCCACTGAGAGGAATCTATCAATGCAACTGAATCCCACTGAAATCAGCGAGCTGATCAAGAGCCGCATCGAGAAGTTCGAAGGCGCGGCCGAGGCCCGGACCGAAGGCACCGTGGTGTCGCTCACCGACGGCATCGCCCGCGTCCACGGCCTGGCCGACGTCATGGCCGGCGAGATGCTGGAGTTCCCCGGTGACGTCTACGGCATGGCGCTGAACCTGGAGCGCGACTCCGTCGGCGCGGTCATCCTGGGCGACTACAAGAACATCACCGAGGGCGACACCGTCAAGTGCACCGGCAAGATCCTGGAAGTGCCGGTCGGCGAAGGCATGCTCGGCCGCGTAGTCGATGCCCTGGGCACCCCGGTCGATGGCAAGGGTCCGGCCGAGACCAGCATCACCTCCCCGATCGAGAAGATCGCCCCCGGCGTCATCTGGCGCAAGTCGGTGGACCAGCCGGTGCAGACCGGTCTGAAGGCGATCGATGCCATGGTCCCGGTCGGCCGCGGTCAGCGCGAGTTGATCATCGGCGACCGCCAGACCGGCAAGACCGCCGTCGCCGTTGATGCCATCATCAACCAGAAGGGCACCGGCGTTAAGTGCATCTATGTCGCCGTGGGGCAGAAGAACTCCTCGGTCGCCTCCGTGGTGCGCAAGCTGGAGGAGCACGGCGCCATGGAGCATACCATCGTGGTGGCCGCAACGGCCTCCGAGTCCGCCGCCATGCAGTACATCGCCCCCTATGCCGGCTGCGCCATGGGCGAGTACTTCCGCGACCGCGGTGAAGACGCCCTGATCGTGTACGACGACCTGACCAAGCAGGCCTGGGCCTACCGCCAGGTCTCGCTGCTGCTCAAGCGCCCGCCGGGCCGCGAGGCCTACCCGGGTGACGTCTTCTACCTGCACTCGCGCCTGCTGGAGCGTGCCGCGCGCGTCAATGAGGAATACGTCGAGCGCGAGACCAACGGCGAGGTGAAAGGCAGGACCGGTTCGCTGACCGCGCTGCCGATCATCGAGACCCAGGCCGGCGACGTGTCCGCCTTCGTGCCGACCAACGTCATCTCCATCACCGACGGCCAGATCTTCCTGGAGTCCGACCTGTTCAACGCCGGTATCCGCCCCGCTATCAACGCAGGTCTGTCGGTATCGCGTGTCGGCGGCGCGGCCCAGACCAAGATCATCAAGAAGCTCGGCGGCGGTGTGCGCCTGGCCCTGGCCCAGTACCGCGAACTGGCGGCCTTCGCCCAGTTCGCCTCCGACCTGGACGAGGCCACCCGCAAGCAGCTCGAGCGCGGTCAGCGCGTCACCGAGTTGATGAAGCAGAAGCAGTACACGCCGCTGTCCATCGCCGAGATGGCCGTGTCGCTGTACGCGGCAAACGAGGGCTACCTCGACGACCTGGACAACAACAAGGTGGTCGATTTCGAGGCCGCACTGCACGCACACATGAAGTCGCACTTCACCGATCTGATGAATCAGATCAATGAGTCGGCCGACTACAACGACGAGATCGCGGCCGGCCTGAAGAAGTGCGTCGAGGACTTCAAGGCCAACGGCGCCTGGTAAATGCACCGGCAGGAGCGGGTTTGTCCGCTCCTGCATAACGAGCTGGAATTATAGATATGGCTGGCGCGAAAGAGATACGCACCCAGATCAAGAGCATCCAGAACACGCGCAAGATCACCAAGGCCATGGAGATGGTCGCGGCGAGCAAGATGCGCAAGGCGCAGGAGCGCATGGCCGCCTCGCGTCCCTATGCCGAGAAGATCCGCAGTGTGGTCGCGCACGTCGGGCATGCGCATCCCGAATACAAGCATCCGTATCTGATCGAACGCGAGGTCAAGCGGGTGGGGCTGATCATCATCTCCACCGACCGCGGTCTGTGTGGCGGCCTGAACATCAACCTGTTCAAGCAGGTCATCGGCCGCATGAAGGAATGGGATCAGGCCGGCTACGAGATCGAACTGGCGGTGCTGGGCAACAAGGCGTTGCAGTTCTTCAAGCGCATCGGCGGCAATATCGTCGCCCAAGCCACTCACATGGGGGATGCGCCCTCCATGAGCGACATGATCGGCAGCGTGAAGGTGATGCTGGATGCCTATGACGAAGGCCGGATCGACCGCCTGTACATCGCCGCCAACGAATTCGTCAACACCATGACCCAGACGCCGACGATCGAGCAGTTGCTGCCGGTCGCGCCGAGCGAGGAAAAGGAGCTGGTCCATCACTGGGACTACATCTACGAGCCGGACTCCAAGCCGGTCATGGACAACCTGCTGATGCGCTACATCGAGTCGCTGGTCTACCAGGGCGCGGTTGAGAACGTCGCCTGCGAGATGGCCGCGCGCATGGTCGCCATGAAGGCCGCCTCCGACAACGCCGGGAACCTGATCGACGAGTTGCAGCTGGTCTACAACAAGGCCCGCCAGGCCGCCATCACCCAGGAGTTGTCCGAGATCGTCAGCGGCGCCGCGGCGGTATAAGGCACACGGATTCCGAGACCGGATCGCGCCATGCAGCTGGACATGTTTTCAGCCGAATCAAGCGATTCGAACGATAAAGATTCAGACTTACGAGAGGACATCAACATGAGTTCGGGCAACATCGTTGAAATCATCGGCGCCGTTGTCGACGTGGAATTCCCGCGCGATTCGGTGCCCAAGGTCTACGACGCGCTCAAGGTGAAGGACCTCGACATCACCCTGGAAGTGCAGCAGCAGCTCGGTGACGGCGTGGTGCGCACCATCGGCATGGGCAGTACTGACGGCCTGCGTCGCGGACTGGACGTGGACAACACCGGTGCGCCCATCTCGGTGCCGGTCGGCAAGGGCACCCTTGGCCGCGTCATGGACGTGCTGGGCAATCCGGTCGACGAGGCCGGCCCGGTCGAGACCGACGAGAAGCTCCCGATCCACCGCGCGGCACCTGCCTATGCCGATCAGGCGGCCAGCGTCGAGATCCTCGAGACAGGTGTCAAGGTGATCGATCTGATCATGCCCATCGCCAAGGGCGGCAAGGTCGGCCTGTTCGGCGGCGCCGGCGTGGGCAAGACCGTGACCCTGATGGAACTGATCCGCAACATCGCCATCGAGCACTCCGGCTACTCGGTGTTCGCCGGTGTCGGTGAGCGTACCCGCGAAGGCAACGACTTCTATCACGAGATGAAGGAAGCCAACGTGCTCGACAAGGTGGCCCTGGTGTACGGCCAGATGAACGAGCCGCCCGGCAACCGCCTGCGCGTGGCCCTGACCGGCCTGACCATGGCCGAGTTCTTCCGCGACGAGGGCCGTGACGTGCTGATGTTCATCGACAACATCTATCGCTACACCCTGGCCGGCACCGAGGTCTCGGCCCTGCTCGGCCGCATGCCCTCCGCGGTGGGCTACCAGCCGACCCTGGCCGAGGAAATGGGCGTGCTGCAGGAACGCATCACCTCCACCCGCACCGGCTCCATCACCTCCTTCCAGGCCGTGTACGTGCCCGCGGACGACCTCACCGACCCGTCCCCTGCCACCACCTTCGCCCACCTGGACGCAACACTGGTGCTGTCGCGTCAGGTCGCCGAGCTCGGCATCTACCCGGCCGTGGATCCGCTGGACTCCACCTCGCGCCTGCTGGACCCGCTGGTCATCGGCCAGGATCACTACGACACCGCGCGCGCCGTGCAGGGCACCCTGCAGCGCTACAAGGAACTGCGTGACATCATCGCCATCCTGGGCATGGATGAGCTGTCCGAGGAGGACAAGCTGGTCGTGGCCCGCGCGCGCAAGATCCAGCGCTTCCTGTCGCAGCCCTTCTTCGTGGCCGAGACCTTCACCGGCGCGCCCGGCAAGTACGTCAGCCTGAAGGACACCATCAACGGCTTCAAGGCGATCGTCAACGGCGAGTACGACCACCTGCCCGAGCAGGCCTTCTACATGGTCGGCACCATCGACGAGGCGGTCGAGAAGGCCAAATCGCTTTAATCGCGTGCCGCGCGCCGGCCGCCGCAGCCCGCCCTCACCCCGGGCGGCCGCGGTCCGCTGGCGGGCACGCCAAGTGGGACTAGAATCATGGCTATGACCCTTCATGTGGACATCGTGAGTGCCGAGGCGGCGATCTTCTCCGGCACCGCCACGATGGTCTTCGCCCCGGCGGAGATGGGCGAGGTTGGCATCGCGCCCCGCCACACCCCGCTGCTCAGCCGACTCAAGCCCGGCGAGGTGCGGGTCCAGGACGAGCATGGCGAGGAGCACACCTTCTTCGTCAACGGCGGCATGCTGGAGGTGCAGCCGCACGTGGTCACCATCCTGTCTGATTCCGCCCTGCGCGCGAAGGACCTGGATGAGGCCGCCGCGCTGCAGGCCAAGCAGGAGGCGGAAAAGACCCTGGCCGAGAACAAGGCCGATATCGACTACGCCAAGGCCCAGGCCGAACTGGCCGAGGCGGTGGCCCAGCTGCGCACCATCCAGAAGCTGAAGAAATCCAAGTAATTCCACTGTCATTGCGAGGCGCGAAGCGCCGCGGCAATCTCCAACCGGCTGCTGCCTTGTCACGAGATTGCCACGCTTCGCTCGCAATGACGGCAAAGCAGACAGGGGGCAGCCAACGGCTGCCCCCTGTTCGTTTGCGCCACCCGGATACGATAGA
This sequence comes from Thiohalobacter thiocyanaticus, assembly GCF_002356355.1. Lineage (NCBI taxonomy): Bacteria > Pseudomonadati > Pseudomonadota > Gammaproteobacteria > Thiohalobacterales > Thiohalobacteraceae > Thiohalobacter > Thiohalobacter thiocyanaticus. The sequence goes on from NZ_AP018052.1 coordinate 245,692, forward strand.
ATGGGAAGTCATACCCGCAACCAGGAACGGTCGAATGTCCGAGCAACGCATCGCCCCCAACAAGCTCGTCGCCATCACCTACAGCATCAAGGATGAGGCGGGCGAATTGCTGGAGCACAGCGACATGCCCATCAGCTACATCCACGGCGGGCGCTCCGACCTGTTCGAGAAGATCGAGGCCGCGCTGGAAGGCAGGCAGGTGGGCGAGATCGTCGAGGTCAGTCTGGCGCCTGAGGAGGCATTCGGCGAGTACGATCCCAGCCTGACCTTCACCGACGACCTCGACAATGTCCCGGAGCAGTATCGCCAGCTCGGCGCCGAGGTCGAGATGCGCAGCGATCAGGGTGAGAGCCGGGTGTTCCATGTCACCAATATCGGGAACGGCAAACTGACCGTGGACGGCAATCATCCCTTCGCCGGCAAGACACTGACCTTCACCGTCGAGGTCAAGGACGTTCGCGACGCCACCGCCGAAGATATCGCGGCGGCCGGCGAAGGTGCCGGGGAGCAGTTGCACTAAAGCGGGTACGGCCGATGACCGCTATGACAAAAAGTATCGGATAAGCGTAACTTACATAATTCCCCTCCCCCTTTGGGGAGAGGGCCAGGGTGAGGGGTCAGGTCAGCCGCCATGATCCCCTCACCCCAACCCCTCTCCCGGAGGGAGAGGGGCTGAATTGACCGCCAGCGGAGTCCGGAATCACCTTCATGGAACTGCACGTCATCATTCTCGCCGCCGGCCAGGGCACGCGCATGCGCTCCGCCCTGCCCAAGGTGCTGCACCCGATCGCCGGCCGGCCCATGCTCGGCCACGTGATCGAGACCGCCGCCGCCCTGGGCGCAGCCGGCATCCATGTGGTCTATGGCCACGGCGGCGGGCAGGTGCGCGCCGCCTTCGCCGGGCACGATGACATCAGCTGGGTGGAGCAGTCCGATCAGCTGGGCACCGGCCACGCCGTCGCCCAGGCCAGCCCGAATGTTCCCGACGACGCCCGGATTCTTATTCTATATGGTGATGTGCCTCTGATCGGCCGTGAGACGCTGACCGCACTGGGCGAGGCGGCAGGCGATGACAGTCTGGGCCTGCTCACCGCCACCCTGGCCGACCCCACCGGCTATGGCCGCATCGTCCGTGACAACCATCACCGCGTCATCGGCATTGTCGAACAGAAGGATGCCAGCGAGGCCGAACTGCAGATCTGCGAAATCAACACCGGCTTCATGGCGGCGCCGGCCAGCCCGCTCAAGGACTGGATCGGTCGGCTGGGCAACGACAATGCCCAGGGCGAGTATTACCTGACCGATGTCATCGGCATGGCGGCACAGGATGGCATGGCGATCAACGTGGTGCAGCCGCAGTCTCCGGAAGAGATCCTGGGCGTGAACAACCGCAAGCAGCTGGCCGAACTGGAGCGTGCCTGGCAGCGCCGGCATGCCGAGGCCCTGCTGCTGGGCGGCGTCACCTTGCTGGATCCACAACGCTTCGACCTGCGCGGCCGCTTGCGGCACGGCCGCGATGTCACCATCGACATCAATGTAGTGATCGAGGGCGATGTGCAGCTCGAGGACGAAGTCAGCATCGGCCCCAACTGCGTGCTGAAGAACGTCACCATCGGCGCCGGCACCGAGGTGCTGGCCAACAGCGTGATCGAGAATGCCGTCATCGGTGCCGGCGCGCGCATCGGCCCGTTCGCCCGCATCCGCCCCGAGACCCGCCTGGCCGACGGCGTGCATGTCGGCAACTTCGTCGAGGTGAAGAAATCCGTCATCGGCCAGGGCTCCAAGGTGAACCATCTGAGCTACATCGGCGACACCGACATCGGCGCGAAGGTCAATGTCGGCGCCGGTACCATCACCTGCAACTACGACGGCGCCAACAAGCACCGCACCGTGATCGAGGACGAGGCCTTCATCGGCTCCGATACTCAGCTGGTGGCCCCGGTGACCGTGGGCAGAGGCGCGACCATCGGCGCCGGCACCACGCTCACCCGCGATGCACCCGCCGGCGAACTGACCCTGAGCCGTAGCAGGCAGCAGACCCGCGAGGGCTGGAAGCGGCCGGTGAAGAAAAAGGGCTGAACAATCTCAACGCAGAGGCGCTAAGGCGCAAAGAACGCAAATAATATAATTGCGAATGCTAAAGTATACCGTCATCCCGGCGCAGGCCGGGATCCAGAAACCGCTGCGGTCTGTAGATCCCGGCCTGCGCCGGGATGACGATGATGCTAGGGATGCAGCTGTAGGTTGCATGGTGTTAAATGTTCTCGCTTCTTCGCGCCTTAGCGCCTCTGCGTTGAATCCTTTGATCTGAGGGTAATCAAAAATGTGCGGAATCGTCGGAGCCGTAGCCCAGCGTGATGTCGCGCCCATCCTGCTCGAGGGCCTGAAGCGACTGGAATACCGCGGCTATGACTCGGCCGGCATGCTGGTGGTCACGCCCGAGCACAAGTTCAGCCGCAAGCGCGCCATGGGCAAGGTGGCCGTCCTGGGTGATGCCCTGAGCAGTGATCCGCTGCCCGGCCACACCGGCATCGCCCACACCCGCTGGGCCACCCACGGCCGGCCCAGTGAAGGCAATGCCCATCCGCATGTGTGCAACGAGACCATCGCCGTGGTGCATAACGGCATCATCGAGAACCACGATGCCCTGCGCGCACAGCAGAAGGAACTCGGCTACCGCTTCACCTCTGAGACCGACACCGAGGTCATCGCCCATCAGCTGCATCATCACTACTCGCAGTCGCACGATCTGCTCGCCGCGGTACAGGCCGCCGTGGGCGATCTCGACGGTGCCTATGCCCTGGGCGTGGTCACCAACAGCGATCCGGAGCGCATCATCGTTGCCCGCCGCGGCAGCCCACTGGTCATCGGCCTGGGCGTGGGCGAGAACTTCATCGCCTCCGACGTCGCTGCCCTGGTGCCGGTAACCCAGCAGTTCATCTTTCTGGAAGACGGTGATATCGCGGAGATCAAGCGCGACGCCATCACCATCTACGACCACGAAGGCCATGAGGTCACGCGCCCCGTGCGCCAGTCGGAACTGACCGCTGACGCCGTCGAGCGCGGCCAGTACCGCCATTACATGCTGAAGGAAATCTTCGAGCAGCCACGTGCCGTGGCCGACTGCCTCGAAGGCCGCATCAGCGGTGACAAGCTGCTGGAGGCCGCTTTCGGCCATGAGGCCTCTGAAATATTCGACCAGGTTCAGGGCGTGCACATCATCGCCTGTGGCACCAGCTACCATGCCGGCATGGTCGGGCGCTACTGGCTGGAGTCCATCGCCGGCATCCCCTGCAGCGTGGAGGTGGCCAGCGAGTTCCGCTATCGCAAGCCGGTGGTGCGCAACAACTCGCTCATCGTGACCCTGTCGCAGTCGGGCGAGACCGCCGACACCCTGGCCGGTCTGCAGGAGGCCAAGCGTCTCGGGTTCGGTCATTCGCTGGCCATCTGCAATGTGCCCGAAAGCTCGCTGGTGCGTGAATCCGATCTCACCCTGATGACGCGCGCCGGTCCCGAGATCGGCGTGGCCTCCACCAAGGCCTTCACCACCCAGCTGGTCTCACTCTTGATGCTGGTCATCGCACTGGGCCGACGCAATGGCCTGGACCCGTTCGTCGAGGCCAAGATGATCCAGCAGCTGGAGCACCTGCCCGGCAAGATCGATCATGTGCTGCAACTCGACGACCGCATCCGGGAAATCGCGGAGGGCTTCGCCGACAAGCACCACACCCTGTTCCTCGGCCGCGGTGCCCAGTACCCGGTGGCGATGGAAGGGGCGCTGAAGTTGAAAGAGATCTCCTACATCCACGCCGAGGCCTACCCCGCCGGCGAACTCAAGCACGGCCCCCTGGCCCTGGTCGATGCCGAGATGCCCGTCATCGCCGTCGCACCCAACAACGAGCTATTGGAAAAGCTCAAGTCCAACCTGCAGGAAGTCAGCGCCAGGGGCGGCGAGTTGATCGTCTTCGCCGATGAACACGCCGGCGTGGTCGAAAGCGAGAACATGACCGTATTGCCCGTCGCGCCAACCGATGACTGCATTGCTCCCATCATATTCACCATCCCGCTGCAGCTGCTGTCGTATCACGTGGCGGTGCTGAAGGGGACGGATGTGGATCAGCCGAGGAATCTGGCGAAGTCGGTTACGGTTGAATAATCACAGGGCTTTGAGGCGGTCGACCTGTGGTGGGAAAAAATAATCCTTTCCTGGAGAATAAAATCCTTTCCTGGGAATAAACTTCTTTCCCGATAAGGCCTGACGTAACCAACTGTAAATTCGAGAATTAATGCGGGACGGATGAGACCGACCTCCACTACCTCAACTGATCGCTCTACCTATCTTTATGATTACACTTGCGTTTCTAGGCTGCGATGGTCCAGAAAGCCACGGTCAGTTCCAAGCTGGTGGCCAACCAAAATGCTTCCGGCGAGAATTCTCCTAAGAGAGGGGAGCAGAATTTGGCCAATCGCTCCCCTCTTTGCATAACAATCTGTAAAATCATAGGCTTAGTACCCATGCCAGCTTAGCTGTACTCCCAGGGCCCTCCTAAGAGACACTATGGATCACTCAGTTCATAACAAAATCGTATCCTTTATCTGGTCTATTGCTGACGACTGCTTGAGAGATGTTTACGTTCGGGGAAAATATCGCGACGTCATCCTGCCAATGGTGGTCTTGCGCCGTCTGGATGTCCTACTCGAACCGACCAAGGACAAAGTCCTCGAAGAAGTCAGCTTCCAGCGCGACGAAGCCGGTCTAACAGACTTGGATCCAGAGGGCTTGCGCGAGGCCTCTGGTTACGTGTTCTACAACACCTCGCCCTGGACGCTGAAAAAGCTCTACGACACGACCGTCAACAACCGCCAGATCCTGGAGGCTAACTTCAAGGCCTATCTTGATGGGTTCAGCGATAACGTCAAGGAGATCGTCGAGAAGTTCAAACTCCGTTCCCAGGTCAAACACATGGCACAGAAAGACGTGCTACATGAGGTCCTGGAGAAATTTGTCGATCCACGTATCAATCTCACACCACAGGAGGCGCAGGATCCCGATGGCCGCAAGCTACCGCCCCTGACAAACCTCGGGATGGGTTATGTCTTCGAGGAGCTGATCCGCAAATTCAACGAAGAGAACAACGAAGAGGCTGGGGAGCATTTCACGCCACGTGAAGTTATCGACCTGATGACCCATCTGGTCTTTGAGCCGGTTAAAGATGCGCTACCACCAGTAATTACCGTGTATGACCCTGCGTGCGGTTCCGGTGGCATGCTCACAGAGTCGCAGGATTTCATTAGCCATCCTGATGGACGCATCCAAGCTAAGGCCGACGTATATCTCTATGGTAAGGAGATCAACGACGAAACCTATGCCATCTGTAAGTCTGACATGATGATCAAGGGCAATAACCCGGCCAACATCAAGTCAGGCTCGACGTTAAGCACCGACGAATTCTCAGGTCTGCGTTTCGATTACATGCTTTCCAATCCGCCCTATGGTAAATCATGGGCAAGCGAGCAAAAGCATATTAAGCAAGACGGCGAAGTAATCGATGATCGCTTTATTGTCACTCTTAAAGATTACTGGGGTAATGAAACGACAGTTGATGCTACGCCACGTTCCAGTGATGGACAATTACTATTCCTGATGGAGATGGTCAGCAAGATGAAAGACCTTGCAGCCAGTCCCCATGGCTCTCGCATCGCCTCAGTCCATAATGGCTCCAGCCTGTTCACGGGCGATGCCGGTAGCGGTGAGAGCAATATCCGTCGTCATATCATCGAGCAGGATATGCTGGAGGCCATCATTCAGCTGCCCAATAACATGTTCTACAACACGGGTATCACTACGTATATCTGGCTACTGTCTAACAACAAAGCGGCAACGCGAAAAGGCCAAATACAGTTAATCGACGCCAGTCAACTCTACCGTAAACTGCGCAAAAATCTGGGCAATAAGAACTGCGAATTCTCCCCAGAGCATATTGATCAAATTACCCAGACTTATCTGAAACTGTCGGCAATAGAGCGCAGTGCGGATGAAGAAGGTATTGCGAGTCAAGTGTTCGATAACGACGAATTCGGTTATTACAAGGTCAATATCGAGCGCCCCGATCGTCGCAAGGCTCAGTTCAGCGTTGAAAGAATAGAAACTTTGCGCTTCGACAAGACACCTCGCCTGGTTAATAATAAGAATCAGTTTTTGTCCTTACGATGATGTGATTTTAACTTCTCGCGGATAATTCGGAAGTTACGCATAAGCGAATTGTGTGCGATACCTAGGGTATACTCGATCTGAGTGAACGTCCTGCCCTCCGAAAGTAGTTCTATCAAACGTCGTTGACGCCTGGTGAGTGCAGTGCGGATTGCAACGACAGCCTCATTGTGGTCAATAGGGCCGAGGTGTTCAGAGCAAATGGCCTCACGTACACCATACCAAGGCATGCCGTCATCGTCATTCGATAGAATGGATTCGTCTATCTGGAGTTCTTCAGGTAGGGCGTCCCAGACTATGGGCGCAGCGAGATGACCTGGCTTGGCATATTGAGTGCCGTCGCTCCTGAATCGGAAAGCTGAACCCGGTAGACGCACAGCGCCGCCAAGATCTCGACGTAGCTTGAGGGCCGTGGTGAAAGCAATCCTGTGGGCATAAGAGGCTGTTTCGCCCATGCTGTAATCCGCGCTGGCTTCAGCACCGAGCCAGGCGATTCGGATTTCTTGGGCTGCATCATCCCATAACGAATGACTGAGTCCAGCTTTGGCAACTGCCAGGCGTATCAGCTTCTGCTCTAAGCCACATGCACAGACGTGTTCATATAAATTTGCGCGGTCGCTTGGCTTATGGCTGCACATGCTCCCTCCTACATGAATTTCTACGCCCTAGAAGAAGTTAAGCAGCTATACGGCCGTAGACCCTACTCCTGCTACCTTCCTGTTCAGTTAGTAGCAATTAGAAAGCTGTATGATTTTGTAATAATAACGTATCTTATTGATTACAGTTGGAAATAATCGGGATATACGTGAAGTAGGTTCTGAAAAGGTAATAATTCTGAGTATTCGGAATATCTAAATTTGCAAGTTTGCAGGTCAGTGACGAATTGTTACAGAATGTCCACATAGCAAGACGTAAGGACTCAACTCAGGGGAAGGCAAAGACCTTATGTAATCCGCTGAAACTGTATACAAAGATAAGAAATCAAGCATATAAGACATAAGCCTAAAAATGCCGATATATACCATCACAGATCAGGGTCTCATACCTATCCATGTAACGAGATTCGCTGACGAGGGGCTGCGTGAACGCGACCACCTCCAGCAACTGTTGAGAGACCAGATCGAGGTTATCGAGCCCGATATTCTTGTGATCAGTGAAGAATTTGGCAGTTGGGAAGACAGCCGGCGCCGCATCGATCTTCTTGCAATCGACAAGAGTGCCAATTTAGTTGTAATCGAGTTGAAGCGGACTGACACCGGAGGGCACATGGAGCTCCAGGCAGTCCGGTATGCTGCAATGGTCTCGGCATTAACGTTCAGAGGGACAGTTGATATATACGAGCGGCATCTCGATGCAACTGGCGACAAATCGGGTGATGCAAGAGAGAAACTACTTGAATTTCTGGAATGGGAAGAGCCTGACGATGATCAGTTCGCGCAAGATGTCCGCATCATCCTGGCAGCGGCCGAGTTCTCCAAAGAAATTACGACCTCAGTGCTGTGGCTGATTGACCATGGCTTGGATATCAAGTGTATCCGACTGCGACCTTACAAAGACAATGACAAATTGCTACTGGATGTACAGCAGGTTATCCCGTTACCGGAGGCTGAGGAATATCAAATCAAGATCCGTGACAAAACCCGAATGGAGCGGGTGTCACGCACGCAATCACGTGATTTCACAAAGTTTGACCTGAAAATCAACGGAGAGTTGATGGAGCGTCTTCCCAAGCGGCAGGCAATATTCCACATCATTAAAGCTCTTTGTCAAAATGGTGTCGATCCGGAAGCAGTCCGCGAAACCATCTCATGGCGCCGCGATGCCCTACGAAAAATTGAAGGCGTCCTTGACGCCCAGGAATTTGAAAAGAAACTTGCCGAACAACTCCTTTCTGAGGGAAAGAAACCGTATGCAAGCCGCTATTTCATCAATGATGAGGATCTTATAATAGCGAATGAAAGTACGTACGCCGTAACCAAGATGTGGGGGAAGCGTACGACAGAAGCGATTAACTTATTGTTGAAAGAGTTCCCAGGACACAATATTAGCTATGAGACCGTTAGTTGATATTATGGTTGGTGCTCTGATAAAGCCAACACACCGCATGCTGCTCGATTGCATTAACAAGTAGAATGAAGCGCAAGGAAAACAGAAAGCGTGTGAAGCGGTTGTTCATCTTCGGGGCCGGAGCGTCATATGGCGCGTCGGCAGCTCGGGGAGGGAAGCCAGAGCGGCAGACACCACTCGATATTCAGTTCTGTCAACGAATCGAACAACTGGACACTCAGAAGCCGACCTGGGTGAGTAATTCAAGAGATTTCATTCTCAAAGAGTGGAAAGATCATGTTCAATTTTCGACATTAGGTCTTGAGCGAGCGATCATTCGTCAAATGGGCCATATGGACTTCATTGATGGAATCCATCCGCGCCGAAAGAAGAATAACGTCTCTAAAGCAAATTATCTGAATTCGTTGTCACATCTAATCTGTTATGTATTGAGAAGAGCGAAGGAGCCGAAGAATTCCCTGTACAAGGCATTGGCAGACAAATATTTTTCTAACGATATTGATGACATCGACGACAGGATTATCACATTTAATTATGATGAGCTTCTCGATAACTGGTTGCTCCATATGCACACTCCGCAGAGTCTGTATTTCGACCGAATTAAACGATCAAAAGAGGCCGCAAATAGAAGGACGATTAAATGTGACCATCCTTTAATGATCAAACTGCATGGTTCGGTAAACTGGAGGTGCACCACTACCGAATTTGAGCAAATAGTGGCCGGCAAATCCAACGAAGAGAAAGCATACAGAATAGAATCAATCTGGATGTCAAAACGTGGTACACCGGCACCACACGACGATTCCTCGCCATTAATAATACCACCGCTTCCACAGAAACCGATCACAAGAATCGAGTTGTTTTGCTTTCTATGGACAAAAGCCTACGAATATCTTCATGAAGCAGAAGAACTCATAATCTGCGGGTATTCGTTGCCTGATACAGACAATCTAGCGCAATCCTTGTTTTCGAACTTTACTAATCGAAAGCTTAAGAATATTACAATAGTTGATCCGAATCCCGGGATAATGAAGAAATGGCGCGATCTAATGAGAAGAAAAAATGTCAACCCGGGGGCGCGTTGGTCGTACTTTGAAAGCTTTGAAGAATATATGAGCGTGATGGACTCATAAGATAAGGTCAATCGTTGACTCGCGGGGAGGGGAGATCGGTCAACTAAACGCGGGCAGGCCTGAATCAAAAGTCAAATAAAGCAGCTTAGGTGGATCGTTTTCATATGAAGGTTCTGTTCTGCAATATAGGTTGGATGGAATTCTACCGTGGCCTCACGGAGGCGGATAGAATCATTGGCGGAGGTGCTTACGTCAAACAAGAAGGGATGGGGCATGAGGTCTGTAACTTTGCCGAAGACGGTGGAAAAGTATATGGGTACGTTCAGCCCCCTCGGGCAGAAGGACAGCCAGGACAAGGACAAATCAATATCGACCGCTTAGATGGGAAGGGGTTAGATGTTGTAGAGGGCGTATTGGTTGTGTGGACAGCCTCCCGACGAGATGGTGGGACCGTCGTAATTGGCTGGTATAAGAATGCAACAGTGTATCGATATTTTCAGACCTTTGACCGATTGCCAATGCTCCATCAAGATAACGGCTTGCGCGGTTACCGAATCAAGGCAAATGCAGCCGACGCCACGCTCCTCCCTTTGGATCAACGCACATGTGCGATCCCGAGGCGGATTAAAGGCGGTATGGGGCAATCAAATGTGTGGTTCGCCTCTGCACCGGAAAGCCGAGATACCGTTAGAAAGGTTATGAAGCTAATTGATGGGGGGGCAAAAACGCCAAGCAAGAAGCGTTCTCGAATTACCGATCCTGATCACAATGCAAAGGTCGAAAAAGCCGCGATCGACATCGTTCGCGATTACTACGAGGAATACGATTATACTGTAGAAAGTGTCGAAACAGACAATCGCGGCTGGGACCTAGAAGCGGTACTTGGCAATTTGATATTACGAATCGAGGTAAAAGGACTGTCGGGGTCGTCCGCAGTTGCCCAACTTACTCCAAATGAATACAAAGCATTTGCTAGAAGATCCACACGTTACCGCCTAGCGATTGTTACAGATGCGCTTACATCACCTCAAATGAGAATCTGTAGGTATAGTACTGAGAACAATCGCTGGGTAGTAGATGGGGAGGCGGAGTACGAAGTTGGCGTCGATACACAAGAAAGTGCGACGATTAAACTTAGTATTTGAAATAGACGACAAAAACACAGCTCTACAAATTTGTAGATTGAGAAGAATTTTTATGGGGCTGAGTCGAAAGACCATCCGAGACATTAAGAAAGGGTTGCTCCCTAAGTATGGGCATGGGTACCATTTTATGCCCCTGGTAGATTATTACGACACAACGACGTGGGAGGGTCTGCGAACTGCTGCATTAAAAAGGGACAACGGTGTTTGCGCTGAGTGCGGCACCTCGATAAACCTACAGGTACATCATGTTCGCTATCCTGAATCATATTTCATCGGTCGTGACAGATACATCAACATTGAGGCGGACGAGATTGGCAATCTTGTGACGTTGTGTGAACAGCATCATTCCGAAAGGCACTCTCACATAATCCAAAATATCCACAGGGGTGAGCGAGTCACATATCTTTATGAAGAAGATATGCCACAAGAAGAGATAGATTTCCGTACAGTTACATTTTTTGGAGAGGATCCATCGGAGGAAGATGGTGGTGTGTAATAGCCGAAAACTGAGGTGGTTTCGGCTTGATGTGGTGACCGATCCGAAGGGTGTCGGATGAGATGAGGCAATATCCGCAACTGTCAGATCAAGTCTAAACCATTTCAGATTAAGCTATGTTGCAGATTTGAAATTATTTTGTGAGCCCTCTCTGCTTGCTCGTCCGATTCAATGAGATCAATTTGGCGCTCCCCGCCGAGTGCGCGATTCGGCTTGAATATCCACGATACCGATTTGTCAATATCATTGAAATACGACATTGCGTGATCGAGTAAATACTCCAATCTTCCAGCAGTCTCTGTGTCAGAGCCAATTTCAGAAAGCCACTGGATATCTTCTTCGATACGATTAATCTTTCTTTTTAGGATATACGTTATGATCATATATGCATGACCAGTATCAATGCTGCTACCCGTTCCAACATCATTTTTAGAATCATCGTCAGCCATGCGATTGCCTGTGTATTGATGCAGAAGAAAGGTATTGCCTGATTCCGTACCTCTTTCGGAGGATTGCTGTATAAAACTTGGGCTATTCCAAGCTTTTTACCGCATCATTGTGGGTTTGGGTATAGGCATTGCTACGAGTAATCTCCGTGCTCAATTCTTCCTAATAAATCATCGACCTGTTGTATACCCTCATCGCTGGTGAGTAGATCTGACGGGGTATGCATACCAAGACCGCGCTGAGGTGAGGTCATCCATTCGGCCGCAGCCTCATGGGAATGAAATACTCTATCGGCATGTTCATACACAGCCAACACCTGACTTGACAGGTTGTGTCCCCTGGAATCATGTGGGGCAGCCTTTGTAACTGTGATCCTGTCATTTATCAGGAAGCAGGCTAGTTCATCGCCTGGTCCCAGACCAGCCTGTTTGCACAGATTCTCAGGTAGAGTAATGCGCCGTCTTGAGTCGAGTTTTGGCATATGCGTTCGTGTTATGCAGTAATGATATATCCATAAGCTAAATGGAATCACCATAGCTGATGGAACATAGAGTAACCTCATGAACTACCATATTTGCGGAGTTTGCGCCTAATCCATGGAAGGTTGAGTTAAGCGTAATTCGTCACCTCGGATCAGCTTTTTGTATCCGTAACTGTTTAGCACATTGTCGTTTAGGTACGCGTAACGCATCTCAGTACCATTCGGTGTCCGAATCCCGCCGTGTAGCATTCGCTATTGTGGTTCGCTACCGCCTAGACGTGACAGCTGACGTGCGCTTTCGCGCTCAATTAGTGCCTGAAGTCCTTTTTGCACCAGACTGACGTTGTCCGATATGCCTGTAAGCCATTTGGCTTGCTCCAGGAGTTCGTCGTCGAGATTCAGGTATATACGCATGTTGTAATCCCACGGACTTGTTTTGGAGGTCAGGTGTCAGATTGATCCTGCAAAAGTTTTGAGTACTCATGGAGCAAAGACTCGAAATTGTTCAGAGGATTCAGTGATATTTTCACACTATCGGCCCACGTAAGCCACTCTTCTAGGTCCGGACTGGTGGGAATCATGCCGACTTCCATTCCATGTTTGACGGCTTCAATGAATGATGTAACCTCCTCTGCTTTACGCCAATCACGAGCCTTATCAAATAACTGCTGGCGCTTCTCTTTCTCGATCTTTGCGTTACGTTCACGGCGCAACTGTTCGCGGTAAGCGGCCTCCCAGCGCTGTTTATCTGCCTCACGTTTTTCACGCAACTGTCGAGCGGCGTCGGCTGCATGAATGAATCCCGTCAAGATGGCTTCAAGTTGATCTTCGATCAGAGCCTTATTCGAATCAGACCATCGTGTACGGCTGACCATGCCGTGAAGGTAGGATTCAATGCGCAAAGACAATTTACCAGTCGGTATATAGTCGAAGCGCTGAGACACGCGCCACCCAATCTGCCGATCCTGAAGTTCCTCTTCTTTTGATGGCTCATGATCGACCTGCTTCACTATCTCCTTCAGCTGGAAAAATAAGCGCTCACCATCGATCTCCATGTAGATTGTTTCCTTTCGCTCATCGATCCCACATCTCCAGCCGACTTGCTCAGCCAGGGTTAGAAATCCGTGCATAAAGCGATGAGCTCTTGTTGTAGACCCAGCTGTTATCTTGAGATCAAGAACCGGAGGATCACCGTATCGTTGGTGAAGAAACCCATATCGGTCTGTAAACTGGTTTTTAAGGTAAGCGCGAGAATCACGGACGAGTGGGTGATATCGGCTGATTCTCTCAGGCCATTTAAATTCTCTGGCTGCTACTAGTCGTGGATCAGCTGCGTCAATAGTTTCGGAGGCTGCGCTTGATCGCCCAGAATAAGATGATGGCTGAATCTCGATAGTCTCCAGAGAGGCGTCATCGACTGGCGGCAGCGGAGTGCGTTTGATCTTGTGCCCGGCGGCAAGGCGCTGCCAATGTCCCTGTGGAGGCTTTGGTACTTTGTGGCGTTTGCATTTTTTGACGAGACCCTGATCGGAGATCCCAAACTGCCCGGCGAGCTTCGTCATCGGCGTAGACCAGACGAGTTCGTACAACTCTTTACGAGACAACACTGTCTTTTGAGGTCTCGGACTCTCCATGCCGCCCTCCCCCGGAAATGAGTCTGTTGGTGCCGGAAAGGTCTCCTCAGTCCAATTATCAAGCCGTTTTTGGGCATTCGGCAAACTGTTCGCGAAGGCAAATGTAACCCTACACAAACCCCAGTCGGATGCTATAATTCATTGTATTGAAAAGATAATTCAATCAGGTAAGAACTTTATTCGGATAGGATCTGGAACTGGACGAGCATAGCGCTCTTCCAGGTAAGAACTTTTATTTTTGAGATGGGTAGTGGCACCACACAGAATCAAGAGGTTACGTCCGTTCTAAGTAAGAACTTTTTTTGCCAAGGACACGACCTTTCCGGCAAAGAATCGCTCAGTCCAGAGCTTCAGGCTTTCCTTCTCTGCAGGGCCGAGGAAGCGCTCGACATCCCGGCGTGCCTCATTCCAGTCGATCCGGGCAATCCTGTCGGATAACGTGCCGGCGAGCCAATCCATATCCACAGTAATGTGTTCGCCTTTCCAGGGGCCGAACTGATCAAGAGCAGCTTCAAGATGCGGCAGGTTTGGGGTAATGCCCTGTTTCACATACCAGTTAAAATCGTACCAGTCCCGGCCTTTAATGTAAGGACGACATAACAAGGCATGAAGTTTAAGCGAAAAATTACTGCTCAAATCCTGATGGCAGACCTCGAAATCGAGCGGAAAATCCAGATAACTATAATCAAACTCTGATCCGGCCGGGGGATGAGCATCAATCTCCAGCTTGATTTTCAACTTCTGATCGCGCTGACCTTGATAGAAGGACAGGTTCAGCTGTTGGGCAACTGAATCATCCTTCAGCAGTGCTGTTCTGACGGGCCTCTCCATCTGCTGTTTATCCAGCACTTCGGATCTGAGTCCAAACTCCTCCAAACCTTTCAGGAGCTTCCCCAGAAAAGGTTCCCATGCAAAATCGGCATCGGGTTGCTTGAGAATGAAATCGAGGTCTTCTGAGAATCTGGGCAGCTTATGCAGGATGCGCAGACTGGTGCCACCCTGAAAGGCGGCAACTTCAAAGAAATCGGCACGCCATAGCGAGTACAGTGCGACTTCCTGGAGAATCTCCTTGAGCGCCTGTTCCTCCTCAATCGGATTAGAGATCTGGTAGCTGTCGAGCCGTTGCTGGATAAGATCAATCATTGCCTAATTCCCTGGCCAGTGATTTGAGGAATGCCCTGACCCGTTTCTGCTTATAGACCGCCTCCAGCGTACGGATTTCAGCGCTGGTGATCCCGCGCAGAAGCTCATACTCGATGCGCAGGCCCCGGGTCAGCCAGTCCAGACCCTGCCACTCCACCTTGCGCAGACACACCAGGTCCATCATCGCGCGCATGGGGCGCGCGACCAGCATGGTCTGGTGCAGCCGCTGTTCCCGGTCGACCAACTCAAGAAACCGGCCGGTCTGGATCGCCAGCGGATGGAAGGTGAATTCGCCGAATTCGGAGTGAGAGTAGGAAAGCGATTTCCGCCCCGGTGTCACGCTGGCCGTGACCCGGACCGCCTCGGGAATCCATCCGTGATGCGCCAGGGCGGTCTCGAACGAGACATAGCTGCCCGGCACATAGGCCTGGGCCAGCGCAAATGGGTGGACAGGATAATCGCGGAAGCGGCTATCGAGGACATAGCTGCCCCGCCGCAGACGCAACAACTCCCCGGCCTTCATGGCGCGATTGACCAGGTGATAGCGCCTTTGCCTGCTGCCCGTAATAATCCGATCCAGCTGCTTCTCGTTAAGAATACGATTTTTCAGTTCTGAATCAATGAGTTGTTCAGTCAGTGTCTGCACATAAAAATTCTACAAACTTCCATATTTAGGAAGTTTAGAGAATTTTATTTGAATTGCAACTGATCCAGCAGGTTTCCCGCCTCCACGCTCCAACAGCCGCTGGAGAACTCGAACCAAACCTGCCAGCGTCCGCGGCGGCAAGCTGATCGTCTTTGCCGATGAACATGCCGGCGTGGTCGAGAGCGAGAACATGGCCGTGCTCCCCGTCGCGCCCACCGACGATTGCATCGCGCCCAGCATCTTCACCATCCCGCTGCAGCTGCTGTCGTATCACGTGGCGGTGCTGAAGGTGACGGATGTGGATCAGCCGAGGAATCTGGCGAAGTCGGTTACGGTCGAGTGAATTATGCGCTTCAGCCTCTAAAGACATGCTGTCTGTGGTGATAAAGAAATTCCTTTAGAGGAGGAAACTTTTCTGGCAAGTCTATAGGCTTGTTTTCATAGTATTTGATCGCGATTTTGTAAAACGAGTCCTCTCCAGAATGTTCCACATCCGATACCCGCAGGGTCATATCGTCATTTATCGTGATTAATCCAATGTCGAATGCTTTGTCATGCAGCATCGATAATGCTAATCCGTTACTGGGGTTTAATCTGTTTCTCTCATCTGTTCGCCATGGGATTATGTGGCTGGCAACTAAAAGTTCAGGAATGGCGAGTCCTGTAATACAGCATCTGTAATTATATGCACTTAATACAGCGCGCCTGAAGAAATTCTGCTTAATCCTTGCCTTTGATTTTATTTCCTTTTCGGTCCCGGAATAGTCTTCCATTCCTGTTAAATCGTTTTCCCTCGCGATAGGCTGATCATTATTCATGGCGACAATCAGCGCCGATTCTGATTCTATTGCAAAGCTTTCCCAGTCACTTTGCATTTCATCCCACATTCTCTTGTCGGAAGCGGATGCGCCGGAGAGTCCCTTGCGCCCTGTGGAAGTTATTGCAGGATCGAGGCTTGCAATGTTCGTCAATTTCATTGCCAATGCCGAAGGCGTTCTTCCGATACTTTCAGCGAATTTGATGATCTCAGGATTTCTCGAGTGGAGCTTGCCAAAAGGCATTTGACAATAAAGACCGAATGCAACCAGTAATTGCCAACGTGTCCATCCTTTATTACCGTTCATGGGCGGCCCTGAGATATGTCTGGGTTATATAGTTATGATGTGTGTGTATGCTGCGCCGTACATCGCAATCCGAATCGTCGGCCACATATTGTGAAGTCATATTCAGCCTCAGGGGAAGTCGCTTTTCCTGTAGACATTGCTGATGCGCTCCCCATCCCAGACATAACACAGATGCGGCCCCTGCACTGCCGGCTGCAGGACCTTCGGCCTGAACACGGCGACACACTCACCGCCCGGGCCACGCACGCTGCTGTAGACGATGCCGTTCGAGCCGGCGTCACGCAGGCTGCGGGCGAAGCGCTGGGCGGCGGCGTACCGGGTCGGGTCGGGATCGTACAGTTCCGGTAGCCTGTCCTGGCAGTCGGCGATATCGTGCAGTTCGGCATCGATGTCTGAGGCATAACTGCGCATGTCGATCTCGAGCGGGGGCTCCCGAGTGGCGGCGAGGAAGCGGGCGCGGTGGAAGGCGGTCTCCGCGACCGCGGTCTCAAGGCTGTCGGCGGCGTAGTACACGCCATAGGTGCCGTCGCTGAAGCGGCTGCCTGTCGGGTTGATATGGGTGAAGGCGGCCATGATGGGGGTGGTGCCGGGGCCGTGGATGCGGTCGGCTTCCGGTACCAGGTGGATGTCGCCGATCTCGTCGCGCAGGCGGTCGTTGGTCAGGCCCTCGATCTCCAGGATAATCTCCAGGTCCTCGTCACGCGTCACCCGGTCGAACAGGTCAACGGGAGGAAAGCGGCTGGAGACCAGGCGCCAGGACGGGCACCAGCACACCCGGCGCAGTTCCGGGGTCATGACCAGCCGCGCTGAGCATCCAGGTACTGGCGGACCACATACAGGTCGGCGACGTTGCCGGAGAGCATGCGATCCAGTGCGGAGCGGTCGCCGAACAGGGTGGCGTCGTTCGGTCGGTGAATCCACTGATCGGCGGATTCCGCCTTCGGTAGCAGGATCTGCAGGTCCTTGTAGATCCCGAAGATGTATGACAGCCGTTCCAGCTTTTCCCGGCTCAACCGGGCGCTTTCCGGCTCGCGTTTCCATTTGAAGAAGGTGCTGCGGGTGCGCTCATCGAAGCCGAGCAGCGTCATGGCCTGTTCGGTGTTCAGGTTCCAGTCCCGGACAATATTGAAATAGGTCCGCAGCGCGGCACCTGCGGTCCGGGCGGGGTCGCGGGCGAGTTGCTGTTCAGCGGCGGTGGGCATGGTTGCCTCCTGTTGCCTGTCCGCTCTGATCAATGGTTCGGCGGGTATTATTTAATACTTAATATTATATTTAGTATTATTTCATACTAAAAGCAAGCCTTGGTGACCTCTTGTAATTGCCCATATTTTGTTGGGTTTACATCAAGGCAGCACTATTAAGATGTATTTACATTATTATGGGTGATCCGCAATGAGCTCTCTCAATACAGCCCGACAGCCCGATGCCGCCGCGACCGGACCAGTCTGCGCCGCGGGAATAGACGGCTTCGAAGACGTCTCGGCCCGGGACCCGCAGCGCGGTATCAACCTTGCCCTGTTCCATCCCGGGGCGCTGGCAGGGTCGGGTCCGGTATGGCAGCAGGCCTGGCTGTGCGATACCCGCGCGGAGGGCGTCGCCTTCTACAGCAGGGAATACGGGGCGGCCTGCCGATTTCCGCAGGCGCTGTTCGAGGTGGAGAGCATGCTGCCGACGCCGGCGGTGTAACCCGGGCGATATCGTCTGAACGCTGGGCTGGCGGAAACGGTGTTGAGCCGAATGGCAGTTATTTTACGTCATGGCGAGTCCAGCGTGGCAATCTCATACTGCAGAATCAGTCGGTTGGAGATTGCCATGTCACTTCGGTTCCGCGCAATGACAGGTGTTATTCGGCTTAACTGAGTACCATTCGGAGTTGAGCCCTGATTCAGCCCGGGTTTGCACCCAGGCCCGACCGGGATCAGGAATCATCGCTGTCCTTCACACGCATCTCGAAGGCGCGCTGATCGGCGGCCCGCAGCCGGCGGCAGACGTCGCGGGCCATGTTTATGTACAGTACCAGGTACTGATCAGGAAATTTTCTATACAGATCATGCAGGTGTCGGCTGGTCAGTTCGATGGCCGAACTGCCGGTCAGGGCCAGGGTCGAGGTGTTGCGCGGCCCCAGGTCGATCAGCGCCACCTGACCGAAGCTCTCGCCCCGCTCCAGGCTGTGGATGCGGTAATCGCGCCCCTCCCAGCGCTTGTACATGGCGACCTTGCCGGACTCCAGCACGAACATGGACTGCGCCGGCTCGCCCTCATGATAGAAATACTCCCCCTTCTGCCGCTGTACCACATGGGTGAGGCCAAGCAGGTATTCCAGCGTGGCGTCGTTGAGCCCGCCGAAGGCGGCCATGGACTGCAGCAGCCGGATGCGCTCGGAGGTGGGGCGTGTCTGTGAGGTGGCGCGTCGCATGGGTGGTCAGCCAGGTTTCCTGTCCCGTTGGACATTGCCAGTGTCCGTGAGTGCCGGCCGCCGGGAGGGCGTCCGTTCAGCCTTGGCATGGGTAAGTATAACCTATTGAATTTTATTCTGAATGGACAGATGCGAAAAAAAATGATATTGTGCAAAAGTTTTTCGCGCAAATATTTTCTGGTGCAATGACGGCTGATCCCAACGCTGCCCCCGGCTCTACGCCGGAGGCGGGCCAAGACAGAGAAATCCGCAGCATCATCCAGCAGCTGCGCATTGTCTATCGCGCCATGCAGGAGCATTCGCGCTGGGTGGAGCGTCAGTGCGGGGTCTCCGCGGCCCAACTCTGGGCGCTGTGGGAGATGCACAAGCGGCCCGGCATGCGGGTCTCGGAGCTCTCGAGGAGCCTGTCGCTGCATCAGTCCACGACCAGCAACATGCTGGATAAGCTGGAGAAAAAAGGCCTGATCGAGCGCCGCCGCGGCGGCCCCGACCAGCGTGTGGTCAAGGTCTACCTGACCGCTGCCGGCGCCGCCATCGTCAAGCAGGCGCCGCAGCCGGCCCAGGGCACCATCAGCGACGCCCTGCTGCGTCTGCCGGAACAGCGACTGGCACAACTCGACCAGGGCCTGCAGGCCATGGTCGCGGCAATGGTAATCAAGGACAGTGAGGCGGCGCTCAGGCACATGTCTGACACCGATGACAGACAGGAGAAACGTTTTGAATAAGGACCGGATGTTTTATTGCCTCCCGCAGCAGGCCTACATGCGTACGGACAACTGCCAGAAGCTGCGCAAGCGGCCGACCGGCAAGGTGCCCGCCGGCGCCCAGCCCAAGCTGCGTGCCTGCGAGGGCTGCACCATGTATCCGCTGGTGGACAAGGACAAGGTACCGACCGTCACCCTGACCGAATATCTCGGCGGCCAGAAACCGGAGATCGCGAATCTGCACTCGGCGACCAACAAGAAGCTGATCCAGGCCCACCTGAAAGAGGCCGGCTAGCCGCTTTTCGGCACATCTGCAACGAAATCCCCCGGGTCCGCCGCCAGGCGGCCCAGCCAAGACAACCAGGGTCGGCCGGCACAATCCGCTGCCGGACAGCGCCTCATCATTCAATCATCCATCAGGCAACGGATGGGGTAACGGCCTTGAGATATGAGGAGAGACTCCTATGTCCCAAGTCATGAACCTGAATCGCAAAACCGCGCCGAGCGCGACGCTGACCCGGAACACGCGTTTCGAGGTCTATACCGAGCGCCAGTTCGATCGCATCAGTCCACTGCAGCGCCTGCCCGAGGAGCAGCGTTTCGCCATGCGCGTGGTTGCCAATGTGCTGCCCTTCCGGGTCAACCGGTACGTCATCGACGAACTGATCGACTGGGAGCGGGTACCGGAGGATCCGGTGTTCCAGCTCACCTTCCCGCAGCCGGGCATGCTGGATGAGGCCGATTTCAACCGCATGGCCGCCGTCCTGCGCAAGGGAGGCGAGCGCGCCGAGGTCAGGGCAGTGGCGCGCGAGATCCAGGCCGGACTGAACCCGCACCCGGCCGGGCAGCAGGAAATGAACGTGCCGCAGCTCAATGGCGAACCCCTGCCCGGCGTACAGCACAAGTACCGCGAGACGGTGCTGTTCTTCCCCAGCCAGGGTCAGGTCTGCCACAGTTACTGCACCTTCTGTTTCCGCTGGGCGCAGTTCGTGGGCGACAAGTCATTGCGCTTCGCGGCCAACGAGGCCTCCAACCTGCATCAGTACCTGGCGCAGCATCCGGCAATCAGTGATCTGCTGGTGACCGGCGGCGACCCGATGGTGATGAAGACCGCGCATCTCAAGGCCTACCTGGAACCGTTGCTGCGTCCGGAGCTGGAACATGTGCAGACGGTGCGCATCGGCACCAAGTCGCTGACCTTCTGGCCGCAGCGCTTTGTCACCGACGAGGATGCGGATGATCTGCTGCGCCTGCTGGAGAAGCTGGTCGCCGGGGGCAAGCATGTGGCCCTGATGGCGCACTTCAATCACTGGCGCGAAATGGACACACCGGTCGTGCGCGAGGCCATCCGCCGCATCCGTGCCACCGGCGCCCAGATCCGCACCCAGGCGCCATTGCTGCGTCACATCAACGATGACGCCGGAGTCTGGGCCCGGATGTGGCGCACCCAGGTGCACCTTGGTCTGATCCCGTACTATATGTTCGTCGAGCGCGACACCGGTGCCCGGCAGTATTTCGAGGTGCCGCTGGTGCGTGCCTGGGAGGTCTACCGCGAGGCGATGCAGCGGGTCTCCGGCCTGGGGCGCACCGCGCGCGGTCCGAGCATGAGCGCGGCCCCCGGCAAGGTGGAGATCCAGGGCGTTGCCGAGATCCAGGGCGAGAAGGTGTTCGTGCTGCGGTTCATCCAGGGCCGCAACCCCGACTGGGTGCAGCAGCCCTTCTTCGCGAAATACGATCCCGAGGCCACCTGGCTGGATCAGCTCGAGCCCGCCTTCGGCGAGAACAAGTTCTTCTTCGAGGACGAGTTCAACGCCATGCAGGACAAGCCGGTGACGGTGCGTCGGATCGCCTGACGCCCGGCGTTGCCGCGGAGCGGTTTTGACGGCATCCTGTTACCTGGTGCCTGTCATTGCGGGCAGGGCGTGACAATCTCATAATGCGGCAGAAGCCGGTCGGAGATTGCCGCGGCACGTCGTGCCTCGCAATGACGGCTGATTTGAGTGTTCATTGACCGCCGTCCACCATGGCCACGACACCTGATGCCCAGTCCGGAACCGCCCCCGACCGCCCGGTGATCTTCGGCGAAGTGCTCTACGACTGCTTCGCCGGTGGTCCGGAGGTGCTCGGCGGCGCGCCCTTCAATGTCGCCTGGCACCTGCAGGGCTTCGGTCAGCAGCCGCTGCTGATCAGCCGTGTCGGCGAGGATGCGCACGGCGACGCGCTGCTGGCGCAGATGCAGTCCTGGGGCATGGATACCCGCGGCGTGCAGCGCGATCCCGATCATCCCACCGGCCGGGTCGAGATCGTCCAGGACGGCAGCCGCCACAGTTTCGATATCCTTCCCGACCAGGCCTACGACCACATCGACGCCGACACCGCCTGCGAACTGCTGCTGGAGATCAATGTCGCACTGCTCTACATCGGCAGCCTGGCGCGCCGCCACCCGGTCTCGTGCCGGGCGATGGAGTCGCTGCAGGCACAGGGTCATCCCGCCTTCGTCGACATCAATCTGCGCGCGCCCTGGTGGGACGAGGCCGGCGTGCGGGCGCTGCTGCGGCAGGCGCGCTGGTTCAAACTCAATGACGAAGAGCTCCGGCTGCTGGAGCCGCCCGCCGCCACGACCAACGAGACCGGGGCCGCACGCGCCCTGCTGGAACAGAACGGCCTGGAACTGCTGATTCTCACCCGCGGAGCGGCCGGCGCGCTGCTGCTCAGCCGCGATGCGCAGTTCGAGGGGCGGCCACCGGAATTGGAGCGGCTGGTCGACACGGTCGGGGCGGGTGATGCCTTCAGCGCGGTGACCATTCTCGGCCTGTT
Organism: Thiohalobacter thiocyanaticus; assembly: GCF_002356355.1. Taxonomy (NCBI): domain Bacteria; kingdom Pseudomonadati; phylum Pseudomonadota; class Gammaproteobacteria; order Thiohalobacterales; family Thiohalobacteraceae; genus Thiohalobacter; species Thiohalobacter thiocyanaticus. The sequence continues at coordinate 268,096 of NZ_AP018052.1, forward strand.
GCGGGGCTGGACGCTGGAGCAGATCCTGGAACGGGCCCTGACCTTCGCCGCGCGCGTCACTGAGCAGCGTGGCGCGACCGCGGCCGATCCGGCACTGTATCAACATTACCGCGAGCGATGGGGGCTCTGAGCATGCAGGGCAAGGCGACAGGGAGCAGCAGCGAAAAGGGTCGCTACATCATCCTCATCAGCATCCACGGCCTGATCCGGGGCGAGCACCTGGAGCTGGGGCGTGATTCCGACACCGGCGGCCAGACCCTGTACGTGGTGGAACTGGCCCGCGCCCTGGCCCGCCACCCCGATGTGTGGCGCGTGGATCTGCTCACCCGCCAGGTCATCGATCCCAAGGTCGACGACGACTATGCCCAGCCGCTGGAGCCGCTGGGCGACAAGGCCTATATCGTGCGCCTGCCTTGCGGCCCGCGTCGCTACCTGCGCAAGGAGGTACTCTGGCCCTATCTGGACGGCTTCACCGACGCCGCGCTGCAGCATGTGCGCAGGATCGGGCGGCTGCCGGATTTCGTCCACAGTCACTACGCCGATGCCGGCTTCGTCGCCTCGCGCCTGACCGCGCTCCTCGGCGTGCCCATGGTGCACACCGGACATTCGCTGGGCTGGCCCAAGCGCGAGCGGCTGCTGGAACAGGGCGTGCGCGAGGAGCAGATCGAACAGCACTACAACCTGTCCCAGCGCATCGAGGCCGAGGAGATGGCGCTGGAGAACGCCCAGCTGGTGGTGGCCAGCACCCGCCAGGAGGTCGAGCAGCAGTACGCGCGCTACGACAACTACCAGCCCAAGCGCATGGAGGTGATCCCGCCGGGCACCGACCTGACCCGATTCCGGCCGCCGAAGCAGCGCGAGCGCTGGCCGCCGATCTGGGAGGAACTGCAGCGCTTCCTGCGCCATCCGAAAAAACCCATGATCCTGGCGCTGTCGCGCCCGGACGAGCGCAAGAACATCCTCACCCTGGTCGAGGCCTACGCCATGCACCCCACCCTGCGTGACCTGGCCAATCTGGTGATCGTGGCCGGCAACCGCGATGACATCAGCCACATGGAGCGTGGCCCGAAGACAGTGCTGACCAACCTGCTCATGTGCATCGATCGCCATGATCTGTACGGCCACATCGCCTATCCCAAGCATCACGATGATACCGACGTGCCGGACCTGTACCGCCTCGCCGCGCGGCTGAAGGGCGTGTTCGTCAACCCGGCGCTGACCGAGCCCTTCGGCCTGACCCTGATCGAGGCCGCCGCCAGCGGTGTGCCCATCCTGGCCACCCACGACGGCGGACCGCGCGACATCATCCGCCACTGCAGGAACGGCTATCTGATCGACCCGCTCAAACCCAAGCGCATGGCGCGCCGGCTGGAGCAGATGCTGATCGACCCCGAGCAGTGGGGGCAGTGGTCGCAGAACGGGCTCAAGGGCGTGCACAAGCACTACTCCTGGGACAGCCATGTGGAGAAGTATCTCAAGGCCGTCAGGCGCACCTCGAAGGGCAAGTACCGGCCGCAGCATGCGTGGGGGCCGAGCAGCCGCATGCCGACCATCGACCGGCTGATCGTCTGCGCCCTGGACAATGTCCTGATGGGCGACGAAGAGGCGCAGCAGGAACTGGTGTCACGCCTGGAGAAATCGGGCGAACACATCGGCTTCGGGGTGGCCACCGGCCGTACCCTGGACAGCGCCATGAAGCTGATCAAGGCCTCGGCCCTGCCCATGCCGGATGTGCTCATCACCTCGGTCGGCTCCGAGATCCACTACGGCCACCGCATGGTGCACGATCAGGCCTGGCTACGGCACATCGACTTCCGCTGGGAGCCGGACAAGCTCAGGGATGCGATGAAGCAGTTCAAGGGCATGAAACTGCAGCCTAAGACTGAACAGCACCCCTACAAGATCAGCTATTTCATCGACAGCAGGAAAGGCCCCAGCCGGCGCGAAGTGGTGCGCCATCTGCGCAAGCTGGATCTGCACGCCAATGTGCTCTTCTCGCGCAACATGTTCGTCGACCTGCTGCCCATACGTGCCTCCAAGGGCACTGCCCTGCGCCATGTCAGCGTGCGCTGGAACATCCCGCCGGAGAAGATCCTGATCGCCGGCAGCTGTGGCAACGACGCCGATGTGCTCAGCGGCAACACCCTGGGCGTGGTGGTGGGTAATCACAGTGACGAGATCGAACGGCTGCGCGGATGGCCGCGAGTTTACTTCGCCGAGGGAGAGCACGCCTGGGGTATCCTCGAAGGCATCAACTACTACGACTTTCTGGGCGTGATCCACATCCCCAACGATGAATACGAGGAGGCCTGATGCAAGCGCTCGAGGAGCACCTGCGGCATCACCGGGACAAGCTGTTCATGCTGCTGCGTCACTATGCCTCGCTGGAGCGCGCCTTCCTGCTGCAGTCGGACCTGTGGGACGAGTATCAGGTTTTCTGTGACCGGGCCGAGAACAGCGCCAGTTGCGACAACGCCATCGCCGAGCTGATCGGGGTTGCGCAGGAAGCGGTGGTGGAGCACCCCTGGGTGTATCTGTCAGTGCGCCCGAGCATTGCCCGCTGGAGCTATCTGCGCTTCCATCTTGAGGCCGGCGATTACGAAACGATCAGCGGCCAGGAGTTTCTGGCCTTCAAGGAACGTCAGGTGCGCGACGGCGCAGCCCTGTCGGACTTCGTGCTGGAGGTCGACCTCGGCCCCTTCAACCGCGAATTTCCCAAGCTCAAGGAATCGCGTTCCATCGGTCGCGGGGTGGAATTCCTCAACCGGCGCCTGTCCAGCCAGCTGTTCCAGGAACTGGGCCGCGGCGACAAGCGGCTGCTGGAATTCCTGCGCATGCATCAGTGCCACGGCGTTCAGTTGATGGTCAATGAACGCATCACCGATGTGGAGGAACTGCAGCAGGCCCTGCGCCGGGCCGAGGAGTACCTGTCCGGGCAGCCGCCCGAAGCCGGCTGGGACCAGGTCGGCCATCAGCTGCAGGCGCTGGGCCTGGAGATCGGCTGGGGCCGCACCGTGACCCGCATGCGCTACACCCTGCACCTGCTTTCCGACATCCTGGAGGCGCCGGAGCCGCAGAACCTGGAGCGTTTCCTGGGCCTGATCCCCATGATCTTCAGCCTGGTGATCCTGTCCCCGCACGGTTTCTTCGGTCAGGCCAACGTGCTGGGCAAGCCGGATACCGGCGGCCAGGTGGTCTACATCCTGGATCAGGTGCGGGCGCTGGAGCACGAGATGCGCCAGCGCCTGCAGGAACAGGGTCTGGACATCGAGCCGCAGATCCTGGTCATCAGCCGGCTGATCCCCGAGGCCCAGGGTACGACCTGCGACGAACGCAAGGAACATATTGTCGGCACTCAGAACGCCTATATCCTGCGTGTGCCCTTCCGCAATCCCCAGGGCGAGGTCATTGCCCACTGGATCTCGCGCTTCGAGGTCTGGCCCTATCTGGAGACCTTCGCCCAGGACGCCGAACGCGAACTGCTGGCCGAACTGGGTTCGCGTCCCGATCTGATCATCGGCAACTACTCCGACGGCAACCTGGTCGCCACCCTGCTCTCCCAACGCCTGCACGTGACTCAGTGCAACATCGCCCACGCGCTGGAGAAGGCCAAGTACCTGTACTCCGATCTGTACTGGCATGACAACGAATCCGAATATCACTTCGCCGCTCAGTTCACCGCCGATCTGATCGCCATGAACTCGGCCGACTTCATCATCACCTCCACCTACCAGGAGATCGCCGGCGACGGCAAGAGCGTGGGCCAATACGAGAGCTACGGCAACTTCACCATGCCCGATCTGTACCGGGTGGTGAACGGCATCAACGTGTTCGATCCCAAGTTCAATATCGTGTCGCCCGGGGCCGATGTCGACACCTACTTTCCCTATCACAAAAGTGAGCGGCGAAAGCATGATCTGCAGGCGTCGTTGGAAGAGTTGATCTGCGGCGGGCCTGGAGAAAACGCCCGCGGCGAGTTCAGCGATCCCGACAAGCCTCTGATCTTCAGCATGGCGCGGCTGGATCACATCAAGAACATTACCGGCCTGGTGCAGTGGTACGCCGAATGCGCGCCGCTGCGCGAGACCGCCAACCTGCTGGTGGTGGCCGGTCACGTCGATGCGGCCAGATCCAATGACCGCGAGGAGCAGGCCCAGATCGCGCGTATGCACCAGCTGATGGACGAATACGGGCTGGACGGCCAGGTGCGCTGGCTCGGGTCACACCTGAACAAGCCCATGGCCGGCGAGTTGTACCGGGTGATCGCCGACCGGCGTGGCGTATTCGTGCAGCCGGCGCTGTTCGAGGCCTTCGGTCTGACTGTGATCGAGGCCATGAGCTCGGGCCTGCCCACCTTCGCCACCCGCTACGGTGGTCCGCTGGAGATCATCATCGACGGCGAGTCCGGCTTTCATATCGATCCCAACCACGGCGACGCCGCCGCCGAGCGGTTGCTGCAGTTCTTCCGCCGTTGCGGGAAGGATGCCGGTTACTGGGAGGGCATCTCCGAGGGCGGAATCAACCGGGTGGAGGCCTGCTACACCTGGCGGTTGTATGCCGAGCGCATGATGACCCTGTCGCGCATCTACGGCTTCTGGAAGTTCGTCACCAATCTGGAGCGTGACGAGACCCGCCGCTATCTGGAGATGTTCTACGCCCTGCAGTACCGGCCGCTGGCGCAGCGGGTGCTGCAGGGGTGAGGACGATTACGTCATTGCGAGCGCAGCGTGGCAATCTCGTAAGGCAGTATTTTTGGGTTGGAGATTGCCACGGCGCTACGCGCCTCGCAATGACGAAAGTATCAGCAATATAGAGAGGCTCAGCGTCCCTCATCCCGTTCCATGGACTAGGCCAGCTGTTGCAGAATCTGCTCCGGCTCCTGGGTCTGCTGCAGGATGCCGCGCACCCGGTTGAAGGCCTCGGCCGCGGTCTCGGGATGGGCGGCATAGGTGGTCAGGCGTTCGTATTTCCAGCCGGCCGCCTTCAGCACCCGGGTCTTGAACTGCGTACCCTCGACCCCGTTGCCGCCGATGGCAATCAGCGCGGTCTCGATCTCCTGGTGCGGCAGGCGCTCCAGGGTGATGCGGGTGAAATCCTCCGCGTTCACCTCGGTAAACTGCATCTGTGTATCCTTCTCTGTCTGGTGGTCGGACACGAACCGGCCCGTGAAACTGTGTCGTCCGCTGTGGCCGGGGCCTTGAGCCGGATCACGGGCGCGGACAAATACCCATTTCCATTCAGGGATTTACAGAATGGTATCCAGCCTTGATACACTGGCGCGGACAACAGAGGACAGGGGAAGACATGAAGCTCACCATCATCAGTGGCAGCCACCGGGAAGAGGCCCAGAGCCTGAAGGTGGCCGGATATGTTGAACGCACACTTCAGGAAAAACAGCTGTGCGAGGAGACCGCCTTGATCAGCCTCTCGGGCAATCCGCTGCCCCTGTGGGACCAGGGCATCTGGGACAAGGATCCGGCCTGGGAGGCGCACCTCAATCCCATCCGCGCCGAACTGTCCGCGAGCGATGGTTTCGTGGTGGTCTCGCCCGAGTGGCATGGCCAGGTCCCGGCCGGGCTGAAGAATTTCTTTCTCATGTGCAGCCGCTTCGAGGTCGGGCACAAGCCGGCGCTGATCGTCACCGTGTCCAGTGCCGACGGCGGCGCCTATCCGGTGGCCGAACTGCGCATGAGCAGCTACAAGAACAACCGCATCTGCTACATTCCTGAGCAGGTGATCGTGCGCAATGTGGAGAGCGTGCTCAACGACAACCCGGACGACAACAACCCGGATGCCGATCAATACTTCCGCGAACGCTTCGAGTGGAGCCTGGGCATCCTGCGCGAATACGCGCTGGCGCTGCGTCAGGTGCGCGCCAGCGGCGCAACCGACACGGACAAATTCAAGAACGGGATGTGAACATGATGCAGTGGCTGCAGCGCCTGCCCTGGGCTGTCCTGATCATCGGCACTCTCACCCTCGGTCTGGCGCCCTTCGTGCCCGAGCCGCACCTGGTCGAGAAACTGCGAATGCTGTTTCAGGGGCAGTTGAGCCGGCCGATCGATATCTTCGATCTGGTGATGCACGGCGCCTTTCCGGCGCTGCTGCTGGGCAAGGCCGCGCTGGTGGTGCGTAGGCCGGAATAAGGGCCGTGTGCCCCGTTTCCGGCGATGGACACGGTCACCGGCGGCATCGCCGGGAACGCTGTGCTTATCCCGGCCTACGTGTGGGTGTCTACCGCATCTTCGCAGCGTAGTAGGTCGGATTAGCCCGCAGGGCGTAATCCGACTCGGGCCGCGCCCCCGTCGGGTTACGCTGCGCTTACCCGACCTACGTGTCGTGATTGTCCGTATCCGCGTAGTCACTGCCCAGGTCGATGCCCAGTTCCTCGGCCACCGCCTGCCAGTAGGGCTCGGCCTCGCAGCTGCAGCAGTCGCACCAGGGCGCGATGCCATCGTGCATGCTGAGGCTGCGGCGCTTTTCCTTCCGCTCTGTCGTTTCGTCGTTCATGACCCGAGTGTAGGTCGGATCAAACGAGGTGCAAGCGAGGTTGCGCGGGTCGAGTGAAACGCAAAAGCCCAGCCGCACCCTACAATTGTTCTGCCTCGAGCTGCTCGGACAGTTCCAGCCAGCGCGTCTCCACCGTCTCCAGTTCCCGGTCGATCTCGGCCTTGTCCTGCAGGACCTGTTGCAGTTCGGGTTTGGCGTTCTCCTGGTACAGCGTGCTGTCTGCCAGGCGGTGTTCCAGTTCCTGTTGCCGGTCGGTCAGTCGTTCCAGCCGGGTTTCCAGGGATTTGAGCTCCTTGCGCAGCGGGGCGAGCTGGCGCCGCTGCTCGGCCTGGTCGCGGCGCTGCTGCTTGCGATCCGCGGGCCTGGTGCTGCCCGCCTGCGCCGGTTTTTCCTCTGCAGTACCCGCCTCGCGCTGCAGCAGCCAGCGCCGGTAGTCTTCCAGATCGCCGTCGAAGCGGGATAGCCGGCCGCTGTCGATCAGCCACAACTCGTCGGCGATGCTGCGCAGCAGGTGACGGTCGTGCGAGACCACCACCAGGCCGCCGGTGTATTCCTGCAGCGCCAGTTCCAGTGCCAGGCGCATTTCCAGATCCAGGTGATTGGTGGGTTCATCCAGTAACAGAAGGTTGGGTCGCTGATAAACGATCAAGGCCAGTGCCAGGCGTGCCTTCTCCCCGCCGGAGAAGGGGGCGACCTCAGCCAGCGCCTGGTCGCCGTGAAAGCCGAAGCCGCCGAGGAAGTCGCGCAGCTCCTGCTCCCGCGCCCGGGGATCGAGTGCCTGCAGGTGCTGCAGCGGGGAACGGTCAGGCCGCAGCTGCTCCAGCTGGTGCTGAGCGAAATAACCGACCGCCAGGTCCCTGGCCGGCAGCGCCTCCCCGGCAAGCACCGGCAGTTCACCGACCAGGCACTTGATCAGGGTGGATTTGCCGGCACCGTTCGGGCCGAGCAGGCCGATGCGTGCCTCCGGGGTGAGCGACAGTTTCACCTGTTCCAGCAGTGGCCGGCGGTCATAGCCGATGCTGCAGTCCTTCAGCTGCAGCAGCGGGTTGGGCAGCTTGCGTGGCGCCGGAAAACGGAAACGGAAGGGCGAGTCCACATGCGCCGGGGCGATCAGCTGCATGCGCTCCAGCGTTTTCAGGCGGCTCTGGGCCTGGCGTGCCTTGCTGGCCTTGGCACGGAAGCGCGCGACGAAACGCTCGATGTGGGCGACCTCGCGCTGCTGGCGTTCAAAGGCGCTCTGCTGCTGCGCCAGTTGTTCGGCATGCTGGCGCTCGAAGCTGCTGTAGTTGCCGCTGTAGAGGGTGATCGAACCCCGTTCGAAGTGAGCCACGGTATCGACGATGGCATCGAGAAAGTCGCGGTCGTGCGAGATCAGCAGCAGGGTACCGGGATAGGCGCGCAGCCAGTCCTCCAGCCACATGACCGCATCCAGATCCAGGTGGTTGGTCGGCTCGTCCAGCAGCAGCAGATCGGAGGGGCTCATCAACGCGCGGGCCAGATTCAGGCGCATGCGCCAGCCGCCGGAAAACTCGGTGACCGGCCGATCATGACTGGCATCGGCAAAGCCGAGGCCGTGCAGCAGGCGGGCGGCGCGATGGCGGGCGCGGTAGCCGTCGATGGCCTCGAACTCGGCATGCAGGGCGGGCAGCCGGTCCGGAATAGGGTCGCGTTCGGCAGCGGCGATGGCCTGGTGAAGTTCCCACCAGCGGGCGTCGCCCTGCAGGACATGCTCGATGGCGCTGGCATCGGTGGACGGCATTTCCTGCGCCACACCGGCGATCACCCAGTCGGGCGGCAGTGTGAGTTCGCCGCCGTCGGGCGGCAGCACGCCCTGGATGAGATTGAACAGACTGGTCTTGCCGCAGCCATTGGCGCCGGTGATCCCGACCTTCTGGCCGGGATGAACGCGCAGCGAGACATCCTGCAGCAGCATCCGGTCGCCGCGCTGCAGGGCGAGATTCTTCAGTTCCAGCATGGAGGCGGCATTCTACTCCAATGCAACCGCACCGGCATCGAAGTACCCCGGGATGGCCGGGTGTCGCATTACTCCCCCTGCTTGCATAGACTGTCTGCCAGCACAGCCTACGAAGGATTGCCCCACCCATGCCCATCCGCACATTCGAGACCCACACCCCTGTCATCGATGGCTCCGCCTACGTCGATCCCACCGCGCTGGTCATCGGTCAGGTGGAGATCGGGGCGGACAGTTCGCTCTGGCCCAACGTGGTGGCCCGCGGCGATATTCATCACATTAAAATAGGGGCCAGCACCAATATTCAAGATGGCTCTGTTCTTCATGTCACCCACGACAGCGAGTTCGCGCCCGGCGGGCATCCACTGGAGATCGGTCACGCCGTCACAGTGGGCCACATGGTGGTGCTGCACGGCTGTACAATCGAAGATAACTGTCTGATTGGAATGGGTTCCATGATCATGGACGGGGCGCGTGTCCAGACCGGGGCCATGCTGGGGGCAGGCAGCCTGGTTCCACCCGGCAAGGTGCTGGACGGGGGCTGGCTGTGGGTAGGCCGACCGGCCAAAGCGGTGCGGGAGCTGACCGAACAGGAAACCCTGTTTCTGGAATACTCTGCGCGGCATTATGCCCGGCTCAAGGATCGCCACCTGGCGGGCAGCGACTGACTGGCGGGGACGGGAAAAAGGCCCTACAATCAAACCGGGAAGGCGATCAATGTGATGCCTGGCCAACATCAGGCCCGCGGGCGGCAGCATGGGCCCTGCCGCAGAGCCCCGACAGGAATCTTTCTCTACCAGGGATGTCGAAGAACAACACAGGCCCTGGTTTCAGGAGAAAGCCATGATGCTATTCATCGGTAATCTGCCCCAGTCGGCCACCACGGCGCGGCTCGCCGATGCTCTGCGCCTGGGGCATGAGGATGCTCACCGCCTGCGCATTATCCGCAAGCCCGGCCGTCACGGCGGAGTGCAGCGCTATGCTGTGCTGCAGGTGCGCACCCCGGCCGCGGCCAACCGGTTGCTGGGGCGCAGCAACAAGATCAAGCTCAACGGTCAGCCGCTGGAGTTGCGCGAGTTCTGCAAGCGCATTGCCAACAACGAACGCCGCGCGCTGAACTGGCGCAGCAAGACCTGGCCGCATGCCGAGCGTCGCTGCAACGAACGTCGCTGCACCGCAGGCGAACGACAGGCCGCCTGACAGCCCCCCGGCCGCGCCGGGGTGGACAGCCATCGGTGCCGCCGCAACCGCGGCGTGTGCATGCGCGTTGCCCCGTCCTTTACGCCATCCCGATTTGACTTCATGCAGATTCATGACTAAGGTGTGCACACCGTAGACAGGTGCTGGCAAGCTGTTCAGTGTTGCCAGTGAAACGGGAAGCCGGTGAGAAACCGGCACTGCCCCCGCAACGGTAATTGGGTCAAGGCGCTTCATCCAGGCCACTGTGCGCAAGCATGGGAAGGCGAAGCGTCGAGCCGTACGGCTCTACCCATAAGTCCGGAGACCGGCCTGCCTACTACGCTGCATCCGCATGACGGAGGCGGCGGCACTCGGCGCTACGGAGGGTATCGCCAGGGGCAGGCTACCCGCCAATCGCACTGGCGTTTCGCCTTTCTCCCGATTTGTCCTCCGCGGCGCGTGTATGCGTGTACTGGCGGAGGGCCAAATGTGTAATCCCGGACGACCCCGGCATGCCGGGCGGTCGATAATTCCACTACTATGCAGCGTCCATGATGCATCGGTCCTGGCCCGACTCGGTGCGTTCTGTCTCGGCCTGACGGTGCTGTCCGTCAGCGCGGACGAGCCGTTCGAACTGGACGATATCGTGGTCACTGCGGCCTCCCCGGATACACCTGTACTGGCCACGCCGCGCAGCGTTTCGGTCATCACGGCGCGCGACCTTGACAATGCCACCACCACCGATCTGGCCGAACTGCTGTCGCGCGAGGCCAATGTCAATCTGCGCAGCTTTTTCGGCGGCAACAAGTATTCCAATATCGACATCCGCGGCATGGGCGAGACCAGTGTCAGCAATGTCATTTTCCAGGTTGACGGCTTCCGTCTGAATGCGCCCGATCTGTCGGGTGCGGATCTGTCGAGCATTCCGCTGTCGCAGATCGAGCGTATCGAAATCCTGCGCGGCGCCAACGGGGTGCGCTATGGCGACGGTGCGGTCGGCGGTGTGGTCAATATCATCACCGGCCAGCCGCAGGCCGGAGTGCAGGGTCATGCTGAATATACCCGGGGTTCATTTGACAGTGACGCGACCACGGCGGATATCAGTGTGGGCGGACGCCATGCCCGCGCACGCCTGAGCCTGGCGCATGCCGACAGCGACGGCCACCGGGTCAACAGCGCCAGCCGCGAACGCGATGCCGCGCTGCGGCTGAATCTGTATCCACTGCCGGCGCTGGAGCTTGATCTGCGCGCGAGCTACCACGACGACCGGTTCGGTTTTCCCGGGCCGGTGAGCCAGACGGCGTTCCAGACACGGGAGGGCCGCGAAGGCTCCAACTCGCCGAACGACTTCAGCGAAACCACCGATCATCGCTATCAGGCACGGCTGGGCGCCGACCTGAACCGCTACGGGCGCCTCACCCTGCACGCCAATGTGCGCGACCGGGACAACCCCTATGTGCTGGGCTACACCCCGCTACTCAGCATCGAGGATCAGCAGGGCGAGATTTCCGAACGCTCACAGCATGTCGGCCTCGAGCATACCGTCGCCGTCACAGCGGCCGGGCTGCCGCTGGACATCGCCTGGGGCGCGACCGGCTTTTTCAGCGACTATGTCCGGCGCGAGAACGGCACCGATGTACCGGACCAGAGTAAGCGCACCGCCGGAGACATTGAGGAGGCGGCCGCCCACATCATTATCGACGCCGCGCCGGCCGATGCCTGGCTGCTCAGTGCCGGCTATCGCCTCGATCGCTTCCGGGTCGAGCGGCTGGATGAAAGGCTGGTACAGCTCTATACCGGCACCTTTCCCTTTTTCATTCCGGCGGGTGCGCAGTGGCAGAACACGCTGGATGAAACCACCACCTGGCACAATAACGCCGGCGAGATCGGCCTGAGCTGGCTGCCCACCGACAGCCTTGCCGCCTATCTCAACTATGCCCGCAGCTTCCGCAATCCCAACATCGACGAACTGGCCCTGTCCGCCCCCGAGCTCGCGCCCCAGTCCGGCTGGCAGGCGGAGGCCGGCCTGCGCTATCGCCGGCGCTGGCTGGAGGCGGCGGTGTCGGTGTTTCACATTGCCATCGACGACGAGATCTATTACGGCGAGGAGCCGTCCACCGGCGCGCGGGTCAATCGCAACTACCAGGACACCACGCTGCGCACCGGCGCCGAACTGGAACTGAAATTGCGCACGCTTCCCGATCTCTATCTCTGGGGCAATCTGTCCTATACCGATGCGCGTTTCGAGGACAGCGGCAACGCCATCCCGCATGTCCCGCAGCTGCAGGCCAATGTCGGGCTGGAATGGGTGCCGGTGCCGGAGGTCTCAGTGGTGCTGAGTTCCAGCTACACCGGCTCGCGTTTCGATGGCAACGACCTGAACAATGACCTGTATGCAAAGCTCGATGCCTACCAGGTCGCCGATCTGAAGCTGAGTTGGGAGCATCGGGCGGTTCGGCTGTTTGCCGGCGCGAACAACCTGTTCGACGAGGTCTACAGCACAGTCGGTTACAGCGAGAACTACTACCCCATGCCCGAGCGGAATTTCCATGCCGGGCTGGCAGTCACCCTCAACTGAACGACAAGCAAAAAGGAGAAGGAAATGAAAAAACTGCTTCCCGTTATGTTATCCGCCTGCCTGCCCGGTGTGGCGGTTGCGGGTCCCTTCGCGCCCGCCGCCGGTCAGAGCGGCAGCACCGCCATACATATGAACGATCCGATCTTTGCCGGCTGGGCCAGCGGGTGGCAGGACTACCTGCCGGGCAGCAATGTCGATGCGCAATGGCAGACGCCGCAGAAGGCCCTGGGCAAGGCGGTGGGAGATTCCTACGACATCGTCTCGCTGGGACGAGGCGGATCGATCACCCTGACCTTCGACGCCCCCATCGTCGACGGCCCCGGCGCCGACTTTGCCGTGTTCGAGAACAGCTTCAGTGACACCTTCCTGGAATTGGCCACGGTGGAGGTGTCCTCCGACGGAATCAACTTCAGCCGGTTCAGCGGCTACTCCCTGACCGCGTCGCCGGTCGGCGGCTTCGGCGCGGTCGATCCCACCAATATCCACGGTTATGCCGGCAAGTACCGCCAGGGCTACGGCACGCCGTTCGATCTGGGCGATCTGGTGGCGGCCAGCATGCTGGATCTGAACAACATCCAGTATGTGCGGCTGGTCGACATCGTCGGAGACGGTAGCTTCATGGACGACACGCCGGCCGCTGCAGGCGGCCCGCGCCCGGTGTACGACCCCTATCCCACCGTCCAGAGCGCCGGCTTCGACCTCGATGCCATCGGCACGATCAATGCCGGCGTCGCGACCTCGCCGGTCCCGCTGCCAGCCGCGGCATGGCTGTTCCTGAGCGGAATGGCCGGGCTGGGCGTCATCGGACGCCGGCGCACACGTGCCCGGACAGAATAAGATAACACAAGAGGAGTCGATAACATGCAATTGGAACAGAAAACAGCACTCACGGCCGGAATCATGCTCCTGGCCAGCGGCGCTGCCGGCGCCGCCACCGTCAGCGGCTTCGATGACCTGGCACTGGCGCCCGAGTCCTATCACGCCGGCGTGACCGGCGCCCTGTACACGCCCAATACCACCAGCTTCACCAGCGGCCCGGCCACCTATTACAACGAGGCCACCGACTGGGGGGGTAGCACCTCCTGGCAGGGTTGGGCCTACTCCAACACCACCGACACGAGCACGCCCGGCTACCTGAATCAGTACAGCGCCTATACGGGCGGTGGGTACAATTCGTCGAATTACGGTGTCGCCTTCACCAGTACGGGCGCGGCCAGCGTGGTCAGTTTCGCCCAGCCGTCACAACTGACCGGCGCCTACTTCACCAACACCACATACGCCGCCCTGTCGATGCTCAATGGCGATCAGTTCGCCAAGCAGTTCGGGGGAGCCAGCGGCGACGACGAAGACTGGTTCAGGATGACGATCACCGGCAAGGACAGCACTGATGCGGTGACCGGCACCCTGGACATGTATCTGGCCGATTATCGCTTCAGCGACAACAGCCAGGACTACATCCTGGATGCCTGGACCTGGCAGGACTTGGGGGCACTGGGCACGGTGAGCAGTCTGGAGTTCACGCTGAGTTCCTCGGATGTGGGCGACTACGGCATGAACACGCCGGCCTATTTCGCGATGGACGATCTGCAGGTCAGCGCCGTGCCGTTGCCGCCGGCGCTGTGGCTGTTCGCCAGCGGCCTGTTGCTGCTGGGGCGTCGGGTGCGCCGGGCAGCACCACCGGCCTGACCCGGTCCCCACAGAACTCCGGGCCGGCAGGAATGCTGTGTCGCGCAGGGAGGCGCGGCCGGTTGGGAGCCCTGTTCAAATCGAAGCCGTGCCGGGGGCCGGCGCCATGTTTGCTGCCGTGTCAGAGTCCGCTGCGCAGCGCCGCGATTACCGGCGGTGTGTCCGGCCGCAGTCCCCGCCACAGATAGAACGACTCCGCCGCCTGTTCCACCAGCATGCCCAGACCGTCTATGGCCAGCGCGGCCCCGTGGTTGCGCGCCCATTGCACGAAGGCCGTCGGCTGGCTGGCGTACATCAGGTCATAACAGCAGCAGTGCTCCCCGATGATGGAAGTCGGAATCGCCGGCACCTCGCTGTCCAAACCGGCCGCAGTGGCATTGATGATCAGATCGAAGCGGTTATCGGCCAGTTCGTCCAGACCGCTGCCCTCGACGTTGCCCGCGTCCTGAAACACCCCGGCCAACTCGCGCGCCTTCTCCGCGGTGCGATTGGCGATGCGCAGCCCCGCCGGATGGGTCTCCAGCAGCGGTCCGATCACCCCGCGCGCGGCCCCGCCCGCACCCAGCAGCAGGATCCGGCGATCGGTGAGCACCTGCTCCAGATTCTCGGTCAGGTCGCGTACCAGGCCGATGCCGTCGGTGTTGTCGCCGATCAGCCGACCGTCGTTGCCCCACAGCAGCGTATTGACCGCTCCTGCCCGCTCGGCCCGCGGATTGAGCACCTCGGCCAGGCGCCAGGCATCCTGCTTGAAGGGCACGGTGATGTTCAGCCCCTGGCCGCCAGCCTGGCGGAACAGGGCGATGGCGGTGGCCAGATGCCCCGGCTCGACCCGGATGGCCTCGTAGACCAGGTGCTGGTGGGTCTGGCGTGCGAACAGTGTATGGATCTGCGGCGATTTGCTGTGGTCGATGGGGTTGCCCATCACAGCGTAGCGATCGGGCGGCGCTGCGGTATCTGCCATGCTCATGACGGAATTCAGCCCTGTTCGGCTTCGCGCAACCAGTGCGCAACCCGGCAGGCGAAATAGGTGAGGATGCCATCGGCGCCGGCGCGCTTCATGCCCAGCAGCGACTCCAGAATCACTGCGCGGCCGTCCAGCCAGCCGTGGCCCGCAGCCGCCTCCAGCATGGCGTACTCGCCACTGACCTGATAGACATAGGTGGGCACGCCGAAGTCGCGTTTTACCCGGTACACGATGTCGAGATAGGGCATGCCCGGCTTGACCATGACCATGTCCGCGCCCTCGGCCAGATCCAGTGCCACCTCATGCATGGCCTCGTCGCCGTTGGCCGGATCCATCTGGTAGGTGTACTTGTTGCCGGCGCCCAGGTTGGCCGCTGAACCGACCGCGTCGCGGAAGGGGCCGTAGAAGCTGGAGGCATACTTGGCCGAGTAGGCCAGGATGCGGGTATGGATGTGACCGTCGGCCTCCAGCGCCGCGCGGATCCGGCCGATGCGCCCGTCCATCATGTCCGAGGGCGCAACCACGTCGGCGCCGGCCTCGGCGTGCGACAGGGCCTGGCGGACCAGCACCTCCACTGTCTCGTCGTTCAGCACATAGCCGGAGGCGTCGAGCAGTCCGTCCTGGCCGTGGGTGGTGAAGGGGTCCAGTGCCACATCGGTGATGACGCCCAGCGTCGGCAGGGCGGCCTTGAGCGCCCGCACCGCCCGCTGGGCCAGGCCCTCGGGATTGAATGCCTCGGCGGCATCCTCGCTCTTGCGTTCGGCCGGCGTGACCGGGAACAGGGCGATGGCGGGGATGCCGAGCCGGTGAGCGGTTTCGGCCTCGACCAGCAGCTGGTCGATACTCAGGCGTTCCACCCCCGGCATGGACGACACGGCCTCGCGCTGGTTCTCGCCCTCGATAACGAACACCGGCCAGATCAGGTCATCCACGCTCAATCGATGCTCGCGCATCAGGCGGCGCGAGAAATCGTCGCGGCGCATGCGGCGCATTCGGGTGTGGCTGAAAGGGCCGCGGGCGGTGTGAAATTCGGACATCGGAACTCCCAGGCAGATCACAAGGTCGATAATCGGCAAGTGTACCTGCTCGCCCCCGGCCATGCACCGGCGCCGCAGATCCTGCTAGTCTGAAGTCATGCAGACCCCTGATCTCGAAGCCCTGCTGCAGGAGTGCCCGCCGAGTTCGATGCTGCGGCTGGCGGACTGGTATGCCGAACCGCTGGTGCAGGCGCCGGCCCGCGCGTTGCTGGAGCAGGCCAGGCGGCGGCGGCAGACCGCGCTCAGGGCGGGACAGCCGGCGTTCACCGCGCGGCTCATCGAACTGATCGCAGGCGGGTGGTGCGGCCAGGATCTTGCCATGCATCATGCCTCGCTGGGGGCGGAATGCAGCGCGCCGCAGGAACAGGCACTGCTGGAACTGGTCACGGGACAGCTGCTGATCAGCCGCCGGCTGGACGGCGCACATGCCTGTCTCAAGCGCGGCTTCGCGCTGGCCGCGCCGCTGCTGCCGGCGCAGGACTACTTTCGGGTGCTGAAGCGCCATGCCCTGCTCGAGGCATTGCCGCTGGGGAGCAGGCCGGCGCCGGCCTGCGGCCTGGACGAGCTGCTGACCGAGGCCGCGGTGATCCGGCGGTTGCAGGGCCGCCAGGCCCGGGGCGGCCGCGCCGATCCCGCTGACACCCTGGGCTGATCCCGCGCCGCGCCGACCGGCCTCAAGCCGGCGGGCGGACACGCCGATAGCCACGGTGATTGCGTCAGCCACGAACAACAAAAACACGCGGGAGACCTGCCCATGCGACCCACTTCATACCCAGTCCCTCCATTACGCCGCCTCTGCGCCCTGCTGCTCGGTGGACTGCTGTGGGCCGGCGCCGGGCTGGCCTCCATCCCGACGTCTCCCGAGGAAGTGGTGCGCCAGGCCTCGGAGCAGGTGCTGGCGCGGCTTCAGGCCGAGCCGGCGGTGCAGACCCAGACCGAGCGCCTGCACGCGCTGGTCGATGAGGTACTGATCGACCACATGGACATGGATCGCATGGCGCGCTGGGTGCTGGGCAAGTACTCGCGGCGCGTCGACGAGGACCAGCTGGCCCGTTTCAGCGCGGCCTTCCGCGGCCTGCTGGTGCGCACCTATGCCACGGCACTGACCGAGTACAACGGCCAGGCCATGCGCTTCCTGCCGGTGCGTCAGGATGCCGAGGACCGGGTCACGGTACGCACGGTGATCGAACAGCCGGCCGGGCCCGCCATTCCCATCCATTTCAGCCTGCACAATCGTGACGGGGCCTGGAAGGCCTACGACATCGCCATCGACGGGGTGAGCATGCTGGCCAGTTACCGCACCAGCTTCGCGGCCGAGATCCGCCGCGGCGGCATCGAGCAGCTGATCGAGTCGCTGCAGGCGCAGCAGACGCAGGGGCAGGGCTTCTGAGCTCCGGATCCCGCCGCCCAGGCGGCGTGAATCCGTCGCCATGGCGTCAAACCTTCTTCCCGGGCACCCGGTTCGAACCGCCGCACCTTCGATGCGGCATTCATAACCATCCGTTATTCATAGGCTAACAGGAATCCAGCATAACCTGGCACGGGGAATGCAGTAGTTGTTCTGCAGGCAGCTGACGCCGGATTTAAAGTCCGCTTCGGACCGGCCGATAAGCTGCCTGAGGGACACAGTCAACTGTGGCATGGGTCCGGTCAGGGTCTGAACCCGAACACACCGAACCCGCTGGGCGGCCGCCGACGTGGTGAGCAGGTCCGCACGACGGAAAGCCTGAAGCGTCGCGCCGCCCGAAAGTGAACAGGCCGGTTCCGATTCCACGGGCCCATGCCACAGTTGACCATCAGCAGCATAGTCCCGGATCGACTCCTCCGACGCTGAAAAGCGTTTTTATACCCCGCACCTTTTCTGCGGGGTTTTTTTTGTCCTGCCGACGCCGGTCAATCCATCTCGATCATTTCGAAGTCGGATTTGCCCACGCCGCAGTCGGGGCAGACCCAGTCCTCCGGGATATCCTCCCAGCGGGTGCCGGGTGCGATGCCCTCATCGGGCAGGCCCTCGGCCTCGTCATAGATGAAACCACATACAATGCACTGCCATTTCTTCATTGCCTTACCTGTAAGTCCGGGATTATGGGGAAAATTGAAACGTATTCTTGAGGGTGCGCTGCCGGGATACAACCCTACGGCCAGCGCGGTTCAGTCCTGTTCGGCCAGCCAGTCGCGCGGGCGCAGGAAATCCCGGTACAGCCGCGCTTCCTCGCTGCCGGGTTCGGGGTGCCAGTCATAGCGCCAGCTGACCCGCGGCGGCAGCGACATCAGGATGGACTCGGTGCGCCCGCCCGACTGCAGCCCGAACAGGGTGCCGCGGTCATAGATCAGGTTGAACTCCACGTAGCGGCCGCGGCGGTAGAGTTGGAACTCACGCTCGCGCTCGCCCCACTCGGTTCCCATGCGCCGTTCCACGATCGGCCGGTAGGCAGGCAGAAAGTGGTCTCCGACCGAGCGCATGAAGCCGAAGCAGTGGTCGAAACCGCCGGTATTCAGGTCATCGAAGAACAGCCCGCCAATGCCGCGCGGTTCGTCCCGGTGCCTGAGATGGAAATATTCGTCGCACCACTGTTTGTAGCGCGGATAGACGTCCTCGCCGAAGGGCGCACAGGCCGCCGCTGCGGTGCGATGCCAGTGGGCCGCATCCGCCTCGAAGCCGTAGTAGGGGGTGAGGTCGAAGCCGCCGCCGAACCACCACACCGGGGCCTCGCCGGGTTTCTCGGCAATGAAGAAGCGCACATTGGCATGCGAGGTCGGTACATAGGGATTGCGCGGATGGATGACCAGCGACACCCCGGTGGCGTGGAAGCTGCGCCCGGCCAGTTCCGGGCGGTGGGCGGTGGCCGAGCCCGGCAGTTCGGTGCCGTGGACATGGGAGTAGTTCACCCCCGCCTTCTCGAACACCGCGCCGTCCTCCAGCACCCGGCTGCAGCCGCCGCCGCCGGCCTCGCGGGTCCAGCTGTCCTCGATGAAGGGCCGGCCGTCGAGTTCGCCGAGGGCGTCGCAGATACGGGTCTGCAGGTCGGTCAGGTAGGCCTGGACGGCGTTCAGGTCGGGCTGCATGGGTGATTCCGGTCTCGGGCAGAGACGGCATGATACTAGTGCCGGTTGCGACGATCCACACCACGGGACGGGCGCCGCCAGGCTGCGATCCTTGTAGGATGGGTGCAGCGAAGCGCACCCCATCGCGGCGGGTCGTAAGATGGGTTACGGCGCAAGCGCCTCCACCCATCCTACCCGTTGTGCAAACGGGTCGGTTTGCGCGTGTGCTGCGGGGTGTCGGGGATTCCTCAGGCCGCCGGGGCCTGGCTTTCCACCGCGACGCGGTTGCGTCCGGAGTGCTTGGCCTGGTACAGCGCCATGTCGGCGCGCTCGACGAAGGCGTGCACCGGTTCCCCGGACTGGTAGCGGGCCAGGCCCAGGGACAGGGTCACGCTGCCGATCGGGTCCTGGGTATCCTTGCGCCGCAGCCGCTGCTGCTGGACAGTGGCGCGCAGGTGCTCGGCCACGGCCAGCGCCCCGTGCAGGGGCGTATTCGGCAGCAGGATGGCGAATTCCTCGCCGCCGAAACGGGCCACGATATCCTGGCCCTTGACGTTTTCCCTGAGGATGCCCGCGACCAGCTGCAGCAGCCGGTCGCCCACGATGTGGCCGTGGGTATCATTGAAACGCTTGAAGTGATCGATGTCGGCCATGATCAGGCACAGGCTCTCGCCGTCTTCCCGGGCCCGGCGGGTATAGTCGCGCAGCTTCTCATCCAGGGTCATGCGGTTGTGCAGGCCGGTCAGGGCATCGGTGGAGGCGGCCATGCGCGCCTCCTCAAGTTGTTCACGCATGCGGTCAAGCTCGCCCCGGGTCTGGTCCAGCTGGTCCTGCAGCGCCCGGTTGGTCTCCTGCATGGTCTGGGTCTCGCGGATGAATTCGTTGAGCAGGCCGCGGAATTCCTCGGTGCTCATGTCCTGTGCCAGGCTGTTCTCGTAACGGCCCAGCAACTCGCCGTAGTGCAGGGTCTGGTCGCCCGACAGACTGACCTGCTCCAGGATCTGGGCCAGGCGCGCGCGTACCTCGTTGCGCAGCGATTCGGCCAGCTGCATCTCGGCCTGGCGGAAATGCTCCTCGAACAGTGCGGTGCTGAAGTCCACCGACACCGGCTGGCGTGGATCATGGATGGCCTGTTCAATGCTTTCCTGCAACACCGGGTTGCGGCCGGCTACGTATTCATACCAGACCGTGTAGTGCTGGGGCGTGGCGGGGATGGCGTGCTTGGCCATCAGCGGCAGGGCCAGGCGGACATACTCCGCGGCCTGATCGAAGCTTTCATTGTATTGCATTGGTGCGATGTCTCCCTGCGGTGGATAGGGACTTCCTTTGTTATCTGTATTGTGAGCGACGGTCACTCGTCGCATCGCCAGGCAAAAGCATATTTCATGCCATGTGGCTCGTGCCCCTCCCCTTCAGGCGGGCCGCAGGACCTCGCCGGTGAGGGCATCGCGGATGGGGGTGGGGCCGGTCGCGCCCACGCAGGGGCCGTACAGGATGGCGTCCACCCCGGTCGGGAAATACTGGTGTACCCGCAACGGCGAGCGGGCCGGCCGCCGGCCGGCCGGATTGGCGCTGGTCGAGACCAGCGGCCCGCCAAAGGCCGCGCACAGGGCCCTGGCCAGCGGATGGGCGGTGACCCTGACGGCCAGGCTGGTATGGGCGCCGCGCAGCCAGACCGGCACCGCTTCGGATACCGGCCAGACCCAGGTGTGCGGCCCCGGCCAGCTCGCCAGCACTGTCCGCCGCCGCGTCGCCGGCAGCGGCGTCAGCCAGGGTTCGAGCTGGGCGAACTCCGCCGCGATCAGGATCAGGCCCTTGTGCATGGGCCGCTGCTTGAGCGTGAGCAGGCGTTGTACCGCCTCGGGGTTCAGCGGATCGCAGCCCAGCCCGTAGACGGCCTCGGTGGGATAGGCGGCCAGGCCGCCGCTATCAAGCGCATGCACGGTGCGGCGCAGCTGCCAGGGACGGATGACGGGGTAGTTCGGCATGATGGGTGTTGTATCACAAAAGCAGGCCCAGGGATGAATGGCCCGAGCTTGGCCGCGTCATTCCCGCGACGGCGGGACAAAAGCGCGGAGCGCGTTGAACGCCCGAAGGGCGAGCGCAGCGAGTAATCCATGGTGAGGCATGGCAACTGAACGCTGGATCCCCGCCTTCGCGGGGATGACGGGAAAAGCGGAATGCGGCTTATGATAAATACCATTCTGATCATAAAAAAACGGGCGCCATGAGGCGCCCGTCGGTCCGGGGTTGAAGGAGGTGTCTCAGAAGCTCTTGGAGGCGGTGAACACGGCCCGGCCGTCGCAGAAGTCCGTGCCGCCGAAGCAGTCGGAGTTGCTCAGGTCGGTGTCGATGTAAGCCAACTCCAGATCCAGGCCCATGGCTGAGGTGGTCAGGCCGAGCTTCCAGTCGTAGTAGTCCGGCGTGCCGAAGGTGTTCTCCTCATCGATGGACTGGTAGCCCACGCTGGCGTTGAAGCCGAAGCTGTCGGACAACGGCAGGGAGACGGAGGCATTGAGGTAGTAGGAGTCACCGGACTCGGCGTAGTAGTCGGGCGAGATGTTGATGGACAGGCCCACGTCGGCGGAACCGACGCTGGTGCCCAGGCTGCCGTAGTACTCGAAGAAGTCCAGCTTGTCGGTGCCGGGGTACCAGAAGTACAGCAGGCCGACATCGTAGCTGAGGCCGCCCATCTCGCCGGAGTAGCCACCGTAGATGTCCATCTCCATATCGGCGATCTCGCCGTCGCCGTCGGCATCGGCCAGTTCGACATTGGAGGCCCAGGTGCCGATATACAGCCCGCTCTCATGACCGAAGTCGAAACCGCCCGAGATGGCCGGCTCGATGGCGTCCTCGCCGGTCTGCGAGATGCCGCGGAACATGTAGTTGGAGGACAGGGCCACGTTCGCGCTGGCTTCGGCATAGGCCGCACCGGTGGCGCTCAGCATGACAACGCTTGCGAGGGTGTGAGTGAGGTATTTCATCGTTTGCATCTCCTGTTGTGAAGTCGATATTGCTTGCTGTTTCAGTCTGGATTCAGGGTGGCGGACGCCAGGCGGCGTCCGCCGTATCCATCCATGGACAAGGGGAACACGTTGCATGGCCTCAGATGCCTGAGCCCTTGGAGCCGGTGAACTCGGGATAGGCCTCCAGGCCGCACTCGACCAGATCCACGCCCTCGTACTCTTCCTCCTCGCTGACGCGGATGCCCATCACGGCCTTGATCACACCCCAGACGATGAGGCTGGCGATGAAGGTCCAGGCCAGGATGGTGACCAGTCCGAGCAGCTGACCGCCGAGGGTGGCGTCCGAGTTGGACAGCACCACTGCGAGCAGGCCCCACATGCCGACCACGCCGTGGACCGAGATGGCGCCGACCGGATCGTCGATCTTCAGCTTGTCCAGGGTGATGATGGAGAACACCACCAGGATGCCGCCGATCACGCCGACGATGGTGGCCAGCAGCGGGGTCGGGGCCAGCGGTTCGGCCGTGATCGCGACCAGACCGGCTAACGCGCCGTTGAGCGCCATGGTCAGATCGGTCTTGCCGAACAGCAGGCGGGCGGTGAGCATGGCGGCGACCACGCCGCCGGCGGCGGCCATGTTGGTGTTGACGAACACCAGGGCGACGGCGTTGGCCTCGTCCACGTTGGAGATCATCAGCTCCGAGCCGCCGTTGAAGCCGAACCAGCCCAGCCACAGGATGAAGGTGCCCAGTGTGGCCAGCGGCATGTTCGCGCCCGGGATAGGGTTGATCTGACCGTCCGGGCCGTACTTGCCCTTGCGTGCGCCCAGCAGCAGTACGCCGGCCAGGGCGGCGGCCGCGCCGCACATGTGCACCACACCGGAACCGGCGAAGTCCTGGAAGCCCGCGGCATCGAGGAAACCGCCGCCCCACTTCCAGTAGCCCTGCATCGGATAGATGAAGCCGGTCATGACCACGGCGAAGATCAGGAAGGCCCACAGCTTCATGCGCTCGGCGACCGCGCCCGAGACGATGGACATGGCGGTGGCCACGAACACCACCTGGAAGAAGAAGTCCGACATGCCGGAGTAATAGGTCTCTCCGCCGCTTGCCAGCACCTCTTCAACGGTATTGTCGCCGCCCAGCAGAAAGCTGATGCCCGGCCATACCGAACTGACCGCCTCGCCGGGGTACATGATGTTGTAGCCGACCAGCATGTACATGATGCTGGCGACCGCGAACAGGGCGATATTCTTGGTCAGAATCTCGGCCGTATTCTTGGCCCGTACCATACCGGCCTCCAGCATGGAAAAGCCGGCGGCCATCCACATTACCAAAGCGCCGGATACCAGGAAGTAGAAGGTATCGAGCGCATAACTGAGTTGAATCACATCTTCCACGGTTCATTCCTCCGCTACGAGTTGTCGGAAATCGTTGATGATCAGAGCGCGTCCGGACCGGTTTCGCCGGTACGGATGCGAATGGCCTGCTCAAGCTCGTAGACGAAGATCTTGCCGTCGCCGATCTTGCCGGTATTGGCCGCCTTGCTGATGGCCTCCAGCACGCGGTCGAGCAGATCGTCGTTGACTGCGACTTCGAGTTTGACCTTCGGCAGGAAGTCCACGACGTATTCCGCGCCGCGGTACAGCTCGGTGTGGCCCTTCTGCCGTCCGAAGCCCTTGACCTCTGTGACGGTGACGCCCTGCACCCCGATCTCGGACAGTGCCTCGCGTACATCGTCCAGCTTGAAGGGCTTGATGATTGCCGTTACTAACTTCATTTGAATCGTCTCCTTGAGCCCGGGACCCCGGCCGTCGTCGGCTGCAGCGGGTCACTGAGTTGTGCGGGTGGTTCCGATCTGGCTGCGGTGGGGATCGCTGGTGTGTCCACACCGGTGCCTGCACGGGTAATCACGACACCCGGGTCATTGCAGAAGCCGTGCCATTAAAAAATTGCTATTGATTACATATGGATGGAGAGGATGTGTGGAACTGAGGAGGGGAGCGTGCACCAGGATGGTGAGTCCGGTTGCGGGCTGCACCGGCAGTTGGCACCACAATGGTGCGGGCTGCATGGGTCGGCTGGACCCCCGGGGTGTGCATGCGCTAGAGTGGCGAACATGCCGGATCCCAAGATACTTGACGAGATTGCCCAGCGGCTCAGCCAGGCCATGCCTGCCGGGGTGAAGTCCCTGCAGTCGGACCTGGACAAGAACCTGCGCGGCGCACTGGCTTCGGCCCTGGAGCGGCTCGACCTGGTCACCCGCGAGGAGTTCGAGGTGCAGGCCGCCGTACTGGCCCGCACCCGCGAGAAGCTGGACGCCATGAACGCGCGTGTGGCCGAACTGGAGCGCCGGGTGTTGGGACAGTCGCCGCAGGACAATGCCGCGGACGGCTCCGGCGAGGATATGGACGGCGGTTGAGACCCCTCCTGTCCGTTATCCAGGCCTGTTTTGTCGGACCGGAAAAACACTGAACCGCAAAGTTGCCCAAGGCGCGTGAAGGATCCATCGAAATCGTGATCCTGTGACGTTGCGGGTTCTCTGAACCTTCGCGCGCCTTCTTCGCCTTTGCGGTTTGAAGATGAAACCCTGCACGGACGCAGGATGGACAGAGGAAGGGAAGCCATGTCACTGGCCGTGGTCTACAGCCGCGCCCAGCTGGGGATCGCCGCGCCGCTGGTCAGCGTCGAGGTCCACCTGAGCAACGGCCTGCCGGGTCTGTCCATCGTGGGTCTGCCGGAGACGGCGGTGCGCGAGAGCAAGGACCGGGTACGTGCCGCGTTGATGAACAGCGGTTTCGAGTTTCCGGCCCGCCGCATCACCATCAACCTGGCCCCGGCCGACCTGCCCAAGGAAGGCGGGCGTTTTGATCTGGCCATCGCGCTGGGCATTCTGGCCGCCTCCCGACAACTTCCCCCTGAGCCGCTGCAGGATCACGAATTCACCGGCGAACTGTCACTGTCCGGCGAACTGCGCCCGGTCACCGGCGTGCTGCCCTGTGCCCTGCAGTGCCGGCAGGCCGGGCGGACCCTGGTCGTGCCCGAGGCCAACGCCGCCGAGGCCGCGCTGGTCGCCGACGGGCGTGCGCTGCAGGCGGGCCATCTGCTGGCGGTGACCGCTTACCTGCGTGAAGATCAGTCATTAGAGCCGGCCCGCGTTTGCGCCGGCGCTGCGGGCCCGGACACCCCCTTGCCCGATCTGGCCGAGGTGCGGGGCCAGGCCCAGGCCCGCCGGGTGCTGGAGATCGCTGCCGCCGGCGGTCACAGTCTGCTGATGGTCGGCCCGCCCGGGACCGGCAAGACCCTGCTGGCCCAGCGCCTGCCCGGCATCCTCCCGGCGCTGGATGCGGCCGAGGCGGTGGAGACGGCCGCCTTGCGCTCCATCTGCGGCTGCCGCATCGACCCAGGCGCCTGGGGCCGCCGTCCCTTCCGGGCCCCGCACCACACTGCCTCGGCCGTGGCCCTGGTCGGCGGCGGATCCAATCCCCGCCCCGGCGAGATTTCGCTGGCGCACAATGGGGTGTTGTTCCTCGACGAGCTGGCCGAGTTCGAGCGCCGGGTGCTGGAGGCGCTGCGCGAGCCGCTTGAGACCGGCAGCATCACCATCTCGCGCGCCGCCCGTCAGGCCGAGTTCCCGGCCCGCTTTCAGCTGGTGGCCGCCATGAACCCCTGCCCCTGCGGCTACCACGGTGATCCCACCCGGGCCTGCCGCTGCAGCCCGGACCAGATCCGACGTTACCGCGGTCGCCTGTCCGGGCCGCTGCTGGACCGCTTCGATCTGCAGATCGAGGTGCCGCGCCAGGCGCTGGACTGGCAGAGCGCCGGCGGCGGCGAACCCAGCGCGGTGGTGCGGGAGCGGGTGCTGGCGGCGCGCGCAGCTCAGCAGCGTCGCGCGGGTCGGGTCAACGCCCGCCTGGAGGTGCGCGCCCTGACGCGGGACTGCGACCTCGTGCCGGAGCTGCAGCGCTTCCTGCAGCAGGCGATCGAGCGTCTGGATCTGTCCGCCCGCGCCGCCCACCGGGTGCTGCGGGTGGCGCGCACCATCGCCGATCTGGCTGGCGCCGAGGCGCTGGCGCTGGCGCATCTGAGCGAAGCACTGCAGTACCGTGTCCTCGACCGGCCGCTGCCCTGAGATTGACTGCAGAAGGCAGGGTTTCAGGTGTTCGGCGGTCGATCCCGGTATAATCGATTCGAAATCAGGCACAGGCCCGGAACCGCCTCAGTCCGGGTGTTATGCCGGCCCGTTATGGCGTAAAGTCAGAACAGGCCCAAACCTATCGGGACCATAGACATGACGATGGAAATCCCTGACGATCCCCGCTTCAAGCGGGCGGTATCGGCCCTGGAGCAGGGCCGGTTCCAGGACTCCTTCGCCCTCGCCCGTCAACTCGCCGGCGAAGGCGATGCCATGGGCATGCATTTCCTCGGCTGGCACTACCACAAGGGCATCGGGATCGAACAGAATGATGATGTTGCCGTAACCTGGTGGCAGCGGGCCGCGCACCTGGGCTGCGCCAACGCGGTCAAGGGACTGGGCTGGGCCTGCGAGACCGGGCGCGGCCTGGCGCGCGATCCTCAGGCCGCCTATCACCATTACCTGCGCGCCATCATGCTCGGCGACGACAGTGCCCGCGAGGCCCTGTTCGAACTGGCGCTGCAGATGCTGCCCGAGGACATCAAGCGGGCCGAGGCCCAGGCGCAGACTTCCCGCGACGAGTAGGGATTGCCGGTGCGGGCACTGTAACCGCTGATCCCGATATCTCAGCCCAGGGTTTCGGGCTTGGGTTCGCGCGCCAGCAGGTCATGCACCGCGGCCTGCGGCGAATGGCCTTCATACAGGACCTTGTAGACCTGTTCGCAGATCGGCATCTCGACCGCATGGGCGCGGCCGATGTTGTGGATCTCGCGCGCCGTATCTGCCCCCTCCACCACCTGGCGGATCTCCGCCTCGGCCTCGGCGCGACTGCGCCCGGCGCCCAGCGCCAGACCCAGACGGCGGTTGCGCGACTGGTCGTCGGTGCAGGTCAGCACCAGGTCGCCGATGCCGCTCAGACCCATGAAGGTCTCGCGCTGCCCGCCCAGGGCCTCGCCCAGACGCATCATTTCCACCAGGCCGCGGGTGATCAGCGCCGCGCGGCTGTTGGCGCCGAAACCCAGGCCGTCGGAGATGCCGGCGGCGATGGCCAGCACATTCTTGATCGCCCCTCCGAGTTCCAGCCCGATGCTGTCATCACTGGTGTAGGCACGGAAGGTCTCGCCCCGCAACAGGGCGGCGAAGTGACCGGCAACGGCCGGGTCCGGCGCGGCCACGGTGGCGGCGGTGGGCAGACCCCGGGCGACTTCGCGGGCGAAGGTGGGGCCGGAGACCACGGCGCAGGCGACCTGCTCGCCGAGGACCTCGGCGGCGACCTGGTGCAGCAGCTTGCCGCTGGCCATCTCCAGGCCCTTGGTGCCCCAGAGGATGCGTCCGAGCGTGCGGGCCCGGTCACGGATCTGCTGCAGGACTTCACGGAAGGCGTGGCTGGGGACGACGATCAGCAGGTCCTCCGCAGCCAGGGCGGCCTCCAGGTCGGCGACCGCTTCCAGCCCCGGCGGGAAGGCGATGCCGGGGAGGTAGTCAGGGTTCTCGCCGGCGCTGGCCATGGCCTGCATGGCCGCCGGTTCATGCCCCCAGAGCCGGACCCGGTGGCCGTTGCGGGCCAGCAGGATGGCCAGCGCCGTGCCCCAGGAGCCGGCGCCGAGGACCGCGATATCCGGATTCATCGTCGTGGCCGGGCGGGATCAGTGTCCGGCGGTGGTGGGATCGGTGACCTGGGCCTGGACCTCGTTGACCTGCTGGGCGTAGAGGGCATCGAAGTTGATCGGCGCCAGCAGCAGGGGCGGGAAGCCGCCGCGCTGGATCAGGTCGGCCACGGTTTCCCGGGCGAAGGGATAGAGGGTGTTGGGGCAGAAGGCGCCCAGCATCGGTTTGATCTCGTCTTCGCTGAAACCGGCCATGGTGAAGATGCCGGCCTGCTGCACCTCGGCCAGATAGGTGGTTTTCTCGCCCTGGGTGGCGGTGACAGTGAGTTTCAGTACCACCTCGTAGACATTCTCGGCAATGCCGTGGGATTCGGTGTTGAGGTTGAGATTGACCTCGGGCTTCCATTGCTCGGTAAACACGGCCGGGCTGTTGGGCGTCTCGAATGAGAGGTCCTTGACGTAGATTTTCTGGATGGCGAATTGCTTGTCGTCGGCGTTGGCTTCACTCATGAGAACGGTTCCGTCTTGGTTTTGTAGTAGGGGTGAGGCGGCCTTGTACGGCACGTTATTCTAGCGGCTAATTGTGACAGATGTCCGACCCCCGGCAAGCCCGCGGCTCACTCCGCCAGCAGCGGATCCAGCCTGCCCTGCGACTCCAGTGCATAGAGTTCGTCGCAGCCGCCGATGTGATGCTCGCCGATGAAGATCTGCGGCACCGAGGTGCGGCCCCCGGCGCGGCTTTCCATTTCCTCCCGCCGGTTGGGCTCCAGGTCGATGCGGATTTCCTCGAACTCGGCCCCCTTGGACGTCAGCAGCATGCGCGCCCGCACGCAGTAGGGGCAGTAGGGGGTGCAGTACATGACAACCTTGGACATGGTGCTTTACTTCCTGCTGAGGGGAAGGTTGGCATTTTCCCAGGCCAGGATGCCGCCGGCCAGGTTGTAGACCTGCGTGTAGCCGGCCTTGCGCAGCTGGGTGGCCGCCTTGTTGGAGCGGCTGCCGCTGCGGCAGTAGGCCACCACGGGTTTGTCCTTCCCGGTCTTGAGTTCCGCCAGGCGCTGGCTGAGCTGACCCAGCGGGATATGCCTGGCGTTGGGGATGCGGCCGGTCTCGGCGAGTTCCTTGTCCTCGCGTACGTCCAGCAACAGGGCGCCGTCGCGATTGAGGATCTGGATGGCCTGGTTGGGGCCGACCTGGGGAATACCATAGCGGCGGCGCTGGATCTCGCCGCCCAGCAGCAGGCCGAGCAGGACGAAGAAGGCGCTCCAGAGGATCCAGTGATTTACAACGAATTCAACAAACTGCGACATGAGAAGGCCGGAGGTTCAGTGCAAGTGGCGGGTGACGGCCATGCGGCCGGCACCGGTGTTCGGCGGCGTTTCGGGCTTCAGCTGCTCGAGCAGAAGACCTCGCGCATCATCCCGATCAGGGCCAGGGTGCGCGCATCGCCGACGCGATAATGCACGCGATTGGCGTCCTTGCGCGAGGTGAGGATGCCCTTGTCGCGCAGGATGGCCAGGTGCTGGGAGATGTTGCTTTGGGAGGTGCCGACCCGCTCGACGATCTCCTGCACGCTCACTTCCTGGTCACCCAGGGTGCAGAGGATCTTCAGCCGTAGGGGATGGGACATGGCTTTGAGGGAACGTGAGGCACGATCGATGTCTTCTTCGCGTGTGATCAGTTCGTCGCTGGTCGCTTCTAATGTCATGGAACTCGCCTCGCTGAATGCGCAGCACAGGGGGAAGGCTGCGGGCAATGGATCGGTCATGTCGGGGGTGCCTGCACTGACTTTTATCATCAAAACATTATACAATAATAAGCCATTTGAAAAGTGGGGCAACCGCGCCGGGGCAATGGACGCGCGCGCACTGGTTGCCGAACCGGATTCGGGTTAGACTTAATCTAAACTTGGGAGCCGACTTGAGTAATACGATGCCTGCTGCGCCAAAACCGCTGGTTTTGCTGATCCTGGATGGCTGGGGCTATCGCGAGGAAACCGACTCCAATGCCATCGCCAATGCTCGCACGCCGGTGTGGAATCACCTGTGGAATGACTATCCGCATACCCTGATCCGCACCTCGGGCGCGGCCGTGGGTCTGCCCGGCGACCAGATGGGCAACTCCGAAGTCGGGCATCTCAACCTGGGCGCCGGCCGCGTGGTCTATCAGGAGTTCACCCGCGTCAGCCGCGCCATCAAGACCGGCTCCTTCTACACCAACCAGACCCTGACCGACGCGGTCGACCTGGCGATCGACAGCGACAAGGCCGTGCATATCCTCGGCCTGCTCTCACCCGGCGGCGTGCACAGCCACGAATGCCACATCCATGCGATGGCCGAACTGGCGGTCCAGCGCGGGGCCAGGCAGGTCTACATGCACGCCTTCCTGGACGGGCGCGATACCCCGCCGCGCAGCGCGGCCGATTCCATCGAGAAGATGGAAGAGAAGTTCCGCGAGTTCGGCGGTGGCCGCTTCGCCTCCATTGTCGGGCGCTACTATGCCATGGACCGCGATCACCGCTGGCCGCGCATCCAGGCCGCCTACGATGTCATTACCCAGGGCAAGGCGGAGTTCCAGGCCCCGGATGCCGCCACCGGTCTGCAGATGGCCTATGCGCGCGACGAGGGCGACGAGTTCGTCCAGGCCACGGCCATCGTGCCCGAGGGTGAGGCCCCGGTGCACATCGAGGACGGCGATGTGGTGGTGTTCATGAACTACCGCTCCGACCGCGCCCGCCAGATCACCCGGCCCTTCATCGAGCCCGACTTCGACGGCTTCGAGCGCGAAGTGGTGCCGAAACTGGGGCGCTTCGTCAGCCTCACCGAATACAACTCCGAATTCGACATCCCGGTGGCCTTCCCGCCGGAGCGGCTGGAGAACGTCTTCGGCGCCTACCTGTCCCGACTGGGCATGCACCAGCTGCGCCTGGCCGAGACCGAGAAATATGCCCACGTCACCTTCTTCTTCAACGGCGGCGTGGAGGAGCCCTACGAGGGCGAGGATCGCATTCTGGTCCCCTCCCCCATGGTCGCCACCTATGACCTGCAGCCGGAGATGAGCGCCCACGAGGTGACCGACCGGCTGGTCGAGGCCATCCAGGGCAAGAAGTACGATGTCATCATCTGCAACTACGCCAATCCGGACATGGTCGGTCATACCGGCAACTACGAGGCCGCGGTCAAGGCCATCGAGGCGCTGGACAAGTGCCTGGGCCGGGTCTACGAGTCGCTGCGCGAGGTCGGCGGCGAAATGCTCATCACCGCCGATCACGGCAACGCCGAACAGATGCAGGGCGAGGGCACCGGCCAGGCCCACACGGCCCATACCTCCAACCTGGTGCCTTTTGTCTATATCGGCCGCAGCGCCACCCTGGCCTCGACCGGGTCGCTGTGCGATGTCGCACCCACCATGCTTTATCTGATGGGGCTGGAGCAGCCCATGGAAATGACCGGCACCAGCCTGGTCGAACTCGAGGACCAGCAGGCGCCCACCGCAATGGAGCGCCGTGAGGCCTGACCCGGCCCTGCGCCCGCTCCTGCTGGCCCTGTTGCTGGCCGGCCTGCCTCACCCCGCTGCTGCCGAGGCGCAACTCGATCCCGAACAGGCATCGGCCCGGCTGGAGGCGCTGCGCGACCGCATCCAGGCCATCGAACACAAGCTCGATCGCTCGCGGGCGGAGGAATCCCGGGTCAACCGGTCGCTGCGCGAGGTCGAGACCCGGCTGTCCCGGACCCGGCGGGAACTGGCCGAGACCGCTCGGCGGCTCGAACACCAGCAGACACGGCTGCAGGCGCTGCAGCAGGAACAGGCGCAGCTCGACCGGGAACTGGCGCAGCATCGCGAGGGTCTGGAACAGTATCTGCGCACCGCTTTCATGCTGGGCCGGCAGGAGTCGATCAAACTGGTACTGAACCAGGAAGATCCCCAGCGCCTCGGCCGGACCCTGACCTATTACCGCTACCTGGCCCGGGACCGGGCCGAGGCCGTCAGCCGGGCCCGTCAGGCCCTGCAGGAACTGGCCGCCGTTGAACGTGACATCGATGCCCAGCTCGCCGCCCTGGAAGCCACCCGGGCACGGCGGGCCGAACAGCACCAGGACCTGAAGCGCCAGCAGGCAGATCGCGGTACCCTGCTGGCTCGGCTGCGCAAGGAGATCCGGACCGACCAGGATCAGCTTGCCCGGATGGAGCAGGACGAGCAGCGGCTGCAGGCGTTGCTGGAGGAGTTGCGCCGGGCCCTGGACGATGTGCGCGAACTGGACCGCCACCAGCGCCCCTTCGCCAGCCTGCGCAGTGAACTGGCCTGGCCGGTGGCGGGAAAGTTGATCCACCGCTTCGGCCAGGCCCGTGAGCACCGTGGCCTGCGCTGGCGCGGCGTCTACATCGCCGCCGCGGACGGCGATCCGGTGCGGGCCGTTTCCCGCGGCCGGGTGGCCTTCGCCGATTGGCTGCGCGGTTTCGGCCTGCTCATCATCGTGGATCACGGCGACGGTTACATGAGCCTGTACGGCCACAACCAGGCCCTGTTCCGCGAGCCGGGTGACTGGGTCGAGGGCGGCGAGGTGCTGGCCCGGGTGGGCGACACCGGCGGAGCGTTGGAGACAGGGCTGTACTTCGAACTGCGCCACGAGGGGAAGCCGATCGATCCGCTCAAGTGGTGCGCCGGTGAGCCGACAGACAAGAGGGCATCCCGTTAGCGCAAGCCGTTGATGCCCGAGAGGATTTGCGCCACGCCGCCGCTGTGCTAAGGTCGCACCCAGGACCTGTGTATATAGCCTGTTGTTATAATGGAATTTTTTGACAGAGCCCGGACAGGGCCGATGGATGGACGATGACTAGACCGATACAGAAGCTTTCGCTGATCACCACGGGGGTGGTGCTGGGTGTCACCCTGAGCCTGGGCCAGGGGGTATTCGCCGACCGCGACAATGACGCCGCCAGCCTGCCGCTGGAGGAGTTGCGCGGTCTGTCCGACGTATTTGCCCGGATCAAGAACGACTACGTCGAGCCGGTCGAGGACAAACAGCTGCTGGAGAGCGCGATCCGCGGCATGCTAACCGGACTCGACCCGCATTCGGCCTATCTGGATCCGGAACAGTTCAAGGAACTGCAGGTCGGTACCAGCGGCGAGTTCGGCGGCCTCGGCATCGAGGTGGGCATGGAGGACGGCTTCGTCAAGGTGATTGCCCCCATTGACGACACCCCGGCCCAGCGTGCCGGTATCCAGGCCGGCGATCTCATCATCCGGCTCGACGACACCCCGGTGAAGGGGATGAGCCTGGGCGAGGCGGTCAAGATCATGCGCGGCAAGCCCGGCTCGGACATTACCCTGACGGTGGTGCGCGAGGGCGAGGAGAAGCCGCTCAAGATCGTCATCACCCGCGCTATCATCAAAGTGAAGAGCGTCAAGAGTCGCATGCTGGAGCCCGGCTACGGCTATGTGCGCATCTCCCAGTTCCAGGCCGCCACCGGCGACAGCCTGGCGCGCACTGTCTCCGAGCTGCGCCGGGAGGCCGATGGCGGGATCAAGGGGCTGGTGCTGGATCTGCGCAACAATCCCGGCGGCGTGCTCAATGCGGCGGTCTCCGTCTCCGACGCCTTCCTGGACAAGGGCCTGATCGTCTACACCGAGGGCCGGGTGGCGGATTCGCGTCTGCGCTTCAATGCCACGCCCGGGGATGTGATCGAGGGGGCGCCGTTGGTGGTGCTGGTCAACCAGGGCTCGGCCTCGGCCTCCGAAATCGTCGCCGGCGCGCTGCAGGATCACCGCCGCGCCATCATCGTCGGCCGCGAGACCTTCGGCAAGGGCTCGGTACAGACCATCGTGCCGCTGAACAACGGGGCGGCGGTCAAGCTCACCACGGCGCGCTACTACACGCCCAACGGGACCTCCATCCAGGCCGAGGGCATCGTGCCGGACATCAAGCTCGACGATGTGCGCATCTCGCTGGTCGACTCCGGTTTCGATCCGATCAAGGAAGCCAACCTCTCGCGTCATCTGCGCAACGGCAATGCCGATGACAGCAGCGGCACCGACAACGTCGAGCAGCCGGCGGATCAGGAGAGCGAGGGCGAGGAGCCTCTGGCCAAGACCGATTACCAGCTCTATGAGGCGCTCAATCTGCTCAAGGGGCTGGTGATCCAGGCGGAGCGCATGCGGTGAGTCGACTCCCGGCCTGGCTGCGCAGCGGACTGTTCCTGCTGCTCGGCCTGCCGGGGCTGGCACCGGCCGCCTCGGGGCTGCCCGAGGCCGGCCGCGACCCCGGCCGGCCGGCCGAGATCGCCATTATCATCGACGACATGGGCCGCCGGCTGGCGGCGGGCCGGCGCGTACTCGACCTGCCCGGCCCGGTCGCCTGCGCCTTCCTGCCGCACGCCCCCCATACCGACAGCCTCGCCCGCGCCGCCCATGCCCGCGCCAGGGAGATCCTGCTGCATCTGCCGATGCAGGCCATGGATTCCCGCCGTCTCGACGCGGGTGGGTTGGAACTGGACATGACGCAGCGGGCCTTCCTGTCTACACTTGAGGACAATCTCGGGCGGGTGCCGCATGTGCAGGGCGTGAACAATCACATGGGCAGCCTGCTCACCCGGCATCCCGGGCACATGCTGTGGCTGATGCAGGCCCTGCGCGAGCACGGCGGCCTGTATTTCGTCGACAGCCGCACCAGCCGCCATACCATCGCGCGCCAGATCGCCCGCGAGCAGGCCGTGCCCAGTATCGAGCGCGACGTGTTCCTGGACGATGACCCCCGCCTCGAGGCGGTGCGCGCCCAGTTCGAGCGGCTGCTGCAACTGGCCCGTCGCCAGGGCAGCGCGGTGGCCATCGGCCATCCGCATGCCAGCACCCTGCGGGTGCTGGAAGAGGCCCTGCCACGGCTGGCCGAGCGCAACGTGCGCCTGGTGCCGGTGTCACGCCTGGTGCAACAACAGTATGTGAGGGATTCCCAATGGCGACTGTCCTTATCCCCCTGGCCCAGGGCTGCGAAGAACTCGAGGCCGTCACCCTGATCGATCTGCTGCGTCGCGCCGGCATCGAGGTGATCACCGCCGGCCTGGACGAGCAGCCGGTCAAGGCCTCGCGCGGTACCGTCCTGGTGCCCGACACCACCCTGGATACGGTGAAAGACCGCGACTTCGACATGATCGTGCTGCCCGGCGGCCTGCCCGGCGCCGATCATCTGGATGCCGATGCGCGGCTGCGCGAGATGCTCAGGCGGCACACCGAGCGCGAGCGTTATGTCGCCGCCATCTGCGCGGCGCCCAAGGTGCTGGCCAGTGCCGGCCTGCTGGACAACCGCAAGGCCACCAGTTTCCCCGGTATCCTGGACGGCGCCGGCGTGGCCGGGCTGGAGTATCAGACCGACGCCGTGGTGCAGGACGGCAGGATCGTCACCTCGCGCGGCCCCGGCACCGCCATGGACTTCGCCCTGGCGCTGATCGAACTGCTGGCCGGGCAGGCCAAACGGATCGAGGTGGAAGGGCCGCTGCAGCGGCCGCAGGTGGTCTGAGTTTTGTGACGAGTAGTCGAGTAGGATGGGTGAAGGCGTGCAGCGCTGTGACCCATCAACCGGCCGGCGGACAACGATGGGTTGCGCTGCGCTTCACCCATCCTACAGGCTGCGTTGTTGAGTTTTGTAGGTCGGGTTAGCCTGAAAGGCGTAACCCGACAATCGCCGTGGCCTGTCGGGTTACGCTGTGCTAACCCGACCTACGTCAGGTTGCGGTTTCCCCCTGGCCCTGGCACCCGGTTCATTCCCCCCAGGCGCTGACCAGAAACCCCAGCCCCGCAATCCCGAGCACCCAGGTCAGCAGCGGCGCGCCGCCGATCATGAGCGGGGCATAGCCGTCCAGACCATAGATCAGCGCGGCCGAGACGATCAGGCCGCTGCCGGTGATGGCCATCACATTGCGCCGGTTGGCGCGACGCAACTCGTGACGCAGTTTTCTGACCTCCTCGGACTGCCATTGCACAGTGAGGTTGCCGTTGGTGGCCTGGCTCAGGGTGCGGTGGATCAGCATGGGCAGTTCCGGCAGGGCCTCGGTCCATTGCGGAATGCTCTGTTTGAGATTGCCGATGAAGGCGCGCGCCCCCACCTGCTCGCTCATCCAGCGCTCCAGAAAGGGCTTGGCGGTGCGCCACAGATCGAGCTCGGGGTTGAGCTGCCGGCCCAGGCCCTCGATGTTGAGCAGCGTCTTCTGCAGCAGCACCAGCTGCGGCTGCACCGTCATGTCGAACCGGCGCGCGGTCTGGAACAGCCGCAGCAGCAGCTGGCCGAAGGAGATATCCTTGAGCGGACGCTCGAAGATGGGCTCGCAGACGGTGCGGATGGCGGCCTCGAACTCGTCCACCCGGGTGCTGCGCGGCACCCACTCCGACTCCACATGCAGTTCGGCCACGCGGTGATAGTCGCGGCGGAAGAAGGCGAGGAAGTTCTCGGCCAGGTAGCGCTGGTCCTCGGGGCTGAGCGTACCCATGATGCCGAAGTCCACCGCCAGGTAGCGATTGTCGGCGCCGACGAAGATGTTGCCCGGGTGCATGTCGGCGTGGAAGAAATTGTGCTTGAACACCTGAGTGAAAAAGATCTCCACCCCGCGTTCGGACAGCAGCTGCAGATCCACGCCGGCCTGGCGCAGGGCCTCGATGTCGCTGACCGGGATGCCGCTGATGCGTTCCATCACCATGACGTTGCGCCGGCACAGCGGCCAGTAGACCTCGGGGACGTAGAGCATCCCGGAGTCGCTGAAGTTGCGCCGCAGCTGCGAGGCATTGGCCGCCTCGCGCAGCAGATCCAGCTCGTCCATGATGGTGGTCTCGAACTCCTGCACCACCTCCACCGGCCGCAGGCGGCGCGCCTCGCGCGAATAGCGTTCGGCCAGCCCCGCCATGTAATAGAGCAGCGAGACATCATTGGCGATGGTGCGCTCGATGCCCGGGCGTACCACCTTGACCACCGCCTCGCGCCCGTCATGCAGGGTGGCGGCGTGGACCTGGGCGATGGAGGCCGAGGCCAGCGGGGTGTCCTCGAAACTGGCGAAGCTCTCGGCGATGGACTGGCCCAGCGCCGATTCGATCAGGGTGCGCGCGCGCTCCGAGGGGAAAGGCGGTACCCGGTCCTGCAGCCGGGCCAGTTCGGCGGCGATGTCGTCGGGCAGCAGGTCGCGGCGGGTGGACAGGATCTGGCCGAATTTCACATAGATCGGTCCCAGCGCCTCCAGGGCCTGGCGGATGCGCACCCCGCGCGGATCGCGCTTGCGATGAAACCAGTTCCAGGGCAGCAGGTAGAGGACGAACCGGAACGGCCGGAACAGGTGGATGGCGAACACCACCTCGTCCAGGCCGTAGCGGATGAGCACCAGCTGGATGGTGAAGATACGCCAGAGCTGTCGAAAACCGGGCATGCGGGGTCCTGTTCAGATTATTCTGTGTTGCGTGTCTACGGGTGTCCGGATGCTTCTGCGTCTGTAACGCAGCGTGTAGGTCGGGTTAGCGCAGCGTAACCCGACAGGCCGCGGCTGCAACGTGTTGGGTTACGGCGCTATGCGCCTAACCCAACCTACACAACTGCGTCCTCTGCGTTCCCCGTCACTCACTTTCCGACAACCTCCGCTCCAGCCGTTGCAGCCGCGCCTCCAGGCGTTCAACGTCGTCGCGCAACACGTCCACGTCGGCATGGAAGAGTTCGAGCTCGGGCCGGCTCGGGAGCAGTCGCGCCTCTTCGGTCAGGTACTCGCTGAGGTCCGCGCGCAGGGTGCGGGAGGTGCGGGAGGCGTAGTCGCGGCCGTGGCGAACGGCACGGCCGGTCTGGTGCGCCAGTTGGTCGCCCACCAGCCGGGCGAGCTGTTCCTCCCAGTCCACCTGCACCGACTGCAGCAGTGCCTGGAAGCGCTGGGCCAGGCCGGTGTCGCCGCGCAACTCCACCGCATCGCTGAACAGGCCCTCGCCCGGCCGTTCGGCCAGGGCCAGGCGGGCCAGGGCCAGCGGGGTGCCGGCGATGGTGGCATCCGCGGCGTCCTCGCACTGCTGCAGGATCTGGATGTCATGCTCGCCGGGCAGAAAGAACAGCCGCAGGCCCAGCCCGCGCAACTCCAGCGCGATCACCCGCCCTGCCAGCGGTGTCAGCCGCGCCCGGGCCTCGGGGTCGAGGGCCAGGTAGCGGTTCAACGCGGTCTCCAGCGCGGCGGTCAGGATGGTGCTCATGCGCCGGCCTCTCGCAGGAGGCTGGCGAGGCTCCTGGTCGCCTCGTCCTCCTGCACCAGCCGGGTGCCGGAGAGGATATCCTGCCAGCCGCGCCGCTCGCGGTCCCACAGCATCCACAGGATGCCGAGCAGTGCCACGGCCAGGGCGGGGATGTAGGCCAGCAGGCGCAGCAGGCACTGTCGCGCGCCGGGCGGTCTGCCCTGCCCATCCACCAGGCGGATGCCGATCAGCAGTGCGCCGGGGGTGGCCTGCAGCCGTAGCCAGAACAGCAGGATGGTCAGCACCAGCGCCGCCGTCAGGATCAGGGGGGCGGCGGGATTGCTGAAGGCGTGGTCCAGCCCGTTTTCCACCCCACCGCGGCCGAGCAGCCAGAGCAGCCAGTTGCCCGCCCCCAGCACGAACAGGACCAGCAGCAGGTCGAGGCCGAAGGCGCCCAGCCGTTGCAGCGGGCGGGCCGGGGTCACAGCTTGTAGCCCCGGTGCAGGGCCACGATGCCGCCGCTGAGGTTGTGATACTCCGCCCGCTCGAAGCCGGCGGCCTGCATCATTCCCTTGAGCGTTTCCTGATCGGGGTGCATGCGGATGGATTCGGCCAGGTACTGGTAGCTGGCGGCGTCGTTGGCGATGAGCTTGCCCATCAGGGGCAGCATGCGGAAGGAATACAGATCGTAGAGCGGTCGGAAGCCCGGCAGGGTCACCTGCGAGAATTCCAGGATCAATACCCGGCCGGCAGGCCGCAGGACGCGATACATCTCGCGCAGCGCGGCGTCCTTGTCCGTGACGTTGCGCAGCCCGAAGGCGATGCTCACGCAGTCGAAGTGGTTGTCGGGAAAGGGCAGGCGCTCGGCGTCGGCCTGGACGTACTCGATATTGCCCGCCACGCCCTGGTCGAGCAGCCGGCGGCGGCCCTGTTCCAGCATGCTGGCGTTGATGTCGGAGACGACCACCTCGCCCTCCGGGCCGACCATGCGTGCAAAGCGTGCGGCCAGGTCGCCGGTGCCGCTGGCGATGTCCAGCACCCGCTGGCCGCGGCGTACGCCGCTGCGCTCGAGAGTGAAGCGTTTCCACAGCCGGTGGATGCCGAGCGACATCAGGTCGTTCATGACATCGTACTTGTCGGCCACCGAGTCGAACACGCCACGCACCTGGCGTGCCTTCTCCTCGAGGGGCACCTGCCTGAAACCGAAATGGGTGGTCCTGTCGCTCATGCTGTCCGGCCCGTAGCTATAAGGGATGCCGGGCAGTATACCAGCCGCAGGCGGGGCTTTCTCAACGCGCAGTCGGGTCCAGAGAAGAATGGTGCAGACCTCGAGACGCGTCATCCCCGCGCAGGCGGGGATCCAGCGTAGAGCGCGTCGCCGGGAATTGTGTAGCTGTAGTCATCCCCGCGCAGGCGGGGATCCAGCGTCTATCGGCTCTCCCGGGCACTGGATTCCCGCCTGCGCGGGAATGACGGCCAGGTTGATATTCGCCCTGTGTTGGGCGCCATTCAGCTTGGGAGGGGTGTCAGCCGGTCTTGACCACCAGCACGGCGCAGGGGGTTTCGTTGAGGATGCGCTCGGAGACGCTGCCGATGAGCACGCGCTCCAGCCCGCTGCGTCCATGGCTGCCGGTGACGATCAGATCGGCATTGCGTTCACGGGCCAGGCCGGTGATGACCTCGGAAGGAACCCCTTCCTGGACCAGACCTTCCACCTCGGTGCCTTCGTTGCGCATGTGTTCGACCACCCGGTCCACGGCCTGCTGGGCCTCGGTCCGGCGCTCGGGGCCGTGGCTGGGGGTGGTCACCGAGACCACGCTGACCCTGGCGTCGCAGAACTGGGCCAGGCGGGCGGCGGTCACTGCCGCGGCATCGGCATAGCGCGAGCCGTCGGTAGCCAGCACCAGGTGGCGCCCCTCGATGTGGGCGGCGCGCGGCACCACCAGCACGCTGCAGTGCGCGCTGCCGATGACCTGGGCGGTGGCGTGACCCAGCATCAGGCGGGCCAGGCCGCGCCGACCGCGCCGACCCATGATGATCAGATCCGCCTGCACCTGGTCGGCCAGGGCGACGATCTCCTCGTCCACGGCACGGCCATGGATGGCGTGGGTCTGGCACTTGATGCCGGCGGCCTCGGCCTCGGTCCTGATCCGGTCCAGGTTTGACTGCACCATCTCCAGTTCCTGCTTGAGGATGGATTCGCCCAGGGCCTCATGCTCGGCGCCGGTGGCCAGCAGCGACATCACATGCACCTCGGCGCCGCACTTGGCGGCCATGCCGAGCGCCTCGCGCACGGCCGCGGCGCTGAATTCGGAGCCGTCGCTGGCGACCAGGAAACGCTCGAAGCGGCCCAGCGGCGAGAGCTGACCGGCCTCGGCGGCGGCCGGGGCCACCGCCGGAGTGGCCGGTGCCGCGGCCGCGGCGGCCTCGGTGGCCAGGCGATGTTCCCGGATACCCTGCATCAGCGCCTTGAGGATCATCACCGCGCCGAACAACAGGGCGAAGGCGAGAATGCCCTGGCCGATGCCGTCCAGCACCGAG
This sequence comes from Thiohalobacter thiocyanaticus, assembly GCF_002356355.1. NCBI lineage: Bacteria > Pseudomonadati > Pseudomonadota > Gammaproteobacteria > Thiohalobacterales > Thiohalobacteraceae > Thiohalobacter > Thiohalobacter thiocyanaticus. The sequence continues at coordinate 308,494 of NZ_AP018052.1, forward strand.
CGGGTGTCCGGGGCCAGCTCGGCGGTGAAGCCCAGTTCGCCCAGGTAACCGGGGATATAGAAGAAACGGCTGACCAGCACCAGCAGCATGATGGTGGCCATGACGAACTTGACCACATGGTCCTTGACGTAGGTGGTGCCGATGGCGCCGATCTGGATGCCGAACAGCGAGCCGGCCAGGATGATCATGGCCAGTCGGATGTCGACGAAGCCGTCCAGGGCGTAGAACAGGCTGCCGCCCATGCCCATGACGAAGGCGATCACCAGCTCGGTGGCGCTGGCCATCAGCGCCGGCAGGCCCAGGATATAGATCATGGCCGGTACGCCGATGAAGCCGCCCACGGCGATGGTCGAGGCCAGCATGCCGGTGGCGAAACCCAGCGGCGCGATCACGATGAAGGAGATGCGCGCATTGATGCTCTTGAAATGGATCATGGTGCCGGGGATGTTCAGGGTGCGCACCCAGCGGGCGACCTTGTTGAGTTGTTTGGGCTCGCCCTGGGTTGCCTCGCCGCGTTTTTCGCGAATGGCGTCGCGCAGAACGAAACCGCCGACGATGCCCAGCACCACCACGAACACGGCCGAGACGTACAGATTGGTGCCGGCGCCGCCCAGGGCGTCGCGGATGTCCACCATCAGTCCCTTGCCGAAGAAGACCCCGGCCTCGGCGAACACCCCCATCACCAGGCCGAGCTTGATGTCGACCTGGCCGTAGCGGTTGCGCTTGATCGCACCGACCAGGGATTTGGGGAACTTGTGGGCCATGTTGCTGGCCACGGCGATCACGCCCGGCACGCCCAAGCTCATCATGGCCGGAGTGAGCACGAAGGCGCCGCCGGAGCCGATGAAGCCGCTGACCATGCCGCCGACAAAACCCACCAGGAACAGGATCAGGGCGGTGGTGGCGTTGATATCGATGAACTGCAGGGTGTCCATGCCGTCTCCTCGTGATTATTTCTTGGCCCGCAGGCCCAGCAGCTCCCAGAACCGCCCGGTGAAGGCGCCGTGGACGAAGGAAAAGACCAGGGCGATGACGATGGGGATCAGGGCGTAGAGCTTCTCGCCCTGGCGGGTGGCGGCGGCCAGTTCGACCAGCCGGTCCGAGTACAGGAACAGCAGGAAATACAGGCCGGCGCTGACGGCCCCGAGCAACAGGGTCACGGCCAGGGCCCGGGCCGAGCCGCCGGTCAGGCTGAATCGAGTCATCGAGTGAGCTCCCATGAATGGATTCGATGTCCCGATGAACGGGACAGGGCGCGCAAGTTTAGGGAACCATGGAGAATAATAAAAACGATATATAGTCGATGATTTATGAAAAATTATTGTATAATATTGTTTTTATATAATCTTTTGTCCTTCCGGCAGCCGCAGACAGCATGGAAACCGAACTCCTGCGGACCTTTCTCGAGGTCCACCGCATGCACTCCTTCAGCCAGGCGGCGGAGAACCTGTCGGTCACGCCCTCGGCGGTCAGCGCCCGCATCCGCCAACTCGAGGGCGAGATCGGTCGCCCCGTGTTCCGGCGCAGCAGCCAGCAGGTCACCCTGACCCCGGCCGGGGAACGCCTGCTGCGCCATGCCCAGGGCATCGTTCAGGCCTGGGAGCGGGCCCAGCGCGCCGCCGGCGAGGACGAACGGACCCAGATCGTGGTGGCGGGCGTGGCCAGTTTCTGGGATATCTTCCTGCAGGATTGGCTCAACCGTGTGTATCGCGAACTCCCGGGCATCGCCCCCTGGGTTGAGGTCAGCACTGCTGCACGGGTGGCGGAGAAACTGATTCAGGGCGACGTGCATCTGGGGTTCCTCTACAGCCCGCCGCAGCATGCCGGTCTGGTGCTGCGTGAGGTCGAGCGCATGGAACTGGTACTGGTCTCGACCCGGCCGGGGCAGGCGCCCGAGGAGGCGCTGGCGCGTGACTATGTGTTCGTCAACTGGGGTACGGCCTTCAGCAGCCAGCATGACCGCCAGTTCCCGCATCGGCCGCCGGGCGCGGCGCGCAGCAATTCCGGGCGGGTAGCGCTCGGTCTGATTCAGGCCTGCGGGGGTGGGGCCTATCTGCCCCTGGCGCTGGTGCGCCGCGACCTGGATGCCGGCCGGCTGTACCGGTTGGAGGATGCGCCGGTGTTCGAGTTGCACGCCTATGCGGCCTGGTCGGCCCGCGGCGAGCATGCCGAGCTGGTCGAGCGGATGCTGGGGTGTCTGTGAGGGCGGTTGCTGCAGGCAGGCGTAGATTCAATGCAACAGGTAGGTCGGATTAGCCCGAAGGGCGTAATCCGACGCCCCGTGGCCATCCGTCCTTGTCGGGTTACGCTGCGCTAACCCGACCTACGCAACTTTTGTTTTTCTTTGCGTCTCCGCGTCTCTGCGTTGAAATGAATCTCAGTCAACAGCAATCTCAGATGATTTGGCTGGGGTCGCGGCGCTTGTGGCCGGCTTCGTCCAGCCGCTTCAGGTAATCCTGCCAGTAGGTGTCATAGTTCCTGCCCAGGTCGTACAGGGTGTCCCAGGAATAGATGCCGGTGTTGTGGTTGTCGTCGAAATGCAGCTGCACGCCGTAGCTGCCTACCGGCGTGATGTTCTCGATGTTGACGTCTTCCTTGCCGACCTGCAGCACGCCCTGCCCCGGGCCGTGGCCCTGGACCTCGGCCGAGGGCGAATGCACCCGCAGGTATTCCGCCGGCAGGTTGAAGGTCTCGCCGGTGTCGAAGCTGATCTCCAGGGTGCGGGACTTCTGGTGCATGTTGATCTCGGTGGGGTGCGCGCTCATGTCTGTCTTCCTCGGAAAAATCGGGTTGGTTCGCTGGTGCCACCTTAGCCAAAGCCGTGTTGGCGGGCAAAATCCCCTGCAACTTGTGGGCGTCGGCAGCGAGTCACGCAAAGGCCGCAAGGGCAAAAAAGTGCAGGGATTTTTGAATCCAATCCAAATGCTGCCTTACTTGAGCCGAATCATGCTCGTCATTGCGAGGAACGAAGTGACGCGGCAATCCCCAACCGGTTGATTCTGCGGTACGAGATTGCCACGCTGCGCTCGCAATGACGGCTAATTAAGTGCCATTCAAATCGACTACCCCTTTGCGCTTGAGTCGCTAAGGTATGATCAGAGGATATACCGGCTCAGGTCGTCGTCGCCCGCCAGATCCGCCAGGTGCTTGTCGACCAGGGCGGCATCGACGCTGATGGTCTCGCCGCTGCGGTCGGCGGCCTCGAAGGAGATCTCCTCCAGCAGCCGCTCCATCACCGTGTGCAGGCGCCGGGCGCCGATGTTCTCGGTGCGCTCGTTGACCTCCCAGGCGAAGCGGGCGATCTGCTCGATCCCCTCCGGGGTGAACGCCAGCGTCACCCCCTCGGTGGCCAGCAGGGCGGTGTACTGTTCGGTCAGCGAGGCGTCCGGCTCGGTCAGGATGCGCACGAACTCCTCCACCGCCAGGGCATCCAACTCCACCCGGATGGGCAGCCGGCCCTGCAGCTCCGGGATCAGGTCCGAGGGCTTGGCCAGATGGAAGGCACCGGAGGCGATGAACAGGATGTGGTCGGTCCTGACCATGCCGTGCTTGGTGGAGACCGTGCTGCCCTCAACCAGCGGCAGCAGGTCGCGCTGCACGCCCTCGCGGGAGACGTCGGCGCTGCCGCTGGCGCCCTCCGAGCGCTGGGTGACCTTGTCGATCTCGTCCAGGAACACGATGCCGTTCTGCTCGACCAGCGTGATGGCCCGGGTTTTGACGTCCTCGTCGTTGACCATCTTGGCCGCCTCCTCGTCGCGCAGCAGCTTCCAGGCGTCCCTGATCCTGAGCTTGCGGCTCCTGGTGCGGCCGCCGGACATGTTCTGGAACATGCTCTGCAGCTGGCTGGTCATCTCCTCCATGCCGGGCGGGGCCATGATCTCCACCCCCATGGGTGTGGCGCTCACCTCGATCTCGATCTCGCGCTCGTCCAGCTCGCCCTCGCGTAGCTTCTTGCGCAGCTTCTGCCGCGTGTCGGAGTCCGCCGGTTTCTGCGGTTCCTCCTGCGGCTGGGCGAAGAAGCCGCCGCCGGTCGGCCGCGGCGACGGCAGCAGGGCGTCCAGGATGCGCTCCTCGGCGGCGTCCTCGGCGCGGTGGCCGACCTTTTTCATCTCCTGCTCACGGGTCATCTTGATGGCGATGTCGACCAGGTCGCGGATGATGGATTCGACATCGCGTCCGACATAGCCGACCTCGGTGAACTTGGTGGCCTCGATCTTGATGAAGGGCGCATTGGCCAGCCGCGCCAGTCGGCGCGCGATCTCGGTCTTGCCCACGCCGGTGGGGCCGATCATCAGGATGTTCTTGGGCGTGATCTCGTTGCGCAGGGTCTCGTCGACCTGCATGCGGCGCCAGCGGTTGCGCAGGGCGATGGCCACGGCGCGCTTGGCCGACTGCTGACCGATGATATGCTTGTCCAGTTCCTGGACGATTTCGCGCGGCGTCATTTCCGACATGGGTCAGCCTTCGTCCGTCAGGGTTTCGATGGTGAGGTTGCGGTTGGTGTAGATGCAGATGTCGGCGGCGATGTGCAGGCCGCGTTCGACGATCTCACGCGCCTCCAGTTCGGTGTTCTCCAGCAGGGCGCGGGCCGCGGCCTGGGCGAAGGGGCCGCCGGAGCCGATGGCGATCAGGCCTTCCTCGGGTTCGACCACGTCGCCGTTGCCAGTGATGATCAGCGAGGCGGTCCTGTCCGCCACCGCCAGCAGCGCCTCCAGCCGGCGCAGGGCGCGGTCGGTGCGCCAGTCCTTGGCCAGCTCGACGGCGGCGCGGGTGAGATTGCCGCGGTGCTTCTCCAGCTTGGCCTCGAAGCGCTCGAACAGGGTAAAGGCGTCAGCGGTGCCGCCGGCGAAGCCGGCGATCACCTTGCCCTGATACAGGGTGCGCACCTTGCGCGCATTGCCCTTGAGCACGGTGTTGCCGAGCGTGACCTGGCCGTCGCCGCCGATTACCACCTGGTTGCCGCGGCGCACCGACAGGATCGTGGTGCCGTCGAATTGTTCCACTGACGCGCTCTCCTGTTGCGAGGGACTGGGGATTGTACCTGAAAGGGTGGCTCCGGGTCAGGCCGGGAGCCGGGAACGCAGAGGCTCGGAGGCGCAGAGGATGTGGGGTTGAATTGCCCGGCCGCTTCGCGGCGGGCAAATCAATTCGGTCGGAACCCGCCCCAGTTGTAAGAGCGTAGGATGGGTGGAGGCGCCACGCGCCGTAACCCATCGCCTGGCACAGGGAATGATGGGTTGCGCTGCGTTCCACCCATCCTACGTTACTCCTCGCTCCTTACTCCTTTCCGCTTGCGCGCCCGCGGATGGGCCTGGTCGTAGACCTCGGCCAGGTGCTGGAAGTCCAGATGGGTATAGATCTGGGTGGTGCTGATGTCGGCATGCCCAAGCAGTTCCTGCACCGCGCGCAGGTCGCCGCTGGATTCGAGCAGGTGGCTGGCGAAGGCATGGCGCAGCATGTGCGGATGCACGCGCCCCGGCAGGCCGCGGGCGCGGGCGCGGCGGTCCAGCCGCTGCTGGACGCTGCGCGGCGTGAGCCGGCTGCCGCGGCGGCTGACGAACAGGGCCGGTTCGTCCGGCGCGGCCAGTTCGGTGCGGACCTCCAGCCAGCGCGCCAGTGCCGTACGGGCCTGGCGTCCGACCGGCAGCACCCGGCTGCGATTGCCCTTGCCGGTGACGCTGACCAGGGCATCGCGCAGATCGAGATCGTTGCAGTCCAGTCCGACCAGCTCGGCCAGGCGCAGGCCGGAGGAGTAGATCAGTTCCAGCATGGCCTGGTCGCGGCGCTCCAGCGGATCCTCGCCGGCGGGCTGCAGCAGCTGGCTCATGCGGTCCACGTCCAGCACGGCCGGCAGCCGGCGCGGGCTCCTGGGGGCGCGGATGTCCCGGGCCGGGTTGTGCGTGAGCCGGCCCTGGCGGATCAGGAACTCGAACAGGCCGCGGGCGGCGGACAGGCGACGCTGGATGCTGCGCCCGCCCAGGCCGCGGCGATGCTCGCGCGCGGCGAAGGCGCGCAGTTCATGGGCGCTGAGCCGGTCCCAGTCGAGGCCATCCTGTTCCCGGAGATAATCGACCAGGGCACGGAGGTCGCGTCGGTAGTTGCTGAGGGTGTGCCCAGAGAGGCGGCGTTCATGGGCCAGGTGCTGCAGGTAGGCCTCGACGTCCGCCCATGCCGGTTCGGCGCTCACGCCGGTTCCGGGGCCTCGAGGTAGGGGGCAAGGGCGCAGCCGATCAGGTCGCTCAGGTTGCGCAGGAAATGGGTGTCCATGCCCGGGTGGTAATAGTTCGCGTCCTCGTTGCCGATCGCAAGCATGCCGACGGCGGGGGTGCCGCCGAGCGGCAGCAGCGCGGCCGACTGCACCCGGGTGACGCGGTCGCCGAACAGGTAATCGAGTTGTTCCGGACGCAGGTGGCCGCACAGGCACTGGCCCTGCTGCAGGACGCGTTCGAACTGGCACAGCGCGGGCTCGCCGGCATGGATCAGGCGTACCTGTTCGCTGGCGACCGCGCGCGGCAGCCCCTGAATCGCCAGGGCCACGGCATCGGCGTTGAATTCGCCATAGAGGTGATCGAACAGGGTCTGCAGTGCGGCCTCCAGGCCGTGGGCCTGCATCAGGGCGACCGTCAGCCGGTGCAGGTTCTGGTGCAGGGCGTCGTTGTCGCGGCCGATCTGCACCAGTTCCATCAGCTTATGCTTGTACTGGCGGTTCTGCTCCCGCAGGCTCTCCACCTGGCGCTCGATCAGGGACACGGCCGCCCCGCTTGGATGTGAGAGTTCGAGTTGGGTCAGCAGCTGCGGCTGCTGCTCGAAGAAGTCCGGGTGCCGGCGCAGATAATCGGCGACCTGCCCGGCGTCGATCTCGCTGGCTGCCTCGCTGCGGGTGTCCAGATTGTTCTGTGTGTTCATAGCTGGAGTGTCCCCTCAAACACGCTGACCGCCGGTCCGGTCATGAAAACGGATGCATCCTCGCCCGACCAGCTTATCACAAGATCGCCGCCGGGCAGGCTGACGCGCACACGCGCGTCGAGCCGGCCCTGCAGCCTTCCGGCCACTGCGGCGGCACAGGCGCCGGTGCCGCAGGCGCGGGTCTCGCCCACACCGCGTTCGAATACCCGCAGGTGAATATGGTCCGGTGCGTCAATCTGCATGAAGCCCACATTGACCCGGTTGGGAAATCGCGGGTGATGCTCGATGCGCGGCCCCAGGGTTGCCACCGGCGCCCGGTCGATGTCCTCGACCGTGAGCACGGCGTGCGGGTTGCCCATGGACAGGGCGCCGATCGTGTATTCCTGCCCCTCGACCTCGAGGCTGTACACAGGCGCGCGCGCCGGCGCCTGAAAGGGAATGGCGGCCGGCTCCAGCCGCGGCGGACCCATGTCCACCGTGACCTGGCCGTCGTCCTCCAGGCGCAGTGCGATCGGTCCCGCCAGGGTCTGCACGGTCAGCGCGCGTTTGGCAGTCAGGCCCTGGTCATGCACGAAGCGCATGAAGCAGCGCGCGCCATTGCCGCACTGCTCGACCTCGCCGCCATCGGCATTGTAGATGCGGTAGCGGAAGTCGGCCGCAGGGTCGGTCGCGGGTTCGACCAGCAGCAGCTGGTCGCAGCCGATGCCGCGATGGCGGTCGGCCAGGTGGCGCACCTGGTCGGGATTCAGGGCCACGCGCTGGTTGACCGCATCGATGACGACGAAGTCGTTGCCCAGGCCGTGCATCTTGGTGAAACGCAGGTTCATGCAGTCAATCGTCCGGAGTTGCGCAATAACTCACAAATCTGCCGTCATCCCGGCCTGCGCCGGGATGACGGGCTAATAGTCGGCTGTGCATCCAAGGGCCATAATGCAGCGCCCACAAGACATTGTATTGTTTTTTGTTTCCCTGTGCTTGCGCGGCGATCCGCATTGGCCTCATGCCGGTTCGGTGCTGACCACCCGGTTCTTGCCGCTGCGCTTGGCTGCATACAACCGGCGGTCGGCCTGGCGCAGCTGGTCGTCGAGACCGCCGCGGCTGTCGGCCTGATACACCCCGATGCTGATGGTGAAGCTGCGCTCCACGCCGTCGATGCGGATATGGCTGATCTGCTCGCGGATTTTTTCGGCGACCGCCTCGGCCTCGTGCAGGTCGGTCTCGGGCAGCAGCACCAGGAATTCCTCGCCTCCCCAGCGGGCGGAGAAGTCGCTGGCGCGCAGGCAGTGTCTGAGGATGCGGCCGGTCTCCTTGAGTACCGCATCGCCGACCTGGTGGCCGTGGCTGTCGTTGATCTGCTTGAAATCATCCAGGTCACACAGCAGCAGGCACCAGGGGTGACGCATGCGGCGGGCGCGGGCCAGTTCCTGCTGCAGCTGTTCGTACATGGCGCGGCGGTTGGGCAGGCCGGTCAGGGTATCGGTGCGGGCCTCCCGTTCCATTGCCTGGCGCAGCGACTGCATGGCGAGATTGGCCTTGAAGCGGGAATACTCATGCACGTAGGACATGATGCTCACCGCCAGGAAGGAGGCGAGGAAGCGGGTGGTGAAATCCGACGCATATTCAGTCTGCAGCAGCGGATTGGCCGGGATCAGCAGCAGCGTTGCCATGACCAGGAAATAGGCGCCGAGCAGGCTCCCGCCCAGGCGCGGGCCGTACATGAACAGGATCAGGGGAATGGCGATATAGCTCCACAGCGGCCCGGTGCCGTTCACGCCGCCGGTGACCAGCAGGTACAGGCAGGTGACGGCCATGATGGTAATCACCACCCCGGCCGCGCTGCGGTAGTTGTGCAGCTGCCGGAACAGCAGGTAGTTGCTGATGCCGGCCAGGGCCGAGCAGACCAGCAGCCCGCCGAGGATATAATCGCCGCGGGTCAGGGCGCTGAAGCCGAACATGAACAGGTAGGCCGAGCCCACGGTGGAGAACAGGGCGATGATGAAGGCCTGCCGGTTGCGGTCGACATTCAGCGCCTGGGCAGTGCCCGGGCTGGGACGTGTCGGGTTATTCATTCACTGCTTCTGATTTGTTCATGCGGGCACCCCGCGGGCTGCACGAATGACCCCAGACAGAAGAATGTGAAGGGGCCGGGCAGTCCCGGGAGTTGTCCGCCAGCGCGACGTTGTTACCACTTATCCATACTGAAGCGGCGAGGTCAATCCTCCGGCAGCAGTGTCTCGCCCCGGTACAGATCCTCGATGGCCTCGCGCGGGCGGATGAGGTGGATCCGGTCGCCGTCGACCATGATCTCGGGCGGCCGCGGTCGCGAGTTGTAGTTGGAGCTCATGGTGAAGCCGTAGGCCCCGGCCGAGCGCACCGCCAGCAGGTCGCCTGCCGTCAGCGCCAGTTCACGCGCCTTGCCCAGGAAGTCGCCGGTCTCGCACACCGGCCCGACGATGTCGTAGCAGCGGGATTCGGTGTCCTGGCGCGGCCGGACCGGGATGATCTCCTGCCAGGCGCTGTAGAGCGAAGGCCGGATCAGATCGTTCATGCCGGCATCGACAATGGCGAAGTTGTGCGCCTCGGTCCGCTTGAGGTACTCGACCCGGGTGACCAGGATGCCGGCGTTGCCCGCGATGGCCCGCCCCGGCTCGATCAGGATCTCCAGCGCGCGGTCGCCCAGTTCGGCCAGCAGCGGCGCGACATACTCGGCCGGCTCCGGCGGGGTCTCGTCGCGGTAGCGGATGCCCAGGCCGCCGCCGAGGTCCAGGTGCTCGAGTACGATGCCGTCCGCCGCCAGCCGGTCGACCAGCGCCAGCACCCGGCGCAGGGCATCGATGAAGGGCTCGGTGCGGGTGAGTTGGGAACCGATGTGGCAGTCGATGCCGATCACGCGCAGATGCCGGTGTCCGGCGATGTCGCGATAGATGGCCTCGGCCTCGCCGATGTCGATGCCGAACTTGTTCTCCTTCAGCCCGGTGGAGATGTAGGGGTGGGTGCCGGCGTCCACGTCCGGGTTGACCCGCAGCGAGACCGGCGCCGGGATATCCACATCGGCGGCCACCTCGGCCAGGCGCTCGAGCTCGCTCAGCGATTCCACATTGAAGCAGTGGATACCGGCCTCCAGGGCCTGGCGCATCTCCGCGGCGGTCTTGGCCACGCCGGAGAAGACCACCTTCGCCGGGTCGCCGCCGGCGGCCAGCACCCGGGCCAGTTCGCCGCCGGAGACGATGTCGAAACCCGAGCCCAGCCGGGCCAGGCAATTCAGCAGCGCCAGGTTGGAATTGGCCTTGACGGCATAGCAGACCCGGTGCGGCCGGCCGGCCAGGGCGGCGTCGAAGGCGTGCCAGTGACGCTCCAGCGTGGCGCGGGAGTAGATGTAGCAGGGCGAGCCGTGGGTGTGCACGATGTCGGCGACCGGCACGTCCTCGGCATACAGACTGCCGTTGCGATAGTCGAAGGCATCCATGGGCGGTTTACTGCTGCTCGCTGGTGCCGGCATCGGGCAGGTACAGCGGTCCCTTCTGGCCGCAGCCGCCGAGCAGGCCCGCAAGCACGAGCACGAGCAGCAGGGCGGGCCGGTAGCACGGCTGTGTTAAGGTGAGACGCATGATTGGATTCGGCTGGCGTGTGTCAGCCGGCAACATACCCCAAGCCCGAGTACCCATCAAGGTGACAAACGCGTGCCCGACTACGAACCTCCGCTGATTCTGGAGCCACCGGCCGGTACCGGGGTGCGCGCCAGCGTGATCTGGCTGCACGGCCTGGGGGCCAGCGGGCATGACTTCGAGCCGCTGATTCCCGAACTGGGACTGCTGGAGCGCGGCGTGCGCTTCGTGCTGCCGCATGCGCCGGAGCAGCCGGTCACCATCAACGGTGGTGCGGTGATGCCCGCCTGGTACGACATCCGTGAACCGGACATCAATGCCGTCCCCGATGCGGACGGCATCCGGCGCTCGGTGGATTACCTGCAGCGGCTGGTGGCCGCGGAGATCGCACAGGGGCTGCCCTCCGGGGCCGTACTGGTGGCGGGCTTCTCCCAGGGCGGCGTCATCGCCCTGCACGCCGGCCTGACCCACCCGGCGCCGCTGGGCGGGGTACTGGCCCTGTCGACCTATCTCGCCCTGCCCGAGGCGCTCAGCCGCGAGATGCCGCCGGCCAACCGGGCCGTGCCGGTGTTCCTGGCGCACGGCACGGCCGATCCGGTGGTGCCCTTCGCCCTGGCCGGGGCCGCCCGTGACCGGCTGACCGGGTTGGGTTGCGCGGTGGATTTCCATGCCTATCCTGTGCCCCATACCGTGTCGCTGGACGAGGTCGCCGATATCCGCGCCTGGCTCGCGGCCCGGCTGGCACCATGGCTGGACTGAGCCGGCACCCTTGATGCACGTCAACGCATGCACAGCCGGCTCGCGTAGACTGGGTGCATCCGGAAACAAACTCATCTTCAAGTGATCGCGATGACTGGTAAATGGCTGCAACTGTCGCTGCTCGCACTGGCCCTGACGCTGGCCGGCCCGGCTGCGGCCGAACCCAATGGCACACGCCTGTATGCGCAGATGTGCGCGGTCTGTCACGGTGATGCCGGCGACGGCGGCGTGGGCGTGCCCCTGCGGCTGCCGGCGTTCCAGGACGGCGTCTCCGATGACTATCTGAAGCAGACCATCCGCCTGGGGCGGCCGGGTCGGGTGATGCCGGCCTTCGATCACCTGAGCGAGGCCGAGGTCGAGGCCATTGTCGAGCATATCCGCGGCTGGCATGAGGGCGAGCGACCCGAGTTCAGTCAGGCGCGCATCGCCGGCGATGCGCAGCATGGCAAACAGCTGTACGCGCAGCACTGCGCCCAGTGCCACGGTGACCAGGGCCAGGGCGGCCAGGGCACCGGCGTGACCTTCTCGCGCCCGCGCGATCTGCCCATCATCGCCCCGGCGCTGAACAATCCCGGCTTTCTGGCCGCGGCCTCCGACGCCATGATCAAGGCCACCCTGATGCAGGGCCGTGAGGGCACGCCCATGGTCTCCTTCCGCGACCAGGGTCTGAGCGAGCAGGAGATCGATGACCTGGTCGCCTATGTGCGCAGTTTCGAACAGCAGCACACCGAGCCGGCCGCCCGAGTGGAAGATATCGAACCGGTACTGGTCTATGACTCGCCCTACAGCCTGGAGGAGACAGTCGAGGCGGTTGAGCGGGCCGCGGTGGGCAGGAATTTCCGTCTCATCCGGCGCCAGAAGCTGGAGGAAGGCCTGTTTCCGGAAGGCGAGGCCAGCGACAAGCAGGTCATGGTCTATTTCTGCAACTTCAATTTTCTCTATGACGCCCTGACCATCGACCCGCGCGTCGGCCTGTTCCTGCCCTGCCGGGTCACCGTGGTCGAGCGGGAGGGCCAGGTGCAGGTGATGAGCATCAACCCCAAACGCCTGAGCGTGCTGTTCAACAACGAACGGCTGGACCGGGCCTGCGACGAGATGCACGACCTGTATACCGCGATCCTGGAGGAGGCCACGTTTTGAGACGCCTGAGACTGCCGCTGCTGATCCTGCTGCTGGCCGGCCTGCTGCGCCCGGCCCTGGCGCAGGACCTGTTCATGGTGCGCTCGCGCGTGCCCTTCGCCGAGGCGATGCTGATGCTGCAGGAGGCGGTGCGCGAGCAGGGCTATACCCTGTCCAGGGTGCAGCGGGTCGACGTCGGCCTGACCAACATGGGCTACAAGACCGACAAGTACCGGGTGGTGTTCTTCGGCAAGCCGGAACAGGTGCGACGCCTGACCCGGGAGCACCCCGAGCTGATCCCCTACCTGCCGCTCAAGATCGCCATCTTCGCCGAGGAGACCGACACCCTGCTCATCGCCGCCAATCCGCGGCGGATGGCCGAGTTCTACGGCGATGATGAGTTGACCGCCGTGTTCGACCAGTGGGCGGAGGATATCCAGGCCATGCTGGATCGGCTGCAGGCCGCAGAGGGGATGTAAAGGCATGCGTCCGCGATGGGTTGCGCTGCGCTTCACCCATCCTACACGGGGAGCATGGGATGGGTGAGGCAACGCGGAAATCATCGGAAGGATCGTAGGATGGGTGAAGCGCAGCGTAACCCATCATAGGATGATTCCGAAAATCAGGAGGTCAAGGATGACCCAGTATCGACGCCATTATGTCGCCGGTGGCACCTATTTCTTCACCGTGACTCTCGCTGACCGCTCAAGTCGCCTGCTGACAGAGCAGATCGCATTGCTGCGGCGCGCCGTGAGAGAGACGCGTCTGGAGCATCCATTCAATATTGATGCGATCGTGATTCTGCCGGATCACCTTCACGCCATCTGGACCCTACCGGTAGGTGATGCCGATTTCTCGGTGCGCTGGCGCAAGATCAAGGCGCGTTTTTCACGCCGGTTGCCAAAGCTCGCCGCCGTTTCCAGAAGTGGCCGCCAGAAAGGTGAGAGGGGTGTATGGCAGAGACGGTTCTGGGAGCATGCGATACGCAATCCGCTGGATCTGCGCAATCACATCGATTACATCCATTACAATCCGGTCAAGCATGGCCATTGCCGCCGTGTAAGCGACTGGCCTTATTCCTCGTTTCATCGCTATTGTGCTTCAGGGGTATATCCCAGGGACTGGAGCGGCTGCGTGGCTGAAACGATAGCGGGTTCGTTTGGTGAATGATGGGTTGCGCTTCGCTCCACCCATCGACCAAAATATGCAGGTTACTTCTGCTTGATTGCCTGCACGAATCTGGCCGCAAAATCCTCAAACCCCTCGCCGCAACAACGGCAGATTTCGTACACATCGACAAAATCAAGGTTGCGTTCACCGGATTCTATCTTACTGACATAACTTTGCGGCCTGTAGAGATATTTTGCCAATTCCGCCTGGGTGAGGTCGTGGCGACAATGCATCTCGCGCATTAATTTGCGTAATATGATTCGTTGTTTCGCCCATGTGCCAGCCATGGGGAAATCCTATATCCCATTATGGGGTATCCCATTTCAGGATAGCCTGTATGGGAAGGTTAAGGATCTGTCTTCTGTCGGCGGGTCCGTGTGCTGCCCCGGATTTGTCAGGGGAGCAAAGAATAATATTCAGCTACAGAGGGAGTCCAAATAATGATCAAAAGCAACATCGAAAACCTTTTTGCAACTATCAAAATCCTGGCGGCATCCGGTCTTATGGTACTTGGAGTTGCTGCATGTGGCGGTGGCGGAGGTGGCGACGATAGTTCATCAACGACTACCGAATCTGCCAACGGCATATGGCGTGGTACGGTCACAAATACCACGACGGGTTATACCTCAAACGCCTACATCGGGCTTTTATTTGATGGGGAAGCGTATTTCTTTGATCCGAACAGCGGTGAAATGGATGTCGGTACCTACTCCATATCGGGCGATCAGTTCAGCGGGAATATCACAGCCTATCAGGACGGAGTTGCCGGGCCAATAGCGACTGGTACGGTCAGCGCTACTGTCCGGACAGAAGCCAGTATATCGGGTACCTTCAGTAACTCTCTGGGGCATTCCGGCAGTATAAGCCTGGCTTATGACAATCTGTACGACAGAAGCGTCACGCTGGCAGACAGTAATGATATATGGATGTATACGGATGGTTTCTACACGCTCACGTTGAGCATTGGTGCTGATGGGGTTATCACGGGGTCAGATACGGATGCCTGCAACTATGCGGGTAATCTGAGTCTGGCCGATCCAGGCAAGAATCTGTATTCAGCTCAGCTTTCTGTAACCAACTGCGGAGCGGAAAACGGAACCTATACAGGGTTTGGTGTGTTGGGAGACACTGCGACAACGAACGACACATTTACCTTCGCGGTACAGAGTACAAGCTATATCATATACATAAGTTTTGATCGCCAATAAGGTACGAAAGATGGGTTGCGCTGCGCTCCACCCATCCTACGCCTCTGAATCGATAACGGGTTTGTTCGGTGAATGATGGGTTGCGCTGCGCTTCACCCATCCTGCGATGCTTGGGTAGGATGGGTGGAGCAACGCGTAACCCATCTTGCAGAGGGGTTACAGCTTCGCCAGGGCGTCGTTCAGGCGCTGTTCGATGCGCTTCTTGTAGTTGAGGAAGTGGATGGTCTGCAGTTCCTGCGCGGTGTCCACGCCGAGCAGGTTGCGGGCCAGGTCGATGTCGGTGATGTAGATCGGATAGCTCTGGCCGCTGGCGCGCTTGCTCAGGATGTAGCGCGCCACCTCCTCGAACAGACGCTCGCCGTACTCCAGGGTGGAGAACTCCTGCTCGTTGCAGTACATGGTGAACACCGAGCGGTTGTTGTCCATCACATCCCCGATGACCTGCACCCCGAAATAACTGCGCGACTGCTTGAACGGGCTGATGTTCTGCTTCTCCAGCCGCGGCTCGGCGCCGTGGCGATGGTGGATCTGGTAATAGTCGA
Organism: Thiohalobacter thiocyanaticus; assembly: GCF_002356355.1. Taxonomy (NCBI): domain Bacteria; kingdom Pseudomonadati; phylum Pseudomonadota; class Gammaproteobacteria; order Thiohalobacterales; family Thiohalobacteraceae; genus Thiohalobacter; species Thiohalobacter thiocyanaticus. The sequence goes on from NZ_AP018052.1 coordinate 323,803, forward strand.
TGGCCGCCACGTTGAATTCGCCCTTGCCGGCTTCCTGCACCAGGAAGTTCATGCGTTCCTGGATCTTGTTGAGGAAGCGCTGGAACTGGGTGAGCAGGGTCAGGGCATCGTGGAAGGCCACCTCCTGATGGAACAGCGAGCCCTTCTCGTCCAGCACATAGACATGGGCATTGGGGCCGTCGACCTGATAGAACAGCTGCAGCCGCCCCGGTTTGTTGGCCTGGAACAGCGCCGGCAGCGGGGTGTCGCTCAGCGTCGACGGGTCGATGCCGAGCGGGCTGAAGCGCTCCTGCGGTGCGGCCAGTTCCTGCAGCAGGGCGGCGTAGGTCTTGAAATGGCGGTAGCGCGGCACGCCGTTCTCGGGCTGCAGCAGATAGTAGTCGTGGCTGACCTGCAGCAGATAGCGGGCATTACCGCGCTCGGCGCCGCGGTAGAACCAGGCGGTGACCTGGTCGAAGACGTCGCGAATGCGGTTGGCGATGGGCGCGCCACGGGTCGATGAGAAACTGAAGGTGTTCACGCCCATCGGCGGCGGGCCGCCGGCATCGATCGGCGTCCAGGCCAGGTAGTCGCACAGGCAGTCGAGCAGGGCATGGTCGCCGCTGTAGTGGAAGGTCAGGATCTCCTGCCAGCTGGTCTGGATGATCAGCTCGAAGTTGATGGCGAGGTTCTCCCAGCGCCCGCCGTAGCTCAGCGCATCGGTGCGGCTGCTGACCAGCTGCATCCCTTCGCGGGTGAGTTTGGCCATGGGGTCCACGCCCAGGTTGATGAACAGGGCGTTGCGGGCCACCCGGGCCGGCTCGGCCAGGGCGTCCAGGTCGGGCTCGGCCAGGCGGCCGCGCGGAAAGATGTCTTCCAGGCAGTCCATCACCGAGCGCTGTTCCCAGCTGCTGACGGTACAGTCCTCGGGGTGCAGGCTGATCATGCTCAGGCTGGACTGGGTGATGTGGTTGAAGTGGCACCAGGCCAGGATCTCCACCAGGCTGTGGCCACGCTTGAGCGGGCGCTGGCCGCCGGTCTCGCCGCTGCGCACCAGGCCGCGGTAGAGCACCCAGCCGGACTGGCCGGGGTGGTTCAGCTGATGCAGTGACAGGCGGTCCTCGGACAGATCGTCGGAGATCCCGGGATTGACCAGATCGACCTTGCCGGCCTTGCGCTCGAAGGCCGCGTACAGGCGCCGCCCCAGCAGATTGAGCTCGGCCGGGTCGATGGTGTGGTCGTCGTCCTGGCCGCGGGCGAATTCCGACAGCGCCTGGTAGCTCTGGCGCAGGGCGTCGACCAGGATCTGGCGTTCCTCCAGCACTTGCTGGATCTTCCACTGCGGCCGGGTATCGAGCAGCTGCAGATGGCCGTCCGACCAGCCCCATTCCTGCACCAGCTCGCGCATCACCTCGCGGCGCCAGCTGATGTTGCCGCGCCGGTCGGGCCGGCTCATCTTCTCGTTGATCTTGAAATAGAAGCAGCGCCGGGCCAGTTCCAGGCGTTCCAGTTCGCCGTTCTCCAGCAGGTATTCCTCCACCCGCCGGCACATTTGCACATAGGGGTCGAGACCGTCCAGGTTGGTCTCGCCGCCGTAGACCGCCTCCTTGAACCGGTGGCTGAGCATGCGGATGTGGGGATACTCGTCGGAATAGGCCTCCATCAGCAGGATCTTGAGTACCGACTTGTAGGGCGAGGAGACCGCCTTGTAGAGCTGCCACAGGGTGGCGCCGAAGAACTCGCCGGCCGGCATCTCGCCCAGGCCGCCGAAATCGACCACCTCCTTCGGGTTGACGAAGCGCTTGTGCAGCAGCTGGCTGACGTAGTCGTCGTAGACCACCTCGTACTGCGGCGGTACCAGCCACCAGATGGGGTAACGTCCGGCGATCAACAGGCCGGTGCGGTAGAACTCGTCCAGCAGCAGGTGATGCTGGGCGCTGCCGCTGCTCTCGCTCGACAGGCTGTCCATCTCGCCGGCGCGGAAGGCGACATCGTCCATCAGGAAGAAATGCACCTCCAGGCTCATGCTCGCGGCCCAGCTCTCGATGTTGGCCGCCTTCTGCGCCAGCATCTCGCGTGCATCCCGGTCCATGTCGTGGCGGATGCAGACCCAGATGTCGAAATCACTCTTGCGCGAATAGGCGATGGTGCCGGAGGAGCCCATCATGTACAGCGCCAGCACGTCGTGCTCACGCACGCTGCGCTGCTGGTAGGTGAAGCTCTTGGACAGCTTGCGCGCGGCGTCCAGGGTGCGTTTGTTCGGCTTGTAGTCCGACAGGCCGGCCGGTGCCTTGCTGGAGAGATAGCCCGGCAGCATGGGGTGGTTGATGTGGAACAGCAGCGGCAGCAGGTCGAGGAACAGGCGATGGCGGTCGCGCAGCCCGGCGTAGACCCGCTTGAGCCGGTCCTGGTTGATGACCATGAACCGCCGCTGGACATGGCGCAGCTGCACGCCATCCATCTCGATCCTGGGTTTCATCTGCTCGACGACGGCCATGCTGCCGGTGGCGGCTCCCTGGTCAGGTGGGTGACAGGATCAACCGGCGGCGGTGCTGGCGGCCGCCGGGGCGAGGGCGGCGGCGGCGCGATTGAGCAGCGTCTGGGTATTGTCCGCCTTGCGCCATTCCGCCACTCCGAACCCGGTGTCGACAAGCTCACTGGCGAACTCTGCCGCCAGCCGCTCGCGCAGTTTGGCGATCAGCTGTTCGGCATCCGCCTGGCGTGTCTCCGGCAGGGCCAGAATGAAGCGTTGATCCTCGTTGCACCCGATCATGTCGGCCCAGCGCAGCTGATCCTTGAGAATGCGGCTGACCCGGACCCGGGCCGGGTCGTCGACATCGCCGCGCAGTTCCAGCAGCACCAGCGACAGTGGACTGTCGTAGCGCCGGCAGCGCGAGACCTGGGGTTCCAGCGCCACGCTCAGACCGCGGCGGTTGAGCAGGCCGGTGACCGGGTCGGTGAGCGTTTGTTCGGACAGTTCCTGCTGCAGGCGTTGCTGCTCGGTGCAGTCCCGGAACCAGAGCGCCTGGCCGCCATCGGCCAGCGGCAGGCGCCGGACCTGCAGTTGCAGGCGGGCGCCGCCGGGGGCGGTGTGGCTGAGGCTGTCCGCAGCAGCGGCCAGCAGCGGGTGCTCCGGGTCGAGATCGTCAAGACCGGCGTCCAGCAGCCGCAGCAGCGCGGCGTTGGCGGCGGCCGGACGACCGTTGCGATCCAGTACCAGCAGGGCGTCGGAGGTGGTGTCGAGCAACTCGACGAGCTGCGAGGGGGTAAGCCTGTCCCACATGGCAAGAAGTCTCCCTGGGCGTGTCAGATGACGGAAATTTGACATCCGTGTGTCCCGGAATGTCTTGGGATTTAGCGACCTAGGGACGTTTTGCTTTAGGAGTGAGGAGCGAGGAGCGGGTCAGTCATACTCGCTGGCGCGCCGGGCCAGGCCGCGCACCTTGTCCACCGGGAAACGTGCCTCGTTCATATCCATCTTGTCATGCGCTGCCTGCAGCAGATCGATGTCGAGCCGCTCACCCAGGCGCACGAGATAGATGAGGATGTCGGCCAGTTCCAGACGCACGGCCTCGCGCTTGTCCGGCGGCAGGGCCGCGCTCTCGGCCTGGCTCAGCCACTGGAAATGCTCCACCAGTTCGGCCGCCTCGGCGATCAGGGCCATGGACAGGTTCTTGGGCGAGTGGAACGGCTCCCAGTCGCGCGCCCGGGCGAACTCCGCCAGGCGGCGGTTGAGCCGGTCCAGACTATCGGTGTCGGCCTTGGTCATGGATTGCGCTCCGCAGCCCCGTGGTCTCCGGCTTAAGCCGGGCAGCCGGGTGCCGTTACCTACAGAAGTAGACCATCACGTGCAGTCCGAATTTACATGAAACCAGGGATCGTGTCCGCAGGGAATCGTTGGCGTCGGCTGTTGCTGGCGCTGCTGGCCGTCATGCCGGCCGGGCTGTCGGCCGCTGAGGTGCGCGGGGTGGTCATGCTGCAGCACAGCGGCCTGTTCTCCGGCCGGGACGGCACGGACCAGGTCATCGGCCTGGCACTGTGGCCGGACAGCCCCGGCCTGAGCGCCGGGGCTGTGGTTGACGTGCGCCATGAACTGCGCGTCGATGCCGACCGGATCCGGCCCGATTTTCTCCAGGTGCGTCCCGGCGAGCCGATCCGGCTGGCCAGTCTCGATGCCGTCGAGCATCAGCTGTTCGCCCTGGTCCCCGGCAGCCACAGTGAGGTTGAGGTGCGGCTGCACCCGGGCAGTGGGGCGGACGAGCCGAGCATCAGTTTCCGCGAACCCGGTACCCGACACCTGTTCTGCCGTCTGCACCGGCGCAGCTATGCCCGCATCGATGTGGTCGATGCACCGCGGCTGGCCATTGTCGAGGCCGGTGAGCGGTTCGAGTTCCGCGACCTCGAGGCCGGCCGCTGGCGGCTGCGGGTGGCCGCTATCGGCGCCGAGACCCTGGAACAGGACACCATGGCCATGACGGCGCCGCCGCCGCTGGAGTTGCGTCTGCCGGTGAAGAGCGGAGTGCAGCCGGAGCACAACAGCGCGGCCGGGGTCGTGACCGTCGATCAGCTGTATCCGGCGCTGCCGGGAAGATGAGGCAGGGATGCGAATCGGGCAGAAAAACAGTCTCCTCGTCGTTGGCATGATGCTGCTGGTACTGGTCGGCATGACCAGTGCCGGCTATCTGCTGGTCACCGGCCACGTCAACCGCCAGATCAGCAGCGATATCCAGCATGCCCACGAGGTCTATGTGCAGGCCCAGCGCGAGGCCTTTGCCCAGCTGGTGAGCACGGCCCGCAACATCAGCCAGGAGCCGGGCCTGCTGGCAGCACTGCTCACGGCGCATGCGCCGACGGTACGCAGCACCCTGGAAGAGAGCTTTCCGCGGCCCGGCATCGATCTGCTGGCGCTGAGCCTGGAGAGCGGTCCCGGCCAGACCCTGGCCGAGGGCAGCAAGCCGCACCTGGTGTCGCCGCGGGTGCTGGCCTCGGATGCCATCCAGAGCCTGGTGCGGCAGGTCACCCGGGGCGCCCGGGTAGCCTATGGCAACGCCATGATCTTCGAGACCTTCCTGCGCCTGGTCGCCATCCCGGTGGCCAACCCGGGCGGCGGTGTGATCGGGGTCATGGTGCTCGGGCAGGAGATCGACCAGGCGGCGATCGAGCGTTATCAGCCGCTGCTGCGTACCGAGGTGGCGCTGTTCGACGCCCAGGCGCTGGTTGGCAGCACCCTGCCCGGCCGGCTGGCGCAGCTGCAGGCGCTGGAGGCCGGCCGGGTCGAGTTCAGCCTGGACGGAACCGGCTATCTCGGACAGGTCTACCCGGTGCTGGCCGGCGACGGCCGGACACCGGTGGCGCGGCTGCTGCTGGCGCATGCCAGTGACAACTACTGGGCACCGTATCGCAGCTTTGCCCTGCAGGGCCTGCTGGTCTCCGGCGCCATCCTGGTGGTGGCGGCGGTGCTGGGCATGGTGATCAGTCGACGCACCCTGACCCGGCCGCTGAGCCTGCTGGCCGCGGCGACCCGCAAGATCGCCGCCGGCGATCTCGCCTGGCGGGTGGAGCTGAAGCGGGAGGATGAACTCGGCGAACTGGCCGATTCCTTCAACCGCATGCTCGACGACCTGCGCCAGTCCAACGAGGCGCTGGAACACAACCGCCGGCGCTTCCATGATTTCGCTGCCAGTTCCTCGGACTGGTTGTGGGAGACCGACGCCGGGGGTCGCATCACCTATCTGTCCCCCGGATTCAAGGCCTCGCTGGGCATGGACAGCCAGGAGTGCCTCGGCCGGACCTGGCAGGAAGTGTTCCCCGAGGACGATCTGGAGGCGCTCACGGCGCGCCTGCAGCCGCAGCGGGATCGTGGCTTCCCGTTCAAGGAATTGAGCTTCCGCGTCTGCCTGCACGACGGCACCATCCGGGACCTGCGCATCAGCGGCATACCGGTGCGGGAGCAGGACCGCTTCGCCGGTTTCCGCGGCACTGCCAGCGATATCTCCAAGCAGCGCATCAACGAGGAGCGGGTCGCGCTCCTGTCCAACCAGGACCAGCTCACCGGGCTTACCAACCGCCGCCGCTTCCTGGTCGACCTGGCGCACGAAATCCGCCGGGCCCAGGCACATGACCGTCAGGGCGTGCTGATGCTGGTGGACCTGGACCATCTCAAGCTGCTCAATGATGCCGCGGGCTATGCCGTCGGCGACGAGATGATCGTGCAGGTCGCCGGGGTGCTGGAGCGGCTGTCGCGCGAGGAGGATATCCTCGGCCGCATCAGCGGCGACGAGTTCGCCCTGACCCTGCCGGATCTGGGGCTTGACGCTGCGCGCGCGCAGGCCGCGCGGATACTCGAGGCGATCACCCAGTGTCGGCCGGTCCGCACCAAGGCCGGTGTGCCCATCAATGTCTCAGCCAGTATCGGCCTGGTGGCCTTCCCCGATCAGGGCACCGATCCGGTGGAACTGATCGCCAAGGCCGACAGCGCCATGTACGCCGCCAAGGATGCCGGGCGCAACCGGTTCGAGGTCTTCGACGAGGCCAGCATGTCGCGCGAGCATATCGGCGGCCTGCTGGCCTCGCGCAACCGGGTGCTCAGGGGCCTGGAGGAGGATCGTTTCGAGCTGCATTTCCAGCCCATCGCCAGCGTGCTCAACGGCGAGGTGCACCACTTCGAGACCCTGGTACGGATGCGCGATGACAGCGGCCAGGTGATACCGCCGGGCGCCTTCATCCCGGCCGCCGAGCAGTTCGGTCTGATCGGGAGAGTGGATAAGGAGATCGTGCGCAAGGCGATCTATCACATCGCCACCCTGCCCGATGCCCTGAGCCAGGTCGGGTTCTCCATCAACCTGTCCGGGTTGTCGGTGGGCGAAGACGAACTGCTGCGTCTGATCGAGAACTGTCTGGACGAGACCGGACTGGATCCGGCCCGCATCACCTTCGAACTGACCGAGACCGCGGCCTGCGAGAACATGTCGCTGGCGGCCGAGTTCCTCGGCCGCATCCGCCAGCTGGGCTGCCGCATCGCGCTGGACGACTTCGGCGTGGGCTTCTCCTCCTTCTCCTATCTGAAGCACCTGCATGTGGACATGCTCAAGATCGACGGCAGTTTCATCCGCGACATCGCCAGCAACCAGGAGGACCAGCTGTTCGTCAAGGCGCTGGTGGACGTGGCGCGCGGCATGGGCATCCGCACCATTGCCGAGTTCGTGGAAAGCGAGGCCGCCTTCCGGCTGCTGCAGCGCCTGGGCGTGGATTATGTGCAGGGCTACTACATCGGCCGGCCCGAGCCCGCCATCACCGGGGACGGATTGCATGGATTCGCCCGGCGGCTGAACCCGGGCGGCGGTCAGGTGGTCAACGGCTGAGCCGCTGGCGCGCCCGCTGTGCGGCGGCCCGCACCTGGGACGGCGCGGTGCCGCCGATGTGATCGCGGCTGGCGATCGAACCCTCCAGGGTCAGCACCTCGAACACATCCTGCTCGATGATTCCGCTGAACTGCTGCAGCTGCTCCAGGCTGAGCTGGGACAGGTCGCGCCCCTGCTCCAGCCCCAGGCGCACCGCCTTGCCCACCACCTCGTGGGCATCGCGGAACGGCAGTCCCCTGCGCACCAGGTAGTCGGCCAGATCGGTGGCGGTGGAGAAGCCCTCCAGCGCTGCCGCGCGCAGCCGTTCGCGTTTCGGTTCGATGGCCGGGACCATGTCGGCGAACACCCGCAGGCAGCCCCGGACCGTGTCGACGGTGTCGAACAGCGGTTCCTTGTCTTCCTGGTTGTCCTTGTTGTAGGCCAGCGGCTGGCCCTTCATCAGGGTCAGCAGGCCGATCAGGTGGCCGTTGACGCGGCCGGTCTTGCCGCGTACCAGTTCGGGAACGTCGGGGTTCTTCTTCTGCGGCATGATGGAGGAGCCGGTGCAGAAGCGGTCGGGCAGGTCGATGAAGCCGAACTGGGCCGAGGTCCACAGGATCAGCTCTTCCGAAGCACGGGACAGATGCGTCAGCAGCAGCGCCGCCGCACTGGTGAATTCGATGGCGAAGTCGCGGTCGCTGACCGCGTCCAGCGAGTTCTCCGCCGGGGCGTCGAAGCCGAGCAGCTCGGCCGTATAGTGCCGGTCGATGGGATAGGTGGTGCCGGCCATGGCCGCCGCGCCCAGCGGCATCAGGTTGACCCGCCGCCGGCAGTCGGCCAGGCGCTGGCGGTCGCGCTCCAGCATCTCGAACCAGGCCAGCATGTGGTGGCCGAAGGTCACCGGCATGGCCACCTGCAGGTGGGTGAATCCCGGCATCAGGGTGTCGGCCTCGCGCTCGGCCAGATCGATCAGGCCGCCCTGCAGCCGTTCAAGCTCGGCCGTGATCAGGTCGATTTCCTCGCGCAGATACAGGCGCATGTCGGTGGCGACCTGGTCGTTGCGCGAGCGGCCGGTGTGCAGTTTCTTGCCGGTGGCGCCGATACGCTCGGTGAGGCGCGCCTCGATATTCATGTGCACGTCCTCGAGCCCGACCGACCAGTCGAAGTCGCCGGCCTCGATCTCGCCGCGGATGTCCTCCAGGCCGGCGATGATCTCGTCGCATTCCGCCGCCGTCAGCACGCCGACCCGGGCCAGCATGCGGGCATGGGCGATGGAGCCGGCGATGTCCTGGCGGTACAGGCGCCGGTCGAAGCCCACCGAGGCGGTGAAGGCCTCGACGAAGGCGTCGGTGGATTCGGTGAAGCGGCCGCCCCAGGGTTTGCTCTTGCTGTCGCTGTCCGCCATGTCGGATTCCGTTCGGTTACAGTGGCGCGAGTATACCGCTGGCCGCGTCAGCGGGGCCAGGGATGCTGGTTCTGGCCGGGGCGTCGGGGGATAATCGCGCTCAGTGCGGGGAGGGAACAGCCGGGAACATGGAAACGCCAGCCAACAACGCCGCCGGGTTGCCGCAGGGTGATGCCGGCTTCCTGCCCGACTTCTGCGCCATTCGTGCGGTGTTCGCCGTGGTGGTCAGCGCCCAGATGCTGGCCTTTGTGCTCGCGCTGGCGGGCAGCCCGTTGGGCGCGCTGTGGTGGAGCGAACTGGGCCTGGTGTCGCTGTTTGTGCAATGGGTGGCGCTGTCATGCACCGCGGCCCTGTGCCTGGCCCGGCGCTGGCTGCTGCGCCTGCCGCCGCGCCGCGCCGGGGTGCTGGCCTACGGATTGATCCTGTTGATCGTGCTCGGCCTGAGTGAACTGGCCTTCCGGCTTCTGCCGGCATACGGCGCCATGGAAGCGAATGGCGACGGCCACATGGATTACCTGATCCGCAACCTGGCTATCGCCGCCATCGTCGCCGCGCTGCTCCTGCGCTACTTCTTTGTCCGGCATCAGTGGCAGATGCAGGTGGCCGCCGAGGCCCAGGCCCGGGTCGAGGCGCTGGCTGCACGCATCCGGCCGCACTTCCTGTTCAACAGCCTCAACACCATCGCCGCGCTCACCCGCAGCCGGCCGGCGCTGGCCGAGGAGGTGGTGCAGGATCTGGCCGAACTGTTCCGCGCCGGCATGAAGGAAGTGCAGGCGCGCATCCCGCTCAGCGAGGAACTGACCATTGCCCGCCGCTATCTGAACATCGAACGGCTGCGTCTTGGGGAGCGGCTGCAGGTGGAATGGACCGAGAAGAACCTGCCGCTGGACGAGGCAGTGCCGCCGCTGATCCTGCAGCCGCTGATCGAGAACGCCGTCTATCATGGTATTGAGCCGCGTGGCGAGGGCGGCTGCATCCATATCCTGGCGACCTACAACAAGGGCAGGCTGCGCCTGGAAGTGCGCAATCCGCTGCCGCCGCAATCCGATCCGCCGCGCCGGGCGGGCAACCGCATGGCGCTGGAGAACATCCGTCAGCGCCTGTTGCTGGTGTTCGGGGCGCAGGCGCGGCTGGAGACCGAGCAGCGCGACGGCCAGTACCGGGTGCGCATGCTGATTCCGCTGGAGCGTGCCGCATGAAGGTGCTGGTGGTCGACGACGAGGCGCTGGCGCGGGAGCGGCTGATCTCCATGCTGGCCGGTGTGCCCGACATCGAGATCACCGGCGAGGCGGCCACCGGGCGCGAGGCCATCGAGCAGGTGGCGGCAAACCGTCCCGACGTGGTGCTGCTGGATATCCGCATGCCGGAGATGGACGGACTGGAGGCAGCTAGGCACCTGGCCGGGCTGAGCGAGCCGCCGGCGGTGATCTTCACCACCGCCTATGGCGATCATGCCCTGGAGGCCTTCGAGGCCTGTGCCGTGGATTACCTGCTCAAGCCCATCCGCAATGAGCGCCTGATGGCGGCCCTGGCCAATGCCTGCCGGCTCAACAGGGCCCAGGCCGCACGCATCGGGGATCTGCCCGAGACCCGTCGGCGCAGTCACCTGTGCCTGCCGGTGCGCGGCGGCCTGCAGCTGGTGCCGGTGGCCGACATCCGCTATTTCCAGGCCGACAACAAGTACGTCACCGTGCGTACCGGCGAGGGCGAGTTCCTGATCGAGGAAGCGCTCAAAGCGCTGGAAGAGGAGTTCGGCGGGGACTTCATCCGCATTCACCGCAACGCCCTGGTGGCGCGGCGTCATCTCAGTGCGCTGGAGCGTGACGCCGAGGGTCGGCTGTGCGCCGTGCTGCGCGGGGTGGATGCGCGCCTGGAGGTCAGCCGCCGGCAGCAGCCCGAAGTGCGGCGGTTGTTGAAGGGGGCGTGAGGGAAAAGCTTTAAACCGCGAAGGCGCACAAGGCGCGCGAAGGAAGATGCGAATCAGGGTTGGAATTGTAGGCCGGAAAAAGGGCCGAATGGCCCGTTTCCGGCATTGGCCGGGCATGCCGGGAACGCTGCGCTTATCCCGGCCTACGCTCTGGATCAGTACGTAGGTCGGGTTAGCGCAGCGTAATCCGACAACCCACTTTGCGTCTCCGCGCCTTTGCGTCCTCTGCGTTTGTGTCGTGAAAGGTTGGTGTCGGCAGCAGGTTACTGATCCAGCGCCGCGTTGGCCGTGTCGATGCCGCGGTCGATATAGCCGCCGTAGAAGTCCGGGGTCAGCAGTCCGACGATGCGCTTGGCCAGTTCCTCGCCACCGGGGCCCAGAAACAGCAGGGTGGGGGTCATGTCGACGCCGTATTCGTCGGCGATGCGCCGCGCCGGGCGGATCTCACCCTGCAGGTCCTCAACCATGACGCCGGCGTCGATATTGAGCTTGCGGATCAGTACCCGATCCTCGTAATCGCCGCTGATCAGCATCGGGACCAGGAAGTCCTGCTCGACCTGTTCGCAATAGGTGCAGTGATGGCTGCTGAAGGCCAGCAGCAGCGGCAGGCCGCGCTCGGCCGCTTCCCGGGTGGCCTGCTCCAGGCTCTGCACCTGCTGGACCTCCGGTCGGGTTCCGGCGCCGGCGGCGGCCTGGCCCAGCAGCCAGAGCAGCAGCAGCCCGCCCGTGATAAACTTGAAAGCCTGTTTCACCACTCGTTATCCTCACTGCCTGCGCGCGGGCGGGACAACCGGTCCGCGCTGTCCAATCCCACTGTATCAAGAGAAATCATGTCCCTGACCAAGCTCCGCATCGCCACCCGCAAGAGCGCGCTTGCCCTGTGGCAGGCCGAACACGTCAAGACCGGCCTGGAACTGCACCACCCCGGCCTGGAGGTCGAGCTGGTCACCATGACCACCCAGGGCGACCGGGTGCTCGACAGTCCGCTGGCCAAGATCGGGGGCAAGGGGCTGTTCGTCAAGGAACTGGAGACCGCCCTGTTGGAGGGACGTGCCGATATCGCCGTCCATTCCATGAAGGATGTCCCGGTGGAACTGCCCGATGGCCTGGAACTGGCCCAGATCCTGGACCGCGAGGACCCGCGCGATGCCTTCGTCTCCAATCAATATGCGGACTGGGAGGCGCTGCCACAAGGGGCAGTGGTGGGCACCTCCAGCCTGCGCCGCCAGAGTCAGCTGCGGGCCCTGCGCCCGGATCTGGAAATCCGCGACCTGCGCGGCAACGTCAACACCCGGCTGGAGAAGCTCGATCGCGGCGACTACGCCGCCATCATCCTGGCCTGTGCCGGCCTCAAGCGGCTGGGCTTCGCACAGCGCATCCGCAGCGAACTCGGGCCGCAGGTGATCCTGCCGGCCATCGGCCAGGGCGCGATCGGCATCGAATGCCGCTCCGGGGACCCCGAGGTGCAGGGCCTGATCGCGCCGCTGGGCCACAGCCACACCGCGCAGCGGGTCGCCGCCGAACGGGCCCTGAACGCCGCCCTGCAGGGCGGTTGCCAGGTGCCCATCGGGGGTTATGCCGAGATCGAGCACGGGGTGATCGTGCTGCGCGGCCTGGTCGGCCGCCCGGATGGCAGCGAGATCGTCCACGGGGTGATCAGCGGCCGGCCCGAGGACGGCGAGGAACTCGGCCGGGTGCTGGCCGAGGACCTGCTCAGCCGCGGTGCCGACGCCATCCTCAAGGCGCTCTACGCCGAAGCGCAATAATGGACACAGCCCCCGCCCTGGCAGGCTGGCGGGTCCTGGTCACCCGCCCCGAGGCCCAGGCCGGCCCGCTGTGCGAGCGGCTGGCCGCGGCGGGCGCGGAGCCGGTCCCGTTCCCGGTGATGGAAATCCGCTTTCTGAACGGCGTCCGCTGGCCGGCGCCGCTGGACAGCTTCGACTATGCCCTGTTCGTGAGCGTGAATGCCGTGACCGCCTTCCGTGCCCAGGCCGCGGGAGCGGGTTGGCCGGCGGGCGTGAAGACCCTGGCCATCGGCCGGCAGACCGCGGCGGCCATGACGGCGGCCGGCATCCCGGTCAGCCTGGCCGCGCCCTCCCCCTTCACCAGCGAGGCGCTGCTGGCGCTGCCGGACTTGCAGCGCCTGGCGGATTGTTCCATCGTGATACTCCGTGGCCGTGGCGGCCGGGAGCTGATCCGGGACACTCTGTGCCAGCGCGGGGCCCGGGTCGAGGCGCTCGAGCTCTACGAGCGGAGGCTGCCCGAGGCGGATTCCGCTGCGTTGCTGCAGCGCTGGCATAGTGGCGGGATCGATGCCGTGTTGGTGACCAGTAACGCGATCCTGGATAATCTGCTCGAACTGCTGGGCGAAGCCGGTCGCGAGTTGCTGCGGCGCACCCCGCTGATCGTTCCCAGCGAGCGCACCCGGGCCTATGCATCGCGCCAGGGCTGTGAACAGGTCAGGGTGGCGGACAATGCCACCGATGCGGCCATGGTTGCGGCGCTGGCGCGGCTCGCCGCTGACCGGGCCTCCGCCCACCACCCATCGGGAAGCTGAAGCATGAGTGAGAACAAGGATAAGCCCCAGCCTCAGGGCGCACCCGGATCCGGATCGGCCGCGAGCGAGGGCGGCGGCAAGCCACGCTCGCGCGGCGGCCGCCGGCGCAGCCCTTCCGCGCCCTCAACTGCTGCCGGCGGCGCCAGCCAGGCGCCGGCCCCGACCGGCGGGCGCTATGCCGGGCCGCTGGCCATCCTGGCCCTGCTGGTCGGCGTCGGTGCCCTGGTCGCCGGCTATTTCATCTGGCACGAGGTGCAGCGCCAGGCCGGCTGGCAGCAGGAGGTGCTGGCCCAGATCGATGCCCGCAACCAGGCCCTGGACAATCGCGTGACAGCGGCGGTGGACCGGATGGAAGCCACCCTGGACGAGGCCGTCGGCGCCCGCCGCGGCCTGCAGCAGGATCTGGCCGATCAGCAGCAGTCGATCGCGGCCCTGGAACGCGCCTTCGGCGTGCTGCGGGCCCAGGTCGGCCGCAGCCAGGAGGCCTGGGTGCTGGCCGAGGCCGAGTACCTGCTGCATGTGGCCAACCAGCGGCTGCAGCTGGCGCGCGACGTCGATACCGCCATCGCCGCGCTCACGAGCGCCGATCAGCGCCTGCAGGAATTGGCCAACGCGGCCTACCTGCCGGTGCGCGAACAGATCAGCCGCGAACTGGCCGGCCTGCGCGGCGTCGACGTGCCGGACATCGACGGCATCGCCCTGCGCCTGCAGACCCTGGCAGACAGTGTCGATGACCTCAAGGTCGCCGGCGCCCAGTACCGGCCGACGCCGCGCGGTGCCGCCGCCGACGCCGGGGCCGAAGCCGACGCCGAAGCCGGCAGCTGGCGCGAGTTGCCCGCCGCCCTGTGGGGCGAACTGCGCCAACTGGTGGCGGTGCGGCGCAACGACGAGCCGGTCGCCCCGCTGCTGGCGCCGGACCAGCAGTTCTTTCTCTACGCCAATCTGCGCCTGCAACTCGATACCGCCCGGCTCGCCGCCCTGCGCGGCAACCCCGAGTTGTACCGGGTGAGCCTGCGTACAGCGCGCGACTGGCTGGCGCAGGAATTCGACGCCGGGCAACCGGCGGTGCGCGAGGCCCGCGCCGAGCTCGATGCCTTGCTCGCGGTGGAACTGCGCCCCGCCCTGCCCGACATCGCCGGTTCCCTGCGCCTGCTGCGCCAGGAACTGGCCCTGATCGAGGCCGGTCGGGCCGCGCCGGAAGCGGCTTCCGACGAAGCTGCTGCTGAAGGCGCGGGGAACGCACCATGAAACCGCTGTTTCTGGCCCTGCTCACCCTGGCCCTGGGCGTGGTGCTCGGGTTGGTGTTTCTCAACGAACCCGGCTATGTGCTGATCGGCTACGGTCAGTGGAGCGTCGAGACCAGCCTGTCGCTGCTGCTGTTCGGCCTGCTGCTGGGGTTCATCGTCCTCTACGCCCTGCTGCGGCTGCTGGCCGGGGCGCGGCGCACCCCCCGGCGGCTGCGGGCCTGGCGCGGCCGGCGCCGGGCCCTGCGCGCCCGGCACTCGCTCAACCAGGGCCTGCTGGCCCTGTCCGAGGGCGACTGGCCGCGTGCCGAGCGGCTGCTGACCCAGCATGCCGATGACAGCGAGAGTCCGCTGCTCAACTATATCGCCGCGGCCCGGGCCGCCCAGTACCAGGGTGCGGATGCCCGGCGTGACCAGTATCTGCGCCTGGCTCACCAGGCGATGCCCAACTCCGACGTCGCCGTCGGCCTGACCCAGGCCGATCTGCAGTTCAGCCATCAGCAGATGGAACAGGCGCTGGCCACGCTGACCCATCTGCGCAGCATCGCGCCGCGTCATGCCTATGTACTGAAGATGCTCGCCCGTCTGTACCAGCGCCTGGGCGACTGGGAGCGCCTGCGCGAACTGCTGCCCGAACTGCGCAAGCGCCGGGCCCTGCCCGAGCCGGCGCTGGACGAACTGGAGGAGACGGTCTACCGCGCGCTGCTGGAGGGCAGCGTGCGTCAGCACGATGCCGCGGCGCTGCAGCAGCTGTGGGGCCAGCTGCCACGGCGGCTGCGCCAGGACAATGACCTGGTCCTGGTCTACGGCCGCGCCCTGCATCACCTGGAGCTGGATCCGGCGGCCGAGCCGGTGCTGCGCGAGGCCATCCGGCGTCAGCGTGACGAACGTCTGCTGGATCTCTATGGCCGGGTGCGGGGCGAGAATCTCGGCATGCAGCTCTCGCAGCTGGAGGAATGGCTCAAGGAGCAGCCGCGCAACCCGGTGCTGCTGCAGGCCGCCGGCCGGCTGGCGATCCTCAACCGGCTGTGGGGCAAGGCCCGCAGCTATCTCGAGGCGGCGCTGGAGATCCAGCCGACGGTGGAGGGCTACCAGCTGCTGGGGAGCCTGCTGGAGGAACTGGAAGAACCGGATGAGGCGGCGGTGTGTTTCCGCAAGGGCATGCAGCTGGCCACCGGCGAGACCGGCCGCCTCCCGGCTCCGGGGTGAGGTTCATCAAAGATCAAGAGCGCCACGGAATACACGGAAAAATATAATTGCAGAAACCGCCCGGTCTCTGTTCCACTCAATGCTCGTTATTCCGGCACAAGGCGGAACTATTGCTTTACGGCGGGTTGCGGATTACTCGCTGCGCTCGCCCTGCGGGCCGCCCTTTGGGCGCTCAACGCGCTGCGCGCATGCGTCGGAATGACCGGGAATCGTTACAAATCCACCAGCCTAATATTCAGTCCTGTCCGTGTATTCCGTGGCGCTCCTGATCTTCACCCGCCGCCCTGGGCCGCCTTGTCGCGGGTGTCGGCGGCGAACTCGAAGGCGTCGGCGAACATCTGCTCCATCGGCACGCCGCGGCCGAGGAAGCTCTGGCGGCCGGCCTCGACCATCGCCGGCGGGCCGCTCATGTAGATGTCGTAGCCGGCCGGTTCCGGATAGTGCTCGAGCAGGGCGCCCAGCACCAGGCCGGTCTCCCCGTCCCAGTCATCCTCGGCCAGCGGTTCCGACAGGACCGGGGTGTAGTGGAAATTCGCGTGCTCGCGCGCCCAATGGCTGATCTGGTCGTGGGCATAGAGATCGCGCCGTGAACGCACCCCCCAGAACAGGTGGATCGGCCGGGTGATGCCGACATGGAAGGCGTGTTCCAGCATGCCCTTGAGCGGGGCGTAGCCGGTGCCGCCGGCCATCATCAGGATCGGTCGCGGGGATTCCTCGCGCAGGTAGAACTGCCCGAGGGGGCCCTCGATGCGCAGGATGGTCTTCGGCTGCATTTCATTGAAGACATACTGAGTGAACTCGCCGCCCTCGATCAGCCGGATGTGCAGGTCGATGTATTCATCGTCATGCGGGGCGTTGGCGATGGAGAAGGCGCGCCGGCGGCCGTCCTTGAGCAGGATCTCGATATACTGGCCGGCGAAGAACTGCAGCCGCTCGGTGGTCGGCAGCTTCAGCCTCAGCAGGTAGACGTCGTGGCACAGCCGCTGCATCTCGGCCACCCGTACCGGCATGTTCTTGACCTCGATCTGGGCCGGCGTGTCCAGTTCCCGGATCTCGATGCTCAGATCCTCGCGCGGCATGGCCTGGCAGAACAGGGCCTGGCCGGCGGCGGCCTCGTCCGGCTCGAGCGCGGGCGGAAGCACGTCGTCGGGATAGTCCACCGAACCCCTGATTACCCGGCCCCGGCAGCTGCCGCAGCTGCCGCCGCGGCAGCCATAGGGCAGTTCGATGCCCTGGCGCAGGGCCGCTTCGAGCACGGACTCGCCGGCTTCCACAGAAAATGTGTGGCCGCTGGGTTCGATCTTGACCTGATATGCCATGTAATCTAGGACGCAACTTAAACAAAGGCGGCGATTGTCGCCCATTTCCTGCTGGAGATAAACCGATGAACCCTGTGCTAATCGTGGGCTGCGGCTATGTCGGACAGCGCCTGGCCCGGCAGTTGCGGGCCGAGGGGGGGGCAGTCACGGGTCTGGTGCGCAGTGATGCCGGCGTGGCCGGCCTGCGCGAGGCGGACATCGCGCCGTTGCAACTGGATCTGGACCAGCCGCTGCCGGCAGATGCCATCCCCGCGGCCGGCCGCGATTTGTACTACTTTGCTCCGCCGCCTCCGGAAGGCGATGGCGATCCGCGCCTGGCGCGGGTGCTGGAGCAGCTGCGCCCGGGAAATCTGCCCCGGCGCATCGTCTACATCAGTACCAGCGGGGTCTATGGCGACAGCGGCGGCGACTGGATCGACGAGTCATTTCCGCCCAACCCCGGCACCCCGCGCGGGCGCCGGCGCCTGGCCGCCGAGCAGGCCCTGCAGGCCTGGTCGGAGCAGACCGGCATCGCGGTGGTGATCCTGCGCGTACCCGGCATCTACGGCCCCGGCAAGCTGCCGCTGGAACGCATCCGCCAGGGGCTGCCGATCCTGCGTGAAGAAGACTGTCCCTACACCAACCGCATCCAGGTCGATGACCTGATTGCCGCCTGTCGCGCTGCCATGGAAAGGGGCGAACCGGGCGCTGCGTACAACGTCGCCGACGGCCACCCCAGCACCATGGCCGACTACTTTGCCCGCATCGCCAGGGCCGCCGGCCTGCCGCCGCCGCCCACTGTCACCCGTGAGGAGGCGCCAGAGAAACTGAGCCGGGGCATGCAGGCCTTCATGAACGAGTCCAAGCGGCTGGACAACCGGCGGCTGCGGGAGGAGTTGGGGGTGGAATTGAAGTACCCCGAACTGGAGGCCGGGCTGGCCGCCTGTCTGCAGGAGATGCAGTGACGTTGGTCGGGTTACGCCTTCCAGGCTAACCCGACGTCTGCCGCCGCATGTCGGGTTACGCTGCGCTAACCCGACCTACACACTGAAAGGCGTAACACGACGTCAGCCGCCGCATGTCGAATTACGCCGCGGCTGACACGACCTGCATACTGTGGCGGTTCAGGATTCGAATATATCCAGCTCATCCCACAGGATGTCGATGCGCTGTTTCACTGCATCGTCCATCCGGATCGGCCGGCCCCATTCGCGGTCGGTCTCGCCCCGCCACTTGTTGGTGGCGTCCATGCCGACCTTGCCGCCCAGGCCGGAGACCGGTGAGGCGAAGTCGAGATAGTCGATCGGGGTGTTGTCGATCAGGGTGGTGTCGCGCACCGGGTCCATGCGTGTGGTCATGGCCCAGATCACGTCCTGCCAGTCGCGGATGTTCACGTCGTCGTCGGTGACGATGACGAACTTGGTGTACATGAACTGGCGCAGGAAGGACCAGACCCCGAACATCACCCGCTTGGCGTGGCCCGGGTACTGCTTCTTCATACTGACCACCGCCAGGCGGTAGGAGCAGCCCTCGGGCGGCAGGTAGAAGTCGGTGATCTCCGGGAACTGCTTCTGCAGCAGCGGCACGAACACCTCGTTCAGGGCCACGCCCAGGATGGCCGGCTCGTCCGGCGGCCGGCCGGTGTAGGTGCTGTGATAGATGGGGTCGCGGCGGTGGGTGATGCGCTCCAGCGTGAACACCGGGAAGCGCTCCACTTCGTTGTAGTAGCCGGTGTGGTCGCCGAACGGGCCCTCGTCGGCCTCGTCGCCCGGATGCAGAAACCCCTCCAGCACGATCTCGGCCGAGGCCGGCACCATCAGGTCGTGGGACAGGCACTTCACCAGCCGGGTGCGGCTGCCGCGCAGCAGGCCGGCGAAGGCATATTCCGACAGCGTATCCGGCACCGGGGTGACCGCGCCCAGGATGGTGGCGGGGTCCGCGCCCAACGCGACAGCGACCGGGAAGGGTTCGCCCGGATGCTCGGCCTGCCAGTCGCGGTAGTCCAGCGCCCCGCCGCGGTGTGCCAGCCAGCGCATGATGACCTTGTTTCTGTCGATGACCTGCTGGCGGTAGATGCCCAGGTTGGCGCGCGGCTTGTGCGGGCCCTGGGTGACGACCAGGGCCCAGGTGATCAGTGGCCCGGCATCGCCGGGCCAGCAGGTCTGGATGGGAAACCGCCCGAGATCGATGTCGTCCTTCTCGATCACCACCTCCTGGCAGGGTGCGTCGCGCACTGTCTTCGGCGCCATGTCCAGCACCTTCTTGAACATCGGCAGCTTGCTCCAGGCGTCCTTCATGCCGCGCGGCGGTTCGGGTTCCTTCAATGTGGCGAGCAGTTTGCCGACCTCGCGCAGCGCCAGGGTGGATTCCTCGCCCATGCCGAAGGCCACCCGTTCCGGCGTGCCGAACAGGTTGCCCAGCACCGGGATGGCGTGCCCCTTCGGATTCTCGAACAGCAGCGCCGGCCCGCCGCGGCGCAGGGTGCGGTCGCAGATCTCGGTTATCTCCAGATAGGGATCGACTTCCTGGCGGATGCGTTTGAGCTGGCCGCGCTGTTCGAGCTGATGGATGAAGTCGCGAAGGTCGTTGTATTTCATTATTTGGAATCAGTTGGCCGGGTGGTGTGAGCGCGGAGGGCGTAGAGGCATTTATGCCCTATGGGTACAGAATCGCAAGGGTATAATAATTATGGATGGATTAAATAACGATCGCAGGTTGGCTACAAGCTGTAAGGTACCGTCATTCCCGCGGATGCGGGACAAAAACGCGGAGCGTGTTGAACGCCCGCAGGGCGGCCCGGAGGGCGAGCGCAGCGAGTAATCCAGTGACCGCAGCGGTGCCTGGATCCCGGCCTTCGCCGGGATGACGGAATATGCGGTGATATTCATGTAGCCATTCGTAGGTCGGGTTGGCGCAGCGTAACCCGACAAATCGCGGCGGGTGTCGGGTTACGCTGCGCCAACCCGACCTACATTCCGCCAGATAGTTTTCGGGACCATCTGCGAAACAAGATTGTTGATTATTGCATTCTTTGCGTCTCCGCGTCTCCGCGTCTCCGCGTCTCCGCGTCTCCGCGCCTCCACGCCCTCTGCGTTGATGCCGCCTTCCTCACCTCACGCCGCCAACCCGCTGTGGCGCAGCAGTGCATCGATGGACGGCTCGCGGCCGCGGAACTCGATGAACAGCTCCATCGGCTCGCGCGAACCGCCCTGCTCCAGGATGCTGGTGAGGAAGCGTTTCCCGGTGTCGCGGTCGAAGATGCCGGACTCCTCGAAAGCGGAGAAGGCGTCGGCCGACAGCACCTCGGCCCACTTGTAGCTGTAGTAGCCCGCCGCGTAGCCGCCGGCGAAGATGTGCGAGAAGCTGTGCGGGAAGCGGTTGAAGGACGGCGGCTGGATGACCGCGACCTGGTCGCGCACCTGCTGCAGGATGTCATAGACGCGCCCGCCCTGCGCCGGGTCGTATTCCCGGTGCAGGCGGAAATCAAAGATGGAGAACTCCAGCTGGCGTACCATCATCATGGCGGACTGGAAGTTCTTCGCCGCCAGCATGCGCTCGAACAGTTCGCCCGGCAATTTCTCTCCGGTTTCATAATGGCCGGCGATCAGATCCAGCGCCTCGCGTTCCCAGCACCAGTTCTCCATGAACTGGCTGGGCAGTTCCACCGCGTCCCAGGCCACGCCGCTGATCCCGGACACGCCGGCATAATCGACCTGGGTCAGCATGTGATGCAGGCCGTGGCCGAACTCGTGGAACAGGGTAATCACTTCGTCGTGGGTGAGCAGCGCGGGCTTGTCGCCCACCGGCGGGGTGAAGTTGCAGGTGAGGTAGGCCACCGGCGTCTGCAGGCCATCGCGGGTGATGCGCCGCGAGACGCACTCGTCCATCCAGGCGCCGCCGCGCTTGTGCGGACGGGCGTAGAGATCCAGATAGAACTGGCCGCGCAGCCTGCCGTCCGTGTCGCGGATCTCGTAGAAGCGCACGTCCTCGTGCCAGGCGTCCACGCCCTTCACTTCCCTGATGTCCAGGCCGTACAGCCGATTCACCACGGCAAACATGCCGGGGATCACGCGGGTGACGGGGAACCAGGGCTTCACCTCCTCCTGCGAGATGGCGTACTTGTGCTCGCGCAGCTTCTCCGAGTAGTAGGCCACATCCCAAGCCTCGATATCCGCCATGCCGTGCTGGTCGCGGGCGAAGGCGCGGATCTCGTCCAGCTCGGCGCGCGCCGCCGGCAGGGCGCGTTCGGCCAGGTCGTGGAGGAACTGCAGCACCTGGTCGGTGCTCTGCGCCATCTTGGTGGCGATGGACTTCTCGGCATAGTTGTCAAAGCCCAGCAGCTGCGCGGCCTCGTGGCGCAGGGCCAGAATCCGCTCCATCACCGGGCCGTTGTCCCACTGGCCGGCGTTCGGACCCTCGTCGGAGGCGCGGGTGACATAGGCGGTGTAGAGCTCGCGGCGCAGCTCGCGGTCATCGGCATAGGTCAGCACCGGGTAGTAGGAGGGGAACTCCAGGTTGAACAGCCAGCCCTCCAGGCCCTCGCGCTCGGCGGTCTGGCGGGCCAGATCGACGGCCGATTCGGGCAGCCCGGCCAGACGGCTCTCATCGGTGATGTTGAGCTTCCAGCCGTGGGTGGCGTCCAGCAGGTTCTCCTCGAACTTCGCCGTCAGTGAGGACAGCTCCTGCATGACGGCCCGGTAGCGTTCGCGCTGTTCGGGCGGCAGAGCCACGCCGGAGAGGCGGAAGTCGCGCAGGGCATTGTCGATGACCTTCTGCTGTGCAGTGTCGAGTTGCTTATAGTCATCGCTGTCGGCGATCTGGCGGAAGGCCTGGAACAGGCGCTCGTTCTGGCCCATCTCGGTGGCATAGTCGGACAGCTTGGGCAGACAGGCATTGTAGGCCTGGCGCAGGGCTTCGCTGTTGACCACCGAGTTCATGTGGCTGACCGGCGACCAGGCGCGGTCGAGTTTGTCCTCCACATCCTCGATCGGCTGCACCAGATTGTCCCAGCTGTAGACGCTGTTCTCCTCCAGCAGCCGGTGCATGCTGGCGCGACACTCGGCCAGCAGGGCGTCGACGGCCGGTTCCACGTGTTCGGGCTTGATGCAGCTGAAGGGCGGCAGGCCCTGCAGGTCGATGAGGGGATTGCTCATGGCGTGTCCTGTGCGATTGCGTTATGGCATACCCGGATTGTAATGGCTGGCAGGGACGGCGCCTAGGCGGGGGAGGAAGCGGGACGGCAAAACCCTTACAATGCCTGCTCATTCGCAGCAGACGAGCCCGAGACATATGCCCCAGCACTTTGATCTCATCGCCATCGGCGCCGGCAGCGGCGGCCTCTCGGTGGCCGAACGCGCCGCCCGCTATGGGGCGAAATGCGCCGTGGTCGAGAGCGGCCCGCTGGGCGGGACCTGCGTGAACGTCGGTTGCGTGCCCAAGAAGGTCATGTGGTACGGGGCCACCCTGGCCCATGCCCTCGATGATGCCGCCGGCTACGGATTCGATCTCACCCGCAACGGCTTCGACTGGGGCCGGCTAAAGGCCGGGCGGGATGCCTATGTCAATGGCATCAACACCTGGTATCACACCTACCTGGCCGATTCGGACATCACCGAGATCCCGGGCCGGGCGCGCTTCGTCGATGCCCGCACCCTGGAGGTGAACGGCGAGCGTTACAGCGCCGATCACATCTGCATCGCCGTGGGCGGCTACCCCACCGTGCCGGATATTCCGGGCGCGGAACTGGGCATCACCTCGGACGGCTTCTTCGAGCTGGAGTCGCGGCCGCAGCGGGTGGCCATTGCCGGTTCCGGCTACATCGCTGTGGAACTGGCCGGCATGCTCAATGCGCTCGGCAGCGAGGTCACGCTGGTACTGCGGCGCGAACACATCCTGCGCGAGTTCGACGCCATGCTGCGTGAGTGCCTGATGGAGGAGATGATCAAGGATGGCATCAACATCATCTCCACCACCGAGTTGGACGAGGTGGCGCTACAGGACGACGGCAAACTGAGCCTGCGCGGCGGCAACGGCCAGCACCTGGACGATTTCGATCAGCTGATCTGGGCCGTGGGCCGCACCCCGGCCACTGACGGTCTGAACCTGGAGGCCGCCGGTGTGGCTGTGGATGAAAACGGCTTCATCCCCAGCGATCAGTACGAGAACACCAATGTCGAAGGCGTCTATGCGCTCGGGGATGTCAACGGCAAGGCCGCGCTCACCCCGGTGGCCATTGCCGCCGGCCGGCGTCTGGCCGACCGGCTGTTCGGCGGCATGAGCGAACGCCACCTGCCCTACGAGAACATCCCCACCGTGGTGTTCACTCACCCGCCCATCGGCACCGTGGGGCTGACCGAGGCCCGTGCCCGGGAGATCCACGGCGACGCGGTCAAGATCTACCAGACCCGTTTCACAGCCATGTATCACGCCCTGACCGAACACAAGCGCGAGACCGCCATGAAGCTGGTCTGCGTCGGGGCGCAGGAGAAGGTGGTGGGCTGTCACATCATCGGCATGGGCGCCGACGAGATGCTGCAGGGCTTCGCCGTGGCGGTGCGCATGGGTGCGCGCAAGGCCGATCTGGACGATACCGTCGCCCTGCATCCGACCAGTGCCGAGGAGTTGGTGACGATGCGGTGAGGTGTCGCCCCCTCACCCCCGGCCCCTCGCCCCACAGGGGAGAGGGGGGCGGATATCGCGGCAGCTGCAGGGTTTCAATCCCCTCTCCCCTGTGGGGCGAGGGGTAGGGGTGAGGGGGAGCCTGCTGCACGTCGCTGTTCGGCTGCGGCCAGGATCTCGCGCCGGCGCGCGGGATCGGCACCGCCCCACTCCGTGATCTCGCCCAGGGTGCGGCCGCAGCCCAGGCACACGTCGTCGTCGTCGAGCGTGCATACCCGAATGCAGGGCGATGCCGGTTCATGCTGTATTATGGTCGCCATGTCCGAATACACCTTTGTCGATCAGCCCGCGGCACTCGAGGCCGCCTGCCGGGAAATGCGTCGCCACGACTGGCTGGCGCTGGATACCGAGTTCATCCGGGAAAAGACCTTTTACCCGAAACTGTGCCTGATTCAAGTTGCCACCCCGGAATTGCGGTTGTTCTGCATCGATCCGCTGGCACTGGATATCGCGCCCCTGCTGGATCTGTTCTACGACCCCGGCATTACCAAGGTGCTGCACGCCGCCCGTCAGGATCTGGAGATCTTCCATCAGCTGCGCGGCAGCCTGCCCGGTCCGGTGTTCGACACCCAGCTGGCCGCCCCGCTGCTGGGGTTGCCCGAGCAGATGGGTTACGCCAATCTGGTGCGCGAGCGCCTGGGCGTGGATCTGCCCAAGGGCCACAGCCGCACCGACTGGGCGCAGCGCCCGCTGTCTGAAGACCAGCTGCGCTATGCCGCCGATGACGTGAACTACCTGGCGCAGCTGTATCCGCCGCTGCATGATGAGCTTGCCGCCAAGGGTCGGCTGGAATGGCTGGCACCGGATTTTCAGATCCTGCTGGAGCCCGAGACCTATATCGTCCATCCCGAAGCGGCCTGGCTGCGTATCAAGGAGGCCAATCGGCTCAAGGGCGCGAGTCTGTCCATTCTGCAGGACCTGGCCGCCTGGCGCGAGGAACGGGCCCGGCGCGAGGACAAACCGCGCAAGTGGATCCTGCCTGACGATGCCCTGGCCACCCTGGCCCGGCTCAAGCCCAAACGCAAGGTGGAACTGGAGCGGGTGCGCGGGCTCAACCCCGGTCTGATCCGTCAGTTCGGCGACGCCCTGATCGAGCGCATCCAGGCCGCCCGCGGCCGCGAACCGCAGCCGCTGCCGGCCTTCACCCGACTGCCGCCGCTCACCGCCGCCGAGGAGGCCGCGCTGGACCTGCTGCAGGGGACGCTGCGCCTGATCGCCGACACCAACGGCCTCAACCCCTCGGTGCTGGGAGGGCGCAAGGACCTGGAGAAGCTGCTGCGCGGGCGCGACGACTGTGCCCTGCTGCAGGGCTGGCGGCGCAGGCTGGCGGGCGACACCCTGCAGGCGGTACTGGCCGGGGATTACCGCGCCGGGATCAGTGCCGGCCGGCTGGAACTGGAGCCGCCGCTCAGCGGCTGACCGGGACCTGCAGCCAGAAGGTCACCGGGCCGTCGTTGGTCAGGCTGACCTGCATGTCGGCGCCGAAGCGCCCGCAGGCGACGTCGGAATGCCGCCCCCGCGCCTGCCCCACCAGATAGTCGAACAGGTGCTTTCCCGCCTCCGGCGTGGCCGCCGGAGTGAAGCTCGGCCGCAGGCCTTTACGGGTGTCCGCGGCCAGGGTGAACTGCGGCACCAGCAGCAGCCCGCCGCCGGTGTCGGCCAGCGACAGGTTCATTTTCCCGTCAGCGTCCGGGAACACCCGGTAGCCCAGCAGCCGCTCCAGCAGCCGGTCGGCCTGGGCCTGAGTATCGCCCTGTTCCACCCCGATCAGGACCAGCAGCCCGCGGCCGATGGCCCCGACCGTCTCGCCGGTGACCGTCACCCGTGCCTCGCTTACCCGCTGCAGCAGCCCGATCATGTCAGCTTGAAGACCTGTCTGACAGCTTTTTCGTCATGCCGGCCTGCGCCGGCATGACATCGCAGGGGAATCTGGGTCAGACATTCATGCAGGCCTCAATGTTTGCTGTTCATCCGTGTGCTTCCGTGACCATCCTCCAACTCAGAAGGCCCCCAGCTTGTCGGCGAAACTGTCGGTGGCGCCGACCAGTGCCTCGATGATGCCGGGTTCGCTGGCGGCATGGCCGGCATCGGGCACGATCTGCAGGTCGGCCTGCGGCCAGACCCGGTGCAGGGCGACGGCCTGTTCCACCGGGCAGACGCAGTCATAGCGGCCGTGGACGATCACCCCCGGGATGTCGCGCAGCCGGTCGGCCCGGTCGAGGATCTGGTCCGGTTCCAGGAAGCAGTCATTGACGAAATAGTGGGCCTCGATCCGGGCCAGGCTGAGCGCGGTATAAGGCGCCCCGAAGTGCTCGATCACCGCCTCCCGCGGCAGCAGGGTGGAGGCGCGCGCCTCCCACAGCGCCCAGGCCTTGGCCGCCTGCATCCGATGGACCTCGTCGTCGCTGGTCAGGCGGGCGTGGTAGGCCCGGACCATGTCGCTGCGCTCGGCCGGCGGGATGAGTTCCAGGTATTCCTCCCAGGCCTCCGGGAACAGGCGTCCGGCACCGTCCTGATAGAACCAGGCGATGTCGCGTGGCCGGCACAGAAAGATGCCGCGCAGGATCATTGCCAGCACCCGCTCGGGATGGGTCTGGGCATAGACCAGGCCCAGGGTGGAGCCCCAGGAGCCGCCGAATACCACCCAGCGTTCGATGCCCAGATGGGCGCGGATGCGCTCCAGATCCGCGACCAGGGTATGGGTGGTGTTGCCTTCCAGTTCGGCGTGCGGGGCGGAGCGGCCGCAGCCGCGCTGGTCGAACAGCACGATGCGGTAGCGTTCGGGGTCGAAGAAGCGCCGGTGATAGGGCTCGCAGCCTCCGCCCGGGCCGCCGTGCAGGAACACCACGGGCAGACCGGTGGGATTGCCGCACTCCTCCACATGCAGGACATGCGGGGGGTCGACGTCCAGCGTGTGCTGGACATAAGGCTTGATATCGGGATACAGGCCCGCCACGAATACCTCCCTTCTGCACTTTTGTAAGCATAGGCTTACAGAGAAATCATCAATTACTGACTGTCCGGCGACTGTGTCGCCGTGAAATCATATCTTGCGGCCTCAAAGGTTCCGCAGGATGCGGAACCTGAGGTTAGGCTCGGCATGACTCGCGATGCGGAATCAATATCTGGGAGGGTATCCCCATCGCGGGTAACGTGTCGCCAATAAGCTTAATAACCATGCCTTCCAGCCTCTTTTGGCAACTCACCCGGTACCCACCGGGTTTTTTTTTGCCTTCAATGATGCAAGAGCGCCACGGAATACACGGAAAATACGGACAAGTACAAAGCATGTAACCAAGGGGCAAAAAGGACTTCGCGTCGTTGTGCGCTGGTGCTCCTGAAAAGGAAAGACCCGCGCAAGCGCGGGTCCTTGTACTACCGGATCGGACCGCCGGCTCAGATGAACAGGCAGACGTCGGACTCGCGTGCCACCGGCATGAAATAGGTCGCGCCGACATAGTCCAGACCGTCGATGAACTCGCTGGAATCGAAGCCGAACACGTCCACCGTCATCTGGCAGGCGGACATCTTCACCTCAGCCTCGATGCACAGCTCGCGCAGTTCCTCGACCGTGGCCACGCCCTTGTTCTTGAAGGTCTTCTTCATCAGGGAGGTGGCGACCTTCTCGAAGCCCGGGATGCCGGCCATGATCAGGTTGGGCATCGGCCAGGTGATGTTCTGGAACCACTTGGGACCGAAGGGCATCTTCATCGGCATGGCCGGGTTGCCCAGCGGGCTGACCTCGGAGGGGATCTCCTTCTTCAGCAGCAGCAGGCCGTAGAAGGTGAAGAAGATGTGGGTGTCCCAGCCCAGGGCCGCGGCCGTGGAGGCCAGGATGAAGGGCGGATAGGCCCAGTCCAGGGTGCCCTTGGTGGCGATGATCGCCATGCTCGGGGTCTTGCTCTGTTCGATGGCCTGCAGCTTCTGCGGCAGCAGTTCGTCGAGCTTCTCGCTCAGCCACTGGTCCATCTGTTCGGGGGTTGTATCTGACATGCTGTGTACTCCTCCTCGCCGCACCGTGAGTGCATGGGAAATGGGTTGCTCCGGCGGCGCCGCATAGAACTGTGTGTAATAATATTGGGTGCGGTGCGCCCGTTTTCTGCATTCCCGGGCGGCAGTCCGGCCGGCCCGATGCATGACAACGAATGACGGAATATATGCGGACCCCGGAGCCGAGTCAATCCGCCGGCGGCTGACGGTTCAGCACTGCTCCCAGGGCAGGCCGTGGAAGCGCCAGCCCCCCACCGAACTGCGGTGGTGATGGTCGTCGATTTCCCCCTCGAAACCTTCATCCACGTGGTAAACATCCCCGATTCCGGCTGCCGTCAGGGCCCGGCCGGCCTCCAGCGAGCGCTTGCCGCTGCGACAGATCAGAATGATCGGGGCGCAGCCGGCCTCCGGCTCATGGCATACCCCGCCCAGCAATACCTGGCGCACCTGGGTGACGAAATGCGGATTGATCACCCAGTCCGGCTCATCGATCCAGGGGACATGCACCGCCCCCACCGGATGGCCGACGAACAGGAATTCCATGTTTGAACGGACATCGATCAGCACCGCCCTGGGATTGCTGTCCAGCAGTTCGGCCGCGGCCTGGGGACTCAGCGCATGGACCTCGTTGTCACTCATTTACCTCTCCCGCCCGCGACGGGCTGTTTGACACTGGCCTGAAGTATAGCGTCCATGTCACTTGCCAGCGGCGGGGCGGCCCGTTACCTTTCCGCCATGTCACAGACCCGTCCTCCGAAATCCCTGCTGCGCCCGGTTGGCCGGGCCATTGCCGACTACGACATGATCCGCGACGGCGACCGTATCCTGCTCGGCCTGTCAGGCGGCAAGGACTCCCTGTCGCTGCTGCACATCCTGCTGCATCTGCAGCGTCACGCGCCGGTACGCTTCGAACTGGGCGCCGTAACCGTGGATCCCGAAGTGGAGGGCTTCGAGCCGGCCCGGCTCAAGCCCTACCTGGCGGAACTGGGCGTGCCCTACCATTTCCGCGCCGAGCCCATCATGGAGCGGGCGCTGGGGCATATGACCAAGGATTCCTACTGCAGCTGGTGCGCCCGCATGAAGCGGGGGACGATGTACACCACGGCCCGGGAAGCCGGCTGCAACGTCCTGGCGCTCGGACAGCATCTGGACGACCTGGCCGAGAGCTTCCTGATGTCGGCCTTCCACGGCGGCCGGCTGCAGACCATGAAGGCCCATTACCGCAATGACGACGGCGACCTGCGCATCATTCGCCCGCTGGTCTATGTGCGTGAACGCCAGCTGGCCGATTTTGCCGCCAGCGCCGGCTTCCCGGTGATCAGGGACAACTGCCCGGCCTGTTTCCGCATGCCGACCCAGCGCGCTCACATGAAGGCCCTGCTGGCTGGGGAGGAAGCCCACAATAACCAGCTATTCAAGACACTTTTGAGTGCTATGCGCCCACTTATGGATGATGATTCGCATAAAAATATTTACAACTTCCCATTTTCAGGCAGGAAAATGGGGAAATGCTGACTTGTTTCCGCTTTTCTCTGAATCCCAAGGGAAAAGTGGGGATTGAAAACCATCTTCAATGCGCTATCGATTGATTCAAGGGCTTCTCTGGCTGTCCGGCCGGCTGCCATTGCGGGTAAATCAGGCACTGGGGGGAGTTGTGGGTATTCTGTTGTACTGGATACCCAATCCCCTGCGCCGGGTGGCCGGCGCCAATATCGCCCGCTGCCTGCCCGAGCTGAAGCCGGCCCGGCAGCGGCGGATTCTGCGCCGCTGCCTGATCGAGACCGGCAAGACGGCGCTGGAGGCCGGGTATCTGTGGCGTCTGACCCCGGCGTCGGCACAGCGCCTGCTGGTGGCCCTGGAGGGCCGCGCGGCGGTGGATGCCGCCGTGGCCGCCGGTCGGGGCGTGATCATCGCCGCCCCGCATCTGGGCAGCTGGGAGATGGCCGGTCAGATCGGCGGTCGGGAATGGGGGGTGTGGAACCTGTACCGACCGCCGCGAATTGCGCAGCTGGAGCCGCTGCTGCAGGCCGGGCGTACCCGTTTGGGCGGGCGGCTGGTGCGGGCCGATACCGCCGGGGTGCGGCAGCTGCTGCGGGTGCTGCGCCGGGGCGGGGTCGTGGGGATTCTGCCGGATCAGGATCCGGGGCCGGAGCACGGGGTGGTGGCGCCCTTTTTCGGTATCCCGGCCAATACCATGCGGCTGCTGCCGCGGCTGGCGCATGCCACCGGCGCCGCCGTGTTCATCGCCTGGTGTGAGCGGCTGCCGCGCGCGCGCGGCTATCACCTGCGCATTGCGCCGCTGCCGCCCGCCGTGGCCGATCCCGATCCGCTGGTCGCCGCCACCGCCCTCAACCGGGCCGTGGAACAGTGCGTAAGGGCCCTGCCCGGCCAGTATCAATGGAGCTACCGGCGCTTCAAGGACGTGCGCGCCTAGTGCCCCATGCCGTGTTCGCATTGCGGGCGTCCTGATATAACCTTGAACTGTGAACCAGGCTGACGCTGTGAGGGGGACGAATGGCTGTCGCAGTCAAGCGCGCCTACGCACCGGTGCAGGCCGGGGATGGCTACCGGGTCCTGGTCGACCGGCTCTGGCCGCGGGGCGTGGCGCGGGATCAACTCGGAATCGATGAATGGCGGCGTGAGGCCGCACCCTCCGAGGGGCTGCGGCGGGCCTTTCACGCCGGCGCAATGACCTGGGGTGAATTCCGCCGCGCCTATCTGGCCGAGCTCAAGGCGCGGCGCGATGAGTTGCGGCGGCTGGCGGCCCGTGCCCGGCAGGGCCGGCTGACCCTGGTCTTCGCTGCGCGCGATGAAAGGCACAACAACGCCGTGGTCCTGATGCAGTATCTGAAGATGCTGGGGGCGGAGTGAGGCTCAGTGCTGATGCCCGTCGCTGCCGGGGCGGGCATAGCCGGGAAAGCGATGTTTTGCATACACGGCATGACAGCCCGCACAGCTGTCGAGCATGCGGCTGAAGTAGAACCGGACCAGTTCCCCGTCCCGGCGCTCGGCGGCCTGAGCGAGCTTGCCCGCATGCTGATGCAGCCGGCGGTCGAGATATTTGAAGCTGTCCGGCAGGGACTGTACCAGTGTCCCGCGTTCGTCCTCCGACAGGCGCCGCTTGAGAATATAGCTCTGCTCGATCCGGCGGCCGGTCTCGGCCAGCCGTTCCCAGTCGGCCTTGACGATGGCCTCGGGCAGCGCCCGCACCCCCTCGTTGATCGCGATCATTTCATCGACCAGCGCCTGCTGCAGCTTCGGCGGCAACTCCAGCAGGGGCTCGGCGGCGGCGGCGGGCGGGGCGACGGAGGCTCCGGCCAGCAGCAGGCTCAGACCCAGACAGGGTCCGGTCAGATCAGGGATTTGCATTGCGGGGCCCTCGCAGGCATCAGGGAGAAGATCCGTGGCCGGTCGTGATGAGGGTGCTGAGATCCAGCTGCTGCACGGCGCCGATCGCCGCTTCCAGCGCGCCCTCGCTGCACAGCCCGCTGATGGCCGCCTCCTGATGGGCCTCGCGCAGGGCCCGGAGGCAGGCGGCGCGAACCGCCTCCGCCAGTTGCAGCGCAGCAGGATCGGGTGGGCAATCGGTATTCATGTGGGTGCATTACACCACAATCCCGGATCAGCGCCAAAGCGCCGGCCGCCGCCCTCAGTGCATCAGTTTGAGGCCGACCCGGGTGATGGTCTCGCCCTCCATCTCGCGCACCACCAGTTCCAGATGGCCCAGCGGCAGGCGGTCGCCGACCACCGGCCGGCGCTTGAAGGCGCGGGCCAGTACCTCGGACAGGCTGGCGTCGCGCTTGTCCGTCGGCACCTCCACGCCATAGACGCCGGCGACGTCACCGAGGGTGGCACGGGCATCGAGGACGAATTCGCCGAAGAAGCGTGACTCACGCAGGTGTTCGGGGACCTTCTCGGTGGTCAGCAGCCGGTCCAGTGTCTCGACGTCGTCGCTGCGGGCCAGCAGCAGCAGGTGGTCGCCCACGCTCAGCCGGACCGCTTCGCAACCGGCGGTGACCGCGTTGTCGCGGATCAGCCCCGCCACCCCCACCCCCGGCGGCAGCCGCAGGGTGGCCGGCGTCTCGCCCAGCGCCGGGCTGTCGCCGCTGAGGACGTAGACCACCATTTCGTAATCCAGCTGGCCCGGCAGATCCAATTCCAGCCGCCGGTGCCAGCCCGGTGTGGTCGGCACTTCCAGGCCCAGCCGGCGGGCCAGCGGCGCCAGGGTCCAGCCCTGCAGCACCAGCGAGACCAGCACCACGAAGAAGGCGACATTGAAATAGCGCTGGGCATTGGGCAGATCGGCCAGCAGCGGGAACAGGGCCAGGATGATCGGCACCGCCCCGCGCAGCCCCACCCAACCGACGAACACCTGTTCCCGCAGCGGGAAGCCGAACGGCAGCAGGCTGATGACCACGGCCAGGGGGCGGGCGAGAAAGATCAGGGCCAGGGCCACTGCCAGCGCCGGCAGGGCCACCGCCAGCAGGGCGCTGGGCGTGACCAGCAGGCCCAGCATCAGGAACATGCCGATCTGGGCCAGCCAGGCAATGCCGTCATGAAAGCGCTGGATGCCCAGATTGGCCTGCAGCGGCCGGTTGCCCAGCACCAGGCCGGCCACATACACGGCAAGAAAGCCGCTGCCGCCCAGGTTCAGCGTACCGGAGAAGATCACCAGCGCCCCGGCCAGGGCCAGCAGCGGATACAGACTGGTGGCCAGCGGCAGCCGGTTGATGACATAGACCAGCAGCCGGCCGCCGCCATAGCCCAGTACCAGACCCAGTCCCATCTGCTGCACCAGCAGCACCACGACTCCGGCATCCAGCCGGGTCGCGCCGGCCGCCAGCAGTTCCACCAGCGCCAGGGTGAGAAAGATGGCCATGGGGTCGTTGGCGCCGGACTCGATCTCCAGCGTGGCGCTGACGCGTTCCTTGAGCCGCAGGCCCTGGGCATGCAGCAGGCCGAACACGGCCGCGGCATCGGTGGAGCCGACGATCGCGCCCACCAGCAGTCCCTGCAGCCAGTTCAGTTCGAACACCAGGCTCGCGACCAGCCCGGTGACGGCGGCGGTGATGATCACGCCCAGCGTGGCCAGGCTGAGCGCCGGGCGCAGGCCGACGCGGAAGGTGGCGGCCCGCGTGCCCAGGCCGCCGTCGAACAGGATGATGGCCAGCGCCACCGAGCCGACCATGTAGGCGGCCTGGTAGTTGTGAAAGCGCAGTGCGCCCGGACCCTCCTCGCCGGCCAGCATGCCCAGCGCCAGGAACACCAGCAGCAGCGGCATCCCGACCCGGCGCGAGGGCACGCTGACCAGGATGCTGATCAGCAGCAGCGCGGCGGCGACGAGGATGAGCTGATTGACGATGTCCATAGGGGAAGCTGCTCGGATGCGGGGCTGATCTGGTAAGCTTGCCGGTCATTATGCCAGCACCCGGCCGGAGTACGCACAATTCCACCGCCACCGCCCGCGCCCGCAGCTGGCGCGAGGCGTTGCACGTCTACACCCGCCCGCAGGTGGTGGCGATGTGCTTTCTCGGGTTCTCCGCCGGCCTGCCCTTCCTGCTGGTGTTCTCCACCCTGACCGCCTGGCTGGCGCAGGCCCAGGTCGAACGCGGCCTGATCGGTTTCTTCGCCTGGGTCGGCATCACCTACTCCATCAAGGTGATCTGGGCCCCGGTGGTGGACCGGCTGCGCCTTCCGCTGCTGTCGCGCCTGTTCGGTCAGCGCCGCGGCTGGATGCTCGCCGCCCAGTTCGGCATCGGCGGCGGCCTGGCAATGCTGGCGCTGACCGACCCGGCCGCGCAGTTGGCGATGTTCGCGGGCATCGCGCTGTTCATCGCCTTCTGCTCGGCCACGCAGGACATCACCATCGACGCCTACCGCATCGAGGCGGCGGCCGATGTACAGCAGGGTGCGATGGCCGCGGCCTATGTGTTCGGCTATCGCGTCGCGACCCTGGCCTCGGGCGCCGGCGCGCTCTATCTGGCCAGCCGGCATTCCTGGATGCTGAGTTATCTGGTCATGGCCGGCCTGATGCTGGTGGGCGTGATCACCACCCTGCTGATCCGCGAGCCGGCGCATGTGCGCCACGCGCGGGTGAGCGAGATCGAGGCCGGTATCAGCCAGGCCCTGCACATCGACCGCATGCGCGCCGGGCCGGCGCGGCGCATCGCCGCCTGGTTCGCGCGCGCCGTGATCGGGCCGTTCGTGGAGTTCTTCACCCGCACCGGCTGGTACGGTGCCGCCATCCTGCTGTTGATCGCCATCTACCGCATCAGCGACATCAGCATGGGGGCGATGGCCAATCCCTTCTATCTGGATCTGGGCTATACGCTCGACCAGATCGCCGCCGTCGCCAAGGTGTTCGGCTTCGCCATGACCCTGCTCGGCGCCCTGCTGGGCGGGCTCGCGGTGGCGCGCTTCGGGGTGTTGTGGCCGCTGTTCGCCGGCGCGATTCTGGTGGCGGCGACCAACCTGCTGTTCGCGTTGTTGGCGGTGTCTGCACCCACGCTGAGCCTGCTGGCCGTGGTCATCAGTGCCGACAATCTGGGCGCGGGGTTCGCCACCTCGGCCTTCATCGCCTATCTCTCCAGCCTCACCCACCGGGCCTATACCGCGACCCAGTACGCGCTGTTCAGTTCGTTGATGACCCTGCCGGCCAAGATCATCAGCGGTTTCTCCGGGCTGGTGGTCGAGGCCCAGGGCTGGTTCTTCTTCTTCCTCTACACCACCGGCCTCGGGGTGCCGACCATTCTGCTCGCCCTGTTCGTGATTCATCATCGCGAACTGCTGGCGCGGCAGTTCAACCAGCGTTCTGCGGATCGTAGGTCGGGTTAGCCCGCATGGCGTAACCCGACGCCTCTGCGGCGTTGTCGGGTTGCGCTACGCTAACCCGACCTACGATCTTATTTATTTCTGCAGGCGCTTGAGAAACACCCGCATCTCCTTTGCAGCCTGCTTGTCGCCTTTGTTCTCCGCGGCCTCGATGCCTTTCTCGTAGGCGGCAATGGCTCCCTCGGCATCGCCGGTTTCGGCCAGCGCGCCGCCCAGCTGTTTCCAGGCGGCGGAATAGCCCGGGTCCTGTTCGACGGCATTGCGCAGATGCTCCACTGCCCGGGCGTGCTCCCCGGCCTTGCCGTATTCCAGACCCAGTGAGTAGCGCAGCAGCGGACTGTCCTGGCCGGCGGCCAGCATCCCTTCGAAATTGTCGATCATGCTCATGGACTGGCTCGGAACCTGTGGGTTGGCGCAATCTGCGGCGATCGGATTCCGGGTGTGAGGATCACTGATCGCTGCATTTCAGCGTCTCCAGAATACCGGGGAGAACAGCACCAGCAAAGAGAAGATTTCCAGCCGGCCGAGCAGCATGGCCGCGCACAGCACCCATTTGGCGGTATCGCTGATGTCGCCGTAGTGATAGCCGACATCGCCCAGGCCCGGACCGAGGTTGTTGATACAGGCCGCCACGGCGGAGAAGGCAGTGACCTGGTCCATGCCGGTGGCCATCAGGATCAGCATCATCACCGCGAACACGCCCACATAGGTCGCGAAGAATCCCCAGACCGAATTGATGACAGCATCCGGCAGCGGCTTGCCGTTGATCTTGACCGGCACCTGGGCATTGGGATGCACCAGTTTGGTGATCTCGCGCACGCCCTGCTTGAGCAGCAGCAGAAAGCGGATCACCTTCATGCCGCCGCCGGTGGAGCCGGCGCAGGCGCCGATGAAGCTGACGAACAGCAGCAACACCGGCAGGAAACCGGGCCAGTTGTAGTACTCGGCGGTGGTGAAGCCGGTGGTGGTGCCGATCGAGACCACCTGGAACAGCCCGTGATGCAGTACCTCGCTCCAGCTGCCGAAGGTCTTCGTGACGTAGAGATAGGTGATGGTGATGAGCGCCGTGATCAGCAGGATGGTCAGGTAGGTGCGCACCTCGGAGTCGCGGACGTAGGGCATCGGGCTGAGCGAGCGCCAGACGGTGAAATGCAGTGCGAAGTTCACCCCCGAAAGCAGCATGAAGACCACGGCGATCATCTCGATCAGCTCGCTCTGGAAATAGCCCATGCTGAGGTCGTGGGTGGAGAAGCCGCCGATGGCCACGGTCGAGAAGCTGTGGGCGATGGCGTCGAAGCCGCTCATGCCGGCCAGCCAGTAGGCCAGGGCGCAGGCGATGGTGAGGCTGAGATAGATGTACCACAGCGCCTTGGCGGTCTCGGCGATGCGCGGGGTGAGCTTGTTGTCCTTCATCGGCCCGGGCGTCTCGGCGCGGTAGAGCTGCATGCCGCCGATGCCCAGCATGGGCAGCACAGCCACCGCCAGCACGATGATGCCCATGCCGCCCATCCATTGCAGCTGCTGGCGGTAGAACAGGATCGAATGGGGCAGGTAGTCGATGCCGGTGAGGACCGTGGCCCCGGTGGTGGTCAGGCCCGACATGGACTCGAACACGGAGTCGGTCAGGCCGATGGCCGGCTGGGGTGACAGGTACAGCGGCAGTGCCCCGACCAGGCCCAGCACGACCCAGAACAGCACCACGATCAGAAAGCCGTCGCGCAGGCGCAGTTCGCGCTTGTTCCGGCGTGCCGGCCACCAGATGAGCAGGCCGGCCAGCAGCACCAGCCCGAAGGCTTCCAGAAAGGGGGCGATGGCGCCGTCGCGGTAGATCAGCGCGACCCCCACCGGCGGCAGCAGGGTGGTACTGAAGACCATCAGCAACAGGCCGAGGATGCGCTGGATAGTGATCAGTTGCATGGGCGAGGCGGCAACTCGGATTTCACAGGAAGATCACCCCGACCTGGAACAGGTGCTCGACCTCTGGGATGCGGCCCTTGTCCACCAGGAACAGGATGACGTGATCCCCGCTCTCGATGACGCTGTCGTGGTGGGCGATGATGACCTCGTCGCCGCGCACGATGGCGCCGATGGTGGTGCCGGCCGGCAGGTTGATCTCCTCCAGGCGCCGACCCACCACCTTGGAACTGGAGGCGTCGCCGTGGGCGACGGCCTCGATGGCCTCCGCTGCACCGCGGCGCAGGGAATGCACGGCCACCACGTCGCCGCGGCGTACATGGGTGAGCAGGCTGCCGATGGTGGCGTGCTGGGGCGAGAGCGCGATGTCGATCACGTCGCTGTGCACCAGGTCCACGTAGGCGGCGCGGTTGATCAGTGACATCACCTTGCCCGCGCCCAGGCGCTTGGCGAGCATGGAGGAGAGGATGTTGGCCTCTTCATCGTTGGTCAGGGCGCAGTAGATGTCGGTGTTCTCGATGTTCTCCTCCAGCAGCAGTTCCTCGTCGGCCGCATCGCCCCACAGCACGATGGTCTTGTTGAGCTCCTCCGACAACTGGCGCGCCCGCTCCTGGCTGCGCTCGATGATCTTGACCTGGTAACGGTGTTCCAGACCGGCGGCCAGGCGTTCGCCGATGTGGCCGCCGCCGGCGAGGATGATGCGCTTGACCGGCTTGTCCAGTTCGCGCAACTCGCTCATCACGGCGCGGATGTTCTTCGGTGCGGCGACGAAGAAGACCTCGTCGTCGGCCTCGATGACGGTATCGCCCTCGGGGATCAGCGGCTGGCCGCGGCGGAAGATGGCGGCCACCCGGGTGTCGATCCTGGGCATATGCTCGCGCAGTTCCCGCAGTTCGTGCCCGACCAGGGGGCCGCCCTGTACCGCGCGCACCGCGACCAGCTGCACCCGGCCGTCGGCGAAATCCAGCACCTGCAGCGCGCCCGGGTTCTGGATCAGGCGCTGTACATACTCGGTGACCAGCTGCTCGGGGCTGATCAGCACGTCGATGGGCAGCGCCTCCTGCGAGAACAGCCGCGGTTCGTTGAGAAAGGCCGCCGAGCGTACCCGCGCGATCTTGGTCGGGGTGTGGAACAGGGTGTAGGCCACCTGGCAGCCGACCATGTTGACCTCGTCGCTGTTGGTCACGGCGATGATCATGTCGGCGTCCTCGGCGCCGGCGCGGCGCAGCACGTCGGGATGGGCTCCATGGCCGGTCACGGTGCCGATGTCGAGCCGGTCGCGCAGTTCGCGCAGTCGATCGGCGTCCTGGTCGACCACGGTGATGTCGTTGTACTCGCTGGCCAGATTGTCGGCCACCGAGGCGCCGACCTGGCCGGCACCGAGGATGATGATCTTCATGGTCGGGCTGCCGTCGGGTCGGGATCGTGAAGCAGAAAACAAGGCGCGCAGGATAGGCGCTTGCCACAGGTGCGAGTTGACGTCATCCCGGAGCAGGCCGGGATCCAGGGGCCGCGGCGGTTACTGGATTCCGGCCTGCACCGGAATGACGGTGATGCTGTGGGTTCCGTCATTTATACGATATCGGGTTAAGTAGGTGTAATTCAGCGCAGGTATCAGTCACTGCCTTTCTTGACATCGATACCCAGCGCCTTGAGCTTGCGGTACAGATGGGTGCGTTCCATGCCGACCCGTGTGGCGAGTTTGCCCACGCTGCCGCCGGCCTCCTGCAGCTGGTGCTCCAGGTAGTTCTTTTCGAACTGCTCGCGCGCCTCGCGCAGCGGCAGTTCGAACAGGGTGCTGTCCTCCAGTGCGCTGTCGCGGTTCATGAGCTGGGCCTGCAGGGCGGACTCGACCTCGTCCAGGGTGATTTCCTCGCCGCTGCCGAGGATGAGCAGGCGCTGGACCAGGTTCTTGAGCTCGCGCACGTTGCCCGGCCAGCTGTAGTTGCGCAGCCGGTTCTGGGCGGCCAGCGCGAAATGCCGGTAGGGCAGGTGTTCGCGGTCGACGAAGAAGGTGACGTAATAGTTGAGCAGTTCGGGCACGTCCTCGCAGTGCTCGGCCAGGCGCGGGATCTGGATCGGCACCACATTGAGGTGATAGTAGAGGTCCTCGCGGAAGCGTCCGGCGGCCACGGCCTGATCGAGGTCATGCCGGGTGGCGGCGACGATGCGCACATCCAGACGCACCGGTTCGGTACCGCCGACCCGGGTGAAACTGCGGGTCTCCAGCGCGCTCAGCAGCCGCGCCTGGGTCTGTTCGTCCATGTCGCCGATGTCGTCGATGTAGAGGGTGCCGCGGTTGGCCTGCTCGAAGCGCCCGTAGTGGACCCGTTCCTCGTCCTCGCTGCCGAACAGCTCCACGGCCGAGTTGCTCTGCGACAACGAGCCCACGCTGATCTCGACCAACGGGCCCTGGCGGCGCGGGCTGTTGTGGTGCAGGAAATGGGCGAAGGTCTTCTTGCCGCTGCCGGGTTCGCCCTTGAGCAGTACGCCGGTGTCGTGGGCGGCGACCTTGAGCACCTGCTCGCGCAGCCGCTGCAGGGTGTCACTGCGCCCGACCGGTTCCGGCACCACCGGCAGCTGCTGCTTGAGGTCGACCACCTCGCGGGCGAGCTTGTCGGCCTCCAGGGCGCGCTCGACCACCAGCAGCAGCCTGGCCAGCGAGATGGGCTTTTCGATGAAGTCGTAGGCGCCCAGGCGGGTGGCCTCGACCGCGGTCTCGACCGTACCGTGGCCGGAGATGATGATGACCGGGCAGGGCAGTTCGCCGCCTTCGGCCCATTCGCGCAGCAGCGAGATGCCGTCGATGTCCTCCATCCAGACATCGAGCAGGATCAGGTCGGGACGATGGGTGCGACGCTGGCGCCGGGCGGCGCCGCCGCTGTCGGCGACGCTGACTTCGTACCCTTCCTCTTCCAGAATCTCCTGGATCAGGGTGCGGATATCCGGTTCATCGTCGACG
Organism: Thiohalobacter thiocyanaticus; assembly: GCF_002356355.1. Classification (NCBI taxonomy): domain Bacteria; kingdom Pseudomonadati; phylum Pseudomonadota; class Gammaproteobacteria; order Thiohalobacterales; family Thiohalobacteraceae; genus Thiohalobacter; species Thiohalobacter thiocyanaticus. Next base: position 363,137 of record NZ_AP018052.1, read on the forward strand.
ACCAGGATATGGGCTGAGGACATTGGCTTGGCTGCGCGCGGTTGTTATGGCCGGGCCGGTTCGGCTCCCGGTCCTAGAGTATAACCACTTGATACGGCCGCTGCCTATGCCGTGGCCTGCGGTCGGGGTACCTGGCGTAGCTGCACGCGCACATAGGCTCCGCCGTCGTCGCGGTTGCCGGCCTGCAGCTGGCCGCCGTGTTCCTCGACGATTTTCTTGACGATGGCCAGCCCCAGGCCGGTGCCCTTGGTCTTGGTGGTGACATAGGGTTCGAATAGCTGTTCGCTGACCTCGGCGCGGAAGCCCGGGCCGTTGTCGCACACCCACAAATCGGCATAGGGCGTGTCATCCTCGACCCGGCAGCGGGTCTCGAGCCGGATCTGTCCGGGCTGCTCGGTGCCGATGGCCTCATGGGCGTTCTTGATCAGGTTGTGCAGCAGCTGACGCAGCCGGTTGGGATCGGCCTCGATCCAGGGGGCGTCGGGGTCCAGCGCCAGTTCCAGTTCCACATTCGGGTGCATGCCGCGGTACAGTTCGGCAATCTCGGCGACCAGTTCGTTGAGGGCCAGCGGCCGCAGTTCCAGCTGCGGGGCGCGGGCATAATCGGAGAAGGCATTGACCATCTCCTTCATGGATTCGACCTGGTGAATGATGGTGTGGGTGGCCCGGTCCAGCACCTCGCCCTCGGAGGCCTCCATGCCGGGCAGGTACTTGCGCCGCAGCCGCTCGGCCGAGAGCTGGATCGGGGTGAGCGGATTCTTGATCTCGTGCGCCAGGCGCCGCGCCACCTCGCCCCAGGCGGCGTCGCGCTGGGCCTGGATCAGGGCGGTGACGTCATCAAGTACCAGCACCTGGCCGCCCGGGCGTACCCCGTCGCCGGGCAGACGGGCGCCGCGACAGATCAATACCTGGCGCCCGTTGGGGCCGAACAGGCTGAGTTGATCGGTCCAGTGCGGCCCGCCCGAGGCCTCGCGGTGGCGTTCGATGGCCTCCTGCAGCGGTTCCAGGAAGGGATGGGCGGTCACCAGTGCCTGCAGCGGTTCCCCCGCGCTGCGTTTGAGCGGGATGCCGAGGATGGTCTCGGCGGCCGTGTTGACGGTGCGGATGCGCTGGTCCGGCGAGAGGCTGATCACGCCCGATGACAGGCTGCCGAGCAGGGTCTCGAGATAGGTGCGCTGGCCCTCCACCTCGAGCTGGCTGCGCCGGGCATGGTCGCGGGCCATGGCCAGGCGCCGGGTCATCATGTTGAACGAGCGCACCAGAAAGCCCAGTTCGTCGTCGCTGGTCGAGGGCAGCCGCCGGCTGTAGTCGCCGTCGGCCACTGCCCGGGTGCCCTCGGCGATATTGCGGATGGGGGCGACCAGCTTGCGGGCGGCATAGAAGCCGGCCCACACTGCTGACAGCAGGCTGAGCACCAGTACCACCGACAGCGTCAGCGTATAACTGTATTTGAGCGGCTTGCGCAGGTAGGCCAGTTCGCGGTAGCGGGCATAGGCCGCCTGCACTTCGTCGGCCTGGGTGCTCAGACGTTCCGGGATGGGATACAGGGCCTGCAGGATGCGCTGCTCCGAGGTCGGCGTGGCCAGCGGAACCGGCACCACGGCGCGGATGTGCAGGCCGCCGTCGCCGCTGGGATCCAGGCCCACGTAGGAGGCGCCGCGACGCAGCTGCAGCAGCACTGCATCACCGGGCCGGTCGGGCACGATGCTGGTCGACTCCAGGCCGCTGGAGGCGATGATGCGGCCGTTGTGGCTGAGCAGGGTCAACTCCACTGCGCCGGAGCGCACCCGCAGGTCGAACAGGCTGAGCGGGGCCAGCGGCGAGGGCACCTCGGTGAGTTCCCCGGCCAGCTGTTCGGTGGTGCGCAGCCGGTCGCGCATGCGCACATCGAAGGCCGACTGGCTCAGTTCCAGCGCGCTTTCCAGCGAGTTCTCGATCTCGACATCGAACCAGGTGTCGATGCCGCGCTGCAGGAACTGCAGGGAGAAGTAATAGACCACGCTGACCGGCGCCACGGCCAGGATCACGAACATCCAGACCATGCGCGAGGTCAGCCGCGCGCCCGGGGCGCCGGCGCGGACCTGGCGGATCAGCCAGTACAGGTTGCGTCCGATCAGACCGAGCAGGATCAGCAGCCCGGCGGCATTGGTCAGCAGCAGCCAGGAGTACATGCGCCCGAAGCGCTCGGAGTTGTGGGTGGCATCGCTCATGAACGACAGCGACACCAGCAGCAGCGCGAACAGCAGCAGCATCGGCCACAGGCCGCGACCGAAGCGTTTCACGGCTGTAGCGGCCATGGGTGCCAGTCGCTGGAAAGGCGCCAGTCGGCGGAGACATAGGCCCAGACCCGCAGGGGCGTGGGCAGGGCCTCGGTATCCAGGCTGATCCGCAGCTGACCGTAGTACCGGTGTCCGGGCTGGAGCAGGCTGCGGTCGAGTACCGGCAGTCCCTCCAGTTGCTGCAGACTGTAGAGCGCCCCTTCCAGCGAGGGGAAGCTGGAGCGTACGCCGGTGTTCAGTCGCTGCACGATGTAGCGTTCGCTCAGGGCGTGATAGCTCAGGCGGTAGCGCTGGCGCAGCCGCGCCACGACCCTGTCCCAGAGATAGTCGCGCGGCTCCAGCACTTCGATCTGCAGCAGCAGCACCAGCGGCACGCCGTTTTCCAGCGCGGTACGGGCTTCCTGCGTCAGGGTGAAGTCCAGCCGGGCGTCCAGGCGCAGCACGTCGCGGTCCCAGTGGGGGTGGATGGATTCGACGTCAAAGGCCTGCGCCGGTGTGGCGGTCAGGGCCAGCCAGCCCAGCAGCAGCCAGCCCGGGAGCCGGGTTCGCAGGGGATCCATCATCAGGGTCATGCCGCTTCGTCCATCGCCTTCTCCAGGCAGGCATAGTAAAAGCCATCCATGGGCGCTGCATCCACCCCGTTCACAATCGGCAGCAGCTGACGGCCGGCCCCGTCCGCCCGGCCCCAGTCGGCGGCGATGGGCGCAGGCCGGGCCGTGGCGCAGCGTTGGACAAAGGCATCGACCTGCAGGGCGTTCTCGGCCCGCAGCACCGAGCAGGTGACATACAGCAGCCGGCCGCCCGGGCGCAGCAGCGGCCAGACAGCGTCCAGCAGCCCGGCCTGCAGCCGGGTGAGGCGGTCGATGTCGGCGGGCCGGCGATGCAGCTTGATGTCCGGGTGGCGGCGGATGACGCCGGTGGCCGAGCAGGGCGCGTCCAGCAGGATGCGGTCGAAGGGGGCGCCGTCCCACCAGTCCTGCGGCCGGCCCACGTCACCCTGCACCAGCCGCGCCTGCAGGCGCAGGCGGTCCAGGTTGTCGCGCACCCGCTGCAGGCGGTCAGATTCGAGTTCCACCGCCACCAGTTCCTGCAGTGCCGGTTCGGTCTCCAGGAGATGGGCGGTCTTGCCGCCGGGGGCGGCGCAGGCGTCCAGCACCCGCTGGCCCGGGGCGAGTCCCAGCAGGGGGGCGGCCAGCTGGGCGGCCCCGTCCTGGACCGAGAAGTCGCCTTCGGCGTAACCGGGCAGGCGGTCGATGGTTGCGGTCTGCTCCAGTCGGATGCCGTGACTGGTATGCGCCAGCGGGGCGGCCTGGATGCCGGCCGCGGCCAGCCGCTCGAGATAGCCGGCGCGATCGCCGTGGCGGGCGTTGACCCGCAGGCTCAGCGGCGGCTGGCGGTTGTTGGCTTCGACGATGGCTTCCCAGTCGTGCGGCCAGTCCTGCTGCAGGCGCGCCAGCAGCCAGGCGGGGTGGCTGTAGCGGGCGGACGGATCGCCTTGCAGCTGTGCTTCCAGTTCACTGGCGCGGCGCTGATAGTTGCGCAGTACCCCGTTGATCAGTTTTGCCGCCCAGGCCTTGCCCAGGGCGCGGGCGGCCTCGACCGTGGCATGTACCGCGGCATAGGGTTTGACCTCCAGCGCGCTCAGCTGATACAGGCCCAGCAGCAGCAGGCAGTGGATGTCGCGATCACGCGGTTTGAGCGGCTGGCGCAGCAGGCCGGCCAGGATGGCCTCCAGGCGCTGGTACTGGCGCAGGCCGCCGTAGATGAGTTCGTGGGTAAAGCCGCGGTCCTGGGCGGTGAGACCCTCCAGCGCGGCGGGCAGGACACTGCTGAGCGAGGCGCCCTGGCTGACCGCGGCCAGGGCCCGGGCGGCCCGCTCCCGGCTGGAGGCGTCGGCGGTCAAGTCCCTGCCGCCGGGCCGAGGCAGACGCCGTCCAGCGTCTGGGCGTGACCGAAGTCCCCGGCCGGAATGCGCCGCCCGCCGGGCAGCTGGACCTCGAGCAGGCGCAGCACGCCGGTCCCGCAGGCGACATCCACCCCCTCGCGGCCGGCCGCCAGCACAGAGCCCGGGCGGCCGTGATCGCCCGCGGCCGCCAGGCAGGCGGCGCGCCAGATGCGCAGGGTCCGGTCGCCGAATCCGGTTTGCGCCACCGGCCAGGGATTGAAGGCATTGACCTGGCGCAGCAGCCGCGGGGCTGGTCGGGTCCAGTCGATGTCGGCCTCGGATTTGTGCAGCTTGGCGGCATAGGTCGCCTGGGTCTCGTCCTGGGGCACGGGGGGGAGGCGGCCGGCCAGGATGGCCTCGAGCTGCTCGCCCAGCAGTCGGGCACCGAGTCCGGCCAGGCGGTCGTGCAGATCGGCGGCGGTGTCGCTGTCGGAGATCGGCGTCGAGGCCCTGGCCAGCATGGGGCCGGTGTCCAGGCCGGCGTCCATCTGCATCAGGGTGATGCCGGTCTCGCTGTCCCCGGCCTCGATGGCGCGCTGGATCGGTGCCGCGCCGCGCCAGCGCGGCAGCAGCGAGGCATGGATGTTCACACAGCCATGCGTCGGGATCTCCAGCACCGCCGGCGGCAGCAGCAGGCCGTAGGCGACCACCACCATCAGGTCGGGGCGCCAGGCCCGGAGTCGCTCCAGGGTCTCGGCCGGCTTGAGACTGATCGGCTGTTCGACCGCCAGCGCGTGTTCCAGCGCCAGCGCCTTTACCGGGCCGGCCTGCAGCCTGCGCCCGCGCCCGGCGGGCCGGTCGGGCTGGGTGTAGACGGCGACCACCTCGTGATCGCTGTCGATCAGGGTCTGCAGGGGCGGAACGGAGAATTCGGGCGTGCCGGCGAAGACGATTTTCATTATGACTGTTACGGCTGTGAACGGGCAGCGGTCATTGTAACCGCTCCGGACGCCGGGGAGGACCGCAGGCGGGCAGCCGCAGGGTCAGATGACCGGCTCGGCCTGCTTCACCGGGCTGCTGCTGCCTTCATGACGGCGCTCCTTCTCCAGCTTCTTGCGGATGCGCTGGCGCTTGAGGCCGGAGAGGTAATCCACGAACAGCTTGCCGTCCAGGTGGTCGATCTCGTGCTGGATGCATACCGCCAGCAGGCCCTCGGCCTCCAGTTCAAAGGACTGGCCGTCGCGGTCCAGGGCGCGTACCTTGACCCGGTCGGCGCGCTGGACGGTTTCGTAGATGCCGGGCACGGACAGGCAGCCCTCCTGCATCTCCTCGGTGCCGGAGGTCTCGAGGATTTCGGGGTTGATGAATACCCGGGGCTCATTGCCCTCCTCGCTGATGTCGATGACCAGCACCCGCCTGGCGACATTGACCTGGGTGGCGGCCAGACCGATGCCCGGGGCGGCATACATGGTCTCGAACATGTCGTCCACCAGACGGCGGATTTCGTCGTCAACCACGGCCACCGGCTCGGCCCGGTTGCGCAGTCGGGGGTCGGGAAAATGCAGGATTTCGAGTCTGCTCATGTGAGTCCTGTCACAAATGCCTTTTAAGCACTTGGATATATTGCTAAAGTAAGTCGCTGCCTACGGCGATAATATAAGGAATCCTGCGCCGGTTTTCCACACCAGGCAAATCAGGGTTTTGCACGGCAGGCCGAACTGTGATGGACAGGGGGGCTGCTGCCGGGGAGGGGCCGGGCATGCTGCGCCGGATCCCCATGCCCCAGAACGAATAAAAGGGACGCCTATGTTCAAACGACTGCTCGGAATCCTGCTCGCCTCCACCACCCTGATGGCCGGTGCGGACGAGATCGCCCTCAACCCGCAGCACCCGGAGCGCTATGTCGTGGTCAAGGGAGATACCCTGTGGGACATCTCTGAGACCTTTCTGCGCGACCCCTGGTTGTGGCCGGAGGTCTGGTACATCAATCCGCAGATCGAGAATCCGCACCTGATCTACCCCGGGGACGTGATCAGCCTGGTCTATATCGACGGCAAGCCGCAGTTGCGGGTCCAGCGCGGGCAGCGCACGGTCAAGCTCTCGCCCGAGGTGCGCGCCACCCCGCTGGATCAGGCCATCCCGACCATTCCGATCGACGCCATTCACCAGTTCCTGACCAAGCCGCTGGTGCTGGACGCGGATGCGCTGGACAGCGCCGGCTACGTGCTGGATACGGCCGACGAGCACATCGTCACCGGCGCCGGCGACCGGATCTATGCCCGCGGTACCACGACGGAGTTTGAGCGTTACAATGTGTTCGAACCGCAGCAGGCCTACACCGATCCCGATACCGGCGAGTTGCTGGGCCACCGGGCCCTGTATGTCGGCGAGGCGGTGATCGAGCGCCACGGCGACCCGGCCACCCTGGAACTGGTCGAGACCACGCGCGAGGTCAGCCTGGGTGACCGGCTGCTGCCGGTGCGCGAGGAAGAGGTGCGCACCCACTTCCTGCCCCGGGCCCCGGAAAACGAGATCGAGGGCAAGATCATCGCCGTGGTCGACGGCGTGACCCAGATCGGCCAGTACCAGGTGGTGGTGATCAACCGCGGCCAGCGCGAAGGCCTCGAGGCCGGCGATGTGCTGAAGATCCAGCAGGCCGGCGCCCTGATCCGCGACCGTTTCGGCAAGGACAAGGAGCAGGTTCAGCTGCCGAACGAGGATGCCGGCATCCTGCTGGTGTTCCGCACCTTTGACAAGCTCAGCTACGGCCTGGTGATGGAGGCGACCCGCGCCATCCACCTGATGGACATCGTCACCAACCCCTGAGCCGTCCTGGCAGACCCCGACGCGGCCCGGCGCTTGTCGGGCCGTTTCCTTTTCAGGGAGGATGACTGCATGGATGCAGACCGTCTGCGCGACTGGCTGACGCTGTGGCACAGCCCCGGCCTTGGCGCGCACACCTTCAATCAGCTCATCGAGGCCACCGACGGCCGGCCCGAACAGGCCCTGCGGGATCCGCCGGCATGGCTCGGGGCGGACCTGCGCGCGACCCTGCGCCGACCCGATCGGTCGGGTGTCGAACGGGATCTCGTCTGGCGCGAGTCCGACCCGGGCAACCATATCATTACCCGCGCGGATGCGGCCTATCCGCAGTTGCTGGCCGCTATCCCGGACCCGCCGCCGCTGCTGTATGTGCACGGCGACCCCGGGCGTCTCAATGACCCTCAGCTGGCCCTGGTCGGCAGCCGCAACCCCACCCGCCCCGGGCGGGACAACGCCTTCGAGTTCGCCCGCTACCTGGCCGCGGCCGGGCTGACCCTGACCAGCGGCCTGGCGCTGGGGGTGGACGCTGCCGGCCACCAGGGGGCGCTGAAGGCCGACGGCTATACCCTGGCCGTGATGGGGACGGGACTGGACCGGGTCTATCCGGCCCGTCACCGCGACCTGGCCCATGCCATCGTGGCGGCGGGCGGGGCGCTGGTCTCGGAGCTGCCTGTCGGCAGCCCGCCGCGGGCCGAGCACTTTCCGCGCCGCAATCGCATCATCAGCGGGTTGAGCCTGGGTGTGCTGGTGGTCGAGGCCGCGCTGCGTTCGGGCTCGCTGATCACCGCCCGCGCGGCCCTGGAGCAGGGCCGCGAGGTGTTCGCCATCCCCGGTTCCATCCATAACCCGCTTGCCCGCGGTTGCCACGCCCTGATCCGCCAGGGCGCCAAACTGGTGGAGACCGGTGGCGATGTGCTCGAGGAACTGCATGCCCTGGCCAGCATTGCGTTGTCGCAGCCGGATCCCCCGGCGCCGGCCACGGCCGCCGCCGGTGCTGTCCGGCCGTCGCCGGAGCAGCGTAAGTTGCTGGAACAGATGGGTTATGAACCCGTCACAGTGGATCAACTGGTTACAGCCAGTGGATTGACGCCGGAGGCGGTTTCCTCCATGCTCCTGATCCTGGAATTGGAGGGGCGGGTGGCCAGCCAGGCCGGCGGCGCCTATCTCCGGCTCAATGACGAGGTCTGAAATGAAGGAAAGCATGTTCGACGTGCTGATGTACCTGTTTGAAAACTATTACATGGACGACGATCCCGAATGGCATCCCGACCGTGAATCGCTGCATGTCGAACTGATCGAGGCCGGTTTCACCCCCGGCGAGATCAACAAGGCCTTCGAGTGGCTGGACGGTCTGGCCCAGTACCGCGATGTCAGTCTGCCCAACCCGCAGCCCCGGCGGGCGCTGCGCGTGTACACCGATGCCGAGTGCCAGCGCCTGGATCTGGAGTGCCGCGGCTTCATCCTGTTTCTGGAGCAGATGGACATCCTCACCCCCGCCAGCCGCGAACTGATCATCGACCGGGTGATGGCGCTGGATGCCGAGGAAGTGGATATCGACCAGCTCAAGTGGATCATCCTCATGGTGCTGTTCAACCAGCCGGGCGAAGAGGCCGCCTACGCCTGGATGGAAGACCTGGTGTTTGACGAATACGCCGGAAAGCTGCATTGATATAAACAGCGGTCCGGTCCCGCCCGCCATGCGACCCCTGTTCCGCGCCCGTCGGATACACTGACCGGGACCGGTACGGCACGTCGCCATCGAATCCATCACTACAGGTTCACGAACGTCGTATGGGTAAGCATCTGGTGATCGTGGAATCGCCCGCCAAGGCGAAGACGATCAAGAAATATCTCGGTAAGGACTACGAAGTCATGGCCTCCTACGGTCATGTGCGCGATCTCGTGCCCAAGGGCGGTGCGGTCGATCCCGAGCACGACTTCGCCATGAAGTACGACATCATCGATCGCAATTCCAAGCACGTCGACGCCATCGCCAAGGCCATGAACAAGGCCGACGATCTGATCCTGGCCACTGACCCGGACCGCGAGGGCGAGGCCATCTCCTGGCATCTGTACGAACTGCTCAAGAACAAGAAGGCGGTCAAGGACAAGCCGGTGCACCGGGTCGTGTTTCACGAGATCACCAAGCGCGCCATCCAGGAGGCCATCGAGCATCCCCGCGGCCTGTCCATGGACCTGGTCAATGCCCAGCAGGCGCGCCGGGCGCTGGATTACCTGGTGGGCTTCAACCTCTCGCCGCTGCTGTGGAAGAAGGTGCGCCGGGGACTGTCGGCGGGCCGGGTGCAGAGTCCGGCCCTGCGGCTGATCGTCGAGCGCGAGGAGGAGATCGAGAAGTTCAGGCCGCGCGAATACTGGACGGTGGAGGCCGACCTGGAAAAGGACGACCAGGCCTTCGTCGCCAAACTCAATGTGCTGCACGGCAAGAAGCTCGGCCAGTTCACGCTGAACAATGAGGACAAGGCCCGCAAGGTCGAGCAGGAGTTGATCGAGGCCGCCGGCGGCGAACTGACCGTCGGCAAGGTCGAGAAGAAGCAGCGCAAACGCAATCCGGCCGCGCCCTTCATCACCTCCACCCTGCAGCAGGAGGCCTCGCGCAAGCTGGGCTTCACCGCCAGCCGTACCATGCGCGTGGCCCAGCAGCTGTATGAAGGCATCGACATCGGCGAGGGCGCAGTCGGTCTCATCACCTACATGCGTACCGACTCCGTGACGCTGGCCAACGAAGCCCTCGACGAGATCCGCGAACTGATCAGTCAGCGCTACGGTGCGGACAACCTGCCCGATGCGCCGCGTACCTTCAAGACCAAAGCCAAGAACGCCCAGGAGGCGCACGAGGCCATCCGTCCGACCTCGGCCATGCGGGTGCCGGAGGAGATCAAGTCGCATCTCAGCCAGGAGCAGTTCAGGCTCTACGACCTGATCTGGAAGCGCACCGTTGCCTGTCAGATGATTCATGCCACTATCGACACCGTCGGCGTGGACTTCCCCTGCGGCGAGGGCAACGTGCTGCGCGCCACCGGCTCGACCATCGCCATCCCCGGCTTCATCAGCGTCTACCAGGAGAGTCAGGACGACGCCAAGGCCGAGTCCGACGAGAACATGCTGCCGCGGCTGGAGGAGGGCGACGTGGTCAGTCTGGTCAAGCTGCGCCCCGAGCAGCACTTCACCGAACCGCCGCCACGCTACACCGAGGCCAGTCTGGTCAAGACGCTGGAGGAACACGGCATCGGCCGGCCCTCGACCTATGCCTCCATCATCTCCACCCTGCAGCAGCGCGAGTACGTCACCCTGGAGAAGAAGCGTTTCCAGCCCACCGACGTGGGCCGTGTGGTGAGCCGGTTCCTCACCCAGCATTTCGACCAGTACGTGGACTACGATTTCACCGCCAAGCTCGAGGACGACCTTGACGAGATCGCCCGCGGCGAGCGCGAGTGGGTCCCGCTGCTGCACCAGTTCTGGGATCCCTTCCAGCAGCGCATCAAGACCAAGGAAGAGGGGGTCTCGCGCAAGGAGGTCACCACCGAGGAGTTGGACGAGGAATGCCCCAAGTGCGGCCAGCCGCTGCAGATCAAGCTGGGCCGGCGCGGACGCTTCATCGGTTGCAGCGGTTACCCGGAGTGCGACTACACCCGCAATGTCGGCGAGGACAAGGAAGACGCCGAGCCCGAATATATCGAGGGCCGCAGCTGTCCCGAGTGCGGCTCGCAGCTGCTGATCCGTACCGGCCGTTACGGCAAGTTCATCGGCTGCTCGAGCTACCCCGACTGCAAGTACATCGAGCCGTTGGAAAAGCCCGAGGACACCGGCGTGACCTGCCCGGAGTGCAAGCAGGGCAGCATGCTCAAGCGCAAGGCGCGTTCCGGCAAGATCTTCTACTCCTGCTCACGCTACCCCGACTGCAAGTACGCCGTGTGGAACGAGCCCATCGACGAGCCCTGTCCCGACTGCGGCTGGCCCATGCTCACGCTCAAGACCACCAAGCGCCGCGGCACCGAGAAGGTCTGCCCGCAGAAGGAATGCAAGTTCAGCGAACCGGTGGAGACGGAGGAGTCAGCGGACGGGGAGTAGGTCTGTTTCGCGTTGGCGCTGTCAACGCAGAGGGCGCAGAGGCGCGGAGACGCAGAGAATGATTAATGCGTGTAGGTTGGGTTAGGTGCATGGCACCGTAACCCAACATGCCGGCCACTGTCGGGTTACGCTGCGCTAACCCGACCTACCTTCCTGTCCCGCATTTATTATGAATTTTCTTTGCGCCTCCGCGCCCTCTGCGTTGATCCCGCCTCAGCCCGATCACCCCGCCTTCAGGCTCATCTGCCCCGCCAGGCCCGGCTCGCCGAACAGGTAGCCCTGCAGCAGGTCGCAGCCCATGTCGCGCAGCATGCCGGCCTGCGCCTCGGTCTCCACTCCCACGGCCACCACCCGTTTGCCCAGCTTGTGGGCGATGTCGATCATGCCGGCGGCCAGCACCCGGGCCTCGGGCAGGGTCTGCAGCTTGGCGATGAAGCGGCGGCTGAGCTTGATCTCGTCGTAGGGGAACCTGATCAGGGCGGGGATGGATGAGTAGCCGGCACCGAACTCGTCAATGGCCAGCTGCACCCCCAGGGATTTCAGTTTCTGCAGCGGCCTGCGCGCCGCACGGGCGTGTTCGACCAGGCACTGTTCCGGGATCTCCAGTTTCAGGGCACCGGCCGGCAGACCTTCGATGGCGGCCTCGACCTGGCCGACCAGATCGGCGTCGAGCAACTGCACCGGGGCCAGGTTGACCGCCACGACGACGGTCGACGACGACAGCCGGTTCCACAGCCGGGCCTGGCGACAGGCCTCGCGCAGGATCCAGTCCCCGATCAGCACGATCAGGCCGGTGTCCTCGGCGAAGGGCAGGAACTCGCCCGGCTGGACGATCCTGTCCTCGGCCTTGTCATACCAGCGCACCAGTGCCTCGAAACCGGCCAGCCGGCGCTGCTTTGCATCCATCAGGGTCTGGAAGTGCAGCCGGAACTCATCCTCCTGCCAGGCCCGGTACAGACGGGTGTACATGTAATGCAGGCGGTGGTTTTCGTGCAGCATGCGGGAGGGTCTCGCTCGGGGTTGGGGAACGGGGCGTACTTTCAGATGATCGGACACGGAGCGGAATTATTGAGCAGTTCGGGCCGGGTCGGACGCCGGGTTGTTCAAAACCGCTGAGGCGTTGAAGGCGCCGCCGCTGGCTAGCCGTACACCACCCCCGGCAGCCAGGTGGCGATGGCCGGCCAGGCGGCGAGCAGGCCCAGCATCAGCAGCTGGATCAGGATGAAGGGCACCACGCCCCGGTAGATCTGGCCGGTTTTCACCTCGGCCGGGGCCACGCCGCGCAGGTAGAACAGGGCGAAGCCGAACGGCGGGGTGAGGAAGGAGGTCTGCAGGTTGATGGCGATCATCACCCCCAGCCAGACCGGATCCAGGCCCATGGCCAGCAGGATGGGGCCGACGATGGGCACCACCACGAAGGTGATCTCGATGAAGTCCAGCACGAAGCCGAGCAGGAACATCACCAGCATCACCACCAGCACCGCGCCGAAGACGCCGCCGGGCAGGCCGGTGAGCAGCTCAGCGACCAGTTCGTCGCCGCCGTAGCCGCGGAATACCAGCGAAAATACCGAGGCCCCGATCAGGATCAGGAACACCATGCTGGTCACCTGCGTGGTGCTGCGGGCCACGTCGCGCAGGATGGCGAGGCTGAACTGGCGTTGGGAAATGGCGAGCAGGATGGCGCCCATTGCGCCGACCGAGGCGGCCTCGGTGGGGGTGGCCAGGCCGCCCATGATCGAGCCCAGCACGGCGACGATCAGCACCAGCGGCGGCAGCAGGGCGCTGCTCATGCGCCGGATCACGCCCGGTCCGCGCAGGGCGGCGACCTCGGCGGCATCCATCGCCGGCATGCTGGCCGGTTTCAGCCAGGCGACCAGCAGGAGATAGATCAGGTACAGCCCGACCAGGATCAGGCCCGGGATCAGGGCGCCGGTGAACAGATCGCCCACCGAGACCGTTTCCGGGGCAAAGATGCCCATGTCCAGCTGGGCCTGCTGGTAGGCGGAGGACAGCACATCGCCCAGCAGGACCAGAATGATCGAGGGCGGGATGATCTGGCCCAGGGTGCCGGCCGCGCAGATGGTGCCGCTGGCGAGCGCCGGGCTGTAACCGCGGCGCAGCATGGTGGGCAGGGACAGCAGGCCCATGGTGACCACGGTCGCGCCGACAATGCCGGTGCTGGCCGCCAGCAGCATGCCGACCAGGGTGACCGAGATGCCCAGTCCCCCGCGCAGCGATCCGAACAGGGCAGACATGGTATCGAGCAGGTTCTCGGCGACCTTTGACCGTTCCAGCATCACCCCCATGAACACGAACAGCGGCACCGCGATCAGGGTCTCGTTGGTCATGATGCCGAACAGCCGGTTGGGCAGGGCGGCGAGAAAGGCGGGGTCGAACAGGCCGGCGGCTTCGCCGATGAAGGCGAAGATCAGCGCGGTGCCGGCCAGGGTGAAGGCCACGGGGTAGCCCAGCAGCAGTACCAGCGCCACGGTGAGGAACATCCACAGCGGCATCCATTCGGCCAGGTGTTCGATCACCGGTGCCGCTCCATCGGCCCGGGTCCGGCAGATACGCCCAGGATCGTGGCCAGACGCAGCAGCAGCATGGCCAGGCCCTGGATCAGCAGCAGGGCGGGCATGGCCAGCAGCGCGCTCTTGAGCAGGTAGACCGCCGGCAGGCCGCCGGTCTGCAGAGAGCCTTCGCGCATGGCCCAGCTGTCGGCGACATAGTCCCAGCCGGTCCACAGCAGATACAGGGTGACGGGCAGCAGCAGCACCAGGGTGCCGAGAAGATCCACCCAGGCGCGGGTGCGGGGAGAGAAGCGGCGATAGAAGATATCCACCCGGACGTGGCCTTCATGGCGCAGGGTGTAGGCGGCGCCGAGCATGAACACGGCGGCGTGCATCCAGGTCACGCTTTCCTGGATCCAGATGCGGCCGAAGTCGAAGGCATAGCGCATCACCACCACGGCGAACATGACCAGCACCATCGCAACGGTCAGCCAGGCCACCAGCCGGCCGACGGCCTCGGCGAGGGTTTCCAGGGCGCGTGCGCCGGTTTCGAGGGGATGGGCCATGATGGCCCGGGATTATACGGGTTTTTATGGGGTTAGGGGGAGTGTTCGGGGCGCTGCCGGTACGGGTAGGATGGGTGGAGCGAAGCGCAACCCATCATGGATAACGATGCTCCGATGGGTTGCGGCGCATACGCCTTCACCCATCCTGCGGTTCAGTCACGGTGCTGTCCCGGGCTCACCAGCTGAAGATGATCCAGCTCGGCACCAGCAGGTGCGGGTCGAGCTCGTTGCGACGGGTCTCCAGCGAGCCGTCGCCGTCGCTGTCCATCAGGTAGTAGGGCACGCCCTTGCGCGGCGTGACCTTGATCATGTAGAGCTGATTGTTGATCCGGTATTCCTCCACCGTGCGGTCCTGGCGGCGGATGATGGTGACCTCGGGCTCGATCGCTTCCTGGTCCTGGGGGCCGGCGGTGGGCAGATCGGGTTCGGGCAGTCCGGGCGGAGCGATCTCCTCGCTCTGCGGCTGGCCGTGGGCGGTGATGCTGAACAGGAGGGCGCTGGTGAGCAGGGCAGTGCGTCGCATGGCGGTTCCTTGAATCCGATGAAGCGTTCGAACTGGTGGCGGATCAGAGTTCCAGCAGGATCTCGCGTTCCTGCGCAGAGGGTTCGAAGCCGCGGTTTTCATAATAGTCGAAAATAGCATTCACGACTTCGTCCGGGCTGTCCAGCACCTGAAACAGGTCCAGGTCCTCGGGCGAGATGGTGCCGGAAGTGACCAGGGTGGTGCGGAACCACTCGATCAGCCCGTCCCAGAACTCGTGGCAGACCAGGATGATGGGGATGCGCCGGGTCTTGCCGGTCTGGACCAGGGTCAGGATCTCGGCCAGCTCGTCCAGGGTGCCGAAGCCGCCGGGCAGTACCACGTAGGCCGAGGCGTATTTGACGAACATGACCTTGCGCGAGAAGAAATGGCGGAAGTTGAGCGCGATGTCCTGGTAGGGATTGCCGGCCTGCTCGTGCGGCAACTGGATGTTCAGGCCGATGCTGGGCGAACGGCCGGCCTGGGCGCCCTTGTTGGCGGCCTCCATGATGCCCGGACCGCCGCCGCTGACCACCGAGAAGCCGGCGTCGGACAGGGCGCGGGCGATGTCCTCGGCCAGTTTGTATTCGCCGCTCTCGGGATCGGTGCGGGCGGAGCCGAAGATGCTCACCGAGGGCTTGATGCGCGCCAGGCGCTCGAAACCCTCGACGAATTCGGCCATGATCTGGAAGATCTTCCAGGACTCCCGCGTCAGCTGGGTGTCGTTGAGGGGGCGCATGCCCGGGTGCTGGTGGCGTGTCTGGTCGTCCATAGTTTTCTGTCTACCGAGATTCCATGATAGTTGTCCACCCGACAGGTAATCTGCCTTCCGGGTGGTAGGGGGATGATACCATTAAGATGTCTCTTATTTATTCAGTTGACCGTCATTGCGAGCACCCGAAGGGCAAAAACGCAGCGCGGCAATCTCGTGCCAATGAATCAAGTGGTTGGAGATTGCCACGGCGCTTTGCGCCTCGCAATGACGGGGTTACACAATCCATGCCGGATTCGGCGATATCAGTTCTACAAGGATAGGTTTACATGCCCAGTACCAAGCCGGTCGTCCTGGTGGACGGCTCCTCCTATCTCTACCGGGCCTTCCACGCCCTGCCGCCGCTGACCAATTCCCGCGGCGAGCCCACCGGGGCGGTCTATGGTGTGGTCAACATGCTCAAGCGCCTGCTCAAGGACTATCAGCCCGAGCACGTGGCGGTGGTGTTCGATGCCAGAGGCAAAACCTTCCGCGATGAGATGTTCGAGCACTACAAGGCCAACCGCCCGCCCATGCCGGAGGAACTGGCCGCCCAGATCGAGCCGCTGCACGCCCTCGTCCGGGCGCTGGGCTTTCCGGTGCTGCAGGTCCCGGGCGTGGAGGCGGACGATGTTATCGGCACCCTGGCCCGGCAGGCCGACGCCCGCGGCGAGCCGGTGCTGATCTCCACCGGCGACAAGGACATGGCCCAACTCGTCGAAGGCGGCATCACCCTGGTCAACACCATGAGCAACACCACCCTGGACCGCGCCGGCGTGGTTGAGAAGTTCGGCGTGCCGCCGGAGCGCATCGTCGACTACCTGGCCCTGGTCGGCGACAGTTCGGACAACATCCCCGGGGTGCCGAAGGTCGGCCCCAAGACCGCGGCCAAGTGGTTGAACGAGTACGGCTCGTTGGATGCGCTGATCGAGCAGGCCGAATCGGTCAAGGGCAAGGTCGGCGAGAGCCTGCGTGAGAACCTGGCGCAGCTGGATCTGTCGCGCCAGCTCGCCACCATCCGCTGCGACCTGGAGCTGGAGCAGGACGTCGACGCCCTGGCCATGCAGCCGCCGGACCGCGCGGCGCTCAAGGCACTCTACGAGCAGATGGAGTTCCGCACCTGGCTGAAGGAGATCCTGGGCAGCGACGAGTCCGCACAGGCGTCGGAGACGGCCGCGCCGCCCGCCGCCGAGGTCGACTACGAGACCGTGCTGACGCAGACGCAGCTCGACGCCTGGCTGAAGGAACTGGAGCAGGCCGATCATTTCGCCTTCGATACCGAGACCACCAGCCTGGAATACATGCAGGCCGAAATCGTCGGCCTGTCCTTCGCCGTGGAGACGCACCGGGCCGCCTATGTGCCCCTGGCCCACGACTATGCCGGCGCGCCGGAACAGCTCGACCGCGACCGGGTGCTCAAGCAGTTCAGGAAACTGTTGGAGGACAAGGCACCGAAGAAGATCGGTCACAACCTCAAGTACGACATGAGCGTGCTGGCCAATCACGGCATCGAGCTCAGGGGCATCGCCTTCGACACCATGCTGGAATCCTATGTGCTGGACAGCACCGCCAGCCGCCACGATATGGATTCCCTGGCGCTGAAATACCTGGCGCACAAATGCACCAGCTACGAGGAGGTCGCCGGCAAGGGGGCGAAGCAGCTCAGCTTCAACGAGGTCCCCGTCGAGGCCGCCGCGCCCTATGCTGCCGAGGATGCCGACATCACCCTGCGTCTGCACCAGACCCTGTGGCCGCGGCTGCAACAGGAGAAGACGCTGGAGGGCGTATTCAATGACATCGATCTGCCGCTGGTGCCGGTGCTGTCGCGGATGGAACGCAATGGTGTGAAGGTCGACCGCGACATGCTGGCGACCCAGAGCGGGGAACTGGCGCAGAAGATGGCCGAAATCGAGGAGGCCGCGTTCCAGGAAGCCGGTCAGCCGTTCAACATCGGCTCGCCCAAGCAGATCCAGGAAATCCTGTTCGATCAGCAGGGCCTGCCGGTCCTGGCCAAGACGCCCAAGGGCGCGCCCTCCACCGCGGAAAGCGTACTGGCCGAACTGGCGCTGGACTATCGTCTGCCGCGGCTGATCCTGGACTACCGCAGCCTGAGCAAGCTCAAGTCCACCTACACCGACAAGCTGCCCGAACGCATCGATGCCCGCACCGGGCGGGTGCATACCTCGTATCACCAG
This sequence comes from Thiohalobacter thiocyanaticus, assembly GCF_002356355.1. Taxonomy (NCBI): domain Bacteria; kingdom Pseudomonadati; phylum Pseudomonadota; class Gammaproteobacteria; order Thiohalobacterales; family Thiohalobacteraceae; genus Thiohalobacter; species Thiohalobacter thiocyanaticus. Next base: position 380,755 of record NZ_AP018052.1, read on the forward strand.
GCGGTGGCCGCCACTGGCCGGCTGTCCTCCACCGAGCCCAATCTGCAGAACATCCCGGTGCGCACTGAGTCCGGCCGGCGCATCCGCCAGGCCTTCATTGCCGAGCAGGGCTATCGCATCCTGGCCGCGGACTACTCCCAGATCGAGCTGCGCATCATGGCGCATCTGTCCGGCGACGAGGGGCTGCTCGCGGCCTTCGCCGCCGGCGAGGACATCCACCGCGCCACCGCGGCCGAGGTGTTCGGCGCGCAGCCGGACCAGGTCACGAGCGAGCAGCGGCGCAGCGCCAAGGCGATCAACTTCGGCCTGATCTACGGCATGTCGGCCTTCGGCCTGGCGAAACAGCTGGGCATCGAGCGTGGCGCGGCGCAGGAATACGTGGATCTGTACTTCGCCCGCTATCCGGGTGTGAAGGCGTACATGGACCGCACCCGCGAGCAGGCCCATGACCAGGGTTATGTGGAGACCCTGTTCGGCCGGCGCCTGTACCTGCCCGAGATCAACGCCCGCAACCACCAGCGTCGCACCGCGGCCGAACGCACCGCCATCAACGCCCCCATGCAGGGGACGGCCGCCGACATCATCAAGCTGGCCATGATCAGCACCGACGCCTGGATCCGCAGCGGCGGGCTGGACCTGCGCATGGTGATGCAGGTCCACGACGAGCTGGTGTTCGAGGTGGCGGCAGGCGATGTCGAGGCGGCGCAGGCGGCCATCCGCGAGCGCATGCAGACCGCGGCCGAGCTGGCCATTCCGCTGGAGGTCGAGGTAGGGGTCGGTGCCAACTGGGACGAGGCCCACTGACAGCGGGCGGGCGCCCGAAACCCATCAATCATGCAGGGTAATCGCATGCGCCGGCATGGGAACTTTCCCGTTCATACCCGCATCCAACAGTCAGGACAGATGGTTCAGGACGTCCGCTCTCCCTCCCTGGAGCGGGCCACTCCTCCACCCGGTACCCCATCCGGGTGACACCTTGCCCCGGCCGACTTCCCCCTTGCAGCCGGGGCGTTTTTTTGCCCGCTCCATCAGGATTCAAGAGCGCCACGGAATACACGGAAAACACGGACAAGAAATAAAGCGGGCGTATTTGGTCCACTCAATCCTTGCATGTGTACCCGAGCCATATTCATGGCAACCAACAGGATTTCTGTTAAATATTACCCACTGCGTCCTTCCCGCGAAGGCGGGAATCCAGGTGTTTCGGGGAGATAGATGCCCGCCGGAGCCTGTGCCGGCCGGTACGGGCATGCCGAATAAATCAAAGTCTTAAACACATTTCCGTGGCTTCCGTGTATTCCGTGGCGCTCTTTTATCTTTCCAGCCAGGCGTCGAGCACGGCCCAGACCTCCTCCAGCCCCTCCTTCTTCAGGGCCGAGAACAGCTGCACCGTGGCCGGCAGCCCCTCGGCCTCGAGTTGGCGGCGGACCTGCAGCAGGGCGGTCTTCGCCGCACCCCGCTTGAGCTTGTCGGCCTTGGTCAGCAGGACGTGCACCGCCAGTCCGGCCGCCCGCGCCCACTCCAGCAGCTGGTGGTCGTAATCGGTCAGCGGGTGGCGGATATCCATGAGCAGGATCAGTCCGGCCAGCGAACGGCGCTGCTCCAGGTAGGCGGCCAGGCTCTGCTGCCAGCGGGCCCGGGTCGCGCCCCCCACCTTGGCGTAGCCGTAGCCGGGCAGGTCGACCAGCCGGGCGGCGTCGTTGACCTGGAAGAAATTCAGCAGCTGGGTGCGCCCCGGGGTCTTGCTGGTCCGGGCCAGCGCCTTCTGGCCGGTGATGGCGTTCAGCGCGCTGGACTTGCCGGCATTGGAGCGGCCGGCAAAGGCCACCTCGCGGCCGCGATCGGGCGGGGCCTGGCGCGGCTCGGCGGCGCTGACCTGAAACCGGGTCTGGGTGTAGGGGTTGTGCATGGGGGCATTTTCCCCGGAATTCCGGGCCCTGTCATGTCCTGATGACAGGCCGGTCAGGTTGAATTGGGCGGCGGGCGCTGGTATAAATGGCGCTCCGTTTTTGGCCGCATTTCCCGCACGATGCCCGCCGGCATCCTGAATTTCCAAGGCCTTGAGGCACAGGAGTTCCGTTTCCATGAACAAGCCGTTTGTTTTCGCAGCCCTTTTGTCCGTTTCCGCCGCGCTGGCCGCGCCGGGCGCGCTGGCCGCGGGTGATGCCAGCGCCGGCAAGGAAAAGTCCAGCACCTGCGTTGCCTGTCACGGCGCCGACGGCAACAGTGCCAATCCGGAATGGCCCAAGCTGGCCGGACAGCATCCCGACTACCTGGTCAAGCAACTCAAGGAATTCAAGGCGGGCGAGCGCGAGAACCAGACCATGGCCCCGATGGCCGCGCCGCTGTCCGAGCAGGACATGCAGGACCTGGCCGCCTACTATGCCGCGCAGCAGATCCAGTATGGCGAGGCCGATCCCGACCTGGTGGAACTGGGCGAGCAGATCTACCGCGGCGGCAACAAGGCCAGCGGCGTGTCGGCCTGCATGGCCTGTCACGGCCCGGCCGGCAAGGGCAATCCGGCGGCCAATTTCCCGGCCCTGGCCGGGCAGCATGCCACCTATACCGGGATCCAGCTCAAGGCCTTCCGCAGCGGTGCGCGTGCCAACGACTACGGCAGCATGATGCGCAATGTCGCCGCGCGCATGACCGATGCCGAAATCAAGGCCGTGGCCTCCTACATCCAGGGGCTGCGCTGATCGCGTCCCGGGAACTTTCCTGCAATCGATATGACTGAACAAGGGGTGGCCATGGGCCGCCCCTTGTCGTTTTCCCGGTCCGGTGTTTTGCCCGGATGCAGCCCGATACAGTATGCTTGGCCGACCTGCCAGCTTCTGACAAACTGACTGGAATCACGTGAACTCCCCGGCGCAACGCAACATTCCCTCCCGCGGCACCATCCTGCTCGAATTCCTGGGTTCGATGAACCTGGCCATTAACCTGCTGGTGACGGTGGCGATCGCCTCGGTGGTGGGGACGGTGCTGCAGCAGAACCAGCCCTATCAGGACTACATCATCAAGTTCGGGCCCTTCTGGCACGAGGTGTTCAAGAGCCTGGGGCTGTACGACGTCTACGCCGCCGGCTGGTTCCTGGTGATCCTGGCCTTTCTGGTGATCTCCACCAGTGTCTGCATCTACCGCAATGCCCCGAACATGGTGCGCGAGATGCGTCAGTTCCGCACCCGGGTGCAGGCCGTTTCGCTGCGCAACATGCACCAGGTGCAGGAGTGGCACGCCGATGCGCCGGTCGCTGCGCTGGAGTCGCGTTACCGCGCCTGGCTCAGGCAGCACGGTTACAAGACCCGCAGCGCCGATCACGATGACCACCATCTGATCGCGGCCAAGAAGGGTTCCTGGAACCGGCTGGGCTACATCTTCACCCACACGGCCATCGTGGTGATCTGTCTCGGCGGTCTGGTCGACGGCCAGTTGCCCGTCCGCATCAAGGAAATGCTCGGCCAGATTCAGCCGGAGACCCGGGACATCCCGGCCTCGCAGGTGCCCGAGATCAGCTGGCTGCCCGAGGGCAATCCCTCCTTCCGCGGCAATGTCACCATCCCCGAGGGCGGCCGGGCCGGCATCGCCTTCCTGCAGCTGCGCGACGGCTACCTGGTGCAGCCGCTGCCCTTTACCATCGAGTTGAAGGATTTCCGCATCGAGCACTACGTCACCGGGCAGCCCAAGTCCTTCGAGAGTGATCTGGTGATCCACGATCCGGAACGCGAGCAGCCGGTGGAGGCGACCATCGCGGTCAACCACCCGCTGATCTACGAGGGCTACGCCATCTACCAGGCCAGCTTCGATGACGGCGGCTCCGGCCTCAGCCTAACCGCCTGGCCGCTGAGTCATCCCACCCTGGACACGCAGAAGGTGGAAACGGCGGTGTTCGAAAGCCTGGAGGTCGAGACCCCGGCCGGCCGCCAGACCCTGGAGTTCGAATCCTTCCGCCCCTTCAATGTCAACCCGGCGCCCGAGGATTCCGGCAAGCAGTTCCAGAACTTCGGTCCCAGCTTCACCTACAAGCTGCGCAATACCCAGGGCGAGGCGCGCGAGTACGAGAACTACATGCTGCCGGTGGAGCTGGAGGGGCGGAAATTCTTCCTCAGCGGGGTGCGCGAGAACCCCAACCAGCCGTTCTTCTACCTGCACATCCCAGCCGATCCGGCCGGTTCGCCGCAGCGCTTCCTGGCCTTCAACGCCCTGCTGCGAGACGAGGCCAGGGTACGCGAAATCGCCGCCGAGACAGTGCGCCAGACCTTCAGCGAGCTGCGCCTGCAGGAGCCGGGCATGGTCGAGGAGGTCACCGCCACCATGGGCCGGCTGGTGCGGATGTTCGCCCGCGGCGGTTTCGACGGCATTGTCGAGCAGGTCGAGGCTACTGTGCCGGAGGATCGGCGCATGCAGGTCATCGATGCCTACATGAAGGTGCTGCGCAATATCCTCAGCGCCCTCTATGCCGAGGTGCTGCGCGCCGAGGGCGTGGATCTCAGCGCGGGCATCAACGAGCGCGACAGCCGCTTCTACGAGGATACACTCAATGCCGTGACCGCGCTGCCCCTGTACGGCTCGCCCTTCTTTCTGCAGCTGGAGAGCTTCGAGCAGGTCCAGGCCTCGGGTCTGCAGATCACCCGTTCCCCGGGCAAGAGCGTGGTCTATCTCGGCTTCACACTGCTCATGATCGGGGTATTCATGATGTTCTACGTGCGTCAGCGCCGGATCTGGGTGTGGCTGCAGCCGCAGCTGGACCAGACCCAGGTCATCCTGGCCGGTTCCGGCGAACGCGACCGGCGCGACTTCGAACGTGAATTCACCCAGTTGTATCAGGGTATTCGCCGCGCCGGGGAATCCGGCTGAGCCGGAACGGCGCGGATTCAGCCCCGGTTCAGCGCTGCGGGAGCAAACTGGCCCCGCCGTTGTCTCAGTGGGTGGATTCCTCAATAATACCTGATGCGTACGCAATGGAATGGGACCGGGGCGGTGCAGCGTCCTTACCCGGGAGACCCGAGCCCAGCAGGAGACCCTCATGTCGGTAACACACGATCAGATGATGCAGGAACTTGACGAGCGCCCCTTCCTTCAGCGCCTCGGTGCCTTCGACTGGATCTGGGCCCTGCTGGTGGTGGCGGGCAGCATCTATGCCTGGTGGCACTATCACACCCTGATGGACGGCTACGAGGTGGCCATCCTGGCCGGCACCGCCGTTTCCCTGGTCGCCTGGGGCTGGTGCTGGAAGCCGGTTCGCCCCTACACCCTGGCGGTCACCGCCATCAGTCTGTTTGCCGTCTGGCTCTACGGCACCGATATCGGCGCCCGTGACAGCAATTTCTTCCTGAAGTATCTGGTTGCCAGCCAGTCGGCCATCATGTGGATGAGCGCGCTCTATGTGCTCGCCACCCTGACCTATTTCTTCGCCACCTTCACCCGTTCGGAGTTCAGCGGCAAGGTCGCCACCGCCATGACCTGGTCGGCCACTGTCATGGGTACGGTGGGGCTGATGGTGCGCTGGCGCGAGTCCTACCTGGTCAATGCCGACTTCGGTCACATCCCGGTCAGCAACCTGTACGAAGTCTTCATCCTGTTCGCCGTCATTACCGCGCTGCTGTATCTGTTCTATGAGCGCAAGTACCAGACCCGGGCCCTGGGCGGTTTTGTGCTGCTGGTGATCTCGGCCGCCGTGGCCTTCCTGCTCTGGTACAGCTTTGACCGCGGCGCCCACGAGATCGAACCGCTGGTGCCGGCGCTTCAGAGCTACTGGATGAAGATCCACGTGCCGGCCAACTTCGTCGGCTATGGCGCCTTTGCGCTGGCGGCCATGGTGGGCGTGGCCTACCTGATCCGCAACGCTCAGGAACAGCGCTATCCCGGTGGCAACAGCGTGCTGCCCAGCCTGGAGATGCTGGATGATGTGATGTACAAGTCCATCGCATTGGGGTTCGCCTTCTTCACCGTGGCCACCATCCTCGGCGCCCTGTGGGCAGCCGAGGCCTGGGGCGGCTACTGGTCCTGGGATCCGAAGGAGACCTGGGCCCTGATCGTGTGGCTGAACTACGCTGCCTGGCTGCACATGCGCCTGACCAAGGGCTGGCGTGGCGCGCCCATGGCCTGGTGGGCGATCGTGGGTCTGTTCATCACCCTGTTCGCCTTCCTGGGCGTGAACATGTTCCTCTCCGGGCTGCACTCCTACGGCGAACTGTGAAATAAGGTGTTTATTTCCTTGTTCCCTCCCCCTTGGCGGGGGAGGTGAGGAGGGGGGCGTATCTGGACCCTGCATGGGTGGGATACGACGCGCACCCTTCCCACCCCAGTCCTTTTGCCCGTACGGGTGCTCCCCTCAAGGGAGGGGAAGATGCCTTCCGCAGAAGGGCGAGTAAACGCGACAACCAAGGGATCCAAGAATGAGAAAGTTAATGCAAACCGTTGCTGTGCTGTTCACCAGCCTGTTCCTGGCCACCGCCCAGGCGGCCAACTTCGAGGAAGGCAAGGAGTACGAGCGCCTGTCCACCGTCCAGCCGACCTCGGCACCGGACAAGATCGAGGTGGTGGAACTGTTCTGGTACGGTTGCCCGCACTGCTACCGGCTGGAGCCGCATATCGAGCAGTGGTTGGAAAGCAAACCCGATGACGTCGAATTCGTGCGCCTGCCGGCGGTCCTGAGTCCGCGCTGGGAATTGCTGGCACGGGCCTGGTATACCGCTGAACTGCTGGGCGTGACCGGGCAGATCCACAAGCCGCTGTTCCAGGCCATCCATGAGCAGCGCAAGCGGATCAACACGGTCGATGAACTCAAGGCCTTCTTCGTCGAGCAGGGCGTGACGGCAGAGGACTTCGACAAGACCTTCCATTCCTTCGGGGTGGCGGCCAAGCTCAACCGGGCGCGCGAGATGACCCAGCGCTACCGGGTGCGCGGCGTGCCAGCGCTCATCATCAACGGCAAGTACCGCACTTCGGCCTCCGAAGCCGGCAGTCACGCGGCCATGATCGAGGTGACCAATCACCTGATCGAGCAGGAACGCGCTGTTACCAGCGACTGAGATGCAGCCGTCGGGTAGGTCGGGTTAGCCCGAAGGGCGTAACCCGACGGAATTCGGCGTTGTGTCGGGTTACACTTCGCTAACCCGACCTACTTGGATAGGGTGGCCCGCCGTCATGCGGGCCTTTTTATTGTCCGATTCCTGATACCATAGACTGTATGAAAGCCGCCGAACTGTTCGTCAGGTGCCTGGAGAACGAGGGTGTGGAGTACATCTTCGGAGTGCCGGGCGAGGAAAACCTGGACGTGATGGATGCCCTGCTGGACTCCTCCATCCGCTTCGTCACCTGCCGCCACGAGCAGGGCGCCGCCTTTATGGCCGATGTCTACGGTCGGCTGACCGGCCGCGCCGGGGTCTGCCTGGCCACTCTGGGGCCGGGGGCCACCAACCTGTTCACCGGCGTGGCCGACGCCAACATGGACCATGCCCCGCTGGTGGCCATCTCCGGCCAGGCCGATACCCACCGCCTGCACAAGGAGTCCCACCAGGTGCTGGACCTGGAGCAGATGTTCCAGTCCATCACCAAGTATTCCTCGCGCGTGGTCGCGCCCAACATCATCCCCGAGGTGGTGCGCAAGGCCTTCAAGCTGGCCCAGACCGACAAGACCGGCGCGACCTTCATCGAGCTGCCGGAGAACATCATGAAGCTCGACACCGAGGAGCCGCCGCTGCGCAGCCGCCAGTCGATGCTCTCGGAGCCGCCGCAGGAGAAGGTGCAGTATGCCGCCGAGCTGATCTCGCAGGCGCGCTATCCCATCATCCTGGCCGGCAATGGCGTGATCCGCTCGCGTGCCTGGAAGGAACTGGCCGGGTTCGCCGAGCATCTCGGCATCCCCACCGCCAACACCTTCATGGCCAAGGGCGTGATCCCCTTCAAGCATCCCTTTGCCCTGGGCAGTGCCGGCCTGCAGGCCAAGGACTATGTCAGCTGCGGCTTCTCGCGTGCCGATGTCATCATCTGCATCGGCTATGATCTGGTCGAGTACCACCCGCACCTGTGGCATCCGACGCGCGACCGCAAGATCATCCATATCGACACCAGCCCGGCCGAGGTCGATGCCCACTACGAACCCGAGGTCGGCGTGGTCGGCGATATCCGTCACAGCCTCAAGCGGATTGCCGAACTGGCCACGCCGCACCAGGGCCATCCCATGCGGGTGCTGCGCGAGGCGCTGATCGAGGACATGAACCAGCATGCCCGCGACGAGGCCTTCCCGGTCAAGCCGCAGAAGATCATCTGGGACCTGCGCACCGCCATGGACCTGGAGGACATCGTCATCTGCGATGTCGGCGCCCACAAGATGTGGATGGCGCGCATGTTCCGCTGCGAACATCCCAACACCTGCCTGATCTCCAACGGCTTTGCCAGCATGGGCATTGCCGTGCCGGGGGCAATCGCGGCACGGCTGGCCTGTCCGGAGCGCCGGGTGGTGGCCGTGACCGGCGACGGTGGCTTCATGATGAACTCGCAGGAGATCGAAACCGCCATGCGGCTGGGCGTGGCCATGGTGGTGCTGATCTGGAACGACGGCGGCTATGGCCTGATCGACTGGAAGCAGCACAACACCTTCCAGCGCAGTTCCCATGTCGCCTTCGGCAATCCTGACTTTGTGAAATACGCCGAGTCGTTCGGGGCGAAGGGCTACCGCATCGAGCGGGTCGCCGACCTGATGCCCACCCTGCGCCGGGCGCTGGCCGATGACACGGTCAGTATCATCGACTGCCCGGTCGATTATCGCGAGAACCTGATCCTGACCGAGAAGCTGGGCAACCTGGTCAGCCCGCTATGAGTCCGGCCGAGATCGACACCCTGCTCGAGCACATCCCGGATCGGGACGGCACCGCCGTGGGCAATACCGGGCAGCATCTGAGTCTGCTCAGCTTCAACATCCAGACCGGCATCAGCACCTCGCGCTACCGCCACTATCTCACCCACAGCTGGAAGCACGTGCTGCCGCACGCCACCCGGTTCCACAACCTGGATCGCATTGCCCGGCTGGTGGGCCAGTACGACCTGGCCGGGCTGCAGGAGGTCGACGCCGGCAGTCTGCGCAGCGGCTTCGTCAATCTCACCGAGTACATCGCCCAGCGGGCCGAGTTCCCCTTCTGGTACGACCAGACCAACCGCCGCATCGGTCAGATCGCCCGCCACGCGCTCGGCGTGGTCAGCCGGTTCCAGTGCCACGAGATCATCGAACACCGGCTGCCCGGCCCCATCGCCGGGCGCGGCGCCCTGTCGCTGCGCTACGGTCAGGGCGAGGAGAGCCTGCTGCTGCTGATCATCCACCTCGCCCTGGGCCGGCGCGCACGGCTGCAGCAGCTCGACTACCTGAGCGAGCTGGTGAATGCGCAGCGCCACGTGATCCTCATGGGGGATATGAATTTTCCCTCCGATTCCAAGGAGATGGATTACTTCATCAACCGCACCCTGCTGACCGAGCCGGTGCACGGCCTGCATACCTTCCCCAGCTGGCGGCCCAACCGCAACATCGACCATATCCTGGTCAGCCCCACCCTGCAGGTGGACCGTATCCGGGTGTTGAATTACCCGGTTTCGGATCACCTGCCCATCGCTATGGATCTGACCCTGCCCGCATCGCTGCGCCTGAACATCTGAAGACTTCCTGCCCGGCGTCGATACAGACACACGGGGCAGTATTGAACCCACGGGATGCGCAGCCGTCATGACGGAAACCGAACACGCACAACTGGAAACCTGGAAGCGCAAGTACTACGACAGTGTCGAACAGGCCGAAGCCCGCGAGCGCCGCTGGGCGGGGATGGAGGAGTTGCTGCGCAGGACGATTACGCGCCTGAGCCTGGCCGCCGACGGTCTCGACGCCACCCTGGACCGCCAGCTGGGCGAATTGCGCAACGCCATCCGCGACCGGGCTGACGACCGCGCCCTGCAGCAGCGCATCGAAGCGATGTCGGCCACCCTGGTCAGACTCGATAGCGACCGCGCCAGCGCCGCCCGTACCCCCGGAGCGGTCGAGAGCCTGCAATTGCTGCTGGAGCAGACCCGTTTCCCGCGCGGCAAAGCGCGCCGGCTCAAGGCGTTGCGCAAACAACTCGACGCCCTGGAGGATGCCGAGGCAGCCAGGGCGGTCGACCGGGTCGCGGCCCTGCTCAACGAACTGCTCGCGGTTCAGCTGCCGCAGGCCGCAGCGCCGGCGCGCGGTCTGCGCCGCTGGCTCGGCGGCCAGACCCGCCCCGATGTGGCGGTCGAAGCCGGGGCGTCGGAACCGGGTCCGGCCGGTCCGGCGCCGCAGCAGGAAAGGATGACCGCCCCGGCGTCGGGTGCTGCCGGCCACGAACTCCTGCTGCAGCTGCTGGAACAGCTGGGGCTGCCGGAGGCCTTCGACGCCCGCATTGAGGCGCTGCAGCAGCGGCTGGAGGAGGACAGCGACTGCGATACGCTGGCCGCCCTGCATGAGATCACCGACATGGTGGCCGAGATGCGGGTGCAGTTGCAGCGCGAAAAGCAGGAGATCGAGGACTTTCTGCAGCAGCTCACCGACCGGCTGCAGGACGTCGACAGTTTCGTCAAGGGGGCGGAAGGCGAGCGCCAGGCTGCCTACGAGCAGGGGCGGGAACTGGGCGATGCGGTCCAGGCCCAGGTGCGCGGGATCGAGTCCGATGTTCAGGACGCCCAGGAATTGAGCCAGCTCAAGCAGACGGTACAGGCGCGCATCGACGCCATTGTCGAACACGTCGAACAGCATCGCCAGGCCGAAACCGCGCGCAATCAGGCCGCCGATGCCCGTGTGCAGACCCTGCAGCAGCGGTTGCACGACCTGGAAGGCGAGGCCGCCGAACTGCGCGAGCGGGTGCGTCAGCAGCGCAGCCAGGCCCTGACCGATGCCCTGACCGGCATCCCCAATCGCCTGGCCTGGGATGAGCGGGTGCAGCAGGAATACGCCCGCTGGAAGCGTTTCCAGACCCCGCTGGCGCTGCTGGTCTGGGATGTGGACAATTTCAAACCGATCAATGATGAATACGGACATAAGGCCGGCGACAAGGTGCTGCGGGTGATCGCCGGCCTGCTGGCCGACAACATCCGCGAGACCGATTTCATCGCCCGCTTCGGCGGCGAGGAGTTCGCCATGCTGGTCACCGGCGCCGGGGTCGGGGATGTGAGCCGGGTGGCAGAGAAGCTGCGCGTGGCCATCGAAGCCTGCGGGTTCCACTATCGCGGCCAGGATGTCTCCATTACCATCTCCTGCGGCATTGCGCTGTTCGCCGACGGCGATACCGTCGAGGCGGTGTTCGAGCGTGCCGATCAGGCCCTGTACCGGGCCAAGGAACAGGGGCGCAACCGCTGCGTGCTGGCAGAGGCGGTCGACGGAGGTTGAGATGAGTCTGATGGTCAATGGCGAGTTGCGCGAAGGCTGGTTCGACAGTGAGCAGGAGGACGGCGAATTCGTCCGCAGGGAATCGCAGTTCCGCAGCTGGGTCACGCCCGACGGCAGTCCCGGTCCCGGCGGCGAGGGCGGCTTCAGGGCCGAGCCGGGGCGCTACCATCTGTATGTCTCCTACGCCTGCCCCTGGGCTCACCGGACCCTGATCCTGCGCCGGCTCAAACGGCTGGACGCGGTGATCAGCGTCGACGTGGTGCATCCGCACATGGGCGAGCCCGGCTGGCACTTCGATGCGTCCTTTCCCGGCGCCACGGCCGACACGGTCAACGGCTGCGACTATATGCACGAACTCTACCGGCTGGCGCAACCGGACTACACCGGCATCGTCACCGTACCGGTGCTGTGGGATCGCGAGCGGCGCACCATCGTCAACAACGAGTCGGCCGAGATCATTCGCATGCTCAATTCCGCCTTCGATGCCTGGGGGGATGCGCAACTCGATATGTATCCCGTCGGGCTGCGCGATGAAATCGACGCCATCAACGCCTTCGTCTACGAGAACATCAACAACGGTGTCTACCGGACCGGTTTCGCCACCAGCCAGGCCGCCTATGACCGGGCCTTCGACGCCCTGTTCGCAGCCCTGGACGAAATCGAGGTCCGCCTGTCACGGCAGCGCTATCTGGTCGGCGGGCGGCTGACCGAGGCCGATTGGCGGTTGTTCACGACCCTGGTGCGTTTCGATGCAGTCTATGTCGGTCACTTCAAGTGCAATCGCAATCGCATTGCCGATTTCCCTGCCCTGTCGAACTATCTGCGCGAGTTGTACCAGTACCCCGGCATCGCGCAGACCGTGAACCTGGAGCACATCAAGGCGCATTACTACTGGAGCCACCCCTGGCTGAATCCGTCGCGCATTGTGCCGGGTGGGCCGCGTCTGGATCTGGCAGCCGCGCATGACCGGGATCGATACCCGGCACAGCCCTGATCTCCGTTCACGGTGAACCACAGAGTCGGCACGCATGCAGATCGAACAGCTGATCCGGGACAACGCCGACCTGCTGTCGCTGCCCGAGGTCTGTCTGCAGATCCAGCTGCTGGCCGACGACCCCGAGGCCGGGAGGGAGGATTTCGCGCATATCATCATTCAGGATCCGGCTTTCACCGCGCAGCTGCTCAAGCGGGTCAACAGCGCTGCCTACGGCCTGCCTTCCCGGGTCGATACCGTCTCCCGTGCCGTCGGTCTGGTCGGCATCAATGAACTGCGCAAGCTGGCCCTGGCCATGGCGGCGGTAGAGGTGTTTCGCGGCCAGCCACTGCAGGGCTACGACATGCTTACCTTCTGGCGTCACGGCGTGTTCGTCGCGCTGGTGGCACAGGGGCTGGCCCGTCAGGCAGGTGTGCTGCATGCCGAGCGCTTGTTCATTGCCGGGCTGCTGCACGACATCGGGCACCTGGTGATGTTCACCCGGATGCCGCATGCGTGCGTCCGCCTGGGCCCGGCGGTGCTGGCGCACGCCGAGGATCTGTGCGAGCAGGAGCGTGCGCTGCTGGGCTGGGATCATGCCGCCCTCGGCGGCGCCCTGCTGCGGCACTGGCAGCTGCCAGAGGAATTGTGCCTGGCGGCCGCGTGTCACCATGCCCCGCTTGGACTGGAACAGGGTGCCCGCGAGACGGCGCTGGTGGCGCTGGCCAATCAGGTCGCCCACGCCGTCGAGCAGCAGCCGGGGCCAGCAGCAGGCGCCGAACACGATCCCTATACCCGTTTCATCGAGATCGAGGATGCGGCACCGGTGCTCGCCGCGCTGGGGCATGTCCCCAGGGAGCTCTGGCGGCAGGCCGGGGTCGGCCCGGCGGCGGTGCCCGGGTGTCTGCAGCAGGCCGGCGGCGAATTCGATGCCCTGCTGGAACTGTTGTACGGATTCTGAGTCCTGCCGCCGGGCGCCGGTGCGGCTTCACGTTTTGTGCCGCGGGGATATCTGTTATGTTCAGGGCTTCGCCCAATGGGAGGGACGAGTATGAGCGATAAGCCCGTCATTACTGACGATCCGCTGTACCAGCTGCTGCGCCACGGCAAGATCGAGGAATTCAATACCCTGAAGCAGGGCGGCGAGGCTGTGCGCCTGAACGGTACCGATCTGCGCGGGCTGGACCTGCGCGGGCTGGATGCCGGCGGCATCGATTTCAGTAATGCCTATTTCCGACAGGCGGACGTGCGCGGCATCGATTTCTCGGCCTCCAATCTCGAAGGCGCGAGCATCCATGCCGCCAAGATCTCCGGTGCCTATTTTCCGTCCGAACTCGATCCCGAGGAGATCACCCTGTCGCTGATCCACGGTACCCGGATGCGGTATCGGCGTTGAGTCGGAGAGGACGGGAAAGGTCTCAACGCAGAGGCGCCAAGGCGCAGAGGACGCCAAGTCGAAATAAAGATCAATCAAGCCGGGATATGGTGGCCAGCACAGATTCGACTGTGCAAACAGCATTCTATGCTTTGCGTGCCCTGCGCCTTGGCGTCTCTGCGTTGAAACAAGGTTTCAATCACAGCCATCAGTCACGATCGGACTTCTCCGACTTCTCGATCTCGTCCAGTTCGGCGTCCATTTCCTCATCGGTCATCGGCCGGTAGGCGTCGTCCCCGGCTTCTTCCGCGGCCGCTTCCTCGGCGCGGCGGCGTTCGAAGGAACGTGACAGCAGCACCCCGATCTCGAACAGCAGCCACATGGGCAAAGCCAGCAGGGTCTGGGAGATGATGTCCGGCGGTGTCAGCACCATGCCGATGACGAAGGCGCCGACAATGATGTAGGGCCGTTTCTTTGCCAGTGCATCCGGGGTGGTGATGCCCATCAGCACCAGCAGGAAGGTGGCCACCGGCACCTCGAAGGCGGCGCCGAAGGCGAAGAACAGCATAAGTTCGAAATCGAGGTACTTGCCGATGTCCGGCGTCACCGCCACGCCCTCGGGTGCGGTGCCGGTGAGGAAGATGGACAGGATGGGCAGGATCACGAAATAGGCGAACGCCGCGCCGGCATAGAACAGCAGGGTACTGGAGGCCAGCAGCGGCACCGCCAGGCGTTTTTCGTGCTTGTACAGTCCCGGTGCGATGAAGCCCCACACCTGGTACAGCACGTAGGGCATGGCCAGGAAGATGGACAGTACCAGGGTGGCCTTGAGCGGGATCAGGAAGGGCGCGATCACCTCCACTGCGATCATCGATGTGCCTTCCGGCAGGTGCCGGGACAGCGGGTCGGCGAGGATGGCGAAGATCCGGTCCGCAAAGGGGGCCATCACCAGGAACAGCGCCAGCACCACCACCACCATGCGCATGAGGCGGTCGCGCAGCTCGATGAGGTGCGCCATGAACGGCTGTTCGACCTCCAGGTCGGGGTCGTTCCGATCGGGGCGGCTCATGATTCGCTGTCAGACCTGGGCCTGGATGCGGACCCGGATGGCGGGCTGGGCGGGGCAGGGCGATCTTCGTCCTGCGCACCGATGTCACGCAGTGATGAGGTGGCCTCGTCGATGCTGGACTTGGCGTCGCGGGCTACGGAACCGGTCTCTTCTATGATCTCGTGCAGGGGGTTGCTGTCGGCCTGCTTGGCCAGGGTCTGCTTGAGTTCCTCGGCCGCAAGCTCGCGCTGCACATCGGCCTTGACCGTGCGCACGACGCCGCGTGCCTTGCCCAGCAGCAGGCCGACCGTGCGCGCCACCTTGGGCAGGCGTTCGGGGCCGATGACCAGCAGGGCGATGATCATCAGCAGACCCAGTTCCCAGAAGCCGATATCAAACATGGCGCGGACGCATGGCGGGGTTCAGGTGTGATTGCGGCCGGCGGCGGCCGGCGCGGACATTGCCGGACAGGTTCAGACCTTGTCCTTCTCGCGAGTGGATTCGCCCTCGATGGTGCGGTCCTCCCCGGCCTGATCCTCGAGCTGTTCCTTGTTGACCTCCTCGTCACCTTCCTTGACCGCGTTCTTGAAGCCCTTCACGGCCGTGCCCAGATCCCCGCCCAGGTTGCGCAGGCGCTTGGCGCCGAACAGCACCAGCACGATCGCCAGGATGATTAACAGTTGCCAGACGCTGATTCCCATAATAACTCCCGCCGCTCAGCGGCGCTGATGATCCAACCTTACTTTTGCCGGCGCGCGGCCTTCTCGTCCAGACCGGACAGGCCGAAACGCCGCTCGAGTTCACTCAGCACATCCTCGGGCCCCAGGCCCTGGTGTGCGAGCATGACCAGGGTATGAAACCACAGATCCGCGGTCTCATAAACCAGCTGCTCACTGGAGCCTCCCTTGGCCGCGATAACGGTCTCGGTGGCTTCCTCGCCGACCTTCTTCAGGATCGTGTCCAGCCCCTTGGCGTAGAGCCCGGCCACGTAGGAACTGTCGGGATCGGCCTGCTTGCGCGCCTCCAGTATCCCGGCCAGGCGCTCCAGTGTGTCAGTCATGGTGCATCCTCAGTGTTACTGCACAAAGACGCTCAAGGCTGGCGGTATATTTCCCCCGGATCCTTGAGCACCGCTTCGACCGCCTGCCAGTCGCCGTCCTCGAGCCGGAAATAGAAGCAGCTGCGTCTGCCGGTATGGCAGGCGATGCCGCCCACCTGTTCGATTTTCAGCAGCACCACGTCCTTGTCGCAATCGACCCGGATCTCGCGGATCTGCTGGACATGACCGGACTCCTCGCCCTTGGGCCAGAGTCGGCCGCGGGAGCGGGAGAAGTATACCGCACGCCCCTCGCGGGCGCTCATGGCCAGCGACTCCCGATTCATCCAGGCGAACATCAACACCTCGCCCGTATCGGCATCCTGGGCGATGGCCGGCACCAGGCCGTCCTCGGTCCACTTGATCTCGTCGAGCCAGTTTTCGCCTGTCATGAAACAATTATAAAGTGATCTGCAGGGCGCGCGAAGAGTGCAGGGATTTTTATGACCGGATTCGGCGCGGGTGTTTCGGATTGGAACGCCGGCCGGGCCGGCCGACGCCCTGTACGGTTGGATGGGGCAGAGGCTTTCTGCCGATATTAGAGCAGGCTACAGCCTCACCTCGATGCCCTCGCGGGCCATGAGCTGCTTTGCCTCGCGGATGCTGTGCTGGCCGAAATGAAAGATGCTGGCGGCAAGAACGGCGTCGGCATGACCCTCGCGGACGCCCTCGGCCAGGTGTTCCAGCGTGCCGACGCCACCGGAGGCGATCACCGGAATCTCCACGGCATCGGCGACCGCCCGGGTCAACTCGAGGTCGAAGCCGCTCTTGGTGCCGTCGCGATCCATGCTGGTGAGCAGGATCTCGCCGGCGCCGTAGGCGGCCATGCGCCGGGCCCATTCCACCGCGTCCAGGCCGGTGGGTTTGCGTCCGCCGTGGGTGAAGATCTCCCACTTCAGTGGCTCGCCGGGCCCGCTGACCTGCTTGGCGTCGATGGCCACCACGATGCACTGGGAGCCGAAGCGTTCGGCCGCCTCGCGCACGAACTCGGGCCGGAACACTGCCGCGGTGTTGATCGCCACCTTGTCGGCGCCGGCGTTGAGCATCCTGCGGATGTCGGTCAGCTCGCGGATGCCGCCGCCCACGGTGAGGGGAATGAAGACCTGCCCGGCCACCTGCTCGACGACGTGCACCAGGGTCTCGCGGTCGTCGGAACTGGCAGTGATATCGAGGAAGGTGATCTCGTCGGCGCCCTGTTCGTCGTAGCGGCGTGCCACCTCGACCGGGTCGCCGGCGTCGCGGATATCGACGAACTTCACGCCCTTGACCACGCGGCCGGCGTCGACGTCGAGACAGGGGATGATGCGTTTGGCCAGGGTCATTGCGGGTTGGCTCTTGAAAATGAAAACATTCAACGCAAAGGCGCGGAGGCGCAGAGAAAACCAAGAATATGCAGGCCGTCGATTCGCAGACCCGGATCCCGTTCGGACTCATAACAGAAATTCATAATGACTTTGCGGCCTCTGCGTCTCGGCGTCTTTGCGTTAATCATGGGTTTTGCCGGGCTACTCACCGTCGCAGTCGTTGTCCTGCACGTACTTCTGCGCCTCGGCCAGGTCGAGGGTGCCCTCGTACAGGGCGCGGCCGATGATTGCGCCCGTGATGCCCTCGTCGGCCACCTCGCACAGGCGTTTGATGTCGTCGATGTTGGTCACGCCGCCGGAGGCGATGACCGGGATGGTGATGGACTGGGCGAGCTTGACGGTGGCGTCGACGTTGACACCCTCCATCATGCCGTCGCGGCTGATGTCGGTATAGACGATGGCCTCGACGCCGTCGCGCTCGAAGCGCTGTGCCATGTCGATCACATCATGGTGGGACAGCTTGGACCAGCCGTCGATGGCCACCTTGCCGTCGCGCGCATCCAGGCCGACGATGATGTGACCGGGGAATTCCATGCACAGGTCGTTGATGAAGTGCGGGGTGCTGACCGCCTTGGTGCCGATGATCACGTACTGCACGCCGGCGTCGAGATAGGTCTGCACGGTGTCCTCGTCGCGGATGCCGCCGCCGACCTGGATCGGCAGTTCGGGGAAGCGCTCGGCAATGCGCTGGATCACGCCGGCGTTGACCGGCTGACCGGCAAAGGCGCCGTTGAGATCCACCAGGTGCAGGCGCCGGGCGCCGGCGTCCACCCAGCGCTGGGCGACCTCGACCGGATCCTCGGAAAATACCGTGGCGTCCTCCATCCGGCCCTGACGCAGGCGCACGCACTGGCCGTCCTTGAGATCGATGGCGGGTATCAACAACATGGTAAGCTTCCCCTGATTATGCGGTGTTGTTGTGTTTGAAATTGGACGACGTCATTTCCGTGCCGGCCTGCGCCGACAGGCTCCGGTGGGAATCCATAAACCGATGTGGCCACTGGATCCCCGCCTGCGCGGGGATGACGATGTTTTCGGTGTTGCAGCCGGATTTTCAGACCGCGGTGTAAAGGCACAGTCGTTCCTTCAGTTTCCATCCCAGCGCAGAAAATTGGCCAGCAGCTGCAGCCCGGCGTGCTGGCTCTTTTCCGGGTGGAATTGCACGGCAAACAGATTGGCATGGGCCACGGCGGATGTGAAGTCGATGCCGTAGGTGCAGACTCCGGCCCGATCTTCCGCGCGTGCCGGAGTGACGTAGTAGCTGTGCACGAAATAGAAGCGCTCGTCCTGGTCGATGCCCTGCCACAGGGGGTGATCGCTGTGGTGGACGGCGTTCCAGCCCATGTGGGGGACCTTGAGCGCGGCGCCGGTCAGCGGGTCGGGCATGTCAGCGGGGAAGCGGGTGACGCGGCCCGGGATCAGGCCCAGGCAGTCGGTGCCGCCGTTCTCCGCGGAATGCTCCATCAGGGCCTGCATGCCGAGACAGACGCCGAGCAGCGGCCGGCTGACCGCCACCTCGCGGATGACGTCGTCCAGGCCGGTACGTCGCAGTTCCTCCATGCAGTGGCCGATGGCGCCCACGCCGGGGAAGATGACCCGGTCGGCGTCGAGGATATGCGCCGGGTCGGCGCTGATCCGGATGCGGGTGTCGGCGCCCACATGCTCCACCGCCTTGGCGATGGAATGCAGGTTGCCCATTCCGTAATCGATGATGGCGAGGCTGTTCATGGTCGGCTCGGGGTCGGGATGCTGCGCCCGGACAGGCTGTATCTCAGGCTCAGAGGCTGCCCTTGGTGGATGGGATCTGGTCCGCCATGCGCGGATCGGCCTCCAGCGCCATGCGCAGTGCCCGGCCGAAGGCCTTGAACACCGTCTCGGCGATGTGGTGGGCGTTCCTGCCGCGCAGACAGTCGATGTGCAGGGTGGCCGGCACATGATTGACGAAACCCTGGAAGAACTCGTGGAACAGGTCGGCATCGAAGTCGCCGATATGGCTGCGGGGGAACTCGACCTGGTATTCCAGCCCCGGGCGGCCGGAGAAGTCGATCACCACGCGCGAGAGCGCTTCATCCAGCGGCACGTAGGCGTGGCCGTAGCGGCGGATGCCGCGCTTGTCGCCCAGCGCCTGGCAGAAGGCCTGGCCCAGGGTGATGCCGATGTCCTCGACCGTGTGGTGGGCGTCGATGTGCAGGTCGCCCTCGGCCCGGATGTCGAGGTCGATCAGTCCGTGCCGGGCCACCTGATCCAGCATGTGCTCCAGGAAGGGGATGCCGGTCTCCAGCCGGCTTTCGCCGGTGCCGTCCAGGTTGACCCTGACCTGAATGCGGGTTTCCAGGGTGTCGCGTCTGAGTTCGCTCTGCCTCGCCATGCGGGTTCTCTAACTGGGCAATCCATAACAGAAAAAGATGTGTAAGCCTGCATCCTAGCAGGACTTCTCCCGCAGGACCATGCCTGTTGCCGGCACCTTTCGCCGCTGCGGGCTGGCGCAGACCACCGATATATACTACACGTTTGTTAAATCACGCATCAGTTTATTGATTTGCATCAAGCGATCTGGTCAAATCCTATCGATATGTGCCATCGGCAAATCCGTTGTGCGCACAGGCGCTGCGAGCCACGCAATAGTATGCCAGTAATAGCTTGTTTTAAAAGGGTTTTTACGTGCGGCCGAACAGGTGTTGCGAAGGATCGGCGGATGGACAGAGTGTAGGGGCAAACCAGTTATGAGCGTACCGGAATCCGGAGTGATCAGCCTGAAGCGCCTGCAGACGGCGTGTGAATCCTGCAGCCTGTTCCAGTTGTGCCTGCCGCTGGAACTGGCGCACGCTGACCTGGAGGAACTCGATCACATCATCAAGCAGCGCCGGCCGCTGCAGCGCGGCGAGTACCTGTTCCAGATGGGCAACGAGTTCCGCGCCGTCTATGCCATCCGTTCCGGCTCGATCAAGACCTTCACCACTACTGACGGCGGCGAGGAGCAGGTTACCGGTTTTCACCTGCCCAGCGAACTGGTGGGGCTGGACGCCATCACCACCGGCAACCATCCCTGCTCGGCCCGCGCGTTGGAGACCACCAGCGTGTGCGAGATCCCCTTCGATCGCCTGGAGGAACTGGGCAGCCGCATCCCCGGTCTGCAGCGTCAGTTGCTGCGCATCATGAGCCACGAGATCCTGACCGAGCAGGACACCATGATCTGGCTGGGCAAGAAATCCGCCGAGGCGCGCCTGGCCGCGCTGCTGCTGCGGTTGTCCAGCCGCTTCAAGGCGCGCAAGTTCTCCGCCTCCGATTTCAACCTGAGCATGTCCCGCACCGACATCGCCAACTACCTCGGCCTGGCGGTGGAAACGGTCAGCCGCCTGTTCTCGCGCTTTCAGAGCGAGGGCCTGCTGGAAGTCGACCGCAAGCATGTCCTGATCAAGGACATGGGCGCCCTGGAGCGCATGGCGGGCGCCGACCACCACAACTGAATACCTGAGTCTTTACCTCGCCTTTCCGCCGACCGCCCGAGCAGTCGGTTCTGCCTGATTGTTGACATGGGTCATTGTCCCTGCTGCCCGCTCACAGCACAGTAGCGACTGTGTCATATCCCGCACCCCGCGGCGGCGTGCCGCCGCTGGAACGGAGTGAACACAGCCTGCAGTGCCAGGAATGAACGGCGTCCAGGCGCCGTTCAGCTTCCCAATTCGTGACGGTAAAGCAGAGGTTGACTCATGGATACTTCGACCACCTACAACTATAAGGTCGTACGCCAGTTCGCCATCATGACGGTCGTCTGGGGCATCGTCGGCATGCTGGTCGGCGTGGTGATTGCCGCGCAGCTGGTCTGGCCGCAGCTCAATTTCGACATCCCCTGGCTGACCTACAGCCGCTTGCGGCCGCTGCATACCAATGCGGTGATCTTCGCCTTCGGCGGCTCGGCCCTGTTTGCGACCTCATACTATGTGGTGCAGCGCACCTGCCAGGCGCGGCTGTTCTCCAACGGCCTGGCGGCCTTCACCTTCTGGGGCTGGCAGGTCGTGATCGTCGCCGCCGCCATCACCCTGCCGCTGGGCATTACCGCCAGTAAGGAGTACGCCGAACTGGAGTGGCCCATCGATCTGTTGATCACGCTGGTATGGGTTGCCTATGCCGTGGTCTTCTTCGGCACCATCGTCAAGCGCCGGGTCAAGCACATCTATGTGGCCAACTGGTTTTACGGCGCCTTCATCCTGACGATTGCGGTGTTGCACGTGGTCAACAGTGCCGCGCTGCCCGTGACGGCGACCAAATCCTACTCGGTCTATCCGGGCGCGATCGACGCCATGGTGCAGTGGTGGTACGGCCACAATGCGGTGGGTTTCTTCCTCACCGCCGGCTTTCTCGGCATGATGTACTACTTCGTGCCCAAGCAGGCCAACCGCCCGGTCTATTCCTATCGCCTGTCGGTGGTCCACTTCTGGGCGCTGATCTCGACCTACATGTGGGCCGGTCCGCACCACCTGCACTACACGGCGCTGCCGGACTGGGCCCAGTCGCTGGGCATGGTGTTCTCGCTGATCCTGCTTGCGCCCAGCTGGGGCGGCATGATCAACGGCATCATGACCCTGTCCGGCGCCTGGCACAAACTGCGCACCGACCCCATCCTGAAATTCCTGATCGTCTCCCTGTCCTTCTACGGCATGTCGACCTTCGAAGGGCCGATGATGTCGATCAAGACGGTCAACGCCCTGTCCCACTACACCGACTGGACCATCGGCCACGTGCATTCGGGTGCGTTGGGCTGGGTGGCCATGGTGTCGATCGGCTCGCTGTACTTCCTCATTCCGCGCCTGTTCGGGCGTGAGCAGATGCATTCGATCAAGTTGATTGATGTGCACTTCTGGGTGGCCACTATCGGCGTGGTGCTCTACATCGTCGCCATGTGGATCGCCGGCATCATGCAGGGCCTGATGTGGCGTGCGGTGAATGCAGACGGCACCCTGACCTACAGCTTCGTCGAGTCGCTGGAGGCCATGTATCCCTACTACTTCGTGCGTCTGCTCGGTGGGGTGGTGTTCCTGTCCGGCATGCTGATCATGGCCTACAACGTGATCAGGACCATCCAGGGCAATAAGCCGGTCGAAGCCGCCATTCCGCAGACCGCCTGAGGAGGATACGTCATGAGTCATGAAGTCGTTGAAAAGAATGTCGGCCTGATGGCGATCCTGGTGCTGCTGGTGATCAGCGTCGGCGGCCTGGTGGAAATCGTGCCCCTGTTCTTCCTCAAGAGCACCACCGAACCGGTGGAGGGGCTCGAGCCCTACACGCCGCTGCAGCTGGAAGGCCGTGACATCTATGTGCGCGAGGGCTGCTACGTCTGCCATTCGCAGATGATCCGCCCCTTCCGCGCCGAGACCGAACGCTACGGCCACTACTCGGTGGCCGGGGAGTTCGTCTACGACCGTCCCTTCCAGTGGGGCTCCAAGCGCACCGGCCCGGACCTGGCCCGTGTCGGCGGCCGCTACTCCGATGACTGGCACCGGGTGCATCTGATCAATCCGCGCGACGTGGTACCGGAGTCCAACATGCCGGGCTTCCCCTGGCTGGAGGAGAACGTCCTCGACGGCGCCCACACCGCCAGGAAGATGGAGGTGCTGCGGACCCTGGGCACGCCCTATACCGACGAGCAGATCGCCGGTGCCGAGGCCGCGGTCAAGGGCAGGACCGAGATGGAGGCCCTGATCGCCTACCTGCAGAACCTCGGTACCGCGCTCAAGACCCGGAGGTGAGCACGATGGAATTCGATATCAACACAGTACGATCGATCTTCACTGTCCTGGTCTTCGTCGCCTTCATCGGCGTCTGGATCTGGGCCTGGAGCAGCAAGCGCAAACCCGATTTCGACGAGGCGGCCAATCTGCCCTTCGCCGAGGACGATAACCCTGTGCGTGCAGGCAATAAGAAGGAATCGACCCATGGGTGACTTCACATTCTCGAGCGATTTCTGGAGTTGGTGGGTGATCGTGCTCACCGTCGGCAACATCCTGGGCTGCTGGTGGCTGATCGTCTGGACCATGAAGAAACGCGCCGGCGAGGCCGCCAGCGGCGATGTGACCCACCACACCTGGGACGAGACACTGCAGGAGTACAACAATCCGCTGCCGCGCTGGTGGCTGTGGCTGTTCTACATCACCCTGGTGTTCGCCGTCATCTACCTGGTGCTGTACCCCGGGCTGGGCAAATTCCGCGGCGTACTGGGCTGGACCGGCGAGGTGCGCTACGAGAAGGAAATGGCGCAGGCCGAGGCCAAATACGGTCCCATCTTCGCCAATTACGCCGAGCAGGAGATCCCGGCACTGGCGGCCGACGAGGAGGCGGTGCGCACCGGCCGGCGGCTGTTCCTGAATTACTGTGCCACCTGTCACGGCTCGGATGCCCGCGGCTTTCCCGGGTTTCCCAACCTGACCGACGACGCCTGGCTCTTCGGCGGTGACCCGGCCAGCATCAAGACCAGTATCCTGAACGGCCGCGGTGGCCAGGGTCTGATGATGGCCTGGGAGGGGCAGCTGGGCGAGCAGGGCGTCGATGAAGTGACCGAGTACGTCCTGCAGATCAACGGCCGCGAGGTGAACACGGAGCTGGCCCGGAAAGGCCAGCAGCATTACCAGCAGATGTGCGTGTCCTGCCATGGCATCGAAGGCAAGGGCAACCAGGCGCTGGGTGCGCCGGACCTGACCGATGCCGCCTGGCTCTATGGCGGTTCGCCGGGCACCATCCGCGAGAGCATCGCCAAGGGGCGCAATGGCAGGATGCCGGCCCACAAGGACTTCCTCGGAGAGGACAAGGTGCATCTGCTGGCGGCCTACGTCTACAGCCTGTCGAACTGAGTAGCGCCAGAACTGTCAGCGGCGGGCCCCGGGCGGCCCGCCGCTGGCGTTTGCGGCCGGGAAAACCCGGATTCAGCGCAGGGATTTAAGTCCGCCGGCGCGGCCGTTTTTGCCCCAGATCAGGGTCCTGTCATACGCCGGGCGCTATAGTAGTCGTTATTCTGGAATGCACCACACGGATTGAACCGATGAACCAGAGCGCGCCGACACCGAACGACCGCGAGGTCGAAAACGTCCTCTATCAGAAACGCCAGAAGGTCTATCCGCGCGAGGTGCACGGCCTGTTCGCCCGCCTGCGGGTGGCCGGCGTGCTGGTGCTGCTCGGCCTGTACTATTTCGTTCCCTGGCTCACATACGATGGCCATCAGGCCGTGTTGTTCGACCTGCCGGCGCGCAAATTCCATATCTTCGGACTGGTGTTCTGGCCGCAGGATTTCTTCTACCTGGCCATGCTGCTGGTCATCGCCGCCCTGTCGCTGTTCTTCTTCACCGCGCTGGCGGGCCGGCTCTGGTGCGGCTACGCCTGCCCGCAGACGGTGTGGACCGAGGTCTTCCTGTGGATGGAGCGCAAGATCGAGGGCGATCGGCCCCGGCAGATGAAGCTGGACAAATCGCCGCTCAACTTCAGAAAATTCCGCATCAAGGCCACCAAGCACGCCGCCTGGATCGCCTTCGCCGCCTGGACCGGTTTCACCTTCGTCGGCTTCTTCACCCCCATCCGCGAACTGGGTGCCTCGCTGATGAATTTCTCCCTCGGTCCCTGGGAGACCTTCTGGATCCTGTTCTACAGCTTCGCCACCTACGGCAATGCCGGCTGGCTGCGCGAGCAGGTCTGTATCTACATGTGCCCATATGCGCGCTTTCAGAGCGCGATGTTCGACAAGGACACCCTGATCATCTCCTATGACGAAAGCCGGGGCGAGCCGCGCGGATCACGCAAGCGCAGCGAGGATCGGGCCGGGAAGGGGCTGGGCGACTGCATCGACTGCACGATGTGCGTGCAGGTCTGTCCCACCGGCATCGACATCCGCAACGGCCTGCAGTACCAGTGCATCGGCTGCGCGGCCTGCATCGATGCCTGCAACGACGTGATGGACAAGATGGATTATCCGCGCGGTCTGATTCGCTATACCACCGAGAACCGGCTCGAAGGCAGGCCTACTCACGTGCTGCGCCCGCGCACCCTGGTCTATGGGTTCATTCTGCTTGCCCTGCTGGCAGGTCTGATATATGCCATCGCCAACCGGGTGCCGGTGGATCTGAACATCATCCGCGACCGCAATGCGCTGTATCGCGAGACGCCCATGGGGCTGGTGGAGAACATCTATACGCTCAAGCTGATCAATATGGACGAGCATGCGCACAGCTATCAACTGACGATCGAAGGTCTGGAGCAGGCGGAACTGGTCTACCGGGAGGATGCGCTCAAGGTGCCCGCGGGCGCGGTGGCCGAACTGCTGGTGCAGGTCCGGATCGATCCGGTGCATCTAGACCGGCCCAGCAACGAGATATTCTTCGTCCTGGAGTCACTGGAAAACCCGGACATCCGCATCCGTCAGTCCGGACGCTTCCTCGGTCCCTAGCGGAAACTCGATATGAACACGCCCTGGTACAAGCAATTCTGGCCCTGGTTCCTGATCTCCCTGCCGCTGTCGGCCGTGATCGGCGGCATTGCCACCCTGATCATCGCCATGCACAGCCCCAATGCCATGGTGGTGGACGACTATTACAAGGAGGGGCTGGCCATCAACGAGATCCTGGCGCAGGAGCGGGCGGCGGCTGAACTGGGGTTGTCCGGCCTGCTGCGGTATGCGCCCGGAGCCGACGATGTCCGGCTGGAATTGATGTCGCCGAACGCCGATGCCGTGCCCGAGTATCTCGAACTGCTGCTGGTGCATCCCACTCTGGCCGATAAGGATCAGTCGCTTAGGCTCGAAGCAGCGGTGCGCGGCCGGTATCTGGCGGCCATGCCGGAACTGTCTCCCGGCAACTGGCATCTGATTGTGTCGCCGCCGGATGGAAGCTGGCGCTTGACGGGCCGGATGGTCCTGCCGCAAGGTGGTCAGGCGAGGCTGACCCCGGGCGTCTGAAACAACGCACCACGGGCCACCATGTTAGTGCGGTTGATCGCGGCGAGCCCGTATCCGGGAAGGCCGCGCGCACCGCGCATAACGATATAAAAAAGCCGTAGGAGGTGTGGTATGTCGAACGAGATACCTCTGGTTCAACGCGTTATCTCCATTCTGTGGCCGTCGTTCCTGACGTCCTCCCTGGCCACGATCCTGTTCTTCACCGCCTTCGATCCCCTGTATCTGCTGGCGGGGACGGCGTTGGCGGAGCTGAGTCGGATGGGTGCCTATACGCTCGGATTCTTCCTGTTCTGGGGGCTGACGACGCTGACCAGCGGGCTGACCTGCTATTTCAGTCAGCCCTGCGATGAGAATCGCCGCCGCACCCGGGGCGGGCACGACGATGGTTTGAGCAGCGCGCTCTAGAGTTCAGCTGCGGATGCCCACTCCGCGGTTGAGCAGCATGAGCGCAAATCCGTACAGCCCCGCGATGAAGCCGAGGATGATGGCGTAGGAAACATAGATGTTGATGTCGCTCACGCCCAGCAGGCCGTAGCGAAAGGCGTTGATCATGTACAGGATCGGGTTGACCAGCGACACCCCCTGCCAGAATTCGGGCAGCATCTCGATGGTGTAGAAGATCCCGCCCAGGTAGGTCAGGGGCGTGAGCACGAAGGTCGGGATGATGGAGATGTCGTCGAAGCTCTTGGCGAAGACTCCGTTGATCAGCCCGGCGAGGGCGAACAGGATCGAGGTCAGTACCACGACCGTGACGCTCACGAACAGATTGTGCACCTGAACGTCGCTGAAGAAGAAGGCGGTGGCTGTCACCGCACTGCCCACCACCAGGCCGCGGGCCACGCCGCCGGCCACGAAACCGCTCAGGATCAGATGGTTGGGGATGGGCGAGACCAGCATTTCCTCGATGTGGCGCTGGAACTTGGAGCCATAGAAGGACGAGACCACGTTGGCGTAGGAGTTGGTGATCACCGCCATCATGATCAGCCCCGGCACGATGTAGTCCATGTAGCGATAGCCTTCCATGTCGCCGATCTGGGAACCGATCAGGTTGCCGAAGATGACGAAGTACAGCGCCGTGGTGATCACCGGCGGCAGTACCGTCTGGATCCAGATGCGGATGAAGCGCAGGAATTCCTTGATCAGGATCGTCTTGAAGGCCGTGTACTTCTCGCCCGGCGTCATCCGGCGGCTCCCTTGTGGCGATGGTTGCTCTTGTCGTCCACTAGGTCCAGGAACAGCTGTTCCAGCCGGTTGCTCTTGTTGCGCATGCTGAGCACCTCGATACCGTACCTGCTGAGTTCCGTGAACAGGCCGTTGAGGCTGCACTCGCGCGAGATGTCCGCTTCCAGTGTACTGGGGTCGACCTGGCGCACCCTGTAGCCCGCCAGCGGCGGCACTGCGTCGATGGGCTCACGCAGGTCCAGTACAAAGGTTTCGGTGTGCAGCTTGTTCAGCAGCACCTTCATGTTGGTGTTCTCGATGATCTCGCCGTCGTCGATGATGGCGATGTTGCGGCACAGGCTCTCGGCCTCTTCCAGATAGTGGGTAGTGAGGATGATGGTGGTGCCCTGCTCGTTGATGCGCCGCAGATACTCCCACATGGAGCGGCGGATTTCGATGTCCACTCCCGCGGTGGGCTCATCCAGGATCAGCAGCCGCGGCCGGTGGACCAGGGCGCGGGCGATCATCAGCCGGCGCTTCATGCCGCCGGAGAGGTTGCGCGCCATGACCCGGCGCTTGTCCCACAGACCCAGTTCCTTCAAGTACTGCTCGGCCCGCTCGAAGGCCAGCGTGCGCGGGATGCCGTAATAGCCGGCCTGATTGACCACCACCTCGACCACCGGCTCGAACATGTTGAAATTGAATTCCTGCGGCACCAGGCCGAGGCAGCTCTTGGCCGCGGCCTGGTCGGTATCCAGGTCGTGGCCGAATACCCGTACCGACCCGCTGGTCTTGTTGGTCAGCGAAGCGATGATGCCGATGGCGGTGGATTTGCCGGCCCCGTTGGGTCCGAGCAGGGCGAAGAAATCACCCTCGGCGACATCCAGATCAATGCCCTTGAGGGCGATCGGGCCGTTGGGATAGGTTTTCCTCAGCTGTCGGATGGTCAGTGCCTGGGTCATGACAGATGTTGTTGCCGGCCGGAAAACGTGAGAGTTTACAACCCGAGGGCGGGACAGGGCCACAAACCGGGCGCTCGCGGCGGGATTCAGGCGGGATTCAGACAGTCCGGGCTAGATTGGTCCCATGTCGGCGGCCCGAACGGACGACAATACCGAGACGAACAGGTTTCTCATTTCATGAAAATCAGCCAATTCCTCGCGCCCGCGCTGCTGGGCCTGCTGCTGATGGCTCACAGCGTTCCGGTCCCGGCGCAGCCGCCGCACGACGGTGACGAAACGGTCCGCCAGGGCAGTGGCGACGCCGGGCTGGATCGGGCCGTGGCCGAGGTCGAGCGGCGCACCGGCGGCCGGGTGCTGTCGGCCCGGCGGGTCGAGCGCGACGGCCGCTCCGCCTACCGTATCAAGCTGCTCACCCGCGACGGCCACGTGCGGGTGATCTGGCAGGACGCCGCCGGTCGATGAAGGCGCTGGTGATCGAGGACGAGGCCGCCCTGCGCGAACAGCTCGGCGCCAGTCTGCGCGAGCAGGGCTATGCCGTCGATGCCGCCGGTGACGGCGAGGAGGGCCTGTACCTGGCGCGTGAGTATTCCCCCGACATCGCCATCATCGACCTGGGCCTGCCGGGCGTAGCCGGAGTCGAGGTAATCCGCCGCCTGCGGGCCGAGGGCGCGGGTCTGCCCATCCTGATTCTGACCGCGCGCGGGCGCTGGCAGGACAAGGTCGAGGGTCTGGAGGCCGGTGCCGACGACTACCTGGTCAAACCCTTCGAGACCGAGGAGCTGCTGGCCCGGCTGCGTGCCCTGCTGCGGCGCAGCGGCGGCTGGAGCCAGGCGCAGCTGCGCTGCGGGGCGGTGACGCTGGACCCGGCCGCCCAGCAGGTAGCGGTCGACGACCGTCCGGTTGAGCTGACCGCCTATGAGTACCGTCTGCTGCACTATCTGATGCTGCACGCCGGCAAGGTGATGTCCAAGACCGAGTTGACCGAGCACATCTACGAGCAGGACTTCGACCGCGACAGCAACACCATCGAGGTCTTCATCGGCCGGCTGCGGCGCAAGCTGGATCCGGACGGCACCCTGCAGCCCATCGAGACGGTGCGCGGGCGCGGTTACCGGCTGGCGCTGGCGCGCGAGGCATGAATTCGCTCAAGGCCCGGCTGGTCCTGGCCGGGGTGATGATCCTTGCCGCCTTTCTCGGCCTGACCGGCCTGGCCCTGGACCAGGCCTTCCAGGCCAGCGCCCGGGAAGGGGTGCGGGCCAAGCTGCAGGCCCAGGTCTACGGCCTGCTCGGGGCGCTGGAACTGGATGCCGGCGGCCGGGTGCAGATGCCCGACCAGTATCCCGACCAGCGTCTGCAGCAGCCCGGCTCCGGCAGCTATGCCCAGGTGATCGCCGCCGGCCCCGGTCAGTCCGCCGCACCGGTCTGGTCCTCGCGTTCCCTGTTGGGCCGCGAACTGGGCTATCACCATGTCCCGCTGGATTCCGGCCAGATCCATTTCGAGCGTACCGCCCTCGGCCGGGACGGTCTGTTCGAGCTGCGTTTCGGCGTGGTGTGGGAATACGCCCCGGCCAGGAGCCGCGAACTGGTACTGCGGGTGCTGGAGTCGGATGCGGCATACCGCGGCCA
This sequence comes from Thiohalobacter thiocyanaticus, assembly GCF_002356355.1. Classification (NCBI taxonomy): domain Bacteria; kingdom Pseudomonadati; phylum Pseudomonadota; class Gammaproteobacteria; order Thiohalobacterales; family Thiohalobacteraceae; genus Thiohalobacter; species Thiohalobacter thiocyanaticus. Next base: position 410,681 of record NZ_AP018052.1, read on the forward strand.
GCTGTGGCAGTTCCGGCGCAGTCTGGTGCTGTGGCTGGGCGTTGCCGGCGCCATCCTGCTGCTGATGCAGGTGCTGGTGCTGCAGTGGGGGCTGCGTCCGCTGCGGCGCATCCCGGCCGATCTGCAGCGCATCCACGCCGGTGAGGCCGAGGCCCTGGGGGGGCACTATCCCCACGAACTGCGCCCGTTGACCGAGAACCTCAACGAATTCATCCGCGCCGAACGTACCCGCGGGCAGCGCTACCGCGACGCCATGGCCGATCTTGCCCACAGTCTCAAGACCCCGCTGGCCGTGATCCGCGGCGCGGTGGGCCAGTCCCGGGAAGCGGAGCTGAACCAGGTGATCGGTGAGCAGACCGCGCGCATGCAGGAGATCGTCGATTATCAGCTGCAGCGTGCCGCCCTGGCCGGACGCGGCGGTCTGCGTAAACGGGTGAACCTGTACACCACGCTGCAGCGGATCAGGGATTCGCTGAGCAAGGTCTACGCTGACAAGCAGCTTGAATTCGAACTCCGGGTCGATCCGGCACAGGAACTGGCGATCGAGGCCGGTGACCTGATGGAACTGCTCGGCAACCTGCTGGACAACGCCTGCAAATGGGCCGTCGCCCGGGTGCGGGTGAGTGCCGGGATCGACGCTGCCGAACTGCGGCTGAGTGTCGAGGACGACGGACCGGGTATCGACGCGGCCGACCGCGACCGCATCCTGCAGCGCGGGGTGCGGGCAGACGAGGCCACTCCCGGGCATGGCATCGGCCTGGCCATGGTGCGGGATATCGTTCAGGCCTATGGCGGCCGGCTGGAAATCGACGCCAGTGCGGAACTGGGCGGGGCCCGGCTGGTGCTGGTGCTGCCGCGCACGGCGTGAATTCGACTGCGCTGGAGCGGATCCGGCGAGGGTCAGGAACCCCTCTCCATCAACTCGTCGAGCCGGCCCTCCATGTGCAGTTCGGTGAGGTCGGCGAAACCGCCGATCCATTCCCCGTCGACGGTGAACTGGGGTACCATGCGGGCCCCCTGGGTGATGCGGCTGAACTCGCGCAGCGCGGCGGGATCGCCGTCGATGCGGATCTCGTCATAGGCGATGCCCCATTTTGCGAGCAGCGCCTTGGATTTATCGCAGATCGGGCAGTGCCCGGTGCTGTATACTGTCAGCCTTGCCATCGGGTCGATCTCCAGGATTCAACTGTTCAGTTTGCCGCAGGCACCACCGCATGTCGACCAGTACCGCCGCCGTCCAGTCCGCCGTAATGACCGTGGCCGAGCTCGGGGCCACCGCCCTGGCCGGGCTGCTGCAACGCTATGGCCTGGCGCCGGTCCCGGTGGCGGCGGGAGATGAGATCCCGGGCAGTTTCTGGGGCGAATCCGAGGCCGGCCTGATCGGCAATCGGCTGTATATCCGCTCCGATACCCCGGTGCATTCGGCCCTGCACGAGGCCTGTCACTACATCTGCATGGACAGCGACCGGCGCAGCGGCCTGCACACGGACGCCGGCGGTGACTACGCCGAGGAGGATGCCGTGTGCTATCTCCAGGTACTGCTCGCCGTTCGGCTGCCCGGTGTCGGCCGTGACCGTCTGCTGGCCGACATGGATGCCTGGGGCTACAGCTTCCGGCTGGGTTCGGCCCGGCGCTGGTTCGAGACCGATGCCGAAGATGCCCTGGCCTGGCTGCAGCGCGAGCGGCTGGTGGACGCGCACGCAAATCCCACCTGGCAACTGCGGGATGCCGCGGGTTGAGTCTCGCCGTTCAATCCCCATTTCAACGCAGAGGCGCGAAGGCGCAGAGAACGCAAAGTAATTTAAATAGAAACTCTGGCTGATTTCTTTCGTCATCCCGGCGAAGGCCGGGATCCATAGGGAAACAGGCAGATGGGTGCCGGCCTTCGCCGGCATGACGGATTGATCAGAATTTCCAGGATGTTTTTCTGTTTTCTCTGCGCCTTGGCGCCTCTGCGTTGAGGTTTTTTTCAATGACCAACACCCACTTCCAGCACAGGAGAAAACCATGTCCGACGCCCCGAAAGGCCTGATGGAATTCGTCAAGGACGCCAAGTCCCGCATCAAGGAGGTCGACGGCGACCAGCTCGAATCGATGAAGCAGGAGCGCCCAGACCTGATGATCCTTGACGTGCGCGAGTCCAGCGAGCACGAATCGGCCCACATCGAGGGGGCCATGCTGATCCCGCGCGGCATCCTGGAGGCCGCGGCCGATACCCGCTATCCCAAGCATTCCGAAGTCCTGGTCAATGCCCGCAGCCAGCCGGTGGTGGTGTACTGCGCCTCCGGCGGGCGCTCGGCCATGGCCGCCGACACCCTGCAGCAGATGGGCTTTCAGGAGGTCTACAGCCTGGCCGGCGGCATCGAGCAGTGGGAGAAGGACAGCCGCCCCCTGGTGCGCGAGGCGCGTTACGTCTGACCGTTGTATTAAATTCACGAACCTCTGATTTATTCATGAGATATATCAATTAGTTAATAAGATTCTGCGCGTTTCTTCCCCAACCCGCCATCGGCCCATGCGCCATGGCGGGTTGAGTTTTTCCCCGCCTCGCCGACACAACTCCTGGAGTCACGTAACAACGGATTTTCCATGGCGTTGTGGAGCCTCAAAGGCAGAACCATCCTGGTGGTGGACGACTTTCCCGAGATGCGCTCGATGCTGCGCAGCATGCTCGCGATGTACGGTGCCGATGCGATTGAGCAGGCCCGCAACGGGGAAGAGGCCATCGAGAAGATGCAGGCCCGACCCTTCGAGATCGTGCTGTGCGACTACAACCTGGGCGAGGGCAAAGACGGCCAGCAGGTGCTGGAGGAGGCCAAGCACCGGGACCTGCTGCCCTATGACAGCACCTTCGTGATGGTGACCGCCGAGAACACCTCCGAGATGGTCATGGGGGCGCTGGAATACCAGCCCGACGCCTATCTGTCCAAGCCGGTCACCAAGACGGTGCTGCAGGCGCGGCTGAAGAAGCTGCTGGACAAGAAGGCGCAGATGGCGCCGGTGGCAAAGGCGCTGGCGCGTCACGATTACAACCAGGTCATCGCCCTGTGTGATCGCTTCATCGAGCAGGGGACCAAGTTCCGCTACGAACTGCTCAAGCTCAAGACCGACATGCTGCTCAACATCGGCGAGTTCGATCAGGCCGAGGCGCTGGTCACCCGGGTGCTCGACGACCGCGAACTGCCCTGGGCGCGCATGGGGCTGGGCAGGGTCCGGTTTCATCGCCAGGATTACGAAGAGGCGATCGCCACCTTCGACGCGGTGATCGAACAGCAGCGCAATTTCGTCGCGGCCTATGACTGGCGGGCGCGGGCGCTGGAGCGCAAGGGCGATGTGGCCGCGGCGCAGGAAAGCCTGCAGCAGGCAGTCAGTGTCTCGCCCAAGTCGCTGCAGCGCCAGCGCGCGCTGGCCGACATTGCCGATTCCAATCAGGACTACGCCACCACCGAGAAGGCCCGCCGCCAGGCGCTGCGGGTCGGACGCGGGTCGGTGCTGCGTCAGCCCACGGATTACAGCGGCCTGGCCCGGGCCCTGGTCAAGCAGGGCAGCGCGAAGGAAGGGCTCAAGGTGCTGGACCAGCTGCGTCACGAATGCCGGGAGGATCCCCGCACCGGGCTGGTCGCGGCCGTGGCCGAGAGCGGCGTGCAGCAGGCGCTGGGCAACGCAGCGCAGGCCGCCGCCGCGCTGGAATCGGCGCTGGAACTGGCCGCCGGGCAGCCCGAACTGCTCACCGACGCGGTCGGCAACGAGCTGGTTCAGACCTGTCTCGAGCAGGGGCGCACCGAGCAGGCCCACGAGGTGGCGCGCAGCCTGGTCAAGAACAATCACGACGATGAGGATGTGCTCAATCGCCTGTCCATGATCTATCGCGAGGCCGGCCTGGCCGAGGCCGGCGACGACCTCATCCGCAGCACGCGCGAGGAGGTGGTCGAACTCAACAATGAAGGCGTTGCGCTGGTCAACGCCGGCAGGATCGAGGAGTCCATCGACTTCTTCTCCAACGCCGTCAAGGTCATGCCCAACAATGCCGTGTTCAACCTCAATGCCGCGCACTCCCTGATTCTGTTCATGAAGCACAGCGGGCCCAGCCGGGAGCATCTCACCCGCGCACTGGATTACATCCGGGCCGCCGAGGGTGATGAAATCCATCGCGACTGGCGCAACAACCTCATGCGCGCCTGCCGCAGCATGGCGGGCGCCATTCAGAACGGCTGATACGAGGAACCTGTATGTCCACCGAACCGGAGCCCTATGACTTCTCCCTGATCCTGGCCAACTCCGTGCACGACATGAAGAACTCGGTCGGCATGCTGATCGGGGCGCTGGACGAACTCGGCGGCGGCGAAGCCGCGATCGATGATCCCGCCCTGCGCGACATGAGCAAGCTGCGCTACGAGGCCAAGCGGCTCAATGCCAACCTGATCCAGCTGCTGGCCCTGTACAAGATCAATGAACTCGGTTATGCCCTGAACATCGTCGAGAACGACGTCGAGGAGGTGATCGAGGAGTGCTTTCTCGAGCAGGAGGCCTTCATGGAACTGCAGGGCGTGGTGTTCGAAATGGACTGCGATCCCGAACTGGTCTGGTTCTTCGACCGCGAACTGGTCAGCAGTGTGCTCAACAGCGTGATCAACAACGCCTACCGCTATACCCGCGATCGCATCCGCATCGGCGCCGGAACCGTCGACGGCCGGCTGGCCCTGTTCGTGGAGGACAACGGGCCGGGCTATCCCGATGCCATGCAGGTCAATTCCGCCCCCGATCTGGGTCAGGCGATCGACTTCAAGAGCGGCTCAACCGGCCTGGGGCTGTATTTCACCGCCACCATCGCCCGCATGCACCAGCACAAGGACCGGGAAGGCTATATCGAACTGGCCAATACCGGCATCGACGGCGGCGGGCGCTTTACCCTCTATCTGCCCTGAAAGGGGCCGGGTGCTGGGTTCCGGGTGCGGGATCTGGGATAATAAACAACTCCGGGTAGGATGGGTGGAGCGAAGCGCAACCCATCGTCGGTCCGCATCGATGGGTTGCGGCGCACAGCGCCTTCACCCATCCTACTCTCCAGTGTAATCAGTCCCCAGAGCCTGTATTCATGCCCGATTTCATTCCCCTCAATATCGCCGTACTCACCGTCTCCGACACGCGCAGCGAGGCCGACGACACCTCGGGCCGCGCTCTGGTCGAGCGCCTGGAGGCCGCCGGCCACCGGCTGGCCGCGAAGGCCATCGAGCCCGACGACATCTACCGCATCCGCGCCCGCGTTTCAGGCTGGATCGCCGACCCCGACGTGCATGTCGTGATCACCACCGGCGGCACCGGGGTGACCGGGCGCGACGGCACGCCGGAGGCGATTCAGGTACTGCTGGACAAGGAGATCGAGGGCTTCGGCGAGGTCTTCCGCATGCTCTCCTATGAGGAGATCGGCACCTCCACCCTGCAGTCGCGGGCGCTGGCCGGGGTGGCCAACGCCACCTATGTGTTCTGTCTGCCCGGCTCCAGCGGCGCCTGCCGCACCGGCTGGGACAAGCTGATCCAGCAGCAGCTGGACATCCGCACCCGTCCCTGCAACCTGGCTCAACTCATCCCGCGGCTGCGCGAGTGAGCGGTTCCCAGCCGCCGTCGAAATCCTGCAGATCCACTTCCTGCAGGCGGCGATTGACGTAGAGCTTGTCCAGGGTGTCTGCGGGCAGATCGACCGGGTTGCCGTCGCGGTCCAGGTAACGCCAGTGGCCGTGGCGGACCAGTTCGAACAGGGTCACCATGATGTCGTCGAAGCGGATCCGGTATTCGGTGGCCAGACGACGGAAATCATTGAGCTTGAGCGGGACCTGTTTCTTTCCATACTCGTCCTCGGCCAGGGCGGCGAGGGCGACATCCCATTTCGGCGCTGTGTTGTGTTCTGGCATGCTTGCGGGCTTCGGTTGAGGGTTTGATCAGATCTATCGCACGCCGGCGGGGATTCTTTAGCCGCCGCAGACAGGCGCTGCTTCGAAGAATTCGATTGTCACCATAAATATATTTCGTTGTGCCGGCCGTGCAAAGCGGTTTTACTGCGCCCTTTGTGTCTTGAACCCGTCCCCGTGAACCGGATCAGATTCGACCCGCTGCGCACCCTGGGCATGCCGCGGCTCGTCCATGTCAAGCCCGAGCATATGTACCGGCATCTGGAGCAGATCCGGGTGGCGGACTGGTTGCTGTTTCCCGCCGCCTGGCAGGTGAATGCCCTGCACTACGGCCTGGGTAGGCGTATCTTTCCCAGCCCGGCGACCTACCACCTGGGCCACAGCAAGGTCGAGATGACCCGGGCCCTGCTGGCCGTGTGTCCGCACAATGTGCCCGAGACCTGGATCGGCGCGGCCACCCCGGCCCAGCTCGAGGAGGCGCTGGAGACCCTGAGTCTGCCGCTGGTGGCCAAGGTGCCGCGCTCGGCCCGCGGCGAGGGTGTGCATCTGATCGAAAGCCGGGCGGACCTGCTGGCCTATGCCCGACACAGCGAGGTGCTGTACCTGCAGGAGTATCTGCCCATTACGCGTGATCTGCGCATCGTATACGTCGGCGACCGGGTGGTCAGCGCCTACTGGCGGCAGGCCGCGCCGGGCGTCTTCCATACCAATGTCGCCCGTGGCGGCAGGGTGCATTTCGATGACATACCGGCGGCGGCCATTGCGCTGGTCGAACAGGTCGCGCGTCGGCTCGGGATCGACCATGCCGGCTTCGATGTGGCCGAGGTTCAGGGGTGGTTCTACATTCTGGAGTTCAATCCGCTGTTCGGGCTGGAGGCGCTCAACCGGCAGGGCATACGCATTGCGCCGCTGATCGAAGACTACCTGCGGCGGGCCGGTGGGCCTGCCGACAGCGACCCGGACGCGCCGCTGGCGGCCTGACGGCCGCTTCCACACGTGGCAGGCGTTATTCCTCCGAACTGTAGAGCAGCCGGTACAGTGACTGTACCACCTGCTCGTGGCGCGTCTCGTTCAGTTCCACGTCCTCGGCCAGATACCGGGTGTAGCTCTTGGTCATTTCCGTCAACCGGGTGAAGCGCAGCAGCCGCAGTTGTTCGCCGTCGTTGAGCAGCAGCAGGCTCCCGGCGTGGAACAGGCCGGCGGGAACGATGTAGCTGTGTGCCGCGTCCTCCGCAGTGAGCACGATGCAGCGCTGGTACTGGGTGTGGGCCCCGTGACCCTCGATGCCCCGCACCGCCACGGCACGGGTGGTGCCGGGGATCAGGCGTGCACCGAGTTTCAGTGACAGGTCCGGATCGGTGCGCATCCAGCGGATCACTGCCAGGCACCAGCGGTCGGTATCCTTGCACTCCTGCACCGCCAGCAGCGAACCAACATTGATGTTGATATGTGCGTCGGCCGGGCAGGTGAAGCCGAAGCCGCTGTCGCTCTCGTCCAGGGTTGCCAGCTGCGCTGCGCTGGCTGAGATGCGCTGTTCCAGAGCGGTCTCGATCTCGGTCTTGCTGCGGTTGGAGGCGACGTTGGCGCGCTTCCACACGTCGTCGTCACGGGCGGTGTAGTCGAAGCCGTAGCTGCGCGGCTTGATCACCCCTTCCTCCAGCTTGCGGCGCATCTCGTTCTCGCGCCAGCTCTCCTGTTCCATGGGCACCAGCGACAGGTCGCTGCCGCCCTGCATGCGGTCGCCATGCATGTGGATCTCGAACGCCTCCGGATCGAATTCGCTGCGGCCCGAAAGGTAGTAGTGCGCCGGGGTCAGCCCGGCTACCACCATTGCCTGGGTGCAGCGCTCGGCGCGCTGTTCGACGCGCGTTGGACGCCGGCTCCAGGCATTGCGCAGCCGGCGCAGCAGGTCGCGTTCCTGATGCTCGCGGTAGCTCAGTTCCTTACGTTGGGTCAGCGTCATGACCTGGTCGGCGGTGATGCGTTCCAGTTCGCGGATGTCCAGCAGGCGGGTCGCAGCGGGCTCACCCGGACGGGCGGCCACGCCGTGGCGCGGCGGGGCGTCGCTGTCGAGATCGATGAAGTAGCGCTCGGCGGTGAGCGATTCCAGCGGCTCGTCGTATTCCTCCGCGTGACGCAGACGCACCGCCCCGGCCCATTTGCGCAGCCGTGCATAGACTTCGTGGATCTCGTTCTGGAACAGATGAAAGGGATTGCACAGGGCCGCGATCACGATCTGGGTATAGGCAATGCCCAGCGACCAGTCGGACATGTGCTCGACCCGCGCGGTGGCCAGATCATGGCCCTCGGCGAAGCGGTAGAGTTGATGGATCTCCCCCCACACGCCTTCCGGCGCATTGCGATAGATGGCGTAGGCGATCAGGACCCGACGGGAGAGTTGTTCGGTGGCCTGGAGCAGGCTTTCGTGCAGGATGGTCCGTGATTGCCCGTCGAGTTCATCCGGCGCCCGGGCCAGCTGCATGGCCAGCAGTTTGTAGCCGTTGGCCATTGCCTCCAGCAGCGCCTGGGCCTGATCGTAGAGCACAAGTTTTTCCCGCTTGAGGGGGAAGTTGACCTGTCCGCACTGGGTGCAGAAACGCTCGATCAGGTGTGCCGATTCGGCAGCGAAGGCGCTCATGAGGGCATGGCGGATGCCGGGTTCGATTACCGTCTGATTGATGCGTTTGAGCCTGGTGACCAGGGCGTCGGCGAATTCAGCCTGGTTGAGCTTGGGCAGGCTGTCCAGCCAGCTCTGGATGGCCGTGACGGTATCGTCCGGACCGGGCTGGTGGATCAGAGGCGGGATACTGAGATCGAGTCGAGTCATCACGTCACCAGCAGGATAGCAGATTCTCCCGCTTCAGGCGGGTGGCGGGGCCGACGGGTTGTCGGCGGCCTCTCCATCCTCGGCCTCCACCCGGGGGTCGAGCTCCAGCACGGCCGGCGAGGTGCGGGCCATGGCGACGAATTCGCCCTGCTCTTCGGTCGGGATGACCGCACCCACACGGCGCCGGCGGGCCGAGTATAAGGCCAGCAGCATCAGCAGGATGGAGAAATACAGCATCAGTCCGTGGCTGCCCGACCATTCGATGGCCAGGCCGGCCAGGATCGGTCCGATGGCGGAGCCGATACCGCTCAGCAGCAGCAGGCTCTGGCTGGACTCGAGCATGTGATTGGAATCCAGGTGGTCGTTGGTGTGGGCGACTGACAGTGAGTAGACGGAAAAGGCGCAGCCGCCGAGGGCCACCGACAGGATCAGGGCATACTGGAGGTGGGTGACGGAGAGAAAGAAGACCGCCAGCGCGGCGACCGCGCCGAGCAGACTGACATTCTGCAGCACCAGCCGGCGGTCGTGATTGTCGGACAGGTGGCCGATGGGGAACTGCAGCAGGGCGCCGCCGAAGATCACCGCACTCATGAACAGGGCGATGCCGAACTCGGTCAGACCCACGCCGGTGGCATAGATCGGTCCCAGACCCCAGAAGGCGCCGCTGACCAGGCCGGAGATGAGCGCGCCGATCACGCCCAGCGGCGAGGTACGGTAGAGCTGGCGCAGCCCCAGATGCGGCACGCTCACGGGCGTGGGCTGCAGCATGCGGGTCAGCGCGATCGGTACCAAAGCCAGCGAGAAGAACAGGGCGCTCAGCACCAGGGGTTCGGTACCGTCGAAGCCATAGATCAGCAGCATGTACTGGCCCGAACCCAGGGCCAGCAGATTGATGGTCATGTAGACGGCGAACAGCCGGCCGCGGTTTTCGTTGGTGGCCAGGTTGTTGAGCCAGGACTCGATGGCGAGATACATGCCCAGCATGCTGATACCGGTGAGTACGCGCAGCAGCCACCAGGCCAGCGGGTCCACCCACAAGGCATGCAGAATGACCGAGGCGCAGCCGATGGCCGCGAAGGCGGAGAAGCTGCGGATGTGGCCGACATTGTGCTGGATGCGCGGGCAGACATAGGAGCCGACCACGTAGCCCAGGAAGAAGCCGGACATGATCAGTCCGGTGAGATCGTTGGACAGGAACTCGGCGCTGGCGCGCAATGCCACCACGGTGCCGAGCAGGCCGGAGCCGAGCAGTAGCAGGGCAACCGCGGTCAGCAGCGAGTAGATGGAATAGAAGGTTCTCAGCATGGCGGCCCGGCCAGTTGATAGCGCGTGAGCATAGCAATGGCGCCAGTAGTAGGGAAGCTGTCAGATCAGATCGACAGCCGGCGTCAGGGCTTGAGCGCTGGTTCCTGCACCAGAACCCAGGGTGCGATGACCACTGCCCACAGTTCCGGGTCGCGCGCGCGCCAGTCGCGGGCGGTGTCGGTGTCCAGGTGACGGACCCGGTCGTCGGCCAGCCAGGCCTCGACGGCGGTCCGGTCGTCGTTGGCGAAGGCGACCGCCACCGCCACCAGGTCCAGCTCGGCGGCGACATGGATGACCACGCCGCGGGCGAAGTGGCGCTCCAGTTCCGCCCAGCGGATGCGGGCGGTCTCCCGATTGAGGGATTCGACGGTGTGGCGGGGGGAATGCGGGTTCATCGGAGGATCACTGTTCACGCCGTTCGGCACAGGCCAGGCACAGGGCGTTGGCCGGGTCGGCGTTCAGGCGGCCGGCGCCGATCGGTCCATCGCAGTCTAGGCAATAGCCGTACTCGCCTGACTCGATGCGTGCGAGTGCGGCCTGGATGCGCCGGTATTCGTCCTGTGCCCGCGCATCGCCGGCACGGGCCATGGCCTGGGCCTGCATGGCGTCCATGCGCGACAACCTGCCGGTGCGGGTCTGGTCCAGTTCCACCGTCGCGCCGGCCTCGCGCCGGATAGCGGCCATCGTCTCCAGTTCGTGGGCGCGCATCAGCAGCCGCTGCCGCAGGGCGTCGATGTCGATGTCTTCGCGCATGGGAGAAATGATAACGCAGCTTGCAGCGGCTCGATACGGGTCCCGCGGAGCCTCAGCCCGGGTCGGAGTGGAGTTCGCTGCGGTTGCGGCCGCCTTCCTTGGCCCGGTACAGCGCCTGGTCGGCCTGCTCCAGCCACTGCTGGGGTGTGCTGAGTTCAGGGCCGAGTTCGGCCACCCCCAGGCTGATGGTGTGGTCGATCACCTTGTCTTCGTATTTTACCGTCAGCGCTTCGATCTTCCGGCGCAGGCGCTCGGCCACATAGCGGGCGCAGGCGGCATCGGTGTCGGTGAGGATGATGGCGAATTCCTCGCCGCCGTAGCGCCCGGCGATGTCCGTGGTGCGGATGGTCTCGCGCAGGGTGGCGGCGGTCACGCGGATGACCTCGTCGCCGGCCTGGTGGCCGTGGGTGTCGTTGACCGCCTTGAAATGGTCGATGTCGAACATGATCAGGGAACAGGGCGTTTTACTGCGCTGGAAGCGGGCGAACTCCTGATGCAGGCATTCCTCCCAGTAGCCGCGGTTGTTCAGTCCGGTGAGCCGGTCGGTGCGTGAGAGTTGTGCCAGCTGCGCATTGGCCTGTTCCAGTTCCCGCTTGCCCAGGGCGGTGTCGGTGACATCGTAGATGATGATGCCCACGTGGCGGATGCGGCCGTCGGCCGAGCCTACCGGTATCAGGGTGACGTTCTGGTACATGTGCTCGGCCGGTGAGCTGATGGGCCGGTAGGTACGGAATTTCAGCAGATAGGGGCGTTGTTCCCAGGTGGTGAAGGCGCGGGTGTTGAGCTCGAACACCATGTCCAGTTTGCGTTTGAACCAGGCCTCGGGGATCTCGCCGAACAGGTTGAACAGGTTGTTGCCCATCACGTGCGCCGGGGTCAGGCCGCTGTGGTTCTCCATGAAGCTGTTCCACATCTGCACGCGGTAATCGCGATCGAGAACCACCAGGCCGACGTCGATGGTCTGCAGCATGTCCATCAGCCAGTGGATTTCCTTGATGTCGATCTTGTTTTCCATGCTCAGGTGTACTTCAGGTAGTCGATGCGCTCATTGAGCAGCTGCAGCGAATCTCCGCTGATGAACAGGGTCAGGTCGCAGTGGATGTCGCGGTCCTCGATGGCGTAGTCCAACTCTATGACCAGGATCTGCTCGTTGCAGTCCGCGCGGGGATGCAGCAGTTCCTGCCAGGAGGTGTGGCGTCCGAGGACGGTGGGATGACTCTGGCTGAAATCGATGTCCAACTGCTCGGCAATGCCGTTCAGGCAGGCACCGATCAGGATGCCGGCGGTATCCATGATCAGCTCGACCTCGGCGGCCGCGTCCAGTTCGCCCTCGTAGTGCATGAGTTCGGCCAGATGGCTGAAGCTGGACTCGGTGAAGCTGAGCAACGCCTCACCGCCGATGCCGGCGCCGATGAAGCCCTGGCTGACCACGAAAATGGCCTCGCTGTGGGGGGCGTGTTCGAGGGCCTGCTGCAGGGCGCTGCGCTCGGTCAGTCTGAGCCGGGGGACCGGCAGCTTCACGAACACCCCCAGGTTGCGGGCAAGCAGGTCGGCGGCCCGGCCCATGGCGATGTTGACGATCTCCTGGTGCACGTCCAGCGCCCCGATTTCGATGTCCACCTCGCGCGGCGCATCAGCGCTGCCATCGAAACGGATACCGAACTTGTTCAGGATGGTCTCGACCTTGGGGGCGTCGATGGGCTTCCTGATGTAGTCCATCGCGCCCAGTCCCAGCACCCGCTCGCGTGCCTCGGGCTGGATATCGCCGGAGACCACGATCACCATGGCCGGCAGATCGCGGCGACGGATCTCGGCCAGGGTCTCGTAGCCGTCGAGCACCGGCATGTTGAGATCGAGGAACAGCACGTCGCCCCTGCCGGCGGCAATGGCTTGCAACGCCTCCTCGCCGTTGGCGGCGAAGCTGATCTCCACATCCCAGCCTGCCGGCAGGGCGCGCGCCATCTGCTTGCGGGCGAAGCTGGAGTCATCGCAGATCAGGACGGGCGTGGGCATCGGGGCATTAAGGTCTTGCCGGTAACGGCACAGTGCTTGTTATTGGTGGAATGCTGCCATTATCTGCCCGTAGCGGCGGCTTGGCCATAGCTGCGGCCGCATCAGTCGTCGCCAGTGCTATGCATGTCAAATAATCGGCGGGCGTTGTCCAGCCGCAGCTTCTGCCCCAGTGCGGGATCCAGTCGGCCGATCCAGCCGCGATGAAAGTCGATGAAGCGGCCGTATTCCTCCCAGCCGGTGTCGTCCCGGTCCCAGCCGTCCAGCTGCTCGACCGGCCAGACCGGGTCCGAGCCGACCATGAAGCGGTCGGGATAGCGGCGGATCAGGGCCTCCCATTCCGGCAGCAGGGCGCCGTCGGCGGCGGTGATGGGATGGCGTACATAGCGCCAGGGGTCGCGGGCCGAGAGTTCCGCCCAGACATTGGGGCAGGCGGCGAGCACGGCGTCGACCGCTGCGGGTTCGAGGATGGCACCGGCGTGCGCCCACAGGATGCGGGTCTGCGGATGGGCCTGGCACAGCCCCAGCAGGTAGTCGTTGCGGCTGAACTCGGTGTGCAGCATCACCGGCACCTCGAACTCGGCACCCAGTTCCAGCAGGGTGCGGATGACCGGGGTGTCCCAATCGGGGGTGAAGCCGCCGATCAGGTGCAGCTCTCCGATGCCGTGGTAGCGGCCGCCGGCCAGGGCCTCGCGGGCCCGCTGCGGCACCTCCTTGTCGAAGGCCCAGCGCGACCACTCGCCGCTGTCGCGATAGGGACTCCAGATGGGAATGATGCGCTGCGGGGCGAGTTGCGCCAGTTCCAGTGCCAGCGCCGGCGGGGTGCCGATCACCACCGCCAGTTCGATATGGTGCTTGGCAAGGATGTCCGCGGCCGTTCGGGCCGGAGTGGTGTCCTTCTGATTCCACTTGTAGTGGATGTGTATGTCCGCCATCGGCCGGGGTTCGGCGGCCAGGCTGTGGCCACCCGGCAACAGCAGTGCCGCAAGCAGGGCAAGGGAGCGGAAGGGTGTCATGGAACGGCCTCCGTTATCGAAGCTTGCTGCAGGAGTGCTGCAGCGGCGCTTCGCTGCCTTGGCCTGTGTGAGCACACAACGGCTGAGTGTCATCTAACTTACGTTCTCATTAGTAAGCTGGTTGTGCGCGGAGGTCAGCAGCTGCAGCTTGGCATGGCGCGGCAGCCGCTTGATGGCGGCTTCGCGGCGGCTGGCCGAGGCGCGACTGTGCCCGGCCTCGAGATAGACGACGGCTTCGGGGGTGCGACCGCGGAAGTAGCGCGCCCCGCGCCTGTCAGCGTGCTGACGGAAGCGGCGCTCCACGTCCGTGGTGATCCCGGTGTACAGGCTGCCGCCCGCGCAGCGAATGATGTAGACCTGCCAGGATGTGTCCGTGAGCGCCATCATTCCGACATACTACTTCCATGGCAGCCTGAAACCAACCGGCGGCAGGTTGCGAAAATATCACATTCCGGCTTGATCTGGCGCAAGGCCTGCAGATTGACAGCAGGGCGGCAGGAACTAGTTTTGATAATGGAGAGATGGCTTTTTTCATGCAGTCTGAACATGGCCTGTCGTTGTGCCGATGCCGGGGAACGTGCCGGCACTGGATGATGACGGGTCAGGCACAAGGAGATGCAGGCATGTTTGATACAACCCAGTGTAGTCGTCTTTCAAGGTCCTGGATCGGCGTCGTGCTGAGTGCGGGACTGGTCCTGCTGGCCGTCCCCGTGGCGCAGGCCGAGCCCGTCGGTTATGTCTCGGAAAGCGCCGGCGGTATCGTCCGCAGCGACTATGGCGAATGCGTGCATACCTCGGGCTGGTCGGAAAGCCTGGCGATCATGGAGTGCGAGCCCGGGCTGGCCGCAGCAGAGCAGCCGGCGGAAACCGAGGTGGCGGCAATGGAGCCCGCACCGGAACCGGTGCTGCGGCGCATCAATCTGAGCTCGGATACCTACTTCGAGTTCGACCGGGCGGTCCTGACCCGTGAGGGGATGGACAAGCTCAATGAAATTGCCCGGACGCTCAAGCAGGCCCGCGACCCCAGTATCCATATCGTGGGGCATGCCGACCGTATCGGCGCCGAGGACTATAACCTCAAGCTCTCGCGCGACCGCGCCCACGCGGTTGAGCAGTACCTGGTGCAGCAGGGGGTGCCCGCTCAGGCCCTGCAGGTCAGCGCCATGGGCGAGTCCAGCCCGGTGAAGGAGTGCGCGGGCATGCGCGGGCAGGCGCTGATCGACTGCCTGGGGCCGAACCGGCGCACCGAGATCGAGTTCTCCGCCTTTGAGGTCGTCGAGCCGGAGCGTTAGGCCGGCTGTCATCCGCGCCATCGGGCGCGGGTTACGCATGACGCCGCCCGTTCACGAAACGGGCGGCGTTTTTTGTTCCGGCGCCGCCTCGGCGCTTTCTTCCGACCCCGGCTTGAATTAATGTGTCGGCAAACCGGGCGGAAAAGGAATAACAACATGCAACAGGAGCCTACCTTTCGCGAGAGTGTGAACCTGATGGTCGATCGCGCGATCAGCGCGGTCGGTCTGGATGCGGGCACGGCCAACGCCATCAAGGCCTGCAACGAAGTGCTGCAGGTGCAGTTCCCGGTCAAGATTCGCGGCAAGATCGAGGTCTTCACCGGCTGGCGCGCCACTCACAGCACCCATCGCCTGCCGGCCAAGGGCGGGATCCGCTACGCCTCCTATGCCGACCAGGACGAAGTCGAGGCGCTGGCGGCACTGATGACCTACAAGTGCGCCATCGTGGATGTGCCCTTCGGCGGCTCCAAGGGGGCGCTCAATATCGACCCCACTCTGTACGAGCGCGATGAGCTGGAACTGATCACCCGCCGCTTCGCCCTGGAGCTGGTGCGCAAGGGCTTTCTCAATCCCTCCACCAACGTCCCCGCACCCGACATCGGCACCGGTCAGCGCGAAATGGCCTGGATGGCCGACACCTACAAGCAGCTGCATCCCGAGGACATCAATTACACCGCCTGCGTGACCGGCAAGCCGGTGCATCACGGCGGCATCCGCGGCCGGGTCGAGGCCACCGGTCGCGGTGTGCAGTACGCATTGCGCGAATTCTTCCGTCATTCCAAGGACGTCCGGCGTGCCGGACTGGACGGCGGCCTGGACGGCAAGCGCATCGTCATCCAGGGGCTGGGCAACGTCGGCTATCATGCCGCCAAGTTTCTGTCCGAGGAGGACGGGGCCCTGATCACCGCCATCATCGAACGCGATGGTGCCCTGATCAATGATGCCGGCCTCAATGTGGAAGAGGTCTACCATCACATCATCCAGCACCACACGGTGCGCAACTTCCCCGGTGGAACATTCGAGGAGAACGGCGCGGCGGTGCTGGAGAAGGAATGCGATATCCTGATCCCGGCGGCGATGGAGGGGCAGATCACCCTGGAGAATGCCGAGCGCATCCAGGCGCGGATGATCGTGGAGGCGGCCAACGGGCCGGTGACCTACGGCGCCGACGAGGTGCTGAACAAGCGCGGTGTGGTCATCATTCCCGATGCCTTCGCCAACGCCGGTGGTGTGATCGTGTCCTATTTCGAATGGATCCGGAATATCTCCCATATCCGCTTCGGGCGCATGCAGCGCCGCCATGACGAGGTGCGCGGCCACCAGATGGCCGCTTTCCTGGAGGAAATGACCGGAGCCAGTATCACCGACGAGATGCGCAACCGGATCGCCCATGGCGCCGACGAGGTGGACCTGGTGCGCTCCGGCCTGGATGACAGCATGCGTATGGGCTATCAGGAGATCAGCGAGGCCCTGCGTGAGGGCGAGACCATCAACGACCTGCGCACGGCCGCCTATGCCGTGTCCATCCGCAAGATCGCGCGGTCCTATCTGGACGTGGGGCTGTTCTGAGTCAGGAGTGAGGAGGTTTGGTGGTGTAGGATGGGTAAAGCGCAGCGCAACCCATCGCAATCCTTTGTGGCCGGGCGGAAGCATGATGGGTTGCGGCGCAGGCGCCTGCACCCATCCTACCGGTTCGCTCCATCCGCCTGCGGGTTGTCCTGCCGGGGCAGTTCCAGTATGACGTGCCGGCCCAGTGCGCGGCGCATCTGGTCGATGCTGGGCGTCTGCGCCTGGGACGGATGATCGAAGGCCCCGCCGCAGATCAGGGCGCGCACGTCCGCCCGGCCATCCGCATGCAGCCGCATGTGCCAGGCCTGCATGATATCGCCCACGTCCGAGCCGAACAGGCCGATACCGATACCGATGCCGATTCGTCCGGCGACCTGGACGGCCCGGCTGTCCACGACCTCGCTGATGCGCCGCTGCACATCCGTGACAGTGAACTCACCGGCCGGGACCGTCTGCGGGGCATCGCTGACCCGGTTGACCTCCAGCTGGCAGTGCGGGGCGAAATGATTCACGCCGCGCCCGGTGATCCAGCCGTCCTGTAAATACACCCGTGCCGAGCGCGCCGGAATGGTGATCGCCTCGGGCAGGATCACCCGGGTGCCCAACGGCGGGGGATACCAGGGGCTGGCGGTGCCGCGCGACGCCTGCGTGGCGCAGCCCGCCAGGCCCACTGCCATGGCGGCAATAACGCAGAGTGCGCAGAGACGCGGAGACGCAAAGGCAATGAAATCGAATTTCTCTGCGCCTTTGCGTCTCCGCGTTCTCTGCGTTGACATCGCCACTGCCAAAGAACTACCGAATCGACTCGATGCTGTGACGCCGCTCCAGCACCTGGGGCGTGATCAGGGCATAGCCCTGCTGCTGCCAGTGGGCCAGTTCCGTGATCGCCGATGGTGTGATCACGATGAAATCCTGGAAGTCCTCCCGCTGGTAGCCGTAATCCTCGGCCGCCAGGCCGCACACCCGGAACTCCACGCCCAGCTGGGCGTAGTAGCGCATGCGGGCGACGGCATCCCGGTATTTCTCCTCATTGTGCCGGGCCACGGTGACAATCTCGGTGCCGTGGATGATCACCTTGATGTTCATGAATTCCGGGGCCTGGCCATAGGGCGCCTCGGTCAGGGGGTTCATGAAGGAGCGCAGCCAGTACAGGGCGCTGTTGATCTTGGCCGGTTCGTCGAAGTAGAAATCGAACATTACCTTCTGTTCGCCGTAAGGCGTCTGCTCGAAACGAGCGCCGGCGGGGCTTGACTCCGCTGCCGCCGGCGACAGCCAGAGCAGCAGGGTGAGAGCGACGAAGGTGCGCGGCAGGTTCATGATGGGCTCCCGGGGCAATGGGGCTGTACCGGCAAGCATAGTCCGCCGTAACGGCCGGGCAATAAAAAACCCCGCCGGTTGGCGGGGTTTGGCATGCGCCGCAATGGTCCGGGATTCAGCCCTGGGCCACCACGTTGGCAGCCTGCAGGCCCTTCGGCCCCTGCTCCACGTCGAAGCTGACGGCCTGGCCTTCGGCCAGGGTCTTGAAGCCACTGCCCTGAATCGCGGAGAAGTGCACGAACACGTCATCGCTGCCGTCTGCCGGCGAGATGAAGCCGTAACCCTTGGACTCGTTGAACCACTTAACAGTACCAGTACTCATGTAAATTACCTCAGTAAATCATGTTTCAAAATTGTGAATCTAATTGCAGGTCGAGAAAGGCAAGGTGCAGGAGTAACCAAGAGGGTGCTTCTGGATGACCTAACGAACGTGCAACCAATTCTTTTCGTGGCCGCAGGATGGCGGTGCCCCCGGGCGACCACGCCCTGAAGTATACACGATTATCAAAAAATGCAAGTAAAAATTTCGACCCGCTGCAGCCGGGGGTTGTGCCGTGCATCGACCGCAGGATCAGTGATATTTATTGGGATAATCCCGGCACGGGGCCTATGGTTGTAAGTACCCCATAACCCGGGAGATACGGCCATGGCTGATGCAATCGCTGATGTAATGATACATGTGGACGAGACCCTGGACCGGGATGCCCTCAAGCGGCTGGAGGCGGCGGTCAGGGAAAACGGCTGCGTCACCAGTGCCGATGTGCCCGAGAACCGGCCGCACATGATGCTGGTGACCTACAACGCCAGGTGCGTCTCCGCCCGGGAGATCCTGCAGCTGGTCACCGGTCAGGGCGTGCATGCGGAACTGGTCGGCATGTAGTACCGCCGTCGCCGCGGTTACTGGTGATCGGCAGCGGGCATGCCGGCCAGGGGCTCATGTGCCGGCCAGGCGCTGGCGTCGATGGTATCGCGGTAGGCGTGCCAGGTGGCATGCCCCAGCAGCGGCAGCAGGAACACGAAGCCGAACAGGGCGGTGGCGAAGCCCAGCAGCACGCAGAAGAAGATGATCAGCGCCCAGACCAGCAGCGCGGCCTTGTTGCGCAGCACCGCGTTGGCGCTGGTGATCACGGCGGTGATCGCATCCACCCTGCGGTCCATGATCATCGGCAGGGAGAAGGCGCTGGCCGTGAACACCACGGCGGCGAATACCGCGCCGACGGCGCTGCCGATGGCCAGAAAGCCGGCCAGATCGCGCAGACTGTAATCCCCCTGCACCGGAAAGAATACATGCACCATGGTGGCCGCCCGGGCCCAGATCAGAAAGATCACCAGCAGCACCGTGGAAAAGATCAGCAGATCCTTGAGGTGCCGCCCGCCCTCGCGCAGGCAGTAGCCGGGTACGGGGCGCCGGCCGGCCTCGATCTGGCAGCTGAACGAGTACAGCCCCAGCGCCAGTACCGGGCCGACGAACAGGAAGCCGGTGGCCAGTCCCAGGTACAGGCCGAGGGCGCCGAAACGCCAGCTCAACAGCGCGATCAGGGCGCTGAGCAGAGCCATGACCGCCCCGTAGCCCAGGCTCAGTACCGGGGCGCGACGCATGTCTTCCAGTCCGGCGCGCAGCCAGCACAGCGGGGCGGTGGGTTCCAGTCTGCGCGCCGGGGCGGCGAAGGGCAGGGCGTCGATGTCAGGCCCATCCTCTTGCTCGTCCATGCTGACCTCGCCGTCTGTGATATTCAGTTGTAATCCCGACAGGGTTATCCAGACAGAGAATCGGTCGAGGTGGGGTGAAATTCAAGCCGCCGGGGCGGACCCGGCTCCGGTGGAGTGGAATCAATGTCAGTAATTTTTACAGTCCTGTTCGGTCGAATGAAATTTTATCTTGAATATCAGTATTCTGAGGTTTCTGCATGATTCATGCATGGTGAGCAGTTCACTAGTATTTCACCCGGGCCGCAGCCCTGGTGCCAGCAAGGAGAAACCGAAATGAAACTGATAACAACACTGGCCCTGGCGGCAACCGGGGCGCTGGCTTCCGTCCAGGCCCATGCCGTCGCCGTGGACCTCACTGGCTGGACGGCCGAAGGCGGCAGTTCCTCCTGGAATGTTCAGGCCGGCAATGATTCGGTGCTGCAGACCGTCAACGGTGCGCCCACGGTCTTTTTCGATCCCAGCGCCACCAGTAGCCAGGGCACGGCCCTGAGCGGCAATATCCGGGTCGGCGCCGAAGGCGATGACGATTTCATCGGCTTCGTGCTCGGCTACAACAGCGGCGAGATCTTTTCCTCCAGTGCCGATTTCTACCTCATCGACTGGAAGCAGGGCGACCAGGCCGGTTGGGGCCAGGGCCTGGCTATCTCCCATGTCACCAACGGCTCCAACGGCAATACCACGGGCACGGGCGGCTCCTACTGGCAGCACACGGCCGGTGAAGTGGACCTGATCACCCGGGCGAACAGCCTGGGCAACACCGGCTACACCGACCTGATCGATTATGCCTTCAACATCATCTTCACCAGTAACCTGATCGAGGTGAGCGTCAACGGCACCACCGAGATCAGCATCACTCCGGCGGATGTGGCCGGCGTGTCCAGCTTCTCCGATGGCAGCTTCGGGTTCTACAACTACTCGCAGGCGCAGGTGCTCTACAGCGCGATCCGTTCAACGGACTGCTCGCAGACCCCCGATGCCCCTGAATGCCAGACCGGGACCATCCCCGAACCGACCACGCTGGCACTTATCGCGGTCGGGCTGCTGGGCATGGGCGCAGCCGGCAGGAAGGCCGCCAGCCGCTGAGCACCGGATGCAGCCACAAAACCCCGTTCGTCAGAACGGGGTTTTTTTATGTCCGGACGGGCCTGTCGCAGGCATAAAAAAGGTTCATCGCGCATTTCCGGGCAAGGCAAGCGAACCAGCCCAGCCGGCAGGTCGGTAACCCAGAGCCGTCATCCCGGCGAAGGCCGGGATCCAGATACCTCGGCGGCCTCTGGATTGCGGCCTGCGCCGCAATGACGGATGCTGGCTTGGTTTACCTGTGGGGGCTGCAGCGACTCTTGAGCAACCCCGCAAATCTGCGAAGAACCATAAAAAAGCCCGCCGGAAGGGCGGGCTTCGCATTGGGCCGCGGCCGCGGCCTCAGCCGGCGGCCTTCTTCTGCTCGGTCGGGGCTTCGTCCGGGTCGTAGCCCAGATTCGGCGCCAGCCAGCGTTCGGCCTCCTCCAGGCTCATGCCCTTGCGTCTGGCGTAGTCCTCGACCTGGTCGCGGTTGATTTTGCCGACGCCGAAGTAACGCGCCTCGGGGTGGCTGAAGTAGAAACCGCTGACCGCAGCGGTCGGCACCATGGCGAAGGACTCGGTCAGCGCCAGGCCGGCGTTGTTGACCGGGTCGATCAGCTTCCACAGCAGCGCCTTCTCGGTGTGTTCCGGGCAGGCCGGATAGCCGGGGGCGGGACGGATACCCTGATACTGCTCCTTGACCAGGGCGTCATTGTCCAGCGACTCGTCCGCGGCATAGCCCCAGAACTCCTTGCGCACCCGTTCATGCAGCAACTCGGCGAAGGCCTCGGCCAGACGGTCGGCCAGGGCCTTGAGCATGATGGAACGGTAGTCGTCGTGTTCGCGTTCGAAGCGTTCCACATGTTCATCGATACCGATGCCGGCGGTCACGGCGAAGGCGCCGAGATAGTCCTTCAGGCCGCTGTCCTTCGGCGCCACATAGTCGGCCAGGCACTGGTTGGGCCGCCCCGGCGGCTTCTGGTTCTGCTGACGCAGGTGATGCAGGGTGAGCAGTGACTGGCCGCGTGAGTCGTCGGTGTACAACTCGATGTCGTCGTCGCCCACCTGGTTGGCCGGGAACAGGCCGAACACGCCGCGTGCCTCGAGCCACTTCTCGTCCATGATCTGCTTCAGCATCTGCTGCGCATCATCGAACAGGGAGCGGGCATGCTCGCCCACGACCTCATCGTCCAGGATCTTCGGGTAGCTGCCGGCCAGTTCCCAGGTCTTGAAGAAGGGCGTCCAGTCGATGTACTCGGCGATTCTCTCCAGCGGATAGTTGTCGAAGCGCAGCACGCTGTAGCCGTCGCCGTGCACGACTTCCGGCTTCGGTTTGTCCGCGGCCGACGCATCCGCGCCCTGCTCCAGCACGGCGGGCTTCGGCGGGGTGTAGTTCTCCCAGTCGACCTTCGTCTTGTTGGTGCGCGCGGCCTCCAGGCTGACCCAGTTGGTCTTGGCCTTCTTGCCGGCGTGCATCTCGCGGACCTTCTCGTATTCGGCCTTGATCTCGGCGACGTAATTGTCCCTGTTGGCCTCGGAGACCAGGTTCTGGGCCACGCCCACGGCGCGTGAGGCGTCCTTGACGTAGACGGTCGCGTTCTTCGTATAGTTGGGCTCGATCTTCACTGCCGTGTGCACGCGCGAGGTGGTTGCCCCGCCGATCAGCAGCGGGATGTCGAAGCCTTCGCGCTCCATCTCCTTGGCCATGTGTGCCATCTCGTCCAGCGACGGCGTGATCAGGCCCGACAGGCCGATGATGTCGACCTTCTCTTCGCGCGCGGTGTCGAGGATCTTCTGTGCCGGCACCATTACGCCGATGTCGATGACCTCGAAGTTGTTGCACTGCAGCACCACGCCGACGATGTTCTTGCCGATGTCGTGCACGTCGCCCTTCACCGTGGCCATCAGGATCTTGCCCTTGGCCTGCTGGCCCTCGGATTTCTCGGCCTCGATATAGGGGATGAGGTGTGCCACGGCCTTCTTCATCACGCGGGCGGACTTGACCACCTGCGGCAGGAACATCTTGCCCTCGCCGAACAGATCGCCGACCACGTTCATGCCGTCCATCAGCGGACCCTCGATCACGTGGATCGGGCGCTCGGCGTTCTGGCGCGCGGCCTCGGTGTCCTCCTCGACATAGGCGTCGATGCCCTTGACCAGGGCGTGCTCCAGGCGCTTCTCCACCGGCCACTCGCGCCACTCGAGGTCTTCCTTCTTCTCGGCGGTGCCGCCCTCGCCCTTGTACTTGTCGGCCAGATCCAGCAGCCGCTCGGTGGAATCGTCGCGGCGGTTGAGCACCACGTCCTCGACCGCCTCGCGCAGCTCCTCGGGCAGGTCGTCGTAGATGGCCAGCTGGCCGGCGTTGACGATGCCCATGTCCATGCCGGCCTTGATGGCGTGATACAGGAACACGGCATGGATGGCCTCGCGCACCGGGTTGTTGCCGCGGAAGGAGAAGGAGACGTTACTGACGCCGCCACTGACCTTGGCGTGGGGCAGGGCCTGCTTGATCTCGCGGGTGGCCTCGATGAAGTCCACGCCGTAGTTGTTGTGCTCCTCGATGCCGGTGGCGATGGCGAAGATGTTGGGGTCGAAGATGATGTCCTCTTCCGGAAAGCCGATCTGCTCGGTGAGCAGCTTGTAGGCCCGGGTGCAGATCTCGACCTTGCGTTCCCTGGTGTCCGCCTGGCCGACCTCGTCGAAGGCCATGACGATGACGGCCGCGCCGTACTTGCGGCACAGCTTGGCCTGGCGGATGAATTCCTCCTCGCCCTCCTTCATGGAGATGGAGTTGACGATACCCTTGCCCTGAATGCACTTGAGGCCGGCCTCGATGATGTGCCACTTGGAGGAGTCGATCATCACCGGCACGCGCGAGATGTCGGGCTCGGAGGCGATCAGGTTGAGGAATTTCACCATCGCCTCCTCGCCGTCCAGCATGCCCTCGTCCATGTTGACGTCGATGACCTGGGCGCCGTTCTCCACCTGATCGGCGGCGACCTCCAGGGCCTCGTCGAATTTCTCGTCCAGGATCAAGCGCTTGAACTTGGCCGAGCCGGTGACGTTGGTACGTTCGCCGACGTTGACGAACAGCGAGTCGTCGGTGATGTTGCAGGGCTCCAGGCCGGACAGGCGCATGGTGTCGACGTCATGCTGCGGGATCGGGCGCGGCTGGAATTCCGCCACGGCCTCGGCGATGGCCTGGATGTGTGCCGGCGTGGTGCCGCAGCAGCCGCCGATGATGTTGAGAAAGCCGCTCTCGGCCCACTCGCGGATCTCCGCGGCCATGGCCTCGGGCGACTCGTCATATTCACCGAACTCGTTGGGCAGGCCCGCATTGGGGTGGGCGTTCACGCCGCAGTCGGCGATGCCGGCGAGCTCCTCGATGTGCTGGCGCAGCTCCTTCGCGCCCAGGGCGCAGTTGAAGCCCAGCGACACCGGGTTGGCGTGGCGCAGCGAGTTGAAGAAGGCCTCGGCGGTCTGGCCCGACAGGGTGCGGCCGGAGGCGTCGGTGATGGTGCCGGAGATGATGACCGGCAGCTTCTCCCTGCCGGTGTCCTCGAAATACTGTTCGATCGCGAATACAGCCGCCTTGGCGTTCAGCGTGTCGAAGATGGTCTCGATCAGCAGCGCATCGACGCCACCGTCGACTAGGCCGCGCACGTTCTCATAGTAGGCGTCCTTGAGCTGATCGAAGTTGACGTTGCGGAAGCCCGGATTGTTCACGTCCGGCGAGATGCTCGCGGTGCGGTTGGTGGGCCCCAGGATGCCGGCGACGTAGCGCGGCTTGTCCGGGGTCTTCGCGGTCATGGCGTCGGCGGCTTCGCGCGCCACCTCGGCGCCGGCCTTGTTCAGCTCATAGGCCAGGTCCTCCATCTGGTAGTCGGCCATGGCGATGGAGGTGCAGGAGAAGGTGTTGGCCTCGATGATGTCCGCGCCGGCCTCCAGGTAGGCGGTGTGGATGTCGCGGATGATCTGGGGCTGGGTCAGCTGCAGGACGTCGTTGTTGCCCTTCAGGTCACAGGGCCAGTCCTTGAAGCGCTCGCCGCGGTAGTCGGCCTCTTCGAGCTTGTAGCTCTGGATCATGGTGCCCATGGCACCGTCGAGGATAAGGATTCGCTCTTGGAGACTTTCCTTGAATGTCTTCATGCGTCAGTCTCTTGGTTGCTAAATGATTGGGAAATTTAAGGAAAATTTCGACAATTCTAACATCCGGGGCGGATGGAGTCACATCGAAACCCGCCTGCAAGCCACCCTGAGGGTCCCTAACAGACTGAAGCGGTGGAATAAAAACCAACTTGCAACGGTCGCCGCAAGGCCAGCCCTGTGCCCCTTCGTGAAACAAGGTATTTAATGTTCCACGAGGCGTTCGGCGCGGCCGGACACCAGGACCGCGTTGGTGTTTGTGGCTCGACATTTACCAGGTATAGTCTAGGTTTAATATAAGTCATATGCCTCAATTACGAACCGTTGCCTCCGGCATTTGACTCAGGTCATACACCGTGGGGAGGCTGCGGGCCATACTGCGGCCGCAATCGCAACCAACAGGAATAATGCGGGACGTGATTCCAGCCACTATGCCCGGGGACCGGGGCGTCACTCTTTTCGTCTTTTTTTTGCTGGCGCTGCTCTGCATGCGGCCGGCACAGGCGGCGTTGCCTGATGCCGACCTGGTGAAGCAGTTCTTTCCCGAATCCGACGGCTTCGGCGAATACGAGGGCGAGCCGCCGGTGGCGAAGGTGTTCCAGGGCAACCGTCAACTGGGCTATGTCTTCCGCACCCTGCCCATCGCGCCCATTCCGGCCTATTCCGGCAAGCCCATCGATATGCTGGTGGGGCTGGACCTGGACGGCAACATCACCGGGGTACGGGTGATCGAGCATCACGAGCCGATTCTGCTGGTGGGCATCCCCGAATCCAGCCTGGATGATTTCACCGACCAGTACCGCGGCAAGTCGGTAGAGGACCGGCTCAAGGTCGGCGCCGGTTCGCGCGAAGGCTATGTCAACATCGACGCCGTCACCGGTGCCACGGTCACGGTGATGGTGATGAACGAGGTCATCATCCAGGCCGCGCGCAAGGTCGCGACCGAGTACGGTCTGATCGAGGCGGTACGTGAGGCCCGGCGCAAGCCGGCACGGGTGCGCAGTGAGTATTACCGTGACTCGGACTGGAAGGAGTTGACCGGCAACGGCGCCATCCGCCGCATGCTGATTACCCGCGGCGAGGTGGATGCGGCCTTCGCCGGTACCGAGGCGGAGGGCGTGGATGCCGCCGGCCAGGGAGAGCAGGACCAGGTCTTCATCGATCTCTATTATGGCCACCTCAATCCGCCCACCATCGGCCGCAACCTGCTTGGCGAGAGCCAGTACAACTGGCTGATGGCGGAGCTCGAACCGGGCGAACACGCCGTTGCCGTCATGGGTCGTGGTATCTATTCCTTCAAGGGCTCTGGTTATGTGCGCGGCGGTATCTTCGACCGCATCCATCTGCGCCAGGGCGATCATGAAATCGCCTTCCGTGACCTGGATCATTACCGCCTCAACGACACCTTCCTGCCGGGCATGCCGGAGATGGACGAGATGGCCATCTTCGTTGTCCGCGCCGAGCACGAATTCAACCCCGGGGCGATGTGGGAGGTGGAACTCCTGGTGCGGCGTCAGACCGGGCCGCTGGACAGTGTGTTCACCAGCTTTGCCTCCACCTACGAGATACCCGAGGCCTATATCGAGCGGCCTGAACCGGAGATCGTCGAGGCGGAGGAGCCCGTCCCCATGTGGATGACGGTCTGGCAGGAGCGCAAATTCCGCATCGGTGTGCTGGTGGGCAGCCTGGTGCTGCTGACCCTGATCATGGCGCTGCAGGACTGGCTGGTGCGTTACCCGAAATTGATGCGCTATCTGCGCAACGGCTTCCTGGTCTACACCCTGTTCTTCATCGGCTGGTACCTGCTGGGTCAGCTGTCGGTGGTGAATGTCTTTACCTTCACCGGCGCCATCCTGCACCAGGACTTCAGCTGGAGCACCTTCCTGATCGACCCCACCATGTTCATCCTGTGGGTGTTCGTGGCGGCCGCGCTGCTGTTGTGGGGGCGCGGGGTCTACTGCGGCTGGCTGTGCCCGTTCGGCGCGCTGCAGAAACTGACCAACGAAATCGCCCGCAAGCTGAAGGTGCCCCAGTACCAGCTGCCGCAGGTGGTGCATGACCGGTTGTGGGGCATCAAGTACATCATCCTGCTGGTGCTGTTCGGCGTCTCGCTGCAGTCGCTGGGCCAGGCCGAGCGCTATGCCGAGATCGAACCGTTCAAGACCGCCATCACGCTGCGCTTTGATCGTGACCTGCCCTTCGTGCTTTACGCCCTCGGGCTGGTGGTGATTTCGGCCTTCAACTGCAAGTTCTTCTGCAAGTACATGTGTCCGCTGGGCGCCGCCCTGGCCGTGCCGGCGAAGTTCCGTCTCACCTTCTGGCTGCGCCGGCGCAAGGAATGCGGCAACCCCTGTCAGATCTGTGCCAACGAATGCGAGATCCAGGCCATTCACCATACCGGCGAGATCAACATGGACGAGTGCCATTTCTGCATGGACTGCCAGATCACCTACTGGGACAACCACAAGTGCCCGCCGCTGATCGAGAAGCGCAAGAAGCGCGAACGCGCCGCCCGGCGCCAGCGTCAGCAGCAGGGAGAGAATCAGAAGGGTAGCGGCCCGGGCGGGCTGCCCCTGGAGATCGAGCCGGCCGGGTCCACGTCCGGCTCGCAGTGAGTCAACAAAAACACACCATGATGGAGGTGCGACGATGAGCAGCAATTCGGATCATTTTGGCCTTACCCGACGCGGTTTCCTGGGTGCGGCGGCCGCCGGCGCGGCCGGCATGAGCATGGGCTCGCTGAGTTTCCGGCCGGCAGAGGCGGCCGAATCCAATCCGGCGCATGTCGGTCCGGGCGAGCTGGATGAGTACTACGGCTTCTGGAGCGGCGGCCAGTCGGGCGAGGTGCGTATCATCGGTATCCCGTCCATGCGTGAACTGATGCGTATCCCGGTGTTCAACTACTGCGGTGCCACCGGCTGGGGTCAGACCAACGAGTCCAAGGCCATCCTGGGTGAGAACGCGCCGCTCAACGGCGACACCCACCATCCGCACATGAGCTTCACCAACGGCACCTACGACGGCAGGTACGTCTGGATCAACGACAAGGCCAACACCCGCGTGGCGCGCATCCGCTGCGACGTGATGAAGACCGACAAGATCACCACCATCCCCAATGTTCAGGCCATCCATGGCCTGCGGCCGCAGAAGGCGCCCAAGACCAAGTATGTGTTCTGCAATGCCGAGTTCCGCATGCCGCATCCCAATGACGGGAGCAACATGCTGGACAACGACAAGTACTACACCATGTTCAATGCCGTGGACGCCGAGACCATGGAGGTGGCCTGGCAGGTTATCGTCGATGGCAACCTGGACAATACCGATGCCGACTACAAGGGCACCTATGCGGCCTCCACCTGCTACAACTCCGAGGAAGGCTTCACCCTGCCAGAGACCATGCGCAACGAGCGCGACTGGGTGGTGGTATTCAATATCCCGCGCATCGAGGAGGCGGTGAAGAACGGCGATTTCATCACCCTGGGCGACTCGGACGTGCCGGTGGTCGACGGCCGCCACGGCTCGAAGCTGACCGCCTATGTCCCGACCCCCAAGAGCCCGCACGGCCTGAACACCTCGCCCGACGGCAAGTACTTCGTCGCCAACGGCAAGCTCTCGCCCACTGTGACCGTGATCAGCATCGACAAGCTGGATGACCTGTTCGCCGGCAAGCTCAATGAGGAGCGCGACGTGGTGGTGGCAGAACCGGAACTGGGTCTGGGGCCGCTGCACACCGCATTCGACGGCCGCGGCAACGCCTACACCACCCTGTTCATTGACAGCCAGATCGCCAAGTGGAATGTGGATGATGCCATCCGTGCCTACCAGGGCGAGGAGGTCAATTACATCCGCCAGAAGCTGGACGTGCATTACCAGCCCGGCCACAACCACACCAGCATGGGCGAGACCAACGAGGCCGACGGCAAATGGCTGATGTCGCTGTGCAAGTTCTCCAAGGACCGGTTCCTGCCCGTCGGGCCGCTGCGCGCCGAGAACGACCAGCTGATCGACATCTCGGGCGACGAGATGAAGCTGGTGCATGACGGCCCCGCCTTCGCCGAACCGCACGACTGCATCATCGTGCACCGGAGCAAGATCCGCACCAAGAAGCTCTGGGACCGGGACGACCCTATGTTCGCACCCAGCCTGGAGCGGGCGAAGAAGGACGGCATCACCCTGGAGAAGGACAACAAGGTGATCCGCGACGGCAACAAGGTGCGGGTCTACATGACATCGGCCGCGCCCAATTTCGGGTTG
The DNA here is from genome assembly GCF_002356355.1 of Thiohalobacter thiocyanaticus. Lineage (NCBI taxonomy): Bacteria > Pseudomonadati > Pseudomonadota > Gammaproteobacteria > Thiohalobacterales > Thiohalobacteraceae > Thiohalobacter > Thiohalobacter thiocyanaticus. The sequence goes on from NZ_AP018052.1 coordinate 439,848, forward strand.
GAGAGTTTTACTGTCAAACAGGGCGACGAGGTGACCGTGACCATCACCAATGTGGACAAGATCGAGGATCTCACGCACGGCTTCACTGTGATCAACCACGGCGTTGCCATGGAGATCGGGCCGCAGCAGACCTCCTCGGTGACCTTCACTGCCGACAAGGCCGGAACGCACTGGTTCTACTGCCAGTGGTTCTGTCATGCCCTGCATATGGAGATGCGCGGGCGGATGTTCGTCGAGCCGGCGTGACGACCGGTTCGAGAGGCATGAACATGCCCGCGTAGTTCTCTACCTTCGTCATTCCGGTGAAAGCCGGAATCCATCGGCCGCAGCGGTCTGTGGATTGCTCGCGTTGCTCGCCCTTCGGGCCGCCCTGTGTACCCATAGGGCATAAAGGCGTTCAACGCGCTTCGCGCTTTTGTCCGGCATACGCCGGGATGACGTTATTGTGCCAGGTGGCTCCTTGATCGATTCTCCCTGTCTTCATTCGTGGTCCTTGTGTCTCGCGCTTGTGCTGAGCGTGATGCCCGCGTTCGCCCAGCCCATGCAGACCCTGCAGCAGCGCCTGGATGCTGCCGGGCCGGGTGCGGTGATCGAGGTCCCGGCCGGCACCTATACCGGCAATCTGGTCATATCCGGGGCGCTGACCCTGGACGGTAAGGGCGAGGCGATCCTGGACGGCGATGGCAGCGGCGATGTGATCCGCGTCAAGACGGCGGATGTCACGATCCGGGGGCTGACTATCCGCAATTCCGGCAAGAACCTGACCGACATGAATGCCGGCATCTTCGCCGAGAAGGGCGCCGGGAATCTGCGTGTCATTGGCAATCGGTTAGAGAATAACGCCTTCGGTCTGTGGCTGGACGGCTGCCGCGCTCCCGAGGTGATCGACAACCGCATCCAGGGCGCGCCGCAACTGCGTTCCCAGGACAACGGCAACGGCATACACCTGTTCGCCGTTCATGACGGTCTGGTCCGGGGCAACCGAATCAGCGGCACCCGTGACGGCATCTACATCGACACCAGCCAGTACAACCGGCTGGAAGGCAATTACATGCAGGGCCTGCGCTACGGCATTCACTACATGTACTCCTACAACAACGAGGTCATTGGCAACCATACCCGCAACACGCGCACCGGCTATGCCCTGATGCAGTCCAAGCACCTGGAGGTCAGGGGCAATGTCTCGGAGAACGACCTCAATTACGGTATCCTGATGAACTATATCGTGGACAGCCGTATCAGTGGCAATCATGTCAAGGGTACCCGCACCGGGCGGGCCTTCGTCACCGGGGGCGACGATATCGCCGGGGCCGACGGCAAGGCGTTGTTCATCTACAACGCCCAATACAATGAGATCACCGGCAACGTGCTCGAGGACGCCGATATCGGCATTCATCTCACGGCGGGCTCAGAGAACAATGCCATTCACAGCAACGCCTTTGTTCGCAACCGGGTGCAGGTGAAATACGTCGCCACCCGCGAACAGGAATGGTCCGATGAGGGCCGCGGCAACTTCTGGAGCGACTACCTGGGCTGGGACATGAATGCCGACGGCATCGGCGATCGTCCCTACGAGCCCAACGACGCCGTCGACAAGCTACTGTGGCGCTATCCCATGGCACGGGTGCTCATGAGCAGCCCCGCCATCGAGACCCTGCGCTGGGTGCAGCGCCAGTTCCCGGTGTTCAAGCCCCAGGGCGTGCGCGACAGCCACCCGTTGATGCGCCCGCCGGAGGGCGTGTCTGATCATGAAATGCTTTCAACGCAGAGGCGCAAAGGCGCTGAGACATGAAAATAGAAAATGAATTTCCCTGGCGTCTCTGCGCCTCCGCGTTGAGGGTTTTGATCCTGGTTAAGCGCATATGACCGCGCCGCTGGAATTCACCGACGTCACCAAGGACTACGCCGGCTTCAAGGCGTTGGACGGCCTGTCGTTCAAGGTGCAGCCCGGCGAGGTACTGGGCCTGCTCGGCCACAACGGTGCCGGCAAGACCACCAGTATGAAACTGGTGCTGGGCGTGATCGCGCCGACGCAGGGCGACATCCGGGTGTTGGGCGAGAGTTCGACCGGGCATGCCAGCGACCGTCTGCGTCGCGCGCTCGGCTACCTGCCGGAGAACGTCAGTTTCTATCCTCAGCTCACCGGGCGCGAGGTGCTGCGTTATTTCGCCCGACTCAAGGGGGCGGCGCTGCATGCGGTCGATGAGCTGCTGGAACGGGTGGGTCTGTCCGCTGCCGCCGATCGGCGTATCCGCACCTATTCCAAGGGCATGCGCCAGCGCATCGGTCTGGCGCAGGCCCTGCTCGGCCGGCCGCGGCTGCTGCTGCTGGACGAGCCCACCGCCGGACTGGATCCGCAGGTCACGCGTGAGTTCTACCGCATGATCGACGATCTGCGCGGACAGGGTGTATCCATCCTGATCTCTTCGCATGTACTGCCGGGCGTGGAGGCGCACATCGACAGAGCCGCCATACTCGGCCGCGGCCGCCTGCTGGCGCTGGGCAGTCTGGCCGAGTTGCGCGACCGCGCGCGCCTGCCGCTGCGTATCCGCGTGCAGGGTGAGCCGGACCGCGACCAGGCCGTGGAGTTGCTGCGGCCGTTGGGCTTCGAGCCCTGTCCGCCCGGGCCGGTGCTGGAACTGCAGGGCGATCCGGAGCGCAAGCTGGAGGCCGTGCGCGCCCTGCTGGCGCTGCCCGGTGTGACCGATTTCGAGCTCATCCAGCCCGCGCTGGAAGACCTCTATGCCCACTTCAACCGCAGTGGAGCGGCGCAGCCATGCACGCCCTGATCACGGTCGCCATCAAGGAATACCGCGACGGCCTGCGCAACCGCTGGATCCTGGCCATCACCGTGCTGCTGGCCGCCTTCGCCGTGGGACTGTCGTATTTCGGCGGTGCCGCTTCGGGGGCGGTGGGCGTGACCAGCCTGTCCACCACCATCGTCAGCCTGGCCAGCCTGGCCATCTTCATCATTCCGCTGGTGGCGCTGATGCTGGCCTATGACACCCTGGTGGGCGAGGAAGAGCAGGGGACCCTGCTGCTGCTGCTGACCTATCCCCTGACCCGTGGCCAGCTGCTGCTGGGCAAGTTCGCCGGCCATGCCGCAATCCTCGCCACCGCCACAGTCATCGGCTTCGGCGCCGCCGGTCTGCTGGTGGCCGGCGCCGCCGGGGAGCTCGGCGATGCCGGGGTATGGCGGGCCTTCGGCCTGTTCATTCTGTCGTCCTGGCTGCTGGGCTGCGTGTTCCTGGCGCTGGCGCAGCTGATCAGCGCCTGGGCCGGCGAGAAGTCGGTCGCCGCCGGCGTGGCCCTGCTGGTCTGGTTCTGGTTCGTGCTGATTTTCGACCTGCTGCTGCTGGGGGCGCTGGTCATGGCCGGGGGGCAGGAGGGGGGCTGGCTGGCCGGACTGTTGCTGCTCAACCCGACCGATATCTTCCGCCTGGTCAACTTCGTCGGCTTCGAGGCAGCCCGCAGTTATACCGGCCTGACCCATATCGCGGTCGGTCCCTGGTTCCAGCCGGCTGCGCTGCTCGGTCTGCTGCTCGTCTGGATCGTCGTTCCCCTGCTGCTGGCGCAGTGGCGCTTTGCCCGCCGCGCGCTGTGAATCCCGCATCCCTCTGGAGAGTCGTCATGCCGTTTCCGCACTTAACAGGTTTCCGGTTCAATCCGTCATGCCGACGCAGGCCGGCATCCAGGCGCGGCGCCCCGATCGCTGCCGGCAGCGATCGGGATGTCAGGTCCGGCAGCAGGCTCAGGCATCTTTTGGTTCTGTTCCTCGCAGGGCAGTTCCTGCTCGCCGGATGCGGGCAGGCGCCCGAGGCCGAGCGCAGCCTGGAGCCGGTCGCCATCGAGGCCGGTGACGAGTGCCATGTCTGCGGCATGCTGATCACCCGCTTCCCCGGCCCCAAGGGCGAGGCCTTTGTCCGCCACCGGGAGACACCGCTCAAGTTCTGTTCCACCCGTGACCTGTTCGTGTGGCTGCGCCAGCCCGAGTCCGCCGCCATTGTCGAGGCCGTGTTCGTCCACGACATGACCAGCGCACCGTGGGACTCGCCCGCCCGGAAGCATCTGATTCCGGCCGAGACCGCCTGGTATGTGGTGGGCGGCGACCAGAGCGGCGCCATGGGACCGACCCTGGCCAGCTTCGCCTGGCGCGAAGCCGCTGAAGTCTATACCGACACGCACGGTGGTCAGGTAATGGCGTATGAGGAGATCAACCTCCCGGTACTGGAGGCACTGAACGAACTCGAACCCAGGCATCATCACCACTGAAACCGCCGGGTGGGGAAACAGGTGAATTAGCCTGACTTCCTGTCAGTTTTTATACAAAGTAACTGTAAGCAATTGTCTCTAATGAAGTGTATTGTTATCCACATTTCCTGTGGATAAAGTTGTGAATGGTTTGGGAATGAAGAGGGTCGGAGCCCGGGATTGTGACGCTTTTGTTAAATTGGTGGTTTTTTAGCCAGCTGTTTTGTTAATATTTAATCAATAACTTAGCTGAATTCGATTCGTGTTGTGTCGGAAAAATGTCAGCCCGAGCGTATAGCAGGAATCTCGACAGATTCCTGTGCATAACATGCATGGCAGACAGCTGGCAAACATTGCTAACCCCTTATTTGATCAGGGTTCCAGAATGGAACGTCGGCGAAGAACGGGGTCGTGCAGCAGTGTAAGCGCAGGTCGAATGTAAAGCCGGGCGACAGTTGGGTCTGGAGCAGGCTCAACGCCGTCCCGCTGCCAGGGTGGCGAGGGCGAGGCCCAGGCCGAGCAGGGTCAGGGCGGCGGAGAACGCCAGCAGCGCCTCGGCCATGGTGATCCCGAGCGGCAACTCCGGTGTGTAGCCGCAGGAGGTCTGCGCCTCGAACAGCCAGGGCAGCCAGTCGTCCAGCGCCAGCCAGGCCGGCAGGCCCAGGTCCATGCCGCAGCCGGCATCCTCGATGAAGCCCCGCTCCGTACCCAGCAGCAGCCAGGCACGTTCCAGCAGTCCCAGGCCGATCCCCGCCGTGGCCAGGTGGCCGAGCAGCGCCCCCCCGCGCAGCCGTCGCAGTGCGAGCATGAGCAGCGCCAGCAGTCCCAGCGCCGCCAGCCAGATGCGGACATGGATGCACAGCACGCAGGGCCAGTAATCGAGCCGGTACTGATAGAACAGCGCCACGCCCTCGAGCAGGAGCACCAGAACGAGCAGTGCCAGCCAGTAGAAGGCGCTGGTGCCGATTCGGTTGAGCCTTTCCAGCATGAGTAAGTTTCCCGGGTCAGGGTGGCACGATTTGCTCAACTACACCGTCATTCCCGCGAAGGTGGGAATGACGCAGGGCCGATTGTAGCGAAAATACTGACCGCAGAGTAAAAGATGGGAAGGAGGCATCGATTTGCCAAAAGAACGAAATTGAACTAGATTAGTCAATAAATCCGTTTACGGACTAACAGTCATGACCACCAGAGCCGCAACCCCGGATCCACTGGCCCACTACCACGCCCACGGCGCCAGCCGTGACGAAATGGCCCGCGGCGGCCTCAAGGCCTTCTTCGCCATGACCGCGGAATGGGGGCTGGACGACGAGGCCCGCCGCATCCTGCTGGGCAATCCCGGTCGCACCCGCTACTACAAGCTCAAGGCCCTGCAGGAGAGCCCGAAGCTGTCCGACGACGAACTGGGACGGCTCAGCCACCTGATCAACATCCACGCCGCCCTGCGCATCCTGTACTCGTCCGGGAACGCCGTCGCCTGGCTCACCCATATCCGGGCGCAGGACTCGCACACCCCCTGGCGCGGCAGCGCGCCGCTGGACTACATGCTCACCGGCCACTACGAGCACATCGCCGACGTCGCCCGCTACCTGGACGGCCTGCGCGGCGCGGCATGAACGGCTTCAGACTGCCGCGGCGCTACCGCCCGCGTTGGCAGCAGCAGACCCGCATCATCGCCACCCGCCATCCGCCCATCGACCTGTTCGAGTCGCTGGATTTGACCGAGGACGAGCTGCGCGGCGTCTGGGCCCTGGCCGAACTCACCAATCCCCGCCTGCAGCAGCAGGCCGGCAGGCTCGAGCGCGTGCGGGCGGGCGATGTGGTCACCGGTCCCAACGCCGGCATCGTCATGGCCGCCTTCACCCATATCGGCTTCCCCAGCCGTTTCACCGACGGCGGTATCGGTATCTACTACGCGGCCCGGGAGTTGGAGACCGCCGTGCGCGAAACCGTGTTCCACCGCGAACTGGATGCGAAGGATGCCGGGCTGGGCCCGGACGTGTTCCAGATGCGCGCCTGGATCGGCCAGGTGCAGAAGTCCTGCTACGACGTGCGCGGGAAAGAGTATGACCATCTGCACGATCCGGACGTGAACAGTTACGGGACCGCCCAGGCCTTCACCCGCCAGTTGCTTGCCGAGGATCCGGATGCCTGGGGCATTGTCTACCGCAGCGTGCGCCATCCCGGCGGCGACTGTCTGGCCGCCCTGCGCCCGCCCTGCGTGTCGTTGCCCAAAACCGGCCCACTGCTCGCCTACCACTGGGACGGTGCACGAGTGACGCATGTGGACGAAATGGAAACGCTGTTCAGGCTGTAACATGTAGGTTGGGCTGAGCAAAGCGAAGCCCAACAGGCCCTGAATCAAGATGCGGAGATGAACATAACAATGGCAACCACCACCATAACCCCCGCCGCAACCCGATTGAGCAGACGACCCGCCCGCTGATCCAATCGCCTGCCGACACGCCCGGCCACGAAGGCATAACCAAGCTTCACCCCGCCCACCGCCAGCACCGCGGTCAGCGCAACCGCCGCCACATCGACAGAGGTGAGCGAATCCATCTGAATGAACGCGGGCAGGAACCCCAGATAGAACAACACCGCCTTCTGATCGCCGAGCGTGATCATCAGACCGGTCATGAAGCTCGACCAGGATGAGCCGTCACCCGCAGCGTCGGTCACACGGGCACGCGTGGTCGACCGCCACAGGGACAGCCCCAGCCACAGCAGATAGCCGGCAGCGAGATACCGGATCAGAAAGAACATCTCCCCCAGCGCCTCGACCAGCAGCGCCAACCCGAACAGGGCGAGCAGAATAAACACCAGATCCCCGGCCACCACGCCCATGGCGGTTATGGCACCCTGGGTGAATCCGGCGGACGCCGCCCGGGCGGAAACCGCCGCCACGCTTACGCTCGGCACCGCTGCAAGAATGGCCATGGCCGCGAACAGGGCGGCAAGATCGCTGGCTGAAATGCTCACTTCCATGCCTGAGAGGGTACCCGAAGAAACGGGGGAGGTTCCTGCAACAGGTGAGTCGCAGCAAAGGGTGCTGACCCCTTTATTGCTTTATTGTATTTTGAGTGGTTGGTGGGCCCGGTAGGACTTGAACCTACGACCAAGGGATTCACTGTACCCTGAGGTTTCCCCCAGGAGCGGACTATCTCACCACCCTCGACCGGGTCGTTAGGGTGCGGGACGCTCTTGCCTGTGATTAAGGGCGCTCAAGCCCCCAGGTAGTCTCTGCACCTTCCGGGGGTGTACCCCCGGCTTGGCTCAGGGTTGCCGCCGGCCGCGCCGCTGCGGGTTCCCTGAATTCATCCCGTTCATTCCCCGCCTTTCGGCGAAGACGCACCTTTGTGATGAGTCCCCTGCTCTGACCAACTGAGCTACAGGCCCGTGTTCCCGATGGATTCTATCAGCTTTGATCGGTCTGGTGGATACATTGGGGGATTGCCACGGCCCTGCGGGCTATAGAACCCCTTCGGGGTTCATCATGGCTACCTCACCCTTCGGGTCTGGGCATCGCAATGACGGGGAAGGTTTTCGGGTGGGCAATAAAAAAGGCGCCACCTTGCGGTGGCGCCTCTTGAGGTGCGGGCCGAGGGCCGCCGACCTCAGCTGTTGTTTTCGATTTCGAGGAAGGAGCGCAGCTGCTCCGAGCGGCTCGGGTGGCGCAGCTTGCGCAGGGCCTTGGCCTCGATCTGGCGGATGCGCTCGCGGGTGACGTCGAACTGCTTGCCGACCTCTTCCAGGGTGTGATCGGTGTTCATGTCGATGCCGAAGCGCATGCGCAGCACCTTGGCCTCGCGCGGGGTCAGGCCGGCCAGCACCGACTGGGTGGCCTCGCGCAGGCCCTCGCTGGCGGCGGAATCCACCGGGGAGGGGATGCTGGCGTCCTCGATGAAATCGCCCAGATGCGAATCCTCGTCGTCGCCGATCGGGGTCTCCATGGAGATCGGCTCCTTGGCGATCTTGAGCACCTTGCGCACCTTGTCCTCGGGCATGACCATGCGTTCGGCCAGTTCCTCGGGGGTCGGTTCGCGGCCCATCTCCTGCAGCATCTGGCGGCTGATGCGGTTGAGCTTGTTGATGGTCTCGATCATGTGCACCGGGATGCGGATGGTGCGGGCCTGGTCCGCGATGGAGCGGGTGATGGCCTGACGGATCCACCAGGTGGCATAGGTCGAGAACTTGTAGCCGCGGCGGTACTCGAACTTGTCCACGGCCTTCATCAGGCCGATGTTGCCCTCCTGGATCAGGTCCAGGAACTGCAGGCCGCGGTTGGTGTACTTCTTGGCGATGGAGATCACCAGGCGCAGGTTGGCCTCGACCATCTCCTTCTTGGCGCGGCGGGCCTTGGCCTCGCCGATGGACATGCGGCGGTTGATGTCCTTGATGTCGGAGATGGCCATGCCGGCCTCGTCCTGGATCGCCACCAGCTTGTTCTGGGTGCGGCGGATCTCGTCGCGATAGGGTTCGAGCCGACCGGCCAGCGCCTTGCTGGTCTTCATCTGTTCGTCGACCCAGGCCGGGTTGGTCTCGTTGTCCGGGAAGCTGGAGATGAAGCTCTTGCGCGGCATCTCCGCCTTGTCGACGCAGATGTCCATGATCACGCGTTCGTGGGTGCGGATGCGGTCGACGATGTCGCGCAGCTGATTGGTCAGCTCATCGACCAGCCGCGGCACCAGCTTCAATTCCATGAAGCGGTCGGAGAGCTGGCTGCGCAGCTTGGTGATGGACTTCTCGGACTTGGCCGCCTGCAGCTTGGTGTAGAGTTGACCGATCTCCTCAAAGCGGGCGCGGGCCTCTTCCGGGTCCGGGCCGGTGTCCATGACGGTTTCGTCGCCGTCGTCATTGTCCTCGTCATCATCCTCCAGGTCGGAGGCGGCCAGTTCGGAGCCGACGGCGCTGGGGGCGACCGGCGCGGGAATGTTGTCGTTCTCGAGATCGGCGGGATCGATGAAGCCGCTGATGATGTCGGACAGGCGGGTCTCTTCGCGTTCGACCTTGGCGTACTCGTCCAGCAGGGTGGTGAGCGAGCCCGGGTACTCGGACAGCGAGGTCAGCACCTGGCGCAGGCCGTCCTCGATGCGCTTGGCGATCTCGATCTCGCCCTCGCGGGTCAGCAGTTCGACCGTGCCCATCTCGCGCATGTACATGCGCACCGGGTCGGTGGTGCGACCGAACTCGCTGTCGACCGTCGCCAGCGCCGCGGCGGCCTCCTCGGCGGCGTCTTCGTCAGTCACTGCCGCAGTGTTCAGGAGCAGGGTGTCGGCGTCCGGGGTCTCTTCATGGACAGTGATACCCATGTCATTGATCATATTGATGATATCCTCGATCTGTTCGGGATCGACGATTTCATTGGGCAGATGATCATTGACTTCGGCATAGGTCAGGAAACCCTGCTCCTTGCCCTTAGCAATCAGTAGCTTGAGTTGGGACTGCTGCTCTTGATCCATGGTCGCCAATTGCATATCTCCGGGTTACAATATGCCGTCGCCAAGCCGATGAGGGCTTGGCGACGGTAAAAAATCAAACGATCAGTATAGTAAACATGTTCCTTCTTTACCAGCCGCTAATATAGGCGGCCCCTGCGGTCAGCCTTCTCCCCGGCTTCCAGGGGGACGTTTAAACCCCTGAATCAATTCCATATGCTCCCGCCGTTCGGCCTCGCTCCATTCGCTCGGCCGGCGGCTCTCCAGGTAGCGCAGCCGGGCGGCGGCCTGCTCGCGCCGCGCCTCCTGCAGCAGCAGTTCGGCATAGGCGTCGAATTCGTGCTCAATCCGGTCCTCGTCCAGGTCCAGTCGCTGAACCGCCAGACGGGCCAGGTGACGGCCGGCCTCCGAGCCGCGCCAGTGCTCCAGAACCCCGCCTGTACTTACATGGGGATTGACCTGCAGGTATTCAATCAGTTCAACCAGCAGATCGATCCCCGGCCGGCGTACCCGGCGCAGTACGCCGGGGTTGTCCAGTCGCGCCGCCAACCCCGGGTGCTGCAACAGCAGGGCCACCAGGTGGCGGACCGGGCTGAGGCCGTCGCGACCGGCCCGGTCGGGCGGCATGGCGCGCGGGGTCCGCGCCGCGGCGCCTTCCTCGCCGCTCAGTCCGGACAGCTCGCCCGCAGGCAGGGCCGCCAGGCGCTCCAGCTGGTGCACCATCATCCGCCGGAATATCCCGGGCTGGAGTTGCGTGAGCAGCGGTTTGGCTTTTTCCACCAGCCGTGCCCGGCCGTCGATACTGTCCATATCGACCGCCTCGGCCATATGTTCAAAGAAGAAGTCGGAAAATGGGATGGCGTTGGCAGCGCGCTCACGAAAGATTTCCGCGCCTTCCTTGCGGATGAAGCTGTCCGGGTCTTCGCCCTCGGGCAGGAACAGGAAACGCGCCTCACGCCCCTCGCGCAGCACCGGCAGGGCATTCTCCAGCGCCCGCCAGGCGGCCTGCAGCCCGGCACGGTCGCCGTCGAAGCAGAACACCACTTCGGGGACCACCCGGAACAGCTGCTCCAGGTGATCGGCGGTGGTGGCCGTGCCCAGGGTGGCCACGGCGTTGCGCACCCCGAACTGGGCCAGGGCGACCACGTCCATGTAGCCCTCGACCACCAGCAGCCGGTCCAGCTGGCGCACCTGCTTGCGCGCCTCGAACAGGCCGTAGAGTTCGCGGCCCTTGTGGAAGATCGGGGTCTCGGGCGAGTTCAGGTACTTCGGCGTGTCATCCCCGAGGACGCGCCCGCCGAAGCCGATGATGCGCCCGCGCCGGTCGTGGATGGGAAACATGATCCGGTCGCGGAAGCGGTCGTAGAGATCACCGTTGTCCTTCTGAATGGCCAGCCCCCCGGCCGCCAGCGCCCGGCGCCGGGCCGGGTCGCGGCCCAGGGTATTCAGCAGGTTGTCCCAGCCCGGCGGGGCATAGCCCAGGCCGAAGTCGCGGGCGATCTCGCCGGACAGGCCGCGGTTCTTGAGATAATCGACGGCGGCCTGTGCCCGTGGATGCTCGCGCAGCATCTTCTGGAAATAGCGCGCCGCCTCCATGTGCAGTTCGTAGAGCAGGGCGTTCTGGCTGCGCTGGGCGTCGTCGCCGCGCCCGGCCTCGCGCGGCACCTCCAGCCCGACGCTGCGGGCCAGTTCCTCCACCGCCTCGACGAAGTCCAGATGCTCGTAGTCCATGAGAAAGCCCAGCGCGGTGCCGTGGGCGCCGCAGCCGAAGCAGTGGAAGAACTGCTTGTTCGGGCTGACGGTGAAGGAGGGCGTCTTCTCGTTGTGGAAGGGGCAGCAGGCGGTGTACTCGCGCCCGGCCTTTTTCAGCGGCACGCGCGAATCGATCACCTCGACAATGTCGACGCGCTGCATCAGGTCATCGATGAACTGCTGAGGGATCCGCCCGGCCATGGGGTTTATGGTATCAGCGATTGTCGGGATGGGTGAGGGGAACGCAGAGGGCGCAGAGGCGCGGAGAATGCTTAATGGGTGTAGATTTGGGTTGGGTGCATGGCACCGTAACCCAACGTTCCGGGCAATATCGGGTTACGCTGCGCTAACCCGATCTACCTTTTGTTCCGGTGTTTATCCTGAAAATACTTTGCGTTCTCTGCGTTAAAGCCGCAAAGGCAGGATCGACCGCTCAGCCGCCCAGCTTCGCCTTCACCTGCCCGCTGACCGCGCCCATGTCGGCGCGTCCCTGCAGCTTGGGCTTGAGCTGGCCCATCACCTTGCCCATGTCCTTGATGCTGGAGGCGCCGCTGGCGGCAATGGCCTCATCGATCAGCTGACCGATCTCGGCCTCGGAGAGGGGTTCGGGGAGGTAGTCCTGGATAACCTCGATTTCCTGCTGCTCTTTGGCAGCCAGTTCATCGCGGCCGGCGGACTGGTATTGCTCGATGGACTCGCGCCGCTGCTTGAGCATCTTGTCCAGCACGGCGGTGACCTGGGCGTCGTCGAGTTCGATGCGTTCGTCGACTTCCCGTTGCTTGATCGCGGCCATGATCAGCCGGATGGCGGCCAGGCGTGGCTTGTCGCCACCGCGCATGGCGGCCTTCATGTCCTCCTGGATCCTGGCCTTGAGCGACATGAGCGGCTACTCCTTGTCCGCGTGGAGGGTATCAGTACTGGCGGGTACGGCGGGCGACTTCGCGCGACACCTTCTTCATGTGGCGCTTGACGGCCGCGGCGCGCTTGCGCTTGCGTTCCTGGGTGGGCTTTTCATAGAACTCGCGGCGGCGCACCTCGGACAGGATGCCGGCCTTTTCACAGGAACGCTTGAAGCGGCGCAGGGCGACTTCGAAGGGTTCGTTTTCCTTGACACGAACGTTCGGCATGCAGTCGATATCCTCTTGTCTTGCGGTTGAACAGTTGAATACTGGTCTCGCCCCTTTCTCTGGGCGAAGGGCGGGCATTCTAATCCGTCGGGCGAGAGAAATCAAAATCCTGCTGGCACTGGGCGGTCCCGGGATGGGAAAATAGACGGGATGCGAGTCCTCGGTATCGAAAGTTCCTGCGACGAGACCGGCCTGGCGCTGTACGACAGCGAGGCCGGGCTGCTGGCGCACGCCCTGCATTCGCAGGTGGCCATGCACGCCGACTACGGCGGGGTGGTGCCGGAGCTGGCCTCGCGCGACCATGTGCGCCGGATTCTTCCACTTATGAATCAAGTGCTTGAAGAGGCAGGCGTGGATCGCGCCGGCATCGATGGGGTGGCCTATACCGCCGGTCCCGGCCTGATCGGGGCCCTGCTGGTGGGCGCGAGTGTGGGCCGGTCGCTGGCCTGGGGTCTGGACGTGCCCGCCGTCGGGGTGCACCACATGGAGGGGCATCTGCTGGCGCCGCTGCTGGAAGCCGATCCGCCGGAATTCCCCTTCGTCGCCCTGCTGGTCTCGGGCGGGCACAGCATGCTGGTGCGGGTCGAGGGGGTGGGCCGCTATGCGCTGCTGGGAGATTCCCTGGATGATGCCGCCGGCGAGGCCTTCGACAAGACCGCCAAACTGCTGGAACTCGGCTACCCCGGCGGGCCGGCGGTAGCGCGCCTGGCCGAGCAGGGCGATCCGACCCGCTTTCGCTTTCCCCGCCCCATGACCGACCGCCCGGGGCTGGATTTCAGCTTCAGCGGGCTGAAAACCTTCACCCTCAATACCTGGCAGGCGCACCGGGACGAGGAACAGGCCCGGGCCGACATTGCCCGCGCTTTCCAGGACGCCGTAGTCGATACCCTGCTGATCAAGTGCCGGCGGGCCCTGGATGAGACCGGCCTGGACCGGCTGGTGGTCGCCGGTGGCGTCGGCGCCAACCGCGCCCTGCGCCAGGGCCTGGAGACGATGCTGGAGAAACGCGGCGGCCGGGTGTATTTCCCGCGGCTGGAATTCTGCACCGACAACGGCGCCATGATCGCCTTCGCCGGCTGTCTGCGGCTGCAGGCCGGGCAGGTCGAGACGCCGGCCATCGAGGTACGCGCGCGCTGGCCGCTGGAGGAACTGCCGGCGGTTTGATTTGAGTGTTTCAGGAGTAACGTAGAGGCGCGGAGGCGCAGAGAATATTGTTTCACTCCGGGGCAGGCCGGAATCCAGGAATCAGGGGGGTCAAAAACTCTGCATAAAAACAGGCGTAGGATGGGTGAAGGCGCTTTGCGCCGTAACCCATCGCGGTGGCTGATGGGTTGCGCTTCGCTCCACCCATCCTACGAGCGTTTACCCAGGTTGATCCTGCCTTCGGTCCCGTCCATGAGATTGCGGATATTGCTGCGATGGCGCCAGAACAGCAGCAACGCCATCAGTGTCACCGCGCCGGCCAGTACCGGCTCGCCCAGCCAGTAAAAGGTATAGAGGGGCGCAGCGGCGGCCGTGACCAGCGCCGACAGCGAGGAGATGCGCGTGATCACCGCCACCAGCAGCCAGGTCACCACCGCCGCCAGGCCGATCCAGCCTGAGAGCCCCAGCAGCACGCCCAGCGCGGTGGCCACACCCTTGCCGCCCCTGAAGCCGAAGAACACCGGATACAGATGGCCGAGAAAGGCCGCCAGCATCACCGCCGCCAGTACGGCCGGCTCGTCGGTGAAGGCGCGGGCGATCAGCACGGCGACCAGGCCCTTGAGCATGTCGCCGAGCAGGGTCAGCACCCCGGCCTTTTTGCCGGCCACGCGCAGCATGTTGGTCGCACCCGGGTTGCCCGAGCCCTGGGTGCGCGGATCGGCCGCGCCCAGCAGCCGGCCGACGATGACGGCGGTGGAGAGAGAACCCAGGAGATAGGCGACAATAATCAGTACAGCGGCAGTGATCATGGCGCGCTATTGGACGGCTTTCGACGCGGCGGGTCAAGTGAATAGCCTGAGTCCCCTCCCTTGATGGGAGCACCCATAGGGCATAAAGCGGTTGGGGAGGGTGACACGGTTCGGAATCACCCCCTCTCAACCTCCCTCATCAAGGGGGAGGAGCGCCCGGTCTTCTCAGACGTGTATCTTGTATCTTGTATCCTGCACCTTGTATCTTGTCGCAATGGACATCATTTTTCTGCGCGACCTGCGCATCGAGACCGTCATCGGTATATTCGAGTGGGAACGCCGCATCCGGCAGACCATCAGCTTCGATCTGGAAATGGCCACCGACATCCGCCGGGCCGCGGCCAGCGACAGCATCGAGGACACCCTGAACTACAAGGCGGTGGCCAAGCGTCTGATCGAGTATGTCGGCAACAGCGATTTTCAGCTGGTCGAGACCCTGGCCGAACGCGTGGCCGAAATCGTGATGCAGGAGTTCGGCGTGCCCTGGCTGCGATTGACCGTGAACAAGACCGGTGCGGTGCGCGGGGCACGCGACGTCGGCGTGATCATCGAACGGGGTGATACTGACGGGAAGGGCGGTGGCTGAGGTCTTCGTCAGCATCGGCAGCAATATCGACCGTGAGCGCAACGTGGCGCGCGGCATCGAACTGCTGCGCGCGCGTTACGGCGAGTTGCGGCTCTCGCCTGTATACGAGACCCGTGCCGTGGGCTTCGACGGCGAGAACTTCTACAACCTGGTCGCCGCCTTCACCACTGACGCGCCGGTCGAGGTCATCAATGACGAGTTGCACCGGATCGAGGACGCCTGCGGCCGCGATCGCAGCGGTCCCCGCTTCGCTTCCCGTACGCTGGACATCGATCTGCTGCTCTATGACAACGAAGTGCGCGAAACCGGGTCGATGACGCTGCCGCGCAGGGAGATTACCGAACAGGCCTTCGTGCTCAAGCCCCTGGCCGACATCGCCGGCGAACGCCGTCACCCGGTGCTCGGCCGGACCTACAACGAACTCTGGCAGGCCTTCGATCACAACGAATCCGACCTGCATCAGGTTCCCTTCCCGTTCTGATGCTGCGTGTACCTAATGGCGGGATCTGAGGGCCTTTCTCCCTGGCGGATCCCGGCCGACTGGCCCGCGCCGGCGCCCGAAGCCCTGGACGTCAGCGAACGCCTGGTCGAGGTGCTGCGCGCACGCATGAACGAGGCCGGTGGCAGCCTGGCGTTCGCCGACTACATGTACATCGTCCTGTACGCGCCCGGCCTGGGCTACTACAGCGCCGGCGCACGCAAGTTCGGCGAAGCGGGCGATTTCATCACCGCGCCGGAACTGTCGCCCCTGTTTTCGCAGTGCGTGGCCGCCAGTTGCGCGGCTGTGCTGGAGGCCCTGCCCCATGGCGCTGTACTGGAACTGGGCGCCGGCAGCGGCACGCTGGCGGTGGAGGTGCTGCGCAGTCTGCAGGAGCAGAAGCGGCTGCCCGAAAGCTATCTGATTCTGGAGCCCAGCGCGGACCTGCGCCAGCGCCAGCGCCAGCGTCTGGAACAGGAACTGCCGACGCTGCTCGATCGCGTGACCTGGCTGGATCGGCCGCCGGAAGCCTTTGCCGGCGTGCTGGTCGCCAACGAGGTGCTGGATGCGCTGCCGGTCGAGTTGTTTCACTGGGACGGCAGCGAGGTGCGGCTGCGCCGGGTGCAGTGGGAAGGGAGCGGCTTCGGCTGGACTGACGCGCCCGCCGATGCCGGCCTGGCGGAACAGGTCCGGCACCTGGCCGGGCAGTATGCCTGGCCGCCGGACTATCACTCGGAGCGCGCGGCCTGGCTGTCCGGCTGGCTGGGTGAGCTGGCAGCTGGTCTGACGCGGGGCGCGATGCTGTTCATCGATTACGGCTATCCGCGCGGGGAGTATTATCATCCCCAGCGCGCCAGCGGCACCCTGATGTGCCATTACCGGCACCGCGCCCACCCCGACCCGCTGCGGTTGCCGGGGCTGCAGGACATCACCGCCCATGTGGATTTCACCGCGGTGGCGGAGACGGCCGACGCGGCCGGGCTGCGGGTCGCCGGCTTCACCGATCAGGCGCATTACCTGATCGATACCGGCATCGAGGAACGGATGGCCGAGGTCTCCGGACAGGATCCGGTCGCCGGCATGCGCCTGGCCCAGCAGGTGCGCCAGCTGATGCTGCCCGGGGAGATGGGCGAGCGCTTCAAGGCGATGCTGCTGACGCGTGATTGCGATGCGGCGGTGCCCGGCTTCCGGCAGCAGGATCTGCGCAACCGGCTGTAAGATGAGCGCCCAGGGAGGTGGGGTGCAGGGAATGCCGCCTCCCGAAGTTGCATAACATGAATTACAACATCAACAAGGCAACTCCATGGACCTGATCCAGACCCTGGCCCTGGCCCTGCTGCAGGGCCTGACCGAATTCCTGCCGATCTCCTCCTCGGCGCACCTCATCCTGCTGCCGGTGCTGCTGGGATGGGAGGATCAGGGTCTGGCCTTCGACGTGGCGGTGCACGTGGGCACCCTGCTGGCGGTGGTCGCCTATTTCCGCGTTGAACTGCGGCGCATGCTGGGTGACTGGCTGGGCTCGCTGGCCGGCGGCGGGCAGACTGCCGACAGCCGCCTGGCCTGGGCGGTGGGCTTTGGCACCATCCCGGTGGGCCTGGCCGGGTTGCTGTTCGCCGATGCCATCGAACTGCACCTGCGCAGCCCGCTGGTGATCGCGACGACCACCGTGCTGTTCGGTCTGCTGCTGTGGTGGTCGGACCGCGGCGGCGCGCGTCGCCGGAATGAATACAGTCTCAACTGGAGGGATGTGCTGGTGATCGGCTGCGCCCAGGCGCTGGCCCTGATTCCGGGTACCTCGCGTTCGGGTATCACCATGACCGCGGCCCTGATGCTGGGGCTGAGCCGCGAGGGCGCGGCGCGCTTTTCCTTTCTGCTGTCGATCCCGGTGATCCTGCTGGCCGGTGGTTTCGAGACCCACGAGCTGTTCCAGCAGGCCGGGCCGGTGGACTGGCGGGCCCTGGGCGTCGGTACGCTGGTCTCGGCTGTCAGCGCCTACCTGTGCATTCACTTCTTCCTCAAGCTGGTCGCGCGCATCGGCCTGACGCCCTTCGTGATCTATCGGCTGCTGCTGGGGGCCTACCTGTTCTGGGTGTTCGCCTGACCGGCGTTGTCAGGAATATTAACAAACACTGAAATTTATTAACTTACTGAATTAAAACAAAAAGTAATCCTGCCGCCTGTCGGTCAGATTTACGTATTGGCGGATAGGCATGGTTAAAACAGGGTATTTTTATTGCTAACCGACTGTTTTTGAAAGAAACAGTGAGTTCTGGCACGCATCCTGCCTATTAGCGATTACTTATTTACTGATTTTCGGGTGTGCGCCATGCTCCGCTTTCGCTGCCAGTGCCTCGGTTTCCTCTTCGGCCTCATGCTCAGTATGGGGGTGTCGGCTGCCACCGGCTGGCTGGTGGTGGAAGAGATGCCGGCGCGCTCCGTGCCCCTGTCCGCCCCGGCGGCCAGCTTCGCCGACCGCGAAGCCGTGCCGTCGCCCCTGCCGCTGATCCTGATGGCCTCGGGTCTGCTGGGGCTGGTGCTGGTGGTCGGGAAGGCGCGCGGCCGGGTATAACCGCCCGGATCGGTTTTCCCGCTCCTACACGAAACCGGTTTTCACCTCCCGGATCGCCACGATCCGCTTTTCCCGTAACCGCTCCCCCACCGCCGGACCGGTCAGGCCCTGTGCCACCAGTTCGCGCGCATTGATGGCAGCGGCCGCGGCGAAGGCCGCGCGCAGATAGTCGGCCTGTGGATAGGGGGCGTCCGCGCGCCCGGCTCGGCCGCGGTGGTCGGCCTCGCAGGCGAGCAGGAACAACTCCAGCCGTTCCGGACGGCGGAAGACATCCAGCGAATCGAACAGGTCCTGCACCGAGGCCGGGCGCAGTTCCAGCGCGCGGTGGCACTGGGTGTGGTGACGCGCGACCAGCCGGGCCAGGTCGCGGTACTCGTTGGGGATCTTCAGTCGCGCGCACATCGTCTCGATCAGTTCGACGCTGCGCGCTTCGTGGCCGATATGCCGCGGCAACTCATCGGCCGGGGTCTCGCCCTTGCCCAGGTCATGCACGAGGGCGGCGAAGCGCACCCGCGGATCGGGACTCAGACGCGCGGCCTGCTCCAACACCAGCAGACAGTGCACGCCGGTGTCGATCTCGGGATGGGCATGCGCGGGCTGCTCCACCCCGAACAGCCGATCCAGTTCGGGGAAGACATGGGCCAGTGCACCGCAGCGGCGCAGCACGTCGAAGAACTCCCCCGGCCGGTCCTCGCCCAGTGCCTTCAGCGTTTCCGCCCATACCCGCTCCGGCACCAGGGCATCGACCTCGCCGGAAGCGACCATGCGCTTCATCAGGGCGTGGGTGCCGTGCGCGACCTTGAAGCCCCACTTGCCGAAGCGGGCCTTGAAGCGAGCCAGACGCAGGATACGCACCGGGTCTTCGGCGAAGGCGCTGGAGACGTGACGCAGCAGGCCTGCGTCCAGGTCTTCGCGTCCGTTGAAGGGGTCGATCAGGTTGCCCGCGGCGTCCTCGGCCATGGCATTGATGGTGAGGTCGCGACGTCTGAGGTCTTCCTCCAGCGTGACATCGGGCGCGGCATGAAAGGCGAAGCCGGTATAGCCCGGGCCGGTCTTGCGCTCGGTGCGCGCCAGGGCGTATTCCTCCCCGGTCTCGGGATGCAGGAATACGGGGAAGTCCTTGCCCACCGGTTTGTAGCCCAGATCCAGCATCTGCTGCGGCGTGGCGCCGACCACCACCCAGTCGCGCTCCCTGACCGGCAGTCCCAGCAGCTTGTCGCGCACGGCGCCGCCGACCAGATAGATCTCCATGCCATATCCTTTGTGTTGGGATGGCCACGGAATACACGGAAAAACACAGAATAGAATGTAGGTTGGGTTGGGTGCGCAATACCGTAACCCAACATGTCGCGGGTTGTCGGGTTATGCTGCGCTAACCCGACCTGCGGGCTTTATGATTTCGTGTCTTTCCGTGTGCTTTCGTGGCGATTGTTGTTCACCGCCGCGCCTGCGCCCGGAACCCCTGATAGCGCCGGCGCGAGGCGCGGTTGCCGAGATAGCCCGGCACCACCGCGGCAATGGCGGTGGGAGTGATACCGAGATCGAGCAGACAGTTCTCGTGACAGATGCCCTCCTTCTGCAGCGACCAGAAGTTGTCGCGCGAAAAGGGCTTGCCGGGCACGAATTCCAGCAGCCGCGCCTGCAGCCAGGAGGTGGTGTTGCCCAGCCGCAGCACCCGGCGCCTGAGTCCGGCGACGCGGGCGGTGTATTCCACCAGCTGCTGCAGGGTGTGGGTCTCGGGGCCGCAGATGTCGCAGTGCCGACCGATGGTGGCCGGATCCTGCAGGCTGCGGGCAAAGGCCTCGACCACGTCGCCGACGTAGACCGGCGATATCTTCGCATCCGGACAGGCCAGCGGAAACAGCCAGGGTGTCAGTCCGAGCAGGCTGTGGAAGCGGTTGAAGAAGCTGTCGTCGGGGCCGAAGATCACCGAGGGGCGGAAGCTGGTCACCAGCATGCCGTCGCTGGCGGCGGCATGGACCAGATCCTCGGCCACGCCCTTGGTGCGCAGGTAATGACTGTGTTCCTCGCGCGGGTGGGCATTGAGCGCGCTCATGTGCAGCAGCCGGCGGGTGCCGGTGACATTGCAGGCGCTGAGGATCCTGCGCGGCAGTTCCACATGCGCACGCTCGAAGCCGCTGCCGTCGCTGCCGGATTCGTTGAGGATGCCGACCAGGTTGATGACCGCGTCTGCGCCCTGAATCAGTTCGCGCAGGGCGCGGGTGTCGTAGACATCGGTCTCGATCAGTTTGATGCGCGGATTGACCAGCAGTTCGCGGTGGCGCTCGCGGTGCCGGGTCGGGATGCGGACATAGTGTCCGTCACGGGTGAGTCGCTGGGCCAGGTGTCGGCCCACAAATCCGGTACCGCCGAAGATGCAGACGGTTTTTGTTGTTGTATGCATTCAGCCCCCCTTGGTAAGGCAACCCTGCCATAGTGGCGAGACTGCCGGAGCCGGTCAAGCCGGCACAGCAGGATGGGTGAAGCGAGGCGCAATCCAACAGGGTGAGATCCGGCCATCGTTGCAGCTGTCGTTTCAGGCCAGCAGGCCAAGCACCAGTCCCAGCAGTGCCAGCGCCATGATCACCCAGGGCCAGCGGGCGACCCGGGTCCCGGGCCCCGGCAGCGGGGTGAGCGTGATGCCCGGCAGCGGCCGGGACGGGCGCAGCTGCGCCAGGCCGTCCAGCAGCCGCCGGTGCAGATGCCCGAGCCGCGGCTGCAGGCGTGCCAGCCAGGTCCAGGGCGGTTCCTCATCAAGCGTTTCCGCCGGCGTGACCGGTTGGCGCCACAGCAGCAGGGCCGGCAGCAGGCCGGCCAGGGCCAGCAGCACCGGGGCCAGCCCGGCGGCGCCCGCCCGGCCGGGCGCCGTTATCAGGAACTGGCCGAAGCCCAGCAGCAGAGCGCCGCCCAGGGCCAGCACCAGCCAGCCGGGCCGGCGCACCGGCTGCGGTTGCCGCAGGGCCTGGACCAGGGCGTAGACCAGGGCCGCCGCGCCCAGACCGCGGCAGACCTGCCCCGCGATTTCCAGCCCCTGGCCGGCCGGCAGCCAGCGCCACAGCCCCAGCAGGGCCATGACCACCGGTCCGCCCATCAGCAGCAGCCGTGCCGGCGGCGCGGCCGTGCGCAGGGCAGCCGTGACCCAGATGTGCAGCGGCCAGATCCCCGCCTTGAGCAGGAAGGCGAGCAGCACCAGGCCGCTGTACAGCGTGGCCGGGTCACCCTCGAGACGATAGTCGAACCCCGCGAAGCGCTGTGTCTCCTGCAGGTAGGCCGCCAGCAGCAGGGCCTCGAACAGCAGCAGGTCGGCCAGGATCAGCGCCACGATGTACAGGCGGGCCGCGCGCAGCGCGCCGGCCCCGCCACCCTGGACCAGCAGGCCGAAGAAGCCGTAGCCGAGCAGGGTGGAAAAGCACAGAAAGCCCACCGGTTCGCTGGCCAGTATCATCCCCGTCTGGCCGCTGAAGGTGATCAACAGCAGGGTGTAGGTGGCGGGCCGTTGCAGCGGATCGAGCCGGGCCGTCAGCCGGCCCGCCGCCAGCCACAGCAGCAGGCTCATGCCCAGCAGCCAGCGCCGGCCGGCATCCAGTTCCAGGCCGCTGCCGAACACGATCCAGGGCATGTCCAGTGCCGCTGCCCCGGGCGTGATCAGTATCAGCGCGGCCGGCGCCAGCGCCAGCGCCAGCAGCCAGGGCTGGGGCAGATGCCGGGACACGCCCGGCAGGGCCACCAGCAGGGGCCAGGCCAGGATCAGCCAGAGTCCGATATCCTGCAGCAGTTCAGTCATAGCCGATGAACTCCTGGCGGGCGATGAACTGGACCCACTCCAGCGGGCTGAAGGGGATGAAGGCCAGCATGCCGGCGCCCAGCGACATGGCCGCCGTGATGACCGGCGGCCACAACAGCAGCCAGCCGGTTTCGCGGCCGCCGGCGGCCGGAGCGAAGCCGTTCCCGGCCGGGGCGCGGAACCAGGCCCGATGCAGGATGGGCAGGAAATAGGCTGCATTGAGCAGGCTGCTGCCGGCCAGCACCAGTACCACCCAGTCCTGGCCGGCCTGCATCGCGCCCAGCCCCAGGTACCACTTGCTGACGAAGCCGGCCATCGGCGGCAGCCCGATCATGCCGAAGGCGGCCAGGGTGAAGGCCCCCATGGTCCAGGGCATGCGCCGGCCCACGCCATCCATCTCGCTGATGCGATGGATGTGTACCGTCTCGGCCAGGTTGCCGGCGCAGAAGAACAGGGTGATCTTCATCAGGCCCTGGTGCACCAGGTGCACCAGCCCGCCGATGGTGGCGATGGGTCCGGCAATGGCCACGCCCAGTGCGATGTAGGACACCTGGCTGACGGTGGAGAAGGCCAGGCGGCGCTTGAGGTCGTCCTGGTACAGCGCCCGCAGCGAGCCGTAGAGGATGGTGATGCTGGCCAGCACCGCCAGTGGCAGGGCCAGACCCAGGTCCGCGGCCAGTTCCACCCCGTAGACCTCGTAGACAATGCGCACGATGCCGAAGGCGCCGGCCTTGACCACGGCCACAGCATGCAGCAGGGCGCTGACCGGCGCCGGCGCGACCATGGCCTGCGGCAGCCAGCCGTGCAGCGGCACCAGCGCGGCCTTGACCCCGACACCGGCAATCAGCAGCCAGAAGATCAGGGTCAGTGCGCCGCGGTGGCTGTCGACCAGGCCGTGGACGAAACCGGTGGCGGTGAACTCCAGCGTGCCGGCCAGGCTGTACAGCCAGAGCGTGCCGATCAGCAGCAGGGCGCCGCCGGTCAGGGTGTAGGCCAGGTAGCGCTGGCCGGCGCGGCGCGCCGCCTCGGTGCCGCGGTGGACCACCAGCGGATAGGTCGACAGGGTCAGCAATTCGTAGAACAGCAGGAAGGTGAGCAGGTTGCCGGCCAGGGCCACGCCGACGCTGGCGGTCACGCACAGGCTGAAGAAGCCGAAGAAGCGGCTGCGGTGCGGCGAGCCTTCCAGGTAGCCGATGGCATACAGGGTGGTCAGCAGCCACAGGGCCGAGGACAGGGTGACGAACAGCAGTGCCAGCGGCCCGGCCCGCAGCACGAAATCCAGTCCCGGCAGCAGGGCCAGCCGCAGCTCAAAGGCGTGGCCATGGGCCACGCCCCACAGCATCCAGCCGACCAGCAGCAGCTTGGAGACCGCGCCCAGCAGGTTGAGGCTGGTGCGCAGTGCGACCCGCCGCTCGGCGATGGCAAAGATCACCAGGCCCGGCAGCAGCGAGCTGGCCAGCACCGCCAGCAGGATCCAGCTGCCCGGGCTCACGGCACTGCCTCCGCCGGCCCGGGGGCGGCGGCGAGATCCAGCCACGGCAGCAGCCAGGCCGGTGCCAGTCCCAGCAGCAGGGCCAGTATCGCCAGGCTCAGGGCGGTCCATTCCATCGCCGGGGGCACGGGCCGGGCCGCGTGCCCGGTGGCAGCCGGGGTGAAGAAGTGCCCGACCACCTTGAACACATAGCCGGCTGCCAGCAGGCCGCCGAGCAGCATCACCGCCACCAGGTCCCAGCGGCCCTGGAGCAGCGCCGCTTCCAGCAGCAGCCACTTGCCGATGAAGCCGCCGGTGGGCGGCAGCCCGGCGATGCTGACCCCGGCCAGGGCGAAGGCGGCCACGGTCAGCGGCAGCCGCTGGGCCACGCAGTCCAGATCGGGGATGCGGTCATGCCCGCCGAAGCGCAGCAGATTGCCGGCGGCCAGGAACATGGCGGCCTTGGCCAGGGCGTGCGCCAGTACCAGCCACAGGACCGCGCGCCAGGCCGCCGGGTCGGGCAGCCCGGCGGCAGTGAGCAGGGGAAAGGCCAGGAACAGGTAGCCGATCTGGGCCACGGTGGAGTAGGCCACCAGCAGCTTGATCCGCGACTGGCGCAGGGCCTGCCAGGAACCCCACAGGACGGCCGCCATGCCGAGCCACCCCAGTACCTCGCCCGTGCCGGCCCCCTCCAGGCCGGACAGGGGTGCGAACAGTTCCAGCCACAGCCGCGCCAGGATGTAGAAGGAGGCCTTGACCACCAGCGCCGAGAGCAGGGCGCTGACCGGGGCCGGGGCGCTGCTGTGGGCCGGCGGCAGCCAGAAGTGAAACGGCAACAGGGCGGTCTTGAGTGCCAGTCCCGCCCCCATCAGACCCAGGGCGGTGCGGCTGGCCGGGCCGTGCTCCAGGCGCTCGGCCAGCAGGGTGAAGTCGAGCGTGCCAGTGGCGTGGTAGAGCAGCGCCACGCCCAGCAGATAGACCAGCGAGCCGAGCAGGGTGGCCAGCAGATAGCGCATCGCCCCGCTCAGGGCGGCGCGGCCGCCGCTCAGTGCGGTCAGCGCCACCGCCGCCAGACCCATCAGTTCCAGGGTGACGTAGAGGTTGAACAGATCGGCCGACAGGAACAGGGCGTTCAACGCCCCCAGCAGGAACAGCCACAGGGGCCAGAACCCGCGTGCCTGTGCCCGCTCGAAATAGCTGTCGGCGTAAACGGCGACGCCGAGGCCGACCAGGGCGGTGGCGGCCAGGAACACCAGGCTCATGGCATCGGCGCGCAGTTCGATGCCGAGCGGCGCACCCCAGCCGCCGACGGGATGGCGCAGGGTGTCCGCATCAGCGACCATGGCGCCCAGCCCGGCCACGAGCAGCAGGCCGGCGGCGGTGGTCAGCAGACCGATTGCCCGGGCGGCAGGCGGCCACAGGGCCGCCGCCGTCGCGCCGCTCAGGGGCAGCAGGATCAGCAGGGCCGCCCAGGGCAGTTCGGGCAGAACCGGGCTCATGCCTCGGGGTCCTCCCCCGGCGTGTCGTCCTCCAGGGTGGGCCGGCCGCCGGTCGTGGTCAGCTTGAGCATCAGCACCAGGCCCAGCGCGGTGGCCGAGACCGCCACCACAATGCCGGTGATGACCATGGCATGGGGGACCGGGTCCGGGCCCGCCTGCGCCGGTCCGCCCAGCCCGACCAGTACCAGAAACACCCCGCTGCCGAGGATGTTCACCGCCAGCAGCTTGCGCAGCAGGTGTGCCTGCACGGCCAGCCCGTACAGCCCCAGCATGACCAGGGCCACACCGGCCAGGGCATAGAGTCCGGCGCCGCTCATGCCGGCGGCTCCGCGCCGGGCCGTGAGCCCTGGAACAGCACCGCCAGGGTGGCGGCGATGGACAGGGTGGCCAGGGTCTCGATCAGCAGGATCAGCGCGCCGGCCAGTGCCGGTGGATATTCCAGCAGCGGCCGGCCGGCCA
Organism: Thiohalobacter thiocyanaticus; assembly: GCF_002356355.1. Classification (NCBI taxonomy): domain Bacteria; kingdom Pseudomonadati; phylum Pseudomonadota; class Gammaproteobacteria; order Thiohalobacterales; family Thiohalobacteraceae; genus Thiohalobacter; species Thiohalobacter thiocyanaticus. Next base: position 465,214 of record NZ_AP018052.1, read on the forward strand.
GCAGCAGTGCCCAGGCCACCAGCAGGAAGCCGCCGGGGCCGATTGCGATGGCCAGGCGCAGGGGCAGACCGGTCAGGCGCGGCTGCAGCCGCCAGCCGGCCAGCAGTGCGAGCACGCCCGCCGCGCCCAGCACCGCGCCGGCCTGGAAGGCGCCGCCGGGGGCGTGGGCGCCCGCCCACAGCAGATAGGCGGCGGCCAGTACCAGCACGGGCAGCAGCAGCCGCAGCAGCAGGTCCAGCACCGGCCCGGGCGGGGCCTCGCGCCGGGGCGGCTCAGCCTCCAGTGACCAGGCCGCCAGCAGGGCCAGCAGCAGCACCAGGACCTCCAGCAGGGTGTCGTAGCCGCGGAAATTGAGCAGTACCGCCGTGACCGGGTTGCTCACCCCGCTGCGTCCGAGTTCGGCGGCCACCTGCGCCTGCAGCCCGGCCGGCTCCGGGAGCAGACTGAGAACGGCCAGCCCCAGACCGGCCCCGGCCAGTACCAGCAGCAGCGCCGGTCCGTTGCGCCAGGCCTCGCGGGTATCGGCCCGGGTTCCGGCCGGGGCGATGCGGTGCAGCCGCGCCAGGGCCGCCAGCAGCAGGGCGCCGGTCAGGCCGGCCCCGATGGCCGCCTCGGCCAGGGCCACGTCGGGCGCCTCCAGCCGTACCCAGGCCAGCGCCATCAGCAGGCCGAAGGCGATGAACAGCACGATGCCGCGGAACAGGTCGGGACAGGCCAGGGCGCGCCAGGCCAGCCACACCAGGCCCAGGGCGAGCAGGGCGTCGATGCCGGTCTGCAGCAGGCTCATCGGCGCCACTCCGGGATCCCGCGCTGGCGCGCCCCGCGGGCGATGAGGTGGGAGACGCTGGCCCCGGCCAGCAGCACCAGCAGCCAGATCAGGATCAGCTTGCCCGCGACCAGCCAGCTGCCGGACTGCAGGGAAAGCCCCAGCACGATCAGGCCCAGGCCGACATTGTCGGCCTTGGTCAGGGCGTGCAGCCGGGTATAGACGTCCGGAAACCGCAGCAGCCCCAGGGTGCCGGCCAGGAAGAACAGGGCCCCGGCCAGCAGCAGCAGGACGGCGAGGTAATCAGGGCCGGTCATGGTCGTCCTCCGGCTGCGGCCAGGCCCGGCGCACGAAGGCCACTGCCGCCACCGCCGCCAGCAGGGCAAAGACCAGGGCGACGTCGCGCAGCGCCGCGACGCCTCCGGCCTGGGCCAGTACCAGCAGGATGGCCACGGCGGTGGTGCCGAACAGCTGTGCGGCCAGCATGCGGTCGGCCGCGGTGGGACCGCGCACCACCCGCCACAGGCCGGCGCCGAGGTTGAGCAGCAGGAACAGGGTCAGGGCGTGATACAGATCCGGCATTCGCTTCAGTTTGATTGGTGTTATGGCAGGGTCAGGCCGAACAGGGCCGCGACCCGTGCTTCCAGCTGTGCCAGCTGGGCTGGGTTGTCCTGGTCGGCATCGAGCACATGCACCCGCAGGCAGTCGGCTTCCAGGTCCGCACTCAGGGTGCCGGGCAGCAGGGAGACGGTATTGAGCATGAACACCCGCGCCGGGCCGGGTTGCAGTTGCAGCGGATAGTCGATCACCGCCGGGTCGAGCGGACACGACGGCTGGAAGGCGCGCCGGGCCACGTCCACTGCGCCGAGCAGGGAGTGGTGGAGAAAGAAGCCGAGGAAGCGCAGGAGTCCGGAGGGCGTCAGCCGCTGCGGAGGCAGCAGCCGGGCACTGATCAGGGTGGCGAGCACGACCGCCGGGACGCCGATGCTCCAGCTCGCAGCGGCACCTTCAGTGATAAGCCACCAGGCCAGGGCGAAGACGAGCAGCCGCGGCAGGGCGGCGATCAGGCGGTTACGACTGTGCATGGTTTCGGATCACTCGGTTGTATCCGTCCTGCCGGGGCGCATGCGCGCCGCAGCAATCGTCCATCGGGCAGCATCGTTTCCGAGATTGCCACGCTTGGCTCGCAATGACGAATAAGCACAGGGTTCCTGAAGAAAATGGCCTCTGCGTTGAACTGGTTGCCTCTTTACAGGGGACCCGTCAGCCGCCCGAACTTCCGTCGACATTCACCACCCGCGCCAGGCGCCGTGCCAGTGGCACCGCCTCGCCGTTCAGGCGCATGTCGTAGACGGCGGTGAAGGCCAGCACGCCGCGGACATAACCGCGGGTTTCACGGAACGGGATGGTGTCGATCCAGTGGTCGGGCTCGAACTCGCCGTCATCCGGCAGCCAGCGATCGACCCGGTGCGGGCCGGCGTTGTAAGCCGCGGCGGCCAGCGCCGGGTGACCGTGGTAGCGCTCCAGCATGCGCTTGAGGTAGGCGCTGCCCAGGCGCAGGTTGGCGCTGGTTGTGAGCAGCGTGGCGCGCGAAGGCCTGGGCAGGCGCAGATGCAGCGCGGTCTGCCGGCCGGTGGCCGGCATCAGCTGCATCAGTCCCAGCGCGCCGGCCGAGGAGCGGGCGTCGGCCATAAAGGCGCTTTCCTGGCGGATGACCGCAAAGATCAGGGCCGGATCGAGGTCGAACTGCCCGGCTACCTGTTCGATCTGATCGCGGTAGGCCAGCGGGAAGCGGATCTGCACATCGTCCCAGCGCCCGGCCCGGGCGGCGGTCCAGATGGCGCGGTCGTGCCAGTCCCATTCGTGGGCCAGGGCCGCGGCCAGTTCCAGTTCCGGCGGCGACAGCTTCAGGCTGGCATGGTACCACTCGCGCCGCGAGGCCCAGGTCCGCCCCAGACGGTGGAGCTCCCCGGCCCGCCACAGGCCGGGGCGGCGCTGCAGCAGCGCCAGCAGGTCTGACTCGTCATATTCGATCGGCCGGTGGTTGAGCCGGTAGGGGCGGTTCAGCCGGTCGGCGGCGAGAAAGCCATGAAAGAACCGCTCGCCGGACAATGCCAGCAGCTGCTGTCGGGCCGGTTCGCTGCGGCCCAGCGCATCCAGCGCCCGGGCCTGCCAGTAGGGCCATTCGCTGAAGCGTGAATCCTGGTGCCGGAAGCCCTCGATGGTCTCCAGCAACGCCGCCCAGTCGCGCGTCAGCAGGGCGATGCGCGCCTGCAGTTCCTCGATCTCGGCGTCGCGCCAGTCGCCGGGGACAGCCTTGAGGATGGCGTAGGCGTTGTCGCTGCGGCGGATGCCGGCATAGCGGGCAACGTATTTCAGGGTGGCGTGATAGTCGTCTCCGGACAGCTGGTCGCGCCGGGCCTGCAACGCCGCGTAGGCGCTATCGGGCTGGCTGCGGGCCAGGCGTTGGATGGCGTGCAGGCGGATGCGCCGGACGCGGTCGTCGTCTGCCTGCAGCCTGGCATCGTTCAGGGCGGCCGCCGGGCGGCGGTGGGCATGGCGCCAGAATTCGACCAGCTCGCGTTCGGCGGCGGGCAGCTTTTTCCCGAGATAGGCGGCGAGGCTGAGCCGGCCCTCGCCCATGGCCAGGGCGATGCGCTCCCACAGGGCATCGCTGTCGATGCGGTGCGAATCGTAGAGCACGTCGAAGACCGGATCACAGGCATCGGGCTGGGAGTGTCCGACCCGCCACAGTGTCATCGCTGCGTCCAGCCAGGCCGTGCGTTCCCCGGCTGTGCGGGTGGCGCGCAGGTGGTAGCAGCGCAGCTCCGCATCGCCGTCGCCGCGGTAGAAGCGTTCGAACCGCGACCACTGACGGGTGCGCCCCAGGTGTTCCAGCCAGTCGTCATACAGACGATCGGCCAGCGGGGTGTCGGCGTACCGTTCCAGGTAGGCGGCGATATCGGCGTCGCTGGCGCGGGCGAGATCACGCCGCAGCCGCCGATCCTGCAGATAGGGCTGCAGCGGATAGTCCTGCAGCGAGGCGACCAGGGCGTCGAAGCGCTGCAGGTTGCCGCGCTCGAGTGCGTGCAATGCTTCCTGGAAGCGTGCGCGTTCGTCGGTGAAGGGGTCGGACAGGGCAATTGCGGCGCCCGGCCACGGGAGGGACAACAGGATTGCCGCTGCCAGCTGCAGTCGCTTATTCATCATCCTGCATCCTGTGGCGCTGCTGCATCCGGGGCCGTCCCAATGTTGTGCAAACCTGATGATAGCCGATTGGATCACTTCCGGTCATGAGGGTTCCGGCGGTTTGCCATGACTGTTGGATGGGCTTAATCTGCGGGGGCTGTGCTGTGCCTGACACGGCACAGCCCCGGTCTGCAGTACCGCCTGCGTGCCGGGCCTGTTTCCCAGCCGCGCGAGGTGCAATATGAGCTTCAAGGTCGTCAATCCGGCGAATGGCACAGTGCTCAGGGTCGTGGATTCCTGGACCGAGAAGCAACTCGACGCCGCCCTGGAACAGGCCGCCGCCGCCGCACCGGACTGGCGGGCGCTGCCGCTGGCGGAGCGCTGCCGGCTGCTGACCCGGGTCGGCGAGGTGCTGCGCGCGCGCAGGGAGGAACTTGCGCGCACCGTTACCGGGGAGATGGGCAAACTGATCAAGGAGGCGCGCGGCGAGGTGGACAAGTGCGCCTGGGTCTGCGACTACTACGCCGACAACGCCCCCGCCTTCCTCGCCGACGAGTCCATCGAGACCGATGCCAGCCGCAGTCTGGTGGCGTACCAGCCGCTGGGCACGGTGCTGGCGGTCATGCCCTGGAATTTCCCCCTGTGGCAGGTGATGCGCTTCGCCGCCCCGGCGCTGGCGGTGGGCAACACCGGTCTGCTCAAGCATGCCTCCAACGTGCCGCACTGCGCCCAGTTGCTGGAGGAGGTCTTTCTGGAGGCGGGCGTACCGGCCGGGGTGTTCACCAGCCTGATGATTCCCTCCTCCATGGTCGCGCGCGTGATCGGGGACCCGCGCGTGCACGCCGTGACCCTGACCGGCAGCGAGCCGGCCGGCAAGGCGGTGGCGGCGGCCGCCGGCCAGCACCTGAAGAAGAGTGTGCTGGAACTGGGTGGCTCCGATGCCTTCGTGATCCTGGAGGATGCCGATCTGGAGCTGGCGGTGGATCAGGCCGTCGCCTCCCGCTTTCTCAATGCCGGCCAGAGTTGCATCGCCGCCAAGCGCTTCATTCCGGTAACCGCCATTGCCGATGAATTTGTGGAGCGGTTCCGGGCCAAGGTCGAGGAGTTGCAGTGCGGTGATCCCATGGACGAGGCCACCCGGCTGGCGCCCATGGCCCGCTTCGACCTGCGCGACGATCTGCATCAGCAGGTGGTCGATACCCTGGCCAAAGGGGCGGTGGCGGTGACCGGCTGCATGCCTCAGCCCGGTGACGGCGCCTGGTACCAGGCCTCCATCCTGGATCGGGTAGAGCCCGGCATGCGGGCCTACAGCGAGGAACTGTTCGGCCCGGTGGCCATCGTTATCCGGGCCGCGGACGAGGCCGATGCGGTGCGCATCGCCAATGCTTCCGACTTCGGCCTGGGCGGCAGCGTCTGGACCCGGGACGCCGCGCGCGGTGAGCAGGTGGCGCGCCGGCTCGAGTGCGGCTGCGCCTTCGTCAACAGCCTGGTCAAGAGCGACCCGAGGCTGCCCTTCGGTGGGGTGAAACGCTCCGGCTATGGTCGCGAACTGTCCTTGCTGGGCATCCGCGAGTTCGTCAACGCCAAGACCGTCTGGGTCCGCTGACCGCCTCCCTTGAGCCCGCTGTTCTGGCTGATCTACCCGCTGACCGGCGCCCTGGCCGGTCTGCTGGCCGGCCTGTTCGGCCTGGGCGGCGGACTGGTCATGGTGCCGGCGCTGCTGTGGATCTTTGACCTGCAGGGCTTTGCGCCCGCCCACCTCATGCACCTGGCCGTGGGTACCTCGCTGGCCGCCATCGTCTTCACCGGTACCGCCTCGGCCCAAGCCCATCTGCGCCGCGGGGCGGTGGATATGCGCCTGGCCGGCTGGCTGACGCTTGGCATCCTGCTCGGCGCCGCACTCGGCAGCGTTCTCGCCGGGCGGCTGGAGGGGGAGACCCTGCGCGCCCTGTTCGGCGGCTTTCTCATCCTGGTGGCAACCAAACTGGCACTGGAACTGCAGCCCGGGACAGCGGTGACGGCGCCGCGGCCGCTGCTGCTGTTGCCGGCGGGGGGCGGTATCGGTGCCCTGTCGGTACTGCTCGGGATCGGCGGCGGGACCCTCACCGTCCCCCTGCTGCTGTGGCTGGGGGCGGCCATGACCACGGCAGTGGGGACGGCGGCGGCCTGCGGCGTGCCCATCGCCCTGGCCGGTACGCTCGGCTTCGTGCTGATCGGCCGCGACGCCGCCGGGCTGCCCCCGGCGAGCCTGGGCTATGTCTACTGGCCGGCGGTGCTGGGGCTGGTGCTGCTGAGTATCCCCGGGGCGCGTCTGGGCGCGGTCCTGGCGCACCGCCTGCCCGCCCGCCGGCTGCGCCGGCTGTTCGCCCTGGTACTGATCCTGGTCGGTGTGCACATGCTGAGTTGAGCCTGCTTCTCCGCTTCCTTCGTGCCGGTGTTCGCCGGCCTGCCCTTCATAACCGTATTTAAACATTCAAATCTGCCGGATCCGGGTGATCCGGTCCGATTTTATTGATCTGGCTCAAGGTTTGGTTTCGCTGTCGGGGGGGTTGACATTGATCAAGGCGGAAACCCCTCTATAAACCTAGAAATGTTTCGCACGGAGGCGAGTTTTTTCATCAGTCGGCTAGGAGAGAGAGGTAGTGTTATGAAACAGGTAAACAAACATCGGATCGGGCTGTTGTCCGCCGCCATCAGTCTGGTTCTGGCGGGGACTCCGCTGGCGGCTGCAGCCCAGGAGACTGAACACCCGGATACATCCCCGGGCGAACTGCGCTATCAGGGCGCGCCGCATGCGGGCGAAGAGTCCAGGCGGGTGGTGACCCCGGGCGCCCCCGATATGACGGAAACGGAATATGCCCATGCCAAGAAGATATATTTCCAGCGTTGCGCTGGCTGCCATGGCGTGCTGCGCAAGGGCGCGACCGGCAAACCGCTCACACCGGATATCACCCAGGAGCGCGGCACGGCCTACCTGAAGGCCTTCATCGACTACGGCTCCCCCGCAGGCATGCCCAACTGGGGCACCTCGGGCGATCTCAGCCCCGAGGAGGTCGATCTGATGGCGCGCTTTCTGCAGCACGATCCGCCGGTGCCGCCCGAGTACAGCCTGGCTGACATGAAGGCGACCTGGAAGGTCCTGGTGCCGCCGGAGAAGCGCCCGACGAAACAGATGAACGACATCAATCTGAAGAATCTGTTCTCGGTCACCCTGCGCGACGCCGGACAGGTGGCGCTGATCGACGGCGACAGCAAGGAGATTGCGGCCGTGGTCGATACCGGCTATGCCGTGCATATCTCGCGCCTGTCCGCTTCAGGTCGCTATATTTATGTTATAGGGCGTGACGCCAAGATCAATCTGATCGACCTGTGGATGGAGACGCCCGCCACCGTGGCCGAAATCAAGGTCGGCATGGAGGCGCGCTCGGTCGAGACCTCCAAGTACAAGGGCTGGGAGGACAAGTATGCCGTGGCCGGAACCTACTGGCCGCCGCAGTTCGTCATCATGGATGGGGACACCCTGGAGCCGAAGAAGATCGTCTCCACCCGCGGCGTGACGGTGGATACGCAGGAATACCATCCGGAACCGCGCGTGGCTGCCATCGTGGCCTCGCATCAACATCCCGAGTTCATCGTGAACGTCAAGGAAACCGGCAAGATCCTGCTGGCCAACTATGAAGATCTGGATGCCATGAAGATCACCAGCATCGACGCCGCCCGCTTCCTGCATGACGGCGGCTGGGATTCCAGTATGCGTTACTTCATGTCGGCGGCCAACAAGTCGGATCAGATCGCGGTGGTGGATTCCAAGGAGCGTGAACTGGAGGCCCTGGTCGATGTTGGCAGTATTCCGCACCCCGGGCGCGGCGCCAACTTCAAGCATCCGAAGTTCGGCCCGGTATGGGCGACCAGCCACCTGGGTGATGAATCCATCGCCCTGATCGGTACCGATCCGGAGGGGCATCCGGACAACGCCTGGAAGATGGTCGACTCCATCAAGGGTCAGGGCGGCGGCTCGCTGTTCATCAAGACCCATCCCAAGTCCAGCAACCTGTATGTGGACACGGCGCTGAACCCGGACGAGAAGATCAGCCAGTCGGTGGCGGTCTACGACATCAATAATCTGGATGCGGGTTACAAGGTGTTGCCGATCGCCGACTGGGCCGAGCTGGGCGAAGGGCCGAAGCGGGTGGTACAGCCGGAGTTCAACTATGCCGGCGACGAGGTGTGGTTCTCGGTCTGGAACGGCAAGGATCAGACCTCGGCCCTTGTGGTCGTCGATGACAAGACCCGCAAGCTCAAGCATGTCATCAAGGATGAGCGGCTGGTCACGCCGACTGGCAAGTTCAATGTCTACAACACCATGCATGACGTGTACTGAGGCCGTCGGACGGGCGGCAGCGCCGCCCGTCCCTCACTCCCGCTGTGGAGGACAACAATGAAAGGCGAGGCAAAGGTTTATCTGGTGGGTGCGGGTCCCGGCGACCCGGATCTGCTCACGGTCAAGGCGCTGCGGCTGCTGCAGGCGGCCGACGTACTGGTCTATGACCGATTGGTTTCAAGAGAGATTCTAAGGCTGGTGCCCGAAGCCGCGACCCGCGTGTGCGTGGGCAAGGCGCCGGGCAGGCACACCCTGCCGCAGGAGGAGATCAACCGCATCCTGGTCGAGCTGGCCGCTCCCGGCCGCTGCGTGGTACGGCTCAAGGGCGGTGATCCCTATGTGTTCGGCCGCGGCAGTGAGGAGGCGCTGCATCTGCTCGCGCACGGTATCGGCTTCGAGGTGGTGCCGGGCGTGACCGCGGCCACCGCCGTCGCCGCCTACGCCGGCATCCCGCTCACGCACCGCGGCCTGGCACGCGGCGTGCGTTTCGTCACCGGGCATTTCCGCGACGACGAGGCGCTGGACTGGGACTGGGACAAGCTGGCCGAAGCGCAGACCACCCTGGTGTTCTACATGGGGCTGGGCCGGCTGGACGCCATCTGCGGCCACCTGGTGGAGGCGGGGATGCCCGCTGCGACACCCGCGGCCGTGATCCAGCACGGCACGACCGTGCGCCAGCGCCGGGTGCTGTCGGATCTCGCGCACCTGCCTGCGGACGTCCGCCAGGCCGGCCTGGCCTCGCCGGCGCTGATCGTCATCGGTGCGGTGGTGGCGCTGGCGGAAAGCCTCGACTGGTTCGGCGCCCAACTCGCCGCAGCGGTGCCCGACAGGATGAGCCATTATGCGAGTGCCTAAATGCCCGTGGCTGCTCGTACTGCTGGTCGCGGCGGGTGCGGTGCAGGCAGAGCCCGGTGCCGCGCGCCAGGCCGAACTGCGCCACCTGCTGGAACAGGACTGCGGTTCCTGCCACGGCCTTACCCTGAAGGGCGGTCTGGGGCCGGCGCTCACGCAACAGGCCATGCAGCGGCTGCCGCAGGAGCTCTACGTGAACACCATCCTCGACGGCCGCCCCGGCACCCCCATGCCGCCCTGGCGCGGCATCCTCACCGAAGACGAAGTGCGCTGGCTGGTGGAGGGGCTGCGGTCCGGATTCTGATTCAAGAGCCTTCACCACGAAGGATGCAAAGCACACAAAAAATAAATCATGCGAGATGACCGAATGCACATGCCGCATACAGGTAAACAGACCGAAGCCGGTTTCCGAATTCCGTCATTCCGGCGCAGGCCGGAATCCAGAACGCCAAACGGGTCCACAACCCTGGATACCGGCCTGCGCCGGTATGACGGGACCCTGTGGTTCGTTCTGCTGGGCCTGATTCTCGTCATGAGCGGCTGTGCGACCCCCCAGCTGCGCGGCACCGGCGATCTGGGCCTGGTAATCGAGCGCGCCACCGGTTCGGTGCTGGTGGTGGATACCACCGCGCGTGAGAAGCTCGCGCGCATCACCGGGCTGGGCGATCTGTCGCACGCGTCGGCGGTGTTCTCGCGCGATGCCCGCTACGCCTACGTCTTCGGTCGCGACGGCGGTCTGACCCGGGTCGATATCCTCAGGAACGAGATCGCAGGCCGCACGGTCCAGGCCGGCAACGCCATCGGCGGGGCCATTTCCCAGGACGGGCGCTGGGTGGCGGTGTCCAACTACGAACCCGGCGGGGTGCGCATCTTCGACGCCCGTACCCTGGAACTGGTGGCCGACATCCCGGCCGAGTACGGCAATGGCCAACGCTCCAAGGTCATCGGCCTGGTTGACGCCCCCGGCCAGCGGTTCGTGTTCAGCCTGTACGAGGCCGGCCAGACCTGGGTGGTGGAATTCGCCGATCCCGGCAACCCCGTCATCCATAAATTCACCGGCATCGGCCGCCTGCCCTATGACGCCCTGCTCACCCCCGACGGACGCTGGTACCTTGCCGGCCTGTTCGGCGAGGACGGCATGGCGCTGCTGGACCTGTGGGACCTGGAGGCAGGCGTGCGCCGCATCCTGCCCGACTACGGCAGGGGTGACGAGAAGCTGCCGGTGTACAAAATGCCGCACCTGGAAGGCTGGGCGGTGGCCGGCGACCTGGCCTTCGTGCCCGCCGTCGGACGCCACGCGGTGCTGGTCGTCGACATGAATACCTGGGAGCAGGTCGACACCATCCCGGTGCATGGGCAGCCGGTGTTCGTCATGGCCCGCCCCGACGGGCGACAGGTCTGGGTCAATTTCGCCTACCCCGACAATGACCGCATCCAGGTCATCGACACCCGCGAGCGCACCCTCATGGCGACGCTGCAGCCCGGCCCCGGTGTGCTGCACATGGAGTTCACCCCGCGCGGCAGCGAGGTCTGGGTGTCGGTACGCGACGCCGACGCCCTGGTGATCTATGACACGGCCAGCCTGGAGGAACGCACCCGGCTGGAGGCGGCCAAACCCAGCGGCATCTTCTTTACCGACCGCGCACACAGGGTCGGTCTGTGAGGTGGGATATGAGCGAATCGAGCGGACAGTACACTGAGTTGGAGCAGCGCCTGCTGAACGATTTTCAGCAGGATCTGCCGCTGTCGCCCACGCCCTATGCCGATATGGCCGCGCGCCTGGGCGTGGACGAGCAGACCGTGCTGGAGACGCTGGCCGGACTGCAGGCTGGCGGCGCAGTCAGTCGGGTCGGCCCGGTGTTCCGGCCCAACAGTATCGGCGTGAGCACCCTGGCCGCCCTGGCCGTCCCGCCGCATGCCCTCGAGCGGGTGGCCGCCTGGGTGAATGGGCTGCCGCAGGTCAATCACAACTACGAGCGCGAGCATGAGTTCAACCTCTGGTTCGTGGTCACGGCCGCGGACCGCGACGAACTGGATGCCGTGCTCGACCAGATCGAGGCCTGGAGTGGCTGCCCGGTGCTGGACCTGCCCATGCTGGAGGATTACTTCATCGACCTGGGCTTCGACCTGAACTTCGCTCCACAGGGGAGGCGGCAATGAAGATGCATCCGCTCCAACTGGACGACCGCGACCGGGCCCTGGTGGCCCTGATCCAGAAAGGCCTGCCGCTGGTCCCGCGCCCCTATGCCGAACTCGGGCGCCGCATCGGCATGGCCGAGGACGAGGTCATGCAGCGAATGGACAAACTGCGCCTGTCCGGCGCCATCAAGCGCTTCGGCGTGATCGTGCGCCACCGTGAACTGGGCTACCGCGCCAATGCCATGGTGGTGTGGGATGTGCCGGAGGCGGAGATTGCCGAACTGGGCAACTGCCTGGCCCGCTACCCCTTCATCACCCTGTGTTACCGCCGGCCGCGGCGCCTGCCGCACTGGCCCTACAATCTGTTCACCATGATTCACGGCCAGTCGCGCGCGGCCGTGTGCGGCAAGCTGGCCCAGGTGATCGGTGAATGCGGACTGGATGATATCCCGCACGAAATCCTGTTCAGCCGCCGCCGCTTCAAACAGTGCGGGGCGCGCTACTGCACGGCGGGCGAGTCGGTGGAACCCGCCCGTGTGCATGAGGAGGCCACGGCATGACTGCCGCCATGCAGGAACTGAGTGCGCTGGACCGGGCCATCATCAACCGGCTGCAGGACGGTATCCCGGTGTGCGAAGCCCCCTATGCCGAACTGGCCGCTGAACTCGGCACCGATGAGACGACGCTGCTCCAGCGGCTCCAGGCGCTGAAGGCCGCCGGTTACCTGAGCCGTATCGGGCCCATGTACAACGTCGAGCGCATGGGGGGTGCTTTTACGCTGGCCGCCCTGCGGGTGCCAGAGGCGCGTTTCGACGAGGTCGCCGCTATCGTCAATGCCTTCCCCGAAGTCGCGCACAACTACCGGCGCGACCATGCCTTCAACATGTGGTTCGTGATCGCGGTGGCGGATGCTGCCGATATCGCCCGCGTCTTGAGCCGCATCAAGGCGGCGACCGGCCTCGAGGTCTACAACTTTCCCAAACAGGAAGAGTTCTACCTGAGGTTGAAATTCGATGTCTGAGGCATTGGCCGCCACGGTTTCGCCGGACGACGCAGCACTCGAACGGCGTCTGATCGAGCTGACTCAGCAAGGTCTGCCGCTGGTGCCGCATCCCTATCATCAGCTGGCCGACCGGCTCGACGTGACGGCCGGCGAGGTGATGGAGGCCTTCCGACGTATGCAGGCGAGCGGGGTGGTGCGCCGCATCGCCGCCGTACCCAACCACTACCGCCTGGGCTTCCGCGGCAACGGCATGTCGGTGTGGGATATCCCCGACGGCCTGGTCCGCGAGGCCGGACGCGAGATCGGCGCCCTGGACTTTGTCAGCCACTGCTACATCCGTCCCCGCGCCCTGCCGGACTGGCCCTACAACCTGTTCGCCATGGTTCACGGCCGCAACCACGACGCCGTGTACGACCAGGTCGCACGGATTGCCGATATGCTGGGCGAACGGGTGCAGCACTACGACGTCCTGTTCAGCACCGAGGTGCTGAAGAAGACAGGTTATCGGAGTGCGGCGACAAAAACGCAGAGGCGCGGAGACGCAGAGGAATGAATTTCATTATTGCCATCTCTGCGCCTCCGCGCCTCTGCGTTAATGACATTCAGCTCAATAGGTGAACGAAATGTTCCGGATCACACGCTATCTGCAGGCCCTGAAAGACCCCAGGCCCTTCCGCCCGACCGGCGATCCGTCCGGCCCGGTGGTGATCTGGAACCTGATCCGGCGCTGCAACCTGGCGTGCAAGCACTGCTACTCCATCTCCGCGGACACCGACTTCCCCGGCGAGTTGGATACGCAGCAGGTCTACAGCGTGATGGATGACCTGCGGGCCTACGGCGTGCCGGTGCTGATCCTGTCCGGCGGCGAGCCGCTGCTGCGGCCGGACATCTTCGATATCTCCAGGCGCGCCAAGGCCATGGGCTTCTATGTGGGCCTGTCCACCAACGGCACCCTGATCGACGAGAACATGATCGGGCCGATCCGTGAGGTCGGCTATGACTATGTCGGCATCAGCCTGGACGGGATCGGCGAGACCCACGATTATTTCCGGCGCAAGCAGGGCGCCTTCGCCGAGGCGCTGCGCGGTATCCGCCTGTGCCGCGAGGCCGGCATCAAGGTCGGCATGCGCATGACGCTCACCCGCGACAATGCCCATCAGCTGCCCGAGGTGGTGCGGCTGATGGAAACCGAAGGAGTGGAGAAGTTCTATCTCTCGCACCTCAACTACGGCGGGCGCGGCAACCGCAACCGCAAGGACGACGCCCATCATCGCATGACCCGCGAGGCCATGGACTATCTGTTCGATACCTGCTGGGACTACATCGAGGCCGGCACGCCGCGCGAGTTCGTCACCGGTAACAACGATGCCGATGGCGCCTGGCTGCTGCGCTGGGTGCAGCGCCGCTTCCCCGAGCAGGCCGCCGATATGGAACGACGTCTGCGTGACTGGGGCGGCAACGCCTCGGGCCGCTGGATCGCCAACATCGACAACCTGGGCGAGGTCCACCCTGATACCTTCTGGTGGGATTATCCGCTGGGCAACGTCAAGGACAGGCCCTTTTCGGCCATCTGGCAGGATACCTCCGATCCCCTGATGGCGGGCCTGAAACAGAAGGAGCGACCGCTGGAGGGTCGTTGCGCCGCGTGCCGTTACCGCGGCATCTGCGGCGGCAACACCCGGGTGCGCGCCTGGCAGCTCACCGGCAATCCCTGGGCCGAGGACCCGGCCTGCTACCTGGACGATGACGAGATCGGCGTGGCCGGCGGCGAGCGGCTGGCGGTGACGCCTTATAAACGTGCAACGCAGAGACGCAGGGACGCAGAGGTCGCAAAGGAATACAGGAAGGGGAAGGTGTACATCCCGGTCGAGCCGGTTTGAGCGTTGTGGTATTGAATCCACGGATGAACACGGATCAAGGATTGAATTTTGCTGTGAAGAGTACCGTCATTCCCGCGCAGGCGGGAATCCATATACCGCCGCGGCTACTGGATCCCCGCCTGCGCGGGGATGACGCTGTGTAGCCGTGACAGCGAGCCGGGATAAGCACAGCATTGACGGCAATGCCGGTCTTGGTGGATTGCAGAAATGAATTTCATCCATGTTCATCCGCGTTCATCCGTGGCCACTCTCCGCCTCTGCTTGTTGTGGCTGCTGGCACTGCTGCCGCCGGCCGTCCTCGCAGCGGAACCCGCCGCACGGCAGCTCTACCAGCAGCACTGCGCCGAATGCCATGGCGACAACCGCCTCGGCGGCATGGGGCCGGCGCTGCTGCCGGATGTGATGCGCCGGCTCGAGCCCGGGCAGGCGGTGGGCGTGATAGCGCAGGGGCGGCCGGCGACGCAGATGCCGGCTTACGGCGACAAGCTGTCGACGACCGATATCCAGGTCCTGGTCGACCACATCTTCACGCCGCCGGCGACTACACCGGCGTGGGCTGAGCCGGACATCGAGGCCACGCACCGGCTGCGGGTGCAACGGGATGCGCTGCCGGCCGGGCCTGTGCACGAGGCCGACCCGCTCAACATGTTCGTGGTGGTGGAGCTGGGTGATCATCATGCCAGTATCCTCGATGGCGACAGCTTCGAGGTATTGAAGCGCGTGCCCACCCGCTACGCCCTGCACGGCGGGCCCAAGTATTCACCGGACGGGCGCTTCGTGTATTTCGCCTCGCGCAATGGCTGGATCGCCAAGTTCGACATGTACAGCCTGCAGTACGTGGCCGAGGTGCGGGCCGGCATCAATACCCGCAACCTGGCCGTGTCCGGGGACGGCCGCTATGTGATGGTGGCCAATTACCTGCCGAATACCCTGGTGCTGCTGGATGCCCGTGACCTGCGTCTGCTCAGGGTCTTCGAGGTGGCCGACGATCACGGCAACGGCTCGCGGGTGAGTGCGGTCTACGACGCCCCGCCGCGGCAGAGCTTCATCGCCGCGCTCAAGGATATCCCCGAGGTCTGGGAGATCCGCTATGCCGACAATCCGCTGCCGGTGTACAAGGGCCTGATGCACGACTACCGCATGGAGGAGGGCGCGGTCGACCGCGGCCCCTTCCCGGTGCGGCGCATCAGGCTGGACGATTACCTCGACGACTTCTTCTTCGATCAGAGCTATACCCACCTGATCGGCGCGGCCCGCAACGCCAGCAACGGCCAGGTGGTGCATCTCGATGTGGGCAGAAAGATCGCCGAGCTGGAGCTGGACGGCCTGCCGCATCTGGGCTCGGGCATCACCTGGGAATACGAGGGCCGCCCCGTGCTGGCCACGCCGCATCTGAAGAAAGGCGAGGTCAGCGTCATCGATATGCAGAACTGGAAGACCATCAAGCGGATCAGGACCGACGGCCCCGGCTTCTTCATGCGCAGTCACGAGAACACGCCCTACGCCTGGGTGGATGTCTTCTTCGGTCCGAACCGGGACAAGGTGCACATCATCGACAAGCGCACCCTGAAGATCGTGAAGACGTTGCAGCCGGTGCCAGGCAAGACGGCCGCACATGTGGAGTTCGACCGCAGCGGCGAACATGCCCTGCTCAGTATCTGGGACATGGACGGGGCAGTGATTGTATATGACGCCGAGACCTTCGAGGAGGTCAAACGCCTGCCCATGGTCAAGCCCTCGGGCAAGTACAACGTCCACAACAAGATCAGTCGCTCCGCCGGGACCAGTCATTGAGAGTTGAGCCTTGTCCAACAGATACAAGAGACAGGTCGGATCGCAGCCCGCAGGTCGGATTGGCACGCAGTGCGTAATCCGACATAGACAGCCATCCATGTCGGGTTACGCTGCGCTAACCCGACCTACCTGAAAGGCAGGCAGTAGCTTGGGCTTCACGTTGTTCAGCCCAACCTGCGGGAGCTTTGCGCCGCCCGGTTGATCCGAATCAGCCGCGGCGCAATTCGCCAGGGTGTTGATTTCCTGACGCACAGTCCGCCCTCGACATCCCGCCAGCCCCGGCTATATTCGAGGCAATGACGCGGGAGGAGGTATGAGCAGTAACATCTTCGTCGTCGGCGCCGACCCCTTCAATATGGAAAAGGTGCGCCGGCTGAATCTCGGTGTCGACCATCGCATCCACGAACTGCTGAGCTTCGACGAGGTCAAGGGCGGCGGCTATTACCCCGTGGAGGACTGCCTGGCGCTGGCCGAGCAGCGGCTGGCGGCCTTCGACGGCAGCATCGATGCCATTGTCGGCTACTGGGACTTCCCCGTGACCGCCATGACCGCCATCCTGTGCCGGCGTCACGGCCTGACCACGCCCACGCTGGAGAGCGTGCTGCGTTGCGAGCACAAGTACTGGAGCCGGCTGGAGCAGTGCCGCGCGATTCCGGAATTCACCCCGGGTTTCACCCAGGTGGACCCCTTCAGCGACGACGAGATCAATAACATCGAGCTGCCGTATCCGTTCTGGATCAAGCCGGTCAAGGGCACGGACTCGCTGCTGGCATTCAAGGTCAGGAACCGCGAGGACCTGCGCAGCAGCATCGCGGCCATCCGCCGCGAGATCCATCGCATCGCCGAGCCCTTCGATCACATCCTTTCGCATGCCCGGCTGCCGGAGGAGATCGTGCCCGTAAAGGGTCATCACTGCATCGTCGAGGAGCTGGTCCCCGGCCGCCAGTGCACGGTCGAGGGCTATGTGCATGACGGCGAGGTGCACCATCACGGCATCATCGATTCCATCAACTATCCGCAGTCGTCCTCCTTTCTGCGTTACCAGTATCCCTCGCGGCTGCCGCGGCGGGTCAAGGATCGTGCCGTCGAGGCGACGCGGGAACTGATGCAGCACATCGGCTACGACAATGCCACCTACAATGTCGAATACTTCTACCAGCCGAAAACGGAGAAACTGGTGTTGCTGGAGATCAATCCACGGCTGTCGCAGTCGCACAGCGACATGTTCGAAAAGGTGGATGGGGCCTCCAATTTACAGATCATGGCCGAACTGGCGCTCGGGCAGCCCCCGGATTTTCCCGTCCGCGAGGGCCGTTACGGCTGTGCCGCCAAATTCCATGTGCGGGTGTTCGAGGACGGTATCGCGACCCATGTGCCGGACGGGAATGAGCTCGAGCAGATCCGCCAACGCTTTCCGGGCACCCTGATCGAGCTGAAGATAAAACCGGGCATGCGCCTGTCCGAGTTGATCGAGCAGGACAGTTACAGCTACGACATCGCCCACATCCACACCGGGGCGAGGAACCAGAAGGAACTGCTGGAGAAGTTCAACCGGATCCTGGAGGCGCTGCATTTCGAGTTCGCGCCAGTGGGTGCGGATGAGGATAAGGCGCCGGCAGTCCCCGGAATCGCTGTGCAGTGAGATCCGACGGGGACTCAGGTCAGGCCCTCGGCCCGATCCTCCAGCGCATCCCGGTCGTGGATGGTGACCTGGGCGCCCTTGATGCTCAGGATGCCGCTGTCCTGCAGATTGCGCAGGATGCGCGAGAAGGTCTCGGGCTTGACCGACAGGCGCGAGGCCATCACCCCCTTGGGGATGTCCAGCCGGAATTCATCCTGGTCCTCGGGGGCCATCTTCAGCAGATAGCTGGCCACCCGACAGGTGCCGCTCTGCAGGCTGAGGTTGTCGATCTCGGCGATCAGGCCGCGCAGCCGCTGGCTCATATCGCCCATGAGCAGGAAGCAGGTGTCGATGGAGTCGCGCAGCATGGCGGCGAAGTCGCGCGAGTCGATGGAAACCAGTTCGCATGCCCCCAGGGCGGTGGCGTTGACCGGATAGGCCGGCCCTTCCAGGAACATCAGGGCCTCGGCGAAGGTGTTGCCGGCGCTGACGATGTCGATGACCTTCTCGTTGCCCTCGGGGGAGAGTCGGGAGAGCTTGATCTGACCGGAAACCACATAAAAGAAGCGGTCGGCCGGATCGCCCTGGGCGAACAGGGGCTGGCCCTCATCCAGCCGGAGCAGGCGGGCGCGCTGGGCGGCCCGGTCCAGCTGGGCCGGCGTCAGGCGGGCGAACAGCAGGTGCCGGGACAGATGTTGCTTGAGTTCCTCGCTCAAACCTGTATTTCCTTTGCCACTTTAAGGTAGTGTTGCTTGATGAATGTCAATGTTCTCAATCTGAAATAACCGTCTAATTTGCTCAGGATCGACCAACCAGGAGGCCAGTTCAATGTCACAAGTCTTCACCAAGGCGATGGCGCGCAACATCTTCTATGGTGGCAGCGTGTTCTTCATCCTGCTGTTTCTGGCGCTCACCTTCGATACCAGTCAGGCCCTGCCTGAGCGGGATAATCGACAGAACCTTACCGAGAAGGTGGCGCTGGGTAAAGCGGTCTGGGAGGAAAACAACTGCCTGGGCTGCCACACCCTGCTGGGCGAAGGGGCCTATTACGCCCCCGAACTGGGCAATGTGTACAAGCGCTTCGGCGAGAGCAAGGAGGCCATCAAGGCCTTCATCGCCAGCCGCCCCGCGGACGGAATCCCGGGCCGGCGCAGCATGCCCCAGTTCAACCTCAGCGAGGAAGAACTGGAGGCGGTGGCGGAATTTCTGAAGTACACCTCGGAAATCAACACCGCCAACTGGCCCCCGAATATCCAAGGTTAATCAGGTAGGAGAGCCGAGCCATGCAATACAAATCACAAGCCGTTGCCAAGCCCTACTTCATCGCGGCCATTGGCCTGTTCGTCGGGCAGATCCTGTTCGGTCTGATCCTGGGGCTGCAGTACGTGGTGGGAGACTTTCTGTTTCCCGAGATCCCCTTCAACGTGGCCCGCATGGTCCACACCAACCTGCTGATCGTCTGGCTGTTGTTCGGCTTCATGGGGGCGTCCTATTACCTGGTCCCCGAGGAGGCCGAGACCGAGCTGCACAGCCCGGGGCTGGCGATCCTGATGTTCTGGGTGTTCCTGGTCGCCGGGGCCCTGACCGTGCTGGGTTACCTGCTGGTGCCCTATGCCAGCCTGGCCCAGATGACCGGCAATCACCTCTGGCCGACCATGGGCCGCGAGTTCCTGGAGCAGCCCACCATCACCAAGATCGGCATCGTCGTGGTGGCCCTGGCCTTCCTCTACAACATCGGCATGACCATCCTCAAGGGCCGCAAGACGGTGGTCAGCCTGGTGCTGCTGATCGGGCTGGTCGGTCTGGCGGTACTGTTCCTGTTCGCCTTCTACAATCCGGAGAACCTGGTCAAGGACAAGTTCTACTGGTGGTGGGTGGTGCATCTGTGGGTCGAGGGCGTTTGGGAGTTGATCATGGGGGCGATCCTGGCCTTCGTGCTGATCAAGCTCACCGGCGTGGACCGCGAGGTGATCGAGAAGTGGCTCTATGTCATCATCGCCATGGCCCTGATCACCGGCATCATCGGCACCGGCCACCATTACTTCTGGATCGGCACGCCCGAGTACTGGCAGTGGTGGGGCTCGATCTTCTCGGCCCTGGAGCCGCTGCCCTTCTTCATGATGACGGTGTTCGCCTTCAACATGGTCAACCGCCGCCGCCGCAACCATCCCAACAAGGCGGCCATGCTGTGGGCGCTGGGCACGGGCGTAATGGCCTTCCTCGGGGCGGGCGTGTGGGGCTTCCTGCATACCCTGGCGCCGGTGAACTACTACACCCACGGCTCGCAGATCACCGCGGCGCACGGCCACATGGCCTTCTATGGCGCCTATGTGATGATCGTGCTCACCATCATCTCCTACGCCATGCCCCTGCTGCGCGGCCGCGAGACGGCCAACAGCAACCGCTCGCAGGTGGTGGAGATGTGGTCCTTCTGGTTGATGACCGTGTCCATGGTGTTCATCACCCTGTTCCTGACCGGGGCCGGCATCCTGCAGGTCTGGCTGCAGCGCTACAGCAGCGATCCGCTGCCCTTCATGGTGGTACAGGAGAAGATCGAGCTCTTCTACTGGATGCGTGAGGTGGCCGGCGTGGTCTTCTTCATCGGGCTGATTCTGTACGTCGCTCACTTCTTTGTCGGCCAGCGTGAGCCCGATGCCAGCGCCAAGCCGCTGCCGGCCGTGACACCGGCTGAGGCCTGAGGTGGGGAGGCGCAGGTGAATGCCGCAGTACAGGCCATGATCGGAAGACCGGGCAGGGTTGTACTTCCGGACGAACAGGCACAGGGAAGTGCCGTCGGTGAGGCGCCGGAGCGGACGACCTGGCCTCCGGGTGATCTGGCGATCTGGATCTTCATCCTGGCCGAACTGGCGGTGTTCGCGATCTTCTTCGCCGCCTACGCCTTCGCCCGGATGGGGGAACTGGAGTTGTTCGTCGCCTATCAGCAGACCCTGGACACGAACCTGGCGCTGATCAACACCCTGGCGCTCATCACCAGCAGCTATTTCGTGGTGCGGGCCGTGGGTCGGATCCGGATTGGCGATGCCGGCGGCTGTATCCGCTGGCTGATCGGTGCCCTGGTGCTGGGCGGGCTCTTCCTGGGCGTGAAATCGCTCGAGTATGCGCACCTGTTCGCTGAAGGGGTGCGGCTGTCGACCAACACCTTCTACACCTTCTATCTGTCCCTGACCTTCTTTCACTTCCTGCACGTGGTCATGGGCATGGTGATCCTGGCCGCGGTGGCGGTGAAGGCCGCACAGGGCCATTACGGCCGCGGGGAGCATACCGGCGTGGAAACCGGGGCCTCCTACTGGCACATGGTGGATCTGGTCTGGCTGATCCTGTTCCCGCTGGTCTATGTGATGTGAGGACAGCGATATGAGCGCAATCCGCCCCGAGACCCTGGTGTGGCTGCTGCTGGTGGCCCTGACCCTGCTGACCTGGGGTGTCGGCCAGGAAGGGTTGAACGGCCCGGCTGTCTCGCTGGGGCTCCTGGCCGTGGCCCTGGTCAAGGGTCACCTGGTCGGCGATTTCTTCATGGGGCTGAGACGGGTGCGCGGTCTCTGGCGCTGGGTGATCGCCCTGTGGCTGCTGCTCCCGGGCGGGCTGATCGCGCTGGCCTTCGTGTTGGCCGCACGCTGAAATTCACGATAAAACCAAGCCGAGGTAATGCCAATGGACACACAAGTCGCCGCCAACATCTCCACCGATGACGGCCTGCCCTTCTACCTGCCCCAGGGCAACGAGGTCGCCCTGTTCGAGCATGCCTACCGCCACCGGCTGCCCATGCTGATCAAGGGGCCGACCGGCTGTGGCAAGACCCGCTTCGTGCACTACATGGCGGCGCGACTGGGGCGGCCGGTCTATACCGTGGCCTGCCATGACGATCTGACTGCCGCCGACCTGGTCGGGCGCCACCTGATCGGGGATGGCGGCACCTTCTGGAGCGACGGGCCGCTCACCCGCGCCGTGCGCGAGGGAGCCATCTGTTATCTCGACGAGGTGGTCGAGGCGCGCAAGGACACCACGGTGGTGCTGCACCCGCTGACCGACGATCGCCGCATCCTGCCCATCGAACGCACTGGCGAGACCCTGCAGGCGCCGCCGGAGTTCATGCTGGTGGTCTCCTACAACCCCGGCTACCAGAACCTGTTGAAAGGCATGAAGCCCAGTACCCGCCAGCGCTTCGTGGCGGCCAGTTTCGATTTTCCCGCGCCGGAGGCGGAGCAGGCCGTGATCCAGGGCGAGACCGGCATCGACAGCAAGGACGCCGGTCTGCTGGTGCGCCTGGCCGGCGCCCTGCGTGCGCTCAAGGACCATGACCTGGAGGAGGCTGCCTCGACCCGATTGCTGGTCTATGCCGCCACCCTGATGCAGGGCGGCTTCGATGTGCGCGCGGCCTGCCGTGCCGCCCTGGTCGAGCCGCTGAGCGACGACGAGGACACCATCACCGCCCTGATGGAGGTGGTGGACGCGAGTCTGCCCCGGTGAGGTCTGGCGGTGAATAACGCAGAGGGCGCGGAGACGCGGAGACGCAGAGAATGATTGGTGTAGGTCGGGTTAGCGCAGCGTAACCCGACAGGGCTGCGGAGGACGTCGGGTTACGCCCTGTGGGCTAACCCGACCTACATGATTGTCTGGCGAGGCCGAAACATGCCGAATGCGAACAACACATCATTGATGTTCTTTGCGTCTCCGCGCCTCTGCGTTGATATCACCCGGCCGGACAGAAACCATGGCTGAGGGCGGCCAGCGCCTGGCCATCGCCGCCGAGGCCCTGTACCTGGTGAACCTGCTGCTGGTGCCGGGGCTGGCCTTCCTGGTGCTGGCGGTGCTGTTCCTGCGTCGCGGCGGGACAGGCGCGCTGGCGCGCAACCACCTGGAACAGGCCTTTGCCGCCAGCTGCTGGGCCGGGGTGCTGCTGATCGGGGTCGGCGGCGCCATTGTGCTGCTCGGGGATATCGAGGGCATGATCACCTGGGTGGTGGGCATCATCTACCTGGTCTGCATGCACGCCACCCTGGTGCTGCTGGGCGTACTGGGCCTGGCGCGGGCCCTGTCCGGCAAGGCATGGCGCTATCCGCTGGTGGGGTGGCCGTTCCGTTGACATGCCATCTGCCCGCGAGGACTTGTGAGAGTTGCGACTGACCTGACATGAAACCGTTACTGCCCAGAACGAACTACCAGCGCCGCCGGGCCCTGACCCAGGTCGGCTTCTTCGTGCTGTTCATCCTGGCGCCGCCGCTGGACATCTTCCGCTTCGACCTGACCCTGGGCCATTTCATCCTCTTCGGCCAGCCCTGGACCCTGGGCATCGCCGAGTTCCGTGAGGGCCTGATCGGCCCGGGCGAGGCCGTGCTCAATATGTTTCTGCGCGGCTTCCTGCCGCTGTTCGGCGGCGCGGCCCTGTTCATCTGGATCGCCTGGCGCTGGGGTCGGCTGTACTGCGGCTGGCTGTGCCCGCACTATTCGGTGGTGGAACTGGTCAACGGCCTGATGCGCCGGGCCAGCGGCAGGCCCAATCTGTACGAGAAGCGCAAACTGCCGGAGTGGCTGCCCAACGGCACCCGGATCAGCCCGAACAGCCGCTACTGGCCGCCGACCCTGGTCACGGCCGTGGCCTTCGCCTTCATCTGGGCCCTGACCCTGCTGACCTACCTGCTGCCGCCGCAGGAGATCTATCACAACCTGCTGCATGCGGAGTTGACCCGCAGCCAGTTCATCTTCCTGACCGCGGCCACCACCGCGTTCAGCATCGAATTCATCTTCGCCCGACACCTGTTCTGCCGCTTCGGCTGTGCCGTCGGCCTGTTCCAGAGCCTGGCCTGGATGGGCAATAACAAGGCCATGGTGGTCGGCTTCGATACCCGCCGCGCGAAGAGCTGCCAGGACTGCAACAACGCCTGCGACAACGCCTGTCCCATGCGACTGAACCCGCGCACACTGAAGCGCAAGATGTTCACCTGCACCCAGTGCGCCGAGTGCATCTCCGCCTGCACCCAGGTGCAGGCGCCGAAGGGCCAGCCCTCGCTGCTGCAATGGGTGAGTGACGAGGCGGCCCTGCAGGTGGTCACGGGCCGGCCGGCGCAGCCGAAAACGAGGCCCCCGGCACCTGCCCCCGGGCGGATGGAAACCGACAGCTGCTGCGGCTCCGGGGCCTGCGGAGGCTGAATTGATGGTTAAGGAACTTCTGATTAATTACAAAATACCCGTCATTGCGATGCCCAGACCCGAAGGGTGGGGTACCCATCATGAAACCCGAAGGGATTCTATGGGAGAAGCGTGGCAATCTCCAACCGACTGGTCCTGCATTACGAGATTGCCACGCTTTGCTCGCAATGACGAATAAATCAGATGTTTCTTTGCATTTAAGACACATCAAGGCGGTTGCAACCGGTCCGGACCAGACTTGTAGCCATACACGCATCGGAGCCCATTGATGGAAGAACATGTCGGCCAGCTCTGGCACCGGTTGATCACCCGGGCCGCCCAGCAGCGCCATCCGCAGGCCGCGGTGGCGCTGGACGAGGTCGCCACGCCGATTGGTGTGTTCTTCCGCGCCCTGGGCGGCGACGGCGGCCTGCAGGTGCAGCCGGCCGAGGCCACCGATTACCGCGGCCGGCGCAGCCTGCTGCAGCGGGTGGCGGGCAGCCAGCGCAAGGTGCGCCTGGCCTGGCGCGACGAACAGGCCCTGCGCCTGCCGCCGGCCATCGACTGGTTCGATACGCCGGCGTTGAACCGCGACCTGTATTTCTGGCTGGCCGCGCTGGCGGCCACCCCGCATGACCTCACCAGTCACTGGGTGCTGCGCAACCAGCAGCTGTGCCGGGTGGCCCTGCAGCGTTTTCCGGGCCTGCGCCCCCGCTACCGGCGTCTGCTCGAGGCCCATCTGGCGCAGCGGCCGGATCCCGGGCGTCTGCCTGCTGCCGAGGCGGAGCAGGAACGGCTCCTGCAGCAGGCCCTGCGCGAACCGGGCGCGGTCGGCACCTTTCCGACGGCGCGCCGTGAACCCTGGCCGGTGCCCCTGTGGCTGCACCCATCGCCACCGCTGGTCGCCGCCGCGACTGCAGCCGACCCGGGCGAGGGGAACAATGCCCACGAGGGCGGCCAGAAGGAACTGGAGAACGAGGGCCGGCGCCGCGCCGAGCGGGTGGATAAGCCGCAGGAGGACCGCGGCCTGGTCACCATCCGCATGGAGAACATCTTCAGCTGGAGCGAGTACGTCAAGGTCGATCGCAGCACCGATGACGAGGAGGATCTGGACCAGGCGGCCGACGCCGCCCGCGACATGGACACCCTGTCCGTGAGCCGTGACGACAAACCGGCCAGGGGACGGCTGAAATTCGATCTCGATCTGCCCGCCGAGGCCAATGACGACAGCGTACTGAACGACGGCCTGCTGCTGCCGGAGTGGGATCATCGCAAGGGTGTGCTGGTCCCGGACCATTGCCGGATCAGCCTGATGAGCGCGCTCGATGCGGTGCCGATCGAACTGCCCGAACACCTGCGGCCGACCGCGCGGCGGCTGCGCAACCAGTTCTCCCTGCTCACGCCGGGCCGGCAGTGGCTGCGGGCCCAGCCCGACGGTTCCGAGATCGATCTCGATGCCTACCTGCGCTATGCCGGTGACCGCCGGGCCGGCATCCAGGCCCATGCCGATGGCCTGTTCCGGGATCTGCGCCAGAATCGCCGCGACCTGTCCTGCCTGCTGATGGCAGACCTGTCGCTGTCGACCGATACCTGGATCGATAACGACATGCGCGTGATCGACGTGATCCGCGACGCCCTGTTCCTGTTTGCCGAGACCCTGAGCTCGGTCGGTGACCCCTTTGCCCTGTACGGCTTCTCCTCGCGCAAACGCGATCCGGTGCGGGTGCATCAGCTCAAGGATTTCGGGAGCCGCTACGACGGTCGCACCCGGGCCCGGATCCAGGCCATCAAGCCCGGCTACTACACCCGCATGGGCGCGGCCATCCGTTATGCCACCCGGGAACTGGAGCGCCAGGCCACCGAGACCAAACTGCTGCTGCTGCTGACCGACGGCAAGCCCAACGACCTGGACCGTTACGAGGGCCGCTACGGTATCGAGGACACCCGCAAGGCCATCATCGAAGCCCGGTCGCAGGGCCTGCAGCCCTTCTGCGTGACCATCGATTCCAGGGGCAACGACTACCTGCCCTACCTGTTCGGCCGGCGCGGCTATGCCGTCATCCACCGGCCGGCACAGCTGCCGCGCACCCTGCCGATGCTGTATTCGCGCCTGACCGGGGCCTGATCAGGGGAAAGAGTTAATGTAGGTCGGGTTGGCCCGGGAGGGCGTAACCCGACGGCGCCGCGGCCGGTGTCGGGTTACGCTGCGCTAACCCGACCTGCAAGGCTGACGCCTCTTGTCCCGGTCTGCGGGCGAGAACCGTACAGGGTTTTGCATCCCGGATGTATTTCCGTGACTTCCATGGCGCGCTTGAATGCCCTGATCACCCCGGCTTGCCGTCCACCCGCGTCCGCACCAGCACCGGGGCATACACCCACACGAAGGCGGCGAAGGCGCCGATCCACAACAGACCCGACAGCACCACCCACAGGCTGTACTGTTCCGGCAGCAGCAGGGGCGGGAAGATCCGCACCAGGGCGCCAAGATTGAGCAGGACGAAGCCCAGGTTGGTCAGCCGGGCCGACTGCATCATGCGGCCGGTGTGGCCCAGGGCGACGCGTGCCATCATGCCCAGGGTGAAGCCGCCGATCACGCCGATGGTCAGCGCATGCAGCGCCAGGTTGGGCGCCAGCAGTCCGAGATCGGCCAGGCCCTTGAGCAGCAGACCGACGACGACCCAGGCATAGGCGACGTACAGCACCAGCAGGATCGGCAGCGAGCCGATCCCCGGTTTGATCCAGCCGGCGACCCGTACCAGCTGCACCAGGGCGGCCGCGAGTGCCATCACCCCTGCGGCCCGGGGCCAGCCGCCCACGTCGGCCGCCAGCATGCCGAGCAGGGTGGCGAAGGTGGCCAGTTCGATCAGGCGGCTGCGCCGGCACTCGCTGCAGGCCAGCACCGCTTCGGTGAAAAAGGGCAGCACCCGGCCGGTGATCATCAGGATCAGCAGCAATACGGTATCGAGCATCAGCAGTATGCCCGGCCGGGCCGTGGTCGCGGTCAGGCCCAGGGCCTGGAGGTGCATCAGGGCGTTGGCGGTGAACATCACTCCGAGCAGTAGCAGCAGTACCCGGTTGGCCTTGTTGGGGCTGGCAAAGATGGGGCCGGCCAGGCTCAGGGCCAGGGCCGGCAGAAAGACGAGATCCACGGCGGCGATGGTCCAGGCGGGCAGGGCGGGAACGAAGAACAGGGTCCTGCCCAGCAGCCACAGTCCGGCCAGGGCCGCCAGCGGAGCGCCGTTGAGGGTGTCCACCCCGCTCCAGTTGCGCACCGCGGTCAGCAGGAAGCCGGCGATCACGGCGGCGGTGTAGCCGAACAGCATCTCGTGCGCATGCCAGTTGATAACATCGAAGTAGGGCGCAGGTGTCAGGACACCGGTCCAGATGCCGAGCCACAGTGCCATCAGTGCCAGTCCGGCCAGGCCCGCGGCGAGAAAGAAGGGGCGAAAGCCCAGCGCGAAGGGGGCGTAGACGGGCTGCCGGGTGTCGCGGCTGTGATCGTGAAGCTGCGTCAATGCCATCGGGGTGTCCTTGCGGGCAATATTACCTGAGCGCCATCCTGCGGTATCGAGTCTGGCCGCGACCTTGATGTGGGTCAAGGGCGACCACGCGTTCTGCGCGGGATGTTGGCAGGGCAGAAGGAAAAAAAGGGGCGGGATGGGGAGATCCCGCCCCCGGCAACATTGCCGATGCCGACAGTTGCGCCGGCATCAAGGTGTCGTGACGACACCATAGCGAGGTGACCATGGCACGATATGCCTCTGGACGCGGATCAGCATGCCCCGGGCCGGGCCGGCCGGCATTGACTTTGATCAAGCCGGCCGCCCCGGGGCTGTGCCATCCTGCCGCTTCACTGGAAGAGGCGCCATGGCACTGTCCGATTACGTCAACACCCTGGGCCGGGATCTGCTGCGCCGCCACGGTGAGCGGGTGCACAAGCTCAGCCTGCACGCCGGTTTCACCTGCCCCAACCGCGACGGCAGCAAGGGGATCGGCGGCTGCAGTTTTTGCAACAATGTCTCCTTCGCGCCCATGGCGCGGGAACGCGCCGCGGTGCGCGAGCAGATCGCCTCCGGCCGGCGGGTGATCCGTCGCCGCACCGGGGCGCGCAAATATATTGCCTATTTCCAGGCCTATACCAATACCTACGGCGAACTCGAACGTCTGAAGGCCCTGTATGACGAGGCCCTGGCCGAGCCGGACGTGATCGGCCTGGCCATCGGCACCCGACCGGACTGCGTCCCCGACGCCGTGTTGGATCTGCTGGCGGACTACCGCGACCAGGGGCATGAAGTCTGGCTGGAACTGGGCCTGCAGTCGGCCTTCGACACCACCCTGGAGCGGGTCAATCGCGGCCATGGCTGGGCCGAATACGCCGCCACCCTGCGGGCCGCCCGCAGTCGCGGCCTGGCGGTCTGCACCCATCTGATCATCGGGCTGCCCGGCGAAGCGCGCTGGCATGCGCGCCAGAGCCTGCTGCGGGTACTGGCGCTCGGCGTGGACGGGCTCAAGCTGCATCCGCTGCACGTGGTCAAGGGCACGCGGCTGGCCAACGAATGGCGCCGCGGCGAATACCGGCCGCTGACGCAGGCCGAATACGTGGACATTGCCGCCGACCTGATCAGGGTCACCCCGCCCGAGGTGGTTTATCACCGGGTCACCGCCACGGCCGCAACGCGCATCCTGCTGGCGCCGGACTGGTGTGCGCGCAAGTGGCGGGTCCTCAATGCCATCGAAGCCGCCCTGGCAGACCGCTGCCGGGTCCCGGCAATATCTGATGAGGTGGAACATGGAACTGGTCTGTCCGGCGGGTAACCTGCCCTCGCTCAAGGCGGCCGTGGATGCCGGCGCCGATGCCGTCTACCTGGGTTTTCGCGACGACACCAACGCCCGCCACTTCGCCGGTCTGAATTTCAGCCATGAACAGCTGCGCGAGGGGGTGGATTATGCCCATGCCCGCGGCCGCCAGGTGCTGCTGGCGATCAACACCTATGCCCGCCCGGACGGCTGGATGCGCTGGCAGCAGGCCGTGGATCGCGCGGTGGCGCTGGGGGTGGATGCGCTGATCATCGCCGACATGGGGGTACTGGAGTACGCCACGCAGCGCTATCCCGAACAACGGCTGCACCTGTCGGTACAGGCCTCGGCGACCAGTGTCGAGGCGCTGCGCTTCTATCATGAACAGTTCGGCGTACGCCGTGCCGTCCTGCCGCGGGTGCTGTCGCTGCGCCAGGTCGAGACACTGGTGGAGAAGAGTCCGGTGGAAATCGAGGTGTTCGGCTTCGGCAGCCTGTGCGTGATGGTCGAGGGCCGCTGCTATCTGTCCTCCTACGTCACCGGCGAGTCGCCCAATACCTGCGGCGCCTGTTCGCCGGCCCGCTTCGTGGACTGGCAGGAGCAGGCCGACGGGCTGCATACCCGTCTCAACGGCATCCTGATCGACCGCTTCCTGCCCGAGGAACAGGCCGGCTACCCGACCCTGTGCAAGGGGCGCTTCGATGTCTGCGGCCGGGTCGGCTATGCCATCGAGTCCCCCACCAGCCTCAATACCCTGGACCTGCTGCCGCGCCTGCTCGGCGCCGGCGTGGCGGCGGTGAAACTCGAGGGCCGTCAGCGCAGCCCGGCCTATGTGGCCCGGATCAGCCGGGTCTGGCGCGAGGCCATCGATGCCTGCCGGCGCGACCCGGCCGGCTACCGGCCGCGTCCGGAATGGATGGCCGCCCTCGACGAGGTGGCCGAGGGGGCGCGCACCACCCCCGGTGCCTACCACCGGCCCTGGCAGTGAGGTCGGCATGCTGAAGCTCGCGCTGGGTCCCGTCCCCTATTTCTGGCCGCGCAACGAGGTCCTGCGCTTCTACGAGGAGATGGCACAGGCCCCGGCCGAGATCATCTACCTGGGCGAGACCGTGTGCGCCAAGCGTCGCCAGCTTGCCCTCGAAGACTGGCTGATGCTGTGCGAAGGCCTGGCGGCGGCGGGCAAGCAGGTGGTGCTGTCCACCCTGACCCTGATCGAGGCCGAGTCCGAGCTCGGCGCGCTGCGCCGGCTGTGTGCCGACGCCCCCTTCATGGTCGAGGCCAATGACATGGCCGCCATCCAGCTGCTGCAGGGCCGCGACTTCGTGGCCGGCACCGGGATCAATGTCTACAATCATCTGGCCCTGTCGCGGCTGGCCCGGCTGGGGCTGCGGCGCTGGGTGCTGCCGGTGGAACTGGATCACCAGGCCCTGGCCGATCTGCAGCGACTGCGCCCGGCCGGGGTCGAGACCGAGGTGCTGGCCTGGGGCAGGCTGCCGCTGGCGCACGCCGCCCGCTGCTTCACCGCCCGCGCCCATGGCCTGCCCAAGGATGACTGCCGGTTCCGCTGCCGGGACTATCCCGATGGTCTGCTGCTCAAGACCCGGGAAGGGGAGCCCTTTCTCAACCTCAACGGTATCCAGACCCAGTCGGCCTTGAGTCAGTGTCTGATCGGCGAACTGCCCGCGCTGGAGGCCCTGGACGTGGATGTGTTGCGGTTGATACCCCAGGCACAGGGCATGGGCGAGGTGATCGGCCTGTTCGACCGGGTCCGGCGGAGTGACCTGGACGCCACCGAGGCCCGCCGGCGGCTGGCGCATCTGGCGCCGATCGGGCTGTGCAACGGCTTTTACCGGGGCGGGGCGGGGATGGAGATGATTATTGGGCATGAGGTGTGAGGACGATGTGTAGATTCTGCTGGGGACTGGTGGTGCTGTTGCTGCTGCTGACCGGGGGTATGGCATATGTCTTCGTCTGGCAGGGCAGTGTGCGGCCGGCGGCGGATGGCCGCACCGCCATCGTGCTCGCGCCCGGCGAGCGGGCACTGATCCTGACCGAGATGCGCGGCTTCGTCGACAGCATCCAGCAGATCACCGAGGGCCTGGGACGCGAGGACATGGAGGCGGTGGTGCAGGCCGCGCGCAAATCGGGCCGCGCGGCCCAGCAGCAGGTGCCCGCCCCGCTCATGGGCAAGCTGCCGCTGGCCTTCAAGCAGCTGGGCCTGGAAACCCACCAGCAGTTCGACCAGCTGGCGCTGGATGCCGAACAACTGGGCGATCCGGCCCACAGCCTGCAGCAGCTGGGCCGGTTGATGCAGAACTGCGTCGCCTGCCATGCGACCTATCGGCTGGAGGTGGGGGAGTGAGTCCGGGGCGGATGCAATCAATCTGCGCAGTGTACATTAGCCGTCATGGCGATGCCGGATGAATTCACAGCAGCCTGCTCGATTCATTGCTGGATAATCCCTGGTCCGCATTCTTCCTGATCAGACTGATTATTCCTACCGATTTCCCTCCGCGTCGTCTGCAATGCCTCGCGAATGCCGGGCGTGACGCCCTTCAGTCGCAGGCCTGTCTCAACCACCTGCCGGGCGGCATCCGCGCAGCCCTGCGCCAGCAGCGCCCGGGCCAGATTGTTGTGGGCGGCGGCGTTGTCGGGATCGAGTTCCAGCGCCTGGCGATAGGCCGCTTCCGCAGCCTCATACTCGCCGGCGAGATAGTGCGTATTGCCCAGGCCGTACCAGGCCGCGGGGCGCTGCGGCCAGTGCCGGCTGGCGGTGGCGTAGGCCCGACGGGCGGTGTCGATCCGGCCGGTGGACTCCAGGTCGGCGGCGGCCTGGAGGTAGCGGTCCGGGTCGGGGTCGGCGGGCAGGCGCTCGGGCGGCAGGACGACCAGGGCCCAGTGCCCGGCGCGGCGCCAGGTGCGCAGGAACAGGTCGCGGTCCACGAGTTTGCGCCGCTCGGTGCCGGAACGCAGGATGAAGCTGTCCCGTTCGCCGCTGTAGCCGACCACCACCGCATAGTGCCAGCGCGGCAGTGCCGCGACCCCCAGGTTCTGCAGCACCAGTACCGGATGGCCGGCCTGCAGCTGCCGGATCAGCGCCTCGATGTCGGGGTCGGGCTGATAGGGCAGGCGTTCGTGGCGCCGTACCGCGGCCACCAGTTCGGCCTGCAGACTGCCGTGCCGGCCCGGCAGGTAGACTTCCGGCGTCAATTCCCCCGGCCCGGTCTCCACCCCGGCGCTGTTGAGCACCGTGGCCAGTGCGGCGGGGCCGCATTGATAGGCCTGCTGGGGATGAAAGGGGACCGCGGCGAGTTCGACCTCGACCGGAGTCGGCCCCGGCCGTTCAGTGAGGGACGGCTGGCCGGCGCAGCCCGCCAGCAGCAGGGCGGCGGCCAGCCAGACGGGGCGGCGCGGCATCAGATGCCGGTGAAGATGTCCGTGACATCGAGCAGTTCGAGGATGAGCAGGACCACGAATACGATACCGACCACTTCGATGACGCCGGCGCCGGCGGGCAGCTGCTTCATATTGGCTGCCAGCCGCTGCAACTCGGCAGCGGTCAGCCCGCCCAGCCGTTGCTCGACCTTGGCGGGATCGACCCCGAGTTCCAGCATCTGCTGGCGGACATCCGCGCGATTCAGTCCGGCCCGGACCTCGGCCAGGTGCAGGGCACGGGCCTCGGCCGCAAGCATCTCCCCGGTGCCCACCAGCCCGGTCTGAGCCGCAGCGGGAAAGGTGGCGAAAAGGAAATTCAGGATCAGGGCGAGAATGCCCGCACGTTTCCAGCGCGTCGTATCCATGGGGTACCTCCAGTCACTATTGTTGGTTTGAGCCTATCCTATTGGCTGGCATGCGGGCGGTATGTGCGCGACTTCACGAAACCCGCATGGATCATCCGTAACTATAGACAAAGCGAAGGCTTATTGCCGGAAATTCCGCGGTTCAGGGGCGGGATTGAACATCTGCGGCAGACCGCGTCGCGCCAGCTCGAGCAGCCGCTGCAGGCTCGGGTCCGGCTCCCACCCGGCCAGGAAGTTCTTCACCTCCAGGCCCAGTTCGGTGTCGCCGCGCAGCCGCAAGCGGCGCTGGAAGAAGAGGGTGTCGGGGTCGGTCTCGCGCTGCAACAGCGTGACATAGGTCGCCAGGTCGGCCTCGATCAGCAGATCCGGCCGGCGCGGCGAGCCCGGGCTGACCAGTCGCCTCCGGTCACCGCTGAGTGCGAGCCGCAGCGGCGTTTCGGCCAGGGCAATGACCACCATCCGACCCTGCATGAAATCGAGTTCGCCCCGGTGCAATGCGTTGGCGAAGGCCAGGTTCAGGACGGCCAGGCTCGGCCGGGTCCACAGCGGCCGCGGCAGTCGGCTCAAGGCGATGACCGGCAGCGGGGGGCGGCTCATGCCAGCCTCAGCCAGTATTCGTGCACCCGGGCGTCCCGCCCCAGTTCGGGATGGAAGGCGCAGCCCACGTGGCGCCCCTGGCGTACCGCCACCGGCCGTCCCGCATGCGTTGCCAGCACCTCCAGGGGCGCGCGGGCATGGATGGCCGGGGCGCGGATGAAAGCCGCGCGCATGCCGGAGAATTGCCCGCCTTCCAGACTGGCAATGAAGCTCTCGCGCTGGCGGCCGTAGTGATTGCGATCGACCTCGGCCGTCAGCAGTCTCAGTGGGCTGACGCGGGCGTCATTCGTATGGGTGCACATGAGGATGAGACCGGCGCAGGTGCCGAGCAGCGGGTGTCGCTGGGCGAAACAGGCAATGGCGCGGTCCAGGCCCGCGTGCTGCAGCAGCTGGCTGAGGGTGGTGGACTCGCCGCCGGGCAGGATCAGCCCGGCCAGGCCGTCCAGATCGGCGGGTCGGAACACCGGGCGGGCCGCACGGCCGAGTTGTGTCAGCATGCGGGCGTGCGCCTGCACATTGCCCTGCAGCGCGAGGACGCCGATGGGCGGGCTACCAGCCACGCTTGGCCAGGCGCTGAGCGTCCGGCAGTCCGCCGAGCTCCAGCCCGGGCATGGCGCCCTTGAGGCCGCGGGAGACCGCCGCCAGCACGGCCGGATCCTGGTGGTGGGTGGTGGCGCGGACGATGGCCGCGGCCCGCGCGGCGGGATCCTCGGAGCGGAAGATGCCGGAGCCGACGAAGACCGCTTCTGCCCCCAGTTGGCGGACCAGCGCGGCGTCGGCCGGCGTGGCCACGCCGCCGGCGGAGAAGTTGGGGACGGGCAGTGCGTCCTGTTCGGCCACCTGGCAGATCAGTTCGTAGGGCGCCCCCAGCGCCTTGGCCCGGCTCATCAGCTGGCCCGGGTCGAGTTGAGTGAGTTCACGTATCTGGGTCTGGATGCGACGCTGGTGACGTACCGCCTCGACGATGTTGCCGCTGCCGGCCTCGCCCTTGGTGCGGATCATGGCCGCACCCTCGCCGATGCGGCGCAACGCCTCGCCCAGGTCGGTGGCGCCGCAGACGAAGGGAATGGCGTAATCCCACTTGTGGATATGGTGTTCCTCATCGGCCGGCGTGAGCACTTCGCTTTCGTCGATGAAATCCACCGCCAGGGCCTGCAGTATCTGAGCCTCGGCGAAATGGCCGATGCGGCACTTGGCCATGACCGGGATGGACACCGCCGCCTGGATGGACTGGATCAGGGCTGGATCGGACATGCGCGCCACCCCGCCATCGCGACGGATGTCGGCCGGAATGCGCTCCAGCGCCATCACTGCCACCGCGCCGGCGGCCTCGGCGATACGCGCCTGTTCGGCATCGGTGACGTCCATGATCACGCCGCCGCGGAGCATCTCTGCCAGGCCGCGCTTGAGTTGAAAGTCATCGGCCTCGAAGCGTGAGGCCAGGTTCCAGGTCATCGGATATACCCGTAAATGGACTGATTCAATCAGCCATTATCGGCGCTGCGGGCGGGAATGGTTTGATATTGGTCAAGCGGGAGGGGGTGACGTTCGGCGCTGGGAACGCAGAGGGCGCAGAGAAATACCAATATCGAAAAGAATGTTGAGATGGATGTCGTCAAGCCGGGTTGTTCAAGCAAAAGGTGTTTGAATAATTTATTCCCTTTGCGTCTCCGCGCCTCTGCGCCCTCTGCGTTAATGTCGCCGTAATAAGGTTTATCCGCCGGTCATGGACATGAACCGGATCACCTGGTCGGGCTTTTCGCGGAATTCGTGCCGCTCGGGCTTGAGTTCGATGGCCGCGCGGATGGCGGCTTCGAGCTCCGCCTCGCCGGCGCCGTTGCGCAGCAGGGGCTTGAAGTCATAGCTGTGCTCCTGGCCCAGGCACATGTACAGGGTGCCGTCCACGGCCAGGCGCACGCGGTTGCAGGTTTCGCAGAAGTGCTGGGAGATGGGGGTGATGAAGCCGATACGCAGATCGGTGCCGGCGACCTGGACATAGCGGGCCGGGCCGCCGCCGGGCATCACGCCGGGCAGCAGTTCGAAGCGCTCACTCAGGCGCGCCTTGACCTCCTGCAGGTCGACATACTGGCCACTGGCCTCGCGGCCGGTATCGCCCACCGGCATGGTCTCGATGAAGCGCAGGGTGAAATCGTGCTCGATGCAGAAGTCGACCATGTCCTCGACCTCGTCCTCGTTCACGCCCTTCATCACCACCATGTTGATCTTGATGGGATGGTAGCCGGCGGCCTTCGCGGCCATCAGGCCGCCCATGACCTTCTCCAGCTTGCCGCCGGTGATCTGCTTGAACACCTCCGGTTTCAGGGTGTCCAGGCTGACATTGATCCGCGATACGCCGGCGGCGCGCAGCGCCTCGGCGTGTTTGTCCAGCCGGGTGGCATTGGTCGACATGGACAGGTCCTCAATGCCGGCGACCCGGGTCAGGCGCCCGGCCAGTTCCGGCAGGTTGCGCCGTACCAGCGGCTCGCCGCCGGTCAGGCGCACCCGGCGCGTGCCCAGACGGGCAAAGGCGCCGATCAGGCGCTCGATCTCATCGAAGGTGAGCCACTCCGCCGGCTCCTCGAAATCCCGGAAGCCCTTCGGCATGCAATAGAAACAGCGCAGGTCGCAGCGATCCGTCACCGACAGGCGGACGTACTCGATATTGCGGCCGAAGCGGTCTGTGAGCTGATTGGACATGGGAATGACTATAGAAGGAGTTGCGGCGGTCGGCAATGCCGCGGGATGTGGGGTTTTGGGTCACCCCGTCATTGCGAGCGAAGCGTGGCAATCTCGTAAAGCAACCGGATTTTGTCTGGAGATTGCCACGGCGCTTCGCGCCTCGCAATGACGGATAACCCTTGTGTTAACGCCGCAGAAGTCAGATCGTCTGATAGTACAGGTTCTGCGGGTGGTTCGCCTGGGCGAAGAAGAACCAGCGCTCGGCGATCAGGCCGAGGTACTGCACCACGAAGGCGGCGGCCAGCAGACCCAGCGCGGCCGAGGACAGGCCCAGGGCCAGCAGCGCGACCGGGACCGGGAACACCAGCACCAGGAAGATCCACTTGATGCTCTTCATGAAGGCCGCGGTCTTGTGGTGGAAGAACTCGCGGGTGTTGAAGGAGCCGGCCATGAAGCCCTGCGATTTCTGCTGGATGTTGCTGTGGCGCACACCGATGGCGGTCTGCAGGGTGGACTTGTACTTGATGCGGGCGTTGCGGATCAGCGAGGCGCCGCGGGTGATCAGCGAGGCCACGGTCAGGATGATGGCCCAGGCACCGTAGAACTTGAGCAGGCCCGGAGCGCCCTGGTAGGCGGCATAACCGGTCGCCAGGGTGAAGCCGGAGGCGCTGCCCAGCAGGGTGTAGTTGATCACGGTCAGCGGCGAGGCCCATTCCTGCAGGAACTTGATGCAGGCGTAGATCATGCCGGTGGCGATGAACAGGGCAAAGGCGAACACGGTGGTGATCGCGCCCACGATCATGGACAGGTCGATGGCGATGTTGGCCTGCTGGCCGATCTCGAAGAAGACCGGATTCCAGCCGGTGTAGTGAACCAGGCCGTAGAGGAACACCAGACCCATGAAGGCCGGCAGGATGATGACCTCGCGCGACAGCCAGGAGGTGCGCCACTGGGCGATGGCGCGCCAGCCGCGTTCCGGGTGGCCCAGGTGGAAGAAGGAGGCGAGCAGGCCGGCGCCCAGGAACAGCAGGGCGATCAGGCTGCCCAAACCATAGAAGGCCGCGGTGTCGGCATGTCCCGGCAGTACCTTGGCCACGGCATAGACCTGGCCGGTGTACAGCGCCAGGAACAGCCCCTGGCCGACGCCGCTCAGGGTGGTGAGGAAGATGACGGAAAATGCGGGATGCATGTATTTCGCTCCGATTTGTAACTACAAAATTCAAATGCGCCACGGAATACACGGAAAACACGGAATGAATGTAGGTTGGGTTAGGCGCTTCGCGCCGTAACCCAACATGCCAGGGCAATGCCGGGTTACGCTGCGCCAACCCGGCCTGCTGGCTTTGTTCTCAATTTGTATTGTCCGTGCTTTCCGTGTATTCCGTGGCGCTCTTGACCTTGATCTTCAAAAATAAAGGTGCCGCCGGCTGCCGGGTGCGCATTCGGTGCGTTGCGCGAACCCGGAGGGTTCCACCGGCAGCCCAGGTCCGGCAGTCGGCGGCAAACGGGGTTTACCAGCTGGTGACGTCATCCAGGGTCGGTTCGTCGATGACGCGGCCCTTGTGGATGCCTTCCTTCTTCAGCGGGTTGTCGACGCGCTCGAGCTCGTCCTCGTGGATCTGGATACGGGCCTTGCGGCGCGGCAGATAGTGGTTGGCCGGCTTGGTGCCCCACTCGGGCATCAGCTGGTAGCCGCCGCGCTCGCGGATGGCCACCGAGACCTCGGATTCGGCGTCATGCACGTCGCCGAACAGTCGGGCGTTGGTCGGGCAGGCCATCACGCAGGCCGGCTGGCGTTCGGCCTCGGGCAGCGACTCGTCGTAGATACGGTCCACGCACAGGGTGCACTTCTTCATCACCTTCTGCTGCTCGTCGATCTCGCGCACGCCGTAGGGGCAGGCCCAGGAGCAGTACTTGCAGCCGATGCACTTGTCATAGTCCACCAGCACGATGCCGTCGGAATCGCGCTTGTAGCTGGCCCCGGTCGGGCAGACCGGCACGCAGGGCGGATCCTCGCAGTGCAGGCAGCTCTTGGGGAAGTGCACCGTCTCGGTGTTCGGGTATACGCCCACCTCGAAGGTCTGCACCCGGTTGAAGAAGGTGCCGGTCGGGTCCTGTCCATAGGGGTTCTCGTCGGACATGTAGCCCGCCGTGCCGGAGGTGTTCCACTCCTTGCAGCTGGTCACGCAGGCATGGCAGCCCACGCAGACGTTCAGATCGATTACCAGTGCTAACTGTGTCATTGCTATAACCTTAGTATTTCGTTGACCACCAAGACGCCAAGTGATGTAGGTCGGGTTAGCCTGAAAGGTGTAACCCGACGCGGCCGTGGCATGTCGGGTTACGCTGCGCTAACCCGACCTACGGACTATTTATCCCTTTGCGTCCTCTGCGTTTCTGCACCCGAAGGGCATAAACGCCTTTGCGTTTAATCTCTCACGGCTCAGCCCGCCTTCTTGCCGCCGGCGAAGAATTTCAGCCACTTGCTCTTGCGCGAGGTGTCCTGCCCGGGCAGGGTCGGCATCGGGTCGAACTGCGGGTAGCTGATTTCGGGCTCGCCCTCGGCGGCCTTGTAGATGCGCACCCGCACGTCGTACCAGCCGGCCTGGCCGGTGACCGGGTCGGAGTTGGACAGGTGCTCGCCGTACTCGCTGGCCGGCAACTCCTCGCTGATGACGTGGTTGAGCAGGAAGCCCTTGCGCGACTCGTTGGCATCGGCGTCCAGGCCCCAGGCGCCGGAGGCCTTGCCGATGGCGTTCCAGGTCCAGACGGTGCCGGGTTCGACCGCCTCGGAGTAGCGGCACAGGCAGCGCACCCGGCCCCACTGGGACTCGACCCACATCCAGTCCTCGTCCTCGATGCCCTGGGCGCGGGCGGTGACCGGATTCACGTACAGATAGTTGTAGGTGTGAATCTGGCGCAGCCAGGCGTTCTGCGAATCCCAGGAGTGGTACATCGCCATCGGACGCTGGGTGACCGCGTTGAGCGGATAGGTGTGCAGGTCGGTCTGCTGCGATTCCAGCGGCTCGTAATGGAAGGGCAGCGGATCGAAGTAGGTCTCGATGCGCTTGCGCAGGTGATCCGGCGGCTGCTTGCCGTCCCACTTGCCCTGGGCCGCGAGGCGGAACTTCTGCAGCACCTCGGAATAGATGTGAATCAGGATCGGCTCGGCATAGCGGGTCAGGCGGTTGTCCTGCGCCCACTCCAGATAGCCCTGGTTCCAGTTGCGCATGTACTGGTACGACTTGGGCAGATGGTACTGGAAGACGCAGTTGTTCTTCTCGTACATCTCCCACTGTTTCGGATTGGGCTCGCCCTTGAGGAACTTCTCCCCGCCCTTGCCGCGCCAGCCGGACAGGAAGCCGATGCCGGAGCCGGGCTCGGTCTCGTAGTTGACCACGAAGTCGGGATAGTCGCGGAACTTGCGGCTGCCGTCCTCGCGTACGAAGGCGGGCAGCTTCAGGCGTGAACCCAGCTCCACGATGACCTCCTGGAACGGCTTGCACTCGCCCTTGGGCGGCACCACCGGGATACGCACCGAATCCACCGGGCCGTCGAATTCGGAGATCGGGCGGTCCAGCATGGACATGCAGTCGTGGCGCTCCAGGTAGGTGGTGTCCGGCAGCACCAGGTCGGCATAGGCGACCATCTCGGACTCGAAGGCGTCGGCGACGATGAGAAACGGGATCTTGTACTCGCCGTTGTCGTCCTTGTCGTTGAGCATCTTGCGGACCTCGGCCGTGTTCATGGACGAGTTCCAGGCCATGTTGGCCATGAAGATGAGCAGGGTGTCGATCGGATACGGATCCTGGCGCCAGGCGTTGGTGATGGCATTGTGCATCAGGCCGTGCACGGCCAGCGGATGCTCCCAGGAAAACGCCTTGTCCAGGCGCACCGGCTTGCCCTGGTCGTCGACGAACAGGTCGTCCGGCTCGGCCGGCCAGCCGAGCGGCATGCCGCCCAGCGGGGTGTTGGGCTTGACGTCCCCGGGCCCCTTCGGGGTCTTGGCGCAGGGCGGGATGGGGCGCGGGAAAGGCGCCTTGTGACGGAAACCGCCGGGGCGGTCGATGGTGCCCAGGATGGACATCAGGATCGACATCGCACGGATGGTCTGGAAGCCGTTGGAATGCGCCGCCAGGCCGCGCATGGCGTGGAAGGCCACCGGGTTGCCGGTCACGGACTCGTGCTCGTTGCCCCAGGTGTCGGTCCAGGCGATGGGCAGCTCGATCTTCTGATCGCGCGCGGTCACGCCCATTTCATACGCCAGGCGTTTGATGGTTTCGACCGGGATGCCGGTGATCTCGGCGGCCCACTCGGGGGTGTAGTCCTTGACCCGGTCCACCAGCAGCTGGAACGAGGGCTTCACGGGCGTACCGTCGTCGAGCTTGAACTCGCCCAGCAGGTAGGGGTCGGCGCCGGGGGTGTGGGTGGAGATGGGGCGGTTCAACTCCCGATCCCACCACAGCTTGTTCTGCGGATCGAAGCAGCCTTCCTCGGGCGGTACCTCGAAGCGTACCAGCATGCCGTACTCGGTGCTGTTCTCGTCCATGTTCACCAGCTGGGCGGCGTTGGTGTACTGGACCAGGAATTCGCGGTCGTACAGGCCCTGGTTGATGATCTCGTGGGTCAGCGCCAGCATCAGGGCGCCGTCGGTGCCGGGCTTGATCGGCACCCATTCGTCGGCGATGGCCGAGTAGCCGGTGCGCACCGGGTTGATGGAGATGAACTTGCCGCCCTGGCGCTTGAACTTGGAAATCGCCATCTTGAGCGGGTTGGAGTGATGGTCTTCGGCGGTGCCGATCATCACGAACAGTTTGGCCCGCTCCAGATCGGGGCCGCCGAACTCCCAGAAGGAGCCGCCGATGGTGTAGATCATGCCTGCGGCCATGTTCACCGAACAGAAGCCGCCGTGAGCGGCATAGTTCGGGGTGCCGTACTGCTTGGCGAACAGACCGGTCAGGGCCTGCATCTGGTCACGGCCGGTGAACAGCGCGAATTTCTTCGGGTCGGTGGCGCGGATCTTCTTCAGGCGCTCCTCCATCACGGCGAAGGCCTCGTCCCAGGAGATCTCCTCGAACTGGGCGTCGCCGCGGTCGGCACCTTCCTTGCGCTTCAGGGGCTTGGTCAGCCGGGCCGGGGAGTACTGCTTCATGATGCCGGAGGCGCCCTTGGCGCAGATCACGCCCTTGTTCAGCGGATGGTCCGGATTACCCTGGATGTAGCGGACCTCACCGTCACGCAGGGTCACGCGGATGCCGCAGCGGCAGGCACACATGTAGCAGGTGGTGTTTTTGGTCTCGATGCGGGCGTTCTGGTCCGTGGACTTGTCCAGCGGATTGTGGATAACGTTGTCTTCGCGCATGGTTGCTGGCCGTGGTTGATGCATGTCAATTCGGGGACGAGCGAATGTATTAGAATAGCCTGCTTTTTGCCAATTAGCTTTTCTGAAATTGTCATAAAATATTATAATATTCTAATAATCATAAATTTTATGACACTTGAAAATCAATGGGTTGGTTTTAAGAAAGATAATAAATTTATTTTATGGAGGCTGGCGGGTCAGGACTGGCGGGCGGCAGGGCCGGCGGCTCCAGCGCCGGCCCTGTCAATGGTTGGGCGAGGGGAATGCCCTGATCTGATGTCTGTATATTAAGGTAGGGCGGCCTCAGAGTCCCGCATTCTCCCGGGCCCGCTTCGACTGTTCCAGCTTCTTGCGTACCAGGTGAATCGCCTCCAGGTAGGGCACAGTGCCGTTGTGCCGCAGCACGGCCTGACCCTCGTGTCCGTGGACGAACTGGATGAACTTCTTGACCTCCTCGGCATTCTCGCCGTCCCGGTTGTAGGCCAGGTACAACGGCCGATACAGCAGATATTCGCCGTCGCGGATGTTTTCATAGGTCGGGTCCTTGCCCTCCAGTTGCATCAGCTTGACGTTGCGCTTGCGGGCGCTGCTGATGCCGCTGACCGCGATGGCATGGACGTCGGTCTCAACGGCCTGCTCCAGCGGGCCGGAAGAAGGGAAGACCTCGGTTGCCGCAAATGTCTGATCGGGATTGGCGAAGACCAGTTCGCGCAGCTTGTAGCCAACCCCGGAAAGGTTGCCCTGGCGGACATAGACATTGATCGGTGCGTCAGGGCCGCCGAGCGCATTCCAGTTGGTGAGTTTGCCGGTGTAGATCAGCCGCAGCTGATCCAGAGTGAGATCGCCGACAGGGTTGTCGGGATGGGTGATGATGACCAGGGCATCCCAGGCCACGGGTACCATCACGGCGTCGCTCTCGGCGCTGTTGTTCGGCAGCC
The DNA here is from genome assembly GCF_002356355.1 of Thiohalobacter thiocyanaticus. Classification (NCBI taxonomy): domain Bacteria; kingdom Pseudomonadati; phylum Pseudomonadota; class Gammaproteobacteria; order Thiohalobacterales; family Thiohalobacteraceae; genus Thiohalobacter; species Thiohalobacter thiocyanaticus. Next base: position 507,159 of record NZ_AP018052.1, read on the forward strand.
GGAAGCGGCACGAGCCGCCGATGTCGACCTTGTTGGCGGAAATTTCCCGGATCCCCTTGGTGGCGCCGCCGCCGGCGATATCAATATGAATTCCCGTCTTTTTCTCGTAAAGCGTGGCAATTTCCTGCATGTAGGCCTTCTTGCTGATGCCGCAGCCGACCCAATTCAGGCTGAGGCTCTGGCCGCCAGATGCGGCAAGGGCAGAGGCGGCAAACAGGCACAGACCAAGGGCCTGCCCCAAAGGGCGGTACAGTAATCGGATCATGGTATGGCTCCCTCGTTAAAAATCAGATAGTTGTCTCCGGCGACGCCGAAAGGCGGGCTGTTGTGATTGTGTATGCCCTGACTATAAGGATGTTGCTGGACTGCGAACTATTCCCCCGGTCACAGAAACCGACACAGATCCGAACTATATATATGAGTGATGGAAACGGTTTTATAATAATCAAGACTTAGTCTAGTCATTGTGACGATAAGCGTTCCTTATTGTTCCCATCATAATTATTGAATTTTATCGATGGGTTGCCGGCGCTATATTGCCCGTCCGGATGGCTGATCCGGGTGCGTCGCACAGACGAATTTCGCTGTCCACGTCCATCAGGCGTGGCGGGGACGGCACAACGACTGGCAATTTTTCAAAGAGGAGTTAGGGCATGGCTGGAAAAACCTACAGCGCGGGCGTCAAGGACTACCGCGAGACTTACTGGGAACCGGATTACCCGATCAAGGACACCGATCTGCTGGCTTGCTTCAAGATCACTCCGCAGCCGGGCGTGCCGCGTGAAGAGGCCGCCGCCGCCGTGGCCGCCGAGTCCTCCACCGGGACCTGGACCACGGTCTGGACCGATCTGCTGACCGATCTGGATCACTACAAGGGCCGTGCCTATGCCATCGAGGACGTGCCCGGTGACGACGAAGCCTTCTACGCCTTCATTGCCTACCCGATCGATCTGTTCGAGGAAGGCTCTGTGGTCAACGTCTTCACCTCCCTGGTGGGCAACGTGTTCGGCTTCAAGGCTGTACGCGCCCTGCGTCTGGAAGACGTTCGCTTCCCGATCGCCTACGTCATGACCTGCAACGGTCCGCCGCACGGCATCCAGGTCGAGCGCGACATCATGAACAAGTACGGGCGTCCGCTGCTGGGCTGCACCATCAAGCCCAAGCTGGGCCTGTCCGCCAAGAATTACGGCCGCGCCTGCTACGAAGGTCTGCGCGGCGGTCTGGACTTCACCAAGGATGACGAGAACGTCAACTCCCAGCCCTTCATGCGCTGGCGTCAGCGGTTCGATTTCGTCATGGAGGCCATCCACAAGGCCGAGGCCGAAACCGGCGAGCGCAAGGGTCACTACCTGAACGTTACCGCCCCGACCCCGGACGAGATGTTCAAGCGCGCCGAATACGCCAAGGAAATCGGCGCACCGATCATCATGCACGACTACATCACCGGCGGCTTCTGCGCCAACACCGGTCTGGCCCAGTGGTGTCGCGACAACGGTATGCTGCTGCACATCCACCGCGCCATGCACGCCGTGCTCGACCGCAATCCGCGTCACGGAATCCATTTCCGCGTGCTGACCAAGATCCTGCGCCTGTCCGGCGGTGATCATCTGCACACCGGCACCGTCGTAGGCAAGCTGGAAGGCGACCGCGCCTCCACCCTGGGTTGGATTGACCTGCTGCGCGAATCCTACGTCAAGGAAGACCGCAGCCGCGGTATCTTCTTCGATCAGGACTGGGGCGCCATGCCCGGCGCCTTCGCCGTGGCCTCCGGCGGCATCCATGTCTGGCACATGCCGGCACTGGTCACCATCTTCGGCGACGATGCCGTGCTGCAGTTCGGCGGCGGCACCCTGGGCCATCCGTGGGGCAACGCAGCCGGCGCGGCAGCCAATCGCGTGGCGGTGGAAGCCTGCGTCGAGGCCCGCAACGAGGGTCGCGAACTCGAGAAGGAAGGCAAGGAAATCCTTACCGCCGCCGCCAAGAGCAGCCCCGAGTTGAAGGCCGCGATGGAGACCTGGAAGGAAATCAAGTTCGAGTTCGACACCGTGGACAAGCTGGACGTGTCGCACAAGTAACCGACCGAGGCGAGAAGCAGGGGCCCCATCGCCATTGCGGTGGGGATGCGGCCGCCGGCGGTCTGTTGCCGCGGTACGCGCCTTGTTTTCAGTCGCCAGCCGAACAAGTTCAAGTATTACGTTATCGAGGATTGAACAATGAGCGAAATGCAAGATTACGAATCCAGCCTGAGCGATCCTTCAAGCCGGAAGTTCGAGACCTTCTCCTATCTGCCGGAAATGGAAAAGGACCGGATCCGCAAGCAGGTGGAGTACATTGTCAAGCAGGGCTGGAATCCGGCCATCGAGCATACCGAGACGGAGAACGCCTTCGGTCACTACTGGTACATGTGGAAGTTGCCGATGTTCGGCGAGACCGACGTCGATCGCATCCTGGGGGAGGCCGAGGCCTGCCACAAGGCGCATCCCGAGCATCACGTGCGCCTGGTCGGCTATGACAACTACGCCCAGTCGCAGGGTGCTTCAATGGTCATCTTCCGCGGCCCGATCAAGGTCTGATTCAGGGCGGGTAGTGCCAGCAAGTCCGAGCCCCTGCCCGGTCCACCGGACAGGGGCTTTTTATTTTGCCCCGGGCACAAGGGGATTCCAGGAGCCGGAAGCCGGCCTGGACGCGGGTTTTGTGTTCTGGTGTTCCCGAGAGAACAGCAAATCAGGATGGTGTACGGATATGAGTGACGCGAAGATCGAACAATACAAGATCAGGCAGGAGCCCTATTACGAGGCGGTCGCCAACGAGGTCGAGCTGTACGAGGCGGCCTACAATGCGCGCATGCCGGTAATGCTCAAGGGTCCGACCGGCTGCGGCAAGTCGCGGTTCGTCGAGTACATGGCCTGGAAGCTCGGTCGGCCGCTGATTACCGTGGCCTGCAACGAAGACATGACCGCATCCGACCTGGTGGGGCGCTTCCTGCTCGACAAGGAAGGTACCGTCTGGCAGGACGGGCCGTTGACCACCGCCGCCCGCATCGGTGCCATCTGCTATCTCGATGAAGTGGTCGAGGCGCGCCAGGACACCACCGTGGTGATTCACCCGCTGACCGACCATCGCCGCACTCTGCCTCTGGACAAGAAGGGCGAGGTCATCGAGGCCCATGAGGACTTCCAGCTGGTGATCTCCTACAACCCGGGTTACCAGAGCCTGATGAAGGATCTCAAGCAGTCCACCAAGCAGCGCTTTGGTGCCATGGATTTCGATTATCCCGAGGCCGCCACCGAGGCCAATATCGTTGCCCGCGAAACCGGCGTCGACAAGGCAGTCGCCGAGAAGCTGGTGCAGATCGCGCATCGTGCCCGCAATCTGAAAGGGCATGGGCTGGACGAGGGTATCTCCACCCGTCTGCTGGTCTATGCCGGTCAGCTTATCAACAAGGGCGTGGACCCGCTGGCCGCCTGCAGCATGACCCTGGTGCGCCCGCTGACGGACGACCCCGATATGCGCGACACCCTGGATGCGGCGGTGGGTACCTATTTCGGTTAAGGGCCTGGGGCCGGGAATCGGTGACCAACCGATCTTCTCCTTCCCCTTGATGTGGGTGGCAGAGAGGGGGTGAGTAAGGCGGATTCGCCATACATCACCCTCCCCTGCCCCCTCCATCGAGGGAGGGGAATCGAAGAATCCTCACACCCTCTCTGGCGAGCAATAATGACCATCAATCTCGACGACTACAGCGACTGCTTTTCGAAGGCCGCCCCCGAGATCCGCGAGAACCTGGAAGCCACCTTCCAGGAGGCCGCCCGGGTCATGTCGCCGGCGGGCCTGCAGGAATACATGGAAGGCGCCAGGGGGCTGTGCAGCCTGGGCCGCGGTCACGACCTGGTGTTGGCCTATCTGGACGAGATGCCGATGGTGGTCCGCGAGGTCGGCGAGGACGTGATCCGCGACGTGATCGGCGCGGCCATGAAGCTGTCTTCCATGACCTCGGGCGAGGTCATCGCGCTGTTGTTCTCCAGTCTGCCGACCGCGGCACGCCGGCTCGGCGATGCCGAACTGGTGCGCGGTTACCTGCAGCTCATCCATCAGATGTCGGCCAAGGCGCCGCGTGGACTGCGGCCCATGCTGAGGCATGTCGACGAACTGCTGACCAAGCTGACACTGGGTGGGCTGCGGCGCTGGGTCAACTTCGGTGCCGACGCCTATCGTCGTGATCTGGTGAAGCAGGTTGAATATTTCGATCTCAAGACCGCTGACAGCCTCAAGGTCATGCAGAAGGAACGGCGCGGCACCCTGTTCGTGGATGTTCAGCGCAAGCTGAATTTCTACCTGCGTGCCTTCTGGGGGCGGGACTTCTTCCTGCGCCCGGCCGAGGCGGATTCGCCCAGCTTCAAGCCCTACATCGATACCCATATCGTGCACCTGCCCGATGCCGTTGACGATGTGGGCGACATCAAGGGGCTGGAGGTCTATCGTGCCACTGCTGCCCATGCGGCTGCCCATCTGTGCTACACCACTCGCTCCATTTCCGCCGAGCAGTTGTCGCCGGCGCAGATGTTCTTCATCGGCCTGATCGAGGATGCGCGGGTCGAGTACTGTGCAGGAGAGGAATTCCCCGGCCTGAAGCGACTGTGGAAGTCACTGCTGCAGGCGGAAAAGCAGGGCGAGGTGGAGCATCCCACCGTGTTGCGCATGGAAGAGTTGGCCCTGATGCTGCTCGAGCCGGGCAATCGCTGCGACGACGAGCAGGTCAATGCCTTCGCCGAGAAGTTTCATGCCAATATCGAAGCCAATCGCGACAATGGCGGATTCTCCTGGGATATGGGGATGGAGTTGTTCAATATCTTTGCCGCGCGCAAGGATGTGCCCAGCCTGCGCATACTGGAAAGCACGCGTCTGCAGTATCGGGACGACAACCGCATTGTGTGGGAATTCGAGGAATTCTCCTGGGAGCAGGGGGCGGAATATGTGCCGGCCAGCCAGCGCCAGGTGCGCAAGACAGTATCGGTGATGGAGATGGTCAACGAGCTGGACTGTGAACTGGCCGGCGACGATGCCCAGGAGGTCTGGCGTCTGGAGACCCCCTTCTGGCTGGATCAGGAAGGCTGCACCATCAATGAACTGGAGGGCAAGGAGCCCATCTCCGATCCCTGCCATTATCACGAGTGGGATTACCAGGTGCAGCTGCACCGTCCCGACTGGGTGACCCTGCATGAGCGGCGCCAGTCCCGGGCCGATCCCGGGATCATCGACGATATCCTGATCGAGCACCGGCCCATCGCCCATCGCATCCGCCAGATCATCGACATGCTGCAGCCGGAGGGCGTGCAGCGGGTGCGCAATATGGAGGATGGCGACGAGATCGACATCAATGCCGCCGTCGATGCGATGATCTCCATCCGCATGGGTGAGCATCCCAATCCGCGCATCACCATGCGCAACGTCATCAAGAACCGGGATCTGGCCGTAGTGGTGCTGCTGGACCTGTCCGAATCCACCAACGAGACGGTGGAAGGCTCCGACAAGACGGTGCTGGAGTTGACCCGCGAGGCCTGCGCCCTGGTGGCCACGGCCATCAACGGCATCGGCGACCCCTTCGCCATTCACGGTTTCGCCTCGGATGGCCGGCACGATGTGCAGTACTATCGCTTCAAGGATTTCAATGAGAAATTCGGCGACATGGTGAAGTCGCGCCTGGCCGGCATGCAGGGCGGTCTGTCTACGCGTATGGGCGCGGCCATGCGCCACGCCGCCCAGCACCTGCTCAAGCAGCCCGAACGGCGCAAGCTCCTGCTGCTGGTTACCGACGGTGAGCCGGCCGACATCGACGAGCGTGATCCGCAGTACCTGCGCCATGACACCAAAAAGGCGGTCGAGGAGCTCTATACCCGGGGTGTCATGAGCTATTGCCTGACCCTGGATGCCAACGCCGACAGCTACGTCAAGCGCATCTTCGGCGCCAACAACTACACCATCATCGATCAGGTGGAGCGTCTGCCGGAGAAGTTGCCGGTGCTGTTCGCGACGCTGACTTCATAGAAGAGCGCCACGGAATACACGGAAAGCACGGAAAAAGATATATCTATACCCCTCTCCTCGGTGGATTGTGCAGCGCCGTAGGTCGGGTTAGCGTAGCGTAACCCGACACTGTCGCGGCATGTTGGGTTACGGCGCGAAGCGACGAACCCAACCTGCATTATTCCGTGCTTTCCGTGTATTCCGTGGCGCTCTTGAACCCGGTTCGGGTATACTCCCGGACGACTCATAGTTCACGCCTCACGCCATGCCCGCCGACGACTATCTGCGCCGCATCCGCCAGGACATTGTCTTCACCGAATCCCTGCGCGATCAGCAACTCAGCTTCCATACCACCTGGGGGCTGTTCTCACCGCGTGAGATCGATGAGGGCACCCGGCTGCTGCTCAGGCACATCGAGGTGAATGCCGGCGATGACTGCTTCGATCTGGGCTGCGGCTACGGCCCCATCGGGCTGACCCTGGCGCGGCTGGCGCCTGCAGGGCAGACCCTGATGGTGGACAAGGATTTCATGGCTGTGGAATACGCCAACCGCAACGCCGAGGTCAACGGCATCAACAATGCACGGGCCATGCTGAGCAATGCCTTCCAGCATGTCGATCCAAAGTTGAAGTTCGACCTCATCGCCTCCAATGTCCCGGCCAAGGTCGGCAAGGAACTGCTGGCCATCATTCTGCACGATGCCCATGCCCGGCTGCGGCCGGGCGGGCGGCTGTGGGTGGTGAGCATCACCGGCCTGCGGCGCCTGTTCGAGCGCGAGATGAAGGCCGTGTTCGGCAACTACGACAAGGTCAAGCAGGGGCGGCAGTACACCGTCGCTGTGGCGGTGCGCGAGTAAAAAATCAAAAGCGCCACGGAATACACGGAAAGCACGGACATATATTATTTATATCTCATTGCCATGGCGCTGCGCGCCCGGGCAATGGGAAGATAATACGCATATATTGTTTTTTTTCCGTGCTTTCCGTGTATTCCGTGGCGCTCTTTCAGCGCTTCAACAGCAGCGATGTCAGTTCCGCTGCCGGCAGCGGCTGGTGGAACAGAAAGCCCTGCGCCCGCTCGCAGCCCAGGCGCAGCAGCAGTTTCTTCTGGGCCTTGGTTTCCACGCCTTCGATGATCGTGTTCAGGCGCAGGTCGCGCGACAGTGACAGGATGGCGCGCAGGATGGCGACATCACGGGCGTCTTCACAGATGTCACGGGTGAAGGTGCGGTCGATTTTCAGCGTGTTGAAGGGCAGGCGTTTGAGATAGCTGAGCGACGAGTAGCCGATGCCGAAATCGTCGATGGCGATGGATACGCCCAGATCGCGCAGCTGCCACAGCTTGTCGGTGGCCTCGTCCATGTCCTCCAGGAATACCTGTTCCGTGATCTCCAGCTCCAGCTGTGCCGGGTTGATGCCGGATTCGCCGATGATGCCCTGGATCTGATCGACGAAGCCGGGTACGGCGAACTGGCGCCCCGATATATTCACCGACAGCGGCAGCCGGATGCCCGCGCGCTGCCACTCCAGGATCTGGCTGCAGGCCTGACTGAGGATGCTGCGACCGAGCTGATCGATCAGGCCGGTTTCTTCGGCCACCGGAATGAACTCGGCCGGTGATATCAGCCCGCGGTCGTGCGACTGCCAGCGTGCCAGGGCCTCGGCGCCGACGATCCGGCCGCTGTGCATGTCCACCTGCGGCTGGTAGTGAGCAATGAACTCGTTTTCCTTGAGCCCGCGACGGATGCGGTTCTCGGTGCTGACAAAGGCAGCGATGTTGTCGATCAACTCCTCGCTGTAGAGCGCGATGCGGGTGTGTCGCGACTGCTTGGCGCGATACATGGCGGCATCGGCGTTGCGGATCAGGGTGGCGGCGTCCTGTCCATCGTAGGGGTAGAGCGTCACGCCCACGCCGCCGCTGATGTAGAGTTCCTTGTCATCCAGGATGAAGGGGCGCTCGATGCTGTCGAGCAGGTGAGCGGCATAGTCGACCGCCGTTTTCGGGCTGTCCACGTCAGGTACCAGTACCACCAGTTCGTCGCCGCCGAAGCGGGAAATGGTGGCCCGGTTTTCACAGCAGCGCCGCAGGCGGTCGGCCAGTTTGACCAGCAGCTGGTCGCCCAACTCATGGCCGTAGCTGTCGTTGATGTGCTTGAACCGGTCCAGATCCAGGAACAGTACCGCGAAGCGGTTTTCGGCAGCCGGGTATTTGCGCATCAGCTGCTCGATCTCACCGTTCAGTGCGCGCCGGTTGGGCAGGTCGGTGAGCGGGTCGTAATAGGCCATGCGTTCGATCCGCGCTTCGAATTGCTTGCGTTCGGTGATGTCGATGTTGGTCGCGCGGATGCCGATCAGTCGGCCGGCGGCATCATGGACCGGGCCGCAGATGTGCTGAAACCAGACAGTGTGGCCATCCTTGTGGATCAGCCGCAGGTCGATGTTGTCGCTCTGCCTGTTCGTGCCGAGGTTGGCCAGGTGCTGCTGCCAGCGTTCCCGATCCTGGGGGTGGATCAGTTCCGACATCAGTTCCGGCTTGGCGTAGAATTCATCCGGCCGGTAACCGGTCAGCTGCACACTCGAAGGCGAGGCATATTCATAGTGCCCGTCCCGGGAGCAGAAATAGGTGAATTCCTGGCCCACATCGGCCACGGCGCGGAAGCGGGCGTTTTCGCGCTGCAACTGGGTCTTGAGCAGGCTGACCCGGGCCAGCAGGAAGGCGATGACCAGGGCGACCAGTGCGGGAATGACGAACAGCTGCGGTTGGAAGGATTCGTAGACGACCGCCATCTGCAGCAGCGCGGCGCTGCCGACCAGCAGGAAGGCGATGCCGGCATTGCGCAGATACAGGCTCTGGGGCCTGCGGTTGGAGGCCGCGTCCAGGTAGATGGTGTCCTGGTCGGGGGCTGGGACGCGCGCGTAGGCGCCGCCGTCACCGGAGGTGTCGGTATCATTCATAAGCCTGGCAACTGCAACTCAAAAATAAAACAAAAACAAACCAAAGGCTTCCATGCCATGACAGGCCTCCCCGTGGGGCAGGAGGCCTGCTCCGGCAGTGTAGCATAGAGTCGGTACGAGGTTTATGCTTCCCTACCGGACCACAAGGTATTGCTTATGAATGTCACTCTGCGTCAGCTGCGCATCTTCGAGGCCGTGGCCCGTCACCTGAGCTTCACCCGCGCTTCGGAGGAGTTGCATCTGACCCAGCCGGCCGTGTCCATGCAGATCAAGCAGCTGGAACAGGCCGTGGGCCTGCCGCTGCTGGATCAGCAGGGCAAGAAGACCTACCTCACCGAGGCCGGCGAGGAGATGTACCGCTATGCCTGCGCCGTGACCGACAAGCTCGAGGAAGCCGCCCAGGTGTTCGAGGAGCTCAAGGGCATGCGGCGCGGCCATATGAGCATTGCCGTGGCCAGTACCGCCAACTACTTCGCCCCGCGGCTGCTGGCCACCTTCTTCCAGCGTTACCCGGACGTGACTGTCAGTCTGGACGTGACCAACCGCGAGGGTCTGCTCCGGGCCCTGGCCGAGAACGAGACCGACCTGGTGATCATGGGCAAGCCCCCGGAGGACATGGACCTGGTGGCGGAGAATTTCATGGACAACCCCCTGGTGGTCATCGCCCCGACCAATCACCCGCTGACGCGCAAGCGCAGCCGGATTCCCTTCGCGGCGCTGGCCAGCGAAACCTTTCTCATCCGCGAACGCGGATCGGGCACCCGCTCGGCCATGGAACGGCACTTCGCCCAGCACGGACTGGAACTCAGCAGCACTATGGAAATGGGTACCAGCGAGGCCATCAAGCAGGGCGTCGAGGCCGGCCTGGGGCTGGGGCTGCTGTCGCTGCACACCCTGGAGATGGAACTGGCGCTCAAGCGAGTGGCGATCCTGGATGTGGAGACCTTTCCCATCATGCGTCACTGGTATGTGGTGCACCGACGCGGCAAGCGCCTGTCCACCGCGGCCCAGGCCTTCAAGCACTTCCTGCTCAAGGAGGCCAGGAACCTGCTCAGTCTGCCCGAGGTGAGCCGTCCGCGGCACAAGGACGCGGGCTGACCGGCGGTGTCTTCATGCCTTTGCGCGGGGAATGCAGAGGACGCAGAGGCGCGGAGACGCAAAGACAATGAATAATGTTGGTATCTCCTCGCTGGCTTGTGAGTCTGTGCTTTCAGAGGAGGGGCAAGGATGAGCAATCTCGTATTTCAATAGTCTCCGTGTCTCCGCGACTCTGCGCCCTCTGCGTTAATCCCGCCCAGACTCAGGCAACATCCGCCAACACACAGCCGCCAGGCCGTGACTGCTTCAGCGTCACCAGTTCCTCCGCACTGGTCGGGTGGATGGCGACGGTGCGGTCGAAGTCGGCCTTGGTAGCGCCCATGTTGATGGCCACGGCGAAGCCCTGCAGCATCTCGTCGACCCCGTCGCCGATCAGGTGGCAACCCACGATACGTTCCTCCGGGCCGGCGCAGACCAGCTTCATCGCTGTCGGCGTGCCGCCATTGCCGAGCGCGTGACGCATGGGCGTGAAGCGGGTCTCGTAGACTCTGACCGCATCACCGTATTCGGCACAGGCCGCCGGCTCGGTCAGGCCGAGGGCCCCGACCGACGGGTGGGCAAACACCACGGTGGGGATGTTGGTGTAATCCATCGACGCGGTGGCAGTGCCGAACAGACGCGCGGCCAGCTGCCGGCCGGCGCGGATCGCCACCGGGGTGAGCGGCATGCGGCCGGTGACGTCACCGATGGCGTATACGCCCGGCACATTGGTGGCATCGAAGGCATCCACCGGGATGACGCCGTTGCGATTGACCTCGACCCCGGCGCGGTCCAGCGCCAGGCCCTCGGTATTGGCGCGCCGGCCCACGGCCCAGATCACGGTGTCGAAACCGCCCAGGCGTTCGCCCCGGGCGGAGACGATATCGATACCGTCGCTGCCCCGCGCCAGCCCGCTGACCTGAAAGCCCATGTGGGTCGCGATGCCCTGCTGCTGCATCGCTTCCATCAGGGTGTCGCTGATCAGGGGGTCGAATGCTTCAAGCACCCGGTCCTCCAGGGCGATGATCGACACCTCGGAGCCCAGTGCGCGCAATACACCGCTCAGCTCCACGCCGATATAGCCACCGCCGATCACAGCCGCGCGCCGCGGTTGCTGCCTGAGTTCGAAGAAGCCGTCGGAGGTGATGCCCAGCTCCGCTCCCGGCACCGGCGGGACGATCGGCTGTCCGCCGGTGGCAATGACGATGTGGTCACCCTGGTAGTGCTCGTCGCCGACCCGCAGGGTATGGGCGTCGATGAAGCGGGCCCGGCCGCGGATCCAGTCGATGCGCTGGTCCTGCGCATAGCCGGACCAGTAATCGCGGATGCCGTCGATATAGGCGTTGCGACCGGCAACCAGGCGTTCCCAATCGAGACCCTTGTCCTGTACCCGGATGCCGAAGGCGCCGGCCTGATGCACGGCCTCGCGGGCCTGGGCGGCGTGCCACATGACCTTCTTGGGCACGCAGCCGGCATTCACGCAGGTGCCGCCGAGCGGCTGCGCATCGATCACGGCCACCCGCCGGCCGAGCTGGGCGGCGCGTTCGGCCACGGCGAGCCCGCCGCTGCCGCCGCCGATGGCGATGAGGTCATAGTGCTTGTTCATTGGTATCTCCCTGGGTGTGGTGATAACAACGCAGAGGGCGCAAAGGCGTTTATGCCCTATGGGTACAGAGGCGCAAAGTAAAATCAATTTATGAAATCTCTGCGTCTCCGCGCCTCCGCGTCCTCTGCGTTAATGCCGCCGCCGTATCAGGCAGCTTCCCGCCGCTGCATCCACTCGGCCAGCGCCTCGGAGTCGCCGATGTGCACGCCGTTGATCCAGACCTGCGGCACGGTGTCACTGCCGCTGGCGGCGCGCACCGCGCGCAGCGAGACCTGTTCGCCGACGCTGATTTCATCGAACTCCATGCCGGCCTCGGACAGCATGCCCTTGGCCCGGGCGCACCAGGGGCAGCCCGGCTTGGTGAACAGCACCACGTCGTGCGGCTTCACGGCCTGCGGGTTGATGTAGTCGAGCATGGTGTCGGCATCCGAGACCTCGTAGGGGTCGCCCGGCACCTCGGACTCGATGAACATCTTCTCGATCACGCCGTCGCGCACCAGCATGGAGTAGCGCCAGCTGCGCTTGCCGAAGCCCAGGTCGTCCTTGTCCACCAGCATGCCCATGGCGGCGGTGAACTCGCCGTTGCCATCCGGGATGAAGCGGACGTTCTCGGCCTGCTGATCCTTCGCCCACTCGTTCATCACGAAGGTGTCGTTGACCGATACGCAGACGATCTCGTCGATGCCGTTGTCGCGCAGCACCGGGGCCAGCTCGTTGAAGCGCGGCACGTGCGCCGAGGAGCAGGTCGGGGTGAAGGCGCCCGGCAGGGAGAAGACGACCACGTTGCGACCCTTGAAGATCTCGTCCGTGGTGACGTCCGCCCACTCGTTGTTCTGACGGGTGTGGAAGGTGATGTTGGGAATGCGGCTTCCGGTCTTGTCCTGCAGCATGTCGGTGTCTCCTGTAGCTTGCGGTCGGAAATCATGGCCAGTGCTGTCTGGCTTGGAGACAAGAATAGGGGCGGGGTGGTTATTTGTGAAATCGAAAGTAACTATTCAAACGATAGGTGTAGGCTATTATTGAGTGAGGAGTGAGGAGTGAGGAGTGAGGAGTGAGGAGTGAGGAGTGAGGAGTGAGGAGTGAGGAGTGATGGGCTTCGCTGCGTCAGCCCATCCTGCGCTATCCGGGTAGGATGGGTGGAGGCGCCTGCGCCGCAACCCATCATAATTGCCGGTATCGATGGGTTGCGCTGCGCTCCACCCATCCTACGATACTTAACGCTTAACGCTTAACGCTTCACGGATCCGTTCGACCTGGGCCAGGGCGTTGTCCAGCTCCGGCGCCAGGCAGTTGAAATGGCCCATCTTGCGCCCCGGGCGGGCCACGCGCTTGCCGTAGAGGTGCAGCTTGGCGGCGGGGTAGGCGAACAGCTTCTCCCAGGGCGGTTCGGGCTGCCACAGATCGCCCAGCAGATTGACCATCACGACCGGCGAGAGCAGCAGGGTGTCGCCGGGCGGCAGACCGCACAGGCAGCGCACCTGCTGTTCGAACTGGGAGGTGATGGTTGCATCCAGAGTGTAATGGCCGCTGTTGTGTGGGCGCGGGGCCAACTCGTTGATCAGCAGCTCACCCTGACGGGTATGAAAGAATTCCACCGCCATGACGCCGACATAATCCATGGACTCGGCCAGGGTGCGGGCCATGTCCACGGCCTGGTCGGTGACCACCGCCGGCATCCGCGCCGGCACGATGGTGGTGTCCAGGATGCCGTCGACATGATGGTTCTCGCCCACCGGATAGACCGCGGTCTCGCCTTTCAGACTGCGGGCCAGGATGACCGAAAGCTCGCGCTCGAGTTCCACCCGGGCCTCCAGTACACAGGGCTGGCCGCCCAGTTCGGCAAAGGCGGCGCGGGCCTGCTCCAGGCTGTCGACGGGCGCCTGGCCCTTGCCGTCATAGCCCAGCGAGGCGGTCTTGAGCAGCAGCGGCGGGTCGAGTCGGGCGAAGGCCTCGTCCAGGTCCTCGGGCTCCTCGATCACGGCGAAGGGCGCGGTGGCCAGCCCCTGTTCCTGGATGTAGCGCTTTTCACGGATGCGGTCCTGGGCGATGGCGACGGCCGCGGGTGCGGGACGGACCGGGCACAGCCGGGCCAGATAATCCAGGCTGGCGGCCGGCACGTTCTCGAATTCGGTGGTTACCGCCGAGCAGGTATCACCCAGCACCTGCAGCGCGGCATGGTCCTGGTAGTCGGCGCGCAGATGCTGCTCGGCGATGAGGCCGGCGGGACTGTGCGGATCGGGGTCGAGCACGATCACCCGGTAGCCCATGGCATGCGCGGCCATGACGAACATGCGGCCGAGTTGGCCGCCGCCGAGAACTCCGAGGGTGGCGCCGGGCAGGATCACGACTGCGGCGGGAGCTGCATGGCGTCGACCATGGCCTTGAGCTCCTCGCGATAGGCGTCGAGGCGTGCGGCCAGATCGGTATTGCCGATGGCGAGCAGACTGAGGGCGTACAGGCCGGCATTGGCCGCCCCGGCCTCGCCGATGGCGAAGGTGGCGACCGGGATACCCTTGGGCATCTGCACGATGGACAGCAGCGAGTCCATGCCCTTGAGATAGCGCGAGGGTACCGGTACGCCGAGTACCGGAACGGTGGTCTTGGCGGCCAGCATGCCCGGCAGATGGGCCGCGCCGCCGGCGCCGGCGATGATGCAGGCCAGGCCGCGGTCGCGCGCCGTGGCGGCATAGTCGAACAGCCGGTCCGGGGTGCGATGGGCCGAGACGACCTTCGCCTCGTAGGGGATACCGAAGCGCTCCAGCATTTCGGCGGCCTTCTGCATCACCGGCCAGTCACTGTCGGAGCCCATCACCAGGCCCACGCGGGGGCTGTCGTCATTCATCGTAGTGACCTGTTTCCGTTGGGAAACAAGTAATTCTAGCACTGCGGGCGGGGTTGGGGAACCGGCAATGCCGCGGACGCCGGAAACGGGCCGCCCGCCCCTGTTCCAGCCTGCAGTTATCCGTCATTCCCGCGAAGGCGGGAATCCTGGACCCAGGGAGGTAAGACTGCGCTGGATCCCCGCTTTCGCGGGGATGACGGGGCTGTAGTAAGTGCCATTCGTCTCATTCGCCTTTGTGGAAACTCCCCCCGACCGGCTAGAATCCCGCCTTTGCCCGACCGGAGCCGCCCATGCGCGAGACCCTGTACGAATCCGATCTCAAGAGCCTGCCGCTGGTCGCGCGCGGCAAGGTGCGCGACATCTATGCCGTGGGCGAGGACCGGCTGCTGATCGTGACCACCGACCGCCTGTCGGCCTTCGACGTGGTGCTGCCCGAGCCCATCCCCGGCAAGGGGGCGGTGCTGACCGCGGTGTCCAACTTCTGGTTCGAGCACATGGCGGACATGGTGCCCAATCACCTGTGCGACACGCCCCTGGAGCAGGTGCTGCCGGATGCGGCCGAGCGGGAACAGGTCGAGGGCCGCGCCGTTGTGGTGCGCAAGCTCAAGGCGCTGCCGGTGGAGGCCATTGTGCGCGGCTATCTCATCGGTTCGGGGTGGAAGGACTACCAGCAGACCGGTGCGGTGTGCGGTATCGACCTGCCCGACGGGCTGCAGCAGGCCGACAAGCTGCCCACGCCCATCTTCACCCCTTCCACCAAGGCGGAGGTGGGCGATCATGACGAGAACATCGACTTCGACCGCGCCGAGGCCCTGCTGGGCAAGGGACTGGCCGCCATGGTGCGCGATGTCAGCCTGGGCATCTACAGCGAGGCCGCCGCCTATGCCCGCGAGCGCGGCATCATCATCGCCGACACCAAATTCGAATTCGGTCTGGACGAGACCGGCCAGCTGTTCCTGATCGACGAGGTGCTCACCCCGGATTCCTCGCGCTTCTGGCCGGCGGATGAATATCAGGTCGGCACCAGCCCGCCCAGCTTCGACAAGCAGTATGTGCGCGACTACCTGGAGACCCTGGACTGGGACAAGACCGCGCCGGGGCCGCACCTGCCGCCGGAGGTGGTGGCGAAGACGGCTGAGAAGTACCGCGAGGCCCAGCGCCGGCTGACGGGCGATTGATATCAAGAGCGCCACGGAATAGACGGAAAACACGGAATAGTGAATGTAGGTTGGGTTAGGCGCATTGCGCCGTAACCCAACATGCAGCGTCCGTGTCGGCTTCGCTGTACTAACCTGGCCCGCAGGACTGAACTGCCCCAACCTGCTGATTGATTTTCAAATGTATTTTTTCCGTGTTTTCCGTGGGGCCCTTTATCACCGGCTTGCCCTTTTGTGTCAGCGGGTTATATTTGGTGTCATGCACAGGCAGCGGCATTCATCCATTCTGAGCCTGGTCGGCATACTGCTGGCCGGCTGGCTGTCGCTGGCCTGCGGTCACTGCTGGGCCGCGGCCGGCGCGGCGCCGCCGCCGGCCGATCACTGCCAGCACATGCAGCCCGAGCCGCAGTCGCCGGAGTGCTGCGAGCACGAGCACCAGGGTGGCCTGTGCCCGGTGGCCGAGGTCGGCAGCGGCCCGATCACCGAGCCGGCCGCGCTGATCCCGGCCGGGTTTCCCGATCAGCCGGCCCTGCAACCGGGGGGCGGCGCTGCCTGGCAGGCCTGGCGCGGGCCGCCGCCAACCATCGCCGCAGTGCGTACCTGTCCGCCTGCTTCAGCGTCCCTGTATCTGCGGGACTGCGCCTTTCTGGAATAGCTATCCTCCTCGTATCCGCTACTGATCCGGTTCATTCGAGGAGCTTCCCATGCGCGCACTACCCTGGATCCTGGCCGGGATCCTCATCCATCCGACTGGCCTTGTCGCGGCACACCTGTCTCTGGCAGAGGCCGAGGCGCTGGCGCTGATCCATGACCGCCGCGCCGCGGCGTTCGAGGCCGGGGCCCGGGCCCGGCACGAGCAGGCCGTGGCCGCGGCCCAGCTGCCCGACCCCACCCTGAAGCTGGGCGTGGGCAACCTGCCGGTGGAGTCCTTCGACCGTTCCGACACCCCCATGAGTCAGCTGCAGGTCGGTGTCCAGCAGCGGTTTCCGCCGGGACGCACCCTGGCCCTGGCCGGACAGCGTCAGGAGCGCCTGGCCGCCGGTATGAGTGCCCGGGCCGAGGCCCGGCGGCGCGAGGTGCTGCGCGAACTGCGGCAGACCTTCCTGGAAGTCTATTACCAGTCGCGGGCGGCCCGCATCCTGGACGAAACCTATCGTCTGTTCGAGGACCTGGTCGACATCACCCGGGCCTACTACGGCGCCGGGCGCAAGAACCAGCAGGATGTGCTGCGTGCCGGGGTGGAGTTGTCCCTGCTGGATGACCGCCGCGAGCGGGTGCGCACCCGGCTGGAAACGGCCCGGGCCGAGCTGGCCCGGCTGGTCGGCCCGGAGGCCGCGCAGCGGCCCCTGGCCGAGGACTTCCCCGAGCAGCCGGCCCTGTCCGTGCCGTCCGTCATGCATCAGGCCCTGGACCGCCATCCGCAGCTGCAGCAGGTAAACCGGGAGATCGAGGCCGGCCGGCTGGAGGTGGACGCGGCCCGCGAACGGTACAAGCCGGGCTGGAGTCTGGATGTCACCTACGGTGAGCGCAATGGCCGCGAGGCCGACGGCAGCGGCCGCAGCGACCTGCTTTCGGCCATGGTGATGGTGGATCTGCCGCTGTTCACCGACAAGCGCCAGGACCGGGCGCTGGCGGCGCGCCAGTATGAAGTCACGGCGGTGGAGCTCGAACGCGACGAACTGCGGCGGGAACTGCGCCAGCAACTCGATACCGCCCTGGCCGAGCGCGAACGGTTGCAGGCACGGCTGGCGCGCTACCGCCAGCGGCTGCTGCCCGAGGCCGGCCAGCACGCCGAGGCCTCGCTCAAGGCCTATCAGAGCGGGGTGTCGGATTTCACCGCCTTGATGCGGGCCCGGCTGATCGAACTGGACGCGCGGCTGACCGCCCTGCGGCTGCGGACCGACCTGGCCCAGACCGCGGCCCGGCTGCGCTACCTGGTGGGAGAGGAATCATGACCCGGAAGATGCTGACAATAATCTGGATGTCCTTGGCGCTCGGTCTCGGCGGCTGCGGCCAGGATCGGGAGTCCGGGGCGGCTGCGGCGGAGGCCGGCGCTGCAGCCGCGGCCGGCACGTCGGCAGGGAAAAACGGCGAACGCGAGATCCTCTACTGGGTTGCGCCCATGGACCCGAACTACCGCCGCGACCGGCCGGGCAAGTCGCCCATGGGCATGGATCTGGTGCCCGTCTATGCCGACGAGGCCGGCGACCGGCTCGAGATCGATCCCGTGATGGTGCAGAACCTGGGGGTGCGTACCGCCGAGGTCCAGCGCGAGCGTCTGTGGCGGCGCATCGATACGGTCGGCTATGTCGACTACAACGAAAACTACATCAGCCACATCCATCTGCGCACCGATGGCTGGATCGACCGGCTGTACGTGAAGTCCGACGGCGAACGCGTGCAGAAGGGGGATGTGCTGTTCGAGGTCTATTCGCGCGAACTGGTCAACGCCCAGGAGGAATACCTGCAGGCGCTGAATACGGGCAATGCGGGTCTCAAGCTGGCCTCGCACGAACGGCTGCAGGCGCTGGGCATGAGCCCGGCCCAGATCGATCGGCTGGGCCGTACCCGCAAGGTCGAGCAGCGCGTGGCCTACCATGCCCGTCAGGACGGCATCGTCGCCGCGCTCAATATCCGCGAAGGCATGTATGTGCAGCCGAAAACCGAGGTGATGACGCTGGCGGATCTGTCCAGCGTCTGGTTGATGGCGGACGTGTTCGAACGCCAGGCCGACTGGGTCGAGGTCGGCCAGCCGGCCGAGGTGCGCCTGCCCTATCTGCCGGGCGAGGTATGGGAGGGCGAGGTCGAGTTCGTCTATCCGACCCTGGATGCGAGGACCCATACCCTGAAGGTGAGACTGCGCTTCGATAATCTGCAGGAGCGGCTCAAGCCGGATATGTACGCGGATGTGCGCATCTTCGCCGGTGCCAGCGAGCCGGGGCTGGTCATCCCGCTCGAGGCGCTGATCCGCACCGGCGAGAACGAGCGCGTCATCCTGGCCTTGGGCGAGGGCCGCTTCAGCGCCCGGGAGGTGGTTTCGGGCATCGAATCCGGCGACTGGGTGGAGATCCGACGCGGGCTGGCGGAGGGTGACCGTGTGGTTACATCCGGCCAGTTCCTGATCGACTCTGAGGCCAGCATCAGGGGGACGTTGAACCGGCTGGATGCGGCCGGGGACGAGTCGGACAGCGCGCGGCCAGCGATGGCGCAGGAACCCGTTGCCGGCATGGGCACGGTGCAGGAGGTCAAGGCCGACGCCGGCAGGCTCAATATCACCCATCAGCCGATCGAAGCCCTGGGCTGGCCCGGGATGACCATGGATTTTCGCGTGGCGGAGAGCGTTGATCTCGGCGCCGTGGAGGCCGGCGATGAGGTGCACTTCGTGCTGACACCGGACGGAGACGGCGGCTATCGTATCGGCGAACTGCATGTCATGGAGGCGCAGCAGTGATTGAGACGATCATCCGCTGGTCGATCCGCAACCGCTTCCTGGTCCTGCTGCTGACCGTCATCCTGGCGGTGTGGGGCGGTTACTCGCTGAAGACCACGCCGCTGGATGCGATCCCGGACCTGTCCGATGTGCAGGTCATCATCAAGACCAGTTATCCGGGGCAGGCGCCGCAGGTGGTGGAGGACCAGGTGACCTATCCGCTGACCACCACCATGCTGTCGGTGCCGGGCGCGGTGACGGTGCGGGGATACTCATTCTTCGGCGACTCCTATGTCTATGTGCTGTTCGACGAGGGCACCGACCTGTACTGGGCCCGCTCGCGGGTGCTGGAATATCTCTCCCAGGCGCAGGACCGGCTGCCGCCCGGGGTCACGCCGGCACTGGGGCCGGATGCCACCGGCGTGGGCTGGATCTTCCAGTACGCCCTGGTCGACCGCACGGGCAGACACGATCTGGCGCAGCTGCGCAGTCTGCAGGACTGGTTTCTCAAGTTCGAACTGCAGACCGTGGAGGGCGTGTCCGAGGTCGCCACCGTGGGCGGCATGGTCAGACAGTATCAGGTGGTGGTGCATCCCAACCGGCTGCGCGCCTACGGCATCCCGCTGGCGCAGATCAAGCAGGCCATTCAACGCGGCAACCAGGAGGTCGGCGGCTCGGTCATCGAGATGGCCGAGGCCGAATACATGGTCCGCGCCAACGGCTACATCCAGAGCATCGACGATCTCGAGGGCATCCCGGTGGGGGTGAATGCCAACGGCACCCCGGTGCTGCTGGGCGATATCGCCGACATCCGGCTGGGGCCGCAGATGCGCCGCGGCATCGCCGAGCTCGACGGCGAGGGTGAGGTGGTCGGCGGTGTTGTCATCATGCGCTGGGGCGGCAATGCCCTGGCCACCATCCAGGCGGTGAAGGCGAAGCTCGATCAGCTCCGGCCCAGCCTGCCCGAGGGGGTGGAGATCGTCACCACCTATGACCGCTCCGGCCTGATCGAGCGCGCCGTGGCGACGCTCAAGCACAAGCTGGTACAGGAGTTCCTGATCGTGGCCCTGGTCTGTGCCCTGTTCCTGTTCCATCTGCGTTCGTCGCTGGTGATACTGATCAGCCTGCCGCTGGGGGTGCTGGCCGCCTTCATCGTGATGAAGCACCAGGGCATCAACGCCAACATCATGTCGCTGGGCGGCATCGCCATTGCCATCGGCGCCATGGTGGATGCGGCGATCGTGATGATCGAGAACCTGCACAAGCATCTGGAGCAGGCAAAGGATGCGGCCGTTGACCGCTGGGAGACGGTGGCAAAGGCCGCCGGTGAGGTCGGTCCGCCCCTGTTCTTCTCGCTGCTGATCATCACCCTGAGCTTTCTGCCGGTGTTCACGCTGCAGGCACAGGAAGGACGGTTGTTCGCGCCGCTGGCCTTCACCAAGACCTATGCCATGGCGGCCGCGGCCGGTCTGGCGATCACCCTGGTGCCGGTGCTGATGGGCTACTTCATCCGCGGCCGTATCCTGTCCGAGCAGCGCAACCCGGTGAACCGGGCGCTGGTGGCGGCCTACCGCCCGGTGATCAATGGCGTGCTGCGGTTTCCCCGTACCGTCCTGGCCGTCACCCTGCTGGTGGCCGTCTCCATGGCCTGGCCGCTGGCCGGCTGGTGGCCGCTGGACAAGCGTCTGGGTTCGGAATTCATGCCGCCCCTGGACGAGGGTGATCTGCTCTACATGCCGACCACCTTTCCGGCATTGTCCATCGGCAAGGCGCGCGAACTGCTGCAGCAGACCGACAAGCTGATCGCTTCGGTGCCCGAGGTCGAGCGGGTGTTCGGCAAGATCGGACGCGCCGAGACCGCGACCGATCCGGCACCGCTGACCATGATCGAGACCACCATCCTGCTCAAACCGCGCGAACAGTGGCGCGCGGGCATGACCCTGGAGGGGATCAAGCAGGAACTGAACCGGGTCGTGAAGATTCCGAGTCTGGCCAACAGCTGGACATTCCCCATCCAGACCCGCATCGACATGCTCGCCACCGGCATCAAGACGCCGGTGGGTGTGAAGGTCGCCGGCCCGGACCTGGACGTGATCCAGGAGGTCGGTGCCGGGATCGAGGCAGTGCTCAAGCAGGTCCCGGGCACGGCCAGCGCCTTCTCCGAACGGGTGGCGGGGGGGCGCTATGTCACCATCGACATCGACCGCAGTGCGGCCTCGCGCTTCGGGCTGAATATCGCCGACGTGCAGGACATCGTGCGCACCGCCGTCGGCGGCATCAATCTCACCCAGAGCATCGAGGGGCTGGAGCGTTACCCGGTCAATCTGCGCTACCCGCGCGAACTGCGCGATTCCCTGAGCAGACTGCGCAATCTGCCCATCGTCGCAGCCAACGGCAAACAACTGGCGCTGGGCGATGTGGCCAGCATCAGGGTCGAGGAGGGGCCGGGTATGATCAAGAGTGAGAACGCCCGCCCCAACGGCTGGATCTTCGTCGATATCGAGGGGCATGATCTGGGCGGCTACGTCGAGGCCGCGCAGGCCGCCGTGCGCGAACAGGTCTCACTGCCTCCGGGCTATTCGGTCAGCTGGTCGGGCCAGTACGAATACATGCAGCGGGCGCAGCAGCGTCTGGCCCTGGTGCTGCCGGTGACGGCCGGGATCATTGTGCTGCTGCTCTACCTCAATTTCCGCCGCCTGACCGAGGTTGCCATCATCCTCGCCACCCTGCCGCTGGCACTGGTCGGTGGGGTCTGGCTGTTGTACGGGCTCGGCTACGATCTCAGCGTGGCCGTCGGTGTGGGCTTCATTGCCCTGGCGGGCGTGGCGGTCGAGATCGGGGTGGTGATGCTGGTCTATCTCAACCTGGCCTGGCGGCGGCGACGTGAACAGGCGCGCGGGGAGGGACGCTCTCCCAACCGCGAGGATCTGCATGCGGCGGTACTGGAAGGCGGCCTGATGCGGGTGCGGCCCATCCTGATGACCGTGGCGACCATCATCTTCGGCCTGCTGCCGGTGATGCTGGGCGGCGGCACCGGCGCCGAGGTGATGCAGCGCATCGCCGCGCCCATGGTCGGCGGCATGGTCAGCGCCACCGTGCTGACGCTGCTGGTGATACCGGCGGTGTTCCTGCTCTGGCGCGGGCGCGGGCTCGAGCGCTGATGCAGAGGCTGGTGATACCACCCGTTCTGGTCTGGCTGATGCGGCAGTTCGTCGCCTGTCATCGATTGGCCTGACTTGATGCATGTCATGGTATGACAGCTATAATTGTGGAATGGTGTAAAAGCAATACTTGAACACACCGGGACGGGTAACCCTCATGCCGGGCAAGCATCACAAAACCACAGCCTTTCTGGTGTATCTGCTGGTACTGGTTATCGCCCTGGTGCCCGCCCGCCTTGCCGTTGCCATTCCTGCCGCATTCGATCAGGGGCAGTCGCCGGACAGCGCCTTGACCGCAGCGCACTGCCAGCAAATGGCAATGCAGCGTGCCGGGAATGAACCTGAGGGACAGGAGCTTGCCGATCCTGATCGAGGGATGGACTGCTGTAAAATGGTTTGCGACTGCCCTTCCTGCGATCAATGCCTGCATGCCTCCGGCAGTATCCTGACATTGCCGGGCGGAGTCGGTAATGCCAATCCTGACTTCCACCCCCTGATGTGCGCGCATACGGAGTCGGCGCTGCGCGGCATCGAACTCTCTCCACCCTATATCCCTCCGCAAATCTGATCCCGCACCGGGAGCCACGGTCTACCTGACCGCGTTTGCACGTGCCCGCCCGGCGGGGCGGCGGCGAGACATGGCTATACATTCGGGCGCCGGCCGATTCCGGGCCCTTGCCATGAGAGGATTCTGTCCTAGCCTTCATCTTCCCGGAGACATCCATGAAAGATCGCAAAGTGACGGCAATCGTTCGCAGCCGCTGTCTGGATGCGTGGAGACGGCGGTGATTGGTCAGGGGGCGCGCGGCATGAGCGTGACACCGATGCAGGGGTTCGGAGAGCACAAAGATTTCTTTCATGAAGATCCGCTGACCCGGCCCGTAAGAGTGGAGAGATTTACCGCGGATCATCGCAGCACCGCCCTGGTCGATGCCATCGTGCAAACCGCCCGTACAGGCGAAGCGAGCGATGGACCGGTCGCCGTCCTGCCGGTCACCGGGGTGTTCAGAATTCAGTCGAAGAAACCGGCTGGAGCAGCGGAACTCTGATCGTGTCAAGTTGTGTTCCACAGGAGGGACTCAAATGAAAGGCATTTCCCTGAAACGTATTCTGCCGCTGGCGCTGTTGCTGGCGACCATGGCGCATGCCGAGACGGATCATGCACCCATGCCACCGGTCTTTAACCTGGAAACCAGCCCGGAACAGATACTGGAACGGTATCCGCTGGGGCAGATAGACAGGCAGGCAGCCTTTTCCCACCACGGCAAGGCCCACCGGACCGTGTCCCTGGTCAACGGTCTCACGGGATGGGTGTATGAGATACATAGAGGCGGGAAGCCGGAGACCTTCAGGCGGCCGAGCGGTGGGGAGATGACGATGCTGGACACGTATGACCACCCTGCGGCCAGGAGCTATACGTTGATGTTTGACGGGGCCGGGCATGTGGTGGATGTCCTCTACCGGGATCTCCAGCATGGAGGTGCGAACAGCGCCTTGCTCGTGCAGCGGGAAGCGCAGGGTGATTCTCCCAGCGATGCCGAGTTTCCGCCGAAAAAATAGCGCAGGAGCCACAGTATGCAGCATGTGGAGGATCAGATACGGGATGTTGTATGCGGCATGTGGGTGAGCCCTGCCTCTTACCCCTTGAAATTCCGCGGTATGCATTTCGCGTTCTGCTCCGAGGAATGCCGGGAGCGTTTCCAGGACAACCCCGGTCTGTTTATCGGCAAACCCGGTGAACCAGCGGCAAAGCGCTCGGATGAGGCCTGGCGAAAATCACGCCGGATCCATCTGGGAAAGCCGCTCGATCAACACCAGGCCGAACAGGTCATAAACCGGCTGAACGGACTGATGAGCGTTACAGCCAGGTGGCCGAAGACGGATGTGCTGGAAGTCGATTACGACCTGATGCAGATCACGGCCCGTCAGATAGAAGGGGCATTGGAAGCGGTGGGTGTGGACCTGGGCGGAGGCTGGGGCGAGCGCTTGAAGCGCTCCTTCGTGCATCTGCTTGAGGAGACTGAATCCGCGTCGCGGGAAGTCGAGCCCATGGGCGGTTCAGGACATTCCGGTCATGGCCATCACTGAAACGATGCTCGTGTCCGAATATCCATTCATTCAGTGAACATGGAGATCAAGCATGAACGTCAAGATCATGGCAACCCGGGAATGCACCCATCGCCCCAATCTGGAACGGGAGTTGAATGAGCTCGGTGTGCCTTATGAACTGCTGTTCGTGGAGGAGAACCCGGAGGCGGTGGCGCGTTATGTGGTACGGCATTCGCCCACCCTTATTGTCGATGACAGGGTTGTGTTCCACGGGCAGCCGAGCGAGCACGAACTGCGCGCCTTCTTCGAGAATGCCGGCGCCAAGGGCTGATGTCTGATGCCGGATAACGCTTCGATGACATCGCATGACCATACCGGCCATACGGCGGCCGGGCAGGGGCAGCACGACCACCACGCCGGCGATCAGGGGCACGATCATTCCGGCCATGGCCACCATGCCGGGATGATTGCCGATTTCCGCCGGCGGTTCTGGGTCTCGCTGGCGCTCACCGTGCCGATTCTGGTCCTGTCGCCCATGATCCAGGCGTTTCTGGGCCTGGAGCGGGCGCTGGCGTTTCCCGGCGATGCCCATGTGCTGCTGGCGCTTTCGACCGTTGTGTATTTCTACGGCGGCTGGCCCTTCATCAGCGGGCTGCTGTCCGAGCTCAGGCAGCGCCAGCCGGGCATGATGACCCTGATCGCCCTGGCGATCTCGGTGGCCTATTTCTATTCCTCAGCCGTCGTTCTGGGCCTGGCGGGCAAGGTGTTCTTCTGGGAACTGGCCACCCTGATCGATGTCATGCTGCTGGGCCACTGGATCGAGATGAAATCGGTGATGGGGGCTTCGGGGGCATTGGAGGCCCTGGTCAGGCTGATGCCGACCACGGCCCATCGTCTGAATGACCAGGGCGAGAGTGAGGACGTGCCGGTCACGGAACTCAACCCCGGCGACCGGGTGGTGGTGAAACCGGGGGAGAAGGTGCCGACCGACGGGATGATCGTCAGCGGCCAGACCAGCCTCAACGAGTCCATGCTCACCGGCGAGTCCCGGCCGGTGGAGAAGGGCGAGGGCGAGGAGGCCATCGGCGGGGCGATCAACGGCGAGGGCGCCATCACCCTGGAGATCCGCAAGACCGGCAACGAGACCTATCTCTCCCAGGTCATCGAGATGGTCCGCAAGGCGCAGGAGAGCCGTTCGCGCACGCAGGACCTGGCCAACCGCGCGGCCCAGTGGCTGACCTACATCGCCCTGTCCGTCGGCGGCCTCACCCTCGCGGCCTGGCTGGGGCTGGGCCGGGAGTTCAACTTCGCCCTGGAGCGCATGGTCACAGTCATGGTGATCACCTGCCCGCACGCCCTGGGCCTGGCCGTGCCGCTGGTGGTGGCGGTGAGCACCAGCCTGGCGGCGGGGAGCGGCCTGCTGATCCGGGACCGCGCCGCCTTCGAGCGCGCCCGCAACCTCCAGGCCATCGTGTTCGACAAGACCGGCACCCTCACCGAGGGCCGGTTCGGCGTCAGCGATGTGGTGGCATTGGAAGGCCGCAGCGAAGAGCAGGTGCTGCAGCTGGCAGCCGCGCTGGAGAGCCAGTCCTCCCACCCCATCGCCGCCGGCATCGTGCGTTCGGCGCAGGAACGCGGCATCACGCCCGGCCAGGTATCCGACTTCGAGAACCTGCCCGGCAAGGGCGCCCAGGCCCGGGTGGACGGCACCCTGGTGCGGGTCGTCAGCCCCGGCTACCTGCGCAGCGAAAACATCGAACTGGACGACAATCGCCCGGGGCAACTGATGGAGCAGGGCAAGACGGTGGTCTATGTGCTGGAGGAGAACCGGCCCATCGGCGCCGTGGCCCTGTCCGACATCGTGCGTGAGGAATCCCGCGATGCCATCGACCGCCTCAAAGGAATGGGGATCCAGTGCATGATGCTCACCGGCGATGCCGAGGCGGTGGCCCGGACCGTGGCCGATGAGCTCGGCCTGGATGACTACTTCGCCGAGGTTCTGCCTGACCAGAAGGCGGAAAAGATACGCGAAGTGAAGCAGCGCGGGCTGAGTGTGGCGATGGTCGGCGATGGGGTGAATGATGCCCCCGCCCTGGTGGAGTCGGACCTCGGTGTGGCCATCGGCGCGGGCACGGACGTCGCGATCGAGTCGGCGGATATCGTGCTGGTCAAATCCGACCCGCGCAACGTGGCCGACATCATGGCCCTGTCCCGAGCCACCTACAGCAAGATGATCCAGAACCTGTGGTGGGCAACGGGCTACAACGCCTTTGCCATCCCGCTGGCCGCCGGTGTGGCCTACACCGCCGGGGTGGTGCTCTCGCCCGCCCTGGGCGCGGCGCTGATGTCGCTCAGCACGGTGATCGTGGCGATCAATGCGAAACTGCTGGGGCGGTATGCGCAATGAACAGAGATATCACGCAAAGCCGCTCGGCACTGTCGCCGGGCACCGTGGCGCTGCTGGTGTTGCTGGCCTTTCTCTGGGCGCTGTGTTTTCCCCTGATCAATATCGGACTGGCCGCATCACCGCCGCTGATGTTTGCCGGACTCAGGGCGCTGCTGGCCGGTGTTGTGCTGTTGGGAGTCGGATTGCTGCTCGGTCGGCCGGTTCCTCGCGGCCTGCGGGTGTGGGCGATGCTGGCCATGGTCGGACTGAGTGCGACCAGCCTGGGGTTCTTCGGCATGTTCATCGGCGGCGGCTGGGTGGCGCCTGGCCTGGCGACCGTCATCGAAAACACCCAGCCTCTGCTGACCGCCGTCCTGGCCTGGCTGCTGCTGGGCGAGGCATTGGGCCCGCGGCGCAGACTCGGGCTCGGCCTGGGCTTTGCGGGCATCCTGGTGATAAGCCTCCCGCGTTTGCTGGATCTCGAGGGTACCGGTTCGCCCATCGGCATAGGGTATCTGCTGGCCGGGGCGGCGGGGGTGGCGCTCGCCAACGTCGTCCTGAAATGTCTGGTCGGCCGCGCCGATCCCCTGATGGTCGTGGGATCGCAGCTTCTGATCGGCAGTACGCCCCTGCTGGCGGCCGGCTATCTTGGCGAGGGCGGGATCTCCGCCATCAACTGGAGCCGGGACTTTCTGTTCGCATGGCTCACACTCAGTCTGGTGGGCACAGCACTGGCCTCCCTGTTGTGGTTCGTGCTGCTGCGCCGGGCAGCACTCGGCCGTCTGACCACATTCAGCTTCCTGACCCCCATCTTCGGTCTGATCATGGGGCTGACACTGTTTGGTGAAAGGATCGGGGGATACGAGTCGATGGGGATATTCGTGGCACTGCTGGGGGTCTGGTTCGTGACCCGTGGCGATGTGCGCACGGAGACCCAGCAGGCTGCTTGCCGGCTGGCGCGCGAGCATGAATGACTGTGTTGGATATCGATGCGTCGAGGCAATGGATGCATGAGCGGATTTCAAATCCGGTTTCACTATTGAGCTTATCGGGAGATAAGCCGGCTCCCGGAAATGCTCAGCAAGTACCCTGTTCCGGCAATGAAAGGAGGAATGTCATGAAGTCCATGATTAGCGCAATGTTGATTACTCTGAGTGTTTCCGCGCCTGCAGCGATTGCTGCTGATAATGGCGGCATGATGAACATGCAGAAGCGGATGCAGGACATGGATCACACCATGGAACAGGCCCGCAACGCCAAGAACGAAAGTCATCGCCATGACATGATGGAAAAGCACATGAAGCAGATGCGCGAAACCATGAAGGAAATGCATCAGATGTCCGGTGGCCGCGGCAGCATGATGGAGAACATGGGCGGCGGCATGGGCATGATGGGCGGCTCGAAACAGGGCGGCGGCATGATGGATGGCTCAGGAAAGAGCGGTGGAATGATGGGTGGCCAGAAGGGCATGCATGATGACGGAATGAAAGGAAAGTCGGACTCACGCATGTCGGACGGCATGATGAGCGAGAAGGTTCAGCACATGGATCGTCGCATGGACATGATGCAGATGATGATGGACCAGATGATGGAGCATCAGCAGGAGCACGAAAGGATGCACAACCGTTAGTGGATCCGGGGAGGGCGGTTTTGCGCTCTCCCCGCCGCTAGTACCAATATGATTGATTACTACATGAGGAAGAATCATGCATTCTGATGACTGGGGCTGGGGCTTCTTCGGACACGGCTTCGGCCTGATATTCTGGATTGTGGCGATCGTGCTCGTCGTCGGCCTGGTCGTGGGGCTGAGCGGCAGGGGCGGAGGGGACGGGGGGCGCAGCACACCCAGTGCCCGCGAGATCCTGAAGGAGCGCTATGCCAGAGGCGAAATCGATAAAGAAGAATATGAACGCAAAATGAAGGATCTGGATCGTTGAGGGGCGGTGCCGCTCCAGCACGGTCCGGGCGGAAATTTACCCGGGAATACAAATGAAAGAGCCTCGAGTCAAAATCGATTATTTTTCGGATCTGTTGTGTGTATGGGCCTACGGCGCGCAGATCAAGCTGGATGAGCTGCGGCGCGCGTTCGGTGACAAAGTCCTTGTTCGGCACCATTACATCCCACTGTTCGGGGACACGGCGAGCCGCATAGGCGAGGGCTGGCGGGACCGCGGCGGGTTCGAAGGCTTCGGCAGGCATGTGCGTGAGACTGCCGGCACATGGGATCATGTCGAGATCAACCCTGAGATCTGGCAGCGCAACGTGCCGGCCTCATCCGTACCGGCCCATGTCTTTGTCAAGGCGGCCCAGCTGCTGGAATCCGACGGGGAACTGGATACTGCAGTGCCTGGAGATTCAGTGCGCTCAGGCGCCGAGGAGCTCGCCTGGCGGTTGCGGGAAAGGTTCTTCCGGGATGCCGGGAATATCGCTGATCGAGCCGTGCAGGACGATACCGCTGCGTCCCTGGGCCTGCCCATGGAGAAGCTGAGCGAGCGCATCGATTCCGGCCGGGCCCATGCCGCCGCCCACCTGGACCTGCAGGCAAAGGAGCTGCATCAGGTGCCGGGCAGCCCCTGCCTGGTGCTGAACGAGGGCCGGCAGCGGCTGTACGGCAATGTGGGTTACCGTGTGATCGAGGCCAATGTCATGCAGTTGCTCAGTGATCCGCTGTACGGTCAGGCCAGCTGGTGCTGAGGGTGCGGCAGCCATGAACGAGCATGCGCATGCAACGGGCCACGCCGGGCACATGCCGTCGAGCGGGCGCGGAATGGCGATATCGGCCTGGCTGACCGGGATCTATTTCATCATTGAGATGGGCATCGGTATCTGGACCGGTTCCATCGCCGTGATCTCGGATGCCTTTCACACCTTCTCCGCCGTGGGCGGGGTGCTCGTGGCCATCATCGCCGCGCGGCTGGCCCGCCGGCCCGCCGACGAGGATCGCAGTTTCGGCTGGTACCGGGCGGAGATCATCGGCGCCCTGGTCAATGGCGGCTTTCTGCTCGGCATGGCCCTGGTGGTCATCGTTATGGGCGCGATGCGCCTGGCCGACCCGATTGAACTGCCCACAGGCCCGATGCTGCTGGCCGCGGCCGGCGGCCTGGTGACCGAGTTCATCTCCCTCGGTCTTATCTGGAAGGAGAGTCGCAGCGACCTCAACGTCAAGGGTGCGCTGTGGCATATCATCCAGACCTTCGTCGGCAGCCTGCTCATCATCGTCACCGCAGTGGTGATCCGTTACACCGGGTTCCTGTTGATCGATCCCATCCTGGGCATGGCCTTCGGATTCGTGCTGCTGTGGGCGAGCTGGGGCATCCTGCGGGATGCCGCGCATCTGCTGATGGAGGGCACGCCGGCGGACGTGAGCCTGGCGGAGGTGGTCGAGGCCCTGGAGAAACAGGATGGCGTCGAGGATGCGCATCATGTTCATGCCTGGGCGCTGACCAGCGGACGCTATGTGTTTTCCGGGCATATCCGTGCCGCCGACGGGGCGGATCCCCAACAGGTGCTGTCCGCAGCCGTCGCCATGCTAAAGGAGCGGTTCCGCTTCTTCTTTGTCACCCTGCAGGTCGAAACCGAACGCCTGGATGAATCGGGTGCGGAGGCGATCGACGTGGCGCATGGGCGAGGGGGTGCCGGATCCAGATCATGAATCCCGTCCCGCTGTTGTTGCGCGTTACCCTTTGCCCTGCTATGCACATGGTTTCGTGCATTGGGTCGGAAATGATGTGCTAGGGTGTGAATCCGGGTTGCATAGGGCCAATCGTCCCGGGTAATCAATCCGGAACACAATCCGTGGTTGTAACTCCGGAATGTCTTTCAGCAGGTGAGTATGATGGAAAGCAAAACGAAGCCCCCCGGGCTTGGGGTTCTCTCCCGACGACAATTCATACAGGCGGCCTCGCTGGCTTCGCTGGGCCTGTACTTTCCAGGGGTGCTCACCGCTAAACCTTCGGGCGTGCCTGGTCATGCCGGAGAATTCGGCGAACTGAATGCCACCGACCCCGGCGGTATCGATCTCTATCTCGAATACCGTGACCTGCTCGTCGGCGGCAAGCCCGGGCGGGCCATTGCCATCAACGGCTCCATCCCCGGCCCTGTCATCCGCATGCAGGAAGGCAGGGAGGCGCTCATTCGCGTCCACAACCGCCTGAATGAATCGACCTCGATCCACTGGCACGGCATTCTGCTGCCGTTCAACATGGACGGGGTGCCGGGCATCAGTTTCCCCGGCATTCCTGCCAACGAGACGTTCACCTATCGCTACCCGGTCCGCCAGAACGGCACTTACTGGTATCACAGTCATACCGGTCTGCAGGAGCAGCTGGGGCATTACGGCCAGCTCATTGTCGAGCCGGCCGGGCCGGATCCGGTGGAATACGATATTGAGTATTCCATTGTTCTGTCCGACTGGACCTTCGAGGATCCGCATCGGGTGCTCTGGAAGCTCAAGACCATGGAGGGCTACTACAATTTCCAGCGGCCCACCCTGGCCAATATCGACGAACAGATGCGGGCGACCGGCATGTCCATGTCCGAGGTGCTGCAAAAGCGCCTGGCCTGGGACCGGATGCGCATGGACCCGACCGATATCGCGGATATCACGGGCGCGACCTATACCTACCTGATGAACGGCAAGGCGGCGCATGAGAATCCGACCTTTATCGCCAGGCCCGGCCAACGGGTGCGCCTGCGCATCGCCAATGCCTCCACCATGACCTTCTATGATGTCCGCATTCCGGGGCTGCCGATGACGGTGGTGCAGGCCGACGGTCAGAATGTCAAACCCGTTGAGACCGACGAACTGAGGATCGCGGTGGCGGAAACCTATGATGTGGTGGTGACACTGCCGGATGACCGGGCTTACACACTGTTTGCCGAGACCATGGACCGCAGCGGTTACGCCCGCGGTACGCTTGCTCCTCGTCAGGGCATGGCCGCCGCAGTGCCTGAACAGAGACGGCGACCGATGCTGACTATGGCGGATATGGGCATGATGCACGACGGCGGGCATGGGGGTGATCAGGCAATGCACGATGGGATGCATGCGGCCGGTGTGTCTGAGCCCATGTCACATCAGGACGATGGGGAATTGCCGGTCACCAACCTCCCGGACCGCATCAGGCACGGCCCGGATGAACATGGCCCGGCCAGTATCACCATGGCCGCTACCGCCTACCGTCGCCTCGACTACCCGGGGGCGGGATTGGGCGAAGACGGCTGGCGGGTCCTGACCTACAGCCAGCTGCGTGCCCTGGAGCGGCCGTACGGACGTCGTCCCCCGACGCGCGAGTTCGATCTGCACCTGACCGGCAACATGCACAAGTACATCTGGGGCTTCGACGGCAGGAAGTGGTCGGAATCGGACATGATCCGCTTCCAGTACGGCGAACGGCTCCGTATCAACATGATCAATGACACCATGATGAGTCACCCCATCCACCTGCATGGCATGTGGATGGACCTGTATGCAGGTGCCGACGATTACGGTGACAATCCACGCAAGCATACGGTGATCGTCCAGCCGGCCGAGTTGCTGACCGTGGACATTCTGGTCGACGCCCCAGGACAGTGGGCTTTCCACTGTCACCTGCTGTATCACATGGAGGCCGGCATGTTCCGCACTGTCGCAGTGGTCAGGTCGCTGGAAGGAGGGCCGATCGATGTCGGCGCCTGAAGTGAGCACTCCCGTGATTCCTGTCCCTCTCTTCCTGCTGGCGGCGACCGCACTCATGCCCTGCGGCGCCCTGGCTCAGGATCGCGGTGACATGCCGGAGACCTCGGACCGCCCCATGCACTATGAGTCGGCCCGGCAGCATGAGGGAGAGCCGCCGTCAGTGGAAAATCCGCCCGTACCCGAGGGCATGACGCTGGAGGAGGCGTTCAAGTACGCCGAGACCCCGCCACCGTCTGATTATCCCCGGACGGTCCCGGATGACCGTGTCTACGTCTTTACCTTCATCGAACAGCTTGAATACCGGCTGGAGGCGGATGACGCGTCCGATCACCTCGGTTGGGAGGCGCAGGGCTGGGTCGGTAAGGACTTCCACAAGTTCTGGTGGAAGCAGGAAGGCGAGGCGGTGTTCGAGGGCACGGACGAGGGGGAGTCGGAAACCGACCTGCTCTATTCGCGACTCATCACGCCCTTCTGGAATCTTCAGGCCGGCGTCCAGTACGCCAATGGCTGGGAGGGCGGCAGCTACGAGGACCGGTGGTCCGCCGTGGCCGGGGTCCAGGGGCTGGCGCCCTACAAGTTCGAACTCGACAATGCCCTGTACCTGTCGGAAGACGGGGATGTGACCGTCGAGTTTGAGGGTGAATACGACCTCCGGATCACCCAGCGGCTGGTATTGCAGCCGCGCGCCGAACTGGCCGTCGCAGCACAGGATATCTCTGAACGCAGTCTTGGTGCGGGCCTGACGGATGTCAGTCTGGATCTGCGGCTGCGCTATGAAATCAGGCGCGAATTCGCCCCTTATGTCGGCATCCGCTACCGGACGCTGACCGGCGAGACAGAAGATATTGCTGACGCGGCCGGGCAGGAATCCGACTTCCTCTACTTCATGGGTGGATTGCGCTTCGCTTTCTAGATCAATCTGTGCGGCGATGCGGCGTCGACGCAGTCCTTATCTGTTTTCTAGCCACAGGGCAGGCTTGTTATACTCCCGGACAGCGATGTTCAACCGATTGGAGGTATCCATGTACGGATTCAATGTGAAGTTCAATGGTGATTTCGATACGGCCATCGACAAGGTGACCGAAGAACTGGGCAAGGAAGGCTTCGGGGTGCTGACCGAGATCGACGTCAGCGCCACGCTGAAGAAGAAACTCGACATCGATCGCGCGCCCTACAGGATCCTGGGGGCCTGCAACCCGAAGCTGGCCAACCAGGCGCTGGAGGCCGATCCCGATATCGGCCTGCTGCTGCCCTGCAATGTCGTGGTGCGGCAGGAGGACGACGGCAGCGTGACGGTCGGATTCATGGATCCCTCGGCCGTGCTCAAACTGGTGGAAAAAGAAGGTGTTGAAGCCCTGGCCGCTGAGGTGCGCACACGCCTTGAGCGGGTCCGCGACGCCCTGGCGGCCTGAGGCCCGGCGGCGGGCCGCTAAGGCCTGTGGCAATCCGGGCCGCTTTTGTTATAGTCAGATCAGACACGCCGGGACCTGCCATGAACCTGCCCAGACATGCCGTCTTTCCCCTGCTGGAGGCCAACGAGCCGCTGTTCAAGCGCGCGCCGAGCGTGGACGGCGACGGCCAGATCCTCAGCGATTTCATGATGCTGATCCCGGGGCTGCGGGAAAAGCCGCGCCAGCTGCTGCAGCGCACCCTGGACGACATCCAGGCCGTCCTGGCCTGTTTCCAGGAAGTCGTGGTCTTTGCCGAACTCAACCTCAAGCTCAACCTGCTCTGGATCAGCATGCGTCCGGTGACCGGCATGCGCAACGAGATCGCCTGGGCGGTGCAGAACCGGGTGCCCGAGGCCAAGCTCATCAGCCACATCTGAACCACGCCCCTCCTGAACGGCCCCCGGTGTGAGCCCGGTCACATAACGGCGCAGTGACAGGCCGTGACAGGGACGCGGCCACGCCGGCCCGCTAACATGACTTCTGCTTGAACCAACGACACACAGGAGCAGTCATGAAACGGACGACTATTGCAGCATCTGTACTGGGTATGATCCTCTCCGGCAGCGCCTTGGTTGCCAGCGCCGACCACAACAGCCCCTGGGGCGAAGGTTGGGCCACGGACATGATGGATGTCCATGACGCCCGCCTGGATACCATGGACGACGATACTGTCACCGGCAACGAGTTCCTGGCCGATTCCCTGGTTTCCGCCGGCGGCGGTTCGCGGCCGGACACAGCCGGCGGCGGCATGGGCGCCGGTATGGGTGGCGGCATGCAGGGCGGTCGTTGATCCCGACAGCCCGGTGGCTGTACAAAGGAACGGGCGGGGTTGCACCCCCGCCCGTTCCTTTTGCGTTCTCATCCCGGACTCACACTTGCTGCAGCATCACGTGGGCGCTGAGCAGATCGCGCCAGCTCACGATGCCGACCGGGTGGCCCCGATCGTTGACCACCGGCAGGCAGGACACACGCTGCTCCAGCATCAGGTTGCCGGCATAGGTGATGGCGGTATCCGGAGTGACCGTGACCGGTTTGCGCGTCATCAATTGATGGACCGGTCGGCGCATGCGCTCGAGATCTGCCCGCGTTTCCGCGGGCGTGTCCAGATGCGGCCCGATCCAGCGCAGTATGTCCCGGTCCGAGAGCACCCCCATGAGTCTGCGCTCCTCGACCACCAGCAGATGATGGAACCCGAGCTGCTTGAACAGGGTGTGCGCCGTGAGCAGGGTATCGTCCATGCGGATGGCCATCACCTCCTCGGTCATGATGTCCCCGATATTCATGGGCATGTTCAGACCTCCTCCGGGTTCGTCGCGGTGAACGCATCCATCAGCTGCGCCATGAGGCGGTTGGCTCCGTTGAAGTGCGCCTCTGCAGCCAGCAGCTGCGTCTCGGTCTGACTGAACGGGCCGCAACCGAGCTGATCCCGGTGGCAGTCGATCAGAGCCTGCGCCCCGGCCGGGGTCATCTCCAGGTGGTACTGCAGCCCGAGTATCCGTCCTTCGTGCAGAAACCCCTGGTTGGGGCAGGCCTCGCTGCGGCCCAGGTGCACGGCCCCGGCCGGCAGTTCGAAGCTGTCGCCGTGCCAGTGAAAGGCCATGAATGTCTCGGGCAGGGCCGCGGCCAGCGCTGTGTCGGCGGCGGCCGGGCTGCGCTGGACCGGGAACCAGCCGATCTCCTTCTCGCCGCCGGTCAGCACCCGGGCCCCGAGCCGCTCGGCCAGCAGCTGGGCGCCCAGGCAGATGCCGAGCATCCGCGCCCTGCCGGCAAGCACGGCATCGAGGAAACGCTTCTCGGCAATCAGCCAGGGATGGTCGGCCTCGTCGTATACCCCCATGGGTCCGCCCATGACGATGAGCAGGTCCAGTGCATCCGGCCGCGGCAGACCGTCGCCGGCATACAGGCGCGTGGCCGTGACCTGATGGTCGCCCCGCTGCAGCCAGTCCTGCAGGCTGCCCAGGCCCTCGTAGGGAACGTGTTGGAGAAAATGGACCCGCAAGTGCGTGCTCCTGTGTCGGAATGACCGAGTGCGTAGGATGGGTGAAGGCGCCCGCGCCGCAACCCATCACCGATGCGGGATCAATGATGGGTTGCGCTGCGCTCCACCCATCCTACTCCCCGCCGGTCAGGCGCTGTGCGCTGCGCATATCGGCCCGGCCTGCCAGCCGCCGCCGCGCCTTGTCGCGCCAGTTGGGCGCCAGGGCGGTGCAGTCGGCCAGACGCCGCCAGAGTTCGCGCTCCTCCGTGTCGCCGTAGATGGCCTGCATCGCTGCCGCAATGCTCAGGCTGTCGGGCAGGCGTTCGAGCAGATCGATACCGTCACCGACCCGCAGCGTACCCGCTTCCAGCACCCGGTAGAACCAGCCGCACCGGGCGCTGTCCTGGACCTGCCGGGCCATGCCGGCGATGTCGAAGCGTACATCCAGCTTCCAGCAGGGGCTGCGCGGCTGACTGACCTGCAGCCGGCAGCCGCCGATGCGCCCGATACGCCCGATACGATAGACATCGCCGATGTGGACATTCCGTTCATCCATCCCGGTGCTGGAGAGGTTTTCGCCGAACCCGGGCGGGCAGAATGCGGCCGCGCGTTCCGGATACTGCGCCTGCCACCAGCGATAGTTGTCCAGGCTGTAATGCAGCAGGGCGCGTTCCGGACCGCCGTGATTGACCGGGTCGGCCTGTTCATCCCCGGCGATGCCGTCTGCGCCGATCCGGACCTCGCCGTCCAGCGGCTGCTTGGCGATGGCGCTGGCGCGGCCCCGGCCATAGTCGGGATCGATCCGGCCGGCATAAATACCCCTCAGGATGTGTATGGTCATGGTCCGGATGCCCGGGCAGGTTGTGGTATCCTCAATCTTCGCAAAACCCATCCGTCCGCGCGAGTCCCCCATGAGTGATGAATCCATACGATTGTCCGTTGCCGGCATGAGTTGCGCCGGTTGTGTGGCCGCCGTCGAGGAGGCCCTGCGCCGGGTCGAGGGCGTGCAGGAAGCAACGGTGAATTTCGTCGAGCACACCGCCCGGGTCACCGGCACGGCGCCGCCGGAGCGCCTGGTCGAAGCGGTGCGCCAGGCCGGCTACGAGGCCGCCGAGCTGCGCGGCCTGGCCGATGAGGCGGACAAGGAGGCCATGGAGATGGCCCATTACCGCAAGCGCCTGCGCATGACCGGCGTGGCCGCGCTGCTGGCCGTGCCGCTGATGCTGGGCGAGATGGTGTTCCATGTACTGCCGCCCATCGACACGCCGGCCGGACAGGTGTTCTGGCTCATCACCGGCCTGCTCACACTCGGCGTGCTGATCTACTCCGGCGGGCATTTCTTCCGCGGCGCCTGGTCGGCCTTCCGCCACCACCAGGCCAACATGGATACCCTGATCGCGCTGGGCACGGGCAGCGCCTGGCTCTATTCCATGGTGGTGGCCCTGTTTCCCGACAGTGTGCCGGTGCTGGCGCGCCATGCCTATTTCGAGGCCGCCGTGGTCATCCTGGCGCTGATCAACCTGGGCGGGGCGCTGGAGATGCGCGCCCGCGGCAAGACCTCGGAGGCGATCAAGCGCCTGCTGGGGCTGCAGCCCAAGACCGCGCGGGTGGTGCGCGAGGGTAAGGAGATCGACGTGCCGATCGAGGAGGTCGGGCTGGAGGAGACGCTGCGGGTACGGCCCGGCGACCGCATCCCGGTCGACGGGAAGGTGATCGAGGGCGAGTCGGCGGTGGACGAGTCCATGCTCACCGGCGAGCCGATCCCGGTGGCTAAGCAGGCCGGCGACGAGGTCATCGGCGGTACCATCAACCAGTCCGGCACCCTGCTGTTCCAGGCCAGCCGCATCGGCCGTGACATGGCGCTGGCGCGCATCATCGAACTGGTGCGCCAGGCCCAGGCCTCCAAACCGGCCATCGGCCGCCTGGCCGACCGGGTCAGCGGGGTGTTCGTGCCGGTGGTGATGATCATCGCCGTGCTCACCTTCCTGGTCTGGTACAACCTGGGCCCGTCGCCGCAGCTCAGCTATGCCCTGGTCACCGGCATCACGGTGCTGGTCATCGCCTGTCCCTGCGCGCTGGGGCTGGCCACGCCCATCTCCATCATGGTCGGCATCGGCAAGGCGGCCGAGCACGGCATCCTCATCCGCAGCGGCGACGCCCTGCAGCAGGCCGGACGCCTGACCACCCTGGTGCTGGACAAGACCGGCACGGTCACTGAGGGCCGACCGACAGTGACCGCGGTCGAGGCCGCATCCGGGAGGAATGAAAATGAGGTGCTGCGCTTGGCCGCCGCCCTGGAGGCAGGCTCCAACCATCCGCTGGCCGCCGCCATCCTGGCCGCCGCCGAGGCGCGCACGCTGGAACTGCCGAAGGCTGAAGGGTTCGAGAACCTGACCGGGAAGGGGCTGCGCGGACGAATCGGCGAGCGGGAGGTCCTGGTCGGGCAGGCCGCCTTCATGCGGGAACAGGGTGTGTCGGAAGCGGCCTGGGCCGCGCGCATCGAGGCGCTGGCCGGGCGCGGCGCTACACCCGTCTGCGTGGCCGCGGACGGCGAGTTGATCGGTCTGGTCGCTATCGAAGACCCGATCCGACCCGGCATGACCGACATCATCCGCGCCATGCACGGAATGGGATTGAAGGTGGCGCTGGTCACTGGCGACCACCGCATCACTGCGCAGGCCGTGGCCGGGCAGATCGGCATCGACGAGGTCCGGGCCGAGGTGCTGCCCGAGGGCAAGATCGACTATGTGCAGCAGCTGCAGGCGAAAGGCGAGGTGGTGGCGATGGTGGGAGACGGCATCAACGACGCCCCGGCCCTGTCCCAGGCCGACGTCGGCTTTGCCATCGGCGCCGGTACCGATGTCGCGATAGAGAGCGCCGATGTCACTCTGATGCGCGCCTCGCTTCAGGGTGTGCTCACAGCGATCCAGCTGTCGCGCGCCACGGTGCGCAACATCTGGCAGAATCTGTTCGGCGCCTTCATCTACAACAGTCTCGGTATCCCCGTCGCCGCCGGCGTGCTCTATCCGGCGCTGGGCATGCTGCTCAATCCCATGATCGGCGGCGCGGCCATGGCGTTTTCCTCGGTCACGGTGGTGACCAACGCCAATCGGCTGCGCAGGTTCACGCCGGACAGGGTGCAATGATGGTCGATCTGATCGTGAATCTGGCGGGGCTCGGGCTGGTTGTGTTCATTGTCCGCTGGTTCTGGAGAAAACCGCAGGGTTGAGACCGGACCCGTGGCGGGCAGCATGTTGCCACTCGACCCGCCAGCCGGCGTCGGCCCAGGTATTACGGTTGGCTCGAACGCCGCGGCTGAGCAGTCGGGTCTGAGTTGCGCGCGCTTCCGCACTGCGCCGGACTGCTGCTGCACCAGCAGTCAGTGCAGCGGGCCTGTTGCGATATCTCTGGCGCCAGCATGCCGAGTAGCCTGAGACGGGCCTGGTTCAGGCTGTGAATCACCGCGCTTTTCGGCATTTCCAGGACCTGCGCTGTCTGTTCATAGGACAGTTGTTCGATATTGACCAGGGTCAAAACCTGGCATTCGACAACAGGCAGCCGGCCGATTGCGGCCCGGGTGCTGGCGGACGTGTCCTCGTGCGTCTGCACCGGCAGCGGGTGCACAGCCGGTTCGAACCCGCATTCAGGTTCGCCAGGCGCCATGAGTTGTCTGTGCTCATGCCAGCACCTGGACAGGGAGCCGAACAGCTGCAACAGGAGTTGGCCGGGTTCATGCTGTGCCTGCCCGCTCCGGAGTTCGCGCTCGATGACCTTATCTGTCAGCCTGGTCGCCAATACCGGGTTCCGGGACCAGGCCAGGGCCATTCGATAGAGCCGGTCACGGCTGTCATCGAGTGCCCTGCGCAGCCGCCGGTTCCTGGCGAAGCGGTTCAAGATATCCATTGTGCTGAGTCGCCGTGCTTCAGGGGCAGTGTCGGCAGATGCCGTGAATCCCCTGTGAACGAAGGTCAGAATCCTCCGTTCCGGACCGTTTCGGCCACATCGCGCAGATCCCGGTCGAACTCTTTCAATACTGCGCGCGCGGGATCGGAGAGATGCTCTTGGCCAAGCGTATCGCCGATGAACTTCGGACGCAGGATGAGCAGCCTTACCCCGTCCTGCTCCCCGAATATGGCCGCGCGCAGCGGTGCGAACAGCTCGAAGCGTTTGTCCGATGTTGTGACCAGGTAGGCCTTGGAAAGGTTGATGAATTCAACGAGCACAATTGGTTCGGCCTCAATGCCGCGGTTTTCGAGTGCCCGCTGAACGTCAAGGATATTGACGATGGTGTAGTTGCGTCCCTCCAGGGCGGAGACGAAACTGTCCTTAACGGAGGTGATATCATCGTCCATCGTGGCGCTGTATGCCAGCTGTGTGACCTGAATGCCTGTGCCGGGCGTTTCCTGGGCGACAGCAGTGGTGACTGTAGTTGCACCCAGCAGTGTCGCCCAAAGCAGTCGTGCCGCAGAGTCATGAATATCACGCATCGCTCGGCGCAATATGCGTCCACTCCTGTGGAGGGATGTCGGAAATGAGCCGGCTTCTGTCTGCACTGCGGTATGCCTCCTTCTGCGAAGTGTTTGGCTAATAGCAACATCTGTGCCAGTGATGAGTGGTGCACGAATAACCCGGCTGTTCCGCCATACCGGCACCGATCCTGTTTCCAGATGGAACATCTGCAGGCGTATGTATGTTGGTTCGGAACAGGTGAGCGGGCTTGCGGCTTCAGGTATAACGGAAGCTGACAGTTGATATGGCTGTTCTCCCTGCTTTTGAGCAACCACCATGGCTGTGACGCCAACCTTCAGGATCTGTACAAAGTCAAATCGATCACGCGCGTGTGACCGGAGTGAGGCGGTTGCGGCGGCGGGGGGGGGGGTGAAGGCATGACCGACCTGCTGGTGAACCTGGCCGGTGCCGGGCTGATCGTCTTCTTCATCTGGTGGTTCTGGCTGGGCCGGGGATAGGCGGAGGCCCGGATCCTGCGTGGCCGTCAGAGGCGCACAAAAAAATCCCCTTCCGGAGGACGGGAGGGGATAAGGCAGGGAGAGGGAGGTTCGGGGTCCCACCCTGCAGAGAGCCCCACTGAGGGGCGAGGGGGTGCGGTTGCCTCCGGAACTGCAGCCAGTTCCGGAGCGCCTTGTCCGGTTCTCAGAAACTGAAGTCGGCCATGACCCAGAACTTGCGCGTGTCGGTGCTCTGCACCGGGTTGCGTGCGCTGTTGGTGGCGTTGTCGTCGGCCGAGTAGTCCGCGTACTTGGCGACCACCTTCAACTGCTTGCTGATCGGCTTGACCGCCAGCAGGTTCCACTCCGTGCCGTAATCATAGTCGTCGTTGTCGCTGGAGTAGTCGTGATACCTGGCGACCAGCTTGATCCCGGCGAGTTTCCCGCTGATATGCACCCGGGTGTCGACCAGGCCGTCGGGCAGGCCGTTGGGAGACAGGGCGCTGGCCAGGAACTGGTCGGCCCAGCCGTTGTGTGCATGCACCGTGGCCAGCGGCGTGGTGAGGCTGTAGGTGCCGTTGCCGCTCAACTGCTCCTGGCTTACCTTGACCGTGATTCCGTTGAATTTCACGCCCGCGCTCAGCCAGTAGTAGTCGGCATCACGCGCCCGGCCGTCGGCGTAGTCGTCCTGTTCGGCGTATTCGGCGGTATACAGCAGCTTCAGGTCATCGTTCAGCGGATAGCCGCCGCTCAGGCGCGCGCCCAGGGTGCGGGTGGACAGGGCCTGGCTGGCCTGGTCCTCGAATTCCAGGAAGTAGCCGTAGCCCGCCAGGTTGACGTGCGGCAGGCCGCTGTAGGCGAGGTGAACGATGTGGCTGTCCATGTCCCAGTCGTCCAGGGTCGGGTGTTCCTCGCCGAACAGCCGGTTGACATTGTCCACGTACGCATAGAACACCTCCAGCCCGGTCAGTGACTGGTTGGTCAGGCTGAACGCGTCCATGGTCACCGAGTTCTGGCGCCAGCCGACCGGGCCCACCCAGCGTTCGTTATCGAGACTGATGTACTGACGGCCGAGTTGCAGCCGGGTGTCGGCGATGCCGGTATAGGCCAGGATGGCCTGGTTGAGCTCGGTGGATTCCGGGTCGGGCACCAGGGGATAGCGTGCCTTGCCGTTGGTGGTGCTGTTGAACTTCTCGCTGCCCAGGCTTCTGACGTCCTCGAATTCAAGCTGACCCTCGAAACCGTTCAGATTGGCGGTGCGGTAACCCAGCCGGGTGCGCAGAGTGAAGGCGTTGGCCTCCTTGCCCAGACTCTGTTCATCGACATATTCATAACGCGGGCGAATCTACCATAGACGCTGCCGTGGGTGATTGCCTCTGTCAGGCTTGCGGCCTGCGGCTGCGGTCCGGCTGCGGCGGTGCCGGCGGCCATGAGGATGCCCGTTCCGGCCAGGGATAGCAGTCGGTGGATGTTGTTGTTATCGGCCATATTGTCCATTCCTCTCGATTCGGTGTTTTCCGGTGGGGTGGTAATCGCAATCGTGACGGGCATGAGCAATGCCTGTGCCAGTGTGCCCAGTGGGTGAAAATGCGCGGGCCTGTGCGTGTATCGGCGGACGGCTGCAGTTCAGCGTTTCAGAACGAAACGAAAAGTTGAAACGCTCTGCTGCGGTGAAACAGGTATTTCCCGCAGTCGCGCCGTTTCATCCCGTGGCATGCATGTTGCTATCGCCTGAATAGAGGTTAAGGCGTGCAACTGGGAACACGGGTCCGGGAGCGAATATGTCTGCAACAGGCTTTGTCACACGGGTATTGCTGCTGTTCTGGTGGATGGCGGCAGGTGTGTATGCGCACAGCGACGCCAGCGGCTTCGCCGACGAGATGTCGCGCTTCGGCGCCGGCGCTGAGGCGCAGGGACCGCGGCGCTATGCAGCACAGGTGCGGATCGACCCGCGCGAGATCGCGGGCGTGGTGCTCAAGGTCAATGCCCGCATCGTGGATTTGAACGATCTCTACATCGGTCGACCCGTGCGCGCGGGCGAGGTGCTGGCCGAATATGAAAGCGCCGAGCTGGAAACGGTGCAGCGTTCCTACGCCGAGACCTACGCCAACATGGAGTACATCCGCGAGATCAGCGTCACCGCCGAGGAGAAGCTGATCGAGGGCCGGATGAACCTGCAGTGGCGCGGCCTGTATCCCGAGGACATCGAGCGGCTCGAACAGGAGCGTGAACCGGTCAAGCGGCTGCGAGTGAAGGCGCCGCGTGACGGCTACCTGCTGGACGTCAACGTCACCGAGGGCCAGGTGGTCAATCCCGGCGCCCAGGCCGGCCTGTTCAATCTCAGCGGCACCACCCTGATGCGCATCGCCAGCGACCAGGCGGTGACGATCGACGTCGAACTGCCCCTGGAGGTCGCCGCGCGGCTCTCGACCGGCGATGCCGCCTGGCTGTATCCGTCGCCATCGTCGCCGCCGCTGGAGGCCAGTGTCTCCGAGGTGGTGCCCCTGGTGGGCGGCACGGGGTTGCGGCGCACCGTGCGGCTGGAGCCGCTGGCCAGCGCGCGCCTGCTGGGCCTGCGTGACGGCCAGCGGCTCAGCGTGTCCCTGCAGCCCGAACAGACGCAGCAGGAGGAGGCCGGACATGCGCATTGAAGCCCTGATATTCGCCGTCGCCCTGACACTGCCGGGCCTGGTTCAGGCGCATTCGGACGCCACCGGCTTTGCCGAACAGGATGAGCATGAACACGCCGATCAACCGGCCGCGCCCGGCGCCATCGAGGTCGACAGCAGCCTGATCCGCGTTGCCGAGGTCGAGCGGCGCGAACTGCAGGACCGGCGCGCCGGCATCGGCA
Source organism: Thiohalobacter thiocyanaticus (assembly GCF_002356355.1). Classification (NCBI taxonomy): domain Bacteria; kingdom Pseudomonadati; phylum Pseudomonadota; class Gammaproteobacteria; order Thiohalobacterales; family Thiohalobacteraceae; genus Thiohalobacter; species Thiohalobacter thiocyanaticus. The sequence continues at coordinate 550,748 of NZ_AP018052.1, forward strand.
CGGTGGTCACCCCGGCCAATTCCACCCACGACATCAATTCCTTCATCAGCGGCCAGGTGATCGAGATCCATGTGCGTCCGGGCAGCCGGGTGAGCGAGGGCGATCCCATCGCCCTGATCCAGAGTCCGGAGTTCGTGCTCACCCAGAAGGCCTATGTCGCCCTGCTGGGCAACGACGAGAAGCTCGCGATCCTGGAGGGCGAGGGCCGGCTTGGCAACTACATGGAGGATGCGCGCGAGAACCTGCGCTGGTGGGGGCTGACCGAGGAGGAGATCTTCGCCCTGGAACAGACCGGCATCCCGTTGGAAGGGATCGCGGTGCGGGCGCCGAGTGACGGCCTGATCACCGAGATACTGGTCCAGCCGGGCGAACTGCTCAACGCCGGCGACCGCAATATGGCCAACTTCGTGGTGATGGGACAGGCGCTGGCCCGCATCGTGCCGGACGCCCGCTCCCTGTGGCTGGAAACCCTGATCTTCCCCGACGCGGCCGCCGGCGTGCGGCCCGGCGACGCCCGGCTGCAGGTGCAGCTGCCGGACGGCAGCCTGATCGAGGAGGCAGTGGAGGCGGTCTCACCCTCGCTGGATCCCCAGCGCCAGCTGGTGCGGCTCATGACCCGGCTCGAGACGCGCACGGGGCTGTTTCCCGGGCAACCGCTGCAGGTCGAACTGCTGGTGCCGCGCTGGGAAGAGACCTGGCTGCCGCGCGCGGCGCTGATGCGCCAGGGCTTCGAGTCGGTCGTATTCGTGGAACTGGAACCCGGCCGTTATGAGCGCCGCAGCGTGGAACCGGGGCCGGCGGTGGGCGACTGGGTCCCGGTGGACGGCCTGGAGACGGGCGCCCGGGTCGTGACCCACGGCAAGATGGCGCTGGAAGGCGCCTATCGACTGCAGCGCGCCGGTGTCCCGGCCGACGACCACCATCACTGAGCGAGGAGGCAAGATGTTCGACTGGATCATTTCCGGGGCGCTGCGTAATCGGGTCGTCGTCGTCCTGCTGTATATCGTGCTGGCGGTGGCCTCGCTGTTCGCGCTGAGCCGCATGGTGGTGGACGTGTTCCCGGAATTCGCGCCGCCGCAGGTGCAGATTCAGACCGAGGCCCCGGGCTTTGCCGCGCAGGACGTGGAGTTGCTGGTCACCCGGCCGCTGGAGGTGGCGCTGCAGGGTATGCCCAATGTCGACCAGATCCGTTCCAACTCCTCCATCGGACTGTCGCGCATCACCATCGTGTTCGACCCCGACGTCGACATCTACAACGCCCGGGTGCTGGCCCAGGAGCGGCTGCAGCTGGCGCGCGGCACCCTGCCGGCGAATGTGCAGGAACCGGAACTGATGCCGGTGACCTCCGCCATCAGCTGGCTGCTCAAGTTCGCTCTGATCGACTGGTCCGACCGGGATCGCAGCTACGAGCTGCGCAGCCTGGTCGATTGGGAATTCCGCAACCGGCTGCTGGCGCAGGAGGGCGTGGCCTCGGTGGTCGCGGTCGGCGGCGAGGTCAAGCAGTACCAGGTGCAGGTCGACCCCGCGGCCCTGATGCGGCTGGGCCTGCCCTTCAGTCTGGTGGTCGACGCCGCGCGCGCGGCCAACACAGTCGCCCCCGGCGCCTTCCTGTATCCCACCCCGGAGGAGGAATACTTCCTGCGCAGCGAGGGCCGGGTGCGCTCACTGCAGGATATCGCCCGCAGCAGCCTGGGTCTGCCGGGCAACAGCCCGCTGACCCTGGGCGACGTGGCCGAGGTGCGCTTCGGCGGCGAGATCAAACGCGGCGACGGCCAGATGTACGGCGGCCCGGCCGTGATCGGCACCGTGTCCAAGCTCTGGGGCAGCGATACCCTGGCCACCACCGGGCGGGTGGAGCAGACCCTGGACGAACTGGCGGCGACCCTGCCGGAAGGCGTGGAGCTGGTCCCCGACGTATTCCGCCAGGCCAGTTTCATCGAACGCTCCATCGACAACCTGGAGGAGGCGCTGCTGCATGCGGCCATCATCGTCGCCCTGGTGTTGTTCCTGTTCCTGGTGCGCTGGCGCCCGACCGTCATCAGCCTGATCGCCATCCCCACCTCGCTGATGATGGGCATCCTGGTGCTGTGGCTGCTGGACGTCGGCCTCAACGCCCTCACCCTGGGCGGGCTGGTGTTCGCCATCGGCGAGGTGGTCGACGACGCCATCATCGACGTGGAGAACATCCTGCGGCGGCTGCGCGAGAACCGCCAGGCACGGCAGCCGCGGCCGTTGCTGGAGATCGTGTTCGAAGGCTCCAGCGAGATCCGCAACTCGGTGGTCTTCGCCACCTTCATCATCGTGATCGCCTTCATGCCGGTGTTCTTCCTCAGCGATATCGAGGGCCGGGTGTTCGCGCCGCTGGCCATCGCCTACCTGGCCGCCGTGGCCGGCTCGCTGCTGGTGGCGCTGACCCTGGTGCCGGTGCTGTGCTCCTGGTTCTTCGGTGGCCGTCAGGCCGAGCAGCAGGCCAGGCTGGGCGGTTTTGCCCGCTGGCTGCAGAACCGCTACCAGGGACTGCTGGAGCGCACCCTGGCCGTGCCGCGGCTGATGTTCGGCGGCGCGATCGTCGCCTTCGGCCTCAGCCTGGTGCTGATCCTGTCGCTCGGACGTTCCTTCATCCCCGGCTTTCACGAGGGCAATATCGTCATCGCCATGACCCTGATGCCGGGCACCTCGCTGGAGGAGAGCCTGCGCATCGGCCGCCAGGTGAACAACCTGGTCGGCGCCATGCCCGAGGTGAAGAGCATTGCCCAGCGCGCCGGCCGCTCGCGTCTGGACGAGGATGCCCAGCCGGTCAACTTCAGCGAGTTCGACGTCACCCTCAAACCGGAGGTGGAGGACGTGCCGGCGGTGATGGACGCGATCCGCGAACAACTCCGGACCATTCCCGGCGCCTCGATGAACGTGTCCCAGTTCATCACCCACCGCATGCAGGAGATCATGTCCGGCGTGCGCGCCCAGATGGTGGTCAAGATCTTCGGTCCGGATCTGGACATGCTCGCCCATCTGCAGCAGGAACTGCACGGCGCGGTCGAGGGCGTGAACGGCGTGGTCGACCTGCAGTCCGAGCCGATGGTGACCGTGCCCGGTGTGGACCTGCGCGTGGACCGGGACGCGGCCGCCGCCTACGGTCTCACGCCGGACGAGGTGGTGCGTCAGGTCGGCGAGGCGCTCAACGGTGTGGCGGTCTCGCAGGTGCAGGAGCATGACCGCACCTATGATCTGTTCGTGCGCATCGAGGCCGATGCCCGTGACAGCATTGAGGACCTGGGCCGGCTGCCGCTGCAGGCATCGAGTGATGCCGTGGTGCCGCTGGACACCGTGGCCGAGGTGGTGCCGGTGCGCGAGCCCTACATGATCAACCGCGACGGCGGCGCCCGCCGGGCGGTGGTGCAGTGGAATGTCGACGGGCGTGATCTGAGCGCGGTGGTCCGGGAGGTGCGCGAGCAAATCGCGGAGCAGATGGTGCTGCCGCCGGGTTACTCCATCGAGTACGGCGGCGACTGGGAAGGTCAGCAGCGCGCCACCCGCGACCTGCTGATCTCCGGGGCCGTGGCGGTGGTGCTGGTGATCGCGGTGCTGCTGCGCGCCTTCCGCAACACCACCCTGGTCGGCCTGATCCTGACCAATCTGCCGTTTGCCCTGATCGGCGGCGTGTTCGCCCTGGTCATCACCGGCGAGAATCTCAACGTCTCCTCGCTGCTGGGGCTGATCGCCCTGCTCGGCATCGCCACCCGCAACAGCATCCTGCTGGTGACGCGCTACCAGCGCATCGCCCGCGAGCAGAATGGCTCGACGCCGGAGGCCCTGGCCATGCAGGGGGCGCTGGATCGCATGCTGCCGATCCTGATGACCGCACTGACCACGGCACTGGCGGTGATCCCCTTCCTGGTCGGCGATCCCACCGGCAAGGAACTGCAGCGGCCATTGGCGATTGTCCTGCTGGGCGGCATGATCAGTTCCACCTTGTTGAATCTGCTGGTTTTACCGTCCGTTTATGCCTGGGCGCTGCGGCGCTGGCCGGGGCGCCTGGCTTACGCCGGCAGGGACTGAGGGTGTATGCTGGAAGGCTGAACATACCCTCAGAGCCCCATGCAGACGAATCCACAGACTGGTATGAACCTCCTGCCGACAGTCGGTGCCGCCGACCCGCGCGCGGCCTGCGCCGCGCGCTGGCAGCAGTGGCTGCTCTATGCCTGGGTGGTGGCCCTGGTGGCCATGCCGCTGCTGCTCCACGGGGTGGACAGCGGTACCCTGCTGGTGCCGGAGTACCTGATCGATGTCCGCATGCATGCGGTCATCGAGTTGTTCTGCGGCATCATGGCGTTGCTGATCGCCGGGCTGATCCTGGCCCTGTCGCGGCACAAGCAGGAACGGACCCTGCTGCTGTTCGCGCTGGGCTTTCTGGTGATGGGCCTGCTGGACGTGGTGCATGCGATCACGCCTCCGGATGTGTACCCGGGGCTGTTCGTTTCCGCCCACACCCTGTCCACCCTGTTCGGCGGCGTCCTGTTCTGTGCGGGCACTGTCCTGCACTATCGCCGCCATCGCCTGCCGGGATTGCCGCTGTGGCTGTCGCGCGAGGCGGCCTTCACCCTGATGCTGCTGATCGGCCTGGTACTGGCCTATCACATCATCCTGCCTGTGGGCTCGCTGGAGAATCTCTATACCTTTTCCATCTGGGCCTATCGGGCGCATGAGTTCTCTGGAGTTCTGTATGCCTTCGCCGCGCTGCTGGCCTTTCTCTATTACCGGGGGACGGGACAGCGGCTGATCCTGGTCATCGGCGCCATCCTGATGCTGTTCGCCGAGAGCGCCTACCTGTTCCGCTTCTCCCAGATGTGGGACTCGGCCTGGTGGACCTGGCATTTCGTCAAGGTCGGGTTGTACCTGGGCAGCCTGGTAGTGATCGCTGCCGGCCTGGTGTTGTCGCTGCGCGCCGTGCAGCGCGCACGCGTGGTGCAGGACAATATCAACCGCCAGCTGCGGGTCGCGCACGACAGGCTCGACGACATGAACCGGGAACTGCAGCTGCGCAACACCATGGTCAACGCCAGCATCGGTGCGCGCAGCCTGGATCAGACCCTGGAGGTGATCGAGAACACCCTGGCCGAATTCGTGGGCGAGTGCCGCTACTCGCTGGTGCTGCGCGTGGCCGAGGACGAGGTCGAGGAATTCCAGCGCGGCCTGCAGCGTCAGACCCTGCGCTGGAACGTGCGCGTCCGGGCCGAGCACATGCCCTGTGTGCGGCTGGTGCAGGCGGTCGGCGGCGATGACGAGCATACCGTCTACAGCTGCAGCCGCGGCGCCAATGGCCGCGCCTGCATGTGCCTGACGCTGCGCGCCCATGACGAGGTGTTCGGCTATCTGCGCCTGGAGATCGCCGGCGGCCATCCCGAACCGGGACGGGTGGAGCAGCTCAACGTGGTCGCCGCCGAGATCGGCCCGATTCTGTACAACGCCCTGCTGCATTACCGCTGGACCCAGGCCATCGGATTCCGCGCCGCGCTGCTGCGGGTCACGGCCATGCTGGGCTCGACCCTGGAACTGCCCCGGGTGCTGGAGGCGGTATGCGGGGAAAGCGCGCACATGCTGGCCAGCGAGGCCTCCGGCATCCTGCTCGCCGACGCTGACGGCGACAGCGGGGAGATGCGCCTGGTCAGCTGCTGCATGCCGGACACGGCCGCGGGCGCTGCGGTGGCGCAGCCGGAGTGGATTGCCAGCGCTGCGGGACGTGAGTTGTTCCGTCAATTGCGTGAGTCCGGCCGCCCGGTGGCCCTGGTCAAACCGGAGACGGCAGACGCGCCGGCGCCCTTCCCCCTGGGCACCAGCGGCTGCATCTGGGGCGCGGTGGCCCTGTTCCCCATGCTGGAAGGGGAACAGCTCATCGCGGTCATGCTGATCATGCGCACGGAACGGATCCCGTTCAGCGCGGCCACCCTGGAGCAGGGCGAACTGCTCGCCGAACAGGTGCGGGTCGCACTGGTCAACGCCCGCGCCTACGAGGCGCTGCGGGACGCCAATGAGCAGCTGCGGCGTTCCGAGCAGGAACGCATCCGTGCCGAGCGGCTGGCGGTGCTCGGCCAGATGGCGGCCAGTGTGGCGCACGAGGTGCGCAATCCGCTCAGCGCCATCAACAACTGCCTCGCGGTGCTGCGCCGCAACATCCACGACAGCAGCGACAGCGTCGGGCCTGCCATCGAGATCATCGACGACGAGGTGCGGCGCCTGGACCGGCTGACGCACAATTTCATGAGTTTCGGGCGCTCGCCGCGCACGGCGGCGGCACGGGTGCATCTCGGCGGCCTGGTGGCGCGCGTGTGCGAACGCATCGATCAGCATATCCAGCACGAGGGGCTGTCGGTCGGGGTGGAGCAGGAAGTCATAGGCGGCTATACGCCGGTGATGTTCGATGCCGACGGTTTTCAGGAAGTGCTGTGGAACCTGATGCTCAACGCCGTGCAGGCGATGCACGGCAGTGGCCGGCTGCGGGTGCGTCTGAATCAGAATGGCCGCCATGCCTTCCTGGCCGTCGCCGACGACGGCCCCGGCATCCCGCCAGAGAAGCGGACGCAGATCTTCGAGCCCTTCTTCAGTCAGCGCTCCGAGGGTGCCGGTCTGGGGCTGGCGATCGTACTGCAGCACGTGGAGGCATGGGGCGGCCGGCTGCGCATCTGGGGACCGCCCGGGGCCTGCTTCGCCATGCGTTTCCCCGTGGCTGAAGCGCAGGTCGCTGACCGGGGAGTGGCGTCATGAGTCTGAACGTACTGGTGGTCGATGATCAGCGCAGCCCGCGTCGCAGCCTGGGGCTGCTGCTGAAGAATGCCGGCATGCAGGCCGGCGAAGCCGCCAGCGGCGAAGAGGCCCTGGCCGCCCTGCAGTCAGGGCCATACGACGTGATTGTCAGCGATCTGCGTATGGATGGCATGTCCGGCATCGATCTGCTGCGTGAGGTCAAGAATCGCTTTCCCCGGCTGCCGGTGATCCTGATTACTGCCTACGGCAGCATCGAAAGCGCCGTCGAGGCGATGCGGCTGGGCGCCTACGACTACCTGACCAAGCCCTTTGACGAGGACGAGATGCTGGAGAAGATCCAGCAGGCTCACGCCCTGGCCCAGGCCGGACCGACAGGCGAGGTGGCGGCCGGGACGGACGGCGGCTTGATTGCCAACAGCCCGGTCATGCACGGCGTGCTGATCCGCACCGAGCGGATTGCCGGCACCGAGTTGAGTATCCTCATCACCGGCGAGACCGGGACCGGCAAAAGCCTGCTGGCACGCTACATCCACGAACGCAGCCAGCGCGCCGGCAAGACCTTCGTCAGCCTCAACTGCGCCAGCCTGCCCGAACAGCTGCTGGAGAGTGAATTGTTCGGTCATGCCAAGGGCAGCTTCACCGGCGCTAGCGAGACCCGCAAGGGCCTGTTCGAGGAGGCCGACGGCGGCACCATCTTCCTCGACGAGATCGATACCCTGACCCCGGCCATCCAGGCCAAGCTGCTGAGCGTGCTGCAGGACCGTGAAATCCGCCGCCTGGGCACCAATCAGCCGCGCAAGGTCGATATCCGTGTGATCACGGCAGCCAACCGCGACCTGTCGGTGCTGATCGAGAACGGTGAATTCAGACCCGACCTGTATTACCGGGTCAACGGTTATCACATCAATCTGCCGCCCCTGCGCGAACGGGTGGAAGACATCGAGTTGCTGTTGAAGCATTTCCTGAACAAGTATTCCGCCCGTCACAGCCGCTCCGGTCTGAGGCTGACCGACGCGGCACTGCAGCGGCTGCTCGACTATGGTTTCCCCGGCAATGTCAGACAACTCGAGACCATGGTGGAGCAGATGGTGGTGTTCGCGGATGATTCGGGCGTCATCGATCTGGATGCCCTGCCCGAGGAGGTGCTGCAGCGGGCCGGCCGCAGCCCGCAGGAGACCGCGCGCAATGTGCTGCAGCCGACAAGCCTGGCCGAGAATGAGCAGCAGGTAATCGAAGCGGCGCTGGAACGTTACGACAGCCTTACCGAGGTGGCGCGCAACCTCGGCATCGGTCGCACCACCCTGTGGCGCAAGCTGCGTCAGTACAATATCAGCCGCGGCCCGCGCGGCACCTCCCGCAGCAAATCCTGAAATCTCCCTCTGCACCGAATGGCACTTACTTCAGCCGCGTCATCCCCGCGCAGGCGGGGATCCAGTGCCTGGCAGAACCCGCAAATGCTGGATTCCCGCCTGCGCGGGAATGACGGATAGACTGAAGTCCGGCTTATGTAAGTTCCATTCCCCTCTGCACCCGCTTCCCCGGCGGGTGTTTCTTACTGAAACCCGTAGTGCGTTTTCACCTCGGTTCAATCTGAAACGAGGGTATGGGTGATATCCCGCGTGGTTTATGACATTCCTGTTAAATCATTCAGATAGCGTTGTGACAAAGTCTGGCATGGAACTTGAGTGTAGGGATTGGCGGCAGGTGCGCCGGGTCGTTCCAGTTCTCGCTTTGCAGACGGACAGCACGCAGCTTCCTGCCAACTCAAGTGAGTACACATCGAAACTGAAGGAGGAATCAACATGAAAACATCCAGACATCCGGCCCGGGGCGGTCGGCTGACTGTCGGGTGTTCGGCTGCGGCCGGTGCACTTATGCTCGCACTCGCTGCTCCGGGCACTGCAGTGGCCGATAGCATCGACGGAAACTTCCCCACGGCCGACGAAGTCGGCGGCGAAGTGTTCCCCAGAGGCGTGCAGGCCGGAGACCGGTTCCCCACCGACTGGGACATCTACGATGCCAACGGCAACAAGACCGATGTCAGCAAGCTGATCAAGGGCAAGCGCACTGTGCTGGCATTCTTCATCTCCGCGGTTCCGGTTTCCGTGGATGAGTTGACGAAGCTGCAGAACGCCTTTACCGGCAAGGGTGACACCCAGCTGCTGTTCGTGAATTCCGACCAGGTGGGCGGCAAGCTGCTGGGCGTGGACCCGATCCAGGAGACGGCCCGCACCGTGCGTGTGATCAAGCGTGAGGAGAACATCAAGCATCCGATGTTCGTCGCGCCCAACGACGCCCTGAGCCCGACCGGCCTGTCCAACAAGCTCGGTTTCCGCGGTCTGCCGACGGTGTTCGTCATCGACAAGAACGGCAAGGTGGAAAAAGTCTATGTCGGACCGCAGGACTGGTCTGATACCAAGGTCTGAGACAGTCAGCGAATCGTAGGAGAATTTTCAATGAGTATTTCCCGACGCAATTTCATGAAGGGCGCCATGGCCGCCGGCGTGGCCGGCACCGCCGGCAGCTTCGCCATGAACCCGGCCATGGCCGCGGTGCATGACGCCACCGGCGAGCGCCAGCACGAACTGTTCAAGCAGTTCAAGGGCAACGTCATCCTGCTGCCCGGCAAGTACAGCGGTTCGGTCTCCGCGCTGGACCTGTCCGTGCCCGAGACCCTGGCCTGGTACAACTTCGGCCTGGCCGGCATCGACATGCCGATTCCGCATCACATCGCCGCCATGCCCTCGGCCGACCCATACAAGACCTTCGATTTCTACCAGACCATGCAGCCGCCCGCGGCCCCCTACGTCAACGAGAACTCCCCGGAGTGGCGTGACCGCGGCGCATTCAAGATGTACAAGATGCGCTACGACGGCAGTGGCAAGCAGAACAAGATCTCCGTGGTCAACGACGTCAGCGAGACCACCGGCATGGCGCTGGGCGTGCACGTCTCCATCGGTGTGGGTCCGAACGCCAACAAGTATGTCGCCTTCGCCGACGGCCAGAAGGACATGGTGCTGATCACCGACATCAGCGACAACCCGAAGATCGTCAAGGCCTTCCGTTGCGACTACGACCCGGTCGCCCGTCAGGTCAACATCTCTCATGTGTTCCCGGATTCCTCGACCGGCAAGTTCGACTACCTTGACCGCAAGGGTATGAAGACCAGTCACGAGGCGATGCTGGGCGAGGAGCTGATGCCGGCCGATCCGACCGCCGTGTTCGTCGACGCCTTCACCTGGCATCCCGAGCTGCCGCTGGGTGCGATCCTGATCCGCCGCCTGGGCTGCTGCGCCATCGTCGACACCAACACCTGGGAAGTCAAAGCCATGCTGTCCACCGGCAAGGGCGCCCCGGACAACTTCCCGTTGGTCAAGCAGCAGGGCTACACCTGGACCTACTCAGTGCCGTCCGTGCTGACCCCGCTGCACGAGGCCGGCTTCAACACCAGCGGCGAGTACTTCCTGGCCTGCAACAACGTGCTGCAGAACAACATCGCGGTCTACCGCTCCGAGGATCCGGACCCGATGAAGTGGAAGAAGGAGGCCTTCGTCGAGGGCTTCGGGCGCAAGTACCTGCCCCTGCACATGGGCAACGTGCCGGATTCGCGCTGGGTATTCTTCACCATCTGGGCGCGCAAGCCGCACAACGGCTACATCTGCAAGGTCGATCCCAAGACCTGGAAGGTGGTCGCCAAGTGGGATACCGGTCCGGATCCGCACACCTGCGACTGCACCATCGACGGTCAGTTCATCACCACGGTGTACAGCGGTCACCAGTCCGGCCAGTCCGGCATGGTGGTGATCCACGCCGACAGCGACGAGATCGTGGCACGCCTGCCGAACCCCGGCGGCATGCACGACCACGTGGTGGTGCCGGAGAGCTGGGAGGGCCTGAAGTCCTCGCGCAGTACTTCGGTCTGAGGCCGTCAGTCGTGACCCGGCGTCTGCCGGGTCACTTCTTTATGCAATCTGGAGTCGATTATGAAAATTATCAGTCAGGTAGTGAAAGTGCTGTTCATGATCGCCGGCTTGGTGGCCGTTCAGCCTGCGCTGCAGGCGCACACCGACGAATATCTTGACCAGCATGGTGCCGTGCACGGCGGCATGATGCGCATGTCAGGGCCCTATCACCTGGAACTGGTGGTGGAGTCAGGCAAGGCCGTGGTCTGGGTCATGGATCACGCCAATCAGCCGCGGCCGACCGCGGGCGCGCAGGGTCAGCTGATCCTGTTCCAGGACGGTGAACGCATCGTCCTCAATCTCGCGCCGGAAGGCGACAGCCGCATGCTGGCCGAGGATTCACGCATCAGCGCGACCGCTGCCCCGCGCGCGGTGCTGACCCTGAGCATGCGCGGCCAGGCGCCGCTGCAGGTGCGCTTCGCCGAATTGACGAAGGCGAAGGCCAGGACCGGGACCGGGACCGATCATGACCACGATCATGGTCACGCAGATCATGCGCATTGATCGCCGCAGTTTGACAACCGGGCTTGCGCTCATGCTGCTGCTGCCCCTGGGCGGCGTGTTCGCCGAGCCGGATTCGGGCGAGCAGGCGGTGCAGCGGCTGCTGGAGACCAACGCCTGTCCCGGCTGCAATCTCGATGGCACCGATCTGTCCGGACAGAACCTGCTGGGGGCGGATCTGCACGGGGCCAGCCTGCGCCAGGTCAAGCTGGCCGACACCGCGGTCACGGGATCGGATCTGCGCGAAGCCGATCTGACCGGCGCTGATCTGCGCGGCGCCATTCTGGGCGGCTGCAACCTGGCCGACGCGGTGCTCACCGAGGCGCGCCTGGAGGACGCCTTTCTCACCCGCGCCCGACTGCAGCGGGCCAATCTGGACGGGGCCGGCCTCAGGTATGCGCGCCTCGACAACGCCAATCTGGACGGCGCCAGCCTGGTCGGCGCCGATCTGCGCGAGGCGGATCTCTACAGTGCCCGGTTTTTCTTCGCCGACCTCAGCGATGCGCAGCTGCAGGGGGCGGACATGAACTCGGCGGACCTGGGCGAGGCGATGCTCGGAGGGGCGGTGACGGATTCGCTGACCGTGTGCCCCGACCGCAGCCAGGGCCCGTGTAACTGGTAGCAGGAAATTTGTTTTTGCTGTGTGGGATGTGCTCCTCCACCCTCTTAACGGGACCTTCGCGTCCCGTTTTTTTTTGGTTCATCGCGCCTTTCCGGGCAAGGCAAGCGAACCAGCCCAGCCGGCAGGCCGGTAACCCAGAGCCGTCATCCCGGTACCGGCCTGCGCCGGCACAGGCTCCGGCCGGGATCCAGATACCTCGGCGGCCTCTGGATTGCGGCCTGCGCCGCAATGACGGATGCTGGCCTGGTTTACCTGTGGGGGCTGCAGCGACTCTTGAGCAACCCCGCAAATCTGTGAAGAACCTTTTTTTTGGGGAACGCTGATTAGTTCCCCTGCCGTCATTCCCGCGAAGGCGGGAATCCAGTGGTTTCAGCGACATGGATGCCCGCCTTCGCGGGCATGACGAATAAATCAGAGGTTCCTTTGGTTTGCCGCCGAATATTGCCGGGAATGCTGCCCTACGCCGCGGAGGCGCTGGGCAGAATGGCCGCGCGGGCGTCGGCGAACTGCTTGTCCGCCTCGCTGATGATGGCATCCACGCTTTCCGCCGGCAGTCCGACCAGATCCCAGGCGCGGGCGTCCATGGGCGGTACCCGTTCGGTTTCGGAGGCGGTGGAATGCACCGCGCTGGCGATGACGTCGGCCAGGTGGACCATGGCCACCTCGAGCCGGTGTTCGTCGACCTCCAGCGGCTGGTGATGCCAGCAGGCGCTGGCGATCAGGTGTTCGGGCAGGTGCCAGGTCTGCATCAGCGCGGCGCCGACCTGGCCGTGGTCGAAGCCGAAGGTTTCCCGTTCCAGAATATGCAGCGGTACCACGCTGCCGCGGGCCTGCTCCAGGATCATGGCGGCCTGCTCCGGGCGGTGGCGGTAGATCACCAGCGAGCCGATATCATGCAGCAGGCCGGCGATGAAGAAGCGTTCGCTGCTGGGGGCGCGGTGGCGGGTGGCGAGGACGCGTGATACCACGCCGGTGTAGAGACTGTGTTCCCAGAACTCATCCATGTTCACCAGTTCCGGCGGAATGCCGCTGAAGGCCTTGATCACGCTGGTGGCCAGGATCAGGTCCAGCAGTTCCAGGGTGCCGATCACGGTGATGGCGCGGGAGACGGTGTCGATGCGCGAGGGGAAGCCGTAGAAGGGACTGTTGACGATCTTCAGCAGCCGGGCGGTGAGGGCGGGGTCGTCGGCGATGACGTTGCCGATGTCGGCCGCCGAGGCTTCCGGGTCGTTGATCATGTCCACGGCCCGCATGACCACCTCCGGCAGAGAGGCCAGCTCGTTGGCCCGGTGCACCAGTGTGTTGAGTTCAGTCTCCATCCGTTTCTCCACCCTCGTTGCGGCTGCGGCAAATCCGTTTGAGTTCCCTGATCAGGGGGTGCGCCGGGTCATTGTGCGCAAAGCGTGTTTCCAATCGGGCCTCCAGCTGTGCGGGATTCAGCGCCGGGCCGGTCGGCTGCGCCGCGTCGTCGCCGGCGGTGTCGACCTCGACCCGGGCCACCCCGTTGGCGGCGAGCAGCCGCAGGTGGCGATCGGTCAGGGTGGCGCCGGCGGCCAGCAGCATCTGGCCGCGGGGCGAGGACACGTCCGCACCCAGGACCATGCCTTCCCGCAGTTCGCCGAGATCCTTTGTTGTTGTTGCCACAGCTGTTTCAGACCCCGTTGTATTCGCGCGCGGGCAACTGCCCCTCACCCTGCTGACGGGGTCGCAGTCTTGCGCGCGCATGCCTCGGATCGCGGGGCGCGACCGGACGGCTTGTTGTTATTACCCTGTTCAAGGGTGAAGCAATGGTGGAATTTTGTCCAGCAGCGCCGCCGGCGGTGATCGGCGATATTCAGTCGGACCCGGGCGGGGCCGCCTGGGTCAGGGCGTGGAGATGGATAATTGCCAATGTAAGCAATAGGATGGCGCCGGCCTGGTGGGCGCTGGCCAGGTTGACCGGCACCTGGTGCAGCAGGGTGGCGATGCCCAGCGAGACCTGGACCAGGGCCATCAGCGCCAGCAGGTGCAGGCTCAGACGGGCCCGCCCGGGGGGCAGGCCGGGGCGGGTCAGCAGCCAGCCCAGCAGGATGACGCTGAAGGTGGTCAGGGCCAGCAGCCGGTGGTCGAACTGCACCGTGGCCACATGGTCGAAGAAGTTTCGCCACCAGGGCTCGAAGGGAAACATCACCTCCGGCAGCAGCCGGCCGTCCATCAGCGGGAAGGTGTTGTAGGCCAGGCCGGCCTTGAGCCCGGCCACCAGGCCGCCGGAGGCGATGGTGAGCAGGATCAGTCCCAGCGCCGGCCAGCCGAAGCGGACCCCGGCGCGCCAGCGGTGGTCGGCACGGTTGTGATACAGGTCCAGCGCCAGCCAGAACATCCAGGCGTAGATCAGCACCGCCAGCATCAGGTGGGCGGTCAGGCGGTACTGGCTGACGTGCGGTCTGTCCACCAGGCCGCTCATCACCATGTACCAGCCCAGCACGCCCTGCAGCCCGCCGAGCACGAACAGGGCGGCCAGTTTCGGGATGAGCGGGCGCTGAATCCAGCCGCGCCAGAGAAAGAACAGGAAGGGCAGCAGAAAGACGGTGCCGATGGTGCGCCCGAACAGCCGGTGGGCGAACTCGTACCAGTAGATGGATTTGAACCCCTCCAGGCTCATGCCGGCGTTGACGTGCAGGTACTCGGGCGAGCCGCGGTACTTGTCGAACACCTCCTGCCACTCGGCCTCGTTGAGCGGCGGCAGGATGCCGAAGATCGGGTCCCACTCCACCATCGACAGCCCGGAGCCGGTCAGCCGGGTCAGCCCGCCCAGCACGATCATGGAGAAGACCATGGCGCAGCACAGGAACAGCCACCAGGCGATGATGCGGTTGCGGGTTTGTTGTTCTGTCATGATGGGGGTATTTTCTGTCCCGGGAGGCTCATCCCAGCCGTGAACTATACCGACTTCGGGGGAAGGCATGAAGCAGAGGCGGAATTTCCTGCTGGTCCTGGTGCTGCTGACAGGCGGCGGGCCCGGGGTGTTGCAGGCTGCGCCGCTGCCTGCGGACGGCGATGCTCCACGCGCTCACCCGATTCCCGAGATACTGGAACAGCGGCATCGGGTCTATGACATCAACCTGCATGAACCGCAGGAACTGCGCCGGCTGCTGCAACGTCTGGATGAGGTCACACCCGGCCCCCGTCCGGGTTCGAACCCGCCCCGCTTCGCCCTGGTGCTGCACGGCCCCGAGATCGAATTCTTCGCCATCGGCAATTACGCCGAGTATCGCGACCTGGTGGATCTGGCCGCCCGCCTGGACGCCTTCGGGGTGATCGAGGTCAAGGCCTGCCAGACCCGCATGGAGTCTCTCGGCCTGGGCGGCGACGACCTGCCCGCCTTCGTCGAGATCGTGCCCTTCGGCCCGGCCGAGGTGGAGCGGCTGGAGCGGGAGGGTTACGTCAGGATGTAGCTGTCGCTATTCGTAGGATGGGTGGAGGCGCCTTTGCGCCGCAACCCATCGGTTTGAAGTGCGAATGATGGGTTGCGCTGCGCTTCACCCATCCTACGGCGCAGGTGGTTTCAGGGGCAGGGATTGGGATGCGCCTGATGAATCGCTTCGATCCCCTCCAGGACTTCCTCCGACAGCGTCAGATCCGCACTCCCCAGATTGCTCTCCAGCTGCTCCATCCGGGTCGCGCCGATGATGTTGGCGGTCACGAAGGGCCGGCTGTTGACGTAGGCCAGCGCCATCTGCGCCGGGTCCAGGCCGTGGTCGCGGGCCAGCGCCACGTAGGCCGCGGTGGCGCGCTCGCCCTGGGGATTGGAATAGCGGCTGAAGCGCTCGAACAGGCTAAGGCGCGCGCCCTCGGGCCGGGCGCCGTCCAGGTACTTGCCGCTCAGCACCCCGAAGCCCAGCGGCGAGTAGGCCAGCAGGCCCACGTCCTCGCGCTGACTGATCTCGGCCAGGCCGATTTCGAATGAGCGATTCAACAGGCTGTAGGGATTCTGGATGCTGACGATGCGCGGCCAGCCGCGCGCCTCGGCCAGCTGCAGGTAGCGCATGGTGCCCCAGGGCGTCTCGTTGGAGATGCCGATGTGGCGGATCTTACCTGCCTCGACCTGGCACGCCAGCGCCTCCAGGGTATCCTCGATGGGCAGCGATGGACTGGCGTCGTATTCATAACCCAGTTTGCCGAAGAAGTTGGCGCTGCGGTCCGGCCAGTGCACCTGGTAGAGATCGATATAGTCGGTCTGCAGCCGGCGCAGGCTGTCATTGAGCGCGATCTCGATGTTGGCCGCATCGGGATGGCTGCTGCCGCCGCGGATGTGCGGGCACCAGTCGGTGGGGCCGGCCACCTTGCTGGCGATGACCAGATCGTCGCGTTTGCCGCGCCGCGCCAGCCAGCTGCCGATGTACGCCTCGGTGCGCCCCTGGGTCTCCCCGCGCGGCGGCACCGGGTAGAGCTCGGCGGTGTCGATGAAGTTCACCCCCGCCGCCACGGCGCGGTCGAGTTGTTCATGCGCATCGCGCTCGCTGTTCTGCTCGCCGAAGGTCATGGTGCCGAGGCAGATCAGGCTGACGTCGATATCGGTATGGCCGAGTTTGCGGTAGTGCATGGTATGGGTTCCGTTGCCAGGTGGTATTCAGTGTGTAGGATGGGTGAAGGCGCTCCGCGCCGTAACCCATCGGCCGGCGGCCAGCGATGGGTTGCGCTTGCGCTCCACCCGTCCTGCGCAAGCAGTAGGTCGGGTCAGCCCGACAGGGCGTAACCCGACACGGACCGCGGCTTATGTCGGGTTACGCTAGGCTAACCCGACCTACGTACTGCCCGTCATCCCCGCGCAGGCGGGACAAAAGCGCGCAGCGCGTTGAACGCCGGTACGGCGGCCCTTTATGCCCTTCAGGGTAGTAGGGCGAGCGCAGCGAGTAATCCAGATACCGCCGTGGCCATTGGATTCCCGCCTGCGCGGGAATGACGGTGAAAACGCAGTGTGTAGGATGGGTGAAGGCGCTCCGCGCCGTAACCCATCGGCCGGCGGCCAGCGATGGGTTGCGCTTGCGCTCCACCCATCCTACGCAAGTTCTGTAGTGCCGTAGGTCGGGTTAGCGCAGCGTAACCCGACATGATCCGCGGTCCGTGTCGGGTTACGCCCTGCCGGGCTAACCCGACCTACCCCTGGATGCCGGTAGACGGGGCATTTACAAGAACAATGTCAGCACCCCGGTATAGCCGTAGAGCCGGTTGTGGAAGATCTCGCCGTTGGCGAAGAAGCCCACCAGCGGGAACTCGCCCAGCCGGTCGCGGATGGCGCGCAGCTCGTCGGACTCCTCGCCGAACAGATTCTTGCCCCGGCCCAGACAGGAGTAATAGACGCCGCCGCGAATGGGGCGGTCGCCGGTGCGTTGCTTCAGATCGGCGAGCATGCGTTCCAGATCCTCCCAGGCCGAGGCGCCGTCGCGGCGGCAGAACTGGATTTCCTGGCCCGGCTGCAGCAGGTCGCCGACGGCCAGCAGCTGGTTGCGGGTATCCACCCCGACCAGGTTGCGCACCAGGTAGTCGGCGGTGTCCGAGCCCTGCAGCGGCAGGCCGGCGAAGATGTAGCCGGCCACCCGGTTGAGGTCGCGGGCCAGGATCTCGCCGATGTCCTCGTAGAACACCTCCAGCGCCGGACGGTCGTCGATGCGGCTGATGACATTGCGTTCGCACTCGGTGATTTCGTGCTTGCCGGCGATGGGGGTGCAGCCCTGGCTCAGGCCGGTCACGACCCGGACGCGGTCGGAGAAGACCACGCCGGACAGGCCGCCCTGGACGATGCGGTTGGCGATCTGCGGTTCCTGGTCGCGCGAGGAACTCAGGCCGCCGACCAGAAAGCCGCCGGGCAGGCGCGCGGCCAGGCGTTCGATCAGTTCGGGGCCGGCGGCATTGCGCGGATCGCCATGGACGATGCCCAGGTGGGCGGCGCTGTCCGCCAGCCAGTTGTCCAGGGCGTCGAGCTCGCTCATCTCCAGCGACTGCAGAGTGGGCAGGATGCGGTAGTCGTCCGGTCCGAAGGCGCCGACCATCGCCGCCATGGCCGGGGTTTCGTAGTACTCGGTGCCGGTGGCGCAGATGCCCATGCCGACCGTGCCCACCCAGTCGTCGATCCCGGTCTGTTCGCGGAAGTGCTCCAGGATGGAGGGCAGGATGGCGGCGTGCTCGTCGGTGACGTAGAGAAAGCCCAGATTGGTCTCCGGCGGGATATAGCCGATCTGGCGCAGGCACTGCTCAGCGCTCTGTTCCCAGTCCGCGCCGGCGCTGTGGCCGTAACGGAAGCGCTGTGTGTCGGCCTGTTTGTGGGGCTGTTCCTTCATGCCGTTTACCGGGGGTCATGGATGAACGGATTCCGCTGAGAAAATTCAGATCATTACCCCTGCCGTCATGCCCGTGCAGGCGGGCATCCATGCCTCGGGAACACCTGGATTCCCGCCTTCGCGGGAATGACGGAAAAATCTAATCCTGTAGGTCGGGTTAGCGCAGCGTAACCCGACATGAGCCGCGTCCCCTGTCGGGTTACGCCCTGCCGGGCTAACCCGACCTACGCCTCTTCCCGTCATTCCCGTGCCGGCACCAGGCGCTTCGGTAATGTTAAGGGAAAAATACACCAGTGTCCGGGTTGAAGCTATCGTCCTACAGCAAAAACCCCCGGACCAGCCGGGGGTTTGCGTGTTGCGATGGTGCTCGACTTCAGCCGCGTCCGGCCAGCATCTGCTCGATGATCGGCGCCAGGATGATCTCCATGGCGAAGCCCATCTTGCCGCCCGGCACCACGATGGTGTTGCGCCGCGACATGAACGACCCCTCCAGCATGTTCAGCAGGTAGGGGAAGTCGACGCTGTGCTTCTTCGGATCGCGGAAGCGGATCACCACGAAGGACTCGTCGGCCGTAGGGATGTCGCGGGCGATGAAGGGGTTGGAGGTGTCGACCGTCGGCACGCGCTGGAAGTTGATGTCGGTGCGCGAGAACTGCGGGGTGATGTAGTTCACGTAGTCGTGCATGCGGCGCAGGATGGTGTCGACGATGGCCTCGGCGGAGTAGCCGCGCTCGGCCGCGTCGCGGTGGATCTTCTGGATCCACTCCAGGTTGACCAGCGGCACCACGCCGATCAGCAGGTCCACGAACTGGGCCACGTTGGCGTCCTCGGTCACCACGCCGCCGTGCAGGCCTTCGTAGAACAGCAGGTCGGTGCCGGCCGGGATGTCCTCCCAGGGGGTGAATTCGCCCGGCTTCTGGCCGTAGGGGGCGGCCTCTTCGTCGCTGTGCAGGTAGTAGCGGCGCTGGCAGGCACCGGTCTCGCCATAGGTCTTGAAGGTCTCCTCGAGCTTGTCGAAGATGTTGGCCTCGGGCCCGAAGTGGCTGAAGTTGCGGTTGCCTTCGGCCTCGGCCTTTTTCATGGCCTCCTTCATGGCCGCGCGGTCATAGCGGTGGTAGCTGTCGCCCTCGATGACCAGGGGGTTGATGCCCTCGCGGCGGAAGATGTGCTCGAATGCCACCTTGACGGTGGTCGTGCCGGCGCCGGACGAGCCGGTGACCGCGATCACGGGATGCTTTTTGGACATGCTGTTCTCCTCAAGCCAAGGTTTTGAAATCCTGGATCGGCTGCCCGGAGGCGCCGTGCCCGCGCCGCTGGCGCAGGACTAAATTCTTGATCTAAATTGATAAATTTCGGGCGCCCCTCGGGCCCGGGACGCGCTCCGCAGACCCCGGCAGGGGGGAGCCATTTCCGCCCGTGGAAAAGCCCGGCATCCTACCACAGTCGGTCCCGGTCGGCACCCTTTAGGGGGCAGGCGCATGGACGCGGCGGTACAGCAGGTCCCATACCCCGTGCCCCAGGCGCTGGCCGCGCTGCTCGAATTTGGTCAGGGGGCGGTCGGCCGGACGTTCGGCGAACCGCCCCGGCCCTGCCGGGTTGGTGAAATCGGGGCTGGCCTCCATGACCTCCAGCATCTGTCCGGCATAGTCCTCCCAGTCGGTGGCCAGGTGGAAGATGCCGCCCGGGGCGAGCTTGCGCGCGACCAGGGCGACGAATTCCGGCTGCAGGATGCGCCGCTTGTGGTGCTTCTTCTTGGGCCAGGGATCGGGGAAGAACAGCAGCACCCGGTTCAGGCCGGCCTCCGGGATGGCGGCGCGCAGCACCTCGACGGCGTCGGCGCAGACGACCCGTATATTGGTCAGTTCCCGCTCGGCGATCAGGCGCAGCAGATGGCCCACCCCCGGCCGGTGGACCTCGATGCCGATGAAATCCTGCTCCGGTGCGGCCGCGGCCATGGTGGCCAGGCTGTCGCCGTTGCCGAAGCCGATTTCCAGGGTGCGCGGCGCGGCCCTGCCGAAGACCGCGTCCAGGTCCAGCGGGGCGTCCGGGGCCAGGCCGTAGCGGGGCAGCAGTTCGTCCAGTGCCCGCTGCTGGGACGGTGTGAGCCGTCCCTCGCGGCGCACGAAGGAGCGGATGCGGCGGAGGTGGTCGGTTGTGGTCATTAGAATCCTGATAGTCCGTCATTGCTAGGCGCGCAGCGCCGTGGCAATCTCCAAGCGATAGGCGTCGCATTATGAGATTGCCGCGCTGCGCTCGCAATGACGTAGGATGGGTGGAGCGCAGCGCAACCCATCAGGCCCGGTAGGGCGATGGATTACGGCGTCATGCGCCTCCACCCAGCCTACGCCTGAGGAACTGGCACCCGGAGCCCATGAACGGCATCGAACTCGACTACCGCGTCTGGCTGGAACGCATCCAGAACCCCGATTTCGGCTGGCAGCTGCTGGTGCTGGCGCTGGCCGGCATCGGCGCCTGGCTGGTGCACCGGGCGATCTATGTCTCGCTGTCGCGGACGCCGGAGGGTCAGGCCGAGCGCCGGCTGCACGAATTCACCCGCAAGAGCCTGCGCCGCATGCTGTTCCCGCTGAGCATGCTGGTGGGCGTATTCGTCGGCCGGGCCATCCTCGACAGCATCGACTACCCCGTGGCGGTACTCGATATCGCCGTGCCGCTGCTGCTGTCGCTGGCCGCCATCCGCCTGCTGGTCTACCTGCTGCGCAAGAGCTTCACGCCCGGTCCGGCGGTCAAGGCCTGGGAGAGCCTGGTCAGTACCAGCATCTGGATCCTGGTGGCGCTGCATCTGCTGGGTTGGCTGCCCTATGTGCTGCAGGCCATGGACGAGTTCGCCTTCAGCCTGGGCAGTACCCGCATTTCGCTGCTCGCGGTGGTGAAGCTGGTACTGCTGATCGCCCTGCTGTGGGTGATCGCCTTCTGGTTGTCGGCGCTGATCGAGCGCCGCATGACCAGCGCCGCGCATGTCAGCCCCGGGCTGCGGGTGGGGGTGGCCAAGGTCAGCAAGGTGGTGCTGCTCACCCTGGCGCTGCTGATCGCCCTGGATGCCGTCGGCATCGATCTCACCGCGCTGACCGTGTTCGGCGGCGCGCTGGGTGTCGGTATCGGTTTCGGCCTGCAGCGCATCGCCAGCAACTTCATCAGCGGCTTCATCGTGCTGTTCGACCGCTCCATCAAGCCGGGCGATGTCATCAGCGTGGGCGACAAGTTCGGCTGGGTGCAGGAACTGCGCGCCCGCTACATCGTGGTGCGCGACCGCGACGGGGTGGAGACGCTGATTCCCAACGAGACCCTGATCACCACCGAGGTGATCAACTGGAGCTATTCCGACCGCGACGTGCGCATCAAGATCCCGGTCTCGATCAGCTACGGCGACGACCCGGAGCAGGCCATGGCGATCATGCTGGAGGCGGCGCACGCCTCGCCGCGCATCAAGGACGACCCGGCGCCCGTGTGCCGGCTGCTGGCATTCGGCGACAACGGCATCCTGTTGGAACTGCGGGTCTGGATCCTGGACCCGGAGAACGGCGTCAACGGCGTGCGTTCGGAGGTGAACCTCGATATCTGGCGCCGTTTCAAGGCCGCCGGCATCACCATCCCGTTCCCGCAGCGGGATGTGTATATAAAATCAGGTCCTGGTAACTAGGTTCCAGGGCTGAGGGGAAGCCCTGTAAAAAACATGCGGGGCCAGGGTGTAGGATGGGTGAAGTGCAGTGCAACCCATCATGCCGCGGCCCCGGCGATGGGTTGCGGCACAGGGTGCCTCCACCCATCCTACGGATTGGATCCAGGTTTTTCCTCGGCCTTGGTATGTGGGATGGGTGAAGCGTAGCGTAACCCATCATGCCGCGGCCCCGGCGATGGGTTGCGGCACAGGGTGCCTCCACCCATCCTACGTATTGGATCCAGGTTTTTCCTCGGCCTTGGTATGTGGGATGGGTGAAGCGTAGCGTAACCCATCATGCCGCGGCCCCGGCGATGGGTTGCGGCACAGGGTGCCTCCACCCATCCTAACGTATTGGATCCAGGTTTTTTCCTCGGCCTTGGTATGTAGGATGGGTGAAGCGTAGCGTAACCCATCATGCCGCGGCCCCGGCGATGGGTTGCGGCACAGGGTGCCTCCACCCATCCTACTGTCCTGCAGTCAGATCCACTTCTTCACCCGGAACAGCACCAGCAGTCCGATGGCCAGTGCCGCCATGGCGCCCAGGACGATGAAGTAGGAATAGCGCCAGGCCAACTCCGGCATGTATTCGAAGTTCATGCCGAAAACCCCGACGATCACCGTTAGCGGCAGGAAGATGGCCGAGATCACGGTCAACACCCGCACGATCTCGTTGGTGCGGTGGGCGACGGCGGAGAAGTGCAACTGCACCAGGGACTCGATCTCGCTCTGCTGATCGGTGGCGAACTTCATCACCCGGCGGATGTGCTCGAGCAGGTCGTTGTAACGCACGGCCAGGTGATCGTCGATGTCCACGCCGGTGGTGTCGCGCCATACCGTGATCGCATCCTCCTGGCCCTCGCACAGCAGTTCCAGCTGGCGCAGGCGGCTGCGGTGGTTCATCAGCGCCAGCCAGTCGTCGAAAGGATGGCCGGGATCGAGCAGGTCCCGCCGCCAGGTTTCCAGCTGCTCGGTCAGCGGTTCGCGCATCTGCAGAAAGCGGTCGACCATGTTGGTCAGAATGAGATGCATCAGGCCCACCGGACGCGCCGGGATGCGCCCCTGACGCTGCAGCAGCCGCTCGCGCACCGTCTGAATGGAACGGCTGTCTGCGGCGCGCACGCTGACCAGCACCCGGTCGAACAGGAACAAGGCCGTGGGGCGGCTGTTGAAGTCCTCGTTCTGCTCCGGCGCCAGGCTGCGGAAGATGACCATTTCGTAGTCGCTGGTGCTGTCGCTGTAGGAGGGGTGGCCCGGGTTCAGGCTGTCGCGCACATGGCCCTCGTGGATCTCCACCCCGGTCAGACGGCGCACCTCGGCCGGCCAGTCCGGCTCCTGCTCGCGGATGAAGTCCAGCCATACCAGCCCCTCGGCGGGCAGGTGGCTCAGGGCCTCCGGGGCCTCGATCCGCTCGCGGGACTGGATATGCAGGACATGCATGCGCCGTGACGGCTCAGAAGAAGGTGCCGTCGATGGGCGAGGAGGCGCTGGCGAAGCGCTTGCGCGGGATGCGCCCGGCGCGGAAGGCCTCGCGCCCGGCCTCGATGGCCTTCTTCATGGCCGAGGCCATCAGCACCGGGTCGCCGGCCCCGGCGATGGCGGTGTTCATCAGCACGCCGTCACAGCCCAGTTCCAGCGCGATGGCGGCATCCGAGGCGGTGCCCACGCCGGCGTCGACCAGGATCGGCACGCTGGCGTTCTCGACAATGGTGAGGATGTTGTAGGGGTTGCGGATGCCCAGGCCCGAGCCGATGGGCGCGGCCAGCGGCATCACCGCGACACAGCCCATCTCCTCGAAGCGCCTGGCGATGATGGGGTCGTCGTTGGTGTAGACCATGACCTCGAAGCCGTCCTTGATCAGGACCTCGGCCGCCTCCAGGGTCTGGATGATGTCCGGGAACAGGGTCTTCTCGTCGCCCAGTACCTCTAGCTTGACCAGGTTGTGGCCGTCCAGCAGCTCGCGCGCCAGGCGGCAGGTGCGCACCGCGTCCTCGGCCGTGTAGCAGCCGGCGGTGTTGGGCAGATAGGTGTAGCGGTCCGGCGGCAGCACCTCGAGCAGGTTGGGCTCGTTCGGGTCCTGGCCGATATTGGTGCGGCGGATGGCCACGGTGATGATCTCCGCGCCGCTGGCCTCGACCGCCTGACGGGTCTGCTCCAGATCCCGGTACTTGCCGGTGCCGACCAGCAGGCGGGATTGATAGCTGCGTCCGGCGACGATCAGCGGATCGTCGGTGGGCTGGATTTCCTGCATGGGGGTGGACATCGGTGTCTCCTGATTAGCCGTCATTGCGAGTACCCATAGGGCATAAACGTAGCGTGGCAATCTCGTTACGCAGAAGCAGCCGGATGGAGATTATTCGCTGCGCTCACCCCTTCGGGGCCGCCCTGCGGACGTTCTGCGCTCGCAAGCTCGCTTGTGCCGCGGCACTGCGTGCCTCGCAATGACGAGGAATTTTGAGAAGGCCCTTGTGACCTCTGCGCCTTTGCGTCACTGCGTTGAGAATTCTGATCGAATACCTCACCCGCCGCCGATGGCGCGCACGATCTCGACCCGGTCGTCCGGTTGGAAGCGGTGGTCGGCGAACTCGCTGCGCGGCAGGATCTCGCGGTTGACCTCCACCGCCAGGCGCTGGCCGCTCAGCCCCAGCTCCTCGATGAGTTGCGCCGCCGTGAGATCTTCGGCAATCTCACGCGCTTCGCCGTTGAGTGTGATCTGCATAAGAGTGTGATTCCAGACCGGGTCCGGCGCAACCGCCCGGTTCACCAGGGTTAGGCAGCGAATGGCAAACTTCGGCGCCGTCATTCCCGCGAAGGCGGGAATCCAGTGTCTGGCGGAGCAGACCAACGATGGATCCCGCTGGAGCCTGTGCCGGCGCAGGCCGGTACGGGGAATGACGGGTAGACTGAAATCCGGCTTGCCACAAAGTGCCATTCGGTTCTGCGTGGATTCTACATCAAATCCGGCCATTGCGCGGCAGGGCCGGACAGCGGAGACCCCATGAGCAGTGAAGACCTCATTTCCACCGAGGCGGCCTCCACCCTGGACGGCCTGTTCCGGGAGCGGGTGCGCCGCACGCCCGAGGCGCCGGCCTACCGCTATTTCTCCCGCGGCGCGCAGGCCTGGCACAGCCTGAGCTGGCGCGACATGGACACGCGGGTGGCCCGCTGGCAGCAGGCGCTCGCCGCCGAGGGCCTCAGCCCCGGCGACCGGGTGGCCATCCTGCTGCGCAACGGGCCGGACTGGGCCGCCTTCGACATCGCCGCGCTGAGCCTGGGCCTGGTGGTGGTGCCGCTGTATGTGGACGACCGCCCCGACAACGCCGCCTACATTCTCAACGACGCCTGGTGCCGGTTGCTGCTGGTGCAGTCGGCCGGGCACTGGCGGCGCCTGGACGAGGCCCTGAGCAAGGCCGAACAGCTCACGCGGGTGGTGATCCTGGAGGGCGAGGTCGAGGCCACGGAAGCGGGGCGCCTGGTCGCAGTGCACGACTGGCTGCCGCAGGCCGCCGAACCCCTGCCGCCGGCCGGCCACGACGGTCAGGCGCTGGCCTCCATCGTCTACACCTCCGGCACCACCGGCCGGCCCAAGGGCGTGATGCTCAGCCACTACAACATGCTGTCGGTGGCGCACGCCGTGCTGACCATGATCGACGTCTACCAGGAGGACGAATTCGTCTCCTTCCTGCCGCTGTCGCACACCCTGGAGCGCACCGGCGGCTACTATCTGCCCATGATGGCCGGCGCCACGGTCAGCTACGCCCGCTCCGTGGCGCAGCTGGCCGAGGACCTGGCCAGCGTGCGCCCGACCATCCTGATCGCGGTGCCGCGCATCTTCGAACGGGTCTATGGCCGCATCCAGGACCAGCTGGCCAGCGGCGGCGCGCTCAAGCGCGGCCTGTTCCGGCTCACCGTGCGCACCGGCTGGCGGCGCTTCGAGCGCAGCCAGGGCCGGGCGCGCTGGTCGCCGGCGCTGCTGCTGTGGCCGCTGCTGCGGCGGCTGGTGGCGGACAAGGTGCTGGCGAAGCTGGGCGGTCGGCTGCGCGCGGCGGTCAGCGGCGGGGCGGCCATCCCCGAGCCGGTGTCCCGGCTATTCATCGGGCTCGGCCTGCCGCTGCTGCAGGGCTACGGACTGACCGAGTCCAGCCCGGTGATCAGCGTCAACACCTTCGAGGACAACGACCCGGCCAGCGTCGGCATCCCCATCCGCGACACCGAGGTGAGGATCGGCGCGGCCGACGAACTGCTCGCGCGCGGTCCCGGGGTGATGCTCGGCTACTGGAACAACCACACCGCCACCCGCGAGATGATCGATCCCGAGGGCTGGCTGCATACCGGCGACCAGGCCCGCATCGAGGGCGGCCACATCTACATCACCGGCCGGCTCAAGGACATCCTGGTCATGTCCAACGGCGAGAAGGTGCCCCCGGCGGACATGGAGGCGGCCATCATGCTCGATTCCCTGTTCGATCAGGCGCTGGTGGTGGGCGAGGGCCGGCCCTATCTCACCGCGATCATCGTGCCCGATCCGCAGCACTGGTTCGGCTTCGTGCGCGAACTGGGGCTGGACCCCTACGACAAGGCTCACCTGCACAACGAGAAGCTCGAGATCCGGGTGCTGCAGCGCATCCGCGCCCAGCTGCACGATTTTCCCGGCTACGCCAAGATCCGCCGGGTGGCGCTGACGCTGGATCCCTGGACCCTGGACGAGGGCCTGCTGACCCCGACCATGAAGATCAAGCGGGCGAAGGTGCTGGAGCAGTATGCGGAGCGGATCGAGGCACTATACGAGACGTAGGTTGGGCTTCGCGTTGCTCAGCCCAACCTACGTTTTAATCCCACATATGCCGGATTCCAGTTTATCCGTCATCCCCGCGAAGGCGGGGATCCAGTTGCCGCGGCGGTTTCTGGATTACTCGCTGCGCTTGCCCTACTACCCTGAAGGGCATAAAGGGCCGCCGTGCCGGCATTCAACGCGCTCCGCGCTTTTGTCCCGCCTTCGCGGGAATGACGGAACTGAAGTAAGCCTGTAGGCCGGGATAAGCGTAGCGTTCCCGGCAACTCTGCGATATGCCGGAAACGGACCTTCGGTCCTTATTCCGGCCTGTGCTTGTCCCGGTAGCCCTCCCCAGCACCCATTTTCTAGTGGTCCGTCTCCGGCCCGTGCCCGATCAGGATCGCCTCGCGCACCGTGTTGGCCCGGCTCGCCAGTGCAGCGCGCTCGTAGGCCGGCATCTCCTTCAGGCCCAGGATGCGGTTCAGCGCGATGATCGTGTCCTCCGTGATCGGCAGGTTCTTGTCGGCGGCGGTGCCGAGGAAGATCGCGGCAAGGTCGATGGCGCTGGCGGCCTGGATGCCTTCAAGTTCGGTGCGGCCGAACACCATCACCTGTTCGTACATGGCCAGGTTCTGCAGCGGCGAGTCCAGCCGCGGCGTCTCGCCGTAGGCGGTCTGCAGCAGCTGCGCCGCCGCGTCCGCCGGCAGATTGTAGAGCGCGGCCATCTCAGTGCTGTAGCGGGCCAGCGCCTCGTCCTCGTGCCGGGCCAGCACATGGGCCGGCGCCCGGCTGACATTGAGCCGGCCGAGTTCCACCTCCGGGATGCCTTCCTGCGCCCAGACCGGGCGCTGGCCGCGGAACACCTTCACTTCCACGCTGCGGCCGCCGCCGCGGGCGAAGTCGTGCACGCCGCGCCCGCCCTTAGCGCCGCCCCGGCCCCGGTCGCCGCGGCCATGGCCGGCGCTGAAGCGGGTGCGGCTGTCGAGCCGGTGGACGGCGTTCACGCTGGCCTCGGTATAGAGATAGCCGGAGGCGCCGGGCAGGGTGGTCTCCTCCAGGCTGCGATCGACGGCCGCGCTGACCGTGGTGCGCGGGGTGGCGCGGAAACTGAGGGCGCCGCTGAAATCCGGCGTGGACAGGTCGTTGAAGCGGCTGTCGTCCCAGGCCTGGCGGATCCAGCCGACATAGGCCCCGCCCTGCAGCCGGTTGGTGAACCTGCCCTTGAAGCCGACCGCGATGCGCTCGCCGTCGGAGTCGCACTGGTAACCGAAGTCGTCCACTGGATCGTTATAGCTGCGGATGTCGCGGACCAGCTGGACGTAGGCCTCGTAGTCCGGATGGAACTCGTAGCCCAGGCGCGCGCCGAGACCGATGAGATCGCGGTCGCGGTCGTCGTTGTTCAGCGGCCCGACGCTGTCGTAGTCCAGCGCCTCGAAGGTGCCGCCCAGGCGCAGGTTGTAATCCCCGAACCGGTGCGCCACCCCGGCATGGGCGTGGCGGGAATCGAAGGTGGTCGGCTCATCGCCCACCAGGGTCTCGTCGGGCGAGCCGCGGTCCTCGTGTTCGGCGGTATAACCGACGCCGCCGAAGACATTGCCGGCCTCGCTGATGTCGTAGCGTCCCTCCAGTTCGGCCCAGTAGTCCTCGTAGTCCTAGTCCCCGTTGTCCCGGTAGCGGGCCAGGGTGGCGCCGGTGCGGGCCTGCAGCCGGTGCCGCTCCCAGTCGGAGACCAGCGTTACCGCGGGCGTGAACAGGGTGAGAATATCGTCCACCTCGTCGCTGCGGGTGGCGAAGATATTGCTGTCATACAGCAGGCCGGCGGGAAGGCCGAGCGCCAGGGCAATGGACAGGGCGGGTACAGAGGCGGGCAATCGGTTCATTGAACTCCGTCCGGTCGGGAGTCAACAGGGAGTCGTTATCCAGACTAGCTGCCAGAGTGAAGCGGGGAGTTGATTTCTGTCAACAAAGCGAGCGAGAGTGGTGTCAGTGACAGGCCGACAATGAGAGCGGACGAACGGATGGGCTTCATTCAGTGCCGGCATTCGCCTCGCACAGCCTCTGCAGCCGTTGTTTTTCGATACGGTAGGTGCCGGGGGCGATCTTTGCCAGGAGACCGCGCCGCCTGAAATCGGCAATGATGCGGCTGGCCGTTTCCGGCGTCATGCCGACCACGGCGGCCATGTCGTCGCGCGGCAGGAGTTGGATGTCGCCGTTGCGGTCCGGCGCCAGTTCGGTCAGCAACAGCAGCAGCTGGGCGATGCGGTCGCGCGCAACCCCGGTGTTGAGCGTCTTGATCCAGTGATCGGCGCGGTCGACGTGGTACTGCAACTGCTGGCGTATCCGGTCGCACAGTTCGGGGTGGTGTGCTTCCAGGTCGCGCAGGGTGCTCACCGGAATGGCGCAGACATCGACAGGCTGGACCGCCATGGCGGTGTGCTGATAGGGCACGCCGGCATCCAGCAGTTCCAGTCCCACCACGGCGCCCTGTCCGAGCAGGCGGACGATGCGTTGCTCGCCGCTGGGCTTCGAGTGCATCAGCTTCACCAGGCCGCGGCGGATGGAGTACACCACCTCTCCCCCTTTGCCTTCCTCGTACAGAATGCCGCCGGGGACGAGCACGAAGTTGTCGATCGGCTTCAGCAGATGGGCGAAGCTCACCTCCGGCAGTTCGGAGAACAGCATCAGGCGGCGGATGCCGCAGTGGCTGCAGTCGGCGCGCCCCTTCCATTTGCGATCGGTACAGTAGCTCGCCGGTTTGGTCTGTCCCGTCATGTTGCCTGCTCAGGACCCGGTCAGGATCCGATGCCGCTCAAGACTGCTTGCAATTGTTATCGGATTGTGAATTCTGCGGTCGTCGAACCCGTTTCTGCGAAATGTCATTCTGACTGTCCCGGTGCCTCATTAGGATCAGTCTAAACGACATTGTGGCGTGCCCACAATGGCGTTGGTTCCAGGGGATTCCATACCGGATGCGGTCCAGACCCGGACCCGCTTCCCCGTGTTGAAAATTACTGATGCAGCGCAGTGCCTGCCCTGCAGGGCTGGCTGCGGCCATGAGGAAAAGAAATGCAGAAACGACCGAAAGTGCTTGCAACAGTCATCGGCCTGGCCCTGGCGCCCGTCGCCCTGGCCGGCGAGATCCAGGAGATCGACCTGACCAACTTCGGGCCCTTCGATGCCAGTGGGCCCATGCGCGTGATCTATGACCGCGACGTCTCCGGCGGGGTCGCGGGTGCGATCACCTACGGCGAGATCGGCTGGGATGAGCTCAAGGCCGTGGATCCCGGCATCATCGTCTACAACAACGTGCCCATCTACGGCGCCAGCCAGATCATCGCCGACTGCGTGATGGCGCCCCGCCTGGCCTCCCTGGCCGGTGATCCGGACAGGAAGTGCAATGATGGCTTCCAGACCCACAAGCGCTACAAGATGAGCGCTACCGGCGTGGGATCCATAGACATGGTGTTTACGGTCAGGAACGTGGATGCGGTCGACCCCATCGTGGACAAGGACGGCAACCCGGTCGCCAATGATCAGGATGCGGCGGTCAACGTCTACCGCATGATCGGCAAGCTCAACAACCACACCGGCGGCCGCCTGGGCGGGTTCCGGGTGGAACTGGGTCATGGCCTCGGCGACGACTTCGTCAAGTCCACGGCCGGCGACGGCGTGAAGATCGCGCTGCGCGAGGAAGGCGCCGATCCCGCGGACGACCTGGGCGACAACCAGATGGCCGAATTCCCCGGCGGCCTGTTCTACGGCCCGGCCGACGCGCGCCACGACTGGGGCTTCTTCAGCAGTACCCGCGCCAACTTCGCGGTGGACACTGCTCGCCTGGCCGTGGACGAGGACAGCTTCGAGTCCACCATCCTGTCCAGCAACTACTCGGATCTGTTCGGCGAGTGGCTGCCCCTGGACTGGGTGCCGACCGGCTGGTTCTATGACAGCGACGGCAACCCGGCCACCGACGCCGAAGTCGCCGCCTGGTATGACGGCACCCAGTGGCTGAGCTACGACATCGATGCCGGCACCGGCGACCGTACCACCGAAGTCGTGACCCAGACCGACATTGACGGCTGGGAGGCTACGCCGCCGACGATCTATGACGACGATGGCGACAGTGCCACCACTGCGGCAGGCACCCTGTATGCCACCTGGAACGCCGAGACCGAATTGTACGAACTGGCTGCGGGCGGTACTGCGACCAACGATGCCATGACCACCACCCTCGATGGTTCGGCCACCCTGGAACGGCGTCCCGGCTATCAGCAGGGACCGATCGAGGACCTGGCGAACCTGAACCTCAACTACTACATCGAGATCGGCGATATCACCACCTGGCCGGGCTACGATCTGGGTACTGAGGAGGCCAGCTTCACCCTGCGCATCACCCCGCTGGAACCTGCCAGCACCGAGCCCCCCGCCTGGCTGCCGGTCGAGGACGCCGACGCCGGCGATGACAACGGCGGCAATGGCGGCTGCGTCATGGGCGACGGCCGTTCCGGCTTCGATCCGCTGCTGCCGGGCATGGCACTGCTGGGCATGGGCTATCTCGCCCTGCGCCGCCGCCGGGCCTGATCCCGCCGCACCGCGGCTGCAACACAGGCGCCGCCCCTCGGGGCGGCGCTTTTTTCATGTCGGCTGAAAACATTTAAATTCCCGTCCCGATGGGGGTAGAATCATCCTGCCGCGCGGGTGTGGTTCAATGGTAGAACCTCAGCTTCCCAAGCTGATGACGTGGGTTCGATTCCCATCACCCGCTCCAATTTCCCTTCCTCTTGATTCAAACAATCCCTGAATTCATTCGTCATGCCCGCGACGGCGGGCATCCATGTCTCCGAGGTATATGGATTCCCGCATTCGCGGGAATGACGAGAAGGGGGCAATCAGGGTTTCCTTAAGCTTCGAGCCGGGCAGGTCGCTATTACTATCTGCACAGCGTACAGGCCCGATTCATGAGCAAACTTCTCAGCCTCTCCCCCGCCCAGCTGACCGCTGCCGGTGCCGCCGGGCACGCGGGCGCCGAGGTCATGCTGGAGCGTTTCGATGCCGATCCCCTGAGCGGCGAACTGTGCGAGTTCGACGAGAACGGCCTGCGCCTGGTGATCCACGACCACCGGTCCGGCGAGCGCAGCGAGGTGTCCTTCGAGCAGGTCCGGGTGCTGAGCTTTGCGCAGGATTTCCACGCTGCCCCGGGCGCGGCCGCCGGCAAGGGCGAAGCCAGGACCTACCATGTCGAGTTCCGCGACGGCGGCCTGCGCCACGGCCTGTGCCGGGAGGTGCGCCTGGACGCCCATGGCCTGCACCTGCTGGAGTGCGGCGAGGACGGCGGCCTGCATCGGCTGTGGCTGCCGCTGGCGGCGATCGAGCGCTATCGGATCGGCGGCATGGAAGGGCACGGCCAGCCGGCGGCAGGGGGCGCCGACAGCCCGACCGCGCCGGTGCGTCTCGACCGCCCGGTGCGCGACCCGGACCAGCTCTCAAGGCTGCTGTCGGCGCACAGCTACTTTCTCACCGGCGCCCGCCAGCGCCGCCGTCCCAATGATGCACCGCGCGCCGACGAGAGTCCGGCCGAACTGGCCGTGCGCCTGGGCGTGCCCTTTGTGGATCTCAAGCAGTTCCGCATCGACGAGTCCGTGCTGCGGCTGCTGTCCGAGACGGTGGTGCGCGAGCACTGCGTCTTCCCGTTGATGGTGTTCCGCGACCACCTGGTGGTGGCGATGGAGAACCCCGCCGACATCGAACTGATCAAGCTGTTGCATTTTGTCTCCGGCATGAGCGTGGAAGGCTGCGTGGCCGAACGCGGCGCCATCCAGCATGCCGTCGACACCTGGTACGGGGCGCGCGAGGACAATGCCGCCCTGCACGACCTGGAAGTGCAGGGCAGCCAGGACGGCGGTCGCGAGATGTCGCTGCACGAGATCGAGCGCATGGGCAAGGAAAAGCCCGTGGTGCGCATGGTCAATCACATCCTCACCGACGCCATCCACCGCAACGCCTCGGACATCCATATCCGTCCCGGCGAGGATGAGGTCGCCCTGCTGTTCCGCCAGGACGGCAGCCTGGTGCCCATCCGTCGGTTCAACAAGGCGCTGCTGGCGGCGGTGGTGGCGCGGATCAAGATCATCGGCCGCATGAACATCGCCGAGCGCCGCCTGCCGCAGGACGGCCGCGCACGCATGATCGAGGGCGATGCAATCGTGGATATGCGCATCTCCATCATCCCCACCGTCAACGGCGAGAGCGTGGTCATCCGCCTGCTCAACGTCCAGACCGGGCTGCGTTCGATCAGCGAGCTCGGCTTCAACAGCCGGGACGCCGAACGCTTCGTGGATCTGCTGCACAAGAGCTACGGCATGCTGCTGGTCACCGGCCCCACCGGTTCGGGCAAGTCCACCACCCTGTATGCCGCACTGCAGGAAGTGCGCAAACAGAACGTGAACATCATCACCGTCGAGGACCCGGTCGAGTATCACATCGACGGCATCGAGCAGATTCAGGTCAACACCGCGCCCGGCTTCACCTTCGCCCGCGCCCTGCGCAATATCCTGCGCCACGACCCGGACGTCATCATGGTCGGCGAGATCCGCGACCAGGAGACCGCGAAGATCGCGGTGGAAAGCGCGCTCACCGGCCACCTGGTGCTGTCCACCCTGCACACCAACGATGCGCCCACCACAGTCATGCGCCTGATCGAGATGGGCGTGGAGTCCTTTCTGGTGAAATCATCGCTGCTGGGCGTGCTGGCGCAGCGGCTGGTGCGTATCAACTGCCCGCACTGCATCGAGCCGGAACCGGTCGATGCCACCATGCGCAGGTTCCTGGGAGTGGGCGAGGACGAGGTCTTCCACCACGGCGCCGGCTGCGAGGCCTGCAACCACACCGGCTTCCACGGCCGCATGGCGGTCTACGAACTGCTGGCGATGACGCCGGAGTTGCGCGAGATCCTGCGCCCCGACGTCTCCGCCGACGAGGTACGCGAGCGCGCCCGCGCCGAGGGCATGGTGGCGCTGACCGAGAACGCGCTCAAGCTGGCGCGCGAGGGCAGGATCTCACTGGCGGAGGTGTATCGGGTCAGGCTGGAATAAGGGGTTGGGCATGATGGGTTGCGCTGTGCTCCACCCATCCTACGCTGCTCGGGTAGGATGGGTGGAGGCGCCTGCGCCGTAACCCATCATTCATGCCTGCCTCGATGGGTTACGCTGCGCTTCACCCATCCTACGATATTCACGCTTCAACGTTCCCCTGGACTGCGCCGCTCCGGCACCAGTTTCTCCTTCGCCAGATGGGCGTGAATCTCCAGCGGACTCAGCTTGCTCAGGTCCTTGGCCAGTTCGCGGATCTGCACGTCGCTGCGGATGCGGCCGTTGAGTTCGTTGCGCAGGTGGCCCAGGGTCTTCTTCTGGGCGACCAGTACCAGTTCGTTCGCGCCATGGCCGTTGGTCAGGCGCCTGGCCTCTTCGGCGATGGAGCGGGCGAAGCGGCGCACGAACTCCTCCTCGTGCTGGCTGCGGTGATCGTCATAGCCGTGGGCGGCACCGCTCACGCTGCTGCGGTTGCGGCCGGATTTCCTTTCGCTCCACATGTCCTGTTCCCGGTCGGAGTTGACCAGGTCGCTGACCTCGGTGAGGTTGGGGCCGGATTCCATTTCCGGAAAGGGCGTGTCCTGCAGGGTGAAGAAGCGGGCACGCAGGCCGTCTGCGACAACGATATAGTTCTGGTTCATACGCAACTCCTGTGAAGGTTTGAGTCTGCGGTCGGGCATGACGGACACGCCGCGTCGGTGGGGCGGTGTCCCGGGTGAAAGGGTTCCGAAGGAGAAAGCCGTGATGGAGGGCATAAGGACTTCATAGCGCCGTGGCAGGGGCTTTTCAAGGTGTCAGCGACTGACAAATTGCCGACTGTTCCAAAATCATGGGGTTATGGTGTGCCATTGCGAATTCGGTAGGATGGGTGGAGGCGCTTGCGCCGTAACCCATAATTCGGCCGGCCGCGATGGGTTGCGCTTCGCTTCACCCATCCTACGATCCATTGACCATGGTCGATTCGGGCACGGCACTGGTAGAACCAGTCCAAGTGTCTTATTGTCTCGGGTACAGCTAAACCCAATTCTCGGAAAGGACTGCAAATGAAAGCCCTGCGTATTGTCGGAATCCTGGTCGGTGTCCTGGTGCTGGTGCTGGTCATCGGCGCCGCGGCCCTGCTGATCTTCGTCGACCCCAACGACTACAAGGATCAGATCACCCGCGCGGTGGAGGAGCAGACCGGACGCACCCTGACCATCGAGGGCGACATGGAGTTGTCCGTGTTCCCCTGGCTGGGCCTGGAGATCGGTAAGACCCGCCTGAGCAACGCGAAGGGCTTCGCCGAGGCGCCCTTCGCCGCGGTCGAGGAGGTGGGCGTGCAGGTGAGGCTGCTGCCGCTGCTGCGCAAGGAGCTGCAGATGTCCACCCTGCGCCTGAAGGGGCTGGATCTGTACCTGGGTGTGGACAAGCAGGGCAACCCCAACTGGTCCGACATGATCAAGCCGGCCGCCGAGCCCGCGCCCGAGGCCGACGAGGGCCGGGGCGCGGCCCTGGCCGGGCTGGCCATCGGCGGGGTGGAGATCTCGGATGCCAACCTGGTCTGGGACGATCAGCAGGCCGGCGCGCGCTATCAGCTCAGGGATCTGGACCTGAGCCTGAGCGAGATCGCCCCCGAGACGCCGATCGACTTCAAGCTGGATTTCGAGGTCGAACTGGACCAGCCGGCCATGGAAGGTGAACTGGAGCTGGCCGGCGTGCTGACCCTGGGTCCGGAGCTGCAGCGCTTCGACATCCGCGATTTCAAGCTGGAGACCGAGGCCGAGGGCGAGACCCTGCCAGGCGGCAAGGTCGAGGCTGAACTGGCCAGCGCGGTGACGGTGGACCTGGGCGCGGGCACCCTGCAGGTCGCCGACCTGGTGCTGGAGGCCATGGGCCTGAAGATCACCGGCCAGGCCAGCGGCCAGGACATCCAGTCCGACCAGGCGCGCTTTGCCGGCAACCTGAAGCTGCAGGAGTTTGTGCCGCGTGAACTGATCGAACGTCTGGGGCAGCCGGCGCCGGAGGTCAGCGACGCCACCGTGCTGGGCAAGGCCGATGCCGACATCGGCTTCAGCGCCACGTCGAAGAGCTTCAACGCCGACAAGCTGAGCCTGCGTCTGGACGACAGCACCCTCACCGGCAGCGCCGGCATCGCCAGTTTCGCTGCCCAGGCCATCCGCTTCGATCTGACCCTGGATCAGATCGACCTGGATCGCTACCTGCCGCCGCCGGCCGAGGGCGAGGTGCAGGCCGCGCCCACGCCGGCCCAGGCCGCCGCCGGCGGCGCCGGGGCCCTGCCGCTGGATACCCTGCGCGCGCTCAACCTCGACGGCACCCTGCGCATCAACCAGCTCAAGGCCTACCAGCTGCGCAGCGCCGACGTGCTGGTCACGGTCAAGGCCAAGGACGGCCTGGTGCGGGTCAACCCGGCCCGCGCCAGCATGTACCAGGGCGGCTACAGCGGCGACATCACCCTGGATGCGCGCGGCGACACGGCGCGCATCGCCCTGGACGAGAAGGTCCAGGGGGTGCAGGCCGGCCCGCTGCTCAAGGATCTGATGGGCGACGACAAGCTGCTCGGCACCGCCGACGTCAACGCCAAGCTCACCGCCAGCGGCAACACCCCCGAGGCGCTCAAGCGCACCCTCAACGGCAACGCCGGCTTCAGCTTCACCGAGGGCGCGGTCAAGGGCATCAATGTCGCCGCCCTGATCCGCAACGCCAAGGCCCGTCTGGAAGGCAAGCCGGCACCGGCCGACAGCGGCCCCAACCAGACCGACTTCACCTCGCTCACCGGCACGGCGAAGATCACCAACGGCGTGGTCCGCAACGATGATCTGGCCGCCATGTCGCCGCTGCTGCGCATCAACGGCCAGGGCATGGCCGACCTGCCGCAGGAGCAGGTCGACTACAGCCTCACCGTCAAGCTGGTCGGCTCGCTGGAAGGCCAGGGCGGAGAGGGGCTGGCCGACCTCAAGGGTGTGGCCATTCCGCTGCGCATCGAGGGCCCCTTCGCCAAGCCCAACTACAGCGTGGACCTGGCCAAGGTGCTGGAAGGCGCGGCCAAGGAGAAGGTCAAGGAGAAGGTCGAGGAAGAGGTGCAGAAGAAGCTCGAGGACAAGCTGGACGACAAGGTCAAGGACCAGCTCAAGGGCATCTTCGGGCGGTAGGAAGATACCTCCCGTTCCAACATATCCATCGTCATTCCCGAGCAGGGGCAAATCTGCATCGCACTCCGTATCGGATTGACTCGTCATTGCGAGGCGCATGGCGCCGTGGCAATCTCCCGACGACTGCTCCAGCGTTGCGAGATTGCTTCGCGCTGCTCGCAATGACAGTTCCAATTCCAGTGTCGTAGGATGGGTGAAGCGCAGCGCAACCCATCACGATCCGCGGGTGTGATGGGTTGCGGCGCAAGGCGCCTTCATCCATCCTACGGTTTGCTGCAATTTGTGCCGTCATCCCGGCGCAGGCCGGGATCCAGAAGCCGCTGCGGTAACTGGATTACTCGCTGCGCTCGCCCTGCGGGCCACCCTGAAGGGCGTTCAACGCGCTGCGCGCTTTTGTCCCGCCTGCGCGGGAATGACGGGGTGATATTTCCGACCCCCATTTCCCATGACCTTCGCCCACCGCCTCCTCACCTGGTACGACCGCAACGGCCGCAGGGACCTGTCCTGGCAGTGTCGTAGGATGGGTGAAGCGCAGCGCAACCCATCGCGATCCGCGGGTGTGATGGGTTGCGGCGCACGGCGCCTTCACCCATCCTACGGTTTGCTATCTGACGCCTGATCCTGATGACCTTCGCCCACCGCCTCCTCGCCTGGTACGACCGCAACGGCCGCAGGGACCTGCCCTGGCAGCAGAACCGCAGCCCCTACCGGGTCTGGGTCTCCGAGATCATGCTGCAGCAGACCCAGGTCGCCACCGTCATTCCCTATTTCGAGCGCTTCATGCAGCGCTTCCCCACGGTTGCCGACCTGGCCGCGGCCGAGTTGGACGAGGTCCTGCACCTGTGGACCGGCCTCGGCTACTACGCCCGCGCCCGCAACCTGCACAAGGCCGCGCAGGTGATCGCGGCAGAGCACGGCGGCGGCTTTCCCGAGGACTTCGACGCCGTCCTGGCCCTGCCCGGTATCGGCCGCTCCACCGCCGGGGCCATCCTGGCCCAGGCGGTGGATCAGCGGTATGCCATCCTGGACGGCAACGCCAAGCGGGTATTGGCCCGCTATCACGCCGTCGAGGGCTGGCCGGGCAGGCCGGCGGTCGAGAAACAGCTGTGGGAACACGCCGAGGCCCACACCCCGCACGCCCGGGTGGCCGACTACACCCAGGCCATCATGGATCTGGGGGCGACCCTGTGCCGGCGCGGCCGCCCCGACTGCACGGCCTGCCCACTGAGCGCGGATTGCGAGGCCCATCGCCTGAGACGTGAGACCGAATTCCCCACCTCGCGCCCGAAAAAGACCCTGCCGGTGCGCCACACCCGCATGCTGCTGCTGGCCAACCGTCGCGGCGAGATACTGCTGGAGCAGCGCCCGCCCAGCGGTATCTGGGGCGGGCTCTGGAGCCTGCCTGAACTGGAGCCGGACGAGGCCCCCGAGGACTGGGCCCGACAGCAGCTGGGCGCCGGACTGCGCCGGCGCGAGACCTGGCCGGTGCTGCGCCACACCTTCAGTCACTTCCAGCTGGAGATCACCCCGATCGTCGCCGAACTGGGCAAAAACCGGGCGGATTCTGTGTTGGAAGACCCGCAGCGGGTCTGGTAT
This sequence comes from Thiohalobacter thiocyanaticus, assembly GCF_002356355.1. Classification (NCBI taxonomy): domain Bacteria; kingdom Pseudomonadati; phylum Pseudomonadota; class Gammaproteobacteria; order Thiohalobacterales; family Thiohalobacteraceae; genus Thiohalobacter; species Thiohalobacter thiocyanaticus. Next base: position 589,189 of record NZ_AP018052.1, read on the forward strand.
AACTGCGCCTCACCCGACGCCAGGGGCCTGGCAGCGCCGATCAGGGCGCTGCTGCAGCGCCTGCAATCCGAATCCCGACAGGAGTGAAACATGAGCCGTATGGTGCACTGCGTGAAACTGGGCCGCGAGGCCGAAGGCCTGGACCGCCCGCCCTATCCCGGCGAGCTGGGCAAGCGCATCTACGAGAACGTCTCCAAGGAGGCCTGGCAGAAGTGGCTGGGCCAGCAGACCATGCTGATCAACGAATACCGGCTGTCCCCGGTCGAGCCCAAGGCCCGCCAGTTCCTGGAGGAGCAGATGGAGAAGTTCTTCTTCGGCGAAGGCTCCGAGGCGCCGCCGGACTATGTGCCGCCGGCGAGCTGATCCGACTTGCGCCCGCCCGCGTTTTCACGTTAAATACGCGGCTTCTCCCTTCGCGGCCAGGTAGCTCAGTCGGTAGAGCAGGGGATTGAAAATCCCCGTGTCGGCAGTTCGATTCTGTCCCTGGCCACCATCTTCCCTCCCGACCATTCCGTGTACTGTACCTTCCGCGTGTAGGATGGGTGGAGGCGCGTGCGCCGCAACCCATCACCCGGCCGGATCCCGATGGGTTGCGCTTCGCTTCACCCATCCTACTGTAGGCTCCTGAATATCTGTTATTCTCGGCGCCTCCCATAAAATACCGAGAGGGGGCGCATGCCTGAAGTCCAGCAACGTATCGCCGATCTGATGCAGCGCAGCGGCGTCGGCTTCGGCACCAGCGGTGCCCGCGGCCGGGTGACGGACATGACCCCGCCGGTCTGCTACGCCTACACCCGCGCCTTCCTGCAGTATCTGGAATCCAGTCAGGGCCTGCGTCCCGGCAGCCGGGTGGCCATCGCCGGCGACCTGCGCCCCAGCACGCCCGATATCATGGCCGCGGTGGCCCGGGCCTGCCTCGATGCCGGTTATAAACCCCTCAACTGCGGTTTCATCCCCTCGCCGGCCGTGGCCCTGTACGGCATCGAGCAGGGCATCCCCGCCATCATGGTCACCGGCAGCCACATCCCGGATGACCGCAACGGCATCAAGTTCAACAAGCTCGGCGGCGAGATCCTGAAAGACGACGAACTGGGCATCCGGGCGCAGACCGTGACGGTCCCCGAGCCGTTCCCGGCCGACTACCCCGCGGCCCTGCCGTCAGTCGATGAAGCGCCGGCGCAGCGCTACCTGCAGCGCTACCTGGATTTCTTCCCGGCCGCAGCCCTGGCCGGCCTGAAGGTGGGCGTCTACGAGCATTCCGGCGTCGGCCGCGATCTGCTGGCAACACTGCTGGAGCGGCTGGGCGCGGACATCGCCCGCCTGAACCGCTCCGAGGTCTTCATCCCGGTCGACACCGAGGCCATCCGGCCCGAGGATGTGGAACTGGCCCGCGGCTGGGCGCGGGAACTGAAGCTGGATGCCATCGTCTCCACCGACGGCGACGCCGATCGCCCGCTGGTCGCCGACGCAACCGGCCGCTGGCTGCGCGGGGATATCGTCGGCGTGCTGTGCGCCCAGTATCTCGGCATCGACCGCCTGGCCACCCCGGTGAGCAGCAATACGGTGGTGGAGAAGTGCGACAGCTTCGCGCGGGTGGAGCGCACCCGCATCGGCTCGCCCTACGTCATCGCCGGCATGCAGGCCCTGGCAGGGGAGGGCGCGGCCAGCGTGGCCGGCTACGAGGCCAACGGCGGTTTTCTGCTGCAGACGCCGGTGCAGCGCGACGGGCGTGAACTCAACGCCCTGCCCACCCGCGACGCCTTCATTGTGATCCTGGCCGTGCTGGCCGCGGCCCGGGAGCAGGGCAGCGTGAGCGTGCTCGCCGCCGCCCTGCCGCCGCGCTACACCTTCAGCGACCGCATCAAGGCCTTCCCGACCGAACAATCCGCCCGCATCCTCGCTGAACTTGACGGCAGTCAGGCCAAACTGGAGGCGATCTTCGGCAAAATCACACAAAGTCGCATGATTGCGCTGGATCCCACCGACGGTCTGCGCCTGACCTTCGGCAACCAGGAGGTCATCCATCTGCGCCCCTCCGGTAACGCCCCCGAACTGCGCTGCTACAACGAGGCCGACAGCGCCGAGCGCGCCGAGGCCCTGAACCGCGACTGCATGGCTCTGCTGGCCGGCTGGCGGGAATCCTGATACAGATACGTAGGTCGGGTCAGCCTGCAAGGCGTAACCCGACATCATCCGCCGCTGTGTCGGGTTACGCTGCGCTAACCCGACCTACTGTACTAACCCGACCTACCACTGCAAAACACCCGTCATCCCGGCGCAGGCCGGGATCCAGATGCCGCGGCGGTTTCCGCATCCTGGCGACGTAGGTCGGGTCAGCCTCCAGGGAATAACCCGATGCAATCCTCAGACTTGCCAAGATTATAGCGATGGCCGATTATCGGATTGAGTAAGTTCAGGCATCGGCCGGGACGCCGGGCACAGATAAGGGAATATCTGTATGCCGACGATATTGAGAGCAGGTCCGTACCGGTTCTTCTTCTATGCCGGGGACCGGGGAGAACCGCGCCACATTCATGTGGAACGCGACGCCAATATTGCCAAATTCTGGCTGGACCCGGTTCGCCTGCAGCGCAGCGGTGGCTTCACCCGCAGAGATATTGCGCGGATTCACGAGATAATTGAGCAACACCATTCAGTGCTTCTGGAGGCATGGGATGACTACTTCGGCAGTTGAAATGGAGGTGCCCAACGCCGTGGGCGTCCAGGTGACCGAGGACACTTTGAGCGTCGAGCTCAGTGACGGGCGTTCGATTGCGGTCCCGCTGGAGTGGTACCCTCGTCTTGTGCATGCCTCGATTGAAGAGCGCAACGACTGGCGCCTCATCGGCGCCGGTCAGGGCATACATTGGGAGTCGCTTGACGAGGATATCAGTGTCGCAGGCCTGCTGGCCGGCAAGCCGTCAGGCGAAAGCCAGACGTCATTCAGGCAGTGGCTGGAGCACCGCGCAGCGGCTAAAGCTCCCTGAGCATCGTGTAGTAATGTAGGTTGGGCTGAGCAACGCGAAGCCCAACACCCGGCCCGGGCGAGCCATTGTTGGGCTTCACCCTGTTCAGCCCAACCTATTTGCTATTTTTCCTTGAAGTGACGTATTGCGTAGGTCGGGTTAGCCTGAAAGGCATAACCCGACTTACCCGCCGCCCTGTCGGGTTACGCTGCGCTAACCCGACCTACCCTGCTCAGGCCGCATCCCGTACGGCGGCATGAATGACGATCTCATCGAACGGTGCCGACAGTCGCCCGCGGCTGTCCTTTTCCAGCAGTTCCAGTTCCATGAGCCGGGCAACGTCGGTGTGGACATTCTTGTAATTGCGGCTCAGTTGTTCCGCCAGCGCATGCGTATTCAGTCCCGGATGCGCGGCCACGAAACGCACCAATTCCAGGCGTTTTTCGGTAATGGCGGAGAACAGGGCATGCAGGCTGCCGAAAACGATGCGGGGAGGGATATCATCCCCGGCCTGAGTGCGGCGCCATGTATCGGTAAAGGCCTCCAGTGCCGCCTGGGGTTTGAGTACCTCGAACTCGATCCGGCTCATTCGTCCCACCTCCATCCGGCAAGATGTGTGCAATCAAGCCGGAAATCTGCAATCAACTGTTCAAGTGACTGGAAACGATAAGCTTCCTCCCTGTCCCGGTAGTGGCGATGATCACCCTTGCCGCGTTCATTGTCGTAACGGACCAGGCAATCGCCGCCGCAGCCGCAGTACAGCCGGTATTTCAGGCCGTGCGGCCGGTCAGCATCCGCTCGAGGCAATGCCCAGATAACCATTTCGACCAGAACCCGGCCCTGGCTGGCCTTGTAGTGAAAGAGCTTCCTTGCTCGCATAATGGCATGCTAGACCATAATATATATGGCGTCAAAGACCATAATCAGTGACGTAGGTCGGGTTAGCCTGCAAGGCGTAACCCGACATCATCCGCCGCTGTGTCGGGTTACGCTGCGCTAACCCGATCTACGCTTGTTTCCGTCATCCCGGCGCAGGCCGGGATCCATTTCCGCAGCGGTTTCTGGATCCCCGCCTGCGCGGGGATGACGGAAAAGGTTGGACAGGCATAGCCTTGCCCATCAAATCCCCGCCCGCCCGGCCGTTACAGACAGGGCGCGGCCGCTTTACCCCGCCGACACGGGGCCCTAAGATGACCGTGCAGCCGTCGCATGAGCGGTGGCCACATAATGATAAACTCGCTCGTCCCTACCCCCTGGATAAGCCAGAACAGAAACTGCACATTTTTGAATAAAAGGGAAAACATGGAAAATTACGCAGTCCCCCACGGCGGCGGCGAACTGGTCGACCTGCTGGTCGATGCGGCCCAGGCCGAAGCGCTGAAGGATGCCTCCAAGGATTTTCATTCCCTGACCCTGAGCCAGCGCCAGCTGTGCGATCTGGAACTGCTGATGAACGGCGGCTTCACGCCGCTCGACGGCTTCATGAACCAGGCCGCCTATGATTCGGTGCTGGAACGCATGCAGCTGCCCGACGGCACCCTCTGGCCCGTCCCGATCGTGCTGGATGTGGAGGCTAAATTCGCCGAAAAGCTGGAAACAGGCAGCAAGATCGCCCTGCGCGACGGCGAGGGCTTCATGCCCGCCGTGCTCACCGTGGAAGACATCTGGACGCCGGACAAGGCGCGCGAGGCCGAGCGGGTCTACGGCACCCAGTCCGTCCAGCACCCGGGCGTGCGCTACCTGAACGAGCAGGTGAAGCAGGTCTACATCAGCGGCCGCATCGAGGGCATCGAGACCCCGATCCATTACGATTTCGAGAGCCTGTGGGATACCCCGCAGGAACTGCGCCACCTGCTGGCCAAGATGGGCTGGCGCCGGGTGGTGGCCTTCCAGACCAGCAAGGTCATGCACCGGCTGCAGCGCGACATCACCCTGGAGGCGGCCAAGCAGGTCGGCGGCCACATCCTGCTGCACCCCACCGTGGGCATGACCAAGCCGGGCGATCTGCACTACTACGCCCGCGTACACTGCTACCAGGCCATCCGCCGCCACTTCCCGCACAACCTGGCCATGCTCTCACTGCTGCCGCTGGCCATGCGCATGGCCGGCCCGCGCGAGGCCCTGTGGCATGGCATCGTGCACAAGAACTTCGGCTGTTCGCACTTCATCGTCGGCCCGGATCACGCCTCGCCGCCCGTCGGCGGCAACGGCCAGGCCATCTTCTACAGCCAGTACGCCGCCCAGGAGTTGATCGCGCAGCACCAGGACGGGCTGGGCATCGAGATGGTGCCGGTGGAGTCCCATCTCTATGTGCCGCGTCGCGGCCGCTACCTGCCGGTGAGCGAGATCGAGCGCGACGGCGAGGAGGGGCTGTCCTTCAGCGAGGCCGAACTGCGCGAGCGCATCGCCCGCAATGCCGACATCCCGGACTGGTTCAGCTACCCCGAGGTCATCACCGAACTCAAGCGGGTCTGCCCGCCGCGCTCGCGCCAGGGCTTCACCCTGTTCTTCACCGGCCTGTCCGGCGCGGGCAAGTCGACGCTCGCCAAGATCATCTACGCCAAGCTGGTTGAGGCCGGCGGCCGTCCGGTGACCCTGCTCGACGGCGACATCGTGCGCCAGCACCTGTCCAGCGAGCTGGGCTTCTCCAGGGAGCACCGCAACATTAACGTCAACCGCATCGGCTTCGTCGCCAGCGAGATCACCAAGAACGGCGGTGTTGCCATCTGCGCGCCAATCGCCCCCTATACCGCCATGCGCCGCTCGGCCCGCGAAATGATCGAGGAGCACGGCGCCTTCATCGAGATCCATGTCGCCACCCCGCTGGAGACCTGCGAGGATCGCGACCGCAAGGGGCTCTACGCCAAGGCGCGCCAGGGCCTGATCCCGGAGTTCACCGGCATCTCGGACCCCTACGAGGTGCCGGAGAATCCGGAACTGCGCGTGGACACCACCGGCCTCAACCCGATGGAGGCGGCGCAGGAGATCTATCTCTACCTGCTGCGGGAGGGCTATCTGGACAGCGAATGAATCGTCATCCCCGCGCAGGCGGGAATGACGGAGAACAAAACCAGTAATGTAGGTTGGGCTGAGCAAAGCGAAGCCCAACAGGTGATCGCCTCGGTCTTGTTGGGCTTCACCTTGTTCAGCCCAACCTACGTACTGGGCTAATCCGACCTACGACAACCCCTCTCCCCTTGTGGGAGAGGGTCGGGGAGAGGGGGTAATCGCAAAGGAGTTGCGGAATGAAAGTCAGGGAGGTGATTCGAGTGATTGAGGCGGACGGTTGGTATCAGGTCAGGATGAAAGGCAGTCACCGGCAATACAGGCACGATGTTAAAATCGGATTGGTTACGGTGCCCGGGAAATTGAATGACGACCTGGCGCCGGGTACCCTGAACAGCATATTGAAGCAGGCGGGGTTAAAGTCATGAAGTATCTGATCATAATCGAGCAGACTGAAACGGGTTACTCAGCGTATTCGCCCGATCTGCCCGGCTGCGTGTCCACCGGCGGCAGCCCAGAGGATGCCGAGGCGAACATGAAAGAGGCCATCGAGTTTCACATCGAGGGCCTGAAGGAAGATGGGCTGCCGGTACCGAAGCCGACGAGCCTGTCGTCCTACGTGGAAGTGGCGGCTTGATACCAGATCCGCACACCCAGGCACGCGGGCCGGAATAAGGTCCGCAAGGCCCGATCCCGGCAGCTGCGGACTGCCGGTTGAGCAACGCCACAGCCCCTCTCCCTTGAGGGAGAGGGGACGTTGTTTTGACGTTCCCAGTAGATCTTCTCCGCCTCTCAAGGTTGTTTAGACTATTCTGAGACGATTAATAAGACCATTATTCCCAGTCTCAAGGCAACCAAGAGTTATTTGGGTGAAAGCAAATGAGCCGACTCAGTACCGAGGAACGCGAGATCCGGGAAGCCTTTGAGAAGGGAGAGCTGAAGTGATGTAGGTCGGGTTAGCCTGCAAGGCGTAACCCGACACACCCACGGCAAGTCGGGTTACGCTGCGCTAACCCGACCTACGGATTCACCCTGAGCAGTTTGCGCGGGCAGCGCCCGCCTGCGATCTCTTCAGTTCAGGACCTCTTCCGCGCTGGCCGCGGTCAGCACCCGCTCCGACCATTCGAGCAGCTGCTCGGCATCGGCGGTCTCGATCCGTTGCCGCACCGGCTCCGGCAGGGGGCCGAATCTGCGGGTCATCTGCCGCAACAGCACCTGGGCCTCGCCCTGTTGCATGCCCTGTTGCCTGAATCGCTCTGCAAATGTACTCATCTTTTCCGCCTCTTCGCGATATTCCTCTTGATACCGCGCCCGTTCCGCCTCGTCAAGCCCGGCATAGATATCCACAAAATCCAGATACTTGAGCTGTTTCTCCGGGTGCGGTTCCAGTTCGGTCAGGCCGCGCACCGCCTGAGCGTAGACCTCCACCCGCTGGCCGGACGCATGGCGCATGTTGGGCAGGTTCAACCGGGCCACGATGTTGGGGCTGTCGCGGTACTGCTCGAACGACAGCTCAGGCAATACGCAGGCGAGGTAGTGGAATGACAGGTACGTGTGCCGCTCCCCGCCCAGCGCCAGCCGCTCACGCCGTCGGCCGCGTCTGAGAAACACCACCACCGGCACTACCCGGTCGCAGTCCAGCAGCTCGCTCAGATCCAGGCAGTAGTGGGCCAGGCGATGGAGGGAGAACCGCCCCGGCTCGCTTTCCTCTTCCACCACGAACAGGATCGCCTCCCGGCGCCCGTCGGGCCATTGCACCTGAAGCGGGACATCCAGCTCCCGGAACCGCTCGCCGAGACGTTCCTTGAGCTGTTCCTGGCGTACCGGGGTGATCTGCACAGTCGCATCCAGCGCCTCGGCTTCAGCCGCCGCGAACAGCTCCAGCGCCTGGCGTGGGTAATCGAGAATGAGGTTCTTGAAGTTCTGGTCATGATCCATGACCGGCATCCTTGTCGGTGTCTTCCATGACACCGCGAGAGTAGCATTTTCCGGCCGGGCTTATCGCGCGGTTTCCGCCGATAATGAACTTACATAGAGCTATCACTACTTTTAGTGTAGATATTGTATTTTGTGATAGCTTCGGTTTCAGGGACGCCATCCCCACGAAGGCGGAAATCAAGGGCCAGGCCGGAACCGTCCGGGGAAAGCCTGATTAATTCCCTTTCCGTCATCCCGGCTCCCACCCCGTCATCCCGGCTCCCACCCCGTCATCCCGGCACCACCCCGTCATCCCGGCACCACCCCGTCATCCCGGCACCACCCCGTCATCCCGGCACCACCCCGTCATCCCGGCACCACCCCGTCATCCCCGCGCAGGCGGGGATCCAGAAACCGCCGCGCCCAGTCGATTCCACCCCTCACAACCGCCCCTCATCCCCCTGCCCATACAGCAGCAGACTCAGCACATAGATCCCCTGCGCCGTGGTGTGGAAATTGCCCACGGCCCGGCCGGGCCCGATGCCGTTGCGCGTCCACACCAGATCGCGAGCCCCTGGCAGGGGCAGCAACATCGGGGTGTTGGCCCAGGCCCCATCAGGCAGCTGAGCGCGCAGCAGTCGCCGCAGCCAAGCCGGTTTAACCTGCCCGCCGGCCCCGGATTCGGTCAGCATCAGTACCCGCTGCAGGTACACGTCCACCGGGCGCGGATCCCAGGTGAGCTGGCCGACCAGCCGTGCCTGCAGCCGGCTCACGGTCGCGGCCAGATCCGGATCCTGCGGGCACTGCTTGCGCTGCTGCAGCCGCAGGCCCATCAGCTGGTGGGTCACGCAGGCCGAGCGGAAGCGGTGCCCGTCGCAGAAACCGGCCTGGTTCTGGGCCTGGATATCCGGCAGCGCCCACAGGTCCGCATCGCAGGTCAGCGAGAAGATGAAATGCCGGTTGTAGTAGGGCAGCCCCTCGAGCGAGGCCGGGGTGACCGGGATCCACACCCCGTCCCGGAACAGCGGCCGCCACAGGTAATCGGGATCGCGCCCCAGGTAGCGCTGCGTGTAGCGGTCGAAAAGTGCCTGCAGCCGCGCATCCCCGGTGAGGCGGGCGCTCTGCTGCAGCATCCGCCACAGCATCGGGTTGTTGGTGGAGAGCAGGTGTTCGGAATTTGTCTCGGTCCAGTGGATGGAGGCGTTCAGCGCGGCTTCCAGTTCTGCATGTGCCGGTGGGGGAGTATCGCGGTTGTACTGCCAAACGTATACGGCGTAGCCGAGAGTTGGCAGTGTGACGATTGATATAAATATAATCAGTAGCTTGCGAAGCATGGGACGCCTTTCATTATTCGGTGTTCAGGATAGTCTCATCCAAACTGTCGCGCCGGGCAAACAATCCGGTAAAAGGGACTGACACAAAGGGTTGGCGCCCATCCGCCGTTACATCCAAAGGCGGTGGCCAAACGCGCCCGTAACCCGCAAAATAGCGTGCTGGCGGTCAGCACCGCACGCAAACAGTTTATAATTATAATTTATACTTTATAAACAGTATATTACTCCACCAAGAATCAGGATTTGCGCATCATGATGCATGAAAAGTCGATCCCCGTTCGCGGTGATACGCCTGAAAGAGCCATTCTGTGCATGGCAGGCAGTGGTAGATCCGGTACGTCCCTGGTCGCGAGTTTCTTGCACAAATCTGGAATCATGATGGGGAATGATATGCGCGGCCCCACTCATTCGAACAGGTTGGGGTATTTCGAGGACATGGATTTCCTCGACTTCCATAAAGGGATGCTGTCACGCAGTGGCGTGGATCGATATACGCCATGGCTGGAATTCGATATCAGCGAAAATGATTTCAGGTATGGGCAGGAACTGATCGAAAAACGGAATAAGGAGCACGTGCACTGGGGGTGGAAGGATCCGCGGGCGACCATGTTTATGGATTTCTGGCTGAAGGTCGAACCCGATATCAGATTTCTAGTGATGTATCGCGATCCCTCTGAGGTTATGACATCGATGTACCGGGAGCAGAGGCGGCGGATAAGATATCGTCACCCCACGTATGCGCCTCGCACTTGGATAGTGAATAATCTGCAAGCTTTGAATTTTTCTCAGAGGCATCCGGGCTCGGTGGCGTTTCTGGATTTGAGAACGATAAAGGAAAAGCCGCGGGAAGTGATTGGGGAATTAAGCGCCTGGATGGGTGTGCCACTGTCAGTTGATGTATGGAACCAGGTATACAAGCCTTCCGAACTGCGAGCGGTGAGACAGAACAGATTGAAGGAGCCAGTGATTAGCAATTTGGTTAGATTTGCTCATTCCTGTTATGGATCGGAAATGCGGGAAGTGTACAAGTTGCTGTGCGCCTCATCCCTGGGAAAAAGATGAGGGGGATGAATTAGGGGTGACTTCGACGGCGGTGCCCGGTGAATGGCGAAAAGGATTAGGTGGCGGTATGCGTACGCTACTGCATACGATACTGTTGTGTGTCTGCCTGGGAGGAATGCCGGCCCTGCTGGCGGCTGAGAGTGCGCAGTACCAACCAGCGTCTGCACGTATGCTGCCAGCACTGGAAGCGCTTTCATTGACACCCCCAGGGTCGGCCGGCCGGCCGGCGGGTTCCCGGGGAAGGGTGATCTCACGCGGAGATCAGCTGTTTTTCGAAGACGGTACGCGAGCGAGATTCTGGGGGGTAGGCCTTACGTTTTCCGGCTGGCGACCGATAGCCTTCCCGCCGCCGAAAGAAGACGTAGAGGATTTTGTTTACACGCTGAAGTCATACGGGTTCAATCTGGTCAGATTTGTCGGTATCGATAATAGCCTCCCTTCTTTATGTGAATACTGGAAGAAGTATGGCCATTTCGGCGGCCCGGTCATGGATCGTCTTGATTATCTGGTGGCGGAGCTCGTTGAGAGCGGTATCTATTATTCCTTCTCCATCAATAACTCATCCTTGTGTCCCCTCGATGCGTTCGATGGCGATCATACCAACGATCATCCGCAATCCTGGCGACGCTATCATGGTAAACGTTTGATCCGTCCCTACATGGTACGCAGACAGACGGACTGGATTGCAGATTTTTTTGCGCATAAGAACCCCTATACGGACAAAACCTATGCGGAAGATCCCGCCAATGTGTATCTCGCTGCGGTCAATGAGGACTCGGTCTGGTCTGTTTACTTCCGCGATAACAAATATCTTTCGAAGCAGGACCGGCTATGGCTCGATGAGGATTTCAGGGACTGGTTGAATAGCCGGAGGTCGATCCAGGATAGAAAGGGAACTGAAGCCTCGACTGCCGAGGCAGCCGATTTCAGTCTCTGGAGGCCAAGGTGGCTGCTTAGCCGGGACCAGAGGAAGTTGATCTATTCCTATCTGGCTCACGCCGATGCCCGTCTGGTTACGGAACTGAAGGATCGGCTACGGGCTATAGGGTATCAGGGTCTGATAACGCCGACCAACAACTGGTATGGATACGGGGCGCTGGATACTGCATCGCGGCATGGAGATTACGTCGAGGTGCATGGCTATTTCGATCACCCGATGGGGGCGGACAGGGAGATAGAAGGCAAATCGTTCCTGATGCGGGACGAGGGTTTTGCGGGGATTGATAAAACCGACTGGTCTTTTCCTCTCACCAAGGCAGCGCGCAGTGCGCTGCCTGATAAACCGCTGATCATGGGGGAGTGGAATCATGCGGCCTGGAGTCCCTACGCTTATGAGGGGCCCTTTCTCATGTACGCCTATAGTGCCTTGCAGGACTATGCCGGCTTGGTGGCGCATACCTGGTTTCCCTATCCGGAATCCAGGAATGGCCCGGATGTGGAGCTAAATGCATTTTCCGTTTCGACGAACCCGCTGTTCCTCAGGCTGAGCCCGATATTGTCGGCCGCATGGCTGGGACATTGCCTCAAACCGCATGCCGAAGTACTCGAAGTTGGTCTGGGTGATTCCTTCGGGGAGGTGGTCGACAGGACATTTGCTGTGGAAATGGGGCCTGATCCTGCCGTCAAAGTCGGTGACGGATTTCATAAGCTGATGCGAGTGCGATTCCCCCATAGTCCGGTTATTGATTTAAAATCGGATGCTGGCTCGGATCCCGGCGTTATTCGCCTCTCGAGTCAGATGTCTGCTGCTGCGGGCTGGGCCGCAGTCGAAGGCGATTGCGTGGCCGGTGCGGTGTTTTCGGGGCAGGGAGGTGTGCTGGATCTGGCGGGCGGTGTAAGCATAAGAATGAACGAGCAGGGAAGTGTGGTTGCGGTGGCCCTTGATGGCAGGCGAATTGCCGATTCATCGGACTTGGCGGTTACGCTGGTGGGCTCGCCTGCCATCGCTTGGCCTGAGGGCAATGGTGAGCGGATGCGATTCAGGCAGCCGGCCGGGACTACCCTGACGGCCGGGGCGGTATCTGCATCCCTGTCGATGCCGAAGACTGGAGAATGCCCGCAGGGGCAGTGGGTGGGAGGTCAGTCGCGGTATGACAAGATGATCATTCAGTCGGCGAAGGAGAATAATCTCTGTGTGATCCAAGTCGAAAGCAGGAATGGCGCTTGGGTGAGGCTCAGAGAGGGAGATGTCCTAGTGTCAACCGAATAAGCTGGACTTCCGCGGAAAGCATAAAATCGGCCGGCTGGCTGCCCAGCCCCGAAATAACCATTACTGAGGCAGGTGGAGGATAAAATGCAACCGGGTTCACATAAGAAACTGAATCGCTGGGGTAAGAAGGCTGCACCAGCGCTTTCGCGCGTCCTCAATCGCTCCCCCATGGTCGGGCTTGTCTCGATGATATCTTGGTATCTGGCCTTCATTCAGGGTAAAGGGTCGGGGGCGGGATGGGATCTCGAGGCGGAAATAAAGGGGGCGTTGAGCGCTATTCGCAGGGACAGTCATGAATCGCTTGTGTTGTTCGATGTGGGTGCGAATGTGGGTGACTGGACGGAAGGGATGCTAGCTGCCCTGGGGGATGGCTGTGCCATATACCAGTTCGAGCCAACCTTGGAATGCCGTGAGATCCTGCTGCAGAAGTCGAGGCCGAATGTGGTTCTGGTCCCGTATGGAGTCGGTGCCGAGGAAGGCGAGGCGGAAATCTATAGTATTTCGGGAGTAAAGGCAAAATCGGCTTCCCTGTATGCCCGTAAGGATACCTGCTTTGAGGATCGAAGCTATACGAAGGAAACGATACGAATAACCACGATAGACGATTTCGTGGACCAGAATAATATGGATAGAATCGACTTCATGAAGATGGATATTGAGGGGCATGAATACGCGGCCCTGAAAGGGGCTGTGAAGACGCTCGAGCGGGGCGCTATCGCGGCGCTTACATTCGAATTCGGAACTGGAAACATCAATTCCCGAACCTACTTTCGGGATTTCTGGGATCTGCTTACGCCTCTCGGATATAGGATTTCCAGGATCTGACCTGGAGGAATCCTGCTCCCGGTCGATCAGTATTATGAGGATCTCGAGTATTTCCGGGGAGCTACTAACTACCTTGCCGTGCTTGAGTTGTCTTGAAGTATTACCCATAGGACTACCTGTCAGTCTCTAACAAAATGACGGGATGAAACAGCTTTGATTGAATTGCAATGACAAGAAGGCAGTGGATGGAGATGATGTCGGTGGGCTGGGTTGGCAGCTTTTTGTGTGCGCAAATTAGTGCGGAGCATCGAGAGACTCAGCTGTAAAAGTATGGGAAGTAGAGGGTTTTAGGGAGTTGTTCCAGTTGATTTGGGTTGTAGAAAAGTTGGATTGTGTTTCTAGTAAGTGCTACGGGGCAAGGTGTCTATGAGTATGCCAATTCTTCTATCTGGTGCTAGAAAACTGGTTCGATCGGCTGAAATGAAATATCGGATAGCCTCATCTGATACGAGACTATTGCCAGATTTTATAATCGTTGGTGCTCAAAAAGCTGGAACAACTAGTATGTTCTATTGGCTGAGTAAGCATCCTCAGCTTAAGGCTTCGGCCGCTAAAGAAGTGCATTATTTTGATGGGGGGCTTGACTCTTCGATAGATAATTATGCGAAAGGTCTCTCATGGTACAAGGCGCATTTCCCAAAATACACGTCATTGCGGGAAGGCGAACGAGTTTTTGAGGCGTCCCCGTTATATCTGTTTAATCCGAATGCTCCAAAGCGGATATACGAATTATTGCCTGACGTTAAAATAATTGTGATGCTAAGAAATCCGATAGAGCGGGCAGTTTCTCACTATTTTCATGAGAAAAGACGCAACAGGGAGCCGCTAACGCTATATGAAGCAATTGTTACTGAAGAGCAACGACTTAGGCCGTATGTTGATGCGGGTGATTATAAAAATCCAATATATATTCAGCATAGCTATAAATCAAGAGGGCTTTATCTGGAACAGTTGAAGCGTTACTTAGATTATTTTCCTTTGAAAAACATTCTCATACTGAGTAGCGAAGACTTTTTTCGTGAGCCTGAAAAATGCATGAAACAGGTCTTTGAATTCGTCTCAGTAGATCCAAATTATAGATTGGGGCATTTAAAAAGAATGAATGTCGGAAGCAACAGATCTGCAATTGAGCCTGAAGTATACGAATACCTAAAAGATTATTTTAGTCAACCAAATGCGGATCTTTATGAGTTTCTGAGTATGGATTACGGGTGGTGATGCGCCCAATAGCTGTGCCGCAGTGCTTGTATTTGAAATCGGGGCGGCAAACATTAATGTCAGAATATGCTTCCTGCATTTTGGGCTGAGTTATCCTAATGGGTATAGGATTTCAAAAGATGATCCTGGAGGGAAATTGCATTAGGTCGGTCAATATTGAAAAGATTTCAAGTATATCGGCGGGGGGCGGTAAACTATCTCACAGCACTTGGGGCGTTTTGAGGAAACTCCAAGGTGCTTTTCAAGTCGCTTAGAGAAATGAAAACAGAAAGTCGCCTCCCTTGAGATTCGGTATCAAACAACGATTGCAGGAAATGGCATGGGTGACCGGTGGGTTGGCGACCTCGCGCATACTCACGCTGCTCGCTTCCGTCGTGGGCGCGAGGATCCTCGAGGTGGAGGAGTTCGGAAGATTTACATTATTCGTTACGGTGGCGCTGTTGATGGCGGACATGGGGCGTCCCATAGATAACGCCTATGTCCGGGAGACTTCCGGGAAACACAATGTCGATGCTGAGTCATATTATCACTACTCCGTCCGCCTCAAGCTCGCTTTGGTTGCAGTCGCGCTGCTCGCCTGGATTCCGGTCTGGGCGTATTCCGGAAGTGTATATGCGAGCATCCCCGGAATAATAGGCGCCGCAATGGTGGTCGGCTCATTCTGGATGATAACGTATTCACTACTGTCCGATTTTCAGCGGCGACAGCAATTCATGCGGGTGGGCCTGCTCAATCCATTGACCGGCCTCACGCTTCTGCTTGCGGTTGCTGTTGTGGCAGCAGGGGGCGAGCCGGGGCTGGGGGCTGTGGTGATTTGCACCCTTGTTCTGTCGCTGGCGGTGGCGGTGTTTAACCTGGCGCTGATTTTCAAGCGACGCGCGGCAAGGCTGTACGGTGATGAGCGCAAGCGGTTCCTCAAGCTGGTATGGGTGTTCTTCTCCTCGGGGGCGGTGCTGCAACTTGCAGGTCGGCTGGACACATTGTTGGTGGCCGCGATGACCAATATGAGAGAGCTGGCATACTATGGTGCGGCCGCCCGTACTGCAGGGCCGGTCGGGATGCTGGGGGCGGGGGCGGGTATGCTGCTCCTGCCGGTGGCAAGGCAGGCCTATGAATCGTCCCGGGGGCTGCATGATTATGTGCGCAGGTCCCTGCTCTACAACATGGCGCAGTTAGCCGTTCTGGCCCTGCTGTTCGCATTCAGTGACCAGATTGTGTTATGGCTTTTCGGTGAGGGCTATGGCGCGAGCGCGGTGATATTGAAATGGCTGCTGCTTTCGCGGATGCTGAGCGCACTGGTCGTTCCCTATCGGGTGTTGCTGCAGGCCAGCCAGCGTCCGGGGCGGCTGTTTTCCCTTTCCCTGATCAGAATGTTTTCGGGCGCAGCGGGAATTCTGGCGCTGGTACCGGTGATGGGGGCATCCGGAGCAGCGGTTGGTTTGAGTGTGGGTGAGTTCGTCACCCTGTGCAGCGCTGCGGCCTTCGTGCATCGCGGCTGGCGTCATGATAGGGAATTCTAATAGATGAGCCTTGTTGTCAGCATAGCCGCTATCGGCCTCGTCCTGTTCACTATCGGCCTGGTGATCGGCCGGATGCGCCTTATCGCCGATACCGGGTCCAGGTATGAGTGGGGTTTCTGGGGCTGGGCCTGGGTGGCCATGTTCATGAGCGGTACCCTGTTCTTCGGGCACAGCTACTCAACTAGGTCCGTGGCATTGGATGCCTCCGCCATGGTCCAATTGGCTTGGGTGGCGGCCGCATGTTGCTTCGTGTTGGTGTCGCTACCACGAACTAAAATTCTTTTCGGCTTGGCAGCGTTGCCCATAATGTTGTTTCTCCTGTACGGGCTGTTCGGGCTCGTTACCAGTGTCCTGTCCCCGGCGCCTAAGTTCTCGGCCTACAAGGCGGGCTTGGTGGTGGTGGATGCCATACTGGCGGCCGGGTTTCTGTCGTTGAGCCTGCGCGGAAGTCGTTGGCGGGTGTCGGACTTCGTGCTGGGATTGATTGTACTCGCCCTAGGTGGGGCGCTGCTCGGTGCAGTTCTATGGCCGGGCGAGGCCTTTCAGCTCAAATCAGGCGTTTTCGGGGTGATGCTTTACGGCACCCTGCCCATAATGCATCCGAACGAACTGGGGATGTGGGGCGGAATCGTGATGGTCGTTTCCCTGGTCCGCTGGTTCGCGGCCTCCACGGCAAGATCGAGGTGGGCCTGGTTGTTCATTGGCACGTCGAGCGCGACAGTGGTTCTGCTGGCCCAGTCGCGCACCTCGGTGGCTGCCATCCTGGTCAGCCTGCTGGTTGCGATCCCGTATCTGGCAAGAACGCGGGCCCAGGCCCTGATCGGTGGGGGCGTGCTGATCATGCTTGCGGTCGGCGTCGTTGGCGTAGCCACTGTGATTGTCGGACCTGACACACTGTTCGGGCCGCTCGTCGAATACCTCAAGAGGGGGCAAGATCAGGGTGGCTTGGAAACGATGCATGGCCGGGTGTGGGCATGGATGAATATCGGCTGGCCGATGTTTATGGAGTCACCACTCATCGGCAATGGGTTCGACGCCGGGACTCGGTTTGCTACCGATGTCACGATCGGTCATCTACACAATTCGTTTTTCCAGGTCCTTGCCAACAGCGGGCTACTCGGTTTCATCCCCTGGGTGATGGCGGTAACTATCGGGTCCTGCCAGCTGTTTCTCAGGGCATGGCGTCGCCGCAGTGCGCCGCTGCAACAGCGGGTCTCTGCCCTGGTGGCGCTGCTCATTATGATAGGCTTGCTCGCGAGAGCTTGGACCGGCTCTGTCCTGGTATCACATGCCTGGTCTACTATGATGTTCCTTGGCTTGATGGTGGATCTATACGCCAGCCGGCGCAGTCGGGTGAGCGAGTCGGCTGCAAACAACGTTAAGAATAAAACCGATGTCACACGAAAAACTCTATTGGCTCACAGACGGGCTTAAGCGGGCAGTCGCCGGAAGCCGGATGGGAGGCGTGTTCAACTCTCCCGCCGGCAAGCTGGTGCGCAGCTGGCTGTTCCAGGGCGTGTTGTATATGTCGCCCGATGAGCTGCTGTTTCGTATAGCGGCGGAGGTCGCAGTGATCGGGGCGGTATGGTGGCTGATTGCCGATCCGGTTTCCTGGTCCGGCGTCCTGGCAGTCATTGTGGTACACACCCTGTTCTGGCTCGTGAACAGCCATTTCTGGGCGCTGGAGATCCGCAAGGGCGTGCGGCTGGTGAAGAATCGGCCGCAGGCGGTGAAGAATTACCTGGAGGCGTTGCGGGGACGGTGCACAAGATGTCGCTCCATTAAGTGGTGCTTCGCCTCGGGTAGTCTTGCCCGTGGCGCCTTCGGTGTGTATTCGGACCTCGACGTGGCCTGTATCCCCCGGCCGGGGAACTGGAATCGCATCGTGGTGCTGGCCTTCGGCATGCGGGAGCGGTTGATCGCCGCGTTCAAAAGGATGCCGGTGGAGCTGTACTGCTACAGTGAGGAGGCGCTGGCGCACATCTCACCCGAAGAGTGCCGACTTGTCCTGAAGGGGCCGGGGAAGGCGGATGGTGATATGCAGAGATGGATGAGTTGGGATTGTTTCTGGGATTCGCCGTCGGAATTTTTCCAGCAATGCGAGTGAGCGTGCCGGGGTACGACTTGATATACGCTGCGTCCCGGCTGACAGGGCCTGGCCTTAAATAACCAATAATTAGGGGCTGACAGCTTGAGGAAGGTTCTGAGTATTCACTGGGGGTTCTCGCTCGGAGGCGTGGCCCAATATGCCGCCACCCTGGAGCGCGTCAGGGCGCGGATGCCGCTGCAGCTGCGCTCCCTGTGCCTGCTGCCCAGGGGGCGGGTCGTGGACGAGGCGACGCTTGCGAAGCTCGATGTTCGGGTGCTGCCGGTGCGTTCGCTGGCAGATCTCACCTGGATTCGCGGCGCGCGCAGGGTGATCGCCGAGGAGGCGCCGGACTGTGTCCTGAGTCATGGCTTCAACGGCCATCTCGTGGCCCTGCTGGGGACGCGGGGTCGCAGCACCGATGTGATCCGCCTGGCTACCTATCATGGCAGCTATCACCCTCCGAGTCGTGGGAAGCGGCTGGTTGCGCCGCTCTACAACGGCTTTACCCACTGGTATCTGCGCAGCCGGGCCGCCGGTGTGCTCAATGTCGCTCAATTCTGCGCGGATTTTCTCGCCGACCACGGTGTGCCCGCAAGCAAGTTGACGGTGGTCCACAACGGCATCCCGGACCTCAAACTCGATCCTGGCGTGCGCGAGGCCATCCGTAGGGAGTGGGGGTTCGGCCCGGAGCACACCCTCATCGGTGTGGCTTCCCGGCTCGATCCGGTCAAGGGGCTGGAGTATCTGCTGCAGGCCTTCGCCGGCGTGGCGCAGGATCATCTCGGTGCGCGACTGGTGCTGATGGGAGATGGCACGGTCCGCTCGGACCTCGAGGCGCAGGCCGGTGCCCTGGGAATTCGCGACCGCGTCCTGTTCACAGGCATGCGCGCCGACGTGCCACAGTGCCTGGCCGCCCTGGATGTCTTCGCACTGCCGTCGCTGGCCGAGTATCATTCCATCGGCCTGCTGGAGGCCATGCGCGCGGGCCTGCCCATCGTCGCGACCGACGTGGGGGGGAATACAGAGTCCGTGCGCGACGGGCAGGAAGGACTGATCGTCGCACCGGCGGACGCGGTGGGATTGAAGTCCGCCCTGGCCCGGCTGCTCGATGACAGGGACTTGTGCGCCCGACTCGGACAAGCGGCGCGGAGCCGATTCGTCAGCGAGTTCACGGAATATGCCATGCTGGCCAAGACTGCCAGCTGGCTGTCGCGTGTGTGTGGCGACTAGACATGCGCGTCGTCTTCTGTATTTACGATTTCGTCGAGGCCAAACTTCCGCTGCAGCCCTGGCTGACCATCCGCCTGATTGCCGAGTGTCTTGCGCGGCGGGGGCATGAGGTGCATCTGGTCAGCGATGTGCCGGCGCCGGCGCGCCTGACTGGGTGCCAGTCGCACTCGGTCGCTTCCCTGCGTGGGTCGAACGCAGCGGAGATGAAGGGACTGCTGGGCAGGCTGCGCCCCGATGCGCAGGTGTTCCTGCCCACGCCGCTGAACATCGCCACGGCGTCCTGGCTCGATGGGCTCGAATGCCGTTGTGTCGGGTTTGCCTCCTATCCTTTCTACACCGCAGGTGAGTTGATGACGGCGGCGCGCCATATCGGGCGGGCGGAGGTGAGGCAGTATCTGCGCCATCTGCTGGTGCCGGGATTCAGCTGGAAACGCGCGATGCGCCGGCGCATGCACGCGTTGGTCGCGCAGTCTGAAACGACCGCTGCCCGACTCAATGCATGGCTCGGGCAGCGACCCTTTGCCGCCTGTATCCCGCCTGGCATTGATCTGACGCAATGGCCGCTGGCGCAGGCGCGGGAGCCGGCCAGGCGCGAGCGGCTGCGGCTGCTCTATCTTGGGGCAGCGATTCCCATCCGGGGATTTCAGCTTGCGCTGGCTGCGCTTGCCCGGACCCGGGACGCGCCGGTCGATCTGCGGGTGCTGGCGCGTGGCGCCGGCCCGGTTCAGATTGCGGCGATTGAAGCCGATGTGGCGCGGCACGGCCTGCAGGGGCGGGTTGAGATCGAAGGAGGCTGGGTCGACCATGACAGATTGGTCGAGGAGATTCACGCTGCCGATGCCGTGTTGCAGCCGTTCATCCTGGTGCCGTCCGAGCTGCCGGTGACGGCCATGGAGGTTATTGCCTGCGGCACGCCGGTGATCGGCGCGCGCATCGATGGTCTGCCATCGACCATCGGCCCGGCTGGCGCAGTGGTAAAGCAGGCCGATGCCGCCGCTCTGGGCGAGCAGATCGCCGCCATGAGCCGGGAGCCTGCAATCCTGGAGAAGTGGAAAAACGGCTGTGTCGAGCAGCGCGCGCGCATGTGCGACTGGGATCGGATAACCGACGAGTGGGAGGCTGTGCTGGGTGGCTGATACCGCAACGCATCTCCCGACCCTGATCTCGATTGTGGGTGTCGACGGCAGCGGCAAATCCACGCTGGGCGGCTGGCTGATCGAGGAACTGGAGCGCCGCGGACGGC
This sequence comes from Thiohalobacter thiocyanaticus, assembly GCF_002356355.1. Classification (NCBI taxonomy): domain Bacteria; kingdom Pseudomonadati; phylum Pseudomonadota; class Gammaproteobacteria; order Thiohalobacterales; family Thiohalobacteraceae; genus Thiohalobacter; species Thiohalobacter thiocyanaticus. The sequence continues at coordinate 609,808 of NZ_AP018052.1, forward strand.
GGCCGGTGCTGGTCTGGTCTCGATTTCGCAATTACCTGTCCAAGCCGTTGCTCGCGCTGACACGGCTGACGGGACACAATTACTACAGGACGATTGACGGCGTCCGGTTCGGTTTCCATGACTTCGAGCGTCTGTACGGCTATCGCGAACTGTTCGCCCTGCTGCAGGCGATCGATGTGAACATCGCGGCCTACAGCAGGATTCAACGCCGGCGGCAAGCTGCCGATATTGTTGTCTGCGAGCGCGGTCCCTGGGATACCCTGGTCGATGTGACGGCGGATACCGGGCTGGCCTGGCTGCCCGGCTCGCGGCTGGGGGTTGCCTACGGCCGTCTCATGCGCCGCGATGCCAGGGTGCTGCTGATCTCGCGTAATTACCGGAATATCGTGCAGACGCGGCCGGAACTGGTTAACGACGGCAAGCTGGAGTTGCGGATGGGACTGTATGAACAACTGGCCCGTGAGCAGGGCTGGGATGTCATTGACAATAACGGTTCTCTGGACAGAGCCAGGCGCGGGATCCTGGCCGCGCTCGGACTGCCGGAGGCCGGCGCGGCTGCCACGGACCAGGGGGCGGAGTGACGATGCGAGCGCCGGTTTCCGTCGTGATCCTGACTCTGGACGAGGAGGTCAATATCGGGCGCTGCCTGGATTCCGTGGCCTGGTGCGACGACGTGGTGGTGCTGGACTCGTTCAGTACCGACAGGACGTGCGAGATCGCCAGGGGAAAGGGGGCGCGGATCGTGGAGCGCGCCTTCGACAATTATGCCAATCAGCGCAACCACGCGCTGAAGGAGATCGACTACAGCAACGACTGGCTGCTGATGCTGGACGCCGATGAAGTCGTGCCGGGGGAAATGGTGGAAGAGATGGCCGCCACACTCACGGGCGGCGGCGAGGATGTCACCCTGTACCGCATGCGGCGCAAGGATTACTTCATGGGGTCCTGGCTCAAGCACAGCACGAACTATTCAACGCTGTGGTTCGGCCGGCTCATGCGTCTCGGCCGGGTCTGGGTGGAGCGCGAAATCAACGAGGAATATCACACTGATGGACTCACCCGGGATCTTGATTCCGCGATCGTCCATTATCCCTTCAACAAGGGGTTGTCCGCCTGGGTGGAAAAACACAACCGGTATTCGAGCATGGAGGCCGAGTTACTTGTCCACGGCGGAGGTTATGAATGGAAGCTGCGGGAGTTGTTTGACTCCGACCCGGTTGCGCGCCGCAAGGCGCTCAAGGCGCTGATATATTCCATGCCCGGCAGGCCCTTGGTGATGTTTCTGGGGCGCTATTTCGTCGCCGGCGGTGTTCTGGACGGTCGCGCCGGGCTGATGTTCTGCCTGCTCAAGAGCTGGTATGAATACCTGATCGATTGCAAGGCGAAGGAGTTGCGGCGGCGCATGCGGGGGTTGCCGGTTTGAGTGACGTCCGCGCGCCAGGATTCCCGCGACGGCTCCTCCTCGTCTCGATCAACTATCTGCCCGAAATGACGGGGATAGGCAAATACAGCGGCGAGATGGCCGAATGGCTGGCCTCCCGGGGGGTGGAGGTGGAAGTGGTGACCGCGCCGCCCTACTATCCGGCATGGAAAGTCTCGCCTGAATATGGTTCGTACCTGTATCGGCGTGAAACAATAAACGGAGTGGGTATAACGCGCTGCCCACTCTGGGTACCGGCACGCCCCAGCGGTCTGAAACGCATCCTGCATCTGGCCAGTTTCGCGCTGAGTGCGTTCCCGGTCATCGTCTGGAAGGCAGTGCGCATGCGGCCGGATATCGTGTTCGTGGTGGAGCCGCCGTTGTTCTGTGCGCCGTCAGCGTTGCTCGCTGCCGGCCTCGGCGGCGCACAGTCATGGCTGCATGTGCAGGATTTCGAGGTCGATGCCGCTTTCGACCTGGGGGTGCTGAAGGCACGCTGGCTGCGTAAGCTGGTGCTGAAAACAGAGTCGTGGCTGATGCGGCGGTTCGCCAGGGTGACCACCATTTCCGAGCGTATGCTGGAACGCCTGAGTCAAAAGGGCGTCGAACCGGAGCGTGTGGGATTGTTGCCCAACTGGGTCGAACTGGAGCGGATATACCCTCTCCAGGAGCCCTCATCCCTGCGTGCTGAATGGGGTATGACTGAATCGGATACGGTCGTGTTGTATTCCGGGAACATGGGCGAGAAACAGGGCCTGGAGATATTGCTGGAGACGGCCAGGCGGCTTGAGGACAGGAGCGACATTCGCTTTGTTCTGTGCGGCGACGGTTCGGCGCGGGCACGGCTGGAGGTGTTGGCCGGGGGGATGAGGAACGTGGAATTCAAACCGTTGCAGCCACTGGACAGGCTCAACGATCTGCTGAACCTGGCCGATATCCATGTGCTGCCCCAGCGTGGAGACGCGGCGGACCTGGTGCTGCCGTCGAAGCTGACGAATATGCTCGCCAGCGCAAGGCCCGTGGTGGCGACTGCGGCGCCGGGAACACAGGTGGCAGAGATCGTCGAGGCGTGTGGTATCGTGGTGCCCCCTGAGGACGCCGATGCCCTGGCGCGGGCGGTGGCCCAACTGTCTGATTCGGCTGCAAAAAGATCGGAATTCGGCGCGGCGGCACGGCGGCTTGCCGAAACCGATTGGGGCAAGGACAATGTGCTTTCGCGTGTTTTTGGCCGATAGTCGGACCAGCAATAAAAAAAACTAATTAATTATGAGCCGGTAGCCGGGATGAGTGTCCGGCGCCGGCGGGGTGAGAATCAGTAAATGGGTATGAACAGCGCAACCACCACCAAGTCTCTTTCGATATTTTCAGCCGGAATCTGGGTCTTGTTGATTTTGACGGCAGGCATCCTGGGCTATGCCTATGCCGACGCCATCGAATACATGGTAAATCGTTGGAACGGCTCCGAGGAATATGGTTATGCCTATCTGATACCGGTTATTACCGCTTTCCTGATCTGGCAGCGCAGGTTCGAAATCCAGAGGGTCGGAATACGGCATTCCTATGCCGGGCTGGTGCTGGTTGCGTTAGGCGGCCTGCTGCTGTTTCTGGGTACCATGGCCACAACGCATACGCTGTCGCAGTATTCCATCGTCATCGTGATTATGGGACTTGCACTGACTTTCCTGGGGTGGTCCGCCTTCAGGCTGGCCTTTGCGCCGCTGTTCCTGCTCTTCTTCATGGTGCCGTTACCGCCGTTCGTTTTCAATACGCTGTCCAATCAGCTGCAGCTGATTTCCTCCGAGATCGGGGTTGCGGTGATCCGTCTGTTCGGCATCAGCGTCTATCTCGAAGGCAATGTGATCGACCTGGGCAGCTACAAGCTGCAGGTGGTCGAGGCCTGCAGCGGCCTGCGCTACCTGTTCCCGCTGGCCAGCCTTTCATTCGTTGCCGCGTATATCTATAAGGGTGCGTTGTGGAAGAAGGCGATCATTTTCCTGTCCAGTGCGCCCATCACGGTGTTGATGAACAGCTTTCGCATCGGCGTGATCGGTGTCCTGGTGGAATACGGCGGCCCGGGCCAGGCGGAAGGTTTTCTGCATGATTTCGAGGGCTGGGTCATCTTCATGGCCTGTATTGCCATCCTGATCCTGGAGATGGCGGTGCTGGCCAAGATCGGCAAGCGGAAAATGACCCTGAGCGAGGCCTTCGGTATCGATATACCCGAGCCCCCCGAAGATGATGTTCCCCGCAAGCGGGTCAAGCCTGCTGTCCCCGGTTATCTGGCCATTGGTGTTGCACTGCTGACTGTCTGGGGAGTGGAGCATGCCTCCAGCAGCGAAAATATCGTGCCTGATCGCAGGCTTTTCGTGGGTTTTCCCATGGAGTTCGGCAACTGGGCGGGACGAGAGGACCGGCTGGAAAGCATTTACCTCCAGGCGCTGAAGCTGGATGACTACATCATGGCCGATTATCGTAATGGTAAGGGTCAGCAGGTGAATTTCTATGCGGCCTACTATGCCGATCAGGCTGCCGGCGAGGCCGCGCATTCGCCCCGCGCCTGTATTCCGGGTGGTGGCTGGCTGATCAGGAATCATGAGGTGGTGCCGGTGGAAGGAGTTGAGGTTCTCGGGCGCTCACTTGAAGTCAACCGCATGATTATCGCCAAGGGGGATTTCCGCCAGTTGGTGTATTACTGGTTCCAGCAACGGGGGCGGGTGATTACCAATGAGTACTGGGTAAAAGGCTACCTGTTCTGGGATGCGCTGACCCGCAACCGCACCGACGGGGCCCTGGTGCGGCTGACCATCCCGATTCAGCCCGGGCAGGATCTGGCCGATGCAGAGGAGGCGCTGCGGGAGTTTGCCGGGCTGGTGGTGCCGAAACTGGGACCGTATGTGCCGGAGTGAATTGTGGGTGTCAGGTTACGCCCTGTCGGGCTAACCCGACCCACACCGGCTGAAAAATATATTCGTCATTCCCGCGCAGGCGGGAATCCAAGACGTTCGGTGGTTTCTGGATTACTCGCTGCGCTCGCCCTTCGGGCCGCCCTACGGGCGTTCAACGCGCTCCGCGCTTTTGTCCCACCTGCGCGGGGATGACGGTAATTGAAGGATAACTAGAAAATCTTGACTGAGATTCCTGCCAATCACCTGTTGATACTGGTCGCGGCCATGGTCATCAGCATGACGCTGATCCCGGTCATGGTCCGGCTGGCGCCCGTGCTGGGCATGGTCGACAAGCCGGATCCGCGCAAGGTGCATTCCGTTCCCATCCCGCGGGTGGGCGGAGTCGGGATCGTTATCGGCAGTCTGGTGCCGCTGTTGGTGTGGCTGCCTGTCGACACTCTGATGGCGAGCTATCTTGCGGGGGCGCTGATCCTGCTCCTGTTCGGGGCCTGGGACGATGCCAAAGAGCTGGGCCACTATGTGAAGTTCATCGGCCAGTTCGCGGCGGTGCTCGGCGTGGTCTACTGGGGCGATCTGTATGTCACCCAGCTGCCGCTGCTGGGGCCGGATGCCATGTCGGAATCCATGGGCCGGGTGTTCACCGTCATCGCCATGGTGGGCATGATCAACGCCATGAACCACTCCGACGGCCTGGACGGGCTGGCCGGGGGCGAATCGCTGATCAGCCTGCTGGCGATCATCTATCTGGCCTATCAGGCCGGCGGCGATCCGGCGGTGATCATTGCGGTGGCCACCATCGGTGGGGTGTTTGGCTTTCTGCGCTTCAACTCGCATCCGGCGCGGGTATTCATGGGCGACGGCGGCAGTCAGTTCCTGGGCTTCACCCTGGCCTTTCTGGCGGTATACCTGATGACCCGGGTCAATCCGGCACTGAGCCCGGCCCTGCCGCTGCTGTTTCTCGGGCTGCCTATCGTCGACATCCTGGCGGTGTTCGCCCAGCGCATCTACCACGGCATGAACTGGTTCCGCGCCACCAAGAACCATATTCATCACCGGCTGCTGGAACTGGGCTTCGAGCATCACGAATCCGTGATCACCATCTATGCCATCCAGGCGTTGCTGGTGCTGCTTGCGGTGGTGCTGCCCTACGAGCATGACCTGCTCATCATCGGGATCTACGTCGGAGTTTCCGTAGCGGTCTTCGCCGGGCTGATCGTTGCGGAACGCAGCGGCTGGCGGAAGAGCCGGGAACGGCTGCTGTTCCCGGCGGTGAAGGCTTTCGGTGTGATCCGCAAGCAGCCCCAGTTCCTGCAGGCGCTGACCGGCCTGGTGATGGCGGTGATCGCCCTGTATGCGCTGGTGGTCGCCTTTGTGGTGGAACAGGTGCCGCTGCAGTTCGGCTATATTCTTGTCGTGCTCGCCGGCCTCCTGCTCGCCCGGCTGCTGGCGGGCTTCCGCCTGTGGTTTCTGTTCCTGCGCCTGACGCTGTTCCTGTCCATGGCGGCGCTGGTGTATCTGGTCAACCTGTATCCGCAGCCCTGGTTCGCAGAGGTATCCCGCTTTTTCGATTATGCGGTGTTTGCGGTGTTGATCCTGGCGATTGCTGCGGGCATGCGGTTCGCGGAGAATTCCCGCTTCGATGTCAGTCCGCTGGATTTTCTGGTCATCCTGATGTTGCTGGTGGCAGGGATCTTCCCGCAGCAGATCGGGTTGAGCGAGATGCTGCTGCGGCTGATCATTGAGTTCGTGGTGTTGTTCTATGCGGTGGAGTGGGTGCTCAAGCACATGCGCAGCCGGTGGAACCTGATGACGCTGGGGGTGCTGGGGAGTCTGGTGGTGTTGTCGGGGCGGTTTGTGGTGGGGTGAGGGGTAAGTCTTGCAGGTTGGATCAGCCGAAGGCGTAATCCGGCATTGCGTGATGTCGGGTTACGCTGCGCTAACCCGACCTACGGCACTGTTGGTTGGCCGTCAGCTTTCCCGTCATCCCGGCGAAGGCCGGGATCCATGAACCGCGGCGGCTTCTGGATCCCGGCCTTCGCCGGGATGACGGGTGTGGGTTGGGGTGATGGGTGTGGGTTGGGATGATGGAAAATATTTTGAATTGTGGGGTGTGAGAGAAAAATGAGTAAAGTTGCATTGATCACCGGCATCACGGGCCAGGACGGCGCCTATCTGGCGGAGTTCCTGCTGGAGAAGGGCTATGAAGTGCACGGCCTCAAGCGCCGGGCCTCGTCGTTCAATACCGACCGCATCGATCACCTGTACCAGGATCCGCATGTCAGCGACCGACATTTCATACTGCACTATGGCGATCTGACCGATTCCACCAACCTGATCCGCATCATCCAGCAGGTGCAGCCGGACGAGATCTACAACCTGGCCGCGCAGAGCCATGTGGCGGTCTCCTTCGAGACGCCGGAGTACACCGCCAATGCCGATGCGCTTGGCACCCTGCGGCTGCTGGAGGCGATCCGCATCCTGGGACTGGAGAAGAAGACCAAATTCTATCAGGCCTCGACCAGCGAGCTGTTCGGCAAGGTGCAGGAGATACCGCAGAAGGAGACCACGCCCTTCTATCCGCGCAGCCCCTATGCCGTGGCCAAGCTCTATGCCTACTGGATCTGCGTCAACTACCGGGAGGCCTACGGCATCTATGCCTGCAACGGTATCCTGTTCAACCACGAATCCCCCATTCGCGGCGAGACCTTCGTCACCCGCAAGATCACCCGCGCCATCGCCCGCATCAAGCTCGGGCTGCAGGACAAGCTGTACCTGGGCAACCTGGACGCCAAGCGCGACTGGGGGCATGCAAAGGACTATGTGCGTATGCAGTGGCTGATGCTGCAGCAGGATGAGCCGGACGATTACTGCATCGCCACCGGGGTGCAGTACTCGGTGCGTGATTTCGTCAACGCCGCCTGCAGCGAGGTCGGCATCCAGTTGGACTGGCAGGGCGAGGGCGTGGACGAGAAGGGCATCGACCGCAAGAGCGGGCAGGTGCTGGTTGAGGTCGACCCGCGCTACTTCCGGCCCACCGAGGTGGAGACCCTGCTGGGCGATCCGTCCAAGGCCAAGCAACAGCTGGGCTGGGTGCCGGAGATCAGCTTCGACGAGATGGTTGCGGAGATGGTGCGCGAGGACATCAAGATCGCCGAGCGTGATGAACTGTGCAAGCGTGAGGGCTACAAGACGTTCGATTACAACGAGTGAAGATCAAGAGCGCCACGGAATACACGGAAAGCACGGAAGATTTATGAATAAAAACGCAATAATCTATGTGGCTGGCCACCGCGGCCTGGTTGGCGGCGCCATCGTCCGGCAGCTGGAGAAGGCGGGATATACGAACCTGGTCACGCGCACCAGCCGCGAGCTGGATCTGCGCGACCAGGCGCAGGTGAATGAATTCTTCGAGGCGGAGCAGCCGGAGTACGTGTTCCTGGCGGCGGCCAAGGTGGGCGGGATTCTGGCCAACGACAGTTACCCGGCCGAGTTCCTGTATGACAACCTGATGCTGGAGGCCAATGTCATCCACGCCGCGTATAAGAATGGGGTGAAGAAGCTGCTGTTCCTGGGCAGTACCTGCATCTACCCCAAGCACGCGCCCCAGCCGATGCCGGAGGACAGCCTGCTCACCGGGCCGCTGGAGCCGACCAACGAATGGTACGCGGTGGCCAAAATCGCCGGCATCAAGCTGTGCCAGGCCTACCGGCGCCAATACGGCTGCAGCTTCATTTCGGCCATGCCGACCAACCTGTACGGCATCGGCGACAACTTCGATCTGGAGAAATCCCACGTCATGCCGGCGCTGATCCGCAAGATGCACGAGGCGAAGCAGGCCGGGGCGCCGAGCGTGAAGATCTGGGGTACGGGCACGCCGCTGCGCGAGTTCCTGTTCGTCGACGACTGTGCCGATGCCTGCCTGTTCCTGATGCAGAATTACGACGACGCAGGCATCGTCAATATCGGCGTGGGCGAGGATATCTCCATCGCCGACCTGGCCCGGCTGGTGGCCGGGGTGGTGGGCTATGCGGGCGAACTGGTGTTCGACACCAGTAAACCTGACGGCACGCCGCGCAAGCTGGTGGATACCTCGCGGATCAATGCCCTGGGCTGGCGGCCGACGGTTTCCCTGGAGGCGGGAATCCGGTTAACCTACGATTGGTACCGCGAGCAGCTGGATGCTGCCGGGGTGCGGGGGGTTGGATAATATTCTAATAGCCACGGAATACACGGAAGGCACGGAAAAAAACAAAATATATTAAAAAGTTATTTGTTTCCGGTCGTGTTCTCGTCATCCCGGCGCAGGCCGGGATCCAGAAGCCGCCGCGGTAACTGGATTCCCGCCTGCGCGGGAATGACGGGAAAGGCGGCGGATAACCTGCAGATACTCATGTTTTGGTTTTTTCCGTGCTTTCCGTGTATTCCGTGGCCATTAAAATCAAATAAAACACAGGTGGATGCAATGAATCTCAAGAAAACGACACTGGTGGTGGTGCTGGCTGCGGTCCTCGGGGCCTGCGGCGGCGCGGAGGAGCGCAAGCAGGCCTATCTGGAACGCGGCAAGGCCTACCTGGAGGAGGAGAACTTCGACAAGGCCCGGGTGGAGATCAAGAACGTGCTGCAGATCGATCCCAAGCATGCCGAAGCCTATCTGCTGATGGGTCGGATCATGGAGGAGGAGCAGGCGTGGGCCAAGGCATACGGCAATTATAAGAAAGCGGTTGATCTCGATCCTTCGCTGCTCGATGCGCGTATGAGGCTTGGTCAGTTCATGCTGCTTCAGGCAAATGCATCCAGGGCCCGTGAAGAAGTCGAGGCGGAGGAAGAGGCTATAGCGGTAGTTCGGGAGCAATTGGCTGCGATCCGCGAAAACAACCCGGACCATCAGGGTGTTGTCATACTGGAAGCTGCTCTGCAGTCACGCGAGGGTGATGCTGAAGCGTCTATCTCTACCCTCAAAAAATATTTTGACCGATATCCTGATAAGACCGAGGTTGCTGTATTGCTTGCTCGCTCCTATATGGGGGTAGAGCAATTCGATGATGCACAACAGGTGCTCGAGCGGGCTGTCAGTACCGCCCCCGATGATCCGGCTCTGAGGGTAAGGCTGGCCCGTGCCTATGCCCGCGGGGATAAGTCGGAGCAGGCGATAAACAGCATGCATGAGGCCATCCGGTTGCAGCCTGATGCGCTGGAGCCTCGAATTACACTGGCGACTTATCTGGCTCAGCTGGATCGGCATGAAGAGGCTGAAAAGATTCTTCGTGAAACCATTGCCGCAGATCCGGAGGATCCTGATCGCTACCTGGTCATGGCTGATTTTATCCACCGCTGGAAATCGTTTGATCAAGCAGTGGACGAGCTACAACAGGCTATCCGTGAGTTGCCGGAAGCCGAAGGGATTCGCTTTGCGCTGGCCAGACTGTATGCCAGTGAAAATCACACGGAAGAACAGAAGCAGGTGCTTGGAGATATTGCCGACAAGTGGGGCGATGAGCCGCCTGGATTGACAGCCAGAGTGGCATTGGCTGAGATCGCTGCTTCTGAAGGAGATGTGGATACAACGCGGAAGCTTGTGTCCGAGGTGCTTGAGCATAACCCTGGTGATAATGGGGCTCTTATGCTCAAGGGCAGGCTTGCGTTGATGGATAGGAATTATACTGATGCAATTACCGCCTTGCGTACTGTTGTTAAAGATCAACCGGACAACGCCAAAGCCATAACCCTCCTGGCTGAGGCCCACCTGCAGAATGGTGAGATCGAGCTGGCTGGTGACAACATGCGTCGTGCCGTTGAGGCTGCGCCTGATGATCTGGATGTCCGGTTGCTTTATGCAAACTATCTCATGCAGCGTCGTGAGGTTGATGCGGCGGAGGAGCAGGTGGATGCGGCCCTGAGAATCTCTCCCGACGATGCGAGAGCATTGATTGCCAAGAGCAATATACTGGCTGCCCGGAATGATCCTGAGCAGTTGAAGAAAGCTATTATGGATATTAAGGAAGCCGCCCCTGATAGTCCGGAAGGATACTTCCGCATGGCACGGGTATACCGCGCATTGGGCGAGCTTGAAGCCGCTCATGCTGAATATGAAAAAGCGCTTGATCTTGCCGAGGGGTATGGCGCCGCCATGCTGCTTGGCGATATGGTTGCCCTGGAGTTACAGATGGGCATGATTGATTCTGCAGAGGGGCGTGTGCAGTCCGTGTTGAGTGCTGATCCTGAGCATAGGACGGCACATGGGCTGATGGCCGCTGTACGAATTGCCCAGAAGCGGTATGAGGATGCCGAGCAGGAATACCTGGCTCAGATCGAGATAACTCCTGACGTGGCTCAACCATACAGCCGGCTGGCCGCGATCAGGCTGGCCCAGGACGATCAGGCGGGTGCCATTGAAGCTTACCGCATGGGGGTTGACCGGCTGCCGGGTTCTCCCGCGCTCCTGGTGCCTTTGGCAGGAGTGCACGAGCGCCAGGGTAATTACGACCGCGCCATCGAGCTCTACGAGCAGGTACTGGAGAGCAATCCCGACAACGCAATCGCCACCAACAACCTGGCCGCTTTGCTGTCCGATCGCCGCACCGATCAGGCCAGCCTGGACCGTGCCCTGGAACTGGCCGACAAGTTCAGGGATGCCGAGCAGGCCGTGTTCCTGGATACCCTGGGTTGGGTGCATTACCGCCGCGGCGAGTATGAGCAGGCGGTCGAGATCCTCAGCCGGGTGGTGGAGCAATCGCCCGATATCGCCATCTTCCACTATCACCTGGGCATGGCGCACCATGGCGCCGGCAATGCCGCCCTGGCCCGCGAGCACCTGCAGCAGGCGGTGGATGCGGGCGGCGACTTCGCCGGTATCGAGGAGGCCAGGAAGGTGCTGGAAGGGCTGTAGCGGTGTCCGGTTTGCCGGGAACGCTGCGCTTGCTTATCCCGGCCTACGGGGCTGGTAGGATGGGTGGAGCGCGGCGCAACCCATCGCGGACCGCCGGGACGATGGGTTACGGCGCTGTGCGCCTTCACCCATCCTACCCGATCTGCCCGCGCAGGCGGATCCAAGTGCCCGGGAAGCCTGCGCGAAGGCGGTGAAACGGCGTCATCCCCGCGCAGGCGGGGATCCAGTGTCCGCAGGGCATGCGGATCCCCCGCGCTCCGGCGCCGGACTGACGGCAAACCACCGGGCGCAGGGCCGGTTTGCATCCGTCCGTGTCGTCATGCTTGACTACGCTTGTCTTATCTGACTGTTTATAAATAAAAAAATCAACCAATTGCATGTCTGCCCGATTACTGGGTATAGTCGGACGTTGCATAATGAGACAAAAATAATAACTCCCTGTTTTGCTTTAGTTTCCGCGCGGTCAGAACGATACAGGGGTCATAAGCCCGCTGCGCGTTTGTCGTAATGGACGTCTTGTTCTGGGGTGGACGATGCTGACAGTCGGTCTGGTGAGTTACGCCGCCGGCACCTTGGCGGCGCTGGTGCTTGCGCTGGTGCTGCTCACCGGCAAGGCGGGCGGTGTGCGCAAGCATCTGCTCATGTTCGCCGCGGCGGCCAGTGCCCTGTGGATGGGTATATCCGCCGCCCACAGCGCCGGCCATGCCCACTTCTACGCCACGCTGATCACGGAACTGCTGCGTGACTTTGCCTGGCTGATCTTTCTCGGCGGGGTACTCACCGCTCTCATCACCGACCGCGCGCGCGCGCGGCGCCGCTTCCGCAATCTCGCCATGCTCTCGGGCGGTTACCTGCTGCTGGTTGCCAGCGCGACGACCTATCGCTTCGCCGGCGGTGAGGTGTTCCACATCGGGTTCGGCATGGACTGGCTGCTGGCCGGCTACCTGGTCGTGCCCATCGGCGGGCTGGTGCTGATCGAGCAGGTGTTCCGCAATACCCGGGTGGATGCGCGCCGGGGCATCAAGTATCTGTGCATCGGCACCGGCAGTCTGTTCGCCTACGATTTCTATCTCTACTCCAACGCCCTGCTGTTCCAGGGCATCGATCCCAACCTGTGGCAGGCGCGCGGCCTGATCAATGCCGTGGCCATCCCGGTGGTGGCAGTGGCGGTACTGCGCGATCCACGCTGGTCGGTGGATATCTTCGTCTCCCGCCGCATCGTCTTCCATACCGCCGCCCTGCTCGGCGCCGGGGTGTACCTGCTGGCGATGGGCGTGGGCGGCTACTATGTGCGCAACTTCGGCGGCACCTGGGGCGCGGTCGGGCAGGTGATCTTCTTCTTCGGTGCCATCGTGGTGCTGGCGGTGCTGTTCCTGTCCGGGCCGGTGCGCGCCAGCCTGCGGGTGTTCATCAACAAGCACTTCTTCCACTACAAGTACGATTACCGCGACGAGTGGCTGCGCTTCATTGCCACCCTGTCGCAGCGCGAGGCCGACGAAGCGCTGGAGCCGCGGGTGGTGCAGGCCATCGCCGAGATCATCTCCAGTCCCGCCGGTGTGCTCTGGTGGCGGCGCGACGGCGCTTTCCGCCCCGTTGCCAGCTGGCATGCCGAGTACGCCGGCCTGCCGGCGGTGCAGGCAGAGGACTCGCTGCCGCGGTTTCTGGACGACCAGGAATGGGTGATCAATCTCGAGGAGTACCGCAAGGATCCGGGCTTCTATACCAACCTGTACCTGCCCGACTGGATGCTGGCGTTTCCGCGCGCCTGGCTGATCACGCCCCTGATCCTGCACGATGAACTGCTGGGCTTTGTCCTGCTGGCGCGGCCGCACGGTCAGCACCAGTTCAACTGGGAGGACTGCGATCTGCTCAAGACCGTCGGTCGCGAAGCCGCCAGTCACCTGGCCCAGTACGAGGCCTCGCGTGCGCTGGCCGAGGCGCGCCAGTTCGAGACCTACAACCGTCTGTCCACCTATGTCATCCACGACCTGAAGAACCTCATCGGTCAGCTTTCCCTGCTGGTGACCAATGCCGAGAAGCACAAGCACAACCCGGCCTTCATGGAGGATGCCATCCAGACGGTCGACAATTCGGTGACCAAGATGAACCGCCTGCTCGCGCACCTGCGCAGCGGCGATGCCGCCGAGCAGCAGCGCGAGCAGGTGGACCTGTGTCCGCTGCTGGAGGAGGTAGCCATCACCATGGCCAATGGCCACCCCGCGCCTTCCGTGGACTGCCAGGCGCGCGGCATTCATGTGAGCGCCAACCGCGAGCGCCTGGGGGCGGTGATCGGCCATGTAGTGCGCAATGCCCAGGATGCCACCCCGCCCGACGGCAAGGTGATCATTCGCCTGTTCAAGCACAACGATATGGCCGTGATCGAAGTGCAGGACACCGGTGCCGGTATGGATGAGGCCTTCATCCGCGAGCATCTGTTCAAGCCCTTCGAGACCACCAAGGGTCAGGCCGGCATGGGGGTGGGGGCGCATGAGACGCGCGACTTCATCCGCAACCTCGGCGGCGAGGTGGAGGTGATCAGCCGGGTGGGGGAAGGCACCTCATTCCGCATGCGGGTGCCGATTAGCGAAGAAGTCAGGAATCGTATAGAGTTGCAACTTATAGATAATAACAGGACGCCGAATGACGGACGAATCCAAGAAGCTTCTGGTCGTTGAGGACGACCCCGGCCTCCAGACTCAGCTCAAATGGTGTTTCGACGGTTATGAAGTCATTATCGCGGGCGACCGCGAGGCCGCCCTGACCGAGTTGAAGAAACACCCCTTCCCCGTGATGACCCTGGACCTGGGACTGCCGCCGGACAACGGCGGTACCAGCGAAGGCTTCGCCACCCTGGAGCAGGTGCTCAACGACTACCCCGAGACCAAGGTGATCGTGGTCACCGGCAACAACGAGCGCGAGAACGCGCTGCGCGCGGTCGGCCTGGGCGCCTACGACTTCTTCTACAAGCCCATCGACTCCGATCTGCTCGGCTTCATCGTCAACCGCGCCTACCGCCTGCACGAACTGGAGGAGGAGAACACCCGCCTGCACACCCGCCGGCCCGAATCGCCGCTGGAAGGCGTGCTGACCGGCAGCGAGGAGATGATGCAGGTCTGCCGCACGGTGGAGAAGGTCGCCCCGGCCGATGTCTCCGTGCTGGTGCTGGGCGACTCCGGCACCGGCAAGGAACTGATGGCGCGTTCACTGCACGGCCTGAGCCGGCGCAACGAAGGCCCCTTCATCGCCATCAACTGCGCCGCCATCCCCGAGAACCTGCTCGAGAGCGAATTGTTCGGTTACGAGAAGGGGGCCTTCACCGGCGCGGTCAAGACCACGCCCGGCAAGATCGAGACCGCTCACGGCGGCACCCTGTTCCTGGACGAGGTCGGCGACCTGCCCATGCCGCTGCAGGCCAAGCTGCTGCGCTTCCTGCAGGAACGCACCATCGAGCGGGTCGGCGGGCGCAAGGAGATCCCCGTCGATGTGCGTGTGGTCTGCGCCACCCACAAGGACCTGCAGCAGCTGATCCGCGACGGCGACTTCCGCGAGGATCTGTACTACCGCATCAGCGAAATCAGTATCCGCATCCCGCCGCTGCGCGAGCGTGTCGGCGACGTGCTGCTGCTGGCGCGCGCCTTCCTGGAACGCTTCAGCGAGCAGCACGGCAACAAGATCAAGAGCTTCAGTAAGGATGCCATCGCCGCGCTGGAAGGTTATCACTGGCCCGGCAATGTCCGTGAACTGGAAAACCGCGTCAAGCGCGCCGTGATCATGGCCGAGGGCAAGCAGATCACCGCCCGCGACCTCGAGCTCGGCGGCGACCACGCCAACGACGATCAGAGCTTCGACCTGCGCGAGATCCGCGAACAGGCCGAGAAGCAGGCCATCCTGCGCGCCATGAACCACTGCGGCGGCAAGATCTCCCAGGCCGCCGAACTGCTCGGTGTGAGCCGGCCGACCATGTATGACCTGTTGAAGAAATATAATCTGAAGTCGTGAGGCGTGAGGCGTGAGGCGTGAGGCGTGAGGCGTGAGGCGTGAGGCGTGAGGCGTGAGGCGTGAGGCGTGAGGCGTGAGGCGTGAGGCGTGAGGGCGGCCTCCCTCTTCCGTCATCCCGGCGCAGGCCGGGATCCAGAGACCACTGCAATCACAGACACTAGAACCGTTTGTTATCCGACATGGAGGTTGGGTAATGAAAAGGCAGCCGTGCGTTTATATCCTCGCCAGTAAAAGAAATGGAACCCTTTACACAGGTGTAACCTCAGATATCGTGAAGCGTGTCTGGGAGCACAGAACTCATGCGGTTGAAGGGTTTACACGAAAATACGGTGTCACCATGCTCGTATGGTATGAGTGGCATGGAAACATGGATTCGGCAATTTGCCGGGAAAAGGCGATAAAGAAGTGGAGGCGTGCCTGGAAACTGCGGGCGATTGAAAAAATGAATCCGCAGTGGCGGGATCTGTATTCAGATCTGTTGTGATGCTGTCCGCGAAGCCCACTATTCCGTCATTCCCGTGCAGGTGGGAATCCATGGGGATGGCTGAGTCTGGATCCCCGCCTGCGTGGGGATGACGGGATAATTAACGGCGAGAGAATGAAGGGGTCACTCCTCACTCACCCCCCAAACGCCGCATTCACATGCGCGGCGAACTCCTCAGGCCCCATGTAGCCCATGATGCGATAGCGCCGCAGTTCCTCGCCGCTGGCATCGTAGAGGATCAGGCTGGGCGGGCCGGGGATGCGGAAATGCTTGAGCAGGGCCTTGTCGATGTCATCGTTGGCGGTGACGTCGGCCTTCAGCGTCACGGTGTTGGCCAGGGCCTGCTGCACCTGCGGGTCGCTGAAGGTGTTCTTCTCCATGCGGTGACAGTCGGTGCACCAGTCGGCATAGAAATCCAGCAGCACGCTCCTGCCCTGAGTCGAGGCGGCGGCGACCTCGCGTTGCAGGTCATCCAGACTCTTGATGGTCTTGAACTCGATGCCCTGCGCCTGGGCCTGGGCGGTGGTGCCGCCGCCGGCGAGTGCCAGCCCGCGCAGCGGCTGCAGGGTGTCGCGGGCGCCGGCGGCCACGCCGATGAGCAGGATCACGCCCCAGGCCAGCAGCACCACCCCCATGCCCTTGAACAGCTTCTGCCAGCCACTGGCGTCCACGTCCAGCCGGTCCATGGCGCCCATGTAGATGGCGCTGATGATGAGCAGGGCGGCCCACAGCAGCATGGCGGCGGCGGTGGGGATGATGCGCTCCAGCATCCAGATGGCCACGGCCAGCAGCAGCACGCCGAAGGTGGCCTTGATGGCGTTCATCCAGTCGCCGGCGCGCGGCAGCACCTTGCCCGCGCCGGTGCCGATGGCCAGCAGCGGCGCGCCCATGCCCATGCTCAGGGCGAACAGGGCCGCCCCGCCCAGGTAGGGGTCGCCGGTCTGACCGATGTAGATCAGCGCGCCGGCCAGCGGCGCGGCCACGCAGGGGCCGACGATCAGCGCGGACAGGAAGCCCATAATGGCCACGCCGGTGAGGGTGCCGCCCTGCTGCTTGTTGCTGATCTCGCTGAGCTTGCTCTGCCAGGAGGCCGGTATCTGCAGATCGTAGAAACCGAACATGGACAGCGACAGCAGCACGAACACGGTGGCGAAGCTGCCCAGGATCCAGGGGTTCTGGAAGGCCGCCTGCAGGTTCTCGCCGGACAGGCCCGCGATCACGCCGGCCACGGTGTAGGTCAGGGCCATGGCCAGCACATAGACCAGCGACAGGGTGAAGGCGCGCCGGGTGGTGATGTCTTCGCCCTGGCCGACGATGATCGAGGACAGGATCGGGATCATCGGGAACACGCAGGGGGTGAAGGCCAGCAGCAGGCCGAAGCCGAAGAAGGTCAGGATCACCAGCGGTGTGTTGCCGCTGGCCAGGCTCTGGGCGATGCGGTCCTGTTCGGTGACCGGGGGGGCGGCGGCTGCGCTGTCATCGACACTCAGCTCGGCGACGGTGGCGGCGGCCTGCGGCAGTTCCAGGCTGACCTCGCGGGTCTGCGGGGTGTAGCAGATGCGGCCCTCGGCGCAGCCCTGGTAGCCGATGGACAGGCGGATGGCGGTCGGGTCGGTCGCGGTGCGCTGCAGCGGCAGGGTGGCGGTGACGCCGTCGTGATAGACCTCGACCCGGCCGAAGGTCTCGTCGTCCTTCATCTCGCCGGCGGGGAAGTCGGCCGTGCCCAGCGCCACGCCTTCGCCCTCAAGCAGCTGAAAGCTGAACTTGTCGCGATAGAGATAGTAGCCGGGGGCGATCTCCCAGCGTGCCTCCAGGGTATTGCCGTCGATGACGGCGGTCTCCAGCTGGAAGGCGTCGTCGACGTCGAGCAGATCGCTCTCCATGCCGAAGCCGCCGCCGCCGAAGCTCTGTTCGCCGGTCGGCGGGGCGGCGTCGCCGCTGGCGGCCGCCGCGGCGGGCAGGGCCAGGGTGAGCTTCTGGGTGTGCGGGGTGTAGCAGATGCCGCGCGATTCCATGCAGCCCTGGGAGACGGCGCGCAGCACGAACTCGGCCGGGGCACCGGCGGTGCGCTCCACCGGCGCGGTGATGCTGAGTTTGTCGAAGTAGACCTCCACCTCGCCGAAGGTCTCGTCCTGCTTCATCTTGCCGGCAGGAAATTCCGGCGTGCCGACCGTCACCCCCGCGGTATCGGAGTGCAGCTGCACCCGCTGGCGGTACATGTAGAAGTCGTCGGCGATGTCCCAGGTCACGCGCACCCGGTCCGGACCGGCCATTTCGGCGCTGATGGCGAAGGCCTCGTCGGCGGACAGCAGTTCGTCATCGCCCCAGAGGGCGTGGGACTGCAGCGGCAGCAGCAACAGGGACAACAGCAGGCCGAGGAAGCGCAGTGCCGGGAAACCCCTGGCCGTGGCCTCTTTCCCGTCGTTCCGGCGCAGACCGGAACCCAGCGGGGTCAGATGCATGGATGCCGGCCTGCGCCGGCATGACGGGGAAGTCAGGGATATGGGTGTCATTGAAGCAGTACGCTCTCGTCGATCCAGTCCAGGTAGCCGCTCAGGCCATCCACAATTGGGACTGCGATAATTTCCGGAAGTTCATAGGGATGGGCTTCCAGCACGGCCGCCTTCAGGGCCTCCAGGACATCGCGGCGGGTCTTGATCACCAGCAGCTGCTCGGTGTCCTCCTCCACCTCGCCCTGCCAGCGGTAGACCGAAGTGAGATTCGCCACGATGTTCACGCAGGCCGCCAGATCCTGGGCCACCAGGGCACGGGCGATGGTGCGGGCGTCGGCTTCCGGTGCGGTAACCAGCACGATGCAGTATTTGTCCTTCATGGGCGGGAAGATAACCAAGTCGGTGATTGAGGGAAACCCTTGAGGGCAGAGACGGTTGAGGCTGGGGGGATATTTCATTTCCCCTCAGACGTCATCCCGGTACCGGCCTGCACCGGCACAGGCTCCGGCCGGGATCCACTGACCGCGGCGGGTTCTGGATCCCGGCCTGCGCCGGGATGACGGAAGGTGGGGGGATGACGGAAGGTGGGGGGGATGACGGAAGGTGGGGGGGATGACGGAAGGTGGGGGATGCCGGAAGGTGGGGGGGATGCCGGAAGCGGCGGATACTGATGTTGCCGCCCCCGGGGCCATCCGTTATGGTTCCGGGGATGAATCCCTTCGCCGTACTGCTCCTGCTGTTTCTCAGCGTCCCCCTGGTCGAGATCTATTTCCTGATCAAGGTCGGGGGCTGGATCGGCGCCGTCCCCACGGTTTTCATGGTCGTATTCACCGCCGTGCTGGGGGCCCTGCTGCTGCGCTTCCAGGGCTTTTCCACCCTGCAGCGGCTGCAGCTGTCCATGGCCCGCGGCGAACTGCCGGCGGTGGAGATGCTGGAAGGGGTGGTGCTGGTCATCAGCGGCGTCCTGCTGCTGACCCCGGGCTTTTTCACCGACGCCCTGGGCTTTCTCGGCCTGATCCCGCCCCTGCGCCAGGCCCTGATCCGGGCCTGGATCGCCCGTCAGCTGGGCGGCGGACCGCCGCCGGGCGCCGGCCCCGCCGGCGGCCAGCCCAAGGGGCCGGTGACGCTGGAAGGCGAATATACGCGTGAAAATGATAAATAAAACAGTATATTATAAGTCAATGTAGGATGGGTGGAGCGCAGCGCAACCCAGCGCACCGCTGTCGGTCCACGATGGGCTGCGGCGCAATGCGCCTTCACCCACCCTGCGATGCGGCATTAAATCCGTCATTCCCGCTCAGGCGGGAATCCAGCAGTACCGTAGGTCGGGTTAGCCTGGAAGGCGTAACCCGACATCCACCGCGGCATGTCGGGTTACGCTGCGCTAACCCGACCTACGCTCTGTTCCTGTCATCCCCGCCTGCGCGGGGATGGCGCGGTCGGAATATGCCCCATTCGGGCCGGTTTCCCCGCCTGAGATTAAACCTGTTTTTCCATGAGAAAATAAATTTAATCGCATCCCCCTTGAAACTCCAATCGCCGCCGCTATTATTAGCACTCACTACAAACGAGTGCTAACACTCACAACCCAATGACCATCTTTGGTTTTTAAGGAGAGTGCCAGATGAATATTCGTCCGTTGCATGATCGCGTGATCATCAAGCGTATGGAAGAAGAACGCACCACGGCCGGTGGGATCGTGATCCCGGACTCGGCAACCGAAAAGCCCATCCGCGGTGAGGTGGTTGCCGTCGGTAACGGCAAGATCCTGGAGAACGGCGAACTGCGTCCGCTGGACATCAAGGTCGGCGACAAGGTCCTGTTCGGCAAGTACTCCGGCACCGAGGTCAAGGTTGAGGACCAGGATCTGCTGGTCATGCGTGAAGAAGACGTGATGGCCGTCATCGAGGGCTGAGCCCGGGCCGCCGCATAACAGAATTTTCAGGAGAGGATTAGCAATATGTCAGCGAAAGAAGTCAGATTCAGTGATGATGCGCGTCAGCGCATGGTCAAGGGCGTGAACATCCTGGCCAACGCGGTCAAGGTCACCCTGGGCCCGAAGGGCCGTAACGTGGTGCTGGAGAAGGCCTTCGGCGCTCCCACCGTGACCAAGGACGGCGTCTCCGTCGCCAAGGAGATCGAGCTCAAGGACAAGTTCGAGAACATGGGTGCCCAGATGGTCAAGGAAGTCGCTTCCCAGACTTCTGATGTGGCCGGTGACGGCACCACCACCGCGACCGTGCTGGCCCAGAGCATCTTCAAGGAAGGCATGAAGGCCGTGGCCGCCGGCATGAACCCGATGGACCTCAAGCGCGGCATCGACAAGGCCGTGATCGCCGCCGTCGAGGAACTGAAGAAGCTCTCCAACCCCTGCTCCGACACCAAGGCCATCGCCCAGGTCGGCACCATTTCCGCCAACTCCGACGAGTCCATCGGCAAGACCATCGCCGATGCCATGGAGAAGGTCGGCAAGGAAGGTGTGATCACCGTCGAGGAAGGCACCTCCCTGTACAACGAGCTGGACGTGGTCGAGGGCATGCAGTTCGACCGCGGCTACCTGTCGCCGTACTTCGTCAACAACCAGCAGAGCATGAGCGCCGAGCTGGATGACCCCTACATCCTGATCCACGACAAGAAGATCTCCAACATCCGCGAGCTGCTGCCGGTGCTGGAAGGCGTGGCCAAGGCCGGCAAGCCGCTGATGATCATCGCCGAGGACATCGAGGGCGAAGCCCTGGCCACCCTGGTGGTCAACAGCATCCGCGGCATCGTCAAGGTCTGCGCCGTCAAGGCCCCGGGCTTCGGCGACCGCCGCAAGGCCATGCTGCAGGATGTCGCGGTCCTGACCGGCGGTACCGTGATCTCCGAAGAGACCGGTATGAGCCTGGAGAAGGCCACCCTGGATGAGCTGGGCAACGCCAAGAAGGTGCAGGTCACCAAGGAAAACACCACCATTATCGACGGTGTCGGCAAGAAGGAAGACATCGAGGCGCGCGTGACCCAGATCCGCACCCAGATCGAGGAGGCCACCTCCGATTACGATCGCGAGAAGCTGCAGGAGCGCGTGGCCAAGCTGGCCGGCGGCGTGGCCGTGATCAAGGTCGGTGCCGCCACCGAGATGGAAATGAAGGAGAAGAAGGCGCGCGTCGAGGACGCCCTGCACGCCACCCGTGCGGCGGTCGAGGAAGGCGTGGTGCCGGGCGGCGGCGTGGCCCTGATCCGTGCCCGTGCCGGTATCGCGAAACTGACCGGCGACAACCACGATCAGGACGTCGGCATCAACATCGCCCGCCGCGCCATGGAAGAGCCGCTGCGTCAGATCGTCGGCAACACCGGTGAGGAGCCCTCCGTCATCCTGGCCAAGGTCGAGGAAGGCAGTGGCAACTACGGCTACAACGCCGCCACCGGCGAGTACGCCGACATGATCGAGATGGGTATCCTGGACCCGACCAAGGTGACCCGCTCGGCCCTGCAGAACGCCGCCTCCGTCTCCGGTCTGATGATCACCACCGAGTGCATGGTGGCTGACATGCCCGAGGAAGGCGAGGGCGCCGGCGCCGGCGCCCCCGACATGGGCGGCATGGGCGGCATGGGCGGTATGGGGATGATGTAAGCCCAACCGTTCTGCTGTCGTCAGAAACGAAGAACCCCGCCCTTTGTGGCGGGGTTTTTTTGTGGGATCAGGGATTGAGGAATTCGCTTTTCCCGTCATTCCCGCGCAGGCGGGAATCCAGCAACCGCGCGGTATCTGGATCCCCGCCTGCGCGGGGATGACGTTCCTTTATCAAAAAACGGGCCGTGAAGACCCGTTTTTTGATACCGCGGAAGTACCGCAGGTCGGGTTGGCCTGGAAGGCGTAACCCGACATCCACCGCGGCATGCGGGTTACGCTGCGCTGGCCCGACCTGCGCTCTGTTTCCGTCATCAAAAAAAACGGGCCGCGAGGGCCCGTTTTCTGTCTCCGCGCAAGCGGATCGATCAGACGCTGATATACACCCACCCCTCCTGCAGCCGGGTCAGGATCTGGTCCAGCGCGTTGGGCGTGGTCAGGGCCTGCGGCAGCAGCGGCGGCACCTGGTCGCGGTGCTCGCGCTCCAGCATCTGGTTGATGGCGGTCTGGCAGGCGAAGAAGGTCAGTTCCTCGTACCTGAACTGCAGGTCCTCGATGCGGTCGGCGAAGGGCGAGATGTCGGCCCGCAGCAGGTTCAGGCCGCCGGCATTGGCCACCAGTTCCAGTTCCACCGGCATGTGGCGGGCGCGATAGGTCTGGAGCAGCCGCTCGGTGGTGTCCAGCGCCTGTTCCAGCTTCTGCGGGTCGTCGGAACTGATGTGCAGCAGGATCTTGCGCCCGCCCTGTACGGTGGGGGCCTCGTCGACCTGCGCGGTCTGAAAGGCCCTTTCCTCGTCCAGGTACATGGCCTTGACGTCCAGGTCATTGTTGCCGGGATGCAGCTGGGCATTGGAAATCCAGCCGGCCGCGGCGCCGACGACCAGCAGTGCGGCGGCAGCCACGGCCTGCAATGGGCCGCGCAGGGCGCGACCATGACCGCTGTGCTCGGCACGTTCCGAGGGCAGCTCGTAGGCGTGCTGGACCAGTTCGCGCAGGCGCTTGATTTCACAGGCGCGATGGCTCAACTCGCTGTCCGACTTGATGGTCGACAGGATGCGGCTCTTCTCATCGGCATCGAGTTGATTGTCGATGAAGGCGTTGAGATGCTCGTCGGAGATGAGCTTGTCGTCGGATGACATTACTTGATTCTCCTGATACGGGTCGGGTTGTCATCTGTGGCGGCATCGCGCATCAGATCGGTGCCCAGCAGGCGTTCCTTGAGCGCCCTGCGTGCCCGGCACAGCCGGCTCATCACCGTGCCCACCGGCACCCCGAGAATGTTGGCCACTTCGATATAGGAGCAGCCCTCCAGGTCCACCAGGGTCAGCACCTGGCGCTGGCCAATCGGCAGGGTGGCGATGGCGCCGCGCACCTCGGTGACCACCTGGTGGGTGTGGCCTTCGTCCTCCGGCGAGGAGTCGCTGACGAAGGGGATATCGTCGATATCCACCGTGTCGCGGCTGCGCCGGAAATGATCGCGCCAGGCGTTGTTGAGGATGCTGAACAGCCAGGTGTCCAGCGCCTCCAGTTCACGCAGCTGGCCGGATTTCTTCAGGGCCTTTTCCATAGTCTCCTGCACCAGATCGTCTGCCAGCGCCGGTTCGTGACACCAGGAGT
The DNA here is from genome assembly GCF_002356355.1 of Thiohalobacter thiocyanaticus. Lineage (NCBI taxonomy): Bacteria > Pseudomonadati > Pseudomonadota > Gammaproteobacteria > Thiohalobacterales > Thiohalobacteraceae > Thiohalobacter > Thiohalobacter thiocyanaticus. The sequence continues at coordinate 633,183 of NZ_AP018052.1, forward strand.
AGGCGATGCGATACAGCCGTTCCCGGTTGCCTTCCAGGCGTTGACGAAACGCCTGGTTCCGGCCGAAAAGTTTGACCAGTTTCATTGTCTCTCCTCTAGCCCCCGGCGGTTGTGGTGCCGGCTGCAGGCCGCCCCTGCTTGAGGGAGCGGCTGTTGTTTCAAATCAAGACGGCTGTTCGGAACGGATTATTCCATAAAAAACAGCCCGGCGCCGTGCGGGCCGCGCTGCCGGTCGGCCCGCGGCGGGGCCGGCGATGGAGTATGCAGACGGGGGTAGGAATAAATCTGACAGGGGCGGCGTCTAGGAGGGTGTACAGGGGCCGTTCGGTTGACATTGTCTCCCTCCACTCAAGGCCATGTTTTCTCGCCGAACACGTACTCCTCCACCCCTGTGAGGCTTGCCCCGGCCACTCCGGCCGGGGCTTTTTTATGTCCGACAGGCAGGTTGGGCTGAGCAGCGCGAAGCCCAACAATCGGGGGCGGGAAAGGGCGTAGGTCGGGTTAGCGCAGCGTAACCCGACAGGCCGCGGCGAGTGTCGGGTTACGCCTTTCAGGCTAACCCGAACTACGACGGGGCTGTCATTCGTCCGCCAGCTTCAACCCCAGCCCGCCGCCGGCGGTGGCGATGTTGCTGCTCGGGGTATCGTCCTCCTCCAGACTGAAGGATTCGCTCTTCTCGGCCAGGGCCTGCTCGGCGTCCTCGGCCGTGAGATTGATGCGCAGGCGCAGGTTGTTGGGGGAGTCGGCATTGCGCAGCGCCTCTTCCAGGCTGATCCGGCCTTCCATGTAGAGGTTGTACAGCGCCATGTCGAAGGTCTGCATGCCGAGGTTCTCGGATTTCTCCATGACCTCCTTGATCTCGTGCACATCGCCGCGGCGCACCAGTTCCTTGACCAGCGGGGTGCCCAGCAGGATCTCGATCGCCGCGGTGCGCTGGCCGTCGACGGTCTGCACCAGGCGCTGGGAGATGAAGGCGCGCAGGTTCAGCGACAGGTCCAGCAGCAACTGGTCGCGCTTCTCCTCGGGGAAGAAGTTGATGATGCGGTCCAGCGCCTGGTTGGCGTTGTTGGCGTGCAGGGTGGACAGGCAGAGGTGGCCGGTCTCGGCGAAGGAGATGGCATGCTCCATGGTCTCGCGATGGCGGATCTCGCCGATCAGGATCACGTCCGGCGCCTGGCGCAGGGTGTTGGCCAGGGCGTCTTCATAGGAATCGGTGTCCAGCCCGACCTCGCGCTGGTTGACGATGGACTTCTTGTGCGAGTGGATGAACTCGATCGGATCCTCGATGGTGATGATGTGGCCGGTGGCGTTGGTGTTGCGATAGTCGATCAGCGAGGCCAGCGAGGTGGACTTGCCCGAGCCGGTCGCGCCCACGAACAGCACCAGGCCGCGCTTGCTCATCAACACGTCGGTGAGGATGGGCGGCAGCCCCAGGTCCTGCCACGCCGGGATATCGGTCTTGATGTTGCGCACCACCATGCCGATGCTGTTGCGCTGCTTGAAGATGTTGACGCGGAAGCGGCCGACATTGTGCTCGGAGATGGCCAGGTTCATTTCCGGCTTCTTCTCGAAGTCCTTCTGCTGGGTTTCGCTCATCAGCGAGTAGGCGATCTCGCGGATGCGCTCCGGCGTCATGGTGGCCTTCTCCACCACCTTGAGTTGGCCATGGAACTTGGCGCAGGGCGGCGCCCCCGTGCTCAGGTAGAGGTCGGAGGCGTCCTTCATGACCATGATCTTGAGATAATCCTTGAATTCCATTCTTATTCACCCCGGGATGACGAATTAAATCCGCAATTGGAAGTTCTCTATTGTGTCGGCCCGCCGGCATGGGGCTTGAGACGTCGGCGCCAGCCCCGGACAGGCCGTCATTGCGAGGCGCGCAGCGCCGTGGCAATCTCCAACCGGTTGATTCTGCGTGACGAGATTGCCGCGCTGCGCTCGCAATGACGGGAAAATCCGACTGGCGGGGACGTTTTCAGCGTCGGCCGCCAGTGCGTAACATGGCGTAAACTTGCGAGAAAACACGACATTAAGGACCCCGTGTGAACCCCGTCACATTTGAGGAGATTGCCGCCGGGCTGCCGGAGATCCTGCGCGAGGATGTCCAGCGGGCCTGGGCGCGCTACCGCGAGCGTGCGGAGACCGAGGACATGCGCATCCCGGCGCATCCGGATTTCCTGCGCCCCCTGGCCCGGGTCTGGGCCGCGAGCGAGTATGTCGCTCAGAGTTGCGAGCGCGAGCCCGGGCTGCTGGCCGAACTGCTGGAGTCCGGTGAACTGCTTGCCGATACCGCGCGCGGCGAGTTGCGGGCCCGGGCCGAGACGGCGACCGCCGAGGCGCTCAACGCCTTCGACCTGGGCGAGGCCCTGCGCCGTTTCCGCCGCCGCGAGATGGTGCGCATCGCCTGGCGCGACCTGGCCGGCTGGGCCGGGCTGGACGAGGTGCTGCGCGAGCTGACCGAGTTGGCCACGGCTTGTCTGCAGGTGACGCTGGAGCGGCTCCATGCCTGGCTGTGCAGGGAGCTGGGCACGCCGAAGGACAGCGCCGGCCGGCCCCAGTCGCTGGTGGTGCTGGGGATGGGCAAGCTGGGGGCTGGGGAGTTGAACTTCTCCTCCGACATCGACCTGATCTTCGCCTACCCCGAGCCCGGTCGGCTGGGCAAGCGCGACGGCCTGAGTTACGAGGAATTCTTCACCCGTCTTGGCCAGCAGCTGATCGATACGCTGAACCGTCAGACCGGCGAGGGCTTCGTCTACCGGGTGGACATGCGGCTGCGGCCCTATGGCGACAGCGGCCCGCTGGTGATGGATTTCGACATGCTGGAGGAGTACTACCAGTCCCAGGGTCGGGAGTGGGAGCGCTATGCCCTGATCAAGGCGCATCCGGTGGCGGGCGACCCGGACCAGGCCGCCGAACTGATGGAACTGCTGCGGCCCTTTATCTACCGCCGCTACCTGGACTACGGCGCCTTCGAGCAGCTGCGCGAAATGAAGGCCATGATCACGCGCCAGGTCCAGAGGCGCGGCATGGAGGACAACATCAAGCTCGGCCCCGGCGGCATCCGCGAGGTGGAGTTCATCGCCCAGGCCTTCCAGCTCATCCGCGGCGGCCAGGAGGCGCGCCTGCGGCTGCGCCAGGTGCAGGACGTGCTGCGCAACCTGGCCCGGCTGGACCTGCTGCCGGGCTTCGCCGTCGAGCGCCTGATCCAGGCCTACGGCTTCCTGCGCCGGACCGAGAACCGGCTGCAGGCGTTCGCCGACGAGCAGACCCACGAACTGCCCACCGACGCGGCCGGGCAGGCCCGGCTGGCCCTGGCCATGGACTTCCCCGACTGGGCGGCGTTTCTCAAGCAGCTGGACCGGCACCGTCGCTTCGTCGAGGAGCAGTTCCAGCAGGTGTTCGGCTCGCCCCACACCAGCGAGGAGGGCGACCGCGAGACCGAGGCCCTGGCCGGCCTGTGGCAGGACCAGCTCGACGAGGAGGCCGCCCTGGCCCTGCTGCATGAGATCGGCTTCGAGCATCCCGACGAGGCCCGTCGGCTGCTGGGCCAGCTGCATCACAGCCTGGAAAGCCGCGCCATGGGCAAGCGCGGGCGCGATCGCCTCGACCGCCTGATGCCGCTGCTGCTGGCGGCCATCGGCGAGGCGCGCGACCCCAACGAGACCCTGGCCCGGCTGGCGCGGCTGCTGGAGACCATCAGCGGGCGCAGCGCCTACCTGGCCCTGCTGGTGGAAAACCCCATGGCGCTGTCGCAGCTGGTCCAGCTGTGCGACGCCAGTCCCTGGATCGCCGCCGAGTTGACCCGCCATCCCATCCTGCTCGACGAACTGCTGGACCCGCGCACCCTCTACACCCCGCCCGGCCGGGAACAGCTGGAGGCGATGCTCGAGCGGCGCTTCGAGAACATCGCCCCCGATGACCTGGAGACGCAGATGGACGCCCTGCGCCACTTCAAGCAGATGGCGGTGCTGCGGGTGGCGGCGGCCGATGTCGCCGGCGCCACCCCGCTGATGGTGGTCAGCGACTACCTCACCGCCATCGCCGAACTGGTGGTGCAGAAGGTGCTGGCCATCACCTGGGATCACCTGGTCGCCCGCCACGGCGCGCCCCGCTGCGGCACCGGCAAGGCCCGCCGCGACGCCGGCTTCGCCATCATCGGCTACGGCAAGCTGGGCGGCATCGAACTGGGCTACGGCTCCGATCTGGATCTGGTCTTTCTCAACGATGGCGAGGGCGAGGAGGCCTGCACCGAGGGGGCGAAGCCGCTGGACAATGCCGTCTTCTTCGCCCGCCTGGGTCAGCGCATCATCCACCTGCTCAATACCCTGACCCCGGCCGGCGTGCTCTACGAGGTGGACATGCGACTGCGTCCCAGCGGCGCCTCCGGCCTGCTGGTCACCGACATGGCCGCCTTCGCGGCCTACCAGCACGAGGAGGCCTGGACCTGGGAGCATCAGGCCCTGGTGCGTGCCCGCGGGGTGGCCGGCGACCCCGATACCCTGGCCGCCTTCGAGGCCGTGCGCCGGGAGGTTCTGTGCCGCAGGCGCGATCCCGAACGCCTGCGCCGGGAGGTGCGGGATATGCGCAGCCGTATGCGCACCGAACTGGCCGTGCGCGAATCCGGCCGGTTTGATCTCAAACAGGGTCCCGGCGGCATCGCCGATATTGAATTCATCGTCCAGTACGGCGTGTTGCGCTGGGCGCACGCGCATCCCGATCTGGTAAGATACAGCGACAATATCCGGCTGCTGGAAGGCCTGACCGGGGCCGGGCTGATGGCGGAGGACGATGTCCGGGTGCTCAGCAACGCCTACCGGGCCTACCGCAAGCGGGTGCACAACCTGACCCTGCAGGAGGTGCCGGCCGTGGTCTACGAGGGCGAATTCGTCCAGACCCGGTCGGCGGTGCTGGGGATCTGGAAGCGGATATTCGAGAGTCAGGAGTCGTAGGTCGGGTTAGCGCAGCGTAACCCGACATGCCGCGACGAGTGTCGGGTGACGCCTTTCCGGCTAACCCGACCTGCATCACTGCCTCAAGCGATTGAAAGATTACCGTCATTGCGAGCGAAGCGCGGCAATCTCCCAATCGCGACCGCAGATTCATGAGATTGCTTCGTCGCTTCGCTCCTCGCAATGACGAAGCCTGTATAGAAGCCACAGGAGAACCACAAGATGTCGATGGCCGATCGTGACGGCGTCATCTGGATGGACGGCGAACTGGTGCCCTGGCGCGAGGCCACCACCCATGTCCTGACCCACACTCTGCACTATGGCATGGGGGTGTTCGAGGGCGTGCGCGCCTACAAGGCGGACAAGGGCACGGCCATCTTCCGGCTGCAGGACCACACCAAACGCCTGTTCCGTTCGGCCCACATCCTCAAGATGCACATGCCCTGGAGCGAGGACGAACTGAATCAGGCCCAGCTGCAGGTGGTGCGCGACAACCAGCTGGAGTCGGCCTACATCCGGCCCATGTGCTTCTACGGCTCCGAGGGCATGGGCCTGCGCGCCGACAACCTGCAGACCCACGTCATGGTCGCGGCCTGGGCCTGGGGTGCGTACCTGGGCGAGGAGAACATGCAGAAGGGCATCCGCATCAAGACCTCATCCTTCACCCGCCATCATGTGAACATCACCATGTGCCGGGCCAAGGCCAACGGCAATTACATGAACTCCATGCTGGCGCTCAACGAGGCGCTGACCGACGGCTATGACGAGGCCATGCTGCTGGATGCCGAGGGCTTCGTCGCCGAGGGCAGCGGCGAGAACATCTTCCTGGTGCGCGACGGCGTGCTCTATACCCCGGACCTGACCTCGGCGCTGGAAGGCATCACCCGCGACACCATCCTGCGGCTGGCGGCCGAACTGGGGCTCGCCGTGCGCGAGAAGCGCATCACCCGCGACGAGGTGTATGTCGCCGACGAGGCCTTCTTCACCGGCACCGCCGCCGAGGTCACCCCGATCCGCGAAGTGGACAACCGGGCCATCGGCAGCGGCACCCGCGGGCCGATCACCGAACAGCTGCAGAACCTGTACTTCGATGTGGTGCACGGCCGTCACCAGGTGCATCCGGAGTGGCTGACCTACATATAGGTGCCGGGTGCCAGGCACCAGGGCCGAGGAAAACACGCTCAAGCTGCAAGTGCACTTGTTTGAGCCGCGTCATTCCCGCGCAGGCGGGAATCCACACGACCGCGGACCTGGATCCCCGCCTGCGCGGGGATGACGGTAAACTGAAATCCGGGTCGGGAATGCAGGTTGGGCTGAGCAGCGCGAAGCCCAGCACCGGGCCGCCGAGGTTATCTGATGAATGTCCGTCATTGCGAGCGCAGCGTGGCAATCTCTGAGTGCTGGCTCGCCCCGTGCGAGATTGCCGCGGCGGCTCCCATAGAACCCCTTCGGGGTTCATCATGGGTACCCCACCCTTCGGGTCTGGGCATCGCAATGACGGAGAAATGATTTTCCGGGAGGAAAAACATGACCAACCCCAACACCGCCGCCGACGCCGGCACCGATAAATACGAAACGCCCAACGCCAGCAACCGCTACGAGGTCACGCGCGACGACCTGCCGCTGCACTGTCCGCTGGAGTCCATGAGTCTGTGGAATTCCCATCCGCGGGTCTACCTGCCCATCGAGGCCACCGGCGAGGCGCAGTGTCCCTACTGCGGCGCCCATTACGTACTCAAGGGGCGGGACTGAAAGGGGGCGCAGGGCCTGCCGGCATGATGCAGTCCCGGACCCGGGTGATCTGGCGCTTCGTCGATGGCGTGCCCGGCCATGACAACCAGAGCGCGGGCCTGATCGCGGCGCTGCGCGACCGCGCGGCGATCGAGGTGTATGCGCCGGCCCGCGCCGCACGCCTGCCGGCGCTGCTGTACTGGGCGGCGGGCCGCTATCCGCCCGGCGCCGACCTGCCGGCCCCCGATCTGATCATCGGCGCCGGCCATGCCACGCACCTGTCCCTGCTGGCCGCCCGCCGCGCCCGCGGCGGACGCTGCGTGGTCCTGATGAAGCCCAGCCTGCCCTGCCGCTGGTTCGATCTGAACCTGATCCCCGAACACGATGCGGTGCCGGACTGCGCCAGTGTCGTCACCACCCGCGGCGTGCTCAACCGCATCCGGCCCGCGCCGGTCAAGGACCGCGCCCTGGGCCTGTTTCTGATCGGCGGTCCGTCGCGCCACTACGACTGGCAGGACGAGCACATGATGGACCAGGTGCGCTCGGTGGTGAGCCATTTCCCCAATCATCGCTGGGAGCTGACCACCTCCCGCCGCACGCCCCCGGGCTGGCTGGCCTACCTGCGCCAGCACCTGGAGCCGGGCCTGCTGCGCCGACTCAGTCTGCACGACTGGCGCGAACTCGAACCCGACTGGTTGGTGCAGCGGCTGCCCCTGGCCGACAGCGCCTGGGTCAGCGAGGACAGTGTGTCCATGGTCTACGAGGCCCTGACCGCGGGTGCGGCGGTGGGGCTGCTGGACGTCCCGGCCAAGGGCAGGAACCGGGTTTCCACTGGCACCCGCAACCTGCTGCAGAACGAACAGGTGGTGCGCTATGCCGACTGGCTGGCGGGCAAGAAGCTCGCGCCCATGCGCGAGCCGCTGGACGAGGCCGGGCGCTGCGCCGAGGTCATCCTGCAGCGCTGGTCGGGCGACAACTGAGGGGCATGGTGTCCGAGCGGCCCCTGACCGTGGTGCAGCTGCTGCCCGCCCTCGACGGCGGCGGGGTGGAGCGCGGCACCCTCGAGGTGGCACGCGAACTGGTTCGTCGCGGTCATCACTCCTGGGTCATCTCCGGCGGCGGCCGGCTGGTCTCGCGCCTGACCGGTCAGGGCAGCCGGCATCTGCAGTGGCCCATCGGGGCCAAGTCGCCGCTGACCCTGCGCTGGGCGGGGCGGCTGCGCGCCTTCCTGCGCGAGCAGCGGGTGGATATCCTGCATGCCCGCTCGCGCCTGCCGGCCTGGGTGGCCTGGCGGGCCTGGAAGGGGCTGGCGGAGGCCGACCGGCCGCACCTTGTCACCACTGTGCACGGTCTCTACTCGGTCGGGCGCTACAGCAGTGTCATGACCCGCGGCGAACGGGTGATCGCCGTCTCCGACACCGCCCGGCGCTACATCCTGGACCACTACCCGCAGGTGCCGCCGGCGCGCATCGTTACCATTCCCCGTGGCGTGGACCCGGAGATCTTTCCCCACGGCTACCGCCCGCCCGAGTCCTGGGCCCGACGCTGGTTCGAACAGTACCCCTTCCTGCTGGAGCGTTACGTGCTGACCCTGCCGGGGCGGCTGACCCGGCTCAAGGGTCACACTGATTTCATCGAACTGATGGCGCGGCTGGTGGCCGCGGGGCTGCCGGTGCATGGCCTGATCGTTGGCGGCGAGGACCCGCGCCGCCGGCGCTATGCCCGCGGGCTGCACGAACAGATCCGCCGCCGCGGGCTGGATGCGCACATCACCTTCACCGGTCACCGCATGGACGTGCGCGACATCTACGCCGTCTCTAATCTGGTGCTGTCGCTCTCGCGCAAGCCCGAGTCCTTCGGCCGCAGCGTGGTCGAGGCCCTGTACATGGGCGTGCCGGTGGCCGGTTACGACCACGGCGGCGTGGGCGAGGTACTGGCGCGGCTGTTCCCGGCCGGGCGGGTACCGGTGGGCGACCTGGATGCGCTGGAGCGCACGGTGCGGGAACTCCATGCCCGCCCGCCCGAGATCCCGGCCAGTCATGACTACGATCTGCAGACCATGCTGGATGCCACCCTGAGCCTGTATCGGGAACTGGCCGGTTGAGCGCTGCGGTGCCGATCCGGGTCAAGGTGCTGAGCCGGGAGGCGCCGGGCGTGTGGGAGCGCCAGCTGCCGGGGACGGACCCGTGTTGGGGCCGCTGCCGTTTCAGCTTCGATCCGGCCGGGCGCGACTACGACTGGCTGGTGGTCTACGACGATTTGCCGCCGCAGGCCGGCGAGCGGCGCTCGCGGCGCATCGAGTCCCTGGCCTGTCCGCGTGCGCACACCCTGCTGGTGACCACCGAGCCCGCGTCGATCAAGACCTACGGCCGCGCCTACACCAACCAGTTCGGCTGTGTGCTGACCAGTCAGGAACCCCGGGCACTGCCGCATCCGGACCGGGTGTATGCCCAACCGGCGCTGCGCTGGTTCTACGGCGTGGGTGGCAGCGGATTGATCGGCTGGGACGAACTGGCTGCCATGGCGCCGCCGCACAAGACCCGCGCCATTTCACTGGTGTGGTCGGACAAGCGCCAGCGCCACACCCGCCATCGCCAGCGCCACGACTTCATGCGCCGGCTGCGCGCGGCCCTGCCCGAACTCGATGTCTATGGCCGCGGCGGCGGCGACATACGCCCGCTGGAGGACAAGGCCGGGGCACTGGACGCCTACCGCTGTCATGTCGCCATCGAGAATCACGTCAGCCTGCACCACTGGACCGAGAAGCTGGCCGACGCCTTCCTCGGCTATACACTGCCCTTCTATTACGGCTGTCCGAACGTGACCGATTACTTCCCCGCCGACAGCCTGGTCCCGATCGACATCACCGACTTCGGCCGTGCCTTGAGTACCATCAAGGCGGTGCTGGCCGACGCCGGTGAGTATGAGAGACGCCTGCCCGCCATCCGCGAGGCGCGCCGGCGGGTGCTGGAGGAGTACAATTTCTTCGCCGTGGTGAGTGGCATCATCGAGGCGCGGCACGACCGCGCGACCGCCGCGCCGGGCGGGCGGTTGTATTCGCGTTATGCCCTGCGCCGGGCGCGCCCGGGTGTGGCGCTGCAGCAGGCCTGGGAGAAGGCCCGCGCCCGTGCGCGCTGTCTGTATCGGCGTGGGTGAGCCTGTAGGATGGGTGGGGCGCAGCGCAACCCATCACCTCCAGCGGCCTGGTGATGGGTTATGGCGCAAGCGCCTCCACCCATCCTACGAGACTGTCATGGCTCAGATCGGCTGAAGGAAACGCATGAACGACACTGAAAACACCATCCTGATCGAGGTCGGCGCCGGCGAGCTGATCGACAAGCTCACCATCCTGCGCATCAAGTCCGAGCGCATGACCGACCCGGCCAAGCTGGCCAATGTGCGCCGCGAGTTCGAGGTGCTGTCGCGGGTGCGGGATGCGAGGCTGCCCGCCGCGCCGGAACTGGACCGGCTGGAGGAGGCGTTGCAGCAGGTCAATGCCGCCCTGTGGGAGATCGAGGACGCCATTCGCGACTGCGAGGCGCGCGCAGACTTCGGCGAGCGCTTCATCGAGCTGGCGCGTTCGGTCTATATGCAGAATGACCGCCGGGCCGAATTGAAGAAGGCGATCAATGAACTGTGCGGCTCGCGTATCGTCGAGGAGAAGTCCTATACCGAGTTCCGCTGATCCCGGCCGTCCGTTCGACGGCGTGGTGCTGATCAACCTCGACAGCCGCCCGGACCGGCTGGCGCGCTTCCGCGCACAGGCCGCGGCCGTGCCCGCCCTGGCCGGCTGGCAGCGCCTGAGTGCGGTGGCCGGCACCGGACTGCCGGGCTACGGCAGACGGCCCTGGTTCCGCGGCGGGAGGCGCGACCGCGTCTGGGCCGGTCGGGCCGGCTGCGTGCTGTCGCATCGCCGCGCGATCGAGCTGGCGCGGGCGCAGGGCTGGCGCAGCCTGCTGATCCTGGAGGACGATGTCGAGTTCGACGCGGCTCTGAATGCAGCGCTGCGCACGCCGGCGCTGGCGGCGGCGCAATGGGATATCTGCTATCTCGGCTACAGCCGCTGTCTGGGGCCGCTGCAGCGGGTGACGGTGTTCGACGATACAGCCTCGCTGTATGCCGTGCAGGGTGCCTACACCACCCATGCCTATCTCCTGCGCACCAGCCTGTACGACTGGCTGCTGCGGCGGCTGCCCACTGAGGCCGACGTCTGGCCCTGGCTGGCCCGGCACCGGGCCATCGATCGCTGGTATGCCCGCCACCTGGCCGCGCACTTCCGGGTTGCCGCCGTCTCCCCCACCCTGGTCGGGCAGTTCTCGGATTTCTCCGACATCGGTCAGCGCGGTCCCGGTTCCGACCGCGCGGCCCATCTGCACGGGCGGCTGGCGTCGGAGCGCGCGGTCGGGCCTGCCGCCTTCCGGCTGGGCTTGGGGCTGCGGCGGCTGCAGTTCGCCGGTGCCGGTGCGTGGGATGGCGTGCGTGCCGGCATCAAGCGGATGAGGGGGTTCTGAATCGAACGCCGTTGATTTGGGCGAAAAGACGGAATAGTAGAGTAGGATGGGTGGAGGCGCTTGCGCCATAACCCATCTCAGGCCGCGCGCGGCGATGGGTTTCGCTTCACTCCACCCATCCTACGGTAGATGGGGTTCGATCCGCGCCAGTTGCGTAGGATGGGTGGAGCGCAGCGCAACCCATCTTGCACGGCACTCCGATGGGTTGCGGCGCAAGCGCCTCCACCCATCCTACGGTAAACGCGGTTCGATCCGCGCCAGCACTGCCTCCACGCTCAACGCATTCAGGTCGGGTACCGCAATGGCATCGAACTGCGGCCGCAGGATTCCCGTGCGCCGCGGCGTGGTGTGCGGTCCGAACAGGGCCAGTCCCGGCGTGCCCAGGCAGGCGGCGAGGTGGCTGGGGCCGGTGTCGTTGCCCACCACGAAGGCGGCCCGGCGCAGCACTCCGGCCAGTTGGAACCAGTTCAGGTAGCCGTCCGGGCCGGTCAGGGTGTGGCCGGGAATGGTCCGCGCCAGTTCCAGTTCGTCCGGCCCCGGCGCGGTGACCACCTCGTGGCCGCGCGCCTGCAGGGCCGCGGCCAGTTCGGCGTAGTGCGGCCAGCGCTTGTGCGGATGGCGCGCCGCGCTGCCGGGGATGAGCACGATATAGGGTCGGCGCACCCCGGCGGCATCCAGCAGCGCGGTCACGTCATCGGCCATCCAGCCGACGTCGGGCGCGGGCGTATGCACCACCGGCACGCCGGCGGCGGCGAGCTGGGCCCGGTAGCGTTCCTGGTCCGGGTCTTCCGGCGCCACCGTGCCGGTGTCGCGCGACCAGGGAATGCCGGGCAGGAACAGCCGCCGGTACAGGGCGGTGCGGTCGGAGCTCTGCAGGTCATAGACCTGGTCGAAGCCTTCCGCCCGCAGTTGCCGGCGCAGGGCGAGTTGTTCCCGCAGCCGGCGCAGCGGCAGGCGGGCGTCCGGGATCACGGCATCGATATGCGGACAGCGCTGCATCAGGGCGCGATAGGCGGGTTCGGTGAGCAGCGTGATGCGGGCCAGGCGGTGAAAGAGGCGCAGATCCGCCAGTGCCCCGCTGCACTGGATCAGGTCGCCGAAGGCGCCGTGGCGGATCACCAGGATGTTGTGTGCCTCACGTCTCATGTTTCTCTCTGCCGCAGGCCGGGTTGCGATGGGTTACGCTGCGCTCCACCCATCCTACGGAATCACCGCGCGTAGGATGGGTGGAGCGCAGCGCAACCCATCATCCATGACAGGCCCGGAGTGGTCGTGAATACCGCACTCATCCCGGCCTGTGTTCCGGACGGGACCCGCGCAATACCCCCCAGGCAAAGACGGTCACCAGCATCCAGATGTTCAGGAAATGCGTCGAGTTCAGCAGCGGGTACTCGATACAGCCGGCCACCACCGCTGCCGCCAGCAGCGCCAGCATCAGCCGGGTCTCCCCGCGGCCGTCGCGTTCCAGCCTCAGCGCCAGCCGGCCCGTCGACCACAGCCAGCCGGCCAGGGCGAGCAGCCCGCCGCCCAGGGCCAGGTCCAGCAGCAGGTTGTGCGGTGAGTTCAGCGGCGCCCCGGGCAGGTCGCGGAAGGCGTCGATGCCCCAGCCGAGCAGGGGCGATTCCAGGATCCGATGCAGGGCGAACCAGGCGGCCTCGATCCGCCGCTGATCGCCGGAGCCGAGTTCGTCGGCGGGGATGCCGCCCGTGAGCACATAGGTGTACACCAGCGCAATGGCCAGCAGCGCCAGGCCGGCCAGCAACCGGTGGCGCCAGGGCCAGAACAGGACCAACAGGCCGGTCAGGCTGGCCAGCACCGCCCCGCGCGAATCCGAACCCCAGAGGGCGCTGAGCAGCAGCGCCGCCAGCAGCCATAACCCGACATTGGACGGCCGCGCGCGCAGCAGCCCGGCGCTGAGAATCAGGCCGAGGGCGGCGAAGCTGCCGTAGGGATTGGGATTGCCGGCAAGCCCGGTGAAATAGGGCCGGGGCCAGGCCTGCAGGTCGGTGCCATGGCGCTGCAGCCAGTCGATATGGCCACTGAGCGCCGTGACCGCCAGCGCGGCCAGGGCGATCCAGACCGCCCCGCGCAGACTGAGCCAGCCGCGCTCGAGCAGCAGCAGGATGCCCAGGCCCACGCCCAGCAGGCGCAGGTTGAGCTTGACGAGATCGGCCCAGCTGCTGGCCGTCTCCATGCCGATGAACTGCTGGCCGATCCCGGCCAGGGTCACCGGCACCAGCCACCCGGCGCTGGCGGCGAGATAGCCGCGCAGGGCCGGGCGGCGCCAGTCGCCGCGCCGCGCCAGCAGCAGGGCCAGCACCAGCAGGCCGCCGCTGATGTGCAGGCTGGCCCACTTGGGCGGCAGGCTCAGCAGCAGGAGGGCGAACAGGCCGTGGGCGGCGATGACGGCAGGGCGGGATCGATCCATGGGTGCTCAGTATACCGCGGCCGCACCGCCCGGCCGGGTCTTGAAGCGCCGGTGCGCCCACAGGTACTGCCCGGGCCGGGTGCGGACCTGCGCCTCGATCAGTGCATTGATGCGGGCGGCATCGGCCTCGGGTGACGCCCCGGGGAAGTCTGCCAGTGCCGGCTGCAGGCGCAGTACATAGCCGCGGCCATCCGCCCGCCGCTCGGGGAAGAAGGGCACCACCGCCGCGCCGCTGGCCGCGGCCAGGCGCGAGGTGGCGGTGATGGTGGCCGCCGGTACGCCGAAGAAGGGGGTGAATACACTCTTCTCGCGGCCGTAGTCCTGGTCGGGGGCGTACCACACCGGCATGTTCCGCTTCAGGCTGCGCAGGAAGCCGCGCATGTCCTCGCGCGCGATGGCGCGTTCGAAGTGACGTTCACGCGCCCGGCGCATGGCGCGCTCGAACACCGGATTCTTGTGGCGGCGGTAGAGCACATGGAAGGGGGTCTGCAGGGCCAGCAGCCGGCCGGCGATCTCCAGGGTGGTGAAATGCGCGCTCAGCAGGATCACGCCGCGGCCCCGGTCCAGCGCGGCCTGCAGGTGTTCCAGGCCTTCCACGGAATAGCGCCCGGCGAGCCGCTGCGCCGGCGTCCACCAGCTCATGGCGGTCTCGATCACGCCCAGTCCGAGCGACTGAAAGTGCTGCCGGAGCAGGGCGGCGCGCGCCCGGGCGTCCAGTTCGGGAAAACACAGCTCCAGGTTGATGCGGGCGATGCGGCGGCGCTCACGGGCCAGACGATACAGCAGCCGTCCCAGTCCCCGGCCGAGGGCACGCTGCAGCGGCCAGGGCAGCTGCGCCGTGCCCCAGCCCAGCCCGAGCAGCAGCCAGGTCGGCCAGTGGCGCGGGGCGAGCAGGGCGGGCGGCAGGGGGTCGGGGCGGGGCATGGTGAAAAATATTCACATCCCGTCATTCCTGCGAATGCAGGAATCCAGGAGTTGTGACCGATGCGGGTTACTGGATCCCGGCCTGCGCCGGGATGACGGATCTGCAGGTATCATATATGTAAGTTTACCCGTTCGGACATGGACTTGTCCGCGGACCGGGTCATTGCAGTCGCGCGCCCCAGGCGGGATACTCGGCAGCCCTGTGTCCGAGTTGCTGGAAGTGTCCTTGCGCGCGCTCTATTCCGCCCTGCTGTATCTGCTGCTGCCCGTTGCCCTGCTGCGGCTGCTCTGGCGCGGCCTGCGTGCGCCGGCCTATCTGCGCCGCTGGGGCGAGCGCTTCGGCTTCGTGCCGGTGCTGGAGGCGCGGCCCTGGATCTGGGTGCATGCGGTCTCGGTGGGCGAGGTGCAGGCCGCCGCGCCCCTGGTCAACGCCCTGCTGGAGCGCTATCCCGAGTATGAACTGCTGGTGACCACCACCACGCCGACCGGCGCCATGCAGGTGCAGCGGCTGTTCGGCGAGCGGGTGCGCCACGCCTATCTGCCCTGGGACCTGCCGGACGCGGTGGCGCGTTTCCTGGCGCGAACCCGGCCGCGGCTGGGGCTGATCATGGAGACCGAGTTGTGGCCGAACCTGATCGCGGCCTGCGCGCGGCGGGAGATCCCGGTGGCGCTGATCAATGCCCGGCTGTCGGCGCGCTCGGCGGCGGGCTACCGCCGGGTGCGCGGGCTGGCCGCCGCCACCCTGCGGCGGGTGCGCTGGATCGGCGCCCAGAGCGACACCGATGCCGGACGCCTGATCGCCCTGGGCGCCGACCCGGCGCGGGTGACGGTGACCGGCAATACCAAGTTCGATGCCGTCATCCCCGGCAGTGCGCGTGAGCAGGCCGAGGTGCTGCGCCGTGGCTGGGATCCGGCCCGGCCGGTGTGGATTGCCGCCAGCACCCACGAGGGCGAGGATGAGCCGCTGCTCGCCGCCCATCGCCGGGTGCGTGCGCGCCTGCCGCAGGCGCTGCTGATCCTGGTGCCGCGCCACCCGGAGCGTTTTGCCCGCGTGGCCGGGCTGGTCGAACGCGCCGGGTTCCAGGTCGCGCGGCGCAGCCGCAACGAACCGGTCACGGCGCAGACAGCGGTGTACCTGGGTGACACCATGGGCGAACTGCCGGTGCTGCTGGCCGCCGCGGATGCGGCCTTCGTCGGCGGCAGTCTGGTGCCGGTGGGCGGCCACAACCCGGTGGAGCCGGCCGCGCTGGGCCTGCCGGTGCTGTATGGCCCGCATATGTTCAATTTCAGCGGCATCGTGCAACTGCTGGAACAGGCAGGCGCGGCGCGGGCGGTGGCGGATGCGGGGGAACTGGCCACGGCGGTCAGGACCTGGCTGGAGGATGCCAGCGGGCGTGCCGAGTGGGGCGAGCGCGGGCGCCGGGCGGTAGAGGCCAACCGCGGGGCGCGCGACCGGGTGCTGCAGCATCTGGCGGAGTTGTTGTAGCAGGACGCTGCCGGAAACGGGTTACGACCCTGATTCCGGCATGTAGGATGGGTGGAGCGAAGCGCAACCCATCGCGGTGCGGCCTGAGAGCGATGGGTTACGGCGCACGCGCCTCCACCCATCCTACTGTGTTACGCAGGCCGGGATAGGCGCAGTGTCCCCGGCATTTGTGCCGGGCAAAGCGTGTAGGATGGGTGGAGCGAAGCGCAACCCATCGCGGTGCGGCCTGAGAGCGATGGGTTACGGCGCACGCGCCTCCACCCATCCTACTGTGTTACGCAGGCCGGGATAGGCGCAGTGTCCCCGGCATTTGTGCCGGGCAAAGCGTGTAGGATGGGTGGAGCGAAGCGCAACCCATCGCGGTGCGGCCTGCAGGCAATGGGTTGCGGCGCACCGCGCCTCCACCCATCCTACTTGAGGCTGTCGGGCAGGGCGTCCTCGGCGACGTTGCGCCGGCGGGCCATGGCGCGGCCGAGGCGCTTGCGGTCGGCGTCGTTCAGGGCCTGCTCGGCCGGCATCAACACCTTCTGTTCCTCATGCTGGATGTGCTGGCGATAGGCGTTGGTGAAGGCACGGATGCGCGCGTCCAGCGCGGCGCTGTCATCGATGCGGTCCAGCTCGGCGAGCCGGGCATCGAGCTCACGCCAGGCGGATTCCAGTTCCGGGTGCTGGGCGCTGAGTTCGCGTACGGCGGCATTGAAATCCGGGCTCTGCTCCTCCAGCAGCGGGAACAGATCGCGCTCCTCGTCCTGGTGATGCAGATGGGCGGCCGTGTTGAAGTAGTGCCGGATCTTCTCCACCGTCTCCTGCAGTTCCGCCTGCTTGCCCGCGTCGATCTGCGCGGGCAGTTTCTCCAGGGTCGAGCAGTGCATCAGCATGCGCATGTGGCAGGCGCGCAGCAGCCCGAGCGGGTCGTCGAAGCCGGGGGCCGGCTGGGGGAAGGGGAAGTCGGGCATAAATAACAGAGACCGTCAGGGAGCCTGATCTGAATGACGCATGCACGAAATTCCAGCTGCCGCCATCCCGGCGCAGGCCGGGATCCACGACCGGCGGCGGTTACTGGATTCCGGCCTGCGCCGGAATGACGGGAATGTTGTTGCTTGCGACATTTGTCCGAGCATCGGTTATTGAACCTGAACCCTACTGGAACCAGCTGTTGATGGCCTGCAGGTCGTCCACCCCGAGGCTGCCGGCGGCCTGCTTCAGGCGCAGGGTGCTCAGCAGGTAGTCGTAGCGGGCGCGGGCCAGATCGCGCTGGGCGCGGAAGCGCTCGCGCTGGGCGTCCAGCACGTCGACGATAGTGCGGGTGCCGACCTCGAAGCCGGTCTCGGCGGCCTCCAGCGCGGTCTCGGTCGAGACCAGGGCCTGTTCCAGGGCGCGCACCTGGGCGATGCCGCTGGCCACGCCGCGGTAGGCGTCGCGGGTCTGGCGCTGGGTCTGGCGCCGGGCCTGGTCGAGTTGCTCCTGGCTTTCGATGAAGCGGTAGTGGGCCTCGCGGGTGAAGGAGTTGACCGCGCCGCCCTGGAATAGCGGGATGTTCAGTTCCAGGCCGATGCTGGCGTCGTGGCGCTTCACGCCGGCGATGCCGCCGAAGTTCTGGTCGCGGCGGCTGAGGGCGGCGCTGGCGTCCAGGGTGGGGTAGTGGCCGGCGCGCTGGCGCTTGACCTCCTGGCGGGCGGCCTCGACCGCGGCCTGCAGGGCCACCAGGTTGAGGTTGTTGTCCAGCGCCTTATCCACCCAGACGCCGGTCTCCTGCGGCTCGGGCTGCAGCAGCTGCAGCTGGTCGTTGAGCGGATTGATCGGTTCGTTCAGTTCCCCGGTGATCTCGTACAGCGCCTCGCGGGCCGAGTCCAGTTCGTTCACGGCCACGATCTCCTGGCTTGTCGCCAGGTCGTAGCGGGCCTGGGCCTCGTGCACGTCGGTGATGGCGATCAGCCCCACCTCGAAACGTTCCTTCGCCTGTTCCAGCTGGCGGCCGATGGCCTCCAACTCGGCGCGGGCGAAGATCAGGTTGTCCTGCGCGGCCAGCACGTTGAAGTAACCCTCGGCCAGGCGAATGATCAAATCCTGCTCGGCGGCGCTGTACTCGGCCAGGGCCCGGGCGACCAGGCTGTCGGCCTGCTCCAGGGCGACGAACTGGTCCCAGCGGAACAGGGTCTGGGTGGCCGACAGGGTGTAGACCTCGTCGGTTGAATAGCTGGTCTGGTCGGTGATGCGGTTGTCGTAGCGGTTGCGCTGGTAGCTGCCGTTGATGCCTACGTTGGGCAGCACCTGCGCCAGGGCCTGGTCGTCGGCTTCCAGCAGGGCGTCGCGGTTGGCGGCGGCGGCGCGCAGGGTCGGGTCGCTGTCGGCGGCGATCCGGTAGGCGCCGAGCAGGTCCAGCGCCAGGGCCGGTTGACTGGCCAGCAGGCCGCTCATCAGGGTTGCCAGCAGGGTGCGTTTTGCGTTCATGCGTTCATCCGGTTGCGGGTGACATGTGGGGGTCGGGATCAGCGTCCCATTATCGGTTGGTGTTGCTGCGTCCGCAATGACGGAGGTCAGGGACACAGGTGGCGCTTAACATGAGCCGGAGTTCAGTGAGTAGGATGGGTGAAGCGTAGCGCAACCCATCGTAGTCCGCCGTCCGGGTGATGGGTGACGGCGCTGCGCGCCTTCACCCATCCTACCTGCTCGCAATGACGGGGGTCAGTAGGTCGCCATGCCCGGGTCCACGTCCCGGGCCCAGGCATCGACCCCGCCCCTGAGGTTGATGACGTTGCTGAAGCCGAGCTGGGCCTCCAGGTAGCGCGCCACGCTGTAGCTGCGCACGCCGTGATGACAGATCACGATGGTCTCGCGTTCCGGGTCCAGCGTCTCGGCCTTGAGCGGGATCTGGCGCATCGGGATCAGGGTCGAGCCCTCGATGCGGCAGACTTCGTATTCCCAGGGCTCGCGCACGTCCAGCAGCAGCGGCGGTATCTGCGCCTGTTCCAGATGGGCCTTGATTTCGGCGGGCGTGAGTTGGCGCATCTCAGGGCCCCGGGCGGATCCGGACATTGTGTGCATCGCGGCTGCACTCGCCGGCGTCATTCCGGTACAGGCCCGGATCCAGTGACCGCTGCGGCATCTGGATCCCGGCCTGCGCCGGGATGACGATGATAAAGTCGGTCAGACCTTGCTCAGAAGTCAAAGTTCTCGATCCGCGGTGCGTTCTCCAGCGGCGGGATGGAGGTGTCGAACAGACTCTCACTGGCCCACTGGTCGGCCGCGACCCGCGTGATCAGCATGGCCTCCATCACCGGCGGCTCGCCCACGATCACGAACAGCCGGCCGCCCACGGCCAGGGCATCGTGGAAGCCGCGATGCAGCAGCGGCAGCGAGCCGGTCACGGCGATGACGTCGAAGCCCTGCTCGGCGTCCCAGCCGGCGGCGGCGTCCTCGGTGCGCAGCTCCACATTGGTGATGCCGTGTTGCTCCAGCTTGCGCTCGGCGGCGTACTTGAAATCCGGGTGCAGGTCCACGCTCAGTACCTGACGGCCGAGCCGGGCCAGGCAGGCGGTGAGATAGCCGCTGCCGGTGCCGATCTCCAGGATGCGGTCGCCGGGCTGGATGGCCAGGGACTGCAGCAGCCGGCCTTCCAGCCTGGGCGGCATCATCACCTGCCCGTGCTCCAGCGGCAGGCTGATGTCGGAGAAGGCCAGGGTGGAGCGGTACTGGGTGGGGACGAAGTCCTCGCGCGGGGTCTGCATGAGCACATCCAGTACGCGCTGGTCGAGCACGTCCCAGGGCCGGATCTGCTGCTCGATCATGTTGTGGCGGGCGCGTTCGAAATCAGCGCTGTCAGCCTGTTCGCTCATGCTTGCGGTATCCCCGTGTCAATCGCTTCAGCCGGTTAGGTTACGGGGTTTGCGGGGGGCAGGCAAGGTGGGACGAAAAGCCCCTGTGCCTTTCCGGAGAATCCGTCATTGCGAGCGGAGCGCGGCAATCTCATAACGTAGAATCAATCGGTTGGAGATTGCCGCGTCACTTCGCGCCCATAGAACCCCTTCGGGGTTCATTATGGGTACCCCACCCTCCGGGTCTGGGCATCGCAATGACGGGTATGACCGGCATGGTCAGGTGGGCGCCTGGACCGGGCTCAGAACCTGAAGTTGAGCGAAGTGTAGATGCTGCGTCCCGGACCCGGCACCGTAATCCCCCAGGGCACGCCGGCGGCGGGCATGGTCTTGCCCTGGCCGAGGTAGGCGCCGCTCAGCGGATGCTGGTAGAAGCGGTCGAAGACGTTCTCCACGCCGGCCTCGATGCGCAGCTGCTTCCAGGTGTAGCTGGTACGCAGATGCAGCAGGCCGTAACCGCTGGTCTTGACCTCGTTGCGGGTATCCGAGACGTCCGATTTGGCATCGACCACCTCCACCTCAGCGGTATTGCGCCAGGCGCCGAGGTTCTGCGTCACGGCCAGCTTCAGGTTCAGCGGCATGATGTTGTACAGGTTGTCGTCGGTGTCCTGGTTCTCGCCGCGCACATAGCTGAGTACGCCGTCGATATGGAAGTCGCCCAGCCGGGTGTCCTCCGCCAGCGGCGCGTGGGCGGAGACGTCGATGCCATACAGGCGAGCGTCCTCGTTGACGAACTGCAGGTAGACGAAATCGTTCGTCACCGCCAGGTTGGCGTCGGTGCAGGCGGTGCCCATCATGTCCCGGGTGGTGGCCGAGGAGCAGCGCGCGGCATCGATATAGTCCTCGACGTAGGTCACGTAGGGCGTGATCTGCACCCCCCAGCGCTGCTCGCTCGGATCATGCCAGTCGAAGGTGGCGCTCAGGGTGTGCGCCACTTCGGGATCGAGTTCGAGGTTGCCGACATAGCCGTTGCCGTCGCCGGCCAGGTTGACCATGCGCATCGCCATGCCGTGGGTGGACCAGGCATAGCGCTCATACAGGTTGGGCGAGCGGGTCTTGCGGGCGTAGCCGAATTCAACGCTCAGGGTGTCCTTCGGCGTGAAGCGGGCCAGGGCGGTCAGATCCAGGTTGTCGTCGCTGCGGCTGCGGTCGGCGGCATTGAAGTCGGCCGCGTCCTGCGGCGAGAACATGGGGTTGTAGCCCTGCACCTCACCGGTATCCATGGCGACGCGCTCGTAGCGCAGGCCGAACTGGGTCAGCCACTGCTCGCTCCAGCGCGCCTCCCATTCGCCGAAGGCCGCCAGCCGGTCGCGTTCGCCGTCGTTGATGTTCCAGAAGGTGTTGGGGAACATCATCTTGCCGGAGGGATCCCACCAGTCGTCCAGACGGTACTGCTGGACCTCGGCGCCGACGCGCAGCAGGTCGCGGCCATTGAGCGGGATGTCGCCCTTGACCACCAGGCCGCGGTTGTCGCCCTCGGTCTCCATCGGCATGCCGGCTGCGCAGCCGTTCATGCCGCCCTGGATGGTGCAGGGCACGCCGTCGGGGATGGAGCCGTCGTTGGCGCCGTACCAGAACAGCCTGTCCTCGCCGAAGCCCATTTCGTGATCGGTCTGTTCGCGATAGGCGTTCGCCTCCAGTTTGCCCCAGTTGTACTGGCCCTCGTAGCGCAGATTGAACCGGATGCTCTCGTTGGAGGTCATGTCCATGCGCTGGTTGGGGAAGCCCTGTTCGGGGATGTCCTGCGTGGCCACTGTGAGTTCGGCCAGGTGGTTGTCGCGCCGCAGCGCCAGGGCCAGCGACTGGTTGGTGGTTTCATAATAGGTGGAGCCGACCTCGTCGCCGTCCAGGAAGCCGCGGCCGGCCGCAGCCGGGCCCGCCGGTTTGAAATCGTCGCCGGCCTCGTAGTTGTTGGCCTTGGCGGTGGAGCCGGTGTAGGTGAGGCTGGCATTCTCGCTGGCCAGGGTGGCGGCGAGATTGGCGCCGCGGGCGTCGCCGTTGCTGCGATAGAAGGTCCCGATCTCGCCCGTGGTCAGCAGGCCCTCGCCGGGCACGGCAAACACCGGGTCGGCCGATTCCACCACAATGGTGCCGCCGATGCTGTCGCCGCCGAGGCTGACCGGGGTCAGTCCGGCGAACACCGTGGCGGTGGCGATCCGGGTGGGATCGATATAGGACAGCGGCGGGTTCATGTGGTTGCCGCAGGCGGAGACCAGGTCCATGCCGTCGACCTTGATGCGCACGCGGTCATCGGTCAGGCCGTGGATGGACGGCAGGCTGGAGACGCCGCCGGCCCCCTGCAGCTCGACGCCGGGGGTCTGCTTCAGCAGGCGGGCCGTATCGCTGCTGGCCGCCGGCAGGGAGCGCAGGCGCTGCGAGTCGACGGTGGAGTGATTCAGGGTCGAGGCCTTCGGGAACTCGGGGGCTTCCTTGACGATGTCGATGACAAGAGGGTCGTGCTCGGCCAGCGCGATGCCGGGGAGGGCCAGCGCCAGGCTGATCTGGCAGGCAAGTGAGGAAGCTGTGAATTTCTTCTGCATCTGGGTGTCTCCGCAAAGGTGTCAAGGCACCATCAATTTCAGACAGTCCGCCGGTGCGGCGTGCTGGACACACGTGCCGGACCGACGGTGGTCAAGGTGGCTGCTTTATCTGTGTGCGACGGTTGAATCCGGCGGATCCCGCATCATCCCCGCGCCGACATCGGCTGCAACTCTCTCAGCAACAGAGCGGCAATATACATGCCAGCGGTGGAATATCAGCAATCGCGCGGAATCGGTGTTTCATCCGGACGGTTCGCCCTGTTCCAGTGTTTCGTTATGGAATACGTCTGCGTATCATCGCAGCCGGATTGGGATCAGGCTGGCAGCCGCAGGCTCTTGCCACTGACGGACGAATCCCGACACCGGTTACAAATGCCGTGCCACCTGGAAGATGGCTGTATTTCAAGGGGTTTGTCAGGCCGCAGCCCGCTGCGAGTCGGGTATTTGCCCACTGAGTGCGGCAAATGCCCCAGCCGCGGAGCGGGTCGGAAAGCACGCCTGCCATGTGGGTGGTCTGCTTGCAAATCCCCCGGCCCTCCGCTACCTTCACCCTTTCGGCTAGGGGTGCCCCGCGCGGGGCTGAGACAGACCCTTTGAACCTGACCCGGCTCGTACCGGCGTAGGGAAAGCCAGCGCAGTCCTGCTTCTCCCCCGATTCTCCGTCCCCGCGCCTCCCCCGCCGCCCGTTTACACGCACAACAGCCAGCGAGGCAGCAACCATGAGCGCCATCCCGGAAGATTTCGTCAGGAAGACGGCCCGCCTGTCCGAGGAAGTGACCCGGCCGTTTCCCAGCTCCACCAAGCTCTACATCCAGGGCTCGCGCCCGGATATCCGGGTGCCGCTGCGCCAGATCGAGCAGACCCCGACGCTGACCTCCGGCACCCCCGAGGAGAATCCGCCCATCCCGGTCTACGACACCTCCGGCCCCTACACCGACCCGGCCGCGAAGATCGACCTGCTCAAGGGCCTGCCCGCCCTGCGCGAGGCCTGGATCCTGGAGCGCGACGATACCGAGCAGCTCGACGGCCCCAGCTCCGAGTTCGGCCGCGCGCGCCAGGCCGACCCCGAGCTGGCGCATCTGCGCTTCGAGCACATCCACCGCCCGCGCCGCGCCAAACCCGGCAGGAACGTCACCCAGATGCACTATGCCCGGCAGGGCATCATCACTCCGGAGATGGAATACATCGCCCTGCGCGAGAACTGCCGGCTGCAGGAACTGCGCGAGGACCCGCGCTATTCCAAGCTGCTGCGCCAGCACCCCGGCGAGTCCTGGGGCGCCAGCATCCCCGAGGAGGTCACCCCCGAGTTCGTGCGCAGCGAGGTGGCTGCCGGCCGCGCCATCATCCCGGCCAACATCAACCACCCCGAGCTGGAGCCGATGATCATCGGCCGCAACTTCCGGGTGAAGATCAACACCAACATCGGCAACTCCGCCGTGACTTCCTCCATCGAGGAAGAGGTGGAGAAGATGGTGTGGTCCGCCCGCTGGGGCGGCGACACCCTGATGGACCTGTCCACCGGCAAGAACATCCACGAGACCCGCGAGTGGATCCTGCGCAACGCCCCCATGCCCATCGGCACCGTGCCCATCTACCAGGCGCTGGAGAAGGTCGACGGCAAGGCCGAGGAACTGACCTGGGAGATGTTCCGCGACACCCTGATCGAACAGGCCGAGCAGGGCGTGGACTACTTCACCATCCACGCCGGCGTGCGCCTGGCCTATGTGCCGCTGACCGCCGACCGCGTCACCGGCATCGTCTCCCGCGGCGGCTCCATCATGGCCAAGTGGTGCCTGGCGCATCACCGCGAGTCCTTCCTGTACACGCACTTCGACGAGATCTGCGAGATCATGCAGGCCTACGACGTCTCCTTCAGCCTGGGCGACGGCCTGCGCCCCGGCTGCATCGCCGACGCCAACGACCGCGCCCAGTTCGCCGAACTGGAAACCCTGGGCGAGCTGACGAAGAAGGCCTGGGAGCACGACTGCCAGGTCATGATCGAGGGCCCCGGCCATGTGCCGCTGCACAAGGTCAAGGAGAACGTGGACAAGGAACTCGAGGACTGCTTCGAGGCCCCCTTCTACACCCTGGGCCCGCTGGTCACCGACATCGCCCCAGCCTACGACCACATCACCTCCGGCATCGGCGCCGCCAACATCGGCTGGTACGGCACCGCCATGCTCTGCTATGTCACCCCCAAGGAGCACTTAGGATTACCTAACAAGCAGGACGTCCGCGACGGCATCATCACCTACAAGATCGCCGCCCACGGCGCGGATCTCGCCAAGGGCTTCCCCGGCGCTCAGCTGCAGGACAACGCGCTAAGCAAGGCCCGGTTCGAATTCCGCTGGGAGGACCAGTTCAACCTCAGCCTCGACCCCGAGCGCGCCCGCGAATACCACGACCAGACCATGCCCAAGGAGGCGCACAAGGTGGCGCACTTCTGCTCCATGTGCGGGCCGAACTTCTGCTCCATGAAGATCACCCAGGACGTGCGTGACTACGCCGCCAAGCAGGGGATCTCGGAGGATGAGGCGCTGGAGAAGGGGTTGGAGGAGAAGGCGATGGAGTTCAGGAAGCAGGGTGCCGAGATCTACAAAAAGGCCTGACCGCTTAACCGCCAGACCGTCCCATCCCCGTCATTCCCGCGAAGGCGGGAATCCAGATACCGCCGCGGTCACTGGATCCC
The DNA here is from genome assembly GCF_002356355.1 of Thiohalobacter thiocyanaticus. Taxonomy (NCBI): domain Bacteria; kingdom Pseudomonadati; phylum Pseudomonadota; class Gammaproteobacteria; order Thiohalobacterales; family Thiohalobacteraceae; genus Thiohalobacter; species Thiohalobacter thiocyanaticus. The sequence continues at coordinate 658,316 of NZ_AP018052.1, forward strand.
GGTTTTCGCCGGGATGACGATGGCGGGTATGATAACCACAATCTATGCAGTGATTGGGTATACTCCGGAGACGGATAAAAGAAATTCTGGCTCAGCTGAAACCCCGCTGGCCAGAAATCACAAATTCTCCGCCCAGCAGATCAAGGAAATACAGGCCATCATCGAGGACAGGCGCCATGTCATCCAGGCCGCTTGGAACCAACACTTCGGGCGTTGAAGTCACCAATGTCTCACCGCACGGCTTCTGGCTGCTGGTGGAAGGCCGTGAGCTGTATCTTCCCTTCGGGCAGTTCCCCTGGTTTCGTGATGCCAGCATCGCCGCGCTCGGCAGAATCGAGCAGCCAAAACGCAATCACTTCCACTGGCCGGAACTGGATGTGGATCTGACGTTGGAGATGATTGAGTCGCCAGAGAAGTATCCGAATGTGTCTGGGTGAAGATTTACTATTTTATGAAAATGAGTGCGACCACTTTTCCTGCCCCTGTGTCAAGAAATTGGGCTGGTAGAGAAGGCGGCGGAGTATATACTCCAAGTAACTGAAATATATTAAAAATATCACACATGTTGCGACACGCGTGTGAGTGAGTTAACTAGCCGCCACATAGAGCTCAAATAGTGTGTGATATAAACACCATAGCTCTAGGGTTCATGCTCTGCCTCAATATTAGCTGTATACGATACCAATTATTTTGTCTAATACCGTATAAATTTCCTAGTACACGCTTGTACTTACAAGCCATTGAATTATAATTGGTAGCATAGTTTTATAAAACCGAGGCAAAAAGATGGAACACGACGAACGAGATGGCGAGGTTCCCGCTAACTATCAAGACGAGGCGGTGACATTAAGCAAGTTAATAGATGCTTTGCATAGCGTCTCGCCTGATGCTAGGGAGCGTCTGATTAAAACCCTAGTAACCTTTTTTGATATTCAGTTCAGCATACCTTCCAGCAGCAAGTCATTCATTGGCTCGGATACAGTGAAGTCTCAAAATGAAGGGTCGCCTTCATTTTCTGAAGACAGATCCATGTCACCAAAGGAGTTTTTGCTTGAAAAGCAGCCTCGGACCGATGTTGAGCGGGTAGCATGCCTAGCATATTACTTGACGCATTATAGAGATACTCCGCACTTTAAGACGATAGATATAAGTAAGTTAAATACAGAAGCAGCGCAACGAAAATTCGCAAATGCAGCGAAAGCAGTTGGTAATGCGGTTAGAAGTGAATATCTGGTTCCTTCCACTAAAGGACAAAGACAACTCGGAGCGGTTGGGGAGGTTTTTGTGCAGGCGCTACCGAACCGTGAGGAGGCTAAATCTGCGGTGACACAGTTGAGGCCTAAGCGAAAACGATTATCAAAGAAAACAAAGTCCAACAACAAAGGGGCCGAGTAAATCGTGCAAGAGCGTCACTCTGCCAAGAGGCTGGCAATTTATAATCACAAGGGCGGGGTAGGTAAAACTACATTAACCGTTAACATCGCGTTTGCTCTAGCGTCTCGCGGTAAGAGGGTATTGCTGGTCGATACAGATCCACAATGCAATCTTACATCATATCTTGTTTCAGATGAGGTTGTAGATGATTTGCTTGACCATTCTGATGGTCAGGAGGGCGCAACTGTATGGTCTGCAGTTAAACCGATCGCAGAAGCAGAAGGCGATATAAAACAGATAAAGGCCATTGAGAGGCCTGGTGATATATTCTTATTGCCTGGTGATATTCGGTTATCTGAATTTGAATCGGAGCTAACGTCTTTTTGGTCTGACTGTACTCTTCGTAAGGCAAAAGGTTTTAGAGGAACTACTGCAATTAGTCGCCTCGTTAATGATGCGGCAGAAGCAGTCGGTGCTGACTATGTATTTTATGATTCGGGGCCAAATATTGGTCCACTGAATCGTGTAATCCTATTAGATTGTGAGTACTTCATTATCCCTGCCGCCTGCGACTTGTTTTCTCTGAGAGCGCTAAAAACGCTTGGAGCTTCACTGTTTGGTTGGATTACAGATTGGTCGAGAATTGCGAATCTTGCACCTGAAGATACATATCTACTTCCTGGGCGCCCTAAACTTCTAGGTTATATACCTCAAGGGTTTCGTACTTATGGAGGGCGGCCATCGCGAGAGCATGCATATTTTATGTCACGACTTGAAAAGGATGTTCAAAGTGAAGTGGTGGCGGTGCTACGTCAAATTGATAAATCATTGGCGCCAGGGAGTATGGCTGACCGAAAACTAGGTGAAGTGAAAGATTATGGCGTGTTGATTTCGGGTTCGCAAAGGGATGGTGCTGCCGTATTTGATGGGCAAGGTGGTACAGACGAGCAAAGGAGCCAAGCACGAAATGCATTTGGTAAAATTGCCAATAAAATTATGGCAAGAATAAAAGAAATTGAAAAATAAATGCCTAAAGAAAACTTTACAAGAAAAGAATGCAGGCTGATTGAGTCTTTGCTCGAGGAATTTGATAGAAATTATCGAGAGCTATCAACGTTCCAAAGGCAAGTGCTTACGGCGCTTGAGGAAGATGATCTTTTGGCTAAGCATGTCCATTCAATTAAATCTAGAATTAAAAATCGCGATCATTTACGAGATAAATTGGAACGGAAACTTCGGAACTCAAAAGAAGAAGGGTGTAGTCTCGAAATATCAGATGAAAACCTCCTTACAAAAATAAATGATTTGGTAGGCATTCGAATATTGCATTTGTATACAGCGCAGCTTGCGGAATTAAATCCGGCGATTTTGAGGATATTTGATGAACAGCAATATCGTCTGATAGAAGGGCCATTTGCGCGTACATGGGATGATGAATCTAGAGAGTTCTTTCGTGATCATAATATTGAGGCGCAACAAAGTGACACGCTATATACTAGTGTTCACTATGTTATTGAGTCTGCGTCACGAAAGAAAATGACATGTGAGATTCAGGTGCGTACTCTTAGTGAAGAGGTGTGGGGTGAAGTTGATCACCAGCTGAATTATCCGCATCAAACAGACAGCTTAGCCTGTAGTGAGCAGCTGAAGGTTTTGGCTAGGCTTACGTCAAGTGTTTCGAGGTTGGTAGATTCGATCTTCCGGACGGAAAATGATCATCGTTTGAAAATGACGTATAGTCAGAAAGACCGGATTACTAAAGCAAAGTCGGGAGTGAGTAAAAAGAAAAGAACGAGGAAAAAAGCAGTAACTAAAAAAATATAATGTGAAGGTTTAAGGGGTCAGTATGAGGGGCCCCTGTTTTCGCGCGTTTTTCGGGACAGACCCTGTTTTTCGCTTCTAGACTATCAACGGCCTCTAAAGCGGAGTCGAATCCGAATCAATCCGAATCCGACGAATCCGGGAATCCGGGGACAGTATGCCTATTAAATTAAAGGGCAAATTAAAGGGGTCGGTGACAACTGAGTATCATTTTCAGTAATATCTGTTCTTGACTCGTCAGCCACGGATTGGCGGCGGAAGAATCAAATCGATTGCAAAGGAACTGCAATGCCCAGAAAACCCCGCATGTACCTGGCGGGTGTCCCGGCGCATGTCATACAGCGCGGCAATAATCGGGATGCCTGCTTTTTTCGCGACGATGACTATCGCTTCTACCGACAGTGCCTGGCTGATGCCTGCGGCCGCTATGAAGTCGCGGTTCACGCCTATGTCCTGATGACAAACCATAGCCATCTTCTGATGACGCCAGGGCGGGAGGACGGCATCTCGCGTGTAATGCAGTCGGTTGGCCGGCGCTATGTGCAATACGTCAATAGAACGTACCGTCGCACTGGAACTCTATGGGAAAGTCGGCACAAGGCCAGCCTGGTGGAAGCGGAGCGCTATCTGCTCGCCTGTTATCGATACATTGAACTCAATCCCGTACGGGCGAACATGGTGATGCATCCCGCGGATTACCCATGGTCGAGTTTTCGTGCGCATGCCTATGGCGAGTCGGATCCATTGGTCTCCGAGCATCCGTTATTAAAGGCACTTGGCGCTGATAGCGAAGCTCAAGCCGCTGCATACCGGGAACTCTTTCGTTACGAGCTTGCCCCCGGGCTGGTGCACGAAATCCGTAAATCGGCACGTTTTTCTGCTCCCCTGGGAAACGACAGATTCAGGAATCAGATCGAGAGGTTGCTGGGACGGTCCGTGGGTCACGCGGTGAGAGGGCGGCCCGTGAAGCGGCGATCGGAATGATTCTCAGTTGTCACCGACCCCTTTTTGGGCTGTGAGAGGGCGGCCCGTGAAGCGGCGATCGGAATGATTCTCAGTTGTCACCGACCCCTTTTTGGGCTGGCTGGCCTTTCCTGGTGGAACTGTTATGCTGGAGATGATTCGCGCCGGACCGTCCGCGTGCCGGCGCCTGTTCCAGGGGATCCGTCCATGTCGCATTACAATCTGCATATTTGTGGCGTATCGGCTCAGATCATCCCGACGCTGCTAATTCCGGCAGCGATCATAACGGGGGCGCGCTTCACCACGCCGCTCTGATCCGGAGCGCGTTCCCCGCGCTCCGGCTACCTTACCGACCATCTCCAGATTTCGTGTTCTGCCTGACAGGCGGCGCGTTGCGTTCGCGTGCGTCCGTCACGAGCCGCGGACGGTTGTGCATGCGCCGAGTCGGAGGCAGGCAACGTATACACATACAGAGGAATGACCGATGAATCCGCATATTGCGCATCTGACGCGTCACGACGTCCGTCGCCTGATGCGCCTGATCGACAACATGGCACCAGGCAGTCGGGACGCCGAACACCTGGATCGCCTGATCGACAAGCTGCAGGCCGGTGAAGAGTTGCAACCGGGTGTAGTGCCCAGGGACCTGGTCACCATGCACAGTGTAGCGCTCCTGTTCGATATGGACAGCAACCGGAGGATGGAGTGCACCCTGGTCCTTCCCGGCGACGCCGACGCCTCGGCCGGCTGCATATCGGTGCTCGCCCCGTTGGGGACGGCGCTGTTCGGCGCCCGTGTGGGTGATCTCATCGAGGTGGATCTGCCCTCCGGCATGCGGCATTGGCGGGTGGAATCGTTGCTGTACCAGCCCGAGGCGGCCGGTGATTTCGATCTGTAGCGCGGCACGCGAGGCCATGCGCGCCTGCATGGTTCGCACTCCATGCGACCTGACCGAGGGAGATATCACATGTCCGTCCATGTGCTCGAACAACTCGTCCGCAAGCGCGGACTCGACATCCAGACGAGCTTCGCCGCCGAAGCGGCGAAGCAACTCGGCCCAGGCCCGGCCGTCGTGCCCGAGACGTCAGCTCGCGGTCTGCGCCTCCTGGCCGAAACCGAGCGGCAGCTCGCCGAGACCGTGGCGACACTGAGGCGGCGCTATCCTGATATGCTCGATGTCGGTGAACTCCGGGTCCGTTACCGCGACGACCCGGAACCGGCAGAACCCATCATGTGTGTGGTGATCGATGCGCGGCACTCGTATCTGGCACTGCTGCGCGCGAATCTGCTGCAACGACGCGCAGTGCTGCGTGACTGCGAGGTCCGCGACGGGGCTGCGGCACCCGGCCGCGTTCTTCTGTGTGCCCTTGTGCCTTTGAGCGAGTTGCTGGGTTACGATGTCGAGCTTGCCTTCCTGTGCGGCGGCGATGCTTCGCTCGATATGCGTTTCAGCCACTATGCACCGTTGCACGGCGGCGGGCCGGATGGCGCAGCCTGACGCGTGGACGCACCCGTGTACGTAGTGTCGATGCTTAGTTCGAAATTTGCTTTATTTATCTGCCCGGGCTATGGTTCGGAGCGGTTATCTTGTAGACATTTGCGACGTTACAAAGCAAACATGCACGCACGTGTTTTAATCCATAGAGCCTGTTCTCCCACCTTTCTCATTTGAGCCAGGCGCCTGATGGCGCCTGGCTTGTTCACCTGTTCCATTCTTTCTTTATGCCTGCCAGTGCTTTTGGAGGGCTGATGTCGACTGTCAAGCGATTGAGGTCGTTTATGTCCAATTATCTGAGGAAAATCGAGCAGTATTGCATGCTCAGCAGCGTCAATCTCTTTCTGAGTCCGGTCGTGCTGAACAACGTGCTTGTTGAACTGGAAAGACTACAGGGTGTGGGCACTGGCGAGATGGATGTATGCAGCATCTCAAGGATCGGCTCTCAGGTGCGGCTGGTCGATCTCCATGACGGCGCAGTGATGGTCGTCAAACTCGTGTTGCCGGAAAAGAGTAATCCGCAGCATGGCCTGTTGTCCGTTCTGTCGCCGCTGGGTTCGGCCATGCTCGGCAAAAAGGCGGGCGATACGGTCGAGGTCTCGTCGTTCGGCTATCGCCATTCATACGTGGTGCGTGACGTGTCGTAGCGGTCTGTGCTGGTGTCTTCTGACCGTTCAATAGAGGAGGAATCGAACATTGAACTATCAATCCTGCCGCCAGGTAACGCTGAATTTCGAATCGCCGATGAGGGTTGCACGGAAGGCGGCGCGTGACGACTCTCGGGCTTGTGCGAGTGAGTGACATGAGCAAGGAAAACCGGAAGAAACCACCCCAAAAGACGTTGAAGGAGAAGAAGGCGGAAAAACGCGAAAAACGACGGCAACAGTCAAAGGACTGACGTCAGGCGGGCGCTTCAGGCGCCCGCTTATTTGTTGGGCGCTTCCCCGGCTGACCAGGGATCGCAGAAAGACGCGGAAACGGATAATAGAGGGAAGTAAAGTGGTCGGTGACAACTGAAAATCAGCTTCAGGAATATTTCCATGCTCGTCACGGACTGGCGGCGGAATAATCAAATCGATTGGAACGAAACTGCAATGCCCGGAAAGCTCCCCATATGCCTGGCGGGCGTCGCAGCTCACGCCTATGTCCTGATGACCAGCCACAGCCATTTTCTGAGGACGCCAGGGCGTGAGCAGGAACCGGATCGAGTGCGTGCTGGGACGGGCCGTGGGTCACCCGGAGACAGGTCGCCCCGTGAGTGGACGATCCGAATGATTCTCGGTTGTCACCGACCCCTTTACGTCACCTTTACGTCACTTTATGCCCTTTATCTGCTCACTTGACATCGATACACTGAACTCAATCCGGTCCGGGCTGGTATGGTGCTGCATCCGGCGGATTATCCATGGTCGGATCATTTGGGGTCAGGATCATTTGGGGTCGGAGTAAAAACTCCTTGCGTAACCAAGGTGGTCGGAAAAATTAATCCTTCCGTTTGAAGATGCTGGTGAGGTTGTCCACCGCCTCGCCGATCTTGGCGCCTACCGCTGTCCCGATGCCCGGCCCCAGGATCAGTGTGCCGGCGCCCGCGCCGGCCATGCTCGATTTGGTCGGGCGGAAGGTCGGCTCATCGGTTGTGCCGGCCACCACCAGCGGAACGCTCAGTACCTTGCCGGTCTTTTCCAGTCCCACACTGATTTCGCCCTTCAACTCCCGGGCGGGATTGATCGCAATGTCGCCCGATGCGGCCAGGGCCGAGGAGGTGATTTCCAGATCCTCCAGCCGGTAATGCTGCCGGCTGGCGGTCAGCCTGCCGCTGAGGCGGTCAAACGGCGTTTGCTGTTCTCTTGCCGGCGGGGCGTCCTTGAGCTTGATGAGCTGGGCCGCGCGTTCCAGGTCCGTTTCGTATACCACGCCCTGGCTGATAGTGAAATCGCAGCCCATTTCCATGCCCTCAAGCAGCGTTGATATGGCTTGCGCCTGCACTGTCCCCTGGCATTGTCCGGTCAGTCCCCCGCTGATGATGCGTTGCTCGAACACTTGCAGCAGGGGCTCGAGCTGGACATCCTCCATCCGGCTGTTGAACCGGGTCTGCCAGCCGTGGCCCCAGTCGAGTTCGCCGCTGACGGATAGTTCACCTGCGTAGGCCTGTATGTACCCGCTGTGGATCTGCAGCTGGCTGCCGGCGAGTGAGCCTTTGAAGGCTGAATTCCTGAAGTGCAGCGCGGGTCCGACGGGTAAGGTCAGATTCGCTGCGGTGGCAGTGAAGCGATCCCGGCCTGATTCGGTTTCGCTCTCGAACGTGAGTGCCGCCTCTTGCCCCTGGTTCAGGTAATCCAGCCTGCAGTCATAAGTGCGCTGTTCATGCATGCGCTCGGCGGCAGGACCCTGCAGCCTTATGGCGCATTCGCCGGCAATGCGCCCCGGCAGTGAGGGCCGTCCCAGAGCGGTCAACAGCGGCGCCAGTGCCAGACTGTCTGTCCGGGTATCCAGGGACAGCTGCCAGCCGTCTGACCACTGCAGACGGCCGCTGGCCTGTACCCGGCTGTCGTAACCCTTGAGTGTTATCTGCTCGAAATCGATCTGCTGTTTGTCATAGAGCCCGGTCAGGGTGAACTGATCCAGGGTCACAGGCAGTTCGAATGGGAACATTCCCTTGTCGCTGTGCAGGGTGAAGCCCCACTGCTCCTGCTCGGGTGAGGCGTGCAGCCGGATTGCGTGGCGGGTGTCCTGCAGGATGATTGCCGCGGGTTTCAGTCCACTGTCCCAGCGGGCATCCAGACGGAACGGTCCATAAGTCCTTTGCTCCGTTCGCCAGGTCAGATTCCGGATGCCGGCGCTGTGGAGTCGGAAGGGCATGGCGGCGGCGCCGTCCCGCGGTTCGAGGCCGGCAAACATCTGCTTGATGCTGTCCACTACCTGCGGGTTCAGTTCCACATCCTGCAGGGACAGCTGCTGTATCTCCAACTTGCCCTGCAGCAATGGCAGTAATGAGAAACCGGCATGGAGTCTGCCGATCTCGAGCCGTTCCCGGGGGGGATTGCCGAGTTCTGCGCTGATGCCGTTCAGTTGCACTGATGGTCGCGGCAGGAGGCGCAGAGAGATCTGCTCGATTTCGACGGGCCGGTCGAGCGCGTTCGACAGCTGATCGCTGAGCGTTGTGCGGATCTCGTCCTGGTTGATGGCGTGCGGGACGACTGCCAGTATCCCCAGCACCGCTATCAGGAGTATTCCGGTTGTTCGGAGCCAGACGCGCATCGTCAGAGGTCTTCGGTTATACCTTCTGAGGTTAGCGGCAGTTTTTCAGGGATGATGAAGGCCGTTTTATATAGGTACTAAATGCGGGGTTGCTGGGGCACTTGTTTGTAAAACAATCAGTTGTCAGGGCCTGGTCAAGGAAGGAATCAAGGTTTAGGACGGGGGCCTGGATATTTTCCGGGCCCGGGAAAGCCGGGCCGGAATCAGGACGCAATCAACTTTTCACTGCTTCGCAATGACTTCCTCGAAGCTGAATCCGGTCAGCACGCGAATCGTGCGCCACAGGTAGAACAGGATCGCCATCATCATCAGGGTCGACGGGATGGCGATAACGGGATAGCTCAGCAGCGTCATCCGGCCGAGCTCCTCGTTGAACGCAGGCGTGCCTGCCGGGCTGGTGACGATCCAGGTGGCCAGCAGGTAGTTCATCACGGCTGAGAACAGGAAGGTGCTGCTCAACAGGTAGGTGGCATTCTGCAGTCGGCCTTCGAATGCCGCCCGGTTCCCGAGTTCACCGAGCCGGGTCTCGATCTTCTCCACATCGAGCACCCTGGGGTTGTACACCAGTGTCCTGATCAGGGGATAGGGGGTGTAGGTGGAGGCGAGGACGGCGATGCCGATCACCGCGGGGACGGCGGCCTCCTTGACGGCCAGCCATTCCGGAGAGAGTTGCAACAGACCGATCCCGCCCGTGAGCAGGATGCTCACCAGGCCGAGCAGGGCGATGAAATTGAATTTCCGGTATCTGACCAATTCGAACGCGCCCCAGCCCAGCGGGAAGGCCAGCGCGATGATCAATGCGGCGCTGGGGCCCAGGTGTTCCGGGCCGCTCAATTGCATCAGGATGACGGACGGAATCAGCAGGCTGACCAGCAGGTCGACCATGGGCCTGGGTTTGTGTGCCGGTGGCGACTGCAGTTTGGTGGTGGTGTCGTTGCCCATCAGTTCATGCTGTTCGTGGATTGGTAAGGTTGTTCCGGCGCACCGCTGGCCGGTTGCGCCGCATACCGGGTATGACCGGGGAAAATCGATAATGTTCTGAGTAAATGCAATAAAAGCGGGGTACGCAGGCGCATTTTATGATGATTTGCGTGACAAATATCCAGACAAATTCTGGGTAATGGGGGCGGGCCTGGATTCAGGGAGTGTACCTTGTACGGGCTTTTTTCTTCCATTCCCCACCACCTTGCATTGGTAACATAAGCGTTACCATTAGCCCATGACATGGACGTCAGAAGAGTACCTGGACGAAGCGGGTCGCTTCCCCTTCGGCCGCTGGTTCAGCAGTCTCTCGGGGCAGGCCGCGGCCAGGCTGGCGCACCAGCGCTGGCGGGAATACAAACACAGGAAATCCGTGAAGAGGTAGAGGGTGATGGCATTGACCCGGAAATTTCGGGAGACCGTGCAGGCGCGGGCGCAGCGGGATACGAAGTTCCGGCACGCATTACTTGCCGAGGCGGTCAACGAATTGCTGGGAGGCGATCTGGCTGCCGGTAAAGCCCTGCTGCGGGACTAGATGAATGCCACGCTGGGCTTCGAGCGGTTGGCGGTGGAAACGGGAAAATCGACCAAGAGCCTGCAGCGTATGCTGGGCGCATCCGGGAATCCCACGGCTGAGAATCTCAATGCTATCCTGAAGGTGCTTCAGGAATGCGAAGAGGTTCAGTTCAGGATCAGGATAGATGGAACTGCTGCCTGATCGCGGTATCAAATTCCTGAAAATCGGGGCCATATAAGTATTGTATTGAATATCAATAATATACGTTCTCATTCTTGGAGTTGTTCCTGATCCCCGCGGAAAAATTTGTGCTGGAGGATAATTTCTCGCTTGACTAGAACGAATGTTCATTCTAATCTGAATGCATGGAAACTACCGCAGAAACCCAACGCACCCGCGCCACCCCGGCCACCGAACAGGTGCTGGGGGCGGCATTGAATCTCTTCACCGAGCAGGGGTACTTCAATACCTCGATTCCGGACATCGTCAAGGCCTCTTCGGTCAGCACCGGGTCCATCTATCACCACTTTCGCGACAAGGAAGGCATCGCCCGCAGTCTGTACGCGACCCTGGTCGAGCGCATGGAGTCGAAATTCAGCGAAATCGAAGCCGCCCACGCCACGGCGCACGATCGCTGCCGGGCGGTGATCGCGCTGCTGTTCGACCTCACCGAGCAGGAGCCGGCGGTGATGCGGTTCATGCTGTTCTCCCGCCATCGGGAGTTCATTCCGGACCAGAAGCCGGTCTGCTCCTCGCGCCCCTTTGTGCAGATGCGCGAAATGGTGGCCGTCGGGATGAAGGGCGGCGAAGTGCGGGAGATGACCCCGATCGTGGCCGCCTCGGCCGTGTTCGGCGGGGCGCTGCGCCTGATCCAGTTACGGCTGGACGGGGTTCTGGACACGCCACTGCCGGAGTATCTCGACGAGATCTGGCAGTGTGCCTGGCGGTCGGTAGCGGTCTGAACCTGAGGTTCAGGCGACACCGGCCTTTTTCTGGCCCATAAATTAGAACGAACGTTCGTTCTAAGGAGGCAATCATGAAATCACTCGCCATCGTGGTCCGCGAGGACGGCTACGACAAACTGCTCACGCCCCTGGCGTTCGCCTATCTGCAGGGGTCGGAGGGCACCCAGGTGGATCTGCTGTTCGTGAACTGGGCGGTCAGGGCGCTGACCGAGGTGGGCGCGAAGGCCCAGGTGATCCAGGGGGAGCATGCCGATCAGGATGGCTGGGTGCGCCAGCAGGTCGAAAAGGCGGGACTGCCGCCGGATCTCTATGACGTGATCCAGGCCCTCAAGGCCACCGATAACGTGAATTTCTATGCCTGCAGCCTGGCGGCCAGCATCTTCGGCGTGAACGAGGACAACCTGATCCCGGAAGCCGGCGGTATCGTCGGTGCCTCGTGGTTTCTGAATGAAAAAGCCGCCAAGGCCGAACATTGCCAGTATTTTTAAGGAGCACGGAGATGAGCGAGATCAAAGCCGACAGCAAGCTGGATACCAGTGGCAAATGTTGTCCCATGCCGATCGTGGAAACCAACATGGCGATGAAAAAGATCAACAGCGGCGAAGTGCTGGAGATCGTTGCCACCGATCCCGGCACGCTCACGGACATCCCGGCCTGGTGCAACCGGACGGGACACACGCTACTGGAGTCGGGCGAGAGTGACGGGGTGATGCAGTTCTATGTCAGAAAAGGCTGAGGTTGACGAGCTGTGCGGGGGGTGTGTCTATTACCCGCCCAACCTGCCCGCAGCAGCCTATAGCGAAGCGGACTACCATGAGTTGCAACAGAAGCGCTGTGCATACGATTACCGGCCAGGCGATCAGAACTGCCGGCTGACACGCAAGACCAGTTGCTCGATTGTGGATCTGCAGAACAGGCAAAACCGTTAGCCATCACGGAGTGCGTTATGAGAAATTTGTTCAGATATATATTGCTGGTGCTGTCGCTGGTCCTGGCAACCGGTCAGGGCCATGCGGGCAGCCGGATAAACGATAGCGCTGCACTGGCCGATCTGAAGGTCGGTCAGGCGGTGTTTCTGATCGATATCGCCGATGCGAAGAAAATGAACTTCTATCTGGAAGTCATTCAGGGCACTTTCAAGGGGATGCGGGATCAGGGTGTGACGCCTGATTTTGTGATGGTGTATATCGGCCCGAGCGTGCAGTATCTCAGCACCTCGCCGAGTGCGGATGTTGAAGCCAGGTATGGCGCCGTGCTGATGGAGATGGAAAGCAATGTGGAAAAGCTGGCAGCGCTGGGCGTCAGGCAGGAAGTCTGTGCCGTGGCAACCGATGCCTTCGGCATTGACAACAAAACCCTGCTGCCTGAGCTCGACCTGGTCGGTGATGGCTTCATTTCACTGATCGGTTATCAGGCGCAGGGGTATCACCTGGTGCCCGTCTTCTGAAGCCAATAAGGCATACCCCTGGTTTTTCGTACTCTGAACTATACTGACGAAGTACTGGCCCATCAGGGCACGGGAACGTCAATGCCAATCGTAAGGGGAGGGTGTTGGATGGGTATGCTGAAGGAATTCAAGGAGTTCGCGGTCAAGGGTAATGTCGTGGACATGGCGGTCGGGATCATCATCGGGGTGGCCTTCGGCAAGATCGTGTCGTCCTTCGTGGCCGACCTGGTGATGCCGTCACTGGGCATGCTGATCGGCGGGGTGGATTTCAGCAACCTGGCCATAATCCTGAGGGCGGCGGCAGAGGGCAGGGAAGCTGTTACCCTGAACTACGGCGCCTTCATCCAGACGGTGTTCGATTTCATCATCGTGGCCTTTGCCATTTTCATCGCGGTGAAGGCGATCAACAGGATGAAACGCAAGGAGGAGGCGGCACCCGCGGCACCGCCGGTCCCCACCAACGAGGAAAAGCTGCTGACCGAGATCCGCGACCTCCTGAAAAAGTAGGTTAGGATTTACGGGATTTAAGGGGTCCGGACCCTGTTGTGCATATGGCCCGGATGTCTCTGCATCGACCCCAGTAAAAAACCACTCAGGTTGTCCCGGCTGGTGGAAGCTGCGCCCTGCGGGCGTCCGTGGCTGCAAATGCCTGCCTGATCTTCTATTATTGCCGCAACGCTCCGATGCTCCATGTCGACGGGCGTCGACCGGGGCCTTGTTACATCCCTTGATCCGGAACAGCCATCGATGACACCGCGCGGCCGCAAACTCTCCCTCACCCTGACAATACTGGCGCTGGTATTCCTGCTGGCGCTGGTCATGCTGCCCTACGGCATCAAGTGGGTCCTGCAGGATCAGCTGCGCGAGCGCGGCGCAGCCGCGGCGACCATCAGCGACGTCAACTTCAATCCCTTCAAGGGTACTCTGGTCATCCGGGATCTCGATGTCCGTGCACCGGACGGGGGACGGTTGCGCGCCCAATACGCCTTCGTCGACATCGACTGGCTGGACCTGTTCGAACGGCACGTCAATATCCGCAAACTCCAACTCAACAGCGCCGATGTCACGCTGCGGCTGGAGGAAGACGGCAAATGGTATCTTGCCGGGCTGAGCGAGCCCGTCGTCGATCCGGACCGGCCCGCCGAGCCCGAGCCGGACGCCGAGGCGCCGACCTGGACGGTGCAGCTGCAGAGCCTGTCCCTGCAATCCACCCGGCTGGGCTATGCCATGCCGCGCTGGGAGGCAGGCCTGGTGATCGAGGCGCTGGAGATCCTGGAACTCAACACCCGCAATGTCGATCAGGCCGCCCACATCGATTTCAGCGGCGAACTCAACGACGCACCGGTGAAGATCACGGCGGAGCTCTCGCCCTTCGCCGAGACGCCCGAGTATCGCCTCAACACCCGGGTCCAGGCACTGGGGCTGTCACAGTTTCAGGCCTTCCTGCCGGAGGGCTGGCGCCTCGCCGCGGGGCAGTTCATGGTCGATGGCGACTGGCGCATCCGGCAGCCGGAAGCCGCTGCCTGGGCCATCGATTACAGCGGCCGGCTGGCGCTGGCCGAGGCCGATCTCGCCCATCCCGAAATGAAGTTGTCGAGCCAGGCCCTGGAGTGGGACGGAAGCCTCGGCCTGAGCCTGCCGGCGGGGGAGGCCGCTCCCTCGCTGACGCTGGAGGGTGAACTCAGCAACACGGGGCTGGATCTGCAGGCGAACGCGCCCGGCCTGAGCGTGCAGCGCGAACAGATGAGCTTCACGGGGACGGTCGGGATCGCCGATCTGAGTGATCCGACAGGACTCACCCTCGCGGGGTCAATCGACAACCGCGGCCTGCAGGTGCGGCAGCGGGAACCCGCCCGCGGGCTGCTCGAGGCCGACCGGCTCCAGGTGCAGGACCTGGCCATCGCCGGGCTGGACGATATCCGGGTGGTGAAGGTTGCGGCCGACGGACTGCGGATGCTGGCGCCGCTGGAAGCAGCTGAGGCGGGCGAGGCGGTATTCGCCAGTCCCGGGGTCGCGATTCGCGATATCCGGTTCGAGGCGCGGCAGCGACTGAAGGTGAACGAGGTTGCGCTGGGCAAGGCGCAGATCCAGCTGGTGCGCAAGGCGGACGGCGGCTGGCGCGGCCTGAGCGTCCCGGCCGGGACGGAGGCAACGCAGGGATCGCCGGCCGCGCCGGCCGGGGCTGAAGGCGAAGCGGCGGAGGCCAGCGAGCCGGTCAGGGTCAGCATCGGCGCCGTTACCCTGGCCGGGGGCAGCACCTTCACCTTCACCGACCGCTCGGTGGAGCCGGCCTATGTGAATGAAGTGAACCTCGAGCGATTCCGGCTCGAACAGATCGACACGGGTGCGCCCGAAACGCCCCTGCAGCTGGCGCTCGAGGCGAAGAGCGAGAAGTATTCGGGCCTGACCGCGAATGGCTGGATCAAGCCCTTCGGCGAGCAACTGTCCAGCGCCATCGAACTCGGCATCGAGCACCTCAGCCTGCCGCCGCTGTCACCCTACATGGCGATGACCACCGGCTACTCCATCCGCAGCGGCAGTGTGAGCGTGGACAGCCGGATCGACATCGACGCGGGGCAGATGAATATCACAAACGATCTGCGCCTGGACCAGTTCCACGTCCAACCCGTCAGCGAGGAGCAGCGCCAGCGCATCGACCAGAAGCTGTCCATGCCGCTCGGCACGGCGCTGTCCACGCTGCGCGACGACAACGACAACATTGCGCTCAGACTGCCCGTGACCGGCAGCGTCGAGGATCCCAGCTTCGGCATCTCGGACGCCATCAACCAGGCCCTGGCCAAGGCCCTGAAGACCGCAGCCGTCAGCTATATCAAGTTCGCGCTGCAGCCCTATGGCAGCCTGATCGCGGTCGGGCAGTTCGTCGGCGAGAAGATGAGCCATATCCGGCTCGAGCCGGTGGCCTTCGCCAACGGCTCCGCGGCACTCGACCAGGACGCCGGGCAGTATCTGCAGAAGATCGGCGAGTTGCTGCAGAAGCGCCCCGAGTTGCAGCTCAGGGTCTGCGGTTATGCCGTGCCCGCCGACCGCGCGGCCCTGCATGAACAGCGCCAGGCCGAGGCCGGCAAGGCCGAAGCCGCCCCCGGCGGTGATGGGCGGGACGCCGCGCCGGCCGAACCCGGCGCGGAGATTGAGCCGATCGCGGACCAGACGCTGCTGGATCTCGCCGGACAGCGCGCCCGCGCTGTCCAGGACAGCCTGGTCCAGACCCACGGGGTGGATCCCGGACGCCTGTTCGTCTGCCAGCCCGAACTGGAATCAGACCCGGATGCGAAGGCGGGCGTCGCGCTGAATCTCTAGGGCGATGCTGATCAATCAGCGTCAGCCCGTCATCCCCGCGCAGGCGGGGATCCAGCCGCCGCGGCGGATGGTGGATGACGCGCTGTCCGGGCATCGCAACACAGCCGGGTCAGGCCCATTCGGCTCAGTCCTCCTTCATGCCACTCAGCCAGAGCGCCGCCACAGCGACGCCAGCAGCGAGCCGCTCAGATTGTGCCAGATGCTGAACAGCGCGCCCGGCAGGGCGGCCAGCGGCGCGAAATACTTCATCGCCAGCGCCACCGCCAGGCCGGAATTCTGCATCCCCACCTCGATCGCCAGCGTCCGGCACACCGGGGTGTCGTAGCCCAGCAGCCGCGGGACGGCATAACCGCCGAGCAGTCCGGTCAGGTTGTGCAGGGCGACCGCCAGCAGCAGCAACAGGGAGAGTTCGCCCAGCCTCTCGTGGTTGAGTGCCACGATGATCGCGATGATCAGCACAATGGCGGTCACCGAGATCAGGGGAAAGGCATGCTGCAGCGGCCTGAGCCGCGCATGCAGGAAGTGGTTGAGCACGATGCCCAGCAGCACCGGCGCGATGATCAGCTGCACGATGCTCATCAGCATCTGCAGAACAGGGACGTCGATACTGGCGTTGAGATAGAGCCAGCTCAGCCACGGGGTGAGCAGCACTGCCAGCAGGGTGGACACCGCTGTGAGGGTGATGGACAGGGCCACATTGCCCTTCGCGAGATAACACACCACATTCGAGGCCGTGCCGCCGGGGCTGGCGCCGACCAGTACCATCCCGGCGGTGAGCAGCGGGTGCAGCCCCAGCAGCAGCGAGATCCCCCAGGTCGCCAGCGGCATCACGCCGAACTGAAGCAGCGCGCCCAGAACAATCAACTTCGGCATTTTCAGGATGCGGGTGAAATCATCCAGTGTCAGCGTCAGTCCCATGCCGAACATCACCAGCGCCAGCAGGGGCAGGATCGCGCTCTTGAGACCGGCGAACAGCGCCGGCTGCCACCAGGCAAGCGCGGAGAACAGGATGGCCCAGAGCGGGAAGAGGCGGGTGAGGGTATGGATCAGCATTGGTTTGAAGGGCTGAGGAGGCTTGAACACAGCTGCCGGATAAGGTCGGAAAAGTCGATTATCCGCAGCCTTGCTGTATCTGTCAGTTGCTGACAATAAAATAATTCTGCTTGTCCATTGCGTGGACTAATGCGCGCTTTTTGATGCGGGTTCAGCAGCTTAATCGGTTTCCTGGCGAGTGTGAACAGCAACAGCGTCTGGCATTAAACGGATTAATTCGCGACGAAATTATTTTAGCGCGTATTCCGTCGCTGTATGTCTTATTAATTAACGTCCGTTGTTTGCATGACATAGCCGGAGGTTTCATGTTTCAGAACTACGATACATTGCAGCAGGGCGCGCTGGAAACGGGTGTCACCTATTCGCGGCCTCCGCAGCGGCTGCCCGAAAGGGTCAGGGCGGATGATCCCGCCGTGCATGTGATGACGGACTTCAGCAAGGTTGCGGCCATCACCATGGGGCCCTGTGCGACCATCGATGATGCCAATGAACGCATGATCGCCAGCGGCGTGCGCATGCTGCTGATCACGGATCAGTACAATGCCATCATGGGCGTGGTGACCAGCACCGATATCATGGGTGAGCGTCCCATGCGCTATCTGCAGCAGCTTGGCGGCAAGCGCGGCGAGATACTGCTGCGCGACATCATGACCCCGCAGGATCAGATCGAGGTCCTGCCGATGAATCAGGTGGAAAAGGCCTGCGTCGGGGATATCGTCAACACCCTGTACCGCTACGGCAGAAAGCATGCGCTGGTCGTTGAGCAGGCAGCCGGTGGCCAGCGGGTGCGCGGGGTGTTTTCCGCCAGCCAGATCAGCCGCCAGCTGGGCGAGACCATCGACCCCGCCGAGGTGGCCAACTCCTTCGCCGAAGTGGGAGCCGCATTGGCCTGATGCTGTTCGGCTCAGGCGCCGGCCGGGCAAGTTGATCGACACGGCTTGACACCTGAGCATCCTCGCTGCGCATCACCACCACTTCCGGCAGAGCGTCGAGGACGGGATTGCCCGGCCCCTCGCCGAAATCGATATATCCGCACATCACGACGGTGCCGGTGTCCGTGTCGCATTCGGCCCGGGCTGCACCGGTTTCCGGCCAGCCGGACAGGGTATGCCAGGCATCGTGAGGCAATACAACAAGATCTCCGTCACGCAGCGCAATCTCGGGGCGGGCCGTATCCAGACGCAGCCAGGCGCTGCCGCGACCGATCAGATGAAAGGTGGCGCGCCGGGTGCCCGAAGTATTCAGCGACCAGTTGCCGTAATCAGGCGTTCCAGGATTTGCTGCTGTCCTTCCTTCGCCGCGATGGCGAGTGCCGTGTTTCCCTGTGCGTCGGTCTGGGCGGGTGGGACGCCGGCGGCGAGCAGGGCTGCCACCGCCTCGATGTGTCCTCTTCTCACCGCCCAGGTCAGGGCGGTGTTGCCGCTGCTGTCGCGGATGTCCGGGTCGGCGCCTTCGTCCAGAAGGACGCCGATGCATTGTGCGTGACCCTCGCGCGCGGCCCAGATCAGGGCGGTCCAGCCCATCGTGGTGTCGGTCAGGTCGACGCCGGCGCCGTGCTCGACCAGCAGGTCGATCATGCGGGGATGGTTGTTGCCGGCGGCGAACATCACGGCGCTGTAGAGCCCCTGGTCGGTGTCGTCCGGGTCGGCGCCCTGTTCCAGCAGCAGTTTCGCGATCTCGTAATGGCCGTTCTGAGCGGCCTTGAGCAGCGGGGTGTAAAGACAGTGATCGCGGGCATGGATGTCGGCGCCCCGCTCGATGAGTGACTTCACCTCATCCAGATTGCCCGCCTCGGCGGCGAGGATGAGCGGTGTCTGGCCCTTTTCGTTGCGTGCATCCGGATCGCTGCAGGCGAGCAGGCTGAATGCGATGAGGACACAGACAAGGGAGGCGAGGCGCATGTTGTTTCCGCAGGTCGATATGACGGCTCGCTCCAGCTTAACGCCCGGTTGCAGCCTGCGCCAGTGAGGTCACTGGCGAGGATGGAACCAGTTGGCTGACAGCAACACTGAAGAGGCGGCGTAAGCAGGGAGCTTTTTACGGCCGGGCAATCACGGGCGGCCGGGAGAGACGGGCTGGGCGGCAGCATTATTTTTCAAAATGAAACAGATAGTGCATCTCTTTTCAGCTGGTTGCGCTCAGATTTCCATGCTAACTTTCTGTTGACCAGGCAGAGGGTCGCCTGCATCAATCCTGCCGGCGGGCAGCGCGCCCGACCTGCAGCCTTACAGCTTGAATCAGCCGCGGCTCATGGAGCAGGTGTTCCGCCACGGCTGGAATCGACCAACAGAAAGCGAGGACTCGATATGGGACATGCACTGAAAGCCGCAGGCGGTTTGTCGCTCTTGTTGTTCGGCGCCACGGTATCTGCCGCTGAGCCGGAACTGTACTTCATCACCCCCGTCGATGGGGCTACCGTGGAAAGTCCGGTGACCGTCCGCTTCGGACTGAGAAATTTCGGCGTGGCGCCGGCCGGGGTGGAAAAGGCAGGTGCGGGCCATCACCATCTGGTGGTCGATGCCGATCTGCCGCCGCTGGACCAGCCGATTCCCGCCACTGAGCACTATATCCACTTCGGCGGCGGGCAGACCGAAACCAGCGTCGAACTCGAGCCCGGCAAACACACCCTGCAACTGCTGATGGGCGACCACCGGCATATTCCGCACGACACGCCGGTGGTGTCGGAAAAAATCACTATTACGGTCAAGTGACACCTGTCCGGCCGGGTGCCGTGGATACATCTCCGCGGCCGCCCGGCGGGATTGTCTGATCAATCGCAGAACCGGCTGCGCGGCGCAGGTTCCTGTCCGCGCGTGCTGCTGCTGCCGCGCTGATGTGCGTTATCCGGCCCGGGTGCCGGCCCGCCTGTCGAGGTCATGCGCGGATGGAAGCGACAGCATCGATCACGCCGCGCGCACCATCGCGAATCTCCTCGACAATGCGCTCGACCTCACCCACCTGGCTCTTGCCCTCGCCGGCGACGCGCAGAACGCTGTCGATCTGCCTTTCGATGTTCCCGGAAAGCTCCAGGATGCCCTCGATCACCTCGGAGATCTCGCCCGTGGCATTGGCGGTGCGCTGTGCCAGTGCCCGCACCTCGTCGGCAACGACCGCAAAGCCGCGGCCCTGCTCGCCTGCGCGGGCGGCCTCGATGGCGGCATTGAGGGCCAGGAGGTTGGTTTGATCGGCGACGGCGGTGATGGTGTCCACCATATTCTCGATGTTCTGCGACTGCTCGTTGAGCTGCGAGATGATTGTCTTGGAACTGTCCACGCCCTGCTCGATCCTGGTGGAGGTCTCGAGAGAGCGTGCGAGTGAAGTGCCCGCCCGTTCGGCGATGGCGGCGGTCTGGGTCGCCGTCGCGGATGCGATGGCGGTGGCGTCCTGGGTCTGGATGGCGCGTTCCACGCGCTCGGTGATATCCGTCGCGAACTTGATCACCTTCTCTGTCCTGCCCTGCTCGTCGAAGATCGGGTTGTAGGACGCCTCAAGCCAGACCGTTGTACCATCCGCGCGCCGGCGCTGGAACTGGCCCGTGTGCAGATCTCCGGTGGCCAGCTGGTCCCAGAAGTCGGGCTGCTCGCGGTAGAAGGCGTCGTCGCAGAACATGCGATGATGCTGGTCCTTGATCTCTTTCAGTCGGTAGCCCATGGTCCTGAGGAAATTCTCGTTCGCCGAGATCACGGTGCCGTCAGGGGTGAATTCGATCACGGCCATGGAGCGATTGATGGCATCGAACACGGCTGTCTGCTCGCGCAGGCGCGTCTGCTCGTCGGTGACATCCGAGGCGATCTTCATGATCCTGACGACCCGGTTGTCTTCATCCCTGATGGGGAAATAGCTGGCTTCGAGCCAGACCTTGTCGCCGTTGCGCCGGTAGCGCGCGAAGGTGCCGCTGTGGGAGTTGCCCTGTTGCAGGGATCTCCAGAAGTCGGCGTATTCGCGCGAGTCCGCATAATCGTCTTCGCAGAAAATGCGGTGATGCCTGCCTTTCACCTCCGCCTCCTCATAACCCATTACCGCGCTGAACAGTTGATTGACGGCGAGGATGTCCCCTTCCGGGGTGAACAGGATGGTCGCGACGGAATTGTTGATGGCATTCAGCATTGCCTGGCAATCCGAGGCTTTCTTCCGGGCGTCGTGAATGAGTTCCCGCGTCTTTCTTGTCAACAGCATGATCTACTCTTCCGGTTCGGGTGAATTCGGGGTGGAGCATTCGCCCGGTTATTATTGCAGGGTCCCCGGGGCTTTCCCGAGGATGCCCTGTATGTCGGTTTACCGCTGACAGGCTTGAGCGGCTTGGCGGGCGTCTGAGCGGAGACAGGAGGGGGGTCTGGAGGCGCTTTCGGCCGAAGCGTCTGTAATCAAAGGGATCAATGCCGATCAGGCGGATCGGTTGAGCGCCTGTAAATAATTTGTGACGATTTGCTGTGGGCGGCTGAGGTGGTGAGAATCGCTGCAGGGATATGCATCTGCGCGAATTGCCATCGCCGCCTGTGGTCAGGCGTTCTTTGTCCTAGGGACGGCCGCGGCGGAAAAGATTCAGGATCACGGCTACGACGAAAAGCACCAGGAACAGGAAGAACAGCAGCTTGGCGATACTGGTTGCCGTGCCGGCAATGCCGCCGAATCCCAGAACCGCGGCAATGATGGCGATGATGAGAAATGTTACAGCCCATGACAACATGGCAATGCCTCCTTGTAGGTCTTGCGCTGACCGGTGGTTGAGTCGGCCGCGGTTTGAGACGTTTTACGATGCCGGGTGATATCACGCGTGTGCGCCCGGCAATCGATCCGCCACAGCACGGGCTGGGTCAGTGCACACGCATCTGTCGCGACCACCAGAATCTGCCCAGCATCAGCAGGACGGCAATCACCAGCAGTACGATGATGATGCGCAGCAGCCGCAGCGTCGGTGTGCAGCAGTCTCTGCCCTGCGGATCCGTTCCGGTGAAGTCCGGGTGCGTCAGTACCGTTTTGCCCAGCACCTGCTCGCGGGTGAACTGGCCGCCGCGGGCGCTGCTGCCGGAGGCGCGGAACAGGAAGCTGTAGCCGCCGGCCTGCAGGGTGTGGGTGAACTCCCCGCCGTATTCGCCATCACCGGCCTCCCCGTCATTGTGCGTGCCGTCGTCATGCAACGTGACGGGGCTGCCGGGCGTGCCGTTGGGCAGGGTGGGGATGGCTTCAACTGCGGCGCCGGACACCGGTACGCCTTCCTCGGCCAGGCTCGCGTTCAGTCCGATGCGGTCGCCCGGATAGGCCGGCTGCGGGGAGACGAAGGCGAACATGCGCAGGTTGCTGCCTGCCGCCACGGCCACGGCGTAGGCGATGGGGGTGCCGATCTTCTCCTGGACGCGTTTCTTCCCGTCCCCGACCCACATGAAGCCCTGATGGGCGACCTGCAGTTTCCACACCCCCTGATAGCGCTGAGGGTCGTCGCTGGGCAGCTTGAGCCTGAACAGGCGCGCCGTCGGCAACTCCTCCACGCTCTGGCCGAAGCCGTTCGGCGGCGAGGCGGTCGGGAAGACCGTGCCATCGGGAGCGATGACGCTGTAGGGCAGCACGCCCTGCTTGAACATCAGCGCGATGGTGACCTCCTTGTCCGCCGGAATGAGCGGGATAGGGGTCTCGAAGGTCTGTCCCGGGGCGATGGTATAGATCGGGTCCAGCACCGGCTGCTGGCCGAGCAGGGTGGTGGCTACCTGCAGGAAGAATTTCTCGACGTCGAACACGTTGAGGCCGGTCAGGTCGCCGGTGTACTGGCTGGTGCCGCCGGAGCGGATGGCGATATCGGTCAGGCGGGCGGTGTCCACGTCCTGCTGCCGGCCCAGGGCCAGTGAGTGTACGCCCACGCCCGGCGGCAGTGCGATGGTGTTCAGGTCCACCGGTCCGCCGGACGTCTGCGCCGGGGTGTTCTCCTTGCCGTCGCTGACGATGAGTGCGGCGCGCACATCCCGGCCGGCATCAGTGAGTTGGCCGAAGCCTTCCAGTAGCCCGGCGGCGATGGAGGTCGCCCCGGACGGGTTGAGATCCGGCGAGTTGGTGACCGTGTCGATCAGATCGGTGCGCGTCTGGGCGTCGATCAGGGTCAGGGGTTCCAGCAGGCCGGCCTGGGTGTTGTAGCTCACGATGGCGGCGCGGTCGCCGGCGTTCTCGCGCAGCAGTTGCAGGAACAGGGCGCTGGCGCGGCGCAGGGTCTGTGCCTTGCTGCCGTCGGCGGTGGGTTCGTTCATGCTGCCGGAGCGATCCAGGATCAATGCCACATCCAGGGTCTTGCCGGGGATGACGTGGCCCTCCAGGTCGACCGTGCGGGTCGGCGGGATATTGGTGTCGTTGATGTTGGTGATGTCGAAGGTGCCGTTATAGGGGCCGCCGTCCGGGGCCCGGGCGTCGAAGGTCACGCGGAAGGTGCGTTCGCTCATCGGGGCGATGGTGAAACCGCGCGGGGTCTGCTGGCCCACGCCCGGCTGGTTGGGCTGGTCGCTGAAGCTGAAGCGGGCGTCACCGGACACGTCGACCGTGAAGCTCAGGAGGGCATCGCCGGGATTGCGGATGCGGATGCCCTTGCCGTAGCGATAGCCCTGCTCGACCGCGCCGTAGTCGAGCCGGTTCAGCCCCGGGTCCATGACGAACTGCGGCGCCGGGATGTGGCCGCGTCCGGTCAGCGACACGGTCCGGGTCGGGCTGACCGGATCGTTGGTGGTGAAGGTGATGCTGTCATTGAACACCTGGGCCGCGCTGGGTGTGAAGCTGACGGTGAGCGTGGTGGACTGCCCGGCCGGGAGGGCGGCAATGGGGCCGGCCGGCGTCAGACTGAATTCCGCCAGCGTCGGCCCCGTCACCGGCTGGAAGGTCAGGTCGATCTCGCCCGTATTGCTCAGGGTCAGGTTGCGGGTGGCCGCCACGCCGACATTGACCTGGCCGAAATCGAGGCCGCCGGCATTGAGTGTGAGCTGTGGCACGGGGTCGCGCGACTGCGCCTGACAGTTGATTGCCGCCGGGCCGGCCGCGGGGTTGCGCGTGATTGCCATGTCTTCGTTGATGACGGCGACCTGCCCCGGCGGGTTCTGCGGATTGAGCTGAATGCTGACCGGTGTCGAGTCGCCGGGCATGAGGGTAAGGGGGGTAAAGCCGACAGGCGTGCAATGCGTCGTGGTGGCAATGGCGCTGACCTCGATCGCATCGTCGGCAGGGCCGCCCGGGTTGCTCAGGGTGACCTGCAGCTGCGGCGACTGGTTGTTCGCCACCTCGCCGAAGTCGATCGCCTGCGGCGTGGCCTCGAACAGGGCCTGCGGCAGGGCGCAGTCCTGGGTCACGTCGGGGAAGTTCTGGCGGGTGCGGGTGATGCGCAGGCCGGTGGCGTTGCCGCCCGAGCCCAGCACCTCGGCCGTGGTCTGATCGCCGGGGTCGCGGTTGAACGGGATCATGCCGCACAGGTGCCTGCCGGTGTCGCCGCGGTACAGGGCGATATCGAAGGTGTCGTTGATGGCCGCGTCGGCATGGGCGGTCAAGGTGAACAGCACCAGGCCATCGCTGCTGCGGCGGATCTGCACAGTGGGCTGATCGGTCAGGAAGGCCTGATGGTTGACCAGGGTCTGCACCGGATCGGCAGTGTCCAGTTGTTTGAAGACGAGCGTGGTCCGGTTCTCGATGTTGGTGGAGGAACTGCTGCGGATCAGCAGACCGTCGCTGCCGATGAAGGCGTGCGCGGCCTGTTCGGTGGAGGCGCCGAGCAGGCCGGGGGCGGTAAAGGTGAAGTCAGCCAGCCCGGGGCGGCTGACGGTGAAGCTCATGCCGCTGCGGGTCAGGCTGTAGGGGCCGCTCGTGGCGGAGGTCGAGGCGTTGAACTGGATGCTGTCGTTGATCGGCCCGGGCGCGGGGTTGAACTGGGCCGAGGCGTTGAAGGGCAGTAGCCAGCACAGCAGTAATATAAATAATGAGTGAATGAGACGGGCATGCGCCATCCGGTGCCGAACAGTGTGATACATCATCGCCTCCCTGGATAATGTCAACCGCGCGCGTGGATATAGCTAAGTTAGACCAGTCCCGGGGGAATTCCAGCTGCAGGAGGAAATATTTTTCCTGCATGACGGTGTTGGATATTTGAATCGCGCAATAGGGGATGCCCTGAATTGCAGGTGATGGACGGCGTCCGGATGGTGCATGCCACGGGGCGCCATGTTTCTGGCTGTGGACGATACGGGCTGGTGCGGTGGGTGGTGAGTTGCGACAATAGCCGCCCGGTGCATACGGCATGACACATGATCCGGGAGGGGCCTGATGGCGGGGAACCGTGAGACAGAGAAATTCGAGTCCGTCAATGTGATGGGCGAGCCGCTGGAGACCTGCAGCCAGGCGCCGATGACCGGCTTCTATCGTGACGGCGCCTGCGACACCTGTGAACAGGATATCGGCTCGCACACTGTCTGTGTGGAGGTGACGGGCGAATTCCTCGAATACTCGCGCTTCAAGGGCAACGATCTGTCCACGCCGGTTCCGGAGTTCGGTTTTCCGGGGTTGCAGCCGGGTGACCGCTGGTGCCTGTGCGCCGCACGCTGGCTGCAGGCATACAAGGACGGCATGGCGCCGCGGGTGTTTCTCATGCGTACTCACCGGCGGGCCCTGGAGACGGTGCCCTATGCCCTGCTGAAGGAATATGCGGCGGATCTGAACTGAGACCCCGGCTCAGATGCCGGTCCCTGCCCTGGAGCCCTTTCGTCCGGTCTGTTGTGCTGCGGCGAAAAAGGATGTATATATTTCCTGTATTGCCTTCATCCCGGATGGGGATGTGTCACCGGTGCGGGTGACAATAATAACAATAAACGATTACAGCGGATGTGAATCATCGTTCTGATCCTGCCTCGCCGAGCCGACTTTAATCTGCAAATGTTGTGATGCATGACCACGAGACTGTCCGCCTCGCCCGTCAGAGTACCCTTTTATTCCCAGCTGATGATCTACCCTGGGCTGGTGCTTGCCGTTTCACTGTTTCTTCCTGAGGACTTCTCGTACATACACCTTCCGCTGCATGCGGTGATTGAGGCCTACGGGGCGCTGGTCGCCCTGTTCGTGACCAGCCTGATACTGCTGTTCCATCGCGACCAGCGCATCGCCGAGATGCCGCTGGCGGTCCCGCTGGGTTTGACCACGATGGGGCTGCTTGACATGTTTCATGCCGCCGTGGAGCCGGGTGAGGCCTTTGTGTGGCTGCACAGTCTGGCGACCTTTGTCGGCGGCCTGATGTTCGCCACGGTATGCACCTCGTTCGGCCGCAGGCCCGCCTCGGAGAACCTGGTTTCCCTTGCTGTCAGTGCGTTGGCCGTCATCGCTGCGGCGGTGCTGTCGCTGGGGCAGGCGCAATGGATTCCCGCGATGCTGGCGGACGGGGAATTCACGCTGTGGGCACGCATACTCAACCTGGTGGGCGGCGGGTTGTTTCTGTTTGCCGCCTACCAGCTCAACCGGCTGTATGACCGTCAGGGCGAGAAGAATCACCGTCTGTTCGCCCTGCACTGTGCCCTGTTCGGGACGGCGGGACTGCTCTTCGAGTTGTCGACGATATGGGATGCCGCCTGGTGGTGGTGGCATGTCATGCGCCTGCTGGCCTACAGCGTTGCGCTCGTGATCATGGTGCAGCGTATTCTGGGGACGCTGTCCGAGCACGAGAAGCAGCAGCGCATGCTGGACGGGATCTTCAACAACACGTCCTCGCTGATGTATGTCAAGGATACACAGGGGCATCACCTGCACGTCAACCGGCGCTATCTGGATCTGTTCGGCTTCACGCCGCCGCAGGTGCTCGGGAAGAAGGATGAGGAGCTGTTTCCGCTGGAGGTGGCCGAGGTGTTCACATGCAATGACCGCGAGGTGCTGGAGAGCGGTCATCTGCTTCAATTCGAGGAGCGGGCGCCGCATGCTGACGGCCTGCATACCTATCTGTCGCTGAAGTTCCCGCTCAGAGACGGGCACGACCAGACCTATGCCATTGCGGGGATCTCCACCGATATCACCGAACACAAGCGGGCCGAGCAGCGCCTGATCGAGATGGCGCACTACGATGAGCTCACCGGGCTGCCGAACCGCAACTATTTCATGCAGCACCTGGCGCAGCATATCGAAATCGCGCGGCGCCACGGCAGCCTGCTGGCGGTGCTGTTCCTGGATCTCGACCGCTTCAAGAACGTCAACGATACGCTCGGTCATCCCTGCGGTGACAGTCTGCTCAAACAGGTCGCGCTGCGGCTGAGCGACCTGATGCGGCGGGAGGATCTCGTCGCCCGTCTCGGCGGCGATGAATTTGTCTGTCTGCTGCCGAGCGTTGAGCATCGGGAGCAGGTTGCGCAGGTGGCAAAGAAGATCATCGATGCGCTGTCCCGGTCGTTCGATGTGGATGGGCATGAACTCAGCGCCTGCTCCAGTATCGGTATAAGCCTGTATCCCGACGACGGCAGCGATGTCGATACATTGATAAAACACGCGGATTCGGCCATGTACCGGGCCAAGGATCAGGGGCGCAACCGCTACGAATACTACACGCACGAACTCACCCGTCAGGTGTCGGAGCGTTTCCGGCTGGAACGCGATCTGCGCCGTGCCATTGAACGCGACGAACTGTACCTTGTGTGGCAGCCCCAGTTCTGTCTGGCCACGGAGGCGTTGATCGGCGCGGAGTGCCTCATCCGCTGGCAGCATCCCGAGCACGGACTGGTATCGCCGGCCCAGTTCATTCCGCTGGCCGAGGAGAGCGATCTTATTCTCTCGATCGGGGACTGGGTATTGTGCTCGGCGATCAAGACCATGTCGCCCTGGCGGGCGCGTGCACCGAACCTGAAGGTGTCGATAAACCTTTCGCCCAGGCAATTGTCCGCTGCCGGTCTGTCGCAGCGTATCCGCTCGCTGACCGAGCAGTACGGTGTGAGTCCGGGGCTGATCCAGCTCGAACTCACGGAAAGCGGGCTCATGGAAAGCCAGGATGTGAATGCCTGGCTTCAGCAGGAAGCGGCCGCGCTGGGGCTGCTGCTGTCGATCGACGATTTCGGTACCGGCTACTCGTCCCTGTCGCGGCTCAAGGCGCTGCCCATCAATCAGCTCAAGATTGACCGTTCCTTTGTCATGGATATCCCTGAAGACAAGAACGACATGGCCATTACCCGTTCCATCATCGGGCTGGCGCGCGGACTCGAACTGGAAGTGGTGGCCGAGGGCGTGGAAACGGCATACCAGGCGCAGTTTCTGCGCGAGGCCGGCTGCGATATTGCCCAGGGCTACTACTACAGCCGGCCCATCAGTGCCGCCGAATTCGCGGCGCGCTACCTGGGCAGATGAAGCCGTATGCGTGAAGTGAATCATCAACTGTGAACTCAGGGATTGTGATTATGTTTATTGTCGCCAATCGAGTGCCGGTCGCGGCCGGCTGGGAAGAGACCTTCGAGGAGCGCTTTCGCAACCGCGCCGGTCAGATCGATAAGCAGCCCGGCTTCGTGCGCATGCAGATACTCCGGCCGCAGACGGAGGGTACCCCCTATGTGGTCCTGACCACCTGGAAGGACAGGGCCGCCTTCGAGGCCTGGGTGGGCAGCGAGGATTTCAAGCTGGCCCACCGCAATCCCATGCCGAAGGAGGCCTTCAACGGCGCGGGCGGGATGGAGATGCACGAGATCATCCTGGAGAGCGAGGCCGCTGCGGACTGATGGCGACCGGTCCGCAAGCCGGCTAGCGGCGTTTGATGCGGACGATGTAGGGCGTGGCGTCGTCGTTGTCGAAGTCGTGCTGATAATCGCCGCTGTCGCCCATGATCAGGATCTGTTCTGTGGCCGGGTGATACACCAGATGCCTGCCGTCGGCGGCGCCGATATCGATCGGCTGCCAGGCCTCATGCTCCAGCCAGTAGAGCCAGGCGGACTTGCTGCAGCCCCAGTCATAGACAAGCAGCGCCTCGAGATGCGCGAGATGGAGCGTGTAGATCCATTCCCGCGCCTGGGGATGGGGACAGGCCGGCGCATCCCAGGGCAGGGCGGCCACATCCCGGATGCGCTGCCGGTCGATATCGAAGGCGATCAGGCTGTTGTTGCGGAAATCGACGCTGTAGATGCTGCGCCCGGCAAGCGCGGCATAGACCGCATGCCGGCGACTGCGCATGCTGCCGCGCAGTTGCGCCCATTCATGGGTCTGCGGATCCCAGACCAGGACATTGCCGCCGCGCGGTCCCAGGAGATAGACCTTGTCGGTGCCGGCGTCATAGACGGCGAACTCCACGGTCCGCGGCGGCGGATCCTGATCCTTGCGCAGGTGCCACTTCCCCGTCTGCGGGTCGAAGCCCATGACCTGCTTGTCCAGGCCGTCGCAGTCGGTGCCGAAGTAGCGCTGCTGTCCGGGCAGCGCCCAGAAGTGTCCGCGCCGGGAATCCCAGACCCAGCCATGCTGATCGGGGTGGCCGAAGGTGAAGTTGTCGGGCGTGCAATAGGGCATGACCAGCCGCCACTCACCGGTGCGGATGTCATAGCTGAAGATCTCCTGGCGGGCGGAGTGGAGAAAATGCGGATACTCGCTGCCGGCTGGGCCCGCGTAGCCGAAGTCGCCGCCGTGCCAGTAGATCAGGCCATCCTGCGGATTCACCGTCAGCCGGCCGTGCTTCATGGCATTGCAGGGACCCTCGTGGCAGGTCGGGGGGCGGCGCGCCTCGACCTGGATGTCCAGCGGGATCTGTGCAAATCCGTTGTTGTAGCGCTCGGCGCTGACCGGGGGCGCGATGCCGAGGGCGCTCAGGGCGAGGCATGCCCCTGCCAGCAGGGGCCCGCTGCCGGCGTGCAGCCGGGACCGGTGCGCACGGATAGTCGCTGATGCCCGCATGCGATTCAGGATAGATGCGATCGGGAGAAATTACAGGGGCTGCCCCGGCTGCTGTCCGCCCTCAGTCGACGATCGCCCGGGTAGGGGAGGGCGTTTTGGGCCTGGGGACGGGCGCGCGGCGCACGGGCGGCTGATCGGGATGGGGGGGCGGACGCACGTGCGGGCCGGGGTGCGGCCGGAGGGGGTGCGGGAAGACGAGCCAGGGCGCTGAGTAACGGGGCGCGTCGTCGTCTTCGTCTTCGTGCGCCGTCGCCTGGCGTGTCTGCAGCGCCTCCACTGCCGCCTGCTCACGCTCCAGGCGCAGGCGCTCCCGTTCCAGGCGGGAAGCCTGCAGACGCTCGGCAACATCGAGGACCGCGCGATAATCGCCTGCGGCGGCTGGCTGTGGCGGCGGGGGCGGCGGGAGCTCAACTGTTTGATAATCCAACTGCGCGGGCGGCGGCGTATCGCTGTAGTGCATCCCGCCGTCGGCGTCCCGCCAGGTGTAGACGGACTCGGCCATGGCTCCAGCAGCGCCCCAGCTGCAGATGACAGCCATGACTTTCAATAGCTTGTGGCTTGTGCTGGGCATCGGTGCCTCGGCTGCGTCCCGCCTGCTGCAGCAGGCAGCTATGTGATTAGACCCTTTCGATTCCGGACGGTTCATGCATCCGTCGATGTTCTATAGTTCATTCCATATGGGGCTGAGTGAGCGGGTATTGCCCATGAAGCCGGCGGCAGTCATTGTGCTCTCCCTGGTCTTTGCCGGTTGTGCCGGAGATGCAACCCTGCAGCCCGGAAGCGGATCTTCGAAAGCCGTGCTGATTTCCTTCGCGGCGCCCATGCTGCGAACCCGGCAGTACCAAGGCATGCGCAGCGGTTTCGATTTCATTGCCTATCAACTGCGTGCGATCGCCCTGCACGGCGGCGAGCGGCGGCATGAACTCCATGTCCAGCTCACCTATTCGGGGCTGCGGCGGCACTACCGGCATGCCAGACTCGATGCTGTCGGGATCGAGGCGTTCGGGATGCAGGTCGAGGAGGCGGTCAGCTGCCCCGAGCACAGGATCGGGCCGCCCTGCGATACCCGCGTGCGGCTCACGCTTCCATTGAATGAGGCGTTGCTGCGCTCCCGCGCCGACGCCGGCCTGCAGATCGTGCTGGTCGCGGAGGATGGGCGGGAAACCGCACTCTTGCTCGACCCGGCCTATATCACCGCCTACCTCGCTGATGCCGGCTGAATGTGTCCATATATTTAACAGTCAGTGCTTTCCGCCGTCGGGGGCGGCTGCGCCATAGCTGAGCAACGCCATGATTAGATAAGGTTATTGTCCAGGATTGCCATTGGTGGCACTGAAGTTGCTATCTTCTTGTTGAAACGCGAAACCAGAAGCGCCCGACCCGGGCAGGCCTACTCAAATAAATACTCGCCAAGGAGTGCAGCATGAAAACCAGATTCCTAGCGCTTTCCCTCTGCGGTACCTGTCTGCTGGGGACGTCCCTGACGGCCCAGGCGGTGGCCTACGATGTCCTGTGGTGGGATTCGACGCCGACATACGCCGGACAGGCCCCGGACAGCAACCGCCAGGCGATGTCCGACTACCTGACCAGCTTCGGCGGCGGCGGCCAGTTCAACAGCAACTATGTCAGCAGCGAGACCCCCGGCACCCTGGCGGCCCATCTCGGCGCCAACAGCTATGATGTCATCGTCTTCGATGCCACCAGTGCGTCGGCCAAATTCAATGCCGCCGACATCACGGCCATTCAGAATCACTACAGCAGCAAATCGAACCTGCTGCTGGACGGCAGCCTGTATGTCCGCAGCATCAATTACAATGCCACGACCACCTTTCCGGGGCCCAACGGCGCCACCGGCGGGCTGACGGCGAATGAGGTCTATCAGCTGGGCCTGCGCGGCGGCGGCATCATGATCGGTACCGACCATTCGGGATTCCAGACCGATGCCAACCAGGTGCTCGGCGGCCTGGTGCCGGGCGCGGCCTTCTCGGGCATCACCTACCCCTCCACCGACGGCGTCTTCTACGGCCAGGACCTGCTCAACAGCCTGACGGCGATCGCTGCAGTGGATGTGTTCAACCATTGGGATTCCATCGATACCCAGGCCATTGCGGCGACAGGTGCCTTCACGGACTTCCTCGGCAACAGCATCACCCTGTACAGCCAGGTTGATGTCGCCGACGAGCCGGGCGGCGGTACCAAGTTCTCCTACATCTCCACCAGCTGGCAGCCGGGTTCGGGCACCACGGATGTCACCGACCCCAACCCCGGCGGTGGCGGCAACGGCACCGTGCCCGAGCCGGGCACCCTGCTGCTTCTCGGGGCGGGACTGCTGGCCATGCGCAGGGCCGCCCGCACGGCCTGAACTGCAGGGCCGGAACTGTCCGGCATGTGCAGCCAGCGAAGATCACCGCCCAGGCGGTGATCTTTTTTTTTTGAGGCGATCGGGTTCTGTTCCCGGCGGCCTTTACTGCTTGAGTTTCACCAGCAGGTGGCCTTCCTCGACATGGATGTCCTCCACGCCATCGGCGAAGCGCTTCCAGAACCCCTGGTCGCCGCCGTATTCCCCGACAAGATCGACATTCTTCAGGTTGCCCAGCCAGGCATTGGGGATCGGTACGCCCATCAGGCTGACTCCCTTGAGCACCACCACCGGGCGGCCTTCCCGGTAGGCGAATTCCATGCCGGCGTGCACGCGCAGCGTCTTGCCGCCCAGCACCGGGAAATCCGGTTCCAGTGGCACCAGCAGTTTGGCGCTGATCAGGTCATCGGACAGGTCGATGGCGAGTTTCTGCGCCAGGTCGGTATTCCTGGCCAGCATGGCGTTGAGTTCCCGCTCGCTGAAGGCAACCTCGCGGCGGGCGCCTGCCTCGCTGTAGGGTTCGGGCTCCAGCGGCGGGCCGCTGCCGGCATCGGGGCTCGCCTGGGTCTGAACGCCGATGGCGCGCAGCTTGCGGTCGAGTACCTGTGCCTCGTGGGGTTTGAGTTCCACCGGCCTGAACTCGCTGAGGAACAGGTAGTGGTTGAGCAGCCAGTAGGTCAGGCCGGCGGTCACGGCGATGGTGACGAGCACGATGAGGGTGACCTGGGGCCAGCGCAGACCGCCCTGCTTCGGGCTGTCGTCGGGGGAGCCGGTATTTTCCATGTTCGTGCCTCTGTTCTCGGCGGTGGCCAGGATGTCGTGTCTGTCGCCTGCACACCGCTGCCGGTGGTCGCGGGCATGGGCTGAGAGCGGCGCCGGGCTGATGCGCTGTGTGAGAGCTGCACAGGTCCCGACTACAGTAGACGAATTCAGGGCGCAGCACCATCGATCGCCTGTGCGTGACGTACCCCTGCGTCAGGCCAGATACGGCGGATGCCGCTGTGAGTCCAATTGCAGAATTTCCAGGCTCTGCTGCGTTGTCCGGGCTGTACAGATGTCCGCGGCAAGCGCCTCGCAGTCGCTCAGACTGATGCCGGCGATCGTGTCGGCCAGATGGGGGATGAAGGGCGCATCCACGGAAAAGTTGCGATAGCCCAGCCCCAGGAGCACGGGCAGCACGCCCTGGATCTGCGCCAGCACACCGCACAGCTGGATCCGCTCCAGCCGCTCGCCGGCGCTGGCGGCGATCTGCCTGAACAGACGGAACAGGACAGGTGCATAGGGATCCAGGTAGTGTCGCAGCACGGGCTCATCGCGGTCTGCGGAAAACACGGCCTGCATCAGGTCATTGCAGCCGATGGCGACGAAGTCGGCACTGTCGAGCAGGTGCGGGATATCCAGTACGGCCGCCAGTGTCTCGGCCATCGCGCCGATGCGGACGCTGTCAGGCAGGCGCCGGCGCGCCATTGTCTGCCAGCATTGCAATTCCTCGAGCCTGACAATGAAGGGCAGCAGCAGACGGATGCTGTGTGTGTCCGCCAGTTCGGCCAGCGCGGTGAGCTGATCCCGGATCACCTGCTGGATCGGGCGGGTATGATAGAGCCGTACGCCCTGCAGTCCCAGCGGCTCGCCCAGCCTTGGGGTCGGCGGCAGCCAGGCCGGCAGCTTGTCTGCGGCCAGGTCCAGCAGGCGCACCGTGACCGGCAGCGGCGCGGCTGCATCGAGCAGATCGCGAAAGCTGCGGCGGTAGAAGTCCGCGTCCGGGATGGTCCCGTCCTGCGGCGACAGGAACTCCGACCGGACCAGCCCGATCCCGCTGGCGCCAGCCGCGGCCGCCTGCCTGGCGGCAGCAGCCGACCGGACGCTGGCCAGCAGCCTGACCCTTGTGCCATCCACTGTGTTCAGCCGGGCTCCCGGCCGCCGCTGCCGCGGTGAAGGTGCATGCCGGGCGGGGATCCCGGCATTGATGCCGATCTCCCCGGTCATGCCATCGATCCCGACCGGCATTCC
This sequence comes from Thiohalobacter thiocyanaticus, assembly GCF_002356355.1. Taxonomy (NCBI): domain Bacteria; kingdom Pseudomonadati; phylum Pseudomonadota; class Gammaproteobacteria; order Thiohalobacterales; family Thiohalobacteraceae; genus Thiohalobacter; species Thiohalobacter thiocyanaticus. The sequence continues at coordinate 692,726 of NZ_AP018052.1, forward strand.
GGTCTGCAGCGCCTGCGCCTGACCTGCCTCGATCAGGACGGTGGGGATGCCCAGTCCCAGCAGGGTGATCATGGCGTGCGAGAACGGGGTGGGTTCAACAATCAGAAAGCCGGCCGGCAGGCCGGTGATATGCCGGATATCGCCGGGGGTGATCAGTGCAATGTGCTGCCCGGTGAGGCTGTCCGGCCTGGTGTGCAGCCGGCCTGCCGCCCTGCCGGGAAAATAGGGCATGCCATGGATGATCGGTTCGGACGGCATTGGTCAGCATCCGGGGCTGGTGCAACACCCTGAAGGTTAGCACCGATCCCTGACCGGGCCAGCGCGGCAATCACGCTCGGATGCGTCTGTGGCGGGGGATCGCCGCGCTGCGTGTATGCCGGAGGTTCAGCCCTGGAAGTTGCCGGCGACGAAATCCCAGTTCACGACATTCCAGAACGCCTCGATGTATTTCGGGCGGGCGTTGCGGTAATCGATGTAGTAGGCGTGCTCCCAGACATCCAGGGTCAGCAGCGGTGTCACCCCTTCCGTCAGCGGGCAGCCGGCGTTGCTGGTGTTCATGATGTCGACGGAGCCGTCGGACTTCTGCACCAGCCAGGTCCAGCCGGAACCGAAATTGGTGGCGCCGGAAGTGGAGAATTTCTCCTTGAAGTCAGCGAAGGAGCCGAACGCCGCCTTGATCGCATCGGCCAGCGCCCCGGCGGGCTCGCCGCCGCCGTTGGGGCTCATGCAGTTCCAGTAGAAGGTGTGATTCCACACCTGCGCGGCATTGTTGAACAGGCCGCCGGCCGGTGCGGATCTGATGATGTCCTCGAGGGCCTTGTCCGCGTACTCGGTGCCTTCGATCAGCTTGTTGAGATTGGCGACGTAGGTGGCGTGGTGCTTGCCGTGATGGTACTCCAGCGTTTCGGCGGAGATGTGCGGTTCCAGTGCGTTTCCGGGATAGGGCAGATCCGGCAGGGTGTGAGTCATGTGAATCTCCTGTTGGTGTGTATGCGGTGATCGTGTCGGTATAAAGCGATGGCAGGCGGACCGGATGGAAGGATCAGTCCGCGGACATCCGCTGGATGAATGCATCCGCCTCGGCAATGGAGGCGTTCATCTCGGCCACCAGCGCCGCGATGTCGGACTCGACCTCGGCCCGGTCCGCGCGCAGGGCGCTGATCGCCTGGGCGTTGAGATTGTGCTTGAGGAACAGGACGCGGTCGCGGAAGGCGTTCAGTACCGGCTCGATCCGGCGTTCGGCCCGGCGCATCCTGTCGATCAGCAGGTCATAGCGGCGGCGGGTGTCGGCCAGCTGCCGCTCGCTGGCGCGGCGCAGGTCCCGGCTGGTGTACTGTTCCAGTTCATGTTCCCATTCCGCGAACAGATCCCGGGCCACGCGCTCGACATCGCGGATCCGGTCGCTTACCTTTTCGGCCTGCGACTCGCTGGCGTCATACTCTGATTTCAGTCTGCGGTACCGGTCCTCGAGTTCGCCGCCCCGGAAATCGGTCACGGCGATGAACTGCTCGAGGGCGTTCTCGAACTGCTGCTTCGCCTCCTGCTGCGCCCCGCGGGCGTCCTCCACGCGGTCGACCAGGAGGTCGCGCTTCTCGAACCCGAGTTTCTCCATCGCGCCGTAGTAGGCCGTCTGGCAGCCGGCCAGTGTCAGGGCCGCCAGCATTGCCAGCGCGGCCGGGGCGGTGCCTGTCGGGGCGGATTTCATCATCTCGTTCGTCCCTGGACTGAAGCGGAAACAGCCGTGTTCAACGGAGTGCTGCACAGATCATATCAATCAGAACGTAAGCTGTACCAGCGGCGGCCGGTCTCAGGCGCTTTCCGTCTCGTCCTGCCGGTAGCGGGTCAACACCTGGCCGACCAGTTTGCGGCCGCGGGTAAAGAACAGTAGCAGCACCACTGCAGTATAGATCAGTGCCCAGAGCCACTGGCTGAACAGATCGGCCGGCTGCCACCAGGCCGCCAGCAGCGCCAGCGCGCCGAAGGCCAGCAGGAAGGACAGATGCGACAGCTGACCCTGGATTCTCGAGCCCGCCACCAGGTGCCAGATGAAGGTGGTGCCGTGCCAGGCCGCGGCCAGCAGTGCCAGCAGCACGAAATGCACGGTCTGGAAGCTGAAGGGCTGCAGGGTTTCGGCTTCCCCGAGATCGGAAATGTCGGTCACCAGCAGCACGCCATACATCCAGCCCTGCTCCCCCAGCATGGTCAGGTCGATCAGGAACAGGATGATGATGCGGCTGGGCGAGTGGCAGCTGGCCGCCCAGCCGGTATCCGTGCCGGCCTCCATGTCCGCCACATAGCCCAGCAGGGAATAGCAGGTGAAGCTGACGGTGGACAGCAGCAGCACCAGGCGCAGCCAGAAGGCCCCCGAGTACAGCAGGGAGTTGTCGGTGATGACCGCATTGACGTAGCCCAGCGATACGCTGATCAGGCCCAGCGATACCACCACCTGGGTCAGGTCGCTGATGATGGGTGCCAGCCGCGCTTCATAGAATCCTGTTTTCATGAGTCCTGCTCCCGTAATCCCCACAGACTGCACAGCAGCGCCAGTGCCGCACTGACGCTGCTCACCAGTGCGATGATGGTGTAGTCGTCCGCGCTCGCCATCCAGCCCACCAGCATCGGGCCTGCCGCCAGGCCGGCCCCCTGGCTGGCCGGCACCAGCGCCAGCTGTCCCGCGACCGGGCCGCGCCGTCCCAGCGCGGCGATCTGATAGGGCACGACCAGGTTCCAGCCGATCATGAGCAGCATGCCGCCGGCGAACAGCCACAGCAGGCCGTCCACCAGCCCCGCCAGCGTGCCGCCCGCCGCCAGCCCGATGGTGCCGAGCCAGAACGGCAGCCGGTAACCCAGCGTCTGCCCGCCCAATACGGCGATTCCGGTGCCCAGCATGCCGCTGGCCATGATGGCGCTCATCACCCAGCCACCGCTGCTGAAGTCCAGCCCCAGCTGGCCGCCGCGCTGCTGCAGAAAGGCCCAGGCGCCGCCCACGCCCATGTGAAACAGGCCCATGGCCGCCAGCAGCAGCACCGCACTCAGCCCCAGTCGGCCGTGAACGCCGGTGCCGGATGCTTCATCCCCGGCCTGATAGCCGCTATGCAGGACGAAGGGTAGTGCCAGCAGGGTCAGCAGGCCCAGCCCGACGAAACTGGTCATCACCCCGAGCAGGCCGATCTGGCTGGCCAGCTGTCCCTGGAGGGTCAGCAGCAGCGCTCCCAGCAGCATCTGGGCCGCCATGTAGAAGGCATAGACCCGGCTGGCCTGGGCCGCGCCCCCCAGCAGCGCCGTGGCCACGATGAGCAGCGCCCCCTCACCGAGCAGCGCCGTGAGAAAGCGTACGGGGAACAGCCAGCCGACCGGCACAAAGGGGGTGAGTGCATTGCCGGCGATGAAGGCCAGGATGCCGACCAGGGCCAGCTGGGCCGGTCGGGTATGGCGCAGCCACCAGATGGAACTGGCCGAGGCCAGGGTGACCCCCAGCACTTCCGCCATCGCGAACAGGCCCAGCTGGCGGTTGCTCAGGCCGAAGTCCCCGGCCGCGCTGCTGAGCACCATGGGCAGGGTCAACTCCACCGAGCGCCCGGTCAGTCCCAGGGCGATGGCGGCGAGCAGCAGGGGCGTCAGAAACCTCAGCCGGACTGAAATGGCGTGCCTCCGGTATCGGGCGTGCAGGAAGCGCGGCATTATAGCCGCTGGCCGCAGATGAGGCGATCCATCCGACAGCCGCGCATACCGCCTGGCAGCGAAGGCGCGAGACAATGAATGAGAGGGCGACAACAGGCACGGGTATCCGCGCCTGTTGTCGCTGTCCCCTTTGTGGAAGGTCTAGCGGCTTTCCTCCACCATGTACTGCACGGCTGCTTTCACTTCCTCGTCGCTGAGGCTGGTGAAGCCGCCCTTGGGTGGCATGTAGCCGCTTTCGCCCTGGTAGCCCTCGATGGCGTGGGTATAGAGGACGTCCATGCCCTGTTCGATCCGCGGCGCCCAGTTCGCGCTATCCCCGAGCTTGGGCGCACCGGCCACGCCGGCGCCGTGGCAGGCGAAACAGTTGGCCTTGTAGACGGACTCGCCGGCGGCGGGATCGCTGTCCTGGCCGGCCGCTGCGGCGGCGGTCTCGCTGGCCGTCTCGCCGGCTTCGGCGAGCTTATCCCCGGCGTCCTCGAGCGCCTCGGCACCGGTGTCCATGGCGGCCTGCCCCGTTTCCTGCGCGGATTCAATCATGTCGCTGCCCGTCTCGGCCGCGCTGTCGGCGGCTTCGTCCACGGCTCTGGCAGTCGATTCCGCCATCTCCTGCGCCGATTGCGCGCCTTCATCGGCCAGGGTGGCGGCCCTGTCCGTCAGGGTTTCGCCTGCTTCCTGCGCGCTCTCGTCCTGCTTGCCGCACGCCGTCAGGGTAATGGCGAGTATTGCCACAGCCAGGGGTTTCAGGTCCATGTCGTTGTCTCCTCTTGTTGTATGGGTTCGCTGAATATGGCACAGGATCCCGGCTTCCGCGAGGCGGGTGCCGCCGTCGGTGACGGCCCGGTGCGATGTCCTGACACCGGATGCGCATCGGTGTCGCAGTCGGTGCTAACATCCCATATGACAGCAGGGGAGGGTGGCATGGAGCAGGATCGTATCTTCATCGGCGGCGGCGAGCGCGACGTGCATCTGCTGCTGAAAATGGCCAACCGACACGGCCTCGTTGCCGGGGCCACGGGCACGGGCAAGACCGTGACCCTGCGCATCCTGGCCGAGGGTTTCTCGGCCTGCGGGGTGCCGGTGTTCCTGGCCGACGTCAAGGGCGATCTGGCGGGCATCAGCCAGCCGGGCGAGATCATTCCCCCCTTTGCCAGCCGGGCCGCCGCCATCGGCCTGCAGGACTATGCGCCGGCGGCCTTCCCGGTGCAGTTCTGGGACCTGTACGGCCGCCAGGGCCATCCGCTGCGCACCACCGTCTCCGAGATGGGGCCGCTGCTGCTGTCACGCCTGCTGGAGCTCAACGATACCCAGGAGGGCGTGCTCAACATCGCCTTCCGGGTCGCCGACGAACAGGGGCTGCTGCTGCTGGACCTGAAGGACCTGCGCGCCCTGCTGAACTTCGTCGGCGAGCAGGCGAAGGAACTCACCCTCGAGTACGGTCATGTCAGCCCCAACTCCGTGGGCGCGATCCAGCGTCGGCTGCTGGTGCTGGAGCAGCAGGGTGTCGAGCAGTTCTTCGGTGAGCCGGCGCTGGAGTTGGCGGATCTGATGACCCGCGACGACCGGGGGCGCGGCATGATCAACATCCTGGCCGCCGACCGGTTGATGGCCAATCCCCGCCTGTATTCCACCCTGCTGCTGTGGCTGCTGGCGGAACTGTTCGAGGAGCTGCCCGAGGTGGGGGATCCCGACCGGCCCCGGCTGGTGTTTTTCTTCGACGAGGCGCATCTGCTGTTCGACACCGCACCGAAGGCGCTGTTGGACAAGATCGAACAGGTGGTGCGCCTGATCCGCTCCAAGGGTGTGGGGATCTACTTCGTGACCCAGAGCCCGGGCGATATCCCCGACGATGTGCTGGGCCAGCTGGGCAACCGCATCCAGCACGCCCTGCGTGCCTTCACGCCGCGCGACCGCAAGCGGGTGACGACCGCGGCGGAGACCTTCCGCCCCAATCCGGCCTTCGATGCCGCGGCCGTCATCACCGAACTGGGCGTCGGCGAGGCGCTGGTCTCCACCCTCGATCGCAAGGGCATCCCGGAGCCGGTGGAACGCACCCTGATCCGCCCGCCGGCCTCGCGTCTCGGTACCCTGGATGAGGCCCTGCGTCGGGGTGTGGTCGCGTCAAGCTCCCTGCGCGGCAAGTATGATCAGATGGTGGATCGTGACTCCGCCTACGAGCATCTGCGCCGACAGGCGGCGCGCGCCGCGGCCGCGCAGGCGGAACAGCACGGCCAGGCCCCGGCGGCCGCGCGCGGGCGGCGCAGCAGTTCACGTCAGTCAGTGGGCGAGGCGCTGACCAAAAGCGTCGCCCGCAGCATGGGCAGTCAGCTTGGGCGCAGTCTGATGCGCGGCCTGCTCGGGGCCCTGTTCCGGCGCTGAGTCCAGGCCGGGGGATCGGTGATCGCCCACCGACCCCCCTCCGGGCCGGATCAGTTGCCGCGTGTGCGTCTGCGCCCGATGCCCGTCAGCAGCACGCATCCCGTGGCCAGCAGCCAGACGGCGGGCGGCAGCGGGACGGGACTGAAGGCGAGCGTGTCGAGGTTCGCCAGCAGTTCGTTCTGCCCCGAGGCGGCGTTGCGGATCACGAACAGCGGGTTCATCGTCTGCAGCACCGACACGTCCGGGATGCCCTCACCCGAGAATGAGGCGGTCGAGCCGCTCCAATCGATGCGCGATTCATAGTCGCCGTCGGTGCCGGCGAGCTGGAAGGTATCGAAGCCGGGCAGCACGGCGCCGTTATCGCCGGTCTGCGTCAGGAGGCTGGTGCCATCGAGCGTGCCGAAGCCATCGATCAGGACGGAGAAGCCGTACGGGGCCCCGGAGAAGCTGTACAACCCGATGGACGGATTGGCGCTGAGATCGGTGCCGGGAACGGAATCGTAGGTGAAGGTGCCCGTAACATTGCCGGTGACCGCGGTGAAGTCACCGCTGGCACTGGACACCGTTCCGGTGAAGTTCACGGTTACGGAAGCGGCGCCGGCTGCCGGGACCTGGCCAAGAAGGCCCAGGGCGAGCGCTGCAGCGGCGAAGACGGAAGAACGACGAACATGGGGGATGTGGTTCAGGTTCATGGCGATCTCCTTGAACTGATGGGCGCGCGGCGAGGTAGCGGCCGTGCCAGGCGTTATGTCGGGAGGGGGAGTGGCCCGTACCGTGTGCGGCAGGGGTCGGCTTGAAGTATAGGCAGGGGTGAGGGGGCTGCCATGTCGTGCCGGCATCGACTGCGGCAGCGGTGTGCAAGGCGTTTGTATACGGAGGGTTGTTGCTCTGGCCGGCGGCGGGCGTCGCGGCCTTGTCGGAGTGGCTCTCCCCGCGGGGGAGAGTGATGGAAACGGACGCTGTTGCGCGCCCCGGCTCAGGCCGTGATCATCCGCGCCAGCAGGATCAGGCCGACGAACAGCCCGAACAGGCCTCCGAAAATCATCCACATGGCGCGCATGCACTTGGCGTCTTCCGGATCTCTCATGGTATAACCTCGCTATTAATAAGTTTATTTATCAGCTTCCTGGTGGTATCGAAAATAGCTTACTGTTCCACTGAGGTATTTGGCATTAGAGATATCTGATCACTGCATAAGCGGATTCTTGCGTGCCCCGGGCGGTGTGCGGATATGCGTATAACTTCAAACTGGCGAGCCCTGCTGATACCGGTTCTGAGCCTGGCGCTGGCGGGGTGCATGGCGGGTGTGTTCTCTTCCAACGCGGGTATTCCCGCCACCGTGATTCACGCCGGCGTGCACAGCGGCGGCAGTGCCCTGGCCTTCAACCCGGACGAGACCCTGCTTGCCTCCGGCGGCTGGGCGGGGCGGCTGCACCTCTGGTCGCTGCCCCGCGGCACACGCCGGGCAAGCTGGCAGGCCCATGCCGGCAGCATCAACGGTCTGGCCTTTCTGCGGGACGGGGCCATGCTGGTCTCGGCCGGTTACGATGGCCGCATCCTGGTCTGGGATCTGCAGGCCGGAAGCCACAGGGCCTGGCATACCGAATCGCCAGTGACCAGCCTGGCCGTGGATGCCGCACGGGGTCTGCTGGCGAGCGGACACGACGATGGGCGGGTAACGTTGTGGCGAATCCGGGATGGCCGGAGTCTGGAGCGTGAAGGCCAGAGGCGGCTGCACAGCCGGCGGGTGCGCGGTCTGGCCTGGCATCCAGTGCGGCTCGAACTGGCCACGAGCGGCAGTGATGGTCGGGTGATGCTCTGGCGCCTGCCCGGGGATGTGGTTGAGTTGCCGCCACCCTCGACCTATTCCCGCTCCCTGGCCTATAGCCGCGATGGCCGCGCCCTGTTCGGCAGCGGCTGGTTCCGCCTGTTTCGCTGGGAGTTGGAGGGACGCACGCTGCGCGAGCTCCCCACCGCGCACAGAGGCATCATCAATTCCATCGGTTTCGGCGGCGAGGATCGCTATCTGGCCAGTATCAGCCGGCAGACGGACAGCGCGGTCTATTTCCTGGATCCGGAGACCGGTGCGGTCATCAAGCGCTTTCAGCGCCATGAATTGTGCGGGGGATTCGTGGCGGTTTCGCCTTATGGCCGTTACCTGGCCACTACGAGCGATGATGCCAGTGTGAGGATCTGGGATCTGCGGCAGGCGCCGCAGTCCGCCGGGGGCAGGGGGGACTGACGGGCCCGTATGTGACGGTCGACAGCGGCGGCACCCGCTAGCGCGGCGTCACGAAGATCTTCATGATCCGGGCCGCGAGTTCCCCGTCGGCGGTGATGGCGGCGGTCCATTTGGGCAGCGCCTGGGCGAACCAGATCAGGAACACGACCAGGATGATCTTCCTGCCCCTGGGCAGCCGCGCGAACCAGGTGCGCAAGGCCGGGCTGTATCTGTGCGGTTCCTGTTCCTGCATGCGGGCGAGCCGGAATGTGAGGAATAACCAGGCATCGATTGCTGGTCTTTGTATAGTAGGAAAACTCTGATTATTCCTCATCCCGTCATTCCCGCGAAAGCGGGAACCAGGGATTTCAGGGGTATGACGAATTAATCAGGGGGTTCCTCAGGGGGCTCCTGCCGGATCGTCATTGCGGGGAGAGAAGTCATACTGTGGCCTCCGACCGCAGATTCTGTACTACGAGGTTGTTGCCTTGCTCAGGCCTGCCCGGGAATCTCCGCCGGGTAGAAGTCAGGATATTTTACAGGCGCTTTCCATGTCGGCCCGTCCGGCTGCGCAATATCTTGTTTTTCTGACGAGTCGTTCGGCATGGCATAAAACCTGCTAACACATACTTGAGATGATTGGAAAGAGACTGAGGCCACGATCATGAATCCATGTGAATCGGTGAGACCCCGAACCGGCGCCACGGCTGCCGGCAGATGTCTGCTGTGTGCGGCCGTGCTGGCGGGCCTGGCGTCCTACAGTACCCTGTCGCAGGCGGCGTTCATCCTCGAAATCGACACCGACGGTCTGGATGACGGGGCGGTGAACTACAACTCCGGGTTCAGCTACGGGGGCGATACGACGACCGCGTCATCGAGTGTCTCTTCGGCGGCCTACGGCGCCAGTGGTGGCGACAGCATCTTCGGCGGTGACGGCGTGTTCGATCCGGACACCTATCTTTACAGCTACACCCCCGGCACCACGCCTGACAACCTCGTGATCCCGGCCGGAACCGATCTGGGCGGAGGATATCTTGCCAGCGGCCTGGTCGGCGGCGGTGCCGGGACCTACCGCGTCTATGCCACCTGGCCATTCACCACCAATGTCAGCGGCGGCGATACCCGTTACACCATCTCCACCAGCGGTGCACCTGACCTGGTGGTCGAACTGGATCAGAACAACCTGGGCGATGAATGGATATTCCTGGGGGATATCAGCTACACCGATCTGCTGGCCCCGATCACCGTAACCCAGCAGAGTCAGTCGAACACCTTCGTTTCCATGCGTGCGTACGGCCTGCTGTTCGAGCAGATCACGCCGCGGTCGACGATCCCCGAGCCCACAACATTCGCCCTGTTCGGGTTGGGGCTGCTCGCGCTCGCCTTCCGGCAGCGGGGGCGGCTCAGGGGGTAGCGGCTTCGGGCCTGGATGAAGCTCCGCCACGTTCCCGGCGGCGCGGGATTGTCGTGGGCTTGTCATGCGGCGGCCAGTGCTTCCGGGTGCATGAGAAGCTCAGGTGATCGTGTCCATCACCAGAATTCGCTTTCCCGTCTCGACGTTCCGGATTAAATACTCCTCACCCTGTTCTGCAGGGGCGTTCGTTCCCAACCACCGAGCCAATGAGGGGAAATACCATGTTGCGTCACACCATCACTGCCATTGGGCTGGCAGCATCGTGCGGCAGCGCTGCCGCCAGCGTCGAGTATCCGGCCTGGCCCGCGGATGCCAAGGATGACAAGGACAGCCGGGTGGTCGCCTTCTACCAGGCCCGCTGTACCGACTGGGCCAACGACAACGGCCATCAGGGCGAGGCCCGGCAGCAGTATATGGCCTTCTGCATGCAGCAGATGCCGGTACTGCGGCCGGTCGGGCTCGAGGACTGAGCAGCAGATCCGGGCGCCAGGGACGGCGCTGTCTGAGCCGGTGAGACTATGGGTTGGCTTCCGGCGCCCCGGCCGCCGGTTCCGGGCGATCGGCCTTCTCCCTGACCCATTCCGAGGCGGCGGTCGCCCCGTCGCGGGTCGCGTCCCAGGCCTGGCGGGATTTCTCGCGGGTCCAGTCAGCGGTTGCGCCGGCGACTTCCCTGGTTTTTTCCCAGCCCTGCCCGGCCTTCTCGCGGGTGACTTCGACGGCGTGACCGATACCGTCGCGCGTCGCATCCCAGCCGCGGCTGACCGACTTGCTCACGGACGTCACGACCCCGTTGCGGTTATCCGATTCGGCGGACGGGGACGGCTGGGCCGCAGCAGCCACGCTGAGGCCGAGGAGCAGGGTGACGAGCAGAGGGCGAATCCTTCGGGGCATGATATTCTCCTGATCGGCGTTGCCAGCGCGAAGCTTAGGCCAGTGCGCCCGATGCCGCTGCGATACAGGTCCCATTTCCGGCATTCCGGCGCGGCAGGGGCGATGTGTATTGATCATGGGATATGAGTCCCGGTTCTCTCATAACAATTATATATGACTTCTTGTATGGGCGTGCCTGCCGCATCGGCTCGTATTGAGATGATTCCGGGATGCAATTGCTATCCGTCCTGTTTGTAAGCTACCTTCAGGGTGAGGGCGTACTTAATCGGGGCAGGAATGAGACTGAGAATACACCACGCATCAGTGTTTGCAATGTGCATGCTGCTTGGTGCCTGTGACCGACCCGGCCAACCCGGCTACGAGCCCGACTACGGATCCGAGCCTGAAGCCGTACGCCCGGAGTACCTCTTCGGCGTTCATCCTCAACGCAATCCCGCCAAGCTGCACGCAGTCTTCGGCCCGTTGGTGGAATATCTCAATGCCCGGATTCCCGAGGTGCGTTTCGTCTTCGAGGCCTCCCGCCATTACGACAGCTTCGATGAAAAGATCGCCGCCCGCCATTTCGCCTTTCTGTTGCCCAACCCCTACGAAACCCTGCTGGCGATCGATCAGGGCTACCGGGTGTTCGCCAAGATGGGCCGGGACACGGACCTGCGCGGCCTGATCCTGGTGCGGCGCGACAGCGACATCCGCGAGGTCGCCGATCTCCGGGGCAGGACGGTCAGCTTCCCCGCTCCGACCGCGCTGGCGGCCACCATGCTGCCTCAATATTTTCTCTATAACCGCGGGCTGGACCCGCACCGTGACATAGAGGTGCGCTATGTCGGCTCGATGGAGTCCTCGCTGCTGAATATCCAGCGCGGCAATGTGGCCGCCGGCACCGTCTATCCGCCGGCCTGGCGGATGTTTCTCAAGGAGCGCCCGGACCTGGCCGACGATCTGATGATATTGTGGGAGACGGAATTCCTGCCGGACAATTCGGTCATGGCACGGGACGATGTGCCGCCGGAGCTGGTGGCACGGGTGGCGCAGGCACTGCTCGCAATGCAGGAAGAGCCCGCCGGGCGGGAGGTCCTGGCGAGCATGGATACCCCTCGTTTCGAGGCCGCGGACAACGCAACATACGATCCTGTGAGAGACTTCATGCAACGCTATCGCGAGGCCTTCGGGTCACAGGAATAACAACACAAGGGACTTTATGCCGAGCAGATTAGCAAACCGGATGCGGCGCTTCTGGAGCCGCTCGATCCGCCGGCAGCTGATGCTCGGGATCGCCCTGGTGCATGCGGTGCTGATGAGCATTTTCGTGCTGGATCTGGTCGAGCGGCAGCGCCAGTTCCTGGCGGAGCAGAGCATTGCCCAGGCCAGCGGCCTGGCCAAGACACTGGCCGCCAACAGCGCCTCCTGGGTGTTGTCCAGCGACCTGGAGGGCCTCAATGAGGTACTGCAGTCCCAGGCCAGTTATCCGGGCCTGCGCTACGCCATGGTGGTCAGGCCGCACGGCCGGGTCGTGGCGCACACCGACCGCAGCAAGGCGGGGCTGTATCTGCAGGATCGATTGAGCCGGTCGCTGTTCGACGACCGGCCCGAACCGCGGCTGCTGCTGGCCAACCGTGAACTGGTGGACACCGCGTATCCCATCGTTGCCAACGGCGAACTGGTGGGCTGGGCCCGGGTCGGCATCAGCCAGAGTGCCATTACGGCCGGACTGTGGGGGATCACCCGCGACGGTATCCTGTATACGCTGGTGGCGATTCTGGTCGGCTCGGTGTTCGCGTTTCTGATGGCGCGCGGCCTGACCCAGGGCCTGCAGCGGCTGGTCGTGGTGGCCGACGGTATCCGCGAGGGTCGCCGCGATATGCGCGCCGAGAGCGCCCGCCAGGACGAGATCGGCCAGCTGGCGAAGAACCTCAATCAGATGCTGGATGCGCTGGCTCAGCGGGAGCGGGATCTGAGCGCGGCCCAGGCCGATGTACAGCATCTCGCCACCCGCGACACCCTGACCCAGCTGCCCAATCGCCTGCTGCTGATGGATCGGCTGGGACAGGCGATCCTGACCGCGCAGCGCGAGCACCATACGCTGGCATTGCTGGTGATCGATCTGGACCGGTTCAAGACCATCAATGACTCGCTTGGACACCACATCGGTGATCAGCTGATCCAGCAGGTCGCCGGGCGACTGTCGAACTGCATCGGTGCGGGCGATACCCTGGCGCGGCTGGGCGGTGACGAGTTCGTCGTTGTGCGCAGCGAAATCGCGCAGCCGGGCGAGGCCGGACACCTGGCCCAGCGGATCAACGAGGAACTGCGCCAGCCCTACTGGATCGAAGGCCACGAACTGAACAGTTCCTGCAGTATCGGCATCAGCATCTATCCCGACGACGGCAACGATGCCCAGACCCTGCTGCGCAACGCCGACACCGCCATGTATCACGCCAAGGAAGGCGGCCGCGGTGATTTCGAGTTCTTCTCCAGCGACATGAACCGGCGTGCGGTGCAGCGCCTGAAGCTGGAAAACGAGTTGCGCAATGCCCTGCTGCGCGATGAATTCCGGCTGCTCTACCAGCCGCAGGTGGACATGCGCAGCGGCCAGGTGGTGGGTGCGGAATCCCTCATCCGCTGGCATCACCCGGAAATGGGCATCGTCGCGCCGACGGACTTCATACCCGTCGCCGAGGACACCGGGCTGATCCGGGACATCGGCGCCTGGGTGCTGCGCGAGGCCTGCCGGCAGCAGTTGCGCTGGTGCGCCGCCGGACTGCCGCCGCTGCGCATTGCGGTGAACCTGTCCGTGCGCCAGGTCGAGCCGGGGCTGGTCGATCTGGTGTCCCGGGTGCTGTCCGATACCGGGCTGGATGCGCGTTACCTCGACCTGGAGATCACCGAAAGCCTGTTGATGCACAATCTCAACGCAAATATCGCCGTTCTGCGCCAGGTCAGTGCCTGCGGCGCGCAGATCTCCATGGACGATTTCGGTACCGGCTATTCCTCGCTGAGCTCGCTCAAGCTGTTCCCGGTGCAGACGCTGAAGATCGACCGCAGCTTCGTACGTGATCTGGTGGATGATCAGGATGATGCCAATATTGTGCGCAGTATCGTCGCCATGGCCCACAGCCTGGGTCTGCGCATCATTGCCGAGGGGGTGGAGAACGAAGACCAGCTGGGCTACCTGCGCGAACTCGGCTGTGACGAATACCAGGGCTACCTGTTCAGTCGTCCGGTGACGGCGGCGGAGTTCCAGACGCTGTTCGCTGGCAGGGCGGAAGGTTCGGCATGAAGGCAGGGGGCGGGTACGGGCGACTGATACGCTGACGGACAGATTTTACATTTCAGAACAAAAATACTGTTGCCCGGCGCCGGGATTACGTGTAATGGAAGCAACATCAGCTGTTTTCTGGCGATTCATGCCATAGTTGAACGGATAAAGTGGCGCATCAAATCGGGGAGGGCATATTGAGCGTGGCCGAGGCCGTCCGGGGCAGCCGGCGGGTGAACAACGCCGGCACGGTGCTGGTGACCGGCGTACTACTGGTCCTGTTTGCCGCCGGCAATTACCTGTTGCCGCTGAGCCAGGCACAAGTCCACTGGTGGGCCAACGCATTCTGGACCCTGGGTTCGCTGCTGACGGGGCTGAAATGCCTCGCGGCGGCGCGCGGCGGCGCCGGCCCCATGCGCCGGGCCTGGCTGTTCTTCGCCCTGGCCTGTCTGTCCTGGTTCGCGGGGATGCTGGTCTGGGATTACCAGGAACTGCTGCTGGGGCGCTATACCCCCTTCCCCTACTGGTCGGACATCGGTTTTCTCGGCTTCGGCGTACTGATGGCCATCGGGCTGCTGTTCTACAATGCAGCCAGTTCGCGGATGCCGGTCGGGCTGCTGGAGTTGAGTCAGCTCGGCATCTTCGTCTCCAGCATCCTCATCATCCACCTGGCGGTGTTCGCTGAACCGATCCGCAGGCTTTCCGATCAGCCCGTTGTTCTGTCAGTCGCGCTGGCCTATCCGGTCATCTACATGGCGCTGTTCGTCTATGCGCTGGCCGTGCTGTGGGGCCGCATGGAAGGCAGGGTGCGTCGCAATATGGGGTACGTCATCGCCGCGATCGCAACGCACGCGACCGTCAATACCCTGTATGCCTACAGCCTGCTCGATGCCGCCTATGCCGCGGGGCATATCCTGGATATATTCTGGCTGCTGGGCTTCGGCCTGCTCTATATTGCGGCAGTGGACTTCGGAAGCAACCGGGAGGGGGCGGTCCCTCCCATGTCGCTGCGCCGACAGGTCACGCGTCAGGATCGGATGGTGCCGGTGCTCGCGCTGGTACTGACCTTCCTTGCCCTGCTGCTGTCCTATCCCGAACTCGATGCCAGGAATTTCCAGCAGCTGCTGATTATGGTGCTGATCCTGCTCGTGTTCGTGGCCCTGCGCGAGTGGGCCAGCAACGCGCTCGTGCTCAGGCATATCCAGGAGGTCGAGACTTCAGAGGCGAACCTGAGGCGCTTTTTCGCCATCTCACCGGCGATGGTGTCGATAACACGTGCCGTGGACGGCGCCTTTTACGATGTCAACGAGGCCTTCTGCGTTGCCTGCGGCTATGCCCGCGAGGAACTGCTCGGAAAAAGCGTGGCTGAACTCGGGCTCTGGCCGGATGCCGATCGGCGCGACAGCATCGTCAATGAGGTCATGGCGAAGGACAGGGTGGAGGGGCTGGATGTAAGGATGCGCACGCGCGCCGGCGAGGACCGCGAACTGCTGGTTTCCATCGTGCGCATCAGCCTGAATGACGATGCCTATCTGCTCTCCACTGCGGTCGATGTGACTGACCGCCGGCGGGCCGAGGCCGAGATGAGCAAGCTCTCCAGCGCGCTGGAGCAGACCGCCGATATGGTCATGATCACCGACCGCAGCGGGGTGGCCGAGTACGTCAATCCGGCCTTCGAGCAGGTCACCGGCTATACCCGCGACACGATCCTCGGCAGCACGCCGCGGCTGCTCAAGTCCGGCAAGCAGGGGGGAAGCTTCTACCAGGCGCTGTGGGGGCAGATACTCGCGGGGGAAGTGTTCAATGATGTCCTGGTCAACAAGCGCAACGACGGTTCCCTGTTCTATGAACAGAAATCCATCGCCCCGCTGCGTGACAACGACGGGCGCATCACTCATTTCATCTCCACCGGCCGTGATATCAGCGAGCGCATGCAGGTCGAGGAGCGGCTGCGCTTCCTTGCTCATCACGACACCCTGACCGAGTTGCCCAATCGTACCCTGCTGCTGGAGCGGCTCGGCCGCAGCCTGGCGGCGGCGCGTGCTGCCGGGCGGCTGCTGTGCGTGCTGTTCCTGGATCTGGACCGTTTCAAATTCGTCAATGACACCCTGGGCCACGAGGCCGGCGATACGCTGCTGCGACAGCTGGGCGGCCGGCTGATGCGGGCCCTGCGGGCCCATGACAGCATCGCCCGCTTCGGTGGTGATGAATTCGTCATCGTGGCCGAGAACATCGACAATGTCGGCGAGGCCAGGCAGCTGGCCGAGCGCCTGCTGGCCGTGTTCAGGCAGCCCTTCATGATCGACGACAACTCCCTCAACGTGGCGGCGAGTGTGGGGATCGGGCTGTTTCCCTACGATGGCGAAGATGCCGGCACCCTGCTCCGCCACGCCGATGCCGCCATGTACCGGGCCAAGGAGAGGGGCGGCAACACCTATGAGTTCTATGCCGAAGAAATCGGCGCGCACGCCGAGAAACGGCTGCTGCTGGAGAACGAGCTCAGGCGGGCGCTGAACCGGGATGAGTTCGTGCTGCACTACCAGCCGCAGGTGGATAGCGCCACCGGCCGCCCCTGCGGCTTCGAGGCCCTGATCCGCTGGCAGCATCCGGAGCGGGGACTGGTGCCTCCGGGGGATTTCATTCCCATCCTGGAGGAGACGGGGATGATCGTCGAGGTCGGGGACTGGGTCCTGCAGACCGCGCTTCGCCAGCTGGCCGACTGGCACCGCCGGGGCTGGGACGGACTGACCATGGCGGTGAACCTGTCCAGCCGGCAGTTCGAGCGCAGCGGCCTGCCGGAGACGCTGGAGCGTGCGCTGAATGAACACGGACTGGACCCGGGCGTGCTGGAACTGGAGATCACGGAAGGGACGCTGATGCAGGACGTGGCCTCCACCACCTTCACCCTGCAGCAGCTCAGCCGCAGCGGCTTCGGCATCGCGCTGGATGATTTCGGCACCGGCTATTCATCGCTCAGCTATCTGAGTAAGTTTCCCTTTACCACCCTGAAGATCGACCGTGCCTTCGTGCGCGACATCCCGGGTGATCCCGATCACACGGCCATCACCCGTGCCATCGTGGCGATGGGGCAGGGCCTGCGATTGCGGCTGGTCGCTGAGGGTGTGGAGACGGAGGAGCAGCGTGCCTTCCTGAACGGGCTGGGCTGCAGCCTGATGCAGGGCTATCTGTACAGCCGGCCGCTGTCAGCGGCTGCGGCAACGGCCTGGCTGGCCGACTCGGTCTGAATTGTGTCGGCACGGAGCCCCGGCGCCGGCATCCGGACAGCCCGTGGCTGTATCTGGCCTGTAACCCGGACAAGACTCGCATGAATCAAACCAGGCATTCCGATTCCCCCGCACCGGCGCTGACCCGGTTCGTTACGGGCTACGCGCGCCTGCTTGCAGGGATACTTGCGCTGGCGCCGTTGCTGGCGGTTGCCTACATACACTACCAGCAGGACCCGGTCAGGGTGTTCGAGCACCACAGCTTCCATGTCGGCGCCATCGGCATTGCCATCCTTCTGGGGGCCTTCATCAGTTATGTGACCTGGCGCTGCTATATGGCCAGCGGCGAGCGACTGCTGCGCTGGCTGGCGCTGGGCCTGCTCGGATTCACGCTGGTGTATGCGCCGCACGGGTTTCTGACCCACTTCGCCGCCGACAACCCCTGGCTGTTTCTGCTCTATGGCCCGGTCTCCAGGCTGATAATGGCGGCCTGCTTCCTGATCGCGTTGCTGCACTACGGGGACGCAGCGGATGCCCCCGAGCGGCGCGCGCGGGGCTGGGGTGCCGCGTTGGCCGGATTTCTCGTCCTCGACGCGCTGGTTGCGCTGGTGGCGGTCTCGCCCTGGCGCGCAGCGCCCGCGCTGCGTCTGACGCTGGAATACCTGGCCATCGCCATGTATGTCGCGGGCGTTGGCTGGATGCTGCTGCGCCGCGTGCGCGGCTCGCTCATGGGGCTGTATGCCATCGCCATGCTCTGGTTTGCGCAGTCATCCTGGGCCTTCACCCTGGGCCTGCCCTGGAATCACCAGTGGTGGCTGGCGCATCTCGTCTTCGCTGCGGGCTTTCTTCTGCTCAGCTACGGCGTGGTCCAGGCCTACCTCACCACCGGCTCCTTTACCCGTATCTACTCCCAGGCCGAGTTGATGGCGCAGATCCTGGCCCAGAAACGGCGCGCGGAGCGGGCCATGGTCGAGTTGCAGCAGGCCAACTCGGATCTGACCCGACTGGCCGCCACGGATGCGCTGACCGGCGCGGCCAATCGCCGTGAATTCATGTCCCGGCTTGAACAGGAGGCGGCCCGTGCCCGCAGAGGGGAGCAGACCCTGTCGCTGCTCATGTTCGATCTGGATCACTTCAAGGTGGTCAATGACGAGCACGGGCATCAGGCCGGTGACGAGGTGCTGAAGGTCGTCGCCGACCTGGCCCGGGAGGTGCTGCGCCCGAGCGACGTGCTGGGCCGGCTGGGAGGCGAGGAATTCGCCGTGCTGCTGCCCGCCGCGGAACTGGATCTGGCCTGCCAGGTCGCGGAGCGGCTGCGTCAACGGCTGGAGCGTGAGGTCATCCGGGTCGGGGATGCGCAGGTGCGCATCACCCTGAGTGTCGGCGTGGATCAGTTATGCCCGGACGCAGACAGCGTCCGGGATCTGATTCAGCGTACCGATACCCGGCTGTACCGGGCCAAGGAGGCCGGACGCAACCGCGTTGAACCGGAGCCGGGCGGGGGACGGGGCGACTAGCGCTGTTCCGGCGGCAGGGCCATCTTGCCCAGCCGGGACATGGCTTCACGGCGTTCCCGGGCCAGCCGGCGGGTCTGGCCCACGCCGGGCTTGAGTTCCTGCGCCGCGGCGATGGCCTCGTAGAAGCTGGCCGCCTTGCGCGCCTGCTCGGGTGCCGAGGCGAACTGCGGACGGTGGGGTTCGAGGATTTCATCCTTCATGGGCATGCCCTCCAGGAGCAAAGCGGGTATGCGGGAAGGGTAACGGGCGTGGCGGCCGCGGGTAAGCGATAATTTCCGATATCAGCTATCGGTCTCGCCCGCGGTGTCGCCCGGATGGATCCAGTACACCAGGCGTGCCTGCGGCCGCAGCTTCTCCGCGCAGAGCCGGATGGCGTGTTCCGGGTTGGCGGCGTGGCAGTCCAGGATCCGGTCCATGACCCGGTCGGCGCCCTGGCGGGTGTACTGCGTGCGTCCCCAGGTGCGCCACAGCGAACGGGGCAGGGTGTCGGGGGCGCGGTGCTCGATGCGCACGATCCAGTCGCCCTGCAGGTGGTCGCGCAGGAGGGTGCTGACCTCCTCGAGGTGCGGCAGGTGAATGGCGGGACTGATGGTTGGCGCTGGCTGCATGGGTCAATCCTCGTGTTTGGTGCGGCTCGAAGAATAATCACACTTTATGTCTGAGTATTTCACTAAGGTATTGACCCGGATTATGCCGCCAGCCGCCGGAGAGACCCATCGAAGCTTTCGATGCGCCGGATCGGAAAGCAAACAAATGCTGAAGACCGGGGGAGAGTGGATAAACACTATTAATGGTTATGCAGGAATGGCATAGAGCATGATCTATCACTGGCTGGCGGATCTGGTCCTGTTCGCGCACCTGCTCTTCATCCTGTTCGTGCTGCTGGGCGGGGGGCTGGCGCTGCGCTGGCCCGGTATCGTCTGGCTGCATCTGCCCGCCGCGGTCTGGGGGGCGCTGGTCGAGATCTTCGCCTGGCCCTGCCCGCTGACCCCGCTGGAGAATGCGCTGCGCGCCCGGGCGGGTGAGACGGGCTATGCCGGCGGTTTCATCGAGCATTACCTGCAGCCCCTCATCTATCCCGGCTGGCTGACGGCGGATATCGGCCTGGTGCTCGGCGCTGGAGTGATCGTGGTCAACCTGTTCATCTACGCAGTGGTGATCGCAGCGTCGCGTCGCCGGGCCTAGACCGGTCGCGCCCGGCACTGCAGCCGCTTTCTGTTCGGCTGCGGTCAATCACCCCGCCGAATGTGGTTGACCCCCGACCGCGTCATGTTATGTTCGTTCTTACCCAATCGTTTTCGAGGAGACGCACGACATGTTTGATGCCATCAAGATCCCGGGCGGTCATGTGATGCTGTACAACGTGGTCAAGCTCAAGCCCGAATATACCGTGGAGGACGTCGAACTGGCGCTCGGGGAGATGTGCGAGGTGGTCAAGGAGACCTATCCCGAGTTCTATGGCGGCATCGTCTACCAGTCCGCCGGCTTCGTCTCCGAGGAAGGCAGCGTGGATCCGGAGTCGCAGCCCGACCAGGAAGCGCACATCGCGATCCTGACCTTCTGGGAATCGTTCGAGGCCCATGAGCGTTCGCACGCCGATGCAGCCTTCAAGGAGAAGTTCACCGGCCTGCTGGAATACTGCAGCGATGCCTACGAGATCGGCTACAACCTGCTCTGGCAGGGACAGAAATAAAAATCCGCCGGGAGACGTGCCGGGTGCTCAGTCCGGCGCGTTCTCCAGTTGTTGCACCGTGACTTCCATGTCACTGAACCTGGCCGGCGGGCCGAACTGGGTGTAGATGGCCACGTCGGCGGCATCGCGGCCATAGGCCACGGCCAGGCGCGCGCCATCATGCAGGCTGCTGCAGCTGGGGTCGAAGGTATGCCAGCGGTTACCGATATAGGCCTCGAACCAGCTGTGCATATCCATGGGGTCGAGCTCATGCAGATAGCCGACCACCATGCGTGCCGGAATACTCAGTGCCCGGCACAGGGCGATGCCCAGGTGTGACAGGTCACGGCACACTCCCTGCCCCTGCAGATTCACCTCCACTGCAGAGATCGGAAACGCGCTCGTGCCGGGTGCGTAGCGGATACTGCTGCGGATCCAGTCGCTGATGCCGGCCACCTGAGGATAGCCGAGCGGCAGGCCCGCCACGATTTCCCGCGCCATGTTGCCGAAGCGGTCGGATTCGCAGTAGCGGCTCGGCAGCAGATACATCATGGCCGTATCCGGCAGGTCCGGGATGTCGACGAAGCCGCCGACCGGCGCCTGGTCTGGACTGACATTCAGGATCGCGACAGCCGAGGTGCGGACCTGAAATTCTCCCGCCGGTGCGATCAGGCGCTGGCACAGGTTGCCGAAGATGTCCGTATATTCCTGCACCGGCACATTGGGTATCAGACTGTAACTCTCCCGCGCAATCCACTGCCGCGCGCTGCTGCGCGCCCGGAGCATGAGTATCAGGGGGGTGGGAACCTCGAGCCTGAACTCGAGATTGCATGTGGTGCGTATCCACATTTAACCGGTGCTGTCCTTTCTCCGAGGTTCGTTTGTCGCCTACTCGGCCGACATGTAAGCCTTGGCCTCCTCGCCGGGATCGGGCAGGCCGGCGATACGCCATGCGTTCAGGCAGTTGTGGAACAGGTCGTGGCAGCACCACTCATCCAGTTCCAGATCGTGGCAGATCAGTCCCGCCGGCGGCGGTACCCGGTATTTTCCGTAGTAGTTGCGCAGGGAATCGATGAAGGCCCAGTGCAGGTCGGTCAGGTGTGGAATGGCCTCCTGACGCGCGAGCTCGCTGGCCAACTCGGGGGACCAGTCCTCGGGATGGCGCAACAGGCCGTATTCATCGAAGCGGGTTTCTTGCAGGCTCTGTTCCATGGCGTGGCCCTCCTCCGGAGTTTGCCTGTATCCCGGAGTATAGCCAGTGCGCGTGCCGTGTCAGTGGCCCATTCGCTGCAATGCGCGAATACATGCAGACAACAGGGTTTTAAGTTGGCTTCGACAGGCAGCCTGCCTCGGGCAATGGCCCCGCCGGCCGCGCCCGGCGGGGCGGGTGGGCAGAGCCCTCAGCTGCCCTGGCGGGGACGGTTGCCGCAGTGTTCCAGGGGTGATCCCACGATGGCGTCCACCTCGTCCTGGGGCAGGAACTGGGCCGCGTACTGCACGCCCAGTCGTTCGATGGCGTCCACGAAGGCGCGCAGGTGATTGCGCGAGCCGCACAACAGGCTGGCATAGGCCTGCTCGATATCGGCGTGGTCCGTGCGCTCGATGGCCGCCTGTATGTCCTGCATGTCGACTTCCTCGATAAGACCGCCCACATGCAGGGCCTCGAGTTCCGAAGCCATGCCGCGCGTGACCAGTTGATCGTACAGGCCCTGCAGGTCGGTATTGGTGAAATAGCCGACGGCGTCGAGCGCCGGATCCACCAGGCCGTACTTGTCCAGCAGCATCTGGATGGTCTCGGTATGGGTCTGCTCGGATTCGGCGATGTTGACGAACACGCGCTGGTTCCAGTACTGGTCCATGGTCAGGTAGACGTCGCGGGCGAGTTTCTCCTCCTCGCGCATGTAGGTCAGGTCTTCGGCTTCGGCTACGCTCAGGCCGGTGAGGGGTTCATCGGAAAATGCCGGCTGTGCGGCGGCCAGCGACAGGGCAACAACAAATCCTGCGGTGATGCGGGAACTTTTCATACTTCAGTCCTCTGTTTTACTCGGCCCTCAGGGGCCTCTCGTGACAAGGGGTGAATGAATACTAACCTCATGTAGGCGGAGCATAAACCGAGCGGGAGGGTGTGTAATGCGGTCTGCGCGACTGACAGATCCTGTCATCGGCGGGCGGGTGTGTCAGGTATTCAGCGGCTTAGCATCGGCCTGCGATGCCGTGGCGATCGGTGAGCGGGATGCCGTTTCTGTGACCGGGCGCACGTTTGCGGGCGTGTGTGACCGGCAGGGCTGGTATCCTTGGATCATGCCTTCGCACCTGTTGCTGCTCGCTGTGCTGTTGATCCCGCCCCTGTCGCTGGCCGGGCCGCTGTTCGATGCGCATCTGCACTACGATGCGGAACATCTCGGTGCGATGCCGCCGGAAGCGGCGCTTGCGCGCCTGGACGGCAGCGATGTCCGCCACGCCCTGGTGACCGGGATGCCGCCGCGTACCGTCCTGGAACTGCATCGGCTCGCGCCGCAGCGCATCATCCCCCTGCTCGGGGTATACCGCAGGCCCGGGGACAAACGCGACTGGCATGCCGATGCCGGTCTGCCCGAGTGGGTCGAGCGGACGCTCGAGACCGGTCCCTGGCGCGGTATCGGTGAATTGCACATACTGGCGCCCCACCGGCACAGTCCGGTGCTGCGGCGGCTGGCGGAACTGGCGGTCGCGCACGATCTTCCGCTGCTGCTGCACGCCGACCCGGCCGTGGTCGACACCCTCTATGAGACCGTTCCCGGCCTAACCCTGATCTGGGCCCATGCCGGAACCTATCCGTATCCGCGGCTGATTGCCGACTACCTCGCACGTTATCCGCGGCTGCATGTGGACCTGTCGGTGCGCGACGCGCGCATTGCGCCCGGCGGCGAACTGGATGATGCCTGGTACCGGCTGCTGGTCGAGCATTCCGAGCGCTTCCTGGTGGGGGTGGATACCTTCAGCCTTGCCCGCTGGCAGGCGTATGACCGGGTGGTCGCCGGCATCCGACACTGGCTGGCGCAGCTGCCGCCGGAGACGGCCGAACGCCTGGCCCGGGGCAATGCCGAACGGCTGTTGGGGGTGAGGGGCGAGGAGTGAGGCGGTGTCCTGTGCGGGGCTCCGTGCTATCCTGCGTCCGGCCCGGGCAGCCGCCCGCCCGGCTATCCCAGTCAGGACTGTTTCGGTTGCAGATTTATGGTTGAAGTCATCCTCCGTGACCTGGATCCGGCCTCGCTGCGTGCGCGGGCCGGCCGCTGGATCGAGTCGCCGCGTGTGCAGCACGCGATCGTCTTCCTGATCGTGATCAATGCCATCATCCTGGGCCTGGAGACCTCGCCGGCGGTGATGGAGCGCGTCGGTCCGGCGCTGAGACTGGCCGACAGCCTGATCCTGGGCGTGTTCGTGGTCGAGATCGCGATCAAGCTGTTTGCCTACCGGCTGCGTTTCTTCACCATCGCCTGGAATGTGTTCGACTTCATCGTGGTGGGCATTGCGCTGATTCCCGCCAGCGGGCCGCTGGCCGTCCTGCGCGCCCTGCGCGTGCTGCGTGTGCTGCGCCTGATCTCGATGGTGCCCAA
This sequence comes from Thiohalobacter thiocyanaticus, assembly GCF_002356355.1. Lineage (NCBI taxonomy): Bacteria > Pseudomonadati > Pseudomonadota > Gammaproteobacteria > Thiohalobacterales > Thiohalobacteraceae > Thiohalobacter > Thiohalobacter thiocyanaticus. Next base: position 716,574 of record NZ_AP018052.1, read on the forward strand.
GCTGCGCTTCATCGTGGAGGCGCTGCTGCATGCGGTGCCGGGCATCGCCTCCATCGCCGGGCTGATGCTGCTGCTGTTCTATGTGTTCGCGGTGATGGCCACCGGCCTGTTCGGGCAGCAGTTCCCGGACTGGTTCGGCTCCATCGGCGCTTCCATGTACACCCTGTTCCAGATCATGACCCTGGAGAGCTGGTCCATGGGGATCGTGCGGCCGGTGATGGAGCTCTATCCGCATGCCTGGCTGTTCTTCGTGCCCTTCATCCTGATCGCCACCTTCACCATGCTGAACCTGTTCATCGGCATCATCGTCGATACCATGCAGACCATGCACGAGGCCGAGCACAGCCGCGACCGCAGCCTGATCGAACAGCGTATCGAGGCCGAGGGCGGGGCCATCGAGGACGAGATCCGCGGCCTGCGGGCGGAGATCCGGGAACTGAAGGCGGCCCTCGACCGCGGCCGGCCCTGACCGGCCCGCGTCGTGTCATTGCGATGCCCGGACCCGAAGGGTAGGGTGGCCATGATTAACCCCCGGAGGATGAGGCTGACAATGACACGGTATCTGTCCGCATTCTGCTTGTTGCTGCCGGCGACACTGATGGGCGCCCAGGTCGAGCGCGAGTACAACCCCGATTCCGGCATCGAAACCGTGCAGGTGGAGCATCCGGGCATGTCGCTGCAGCTGCTGCCGCTGAACCGGGATTACGTGGCGGCGGTCTTCTCCGCCCGCGGACTGCCGCCGGACATCGTCGCCAGCACCCGGCAGTACTGCACCTTCGGCACCATCCTGCGCAATATCGGTGACGAGGTGCTGGAGTACGATCTCACCCGCTGGCGCTATGTGACACCCGACGGCCGGACCCACCGGGTCAAGACCAAGACCGAGTGGCTGGAGGAATGGCGCGGCCGCAATCTCGCCTTCCGCTGGGTGCTGCTGCATGAGGCGCAGACCTATCAGCCCGGCGACTGGGGGCAGGGTTTCACCACCGTGGAGTTGCCGCCCGGCACCCGCTTCGATCTTCATTATGTCTGGACCCAGGGAGGTGAACTGCATGAAGCCAAGCTCGAAGACGTCAGATGCGCCCCGGAAGGGGTGCCGCAATCCGCTCCCTGAGATGCTGGCGCGCCTGCTGCTGAGCATCGCCTTGCTGGCCTTTGCGCCGGCGGCGCCGGCCGATCTGGGGCATGACCTGACCCGATTGCCGGAACCGGTCCCGGCGCCGGATTTCGCGCTGGAGGATATGGACGGCGAGATTCACCGGCTGTCGGACCTGCGCGGCCGGGTGGTGATGGTCAACTTCTGGGCCACCTGGTGTCCGCCCTGCCGCGAGGAGATGCCCTCGATGGAGGCGGTCTACCAGGGGCTGAAGGACGAAGGCTTCCAGGTGCTGGCGGTGAACCAGTGGGAGTCGCCCGATCAGGTCTTCCCCTACATGGGCCAACTCGACGTCTATCCCAGCTTCCCCGTCCTGTTCGACCGTGACAGCAGCGTGGCCGAGGCCTACGGGGTGAAGGGACTGCCCACCACCGTGCTGATCGATCCGCAGGGGCGGGTGGTCTATCGCGCCGTCGGCGGCCGCAATTTCAATCACGCCGAGGTGCGGGCGCTGATCCGGGGGTTGATGGAGCATGAGGAGTGAGGCGGGATGAAGGCGGTCCTGCTGATTCTCGCCGCGCTGATCCTGCTCGCCATGATCACCCTGGCGGTGCTTGCCCTGCACAGCCGCTCGCAGGCGCCGCCCGGGCGCGTTGACGGCCGGCTGCCGCCCTGTCCCGACAGTCCCAACTGCGTCTGCAGTGAATATCCCGCCGACAGCGCGCATTATGTCGAACCGCTGAGGCTGCCGGGGGATCTGTCGCCGGCCTCGGTGCTGGACCGGCTCGGAGAGCAGGTGCGGTCACTGGGCGGTACGGTAACGACCGTGCAGCCGGACTATCTGGTCGCCGGCTTCCGCTCTCGTGTGTTCGGTTTCGTGGATGACCTGCAGCTGCGGCCGGATGCGCAGGCGGGCGTGGTGCATGTGCGTTCCGCCTCGCGCGTCGGGCACAGTGATCTCGGCGTCAACCGTCAGCGGGTGGAGGCATTGCGCCAGCGCTGGCGGCAGGCAGGCGGGGTCGGCCGAACTGTTGCAGAAAAATAACTCCGTTTGCCATGGGCTTGCCGCTGCCGTCGTTTGACTTTCATGGTCACAGCGTCTAGGTTTTTGACTGGGGAAGAAAATTCACGATGGCTGTGCCCCCAGCCTGATCCTGCTAACCGGTAATCGAACAGCACAGGGTGGCTGTCCGGCCCTGCCTGTGCATGGATCAGCGGCGCGGCCCGCCCGGAGTCATTCTGATGCCAGTCAACGGGAACGGCGAGGGAAAAGACAAACTCGTCGTCGAGAACCTCTACAAGATCTTCGGCCCTGATCCCGACGAGGCCATGCGCCTGCTGGAACAGGGGCTGTCCAAGGACGAGATCTTCGAACGCACCCGCACCACCGTCGGCGTCCAGAACGCCAACTTCGCCATCCGCGACGGCGAGGTGTTCGTCGTCATGGGCCTGTCCGGGTCGGGCAAGTCCACCCTGGTGCGGATGCTCAATCGTCTGATCGAACCCACCCACGGCCGCATTCTGCTCGATGGCCGGGATGTGACCGCCATGGGCAGAAAGGAACTCATCCGCATGCGCCGCGAGCACATGAGCATGGTGTTCCAGTCCTTTGCCCTGCTGCCGCACAAGACGGTTGCCGAGAACGCCGCCTTCGGGCTCGACGTGGCCGATGTGTCGAAGGAAGAGCAGCGCGAGCGTGCCATGAAGGCGCTGGAGACGGTCGGCCTGGGCCAGTACGGCGACAGCTATCCGGACGAACTCTCCGGCGGCATGAAGCAGCGCGTGGGGCTTGCCCGCGCCCTGGCCACCGATGCCTCGATCCTGCTCATGGACGAGGCCTTCTCCGCCCTGGATCCGCTGATCCGCACCGAGATGCAGGATGAACTGGTGCGGCTGCAGCAGCGCGAGGCGCATACCATTGTGTTCATCTCCCATGATCTGGACGAGGCCATCCGCATCGGTGACCGCATCGCCATCATGGAAGGCGGCGCCATCGTGCAGATCGGCACCCCGGAGGAGATCGTCACCAGTCCCGCCAATGAGTATGTAAGATCCTTCTTCTACGGCGTGGACGTGAGCAAGGTGTTCACCGCCTCCGAGATCGCCGAGCAGGACGGTCTGATGGTGTTCGAGCGGCCCGGCACCAATGTGCGCGCCGCCCTGGCGCAGCTGCGCGACCGCAGGCGCAACACCGCCGTGGTGGTCGATGCCAGCGGCAAATACCGCGGCATGGTCAGCCAGCACAGCCTGGCCAGGGCCCTGGACAGTCCCGGCGAGACCCGCTGGGAGGAAGCCTTTCTCAAGGGCATCGAGGCCGCGCCCGAGGACATGGAACTCAGCGACGTGCTCAGCCTGGTGGCCGCGAGCGAACACCCGGTGCCGGTGGTGGCGAAGGGCGGGCGCTATCTGGGCACCGTCAGCAAGACGGTACTGCTGCAGACACTGGACAAGGCGGGCTAGCAGGACACCAAAGGTATGGCTGACGGCAATTTCATCACCAATATCGATATCCCCATCGGCGAGTGGGTCAGCGGCGCGGTCGACTGGATCCAGGTCAATTTCACCGGTGTGCTGGACGGCATCTCCGAGGCCATCGAGTTCGTCATCGACAACTTCGAGGAGGGGCTGCTTGCCATCCCGCCGCTGCTGCTGGCGCTGCTGATCGTGGCCCTGGCCGCTTGGCGCGTGAGTTGGAAGTTCGGCATCTTCGCGCTGGTATCCATGCTGCTGCTCTTCGGCATGGATATCTGGGAGGAGACGGTTTCGACCCTGGCGCTGGTCATCGGCTCCAGCGCGCTGGCGCTGCTGATCGGTATTCCCATCGGCATCTCCATGGCGCGCAGTGACCTGGTCGAGGCCATTGTGCGCCCGGTGCTGGACTTCATGCAGACCATGCCGCCCTTCGTCTATCTCATCCCCGCCGCCATCTTCTTCGGCCTGGGTAAGGTGCCCGGCGCGATCGCCACCCTGGTGTTCGCCATGCCGCCGGCGGTGCGCCTGACCAATCTCGGCATCCGCCAGGTCAGCCCCGAGCACATCGAGGCGGGCCTGGCCTTCGGCTGCACCGCGCGCCAGCTGCTGTTCAAGGTGCAGCTGCCGCTGGCCATGCCCTCGATCATGGCCGGGGTGAACCAGACCATCATGCTGGCCCTGTCCATGGTGGTGATCGCCTCCATGATCGGCGCCGGCGGACTGGGCAACACGGTGCTGACCGGCATTCAGCGCCTGAACGTGGGCCTGGGATTCGAGGGCGGCCTCGGTGTGGTGCTGCTGGCCATTCTGCTGGATCGCATCACCCAGAGCTTCGGAGCCAGACGCAAAGCTGCATAAACCAAAGCAAACAAGGAGGACGTCATGCGATTCCTGAAATCACTGCAATATCTGCTGGCCGTCACGCTGATGCTGGGCCTGGCCGGCACGGCCCAGGCCGAAAAGGAGATCCGCATCGGCTGGACCGCCTGGTCGGATGCCGAGTTCGTCACCAAGCTTGCCGCGCGCATCCTGGAAGACGAGATGGGCTATGAGGTGGAACTGATCCAGACCGACATCGCCCCCCAGTACCAGGGCCTTGCCACCGGCAGCATCGACATCATGCTGATGTCCTGGCAGCCCGGCACCCACGCCGACTACATCGAAAAGCTGGGCAGCAAGATGGTGAATCTGGGGCTGCTCTACACCCATGCCCGGCTGGGTTGGGTGGTGCCGAGCTATATCCCGGAGGACCGGGTCAGCTCGATCGCCGATCTCAAGGATCCCGGTGTGATGGACAAGCTGGATGACACCATCACCGGTATCGACCCCGGCGCCGGCCTGACCCGCCTGTCCAAGCAGGCCATCGAGGACTACGGCCTGGACTACGAACTGCAGATCTCCAGCGGTGCCGGCATGACCGCCGCGCTCGACCGCGCCATCCGCCGCAACGAATGGATCGTGGTCACCGGCTGGAGTCCGCACTGGATGTTCGGCAAGTACGACCTGCGCTACCTGGACGACCCCAAGGGGACGCTGGGCAGCTACGAGCGGGTGCATGCCGTGGCACGCAAGGGCTTCTATCAGGACGACATCGAGGCGGCCGGCTTCTTCTCCCGCATGCAGCTGCCCATCGACGATCTGCAGGCCGCCATGTACGACGCCCAGGAAAGCTCCTACGAGGAGGCCGTGACCCGCTACATCGAGAACCACCCGGAACGTATCCGGTACTGGATCACGGGCGAGCTCTGAGCGCCGCCGTCCCGGGAGCGGGATGCCGGGACGGATACCATTCCGCCGGTGGCGAGGGGCCGCCGGGGACCGCAGGGAGGAAAGGGCAATGACAGGAAACGCTGTGGGCAAGGCACCGCTTGCCGGTGTGCTGGTGGTTGTACTGGGATTGCTCTCCGCGGCCGTGAGTGCGGACGAGACCGAGGTGCTGGAGCAGCGGGTGCAGGAGCTGCAGCGCGAACTGGAACAGGCCGAGCGGGCGCTGGCCGAGGCGAAGGCCGCCCGGAACGAGGCCGAGGCCCGGGCCGAGCGGGCGGAGGCCGAGATGTCCGAAATCACCCCGGCACCGGCCAAGATCAAGGTCGGCGACCTCACCATCGGCGGCGCCATCCGGGCCAACTATGCCGTGGGCGATTATCCCGAGGGCAACGGCGCCACCCGGGCCACCGAGGACAAGGGGGATTTCGCCCTCGACACCTTCCGCATCAACCTCGACTACCTCAGCGGCCCCTGGCAGGCCAAGGCGGAATACCGCTGGTATCCCGGCTACAACATGCTGCACACCGGCTGGGTGGGCTACAACTTCGAGGACAGCAGCCAGGTCCAGGTGGGCGTCAACCGGGTGCCCTTCGGTCCCGGGCCCTACGGCATTTCCCAGAGCTGGTTCTTCGACCAGCACTACTATGTCGGCCTGTCGGACGACATGGACCTGGGCGTGAAGTACTCCCGGCCCATGGGCGACTGGAAGTGGGACCTTGCCTATTACTATTCGGACGAGGGCGATTACCGGGGCGCCTCGCACAAGAGCGCGCGCTACTCCTACGACGTGGTCAACGAAAGCGGCAACGGCTACAAGGAGCGCAACCAGTTCAACCTGCGCGGCATCTACAGCGTGCCGGACGTGGCCATCGCCACCGATCTCGGTTTCTCGCTGCAGTTCGGCGAACTGGAAAGCGCCGGGCCGCAGGACGACGGCGACCGCATGGCCGCCTCGGTGCACATGGTCAACAAGTGGGACAACTTCACCCTGGCCAGTCAGCTGACCTGGTACGAGTTCGACGTCGACAGCGCCCAGCCGCTGGGCACCGACGATCGGGTCCAGTTCGGCGCCTACGACTTCCCCAGCACAGCGGCGGCCAAGGCCTGGATCCCGGGCATCTCGCTCAGCTACTACCAGGCCACGCCCGGCATCGACTGGCTGGATTATGTCATCCCCTATGCCGAGTACAGCGTCATCGTCAAGGACCAGAGCGGCTTCAACGACAGCGAACTGTTCATCCTCGGCGCGGCCTGGGGCCGGGGCGGCTGGTATGTCTACACCGATCTGGCCATGTCCAACGGCAACGAGTTCATCGGCGGCGACGCCGCCTTCGGCGACCGCCTCGGGGCCAATGCCGATGACCAGTGGCAGACCCGCTTCAATATCAATTTCGGCTACTATTTCTGATTTCCCGCCTTAGTACCCCTCTCCCGCGAGCGGGAGAGGGGCAGGGGTGAGGGCGGGGTCTCGACCCGCAAGCCCGTTTCCGGTGACTGTCGTGACCGGTCCCGATGCCCGTAATGCCGCCCTTATCCCGGTCTATACTGCCTGTAGCGCTGATTTCATAGACGAATATCTATGGATTCCGAATGACTTATGTATTTCCGCTGCCCTGTCGGCTACCGGTAGAATCCACTGGCCTGTCCCCAGCGGGCAATCGTTCAGGCCGCCTGGCAGTTTGATGATCAAGCTCAGAACCTATGTCTATATCGACTCGCTGCAGCCGCAGCTGGCCGAGTACATCGCCACGGCCTCCCAGGGTTTTCTGCCGGTGCCCGGGGAGGCCCTGCTGTGGGTGGAGGTTTCGCCGGGCATGGCCGTGCATCGGCTCACCGACATGGCGCTCAAGGCCACCCAGGTGCGCCTGGCCCAGCAGGTGGTCGAACGCCAGTACGGCTCCATGGTGATTCACCACCGCGACCAGAGCGACGTGATCGAGAGCGGCCGGGTGATTCTGAATCATCTGGGCGCGCGCCAGCAGGACCGTACCCGCTGCGAGGTGGCCTGGCAGGAGATCATCCGCGGCATGACGCCGGACCATACGGTGCTGATCAACCGCCAGGACCGGCGCGGCTCCATGATCCTGCCCGACCAGAGCATGTTCATTCTGGAGACCGAGCCGGCGGGGTATATCGTCTATGCGGCCAATCAGGCCGAGAAGGCGGCGAACATCACCCTGATCGATGTGCGCGCCGTGGGCGCCTTCGGCCGCCTGATCCTGTCGGGGCGCGAGGCCGACGTGGACGAGGCCGCGGCGGCCGCACTGGCCGCGGTCGAGAATCCATCCTGGACCTGATCTGGGAGGCGCTATGCATCGACAACAGCTGCTCGACCTGCTGACCCGCTACCGCACCGACTTCATGGAGGAGGCGGCCTATGTGCGCCGCGCCGTGGATTTCGTCGCCGCCCATCCGGACTGCTTCGAACGCTCGCTGCTGCCGGCGCACGTGACCGGCTCGGCCTGGGTGGTCAGCCCCGACCGCGAGCGGGTGCTGCTGCTGCATCATCGCAAGCACGATCAGTGGTTCCAGCCCGGCGGCCATGCCGACGGTGACGCCGATATCCTGCGCGTGGCCCTGCGCGAGACCCACGAGGAGACCGGGCTGGAGGCGCACCACATCCGCCTGGTCAGCGAGGCCCTGTTCGATGTGGACATCCATGTCATCGACAATGTCGACTATGCCCCGCGCCATGAGCACATCGATGTCCGCTTCCTGGTGGAGATCGATGACCGCCTGCCGGTGCCGGGCAACGACGAGTCCCACGACATCCTCTGGGCGGATCTCATCGCAGTGACCCGCTTCAACAACAACCGTTCGACCTGGCGCATGCTGGAGAAGACCCGGCGCATGCGCAATGCCCTGGCAGGGTGATCGAACCGTGCTCGTCGCGAAATTGTAGGATGGGTGGAGGCGCCAGCGCCGTAACCCATCGATGCGGACCAACAATGGGTTGCGCTTCGCTCCACCCATCCTACAGCGGTGTCTGCTCCTCCAGCGTCGGGTAATCCGTATAGCCCCGCGCATCCCCACCATAGAAGGTATCCGCATCGGGCGCGTTGAGCGGCGCCCCCTGCCGGAAACGCTCCACCAGATCCGGGTTGGCGAGGTAGAGCTTGCCGAAGGCGATGAGATCGGCCCGGTCCTGCTCCAGCCACTGGTCGGCGCGCGCGAAGTCGAAGCCGTTGTTGGCCATGTAGGGCCCAGCGAATCGCAGGCGGAAGGCGCCGTAGTCCAGTTCCCTCGCCCCGCTCATCATGTCGCCCTCGATCACATGCAGATAGGCCAGGCCGTGCGGCGCCAGCTGCTCGACCACATGGTTGAAGGTGGTCTGCGCATCGCTGTCACGGATGTCGTTGAAGCTGTTCTCGGGCGACAGCCGCACCCCCACCCGGCCGGCGGGCCAGCTTTCCAGTACCGCCGCCAGCACCTCGCCCAGCAGCCGGTAGCGGTTGGCCACCGGGCCGCCGTAGGCATCCGAGCGTTGATTGCTGCCGTCGCGCAGGAACTGGTCCAGCAGGTAGCCGTTGGCGGCATGGATCTCCACCCCGTCGAAGCCGGCCGTGCGGGCCAGGCGGGCGGCGCTGCGGTACTGCGCCACGATGCCCGGCAGCTCGTCGGTGTCCAGGGCGCGCGGCGTCTCGAAGGGTTGCATGCCGTTGTAGGTGACGGCCTCGCCTGCGGGGCGGATGGCCGAGGGCGCGACCGGCGCGGCCCCGTCGGGCTGCAGGCTGGGGTGGGAGATGCGGCCCACATGCCACAGCTGGATGAACATGCGCCCCCCGGCGCTGTGCACCGCCTCGAGTACCGCCTTCCAGCCCGCCACCTGCGCCTCATTGTGGATGCCCGGCGTGGCCGGATAGCCCACGCCCTGGGGCGAGACCTGCGCGGCTTCGCTGATGATCAGGCCGGCGCCGGCGCGCTGACGGTAGTACTCGGTGTTGAGCGCGGTCGGGACATTGCCCTCGCCGGCCCGGTTGCGGGTCAACGGCGCCATGACGATGCGGTTGGGCAGTTCCAGATCACCCAGGCGAATGGGGGAGAACAGCTTGCTCTGCATGAAGGACTCCTGTCTGCGGTTGTGTCAGGATGACAGGGGATTGTGACAGGATCCGGGAGGGAAAGTTTTGCCGACGGCGTTTCCGCGCAACGAGCGGGTGCTGGAGATCCAGGGCGTGCCGCTGGGCTATGCCGTCTACGGCCGGCCCGGCGGTATCCCGGCCTTCTACTTCCACGGCCTGCCCGGATCACGCCGCGAGGGCGCGTTGCTGCATGCGGCCTGCTGCGACGCGGGCGTGCGGGTGATCGCGCCGGAGCGGCCCGGCTACGGGCTGTCCGCCCCGGCGCCGGGCGCGCGGCTGGACGCCTGGCCGGAACGCATCGCGGCCCTGGCCGACGCGCTGGGGATCGGGCGTTTTCATCTGATTGCCGTCTCCGGCGGCGCACCCTACGCCCTGGCCTGTGCCAGCCGGTTGAGCGACCGGGTCATCGGTACGGCGATCTGCTGCGGTCTGGGGGATCTCACCCGACCCGGACTGGCCGCGGCGATGCAGTTCAACGCCCGTCTGGCCCTGTGGCTGGTGCGCCGCGGGCCGGCCTGGCTGCACTGGAGCTATGGCCCGCTGGTCACGCAGGTGGTGCGCCGGACGCCGCGTCTGGCGGTGGCGATCCAGGGCTGGATCGACGGCCCGGCCGACCGGGCGGTGCTGCGCCGGCCGGCGGTCCGTGAGTTGTTCGCCGACAGTCTGGGCGAGGCCTTCCGTCAGGGGCCGGAGGGCGCGGTGGCGGATCTGGCAACGGCCATCCGGCCCTGGCCGTTCACGCTGGATGGGATCCGCAACCTGCAGCTCTGGCACGGTCTGGCCGACCGGGTGGTGCCGCCGCTGCACAGTGACTGGCTGGCGCAGGCCGCGCCGGCTGCGCGGCTGACCCGGGTGCCGGGCGAGGGCCACTTCTCCCTGCCGATCCGGCATGTGCATGAGGTGGTCAGGGCGCTGCTGCAGGCGTAGGCGCCTGACTCAGCCGGCGTCGTCCAGTTCCGCATCTCCGGTGCCGAGCCAGAAGTCCAGTTTCTTCTCCAGCAGTTCCTGCCAGGGCATATAGTGCGAGCCGTCGCAGGAGAAGTTCAGTCCCACGATGCCATTGAAGATGTTCAGCGAGCCGGCGCGCAGGTAGAGGGTTTCGTCCATGAAGCGCAGGGCGCGCAGGGTATGGAAGACCTCGGTCACACGGTCCGGCGGGATCACCGCGTCCTGTGGATAGGGGTGAGTGGGATAGGTGAGCACGATGCCCGGATCGGTCAGGTCCTCGATGTCCAGGATGCGATAACGATAGGGATCCTCCATGAACCAGAGGGTGGCGCGTGAGCTGGAGAAGTGCAGCTTGCCGTGGAACACCCCGTGGGCGACGATCAGTTCGGTGACCAGGTCCAGTACCGCGTCGATGTGCTGATCCATCGGGCTGTCGACGCGATGCTGGCTGAACAGACCGCTGCGAATGGCCGGATCGCCCTTCATCTGCAGCCACTGGCCGGGCTGCTCGTAGATCTCCCGGGTCAGCGGCAGTTCGCGCAGGTCGAAGTCCGCGCCGAGAAAACCCAGCTGAGTGCCGGCGGCCGATTCGATGCGCTGGACCGCGGTCAGCGAGGGCCGGCGGGCATTGCGGCTGATGTAGGCATCGGACAGCGAAAAGGCCTCGCCCGCAAGTGCCGCTTTCAGATACGGGCGCTGGCTGCGGTCGCGCCCGGCATGTTCCGGCAACAGCCCCCGGGCCGAGACATTGGCCGTGATCTGCTGTCCCTGCATATCCAGCGCATAGAGGTATTTGCAGGAGGGCAGGTGGTCCAGCCATTCAGTGAGCAGTGTTTCCAATGGCTGGCGCTGCGGCCAGACGGCGGCGCATTCGCGGGCCAGTCGGGCCATCGGCGCATCCAGTAGTCGGCGCAGCAACATGCGCTGACGTGCCACTGCTGCTCTCAGTGCCTCTCCCATGCGCTCCGCTCCCGGTTTCTGGTAGGGTCGGGATCAGCATGCCACTCTGGCAGGAATCTGGCCAGGGCAGGCATCACCGGATATCCGGCTGCACGATTTGAGCAGCACCTGAAGGAGCATACATGAAGGCATCTGACCTGTTCGTCCGCGCCCTGGAGGCCGAGGGGGTGGAGTACATCTTCGGCATCCCCGGCGAGGAGAATCTGGACCTTCTGAACGCATTGAAGGATTCCTCCATCCGCCTGATTCTGACCCGTCACGAACAGGCCGCCGGCTTCATGGCCGCCACCTACGGCCGCCTGACCGGCAGGACCGGCGTGTGTCTGGCGACCCTCGGTCCCGGGGCGACCAATCTGGTGACAGCCGCAGCCTATGCGCAGTTGGGCGCCATGCCGATGCTGATGATTACCGGCCAGAAGCCGATCAAGGCCAGCAAGCAGGGCGAGTTCCAGATCGTCGATGTGGTCGACATGATGCAGCCGTTGACCAAGTACACCCGCCAGCTCAGCAGCGCTCACTACATCCCGGCGCGGGTGCGCGAGGCCTTCCGCCGGGCCGAGGATGAGCGCCCCGGCGCGGTGCACCTGGAGTTGCCCGAAGACATCGCCCGAGAGCAGACCGAGGCCTCTGTGATCCGGCGCAGCCGGTTCGAGAATCCGCGGGCCAGTGAAACTTCGATCAGCCAGGCGAGCGATATGATCCAGTCAGCACGTCGCCCGCTGCTGCTGCTCGGTGCCGGTGCCAACCGCCGCCATACCTGTCAGGCGCTACGGGCCTTCATCGACAAGACCGGCATTCCCTTTTTCACCACCCAGATGGGCAAGGGCGTGATCGATGAGCGTCACCCCCAGTATCTGGGGGCGGCGGCCCTGTCGGGCGAGGACTTTCTGCACCGTGCCATCGAAGCGGCCGATCTGATCATCAACGTCGGTCACGATGTGGTGGAGAAACCGCCCTTCATCATGAATGGCGAGGCGGACACGGACCCGGCCGAGGACAATCCGGATATCGCCGGCGCCGGCCGCGCCGGCTCGGCCCGGGTAATCCATGTCAACTATGTTACCGCCGCCGTCGATGCGGTCTATCACCCCCATCAGGGGGTGATCGGAGACATCGCCGACAGCATTGAACGTCTGACCGCCACCATCGAGGTTTCCCCGGGCTGGGACTTCGGCCGCTTCCTGGAGGTCAAGCGCCATCTCGACGCGCATCTGCAGGAAGGTGCCGATGATGCGCGCTTTCCCGTCTATCCCCAGCGCCTGGTCGCCGAGGTGCGCCGCGCCATGCCCGACAACGGGATCGTGGCGCTGGACAACGGGATCTACAAGATCTGGTTTGCGCGCAACTACCCGGCCTGCCTGCCCAATACTGTCCTGCTCGACAACGCGCTGGCCAGCATGGGGGCCGGGCTGCCCTCGGCCATGGCGGCGAAACTGGTCCATCCGGAGCGCCGCGTGCTGGCCGTCTGCGGCGACGGCGGCTTCATGATGAACTCGCAGGAACTGGAGACCGCCGTGCGGCTGGGACTGGACCTGGTGGTGCTGGTGCTGCGCGATGACGCCTACGGCATGATCAAGTGGAAGCAGACCGACATGGGTTTCGAGGATTTCGGGCTGGACTACGGCAACCCGAGTTTCGTCGATTACGCCCGCTGCTACGGTGCCCATGGCCACCGGGTGGAGGCCGCCGACCAGCTCGCCCCGCTGCTGGAACGGTGCCTGGCCAGTCCGGGCGTGCATCTGATCGAGGCGGCGGTCGACTACAGCGACAACGACCGTCTGCTCAATCGCACCATCCCCGACCGCAGTCGGGCGATCTGATGGCCACGGAAAACACGGACAATTGCATGACTTTCACGTCATTCCCGCGAAGGCGGGAATCTATGTGCCTCGGCGGTTTCTGGATTCCCGCCTTCGCGGGAATGACGGTCAAGTGATGCAGGTTGGGCTGAATGCAATGAAGCCCAACAACAAACCACGACGATTCATGTTGGGTTACTCGACTGCGCCGAGGGTGACCAGCGCCAGGTACATGCCCTGCACCAGGGCGATGACCAGGATCACCGCCACCGGATAGACTGAGGAATAGGCCACCACCGGGCGGTCGGAGCTGTCGGCCTGACGGATGATGTCAAGGCCCGGGGTGAAGGTCATGCCGCCGCAGATCACACCGAAGCACTCGCTGACCGGGATCTTCATCACATAGTGGCCGAACAGGAAGCTGGCCGCCATCGGCACCACGGCGAACAGCACGGCATAGAAGGCGTAGTAGATGGCCTGGTAGTCGAGCGATTCGACGAAGCTCTGGCCGGTGTCGAAGCCCACCTGCACGAAGAACAGCGCCAGCCCCAGTTCGCGCAGCACGGCGGTGGCGTTGCGCGGGAAGCGGCCGATGAAGTTGCCGATGCGCCCGAAGTGTCCGAACAGCAGGCCCGCCACCAGCGCCCCGCCGGCCAGCCCCAGCGAGAATGGGCCCAGCCCGGGCAGGGGGATGATGATGCCGCCGATGAAGAAGGCCAGGAACAGGGTGGCGGCCAGCGAGCCGATGTCCACGCGGCGCTGCACCGTGTGGTGCTCATGGCCCAGGAACAGTTCCAGCTGATCGAGCTGATAGGGTGTGCCCACGGCCACCACCACGTCGCCGTATTCCAGCGCCAGGTCCTGGCGCGGCACGAATTCCACCCCCGCGCGCATGATGCGGGTCAGGGAGACGTTGTAGCGCAGCCGGATGTCCAGGTCGCCCAGGCTGCGGTTGACCACCGAGGTGTTCTCCACCACGATGGAACGGGTGTCCAACTCGGCGTTCTCGTCGAACTTCTCCTGCACCTCCACGCCCAGGGTCTGTCCGACCTTGTCCACGTCCTCCGGCAGGCCCTCGAGGCGCAGCACATCACCCGCCAGCAGCACGGTGCTGCCGCTGGCGGTGCGCATGTTCAGATCGCGCAGAATGCCCGAGACCACCACGTTGTGGTCCTGGAAGAAATCGATGTCGCGGATCAGCCTGCCGGCGAACTCCTCGTTCTGCAGCTTGAACACACCGGTATGCAGCTGGGTGCGGGCGCGCACCTCGGCTTCCATCTTCGGGCGCATGAGTCTGACCGCGATGGTGATGAACAGGATCACCCCGAGCAGGCCGAAGGGATAGGCCACGCCATAGCCGAAGATGACCTCCTCCTTGGGGCTGAACTGCAACGCGCTCACCAGTGCCGGGCTGGAGGTGAAGGCGCCGCCGAACAGGCCCAGGCCGATGCCGATGGGCACCCCGGCCAGGGCGATGATGGCCACGGTGTTCACGCCGGAGACGGCCAGCAGGACGACGACATTGGTGATGAAGCGCCGGCCGTGCTGCTTGAAGGCGCGGAAGAAACTGGGCCCGGCCTCCAGGCCGACGCTGAGCAGGAACAGCACGATGCCCAGGTCCTGCAGGATGGTGATGGGCTCGAACTGATAGAAGTAGCCGGCGATCATGGCCACGATCAGCACCCCGCTGGAGCCGAAGCCCACGCCCTTGATGCGCAGGTTGCCGAAGCCGATGCCGAGCATGATGATCAGGAAGGTGACCACCAGCTCCGACTTCTGGAACAGGATCTCGATCGGAATGACGGCGTCGTTTTCCATGAAACTCAGTGGATCCTTCTTGTTCGGTGTGCCCGCTGCCCGGCAGCGCGCCGTTCAGCCGCGACCGCGCTGACGGCGCCGGATGCGGCAGGCCTGAATGGCGGGCAGTACGGTCGGTGCCGGGATCTGCGTCACGTCGCCGTACTCGCCGGCTGCGGCCTCGACCACCGGCCAGATGTCCGCGGTCCCGGGGTCGCTGTCGGCGGGGTCGCGGGCCTGGCGCAGCCCCTGCAGCCCGCCGAGCAGAATGCGCTCGTAAACGCTCTTGGGTGTCTGGGTGAGGTCGTCCTCATAGCCCAGTTCGGGCAGGGCCAGGGCATTGAGGTGTTCGACCAGGGCCGCGCACACGGCATGGGCCGCAGCCTCGGTGCAGTCGTATTCCGAGCCGCCGCGCCGCACCACTTCCTCGGCGTGCCGGCAGCCGCAGGCCCCGGAGGCCTGGATGATGCTGAAGGGACACTTGTTACCGCTCATACCATTCATCTTAGCGTCCCTGAACCGGACAAGGCCAGCGCCGCCGCGGGCCGGAAGGTCACAGGGATGTTACCTGCGGCGGCTTGTCGGACTGAGGCGGCCTCCCGTATGCTGCCGACAGGCGAGATGCCCCGCTTCCCGGGGCTGACAGGTATCCTGCATGTATCCGACTTCACTGCTCTGCGCAGGGCGGTTGCACACACTGCTGGGGCTGCTGTTGCTGCCTGTTCTGGCTACGGCCCAGGAGCGGCTGGCCCGGGTCGGCACCGGCGCGGTCGAACGCGCGCCCATCATCGAGGAAGTGCCGCTGACCGGCACCCTGACCTCGCCCCGGGTGGCGCAGGTCTCGACCTCGGTCGCGGGTCTGGTGGAGGCGATCAACGTCGATGTCGGCGACCGGGTCGAGGCCGGTGACCCCCTGGTGCGGCTGGACCGCGAACTCGAACAATTGGCGCTGGCCTCGGCCCGCGCCGCCACCCGCCGGGCACGGGCCGAGCTGGCCGATACCCGTCGTCGGCTGGAGGAGGCGCGTCAGCTGCGCGCCCGCCAGTCCTTCCCCGAGACCGAGGTGCGCACGCTCGAGGCGCAGGTCGGGATGCAGGAGGCCGAGGTTGAGCGCCTGGCCGCCGAGGCGCAGCGCCGGGAGGCCCGGCTGCGCCGGCATGTGCTCAATGCCCCCTTCGCCGGGGTGATCAACCGCAAACTGACCGAGGCCGGGGAGTGGGTCGAGCCGGGCACGGCCGTGGTCGAATTGATCGCGGTCGACAACCTGCGGCTGGATCTGCGCGTGCCCCAGCGCTACTTCCCGCGCATCGACGCCGACACCCGGCTGCAGGTGAGGCTGGATGCCGCGCCGGAGCGCGAACTCGCGGCCCGCATCGGCACCGTTGTGCCGGTCAATGACCCCAGTGCCCGCACCTTCCTGCTGCGGGCCTGGCTCGACGCTCCAGACATCCCGCTCACCCCCGGCATGTCCGCCCGCGCCGTGCTGCAACTCGACACCGGTCAGCGTGGCCTGGTGGTGCCGCGCGATGCATTGCTGCGCTACCCGGACGGGCGAGTCAGCGTGTGGGTGGTCGAGGACGCAGGTGAGGACGGCACCGCGAGCGTGACCGAACACAATGTAGAGACCGGCCTGGCCTTCGACGGCCGCATCGAGATCCGCTCGGGGCTGGAGCCCGGCCTGCGCGTGGTGACCACCGGCAACGAATCCCTGCAGCCGGACCAGCGCGTACGCCCGGTCGGCGCCGACTGACACCATGTTCGAGGGCATCGTCCGGCACGGGACCCTGATGACAGTGATAGTGCTGATCATCTCCGTACTGGGGGTGGTTGCCGCGCTGCGCATTCCGGTGCAGATGATTCCCGACCTGGAGGTACGCACCGTCACCGTGGTCACCACCTGGCCGGGGGCGACGCCGCAGGACGTGGAGAAGGAGATCCTGATCGAGCAGGAGGAGTACCTGCGCACCATTCCCTCTCTGCACGAGATCACCGCCGAGGCCTCCTTCGGCCGCGCCCGCGTCGAGCTGGAGTTTCCCTTCGGGGTGGATCTCAACGAGACCCTCATCCGGGTCAACAACGCGCTCAGCCAGGTGCCGGAGTATCCGCTCAACGTGGACGAGCCGCGCATCTACGCCACCTCCTTCTCGTCCAATTCCTTCATGTATTTCCGCGTCGCGCCGCTGGCGGGCAACCCGCGCGGTCTGGACATGGACCTGATGCAGGACTTCCTCGAGGACCATGTGCGCACCCGCATGGAGAGTGTGCCCGGGGTGTCCGAGGTGCGGGTGGGCGGCGGCGCCGAGCGCCAGGTGCAGATCCTGCTCGACCCCGCGCGGCTGGCGCAGCACCGGCTCACCCTGGGGGATGTGCGCGTGGCGGTGCAGGCGCGCAACCGCGATGTCTCCGGCGGCGAGGTCGAATCCGGCAAGCGACGCTATCTGCTGCGTACCATCGGCCGTTTCGACGACCTGGACGATCTGCGCGCCCTGGTGCTGGAACGGCGCGGCGATTCCATCATCCGCCTGGGCGATGTGGCCGAGCTGAAGCTGGATCACTCTGAACTGAGCGAGCTGTCCTTCACCGACGGCAAGCCGGTGATCGGGTTGTCGGTACGGCGTCAGACCGGCTCCAATGTCATCGACATCAAGCGCGCCATGCTGGTCGAGATGGAGGAAATCAACAGCCAGGTGCTGAATCCGCGCGGCATGTTCATGCGCCTGATCGCCGACGACGTCGGCTATGTCCAGGCCTCGGTGTTCAATGTCTGGAAGAACCTGGCCCTGGGTGCGGTACTGGCCAGCCTGATCATGTTCCTGTTCCTGCGCTCGGGCCGGGCCACCCTGGTCGGGGTGATGGGCATTCCCATCTGCACCATCGCCGCCTTCATCGGGCTGCTCATTACCGGCCGCACCGTGAATGTCATATCGCTCGCGGGCGTGGCCTTCGCCATCGGCATGACCCTGGACAACACCATCGTGGTGCTGGAATCCATCGAGCTGGCGCGCCGGCGCGGCCTGGACCGCTTCCGCGCCGCGGTGGAGGGGGTGCAGCAGGTGTGGCCGGCGGTGCTGGCCTCGACCCTGACCACGGTGCTGGTGTTCGTGCCCATCGTGTTCATCCGGGAGGAGGCCGGGCAGTTGTATTCGGACATCGCCATCGCGGTGTCGGCCTCGATCCTGGTGTCCATGCTGGTGGCCATCACCGTGGTGCCCACCGCCTCGGCGCGGCTGCGGTTCCGCTCGGATGCCCTCGGCGGCGAGGCGGCCGGGGGCGGGCTGCGCACACGGGTGCTGGCCGGCATCAACGCCCTGATCGACACCGGCCCCCGCCGCGCCGGAGTGATCGCCGGCGTGGCCGCGGCCAGTGTCGCGGCCATCGTCTGGCTCACGCCGCCGGCCGAGTACCTGCCCGAGGGCGAGGAGCCCAAGGTGTTCGCCTCCATGCACGCCCCGCCGGGCTACAACCTGCAGACCATGGCGGCCATCGGCCGCGAGCTGCACGATTATCTGCTGCCCTATCTGGAGCACGACCCGGCGCAGTTCGAGGCCGGCGAGACCGAAGTGCCGGCTTTTGCCTACATGAACCTCGGCATCGAGCCGCAGCGCATCCGCATCATCGCCCAGCCCAAGGACCCGGCCCACATCGAGCCGCTGATGGATGCCATTGTGCGCAAGTACGAGGAATACCCGGGCATGCGCGCCTTCGCCACCCGCGGCTCCATCATCACCAGCAACGACGGCGGCACCCGCAGTGTGAACCTGGACATCTCCGGCGCCGACCTGGCCGCCATCTACGATGTCGCCACGGCGGCCTATCGCCGCGCTCAGGACGTGTTCGACCGGCCGCGCATCCAGGCCAATCCGCCCACCCTGTCACTGTCGCAGCCGCTGGTGGAGATCCGCCCCGACTGGGACCGGGTCGCCGAGGTGGGACTGGACGCCGGCGAGATGGGCTTCACCGTCGCCGCTCTGACCGACGGCGCCTTCGTCGACGAGTTCTTCATGGACGACGACAAGATCGACATCTATCTCTACAGCCAGCAGGGCACCGGCGCCGACCTGGATCAACTCTCAAGGCTGCCGATCCATACCCCCAGCGGCGCGCAGGTGCCGCTGGATTCGCTGGCGCGGATCGAGGAGACGGTGGACACCAGCACCATCCGCCGCCTGGACGGCCGGCGCACCGTCACGCTCAATATCATCCCGCCGTCCGACGTGGCGCTGGAGACCGGGGTGGGCATCGTGCGCGACGAGGTGGTCGGGCATCTGCGCGAGACCGGCGCCATTCCGGCCAGCGTCGGTGTGGACATCTCCGGCGCCAGCGACCAGCTGCAGGCCACGCGCGAGGCCCTGTTCGGCAACTATATCGTGGCGCTGGCCATCATCTATCTGCTGCTGGTGGCCATCTTCACCCACTGGGGCTATCCGCTGCTGATCATGCTCACCATCCCGCTGGGCGTGGCCGGCGGCATCGTCGGGCTGTGGCTGTTCAATGCCGCGGGGGCGGGGGTGGAATGGGCCGGGCTGGGCGGATTCCATCAACCCTTCGACATGATCACCATGCTCGGTTTCCTGATCCTGATGGGCACGGTGGTCAACAATCCCATCCTGATCGTGCACCGGGCCATGACCAATGTGCGCGAGGCGGGCATGGATGCGCAGGCGGCGGTGCGCGATGCGGTGGAAACCCGGCTGCGGCCCATCGCCATGTCGACGCTGACCACCCTGGGCGGTCTGGCGCCGCTGGTGCTGCTGCCGGGCGAGGGCACCGAGTTGTATCGGGGCGTGGGCGTGATTGTGCTGTTCGGGCTGCTGGGCACGGCCCTGGTGACCCTGACCTTCCTGCCGGCGTTGACGGTGACGGTGCTGGGGCGGCAGACCCCGTCCGCAGAGGCGTAGGTCGGGTTAGCGCAGCGTAACCCGACACAGCGGCGGCCCGCGTCGGGTTACGCCCTGCGGGCTAACCCGACCTACGCAGCTGTACCCTTGTCCTGGCCGTGCAGGGCCGGCGCACGGTTCGGTTTCAGTTCCTTGTCGGAACCGACCCTGTCCGCGACGGACCAGCGTCAACCTTGATGCCGCGCAATTCCCCGCCGCAAGGCCACGTGGCATCATCCCGATGATGAATCCCCCCACCGATGCCCAGCCCGTATTCACCGCCGAGGGCCTGACCAAGACCTATCACATGGGCGAGGTCGAGGTGCAGGCGCTGCGCGGGATTGACCTGGAACTGCATGCCGGCGAACTGATCGTACTGCTGGGGCCGTCGGGCAGCGGCAAGTCCACCCTGCTCAATATCCTCGGCGGCCTGGACGTGCCCACCGGCGGTCGGGTCTGGTATCTGGATCACGAACTGAGCGGGGCGGACGAGAGCGAGCTCACCCGCTTCCGCCGTGAGCATGTCGGTTTCGTGTTTCAGTTCTACAACCTGATTCCCAGTCTGACCGCGCGCGAGAATGTCGCCGCAGTCACCGAGATCGCCGCCGCGCCCATGACCCCGGAGGCGGCGCTGGAACTGGTGGGGCTGGGCAACCGGCTGGATCATTTTCCGGCCCAGCTTTCCGGCGGCGAGCAGCAGCGGGTGGCCATCGCCCGCGCCGTGGCCAAGAACCCGGCGGTGCTGTTGTGCGACGAGCCGACCGGGGCGCTGGACTCGACCACCGGGGTACGGGTGCTGGAGGTACTGGAACAGGTCAACCGGGAACTGGGCACCCTGACCGTGCTGATCACCCATAACGCCGGCATCGCCGCCATGGCCGATCGCGTGATCCGGCTCTCCGACGGCACCATTGCCGAGATCCGGGCCAACGCCACCAAGACCCCCGCCCGGGAACTGTCCTGGTGAAGGCCCTCAATCTCAAGCTGTTGCGCGACCTGTGGCACCTGCGCGGCCAGGTGCTGGCCATCGTGGCGGTGATCATGGGCGGCGTGGCCACCCTGGTGATGTCATTGTCGACCTATGATTCCCTGGTCGAGACCCGTGAACGCTTCTATGCCGAGTACCGGTTTGCCGAGGTGTTCGCCTACCTCGAGCGTGCCCCCGAGCCGGTGGCCGAGCGGCTGCGGGCCATCCCCGGGGTGGAGCGGCTGGAGACGCGGGTGGTGGCCGGCGCCCGGCTGGAGGTGGCCGGTTTCGACGATCCCATCACCGGCCGTATCCTGTCGCTGCCGGATGTGGGCGAGGCCGGGCTCAACCGGCTGCACATGAAGCGCGGCCGCCGGGTCGCACCCTACAGCAGCGACGAGGTGGTGCTGTCGGACACCTTCGCCGAGGCCCATGGGCTGTCCCCCGGCGACCGGGTCGCGGCCATCATCAACGGCAAGCGCCGCAGCCTGCAGGTGGTGGGGGTGGCGGTCTCGCCCGAGTACATCTATCAGATCGCGCCCGGCGCCATGTTCCCCGACTTCAAACGCTACGGTGTGCTGTGGATGGGGCGCACCGCCCTGGCCGCGGCCCACGACATGGACGGGGCCTTCAACAACCTCTCCCTGAGCCTGGCGCGCGGCGCGCGCGAACAGGCCGTGATCGACCGCCTGGATCAGCAACTCGCGCGCTACGGCGGCACCGGCGCCTATGGCCGCGCCGACCAGTTCTCCAACCGCTTCCTGTCCGAGGAGCTCAAGCAGCTGCAGACCACGGCGACCATCTTCCCCGCCATCTTCCTGGGTGTCGCCGCCTTCATGCTCAATGTCGTGATCAGCCGGCTGATCGCCCTGCAGCGCGAGCAGGTCGCCATCCTCAAGGCCTTCGGCTACTCGCACCTGGCCATTGCCTGGCACTTCGTCAAGCTGGTGCTGGTGGTGGTCGTCCTCGGCGTGGCCGCCGGTTCGGCGCTGGGGGCCTGGTTCGGCCAGGGGCTGGCCGGGGTGTATCAGGAGACCACCTTCCGCTTCCCCTATCTGCATTACCGGCTGGAGCCGCCGGTGGTGCTGATCGCATTGGGGGTGAGCGCTCTGGCCGCAGTGAGCGGCAGCCTGGTCTCGGTGGCCCGCGCCGCGCGCCTGGCGCCGGCCACCGGCATGCAGGCGGAGATGCCCGCGGTCTACCGCGCCACCCTGTTGGAACGCCTGGGGCTGCAGCGCTGGTTCGGCGCGCCCACGCGCATGATCCTGCGCCACATCGAGCGCCGGCCGTTGAAGTCGCTGCTGACCGTATTCGGCATTGCCTGTGCCGGCGGCCTGATGATGGTGGGCAACTATCAGAAGGACGCCATCGACTTCATGGTGGACGTGCAGTTCCGCCAGGCCGCGCGCGAGGATCTGGCGGTGACCTTCATCGATCCCACCTCCGGGCGCGCCCTGCACGAACTGCGGGCCCTGCCCGGGGTGGAATACGTCGAAGGCTTCCGCGATGTGCCGGTGGTGCTGCGCCATCGCAATTACGAATACCGCGCGAGCGTCTACGGCATCGAGCCTGCGGGGCGGCTGCATCGCTCGCTGGACCGCAGCCTGGTGCCGGTGCGGGTGCCGCCGGAGGGGGTCGTGCTGACCGATCATCTGGCCAGCAACATTCTGCATATCCAGCCGGGCGAACTGTTGACCCTCGAGGTGCTGGAGGGCCGGCGCCAGGTGCTGCAGGTGCCGGTGCTGGGCATCACCCGTCAGTTCCTGGGGGTGTCGGCCTACATGCAGCGCGAGGCCCTGAACCGACTGCTGCACGAAGGCAATGTGGTTTCCGGCGCCTACCTGGCCATCGAACCGGGGCGGGAGGCGGCGGTCCATGTCGCCCTGCACGAGCGTCCGCGCGTGCTCAGCATGGTGGCCAATGTGTCCGCCATCCAGAGTTTCTACGCCACCATCGGCGAGTTCGTCCTGTTCTACAACCTGGTGGCGACCCTGCTGGCGGGCTCGATCGGCTTCGGTGTGGTCTACAACAGCGCCCGCATCGCCCTGTCCGAGCGCGGGCGCGAACTGGCCAGCCTGCGGGTGCTGGGGTTCACGCGGGGCGAGATCGCCTACATCCTGCTCGGGGAACTGGCGCTGCTGGCGCTGGCGGCCATCCCGGTCGGCATGCTGGTCGGGATCGGGCTGATCGGTATCCTGGTGCAGGCGTTCGAGAATGACCTCTATCGATTGCCGCTGATTCTGACCTCGGCCAATTATGCCTTGGGCGCGACCCTGATTGTTGCCTCCACCCTGATCTCGGCCCTGTTCATCTGGCGGCGCCTGGGACGGCTGGATCTGGTCGCCGTCCTGAAGACCCGCGAATAGTTCCGCGTGTAGAATGCACAGCATCATGAAGTGGCGTGCACGTATCGGAATCCTGCTGACCGGCCTGGTGCTGGTCGCCGTCCTGGTGTGGGGTTTCCTGCCGCGGCCGGTGGCGGTGGAGCCGGCCGGCGTCAGCCGCGGGCCCCTGACGGTGACGGTGGAGGAGGAGGGGCGTACCCGGGTAAAGGAGCGCTATCTGATCAGTGCCCCGGTCAGCGGCTACCTGCGCCGGATCGAGCTGGAGGCCGGCGATACGGTCAGCGCCGGCCAGCCGCTGGCGGAGATCGAGCCGCGCCGTTCCGATGCCCTGGACCCGCGCAGCCGGGCGCAGGCGCAGGCGCAGGTGCACGGCGCCGAGGCCGCCCTGGCCGCCGCGCGCGAGGAACTGCGCAGCGCCGCGGCCCAGGCCGCCCTGGCCGACAAGGCCCTGGCCCGGGCAGAGTCCCTGCATGAGGCCGGTGACATTTCCGACGACGCCCTGGACCGGGCCGAGGCCGAGGCGACTCGCAGCCGGGCCCTGCGCGAGGCCGCCGAGCATGCCGTCGAAGTGGCCCGCTTCGAACTGGAAACCGCGCGCGCCGTGCTCGCCTCGCATGGGACGACGGCGGACGGCGAACTGTTCAGCCTGCAGGCCCCGGCCGACGGCCGGGTGCTGAAGCTGCTGCGCGAAAGCGCCGGCCCGGTCCAGGCCGGCGCGCCGCTGCTCGAACTCGGCGACCCGGAGCAGCTGGAGGTGGTGGTGGAACTGCTCTCGACCCAGGCCGTCCAGGTCGCCCCCGGCACCCGGGTCAGGCTGGAGCGCTGGGGCGGGGACGCCGATCTGGAAGGTGTGGTCCGGGTGGTGGAGCCGGCCGGCTTCACCAAGATCTCGGCCCTGGGCGTGGAGGAGCAGCGGGTACTGGTGATCATCGATTTCAGCTCCCCCCCCGAGCAGTGGCGGCGGCTGGGCGATGCCTACCGGGTGGAGGCGCGCTTCCATGTCTGGGAGGGCGAGGATGTGCTGCAGATCCCGGCCAGCGCCCTGTTCCGCCATGACGGCGGCTGGGGCGTGTTCCGTATCGTCGGCGGCCGGGCGCAACTCACCCCGGTCGAGGTCGGGCGCCGGGCCGGTCTGACCGCGCAGATCCTCTCCGGGCTGGCGCCCGGCGATCAGGTGGTCAGCCATCCCGACGATCAGATCAGTGACGGGGTGCGGGTGGAGTATTGAGGCGCTGCGCTGCGCCCTTGTCACTCACCCGGCGGGGGTGACGGGAAGCGCGCGTAGGCCGTGGCCGGTTCCTGGTCCGGGGGGACGTAGGCCGGTGCCGGCTCGCCCGGCTCGCCCAGAGAGCGGATGTAGTGATACAGCGCCCGCAGGTCATCCTCTTCCATGATGTTGAGATTGAACCAGGGCATGGGCGGGCGCCGGCGCAGGGTCCGGGCATCCCGGATCCATTCCTCCTCGCTCAGGTTCTGCAGGTACAGGCGCAGATTGGAGCCGTAGGTGGTGCCCCAGGGGCCGCGCCAGCCGAAGTTGTCGCCGGTCAGCCACAGCGTTTCCGGCACCTGCCCGCCCGACATGAAGTAGCCGGGCGTGTGGCAGTCGTTGCAGCTGGCAACCTGGGCCAGATAGCGCCCGCGCTGGATGAGATCGTCGGGATCGCGTTCCTGGGCCCGGCCGGCAAGCGGAAGGGCCAGGCCGGCGGCCAGGGTGAACAGGCCTGCAGCCGTGCAGGCACGCTTCAGGGTTTTCATTGGTATACCTCGCTACAGGAAGGATCGGGCCGGGCGCCGCAGGTTGGCGGGCGGGCCGAAGCGAAGTATAGACCAGCCGGGGGCGGCCGGCGGGCAGGCCTGAGCGGGCAGAGCCTGTCCGGGCTCGAGCCGGGCGGGCAGGTGATCAGCCATCCCGACGACCGGACCCGCGACGGGGTGCGGGTGGAATACAGGCAGGATGGGTGGAGGCCGATGCGCCGTAACCCATCTTGTACCACCGCAACGATGGGTTGCGCTGCGCTTCACCCATCCTACCGGCTCTGCAGACCGGATTCGCTATTCCGTCCGTCACCTGTTATAGTGCGCGCACCTTGCAGGAAAACCGCAAGGTCGAGTTCGTTTCCAACCTTCCTCCGTGCTTGTCACTGGTTTCCGGGTTTGCAACGAATCCTCCGCGTCCGGGCCCCGAGGGCCGCGGCGCGACCGGAACCAGTCGATTATCCGTCATGTAATCCTGCGCATCCGCGCGGTTCTGTTATGAAAATCGTCAATCTGCCAGTGACGGGCGGATGAGGTGTCGTATTGTGTCGTTTGACTCCCTGAACCTGAATTCCGAACTGCTGCGTGCCATCGAGGCCTGCGGCTTCACCGAACCTTCCGAGATCCAGCGCCAGGCCATCCCCGTGGCCCTGGCCGGCCGCGACCTGATGGCCTCGGCCCAGACCGGCACCGGCAAGACGGCCGCCTTCGTGCTGCCGGTGCTGCAGCGCCTGGCCACGCCGGCCCGGAGCCGCGGCCACGGCCCGCGCGTGCTGGTGCTGACCCCGACCCGCGAACTGGCCGGCCAGGTGGAGGCCAACATCCGTGAGCTTGGCCGTTTCAGCCGCATCGTCTCCGGCAGCGTGGTCGGCGGTGTGCCCTATCCGCCGCAGATGCGCCTGCTGGGCAAACCGCTGGATCTGCTGGTCGCCACGCCGGGCCGGCTGATGGACCACATGGAGCGCGGCCGGGTGGATTTCTCCCGCCTGGAGGTGCTGATCCTGGACGAGGCCGACCGCATGCTGGACATGGGCTTTGTGGATGCGGTCAACCAGATCGCCGCGGCCACCCCGGCCAGCCGCCAGACCCTGCTGTTCTCCGCCACCCTGGAAGGCCGCATCCTGGAGATTGCCCGGCGGCTTCTCAAGGACCCGGCGCGCATCGCCCTGGCGGCCAACACCGAGCGTCACGCCTCGATCGAGCAGCAGGCGCACCAGGCCGATGACATCGGCCACAAGCACAAGCTGCTCACTCACCTGCTCAGTGACCAGTCGCTGTCGCAGGCGGTGATCTTCACCGCCACCAAGCGCGGTGCGGACAAGCTGGCGACCAAACTCCAGGACCAGGGTCATCAGAGCGCGGCCCTGCACGGCGACATGAACCAGGGCAAGCGCAAGCGCACCGTGGAGCAGATGCGCCGCGGCAAGGTGCGGGTACTGGTGGCCACCGACGTGGCCGCCCGCGGCCTGGACATCCGGGGTATCAGCCACGTGATCAACTTCGACCTGCCCATGGTGGCCGAGGACTATATCCACCGCATCGGCCGCACCGGCCGCGGCGGGGCCACCGGCACGGCCATTTCGCTGATCGGTCCCGACGACCGGCGCAACCTGGCCGGCATCGAGCGTCTGCTGGGCGAGCGGCTGCCGCGCATCGTGGTGCCCGGCCTGGAACCGCAGAAACCGGCGCCGCGTGGCGATGATCGCCGCCCGGCCGGCAAGCGCAAGTTCAAGGGCGGCGGCCGCGATCACCGGGCCGGCAAACCCGGTGCCGGGCGCAGCGGGAATGGCGGGCGGCCGAGCATCCGCCACAAGGGCCGTGCCAGCACTGCCAGTCCGCGTTGATCTGAACCTGCGGTCTGACGTATAAGCGGCCGGTAACGCCTGAGCGTTACCGGCCGTTTTTTTTAGGTTCTTCGCAGATTTGCAGGGTTGCTCAAGAGTCGCAGCAGCCCCCACAGGCAAACCAAGCCAGCATCCGTCATTGCGGCGCAGGCCGCAATCCAGAGGCCGCCGAGGTATCTGGATCCCGGCCTTCGCCGGGATGACGGCTCTGGGTTACCGGTCTGCCGGCTGGGCTGGTTCGCTTGCCTTTCCCCGGAAATGCGCCATGAACCTTTTTTATGGCGCGGGACAAGGTCCCGGCCGGTCGGGATCAGTAGACCTCGTGCGCCGTGTTGTGGACGTTGAACTTCCCGGTCGGCGTGGTCAGGCCCTCAATGCGGTCGATCTCGGTCAGGGTCTGGCTGTCCAGGATGACGGTGGCGCCATCCTGTGCCCAGTCAGAGACCCATACCTCGGAACCGTCCTGATTGAACTCGAAGTGCACCGCCCGGCCCTGCGTGGCGACATCGAAGCAGCGGTCGATCACGGCGTCGGCCTTGGAGTAGGCGCAGACCTGGCGATGCGAACTGCCGTCCGAGCTCAGGGTCATGTCGATCAGCACCCAGGGCGTGTTCGGGTGGGTCTTGACGAACAACGAGCCGGCCGAGGGCAGTTCGATCTTGCGCACCACCTGCCAGGCGTATTCCGGGTGTGCCTGGGGATCGGCGCCGTAGATCGCCAGGGTGTTCTCGCCGATGTGCGGTGTGGCATTGACCCAGCCGTACACCGGATCCTCCCAGTTGGCGCCGCGGCCCGGATGCGGCGTAGCACCGGTGGTGAAGCTGGCGGCCAGGGCGCGCTCACTGACGTCCACGACCACCATTTTGTCACTGGCATTGGCGGCGACCATGAAATAGCGTCCGCTATGATCCCAGCCCCCGTCATGCAGGAAGCGCTCAGTGGCGATCGAGGCTACCAGCGGGAAGTCCGGCTGCGAGTAGTCCACAATGCCGACGTAGCCGCTTTCCTTCAGCGAGATCACCCAGGTGGGCTCGAAGGGCGAGGCGACGATGGAGGCCACGCGGTTCTCCGGCAGGGTGTCGCCGTCGATGCTGGTCATCGGCAGGTCCACCCGCGCCAGCGGTTCCAGGGTCAGGCCGTCGAAGGTGACGTACTGGGGCGGCCAGTAGCAGCCCTCGATCAGGTACTGTTCCTCGTAGCCGGTGAACTTGCTGCCGTCCACGCTGCGGGCGTCGTGGCAACCCTTCACCGTGGCGACCACGGCCGGCTCGCTGCTCCACAGGTCGATCAGCGAAACCAGGCCGTCGCGGCCGATCGCGTAGTAGTAACGTCCGGAGGACGAGGAACGCAGGATGTGCACGGCGAAGCCGACGTCCAGACGCGCCACCTCCTCGTGGCTGTCGCCGTCGAAGATCGCAATCTGTCCCGCATCCCGCAGTACCACGCCGAAGAAGTTTTCCCAGTTGCGTTCATGCTCCGGTTCGGTGGGCCGGTCGGCGACCGGTACGCTGAGATTCCAGCTGGCCTGAATGTCTTCCATCGGCAGGGCCGGCGGCTCGGGCGGGGGTTGCTGCAGGTAGGCGGCGAGCAGGGTGATGTCCTCTTCGGTGAGCAGGCCGCTGTCACCGAAATCGGGCATGCCGCCCGCGCTGCCGTAGCGCATCAGCGCGCCGAGCCCGTCCGTGCCGATCCACTCGGAGCGCGTCACGCCGATATCCGGTCCGGTGGCGCCGGTGCGATACAGGCCGTGGCAGCCGGCGCAGCGATCGAAGTAGGTATTCATGGCGTGGCTGAACTCGCCCTCGCTCAGTTCCGCCGGCGCGGTATGTTCCAGCGGGCCGAGTACGTCCTGGGCGGTGAAGAATGCCAGCAGGTCGTCTATCTGCGATTGCGTCAGTTCGAAATCCGGCATCACGTAACCCCACTCCTGCAACAATCGACGGCCATAGCCGGTATAGGTCGTGGCCCATTCGGGGTCGGTGAGAAACCGGCTGGTCCAGCCGTCGTTCAGTTTGCGCTCGGCAAGATCGGGGCCGAAATGATCGCCATGACCAAAAGTGTGACAGCCGCTGCAGCTGTGGCGGAACAGCGCCTCGCCCGCCGTCGGGTCGCCCCTGTCGTCGCCGGCGCCGCCGGGTCCGGGGCCGGGGCCGCGGCCGGCTTCGGCGATGCCCAGCGACAATGACAGGCCGAGCAGTAAGGGGATGCTTGCTGTGCGGGGTGTTAGTTGTCTGTGCTTCATCATCCTTCCAACCTCCTGGGGTGTGTACAACAAGGCGCGGGAGGAAGGCGTCAGGGCCTGTTGCTGTCCTGCATTGATGCATGTGCGCTGCCCGGGTCCGTGCGCCTGTACGAAAGCGATGGCTGCGAGTGCATCGACGTCTTCCCTGCCGGCCATTAGGAGACGATGGAATGAGGCTCACTTTGACCAAGGTCAAAACGGGGGCGGGCCAATTGACGAAGGGAATGTGTTATATGCCGCAGCTTATAACATTTAATTATAAATATTAGTCGATTGGGAGTGGGGGGCTGTGCGGTCTGTCCCGCTGCGGCGGGCAGACCGGTTTTGCGATTGTGTGAATGGGTCGACAGACCCGGGGGGGCACTTCGGCCGGCCCCTACTGTACTGAGGAGCACCGGGGAGGGGTGAGTGGCAACAGCTTGTTCCGGAGGCGGACCGGCCACCTAGAATTTATGCGCTCGGACTGCCTCCAGTCATCGCTCCGGCAGGCATTTTTTCCTTATGTCATAAACGGTTATCTCTCGGCGCCGGTGAAGCATAGACATATGTCTATCATTTTTTAATAAAAGATTGATTGGAATGATGAATAGACGCGCACCTATGCTTCGCCATGTCCCGAGGATCAGTTTGCGTACCATCAAATTCCGTAATCGAAGCAGGAGAAGATCATGTCAGTTAAAGCCTATGACGCGGGTGTAAAAGAATACCGCGACATGTACTGGACGCCGGACTATGTGCCGCTGGATACCGACCTGCTGGCCTGTTTCAAGTGTACCGGCCAGCCGGGCGTGCCGCGCGAAGAGGTGGCCGCCGCCGTGGCCGCTGAATCCTCCACGGGTACCTGGAGTACCGTGTGGTCCGAACTTCTGACCGACCTGGAGTACTACAAGGGCCGCGCCTATCGCATCGAGGACGTGCCCGGTGACTCCGAGTCCTTCTATGCCTTCATTGCCTACCCGATCGACCTGTTCGAGGAAGGTTCCGTCACCAACGTGCTGACCTCGCTGGTGGGCAACGTGTTCGGCTTCAAGGCGCTCAAGCACCTGCGTCTGGAAGATATCCGTTTCCCCATCGCCTACATCAAGACCTGCGGCGGCCCGCCGGCCGGTATCCAGGTCGAGCGCGATCGCCTGAACAAGTACGGCCGTCCGCTGCTGGGCTGCACCATCAAGCCCAAGCTGGGCCTGTCCGCCAAGAACTACGGCCGTGCCGTGTACGAATGCCTGCGCGGCGGCCTGGACCTGACCAAGGACGACGAGAACGTCAACTCCCAGCCCTTCATGCGCTGGCGCGACCGCTTCGAGTTCGTCGCCGAGGCCATCCAGAAGGCCGAGCTGGAGACCGGCGAGCGCAAGGGTCACTATCTGAACGTCACCGCCCCGGATCCGGAGCAGATGTACGAGCGCGCCGAGTTCGCCAAGGAGGTCGGCTGCCCGATCATCATGCACGACTTCCTGACCAGCGGCTTCACCGCCAATACCGGCCTGGCCAACTGGTGCCGCAAGAACGGCATGCTGCTGCACATCCACCGTGCCATGCACGCCGTCATCGACCGCCATCCCAAGCACGGTATCCACTTCCGCGTGCTGGCCAAGTGCCTGCGCCTGTCCGGCGGCGATCACCTGCACACCGGTACCGTGGTCGGCAAGCTGGAAGGCGACCGCGCCTCCACCCTGGGCTTCGTCGATCAGCTGCGCGAATCCTTCGTGCCGGAAGACCGCTCCCGCGGTGTGTTCTTCGATCAGGACTGGGGCTCCATGCCGGGTGTGTTCGCCGTTGCCTCCGGCGGTATCCACGTCTGGCACATGCCGGCGCTGGTGACCATCTTCGGTGACGATTCCTGCCTGCAGTTCGGTGGTGGTACTCAGGGTCACCCGTGGGGCAACGCCGCCGGTGCGGCTGCCAACCGCGTCGCGCTGGAAGCCTCCGTCAAGGCCCGCAACGAGGGTCGCGAGATCGAGAAGGAAGCCCGCGACATCCTGACCGAGGCTGCCAAGAACAGCCCCGAACTGGCCATCGCGATGGAGACCTGGAAGGAAATCAAGTTCGAGTTCGAGACCGTGGACAAGCTGGACGTGGGCTGAAGCCCCGTCCTGACCCGACTCGCAACCGACCACAAGCTACGAGGAATCAATCATGGCAAGCACGTATGAAATGGGTGACTTCCAGACCGCCCAGACCCTGGAAACCTTCGGCTTCCTGCCGCCGCTGACCCAGGACGAGATTCAGGATCAGATCGCCTACATCATCGCCCAGGGCTGGACGCCGGCCATCGAGCACGAGCATCCGTCCAAGGCCGCCAACCACTACTGGACCATGTGGAAGCTGCCGATGTTCGGCGAGTCCAATCTCGACGTCGTCCTGCGTGAGCTGGAGGCGTGCCATCGGGCCTATCCCGACCACCACGTGAAGCTGCTGGGTTACGACAACTACACCCAGAGCCAGGGTTCGGCCTTCGTGGTCTTCGAGGGCCGCGGCTGAGCGGCAAGGCAACGCGGCTGAACGCGCACTAGCGACGACGCAACGGGGTTCCATCATGGCACAGACTGCAAACAGCTCCAGCAACAGCGCCCGCGAGGCTTCCCGCGCCCGGCGCCGGGCGATGTCCCAGGCCGGCAAGGCGGGGCTTCCGCAGGGGGGTAAGCCGCAGGGCGGCGCTCTGCCCAAGTCAGCGGCCTCCGGCGGCGGCGGGTCTGCTTCGACCGCGCCTCGGGCCAACACCAGCGGCGCGGCGGCCGAAGGCGGCGCGCGCGCGGCATCGCGGGCCCGGCGTCAGGCACTGTCGACCCAGGGCAAGGCTGCGCTGAAGGGCGGCGACCGCACCCGCAGTGATTCCACTGCAGGTGCGACGATGCCGGCCGGCGCAGCGCCGGAGAAGAAGGCCGAAGGCAGTTGCGGCTGTGGCTGCAAGGACAAGGAGCGTCAGGCGCAGCGCACTGGGGCGGAGACGACCGCCGGTGCGGCACCGGCCCGCGGCGATTCCGCTCGCAGCCGGGTGCGGCGCAAGCCGGGCAAGGCCCAGACCAGCAATGCTCGCGCGGCTTCGCTGGCCCGGCGCCAGGCCCTGTCCAGCCGCGGCAAGGCGGGACTGAGCAGTAACGGCATGACCGCGGCCCAGACCGCGCGGGCGGCCAACCCCCAGCTCACTACCCGGGAACTGGCCCGGGCGGTGCGTGAGCAGCGCAGCCGCAACGGCGGGGCCGGCCACAAGAAGTCCGAGCCCTGCGGACGCAAGCGCAGCAGCCGTACCAGCGAAACCTCGAAGGTCGGTCCGGCCCAGGATGCGCCCTGGAAGGTGGGAGCAGGCGAGACCAGCCATGGCCAGACCGTGACCGGTACCATGGTCGGGCGCAGCCGTCGCACCACCGGCGACGAGTACAGCACCTGCCGCAACGTGACCGGTACCGAATACATGGGTGCGGATATCTTCCGCGACTTCTGCCAGACCGACGCCCCGCGCAGCTTCACCCGGGTCGGCGTGACCAGCACGGCGCGCGGCGGCCGGGTGACCGGCAACCGGGTCGGTCGCGGCGAGCGGGTCACGGGCGACGAGCCCGGCACCTGCAAGCGCGTGACCGGCACCGAATATGTCAGTGCCGAGCAGTCGCAGGCATATTGCGCCAGCCTGCCCGAGTCCGGGCCGGCCAAGGTGACCCGGGCCGAGACCAGCAAGGGCCGCGCCGTGACCGGCAGCAATGTCGGCCGCTCGTCCCGGGTGACGGGTGACGAGACCGGCGCCGACCGCGAACTGACCGGGACCCAGTACATGCAGCGCGGCAACGGCAAGCATCCCGACAAGGTCGGGCGCACCGAGACCCTGCGCGGCGGCGGCGTGACCGGCACCCTGGTCGGACGCAGCGAGCGCGTGACCGGTGACGAGCCCGGCACCTGCAAGATCATCACCGGCGACGACTATATCGGCCGCGAGCAGTACCAGGGCTTCTGCGGCACCGCCCCGGCGCCACAGGATCAGAAGGTGGGCGTGTCCCAGACCCTGAAGGGCCTGGGCGTGAGCGGCAGCATGACCGGACGTTCCGGACGCGTGACCGGCGACGAGCCCGGCACCTGCAAGGCCATCACCGGCACGCCCTATGCCGGGGCCGAGCAGTATCGCAGCTACTGCGCGCCGGAGCAGGCGCAGGAAGCGGAGATCCGCACCCGGCCGCTGCGCTCCACCCCGGGCATGATCATGACCGGCCAGCAGCCGGGCATCGACGGCAAGCTCACCGGGGCCGGAAAGGGTGCCTGCGAGACCGTCAGCGGTACCCCCTATGTGGGCGCCGACCAGTATGCCGCGGCCTGTCCGGCCACCCCGGCCGAGCCGGGCGCGCCGGACTTCCCGCAGCCGCTGGGCGCGGACGTGCCCTGGGGCCGGTTCAGCGTGCATCAGCCCTCTGAGGTCGAGCAGATCGCCGAGCACGGCGGTGGTGTGAGCGGGACCCGCTACGAAACCAGCCGCCGCATCACCGGGCCCTTCGGCATGGCCGGGGGCAAGGTCACCGGCACCGAGGAGGCGCGTTTCGGCCCCGCCCGGCAGCAGAGTGAGACGGTGGCGGTGCCGCCGGCGGCCGCGGAAGTCGGCGGTCGGGTCAAGCCGCGCATCAGCGGTGAGGGCATGGACGCCGGTGTGAACATCACCGGCGACGACTGGGACCGCGGCGACCGGGTGACCGGCACCGAGGGCATGTCGGCCACGCGCCGCAACCCGACCCAGCGCAGCGGCCGCGGCAGCGTGATGAGCCCGCCCGAGTCCAAGCGCAACGAGGGCCTGCCCGAACCCGTGAGCCGGGTGACCGGCGGCAGCGGCAACACCGACAAGGGTTCGCTGGTGACCTATTCCGGCGGCGCCCGCGGCTGAACGCAAACAGGTAACGGACAGGTAACGGAGACGCAACCGGCATGTTGAATCGCACCCGCAACTCGCACACAGCGCGCCCGGCCCAGCCGGTCGCTGCCCCCCGGCGGCGGCCGGGGGCGCGGGTGGTGCCCCCGACGGCGCCGGGCGCGCCGCGGGTCGGCGGCGGCGTGCATGCGCTGGTGCGCGGCGACGACAATGCCCGGCTGTTCGACTACGAACAACGCGTGAAGGCCGCCTTCGACGCCATCGTGCCGGCCCTGCGCAGGGTTTCGGCCCTGCAGCACGAAGAGGATTTCGAGCGCCAGGCCCAGGCCATCGCCCGCGAACGGCTCGGCTTCGAACTGCCGGCCTGGATCCTGGCCGACGCCTGGGTGGACCAACTCGATATGCGCCGGCTGTATGCCTGGTGCGTGTTCGAGACCTACCTGCGGTTTTCGGACGACTTCTTCAGCGCCGACCCGCTGGGCTGGGCTGACGAGGGCGAGTTCCAGGCCTTTCTGCAGGAGTGCGGATTCCACATCCTGGATATATCGCCCTGCGCCGACGGCCGCCTGGCGCACGTGATCCGTTACGTGCTGCGCCTGCCCTACCGCACGGTGCGGCGCAAGTCCTACGCCGGCGCGCTGTTCGACATCGAGGACAGCCTGGAGAAGTGGGGCGAGACCGAGTTGCTGCGCTTTCGCGAGGGCACGCCGAATACGGCCGATGCACCGACCCGCTACCTCAAGGCGGTGGTGTATCACTACAGCTCCAGCGCCCCCGACACCGAGGGCTGCGCGGCCCACGGTTCGGATGCGGTACGTGCCGCCGAGGCCGGACGCGAGCGCCTGCTGGCCTTTCAGCAGGCGGTGGAGAACAGCTACTGCTGCGGGGCGTCCATCGACCTGCTGCTGATCGGGCTGGATACCGACACCGATGCCATCCGGCTGCACCTGCCGTCCGCCGAGGGCGGCATCGAGCCCGGGGCCTGGGTGGACGCCGCGCAGCTCTATGACGAGACCCGTGGCCTGCACGCCCGGGATGCCGGCGAGCGCATCGACGCCCGGCTGCGCGAAGCCGCCCCGGAGGCGCCGAGCGGCATGCTGCGGCTGCTGGCGCGGCTGCTGGAGAACAATCTGTCGCAGATCGAGTACGTGCAGCGTCATCATGGCGGGCGCTACCCGGATATCGGCCATGCCGAGCGTTTCATCGGCGCCGGCAAGGGCTTTGAGGAAGTTCAGCTGCGCAACCTCACTTATTTCGCCTACCTCGACACGGTCGAGGAGGCCGCACCCGACCTGGACGTGGGCGTGAAGATCTTCAGCCGGCTCAATGTCGGACACGGCCTGCCCATCCCGGTGGTGGTGCGTTTCGACTACCACGGCAAGGTGCCCGCGGCGCGTGAACGCGCGGTGGAGCACTGCCGGCGGGTGGCCGGCGCCCTGGCGGCGCGCTACCCCGCACTGGCCGCGGACGGTCTGCTGCACACACTGCAACTGGTGCGGGATATCGATCACGAGCAGGGCGTCGGCGGCCGGGTCGAGGTACTGGATTGCAGCGTGCGGGAACCGGCACAGGAGGCGCACTGAATGAAGATCTGTCAGGTGGAACGCCCACTGGTGGCGACCAACCGCATCCCCGGTATGGAGCACAAGCACCTGCAGGTGGTGCGCGACGGCAGTGCGCTGGCGGTGGCGGTGGATGCAGTCGGCTGCATCCCCGGCGACTGGGTGATCTGCGTGGGCAGTTCGGCGGCCCGCGAGGCCGCCGGCAGCAAGGAATACCCGAGTGATCTGACCATCGTCGGCATCATCGACCGCTGGCCGCCCGAGGAGGATCAGGCGC
This sequence comes from Thiohalobacter thiocyanaticus, assembly GCF_002356355.1. Taxonomy (NCBI): domain Bacteria; kingdom Pseudomonadati; phylum Pseudomonadota; class Gammaproteobacteria; order Thiohalobacterales; family Thiohalobacteraceae; genus Thiohalobacter; species Thiohalobacter thiocyanaticus. The sequence continues at coordinate 752,207 of NZ_AP018052.1, forward strand.
CGGAATCGGAACGGGGCCGGGGCTGATGGAGATCTTCCAGGTCGAGGCCCCGCTGGTCTGCACCCGCCGCGTGGACGGGCTCAAGCAGATCAGTCTGCGGGTGCTGCGCAGCGCGGCCGGCAAGCGCCAGGTGGCGGTCGACCCGGTCGGGGCCCGCACCGGCAACTGGGTATTCACGGTCAGCGGATCGGCGGCCCGCTATGCGGCAGGGGATTTCGGTGTACACACCGACCTGACCATCGGCGGCATCATCGATCACTGGGAACAGGCGACGGACTAACCGCGTCGGAAATTGAAGCAAACGATTTGAAGCAACGACGAGCGAGCAGGAGAGACAGAGATGGCAAATGACAATTACGGCATCGCACTGGGCATGATCGAAACCCGCGGGCTGGTGCCCGCCATCGAGGCGGCGGACGCCATGACCAAGGCCTCTGAGGTCCGGCTGATCGGCCGAGACTTTGTCGGCGGCGGTTATGTCACCGTACTGGTGCGCGGTGAGACCGGCGCGGTCAACGCGGCGGTGCGTGCCGGTGCCGATGCCTGCGAGCGCGTGGGTGACGGTCTGGTTGCGGCGCACATCATTGCGCGTCCGCACCGCGAGGTCGAGCCGGTTCTGGGCTCGAGCCAGGCCAACTGATTACTTGATCAATCCTTACAACGGAGACACGAAGATGGCAACTGAGAACTACGGTATTGCTCTGGGCATGATCGAAACCCGCGGGCTGGTGCCCGCCATCGAGGCGGCGGACGCCATGACCAAGGCGGCGGAAGTGCGGCTGATCGGCCGTGAGTTCGTCGGCGGCGGCTACGTCACCGTGCTGGTGCGCGGCGAGACCGGCGCGGTCAACGCGGCGGTGCGTGCCGGTGCCGATGCCTGCGAGCGCGTGGGTGACGGTCTGGTTGCGGCGCACATCATTGCCCGTCCGCACCGCGAGGTCGAGCCGGTGCTGCCGACCGGCGGTGACAAGCCTGCGAGCGCAGCCTGAGCCATCCCCGACCCAGCGTCATTGCGAGCGTAAGCGTGGCAATCTCGTACCGCAGCCGCAATCTGTCAGAGATTGCCGCGGCGCTGCGCGCCTCGCAATGACGAAGGGAAAGGGATCGGTCAGGGTTATCTGATCCGTCATTATTTGTTTATCGAACAGGAGATCCCAGCCATGGCCAACGATACCTACGGTATTGCGCTCGGCATGATTGAAACCCGCGGCCTGGTGCCCGCCATCGAAGCGGCGGACGCCATGACCAAGGCGGCAGAGGTGCGCCTGATCGGGCGCGAGTTCGTGGGCGGCGGCTACGTCACCGTGCTGGTGCGAGGCGAGACCGGCGCGGTCAACGCGGCGGTGCGTGCCGGTGCCGATGCCTGCGAGCGTGTGGGTGACGGCCTGGTCGCGGCGCACATCATTGCGCGTCCGCACCGCGAGGTCGAGCCGGTGCTGGACGAGGCGTCCGGCATGGCTGGCAACCGCCCGCAGCGCAGTTGAGTGAGGGCGGGACAGGGATCCCACTGACGGAGGCATGACCATGGCCTATGCCAGTGCCGATCAGCGTGTCCTCGGTTATCTCGGTCGGGCCCTGAGTCTCGAGCTCAGCGCGGTCCAGCTCTACAGCACCCAGGCCCGCCTGACCGCGACCTGGGGTCTGACCGAGGCGGCCGAACGGCTGCGTACCGAAGCCCGCGAGGAGATGGGGCACGTGGAGCGTATCATCGCGCGTCTGCTTGCCCTGGGGGCCGCCCCCAATGCCTCGCAACTGCGGCCGGTGCGCCTGGGCGCCAACCTGGAGGCGCTGCTGCAGGAGGATCAGTCCTTCGAGCAGGAACTGGTGCAACTCTATACCGAGGCCGCCGGTCACTGTGCCCTACAGGGCGATCACGACAGCCGCCTGTTCTTCACCACCCTCCTGGAGGAGGAGCGCGAACACGCACGCGAGCTGGCCGCCTGGATCGAGGAACTCAAGCGACCCGCTGCCACGTCCGGCAGCTGATACAGGAGACGCGTCATGAATTCCGAATGGCAGGAACGCAATCGTCCCCACCGTCTCGAACGCCGTTACCAGTTTCCGGATTATTCATCGCTGCGCGATTTTCTGGATCGCGCAGCCGATCTCTCCGAGCGCGAGGGCCTGTACCCCGATATGGGCTTCGGCCGTGATTACGTCAATATCACGATCCATGCCGAGGAGGGCGCCGAGGCGCTGAGCGACAGCCAGCGTCGGTTTGCCGAGCAGCTCGACGAGCTGCGCGGCACCGACAGCGCCAACTGAGGCGACGGCGCCATGGCCGTAATCGCGCTGGTCGGCAACAAGGGCGGTGCCGGCAAGACCACGCTGGCCATCAATCTGGCCACCGGGTTGGCACATCGCGCGGCCGAACCCACGATCATCCTGGATGCCGATCCCCAGGGCTCCTCACTGCAGTGGCGGGCCTTTGCCGAGAGCGAGACCGCTCCCGGCGTGATCGCCGCTCAGGCCGATCTCGAGCGCCTGTATGCGCGCCGGCGACGCGATTACCGACATATCGTCATCGACTGCCCGCCCTCGGTGCATGCGCCACAGACACTGGCCGCGCTGCGCCTGTGCGATGTCGCCCTGATTCCCGTGCAGCCCTCGCCCCTGGACCTGTGGGCGACGGTTCATATCGAGCGTGCCGTGACCCAGGCGCGTGAAGTGAATCCCGATCTGCGTGCCTGGCTGGTGATCAACCAGCTCGAACCGCGGACAAAACTCTCCCGCCTGATTCGCCAGGCCCTGGACGAACTGGACCTGCCCGCTGCCCAAACCGCAGTGCGGCGCCGGGCCGCGTATCGCGCCAGCGTGCTGGAAGGCCGGACGGTGCTGGATCTGGGGCGCCGCGGTGCCGAGGCCGCAGAGGAGATCAACAACCTGATCAGTGAGGTGATCGCATCATGAGCGAAGCAGACAAGACCGGTGAAAAACTCGTTGCCTCCATGCGCAAGACCAAGGCCGGTGCCGGCTCGGCTTCGGGTGCGGCGAAGAAATCCACTGCCGCCTCCGGCAAGGCGTCCGCGGGCAGGAAACCTGCGGCCCGCAAGTCGAAGCCGACGCCGGCGGCACCCGTGGCCGACCCCTATCAGAGCGGGCGGCGGGTGTGGCCGGACTGAGACCTATAGGTATAAATCGATCAATAACCTTTTTATTATCGATTTGTATTGAAGTGGCAATCACCAGATACTCGAAACTACCAATCGCTGTTATGGGTAAAACACCCAATAACTGTTAGGTATTCAGTTGATGCCCGGGTGGACGTGGTCTGCGCTGGGCGGAGGTGGCCGGCCGGGGCGCGGGCGGTTTTGTCTGCCCGGGCCCGGAAAGGCAAATGCCACTGGAGTCAGAGTGAATATGCCCGCCGTTTTTCAAACACTGTTCCCGTTTCTGCGCTGGTTTCCGCTCAGTCGGGCCAAGCTGCGCGCGGATCTGCTTGCCGGAATCACCGTGGCCCTGGTGCTGGTGCCGCAGAGCATGGCCTACGCTCAGCTGGCCGGTCTGCCGGTGGTCTACGGCCTGTACGCCTCCTTCGTGCCGGTCATTGTCGGCTCCCTGTGGGGCTCATGCAGTCAGCTGCATACCGGGCCGGTGGCGATGCTGTCGCTGATGTCGGCCGCGGCCCTGATCCCCTTCGCCAGTCCGGGCAGCGACCACTTCATCGCCCTGTCCGTGATGCTGGCCATGATGGTGGGTGTGCTGCGCCTGTTCCTGGGTGCGTTCCGCCTGGGGGCGATCGTCAATCTGCTGTCCACGCCGGTGATCGTGGGTTTCACCAATGCCGCGGCGCTCATCATCGGCCTGTCCCAGTTGAGCAAGGTGATCGGCGTGCCCTTCCCGCGCACCGATTCCTACCTGCTCGATCTGTGGCGGGTGGTGACGCAGGTGCCGCAGCTGCACTGGGCAACCCTGGCGTTCGCGCTGGGCGCCTGGCTGGTGATCGCCGGCCTGCGCCGAGTGGCGCCGTCGCTGCCGGGCGTGCTGATTGCAGTGGTGGTGGCCACGGTGGCCAGCAAACTGATCGGGTTCGAACACCGTACCAGTGTCAGTCCGGAGCAGATCGAACATAGCTCATTGCTGGCCACGGTGGAGGCGTTCGACAAGGCGCGTACCCGTATCGATCAGCTCACGACCGAGATCGCCGATCTCAGCCGCCAGGCCGAGCGGCTGGAGCAGCGCGGCGGCCACGACGCGATCAAGGAGGCCGCCGGCCTGCGTGCCGAGGCCGCCGTGCTCGAGCATGATCTGAAGCGGTTGAAATCGGACAACACCCTGCGTCAGGTCGAAATGCATGCCACGCCGCTGCGCGCGGTGCGCGCGCCCGAGGGCGTGCTGCGCTTTCACGCCGACGCGGATCTGACCGAGAAAGCCGAACACGAACCCGGCCTGTGGCGCTTCAGCAATGTCAGCAACGGCACCATCGTGCTGTCGGCCGGCGGCGCGGTGGTCGGCGACATCCCGCAGGGCCTGCCCAGCTTCGAGTTGCCGAAGATGGAATGGGGCCTGGTGCCGGCGCTGCTGCCGGCGGCGCTGGTCATGGCCCTGATAGGCTTCATGGAGGCGACCTCGATCTCGCGCGCCATTGCCACCACCACCGGTGAGCGGGTGGATACCAGCAAGGAACTGGTCGGGCAGGGCCTGGCCAACATCGCCGGCAGCTTCTTCGGCTCCTATACCGTCAGCGGCTCCTTCTCCCGCTCGGCGGTGGCGGCCCGTACCGGGGCGAAGACGGGACTGTTTGCCATCATCAGCGCCCTGGCCGTGGTGCTGGTGCTGCTGTCCTTCACCGCCTATCTCTATCACCTGCCGCAGGCGGTGCTGGCGGTGATCGTGATGCTGGCCGTGTTCGGACTGATCCGCATCCAGCCGCTGATCCAGGCCTGGCGCATCGACCGGGTCGGGGCGGTGATCGGAATCATCACCTTTGCCGCCACCCTGCTGATGGCGCCGGACATCGCCAACGGCATCCTGCTGGGTGTGGTACTGACCGTGTTGCATTACCTGATCCGCACCATGCGGCCGCGCGCCGAGATCGTCAGCCGCAAGGCCGACGGCACCCTCGGTGGGATCGAGGCCCACCGGCTGCAGCCACTGAGCCAGGACTTCGTGCCGGTGCGCTTCGACGGCTCGCTGACCTTCATCAATGTGGCCTATTTCGAGGATATGGTCCTGGAGGCCCACAGTGAGTTTCCGCGCGCCTGCGCCGTGCTGGTGATCGGCAGCGGCATCAACGAGATCGACGCCTCCGGCGAGGACCGCATCCACGAGGTGGCGCGTCGGTTGCGCGAAGTCGGGGTATGCCTGTGTTTCAGCGGCCTCAAGCACCAGGTCATGCAGGCGCTGGAAAAGAGCGGTCTGGTGGACGAACTGGGCCGTGAGGCCTTCTTTCCGGACAAGGAAACGGCTCTGGAGATGCTTCAGGAACGCTGTGCCGGGGCGGCAGAGCGGGCCGGGGCGGGCCCCCGCACCGGCGGCGCGATTCATACGCCCGTGGCCGGCTGAGAGTTGGATACTGCTTTGCACACAGAAGCTGTACACTGGAGGGCATGAGCGAGATGCCGAGTTCACGTGATCGGGACTACACGCCGCCGTCGGCGATGCCGGATTATCTGATCCGGCATGCCACCCTGCGCCAGCTGCAGGTGTTCGAGGCCATTGTCCGTCTGGGCAGCTTCACCCGTGCGGCCGAAGAGCTGTTCCTGACCCAGCCCACCGTGTCCATGCAGATCAAGAAGCTGACCGACGCCATGGGGCTGACCCTGTTCGAGCACGTCGGCCGCAACGTGCGCCCGACCGAGGCCGGGCATGTGCTCTACGAAGCCTGCCGGCGCATGTTCGACACCCTGTCCAATCTGGAAATGCAGATGGCCGACCTCAAGGGCATGCGCCGCGGCCGGCTGCGCCTGGGGGTGATCACCACGGCCAAGTACCTGGCCCCGGAGATCCTGGGCGAGTTCAGTCGGCTGTACCCAGGGGTGGATGTCGCGCTGAAGGTCACCAACCGCGACCGCATCATCGACCGCATGCTGTCCAATGAGGACGACCTCTATATCATGGGCCAGGCGCCCTCGGACGAGCTCGAGGTCGAGGCCTATCCCTTCGCCCCCAATCCCCTGGTGGTGATGGCGCCGCGCGAGCACCCGCTGGTGGGCAAGAAGAATATCCCGCTGTCGCGCCTGGTCGAGGAGCCGTTCATCCTGCGCGAGCCGGGTTCCGGCATCCGCGATGCCATGCTGCGCATCTTCGACGCCCACGGGCCGCGGCCGCGGGTGCGCATGGAACTGGGCAGCAACGAGGCCATCAAGCATGCCATCGTGGGCGGGTTGGGGCTGTCGGTCCTGTCGCTGCACACCCTGACCCTGGAGGGCACGGACGGGCCGGTGGCCATCCTCGATGTCGAGGGCTTCCCCATCATGCGCCAGTGGTACCTGGTCTACCCCAAGGGCAAGGAACTGTCGCTGGTGGCGCGCACCTTCCTGGAGTTTGCCAGGGAGATCGAGCCGGACCTGCGCAAACAGGTCGAGTCGATGTGGCCCGAATTGAACAGGTACATGCACAAGGAAGAGCAGGGCGGTCCGCCGAAGAAAAAGAAGACCGCCCGCCGCAGGAAAAAGGCCTGAGCGATCGCTTCAGCTGCCGGCCTTGCGGGAACTGATGCCGAGCAGGCTGTAACCCGGACACCAGCCGACCAGGCCGGTGACCAGCGGCAGCACGCCGATCCAGCCCCAGACGCCGATGGTGCCGGCCAGGGTCAGACCGATCAGCGCCAGCCCGACGATGATGCGGATGCCGCGGTCCAGACTGCCTTCATTGATCTTCATGCTGACATCTCCGGTTGGTTGAACATTATACCAAGCATGGCACAAAACCCCTGCGCTTTCAGCCGCGCGGGCATATCCGCTGCCATGGCGCCGGCCGGGGAGGATGGGGTAATATCGATCCGGTTCCCAGCCCCGGCCACCGGATACTGCCATGACAGAGACTGCAGCCAGTTTGTCCGCTGAGGATGAGTCCCCGCTGCGGGACGTCTATCTGAGCAGCACCCGCCAGCGGTTCAAGAACGAGGTCAACCGCCTGACCCGGGATGGCGGCATGGCGGCGCTGCTGGAGGGACGCGGGGAGGCGGCCGACCTGGCCTTCGTGCTGGCCTGGGTCTACCTGTACCACTGGCTGGCACACAATGTGCCGGCGGCGTGGCGCGAGCCGGTGGTGGCGCGGTTTCGCAGCGGCGGCCGTGCCTTCCTGATGGATCTGCTGCTGGAGCCGGACGTGGCAGGTTTTCTGCGCGGCTATATCGCGCACTGGCAGTCGCTGCCGTCCAGCGGCGTGCAGCCGCCGCTCCAGCAGCAACAGCTGCAGCGCCTGCTGGCCGCCCGCGGCGGCGACCCCGAGGCCCTGATCGCCGATCTGCTGGAGACCTGGCGCGGCCTCGACCTGTTCAGTCGTTCCTACAAGGTGGCCTACAGTGAGATCGGACGGGCGGAGCGCGACCGCTACGGCGAGATGCTGGCCGAGGCCGATCGCGAGCGGCTGGCCCTGGTCGATGGCCTGCCGGATCCCGGTTTCGCGGGCGAGCGGCCGCGCCTGGCCAAGGCCGGCCTGATCCCCGCCATGGGCTGCCCCCAGACCTGCCGCCACTGCATGTTCATCTGGCGCCCGCCGAAACCGAAGCATGCCGATCCCGACCGGCTCTACCGGCTGGTCGACGGGCTCGCCGACAATGTGCTGTTCACCGGCGGCGACCTGACCCGGCAGCTGGACAGCTTCTATGCCGCCATCCGCAGCATGCCGAACATCACCAGCTTCGCCATCCTGCTCAACGGCGATTTCGCCGACGACCCGGAGACGACCGACGCGGTGCTGGGCGCCATGGCGGCGGCTGTCGACAGCCGTCCGGCCGACTGGGCGCGGGCGCAGGTGCTGCTCCAGATCAGCTTCGACGAGTTCCACCAGGAGGTGATCGTCGACAAGCGCGGGCAACTCAAAGAACGCATCCCGGTGGCCAAGATCGCCAACATCGTCGAGCGCGCGCCATACTACGCCGACCGGATCCAGCTGGCGTTGCTGCACAAACAGACGGCGCTCAACTTCTCCATGGACGTGTTCAACAAGGGCGTGTTCGCCCGCCTGGCCGCCGAACTGGGACGGCGCGGCCACCGGGTTCAGGTGCTGAGCGCGGCCCCCGCGCCCCGGCCCAAACGCAACCCGCTGGCCCCGGATCAGCTCGCGCCGGTGGTCAAGGATGCCAGCTTCATCCTCACCCGGCACCCGGACAGTCCGATTCTGTTCACCAGTTCCACCATCGACGGCTACGGCCGTGCCGCGGAGATGGATGCCTGGGAAACGGTCAAGGAGAAGGAGCTGCTGGCCGAGGTCCTGGCCGGTCGCACCCCGCCCGGGGTGAGCTTTGATATCGACCTGATGTTCTGGTTCAACGGCTGGGCCACCCTGTTCAACGCGGTGCACATCTGTCTGGGCGATATCTATGCGGATGGCGAGGACGCCGTGCTCGCGCGTCAGCGCAAGGACCCACTGTCCCATGCCCTGCATCGTTTCGATACCCGTCTGCTCGACTATTACCGCGAACTGCGCCCGGACCTGGAGCAGAGGATCGCGGCGGCGACCGGACCGCACCACCTGTTCCATACCCTGACCGAGGACGCCGAAGTCCGGCTGCACCTGACCCGGCGGCTGATCGAGGCAGGCCACGCCGCGGCGGCCGGTCATTGAGTTCGCGCGGCCCCGGGCCGTTGCATTCCTGTCCGCCTGCGCTATACCTACCCCTGTATAACCACTGAACAGGCCGCCGGAATCCCGGCATTGCCGCATCCGGCCGAGGAGGGGAAGATGCGTAAGCACCTGTATACGGCTGCCTTGTGTCTGGCGGCCGGCCTGCTGCCGGCGGCGGGGGCGGCGACCGAACTGACCCGCGGTGCCATGCTCGCCAACTCCTGTGCCGGTTGCCACGGCACCGACGGCCACAGTCCCGGCGCTATCCCGAGCATCGCCGACAAGTCATCCGCCTTCATCGAAACCGCCATGAAGGAGTTTCGCAGCGGTGCGCGTCACGGCACCGTCATGGGCCGCCACGCCAGGGCCTACACGGATGAGGAAATCCGCCTGATCGCCGAGTTCTTCGGCGGGGAGTCGCAGTGATGAGCCGCTATACACGACGGGAACTGCTGCGGCTGCTGGGCCGGGCCGGCACCGCTTCCATGCTCGGTGCCATGGGCCTGCCGCTGGTCGGCTGCGGCGGCAGGGATGAATCGGTGGGCGAGGCCGGTGAAGCGGCCGGGAGCCGGCAGACCGCCCTGAACCGGCCGCGGGTCGTCATCGTTGGCGGCGGTTTCGGCGGCGCCAGCTGCGCCAAGTATCTGCGCCGCTATGTCCAGGACGTGGAAATCCTCCTGGTCGAGCCTCAGAAGACCTACCATACCTGTCCGTTCAGCAACACGGTGCTGGCGGGGATGAATCCCATCGATTTCATTGCCCATGATTACGACACCCTGCGCACGGCCCACGGTGTGGAGGTGATCCATCAGACGGTCAGCGAAATCGATCCCGTGGCCAAGGCCGCCAGCCTGGATGACGGCCGCACGCTGGGTTACGACTACCTGGTGCTCGCACCCGGCATCGACATGCGCTGGGATGCCATCGAGGGCTACGACGCGGCCGCGGCCGAGGCCATGCCGCATGCCTGGCAGGCCGGTGACCAGACCCGGCTGCTGCGGGCTCAGCTCGAGGCCATGGACGATGGCGGCACCGTCATCATCGCGCCGCCGAACAATCCGTTCCGCTGCCCGCCGGGACCCTACGAGCGCGCCAGCCTGATCGCCCACTATCTGAAGCAGCATAAGCCGAAGTCCAAGATCCTGATCCTGGATGCCAAGGAGAAGTTCTCCAAGCAGGGCCTGTTCATGCAGGGCTGGGAGGCGCTGTATCCCGGCATGATCGAGTGGGTGAAGGGATCGGACTGGGGCGGCATGGGCCGGGTCGATGCCGGGCAAAAGACCATCTACAGCATGTTCGACAAGGCGTTCAAGGCTGATGTGGTCAACCTGATCCCGCCCCAGCAGGCCGGAGAGATCGCCCTGCGCACGGGCCTGGCCAACGACGACGGCTGGTGCCCGGTGGATCAGCGCAGTTTCGAATCCAGCATCCATCCGGATCTGTTCGTCATCGGGGACGCCGCGGTGGCCGGGCAGATGCCCAAGTCGGGCTTTGCCGCCAACAGCCAGGGCAAGGTCTGCGCCGCGGCCATCGCCGCTCGTCTTCTGGAGGTGGATCTGCCCGAGCCTTCCTACGTGAATACCTGCTACAGCCTGGTGGGGCCGGACTACGGCATCTCTGTGGCGGCGGTCTACCGGATGCAGGAGGGGCAGATCAAAAGCGTTGAGGACTCCGGCGGGGTCAGCCCGACCGAGGCCGACGCGCAGTTCCGGCGCGACGAAGCCCGGTATGCCCGTGGCTGGTACCAGAGCATCACCTCGGATATGTTCGGCTGAGTCCGGCCGTCCACAACACGCACAAGCGCAGGATAAGGACATGCCTTACGCATCCGTCAGCGAGTTGCCGGACAGCGTCCGGGAGCATCTTCCCGAACACGCACGGGAGATCTTCCTGGAAGCCTTCAACAATGCCTGGGAGCAATACGCCGACCGCGACGATCGCGAAGAGACGGCCTTTCGTGTCGCCTGGTCGGCAGTGAAGCAGAAATACAGGAAGTCGGGCGATAAATGGGTCAGGAAACAGGCGTAGGTTGGGTTGGCCCGGAGGGTGCAACCCAACATGACATATCAGCATATTGGTCGGGTTACGGCGCTCACGCGCCTGACTCAACCTGCAGAGCTGTCAGCTTTGCCTAATCCAGCCGGAAACCGATCTTGAGCTTGACCTGATAATGGCCCACCTTGCCGTCGACGATGTGGCCGCGGGTCTCCACCACTTCGAACCAGTCCAGGTTGTGCAGGGTCTCGCTGGCCTTGCTGATGGCGCGCTGGATGGCAGCGTCCGTGCCCGCGCTGGAAGATCCGACGATCTCGATGACCTTGTAGACATGGTCGCTCACTGGCGTTCTCCTCGTTGAATGGCTTATGATCAGGATAGAAGCTGGAGACGGCTTTGTCAGGTCCATCCGTGCATGACGAGGATATCCGGATGACGAACAGAAAGACCGGGCCGGACAGCGACCGGCTCGACCGCGTGGTGGCCGAGGCGCACCGCTACCGTGATCAGCGTGAAAAGGACTACCGGGAACAGGCGCTCAAGCTCTATCCGTGGGTATGCGGGCGCTGCGGCCGGGAGTTCGATCGCAGCAACCTGCGCGAGCTCACCGTGCATCACCGTGACCACAACCACGACAACAACCCCGCTGACGGCAGCAACTGGGAACTGCTGTGCCTCTATTGCCACGACAACGAGCATCAGAAGCAGCTGGAAGCGGCGATGGGCGGGACTGTCAGCAGCCCTGGTGAATCGGGGCAGGGTGCCCGCCACAATCCCTTCGCCGATCTTAAATCCCTGCTGAAAAAGGAATAACAGCGCCGCGGGCTGCGACGAGTCCGCGGCGCTGTCCCGCTTCAGGCGACCCGGCTGACTGCGGTGCGGTTCGCCGTGGTCGGATCGATCATCGTCACCACTTCGGTGATGCGGTTGGCGGGGAAGCCGCTGAGGCGGGCGTGCTCGCGGATCACCTCCTCATTTTCGGCCAGATAAATGCAATAGGTCCTGTCCGCGGTGACGTAGGAATGCACCCACTGGATGCGGGTGCCCAACCTGGCCAGGGCGGTATTGGATGTCCCGGCGACGGTGCAGAAGCCTTCGGCGCTGTTGCTGCCGATCCCGGGTACCTCGCGTTCGATGACGTATTTGCGCAGCATATCGGTGTCCTCACTGGTGGCCTGACGCCAGGAAGACCGGATGCCGGGCCAGGCCTTCCGGCATCCGCAACCACTCTGGCGCAGGGGTGTAACAGGTTGATTGCCCCGATGCTGCAAACTGTTTCGGGATTGTTGTTGCAGGATACGGTTCAGCCCTCCAGTGTCTCCCAGCGGGCGTAGGCCTGCTCCAACTCGGACTCCAGTTCACTGAGGCGGGCCTGCGCGCGCGCGATCTCCGTCTTGTCCTGCTGATAGAATTCCGGACGGCTCATTTCCTCGGTGAGTCCGGCCTGCTCGGCCTCCAGTGACTCGATGCGCTGTGGCAGGGCCTCCAGTTCGCGCTGATCCTTGTAGGAGAGCCTGGCGGCGCGGGCGGCCGGACGGGCTTTTTTCGTCTCCGGTTTTGTGTCCGCCGGACCCCGGGGGGCGGCCGCGGCCGGTGTCCGCTGGCGCAGCCAGTCGTCGTAGCCGCCGACATACTCGTTGACCCGGCCTTCGCCTTCGAATACCAGCGAACTGGTCACGATGTTGTTGAGGAAGGCGCGGTCGTGACTGACCAGCAGCACCGTGCCTTCATACTCGATCAGCAGTTCCTCGAGCAGTTCCAGGGTGTCGGTGTCCAGGTCGTTGGTCGGTTCGTCCAGCACCAGCACATTGGCCGGGCGGGTGAAGAGCTTTGCCAGCAGCAGCCGATTGCGCTCGCCGCCGGACAGCGCGCTGACCGGCTGACGCGCGCGTGCGGGAGAGAACAGAAAATCCTGCAGATAACTGATCACGTGCCGGTCCTGGCCGTTGATGCTCAGGCGGTCGCGGCCCTGGCCGACGTTGTCCAGCACGGTTGCCGTTTCATCGAGGGCAGCACGGTACTGATCGAAATAGGCGATCTCCAGGTTGGTGCCGCGGCGGATATGGCCGCTGGTCGGTTCCAGTTCGCCCAGCAGCAGCTGCAGCAGGGTGGTCTTGCCGGCGCCGTTGGGGCCGATGATGCCGACCTTGTCGCCGCGCAGGATGGTGGTGCTCAGGTTGCGGATGACCGGCTTGCCGTTGTAGGCGAAGCCGGCCTCCTCGGCCTCGACCACCAGTTTGCCCGAGCGCTCGCCGGCCTGAACCCGCAGCCTGGCGCTGCCGGCCTGTTCGCGCCGCTCGGCGCGCTCCCGGCGCAGCTGCTGCAGGGCCCGGACCCGGCCCTCGTTGCGCGTGCGCCTGGCCTTGATGCCCTGGCGGATCCAGGCCTCCTCCTGCGCGAGCTTCTTGTCGAACAGGGCGTTGTGTCGTTCCTCCTCTTCCAGCAGTTCGGCCTTGCGTCTGAGGTAGGTGTCGTAGTCGCCGGGGAAGTCGGTCAGATGACCGCGATCCAGTTCGATGATACGGGTGGCAAGCCGCCGCAGGAAGGCGCGGTCGTGGGTGATGAACAACAGCGCCCCCTGCCAGCCGAGCAGGAATTCCTCCAGCCAGATGATGGCATCGATGTCCAGGTGGTTGGTGGGCTCGTCGAGCAGCAGCAGGTCGGGCTGGCTGACCAGGGCCTGGGCCAGCAGTACCCGGCGTTTGAGGCCGCCGGAAAGGCGTTCGAGTTCGGCGTCGGGATCCAGTCCCAGCTTCGACAGCACTGTTTCCACCCGCTGGTTGATCTCCCAGCCGCCGGCCGTTTCCAGGGCGTGCTGGCATTGCTCGAGTTCGTCCATCCGTCCCAGTTCGCCGGCGGCGATGGCGTGGGTCAGGGCATGATAGCGCTCGACCAGGCTGCCGACTTCGCCCAGTCCCCGGGCCACCACATGGAATACGCTGCCCCGCGTCTCCTGCGGGATCTCCTGGGCCAGCTGGGCGACGCGCAGGCCGTCGCTGCGCTGGATCCGGCCGTCGTCTGGGACCAGATCACCGGCGACCAGTCGCAGCAGGGTGGATTTGCCGGCGCCGTTGCGGCCGATCAGGCACAGTCGCTCCCCGGCCTCGATGCGGAAACTGATGCGGTCGAGCAGCGGCGGGTCGCCGTACTGGAGGGTGACGTCACGAAAGGTCAGCAGGGACATGGTGCAAGGATGTCGGTCAGAGTCAAACCGTTATTGTAACCGACGCGGACCGTTCGCGGCCTACCGGGATGTGGCTGGTTCCGCCTCAGCCGCCTGTGTCAGCGGTCGGCGCAGCCGGTCGAACTCCCGCGGCGGGACATACTGCAGAACCTCCTTGCCGTCGCGGTCCAGGATCAGATCCAGGCCGAGCTCAGGGTAGAGCAGGTGCTCGACCTGCGCGTTGATCTGAATGCGCTCGGACGGGACCCCGAAGCGGTGCTCGGCCACCTCGACATCGATGTCGGCGGCGGGGATGAAGGTGATCGAGGCGATGGTCGCCGCATGGGCGGTGGGCAGATCGGCGGGGTCCAGGCTGAAGCGGCGGGCGCCGCTGTCCAGTACCCTGCTGCTGACGGCGCGTTCGCGCAGTTCCCGCAGGGTCGCGCTGTCCAGCCGGGTGCCGAGGATCAGCCGGCCCGACAGCATCCCGGCCATGAACCGGCTGTAGAACAGTTCCAGCGCCCCGGCCTCGCCCGGGTCGGCGATGATGGCCAGTTCCGCGTCGCGGCCGTGCTGCTGCAGGGCGTCGCCGAAGCTGCTCTCGCCCAGGGTCAGTCCGAACACCCGGCTCATGCCCTCGGGCGTGGTCTCGACCTGCCAGGGCAGGCCGGTCACCGGCTCGCGCGGGGACTGGCCGTCGCGCAGCAGCGGGACCAGGACCAGGACGAGCAGCAGCAGGATCAGCAGCGGTAGCAGGCGTTTCATGGGCGATGACCAACAGGTTGAACAGGATGCCGGGAGGGCCCGGCGCAATGCTGTCACAGGCCGGGGCCTGTTGACAGACCCTAGCATACCCGGCCCGGCTGGCGGCACCCGGCCGCGGCCGGCGCCCGGCGCGCCAGCGAAACCGCCTATAATAGGTTACAGTAATCGCTTTATGTCGAAACAATCCGGGGGGAGAGCATGCTGGATGCCGTGACTGACTGGTTCAGGCAGAACTGGAACGAGGAAAGCAATATCGGCAAGGCCAAGATCGCCGCCGTGGTGGTGCTGGTGTTTCTGTTCGTTGCCAGCCTGATGCCGGAGACCCGCGACGAGGAGACGACGCAACAGGCCGCAGGTCCGGAGACCGGAGAGGTGGAACCGACCCTGGAGCAGGCCGAGAAGCAGGCCGCCGAGACCTACGCCAGCTATGAAAGCTACCTGGCCGAACTGGCACGGGAGAAGGCGCAGGGGGAACAGCAGGCGCGCGCGACCTATGACAGCTATGAGCAGCGGGTCCGCGAACTGGAGCAGGAAAAGGAAGAGGCTGCCATCCAGGCCAGGGCCGCCTATCAGGACTACGAGGACCGCGTCGGTGAACTGGAGCACGAGCTCGAGGCCGCCCAGGCACAGAGTCAACAGGCCTATGTGGCCTACGAAAGACGCGTCGCCGAACTGGAGCAGGGACGCGAGGATCACGTCGCGGGCAGTGCCGCCCTGACCGGGCTTGAGGCCGCTGCGGCCGAGGCGCGCGAGACCTATGAACAGTATCAGGCCCGGGTAAGCGATCTGGAGCATGAACTCGAGGCCGCCGAGCACCAGGCCCGGGATGCCTATGCCAGCTACGAGGCGCGGGTCGCGGAACTGGAACGGGCGCAGGCGCAGGGCGAACGCGAGGCCGCCGAGACCTATGCCAGCTACGAGGCCCGGGTGGCGGAGTTGGAGCGCGAGAACGAGGCCCTGCGGCAGCAGCTGAACGAGTTGCGGCAGCGACAGTCGGGTCAGGCCGAGGCGGGGGACCCGGACAGCCGGGCGGCCATGCGGGAGGAACTCAAGGCCCTGCAGCAGCGTATCGATCGGCTGCTGCAGGATTTGTGATTGGGGTAATGCTGCAGAGCAGCAGGCCCTGATTCATTGCCGTCCCCAATGCGGCCCGGATTCTGTCCGGGCCGCTTTTTTTGCCCGGCCGAATGGCCCGGATGTTGCTACTCCTGTATGCAGGGCGGCATCGAGGCTGCGGTTGAGATGGGGTAACTTGCTGTATGAAAAAACGATTCTGGAAACGTCTGGGGCTTGGTGCGGCGGCATTCTGGCTGCTGGGACCCGCCATGGGTCAGGAATTCGACGTCCGAATACCGATGCAGGAAAGATCGGCGGCGACCTTCTACGTCAGTGCTGAGATCGCAGGGCTCGGGGCATCCGACTTCCTGGTCGACACCGGCTCGGGCTACATGACCATCAACGAGGTGACCCTGGCCGCGCTGCAGGAAACCGGCCAGGCCGAATATCTCAAGGACCTGTCCGGTATTCTGGCCAACGGTGAGCGCATGCGGGTGCCGGTATATCGCATCGAGCGCCTGGCCATAGGCGGCCGCTGCGAACTGAGGGATGTCGAGGCGGCGGTGTTCCCGGGCAAGAGCCGGCAGATCCTGGGGTTGAGCGTACTGACGCGGACCGCGCCTTTCGTGTTCTCCACCGACCCGGCGGAACTGCACTTGAGTTGCGGGGAAGGCAGCCTGGCGGCGGCCGGTGAGGCGCCGCCGGGCTGAGGGTGGGACTTATTACTGGTTCGTGTCCTGCTGCGGCTCCATTTCGAAGGCGCTGAATTCGGACTCGTCGACCTGGTTGTTGCCGTCCTGGTCAACCGACTGCCACTGGCTGCTCAGGGCCTGGCTGGCCTGTGCCTCCTCGGCGGAGATGTAGCCGTCCTGGTTGGCGTCCAGCTGCTTGAACTTGCCGGCCTGTTCCCCGGCCATGGCGGAGCCGCTGGCAAAGGCGAATGCACAGGCGATGACAGTGATCTGCTTCTTCATGGGTATACCTCCTGACGCTGTTTGTTGTTGATGGAACCACGAACGTTGTTCGTTCGTGGCGCCATGAAACGCCTGTTTCGATCCGACTGCCGTTAAGTGCATCACATTTCGCGAGGCGGGTCGGCTGCGGTCGCCGCGGTTCTGCCAGTGACCGGTTTCCGGTATCATAGGTATGACTCCCAGCCCGTGAATCCCTATGAAATTTGCAGTTTTATCCGATGCTCACGGCAATCTGCCGGCGCTGACCGCGGTCCTCGACGACATCGAGCGCTGGGGCGCGGATCAGGTAATCGTCAACGGCGACCTGGTCAATCGCGGCCCCTGCAGCCTGGAATGCCTGCGACTGCTGCAGGCACGCTTTCCCGGCAGCCGCTGCATCAAGGGCAACCACGAGGCCTATGTGCTGGCCTGTGCCGATGACCCGCTCCCCGCAGACGATCCGACCCGGGAGTTGCGCCTGTTTGCCCACTGGACCTATCGCCAGCTCGGGGATGCCGTGGCCGATATCGCCGCCTGGGACGAACACTATGACCTGGATGCGCCGGTCGGCGCCTCCCTGCACATCACGCATGGCTCCCGGCTGGGCAACCGCGCCGGCATCTCGGCCAGTACGCCTGAAGACGAACTGGCCGAGAAGCTCGGCCCGGCGCGGGATCTGTTCGTCGGCTCTCATACTCACAAGCCGCTGATCAAGCGCTTCAACGGCACCCTGGTGGTCAACACCGGCTCGGTCGGCCAGCCGCTGGACGGTGACGAGCGCGCCGCCTACGGGCGCTTCACCCTGGCGGACGGGCGCTGGCGGGCCGAGATCGCCCGCGTGCCCTTCGACAAGGCGCGCGCCCTGCGCGACATGGACGAAAGCGGTTTTCTCGAGCAAGGCGGCGCCATCACCCGGCTGATCCGGCTGGAACTGGAACAGGCGCGGATGCATGTCGGGCCCTGGATGCGCGAATACCTGCCCCGGGTCAAGGCCGGAGAGATCAGCGTGGCCGCGGGTGTCGACTCCTACCTGCGATCCACCAAGGTCTGACGCCGGACCTGAATCCAGTGCCGGGCGGGCAGGGCTTTCGGGCGCATGTGCGCAGCACGCTAAGCCCGAAAGCCCTGCCCGCCCGGCGCTGGCCCGCCTCCGGTTCCGGTCTGGTCAATCAATATTATTCTGGTGGGTTTCGTGGATTTCGTGGCGCTTTAGCCCCTGCGTCGTGGGCAGACAACAACCCTGTTGTTTCGTAATCCAAATGTCATCAACCGGTAATCCAGGCGTCATACCCCCTCCCTACACTGCGCCCCGTATTCCGATTCTTCCATTCACCAGAAATACGGGGAAAGACATGCGCATGCAGAAGATTACCGCGGCAATGACCGCATTGATCGGCGGCACCCTGCTCGCCACCACGGCCACCGCCGGCGTCACCGTCTACCAGGAGGGCGACACCTATGTGAAGCTCGGCGGCCGCATCCAGCTGCAGTACAACTCGATCGATCCGGACAACGGCAGCAGCGAGGACGAAGTCATCTTCCGTCGCTTCCGCCCCTACATCGAGGGCAGCGTGCATCCCGACTGGAAGGGCAAGTTCCAGTGGGACATGGGCAAGGCCTCGGGCGATAACGAGATCGCGGTCAAGGATGCCTACATGCAGTACACCGGCATGGACAACATGAAGCTGACCCTGGGCAATGCCAAATTCCCCTTCTCGCGCGAGAACCTGACCTCGTCCAAGAAACAGCAGCTGGTCGAGCGCACCTTCGTCGGTGACCACAACTACGGCAGTCCGGACCGCACCGCAGGCATCCACCTGGCCGGCAAGAGCGGCGACGTGATCACCTGGGGCGCCTCCTTCGCTTCCTCCTCCATCGATCCCGACGAGGACAAGCTGGATTTCGACACCCCGATCAACAGCAACAGTGATTTCAACGAAGGCTGGGTCTACGGCGCCCGCGTCGATTTCCATCCCTTCGGCATCCTCAAGTTCTCCCAGGGTGACTTCAAGGGCGAGACGAAGGCCACCATCGGCATGGCGGCCTTCCAGTGGGAGAATGACAACGACAACAATACCAACCAGGCAGGCAAGCCCGATGTGGACAGCGTGACCGGTTTTGAGATCAGCGGCGCCTTGCGCGCGGCCGGGTTTTCCGTCGATGCCCAGTACAACCTGTTCGACGCCGACACCGTTGCCGGCGGCTACACCGGCGGCATTTTCCGCAACGGCAGCACCGACCTGGAGAACTGGGCGCTGGAAGGCGGCTACATGATCATGCCGGGCAAGCTGGAACTGGTGGCCGGCTACGAGTCCCAGGATGCCGACAACTACGCCGACGAATGGACCCGGGCCTCGGTCGGTGCCAACTGGTTCGTGCACAAGCACGACCTGAAATTCCAGTTCACCTACCGCATGGGCGAGAATGTCGAGGGTGTGAACGGCAACGATCAGGACGAGATCTACCTGCAGGGCCAGTTCGTGTTCTAGACCGGACGGAGGTTACTTCCCCCTTATCCTCCTTCATGCAGGGATGCCTGAGCCCCGCCTTGTGGCGGGGCTTTTCTGTGTGCCTGAGGCGGGCGGGCGCAGTGCGGCGTACAATAGCGCCATGCGCCTGGACCGCTTTCTCAGCCAGAACACCGCCCTGACCCGTTCGCGTGCACGGCAGGCGATCCGCCGTGGCCGGGTGACGCTGGCGGGAGCCGAGGTGCGGGACCCGGCCGCGGCGGTTATGGGGGCGTCGGAGGTGTGTCTGGACGGCGCGCCGGTGCGTGTGCGCGGCCTGCGCTATTTCATGCTGTACAAACCGGTGGGCTGGGTCAGTGTCACCCGGCACGACCGTCATCCGACCGTGCTGGACCTGCTCGGGGTGGAGCCGCGCGCAGGGCTGCACGCGGCCGGGCGGTTGGACCTCTCAGCATCCGGAATGGTCCTGATTACGGATGACGGCGACTGGTCACACCGGCTGACCTCGCCGCGGCGCCACTGCCCCAAGCGTTATCGGGTCACCCTGGCCGAGCCCCTGACCGAGGCCCAGACAGCGGCGCTGCGAACGGGCGTGATACTGCGAGGCGAGAGTGAGCCGACGCGGCCGGCCCGGCTCGAGATCCTGGATGCCACCACCATCCTGCTGACGCTGACCGAGGGGCGCTATCACCAGGTTAAACGCATGTGCGCTGCGGCGGGCAACCGGGTGGTGGCGCTGCATCGGGAGGCCATCGGACCGCTGGAACTGGACGCCGCGCTGGAACCCGGCCAATGGCGGCCCCTGACGGATGAGGAAGTCAGATGTGCCGTGACGTAGGATGGGTGAAGGCGTTGCGCGCCGCAACCCATCGGTCCGCTCCCGAAAAAAAGATGGGTTTCGCCCGGCTTCACCCATCCTACGATACTCAACCCGCCAAACGAGTGCCTGCGGCCGGCCCCCTCTTGTGGGCGCATGTGCGCCGTTTGCACGCTAAGCCCGCAAGAGGGGGCCGGCCGCAGGCACGGCGCTGGTTCAATCGACACCGGAACCGGAGTGCACATCCGCCGCTGGCTTAACCGGGGGACGGGAACGCTGCGTTTGTTCCGGCCTACGAAGAGTTGTTCTGCAGCCGGTCCAGGAAGGCCCGGCGGGCCTGTTCCAGCCGTGCGTCCAGTTGTACGTCGTTGCCGCATTCGGCCAGCAGTTGCCGGCACTGAGCGTAGAAGGCGTCGAAGGCTGCCAGCACGGCGGCGGCCGGAACTTCGCGGCGGGCAGGCGTGCCGGCAGTTTCGGGAGGGCAGGGCTCGACTGCGGCCGAGCGTTTGATCAGCTGCTGCCGGCCGCTGGTGGCATGCACGGCCAGCAGGGCATTGTGCTTGGTATAGAGCTCTCCCTCAAACCGGAACCGGTCTCCTATCCTGAGCTGGTGAAATCGCATTGACTGTATCTCCAGGCGGATTGCCGCAGGCGCATCAGGTTTGCAGCCCGGGCAGTGCGGGTTTATCGTTGCATTCTATGCCGCTGCCCGGCTAACAATGCAACAGGATGGCTATGGACCGTTCGCTGGCCCTGATTCTGGACGAGGATGAGACCCAGCGTGTGATCAACACGCTGGAACGGGCCGACCGGAATCATCAATTATGGCTGCGGCGGCTGCACAGCGGCCTGATCACCGGCCGGCCGGCCTTCACCGATGACATCCTGGATCCGGCCGCGCACCAGCGCTGCAAGTTCGGCCTCTGGTACTATCACGAGGCCGCCGGCGTCATCCGCGAGCATCCCCATTTCACCGCCATCGAGTCACTGCACCGCAGGATGCACGACCAGGGACGGCTGCTGGCGGGCAAGGCGCAGGAAGGTCGCGCCATCCGCGAGGACGAGTACGCCCACTTCATGGATCTGCAGAAGGGCCTGTGCGAACGTCTGGTCGGCCTGCGCGAGGAACTGCAGGTCCTGCGCTACTCCTTCGATGCCCTGACCGGTACACTCAATCGCCAGGCCTGCGAACTGCTGCTCAACCAGGAATTCGCCCGGGTCAGCCGGGAGCAGGAGACCTGCTGCCTCAGCCTGGTGGACATCGATCATTTCAAATCCATCAACGACAGCTATGGCCACATGGTCGGCGACCAGGTCATCAAGACCCTGTCCGGCCTGCTGCGCGAGCAGTTGCGGCCCTATGACACCATCTGCCGTTACGGTGGCGAGGAATTCCTGATCTCACTGCCGAATACCGACCTGGCGCAGGCCGAGGAGATCCTGGAGCGGCTGCGCCGCGAGATCGCCGGGCGCGAGATCGGTTTCGAGGCAGGTGACATCCGGGTGACGGTCTCCTGCGGCCTGGCGCGGCTGGACACCCGGGTGCCGCTGGCCGAAACCGTGCGCCGTGCCGACGAGGCCCTGTACGCGGCCAAGGCGGCAGGGCGCAACTGCATCCGCGTTGCCGCCGAGACTTGTTGTTGACCGGTCCTAGAACCCCGGGACCGGGGTACGCTCCTCGAAGGTCCTGATGCCCAGCGGATTCTGCGGGTCCACGCTGGCCTTGAACGGATAGCGGCGATCGATGTTGGTGGTCTGGTAGACCTTCCCGATCCAGTTATTGATGACTGCCTCGGCGCTGTCGTGCCAGGTGTTGTCCAGCCAGGGCATGATCAGGGCCTCGGGCAGTTCCGGCAGAGGTTTGTTCCGCGCCAGCGCCCGGGTCAGCCGCTCCTGGTGCTCGTCCAGGATGGCCTGGATGGTGATGCTGAAGTAGTTGTCCGGAAACGGCGGGTAGTCCTCGCGCTCGCCGCTGGCAAAGCGCATGATCTCGCGCTTGTATTCCTTGAGCAGGCTGATGGCGTCGTACTCAGGATGTCCCTGGAAGAAGATCAGCCGAAAGCCGTCCTCGCTGACAGCCAGGTGCACGTCGGCCTCCTCGCTCTCCACCAGGATGTGCAGGCCGGCGGCCTCGAAATCCTCGCGGTCGATCTGGTTGAAACGTGAGTGCGGGACGTCGAAGCGGGTGTTCATGCCGCTGACCAGCGGGTGGCGGCGCTGCATGACCCGATGCGGGTATACCCCCCAGCGCTTGAAGCCCAGCGGCCGGCGCTTGCGTCCGTAGCGGAACTCCATCACCGCATGGGTGGCCAGACAGGAGCAGACCGTGGAGGTTACGTTCTCGTAGGCCCAGTCGATGACCTCGATCAGAGGGTCCCAGAACGGCTGCTCCGACAACTCCGGGCCGATCACGTTGGCGCCGGTGATGATCAGTGCGTCCAGGCCTTCCGCCTTGATCTGGTCGAAGGACTCGTAATAGCGATCAACGTGCGCCTGGCCCTCGGGGCCGCGCTTGAGCTCCTTGAGCGTGAAGGGATGGATATAGAACTGGGCGATCTGGTTGCTTTCACCGATCAGCCGGAAGAACTGGCGTTCGGTGGCGGCCAGCGCGGCGTCCGGCATCATGTTCAACAGACCGATGTGCAGTTCGCGGATATCCTGACGAATGGCCTCATCGTTGGAGATGATGGTCTCGCCCTCGCCGCGCAGGCGGTCGAAGGCGGGCAGTTCGGAATTGGCAACCAGTGGCATGCGCGTTTCCTTAGTGTCGGTCCAGGACGCTGCAGATCAGGTCCAGGAAATCGGTCTCGTCGCGGGCCTGGTGCAGTTCGTCCGTGGTAATGGTGTAGCCGTGTTCCCCGGCAATCGCCTCGTAGCGCGGGATGCGGGAATAGAACAGCCGCGGGAAGATCCAGCGCACGAAATCGTCGGGATCGATCAGGGCGACATAGGGCAGGTCGTTTTCCTGCATGTAGATTTCCAGCTGTTCGTCCAGGAATGCCTCGCGGTAGTACAGCGGCTTGGGCGAGGACTCGGCGCGGCGGATCAGTTCCTTCTCATCCTTCTCGGTGGCCTGGATGTAGAGGATCAGTGTGTGTTCGGCCAGGGCCTGCAGCGTCGGCGGGTCGTCCAGTTCACATACGCTGCCGCCGGCATCATTGATGAAGTGCTGGTAGCCGTAGATCTGCCGCGCCTTGAGAATGAACTCGGGCACATCGCGCATGGCCGCGATCTCGGCGCAGTGGTGCAGGGCCTGGCGGCGCTTGAACTCCTTCAGGCCAAGCCCGCCCAGGCTGGGATTGCCGAGCTTGCCGAGAAAGCTGGAGACCGGCTGCAGGTTGTCCACCGTGATGTTGTTGATCACCTGGATCGAGTCCGAGCGCAGCAGATCGCGCAGGAACGGGATCTGCATGGCCTGCAGCTTGATGTTGTCCAGGATGGACTCGTCCAGGTAACGGGTGCCGATGCGGTAATCGCCGGAGAAGTGAAACCAGTTGCGCTGGCGCAGGATGTTCGACAGGCGGGTCTTGCCCACTCCCGACATGCCGAGCAGAGTGATGCTCTTGTGCTCCCAATCCCGGAATTCCTGCGCGCTCAGTTTCACTTGCTGTCTCCCGCCTGGCGGTGGGTTGATTGTCTTCCTGTATTCTAAGGGATTTTCCGCGGTGGGGACATATGCCCGCTGCCGGCTGGGTTCTGTCGTCACGATTGGCTATCATGCACCCGTTACCCAGCATACGATTTGATATGAACGACGCTACGCTTGAATCGATCACGGCCGGCGACGGCCTGCAGGCCAGCATCACCCGCCAGCGCCAGGCGCTGGAAGGCATGATCACCATCCCGCTGCAGCGGCTGGCCGAGCGCTGCGCGCAGGTCTGGCCGGAACGCGAATGGCTGAATCAGGCCCTGAGTTCGGGCCTGCACGAATTGCCGTACTGCCAGTTCCTGTACGTGACCGACAAGTACGGTCGCCAGATCTGCGACAACGCCACCCACCAGGGGCTGCTGCCCGAGCACTTCGGCCGTGACCGTTCGGATCGGCCCTACATGAACCGGGTGCTGCCGATCCAGGGCATGCTGCTGTCGGACTCCTACATGAGTCTGCGCGCCCACCGGCCCTCGATCACCGCGGTTCAGGTGATCCGCAAGGACGATGCGATCGTGGGGTTTCTCGGCGCGGACTTCGACCTGCGCGACCTGCCGCTGACGCGCGAGCTCTACGACGAGCCGCACCACTGGCGCCAGATCAAGGGCGACCCGGCCATCCGCCGCAACGTCTTTCTGCAGACCCGTACCGAGACCGAGCTGGACCGTCGCATCCGCGACGTGCTTGCCATCATGGAGGAGTTGATCATCGATCACGGGGTGTTCCACTGTATCCTGCATTTTTCCAGCAATCGCGCCACGGTCTGGTTCGTCGACGACCCCTACCGTTACCGCCTGCTGGATCTGGATGCACTCATCGATCCGGACGTCTGCATGGCCTTCGGCCGTACGCCCTATCCGGACAAGGCGGTGATCCCGGCCGTGCGCATAGGCGAGATCCTGGACGGCTTTCGCGAACTGCGTTTCGCCGACGAGACCATCTACCTGCGTTCCGGCTCGCTCAACATCTTCAACGGCCTGGTGGCGCTGACCTTCTCCTGCGACGGCAGTCATTACCTGCCCTATGCCGAATTCCTCGATCGCGGTATGCCCTTCTGGAGCGCTGCCAACTCCACTCCCGCCTGATCCGTGCGGGATTGGGTGTGCGGGGCTGCGTTACCATGGCGGCTGGCGAACCGGGGAGATCCGCACGGCATGAGCACGAATATGGTGGTGTATATCAACGACAGCAGGCGTATCGAGTTCGACCGCGGCAGCAGTCTGCCCGGCCAGGTGCGTCACCGGCTCGAGGCCCTGGACCTGGAGTTGGCGCGGGGCGTGGAACTGCCGCAGGGCCGTATCGATACGCCCACCACTGAACAGAAGGCGCACTTCGCCATCGAGCAGCTGCTCAACCAGCTCACCCGCGAGGCGGGTGACTCGGCGGTCGCCTCCCTCTGGTGCGCCTATGTCGCCACCCGGCTGCCGGCGCTGGCCGCCATCCGGGTCGCCGAAACCGCCGAGGGCTTCGAGGTCGACCTGCAGTTTGACTGAAATGTGCCGTTAACATGGAAGGATTTCGGAGGAAATTTTCCATGATGATGGCAAGCCATCCCTTCAATCTGGTGGTCGGGAGCCGCCTGCAGCTGGAGGCGGAGAACGACGACTGCAGCCGTCCCGTGACCCTGCTCGGCTATCGGGAACCGCACTCGGTCATGCTCAGCTGGCCCGAGCAGGACGGCACCTGCCTGGCGCTGGCGGCGGACGAGCCGGTTCTGATCCGCTTCGAGGCCGGCGACAGCCTGTACCAGTTCCAGTCCCGTATCCTGCGTACCTGTACCGATCCCTATCCCTACCTGCATATCGCCTTCCCCGAGGGCGTGCACAGCGTGCAGGGCCGGCGCGCCTCGCGCATCCCGGTCAACGACATGGCGATGATGCTGGTGATGGAGGAGCAGGGGCAGAAGCTGTCGGTGGCGCTGGCCGACATCAGCATGACCGGCGCCCGGCTGGTGGCCGGTACGCGTCTGGGCGAAGTCGGGGAGCGCTTCTCGATCGAGATTCCGAGCATGAGCGGTGACGGCGGCCGGCGCCTGGTGCTGCCCTGCGAGGTGCGCTATGTGCGCGAGGAGATGAGCAGCAATGCCGGCAAGCGGGTCTATCACCACGGCGTGGAATTCGCCGGTCTGAATCACCAGGCCCTGGCCTTCATCGAGCAGTACATCGGCAACAAGGTGGTCGAGCGCCGCGGTGCCGGGGGGTGATCATCATTTTCGCTGCGGCGACGGGTAACGCAGAGGGCGCAGAGGCGCAGAGACGCAAAGAAAACGACTATAAAATCTCTTCGCTACCTTGATCTGCGACGGCAGAAGTGATGCAGGCAATACAGAATTTTTCGAAAACCCTGCGTTATTGCCGCTGCCCCGGTCAGGTAAAGACATCAATGCCGCGTTTGGGCGGCTCGTCCGCGTCGGCAGTTTCGGGATTGCGGCGGCGCTCGCGGTTGCTGCGGGTGTCGAGCAGGACGGGGATATCACGCTGGCGCCGGTCGTGGCCCTTGCGCCGTTCCCGCCCCTGTCGCTGCAGGGTCGGCGGCGGGGGTTCGGGCTGCGGCCGCGACTCGGTGCCGGCGATGGCCGGCTTGGGCGCGGTGGCGCTGACGGCCCGGGTCTCCTTCGGGCCGGTGTTCTCCCGCTCCAGTGCCCGGGTGCCCAGGTCGTCGGGCCGGTAATTGGTGTTGATGGTAACCATCTGACTGAATTCTAGGGGCTTGTCCGCAGTGTCGCCAGCCGCTTCGACGGCCCGGCCGGCGTTCAGGCCCGGGCCAGCAGCAGCCCGGCGGTATCGGTGAACTGATTCCCCGCCTCTCCGATAACGGCCGCGGCATCGAAATCTTCAGCCCTGAGTTCCAGGATGTCCCACACCACCGGGTCGACCGGGGTCTCCGGCGCCGCCGTCTCGGCAAAGGCGCCGATCTCGGAACGGTTGGCCAGGGTCTCGCCCAGGTGGACGATGGCCGCCTCGATCCGGGCCTCGGCGGCGTAGGCGGGGAGATGGTGATAGCGGATGGCCTCGCACAGGGCCTCGGGCAGGTTCCAGCGCTCGGCCAGGGCCGCGCCCACCTCGGCGTGGGTGAAGCCCAACTCGGCCAGTTCGGCCTGGTGCAGGATGGCCTCGTCGCCGTCGCTGACCAGCAGCAGGTCGCGCATCAGTTCGGGCTGGCGGGTATACAGGGCCAGGCTGCCGATATCGTGCAGCAGGCCGGCCACGAACAGCCGTTCCGGGTGCAGGATCCGGCACTCGCGGCCCAGGTTGCGTGAGATCAGGCCGGTGTAGAGCGAGTGCCGCCAGAAGGTGTCGATGTTGACCAGCTTCACCGGCAGGTTGGAGAAGGAGCGGATGGCCGAGACCGCGATCACCAGGCTGTACAGCTCGCGCACCCCGAGCACGGTCACGGCCCGACTGACGGTGTCGATGCGGCGCGGGAAATTGAAGAAGGAGCTGTTGACCAGCCGCAGCAGCCGGGCGGTCAGGCTGGGGTCGTGGCTGATCGCGTCGCCGATGTCGCGGGCCGAGGCGTCGTTGGATTCGATCAGGTCGAAGACCTTCACGCAGACATCGGGCGGAGAGACCAGATAGCTGACGTCGTCGACGATCTCCGTGATCAGGTCCGGGGCAAGATCATGGGTGGCGTGGGATTCGATATTCTGCATGGCTACCCCGTCGAATGGCTGACAGCATCTCCTGTTACCGGGATTGTCGGCCCCGTGGCTGCGGAGTTGAGCCAACCCGGGCCGGTCGGCCGGATTTTGCGCCAGCGATCACATTTTTCAGCATCGGGACTGAGCCTTTGCATGAGGCGGCCGAAACAACTCACGCAGGAGAACTAATTCAACCGGATCGCATCGACGAGGCACGCCATGAGAGTCGTTCATATGAATGAGTACGAACGCAGCCGCAGGGGATTGGATCAGCGCAGAGCGAACGAACTGCTGCGCGCCTGCCGCGAACAGGCGAAGCAGCATCTGTGTGCTGCCGTTGGCAGAATGCTGGACAAGGTCGACGACGCCCTGTTCGAGTTGGCCGAAAAGGCCGAGAACAATGCGGTCCAGAGCCAGTATTTCGATGCCATGCGGGAAGTCCGGATCAAGCGTAGTGACATGGAGCGGATTTTCCAGTCCACCCTGATCGACGGCTTCAATACCGCCGTTGCCCCGGCGCCCGCCGGCAGCGCCGCCGGCCGGGAGGGGGATGAGTTGGAACTCGACCTGGTGGGCGACGACGAAATGGAGGAGAACCTCGCCGTCACCAACATGGTCCAGAAGATCGAAACCGGCTGCACCCAGGAGTTGGGGATGCTGGATCGGCGCATAGGCTATCTTCTGGCCGACGAAGCGCTGGAGGGCCACGCCAACCCGGTCGGGCCGCGGGTGCTGTGCAACGCCTTTCTGCAGGCCTGCAGCCCGGTCGAGTCCGGCCTCAAGGTCAAGCTGATCATCCTCAAGCTCTACGACCGCTATGTGGTCAGCGAGGATGTCCTGCCGCTGTACAAGACGCTCAACCGCTTCCTGGTCAGCCAGGACGTGCTTCCCGACCTGCGCTCCCGGGTGCCTTCGAAATCACGCACTGCGACGGCGGGCGGCACGGCTGCCGGCGCTGACTCGCAGGCGCCGGCCGGGGAGGATGAGCAGGATCAGGGTCCCGACCTGTTCGCCGCGCTGCAGCAGCTGGCGCCGGCGGGCGGCTACGGGGCGCCTGGCGGCGTCGGTGGTGCAGGTGGTGTAGGTGGTGTAGGTGGTGTAGGTGGTGTAGGTGGCGGCTTCGGGATCGGTGGCACGGTTCCGGCCGGCTTTCTGCAGGGGCTGACCCTGCTGCAGCAGGGTACGGGCGGCTATGCCGGCCTCGATGCCCGGGCCCTGGGCGGCGGCAGCGTCAATGTGATTCATGACGTCAAGGCCGCAGCGCTGGCTGAGGGCGTGGGCGGGCTGGACGCACTGATCATCGACGTGGTGTCCATGCTGTTCGACTACATCCTGGATGACCGCGATATCCCCGATCCCATGAAGGCGTTGATCGGTCGACTGCAGATCCCCATGCTCAAGATCGCCATGCAGGATCAGGCCTTCTTCAATCGCAAGAGTCATCCGGCCAGGCGCCTGCTCAATGCGCTGGCCGAGGCCGCCGCGGGCTGGAATCCGGATGATCGTGACAGCACCCTTTACCAGACGGTCGAATCCATTGTGCAGCGGGTGCAGACGGAGTTCGATGATGATGTCGCGCTGTTCGAGGAACTGCTGGAGGAGTTGGAGGCCTTCATGGCCGAGGAGGCCGAACGGGCGAGCGAGCAGGAGGCCGCCTCGACCGGCCTGCTGCGCAGCAAGGAGCAGCTGCATTATGCCAAGCAGTACGTGGAAGAGGAGATCGCGCACCGCACCCGCAACCTGAGCCTGCCCGCCTTCATCCGCAGCTTCATGGTCAATTACTGGAAGAATTATCTGCTGGTCATGCTGGTCAGGGAAGGCGACGGCAGCCTGGAGTGGAAGCGTGCGCTGACGGTGACCGACAACCTGCTGTGGAGCATACGGCCCAAGCTTGCCAGCGAGCGCGACCGTCTGGTGCGTATGCTGCCCGGGCTGCTGGAGAGCCTGCGCGAGGGTATGGAACTGGTGGCGATGAGCGATGACAGCTATCAGGCCTTCCTCTCCCAGCTGGGCGATCTGCATGCGCAGGTGGTTCAGCAGGCACGGGCCGATGCCGGTGCCGAAGCCGGGGAACAGGCGTTGTCCACGGCCGACCCGCTTGCCGCCGATCCGCTGGCGGAGGATATCGACGACGTCGATGAACAGGTGGACGAACTGGCTGACGCCATGGATGCCGAGGCCCACGCGGCTGCCCACGCGACCCTGCACCGGCTGCTGGACGAGCAGGGGCTGGGTGAACTGGATGTCGAGGAGATCATCCTCGACGAGTCCGGGGACGAGCACGAGGTCATGGAGGACGAGTTCACCGAGATGGCCCGCTCTCTGCAGCAGGGCGGCTGGGTGGAATTCGTCAGGGAATCCGGTGAAACGGTGCGCGCCAAGCTGACCTGGATCAGCCCGGTGACCGGCAGCTATCTGTTTACCAACCGCAAGGGACTCAAGGAGGCCGACATGACCCTGCAGGGGCTGGCCGCCGAATTCCGCCGTGGCAGCGCCCGACCGATCGACGCCGTGCCGTTGTTCGACCGTGCCGTCAGCCACATGCTCGACGGGCTGCAGCAGGCGGGGTGACACTCAGGCGTCCTTGAGCAGAGTATCCCCGGCAATGTCCGCTGTCTCCGGAACCGCTGTCGGCCGGGGGAGGGCTTCCGGGCGCATGTGCGCAGTTTGCACGCTAAGCCCGGAAGCCCTCCCCCGGCCAACACCGCCCGCCCAAGCCGTTACCACGCATAGCCCAGGTTGAGCAGATAGCGCATATCCGTGCTGTCGTTGCCGTCGGCCGGGGTGTTGTCCCAGTCCACGTCGATCTGGGTGGTGGCGGTCAGGCCCTGGCCCAACGGCACCCGCAGACCGGTCCGGCTCAGGATCAGGATGTCGTTGATGTCCTCCAGCCCCAGCAGACCTTCATGATAGTGGAAGAAGCGCAGCCGGCTGCCGAACAGCAGGCGGTCGTAGTTCAACGCCCAGCGTCCGGCCGGGTAGCTCTCGTCTTCCTTGTCGTAGAAATCCTCGTTGACATAGGTCAGACCGCCTTCCAGTGACAGGTTCAGCGGTTCCGATTCGTAGAACTGATAGCCCGAGCCCAGACCGAGGGTGGTGCGCAGCTTCAGGTCCTTGAACTCGTCGCGGGTGAACAGGGCGTTGGCGTAGGTATACCACTTCTCGGTGAGGAAATGATCATACTTGCCGTAGCCGGTGGCGTTGGAGGCGGTCTCGGTGCCGTCGTCGGTGGAACGGTTGAAGGTCGCCCCGACAGTGAAACGATTGGTGAGGGTGCGCGCCACCACCTCGGCATCGAGATGATACTGCTCGGTGTCGGTGTTGCCGCTGCTGATATTGGCGCCGGCATTGATGTTGCCCTTGACCCGCACCCCGCCGTTGACCTCCACCGGCGGGTTGATGTAACGCACTGCCGACAGTTCGATGGGGGCGGTCTCCAGGATCTCGCCGGCCTTGATCCGCAGCGTCCCGTCCCCGGCCGGCAGCAGGGTGCCGGTCAGGCGGGTTTCGTCCTCGAGGATGATCTGCACCGGCTGGTCGCTGATCACCTGCCTGATCTGGGACCACTGGATCTCGAGCGTGCCGGCATAGGGAGTCTTCAGGGTCAGGGTGTCGGCCTGTTTGGTGACCACCGTGCCGGTCAGGCGGTCGCCGTTGTGCATGATCAGGGTATCGGCAAGGGCCGGCGAGCAGGCCAGTGCGGAGCAGAGCAGGGCGGTGAGCCGGGTGTGTTTGAAAGGCATGGGTGTTCCTGATGAATTGTTGTCGGGAGTGGCGCCATGGTACGGCAGCCATTCAATGTGCCTTGAAACTGGATGAGATTGCCACGCCGCTTGCGCGGCCATAGAACCCCTGCGGGTTTTCATTATGTATACCCCACCCTTCCGGGCCGGGCATCGCAATGACCCCGTTGCGGTCAACTGACCGCAACGGGGTCAGTTGACCGGCAGCCGCGCCCGCAGGGCGTCGCGGTCATACCACCAGTTGTCGTTGACGATCACCTCCAGCACCTTGCCCAGGCGCGGCAGGAACTCGCCCGGATCGTTGAGTTGCAGCGCCTCCATCCAGACGTTGATCATCTCCGGGTCCTTGATGTCGCGATGGCGCTCGGCCACCCGGCCCAGGATCTGTGCCGTCAGGAAGGTCAGGCTCTCGTGCTCCCTGCCTTCGGTGCGCAGGTCGGCGAGGTAGTGTGCCGCCGCCGCGGCCACGGCGCCGCCGTCGGAGCGCTCCGGCGTCTCGTCGACGATGTGGTGCAGCATGGCCACGCTGGTGGCGGGCGCGATCGGGTAGGTCACTGCCAGCCAGGTGCCGTTGCCCAGGGCGAGGATGGACTCCGGCTGGTCGCAGCGATAGAGGATGTCGCAGGCCTCGACCGCCTCCTGCCAGAGTTCGTTGTCGATGAAGGTATCGAAGACCGCGCGAGCCTCGTCCCAGGCCTCGGCATTGCGGCCCAGGCCGAGCAGGGCCTCGGCGATATCGAGCCGGACCCGGGCGCGGTCGGCAGCCGGGGCGGTCTCGGGCAGGGCCTTGAGGTGCTGGCGGTGATCGGCCAGCAGCTGTTCCAGTTCGGCCTGGGACTGGCCCGTGTCCAGGGCCTGGATGGGATGGGTATCGTCGCTCATGGATCCGGATTATATCAGGTGATTGGGTCGGCCTCCTTTTACCCAAGCCTGGCAAGGAACACAACCCATGGATTGTGCGGTATAGGCGGGCCCGGAGCCGGCAATGGCGGCTGCAGACGGATTCAACCGCCGGGGTTCATGCTATTGTGCCCGGCAGTGAGCGGCCGCCGCGGGGCTGCGCGGGAGGCAGTGACCATCGATGGTATCAACCGATGACACCGAGACAGTGCAGGCGCAGCTGCAGGCGCTGCACGAACGCTACCAGCTGGCCCTGCCGGAGCGCCTGGCCGAACTGAACGCGCACGGGCAGCGGCTGTGCCGGGACGGCTGGGAGCAGGGCCTGGCCGAGCAGCTGCAGCGCGAACTGCACAACCTGGCCGGCGGTGCGTCCACCTTCGGTCATCCGGAACTGGGACAGGCGGCAGGGGTTCTGGAACAGCAGCTGCGGCGGTGGCTGGAGCGGGACGCGTTGCCGCCGGCGTCGGAGTGCGAAGCCTTCCGCGACCGTTTGCAGTCCCTGGCGCAGCTGGCCACTGCCGCCCCGGTGCCGCCGCCGACTGCGCCGACCCTGCCGCGGCGGTGAGTTCGTCGTCGTCCTGCCCCGCTGCGTCGCTCCGGGCGGGGTTAGTCTGCCGTCCAGTCGCCCGACTTGCCGCCGCGCTTCTCGCGCAGCCGTATCCCTTCCATGCGCATGCCGCGATCGACGGCCTTGCACATGTCGTAGATGGTCAGCAGCGCGACCTGCACGGCGGTCAGGGCCTCCATCTCCACCCCGGTCGGACCGCGGGTCTCCACCGTGGCGCTGCAGTGCACCGCTGCCGGGTTGTCCGTGGTCTCGAAGCCCAGTTCCACCCGGGTCAGGGCCAGCGGGTGACACAGGGGCACCAGGTCGGAGGTCTTCTTGGCGGCCATGATCCCGGCCACCCGGGCGATGCCCAGGACATCGCCCTTCTTGTGGTCGCCGGCGCGGATCATGGCCAGGGTCTCGGGCTGCATCTCGATCCGCCCCTCGGCCACGGCCACGCGGCGGGTGCTGTCCTTGTCGCCGACGTCGACCATGTGGGCCTCGCCGGCGGCGTTGAAATGCGTGAATTCCGACATGGGAAGCAGGGCCTTTGCTTGTGATGGCGTGTTAAACTTAAAGAATAGCCACGGAAAGCACGGACAAGACCTTTCCGTCATTCCCGCGAAGGCGGGAATCCAGACGCCGCCGTGGTCCATGGATTCCCGCCTTCGCGGGAATGACGGTGGGTAACGACCAGAGTTTGATCAAGCATTTTCCGTGTTTTCCGTGGCTATTCGACCAGATTACAGCCGTTGAACGCAAATCGACCATGTGGATCAATGTCAAATTCTTCGCCAGCCTGCGCGAACTGATGAACCGCGCCGAGACCCGGGTCGAGCTGCCCGAGGGCGGTTCGGTGGAGGATGTCTGGCTGGCGGCCACCGACGGTCGCGAGCAGCCGGCCAATGTGCTGGCGGCGGTGAACATGGAATATGTCGACTTCTCCGCCCCGGTCAGCGACGGTGACGAGGTGGCCTTCTTCCCCCCGGTGACCGGAGGCTGAAATGCCGGTCGAGGTGCTGACGACCCCCTTCAACCCCTGGCAGCGGCTGGCCGACTACGAGGCCCGGCCGCAGGCGCCGCATGGCCGCATCGGCGCCACAGCGGTGTTCGTGGGCAGTATGCGCGATTTCAATCAGGACGATGACGTCCGGGCCATGACGCTGGAGCATTATCCCGGCATGACCGAGGGCTATCTGGAGAGGATCAGCGCCGAGGCCGGCGAGCGCTGGGGGCTGCTGGATACCCTGATCCTGCACCGGGTCGGCGAACTGGCCCCGCAGGACCCCATCGTACTGGTCGCGGTCTGGTCGTCCCATCGCCGCGAGGCCTTCGAGGCCTGCCGCTGGCTGATGGAGGAACTCAAATCGAAGGCGCCGTTCTGGAAGCGCGAGACCCTCGCCGACGGCAGCGCCCGCTGGGTGGAGCAGAACACGCCGGGGTAGTGATAAGCGCCAGGATCAAGAGCGCCACGGAATACACGGAAAGCACGGACAATGTGTTATGTGTAGGTCGGGTTAGCCCGCAGGGCGTAACCCGACGTTTCCCGTCGCCCTGTCGGGTTACGCTGTGCTAACCCGACCTGCAATAACTGACAGCAATAATTATTTCCGTGCTTTCCGTGTATTCCGTGGCGCTCTTGAAGTAATCAGAACTTCGGCTTCTCCGGCGCCTCGTTGTACATCTTCACGCTGTTCATTATCTCCGCCTTGGCCTCGTCGATGCCGCCCCAGCCCTCGACGCGCACCCACTTGCCCTCGTCCAGATCCTTGTAGTGTTCGAAGAAGTGAGCGATCTGCTCCAGGATCATGTCGGGGACGTCACGGAAGGTCTCCACCTTGCGGTACTGCTTGCACAGCTTGTCCACCGGCACGGCCAGCACCTTGGCGTCGTCGCCGGATTCATCCGTCATCTTCAGCACCCCGATCGGGCGGCAGCGCACCACCGAGCCGGTGATCAGCGGCACCGGGGTCAGCACCAGCACGTCCACCGGGTCGCCGTCGTCGGACAGGGTGTGGGGCACGTAACCGTAATTGCAGGGATAGTGCATGGCCGTGTTCATGAACCGGTCCACGTACATGGCCCCGGTATCCTTGTCCACCTCGTACTTGACCGGATCGCTGTGGGCCGGGATCTCGATAATGACATGGATATCGTTCGGCACATCACGGCCGGAGTCGACGCGATCGAGGTTCATGACAGGCTCCCAGATAAACGGAAAGGGCCGGTATTATACCGGCCCTGAATCAAAAGACTAAAGATCGCCACGGAATACACGGAAGTCACGGAGTTTCCATTGAATTATTGAATTCCGTGCTTTCCGTGTATTCCGTGGCAGATCTTTATATTTACAGCAACGGCACGATCAGCAGCGCCACGATGTTGATGATCTTGATCAGCGGATTGATGGCCGGGCCCGCGGTGTCCTTGTAGGGGTCGCCCACGGTGTCGCCGGTCACGGCCGCCTTGTGGGCGTCCGAGCCCTTGCCGCCGTAATTGCCGTCCTCGATGTATTTCTTGGCGTTGTCCCAGGCGCCGCCGCCGGTGGTCATGGAAATAGCCACGAACAGGCCGGTGATGATGGTGCCGAGCAGCACCCCGCCCAGGGCCTTCGGCCCCAGCACCAGGCCGACGATGATGGGCACCAGCACCGGCAGCAGCGAGGGCAGCACCATCTCCTTGATGGCGGACTTGGTCAGCATGTCCACGGCGCGGCCGTAGTCCGGTTTCTCGCTGTGGTCCATGATGCCGGGCTTTTCCTTGAACTGACGCCGCACCTCGTTGACGATGCCGCCGGCCGCGCGGCCCACCGCCTCCATGGCCATGGCGCCGAAGAGATACGGGATCAGGCCGCCGATGAACAGGCCGATGATCACCATGTGATCCGACAGGTCGAAGGCGAACGACTTGCCCACCGCCTCCAGCCCGTGGGTGTAGTCGGCGAACAGCACCAGCGCGGCCAGTCCGGCCGAGCCGATGGCATAGCCCTTGGTCACCGCCTTGGTGGTGTTGCCCACCGCGTCCAGCGGATCGGTGATGTTGCGGATGGACTCGTCCAGTTCGGCCATCTCGGCGATGCCGCCGGCGTTGTCGGTGATGGGTCCGTAGGCGTCCAGCGCCACGATGATGCCGGTCATGGACAGCATGGAGGTCGCGGCGATGGCGATGCCGTACAGGCCGGCCAGTTCATAGGCGCCCCAGATGGAGGCGCATACGGCCAGCACCGGCGCGGCGGTCGCCTTCATGGACACGCCCAGGCCGGCGATGACATTGGTGCCGTCGCCGGTGGTGGAGGCCGCCGCGATATGACGCACCGGCGAGAACTCGGTGGCGGTGTAGTACTCGGTGATCACCACCATGGCCGCGGTCAGGGCCAGGCCGATCAGGGCCGCACCCCACAGGGCCATGACGCTGTGCTGGCCGTTGTCGCCCATCATCATGCTGGTGACCGGGTAGAAGGCGATGGCCGCGAGCACGCCGGCAACGATCAGGCCGCGGTACAGGGCGTTCATGATCTTGCCGCCCTCCCTGGCCTTGACGAAGAAGGTGCCGATGATGGAGGCGATGATGGATACGCCGCCCAGCGCCAGCGGATAGATGGCCGCCGAGGGACCGGCGTCCTGCAGCATCAGGCTGCCCAGCAGCATGGTGGCGATGACGGTGACGGCATAGGTCTCGAACAGGTCGGCCGCCATGCCGGCGCAGTCGCCGACATTGTCGCCCACGTTGTCGGCGATCACGGCCGGGTTGCGCGGGTCGTCCTCGGGGATGCCGGCCTCGACCTTGCCGACGATGTCGGCGCCCACGTCCGCGCCCTTGGTGAAGATGCCGCCGCCGAGGCGGGCGAAGATGGAAATCAGCGAGCCGCCGAAGGCCAGACCCACCAGGGCATGCAGGGCCTTGTCGGTGGAGACGCCGGTCATGGTCAGGATGCCGTAGTAGCCGGCCACGCCCAGCAGCCCCAGACCGACCACCAGCAGGCCGGTAATGGCGCCGCCGCGGAAGGCGACCTGCATGGCGGCGTTCAGTCCGTTGTGGGCGGCCTCGGCGGTGCGCACATTGGCCCGCACCGAGATGTGCATGCCGATGTAGCCGGCCAGACCCGAGAACACCGCGCCGATGGCAAAGCCGATGGCGCTGGCCCAGTCCAGGAACAGGCCCACCAGGATGAACAGGGCCACGCCGGCAATGCCGATGGTGGTGTACTGGCGGTTGAGGTAGGCGCTGGCGCCTTCCTGGATGGCCTGGGCGATCTCCTGCATGCGGGCGTTGCCGCTGGGCTTGCCGAGGATCCACTTGACCGAGATGGCGCCATAGACGATGGCGCCGATGGCGCAGACGAGCGCGAAAACGAGCGCAGACGACATGATGGGTTTCCCTCCGTTACCTTTTGATGGAATGGCGCTGAGACTCAAGCGTCATTGCGAGCCAGGCGTGGCAATCTCGTGCAGCAGAATCAACCGGTTGGAGATTGCCGCGGCGCTGCACGCCCATAGAACCCTGTCGGGTTTCATCATGGGTACCCCACCCTGCGGGTCCGGGCATCGCAATGACGAATAAATCAGAGATTCCTTAATGGTGTTTGCTGGCTATTCTTGTTGGTTGGTGGTTACACCGGCCTTGACGGATATCAAGCCGGACCGGATCCGCTGCCCCGACTGCTGTGTATCGGATAGGCGGCAGGGCACAAAAAAGGGGCGCGATGCGCCCCTTCCTGCGGATTGCTTCAGACCTTGAAATCCCCAAGCTTGCGCTTGACCGGCGCATTCTTGAGCCGGACATATTTGGGCAGGCCGTCCTTGCCGTAGGGCGGATAGTCCTCGCCCTTCATCAGCGGCCCCAGGTAGTCGCGGCACTTCTTGGTGATGCCGAAGCCGTCCTTGCTGATGAAGCTCTTGGGCATCATCTTCTCCACATTGGCCACCCGCGACAGGTTGGCCTCGCCGACCTTCCAGCGATAGGGGCTGTTGGAGGTGCGCACTACCGTGGGCATGACCGAGTTTTTGCCCTTGATGGCCAGTTCCACTGCGGCCTTGCCCATGGCGTAGGCCTGCTCGACATCGCTCTTGGAAGCGATGTGGCGGGCGGCACGCTGCAGGTAGTCGGCCACGGCCCAGTGGTACTTCAGTTTCAGGTCCTCGCGGATCATGTTGGCCACCACCGGGGCGACGCCGCCGAGCTGGGCATGGCCGAAGGCGTCCTTCAGGCCCTGGTCGGCAAGGAACTTGCCGTCGCGGCTCTTCACGCCTTCGGAAACCACGATGGAGACATAGCCGAACTGCTTCACCTTGGCCTTGACTGCCTGCATGAACTTGCGGCGGTTGAAGGTGACCTCCGGGAACAGGACGATCACGGGGATCTCGCAGTCCTCGGAGGAGGCCATCGCGCCGGCGGCGGCGATCCAGCCGGCGTGGCGGCCCATCACTTCCAGGATGAAGACCTTGGTGGAGGTCTTGGCCATGGAAGCGACGTCGAAGCTGGCCTCGCGGGTGGAGACGGCGATGTACTTGGCCACCGAGCCGAAGCCGGGGCAGTTGTCGGTGATGGGCAGGTCGTTGTCCACCGTCTTGGGCACATGGATGGCCTGGATGGGGTAACCCAGCTTCTTGGACAGCTGCGAGACCTTCAGGCAGGTGTCGGCCGAGTCGCCGCCGCCGTTATAGAAGAAGTAGCCGATGTTGTGGGCCTCGAACACCTCGATCAGGCGCTCGTACTCGCGCCGGTTCTGCTCCAGGCTCTTGAGCTTGTAGCGGCAGGAGCCGAAGGCGCCGGAAGGGGTGTGGCGCAGCGCGGCGATCGCGCTCTTGGATTCCCTGCTGGTGTCGATCAGGTCCTCGGTCAGCGCGCCGATGATCCCGTTGCGCCCGGCATAGACCTTGCCGATCTTGTCCTTGTGCTTGCGTGCGGTCTCGATCACGCCGCAGGCGCTGGCATTGATGACGGCGGTCACGCCTCCCGATTGTGCATAGAAAGCGTTCTTCTTGCCCGACGATTTCGCCATTGTGTACTCCCGGTTTATTGATTTGACGGTAAGGAAACCCGGCGCCGCGCGGGCCGGGCGGTGGCGTTCAGCCGACACCCGCCTGCGCGTGCTGCCTGGATGTTCTGAAATCGGCTGTCTGGGTCATTGGGTTCGGTCGCGTCACGCGGGCCAGGGTCAGGCACAAACCGGAATCCGCAGGCAATAAAACACGCCAGCCGCAACTCATGCAACCCTGGCGGCCTGATCGGCGGTTACCGCGTTGACTTGCAGTGACTCGAGGCGGTAGCTTAAACGCATGCGGGGGGTGGGGCCATCTAAAAAATATGTATGCGCCCATGCAAAAAAATTAATACGCGGACGGTCCCGGGCCACCGGGGACGGTCTGGCCGCCATGATTTCGACGTCACCGGATAACGAATAAAACCAAGGAGTCACCACCAAAATGAGAATCGTATTGCTGGGTGCGCCGGGTTCGGGGAAGGGGACCCAGGCCAAACGTCTGCAGGACAAGTACCGTATTCCGCAAGTCTCCACCGGCGATCTGCTGCGCGCCGCCGTTGCCGCCGGCACCCCGCTGGGCCGCCAGGCCAAGGCCGCCATGGACGCGGGCCAGCTGGTTTCCGACGACATCGTGCTGGGTATCATCCGCGAGCGGCTGCAGGAGCCCGATGCCCGTCGCGGCTTCATCCTCGACGGTTTCCCCCGCAACCAGCCCCAGGCCGAGGCATTGGATACCCTGCTGGAGGAGATCGGTCAGCCGCTGGAACTGGCATTGCTGATCAATGTCGATTTCGACATCCTGATGCAGCGCCTGACCGGTCGGCGCACCTGCACCAGCTGCGGCTGGACCTGCAATATCTACTCCTCACCGCCGCACGTCGACGGTGTCTGCGATGAATGCGGCGGCAACCTGCATCACCGCGCCGACGACAACGAGGAAACCATCGGCAACCGGCTGCGGGTCTATGAGACCCAGACTGCGCCGCTGGTCGATTACTACCAGGGCCAGGACAAGCTGCGTACGGTCCAGGGCGTGGGCGAGATCGAGGATATCTTCAAGGCCGTGGTTCAGGTGGTGGAGGCGTCCACCACCGGCAAACCGGCGGCACCGGCGCCCCGGGCGGCGACGCCGGCCCGTCCGGAACGCAGTCAGGCCATCAGCAGCGCGGCCCGTGCCATTGCCGCCCAGCGGGCCGCCGGCGCGGAACAGGCCCGCGAAGCGGCGTCAGCCGCGGCAGAGCCGGCGACCGGGGCAACCGCGAACAAGGCGTCTGGCAAGGCATCCGCCGCCAAGGCCGCTGCCGGTGAAACTGCAGCCGGCAAGAAGGCGGCTGCGAAAAAGAAGGCGGCGACGAAAAAGGCCGTCGTCAGCAAGAAGGCCGGGGTGAAGAAAAAGGCCGCGGTGAAGAAGACTGCGGCGAAGAAGGCGGCCGGGAAAAAGGTCGTGAAGAAAAAACCGGCCGGCAAGAAGTCCGCGGCCACCAAAGCGGCCGCCGGAAAGCAGGTCAGCAGGAAGGCCGCAGCGAAGAAAAAGGCCGCGAAGAAAAAAGTGGCCAGGAAGACAGCCGCCAGGAAGTCGGCCGCGAAGAAGCAGGTCACCAGGAAGAAAGTCGCCAAGAAGACAGCCGCAAAGAAGAAGGTTGTCAAGAAAAAGGTAGCGAAGAAGAAGGCAGCCAGGAAAGCCCCGGTGAGGAAGAAAACGGCGAAACAGGCCGTGCGCAAATCCGCTGCAAAGAAAAAGACGGTGAAGAAGAGCGGCGGAAAGAAGTCCGCCAAGAAGAAGGTCGCGAAGAAGAAAGTCGCGAAGAAGAAAGTCGCGAAGAAGAAAGTCGCGAAGAAGAAAGTCGCGAAGAAGAAAGTCGCGAAGAAGAAGGCGGCGCGCCGGCGCTGAGTGGAGACCCTGCCGGGTCAGCGGCGGATGGCCCGTTCGGAAAGCTGGTCGAGCAGCCCGAACAGATATTCCCGGAGCCGTTCCAGGCGCGGGCGGCGCAGCCAGTCGTACAGCCGGATTTCCCGGCTCTGCTGCAGGTCAGCCTCCAGCATGGCCATGACCCCGGCCGCAAAGGCCGCATCCTCCACCTCCTGGTTGGCCTCCAGGTTCCAGCGGAAGTTCCAGCGGTCCAGGTTGCTGGAACCGATGCTGCTCCAGTCATCGCACAGCACCACCTTCTGATGCAGTATCCGTGGCTGATACTCGAAAATGCGCACCCCGGCGCGCAGCAGCCGGGTGTAATGCCGGCGGCCGGCGAAGCGCACGCCGGGATGGTCGGTCAGCGGGCCCGGCAGCAGCAGGCGCACGTCACGCCCCTGGCGGGCGGCCCGGGCCAACGCCCGGCGCAGTTTCCAGGCGGGGACGAAATAGCCGGTACTCACCCAGAGCCGCTCCCGGCAGCGGCGTATCCGGCGCAGCAGGTGGCGCTTGATTTCGGTGTAGGGGCGACGCATGGCGACGGCCACCCGGCCCTGCTGGCCGGGTGCGAGCGGGGCGGGTCCGGGCACCGCGGGCAGGGCCTCGCCGGTGGCGGCGCCCCAGTTGGCAGTGAACAGTTCCGCCCAGTCGCCGACATTCGGGCCCCGGATGCGGATGCCGGTCTCCCGCCAGGGCGCCGCACTGTCCGGGCTGAAGCCGTCGGTCAGACCCCAGCCGCCGGTGAAGGCGATTGCGTCGTCCACCACCAGGATCTTGCGATGGTCGCGCAACAGGTTGCGGCGCAGCCGGCCATAGTCGAGCGGATTGTACAGGTGCAGCCGCATGCCCGGACCCTGCAGTGCCGTCTTGTCGGCCCGGTTCAGGCCGCGGGCGCCGAAATCATCCAGCATCACCCGTATGGTCACGCCACGCCGGGCCGCGGCCTGCAGGGTCTGGATGAACTGCGTGGCGACCTGGCCCGATTCGGCCAGGTAGGTCTCCAGCCAGACACTGCGGCGGGCCTGCGCGATCGCTTCCAGCATGACGGGAAAGATGGCCTTGCCATCAATCAGCAGTCCGAATTCATTGCCCCCGCGCCAGGGCAGGTCCAGCTTGGGATGAGGCGTTTTCACCCGGGCGACGCTAGCCCAAAGCCGCTGGTATGGCAATATGATATGTTACAGGCGTGGTTGCGGCCTGCAGGATGGGTGCAGGCGCATTGCGCCCTGACCCATCGCCGGCCGTGAATGGCTGATGGGTTGCGCTTCACTCCACCCATCCTACCCTCTGCGACCCTTGCCTTATGTCCGCACTGTTCAGATTCATGCTCGATCTCTGCCTGCTCCGGGTCGGGCCCCAGCGGCTGCCGCCGGCACGCGAACTGCTGTGGCTGTTCGTGG
Source organism: Thiohalobacter thiocyanaticus (assembly GCF_002356355.1). Classification (NCBI taxonomy): domain Bacteria; kingdom Pseudomonadati; phylum Pseudomonadota; class Gammaproteobacteria; order Thiohalobacterales; family Thiohalobacteraceae; genus Thiohalobacter; species Thiohalobacter thiocyanaticus. The sequence goes on from NZ_AP018052.1 coordinate 793,928, forward strand.
CCCTGTATATGACGCTCGGGACGATGGTGTATCTGTCCCGCTACGAACTGCGTTTCGCCTTCGGCGCCAGCCTGGTGGAGACCCTGCTGATCGCGGCCTTCATCCAGCTGCTGCTCAGGGCTTGGGGCAGGCCCGAGCGCTTCACCCAGACCCTGACCGCCCTGCTCTCCGCCTGGACCCTGCTCGGGCTGCTGGTCGCGCCCCTGATCTACGCCACCCGGGACCTCGAGCCCGGCGGCCAGGAGGCGCTGCTGGTGTTCGTCGGCATGACCCTGTACCTGGCCTGGAGCCTTGCCGTGCTGGGCAACATCCTCCACCATGCGTTGGAGATACCGCTGTACGGCGGTATCGGCCTGGGCGTGATCTATTTCCTGCTGTCGCAGATGGTGGTGGCCGCCGTGCTGCCGGCGCTGAACTGACGAATCCCTGCTGGATTGGTCATTGCGAGGCGCCTGGCGCCGTGGCAATCTCCAATCGATTGATCCGGCTCTGCGGGATTGCCATGCCAGGCTCATGGAGCCCGTTCGGGTGTCCTTATCAGAGCGCCCATCCTGCGGGCCCGGGCCTCAACATGACGGTAACTGGATTCACCCCAGGGGACGCGTTTTGCACATACACATTCTCGGCATCTGCGGCACCTTCATGGGCGGCATCGCGGTCCTGGCGCGGGAGTCGGGTATCGAGGTCACGGGTGCCGATGCCGGCGTCTACCCGCCCATGAGCACCCAGCTCGAGGCGCTGGGCATCGGGCTGCAGGAGGGCTACCGGGCGGAGGATCTGCCGTCGGCGCCGGATGCAGTGGTCATCGGCAATGCGCTGTCGCGCGGCAATCCGGCCGTGGAGGCGGTGCTGGATGCGGGCATGCCCTATACCTCGGGCCCGCAGTGGCTGGCCGACAACATCCTGCGTCAGCGCTGGGTGCTGGCGGTGGCGGGCACCCATGGCAAGACCAGTACCGCCAGCATGCTGGCATGGATCCTGGAGCATGCCGGACTGAATCCGGGTTTTCTCATCGGCGGTGTGCCGGCCAACTTCGGCATCTCGGCGCGCCTGGGCGACTCGCCCTTCTTCGTGGTCGAGGCCGATGAGTACGACACCGCCTTCTTCGACAAGCGCTCGAAATTCATTCATTACCGGCCGCGGACCCTGATCCTCAACAACCTCGAATTCGACCACGCCGACATCTTTGAAGATCTGACCGCCATCCAGCGTCAGTTCCATCACCTGGTGCGCACCGTGCCGGGGCAGGGGCTGATCGTGGAGAACGCCGACGACGCCCATGTCGCCGAGGTGCTGGAGATGGGGTGCTGGACGCCCACCGAGACCGTCTCGGTGGGGGAGTTTCCCGGCCAGTGGCAGGCGCGCCGGCTCCGGGCCGATGCCAGTGAATTCGAGGTGCTGTTCGAGGGGCGAGCGCAGGGGACGGTGCGCTGGGGACAGGTCGGCGAGCACAACCTGCACAACGCCCTGGCCGCCATCGCCGCGGCCCGCCATGCCGGGGTGCCGGCGGCCCATGCCATCGAGGCGCTGGGCGAATACCGGGGCGTGAAGCGGCGTCTGGAGGTGCGCGGCGAGGTGCGCGGGGTGACCGTCTACGATGACTTCGCCCATCATCCCACCGCGATCGCGCTGACCCTGCAGGGGCTGCGCCGCCACCGCTCTGAGGGGCGGATCCTGGCCGTGCTGGAGCCGCGGTCCAATACCATGCGTCTGGGCGTGCACCACGCCACCCTGGGCCCGGCGCTCAATGAGGCCGACCGGGTCTGGCTGTATCAGCCGCCGGAACTGGACTGGGATCTCGACGAGGTCGGCGGCCGCAGCCGCGCCCCGGTCCGGGTGATGCGCGAGCTCGAGGCCCTGGTCATGGACGTGGTCGCCCACGCCCGCCCCGGCGATGCCATCCTGGTCATGAGCAACGGCGGCTTCGGCGGCATCCATGACAAGCTGCTGGATGCGCTGCGCATGTCCGAGGCGATCGAGGCCGGCGGGTGAGGAATACAGGGGTGGTCAAGTCAGCACCGGGCGGGCGAGGTCTTCGGGCTTAGCGTGCAGACTGCGCACATGCGCCCGAAGACCTCGCCCGCCCGGTGCTGACCCGTACCTGTTGATGCATTCTCTGCTGTCTCTGCGCCTTTGCGCCCCTGCGTTGAAGGATTTTCAGTCCAGGAGATTAACCGGAGCCATTTATGACCCTGCCCGCCCGCCAGCCCGTCGCCGTCGCCATCACCGGGGCCTCCGGCGCCCAGTACGCCCTGCGGCTGCTGGAATGCCTGATCGAGGCCGACGAGCAGGTCTACCTGATGCTGTCCGAGCCCGGGCAGATCGTCATCGGCATGGAGACCGATCTGTCCCTGCCGGGGCGCAGCCGCGACATCCAGCGCTTTCTCACCGAATACTTCGCCGCCGAGGAAGGCCAGTTGCAGGTCTTCGGCCGCAAGGAATGGACCGCGCCGGTGGCCAGCGGCTCCAGCGCGCCGCGGGCCATGACGGTCTGTCCCTGCACCATGGGTACCCTGGCCTCCATCGCCTGCGGGGCAAGCGGCAATCTGATCGAACGCGCCGCTGACGTGATGATCAAGGAGGGTCGCAAACTGATCCTGGTGCCGCGCGAGACGCCCTTTTCCGCCATCCATCTGGAGAACATGCTCCGACTGGCGCGGCTGGGCGTGGTGATGCTGGCGGCCAATCCCGGCTTTTATCACCGGCCGCAGACGCTGGAGGATATCGTGGACTTCGTGGTGGCACGCATCCTGGATCAGCTCGAGGTGCCGCATACCCTGTCCTCGCGCTGGGGGGATCTGTTCGAGGAGGAGTGAATCATTCCATGGAACCTCTGAGTCATCAATTATCCGTCATTGCGAGCGAAGCGTGGCAATCTCGTAAAGTGGAATCGATCAGTTAGAGATTGCCACGCTTCGCTCGCAATGACGTGATCAATTAGGAGTGCCGCAGGTGACCGAGAACACCATGGGCGAGACCCTGCCCATCTTTCCGCTGTCGACCGTCCTGTTTCCCGAGGGCGTGCTGCCGCTGCGCATCTTCGAGCCGCGCTATCTCGACATGGTCGCCGACTGCCTGCGCAACGATGCCGGCTTCGGGGTGTGCCTGCTGCGCGGCGGCCGCGAGGTCGGTCCGGCCGCCTCCTGCCACGATGTCGGCACCCTGGCCATGATCGAGGACTGGGAGCAGGGCGAGGAGGGACTGCTGCACATCGCCGCCCGCGGCCGGCAGCGCTTTCGTCTGCTGGATGCGCGGGTGCAGCCGAACCAGCTTACCCTGGGCGAGGTGGAATGGCTGGAACCGGAGGCGGTCGTGCCCGTGCCCGCCGGCGCCCGTCTGCTGCCGGGCCTGCTCGGTCGCCTGCTCGAGGAACTGGGGCCGCCCTTCGATCGCCTGGCGCGGCGGGAAGACGATCTGGGTTGGGTCACGGCCCGTCTGACCGAGATCCTGCCCCTGCCGCTGGCCACCAAGCAGGCCTGGCTGGAGGCCGCCGATCCGCAGCAGCGGGCCGAGGGGCTGCTGGAGTTTCTGCGCAGTCAGAGGTAGCCGAGTAGGTCGGGTTAGCGCAGCGTAACCCGACACGCACGGCGGCCTGTGTCGGGTTACGCCCTGACGGGCTAACCCGACCTACGATCCACTCACTCCTCACTCCTTACCCCCTCACTCTCAATACACCAGCATCACCCGCTCCACCGCCATCGCCCTGCCGGCCGGCCGTTCGCGCGGTTCGACCCGGAACACGGTCTGGAGATCGCCCCGCAGTTCCAACACCGCAGCCGGATCATAGCGGGTGTCGAGATAGACCAGATAGTCGAACGGCCGGGTCGGCTCCAGTGCGCTGACATTGCCGATCCACAGGGGCGTGCCGTTGGCGTCCTGTTCCCGGTCCGAACGCCACAGCCGCAGGATCCAGAGCCGGTTGCCGTCGCCGCCCTTGATCAGACGCAGCGATTCGTAATGGCCATCGTGGATCTGCGGCAGAACCGGCAGCCGGCTGGCGGTGGCGTCCGGCGACAGCCACAGCATCAGGTTGTCCAGGCGCAGCGGCGGCGGTGTGCGCCAGCCGCGGGCGGTGAGTGCGGTCTCCAGGGCGGCGAGCGTCCCCAGGTACTGGATGTTCAGGGGGTGGCGGTCACCGCCGGCCAGATCCAGACGGTGGGCGGGCAGCTGCTGCCAGTCGCCGGCCCGCCACTCGGCCTGGTTCAGCGGGGCCTGTTCCAGCACCGGGGTATAGCGGGCCAGGGCCGGGTCGAAGCGCAGGACGGTATGGCTTGAGGCCAGCGCCAGCTGTGCCAGCAGGAACACCCCCAGCAGCCGCCGCCAGGGCAGGGCCGGCGCCGGATGCCGGCGATAGGCGATGCCGAACAATGCCACCGTCGCCAGCCCCAGAGCCAGGCCGCCGGCGATATCGCTCAGCCAGTGCGCCCCCAGATACAGCCGCGAGAAGGCCATCAGCACGATGGGCAGACTGGCGAGGCTGTAGGGCAGCCAGCGGCGCTCGGGGGCGAGTTCACGCGCGATCAGGATGGCCAGGAAGCCGTAGCCGACGCTTGCCAGGGTCACATGCACGCTCGGGAAGGCATAGGCAGCCACCCCGTCGTACATGGGCAGGGGACGGGCCACCTGCAGCAGCAGTTTCAGGCCCTGGGCCATGGCCCAGGCGCTGGTGACGGCGAACAGCCAGTGGACGGCGGCGCGGCCATAACCGCGCCAGGCCAGCCAGGCCAGCACCAGAACCAGGCCGGTCAGCACCGGCAGGCTGTCGCCGGTCGTGGTGATGGCCACGAGGATGCGGTCGGCGGTGGGGGTGCGCAGGTTCTGCAGCCCTGCATGCAGCCAGTGATCGATGCCGATCAGCGGCTGCGCCAGCAGCAGTCCCAGCGCCGCGGCCGACAGGAACAGCAGTGCCAGCCACGCGGCCAGGCCGCGGGCCTCGGGATGCTCCGGCTCCAGCAGGGCCCCGGCCAGGGGCCGCAGCCGGGGATGGCGCCGGCCCCATACCAGCGCCCGGTCGGTCCAGCTGGCGAGATGCGGCTGCAGCAGGTTGAACAGCCGATGGATCAGCCACAGGCTGAACCAGACCAGCGCCACCAGGATCAGGATCAGCACCGCCAGCCGTCCGGCCACCTCCGCGGCCAGGCTGAGCGAGGCCCCGAACACCACGCCGGGAATCAGGTAGGCCGGGGCCCAGACCAGGGCCGACAGCACATTGACCAGGAAGAAGCGCGCGGCCGGCATGTCGAGCATCCCGGCCACCGCCGGCAGGAAGGGCCGCACCGGTCCGACGAAGCGGGCGAACACCACGCTCTTGCCGCCATGGCGGTGAAAGAAGTCCACACCGTGGTTGATCAGGGCCGGGTAGCGCCGGAACGGCCAGACCACGCGCAGGCGCTGGTGGAAATGCCGGCCGACCCAGAAGCTCAGGCCGTCGCCGGCCACCGCGCCCGCGGCGGCCCACAGGCAGGCCGGCCAGAAGGCCAGGGCATCGGCGGCGATCAGGGCGCCGATGGCGAACATCAGCACCGTGCCCGGCAGGAACAGGCCGACCACCACCAGCGATTCCAGGCAGGCGGTGAGAAAGACCAGAAAATACGCCCAGTGCGGGTGCAACTCGATCCAGGCGACCAGGTCGCCGAAGCCCTGGTGCAGCCAGCCGGAGAGCTCACCCAGCATGGGCGCGGGTCACATCTCGGCGAGCACGGCCTCCGCCGTGTCCAGGGTGGCCGTGACGGCGGCCTCGTCATGGGCGGCGGAGACGAAGCCGGCCTCGAAGGCCGAGGGCGCGAGATACACGCCGCGCTTGAGCATTTCGTGGAAGAACAGCCGGAAGCGGTCCAGGTTGCACTGGCCGACCTGGTAGAAGTTGCCGACCGACTCGGCCTCGGTGAAGAAGAGTCCGAACATACCGCCGACGCAGTTGCAGGTCATGGGGATGTCGCGCGCACGGGCACGCTCGACGATGCCCTCGGCGATGCGCCGGGTCCGGGTGGCGAGTTCGTCGTGGAAGCCGGGCCGGCTGATGCCCGCGAGCGTGGCCAGGCCCGCCGCCATCGCCACCGGGTTGCCGGCCAGGGTGCCGGCCTGATAGACCGGCCCCAGCGGGGCGAGCATTTCCATGATCTCGCGCCGGCCGCCGAAGGCGCCCACCGGCATGCCGCCGCCGATCACCTTGCCCAGCGCGGTGAGATCGGGCGTGACGCCGTAATGCGCCTGCGCCCCGCCCAGTGCGACCCGGAAGCCGGTCATCACCTCGTCGAAGATCAGCACCGATTCGTACTCGTCGCAGACAGCGCGCAGGCCTTCCAGGAAACCGGGCGCAGGCGGCACGCAGTTCATGTTGCCGGCCACCGGCTCGACGATGATGGCGGCGATCTGCCCGCCCAGATGGCCGAACACCTCGCGCACCTGGTCCAGGTTGTTGTACTCGACCGTCAGGGTGTGCTCGGCCAGGGCCACCGGTACGCCCGGCGAGGTCGGCACGCCCAGGGTCAGGGCGCCGGAGCCGGCCTTGACCAGCAGCGAGTCGGCATGGCCGTGATAGCAGCCCTCGAATTTGAGGATCTTGTCGCGGCCGGTGAAGGCGCGGGCCAGGCGGATTGCACTCATGGTGGCCTCGGTGCCGGAGTTGACCATGCGCACCATGTCCATGGAGGGCACCAGTTCACACACCCGGTCCGCCATGGTGGTCTCGACCTCGGTGGGGGCGCCGAAACCCAGGCCGTTGGCCACCGTGTCCGTCACTGCCTTGATGACATCGGGATGGCTGTGGCCCAGGATCATCGGCCCCCAGGAGCCGACATAGTCCACGTAGCGCTGGCCGTCGGCGTCATACAGCCAGGCGCCCTCGCCGCGGACGAAGTAGATCGGCTCGCCGCCCACGCCCTTGAAGGCGCGTACCGGCGAGTTCACGCCGCCGGGGATGTGTTTCTGGGCCTGGGTGAAGAGGTCGTGGGATCGGGTCATGATGAGTCCTTGTCAGGCAGATACAGGATGCAAATCCGCAGGTCGGGTGAGTGTGTAGGTCGGATTAGCCCGCAGGGCGTAATCCGACATCGCGCCGCGATGCCGGCGTCGGGTTACGCTGACGCTAACCCGACCTACGATTGCGGAACAGCGTCGCGTAGCGCCGCGCCGCGGTCGCGATATCCTCCGCGCCGAACAGGCCGTGGATCACCGCCAGCATGTCCGCGCCGGCCTCGAGCAACAGCCCGCCATTTTCCGGCGTGATGCCGCCGATGGCAACCAGCGGCAGTTCCAGTTCGGCGCGCGCCGCCCGCAGCAGTGCCGGCTCGGCCTGGACCGCCTGCGGCTTGGTGCGGGAGGGGAAGAAGCGGCCGAAGGCGACATAGTCCGCGCCCAGGCGCGCGGCGTGGCGGGCGCGGTCCAGTTCGTTGTAGCAGGACACGCCGATGACGGCCTCGCGGCCGAGTCGCTCGCGGGCGGCGGTGACGGCTGCATCGTCCCGCCCCAGGTGTACGCCGTGGGCGCCGACGGCGGCCGCCAGTTCGACGTCGTCGTTGATCAGGAACAGGGCGCCGAAGTCGCGGCACAGGGTGTTCAGTGCCCGGGCGAGTTCCAGCTTCAGGGCCGTCTCGGGCCGCTTGTCGCGGAACTGGATGGCGCGCGCGCCGCCGGCCAGCGCCGCGGTTACCGCGTCCACCAGACGATCGTCGGGCAGCAGGTCGGGGTCGGTGATGGCGTAGAGGCCGTGCATGATACAGGTTCAGGTGCCAGGGCCGTAGGATGGGTGGAGGCGCCTGCGCCGCAACCCATCTTGAGGATGCCGGTCCAATGATGGGTTGCGCTGCGCTTCACCCATCCTACGGTGTACTCCGGGCATGTTACATCTCGTCCTCCGGCCGCGCCCAGAACAGCCGGTTGGGCAGCTGCTGGCCCATGCCGATGCGATAGCCCTGCCTGAGCGTCTCCCAGGTGTACTCCTGTGCCTCGTGCACGGCGCCGAAGGGTTCCAGCCCCTGGGCCAGCAGCCCGGCACAGGCCGAGGCCAGGGTGCAGCCCGAGCCGTGATAGCTGCCGGACAGGCGTTCCCAGGTGAAGGATTCCAGCAGCCGGTTGTTGCCGAACAGGTGATTGATCACATGCTGGGTGTTCTCGTGGGTGCCGGTTACCAGCACGAACTCGGTGCCGTGGGCCAGCAGCGCCATGGCGCAGGCCTCGACGGTGTCGCCCTCGGGCGCCAGGCTGCGCGCCTCCAGGCTGTTGGGCGTGAGCAGGGTGGTGTGGGGCAGCAGCAGCTTGAGCATGGCGTCGAGGCTGTCCTCGTCGGCCAGTTCGCTGCCGCCGCCGGAGGCCAGAACCGGGTCGAGCACCACCGGGATGTCCGGGTAATCGATCAGCACCGCGTGGATGTTCTCGATGATATCCACGCTGCCGAGCAGGCCGATCTTGATCGCCGCCACCGGCATGTCCTCCAGCACGGCGCGGGCCTGTTCCGCGACCAGGATGCCGTCGATGGGCGCCAGGCTCTGGATGTCGCGGGTGTCCTGCACGGTGAGGGCAGTGATCACCGGCGCGCAGTGACAGCCCTGGCTGGCCAGCGCCTCGATGTCGGCCTGGATGCCGGCGCCGCCGCTGGGGTCATTGCCGGAAAAGGTGAGGACGACGGGGACGGGTGAGGACATGGGGGAATTCCTTGGGGACTGCCTGGATAGCTGATTCTAACGTATTGAGTGAGGAGTGCGTAGGATGGGTGGAGCGCAGCGCAACCCTCATGGTCGCGGCCTGGTGATGGGTTGCGGCGCACGCGCCTCCACCCATCCTACCGGTTCGTGTGTTGAACCAGCCACGCCAGCCGGGCGGAGGATTCGAACGAGCAGGTCCAGTGCGTAGGATGGGTGGAGCGAAGCGTAACCCATCGTTACCCGGCAATGCGATGGGTTATGGCGCTTCGCACCTCCACCCATCCTACCGGTTCGTGTGCTGAATCAGCCACGCCAGCCGGGCGGAGGATTCGAACGAGCAGGTCCAGTGCGTAGGATGGGTGGAGCGCAGCGCAACCCATCATGGTCGCGGCCTGGTGATGGGTTGCGGCGCACGCACCTCCACCCATCCTACCGGTTCGTGTGCTGAATCAGCCACGCCAGCCGGGCGGAGGATTCGAACGAGCAGGTCCAGTGCGTAGGATGGGTGGAGCGAAGCGTAACCCATCGTTACCCGGCAATGCGATGGGTTATGGCGCTGCGCACCTCCACCCATCCTACCGGTTCGTGTGTTGAATCAGCCACGCCAGCCGGGCGGAGGATTCGAACGAGCAGGTCCACTTGTAGGCCCGGTCCAGCGACTCGGCGCAGACATAGACGCCGTGTCCGCGCACCACGGCCGCCGGCCGCTCGGCCAGTTCGGCCGCGACCCGGCCCGGCGAATCCGCCAGATAATCCGCCAGCCCTATGTCCAGCACCGGGATGCGGTCGAAGTAGTACTGGCCCTCGAAATCGACCGGCACGAAATCCCGGCCGTCGAAGGTCATGCTGATGCTGTAGGGCCCGTGGCTGTGCAGGATCGCGGTGGCGGCCGGGTTGGCCCGGTACACGGCCTGGTGCAGCGGGGTGTCGAGCGAGCCGCCGTCGGGCGCAGGCGCGCCGATCTGTCCGTGCACCAGGTCATCGATTGTCAGCGTGTCCGCACAGGCGCCGCTGGGCGTGATCCAGAAGTCCTCGCCGCTGCGCACCGAGGCGTTGCCGCTGTGCGAGTCATTCAGGCCGTACTGGCGCAGCCAGCGGTAGTACTGTACGAGCGATTGCCGCAGATCCATGAATTTATCCTGTTTTCAAGATGCCAAAGAGCGCCACGGAATACACGGAAGGCACGGAAGAAGAATAGAACTCCATGATTTGGTTACTGAGTGCCATGATGGGTTCCCTCTATCCGGGGATGGTCCGATAAATCTCATTAATATAATGATTCATATATTATTTTTCTTCTCCTGATTGGTTCGGAAGCTTTGCATGAGACCGATCATTCTTGGACTTGAATGAAAAGAATTATTTATTTCCGTGCCTTCCGTGTATTCCGTGGCGCTCTTTACCGGAGGTCAGTCTAATGACCGGGCACTCTATCTGTCATCCGATTCGCGTTACAATCGAGCCGCAATCATTCAAAGGAACAGGCATGAGCAGGCAACGCAAGCAACAGGGTTTCACCCTGATCGAAATCATGGTGGTGGTGGTCATCCTCGGCATCCTGGCCGCAGTGGTGGTGCCGCGGATCATGAGCCGCCCGGACGAGGCGCGCATCGTCAAGGCGCGGGCGGATATCCAGGCGCTGGAATCGGCGCTGAACCTCTACCGGCTGGACAACTATACCTATCCGACCACCGACCAGGGGCTGGAGGCGCTGGTGGAGAAACCCACCTCGCCGGAACCGCAGAACTGGAAGGAGGGGGGCTACCTCGACCGCATGCCACGCGATCCCTGGCAGCGGCCCTACCAGTACCTCAACCCCGGTCAGCACGGCGAGATCGATATCTATTCCATTGGTCCTGACGGCCGCCCCAACACCGACGACGATATCGGCAACTGGGATCTTGAATAGCTCCTCTCCTGCTGCGCGTCCCACGGCCGGCTTCACCCTGTTCGAACTGCTGGTGGTGCTGGCCATCGTCGGTATCCTGGTCACTGCCGTGACCCTGTCCGTCGGCGGCGACCGCCGCGGCGATGCCCTGGCGCGGGAGAGCCAGCGCTTTGCCGCCCTGGTGCGGCTGGCTGCCGAACAGGCCGTGCTGCGCAGCGAGGAATGGGCGGTACAGGTCGAGCCCGACCGCTATCGCTTTCTGCGCCTGGACGAGACGCTCGGCCGGGAACCCGAGTGGATCCCGATCGAGGACGATGCCCTGTTCCGGACCCGCGAACTGGAGGCGGGCACCCGCCTGGAACTCGAATTGGAGGGTCGGGAGATGACCCTGGTCGATGCCGAGGACGAAGCCGGTATCAAGCCCACGCTGTTGCTGCTGTCCAGCGGCGAGGTGAGCCCCTTCGTGGCCGGGTTCGAGGCCCGCGATACCGACAGTCGGTTCCGGGTCACCAGTAATCTGCTCGGCGAGTTGGAGTGGGAACGGGTGGAGGAGTGAGGCGTGAGGCGTGAGGAGACCCCCCGGCTGACGGCGGCCATTCGCCCCTTGCCCGCCGCCCGCTTACCCGTCATCCCGGCGCAGGCCGGGATCCAGATACCGCCGCGGCCACTGGATCCCGGCCTGCGCCGGGATGACGGAAACGGATGCGCAGGTCGGGTTGGCCCGTCAGGGCGTAACCCGACGGGAACCGCAGTGCCTGTCGGGTTACGCTGCGCTGCCCCGACCTGCCCTGGCTCGCCTCACGCCTCACGCCTCACGCCTCACGCCCACCGCGGCTTCACCCTGATGGAATTGCTGGTCGCGCTGCTGGTGATCAGCCTGGGCATGCTGGCCGCGGTCAAGGCCGGCGGCAGCTACGCCGGCAATCTCGACTACCTGCAGCAGCGCACCTATGCCCACTGGGTGGCGCGCAATGTACTCAACGAACTGCGTCTGACCGAACGCAGCGCCGGCAGCCGCCGGCGCCAGGACGAGACCCGCTTCGCCGAACTCGACTGGCACTGGGAGGTCGAGTTCGAGGACACGCCCGATCCCGACCTGGTGCGAGCCGAGATCCGGGTCTGGCGCGGACGCGACGACGACGGCGAGCCGCTGGCGCTGCTGACAGGGTTCATGGAGCGGCCGTGAGGAGTGAGGCGTGAGGCGTGAGGAGAAAACCGGGGCGGCAGCCACACTTACCTTACCCGTCATCCCCGCGCAGGCGGGGATCCAGACACCGCAGCGGCCACTGGATCCCCGCCTGCGCGGGGATGACGGATGTCGTGTTGGTCGGGTCAGCCCGTCAGGGCGTAACCCGACGGGAGCCGCCGTGCGTGTCGGGTTACGCTGCGCCAACCCGACCTGCCCTGGCTCTCCTCGCGCCTCACGCCTCACGCCTCACGCCATACGCGGCTTCACCCTGCTGGAAATGCTGGTCGCCGTGGCCATCTTCGCCATCCTGGCCATGGTGGCTCACAGCGGCCTCAACAGCGTGTTGCTGACCCAGGCCCGGGTCGAGGAGAGTGCCCGCGCGCTCACCGAACTGCAACAGGCCTACCGCTGGCTGCAGCGCGATCTGGAGCAGGTGGTCGCGCGGCCGGTCCGCGATGAACTGGGCGGGGAGCAACTGGCCCTGCAGGCCGGCAGCCGCTATGGGGTGATGCTGACGCTGACCCGCGGCGGCTGGCGCAATCCCGCCGGCCAGGATCGCAGCACCCTGATGCGGGTGGCCTACCGGCTGGATGACGAGACCCTGGTCCGCCATCAGTGGCTGGTGCTGGACCGGGCCCAGGACAGCGAGCCGCTGGATCGGGAGCTGCTGGACGGCGTGGAAGCGCTGGAGTTGCGCTGGCTGGACGCCGACGGCGACTGGCAGCCGCAGTGGCCGCCGCCCAACGTCCTGGAAGAGGCCGGCCTGCCGCGTGCCGCCGAGGTCATTCTGCGCCTGACCGGCCGCGGCGAACTGCGCTGGCTGTTCCGGCTGCCGGGATAGATGGATGATTTGATAACCCTGTTTGCCAGGGAGCCATACGCAAACAACAACGGATGGGAGTGGATGTAGGTTGGGTCAGGTGCGTAGCAGCGTAATCCAACAGGCCGCGGGCTGTCGGGTTACGCTGCGCTAACCCGACCTACGCGCTGACAAACATGTCTTCCGACGGAATGTATCCTATGCAGCGACAGCGCGGTATCGCCCTGATCACGGCCATCCTGCTGGTGAGCATCGCCACCATCACGGCCGTGACCCTGGCCGCGCGTCAGCAGTACGACCTGCGCCGCAGCGCCAACCTGCTCGACGGCGATCAGGCCTATGCCTACGCCGAGGGGGTGGAGACCTGGGCGCGCCTGATCCTGGCCCGCGACGCCGGGGACAACCAGACCGATCACCTGCGCGAAGCCTGGGCCACGCAGCTGGCGCCGGTGCCGGTGCCGGGCGGACAGATCAATGGCCGCATCCGCGATGCCCAGGGACGGTTCAATCTCAACAACCTGGTGACCGATGCCGGCGCCGAGAACCCGCTGGCGGTGGAGCGCTACCGGCGCCTGCTGGCGCTGCTGCAGCTGGCGCCGGAACTGGCCGACAGTCTGCTGGACTGGCTGGATGCCGATATCGATCTGCGCCTGAACGGCGCGGAGGACAACGAATACCTGCTGGAGAGCCCGCCCTACCGCGCCGCCAACCGCCGGCTGACCGCGGTCAGCGAGTTGTACTACGTCCGGGGTTATGACGCCGAGGCCGTACGGCGCCTGCAGCCCTTCGTCACCGCCCTGCCGCAGCCCACCGCACTCAACGTCAACACGGTCGCGGTCCCGGAGCAGGAGCCGCGGCCCTTCGTGCTGCTGCAGATGCTGGTCGAGGACATGAGCGAGAGCGAGGCCCGCCAGCTGGTCACGGCACGCGGCGAGGACGGCTACGAATCGGTCGATGCCTTCGCCCAGGAGCCGGCCCTGGCCGGGCGCGCCCCGCAGCTGGATAATCTCACCGTGAGCAGCCAGTACTTCGTGGTCGAGGCCGAGGTCGACATCGGCACCGCCCGCAGCCGCCTGTTCAGCCTGCTGCGCCGGGACGGTGAGCAGCTGACCACGCTGCAACGCACCCGGGGTACGCAGTGAATGCCCGTTTTGCCAAGGTGGAGTGTTTCGGTTACTGTCTTCGCCAGCGGATGCCATAAAACGATAACCATGCCTGAAACCCTGCTGATACGCCTCTCCGACGCCTCCGACGAAACGGTCGAATACGCCGTGATCGGTGCTGACGGCAAGCCGCTGACCCAGGTCCAGCGCGGGACGCCCGCCAGCCTCGCGGCCCAGGCCGCCGGCCGCCGGGTGGTGCTCGCGGTGCCGGGCACGGACGTGTCCCTGTTCCGGGTCGAGGTGCCCACCGACAACCGCCAGCGCATGCGCCGGGCGGTGCCCTATGCGCTGGAGGAACAACTGGCCGACGACGTCGACAGCCTGCACTTTGCTGTCGGCAGCCGCGGCGAAGACGGCCGGGTTGGCGTGGCCGTGGCCGCGCGCGAGCGGATGGCGCAGTGGCGGGACTGGTGCGACGGCGCCGGACTGGAGCCGGCGGCCTGGTATGCCGAGACCCAGCTGCTGATGCCCGCCGCCGATGCCTGGACGGGACTGATCGACGCCGCGGCCGACCGGCTGCTGCTGCGCGGCCCGGACGGTGCGGGCTATGCCGTCGACCGGGACATCTGGCCGGCGCTGGCGGCCCGGCTGGGCGAGCCGCGCCGGCTGCGCTGGCTGACCACCGGCAGCGGGGACGCCGAACTGCCCGGCGGGGAGGGGCTGGAACCCGAAACCGGCGCCTGGGCCCAGACGCCGCTGGAGCACCTGGCCGGCGGCTTGGTGCAGACCGGCCTGATCAACCTGTGTCAGGGCGACTACAGCCGCCAGCAGCAACTCGGACGCCTGCTGCGGCCCTGGCGCGCCGCCGCCGGACTGGTGCTGGCGGCCCTGGTGCTGGCCCTGGTCGGCAAGACGGTGCAGCTGCAGCGGCTGGAGGCGCGCCAGAGCGAACTCACCGCGCAGATCGAGCAACTCTACCGCGACACCTTTCCCCAGGCCCGGCGGGTGGTCAATGCCCGCCACCAGATGGAGCAGCAGCTGCTGGCCCTGCGCCGGGCCCAGGGGCAGGACGCGCTGGACTTCCTCGGTCTGCTGGCCAGCGCCGGCGAGGTGTTCAGTGCCGCCGAGGGGGTGCAGCTGCAGGGCGTGAGCTACCGCGACGGCCAGCTCGACGTGCAACTCACCGCCAGCGATCTGCAGAGCCTGGACAGGCTCAAGCAGCAGCTGGCGGCCGGCGGCCGGCTGCAGGTCGAGATCCAGTCCGCCACTGCCGGCGGCCAGCGCCGGGTCGAGGGCCGGCTGCGCATCGCCGGGGCACGCACATGAAGGCCTGGTTCCTGAGCCTGGCGCCGCGCGAGCGGGCGATCGTGGCCGCCGGCGCCGCGGTCCTGCTGCTGCTGGTACTGTGGCTGTGGCTGTGGGAACCGCTGGCCCAGCGGGTGGAGGCGTTGGAGCAGGGCGTGGCCGTACAGGAGGAGGACCTGGCCTGGATGCAGCAGGCCGCCGCCGAGATTACACAGCTGCGCCGCAGCGGCGGCGCCGGCGGCGCGGGCGGTCTGCAGGGCCGCTCGCTGCTGACGGTGGTCGATCAGGCCACGCGGACGGCCGGATTGAACACCGGCCTCAAGCGCATCGAGCCCGAAGGTCAGGCCCGGGTGCGGGTGCAGTTCGAACAGATCGCCTTCGATGACTTCATGCGCTGGCTGGACGGCCTGCAGCGCCAGTACGGCGTCTTCACCCAGACCATCACCATCGAGCGCGAGGAGGCGCCGGGCCGGGTCAATATCCGGCTCACCCTGGACGCCCCGGCATGAGGTTGAAGCCCTGGCTGAAATGGCTGGCTGCCGGCGCTGCCCTCTATCTTCTGCTGCTGTTCCTGACCCTGCCGGCGGCCCGGCTGACCGGACATCTGACGGCCCGGCTGGCCGAACTGCCCCAGGCCCCGGCACTGCGGCTGCAGGGGGTGAGCGGCCCCTGGTGGCATGGCCGGGTCGAGCGGTTGCAGCTGGAAGGGTTCGTCCTGGGTCCGCTGCAGTGGCGCTGGCGGCCGACCGCCCTGCTGCGGGGCCGCTTCGGCCTGAGCCTGGAACTGGAAGCCGCCAGTGTGCCCGCCGGGCGGGGGCGGCTGGCCGTCGGCCCCGGCGGCAGCCTCTACATCGACGCCCTCGATCTGGAACTGACCGCTGCGCAACTGCTGCAGCGGTTGCCCGCCCTGCCGGTCCCGGTGCAGGCCAGCGGACGGCTGAGCCTGGAACTGACGCGCGCGGTGGTGGGCCCGGACGGTCTGCCGCGCGAACTCCAGGGGCAGCTGCAATGGCGCGAGGCCGGACTGCAGAGCCCGCTGGCCGCGCGGCTGGAGCACCTGGTCGCCGAACTGGCCAGCGAGGAGGCCGGACTGGTGGCGCGGCTCTCCGACCGCGGCGGCGACCTGGACCTGGGCGGCGAGGCCCGCCTGGACCCGGCCAGCGGCCGCTACCGGCTGGATCTGCAACTGCGCGCGCGCGACAATCCCGAACTGCGCGACAGCCTGGCGCTCATGGGCCGGCCCGATGCCCGCGGTTATCACAATCTGCGCCAGAGCGGCCGGCTGCCACTGCCCTGATCGGCATGGGCAGGATGGGTGAAGCGAAGCGTAACCCAGCATGGCTGCGGTCAGGCGATGGGTTGCGACGCTCCACGCCTCCACCCATCCTACAGGCAGCGTAGGATGGGTGAAGCGAAGCGTAACCCAGCATGGCTGCGGTCAGGCGATGGGTTGCGGCGCGCCGCGCCTCCACCCATCCTACAGGCAGCGTAGGATGGGTGAAGCGAAGCGTAACCCATCGTTGCCCGGCATCGCGATGGGTTGCGGCGCTGCGCGCCTCCACCCATCCTACGCGAAGAGTCTGGAGCCATGACACGTACCCCGGCACCCCGTCACATCGAGATCACCCCCGAGAACAAATGCGGCTTCTGCCCCGGCAGCAAGTGCTGCACCTACATCACCCAGAAGATCCCGGGGCCGCGCTCCATGGCCGACTTCGATCATCTGCTGTGGCAGCTCGCCCATCGCGGCGTGCAGGCCTACCGCGACAGCGACGGCTGGTATCTGCTCATTACCCACCCCTGCAACTTCCTGCAGCCGGACGGGCGCTGCGGCATCTACGCCACCCGCCCGCAGCTGTGCCGGGACTACACCAACGACTTCTGCGAATTCGACCAGCCGGCCGAGGAGGGATTCGATCTGTATTTCCCGGACTACGCGTCGCTGGATGCCTACTGCAGGCAGCGGTTCAGGCGCTGGGATGCGCGGTTCGGGTGAGTGAGGAGTGGCGGCCCATATTCTGTTTCAGCCGTCATCCCCGCGCAGGCGGGGGATCCAGCTAGCGCTGCGGCCACTGGATCCCGGCCTGCGCCGGGATGACGGAGGCAACGGAATCGTAGGTCGGGTTAGCCCGTCAGGGCGTAACCCGACGTGGATCGCGGTATATGTCGGGTTACGCTGCGCTAACCCGACCTACACCCTTCTGAACCCAACGACCGGATCAGTTCATCGAACCCGTCGATGGCCTCGAACTCCCCGGTATCGCGTTCGGGCCCGCGGGTGTCGGGGCGCTTCACCGCCCGCAGGTGCTCGATGCCGTAGTCACGGGCCGAGCGCAGCACCGGCAGGCTGTCGTCGATGAGCAGGGCAGCGTCTTCCCGGTAGGGCACCCGGTCCTTGAGCCAGTCCCAGAAACGGCGGTCCTCCTTGGGGCGGCCGAAATCGTGCGAGCAGATCTGGCGGTCGAAATGTCCGCCCAGTGCGGTCTCCTGCAGCTTGAGTTCCAGTGCCATGTGGTGGGCGTTGGTCACCAGCACGATCTCCTTGCCGTGGGCGCGGGCCAGGTCGAGGAAATCGGTGACATGCGGATGGATGGCGATCAGTTCCCGGATCTCGCGTTTGAGTTCGGCGATATCCAGATCCAGCTGCTCGGTCCAGTAGTTGACGCAGTACCACTGCATGGTGCCTTCCATGGCGCGGAAGCGCGGATACAGCCGGGCCTTGGCCTCGTCCGGGGCCAGGCCGTGGCGTTCGGCGTAGCGCAGCGGTACGTGCTCCAGCCAGAAATGGTTGTCGAAGTGCAGGTCCAGCAGGGTGCCGTCCATGTCCAGCAGCAGGGTCTGTATGCGGTTCCAGGTCAGCATGGTGCGTCTCGCTCGGGTCGCGGCGGTGGGGCCGGGGGTGTAGAATGCGAATGATAATATCAAGGGTCTTCTGTTGCACGGTGGCTGGGAAGCCTGGCTACACCGTCATTCCCGCGAAGGCGGGAATCTATAGCCCTTAAACCACTGGATTCCCGCCTTCGCGGGAATGACGAAATAAAAAAGGAGAATGCGGCGCGCCCGGTCGGGCGCGTCGTCCCTGAGAGATTGCCGCGGCGCTATGCGCCTCGCAATGACAACCCATTATGTCACATGACCCCGAAATCCTGAACGTCCGCTCCGTGGCCCGTTCCCGCCTGTTCGAGATCGAGGCGCTGGACCTGCGCTTCGGCAACGGCGAGCAGCGTACCTTCGAGCGCCTGCAGGCCGCGGCGTCGGGGGCGGTGCTGATCGTGCCCCTGATCGACGCCGACAGCTTCTGGCTGATCCGGGAGTATGCCGCCGGCACCGAGCGCTACGAACTGGGCTTTCCCAAGGGTCGGATCGAGCCGGGCGAGGACCCGCTGGCCGCCGCCAACCGCGAACTGCGTGAGGAGCTCGGCCTGGCCGCGCGCCGGCTGGAACCGGTCACCCGCCTGTCGCTGGCGCCGGGCTATTTCGGGCATATGACCGAGGTGGTGCTGGCCGGCGAACTGCATCCGGATGCGCTGGAGGGCGACGAACCCGAGCCGCTGGAACTGGTGCGCTGGCGTTTCGATGACCTGGCGGCGCTGCTGGCCCGCGATGACTTTACCGAGGCGCGCAGTATCGCCGCGCTGTTTCTGATACGTGAGAGGTTCAAGCATGAGTGATTCCGTCGATCCCCGCTCCCTGCTGGCGCAGGTCAAGGATCTGGCCCGCGAGGCCGGTGCCCGCATCCTGGAGGTCTACGACACCGATTTCGATGTCGAGTCCAAGGAGGACAACTCCCCCCTGACCGCCGCCGACATGGCCTCGCACACGGCCATCATCAACGGGCTGCGCGCGCTCACCCCGGAGATCCCGGTGCTGTCGGAGGAATCCGCCGACGTGCCCTATGACGAGCGGTGCCAGTGGGACTGGTACTGGCTGATCGATCCGCTGGACGGCACCAAGGAGTTCATCAAACGCAATGGCGAGTTCACCGTCAATATCGCCCTGATCCACGGCGGCCGGCCGGTGCTGGGCGTGGTCTATGTGCCGGTCAAGCAGTGGCTGTACACCGGCTGCGAGGGCGAGGGCGCGACCAAACAGGTGGGCGACAAGCCGGCCGAACCGATCCGGGTGAGCAAGCTGAGTGACGGGCCGGTGCGGGTGGTCGGTTCGCGCTCGCATCGCGGCGACAGCCTGGAGGCCTTTCTGCACAAGCTCGGCGAGCACGAGATCGTCAGCATGGGCAGTTCGCTCAAGCTGTGCCTGGTCGCCGAGGGCGAGGCCGACATCTACCCGCGTCTGGGCCCGACCTCGGAATGGGACACCGCCGCGGCCCAGTGCGTGGTCGAGCAGGCCGGCGGCCGGGTCACGGACCTGGAAATGCAGGAACTGCGCTACAACCAGAAGGAGTCGGTGCTCAATCCCTTCTTTCTGGTGATCGCGGACGACAGCCGGGACTGGGCGCAGTATCTGGAGTGAGGTGCGGGGTACTGGGGACCTTTGAATTTACCCCGTCATCCCCGCGCAGGCGGGGATCCAGTGGCCACGGCGGCTTATGGATTACTCGCTGCGCTCGCCCTTCGGGCCGCCCTGTGGGCGTTCAACGCGCTTCGCGCTTTTGTCCCGCCTGCGCGGGAATGACGGAGGTAGAGCGTAGGATGGGTGAAGCGCAGCGTAACCCATCGTGGTCGGCACATGATGGGTTGCGGCGCACGCGCCTCCACCCATCCTACGTGCTGAGTCTTCTGACCAGGGTGTGCAGGACCATCACCCCCACCGCCGCCCCCACCCCGTCGGCCAGCACGTCCAGTACATCCGGCTCGCGCCCGGGCACAAAACTCTGGTGCCACTCGTCGCTGATCCCGTACAGCACCGCCAGCCCCAGCGCCAGCCAGCGCGCCTGCGCGGCATAGCCGGCCGGACCCGGCCGGAACAGCGCCAGATACAGCCCGCCCAGCACCGCGTAGACGATGGCGTGGAACAGCTTGTCCTGGCCGGGGAACAGCATGGGGGCGTCGATGGCCGGCTGGTCGGAGAGCAGATACAGCACCCCCATCCAGACCAGGGCCAGCACCAGGCTGAGCAGGCGCACGGCAGGGTGGCCGGCCAGGCGGTGCAGTGAGAGCACGGATCAGGCCCGGTTGGGGCGGGCGGCCGGGTCGGCGCGCAGCTGCGGCGGCAGCAGGTCGACCAGCTTGGCGACCAGGCGCTGGGCGAACTGGGGGTCGCGCCCGTCCAGGCTGGCCTGGGTTTGCTGGCAGTCGTTGAACAGCACCGGGATGTTCCACTCGGTGATGAGATCGCAGATCTCGGCGGTGCAGTCCTCGGCGGCCTCGCTGATGTCGATCAGCAGGATGTCCACGTGATAGGGATTGAGTTCGGGGGACTGGCTGTCCTGCAGGCCGAATTCGCCCACCACCCGGATATTGTAGGGTTCGATCAGCCGCCGCAGGTGGCGGCGCAGCACGGCCGACTCGCCGACGATGGCGACCCGGAACGGCCGGGTCTGAACCAGAGCCGGGTCGATATCCGGATCGCTGTCAGACACTGTCCGGGCGGGCGGCTGTGCGGGCTCCGCCGCAGTGGTCGTGGCGGGCGGCCCTGCCGGGACCGCCGCCGGAGGAAGCGTCTGCCCGGCGACCGGCGGCGTTTCCGGCCGGGCCGGCTCCGGGACCGGCTGGTCGGTACGCGCCGCGCCCGGCGGCGGGGCCGGGAACAGGCCGCCGGCCTGCTTCTCGCGCACCACCTCGTTCATCAGGTCGGCGTCGATGCGCTCACGCTGCTCGGCGTAGCCGTAGACCAGGGCGGTGTCGCACAGCAGGTTGACCAGCCGCGGCACGCCGCCGCTGAAGCGGTGCGCGATTTCGGCGGCGGCCTCGGTGAACAATTCCGGATCGCCGCCGGCGGCCTCCAGCCGGTGGCGGATCAGATCGCGGGTCTCCTCCGCCGTCAGCGGGGTGAGGTGATAGTCCACCGTGATGCGCTGGGCGAACTGCACCAGGTCGGGCCGGCGCAGGGTGTCGCGCAGCTCCTCCTGGCCCACCAGCACCACCTGCAGCACCTGGTCCTTGTCGGCGTTGACGTTGGAGAGCATGCGCAGTTCCTCCAACGTCTCCGGGGCCATGTTCTGGGCCTCGTCGACGATCAGCACGGTGCGCCGGTTGCGGGCGTATTCCTGGATCATGAAATCGACGAAGGCCTGGTACAGCTCCACCTTGCCCTTGTCGCGGTAGTCCAGGTTGAACGCCAGCAGGATCCACTGCAGCAGTTCGCCGAAGGAGCGATGGGTGTTGGAGATCAGGCCGACCGTGATGTCCTGCTCCAGGTTGTTGAGCAGGTGACGGATCAGGGTGGTCTTGCCGGTGCCGATGCCGCCGCTGACCACGGTGAAGCCGGCCTGGTTGGCCAGGCCGTATTCCAGCATGGCCAGGGCCATGCGGTGCTTTTTGCTCAGGTAGAGAAAGCTCGGGTCCGGCAGCAGCGAGAAGGGTTTCTCGCGGAATCCGTAGTGGGCTTCGTACATAGATCAATCCGTCATTGCGAGGCGCAACCCATCATGGGTTATCCGCCATGTGATGGGTTACGGCGCTGCGCGCCTGCACCCATCCTACAACACCCGGATCGTGCGTAGGATGGGTGGAACGAAGCGCAACCCATCGCGTGTCAGCCCGCGGCGTCGCTCTTGTTCAGCACAGTACCGAGGATGTTGGTGTTCTCCAGCAGTTCGACCGCGCGCTGCGCTTCCTGCTGCTGGGTTTTGCCGTCCTCCAGCACCAGCAGGGCGGCGTCCACATAGGGCGCGAAGGCCAGGGCGTCGGCCGCGGTCAGCACCGGCGGCAGATCGAACACCACAATGCGTTCCGGATAGCGGGTCTTGAGTTCCTCCACCAGCTGGATCATGCGTGGCGAGTTGAGCAGTTCGGCCGAGTTCTGCACCGGCCGGCCGCCGGGCAGCAGCACCACATGCTCCAGGCCCTCGGGATGGACCAGCAGGTCGGCCAGATCGACCTCATCCAGCAGATATTCGCTCAGGCCCTGGGCCGCGCCGATACCCAGGTAGTCATGGATCGACGGCTGGCGCAGGTTGGCGTCGACCAGCAGGACCGTGTGGTGGATCTCCAGGGCGATGCTGGCAGCCAGGTTGATGGCGGTGACCGTCTTGCCCTCGCCGTCCGACGGGCTGGTCACGGCCAGCACGTTCCAGTCGTTCTCGCGCAGCCGCTGCAGCACCTGGGTGCGCAGGATCTTGAAGGCGTCGGCATACTCGCCGCTCGGGTAGGCGGGCAGGATACGGTGCTTTTTCATGGCGATATTCGAGGCCCTGGTCGTCCGGGTCTGGGTGTAGCTGATGTCCTTGGTCGAGGCGGCCTTGGCCACGGCCCGGCCCGGTGACGCGGGGCGGTGGGCCTGGGGTTGGCTTCCGCTCTCGCGGTCCTTGCGTGCCTTTTCCAGCGCGACCTTGATGCGCTCCATATCTCAAACCTCTTTGGCAAATCGCCGGCCCGGTGGCCGGCCCCGCATTATAACCGTGATTGTATCGGCCCGATAACAGCCAGGGGCGGATGTTCAGGCTATCGGGCAGCGGGAAGAAAAACTTTAGTAATAATAAGTGATTAATTGATAGCCACGGAAAACACGGAAAGCACGGACATACAAAAAAATGGAAAGCTGGGTTTGTCTCTATTCCGTCATTCCCGCCTTCGCGGGAATGACGGTAAGGTAATAATCGGAGTTTGATTACTCGTAGACGTTTCCGTGCTTTCCGTGTTTTCCGTGGCTATGAAATCCCTCAGCCGATGAAATCCATCCCGGTCATGTCGCCGGCCTTGCGCAGGATGCGGAACCAGAGCACATCCAGCGGTGACATGAAGAAGTGCACTGCGAGGACGGCGATCAGCACAGCGACTGCGGTCCCGCCCAGCACCTTCCACTTGCGGCTGCGGCGTTTGCGCGTCTCGCCCTCGGTGCGCTGGTAGGGGATGGCGGCCAGCGGCATCACTTGCAGGGTGTTGGCCACGCCCTTGGCGCCGCGGATGGCATGGTCCAGGCTCTCGGCGACGGCGGCAAGACCGAAGCCCGAGCCCAGCGCCAGCACGAAGCTGAGGAAGATGATGGCCGGGCGGTTCGGGGAGACCGGCTCCTCCGGCAATGCGGCCGGGTCGATCAGGGTGAAACGCTCGCCCTTGGACTCGGATTCCAGCTGCTGGGCGATCTGGGCCTGCATCTCCTTGGCGGTGATCTCCTGGTACTTGGCCACCGTGTTCTGCAGTTCACGCTGCATGGAGCGATATTCGCGCTCCACCTCGGGCGCGGCGGCCAGGCGCTGCTCGTATTTCTTCAGGTCGGCCTGGAGTTGAGCCTTTCGGGCCTCCTGGGCACGGATGTCGTTGAGGGTGGATTCCAGCTGCGACTGCAGGGTGACATAGGCCGGATTGTCCGGGGCCCGCTGGGCGGGCGGGGTTTCCGGGGTCTGCGCAATCTGCGCATTGAGTTCGTCCACCGTCTTCTGCAGCTTGACCACGTCCGGGTGCTCGGGGGCGTATTTCTCCCGCAGAGACGCGAGCTCGGTCTGCAGCCGGTCGCGCTCCTCCAGCAGGGAGGCGCGGTCCGGGCCCAGGCCGGTTTCCTGTTCCAGGCTCTCGATCTCGCGCTGCAGGCGCCGCACGTCCGGGTGGTCGGGTGAGTAGCGCGCGCTCAGGGCGAAGTACTGGGTGCGCAGGGCCTTGAGCCGGGCGGCGGGATTCATCTCCACGTTCTGGCCGTGCGGCTCGATCTGGCCCAGCTGGCCCTCCAGATAGAACTTGCGATCCTCCAGGGCGTTGATCTGGTTGTCGACATCGTCGAGCTGACGCTCGGTGCGGTCCATCAGCTGGGTGGTCAGCTGCGCCTGCTCGGGCAGTGAATGCAGGTGCTGTTCCTTGAAGGTGGAGAGTTCGGATTCCAGGCTGCCGATCCGGCGCTTGAGCCGGTTGGCCTCGCCGCTGAGGAAGGCCAGCGACTGGGCGGCCTGGCTGGTGCGCTCCTTGAGGTTCTCGTTCAGATACAGATTGGTCAACTCGCTGGCGACCTTCTGCACCTGGGTCGGGTTCTCACCCTTGAACGAGAGTTCGAAGGCGATGGTGGCCGGCATGGGGCGGCCGCTGCGGGGGTCGATGACCTCGGCGCTGATCATCTGTACGCCGATGTCCTCGCGCATGGAAGCCAGGACCTCCTCGGTGGTCTGACGTTCGAGTTCATCCCGGTAGAGACCGTACTTCTCGATCAACTGCATCAGGTTGGCGCGGGTCATGACGCGCTGGCTGATCACCTGGATACGCTGGGCGGCGTAGCTGGTCACTGTGGACTGGACCAGTTCGCGCGGCACCTCCTGCTCCTCGATCAGGATGGTGGCGGAGGACTCATAGGTCGGTGGCCAGACCAGGGCGATGATCACGCCCAGGGTGAAGATCACCAGGAAGGTCGCCGCAATGGCGCTGCGGCGGCGCTTGAAGGCGCTGAGATAATCGCTGAGGTCTTTGGTGTTCTCGGTCATATTCTTGGATTTCAATTAATTATCTTGATGCTGTGTAAGGAGGCCAATCATAGGTAAGCGACAAAGATACTACATTTCCGGCGGCAGAATCTAACGCCCCCTCCCTTTCCTGCTTCATATATCGGTACTGGGCCGCAAATCTCCAGTCCCGGGCCAGTTTCCATTCCAGGGATGGGGCGACGCGAAAATAGGTGCGATCGACCTGGGTGTTGGAGTCATCCGTATTCTGGGTCTGGTACCAGCTTGCGTGGAACCGGCCCGTAAGCGTTTCGCTGAACCGGTGGCTGAGGCTGACGCCAACCTTGTCGGTCACGATCAGCCCGGAGATGGCGCTGGGCGAGACGGTGCGGGATATGTCGATGCCAATCTCACCGCGTTCCAGTTGATAAGTGGTGTTTAATGATGCGAGTGCGCCGGTACTGTCCCCTGTCGTGGGTTCGGTTACCACGATGAAGTTCGTCGGGGTGAAGGTGTCAACATCAATGCAGGGTGCGCCAAGGACAGGGATGAGTTCAAACGGCACCAGGGTTGTGCCGGCGGGGCATTCGAGACTGCCCCGCTGCACTTCTGTCTCTGTCTGGCGAACGCCTGCTGAGGCAGAGAATTTCAGGCGTTGCGTGTAATCGTGTTCCAGGCCCAGCGTAAGCTGGGTGTTTTCAGATTTAACCAGTCCGTCATCGCGTTCATAACGTGTCGCACCAAGGCCCAGTGTCCACATGGTGGCCGGGCTTGATCGATACGCAACAGAAAAGGTCGCACTGCCAGTATCATAGTCGCTAATACCAGTGTTTGGGGATTCGTCGTAATCGACAGTGGTATATCCGATGGCCGCGTTCAGCGCCGTTGTCTCGCTCCATGCATAACTCCATCCCGGGTTTACGCTGATCCGGTTCCTTTCGGCGCGATCATAGATAATACCGGTCTCTTCCAGTTCGCTCTCCAGAGTGGTGTCTTTTATCTGACTGAAACTCAGGTTAATCTGCTGGCGTTCAGTAAGACCGTAATAACCGTTCAGGTTGATCCAGCTGCTGTTGGTGTTCAGTTCGTCTTCTGTAAATCGGCGTGGCTCATAGGCCAGATACCCCTGCAGATTGCTACGCGCAGTACGACGGCCAAGACTGATATTGGGCTTAATGGCATATTCGGTGGCGGAAAGCTCGTCACGTGAACGCATCTGCAGATTGTCATTGTATTCCACCCTGCCGCTGATGCTTGGCTCCAGATACCATTCGGCCGCATTGAGCGATGGTGAATGAATGAAATACAGGCCGATAATTGCTGCGATGCCGGATTTTGCGAAGGCGCAAGTGTTTGCGGCGTGCATTTCATCCTCCTGGCGGAAATGTTGGGTGAGCATCGTTCTTTTTGGTGGTGGAACAGGGTTCGGCTTGCGATTGCAGGACGTTGCCTGCTGATAATTGTTATTAAAGATGTTCAGGCTTATTTAATAATTATAGTGTTAAGTGTCCGCACCCAAGGCGGATATCATCTGTGTCGATGAGTTGCTTCCATCAGGGTACGACGACAACGTCGCCGGGTTGGAGGATGATGTTCTGCTCCAGGTTTTGTCCCTTTTCGATGTCGCCATATTCAAAGGGTATTGAGCGCAGCTCGCCGGCTTCGCGTCTGAGGATGCGTATCTTGTTTGCGGCCGCGTAGGTTCCCATGCCGCCGGCCATGGATAATGCCTGTACCACATCCACGTTTCGAGTTGCCGGGAATACCCCGGGGCGATTCACCTTGCCGATCACATATACGATGTTGCCCTGGAGTTGGCTGATGTCCACGCTCACCACCGGATCCGGTATGTATTTCTCGAGCCGTGATTCGATTGTCTCGCGCAGCGTATTAACCGGCGTGTTTGCGGCCTTGATTTCCCCGACCAGAGGGAAGCTGATCATGCCGTCGGGGCGGACGACAAGCTCGCGCTGAAGTCCTTCTTCTTTCCAGACGGAGATATTCAGGATGTCGCCGGGTTGGATCTGGTAAGCCTGTTCCGGCAACTCGCTGGCCGATGCATGAAGACTGGTGGATAACAGAAGCAGCGCGATTAAGATTTGGAATGTTCGCATCGAGGTTGGATCCTGACGTTGGGGTATATGCCTAATTCTTCACATTCCCGTTGTTTTTTGCAAGCCGGAAAAAAACGCGGCCCGAAGGCCGCGTTAGTGACTGCGTGTCGTGCAGCTCCTCAGGAACGACGCCTGCGGCGGACCAGTCCGAGGGAGCCAAGCAGCAATCCAACCAGGGCCCAGTCAAGCGGACGCTGGCTGGTCGTTGCCAGTGAGCAGCCGCCACCGCCAAGGCCGCCATCAGTGGTTTTGGCCTCGGGGGAACTGGGCCCGCTTGTCACGCCCACACCGCCCGGATCGGCGATCACGCCGTCCCTGTCGTCATCGTCATTGGGGCCGCCATCAGTGATGGTCAGCTGCACGCATTGATCGTCAGCGCGGAGCATGTTGGCCATGATACTTGATGACTCGCTGCTGTAATCACCGGAGCCGGGCTCTGGGCAGCTGCCGTCGGCGTTGAGAGCGGCCGTTGTAACGCTGTCTGTCCCATCCTCGACAAAGGTGCTCCAGGAGTCGGTGTCGGGATCGTATTTGCGGTACAGCGAATACCAGGGAATAGGCTCGCTCAGCGGCAGCACAACGTAGATGGTTTCGCCGGTAGCGCGCCCGGTGACCTCGAAGTCGAAGCACCCGCCGATGCAGGATCGCTCCACGCTGTCGTCAGTGGATGCGCCGAATGTATCCATCAGCTCGCTTTCCGTGATGGTGATTCCGCCCAGAGCGGTGCCGACCGTTCCCGGGTTCACTGGCAAGGGCGAGGTGTTGTCGACGGGGTTGTTGACGGCGGGGATCGTGGTGGTGAAGCCGCCCGTGGTGATCGGCTGCTCGCCGTCAATGGTGCTCAGGTCGAACGCGGCATTCATGCCCTTGAAGGGGCCATCTACCATCTTGGTGCCGATGATGCCGTCCCCGTCCGGGTCGGTGCTGACCAGTTCCGCGCCGGCGCAGCCGAAATCCCAGACCACGACCACATCGATGCTCTTGTTGACCGACCAGTCGAACAGCATGTGGGCGCCGAGCTGGTTCGGGCCTACCGTCATGCTCAGAGGCTGCGGTGCAGTGCAGCTGGTTGAGCCATCATTGAGGCAGGTCTCGAAGGTGTAGGTGCCGGGCTGGTCGAACAGCCTGATGCCGCTGGTGCTCCATAGACTGCCGAAGAAGGGCTTGCCGGACTCCAGTTCTGCGCCGGAATCGGTGCAGGAAGTGTCGGCGCATGTGACCGAGCCGTTGATATGGCCTGTCACCTCTTCGTCCACGGTGCCGACCAGGCTGTTAGTGGAGTCACGCATGATGAAGGTGCCCTCCAGCTGCCGGACGAGGTCCGCAGTCAGGAAGGTCGCGTCCACCTCACAGGGCTGGCCGATGATGCCGGTCGGAAGATCGAGCGTAACAGTCTGTTCGTAGGTGAAGGAATTGCCGGTTGCATCCGTAACGCGCCAGTAGACTGTGTTCGCGCCGGCGGCAAAGTCGCTGGAGCTTTCGTCGGCAGCGGCAGTGTCCGCGGTCCAGTTCAGATTGTCCAGGGACCATTCAACGACCGGATCGGGATCGGTGGCGTCGTCAGCCACGATGCTGCCGGCAGTACTGCCCGGGCCTTCGAAGGTCACGGTCTCTGCGGTGCTGCTGACGGATACCGTAATGTCCGAAGGGACGCTCGAGAAGGTCGGGGCGGTCGTGTCAGTAATGGTGATGGTCACCGTCTGGCTGCCCAGCGTGCCGTCAACAGCCGGGTCGGTGAGCCAGGCGCGCCAGTCGACCGTAAAGCTGTTGACCGTCTCGGTGAGATCGAAGTCGACATTGTTGACGCCGCCGCTGTCAGCTTCCCAACTGCCGGTGTTGGGGTTATAGAACTCAACGGTACCGCCGGACTCGTCCGTCACGGTGCCGATGTCAACAGTGACGGTGGTCGGTGTGGCGGTTTCCGCGACCGTGGTATCGGGATCGGCCGGAACAGTGAACGTCGGCCCGCTGCCGTCGCTCACCAGTTCCAGGCTGGTGAGGTCGAAGTTGGCGTTGAAGTTCTGGAACGGGCCGTCCGCCATGGGATTACCGCCGATACCATAGTAGGTGAAGAAGGTATCGCCGTTATCGTCGTGGGTGCCTGGGGTGGCGCCGGTATTTGCACTGAAATCGTTGTTGTTGGCGGCGGTATCGGTCACCAGGGGCAGGGCGCCGCTGGGGTTTATGCCCATGCAGCCGCCGCCCGTGTTGCTGGTGAAGTCGCCGTCTGCGCCTATGGCGCACCCGGCCGCAAGCGAGGTGTTCCAGGCGGTGGTGGCAACCGGTGTGGCGCCAAGGCTGAGGTAACCGTAGGTGGCGCCGGTATAGGTACCATCGGAATCGGGGGTGGCGCCGCTGCCGGTGAGGACGTCCCCAACGGTCGGGGTGCCGCCCAGATAGGTCAGCAGGCCGCTGGCGTCCCAGACGATGGAGACCGGAATGCCATCATTGCCGTTCCAGTCGAACAGCATATTGCCGAGCAGCAGGGTGCCTGGCCCGGCCTGTCCGTCAGTGTCGGTAAAAGTCACCCCGGAAGCGACGGCCGGCAGGGAACCATTGAAGAAGTCGAACGAGTCAATGGTCATGCTGCCGGTGTTATCGGTGTCGTCGATGGTAAGAGTGCCGGACACGGGCGTCTGGAAGCGATTCACGCCCTTGGAGGGGAGGCTGGTGTTCTCGAGGGCGGCGCCGTCCGAATCCAGCATGGTGAAATAGCCGGTCCAGTTGAAGGTATAGGTGGTGGCTGACACGGTCTGCGGTGCCATGGCCGTACCCAGCGCTGCTGCAATGGCGGTTGCCGTAATGCTGCGTTTGGCTGATTGGGTCAGAGTGTTCATCGGGATTTACTCCTCCTGCATGCCATCGTGAATTGTTTGTGGCATGTTCATTGTCTTAACGTCGGGATATGCGGTTTTATGCCTACATCTTGAAGGCAAAACTGACTCCCAGGGAATTCTGATACATCGAGATGGCGGCGTTGTCCTCACCCGGTGCCCGGTTGGTGAAGGCGGTGGTGCCCTTGATGGTGTTCTCGAAGGCGTGCATATAGTTGAACGACCATTCGATGTTGGGGCTTGGGCGGTAGCTGGCGCCGAAGGTGAGATGCCATTCGACCGTTGCGGGTGCCAGCATGTTGAACAGGACCTGATCCTCCTGGATGGGGGATTCACCGTAGTTCACGCCGGCGCGGAAGCTCCAGGTCTTGTTGTAGTCATAGTTGACGCCCAGCTTGTAGACGGTCTGGTCTTCCCAGCCGAACCCCATACCGTCATTCCCGCCGAGGTTGCAGCGCGACGGATCGAGGCTGTCGTCACCGGGGCACAGGGGATTGAGGTCCACCGGGTCGATGGGTCCGGGGTTGCTGACCGAGCGGATGCTGCTGTAATCGATGTACTGAACATCAGCGGCAATCGTCAGTTTCTTGGTGGGCTGGTAGGCAATCCCGACTGTGTAATGCGCAGGGATGTCGAAATCGCCCTGCTCGGCAAACAGGTTCTCGTATTTCTTGAATTCCGTCATGTAGACGCGCGAGGCATAGTTCCAGCCGAAGGTGAGCTTGTCATCGAAGAACTTGTGCAGGCCGCCCAGACGGAAGCCGGCGCCATAGGACCAGTCGTTGCCCTCGCCGCTGACCCTGTCGGTGGCGGCGGCGAAGCCCAGATCCTCGAACGCGCCCAGGCCGTAGGCACGGAAGGTCTGGACGGCAAGCGCCACCGAGGCGCCAAGGGTATGGTCCCGGTGCACGCGGTAGGCGACGCTGGGCAGCATCTGCATCTGCATCAGCATGACGCCCACGGTCGTGCTGTCGGCGTTGCAGTTGAAATTGAAGAAGTAGCTGTCGGTGCCGCCGCTGGTATCGCCGTTGACGCAGCTGGGGTTGCCCGGGACTTCCTGGTTGTACCGGGTGCCGAGACCTGCCCCGATGGCGGCCATTCCGATCACCATGTCGCGGTTGAAGCGGAATGCGCCCCCCATGTTGGGAATGAGAAAGATGTTGCTGCCGCTCTTCTCGCTGGTAACGCCGTTGGTTGTTCCCAGGGTGTCGCTGCTGTGATAGATCGACCGGGGTGGGTTGAAGAACTC
The DNA here is from genome assembly GCF_002356355.1 of Thiohalobacter thiocyanaticus. Taxonomy (NCBI): domain Bacteria; kingdom Pseudomonadati; phylum Pseudomonadota; class Gammaproteobacteria; order Thiohalobacterales; family Thiohalobacteraceae; genus Thiohalobacter; species Thiohalobacter thiocyanaticus. The sequence goes on from NZ_AP018052.1 coordinate 824,553, forward strand.
GCCGCCCACATCCACCCGCAGGGTGTTCATATCGATATCCATCATGGCGGCGGGGTTGGCGGCAGCAGCGAGGGCGTCCTGGGCATAGGCCACACCGACACCACCCATGGCGCGGGATTTTGCGCCGAAGCCGATCAGGAAATAACCATTGGTGGCTACAGCCGCGCTGGGTATGACTGCACTGAGGGCAGCGCACAGCGGGAGCAAGCGTGTCATCCGCGCTCTCATGGGACTCCTCCATTGTCTGTTATGTTATTGAGTTTTCAGTATCTTATATTCGCTGGGCATTCTGTTCCCGGTCTGTGCCGCCAGCGCGGCCGCAACCCGGGCAGAACCGGGACGCAAATCAACAGGGAAGTCGAGCGATGATGGTTCGGGATAAATTGAAAGTCAAGACAGACTGACGCCATGAATTACGGCTGTTCAGTTAGGCGCTGTCGAACGGAAACATGTCCGCTTACCCCCTGCCATGATGCTTTTTCCGGCAGATGGCGGTCGCCTCTGCTCAAGCGCATGCGCTGATGGCCTCCGGGCGAAAAGTTGTCGGTATCGCTTACAAAATTACGACCCACGAGCACAACCGATCGAGTTCGACTTTTTAGTCAGGCGATCAGCAACATAAGTAAAGAAATGGGGGAAGTTTGCGGCCTGGGCTGTTGTCGGCAAGCTTGACAAAGTGCCTGTTCTGAATGAGAGGGTACAGAGCAGGGTGTTTTCAATATTATGTTTTTATTACAAAAATAATAGTTGGCGTGGAGATTGCTTTTTCACTGGCACCGAGCTTATGTCACAGCCGGTGTTTGAGAAGCAAAACTCAAATCCATGTTTGGAGGAGATCCACAAAATGACTATGAAAAAGAATTTGGTAGGCGCGGCGATTGCTGCTGCAGTGGGTGTCGCAGCCCCTCAGGCTGCCATGGCCGACATCATCACTGCCGATTGGGATGGCCTGTTCACCATGCTGGATTCCACTGGTGCTGCACTCGATAATGGTAGCCTGCCCAAGGGTACCAACCGATTCCAGACCCCGGTCAACGGTACCATCCAGTTCGACACCGATACCGGCACTGGCAGTGCGACGCTGGTGCCCTTCGATTTTTTCAACGGTTCCCTTCCGGCCGAAGCCGTGGGCATTGAGTTCCAGGCCATCGGTGATGGCATGGGCGGTGAGGGCTCGCTGGTGCTGGGGAACATGCTGTTCAACTGGAACGGCAACACCGGTATCCCGGTTTCCATCGTACTGGACGCGGCTGGCTTCTTCGGCGGCATGCAGGCTGGTTTGATCGGAGACGGCGACCTGACCCAGGCTGAGGTCGCGGGCTTCGGTGCGACTCCGGCCTCCGACGGCACGTACACTAATGGTACTTATGGTTATCTGGGTGTCGGCCCGGTACCGATCGCAACCACTGAGTGGAATACCAGCTTTGCCCCTGGCTGTAGTCTGGGCGATTGCGAGGGAGTAAGTCCTTCCGGTGCCTTGCCGCTGGTTGAGGATACTGACGCTAACCTGAACGAGTTCGCCCAGGGCGACGGTGTTGGTATCGGCGGCAATCCGATGGCCGATGGCCCTTTCCAAGGCTTCAACGCCAACTTCGATATCACCGCTATGACCAACATCCAGGTGACGCCGTCGGCCATTCCGGTCCCGGCCGCAGTCTGGCTGTTCGGCTCCGGCCTGCTGGGCCTGGTCGGCGTAGCGCGCCGTCGTAAGGCCTGATGTAGGCCTGCCGGAGGTGGGGATCAGCAGCCCACCTCCGTGCTAAGGAATTCAAAACAATAAAGCTGATCTTATCAACGGGCGCGCAGGCGCCCGTTTTTTTGCGCGTCAAGGCTGCGTGCTTCGGCTATGCGCCGTCTTGCCCCCTATCTGACTGTTCGCTGCGTCACATCCCTGTCAGTGACAGCCTGTGTCTGGGCACAGCTGGCATGGCTGGTTCTGTTGTCCCGCTTCTATACGAATTCTTTAATGCTGGTGCGCCTATGCTGGAGGCTGTCGTCGATCGGGGCTAGGCCGTCCAACGCTGTTGTCCTAGCCGTTGCCGGGGCAATGTCAGCGGCAATTCCAGCCTGGGCGTTTCAGTGTCAGTTTTGGATGCATATTTCGATGTGAGCACATCCAGGCTGACCCAGTCTCGCCGCAGGCCATTCAGTCTTGGTTGTGAACCGTGCCCAATCCTTCATTCAGTGCCCCGATCCAGGGCTCGAATCGCCGCCAGCGCTGTACTGCGCTGGTGTAGACTGGCTGGCGCACTTGGGCGTGGCTGGGGGTGTTGACGGTGCGTTGCTGCTCATAGAAACGCAGGCAGGCGGAGGTCCAGTCCAGACCGCAGAACTCAACCAGTCGGCGGCTCTGGGCCTCGGTATCCTCGACCAGGGACTCATAGGTCAGCGTGAGTAGCGGCAAATCCAGTACCTGTTCCCAGTGTGCCATCAGGCGCTCATAAGCGCGATAATAGCGGCCCAGGCTATGCAGATTGCGGGCATACAGGTGCCCGGTGTTGAAGCGGTGGGAGTAGATCGACAGGCAGGTATCACGCGCATCCCGCACACAGTGGATGACCCTGGCCTGCGGGAGCAGCAGCCGGACCAGCCCCAGGTGCAGAAAGTTATGCGGCAGCTTGTCGGTAACACGCGCGGCTTCGGCTGAGAGTCGTTCCAGGCCATCCAGATAGCGCCGAGCCAGACCATGCAGGTCCTGCGCCGTAAGTTCTTCCAGGCAGGCGGGGTAGGGCTTGTTCCCGGTGTTGCCCGGGAGTTGCTGGACGATCTGCCACAGATCGGTCAGTTCTCCGCCGCCATGGACTCCGGGATGGGAGGCAAGTATCTGCTCCACCAGACTGGTGCCGGAGCGGGGCATGCCGACGATGAAGATCGGGCGCTGTGAGTCACAGCCGCTGTCGGGCAGTGCTGCCAGTCGCTCTGCGCTGAAAAAGGCGCGTATGGTATCCATCTCCTGCAGATGCCGGTCGATGTCGTCGGGTAGGGACCTTAAGGTCTGGGCGCGCTGGTAATGATGGAACGCGGCCTCGTAGCGTCCCGCCCGCTCGTAGAGGCGACCAGCAGCGAAGAACAGGCCGTCGAGTCCGGGTGCAGTCTCCTCTGTCCGTTCCAGCCGCTGTTCCAGCAGTTCCAGTGCGGCTTCGGGCTGGCCGAGCCGGGGGCTGATCTCGGCATAAACCCGGGCGACGTCCACCGACGTGTCTCCGCCGCTCAACAACGGCTGCAGACGCTGCCCCGCTTCCGTGTAATCGCCCTGCAGGGCCAGGATATTGGCTAATTCCGCCGTGGCGACTGGATGTGCCGGCTCGGCCTTGAGTGTGGTCTCCAGATGGGCGCGGGCGGAATCGAATTCACCTTTGCCGCTCAGGACTACACCGAGGCGGACCCTCGCATGCAGGTTGCCGGGCTGCAATTTCAAGGCCTGCTGGTAGCTGTCTCGCGCGGCGTCCCGGCGGTTGAGCTCCTCCATCATCCTGCCCAGACTGCACCAGGTTTCCGCCAGGGGCTGTAGGCGAAGGGCTCCCTGGAAGGCCTCGAGCGCGCCCTGAAAATCAGCCTTGGCATGCAGCAATTCACCCTGCAGGTGCCAGGCAGGTGCCAGACCGGGGTTGCGTTTCAACGCAGCGCGGACCTCAGCCAGTGCTGCATCGGCTTGGCCCTGCAGCCGCAGGGTGATGGCCAGTTCAAGCCGGACGGCGGCATTGCGCGGATCCAGCATCAGAGCCTCGCGCAAGGCGGCCTCGCTCGCGGTCATGGTTTGACGCGCGCGGTGCAGTTGGCCCAGGCTGAGGTGCGGGATGGGGTTGCTGGCATTGAGCCGGATTGAGGTGGCGAAACAGGTCTCAGCCTCATCAAGCCGGCCTTGCTGTAGCAGGCTGATGCCTAGGTTGTCCCACGCTCCGAACAGATCGGGCCGGATTTTGGTGCAGCGGCGGAAGGCATGTTCCGCTCCGGTGGGGTCGGCGGTCTGGCCACGCGCCAGTCCCAGCAGGAACCAGATGTCGCTATCGGTGCAGCCGGGTTCGGCGTGAGCTTCGAGCAACGACTTTGCCCGGTCCGGCTGCCCCATCTGAATAAGCTGTTGTGCCTTTTGCTTGATTTGGGGGAGCTTCATTGTGTGTGATGCAACTCATCTACAGGGCTGGTATTTCAGGTTTGGTGTAAATCAGATGATTTTTTTTAAAATGTAGACAGTCCCGGCGACCGGCTTACCATATTCCAGTCGCAGTTCTCGGTCGGTCATTTCTAGTAGCTCAAACCCAGTACTGGCGGCAAGATTTATGATGTAGTTCTTGCTGTGTGCATGCCGCCCACTGCCTTGGATGCGATAACCATCGCCAGGGCAGGTCTCGGTGGAGAAGGCGAAAATCCCCGTCTGCTGAAGCGCTTGTCTGGCTGCAACAAAAACCGGTTCCAGGTTGCCTAGGTAGACGAATACGTCGGCGGCGAGAATCAGATCGTAATGTTTGTCGCATTCCTCCAGGTATTGGAGAAGATCGGCGACGGCAAGTTCATCGTAAAGCCCGCGTTCACGGGCTTTATCGATCATCTTGCTGGAGAGGTCCATGCCGACCAGTCGTTTGGCTGCCGGCTTGAACAGCGGCGCACACAGCCCGGTACCGCAACCGAGATCTAGGATGTTGAGCTTGGCAGGTGATTGTAGTAGTTGCTCCTGCAGAGCTTCATGCAGATATTCCGGTGTTTTGTATTGCAGCCGGTCGACCAGTTCCTGGTCGAATTTCTCGGCATACTGATCAAACAGCCCGGCGACATAGTCGCAGTGATCGTCATCGGCTCCGATCCTGCCTTCCAGCGATGCTATATAATAAGTCGCTTCACTAAGGTCCGGCTTGCACTTCAAGGCGTCGCGGAAAGCTTGTATAGCAGCCTGGGGTTCGGCGAGTTCACACAGTGTCTGACCGAGGCCATAGTGGCCCTCATAGTATTCGGCGTCGTTTTCTATGGCCTGCTGATAGCTGCGGCGAGCCTCTGCCAAATCCTTCTTGGCAAGCAGAACCCGGCCCAGATTACAGTGGGCGGTGGCGAGCCGTGGTTGCAACTCCACGGCGCGACGAAAATGCTGTTCAGCGGGCTCGATCTGGCCGAGGCGCTCGTAAAGTCGCCCGAGATTGTTGTGGAGCAGGGGGTTGTCCGCATCCTGTTCAAGTAACTGCTCATATAGCTTGTGCGCAGGTCCGAAACGTTCTGCGGCATAAAGGCAATAGGCGAGATTGAAGCGCAGTTCGAAGTTCGGCTGCAGGCGGACAGCGCGTTCATAATATGTTGCGGCATCTGCGTAGTGCTCCGCCTGGCGCTCTATATGACCCAGTTCCGCCCAGCCCTGCGCAAAGCCGGGATGTGTGCGAGTGATTTCCTGCAATAATTCGCGTGCCTTGTCCGTATGGCCTAGGCCTTTGTGGCAGATTGCGATCTGGCAATTAATTTCGTGAGTGTTGCCGAATCGATCCTGCGCGGATTGTAGGCAGTCAATTGCCTGCTGGGGTGAGTCAGCCAGCAGATAAGCCCGGGCCAGCGCAAGGTGTGCGGCGGCCTGGTCCGGGGCAGCCTCAAGCGCGGCTTTGGCAGCCTCAAGGCCGGAATCGGGTTGTCCCAGTGAGCAGAAGACTGCGGCGAGATTGATTCTGGCGGCAGCATAGCCGGGGTCGACCTCCAGTGCCCGTTGATAGGCATCCCGGGCCGCTTCCAGGCGGCCAAGTGATTGAGAAGCCAGTCCCAGGTTGAAGGCCGCGACCGCATGGCGAGGTTTTAATTTGAGTACCCGCTGGCAGCAGTCGATGATATTCCCGTAGTCGAAGCGTTGTGCATGCACCGCAGCTTGGGTCAACCAGGCGTCGGGATCATTTGGATACTTGCGGCAGGCCTGTTGGGCGGCATTCAGAGCTTCCTGAAGCTGCCCCTGCTGCAATAGTAGCCGGGCCTTGTGCTGTTGCCTGGTTTTTTTATAAGTGCTCGATTTCATATATTTATTTCATTGCTTAAGGATGATGCGCTAGATCTATATTTTGCATCAATCCCGCGCCTGACACCAGAAAGTATACATACCGATAAAGGTGTCGGGATGTCGCTGCTCGAACTGGTCCCAATGTGTCAGATTGGTCAGGTCCGGGTCGTCCGGGAAGGCCTGAAGATAGCGGTGTTTAAGTTGCATATCCTGGATTTCGAAGCCGACGAAGTCGAGTTCGGCGCGGTCAAGCAGGGCTTGGATTTCCGGCAAGGTATAGACATGCTCCTGGGCATGGAAGATCAGATCACGGCATTCGCTCAGACTGTAGAAATCCTGCATTCGGGTGAGCGCCTGTAACTCGTCATCCGGGGGCAGGGTGCGGATTTCCTGGCGGACGGCCCGGATCGCGTCGAGGTCGTCCAGGCGTTGTCCGGCCTCGAACCTCCTGCGGGCGGCCTGGACAGCTTGTCTGGCGGTGCGGCTGTAAAATCCCAGGTTCATTATTCCGTTTGGCTGCAGTAAACGGCGCAAGGAGAGTAGGCCGCGGGCCGGGTCAGCAAGATGGTGAAGAACGCCGACGGATTCGATGATGTGGAAGCGTTGTTCAAGCTCGTCGAGTTCGAGGATGTCGCCTTGGAAAAATTTTATCTCATCGAAACCCAACTCATGCGCGCGGCGTTGGGCATAGGCCAGGCTGCTCCGGCTGAGGTCGATGGCGGTGATGCTGCCGTGCTTTAACCGGCTGGCTGAAAGCAGGGCATGCTTTCCGGTACCGCAGCCCGCGATCAGGATGTCTATTGATTCAGTGCCGAAATCAGGCGGAACGAAATGCGGGAGTTCTTCGCGCAATAAATCTTTATAGGAACGGGGGGAATACAGATCCAGGCTGAGCCACCGTGGATAGGGTGACTTCTCGTACTGGGCGCGGACGCTGTCTGAAGAGCTTTCCTGTATCTGTGTCAGCGCAGGGAGTGCATGTTTTATATGTTCCTCAAGCTGTGGATGGTAAATATGTTTTTCCCAGAGTGATCGCAGTCGTTCCGCGATTGATGTTTCGATACGCATGGGTGTATTGGGTATGGGCCAGTCGAACGGAAGTTGGCCATAACAGGCAAGCAGTAGTGTTCCGGTGATGTAAGCCTGCGAGGATGGTAATAGTTTTCGGCAGCAAAACTCACGGAGCGTCTGTGTGCGATCGCGTTCGTCCGGGCTGCATGCGTAAACGAATTCATTGTTATGACATTGGTGGGCCAGCGCGGTCAGCCGGGCCAAGGTATCGATGTCTGGGAGACTCGCGGGGCAGCCGGTCGACTCTGTGAGTTGAAACAGTGCAGTACTGCGGTACTGCCGGAGACAGTCTTCGATTTCACTGTCGGGAATCACGGTCTGGCACAGGATTGCTTCCAGCAATGGACGTTCAGGAGTGTGCCAGAGGCAGTCGAAGGCCTGCAGATCATCGGTCCAGTCACGGCGGGTCAGCCGTTTGGCTAACTCAGGATGCGAGCGAAGCAGAGACATAACAGGGCCAATGAGATACTGCTGATCGATCCCTTCATCCTGGAAACAAGCGGCCAGAGTTTTCCTGAACTCGGCGTTGTTGTGGAATTGCCCGGTGGAGCCGGCAATTCGAGCGAATTGCTGTCCATGAGTTCGGTTACCGGGGTCCAGTTGTAGGGCTCGCAGACTGTGGATGAGAGCTTCCTGTTGGTTGCCGATTGCGGCATGTAGGAGCGAGAGGTTGGCCTGTATCGATGCGAGATCGGGGCGCTGTCTGGCCGCCTCTTTGAGGTGACGTAGTCCCTCCCGGGTTTGGCCATTGGTGTGCAGGAGGGTGCCCAGGTTGTTATGGCTACGATAGGCGGTAGGATTGATCTTTAGGGCAGCGCCATATTCCCGTATCGCTTCCTGTAGGTTGCCAGCTTGCTGATGCAATCCGGCGAGAGCATGGTGCAGTCTGTGGTCAGGGCGGCAGGTCCTGATTGCGGCCCGCAGACTGGCGACTGCTTCCTCCGGTTGGTCCGCATTGGCATGTATGCGCGCCAGTAGAAGATAGTTGTCGGCAAAGTCGGGTGCCGTCTCAACCAGTTTCTCCAGTATGTCCAAAGCTGACGCGGAGTCGCCCTGTAGCCAATAGCAGCGGGCGGCGTTCACACGTGCATGCTGCAGCCCTGAATCACACTGTGTGGCGTAGAGATAAGCTGCCAAAGCCGGCTCCAATTCGCCTCTGTCCTCATGGATCAGCCCCAGGGTGTTGTGAGCTGAGGCAAATTCTGGCTGGAGAGAGAGAGCCTTACGCGAACAGGCTTCCGCGGATTCGAGGTCGCCGACGTTACGATGAAGAAGTCCCAGGTTGGCCAGGGCCTGTGGGTGGTTCGGTGTGGTTTTGAGCAATACCTGATATTGTTCAATCGCCTCGGCCGTGCGTCCCAGGGCGTGTAGGGCGACAGCGAGATTATAGCGTGCTTGGGTATGCCCGGGTTGGACTTTCAGTGCCTGAGAGCAAGCGGCTGCGACCTCTGCGATATTACCCGTGAAGGCTTGAATCGATGCTTTAAGCAGCCATGAATCTGCCTGATCGGGGTAGGTGTTGCAGTGCTGCTCTGCAAGTTGGAGTGCCTCATTGATACGGCCGGCCTGGAGGAAAGACTGTATCTGCTGTTGCATTCCGGGTTACCCTGTGGAGACGCTGACTATGCAGTTGGTTATTTGATCAAGAAAGGCTTGCTGAAAATCCGATTGATCGCAAAGGGGTGAGGTGGCCATCCGCTGGCGGATATTTCTATAGGGGTGCTCGCCGCTCTGCAATTTATGAGCAAGGCCGATGGCGATGTTCAGGTATTGCTGGTCGTCTCCTGCGACGAATTCCCCCATATCCATGGCATGCAGCAGTGAGGCGCCGACACGAGAGGCGTGTCGTGTGCCCGTGCGAGTGATAACGGGTCGGCCCATCCATAGCGCCTCGCAGGTTGTTGTTGTGCCATGGTAAGGGAAAGTATCCAGGGCGATGTCGATAGTGTTGTAGGCGGCATAGTGGTCATTTGTGGGCACCCAACCCAGAAGTTCCAGCCGTTCTGCTGCAATCCCCTGTTCCATGAAAAGCCGCCTGAAATATCCGGCAACATTGGGATCGCCAAGTGGCCTGGCTTTGAGGACGATGCGGGATTCGGGTACTGCCTGAAGAATGCGGCTCCATAGAACGATCATCCGGGGCGTGATCTTGGCCAGGTTGTTGAAGCAGCCAAACGTGATTGTATCGTTGCAACTGCCCGGCAATGTGGGTTCCGGCGCATCTTCGGGTGGCGTAAAGCAGAGGAAGCAACGGGGCATACGTAGTAATTTTTCTGTATATAACTCCTGCTGGCCGTTTGGGTCTGCGATACTGTCTGTGAGTCGGTAGTCCATCTCTGCTAAGCCGCTGGTGTTGGGATAGCCGAGATATGTGATCTGAACCGGACAGGGTCGCAAGGTGAACAGCCCCAGCCTGTTGCCGCTGGTATGGCCGGCCAGGTCGATCAGCACGTCAGGGCGGTCTTGGTATATACGATCCGCGGTAGCCTGATCGCTGAGTTTTGTGATATCGCGCCAAAGATTCGCTTGTGAACGTATCCTTTGGGTCATGCGATCTGGATTTTTTGTATTTGAATAGCAGATGATTTCCACGTCGGGGCGCCTGGCCAGCCCGGTCAAGCTCAGGAAGAAATACGCAACGGAATGTTCGCGGAAATCGGGTGAGACAAATCCGATGCGGATTTTTGATGGTGGTCGTTCTGCAGGGATTGGTGTTGCTGCGAGATGCAGGTTTTCCTTCCGGGCGCCCCATTCGAAATGCTGGCGTGCAATATGTGTATCGTCGAACTCCGGGCAATAATTCATTGCCATGAGGCGGTTGCTGGCAGCTTCGGCGTAGTCGGGGGCCAGCCGTAGGGCCATATCAAAACAGTCGATTGCTTCCTGCGGCTTTCCTGACAGCATATGCAATGTGCCCAGATTGGTCCAGGCCTGGTGCAGGTTCTTGTCCAGCTCGATCGCGTTCATGTAGCTGTGAATGGCGTCGGACAGGCGGTTTATGCGGCTGTAGGCAAGCCCCAGGTTGTAATGCAGTTCCGCCACCTGTGGGTCTTGCCTGATGGCATCATTCAGGCGTTCGATTGCTTCATCATGGTTTCCAGTCTCGATCAATGTAAGCGCGAAGTTGGAAACCAATCTTGAATTCTCTGGGGCTAGCGACAAGGCGCGTCGATAATAGGCCTCGGACTGTTCGAGGTTACCTGTGTCCCTGTGCAGGAGAGCGATAGAGCTTAGATATTCCTGGTTGTCGGGTTGAAGCGAAACAGCGGATTCCGCCTGCGTTAGCGCGGCATCTAGGTTGCCCTGTTCAACAAACAACAGGCTGAGCTGATGTCTGGACGCGGCAAGTCCTGGCTGATGCCTGATGGCTGATTCGAGGCTCTGTTGCGCCTGTTCTTTTTCTCCTACGGCTAGTTGTGCCAGTGCGAGGTTGTGATGTGCCTGGGAAAAATCGGGCTTAAGTTTCAGTGCTTGCATGTATCTTCTGATCGCTGCCTCATTATCACCCTGTTGCTGCAATACGTTGCCAAGTTCGCACAGAGCTTCTGCGAATTCAGGCTGCAGGCTGATCGCCTTTTTCAGGCTTGTCTGTGCCTGGCTGTATTTGTTCTGCCTCAGTTGCGCAACGCCGAGGTTGTACCAGGCGGGTGCTGTCCGCGGATGCAATTTTATAACGCGCTGGCAATAGGACTCGCTGCCGGCAAAATCGCCCAGCTGACCACAAATCGCACTCATGAGGAACAATAGTCGCGCATTGCTGGGTTGAGTCTGGCATAGCTGCTCGCACACCTTGTGCGCTTCGGTAATCCGGTTTTGTTGTAAGAGCAGCATCAGTTGTTGCTGATTCATGACTTAGGTAACTCCGCCCTATTGCACGATTCCCAGGCCCGCTTTTAATGGCGCCAGGTGTTTGTCATAGTTTTTCCAGCGATCGAGGGAGGACTTGTACACAGGCTGACGTACCTGATCGTAACTTGGTGTGTTGACGATGCGTCGACTGGTGTGAAATTCAAGGCAATTCTCGTTCCATCGCAGACCGCAGTAATCGAGCAGGCGGCGGCTGACTGTTTCCTGATCAGTGATCAGGTTCTCGTACTGGATTTCGTGCAGGTTTTCACCATAAAGCTTACGCCAGTGCTGCATCAGTTGCTCGTATTGGCGGTAATACTGGCCCAGGCTGAAAAGATCGGTGGAATATGGGTGGTTGGTGTTGAAGTTGTGGAAATAAATCGACAGACACACATCCAGTGGATTACGCATGACGTGTACGATTCTGGCAGCCGGAATGGCTGCGCGTATCAGCCCGACGAAAAGGAAATTATGAGGCATTTTGTCACAGATGAATGCCGCTGAAGGTTCTAGTTGTTTGAGCTTGCGGTGGTATTTCTGGCCGAACTCATGGAGTTTTTGTTGGCTTATCTGGGCCATGAGATATGGGTACTTGTGACCCGTTGTTGATTCCAGGTCTCGGGTCAGATCTCCGATCCAGGATAACTCGCCTGCGCCATACACATCGGGATGGCTGGCGAGAATCTGTTCTATCAGGGTTGTGCCCGAACGCGGCATGCCGACAATGAAAATGGGTGTGGGTTTGCCAGCCTCTATGGCTGGTTCGCTGAAAGGTCGGTCGAAATATTCGACAATTGCATCGATATAGCGCTGGTTCGCTGTTGAATCGAACTGTTGTGGTCGGGTTTTGTTGCCGGAGTGGTAATGTTGAAATGCGGTATCATATTCTTCTTGATCGTTATAAAGGTCGCCCAGCAGAAACTCTATCTCCTGTCGTTGAAGCGGAGGGATGGCGTGCGTGGCAAGCAGTTGCTCGAGCAACCGGATCCCGTCGGACTGCATGTTAGTGCGTCGCGACAGGATTCCGAAGGCAATGGCAATGGCAGGGGTTACCCTGCCCGCTTCGATATAGGGTTTGAGTTGCTTCACAGCCTCGTCGTAGTGGCCTTCCTTTTCGCGAAGTTGGGCGATCGCAGCCACTGCTTCCAGCATTCCCGGGGCAATTTGCAGTGCTTTCTGGTAGTGATAGAACGCCTGTTCGTGCGCGCCATCGCTTTGCAATGAAACGCCGAGGTTGAAGTGTGCCTGGGCATAGCGTGGTTCGTGCTTGAGTGCCTTGCGGAAACTACTGATCGCCTCTTCGGTTCTGCACTGTTCATGCAGCAGGGTGCCCAGATTGTTGTGGGCCTGAGCAAAGCGGGGGTTCAGTCTTATAGCGGACTGGAATGAAGTTTTGGCCTCGCTGATTTTACCCTGCTCGCGAAGTACGGTTCCCAGATTGCTATGCGCGTTAAAATCCTTGGGGTCGACAGTGATTGCCTTACGGAAGCACTCTTCCGCTTCATCCAGTTTCCCCATTTGTGAAAGCAGCAGCCCCAGGTTCCCCCTCGCAGGCCCGAACTTCGGAAACTGTGCGATGGTCCGACGCAGATATTGTTCAGCTTTTGCCGTATCTCCCATGCGTCCATATATAACACCCAGCATGTTCCAGATGTCCGGATCACCAGGAGTCTGACGTAAAAGCGTCTCGAAGGCGGCCTTCGCTTGCGTGAGCTGGCCCCTGTTGTAAGCCGTAACAGCATGATTTTTCAGATTTATGATTTCCTGCTGCATAATCTGGTCTGGTTTATAGTGGGCGCTGGTCGGTAATTGCATTCCGCCTTATGCAGGCAGCGGCTGAGGACCGGGATGGCCCCATTATTTTATCTTCTGGCGGCCCTTCCCGGGCGCATGTAGTTATGGAGGAATTATGTCATGGCTACCCGGAATTATCATGGCTCAATCTGTCCGGAATCTTAACCCGCATGAATAATAATGTCGGAAAAATATACAATACCGGCGCGATAGTCGATAAAAATATTAACAATAAATCAGTAAGATATCAGTCTGCCCCCTCGATTGTTGTCGAAAAAATTGGCATTTAAATGCATCAGTCTACTAGGCATGAGAACAAAACCTTTAATGAACAATATGTTGCAGCTGAGGCCTGAAACTTGCTTATCGGGTTTCCTGGGTCTTGCGGGAGATAACGATGAAACTCATAACCGGATTATCAAAATGTTCAGCGGTGTTGGCAGTATGGGGTCTGCTGGGACCTGTTTCTGCCACCACGATGGTGCGCATGGAAACGGTTATGGGGAACATCGATATTGAACTGTACGATGATGTGGCACCGAATACGGTGGCCAACTTCATTGATTATTCCACTGGGGGTTTATACGACAACAGTATCATTCATCGCAGCGAGCCTGGCTTTGTCATCCAGGGCGGTGGTTATATGCTCAACAGCGGGCAGGTGGAGCATATTCCCGAGAATGATCCTGTGGTGAACGAATTTTCCTTGTCCAATCTGCGTGGCACCATCGCCATGGCAAAGCTTCCCGGCGATCCAGACAGTGCGACAAGCGAATGGTTTTTCAATCTGGGGGATAATTCGGGGAACCTTGATACCCAGAACGGCGGGTTCACCGTTTTCGGTCGCGTGCTTGGGGATGGCATGCAGGTAGTCGACTCTATTGCCGCCTTGCCTCGAGTCAATGCGGGCGGTGTTTTCAGTGCTCTGCCGGTGCGCGATTATGCTGACGGACCGCTTGCCGACGAGAGTTACGTTTTCGTGAACCGGGTCGTTCTTCCACGTGTGGCCGTCTTGTCGTCGCTGATGGATTTTGGCGTTGTCGGTGTGGGGCAGACCGCGGAAGTTGAGGTGCGGATTCTGAATCAGGGTGGGTCTCCACTGTCTCTTGGCAATCTTGCGGGCACGGATCCGTTGGGGTCGCCTTTTGAAATCGTTTCCGGCGCTGACAACTGCTCAAACCAGGTTCTGGCTGCAGGTGAAGTTTGCGTGGTATTGGTGAGGTTTTCGCCGACGTCTCTGGGAGAATTCGGCGACAGCTTTGATGTTCCATCCGATGATAGTGAGACACCATATGTGCAGGTGCGTGGCGCAGGATCTCATCCGGCCAGCCTTTCGCCGTCTGACCAATTGCAGATGGGGTCTGTTGGAACGGGCGCTTCAGTAACGAAATCGGTCATTATAGAAAATGTCGGTGGCCAGTCCCTGACCCTGTATTCCATCCAGCTTACAGGCGCTGACCAGCAGGATTTCATGCTTGATTACGGGGCGGACTGTAATGTGCTTGCGTCCGGGGCCACCTGTGAGGTGGATGTTATATTTATGCCTCAATCCGACGGCAGCAAGACCGTTCAACTCGAAATAGAGACTGATTTTTCCGAGCAGTCCGGGGTAAGTCTGCAGATTACCGGTAGTGGCTCCGGGCCGAATCTCGGAGTTTCGAGTCGCAACCTGGATTTTGGTGACGTCCTGCTTACCTCTGTCGGTAGCCGGTCTTTGACCCTGATCAATGGCGGTGGGGCTGACCTGGTAATAAACAGTGTCACGATCGGCGGGGAGGATTCCCCCGCATTTCGCACGGTGTCAAATAACTGCTCGATTCTCGTCTCGCAGCAGCAGTGCAGTATTGGTATTGAATTTGATCCCCAGGAAGAGGGTATTCGTAATGCGCTTTTGGTCATCAACTCCAATGATCCTGATACGCCGGATGCCGAAGTTGCTCTGGTCGGAGTGGGGCGTGAGAGTTGGAATGAAGTAACGCTTGCGTCTGGTTCCGGTAATGTTGTGCTGCGTTCTCCGGAAGGCACGTCCCTTACAGGGGTGTCCATAATCGATGTGCCTTCGCCTGAGGAGGCGCCCGCTGATCTCTCTTTCGATTATGGGGTATATGAATTCAATCTGCAGTTGCCCTTGCCGGGAGGAGCTACGGCAGTGTCGCTGACCCTGCCCGAAGGAGTGGAGCCCAGCACCTATTATATGTATGGCGCCACGCCTGATAATGCTGTTCCGCATTGGTATGAATTTCTCTGGGATGGGCAAACCGGAACCGGCGCGGTTATCGAGGGGAATCTTGTTATGCTGTACTTGCGAGATGGCAAAAGAGGCGACTCGGACCTGCAGGCGAACGGGGTCATTGTCGATCCCGGCGCGCCGGGTTTTTCCCCGGCAGCTACCGGCTCCGAAGGCTCCGGCTCCGCTGCAGGTGGTGGCGGTGGCTGTGTTCTTGGCTCAAGCAGCCGTGGACCGGGAGACGCAGGGGGCTGGTTCCTTCTGATGGGGTTTGTGACCCTGCTGGGTGCATACCGACGGCTATCCAGATTGATCCAGGCCTGAGACGCATCCTGCGGGTGCGGCAATAAGATCGAGTAACCGGGTAAAAAGCAGCAGACTGGACATTTCCGCCATCCCCGGCATAATAGGCGTCACTTTCCGTCGAACCGGTCGGTTCTCCGCAGATGGGCGCAAAATTGCCGCAAGTTCTCGTCATAAATGGTCCCAACCTCAACCTGCTGGGCAGCCGCGAACCTGGCCACTACGGGGTTCGCAGCCTGGATGATATTTCGGCGGGGATAACGGCCCTGGCCGGCGAGTTGGGCACCGATGTCGACATTTTCCAGAGCAATGCCGAGCACGAGCTGGTCGGGCGGGTGCAGGCCGCGCGGGGGCAGGCCGATTTCATCATCATCAATCCCGCCGCCTTCACTCACACCAGCGTGGCGCTGCGCGACGCCCTGCTGGCGGTGAATATACCTTTTATAGAACTGCATCTCTCCAATGTGCATGCCCGGGAGGAATTCCGGGCGCATTCCTATTTCTCCGACATCGCGGTCGGGGTGATCAGCGGCCTGGGGCCGATCGGCTACGAACTGGCGCTGCGCGCCGCGCATGACTATTTGTCACGTAACTAACTGATTACGGTAAAGAATATGGATATCCGCAAGGTTAAGAAACTGATCGAGCTGCTGGAGGAGTCCGGCATCGCGGAGATCGAGATCCACGAGGGCGAGGAGTCGGTGCGCATCAGCCGCAACAGTTCCAGCGTCCAGACTGTGGTGCAGGCTGCCGCGCCCATGCCGGCCGCAGCCCCGGCCGCGCCGATGCCTGCTGCGGGCGCGCCGGCGGCTGAGCCGGCCGCGGAGGCCGCGCCGGCCATCCCGGCCGGGCACCAGGTCACCTCGCCCATGGTGGGCACCTTCTACCGCGCGCCCTCGCCGGGCGCCACGCCCTTCGTCGAGGTCGGTCAGCGGGTCAATGCCGGTGATACCCTGTGCATCATCGAGGCGATGAAGATGCTCAATCAGATCGAGGCCGACAAGGCCGGCACCGTGGTGGCCATCCTGGTCGAGAACGGCCAGCCGGTGGAGTTCGGCGAGCCGTTGTTCGTGATTGAGTGAATTCAGGATCAAGAGCGCCACGGAAT
The DNA here is from genome assembly GCF_002356355.1 of Thiohalobacter thiocyanaticus. Taxonomy (NCBI): domain Bacteria; kingdom Pseudomonadati; phylum Pseudomonadota; class Gammaproteobacteria; order Thiohalobacterales; family Thiohalobacteraceae; genus Thiohalobacter; species Thiohalobacter thiocyanaticus. The sequence goes on from NZ_AP018052.1 coordinate 840,867, forward strand.
ACACGGAAAGCACGGAAAAATATTAATGTGTTCAGGGAGGAACGCATATGTTGGTGGAAAAAGGGCTGACTTACGGTATCCGTGGGTGTGTTTATGAGGTATACCGGCAGCTGGGTGCTGGATTTCTGGAAAAGGTATACGAAAAGGCGCTGCTCAGGGAACTTTGCCTGCAGGGGCTCAATGCTGAGGCGCAGGTGCCCTTGAGGGTCGAATACAAGGGCGAGGTTGTGGGTGAATATCTGGCCGATATTCTGGTTGAGTTCAAGGTGCTTGTTGAACTCAAGGCCCAAACAGAGCTGTCTAAAGTGCATGAGGCGCAATTGGTCAATTACCTGCGTGCCAGCAGCAAAAAGGTGGGATTGCTGGTGAATTTCACCCATCCCAGGGCCGAGATCAAGCGCATTATCATCTGAAATTGAATCATTCCGTGCCTTCCGTGTATTCCGTGGCGCTCTTAATTTTTATGAAATCGATAAACCATGCTGGATAAAGTTGTCATCGCAAACCGCGGCGAGATCGCGCTGCGTATCCTCCGCGCCTGCCGGGAACTGGATATCCGTACCGTGGCGGTGCATTCCACTGTCGACCGGGACCTCAAGCATGTGCGCCTGGCCGACGAGACGGTGTGCATCGGCGGGGCGCCCTCGACGGAGAGTTATCTCAACATCCCGGCCCTGATCAGTGCGGCCGAGGTCACCGATGCCGTGGCCATCCATCCCGGCTACGGCTTCCTGTCCGAGAATGCCGATTTTGCCGAGCAGGTCGAACGCAGCGGCTTCATCTTCATCGGCCCGCGCGCCGAGACCATCCGCACCATGGGCGACAAGGTCGCGGCCATCAAGGCGATGAAGGCCGCCGGCGTGCCGTGTGTGCCGGGCTCGGACGGGCCGCTGGGCGATGACCCCGACACCAACCTGCGGCTGGCGCGCGAGATCGGCTACCCGGTCATCATCAAGGCCGCCGGCGGCGGCGGCGGGCGCGGCATGCGGGTGGTGCATTCCGAGGCGGCGCTGCTCAACGCCATCACCCTGACCCAGACCGAGGCCGAGGCGGCCTTCGGCAATGCCATGGTCTACATGGAGAAGTTCCTGGAGCATCCGCGTCATGTGGAGTTCCAGGTGCTGGCCGACGGCGAGGGCAACGCCATCCACCTGGGCGAGCGCGACTGCTCCATGCAGCGCCGCCATCAGAAGGTGGTCGAGGAGGCGCCGGCGCCGGGCATCAGCCCCGAGCAGCGTGCCCAGATGGGCGAGCGCTGCGCCGAGGCCTGCCGCAAAATCAACTACCGCGGCGCGGGGACCTTCGAGTTCCTGTTCGAGAACGGCGAGTTCTTCTTCATCGAGATGAACACCCGGGTGCAGGTCGAGCACCCGGTCACCGAGATGATCACCGGCGTGGACATCGTCAAGGAGCAGCTGCGCATCGCCGCCGGCCAGGGCCTGTCCTATCGCCAGGACGACATCCACATCAGCGGCCATGCGGTGGAATGCCGCATCAACGCCGAGGACCCGCGCAGCTTCCTGCCCTCGCCGGGCACCATCCAGCAGTTCCATCCGCCCGGTGGCCCCGGCATCCGCTGGGATTCGCACATCTACAACGGTTACCGGGTGCCGCCCAACTACGATTCCATGATCGGCAAGCTGATCGCCCACGGCGAGACCCGCGAGGCTGCGCTGGCGCGCATGCGCGGGGCGCTGTCGGAACTGGTGGTCGACGGCATCAGGACCAACATCGAACTGCATCGCGACATCTGCAGCGACAGTGCCTTCATCCGCGGCGGTACCGATATCCACTACCTGGAGAAGAAACTGGGGTTGTGAAGATCAGGAGCGCCACGGAATACACGGAAGGCACGGAACTTATTGATTCTTGAAAGCCCAAACATTACCCACGTCATTCCCGCGCAGGCGGGAATCCATAAACCGCCGCGGCTGCTGGATCCCCGCCTGCGCGGGGATGACGATGTCTTTAGTCCTGTCGCCAATCTCATTTCCGTGCCTTCCGTGTATTCCGTGGCGCTCTTGATCAATTAAACATGCCCTGGATTCAACTCTCTCTCGAAGCCGGTGATCTCGACCTGGAGCAACTCTCCGACCTGCTGCTGGAGGCCGGCGCGGTCTCGGTGACCTTCCAGGATGCCGCCGACGAGCCGGTGCTGGAGCCGGCACCGGGGGCCACGCCCCTGTGGTCGCGAACCCGGGTGGTGGCGCTGTTCGAGGCCGGGGCCGAGCCGGCGCAGTTGATTGCCGGTCTGCGGGCGCCGCTGGGCGAGGCGGCAGAACGGATCGAGTCAGCGACCCTGGAGGATCGCGACTGGGTCCGGGCCTGGATGGATGAATTCCGGCCCATGCGCTTCGGCGAGCGGGTCTGGATCTGCCCCTCGCATCAGCCGCCGCCCGATCCGGACGCGGTCAATATTCTGCTCGACCCCGGACTGGCCTTCGGCACCGGCACCCATCCGACCACGGCCCTGTGTCTGGAATGGCTGGACCGGCACCCGCCGGCGGACCTGGAGGTGATCGACTACGGCTGCGGCTCGGGCGTGCTCGCCATTGCCGCGCTCAAGCTGGGCGCGCGTCATGTCTGGGCTGTGGACAACGATCCCCAGGCCCTGATTGCCACCCGCGACAATGCCGGGCGCAACGGCGTGGGCGAGGGCGTCGACACCTGTTTGCCGGAGGATGTGCCGGCGCTGCAGGCCGACCTGATGCTGGCCAATATCCTCGCCAACCCGCTGGTGGAACTGGCGCCGACCCTGGCCGGGCAGGTGCGCCCCGGCGGGATGATTGTCCTGTCCGGCATCCTGGCCGAACAGTCAGACATGGTCCGCGCGGCCTATGCCGCTGCCTTTGAGCACCTGGTGGTGGATCAGCAGGACGGCTGGGTTAGAATCAGCGGCAGACGCCGTGACCAGTACGCGTAGGATGGGTGGAGCGCAGCGCAACCCATCATGACCGCGTCGTTACCGGCGATGGGTTGCGGCGCTGCGCGCCTTCACCCATCCTACTTTCTCTCCAGGCCAGGGAACACAATGCTCACTCGCTGTCCCCATTGCCAGACCGTCTTTGCCCTGCGCGCCGGCCATCTCGCGGTCGCAAGCGGATGGGTTCGCTGCCCGGAGTGCGGCAGGGGCTTCAATGCCCTGGAGTCCCTGTTCGACAGCTGGGAGGATGCGCTGGCGCCAGCCGAGCGCCGCCATGAGGTGTTGGTACTATGCAACATCCGCCCCCTGACGGCGGGCTGGGGGGTGTTCGCCCCCCGGGTGGAGGCGTCCACGGCGGCCGGCGCGACGGAGGAACCGCGGCAGCGCCCCGACACGGTCGAGATCCCGGCCGTGCTGCTGGAGGACTTCCAGGCGCCGCGCCCGCGCACCGGGCTGCGCCTGCTGCAGGGGCTGTTCCTGCTGCTGTTGCTGCTCACCCTGCTCGGTCAGGGTGTCTACCTGCAGCGTGAGCGGCTCTACACCCTGTCCGAATGGCAGCCCTGGCTGGAGCGTTTCTGTGCCTATACCGGCTGTGAACTGCCGCTGCGGCGGGCGCCGGACCAGTGGGCGATCCAGCAGCGTCAGATACAGGCGCATCCGCACCGCGAAGGCGCCCTCGAGGTGGAACTGGACCTGGTCAACCAGGCCGACTTCACCCAGGCCTGGCCGCGGGTCGGTATCTTCTTCACCGACCTGACCGGCCGGCGCCAGGCCGGGCGCTGGTTCGGTCCTGAAGACTATCTGTCACCGGCTTCGTCCACCGTCATTCCGGGGGTGCCGGCCGGCGAGCGGTTGCAGCTGCGGCTCACCCTGGCCGACCCCGGCACCGAACTGGTTTCCTATCAGTTTGATTTTCGTTGAGGCCGCCCCGCTGGCCTGAATGAATCCGACCGGCGTGCTTCCCCCTCTCCGGGCGAGCGGGTATCATGTGCCGTCCGGTCGAGCCCATGACCTCCCAGAACAATGATGCACATCGGACCCTACCAACTCAGAAACCGTCTGGTACTCGCGCCCATGGCGGGCGTGACGGATCGTCCCTTCCGGCAGTTGTGCAAGCAGCTGGGCGCGGGGCTGGCCGTGTCCGAGATGGTGTCGTCCAATTCGCTGCTGTGGGGCAGTGAGAAGACCCGCCGCCGCGCCAATCACGACGGCGAGGTCGAGCCCAGGACGGTGCAGATCGCCGGGGCCGACCCAGAGATGATGGCCGAGGCCGCGCGGCACAATGTCGACCACGGCGCCCAGATCATCGACATCAACATGGGCTGTCCGGCCAAGAAGGTGTGCAATGTCATGGCCGGCTCGGCCCTGCTGCAGTACGAGGACCTGGTCCAGCGCATCCTCGAGGCCGTGGTCGGGGCGGTGGAGGTGCCGGTCACGCTCAAGATCCGCACCGGCTGGGACACGGCCCACCGCAACGGCGTGCGCATCGCGCAGATTGCCGAGCAGGCCGGCATCCGCGCCCTGGCCGTGCACGGCCGCACCCGCGCCTGCGCCTACAAGGGCGAGGCCGAATACGACACCATCCGCGACATCAAGCAGGCTGTGAGTATCCCCGTGATCGCCAACGGCGACATCCGCGATCCGCTCAAGGCCCGGCAGGTGCTGGAGTATACCGGCGTCGATGCCGTCATGATCGGCCGCGCGGCCCAGGGCCGGCCCTGGATCTTCCGCGAGATCGAGCATTATCTGGCCACCGGCGAGCTGCTGCCGGAGCCGGACGTGGACGAGATCCGCGACATCATGATCGGACATCTGCACAACCTGTACGATTTCTATGGCGAGCACACCGGGGTACGGATCGCCCGCAAGCACATCTCCTGGTACAGCAAGGGACAGCCCGGCGGCGCGGCCTTCCGCGATCAGGTCAATCGCGTGGAGACCGTCGCCGAGCAGCTGGCAATGACGGAACGCTTCTTCGAGCAACTGACGCAGCGCGAGGTCAAGGCGGCATGAACGCAGATAAAAAGAAGAACAGCAAGCAACGCGGCCCCCTGCGTGGTTCGGTCAAGGAATGCCTGGAACTGTATTTCAAGGATCTGGACGGCCACGATCCCAGCGATGTCTATCAGATGGTGATCAACGAGGTCGAGCCCGTCATGCTGGAGACCGTGATGCAGTACGCCGGCGGCAACCAGACCCACGCTGCCGAGATCCTCGGCATCAATCGCAGCACCCTGCGCAAGAAGCTGCGGCAGTATGAGATCGAGATTTAGATCAAGATCAAGATCAAGAGCGCCACGGAATACACGGAAAACACGGACAAATAAAAAAATGCCCCCGTCATTGCGAGCACCCAGAGGGCATAAACGCAGCGCGGCAATCTCGTAATGTAGCACCAGCCAGTAAGAGATTGCCACGGCGCTATGCGCCTCGCAATGACGGAGTGGATTGACAGTTGTTGTGAAATTTTCCGTGCTTTCCGTGTATTCCGTGGCGCTCTTTGAGTTGTTAAACAAAGGACATCCATGAACAAGATCCAGCGCGCGCTCATCAGCGTCTCCGACAAGACCGGCATCGTCGACTTCGCCCGCGCCCTGCATGAGCAGGGCGTGGAGATCCTTTCCACCGGCGGCACCGCCCGCATGCTGGCCGAGGCCGGTCTGCCGGTGGTGGAGGTGTCCGACTACACCGGCTTCCCCGAAATGATGGACGGGCGCGTGAAGACCCTGCATCCGAAGATCCACGGCGGCATCCTCGGCCGCCGCGGCACCGATGACGCCGTGATGCAGGAGCACGCCATCCCGCCCATCGACCTGGTGGCGGTCAATCTCTATCCCTTCGAGCGCACCGTGGCCGATCCGGACTGCGACCTGCCCACGGCGATCGAGAACATCGACATCGGCGGCCCGACCCTGCTGCGGGCCGCGGCCAAGAACCACGCCAGCGTGACCGTGGTGGTCGACAACGCCGACTTCCCACGTATCCTCGAGGAGATGGCGGCCAACCAGGGCGCGGTCACGGACGCCACCCGCTATGACCTGGCGGTCAGGACCTTCGAGCATACGGCCTGCTATGATGGCGCCATCGCCAACTACCTGGGCGGGCGCAACCTGCCCGGTGCCGAGCCTGATTTCCCGCGCACCTTCAGTGCCCAGTACCGCAAGGTCCAGTCGATGCGCTACGGCGAGAACCCGCATCAGGGCGCGGCCTTCTATGTCGAGCCCGACGTGAACGAGGCCTCGGTGGCCACCGCCCGCCAGCTGCAGGGCAAGGAACTGTCCTACAACAACATCGCCGATACCGATGCCGCACTGGAATGCGTCAAGGGCCTCACCGCCGCGCCGGCCTGTGTCATCGTCAAGCATGCCAATCCCTGCGGGGTGGCCTATGGTGCCAACCTGCAGGAGGCCTACGACCGGGCCTTTCAGACCGATCCCGAATCCGCCTTCGGCGGCATCATCGCCTTCAATCAGACGCTGGATGCCGCCACCGCCGCGGCCATCGTCGAGCGCCAGTTCGTCGAGGTGATCATCGCGCCGGAGATCGCCGAGGACGCCCTGCCGGCCCTGGCCGCCAAGAAGAACGTCCGGGTGCTGGCCTGTGGCCAGTGGCCGGAACAGCCTGCCGTACGGCTGGACTTCAAGCGCGTGACCGGCGGCCTGCTGGTGCAGCAGGCCGACCTGGCGCTGGTCAACGAGACCCGGGTGGTCACCGACACGGCCCCGAGCGAGGCGCAGATGCGCGACCTGCTGTTCGCCTGGCAGGTGGCCAAGTTCGTCAAGTCCAATGCCATCGTCTATGCCCGCGAACAGATGACCATCGGGGTCGGCGCCGGCCAGATGAGCCGGGTCAACAGCGCCCGCATCGCCGGCATCAAGGCCGAACAGGCCGGGTTGCAGGTGCCGGGCTCGGTGATGGCCTCGGATGCCTTCTTCCCCTTCCGCGATGGCATCGACCAGGCCGCGGCGGCCGGGATAGCCGCGGTGATCCAGCCCGGCGGCTCCATGCGCGACGAGGAGGTCATCGCCGCCGCCAACGAGCACGGCATGGCGATGGTGTTCACCGGCATGCGGCATTTCCGGCATTGATATATTTAAGAGCGCCACGGAATACACGGACCGCCTGGACAACAGGAATAAATAGTACGTAGGTCGGGTTAGCGCAGCGTAACCCGACAGGGCTGGCAGATTGTGTCGGGTTACGCCCTGACGGGCTAACCCGACCTACATATGTTGGGGCAATTTTTATTTGTCCGTGTTTTCCGTGTATTCCGTGGCGCTCTTGATCTGAGGAGCAATCTATGAAGGTACTGATCGTCGGCGGCGGCGGCCGCGAGCACGCCCTGGCCTGGAAGGCGGCGCAGTCGCCGCAGGTGGAGACGGTGTATGTCGCGCCGGGCAATGCCGGCACGGCGCGCGAGCCGGGGCTGGAGAACGTTGCCATCGGCGCCGAGGACATCCCGGCGCTGTTTCGTTTTGCCGCCGACAATGCCATCGATCTCACCATCGTCGGTCCGGAGGCGCCGCTGGTTGCCGGCATCGTCGATACCTTCCGCGACGCCGGCCTGAAGGTCTTCGGTCCCAGCCGCGACGCCGCCCGGCTGGAGGGCTCCAAGGCCTTCGCCAAGGACTTTCTGCAGCGCCACAACATCCCCACCGCGCACTACGGCGTGTTCACCGAGGTGAACGCGGCCATCCGCTACATCCATGACCGCGGCGCGCCCATCGTGGTCAAGGCCGACGGTCTGGCCGCGGGCAAGGGCGTGATCCTGGCACAGACCGCTGACGAGGCGACCCAGGCGGTGAAGGACATGCTGGCCGGCAACGCCTTCGGTGATGCCGGCCATCGGGTGGTGATCGAGGAGTTCCTGCAGGGTGAGGAGGCCAGCTTCATCTGCATGGTCGACGGCGAGCATGTGCTGCCCCTGGCCAGTTCCCAGGACCACAAGGCCGCCGGCGAGGGCGATACCGGTCCCAATACCGGCGGCATGGGCGCCTACTCGCCGGCGCCGGTGGTCACGCCCGAGATCCACGCACGCATCATGCAGGAGGTGATCGAGCCCACGGTACGAGGTCTGGCCCTGGAGGGCGCGCCCTACACCGGCTTCCTCTACGCCGGTGTGATGGTCGCCCCGGACGGCACCCCGAAGGTGCTGGAGTTCAATGTGCGCTTCGGCGATCCCGAGACCCAGCCGGTGCTGATGCGGCTGCAGTCCGACCTGGTCGAACTGTGCCTGGCCGGGGTCGGGGGGCGGCTGGATCAGGTCCGGGCCCAATGGGATTCCCGCGCCGCGCTGGGCGTGGTGATGGCCGCCGGCGGCTACCCCGGCAGCTACTCAAAGGGAGCGCCCATCGCCGGGCTGGAAGGTGAGGAGGAGGCCGGGGTGAAGGTCTTTCACGCCGGTACCGCCGAGCAGGACGGTGCGGTGGTGACCAGCGGTGGCCGGGTGCTGTGCGTCTGCGCCCTGGGGGAGAGCGTGGCCGAGGCCCAGCGTCGGGCCTACGAACGGGTGGATTCCATTACCTGGAAGGATGTGTATTTCCGGCGGGATATCGGCTTCCGCGCCGTTGGGCGCGGGGTTTGACGCGCTTCACACCGCCTTGGCGAACAAGGCGCGCGAAGGCCTCTTGATTTCAGAAAACTCTACAGACATCGTCATCCCGGCGCAGGCCGGGATCCAGCTGCGTAGGTCGGGTTAGCCCGTCAGGGCGTAACCCGACGCCGGACCAGAACCCTGTCGGGTTACGCTGCGCTAACCCGACCTACGTCACTATCCGTCATCCCCGCGCAGGCGGGGATCCAGATACCTCCGTGGTCACTGGATCCCGGCCTGCGCCGGGATGACGGATCGAGGGTACTGACAACTACTGCCCGGGTCTTCTCCTCAGCCCTCACTCTTCACTACCTCACCGCTTCATCGAATCGAAGAACTCGTTGTTGGTCTTGGTGTCCTTGAGCTTGTCGAGCAGGAACTCCATGGCGGCGAGCTCGTCCATCGGGTGCAGCAGCTTGCGCAGGATCCACATCTTCTGCAGCTCGTCGGGCTTGGTGAGCAGTTCCTCGCGACGGGTGCCGGAGCGGTTGATATTGATGGCGGGGTAGATGCGGCGCTCGGCGATCTTGCGGTCCAGGTGGATCTCCATGTTGCCGGTGCCCTTGAACTCCTCGTAGATCACGTCGTCCATGCGCGAGCCGGTGTCGATCAGGGCGGTGGCAATGATGGTCAGGGAGCCGCCTTCCTCGACATTGCGCGCGGCGCCGAAGAAGCGCTTGGGCCGGTGCAGGGCGTTGGCGTCCACGCCGCCGGTCAGCACCTTGCCGGAGGAGGGCACCACGGTGTTGTAGGCGCGCGCCAGGCGGGTGATGGAGTCCAGCAGAATGACCACGTCCTTCTTGTGCTCGACCAGACGCTTGGCCTTCTCGATCACCATCTCGGCGACCTGCACATGGCGGCTGGCCGGCTCGTCGAAGGTGCTGGATACCACCTCGCCGCGCACCGAGCGGTCCATCTCGGTGACCTCCTCGGGCCGTTCGTCGATCAGCAGTACGATCAGGTAGACGTCCGGGTAGTTGGTGGTGATGCTCTGGGCGATGTTCTGCAGCAGCATGGTCTTGCCCGCCTTGGGCGGGGAGACGATCAGCCCGCGCTGGCCCTTGCCGATGGGGGCGGCCAGGTCGATCACCCGCGGGGTGATGTCCTCGGTGCTGCCGTTGCCGATCTCCAGGCCCAGCCGTTCGGTCGGATGCAGCGGGGTGAGGTTCTCGAACAGCACCTTGTTGCGGGCGTTCTCCGGCGGCTCGAAGTTGATCTCGCTGACCTTGAGCAGGGCGAAGTAGCGTTCGCCCTCCTTGGGCGGGCGGATCTTGCCGGAGATGGTGTCGCCGGTGCGCAGGTTGAAGCGCCGGATCTGGCTGGGCGAGACATAGATGTCGTCGGGCCCGGCCAGATAGGAACTGTCGGCGGAGCGCAGGAAGCCGAAGCCGTCCTGCAGTATCTCCAGCACCCCGTCGCCGTAGATGGCCTCGCCGTTCTTGGCGTGGGCCTTGAGGATGGCAAAGATGATGTCCTGCTTGCGTGAGCGGGCCATGTTCTCGATGCCGATTTCCTGGGCAATATCAACGATTTCAGCGGCGGGTTTCTTCTTGAGATCGGTCAGGTTCATGTTTGTTACGGACGCAGTGGGTTTACGGGATGGATAGCACGACCAGGATCCGGCAGGGGTGCGGAGCTGAGGTGCGTCGTCAAATTAAAGCTTACAGGGGGGGCCGGTGAGGGCCGAGGAGCTATGGAGTTTGCTTTATCCGGTTAATCTAGCATGCCGTTCGGCGGCCGTCCAGCCTTTGCGGACGACCGCCGGCACGTTCAGATGTTGCTGTCGATGAAGGCCGTCAGCTGCGACTTGGAGACCGCGCCGACCTTGGTGGCCTCGACATTGCCGTCCTTGAACAGCATCAGCGTGGGGATGCCCCGGATGCCGTACTTGGGCGGCGTCTGCGGGTTCTCGTCGATGTTGAGCTTGGCGACCTTGATCTTGCCGGCGTACTCATCGGCGAGTTCGTCCAGGATCGGGGCGATCATCTTGCACGGGCCGCACCAGTCGGCCCAGTAGTCGACCAGGACCGGCTCGGAAGACTGCAGCACTTCCTGGTCGAAGGATGAATCTGTCACATACATGATGCGATCACTCACGGTTGTCGAACCTCCTGCTGTGCCTTGCCTGCATGCCAGAAAACCATTTCGGATCAGTGGAAGCGGACCGGGAACCCCCGGTTCTGGATGTGGAAGGCGCGGTGTGTTGTCGGATTTGCGGGATCTCGGGCCGCGCGTGCGGCGACCGGTCTGGATCGTGCCCGCCATTTCAGCGAAAAGCCCCGCGCATTGCAAGCCCCGGCGCCTGCCGTGCGGGCTGCTCGCCGCCGTTAAAATAGGTTATGCTAGGCCGTCATGACACAAGAAACTGAGAACACAACCCTTTTTTCCTCCCTGAACCTGTCGCCGGCAGTCCTGCAAGGTATTGAAGAGGCAGGTTTTACGAGTTGCACCCCGATCCAGGCCCGGGCTCTGCCGCCCCTGCTGGCCGGGCGCGACGTGGCCGGGCAGGCCCAGACCGGGACCGGCAAGACCGCCGCTTTTCTGGTGGCGGTGTTCGAACATCTGCTGCGGCATCCGCCGGCGGATGAACGTAGGCCGAACCAGGTCAGGGCACTGATCCTGGCGCCGACACGTGAGTTGGCGGTGCAGATCTACAATGACGCCGTCACACTCGGGAAACACACCGGGCTTACCTTCGCCGCCGTCTATGGCGGCACCGGCTACGAGGAACAGGCACAGCGCCTGCGCGAGGGGGTGGATGTGCTGATCGGCACGCCGGGACGCACCATCGATTACTTCAAGCAGCACCTGTTCGACCTGCGCCATGCCCAGGCCGTGGTGCTGGACGAGGCCGACCGCATGTTCGACCTCGGCTTCATCAAGGATGTGCGCTATCTGCTGCGCCGTTGCCCGCCCCCGGAGCAGCGCCTGGGACTGCTGTTCTCCGCCACCCTGTCCTGGCGGGTGACGGAACTGGCCTATGAGCACATGAACGATCCCGGGATCATCCGGGTCGAGCCCGAGCAGGTCACCGCTGAGAAGGTGCGCCAGGTGCTGTATCACACCGCCAACGCGGAGAAGATCCCGCTGCTGATCGGACTGCTCAAGCGGATGGACGCGCACCGCACCATCGTGTTCGTCAACACCAAGCACCAGGCCGAGCGGGTCTGGGGCTATCTGGAGGGCAACGGCATCAAGGCCGCCATCCTCTCCGGCGACGTGCCGCAGAACAAGCGCCTGCGGCTGCTGCAGCAGTTCCAGTCCGGCGAACTGCCGGTGATGGTCGGCACCGACGTGGCTGCGCGCGGGCTGCACATTCCGGATGTGAGCCATGTGATCAACTTCGACCTGCCGCAGGAGGCCGAGGATTATGTGCATCGCATCGGCCGCACGGCGCGGGCCGGGGCCGAGGGTGATGCCATCAGCTTCGCCTGCGAGAACTACGTCTATTCGCTGCCGGAGATAGAGGACTACATCGGCTACAAACTGCCGGTGGAGGCGGTCGACGAGTCCCTGCTCGGCGAGGTGCAGCCGCCGGTGCGGCGGGAGCGCCGCAAGCGCCCGCCCGGCGGTGGCGGGCGCGGCCGTGGCGGCGGCGGACGGCCGCACGGCGAAGGCGGTCGGCAACGGCAGGGCAGACGCGGCAGCGGACGCCGGCAGGACTGAATCCGGACAGAGACAGCGATGCATACCACCTGGCAAGACTGGCTGGCAACGCAGCAGGCCCGCACCGGCGCGCGCCTGCTGACCCTCGCGTTGGTCGTACTGGTAATCTATCAGTTGGCGCGCCTGACCTGGCAGCTGGTGCCGGCGCCGGACGTACCGCCCGCGCCGGCGACACCGGCAAACGTGGTTCCGTCCGCGCCGGCGGCCCCGGAGCGGGACCGGCCGTCGGCGGCGAACATTGCCGGCTGGCACCTGTTCGGCCAGGCCGATCCGGGCACAGGACCGGGAGTCGGCGGCGGCCGGGCCGCGCCCATCGATGCCCCCGAGACCCGCCTGAACCTGACCCTGCGCGGCCTGTTCGCCACCGAGGATCCCGAACGGGCCCGGGCCATCATCGCCGCACCCAATGGCGAGGAACGCAGCTACCGGGTCGAGGACGAACTGCCGGGCGGCGCCGAACTGAGCGCCATTTACGCCGATCGCATCATTCTGCAGCGCAACGGGCGCTACGAGACGCTGCGCCTGCCGCGCGAGTCGCTGGAGGGCGGCGCGGCAACCGGCGGGGGGCGCAGCGGCAATCTGAACCCGCGTGCCGGTGAGATCCTGGCCGAGTACCGCGGGATGCTGGAGACCAATCCGCGTGCGTTGGCTGACCTGATGCGGCCGGTGCCGGTCAGCGAGAACAACCGGTTCGTCGGATTCCGGTTGTATCCGGGCAACCGGCCGGAGTTGTTCCAGCAGCTGGGCCTGCGTCCCGGGGATCTGGTCACCCGGGTCAACGGTGTGGAACTGGACAGCGCGACCAGGGCCGCAGAGGTGCTGCAGCAGCTGCGCGACAGCCAGCAGGTCAGCGTGCAGCTGCGGCGCGGCAACCAGCTACTGGACTTGGCGTTTTCACTGCCCTGAGTGTAGGCTGGGGCAAGTTTTGGGGAATGAGTCTTGATCGATAACAAGCACAGCGCAAGCACTATGCGAGGCCTGAGGGGGATGCTGCAGCGGCTGCTGTTGATACTGATGCTCGGCGCGGCCCAGACCGCCTGGTCCCAGACCGTCACGCTCAATCTCAAGGACGCCGACATCAGCGCCCTGATCGGTACCGTGGCCGAGGTCACGGGGAAGAACTTCATTGTGGATCCCCGGGTCAAGGGTCAGGTCACGGTGATTTCCTCGCGGCCGATGGACACCCGCGAGGTCTATCAGGTGTTTCTCTCCATCCTCAAGGTGCACGGCTTCGCCGCCGTGCCCAGCGGCGAGGTGATCAAGATCGTCCCTGACGTGAATGCCAAGCAGGAGGGTATTCCCACCGTCAGCGACGAACGCCCCGGACAGGGTGATGAGATGGTCACCCGGGTGGTGCAGGTGCAGAACGTCACCGCCGCCCAGCTGGTGCCGATCCTGCGTCCGCTGGTGCCGCAGCAGGGTCACCTGGCGGCCTATCCCTCCACCAATGTCCTGATCATTTCCGACCGGGCCGACAACGTCGAGCGCATGGTCGATATCATCCGCCGCATCGACCGCGAAAGCGAAGGCGAGGTCGAGGTGGTGCGGCTGGAGCACGCCTCGGCCGCCGAGGTGGTGCGGATCCTGAACTCCATGCGCCAGGGCCAGCCGGGACAGCCCGTGGATCAGGGCCGGGGCGGCAGCACGCTGGCCGCCGATGAGCGCACCAACAGTGTGCTGCTCGGCGGTGAGCGCACCGAGCGCCTGCGTCTGCGCGCCATCATCGCGCACCTGGATACCCCGCTGGAGCGCGGCGGCAACACCCACGTGGTGTATCTGAAGTACGCCAAGGCCGAGGACCTGGTCGAGGTGCTGACCGGTGTGAGCACTCAGATCGAGGAGGAGCAGAAGGGCGGCGGCCAGCAGGCGGCGCAACGGGCCGGCACCAACATCCAGGCCGATCAGGCCTCCAACGCCCTGGTGATCACCGCGCCGCCGGACGTGTTCCGATCGCTGCAGGCAGTGATCCGGCAACTCGATATCCGCCGCGCCCAGGTGCTGGTCGAGGCGGTGATCGCCGAGATCAACGCCGACAAGGCCGCCGAACTGGGCGTGCAGTGGCGGGCCGCGCCGAACTCCAGCGAGGCCGGGGCCATCGGCGGTACCAACTTCGATATCACTACCCCCATCAACACGGTGGCGCAGAATCCGCTCGCCGCCGGCAACGGGTTGAGCATCGGCTACTTCGAAGGTACCACCGATTTCCTCGGCACCGAGATCCTCAATCTGGGCGCCCTGATCAAGGCCCTGGGCAGCGACAGCGAGTCCAATATCCTGTCCACCCCGACCCTGGTCACGCTGGACAACGAGGAGGCCGAGATCGTGGTGGCGCAGAACGTGCCCTTCATCACCGGTCAGTTCACCAATACCGGCGCGACCTCGGGCGCCACGAATCCCTTCCAGACCATCGAGCGCCAGGATGTGGGCCTGACCCTGCGGGTCACGCCGCAGATCAACGAGGGCGACGCCATCAAGCTGGAGATCGAGCAGGAAAGCTCCAGCGTGGCCGAGACGGCCGTCTCCGGCGCCTCGGACATCGTCACCAACAAGCGTTCCATCAAGACCAGTGTCATGGTGGCCGACCGCCAGGTGGTGGTGTTGGGCGGTCTGATCAGCGACGAGTTGAGCGAGTCGGTGCAGAAGATCCCGCTGCTGGGCGACATCCCGCTGCTCGGCAATCTGTTCAAGGCCCAGTCGACCAAGAAGACCAAGCAGAACCTGATGGTGTTCCTGCGGCCGGTGATCCTGCGCGATGCCGCCACCGAGAATGCGGTCAGCGCCGGCAAGTACAATTTCATGCGCGCCAAACAGCTGGAGAAGCGCGAGCGCGGGGTGAATCTGATGCGCGGCGACGATACGCCGCTGCTGCCGGAGATGGGCGGGTCCTTCGCTCCCGGCGCCACGGCGCCTGTCCTGCCGCCGCCGGCGCCCGAGGCGGGCGAGTCCGGTGATTCCGGGGCCGACACCGGTACGGAATTCGAGCTCGAATAGCATGACGATGGAGGACCCGGCGCAGGTGATGCAGGAGGCGGCCGAATCGGCCGAGCCGGCACTGCCCGGCTTTGCCTTCGCCAAGCGGCACGGGATACTGGTCGAGCGGGTCGAGGCCGGCCGGGCGCGGGTCAAGTGCCGGCCCGATGCCCGGCCGGCGGCGCTGGCTGAACTGCGTCGCCACCTGCAGCTGCCCCTCATCCTGGAAGAGGTGCCGGCCGAGCAGTTCGACGGCCTGCTGGCCGCCGCCTACGAGCAGGGCTCCAGCCGCACCATGCTGGCGATGGAGGATCTCGGCGACGAGTCCGACCTCAACAGCATCGCCGAGCAGCTGCCCGAGCCCGAGGATCTGCTGGAGAGCGAGGACGACGCGCCCATCATCCGGCTGATCAACGCCATCCTCACCGAGGCGGTGAAGGAAAACGCCTCCGACATCCACATCGAGACCTACGAGAACCGGCTGGTGGTGCGCTTCCGCGTCGACGGCGTGCTGCGCGAGGTGCTGCAGCCGCAGCGGGTGCTGGCACCGCTGATCGTCTCCCGCATCAAGGTCATGGCCAAGCTCGACATCGCCGAGAAGCGCCTGCCGCAGGACGGGCGCATTTCGCTGCGCATCGCCGGCCGGCCGGTGGACGTGCGCGTCTCCACCCTGCCGTCGGGGCACGGCGAGCGGGTGGTGATGCGCCTGCTGGACAAGCAGGCCGGGCGCCTGGACCTGAAGCACCTGGGCATGGATCCGGCCACCCGCGAGGTCATGGACCGCATCATCAAGCGCCCGCACGGCATCATCCTGGTCACCGGCCCGACCGGCTCGGGCAAGACCACCACCCTGTATGCCGTGCTGTCGGCCCTGAACGATCGCAGCCGCAACATCCTCACGGTGGAGGATCCGATCGAATACTACCTGGACGGCATCGGCCAGACCCAGGTCAGCACCAAGGTGGACATGAGCTTCGCCCGCGGCCTGCGCGCCATCCTGCGCCAGGATCCGGACGTGGTGATGGTGGGCGAGATCCGCGACCTGGAAACCGCCGAGATCGCCGTGCAGGCCAGCCTGACCGGTCACCTGGTGCTCTCCACCCTGCACACCAACAGCGCCGTCGGCGCCGTCACCCGCCTGCGCGACATGGGCGTGGAGCCGTTCCTGGTCGCCTCCAGCCTGGTCGGCGTACTGGCACAGCGGCTGGTGCGGGTGCTGTGTCACGAATGCAGGGTGCCCTATACCGCCAACGAGGCCGATTGCCGGGCGCTGGAGGTCGATGCCGCGCAGCCGCCGACCCTGTACCGGGCCACCGGCTGTGCCGCCTGCAACCAGCTCGGTTACCAGGGCCGCACCGGCATCTACGAGTTGCTCGAGGTCGACGAGCACATGGCGCAGATGGTCCATGACGGCGCCGGCGAGCACGAGATCGAGCGCTATGTGCGGGCCCGCGCGCCCAGCCTGCGCCAGGATGGCGCCCGCCTGGTGCTGGAAGGTCGGACCACGCTGGAAGAGGTGCTGCGGGTGACGCGTGAGGATTAGTGCCTGGACCCGGCATCGGAAATGTTGGCGATAACCCCCTGAGGATACCGTCATTCCCGCGCAGGCGGGAATCCAGTGACCGCAGCGGTGCCTGGATCCCGGCCGGAGCCTGTGCCGGCGCAGGCCGGTACCGGGATGACGTAACACGGGGGAGGTTCATGTAGATCTGTATCCTGACTCCTGAGTAATAATGCCCGCATTCGAATACACCGCACTGGATATCAAAGGCCGCGAACGCCGCGGCGTGCTGGAGGGCGATACCGCCCGCCAGGTGCGCCAGCAGCTGCGCGAGCGCCAGCTCACGCCCATGGCGGTGGAGCCGGTGGCGCAGGAGGAATCCAGTCGCGGCCGGCCGCGTGGCCTGGGGCTGCGCCGCGGGGCCAGCGCGACCGATCTGGCCCTGCTCACCCGCCAACTCGCCACCCTGGTGCGCTCCGGTACCCCGCTGGAGGAATCCCTGCGGGCGGTGGCCCAGCAGACGGAGAAGCCGCGGCTGGGCAACCTGCTGCTGGCCGTGCGCGCACGGGTCATGGAGGGCCACAGCCTGGCTGGCGGCCTGAGTGATTTTCCGCACGTCTTCCCCGAACTCTACCGTGCCACCGTGGCGGCCGGCGAACAGTCGGGTCATCTGGACCTGGTGCTGGAACGCCTGGCCGACTACACCGAGGCGCGTCAGCAGATGCGCTCGAAGATCCAGATGGCGCTGTTCTATCCGGTGATGCTGACCGTCATGGCCCTGACCGTGGTCGGGCTGCTGCTGGTCTACGTGGTGCCGCAGGTGGTGCAGGTGTTCGACAACATCGGCCAGACGCTGCCGCTGCTGACGCGGATCCTGATCGCCATCAGCGACTTCTTCCAGCACTGGGGCTGGCTGGTGCTGATCCTGCTGGTGCTGGGCGTGATCGGCGGCGGCTGGCTGTTCCGCCAACCCGGGCCGCGGCGCCGGCTGCACCGGCTGTACCTGTCGCTGCCGCTGATCTCGCGCCTGGTCAAGGGCGTGAACACGGCACGCTTCGCGCGCACGCTCAGCATCCTGGTCAGCAGCGGCGTGCCGGTGCTGGAAGGGCTGCGCATCGCCGGCCAGGTCATCGTCAACGAGCCCATGCGCGAGGCGGTGGAAGAGGCCGCGCGGCGGGTGCGCGAGGGCTCCAGCATCCAGGCCGCCATGCAGCGCAGCGGTTACTTCCCGCCCATGACCCTGCACCTGATCGCCAGCGGCGAGACCAGCGGCCAGCTCGAAGCCATGCTGGAACGCGCCGCCATCAGTCAGGAACGCGAGGTGGAAACCCTGATCGGGACCATCATGGCCCTGTTCGAGCCGCTGCTGATCGTGCTCATGGGCGTGCTGGTGCTGCTGATCGTGCTCGCCATCCTGCTGCCCATCTTCGATCTCAACCAGATGGTGCGCTGAAATGCGCAAATCCTTCACCACCAAGGACACGAAGAACACAAAAATACGATATACGTCATCCCGGCGCAGGCCGGGATCCAGATACCACCGCGGTTACTGGATTCCGGCCTGCGCCGGAATGACGATTCAAAGGGCCGGGTAGCTCAGTGAGCACCATTCATATCCCTTTGTGCTCTTCGTGTCCTTGGTGGTGAATCCTTTCCGAGTGAAGACATCCGTCCCATGCGCTGGCAACGCCTGACCCGCTCGCTGCGGCATTCCAATTACCGGATCTATTTCTTCGGCCAGCTGGTCTCGCTCAACGGGACCTGGATGCAGAACGTGGCCCAGGCCTGGCTGGTGTACCGGCTGACCGAGTCCAGCTTCATGCTCGGGCTGGTGAGCTTTCTCAGCCTGGCGCCGGTGCTGGTGTTCGGCCTGTTCGGCGGCGTGATTGCCGACCGACTGCCGCGGTTCCGGCTGTTTCTGGGCGCGCAGGTACTGGCCTGCCTGCAGGCGCTGACCCTGGGGCTGCTGACCGTGACCGGCCTGGTGACGGTGGAGTGGATCATGCTGCTGGCGCTGCTGCTGGGCCTGGTGCATGCAGTCGAGATCCCGGCCCGGCACACCCTGGTCGCCATGCTGGTGGCGAAGGAGGATCTGCACAATGCGGTCGCGCTCAATTCCAGCACCTTCAACTTCGCCCGCTTCCTCGGACCGATGCTGGCGGGCTGGCTGATCGCCCTGTGGGGCGAGGGCCCGGTGATCCTGCTCAATGCCCTGTCCTTCCTGGCCGTGATCCTGGCCATCCTGCGCATCCGCGTGCCGGTCACGCCCGAGAAGCTGGAGCGGCGTCAGGAAGGCATCTG
Source organism: Thiohalobacter thiocyanaticus (assembly GCF_002356355.1). Lineage (NCBI taxonomy): Bacteria > Pseudomonadati > Pseudomonadota > Gammaproteobacteria > Thiohalobacterales > Thiohalobacteraceae > Thiohalobacter > Thiohalobacter thiocyanaticus. The sequence continues at coordinate 859,821 of NZ_AP018052.1, forward strand.
GGACGGGTTGAGGTTCGCCTGGCAGCGGCCCGACCTGCGCTACGCCCTGATGATCGTCGGCGCGGTCAGCCTGTTCGCCAATCCCTACCTGGTGCTGATGCCGGTGTTCGCCCGCGAGGTCTATGGCGGCGGCTCCGACCTGCTCGGACTGCTGGTCGGCGTGGCCGGACTGGGCGCACTGGCCGGCGCCCTGCGGCTGGCCCAGCGGGAAAAGGGCGAGGGGCTGGAGCGACTGATTGCCGGTGCCGGCCTGCTGCTGGCCGCTGCCCTGATGCTGTTCGCCTACATGCCCTGGGTCGGCGGCGCGCTGGCGCTGGTGGTGGTGACCGGCTACGCCATCACCACGCTGGTGGCGTCCACCAATACCTTCCTGCAGCTGTCGGCGCCGGACAATCTGCGCGGCCGGGTGATGTCGCTGTTCTCGGTGGTCTTCATCGGCATGTCACCGGTCGGCAACCTGCTCGCCGGCGCTCTGGCCGAGGGCCTGGGCGTGCAACTCACTGTGTTGCTGCTGGGGGCGGTATGCCTGGGGTTCGCCCTGTATTACCGCGGCTATCTGGGCCGCCGGCGCGAGGCGTGATGACGGGGGAAGACCGGACTCAGAGGGGCCGCTGGCGGACGCGCGCCGTGGAGCGGCGTTCCTGACCATCCGTGAAAAATATCGACTTGAAAATCAGGGGCTTTTGGCGGGCCTGTCCGGGCCCGTGGATCGATTCACTTTTATTTCAATGGGTTGAACCTGTTTTTGGTGCGTGCCCCAGTGCGTGTCAATTTGACGTCACTGGTATATACTCCCGGGAAAATCCCGGGTGCAGGGCGGCAACCGCCGTCTGTCCCTTCGAATAATTCAAAAAGTGGGAGTCGAATCATGTCCGGTTCAGGCCTGTTCTTTCCGTCATTCATCCAGGGCGCTGGTCGCCGCGCCGGTCTCCTGTCCACCGCGCTGCTATCCGCCCTGCTGTTGCTCCCCCTGACCGGCCAGGCTGCGGACAACTGTCCCATGCTGCCGGCGTCCGATCAGCTCGACAGCGACCAGGACGGCGTGGGGGATGCCTGCGACAACTGCCTGCTGGTGGCCAATCCCGATCAGATCGATACCGATGCCGATGGCTACGGCAATATGTGCGATCCCGATTTCAACAATGATGGGGCAATCAATTTTGCCGATCTGGCTTACATGAAGTCCAGATTTTTTACTGCCGATCCAGAGAGTGATCTGAATGGGGATGGGGCAGTCAACTTTGCCGATCTGGCTTTGCTGAAATCAATGTTCTTCCAGATGCCAGGTCCGACCGGCTGGACGCCGGCGCTGACCAACACTGCGCCCCTGGCCGCGGCGGGGCCCGACACCACGGCATACCCCGGCGAATATGTCGTGCTGGACGGACGCGGATCCTATGACGACGATGGCGACGTGCTGCATTACCACTGGACGCTGGCGGCAGCACCCTCGGGCAGCGCGGCCCAGTTGCTGGATGCCTGGAGCGATCAGGCCAGTCTGGTGCCGGACCTGCACGGCACCTACCGGATTGAACTCACCGTCTATGACGGTGCCGGTGCGAGTGCCTCCGACAGTATCGAGATCACCACGCTCAATGCCCGGCCGGTGGCCCATGCCGGCAGCGATTTCAGCGTCACGCCGGGCGACACGGTGACGCTGGACGCCTCGGCCTCCTACGACCCCGACAGCGATGCCCTGAGCTACCAGTGGAGCCTGATCAGCCGGCCCGACGGCAGCCTGGCCATGCTCAGCGATCCGGCCGCGGTGATGCCGCAGTTCGTCGCCGACGTGGCGGGGGATTACCGGTTCAGCCTGGTGGTCAACGACGGCCAGCTGGACAGCGATCCGGACAGCATCACGGTCAGCGCCCTGCAGCCGAGCGGCGATCTGTTCATGGACATGCTGCAGCCGATGGAGGCAGGGACCTGGCAGCGCCTGAACCTGAACCGCTTCGACGACGTCTGGACCCCGGAGGATCAGCGGGTACAGCCGGAGTACTGCAACGGTTCCACCATCCCCGGCAGCCCGCGTGCCATCCTGCGCGCCTGGAGCTCCATGGCCTGGGATCCGAACCGGGGTGACCTGATCTTCTGGGGCGGCGGTCATGCCAACTATGCCGGCAACGAGGTGTATCGCTTCCGCACTTCCACCATGCGCTGGGAGCGCGCCTCGCTGCCCAGCGACATCGTCTGCCAGCCGCTGGGTATAGGGGACTATCACTACGAGGCCATCGACGGGGTGTTCAATGCCCCCATCTCCTCGCATACCTACGACAACTCGGACTACCTGCCGGTGGCCGACCGGTTCGTGACCTTCGGCGGCGCGGCCTATGGCAGCGGCAACTTCGTCAAGCTGGTGGATGACGAACTGGTCAAGACCGGTCCCTATTTCTGGGATCCCAGCCTGGCCGATGCGGACAAGGTGGGCGGCACCACCGGCTCGCAGGTCAAGCCGGAGGTGTATACCCAGGTCGAGGGCGGCCGGATGTGGGAGAACCGTGACAGCCTCATCACCGGTTCGACCAGTCAGCTCAGCATCGACCTGCTGCAGAAGACCTTCATCAACGGCACCTCCGATGTGGTGGTGCAGAACGGCATCGACGTAATCTATTTCAATACCGGCGCGGGGGTGTGGAAGTACAGTGTCCATGATCCGGACGATGCCGGTCAGGACGTGCTGGATCTGGTGGGTACCCGCGGTGTGGGGGATATCTGGAGCCGTCAGGGTGCCGGTGCCTACGATCCGCTGCGCAACATCTATGTGCGCACGGCGGGCGAGGGCTTCTGGTTCTGGGATCTGAACCAGGCCGGGCCGGACAACCCGCCGGTGCAGTTCGAGCCGGTGTTCCTCGATGCGGGCTATCCGACCGGACGCCTGGAGCGTGACGACTTCGGCCTGGACTATGACCCGGTCCGCGACCGTTACCTGCTCTGGAACGGCTACGCCGATGTCTGGATCCTGATTCCGCCCAACCAGGCCAGCAGCGCCGGCTGGAGCATGATGAAGGCGCCCAACACCGCCGCCAGTCCCGAAGTGCCCACCGCCGGTCCCTTCCGCGGCATCCTGGGCAAGTGGGAGTACATCCCCGAGTACGACGTGTACCTGGGGGTGAACCACAACATCGACGAGGGCCGGATCTGGGTCTACAAGCCGCTGAACTGGGCGCCGAGCCGCTGAGCCGTGATATAACAACGGTAAGATGAAATATCTGTAGATACCGCCTCGGTCGTCGAACGGAATTCACCAGTGCCCGTCATCCCGGCGCATGCCGGGATGACGGGTGGCAGGCAAAAACCGGATGACATCCGGACTCACTGGTGATGGCTCTTCCCATCAGCCTGTAGGTCAGGTCAGCGCAGCGTAACCCGACCTACATCACTGCTGCGGCCGGACCAGTTGCGCCGGATCCAGCAAGGCGTCCAGTTCCGCCTCCGACAGGTCGGTCATCTCCCTTGCCACGTCCTTCACTGCCCGGCCCTCGGCGTAGGCCCGCTTGGCGATCTCGGCGCCCTTCTCGTAGCCGATGCGTTCGTTCAGCGCGGTGACCAGCACCGGGTTGCGGTCCAGGGCGGCGCGGATGTGGTCGGCGTTCACCCTGAAATCCGCAACGGCCTTGTCCGCCAGTACGCGGGCGCTGTTGGCCAGCAGTTCGATGCTCTGCAGCAGGTTCAGGGCGATCACCGGCAGCATGGTGTTGAGCTGGAAGCTGCCCCACTGACCGCCGCAGGCGATGGTGGCATCGTTGCCCGTGATCTGGGCCGCAGCCATGATCACCGCCTCGCTGATCACCGGATTGACCTTGCCGGGCATGATGCTGCTGCCGGGCTGCAGCGCGGGCAGGCTGATCTCGCCCAGACCGGTGAGCGGGCCGCTGTTCATCCAGCGCAGGTCGTTGGCGATCTTGAGCAGGGCGCCGGCCGCGCCCCGCAACTGGCCGCTCAGTTCGACCGCCGTATCCTGGCAGGACAGGGCCTCGAAGAAATCCTCCGCCGGACGGAAGGGGATGCCGGTCGCAGCAGCGAGTTGTTCGCAGAAGCGGGCGGCGAAATCGGGATGGGCGTTGATGCCGGTGCCCACGGCGGTACCGCCCTGGGCCAGCCGCTCCAGCCGCGGCAGGGTGTCACCGATGCGCCGCCCGCTGCTCCGGATCTGTTGCGCCCAACCGCCCAGTTCCTGTGCGAAGCTGACCGGCATGGCGTCCATCAGGTGGGTGCGGCCGGTCTTGACGATGCCCTCCAGCGAGCGCGCCTTGTCCTCGATGGTGGTGGCCAGATGCTCCAGCGCCGGCAGCAGCCGCTGCTCAACCGCCAGTCGGGCGCTGACATGGATGGCGGTGGGGATGACGTCGTTGCTGCTCTGACCGCGGTTGACGTGATCGTTGGGATGGATGCGGGTGCCGGCGCGCTCGCTCGCAAGACGGGCGATGACCTCGTTGGCGTTCATGTTGGTGCTGGTGCCGGAGCCGGTCTGAAACACGTCGATGGGGAACTGGTCGTCATGCGCGCCGGCGGCGACCGTGTCCGCAGCGGCGGCGATGGCGTCGGCGATGGCCGGTTCCAGCTGACCCAGTTCGGCATTGGCGCGGGCCGCACAGGCCTTGATGCGGCCGAGGGCATGGATGAAGTCCGGCGGCATCCGCAGCCCGCTGATGGGGAAGTTGTCCACCGCGCGCTGGGTCTGGGCGCCGTACAGGGCGTCGGCCGGGACGGCCACCTCGCCCATGCTGTCGCGTTCGGTGCGGAAGCCTGATTGATCTGTCATGGTGTCGGTCCGTGCGTTGGTGGAATCCGGATCGCCTTGTTCAACGCAGAGACGCGGAGGCGCAGAGATCGCAGAGTTAATGAGATAATGAACATTATAAGATCTTCTTTGCGTCCTCTGCGCCTTCGCGTCTCTGCGTTAACCATATTCCGCATCCGGGTCCAGTACATCGGTCGGCGCCGGCAGCCGCACCACGCCGGTGTCGATGCTGCCGTCCGGCTGCAGCCGCAGCCAGCGCCAGCCCGGGGGGCCGGATCCAGGGCGAAGTCATCGCTGCCGGGCAGGAACTGGATGCAGGTGGAGGGAGAACCCAGCAGCCGCATGCCCTGCAACTCGGCGTCGTATTCCTGGTGGATATGGCCGCAGAGGATACCGCGGACCCGGCCGTGGCGCACGGCGCGGCGCAGCAGCTCGTCGCCGTTGTCGATGACCATGGTGTCCAGCCAGGCACTGCCGAGCGGGCGCGGGTGATGGTGGACGCAGATCAGCACGTGGCGGGCGTCGTGGCCGCGGATGCTGCGGTCCAGGGCGTCGAGCTCGGATTCGGCCAGGTGCCCCCCGGCGCTGCCCGGCAGGCTGGAGTCCAGGAACACCAGCAGCCAGGGGCCGACGCGCAGTGAACGGTTGCAGTGAAAGGTCTCGTCGTTGAGGTGCCGGCGCAGCTTCTCCACCTCGTCGTGGTTGCCCGGCAGGCAGAACACCGGCCGGCCCAGCCGCTGCAGGTGGCCGCGAAAACGGTCATAGGCCGCATCGGAGTCGTCATGCACCAGGTCGCCGGTGCTGAGCACGAATTCGAAGGGCGGGGCGGTGGCCAGTACCTGGTCGATGACCGCGCTCAGGCTGCGGTCGGTGCGCACCCCCTTCAGCCGGCCCCCGGGATCGGCATAGAGGTGGGTGTCGGTGATCTGCAGGAGATGAATGCTGTCCGTTTCCGTCATTTTTCGAAGTTAAAGATTAAAGAATCACCACAAAGGACACGAAGTTACACAATCATTGCATAATTTCCAGTGGCATGATCATTTCGTCATTCCCGCGCAGGCGGGGATGACGGGAAGGGGGCTTGCCCTTCTACTTCGTGTTCTCTGTGTCCTTCGTGGCGAATCTTTTCCTGCTGCAGGATCCGGCGCCCTCACAGGGCCTTGAAGAACACCTTGGAGTTGCGCTGGAAGTTGTAGAGATCGCGCCGCTTCATCGGCAGCTTGGCCACCTCGCCCTGCAGAAAGCCGCGTTCCTGGAACCAGTGCGCGGTGCGGGTGGTGAGCACGAACAGCGTGATCAGCCCCAGCCCTTTGGCCTGGTGCTCGATGGATTCCAGCAGCTGGTCACCGCGGCCCTCCCTGCGGTAGTCCGGATGCACTGCCAGGCAGGCCAGTTCGCCCATGGCCTCGTCCGGGTAGGGGTAGAGGGCGGCGCATGCGATGATCATGCCGTCGCGCTCGACCACGATGAAGCGTTCGATCTCCATCTCCAGCCGCTCACGCGAGCGCCGCACCATGACGCCCTCGGCTTCCAGCGGCGCGATCAGTTCCAGGATGCCGCCGACGTCGTTGATGCTCGCAGGCCGCAGCCCTTCATAGGTCTCGGCCGTGATCAAAGTGCCGACGCCGTCGCGGGTGAACAGCTCCTGCAGCAGGCCGCCCTCGATCCGCCGCGGGACCAGATGGGCCCGCCGCACGCCGCGTCTGCAGGCCTGCACGGCGCTGTCCAGATGCCGGCGCATGTCCTCGTCGAGCCGGCGCCGGGTCTCCAGCAGGCGGCCGGCGCCGGCGGGGGTGAGTTGACGCACCGGCTGCCGGCGGCTGTCGCGCAGGCCCTTGTCCTCGGTGATCAGGATCAGCTTGTCGGCCTGCAGTTCGATGGCCGCGGCGGTGGCGACCTCCTCGGCGTGCAGGTTGAACACCTCGCCGGTGGGCGAGTAGCCCAGCGGGGAGAGCAGCACCAGGTGCTGGTCGTCCAGGGCCTGGCGGATGGCGGCGCCGTCGATGCGCCGGATCTCGCCGGTGTGCTGGTAGTCGACGCCATCACGCACGCCCAGCGGCCGGGCGGTGACATGGTTGCCGGAGGTGACCCGGATGCGGGCACCGGACATGGGCGTGTTGGCCACCCCCATGGACAGGCGGGCCTCGATCTCGACCCGCACGCTGCCCACGGCCTGCTTGACCGCGACCAGGGCCTGGTCGTCGGTGATGCGCAGGCCGTGGGCGTAGCGGAACTCGGTCCGGCTCGCCTTGAGATGGGCCTCGATCTGGGGGCGTGCGCCGTGGACCAGCACCAGCCGGATGCCCAGGCTGTAGAGCAGGGCCAGGTCGTGGATGAGGCCGGCGTCGGCCACCGCCTCGCCGCCGAAGCCGATGACGAAGGTGCGGCCGCGGTGGCTGTGGATATAGGGGGCGGCGTGGCGGAAGGCCTGGGTGAAGGTGCATTCGTCTGGTTTGTTATTCGACACGGCTTGCCCTTGCTGCACGGTGTGGCGGTATAAATATCTGATTGATCCGTGAAGTGTAAAGCTTTCAGCGCGCCGGGGCGAGGCAGCAGCTGATGATGAACTGCTCCAGCAGGTCCAGGGTCGGGGCAATCCGCTCCAGGCCCAGGTACTCGTCCGGCTGGTGGGCCTGGTCGATGTCGCCGGGGCCGAGGATGACGGTCTGGGTGCCGAGCTGGTTGAAATAGGGGCCTTCCGTGCCGAAGGCGACCGCTTCGGCCGGTGCGCCGGTCAGGCGCTCGGCCAGCTGCACGATGGGCGCATCGGCCGGGGTTTCCATTGCCGGGGTGCCCTCGAACAGGGGGATGACATCAAGCTTCAGCGGGCTGTCGGCGAGCAGCCGTTCCAGACGGCTGCGCAGCTCGGTGCGCAGGTCATCCAGATTCATCCCGGGCAACGGGCGCAGGTCGATGTGCAGTTCGCATTCGCCGCAGATGCGGTTGGGATTGTCGCCGCCGTGGATGTGGCCCAGGTTCAGGGTGGGTACGGGTACCTTGAACAGCGGGTTGCGGTATTTCGCCTGCAGATCCTCGCGCCACCCCAGGATCTCGCCCAGTACCCGGTGCATGCCCTCCAGGGCGTTCACGCCCAGCGCCGGGTCGCTGGAGTGGCCGGACCGGCCGCGCAGGCGAATGGCCTCCATCAGGATGCCCTTGTGGGTGCGGATCGGGCGCAGCCCGGTCGGTTCGCCGATGATGGCGTGCCGCGCCCGCGGCCGGCCGCATTCCACCAGGGTGCGGGCGCCGAGCATGGAGCTTTCCTCGTCGGCGGTGGCGACGATGTACAGGGGCTCCTTGAGCGTTCGGGTGTGCAGTTCACGCGCGGCTTCCACGGCCAGGCCGAGGAAGGACTTCATGTCCGAGGTGCCGAGGCCGTACAGGCGATTGTCGGCCTCGGTGAGCCGGAAGGGATCGTGGGTCCACAGTTCCGGGTCGCAGGGCACGGTGTCGGTATGGCCGGCCAGCACCAGGCCGCCCTCGCCCGTGCCCAGCCGGGCGATCAGGTTGGCTTTGTCGGCATGCCCGGGCAGGGACTGCACCTCGACCGCAAAGCCCAGGTCATCCAGCCAGCTGGCCAGCAGTTCCACCACCCGCCGGTTGCCCTGGTCGAAGTCCGGGTTCACGCTGCTGATCGAGGGCGTGCCGATCAGGGCGGTGAGCATGTCCATGAGGTCGGGCGGGGAGGTGTGCATGGCTCCGATTCTCCGCCGCTGCCGGGGTTGATTCAAGCGTCGAGAAACATTCAACGCAGGGGCGCAGAGACGCGGAGGCCGCAGAGTCAATTATGCTCCGAACGGCTTGTCGTCGGCGGTAATCCCTCCCAGATCAGAGGTGCTTATAATTTTATGAATTCCTTCGCGATCCCCGCGTCTCTGCGCCCCTGCGCCCCTGCGTTGAGGTTTTCACCGCCATCGCTCTACCGCCCGAAAAGAATTGCTGGCGGTTGCCGGGGAACAGGCGATAATCGGCAGGGTCTTCCGGATCGAGTGACATGATACGCCCCGCTACACTGCAGGACATCGACGCCCTGGTTGCTATCGAGAACCGCTGTTTCGACAGCGATCGCCTGTCGCGGCGCCAGTTCCGTTATATGCTCACCCGGGCCAATGCCGCCACCCTGGTGACGACCGGGGATGTGGACCAGCTGCTGGGTTATGCGCTGGTGCTGTTCCATGCCGGTACCTCGCTGGCGCGGCTGTATTCCATTGCGGTGGATCCGGCGGCACGCGGCCGCGGCCTGGCGGAGACCCTGCTCACGGCGGCGGAGGTCGAGGCGACCGGTCGCGGCTGCGTGGACATGCGCCTGGAGGTGCGGCCTGACAATGCCGCCGCCATCGCCCTGTACGAGCGTCTCGGCTACCGTCGCTTCGGCACCTTCGATGACTACTACGAGGATCATATGGAAGCGCTACGCTATGAAAAGCGTTTGATCCCCAGCCTGCGGCCGGACATGGTGCGGGTGCCCTACTACGAGCAGACGTTGGATTTCACCTGCGGGCCGGCGGCCCTGATGATGGCGATGAAGTCGCTGGATGACACCATCGAACTCAGTCGTCGCACCGAAATCCGTATCTGGCGCGAGTCCACCACCGTATTCATGACCTCGGGGCACGGGGGCTGTGGCCCGCAGGGCCTGGCGCTGTCGGCCTATCACCGTGGCTTCGATGTGGACCTGTATCTGTCCTCGGCCGCGGCCATGTTCCTGGATTCGGTGCGCAGCGAGGAGAAGCGCGAGGTGATCCGGCTGGTCAACGAAGACTTCCTGGATGAGATCGAAACCCTGCCGATCCGGCTGTACGAGGCGCCGCTGTCGGTGGCTGAACTGCAGGCCGGCTTCGAGGCCGGCGGCATCCCGCTGGTGCTGATCAGTTCCTACCGCATCTACCGGGAGAAGTTTCCGCACTGGGTGGTGGTGACCGGGTTCGACGAAAGCTTCATTTACGTACACGATCCCTACGTGGATTACGAAAAGGGCAAGACCCGCATGGACTGCATCAACATGCCGATCCTGAAATCCGATTTCGAGCGGATGGCGCGTTATGGCAAGTCGGTGCAGCGGGCGGCGATTATGGTTAAGAGGCGTGAGGAGTGAGGGGTTGGAGTTGGAGTGGCGGGCCGTCCTCCCTTCAAGTCGTCATCCCGGCGCAGGCCGGGATGACGCATCGAAGGGGGTGGTAACCACTGCCCGGGTTTTCTCCTCACTCCTTACTCCTCACCCCTCACTTGATATAAAGAATCGTCATGGCCAAACATCTCATCGTCGTTGACCAGTTGAAGGACTGGCATCCGGAATTGCCGGAAGCCACGGTCATCAGTGTGGACGACTACCTGTCCGATCCGCGCTATCTGCAGATGCGTCAGGTGCAGGTGATCAACCTGTGCCGCAGCTACCGCTATCAGAGCGCGGGCTATTACTGTTCGCTGCTGGCCGAGGCGCGTGGGCACCGGGTGCTGCCCGCGGTGAATACCCTGCTGGATCTGAGCGCCCGTGCCATCTACAGCCTGCAGATGGAGGATCTGGAAGATGCAGTGGAGAAGACGCTGCGACGCCTGGAGCGCTCCGAGTCCGAAAGCTTTACCCTGGATATCTTCTTCGGCGAATGCATCCACCGCCAGCTGCGCAACCTGGCGCGTCAGCTGTTCGAGACCTTCCCCTGTCCGCTGCTGCAGGTGGCCTTTCAGTACCAGGGCGGCTGGCAGATCGCGGCCATCCGGCCGCTGGCCCTGAACCGGCTCGACCCGGAGCAGGTCGAGATGCTGGCCGCGGCCTTCACCCGCTACCAGAGCCGGCGTTGGCGCTCGCCGCGGGTGCGCGCCGCCAGCCGCTACGACCTGGCCATCCTGCACAACCCGGATGATCCGCTGCCGCCCTCGGATGCACGGGCGCTGAAGCAGTTCGTCAAGGCCGGCAAGAAGCTGGGGGTGGAAGTGGATCTCATCACCCGCCGCGATTATGCCCGGCTGGCCGAGTACGATGCCCTGTTCATCCGCGATACCACCCGGATCAATCACTATACCTTCCGTTTCGCCAAGAAGGCCGACAGCGAGGGCATGGTGGTGATCGACGATCCGGTTTCCATTATGCGCTGCACCAACAAGGTCTACCTGACCGAACTGCTGCAGGCCAACCGCCTGCCGACGCCGCTGACCCGCATCCTGCATAAGCGCGACGAGAAGCGGGTGGCCCAGATCGTCGAACACCAGTTCGATTACCCGGTGGTATTGAAGGTGCCGGACGGTTCCTTTTCGCTGGGCGTGTTCAAGGCCGGGGATCGCGGCGAACTGCAGCAGATATGTGCCCGCATGTTCCGCGACTCGGAACTGATCCTGGCCCAGGAATACCTGTACACCGAATTCGACTGGCGGGTGGGCATTCTCAATCGCACGCCGGTGTTCGTGTGCCAGTACTTCATGTCGCGCCAGCACTGGCAGATCGTCAACCACGGTCCCGGCGGGCGTTTCTCCGAGGGCGGCTATAAGGCCTGGCCGGTGGGGGAGGCGCCCGCGGAGGTGGTCTCGGTGGCGCTGCAGGCGGCCAACCTGATCGGCGACGGCCTGTACGGGGTGGACGTGAAGCAGAACGAGGGCGGCGTCTATGTCATCGAGGTCAACGACAATCCCAATCTCGAGGCCGGAGTGGAGGATGCCTTTCTCAAGGACGAACTCTACAGCCTGATCCTGCGCGAGTTCGTGCGGCGGCTGGACAGCCGGAAGCAGGGGGGAGTGTAGGGTGGTCGAGTAGGATGGGTGGAGGCGCTTGCGCCGCAATCCATCGGTTATCCCGGTGATGGGTTGCGCTTCGCTTCACCCATCCTACTGCCTCAATCCCCGAACTGCTTCAGCATGCTCTCCATGGTGTGCACCATCTCCGCCAACTGGGTGGCGTCACAGGCGCTCTGGCGCGCGGCGTCCAGCGTCTGGCCGGCGCCGTCGCTGATGTTGGTGACGTTGCGATTGATCTCATCGGCCACTGCGCTCTGTTCCTCGGCGGCGGTGGCGATCTGGGTGGCCATGTCGGAGATGGTGGCGACGTTGTCGCTGATGGTGTTGAGCGATGCCACGGCCTGCTGGGCCTGCTCGACACTTTCATGCGCCGTGTTCTGACCCTGCTCCATCACCGCGGCGGCCGACTTGGCCTCGCCCTGCAGCCGCTCGATGATGGACTGGATCTCGCCGGTGGACTGCTGGGTGCGGGTGGCCAGCCCCCGCACCTCCTCGGCCACCACGGCGAAGCCGCGGCCGTGTTCTCCGGCCCGCGCGGCCTCGATGGCGGCGTTGAGCGCCAGCAGGTTGGTCTGCTCGGCAATGCCGCTGATGACGTCGATCACGGTGCCGATGTCATCGGTCTGGCTGCGCAGGGATTCCATGGTCTGCGCAGCCTGGCCGACCTCGCCGGTCAGACGCTCGATGGTGGCAGCGGTGGCGTTGACCACCTGTTTGCCGGTGGCGACCTCCTGCTGGGCGGTTTTCGCGGCCTCCGCTGTCACCGAGGTGTTCCGGGCCACCTCCTGCACCGTGGCGGCCATTTCGTTGACCGCCGAGGCCACCTGGTCGACCTCGGCCTGCTGGGCCTGGGCGCCGTTCAGGGTCTGGTCGGAGGCCGCGGCGGTGGAACTGGCGGTGTGGGAGAGGCCGCCGGCGGTGTCGCCGACCCGACCGAGGATGGTGTTGATCTTCGCCTGTTGGGTCTTGAGTGCGGTGGCGAGTTGGGCGACCTCGTCCAGATCGCCGCCGTAGACGTGGTTGGCCAGCGGATTGTCGCTGAAACTCCGCGACTCGGCGGCAACCCGGCGCAGACGCCGGGTCAGGCCGTGGGCCAGGGCAAAGCCCGCGCCCAGCCCGGCGGCCAGCATGATGCCGGTGGCAGCGCCGCCGGCGCCGGTCAGTCCGGCCAGACCCAGGGTGGTCAGCCCCTGCAGCGCGGCGATGCCGGCAAAGTTGCGCCCCCGGGCGCCGATGCGCCGCCAGGCCGGAAAGGGATTGCCGCCCCGGTTGAGTCGGGCGTAGAACTTCTCGGCCCGGTCCCGGTCATCGGCCTCCGGCAGGGTCCGCACCGACTGGTAGCCCACCACCCGGCCCTGGTCGTAGACCGGGGTGACGTAGGCGCTGACCCAGTAGAAGTCCCCGTTCTTGCGGCGGTTCTTGACCAGGCCCAGCCAGGGGGTGTTGGATTTCAGGTGCGACCACAGGTTCTCGAAGGCCGCCGACGGCATGTCCGGATGACGGACGAGATTGTGGGGCTCGCCCAGGGCCTCCTGTTCGGAGAATCCGGAGACCTCGACGAAGGTGGCGTTCACATGGGTGATGCGGCTGTCCAGGTCGGTGGTGGAGACGATCCGGGCGTCGGGAGCAAAGCTGATTTCCGTGCCGGTTACGGGCAGGTTTTTGCGCATGGGTGCCTTCCAGTCAAGTGTTGCCAAGGTGCCGCCGGCGCCCGCAATGGATCGGGAGGAGGACGGCCGGCGGCATGTGTCTGGGGTCGTGTTTCGTATCAGGCAAGCTTCGTGCCTGTATTCGATGGAGGTAGCGTTCAGTGCGGATAAAAATTGAATTTCCTGTAACATATAGATTATATGCATCTGAAAGCGCGGCAGGTGTGCGCGACCTGCCGGTTTCGTACAATAGTCGCTTTCAGCCCACACGGACCCGGAGACCCCGATGACCAGCACCAGGCTCAACCGCTACAGTTCCCGCATCACCCAGCCCAAGTCCCAGGGCGCCTCCCAGGCCATGCTCTACGGCACCGGCCTGAGCGAGGCCGATATGGACAAGGCCCAGATCGGGATCGGCAGCGTCTGGTGGGAGGGCAACACCTGCAACATGCACCTCAATGACCTGGCGGCGCAGGTCAAGGAGGGCGTGATCGGCGCGGAGATGGTCGGCATGCGCTTCAACACCATCGGGGTCTCCGACGGCATCTCCATGGGCACCGAGGGCATGAGCTATTCGCTGCAGTCGCGCGACATCATCGCCGACTCCATCGAGACCGTGGTCAGCGCCCAGTGGTACGACGGCCTGATCGTGCTGCCCGGCTGCGACAAGAACATGCCCGGCGCCCTGATCGCCATGGGCCGACTCAACCGGCCCTCCATCATGGTATACGGCGGCACCATCAAGCCCGGCCACAGCCACGGCGAGACCCTGGACATCGTCTCCGCCTTCCAGAGCTATGGCGCCTTCCTGGCGCACAAGATCGAGGAGGAAGAACGCCGGGACATCGTCCAGCACGCCTGCCCCGGTCCCGGCGCCTGCGGCGGCATGTACACCGCCAACACCATGGCCTCGGCGATCGAGGCCATGGGCATGTCGCTGCCCTACAGTTCCTGCACCCCGGCGGTGGATCCGGCCAAGATCGAGGAGTGCCGACGCGCCGGCGCGGCCATGCGGGTGCTGCTGGAGCGCGACATCAAGCCGCGCGACATCATGACCCGGGCCGCCTTCGAGAACGCCATGGTCATGCTGATGGCCCTGGGCGGCTCGACCAATGCCGTGCTGCACCTGCTGGCCATGGCCCGCGCGGTGGACGTGGACCTGACCCTCGACGACTTCCAGAAGGTCTCCGACCGCATCCCCTTCATCGCCGACCTCAAGCCCTCGGGCCAGTATGTGATGGAGGACCTGCACAACGCCGGCGGCATCCCGGCGGTGATGAAATACCTGCTGGCCAACGACCTGATCGACGGCAGTTGCCTGACTGTGACCGGCAAGACCATTGCCGAGAACCTGGCCGGGCTGCCCGACCTGGAACCGGGGCAGCAGGTGGTGCACAGTCTGGACAACCCGATCAAGGAATCCGGCCACATCCGCATCCTCAAGGGCAACCTGGCCCCGGGCGGCTCGGTGGCCAAGATCACCGGCAAGGAGGGGCTGCACTTCTCCGGACCGGCCCGGGTCTATGACTGCGAGGAGGACATGCTCAAGGGGCTGGAGAACAACGAGATCGACAAGGGTGACGTGGTGGTGATCCGCTACGAGGGCCCCAAGGGCGGCCCCGGCATGCCGGAAATGCTGACCCCGACCTCGGCCATCATGGGCGCGGGCCTGGGCAAGGACGTGGCCCTGCTCACCGACGGCCGCTTCTCCGGCGGCTCGCACGGCTTCATCATCGGCCACATCGTGCCCGAGGCGCAGGAGGGCGGCCCGCTGGGTCTGATCCGTGATGGCGACGTGGTCACCATCGACGCCGAGACCAATACCCTGAGCGTGGATGTCAGCGACGCGGAGATGGACCAGCGTCGCGCCGAGTGGGCCATGCCGCCTTACAAGGCCACCCGCGGCACCCTGTACAAGTACATCAAGGTGGTCAAGGATGCTTCACACGGCTGTGTGACGGACGAGTAGATAAAAATATTCAACGCAGAGACGCGAAGGCGCGCAGAGGCCGCAGAGTTGTTGCTGCTAACCCCGCCATTGCCGTGTCGCTTCGCGACCGGCGACGGCTGAAATTCCGTTTATAGCTTTGCGTTGAGAACTTGAATTACAGGGAGTAGGTCGGGTTAGCCCGGCAGGGCGTAACCCGACAAGGGGCAGGGATGGCTTTGTCGGGTTACGCGGTGCTAACCCGACCTACGCGACTTGAATTACAGGACGTAGGGTGGGCTTTGCGTTCTCTGCGTTGAGCACTTGAATCACAACGTATCCCAGCTGGAGCGCTTCTTCACCCGGATCCGCGGCAGGATCAGGCCGAGTATGATGCCGACGATGATCACGCCGGCGCCGACCATGAACCAGTCGCGCTTGGTGCGGTCGCTCAGGGCCTCGTTCTCCTGCGCCAGCCGCTGCTGCTCGCGTTCCATCTGCAGCATCCGGTTCTTGAGTTCCTTGTTCTCCTCGGCGATGGCCAGGCTGCTGGAGGCGGTGCGGCGGATCTCCATCAGTTCCTGCTTGAGTCGGCTGTTCTCCTCCAGCAGGGCGCTGAGTTTGCCTTCCAGGCTGCCCTTCTCGCTCTTGAGGTTGCTCAGGTTCTCCAGCCGCTCGCGCTCGGCGGCCTGCAGTTCGGCCAGTTTCTTCTCGGCCCGGGCCAGGCGGTCGCGGGCCGAAGGGATGTCCATCAGCAGCCGGCTCAGTACCCAGCCTTCGACACCGCTGGGGGCGCGTACCCGGCTGTAGCCGGCGTCGGCGTTCACCTCCAGCACCTCCAGCGGTGTACCGCTGTCCAGCATGCGGATAATGCGGTGCTGGGTGCTGGTGCCGCTGCGCAGGGGTATCTCCAGCTGGTCGCTGACGTAGCGGGTCTCGGCCAGGGCGGGGGTGGCGAGCAGGCCGATCAGCAATGTCCATACGAAGGCTTTCACGTTGGCTCCCTTGAATCCGGTGTTGGTCCGGGCAGATTGTAGGCGATGCAGGGGATGCGGGAACCTGAACCCTTTCACGGCCCGGCGTTTGCGGTAGGATATCAGGACTGCATTGAAAATTCTCCGCCGGTGGAGGGGCAATTGCGACTGCAACCAAACAGAGAATGGCTGGACGACGTCCGCCGGGTGGAATCCCCCAACCAGGACGCACGTCCCGACCCGGAGGACATTTCGCTGCTGGTCATCCACGGTATCAGCCTGCCGCCGGGCGATTTCGGCGGGCCCTGGATCGAGCGGCTGTTCTGCAACCGACTGGACCCCGATGTCCATCCCTATTTCCGCGAGATCGCCCACCTGCGGGTCTCGGCCCATCTGCTGCTGCGCCGCGACGGCGAGTTGATCCAGTTCGTGCCCTTCACCCGTCGGGCCTGGCATGCCGGCAGCAGCTGTTTCAGCGGGCGCGAGGCCTGCAACGACTATTCCATCGGCATCGAGCTGGAAGGCACTGACGAACAGCCCTACACCACGACGCAATATACGCGTCTGGCCGAGGTGATCGCCGTCCTGCAGGCGGCCTGGCCGGCCATCACCCCGGGGCGTATCGTCGGTCACTGCAATGTGGCGCCGGGGCGCAAGACCGACCCCGGCCCGGCCTTCGACTGGTCGCACCTGGCCGGCCTGCTCGCCCCCGCCGGCGGCCTGGCCCAGGGAGATACGTCATGAAATTTCTCATTATCCTGCTGGCACTGGGGCTTGAGCGTCTGTGGCCACAGCTGCCGCAGTGGCGGCCCGTGGAGCGTTTCCATGCCTACACGGACGCCTTCCGCAGTCGCTTCACCCAACCCTGGCTGCTGGGCCGGGGCGGACTGGTGGCGCTGCTTGCGCCCTGGTTGCTGGGCACCTGGCTGCTGCTGGAACTGCTGGAACCCCTGGACTGGCTGATCGGCCTGGCGGTGCTGCTGCTGTGTCTGGGGCCGCGGGATCTGCTGGGCGACCTGCGGCGGCTGGGCGCGGACCTGGGCATCGGCGGCGCCGGACCGGAGTCGCTGGCAGCGTTCGGCCTGACCGGTACGCCGACGGGCGAGACCCTGGCCGGCGCCCTGATCCGGGAAGCCCTGGTGCGGCTGTTCGGGGTGGTGTTCTGGTTTGCCCTGCTGGGCCCGGTCGGGGCGCTGCTCTATCGTCTCACTCAGCTGCTGGCGGCACGCGAGGATGGCGAGGAGGACGACTTCGGTCTGGCGGTGTGGCAGCTGCAGGCCCTGCTCGACTGGCTGCCGGCGCGGCTGCTCGCCGCCACCGGGGCGCTGATCGGCAACTTCGATGCCACCCTGGCCGCCTGGCGTGAATGCGCTCCGGCCGATCCCTTCGACGATTCGCGGGAATTCGCCGCCGAGGTGGCGCTGGAGAGCATGGAACTGGAGTCCGGTACCGGGCCGGCTACGGCGCTGGAAAGCGCCCGCGGCTATCTGGTCCGCGCCGGCGTGGCCTGGCTGGCGCTGCTGGCGCTGTTGACCCTGGCGGACTGGTTGGCGTGAGTGCAGGCGCTGAACCCGGCGCACGCTTTGATCTGCTGCGCCACGGCGAGCCGGTGGGCGGCAGGCGTTACCGCGGTCAGCGCGACGACCCCCTGAGCGAGACCGGCTGGCTGCAGATGTGGGCCGCGGTCGGCGCGGCGCCGCCCTGGATCCGCATCATCAGTTCGCCGCTGGCACGCTGTGCGGCCTTTGCCGAGGCCCTGGCCGAACGGTTCGCGCTGCCGCTCGACTATGAGGATCGTTTCAAGGAGATCGGCTTCGGCAGCTGGGAAGGTCGCACAACCGCCGAACTCGAGCAGGAGGTCCCGGCCGAACTGGCGCGCTTTCGCGCCGACCCGGTGGGCGGCCGGCCGCCGGGTGCGGAGCCGCTGGCGGAGTTCATTGCCCGCGTCGATGCGGGCTGGGGCGATTGCGTCGAGCGCTGTCGCGGTGAGTCGGTGCTGATCGTCGCCCATGCCGGCACCATCCGCGCCCTGATCGGTCGGGTGCTGGCGCTGCCGCCCGCGGCCCTGCAGCGCATCAAGGTGCCCTATGCCGGGATGGCCCGGATCGAGCTCGATAGCGCGCGCGGGGCCTCGCTGGCGCTGCCGGTGGGGCAGGGCAGGAGCGGGTAGGATGGGGGAAGCGCAGCGCAACCCATCATTGAGCCTCTCTGCGATGGGTTGCGGCGCCCGGCGCCTCCACCCATCCTACGCCCCCGTCCCCATTACCTCCTGTGTTTCCCGGTAGCCCACCTCGTAACCGTGGGTATGGGCCTTGCCCCAGGGCAGCAGGGCCTGGTCGGTGACCAGGTCTGCGGGGTCGGGGCTGATGCCGGCGGCGCGGATGGCATCACTGTGGCCGTGTTCGATCAGTCCGGCCAGCATGCCGTTGGCATAGCCGCGGTTGTACCACAGCTGGGCATCCTCGCTGTGGTGTTCGAATCCTTCGGTTTCCGCATACAGCCTGGCAACCAGCTTCAGCAGCCGCTCCAGTATCTCCTCACTCCTCACTCCTCACTCCTCACTTCTGACGCGGCCCGGCATTCTACGCCGGGGGCCCCGGGGATTGGTATCCCCCGCTCCGGCACAGGTAGAATGACCGCTCCCGACGGCAGGCAACAGGCAAAGCTCATGGCCAAACTCAAGCTGGTTTCCTTCAATGTCAACGGCATCCGGGCGCGGATGCACCAGTTGCAGGCATTGCGCGAGATCCATGCGCCGGCTGTCATCGGGCTGCAGGAGACCAAGGTCCAGGATCCGGACTTCCCCGTCGATGCCGTGAGCGAACTGGGCTACGAGGTCCATTATCACGGCCAGAAGAGTCATTATGGCGTGGCCCTGCTGTCGCGCCTGCCGGTCAAGGCCGCCCGCTGCGGTTATCCCTTCGATGGCGAGGACGCCCAGCGCCGGGTGGTGAGCGGCACCTACGCACTGCCCGGCGGCGACGAGATCACGGTCGTCAATGCCTATTTCCCGCAGGGCGAGAATCGCGACCACGCCGTGAAGTTCCCGGCCAAACGCCGGTTCTATGCCGACATGCTCAAGTACCTGGAGCAGGAATATTCCCCCGGGCAGAACCTGGTACTGATGGGGGACATGAATGTCGCGCCGCTGGATCAGGATATCGGCATCGGGCCGGACAATGCCAAACGCTGGCTGCGCGAGGGCAAGACCAGCTTCCTGCCCGAGGAGCGCGAGTGGTACCAGAAACTCATCGACTGGGGACTGGTGGACAGCTTCCGCGGCTGCCATCCGGACACCGACGATCTGTTCAGCTGGTTCGACTACCGCAGCCGCGGCTTCGAGCGTGATCCCCGGCGTGGCCTGCGCATCGATCTCGTGCTCGCCACCCCGCCATTGATGGAGCGCTGTGTGGACGCCGGTATCGACTATGATATCCGCGCCATGGACAAGCCCTCGGATCACTGTCCGGTGTGGGTGGAGATTGAAGGGTGAGCAGTGAGGGGGGTGGTTGCCTCCTCTTCACCCCGTGCCGGAATTCTGTGATCCCGACGCGGTTTCCCGCCGCGTTTCCTGCTATCTTAAGCCCGGTATATCCCATTGCCGGCGAGGACGGTATGAATCCGGAACTGGCCAACCGCATCCAGACCTATCTGGAAACCCGGGGCATTGCCTACCGCCTGCATGCCCATTCCCCGACCGAAACCCTGGCCGAGGCGGCCGAACGCAGTCAGCTGGGACTGCAATGCCTGGTGCGCGCGGTGCTGCTGAGCGATGCCCGGGGTCTGGTGCTGGCCGTGCTCCCGGCCAATCACCTGCTGGACTTTCACGCCATCCGTGAATGCCTGGGGCGTGACCTGCAGCCGGTGGACCGGCCGGTCGCGGCCAGCACCTTCGCCGACTGCGAAAGCGGTTCCGTGCCGCCGCTCGGCGCCCCCTATGGCCTGACCACCCTGGTGCATACGGCGGTGTTCGCGCAGCCCACGGTCTGCTTCGAGCCGGGTCTGCGCGACCGCCTGGTATGCATGGCGGGCGAGGTTTTCACCGAACTGCACCGCGACAGCCAGCGTGCCGAAATCGCCCGTCCCCTGTCGGTACTGGAGAGCCGGGACGTGCGTGAATTCACCCTGCCGGGTCAGTGGGAGCGCATGCCTGCCCTGCAGGGACTGCATCCGGTCGACGACATTCGCGAGCGCATCACCGCCATCGATCGCCTGCCGGCCATGCCGGCCATGGCGCGCCGGCTGCTGCGGCTGCGCAATGACGCGGAAGCCGATGTACAGGATCTGGTTGAGGTTGTCTCGGGGGACCCCAGTCTCACCGCTCAGATCCTGCGCTATGCCCGGTCGGGTTTCTTCAACTACGCCGGCCGCGTGGATACCCTGGATCAGGCCGTCACCCGGGTGCTGGGGTTCGAGACGGTGCTCAACATGGCGCTGGGTCTGGCCGCCAGCAAGGCCTTCCGCAATCCCGCCGACGGCCCGCTGGGGCTGCAGGCCTTCTGGCGCCATGCCGCCTACGGCGCGGCCCTGGCTCAGGCCATTGCCAGCCGCTACGGACGCAGGCTCGATCTCAAGCCGGGGCTGGCCTACCTGGCCGGATTGCTGCACAACTTCGGTTTCCTGCTGCTCGGGCATCTGTACCGGTCCGAGTTCTTTCTGCTCAACAAGGTGGTGGCGGCCAATCCCCACATTCCGGTGGTGCTGATAGAGCGCCGCCTCATTGGTGCGAGTCATACTGAACTGGGGGCCCGCCTGATGCAGGAATGGGCGATGCCGGAGCCGGTGGTGACCGCATTGCGTGAACATCACAACGAGATGTACAGCGGCGCCCATGATGCCTATGCCGGGCTGGTCTATCTGGTGGACTGGCTGCTGCGGCGCGAGGGGCTGGGGGATGGCGCCGAGGGCGAGCCGCCCACGGCGGTACTGACACGCCTGGGTCTGGAGTTGGAGCAACTCGATGAGCTGGTGGAGGCCTGCCTCCATGAGCGTCAGGGACTGGATGCAATGGCGCGACAGCTGGCGGCCTGAGCGGCATTCTGCGCCGGATTATTCTCCCTGCCGCGTCCGCGGCGGAAAGCGCTGCGGCTCCAGCCGCCAGCGCCGCGGCCCGGCGATCAGTACGATGAAGGACGGTCCGCCGTGGGTGCGGCTGCGACCCGCTGCCCCGGGGTTGATCACCCAGGGTTCGGCCGCATCGTCGCAGGTCAGGCGATGGCTGTGGCCATAGACGATGGCCCGGGCGCGCGGATAACGGCCTCGCAGTCGCTGGTGGCGCTGCGCCGCGCTGCGGCACTGGTGTCCGTGAACCGCCACCAATTCGCCCCCGGGCAGCGCCAGTGCGATCTCCCACTGCAGGTTGTCCAGCTGCATCCGTTCAGCCGCCGGCCATTTCGCGGGTATATCATTGTTGCCGCGAATGGCGACCACTTCACCCGAGCGCGGCCGCAGCTGATCGAGCACCTGCGCGCTGCCGATGTCACCGGCATGCACCGCCAGGTCGCAGCGCGCAACCCGTTCGGCGATGCGCGGGTCCAGGTAACCATGGGTGTCGGCGAGCAGGGCAATGCGCATGCCGGCGCTAGCGGGGATTGAGAGCAAGTTCACCGCGCTGGCTGAACGGCAGCGGGGCGCGCAGGCCCTGCAGGCTGATGCTGCCTTCCAGGGCATAGCTGAAGGCCTCGCCGTCGCCGGGGCTGCGCAGCTGTTCGTAGATGCGCAGCAGGTTGCTGACCACGCTCACCGTGATTACCTGCTCGCCGTAGGCGGGCAGCGTTTCCAGATCGCGGCTCACGCCGGTGGCGAACTCGCGACCGTTGAGAAGCAGCCGGTAGCTCATCCCGCTGATGGGCAGATCGAAGTTGTTCGGGTTCTGGATGCGCAGGTGCAGGAGATAGCGTTGCTCGAACAGGGTGGCTTCGACCAGCTGCAGGTTGTTCAGGCTGACGCTGGGTGCCTCGGGCCGGGTGAGAAAATGACTGCAGCCGGCAAGAAGCAACAGCAGGGCGAGAGCCGGCAGCGAACAGCGATGGGAGCGGCAGCGGGGCATGGCGACGTCCTCGTCAGTGCGGATTGTCCGCAATTGTTCGCGGACCCTGTCGCCGGGATAATAAACGAGGACGGGGCCGGTTGCAGCCCCGCGGGCGGGAGCAGGAACGGGGCGCGACGGCCCTATTCGTCAGCGAAGACGTCGAACAGATGCTGGCGCAGCAGTTCGGCTTCGCGGCGTTCTTCCAGGCGGCGCCGGGCAACGGCCTGACGCAGTGCGTTGGAACTCACCTTGCCCTTGTGTTTCCTGGCCGGTGCAGTCGATGAAACAGAGGTGGTATGACGTTTCGGGCTCATGGCGTCCTCCCCGGTTGCTGGGTCGAAACGGCAAGTACACGCACACTTTCATGGTGGCGTCATGAGTTGTATCGGTCAAGCCCGGAGCCGGCTTTAGGCCGGCGTGCAGATTTACCTGTTCAACCGCCCGGACAGGGCGCGCTGCGGCGGCGATTGCCGCGGGACTCAGCCGCGTTCGCGCTGCTGTCGGTCCAGTTCCGCGCGGTCGGCTTCCGACAGGTAGGGGGAATCGCCGAACATGGCGTTCTCGTCCTCCTCGCGCTTGTCGGTCGCGGCCTCGGTTGATGCCTTTGTCGCCGATTCCGCGCCGACCTGCGGGCTGTTCTCATTGCGACGTTCCGCCAGCTGCGGTCGTGTCTCGGGATTCTGCAGTGCGGGCGGCTGCTCGCCGCACAGATCCTGTGAGCTGGCGGCCAGATGCCGATAGACCTCGCGGTAGCGTTCGGTCATGTCCTCGAACAGTTCCGCGGTCTTCTGGAAATGCTGGTTGACCTTCTGCTTGTACTGGTCGAGTTCCTCGCGGCTGCGCTCCAGTTCGGCCTGCAGGCTGCGGGCCCGGGAGTCCTGATTCAGCCACAGATAACTCACCAGAAATCCGCTTACCAGACCGAGCAGCAGCGCGATCAGCAACAGTGACCAGAAGGTGAACTCGTTGATGGCTTCCATGTTGCTCCTTAATTGTTGTCTGTCTGTGAGGTGAGGGTGCGCCTGATCTGTTCCGGAACAGGGTCGAGCAGGGCGCCGTCGGCGCCGATTCGCGGGTAGGGCAGTCCCAGGCCGTCATAGCGCTGCGCCAGGCGTGGATACCCCCAGCGGAACAGCAGCCGTGCCCGCAGTTCCGGATCAAGACGGGGTGTGTCATAGCAGCCCGCCTGTTCGCGCTGGCGCTGTGCCTCATAGAGTATCACTGCCGCGGCCACGGAGACATTCAGCGACGCGACCATGCCCGTCATGGGGATGGTGATTTCGGCGTCCGCCAGCGCCAGGGCCTGGCCGCTGACGCCGTATTTTTCCGTACCCATGAGGATTGCGGTCGGTCTGCTGTAGTCGATCCGGCGGAAGTCGCGGGCGCGCTCCGACAGGTGAGCGGCGACCACCTGGAAGCCGCGCGCCTGCAGGGCATCGACCGCATCGGCGGTGGCGGCATGGTTGTGGACCCGAACCCATTTCTGACTGCCCATGGCCGTGCCCTTGCGGCTGCGGTAAGGACGTTCGGGACTGACCGCATGCATGTCCAGCACCCCCACGGCATCGGCTGTGCGCTGGATCGCGGACAGATTGTGGGGTTTATGCACGCCTTCCAGGATCAGGGTCAGGTCGGGCTGGCGGCGGTCGAGTACTTCGATGATGCGTTGATAACGGGCAGGGGTCATGGGTTGGTTTCATGCAGTATGTTTGATGTATATTAAATGAATAAAATATAGTGATGTATTCATTATACTGCCCGGACCCCTCCCGGTCCCGGAGGGAGGGGTTTGTGCGGGCGGTAAGCTCTGAGGCCTGAAGATGAAAGCGATTGCACGTGTGCTGGGCATCGATGCCGATACCACCGGTCATATGGAGAAACTGATCTCCGGTGTGGGCGGTTTTGTCGGGATCATCTGTATTATGTGGCTGACCGCGCCACTGGCCGATGCCCGGGGTTTTCCACTGATCATTGCTTCCATGGGAGCTTCGGCGGTACTGCTGTTCGCCGCACCGCACGGCAAGCTGTCCCAGCCCTGGAACCTGCTCGCCGGGCACGGCGTATCGGCCGTGGTCGGCGTATTCGTCGCCCAGCAGGTCGAGCCGTTGCTGCTGGCCGGCTCCCTGGCGGTTGGCGGTGCAATCACGGTGATGTACTACCTGCGCGCCACCCACCCGCCGGGCGGTGCCACGGCGCTGGTGGCCGTGATCGGCGGAGAGCCCATCCGCGAACTGGGCTACCTGTATGCCCTCACTCCCATCCTGGTCAATGCCGTGATCATCCTTGCCGTTGCCGTGCTGGTGAACGCCGCATTTCACTGGCGGCGTTATCCCCCCGGCCTGTACCAGCTGTTCGAGCGGAGTCAGGCGCATGCCGTTGCCGCGCCGCCGGCTTCGGATCTCGCGGACTTCGATCTGGAAGATCTGGACTATGCCCTGGGGCGCATCGGTTCCTATATCGATGTCAGCGAGGACGATCTCGCCACCATCTACCGCCTGGCACGGGAACATGCTGATACCCGGCACGTCCCGCTCGATTCCATCCGCGTCGGGAGTTACTACTCCAACGGTGACTATGGCCACCACTGGTCGGTACGCCAGGTGGTGGATACCGACGAGCGCCCCGACGGCAAGGGCCTGGTGATCTACAAGACCGTGGCTGGCAGGAACCGCCGTCAGAGCGGGACCTGCACCCGGGACGAATTCGCCCGCTGGGCGAAATACGAGGTATTTCTCAACGAGAACTCCTGGCAGCGGGTTACGTAGCCTTCTCTGATCGTGTGTCCTCCGCCTCGCAGCCGTCAGATGACCCGATTGCGGCTGTCGCCCGCCTGAAACGCCTCGATGTTGGCCTGCAGTTCGTCGATCAGACGCTGGCGTGCCTCGCGCGCGGCCCAGGCCACGTGCGGGGTGACGATCAGGTTGGGCAGGTCGGCGGTGAGCAGCGGATGCCGTGCCGGCGGCGGTTCACTGGCCAGCACGTCCAGCGCCGCGCCGCCCAGCTGCCCTGACTGCAGGGCCGCGAGCAGGGCGTCTTCATCCACGATGCCGCCGCGGGCGGTATTGATCAGCAGGGCGTGCCGCGGCATGCGCCGCAGTGCTGCCGCATCGATCAGTCCCTGCGTATGCGGCGTCAACGGGCAGTGCAGGGAAAGCACATCCGCCGTTTGCAGTACCGTGGGGAAAGGCGTGCGCCCGGGGCGCGGCTGCGCTGCCCCCGGACGTTCACTGATCAGTACATGCATGCCGAAGGCCTCGCCCAGCCGCGCCACGGCATGCCCCAGTTCCCCGTAGCCCACGATGCCCAGCGTTCGCCCGGCCAGTTCCCCGACCGGATAGTCCAGCACGCAGAAGTGCAGCGACTGCGACCATGTGTCGCGTGCCGCCCGGCGGTGCTCGCTCAGCCGCCGCGTCAGGCTCAGGATCAGAGCGAAGGTGTGTTCGGCCACGGACGGCGTGGCGTAGGCGGTGACATTGCATACCCCGATCCCGAGCCGGCGCGCGGCCTCGAGATCCACATTGTTGGTCCCGGTGGCGGCCACGCAGATCAGCTGCAGCCGGCTGGCCGCGAGTGCATCGGCATCCAGCGGGCACTTGTTGGTAATGGCAAGATCGCGCCCGGACAGACGCGCCGCCAGTTGATCCGGTCGGGTATGGTCGTGCAACTCCCACGCGGGCAGGCTGGCCAGCAGGCCATCCAGGCGCAGATCGCCGGGATGCAGGCTGTCAAGATCGAGGATCACGCCTTTGCGGCAGGCTGGGGTATCCATGGTCCTGTTCGGGCTTGGCTCATGGTCTGATTGTAACACTCGCGCCGGTGCCCCGGACATCAAGCTTCACGCCCGTCGGCCGATATCGGGGTCAACCGGACACCCTTCGTGGAACGAGCGCGGCAGACACGCGCAGCCTGACAGGAGAACGACAATGCACTGGCTCATGGGGAGCATTCGTAACAAGTTGCTACTGATTTCCGGCGGCGGCACCCTGCTGCTGCTGCTGGCGAGTTTCTTCGGGTTCGGGCAACTCAACGGGGCCATCGAGCGTTACCACCAGCTCAACGATGTTGAACTCATTCACGAACGTCTGGCTCAGCAGCTGGAATTGAGCTATCGGGAACAACAGCTGGCCTGGAGTCGGCTGCTGCTGCAGGCCGGCAGTGTCACGGAGCTGGAACGTCACTGGCTCGACTATCAGGCACTGGCGCAACGGGTGCGCGAGCAGGCCGACATCCTGGCCACGGAGATGGACGACTCCGAGATCCTGAGCCGTATCGAGGCCTTTCAGACCGATTATGAGCAGTGGGTTGCCGATCAGCATGCAGCGCTGCAGCTGCTGCGTCAGAACGGATTTGATGCTGATCGGGCGGGATTGACCACTGCCGCGGCAGACCAGCAGTTGACCACTCAGCTCGTTGGCCTGATCACCACCCTGCAGGACCGTACCCTGCAGACCAGTACGGCGGCCCGGGAGTCTGCCCGCGAAGGCTACCATCTCAGCCTCGGACTGATGGCAGTGGTGGTCGCGGTTGCAGCGGTCCTGTTCTTTGTCGGGGTGCAGACCCAGATTATCCGCCCGGCCCAGCATCTGGCCACCCGGCTCAAGGCCATCGCGACCGGGGATTTCACCGTCTCGGTGGATGTCACCCAACGTGACGAACTGGGTCAGATCGCCGATGCGGTGCGTGAGATCTGCGGTCACCTGGGCGAGATGGTGGGTGAGTTTTCACGCGTGTCCGCCACCCTGACCGGGGCCGCCGAGCAGCTGGCAGTGATTACATCCCACACCCGTCAGGGCGTCAAGGAGCAGCAGAGCGAAACCGATCAGGTGGCCACGGCCATCAACCAGATGACGGCCAGCGTACAGGAAGTGGCACAGAGCACCGTTTCCGCCGCCGAGGCGGCCAGCAATGCCGACAGCGAGGTCGGCAACGGCCAGCAGGTGGTGCGCGAGACGGTCCAGGCCATCAACGCGCTGGCCGCCGATGTCCGCCAGGGCGCGACGGTCATCGCCAAGCTGGACTCCGACAGCGAAACCATCGGCACCGTGCTGGACGTGATCCGCGGCATTGCCGAACAGACCAATCTGCTGGCGCTCAATGCCGCCATCGAGGCCGCGCGGGCCGGCGAGCAGGGGCGCGGTTTTGCCGTGGTGGCCGACGAGGTGCGGACCCTGGCCCAGCGTACCCAGGAATCCACCGAGGAGATCCAGGCCATGATCGAGCGTCTGCAGGGCGGCGCGCGTGAAGCGGTGGAGGTCATGGAGCGCAGCCGCAGCCAGGCCGAATCCAGCGTCGAGCAGGCCTCGCGGGCCGATCAGTCACTGCAGTCGATCCAGGCCGCGGTGGCCACCATCCACAACATGAGCACCCAGATCGCCAGCGCTGCCGAGGAACAGGGCGCGGTGGCCGAGGAGATCAACTGCAACATCAGCAACATCACCGAGGTGGTCGGTCGTACCGCCGATGAGGCCGAGCAGATTGCCGCTTCGAGTCAGGATCTGAATACGCTGTCGGGTGAACTGCAGGCCGTGGTGGGCAGATTCCGGATCTGACGTTGCGAGAGCCCGCATGCCCGGATCCGGCAGGCCCAGCCGCCGCAGGAACTACTCGCGAACCGGGAATTTCTGCAGCTTGCGCTGCAGGGTGCGACGGTGCATGCCCAGGGCGCGGGCGGTAGCGGAGATGTTGTAATCGTGCTCGTGCAGCACACGTTGTATGTATTCCCATTCAAGGCGGCGTGGTGGCAGCGGCGTGATTGCAGGCATCACAGCGGAGTCGCCTTCGCGCTGAGCGAACGCTGCGATCAGATCGTCAGGGTCGGTGGGTTTGGTCAGATATTGTATGGCTCCCAATTTGATGGCTTCGACAGCCGTCGCGATACTTGCATAGCCGGTAAGTACCACGATCCGCATCTGCGGGTCGTGGCGACACAGTTTCTCGACCACAGGCAGCCCCGAAAATTCGCCGAGTCGCAGGTCAACGACTGCGTATGTCGGCGCGAGTTTCTTTACAAGCCGCAGTGCGTCTTGCGGTGTGTGCGCACAACCCACTTCGAAGCCGTTCCGTTCCAGGGCCCGTCCCAGGGCCACGCAGAAGGCCTCGTCGTCATCGATCAGCGCAAGTCGCTCCCGCCCCATGTTCGGTTCCTCGGCTAGACGCTGCTGTCGTTCAGCTGCAGACAGGGGAGTTGAATGCGAGTGCATAATCCGCCGCCATCACGGTTGAACAGGGTGACATAGCCTCCGAGTCTGCTGATGACGGCATGGGCCAGGAACAAACCGAGTCCCATGCCTTCGGGTTTGGTGGTGAACGGCTCCTTGCCGACACGTTGCTTCGCCTCGGAAGTGAGGCCGGCTCCCCGGTCGAGAATCTCCATGATGAGTTCATCCTGATCTATGTGCGCCCGCCATTCCACCTGATCGGGTGATGCCTGTGCAGCGTTGTCGAGGATGTTGATCAGTGCCTGGTTCAGCATACGGTCGACCATAATCGGGGCAGTGCGGCACTGGTCCTCCCAGTGGGTGTGGACGAAGGTGTCCGGTTGTGATCGCTTCCATTCCCGGAGCAGTTGCTGCAGGAACAGGTCGGCCCGCATCGGACCGCCGCCTGCAAGACGTATCTCTCCGGCCGATGCGGAAAGGGTCGATAGTGCGGCCTTGCAACGCTCAACCTGAGTGCCCAGTGTCGCGAGTCTCTGGCGTATCTGGGGGCAGGCGTCGGTGCAATCCTCCTGTAGGTCAGCCGTAATGAGCGACACGGTGGCGAGGGGTGTGCTCAGTTCGTGTGCAGTCGTGGCCGCCAGCATGCCTCTGGCGACCATCTGCTCGTCGCGTAGCGCCTGTTCTCGTGCACATGCAAGGTCGTCAGCCTGCTGGCGCATTGTCTTGCCCATGCCGACAACGAAGTAGGCGATTAGTCCGGAACTCAGCACAAACCCCAGCCACATCCCGAGGACATGCATGTCGAATGAGCTCGAGCCCCCGTGTGCATGTGTCAGGTCAACATGGTAACGCATGAGAAATGTGTAGCAAATCACGGTTGCGCCGGCCAGGGCCCAGGTATAGCGGCCGGGGAGCAGGGTCGCCGAGATGGTCAGCGGCAGCAGGAACAACAGGACAAACGGATTACTGGCGCCGCCGGAAAAGTAGAGCAGGGCGCTCAGCGCGATCACATCCACCAGCAGGTGACTGAAGAAATCCGGTTGTATCCGATGCCACTGTCGCTGCAGTGCATACCAGGCCAGGAAATTGAACAGGGTAAGTGCGGCGATGATTGTACTGATGGGGAGAATCGGCAGCCGGATGTCGAGGAGTTCGACCGCGATGATCACAGCGGTGACCTGTCCGGTGATGGCGATGGTGCGCAGAGTGAATAAGCGTTTGAGGTTCGCTGTCTGCGAGACCATGCCGGTTGGTTGTGTGTTGTCTGGCCTCATTGTGTGCCTGCGTGTTACCCGTTGACCCGGAAGCCGCGGCGCATGCGTTGGCACCGATTATGGGTGTCCGTTACTGCTACCTGCGATATGATCCATGTAACCGCCAAACAATACAACTTCCCTTAAGACCATGCTGGTTGAACCACGGTCCGTTCCCAGGCGGATCGATCAGCCGTCGCTGGCCTGCGTGTTTGTCGCTTCCTGACTGACGTAATCGTGCATGGACTGCGACACTATGTCGCATAGGCAGGCGGTCGGTTTTGAGTTAGATTTTTCACCGCAGGCATAAATCCAATCGGAACAACAGCTTTGTTCCATTCCGGAGCGGGTTTGTGTTTGTACGTTCCTTACTGAAACTGAGTTGACAGGGGCCGCGTTTGCAGGAGTGCCTGTCGGCATAAGGGATGGATCTGAGGTTGGTAACTCTATCACTACGACCAAGGTGAAAAGCATGTTTACTGGGAAGTCATTCATGACAACGCCGACCGCAATCCTCGTCTTGACGGTTGTCATGACCGGCTTGTGCGCGGCGCAGGAAGTCGAATATCTACCGGAGATGACGATTAGCGGAGACTGGCAGACGATGCCGGCCAATATGCCGAGCCCGACGATCGGTGTCACCGCCAGAGAAATGGAAGAATTCAATGTCGTCGATACCGAAGACGCCTTGAAGTACGCGCCCAATATGGTTGTGCGTAAGCGCTACATCGGCGATCGCAATTCGATCATTTCCGTGCGCGGCACCAACACTCGACAATCGGCGCGCAGTCTGGTGATGGCGGACGGTTTACTGTTAAGTAATTTCCTGGGTTCCGATTTCGGATTCCCGCCCCGCTGGTCAATGGTCAACCCGCAGGAGATAGAGCGGGTGGATGTGATTTACGGACCCTATTCGGCGTTATATTCCGGTAATTCGCTCGGTTCTACAGTATTGATCACGACCCGGATGCCCACCTCCTTCACCGCCGATGCCAGGTTTCAGGCCTTCCGCCAGGAATTCGATCTCTATTCGACCGATGCCTCCTACGGTGGTCACCGGTTCAACGGCTTGGTCGGCGACCGGGCAGGCCGGTTTTCCTATCTGTTTACGCTCGACCGGCTGGACAATGAAAGCCACCCCATGAGTTTTGCCAGCCTGTACCCTTCCACCACGCCCGCAACCGGCAGCGAGACGGTTGTCACCGGGGCAGTGCCGGACCGAGACCAGAGGAACGCGGATCGCCTGATCATCGGCTACAACAGCGAGGGAGTGGACCATACGGTCCAGGATCAACTCAAGGCGAAGTTTGCCTATGACTTCACCTCCAGCCTGCAGGGTATGCTCACTATCGGTTACTGGCAGCAGGACCGTGACAGTTCCACTGCCACCTATCTGCGGGATGCCGGCGGTAATCCTGTCTTCAGCGGGCCGATCAGCATCTCGGGTCTGCGTTACGATGTCCCTGCCGGCACCTTCGCTCCGAGTAACGGCGAGGACGCGCGCTGGTTGTATGGCGCCTCGCTCAAGACCAGAAATGTCGAGGGCTGGAACTTTGAGGCGACGGCGTCTCTGTACGAGGTGACCGAGGACATCACCCGCCGCTCGTCCAGCGCCGGCGCGGGTGCCGGCACGGTGGAATACGGCGACGATACCGGTTGGCGTACCCTGGATCTGCGGACGGATTATCGGCCGGCCGAACTCGTGGGTGGGCATTGGGTGAGCTTTGGTTATCACTATGACAGATACGCACTCGAAAACGTTGTCTACGATGCCGTGGACTGGCGGGCTGAGTCACTGGCCGGCATCAACAGCCGTTTCGCCGGACGTACCGAGACTCAGGCGGTCTATGCGCAGGACGCCTGGCAGATGAACGACTACTGGAAACTGGTGCTGGGTGCGCGCTACGAGCGCTGGCAGGCCTTCGACGGCAGGCGTGGCACGACCAATGCAAACATAAGTTACCCTGAACGCGAACAAAGCGAGTGGTCCCCCAAAGCCTCAGTGGAATACGCTCCCGATTCGCCTTGGCTGGTCCGGCTGTCGTTGGCCAGGGCGTATCGTTTCCCGACCGTAAGTGAGTTGTTCCAGGGGCGTGTCGTCGGTACGACGCTGGTCAACAATGATCCGGATCTCAAGCCCGAGGAGGCCTTTTCCAAGGATCTTACCTTCGAGCGCTTCTTCACCACCGGGGTGTTGCGACTGTCCCTGTACGAAGAGGATGTGCGTGATGTCATCATGAGTCAGACCAATACCACGGTATTCCCCAATGTGACCAACATCCAGAACATCGACCGGGTGCGTACTCGTGGAATCGAGCTTGCCTGGCAGGGCGAGAATACCTTCATTCACGGTCTCGACCTCAACGCCAGTGTCGCCTATAACCATTCCGAAACCCTGGAAAATGACAATAACCCTGATACCGAGGGTAAGAACTTCTACCGCATCCCGCGCGTGCGTGCTGATCTTCTGGCGACGTATCACCAGACGCCGAAGCTGTCCTATACTGCCGCGGTGCGTCACTCAGGACGGCAGTACAACACTCTCGACAACTCCGATACCAATACCAGCACGTTCGGCGCCACCAGCAACTTCACCGTTTTCGATGCCAAGCTGCGCTACGCTGTCAATCGGCAACTGCAGCTGGGGATCGGCATCGAGAATTTGACCGATGAACGCTACTTCGTCTATCACCCTTACCCGGGACGGACGCTTTTCGCCGAGCTCAAATTGTCGTTGAACTGACCACTTCGCTACAGGAATTGTGCCTATGACATTGCATCTATACATCAAACGCGGTCTCTGGCTCTGTATGGCAATGCTGGCCGTGGTCATACCCTCCTATGCCGCCTCGCCGCAGATCAGTGTGGCCTCTGCCGCCTTCGATTCCGAGGGCGTTCTCTGGGTGATCTCACCGCGCGATGGCCACATCTGGCTGCGCCGCTCACGCGATTTCGGCAGCAGCTTCACCCCGGCGGTTCGTCTCACCCCCGAACCGGAGGCCATCGTCGCAGACGGCGAGAACAAGCCGAAGCTTCGTGTTACCGAGGATGGCGGGGTGTATGTGTCCTACACGCGGGCGCGGGATAAACCCTATACCGGTGACATTCGTCTGATCCGCTCCCATGACGGCGGCCTTGATTTTGAGCCTCCGGTCACTGTCAATGATAACCGCGATCAGATCAGCCATCGTTTCGATGCGCTGCAGGCGGCAGGCGACGGACGACTCTGGCTGGCCTGGCTGGACAAGCGCGATCGGGCGGCAGCACAGCAACGGGGTGAGCATTACGCCGGGGCGGCGCTGTATGCGGCGGCCTCCAGTAACGGTGGGGCGAGCATCCAGCCCAATGTCAAGCTGGCCGATCACACCTGTGAATGCTGCCGTGTGGCCATGGCGCTGGATACCGATGACACCCCGGTGGTGTTCTGGCGTCATATCTTCGGCCGTAATACGCGCGATCACGCCATGCTCAGGTTGGATGGGAAATCGGAGCCGGTTCGGATTGGGTCCGAGGGTTGGGAGATCGACGCCTGCCCGCATCACGGCCCGGCGCTGGCGATCGGGCCGGACGGGCTGTACCACTTCGCCTGGTATACGCAGGCGCAGGGCCAGGCCACGCTGCATTACCTGCGCAGCCGGGACCGTGGCGAAAATTTTTCCGCAGCTATGCAGTTCGGCGATGCCCGGGCGCAGCCGGGGCACCCGGACGTGATCAGTCTCGGTGACCGGGTGGTTCTGGTGTGGAAGGAGTTCGACGGCATGCGCAGCGCCGTCATGACGCGGGTCTCAACCGACGCCGGGCGCAGCTGGGGCCCGTCCCGGCCGGTGGCGTACAGCCAGGGGCCTTCCGACCATCCCGTGCTGCTGGCCTACCGGGAGCGGGTATTCCTGTCCTGGGCGTCGCTGGAGGAGGGCTATCGCCTGTTCGAAATCGACTTTGAGGGGGTGTGACCATGCGATACCGTGTTCGGCATTATTCGCTGATGGCCTGCCTGCTGGGTTGGGTCGGGCTTGCCCTTGCCGCGCCCGCGCCCAGGCCATTCGTGGCAGGGACGATGGGGCAATTGCTCACGGCTGAGCCCGATCGCGCGCGGGTCATCGTTTTCTGGTCGCTGGAATGCAGTTACTGCCAGGAGGAGTTGCAGTGGCTGGCCGGCCGCGATGGTAGCGAGGCTGAGGTGGTGCTGGTGGCCACCGACCCGGTTACCTCGGCTGAAGCGGTTTCCACGCGTCTGCGCAAATACGGCTTCGAGCCGGCGCGTCACTGGATTTTTGCCGAAGCCTTTGTCGAGCGCTTGCGCTATGACGTGGATCCGGGCTGGGGCGGCGAACTGCCCCGCACATATCTGGTGGCCGCGGGGGAGGAACCGATCGGCGTCAGCGGTCGACTCGATCGCGAGCGTTTCGATGCCTGGCTGCAGTCGGTGACTGGAGACTGATGCAATGCCGTGCGCACGGCCGGCAACGGGTGGATTCGGCCGTGGCCTGGCCCTGGTTGCAGCCGTGTTGCACGCGCTGTTGCTGGCCTCAATGGTTCTGCCGGACCCCGCGCAGCGGGATGCGCAGAAACTGACTCAGGGGTCTCGGGAGTGTGTGACAGATCTGCCCGCTGATTTCACCACGTCCTTTGCCGCGGATGCCGGGACTGAGGCAACGGCCGGGTTCACCTCGCGCTCCCGATCAGAGCCGCGGCCGCCGCAATGAGGCCTGACGCCTTCCGCGGTAATGCCGACCCGGTACTGATTGCGCTCACCCGCCGTGCCACTTCGCCCGGCCAGGTTGCCGGCCAATGGCGGTTTCATGGCCTGGGTGAAACCACCACCAGTGCCAGCCGGCCCCGGGCACGCCGGCGGGCGAGACCGTATCCTGCGACGCAACTCCCCGGAGGCCGTCGGCAGCGGGTCTGATGGGGTCAGGCCGGGTGAAGACGAAATGCAATCCCGGGCGTTTCCGCTTGCGTCATGCGGTACAACCCCAGCAGAGTCTTGGCGTCGCGGATGGTCCCGTCACCGGCCCATTCCAGCGCCTGTTGCAGTGATACCCAGTGACATTCGATCAGTTCGTCGGCCTGGTGATCGGTCGCGACAGCCACAAGTTCCGTAGCGAGAAACAGGTGGATAACCTCATCGCAGAAGCCCGGCGTGGTCAGGATCTCACCGAGTTCGCGCCATTCGGCGGCCTGCAGCCCGGCTTCCTCTTTCAGTTCCCGCTGTGCTGTGACCTGTGGTGCCTCCCCGGCTTCCAGCTTGCCCGCCGGCAGTTCCCACAGCCAGCCGCCGGCCGCATGGCGGTACTGGCGCAGCAGGCAGACCTGGTGGTCTTCATTCACCGCCACGACTGCGGCCCCGCCGGGGTGGCGGACCACTTCCAGCGTCTGGTCACGGCCGTCGGGCCGGGTGAAGTGTTCCCGACCGAGGTCCACCAGTTCCCCTTTGTAGAGCGGAGTACGGATCATTCCAGCAGGTCGTAGCAGCCGAGCAGCTGCCCGCAGCCCTCGGGGGCGAGCGGGTCGTAGTAGAGTTGGGCCAGCTGCAGCCGCGGCGCGGGTTCCAGGTGGCTGCCGTAGACGAAGGTGCTGAAGTCCTCGCCGCCCAGGATGCGGCCGGCGAAGGTCAGGTACAGCCGGTCCAGACGGCCGGCCTGAAGCAGGGTGTTGAGCACATGCGGGCCGCCGATGACGTAGATGCTGCGATAGCCGGCCGCGGCCAGGGCGTCCAGGGTGCGGCCGCCCTCGGCCTGGTGTCCCTCACCCACGTAGTGCGCCTGTACCCCGGCCTGTTCCAGCGCCTGGATCCGCTGCGGGTCGGCATCGGCGCCGGTGAGCAGATGCAGCCGCCGGTGCGGGTAGGCCGCGAGGGCCTGGACCGGGATGTCCAGGCTGGCGCTGATGATGGCAATGTCGGGCTGGGGCGACAGCCCCTGATCCAGACGCCAGCGGCGCAGGTCGTCGAACTTCCGGCCGGCGCCGACGGGCAGGGTATCCTGGGCCTGGCCGATGGCGTATTCGCGGAAATAGCGCGCGCTGGTGATCAGCAGGTCGGCCTGGGTGCCCAGTTCCTGGAACAGCCGCCAGTCGCGCGGATTGGCAATGGCTGGCGGGACCTGGTGGGTGTCGCGGCCGGGTGCGGCCACGCCGATGCGGCCATCCAGACTGCTGATGAAATTGCTGTAGACAAAGGGCCGGCCGGGCTCGCCGCGGTGATGCAGCCGCTGCTGCAGATACAGCCCTTCGAGGGCATGGTCCCGGCTGCTGCGCGGATAGAGTTGCTGGATGCTGGTGTCGGACATCAGGTGAACAACCATTGCAGTGGCAGGGTGTTGTGGCGGCGCAGCTGGCGATACAGGTCGGGGAAGTCGAGTCCCAGCCGCTGTTTCAGCGCCGGCGCGGTGGCCTGCAGGGACCGGCGCGACGGCAGCCGCTGGAGGTGCGGGGCGCCGAACACGATCAGGTTGT
This sequence comes from Thiohalobacter thiocyanaticus, assembly GCF_002356355.1. Lineage (NCBI taxonomy): Bacteria > Pseudomonadati > Pseudomonadota > Gammaproteobacteria > Thiohalobacterales > Thiohalobacteraceae > Thiohalobacter > Thiohalobacter thiocyanaticus. The sequence continues at coordinate 895,733 of NZ_AP018052.1, forward strand.
TGCGCGCCTCCACCGGCAGGCGCAGCGAGCGCTGCCCGAGCGCAGCCTCGAAGCAGCGGATGTGGGCGCGGCAACGGGCCTTGTCGGTATTCCAGAGATTGAGGGCGATCAGGCCGCCTTCCCGCAGCCGCCGCTGACAGGCCTGCAGGAAGGGCTCGCAGGCCACGCCGGGATGCAGGCCGACGGCATCGAAGGCATCCACCAGGATCAGGTCGTACAGCGGCTGGGCCGGGTTGTGGATCAATTCGGTGCCGTCTCCGTGCTCGATGCGGATGCGCGGATGCTCCGGCAGCTGAAAAAAGCGCCGGGCGATCTCGATCACTGCCTCGCGGTACTCGACGACGGTGATATCGGCCTCGGGATAATGGTGGGCCAGAAAGCGCAGCAGCGAGCCGCCGCCGAGGCCGATGATGAGGATCTCCGCGGGGCGGGGCTGGAACAGCAGCCCGGCCAGCATGGCCCGGGTGTAGCTCAGCACCAGGGTGACGGGGTCGGCATGGCTCATGCTGCTCTGGCGGGCGGCGGTGCCGAAATAGAGCGAGCGCGTGTACTGGTCGTCAATGACTTCCAGCACGCCGTGCGCGTCGCGTTCGATATGCACCAGTTGCCCCCGGCCGGCCAGCATCGTTGTTCTTCCCCTCCCCCGGCGATTCCGCCCATTGTAATGACAAGGGCCTGGCTGCCAAGCAAAAAATGACCGGCCCCGCGCAGGGCGCGGGGCCGGCCGCCGGAGGAGGGCACCGGGTCCGGCGGCGTCAGGCCGCGGAGCGGTGCAGGTTGCTGAACGGGCTCTTGGGCACAGTGGTGATGCGCGGCGCGTCCTTGGTGGTGGCGACCTCGGCCAGGCTGACATTGTCCAGATAGTCGTAGATCTGGTGGCTCAGGCGGTCCCACAGGCGCAGACTGACCGGACGGGCCTCGTCCTCGGGCATCAGCGGCTTGGAGGCGGTGGCAGCCACCGAGTCGTCGACGGCGCGCAGGATGTCGGCAATGCTGACCTCGCTGGCCGGACGCCGCAGGCAGTAGCCGCCGCCGGGGCCGCGCAGGCCGGTGACCAGGCCGTGCTTGCGCAGCTGAGCGAACAGCTGCTCCAGATACGACACCGAGATCGACTGTTCCACGGAGATGTCGGCCAGAGTCACCGGTCCCTGCTTGTGGCGCAGGGCCAGTTCGATCATGGCAGTGATGGCGTAACGTCCTTTGGTTGAAATCTTCATGGTTTTACCTCTCAGCTTATCCAATGCGGTTGCATTCGCGGGGCGAGTTGAAAACTGACTGTCTTGGTCAGGAATCCTACTAATAACCCACTTGGATAGTCAAGAATTGTAGCAGAAAAATTCCCTGTTGTGAGTGATAAATCTTTGTAACCTTTCTGTATCGGAATATATCCAGCTGAAAACCAATAGGAAATTTCAGCGCTCAGGAAGCGGCGGCAGGGCGGCTGGACAGTGGCGAGCCGTCGGGGGATACTGAGTCATTGACACAGAAAATCAATCGGTTATAGATTCATATCCAGGATGGAGCGAGAGTGAGAGACATGTCGAACAATAAAGCCAACGACCTCATGCCGGGCGAGGACCGGCGTCAGCGCCAGCGGGAACGGTTGCACGCCCTGGTCAATGCACGCAATCAGACGCTGGTCGAGTACTCCAGCCTGGCGGGCATCCGCCCCTACACCCCCGAGCACCGCACCGAGGATGCGCTGAAGCGCTTCTGCCAGATCCTGGTGGATTATGCCGCCACGGCGCATTTCCAGCTCTACCGCTACATCGCCGACGGCAAGGAGCGCCGCCAGGCCGTGCGCGCCATCGCCGAGCAGATCTATCCCCAGATCGTCTCCAGTACCGATGCCATCCTGGACTTCAACGACCGCTATGATGTCGCCTCGCTGGATGACGGCCGTGTCGAGCACCTGGCCGAAGACCTGTCGCAGCTGGGCGAGATCCTGGCCGACCGCATCCAGCTCAAGGATCAGATCATCGAGGCCCTGGACGGCAGCCGTGCCGGGGAGCATAGCCAGCAGTAGCACCCCCTCCTCAATCCTCCCCCGTCGTGGGGGAGGAGGCAGCCGTGTAACAGGCAGGTGTGATCACCTGCCTGTTCGCCTCATGTTGTCGGGTCGCTCAGCCGCCGGGCCTCCTCCACCGTCAATCGCCGCCAGGGTCGGGGAATCAGCGCCGGGACCCTGCGCCGGTATTCCCGGTAACGCTCGCCGAACTCGTCAATCAGCTTGCGTTCCTCCAGCCGGATCCCCACCAGCAGATAGGCCGTGATGCAGAGCGCGGTGACCAGCAGTGCCGGCGGCATGTCGCGCGTCCACAGGACAACCAGCCCCAGGCTGTACCAGGGGTGGCGCACGTGGCGGTGCAGCGGCGACAGGTGAAAACCGGTGATGTTGGCATGGCCGGTGGCCGCCTTCAGGCCGAGAAAGGCAGCCAGATCATAGGCCCGGGTCGCCCAGGCAAAGCCCGCCAGCGCCAGCAGGGCCAGGCCGTCGGCGAACCAGCCGGCCATGCCCTGCCATGCCCAGAGCGGTTCGCCCCGGTCATACCACAGCACCAGCAGGGCCAGCGGCGGCAGGATCAGCAGGCTGGACTGCAGGGTATAGAACAATCGGTAGCGCCGCTCCAGCAACGGCCAGCGGGTCTCGAACCGACGCCGGACCCGGGCGTCGGCCAGCAGTGAATGCAGCGCCAGGTACAGAAGCCAGACGAAGGTGAGCAGAGCGGCCTGGCTGACGGAGAAGGGGGAGGGAGCCATCGCAGGGTGATCTCGCCCGGGTCAGATATTTATTAAATCAGAATATTCTGATAAACTTGGAATATTTTGTCTCTCCATGCGTCCCTGAAGGGACGTGAACACCTACATCAGACAGTACGAGGTTTCGACCATGGAACACGGCACCACCCTAACCCAGTTCATCATCGAGGAACAGCGCCAGGTCCCGGGCGCGACCGGTGATTTCACCTCTCTGCTCAACGACACCCTGACCGCCTGCAAGAAGATCGCCTGCGCGGTCAACCGCGGCGGCCTGATCGGCATCCTCGGTTCGGCCGACACCGAGAACGTCCAGGGCGAGACGCAGAAGAAGCTGGATGTCATCTCCAACGACGTCATGGTCGACGCCCTGGAATGGACCGGGCACCTGGCCGGCATGGCCTCCGAGGAGATGGATGATCCGCTGCCCATCCCGGCCGAGTACCCGAAGGGCAAGTACCTGATGCTGTTCGATCCGCTGGACGGCTCCAGCAACATCGACGTCAACGTCTCGGTCGGGACCATCTTCTCCATCCTGCGCGCCCCCGAAGGCTGCGACAATCCCACGGTGGAGGATTTCCTGCAGCCCGGCACGCAGCAGGTCTGCGCCGGCTACGCCATCTACGGTCCGGCCACCATGCTGGTGCTGACCACCGGCCACGGCGTCAACGGCTTCACCCTGGACCGCTCCATCGGCGAGTTCATCCTGTCGCATCCGAACATGACCATCCCGGAAGAGACCGGCGAGTTCGCCATCAATATGTCCAACCAGCGGTTCTGGGAGGCTCCGGTCAAGCGCTATGTGGATGAGTGCATCGCCGGCAGCGAAGGTCCGCGCGGACGCGATTTCAACATGCGCTGGATCGCCTCCATGGTGGCAGAGGTGCATCGCATCCTGACCCGCGGCGGTGTGTTCATGTATCCCATCGACGAGAAGATCAAGGCCAAGGGCCAGGACGGCAAGCTGCGCCTGATGTATGAAGCCAATCCCATGGGTTTCATCGTCGAGCAGGCCGGCGGCGCTGCCAGCACCGGCCGCGAGCGCATCATGGAGATCCAGCCGAACGGGCTGCATCAGCGCGTGCCGGTGGTGCTGGGTTCGAAGAACGAGGTCGAGCGGGTGGAGGAATACCATCGTGAGGCCGATGGCAAGCAGGCAGTGGCGTAACAAAAGAGTAGGATGGGTGAAGCGCAGCGCAACCCATCGCGATCTCCAGTGCCGTGATGGGTTGCGGCGCAAGCGCCTCCACCCATCCTACCCGCGGTTTCAGAACTCGATATAGAAGCCGGCGCCGATCTCCAGCAGGTTTTCCAGCCTGGAGATCTCGCCGGCTTTCTTTTTTTCCAGCAGGTAGCGGCCCACCGGCTGGAACAGGGTCTCGCCCGTCTGCGGGCCGGCCGGGGTGAAACGCACGATCAGGGAGCGGAAGTACTCCGACGGCTCGGCGAAGGCCTCATCCAGGGTACGGATGGCCTCTTCGGCATCCATGTCGCTGAGATCGAGCACGGCATCGGCGCTGTGCTTGTCGCCGGCGTAGCGCATGGCTTCGTTGATGTCGAAATGGGGCATGGTTCACTCCTTGCCGGAAATACAGCCACGGAAAACACGGAAAGCACGGACCACGATTATAGCGAAAACACTCTGTGGTGCGGTCCTGCAGGTTGGGTCGGGCAGCCCTGTAGGTCGGGTTAGCCCGATACGGGCATAACCCGACGTTGCCGTCGTGAGTGTCGGGTTACGCTGCGCTAACCCGACCTACGATGTCTGCAATATTATCGTATTGTTCTGTTCCGTGTTTTCCGTGGCCATCAATCATATTCAACATCCTTCCAGCGGCGCAGGGTGATGAAGGTGTCCTGCGCATCGCGCATGGGCCGCCCGGCGTGGCGCTCGGCCATACTGATGACACCGGCGTCGTCGGTGCGCAGAAAGGGATTGGTGGCCAGTTCCAGCGCCAGTTCCGCCGGCACGGTGGGGCGGTCCGCCTCGCGTTCGTGCAACGCCGCGCGTTCGCGCGCCAGCAGTTCGGCGTTGTCGGGTTCGACCCATTTGGCGAAACCGATGTTCTCCAGGGTGTACTCGTGGGCGCAGTAGATGCGGGTCTCGGGCGGCAGCCGCCTGAGCCGCTGCAGTGAGGCATGCAGCTGCTCCACGCTGCCGTCGAATACCCGGCCGCAGCCGCAGGTGAACAGGGTGTCGCCGCAGAACAGGGCGTGATCGGTGTAATAGGCGATATGCCCGGCGGTGTGCCCCGGTACGTCGAAGACCTCGAATTCGGTGTCCAGTGCTTCCACCCGCACCCGGTCGCCGTCGCTCAGCCGCTGCGTGATCTGGGGGATGCGTTCCCCGGCGGGCCCGTAGACGGGCAGGCCCGGGTAGTGCTCGAGCAGGTGGCGGATGCCGCCGACGTGATCGCCGTGATGATGCGTGATCAGCAGGGCCGCCGGCTCCAGTTTCTCACGCTGCAGCGCGGCCAGCACCGGTGCGGCATCGCCGGGGTCGACAATGGCCACCTGCCGCTGTCCCGCCTGGCGGATGAACCAGATATAGTTGTCGCTGAAGGCGGGAACGGGTGTGATCGTGAGCATGTTCAGAATGAGGGTTGAGGGCATCTGGGCGGATGATAACGTCTTTGAACCGGGCAGGGCCACAGGGAGAACGTGATTGAACGCCGGGCCGGCTGACATGCCGTTGCAGCGCTATTACGCCGATCTGGCGCGGCTGGGCTGGCGCGAGGACCCGGCCCAGGCGGCGGCCATGCAGCAGCTGCAGCGGCTGTACGAGGCGCTGCAGCGCGGCCGGCCGCGTCAGGCCTGGCATCAGCGGCTGCTGCGCCGCCCCGTCCAGCCGGTACGGGGGCTGTATCTGTGGGGCGGCACCGGCCGCGGTAAGACCTGGTTGATGGATGTCTTCCATGACTGCCTGCCGTTTGCGGACAAGTCCCGACTGCATTTTCATGCCTTCATGCAGGAAGTGCACAGCCGCCTGCGCCAGCTGCCCAAGACCCCCGATCCCCTGCCGGTGATTGCCCGTGAATGGTCGCGGCGGCTGCGGGTGCTGTGCCTGGACGAGTTTCATGTCAGCGATATCGGTGACGCCATGCTGCTGGGCGGGCTGCTCCAGGCCCTGTTCGCACGCGGCATCACCCTGGTCGCGACCTCCAATCTGGCCCCGGACGAACTCTATCTCGACGGCCTGCAGCGGGACCGCTTCCTGTTCGCCGTGGATCTGCTCAAGCGCCATACCGAAGCGCTGCATCTCAAGGACGGGGCGGATTACCGCTGTGCCCACCTGGACCGTGCCGGGAACTACCACCTGGGGAGCGGGTCGGCAGTCGAGGCCCGCATGCGTGAGCACCTGCGGCAGCTGGCGCCGGAGATGAGCGCCGAGGCGGCGGAACTGGAACTGAATCGGCGTCGGGTGAGGGTGCGGGCGCTGGCCGGGGGGCTGGCCTGGTTCGATTTCGGCGAATTGTGTGAACGTCCCCTGTGGGCGGCGGATTACCTGGAACTGGCACGGCGATTCCACACCCTGCTGCTGTCCGGTGTGCCGGTCATGGACGAGGGCCGGGACGATGCCGCCAAGCGTTTCATGCACCTGATCGACGCCCTGTATGATCGCAACGTCAAGCTGGTGCTCGGTGCCGCTGCAACCCCGACGCAACTCTATACCGGGCGCTATCTGCAGTTCGCCTTCCAGCGCACCGCCAGCCGCCTTACCGAAATGACCGGCCATCGCTATCTGGCCCGTGCCCACCGGCCCTGAAACCGCGCTGAGGGCCTCAAGGCCGGTTTGCGACTGCCCGGTGGATAACGCCTGCTCCGGTCTGGATCAATTTACCGCTGCACAGTGCCCGCGGCCGGAATACCCTTGAGAGCTTAGCGTGCAGACTGCGCACATGCGCCCTCAAGGGTATTCCGGCCGCGGGCACGACCCCGACCCCGTTCAGTCCGCATCTCAATTCGCATCCAGGCCGGGGAGGTGCCAGTGCCGGACGGGCCGGGTTTCCGGGCTTGGCGTGCGAACTGCGCACATGCACCGGCAAACCCGGCCCGTCCGGCACCGGCTCTGGTTGTTGCTGCTGCGTCAGACGCAGCCGGTGGGCTTGGGCAGGCCGCCCCACTTGCAGATCAGCTTCATCGGCCCCTTCTTGAACACGTCATACAGGTGCTTGGTGCTGACGTCGGTGGCCTTGGCGAACTTGCGGATCGGCGGCACCACGCCGTCGGCGTCGTACATGCTGCGGGCTTCCTGGATGTAGCCCATGATCTCGTCCGTCATTTCGTAGCCTTCCGTCGCGGCCAGTTCCCGGGCGACTTCCTCGCTCCAGTCGTCGCGATTGATCAGAAAGCCTTCGTTGTCCAACTGCACATTCATACTGCCTTGCCTCGCTTGTTTTTGCGGTGAGTGTTAAAAGTTGAGTAATTTTATCAGGAATAGCGGCGGACTGTACAACCTTCGGGCGGCAGAAAACCCTGCAGGGAAAACGGGATCCTGTTGCGGCCGCCCGGAGGGCGGCCGGCGGCGAGGGGTCAGGGCAGGAGATCGGCAGCCGCCTGTGTCCAGGCAGCGATGATGGCGCTCAGATCGACATCGGACTGGCTCAGCAGATAACTCAGCCCGGCGCCCGCCAGGGCGCTCACCAGCACCAGGGTCAGGAGCCGGCCGCGGCCGCCGTGCCGGGGGCGGGCGTCGGGCCTGCTGCCGGTCCTGGAGGTGGGGGCAGCGGCCCTGGCGGGAGTCGGGCGGCGTGCGGCGGTGTCGGATCCGGCCGGACGGGCGGCCGGGGATGAATCGGCGGCGATGCTGAAATCGCTGGTACTGGCCTGCCAGCGGGAGCGGCGGGTGCCCAGCATGACGGCCAGTTCGAAATCCCCGGGTGCGGCCGGAGTCTGAGTCTCGGTGTCGGTGTCGGTGTCGGTGTCGGTGTCGGTTTCGGCTTCCGATGCCGGTGCCGGTGCCGGGATGGGTTGGGGCCGCGGCTTGCGCCCGACCGGGTCGCCCGGGGTCCAGACCTGATTGACCTCCGGATGTTTTCCGGCCAGTTCCGAACGCAGTCTGAGCAGTTCACGCTCGACCTTGCGCTGCATGCGCGCGGCCGCGTCGCGGCGCTGTTCGGCGCGTTCCAGGTTGCGGCCCTCGCGAATCTCGGTTTCGGCCAGGCGGCGTACCTGACAGGCGGTGGCGAGCAGCTGTTCCAGTTCGCGCAGACGTGCCAGCCCCTCGCTGCCGGTATCCGCCAGCGGTCGGTTGGCATCCGCCTGGGTCGAGGCCGGTGTCCTTGCCATGTCTGCCTTTGCTTCGCTCATGTGTCGTGTCATGTCTGGCGGTGTTGCCATTGCTGTCAGTATCGTGATTCCCACGCGCTGCGGCGCTGAACCCCGTCACAGCCCGGCAGTCCCGCTGGAATCCGCTGGCCGTCCGGGAACACTGAGGCGCTCGTCAGGATTAGCGCCGGCAGGGCATTAATCTTGAGACCAAGTTGCTGTTTTGGGGTGGAAGTGTGATCCATTTGACGAAATGCCCCGGAATCGCCAGAGTATCCGGCCTGATTCGGGGATTTCCCCGCCACCCATCCGGAGTCGCGATATGGCATCGACGGTTGACGATCTGAGCATCGAGTACGAGGAAGACGGCATCACCCTGGTCAAGCAGCTGGACAAGGTGGTCCTGTCCAAGGGCGCCTGGTCCACGGTGATCTTCCGCTACCAGGACTGGGATCGCCAGAAGGAGCAGTACAGCAAGGACAAGTACACCATCCGCCGTTACCAGAAACGCAACGGCGAGTACTTTCAGAAATCCAAGTTCAACATCTCCAGCCCCGACCAGGCCCGCAGCCTGATCACCGCCCTGCAGGGATGGCTGGAGGACTGAGCCACGCCCAGCCTTCTGGCAGGATATATGCTTCCCTTCCGGGCAGGACGTTATCCTGACGTCCTGCCGAAGCAGAGGGGGCAGACATGCGCAGCTATATCCGCCACCCGTGTGATATACCGATCGAGTTCAGCGAGGATACGGCCCGCTATCCCCGCCGTGAACGGCTGAGCAACATCAGTCAGGGCGGCCTCGCCTTCAGTGCCGCCCGGCCGCAGCGTCGCGGCCAGATACTCCGGCTGCGCATCCCCGATGTGCAGCCCCCGTTCGAGGCCCCGGCGCGGGTCAGCTGGTGCAATCCTGTCGGCGAGGGCTATGAGGTGGGCGTGGAGTTCATCATGCCGGGCGACGAGTTCCGTGCCCGGATGGTGGAGCAGGTGTGCTATATCGAACACTACAAACGCCGGGTGCAGGCACTCGAGGGCCGGGAACTGACCGGTGAGGAGGCGGCGCGGGAATGGATCGCGAAGTACGCTGCGCGGTTTCCCGACCTGGAGGGTGACGAACCCTGAACACTAGTCGTTTTCCGCCAGCCAGTCGCGCCAGGCGGTGAACAGTGCCGGATCGGAGGCCGAGACCACCGAGCGCGGGGCCAGGCGGGGAGCGAATACATCTTCCCCGTCGAGGGTGCGGCAGGTGCCGCCGGCCTCGGTCAGGATCAGGCTGCCGGCGGCCAGATCCCACAGCTTCTGGCCGCCGTGCAGGTACACATGGCCGCGTCCGGCCGCCATCCAGCCCCACTCCAGGGCGCAGGAACCGAAGTTGCGCTGCGAACTGTAGGGCGGCTGCTCCACCAGCCGCCGGCGCAGCGTGGGGGTCAGACGCTTGAAATCCACCATGGCCACGGCCCGTTGCAGTTCGATGCCGCTGGCAGCCGCCTGCAGTTCCCGGTGGTTGAGATAAGCACCCCTGCCTTTCTGCGCACTGAAGCATTCATCGCGCAGCGGATCATAGATGATACCGAGTTCCACCTCGCCGCCGCGGATCAGTGCCAGTGAGATGCCGAAGCAGGGAATGCCGGCGGCGAAGTTGCTGGTGCCGTCCAGCGGGTCCAGGCACCACAGGGGGGTGTCGGTATCGGCCAGCAGCATCTCCTGCTCGGCGGCCGACATCTCTTCGCTGAGAAAGGCGGCCTCGGGATGCAGTTCATGCAACTGTTCGCGCAGCCGGGCGTCGACCGCCAGATCGGCCTCGGTCAGCACGCTGCCGTCGGCCTTGTACTCATGGCCGATGCGCTGGAAGCGGGGGATGAGTTCTTCCTGGCCGACTTGGCGGACCAGGCCGTTCAGTTGATTGAGATCGAGGGTCATGCAGACAGGGTCCTGGTGCCGGGTGTGATCGGGTAGGATGGGTGAAGGCGCGGCGCGCCGCAACCCATCATGAAATCGGGCTGCGCTGGGTTGCGTTGCGCTTCCCCCGCCCTGCGGTCCTGGCGACAGGTGCCTGCATCAGGATGAACAACTCAGCGTAATCGACCGGCTCCAGTCCGGTGGCTCGGCGGCATAGGCCGCGTGTTCCGGCTGCTCGTCGAAGGGACGCCGCAGGATCTGGAGCAGGCGTTCGAGCTCACTGTAGTCGCCCGCCTCGGCCTGTTCGATGGCCTGCTGCGCCAGGTAGTTGCGCAGGATGTACCTGGGATTGACCCGGTTCATTGCCGCCCGGCGCACGGCGTCATCGCTGTTTTCCCGGCGCAGCCGGTCGCGATAGCGTGCGCTCCAGGCGTCGAAGGCCTCGCGGTTGATGAACTGGTCGCGCAGTTCGCGATTGTCGGCGTTGTCGCCACTGTCGAACATCGCCAGCCGGCGGAAACTCAGGGTATGGTCGCGGCCATCGTCCGCCAGCAGGGCAAGGAATTCCTGTGCCAGCTCCAGGTCATGGGTGCCGGCCGTCTGCAGTCCCAGTTTGGCGCGCAGGCCAGCCTCATAATGCGCGGTGAAGATCTCCCGATAGCGTTCGAACTGGGCCGTGGCCAGTTCCGCGGCGGCCTCGGCGTTTTCATCCAGCAGAGGCAGCAGGGCCTGGCCCAGGCAGCTCAGATTCCACAGTCCGATGTCGGGCTGACGGTCGAAGGCGTAACGGCCGGCGTGGTCCGAGTGGTTGCAGACGAAGCCCGGATCATAGGTGTCCATGAAGCCGAAGGGCCCATAGTCCAGGGTCAGGCCGAGGATGGACATGTTGTCGGTGTTCATCACCCCGTGGGCGAAGCCGATCAGCTGCCATTGTGCCAGCAGCCGTGCGGTGCGTTCGACCACCTCCTGATACAGTGCCAGGCAGGGATTGTCGGCCTGCTGCAGCTGCGGGTAGTGATGGGTGATGACGTAGTCGGCCAGCTGCTGCAGTTGCGGGAACTGGTTGCGGTAATAGAAGACCTCGAAGGAGCCGAAACGCACATGGCTCGGGGCGGCGCGCAGCAGCAGGGCACCGCGCTCGATGCGTTCGCGGTAGACCTCCTCATTGGAGCCGGCCATGCACAGGGCGCGAGTGGTGGGTACGCCCAGTGCGTGCATGGCTTCAGAGCACAGGTATTCACGCAGGGTGGAACGCAGCACCGCCCGGCCGTCACCGTTGCGCGAGTAGGGGGTGGGGCCCGCGCCCTTGGACTGCAGTTCCCAGCGTTCGCCGTGGTCGGTGCATATCTCGCCGAGGATGATCGCGCGTCCGTCGCCCAGTTGCGGCACGTAGTGACCGAACTGGTGGCCGGCATAGAGCATGGCCACCGGTTCGCTGCCGGGCAGTCGGTGTTCGCCGTTCAGCCAGGCCAGGAATCCGGGCCGTCCGGCTGCGGCGGGATCCAGGCCGAGTTGCCCGGCCAGGTCGGCATTGAAGCTGATCAGGTGGGGGTCGCTCAGCGGGGTGGGGGCGACCGGCGAGTGAAAGGCCGGTCCCAGGCGGGCATAGCTGTTGGTGAATTCCAGCGTTTCCAGCGGGTGCAGCCTCGCCACGGGTGCGGAGGAAGTGATCATGAGCGGGATTGTGTCCCACCGGAGCGGGCATCGCAACCCGCAGAATTACAAGGATTTCATGTTCCTGCATCAGAGGAAATCAATCTCTGTCCCCTGCCGGGCTTGCATCGAAACGCCATGAAAATGATAATTGTTACCGTTTCCTTTCGGTCATGAGTTTTACAGGGGTAGTCCGAAGATGTCTGTCATGTCGCTTTCACGCTGGATGCTGCCGTTTCTGTGTGCCTTGCTGCTCGCCGGTCCGGCGGTCGCAGCCGAGGTCAATCTTTACTCCGCGCGTCAGGAAAACCTGATCAAGCCGCTGCTGGACCGTTTTACCGAGCAGACCGGCATCGAAGTCAACCTGGTCACAGGCAAGGCGGATGCCCTGCTGCAGCGGCTGAAGAGCGAGGGCCGCAACAGCCCGGCCGACCTGCTGCTGACCACCGATGCCGGCCGCCTGCACCGCGCCCGGGAAGCCGGTGTGCTGGCCCCGGTCGCTTCGGACACCCTGAGCGAGCGCATCCCCGCGCACTACCGGGATCCCGAAGGTTACTGGTTCGGCCTGTCGGTGCGGGCGCGTCCCATTGTCTATGTCACCGACCGGGTCAGGCCCGCTGAACTGTCGACCTACGAGGCGCTGGCCGATCCGAAGTGGAAGGGACGTGTCTGCATCCGCTCCTCCAGCAACATCTACAACCAGTCGCTGGTGGCGTCCATGATCGCCCATGATGGGGTCGAGGCGACCGAGGCCTGGGCCCGGGATTTCGTCGCCAACTTCGCCCGTCCGCCCATCGGCGGCGATCGCGACCAGGTGCTGGCCGCCGCGGCCGGTCAGTGTGATGTCGCCGTGGTCAATACCTATTACCTGGGCGTGATGCTCAATGAGGACGATCCGGAGCAGCGCGAGGCCGCCGGGCGGGTGGCCGTGTTCTGGCCCAACCAGGAGGGGAGCGGGGACGGGCGCGGCACCCACGTCAATGTCAGCGGCATCGCCCTCACCGCTGCGGCCGGCAACCGCGACAATGCGGTGCGTCTGATGGAGTTCCTCACCAGCGATGCCTCCCAGGCCTGGTATGCCCAGGTCAACCATGAGTACCCGGTGCGCGGCTCGGTGCCGGTCAGCGACACCCTGGCGGCCTGGGGCGACTTCAAGGCCGATGATTTGGACCTGCATCTTCTGGGGAAATATAATGCCGAGGCGGTACGGCTGATGGACCGGGCGGGCTGGAAGTAGCGCTGCCCCGGATTATTGCTCGATCCTTTCCCGAGGATCTGTCCAGGCGGGGTGCACGGCACCCCGCCGTTGTTTGCGGGCCACGTATTTGACCAGGGCCTGTTAACACTAATCTAATCGCCTCTGCTGGGGCTGATTTTTCGTCCAGCAAGGCAGAATGAGTGAGGTGTAGTCATTCTACATGAGCGAATGATAACGCCGCTGGGCGGAATATCAGCCCCAGCCCTGCGGGTTGCGCCTGAAACAGCGCCACTCATCGTTGCTCGTACCCACTACACTCGCTGCGCTCGCGGGGCAGGCTCTCGCTTATTTGGAATCACCAAACTGCGCTCCTCGCGCCTTTATGCCCTAAGGGTATCGATTGGCGCTGTTTGAGGCACAACAGAGACGATTAGATTAGTGTTAACAGGCCCTGGCACCACGACCCGGACTGTCCCGGGGGTATCCTCACGCCAGAACTGGTTGAGCAGCGGCTGGCGTGCGGGCGTGCTGCTGGTGGCCCTGATTGTGGCCCTGCCGGTGCTGACGGTATTCAGCTTCGTGTTCGAGCCCGCCGGCGAGGTCTGGCGCCACCTGGCCGCCACCGTACTGCAGGACTATGTGGTCAATTCCCTGCTGCTGATGCTCGGCGTCGGCGCCGGCACCCTGCTGCTGGGCGTGTCCACGGCCTGGGTGACCACCACCTGCGAGTTTCCCGGCCGCAGAATCTTCGAATGGGCATTGCTGCTGCCCATGGCCATCCCGGCCTACATCATCGCCTACACTTATACCGGCCTGCTGGATTTCGCCGGGCCGGTGCAGACCGGGCTGCGCGAACTGACCGGCTGGGGCTACGGCGATTACTGGTTCCCCCAGGTGCGTTCACTGGGCGGTGCCGTGGTGATGCTGTCGCTGGTGCTCTATCCCTATGTCTACCTGCTGACCCGGGCCGCCTTCCTGGAGCAGTCGGTGTGCGTGCTCGAGGTCAGCCGCACGCTCGGGGCCAGCCCCTGGCGCACCTTCAGCCGGGTGGCCCTGCCATTGGCGCGTCCTGCAGTGATCACGGGGCTGTCACTGGCGCTGATGGAGACCCTGGCCGACTACGGCACGGTGCAGTACTTCGGCGTGAACACCTTTACCACCGGCATCTTCCGCACCTGGTTCGGCCTGGGTGATCCCGCTGCCGCGGCCCAGCTCTCGGCCCTGCTGATGAGCTTCGTGTTTGTGCTGATCCTGCTCGAGCGCTGGTCGCGCCGCCAGGCCCGCTACCACCACACCACCAGCCGTTACCGCAGCCTGCCGCGGCACCGGCTGCGGGGCTGGCAGCTTCCGGTCGGGGTGCTGGTGTGCCTGGTGCCGCTGCTGTTCGGTTTCCTGGTGCCGGCCGGGCAGCTGCTGGTCTGGGCGCTGCGTACCGCGCCCGAGACGGTGGGAACGGGGTTCATCCAGCTGACCTGGCACAGCCTGATACTGGCCGGCAGCGCGGCCCTGATCGCCCTGCTGCTGGGCCTGTTCATGGCCTACGGCAAGCGCCTGCACGGCAACTGGCTGGTGCAGGGCGCAGTGCGCCTCGCCGGCATGGGCTATGCCGTGCCCGGTACCGTGATCGCGGTGGGCGTGATGATTCCCTTCGCCGCCTTCGACAATACCCTGGACGGCTGGATGCGGGCGCAGTTCGGGATCTCCACCGGCCTGCTGCTGTCCGGCACCCTGGCCGCGCTGCTGTTCGCCTACACGGTGCGCTTCCTGGCGGTGTCGCTGCAGACGGTCGAGGCCGGACTGGGGAAGATCAAACTCAGCATGGACGATGCCGCCCGCTCCATGGGCTACCCCCCGGGCGAGGTGCTGCGCCGGGTACACATGCCCATCATGCGCGGCAGCCTGCTCACCGCGGTGCTGCTGGTGTTCGTCGACGTGCTCAAGGAACTGCCGGCGACCCTGATCCTGCGCCCCTTCAATTTCAACACGCTCGCGGTGCGGGCCTATGAACTGGCCTCGGACGAACGCCTGGCCGATGCCGCCAGCGCTTCCCTGGCCATCGTGCTGGCCGGTATCATTCCGGTCATTCTGCTCAGCCGCAGCATCGCCCACTCCCGGCCCGGTCATGCCTGAACTGCTCGAAGTCGACAATTGCAGCCTCGCCTACGACGGTATCCCGGTCGTCAAGCAGGTCTCGTTCGGCCTGGAGACGGGCAATATCGGCTGCCTGCTGGGTCCCAGCGGCTGCGGCAAGACCACCCTGCTGCGCGCCATCGCGGGCTTCGAACTGCTGCAGTCCGGCGAGATCCGGCTGCGTGGCCAGGTCGTCAGCCACAGCGGCTGGGCCCTGCCGCCGGAGCAGCGCCGGGTGGGCATGGTGTTCCAGGATTTCGCCCTGTTCCCGCACCTCACCGTGGCCGGCAATATCGCCTTCGGGCTGCGCCATCTGTCCGAACGCGAGCGCCGGACGCGGGTGCGGGAACTGCTGGAACTGGTGGGCATGCCCGGCTATGCCTCGGCCTACCCGCATCAGCTCTCCGGCGGCCAGCAGCAGCGTATCGCCGTGGCTCGCGCCATCGCCCCGCGCCCCGAACTGTTGCTGCTGGACGAGCCCTTCTCCAGCATGGACGCCGAGTTGCGCGAGCAGCTGGCGCGCGAGGTGCGTGCCATCCTCAAGCAGGAGGAAATCACTGCCATCCTGGTCACCCACGATCAATACGAGGCCTTCGCCATGGCCGACGAGATCGGGGTGATCAACCAGGGCCGGCTGATGCAGTGGGACAGCGGCTACAATCTCTACCATCGCCCGGCCAACCGCTTCGTGGCCGACTTCATCGGCCAGGGGGCGATCATCACCGGCGAGGTGCTGAACGACCAGCATGTCAATTCCGAACTGGGCATCATTCCCGGACGCATCCCCGAGGGCTGCGTCCCGGGTTGCAAGGTCGATCTGCTGGTACGCCCCGATGACATCCAGCACGACGACGAAAGCGAGCTGCAGGCGCGGGTGGTGGAAAAGGCCTTCCGCGGCGCTGAATTTCTCTACACGCTGGAGTTGCACAGTGGCACCCGGGTGCTGTGCTTCGCGCCCAGCCATCACGATCATGCCATCGGTGAATCCATCGGTATCCGGATGGAGATCGATCACCTGGTCATGTTCCGACAGGAGCGGCAGACAGCATGAGCGAAGATTCCAAGACTCTCCATTTCGTCAGGAAACGCAACTACCAGAGCGTGGTCAGGGACAAGGTGGTACGGCTGCGCTACGCCGTGTTCGAGCAGGGCTCGGACCAGGCACTGGCCTATGACGACGACCTCTACTATCTGCACGGCGGCTACGGCGGCGCCTTTCCCAGGGTGGAACAGGCGTTGGAAGGCCTGGGCGTGGATGCCAAGATGGAGTTGGAACTGACCGCAGACGAGGCCTATGGCCGGTACGATCCGGACCTGTGCCTGGCCGTGCCGGCCGAGGAGATTCCTGAACAGGCACGCCAGGTCGGGGCGCAGCTGGAGGGCGAGAGCCCGGAAGGCGGCAGCCTGGATTTCACTGTCCGGGCGGTGGAGGGAGACACCGTCACAGTCGACGGCAACCACCCGCTGGCCGGCCGCGATCTGCGCTTCGTGCTGGAGGTGCTGGATATCCGCGACGCCACGCCGGAGGAACTGGAAGCCGGTTATGCCTTCCCGTCCGCTGACGAGGACTAGTCAGCGACGGTGACGGGAACGCAGAGGACGCAAAGACACAGAGGCGCAAAGATTCTGTAGGTTGGGTTAGGTGCATGGCACCGTAACCCAACATGCCGCGGGCTGTCGGGTTACGCTACGCTAACCCGACCTACGTGCCGCGCCTTTGCGCCTTTACGCCTCTGCGTTGAAAGGGTTTTATCTCAATCCCCGCGCGGAGTGAAATCCAGCGACGCGGAGTTGATGCAGTAGCGCAGCCCGGTCGGCGGCGGGCCGTCGGGGAAGACGTGCCCCAGGTGGGCCTGGCAGTGGCCGCAGCGCACCTCGGTGCGCACCATGCCGTGGCTGGTGTCGCTCAGTTCGGCGATGTCGGCGCCCGCGGCGGGCTGCCAGAAGCTGGGCCAGCCGCTGCCCGAATCATACTTGTGCCGGGAGTCGAACAAGGGCGCCTGGCAGCATACGCACAGATAGACGCCGTCGCCCTTATGATCCCAGTATTTGCCGGTAAAAGGCCGCTCTGTCCCGCTGCAGCGGGTCACGCGGTACTGTTCCTCATCCAGCTGCTGCCATTGTTCGCGGTCGCTCATGATCGTGCTCTTGTGTTCGGTGTTAAGTGACGCGGGTCAGGCCGGGTGCAACGGGTAATCCGCGCACACCCTGCCTCGGCGCCGGGCCGTTGATGCTGCCGAGTCTGCAGCCAAGTCCGGCTGATTGCCAGCCCCGCCGGGCGATATCCATACCGGATGCGGTAGAATGGCGGTTTTGAATCGTGACGACATGATCAGAGGTCCCTCCACCATGTCCAGGCCCGTACTTCTGTCCATCATCGAACTGGGTGGCTATCCCAATTTCGCGCCCCTCTACCAGCGCCTGGGCTGTGAGGTGATCGTGGAGGGGACCATGCGCAAGGCGCTGGCTGCGGCGCGCAAACGCCAGCCGCGGGTGATCGTGGCCGAGTTCAATTTCCAGTCCGATTTCCGTGACCGCACCAGCAGTCTGGAGAGCCTGCTGGCGGTGGTGCAGCGACTGCCGGATACGCGGGTGATCGTGTTCTATGAGCAGGAATACGCCCACCAGCTGGCGCGGCTGCAGGCCCGCTTTCCCATCTTCCGCACCCTGGCCTTTCCCATCGACGAGGCGGAGCTGGAGGCAGCGGTCAGCGCGGCACTGGCTTCTGATTGATATTCAAGAGCGCCACGGAATACACGGAAAGCACGGACAAAGAAAAATTATCCCAGCATATGCAGGTCGGGTTAGCCCATAGGGCGTAACCCGACATTGGCATCGAACCTGTCGGGTTACGCTGCGCCAACCCTGCCTACGGGATTCTGAACAAGCAATATGTAATTTTCCGTGCTTTCCGTGTATTCCGTGGCGCTCTTTATTTCTTAAATCCCCGCCGCCGGCTGCGGCCCTGGAACTGCTTGATGTCCTTCATGACCTCGTTGAAGGGGATGGCGTCGATGCTGCCGAAGCGCTGTTCGGCGCGGTTGAGGGTATCGAAGGCGTTCTCCACCTTCCCGGCGCTGGCGCGTTCCGGCTGCACCAGGGTCTGGATGCCGAGCAACCCGCCGACCTGGACCCGGATCTCCTTGTTGTGCGGCAGCGGGCCGCCGATGTGAGTCAGCTGCAGGGCGAAACGGGCGTCCCGGCGCATCCGCTCCAGCAGGGCGATGCAGCGTCGGTTGGCGTCTTCGGACTGGCAGCCCACGCCTTCGCGGTCGGCAAGGTAGAAGCGGTGCATCTGGGTGCAGCCGACATGGCGGGCATTGATGGCCTTCTCGAAGATGCAGCGCCGTTGATTCACGGCGTCGTAGGTGGAGCGGTATTCGTCCTCTTCCATGGTGGAATGCGAGGCCTACTTTTCCCACTCCATCACGATCGGCTTCTCGCGCTTCTCCATCAGCCGTTCTTCGGCCTCGAGCTGGTTGGGCGCGAACATGACCTTGACCAGGATGTCCGTGTCCCGGCCCAGTTCGGCGCGGCGGTTGCGGGCGAACTTCTTGGCCTCCTGGAAGGAGTCGAACTCGGCCTGGTATTCCAGGTTCCTGGCGATACCGGTTGGATCCTGGGTGATGTCATAGATGTAATACGGCATCGTGTCGCCCTCCGGGGGGTTGATCGATTCTGAGGTTGCGGGAAATTCTAACCCAGGCACCGGATGTGCGCATTAACCCCGGTAATCAAGCAGGTATTTGGGGTTTGTCGCTGCCAGCCATCCGTTACAATTGCTGGTAAAGCCATACAGGGGGTGCCTGAACATGCAGAACAAGCCCGATATCAAGACCGCCATCCCTCAGCAACGCTATCAGCTGGGCCAGTTTTCCGTGACTGTTCTGGGGGAGATCGAGACCGGGGACGCCAATGACTACCGCTATATCCTGGCCGTGGTGCATGAGGGCAACCCGGAGCCCGGCCTGTATCTGACCTGCGAACCGGCGCCCCGGGAGGCGCAGGACAAGGGCCGCTGGGCGATGCGCCTGATCCTGCCCGACGGCGCGCAGGTTTTCGCGGCCAACGATGCCTGGGACGATATCGATGCCTTTGCCCGTGACGGTCTGGCCGCAGTGCAGCAGTTGCTGCAGCTGACTGACGAAGAGCCCTTCCGGCTGCTGTAGCCGTCCGCTGCCATGACTCGCCGGGTCGAGCTGCTGCCTTCCGGGAATGTGTTCCAGGCCGAGGCCGGGGAGACCCTGCTGGAGGCCGCGCTGCGCTCCGGGCTCAACCTCAAGTACAACTGCAACAGCGGCAGCTGCGGCGACTGCCAGGCACGGCTGATCTCCGGCGAACTGGGCCGGATGGGGCATCACGACTACGTGTTCAGCCGCGAGGAGAGGGCCAACAACCACTTCCTCATGTGTCGCGCCCATGCCGCCAGCGATCTGGTCCTCGAGGCCGTGGAGGCGCGCAGCGCCGAGGATATCCCGCATCATCGCATCACGACCACGGTGGCACGGCTCAATCCCTTGTCGGATACCGTGATGGAACTGCAGCTGCGCACGCCGCGCACCCAGACACTGTGGTTCCTGGCCGGTCAGTACGTGACGCTCAGCGGCGAGGGCCTGCCGACCCGCAACAAGTCCATTGCCAGCTGCCCCTGCAACGGCATGCTGCTGCAATTCCATGTCCAGCAGGTGGAGGGGGATCCCTTTGCCGAGTACGTCTTCAACCGGATGAAGCCGCGCGACAAGGTCGAGGTGGAGGGCCCCTATGGACGCTTCACCCTGGACGAGGACTCGGGCCGGCCGTGCCTGTTCCTGGCCTGCGAGACCGGCTTTGCGCCGGTCAAGAGCCTGATCGAGCATGCCATCTCGCTGGAGTTCGATCAGCCGTTGCGCCTGTACTGGGCGGTGTCGCGGCCGGAGGATCTGTATCTGGCCAACTACTGCCGTTCCTGGCAGGACGGCCTGGACGACTTCCGCTTCATTCCGGTGGTGGGGCAGGGCGACAACCCGGACTGGACGTCGCCGCAGGTGCCGGATCTGGCCGATGTCCCGGGGCTGTCTCCGCGGGCCCGCCGCCTGCTGCACGCGGGCCTGCGCATCACGACCGACTATCCGGATCTGTCCGGCTTCGATGTCTATGTCAACGGCCCCGACGCGGACCTGGTGGCGCTGATCGAGCTGCTGGTCCGCCACGGCCTGCCGCCGGAGCGGCTGTTCGTCGATCGCATCGCGCATATTGATTAGGCAAAAATCAAGAGCGCCACGGAATACACGGAAAACACGGAAATTTCATAATGCATGCCGAGGCGCTTTGCGCCCGGCATGAAATATTATCGATAGCATGTAGGTCGGGTTAGCCCGAAGGGCGTAACCCGACATGGCCAGGCCAACGATTAGTGTCGGGTTACGCTACGCTAACCCGACCTACTTTTGGATTGGATTTATCTCGTCCGTGTATTCCGTGGCGCTCTTGAATTTTTCTGTCAGCCGGCATCGTCAGCCAGGCCGATGGTCTCGATGCGGTGGCCGCGCAGGCGGATGAAGCCGGTCTGGCGGGTGGCGCCGTCGCGGCTGTATTCGAAGCGGTAGGTGCGGGCCAGGGTGGCATGCCCGCGCGGGGCCCGGGTCAGGCCCAGGCGGCTCAGGGTGACGGTGGCATCCAGCAGCTGCAGGCCCTGCTGGTGGCAGGTGTCGCGGGCGCCGGCGGCGGCCAGGTCGCGGGCCTTCATACTGTCGAGCCAGAACAGAACCAACGCAGCCAGCAGGATGAGCAGCAGCGGGGTCACGCGTCCAGGTCGGGAATCAGCGCGCTTTCCAGGCGGTGGATCATGTCCTTGAGCAGCAGCTTGCGTTTCTTCATCCGCTGCAGGGTGAGCTGGTTCATGGCCGGGTCCTGGTTCAGACGCAGCAGCGCCTCGTCCAGGTCCCGGTGCTCCAGCCGCAGGGCCTCC
Organism: Thiohalobacter thiocyanaticus; assembly: GCF_002356355.1. NCBI lineage: Bacteria > Pseudomonadati > Pseudomonadota > Gammaproteobacteria > Thiohalobacterales > Thiohalobacteraceae > Thiohalobacter > Thiohalobacter thiocyanaticus. Next base: position 916,582 of record NZ_AP018052.1, read on the forward strand.
AGGCGCTGACGCAGATTGTGCTGTTCGGTTTGATCCATGACCGGCCCGGTTCCTCGGCAACCGCCTGAAAGATTACAAAAAAAGAGGTTTTTACCGCACGCAGCAGCGGTGAAAATGCTACACTGATGCGATTGCGCCGCACGCGGCCCGGCTATTGTCGATCCAAGCCCCGTCAATCTCAAGTACCAGTACTCTTTCCATGCACAGCGCCCCCGACATCTTTGCCTACCGGCCCTACTGGGCCAAACGCCTCGGCCCGGCGCCGGTGCTGCCCATGTCGCGCGCCGAAATGGATGCCCTGGGCTGGGATGCCTGCGACATCATCCTGATCACGGGCGACGCCTATGTCGATCACCCCAGTTTCGGCATGGCGGTGATCGGCCGGGTGCTGGAGGCGCAGGGCTTCCGGGTGGGGATCATCGCCCAGCCGGACTGGACCGGCACGGCGGACTTCACCCGCCTGGGACGGCCGACGCTGTTCTTCGGCGTGACCGGCGGCAACATGGATTCCATGGTCAACCGCTATACCGCCGATCGCAAGGTGCGCAGCAACGACGCCTATACGCCCGATGGCGCCGGCGGCCTGCGCCCGGATCGCGCCGTGCTGGTCTACGCCCAGCGCTGCCGCGAGGCCTGGAAGGACGTGCCGCTGGTCATCGGCGGCATCGAGGCCAGCCTGCGCCGCATCGCCCATTTCGACTACTGGTCGGAGAAGATCCGCCGCTCCATTCTGTTCGACGCCAAGGCCGATCTGCTGGTCTACGGCAACGGCGAGCGCCAGATCGTGGAGATCGCCCATCGGCTGGCGGGCGGTGAATCGGTGCGCGAACTGCGTGATATCCGCGGCACCGGCTATGTGTGCAAGCGCCTGCCGGAGGGCTGGGACGTACTGGATTCCTCCCATGTCGACACCCCTGGGCGGGTGGATACGCATGAGGACCCCTACGCCGAGGCGCCGGCCTGCGACAAGCGGGAGCCCGCGGCCGCCGCCGATCCCACTGCGAAGGTGGTGCAGTTCCACCCGCGGCATAAACGCCCGACCGGTGGCCGGACCTGCATCCGTCTGCCGTCCTACGAGGCGGTCAAGGACGACAGGGTGCTCTATGCCCACGCCTCGCGCGTGCTGCACCAGGAGACCAATCCCGGCAATGCCCGGCCGCTGGTGCAGCGCCACGGTGAGCGTGAGTTGTGGCTGAATCCACCGCCGATTCCGCTGACCACGCCGGAACTGGATGCGGTATTCGAACTGCCCTATACCCGGTTGCCGCATCCGGCCTACGGCGGGGCGAACATCCCGGCCTACGAGATGATCCGCTTCTCGGTCAATATCATGCGCGGCTGCTTCGGCGGCTGCACCTTCTGCTCCATCACCGAGCACGAAGGCCGCATCATCCAGAACCGCTCGGAAGACTCCATCATCCGCGAATTGGAGACCATCCGCGATTCCGTGCCCGGGTTCACCGGCGCGATCTCCGATCTGGGCGGGCCGACCGCCAATATGTACCGCCTGGCCTGCAAGGACGAGGCGACCGAGGCGGCCTGCCGGCGGCTGTCCTGCGTGTATCCGAAGATCTGCAGGAACCTCAACACCAATCACGATCCCCTGATCCGCCTGTACCGGCGGGCGCGGGCGCTGCCGGGCATCAAGCGCATCTCCATCGCCTCGGGCCTGCGCTACGACCTGGCGGTGGAATCGCCTGAATACATAAAGGAACTGGTGACCCACCATGTCGGCGGCTATCTCAAGATCGCCCCTGAGCACACCGAGGACGGGCCGCTGACGAAGATGATGAAGCCGGGCATGGGCAGCTATTACCGGTTCAAGAAGCTGTTCGAGCGCTACTCGAAGGCCGCCGGCAAGGAGCAGTACCTGATCCCCTACTTCATTGCCGCGCATCCCGGCACCACCGATGAGGACATGCTCAATCTGGCGCTGTGGCTGAAACAGAACGGCTTCCGTGCCGACCAGGTGCAGACCTTCCTGCCTTCGCCCATGGCCACCGCCACGGCCATGTACTACAGCGGGAAGAACCCGCTGCACCGGGTGCGGCATGACAGTGAAACCGTGAGCATTCCGAAGGGGCTGAAGGTGCGGCGGCTGCACAAGGCCTTCCTGCGCTACCATGACCCTGACAACTGGCCGCTGCTGCGCGATGCGCTCAAGCGCATGGGCCGGGAGGATCTGATCGGCAACGGCAAACGTCACCTGGTACCGCGCTGGCAGCCGGCGGGGACCGGGCAGCCGGCGAAGGGAGGCCGGGCCGCGGGCAAGGGCAGGCCGTTCCTGACCCAGCACACCGGGTTGCCGCCGCAGGCGGAAGTGCGTGGTCAGGGAGACAGGAAACCGGCGGGGCGCCGGCGGCGCCCCGGCAAGGGGGCATAAACTCCCGGCTTCAGTGTACGGGAGCGTCCGCGCCCTGCGTCTGCCCGGCCAGACGCGCATCCACCTCCTGCTCCGCCGTAAGCCAGTCGTGCAGCGGGTCCGCCGGGGCAAAGCCGCGGGATTCGGCCCGCAGATAGGCCGCCTCGGCGATCATCTCATGACGGCGTTCCGGTGTGATCTGGGCGCGTGCAGCTTTTTTCCCGGATCCGGAAGCGCTCGCCCGTTTGGCAGGTGAACCGGCGGTTTTTGCCGGGCTGGCAGGGGTCTTGCGGCGGCTGGTGCTCTTGCTGGCGCTCGTCATCTGTGTCTTCGCTCCATGAACTGTGAGGCATGCATGATTGTTTCTGGGGCGGACCCCATTGAATTCGAGTTTAGTCCAGCCCCGATCCGCTGCAACAACAAACGCCTCCCCGAAGGGAGGCGTTGCGGTTTGCTCGCACCGGCCGCTGCCGGCCGGTTCTGCAGTGGTGCCGGGGGACTCAGGCCGCCTCGGTTTCTCTGCCTTCCATCTCGGCCTGGCGGTCGTAGATGCTCTGGGTCTCGAATGGCCAGCTGCGGATGCCGCCGTCCAGTGACAGCACATCGAACTGGTTCTGGGCCAGGATCAGCGCGGCGACGGCGCTGCGGCTGCCGCCATGGCAATAGACGATGTACTGCTTGTTCCGGTCCAGTTCCTCCATCCGGTTGCGCAGTTCGAACAGCGGGACCAGGCGCGCGCCCGGAATGTGGTGGTCGTCGAACTCCTCCGGATAACGCACATCGATCAGTTCGTGGCCGGTCTCGGCCATGGTACGCGCCACGCTGGGGTTGACCGTCTTGATCAGCGGGTTGCTGATCAGTTCCTCGAAGGCGGCCTTGTCCAGCACCAGGACCTCGCCGTCCTCGGTCATCAGCACCGATTCATTGCGGGTGCTGCCGGAGATCAAAGCCTCGCAGCCGAAGGCGTCGCCCTCGCCGATATCGGCGATCTTGTGCGGCGCATCGTCATAGATGCCGCGCTGATAGACCTCGGCCCGGCCGTTGAGGATGATGTAGTAGGCATCACCCGCCTCGCCCTGCTGGATGACGTATTCGCCGGCCTTGACGACCTGGGTCTGCATCTTCTGGAACGCCAGTTCCACGGTTTCCAGCGGCAGGCGCCGGAATACCAGGGAGTTGCGCACCTTCTCCAGCAGCCTGGCGGTCTCGGCGCCGGAGTCCTCCATCATGTGCACGACCTCATCCCAGGAGATGAGGTTGTCCAGCATCTCGCGGTCGGCATGACAGATGATGCTGTCCTGGCGTGCCACCAGGGTGCAGGTCGCCGGGGCGGCCGGCAGCACCACGGGGCGCTTGCGGGTGTCGTCGGGGCCGGCCAGCGAGGTGATGGTGCCGCTGCAGATGACCTCCAGCCGGCCCTCGACCACGAACAGGTAGTCATGATCCTGGCCGCCGGCGATCTGGAAGATCTCACCCTCGCGCAGTTCGATGAAACGCACAATGTTGACGACCTCGCGCAGGCGTTCCTCGGACAGCAGGTTAAAGGGCTGATAGTGCCGCGACAGACGGTCGAGCACATGCTCCATCTTGATACTGAACATGGGTGGGGGCCTCCCTTGGTGTTGTTCTTCCCCTGTTGGCAAGGGGTGTGAACAGGATAACGGCGCCGGGCGGGCTGACTTGAGTCCGGGCGCGGCGGGAGGAGGCACAAAAAACCCCGCAGTTGCGGGGTTTTGCCGGGGGCGGGATCAGCTGGTTCAGGCGTGAGTGGAGGAGCCCGAACTGTCCCAGGCGAAGGCGCAGTCCAGGTGGGTGCGTACCCGCACCATGCCGCTGAGGCCGTCCTCGATCATGCAGCTGAGGGGGGTGCGCCGGCGCAGGTGCTTGTTGCGGCGGTGCATCCAGATCGGGGCCATCTGGGGATTGGCCGGAAAGGTGGTGCGCAGGGCGTCGGCGATGCCCAGGATGTGCTCGACCGATTCGTTGACCCGGGGCTCGTCCGGGAGGGCCTCGTTCATGTCGCGGAAACGGTTGATCCTGCGTGCGGGCGTGCCGTCCGGCAGGCACAGTATCCTGACCTGGTCGGAGTTCTGGGCGCCCCAGCTGTCCAGCATCCGGATCACGGCGCGGGTCAGGGCTACGCGTTCTTCATTGGTGAGGTCCATGGTCAACTCCTGGTCTCCCGGATCGCGGGGAGACGATGGCTGTATTGAATTCAGTGGTCGCCGCTGCCGGGCTTGTCGCCGCGCAGGCTGGTGACATTCAGCGGCACCACAACCTCGCGCTTGGGCTCGTCGATGAAGCGCGGGCGCATGTTCATGGGACGGCCGAATTCCTCGGCCAGTTCCTGCTCGCGGGCGGCGATGAGGGCCAGACAGTCGCGAATGCCTTCGATGGTGTTTTCGGACAGCGGATGCCGGAAGCCGGGTTTGGCATGGGTGTCCTTGGCGACATCGGTGAGCACACGCTTCATCATGCGCAGGATGCGCTCTTCCTTGCTCAGTTCGGGTTCTTCGGAAGCCATATCACTACCTGCAGTGTCCGGCGGCACGCCGATTGACGTACCTGATCAATTTGGTCGGTCATTGTGCCACATGACCGGGCCGGTTTCATCCGCCGGCTGCTGGTCGGCCTGGGTATAGAAGCTGGACCAGGGGGAATCCGTAATTTTTTCAATCGCCTGAATAAACCCTTCGGTAGGTGCGGCCTCTCCCGGATGGATGCCCCAGACCTCCAGAAACAGGTTGGCATATCCGGCGTGTCCCTGCCAGTTCCAGTCCGTGATCGCGGCCTCGTGCCCGCAGTGCGCACAGGTCCGGTCCGTCCCGGGCCCGGTCAGGAGCTCGGCTGCCGCCACGGACTTGCGGCAGGCCGGGCAGCGCACCCTGGCGCGCGGATTGGCGCGAAAGCGCGCCCGGGGCAGGAGGCGGGTGAGATGGAGATGACAGAACCGGCCCTGTCGTGCCGCGGTGTTGCGTGCCGCGGTATCGGCGGGGGGCTCGGTCTCGATATAGGGGGAGCAGCCGAGAAACACCAGTTGGTCAAGAAACTGCGCGCCGGTAGTGAAATGCTCGCGCCCGTCGAGTTCGAATGCCTGACCCAGGAAGCCGCACCCGTGCAGATGGGAAAGCAACGCTGCACGCTGCGCCGCGCTGATATCGTCGCGCTGCGGGAACAGGATGAGTTGATAGGCGGACAGGGACATGGCGTTGTGGTGTCAGCGGCTGCCGCCCTTGCCGAGCAGCAGGGCGGCAGCCTCGTTGATGGCCTGCAGGGTGGCGGTGTCGCCCCCGCGGTCGGGATGGTGGCGCATGGCCAGCCGGCGATACTGATCGCGAATGGCCGTCACGTCGGCATCGGCATCGAGTTCCAGTACGCGCAGCGCCTCGACCCGCTGGTCCTGGCGCAGATAGCGTTGCCAGAAACGCCCCAGCATGGCCTCGACATCGGCTGCCGAGGTCTGCTCCAGGTTGGACCAGTCCAGGTAATAGTCGCGCAATGGATCATGTCCGCCCAGGGCCTGGGCGGCGTTCTCCTCCAGCGGCAACAGTTGAATGCGCAGTACGTGGATCCACAGGGTTTCATCGCCACCGGTCAGCAGGCGCTCGCGCAGCCGGTACAGGGCATGGAACAGAATGAAGTGGGTCTGGAACAGGTTCAGGCTGTCATCGAGACGGGCTGAGCCGAGCGCGTCCTCGTCCGTCTCGCGCAGTGCCTGCAGCAACCCGTGTTCGCTCAGTCCCTGCGGGTGGCGCTGCAGGATGGCGAGGAGCCGCTGGCCGAATTGCTCGATTGCCTGGGTGTCCATGTCCGGTCAGGTCTGTGCAGCCCAGCAGGGGGTCAAAAGCGCCACGGAATACACGCAAAGCACGGAAAATTTGAATTCAATCATGTGTAGGTCGGGTTAGCCCGCAGGGCGTAACCCGACACGCGAACCGCGGACTGCGTCGGGTTACGCTTCGCTAACCCGACCTACAGATGCCGCAGCAAGCAACATACAATTGTCCGTGCTTTGCGTGTATTCCGTGGCTGTCAATACGCAAATTGTAACCCGGCGACCCCGACATAGATAGATTCCACGCCCTGGTGGCGAATCCCGGTGTTGACCCCGGTCGGCGTTAGGCTATGCTGTGCCGCCATGCACCGACTGCGCCGCCACTGCCGAAACCGCTCCCCGCGCCATGCCCTGCTGGCGCTGCTGCTGCTGTTCGCCGGCATGCAGGTGGCCAGCCTGACACATCTGGCCGAGCACGACTTCGCCCCGCATGAGCATTTCGGCCAGGCCTGCGATGTGCTGCATTATGCCAAGCACGGCGCCGACGGCCTGGCGGTGGATGTTTCAGTCGCCGGTCCCGAACGCAACCGGCGTCCGCTGTACGTCGCGATCCCCGCCACTGGCGAACGCCAGTTCCATCATCACCCGGCGCAACCCCGCGCGCCGCCCCTGTCCCTGTTCGTCTGAGTCAACGACTGTGTTTGTTTCCGGCACCGCGCGCGTGAATGCGGTGGTGCCTGCTGAATCACGATTACAGGAACAGGAGCATCAGAATGCGCAATTTCACCCGGGCGACGCTGGCCGTCGCCGTCATGTCCGTCATTAGCCCGGCTGCGGCCGATCAGAATGCAACGGCTGAACTGGAAGCCGTGCGTGAGGAGATCCGCGCCCTGCGCCAGGCCTACGAGAGCCGTATCAGCGAACTCGAAGGCAAGCTGGAACAGCTGGAATCGCAGCCGCGGAATGCCGGTGCTGATGCTGCGCCCGCTGCCCCGGCCCGGGCCCCGGCCGGCCAGCACCGCCGGGTCTACAGCAACGAGTTCAATCCCTCCATCGGCGTGATTCTCAACGGCCGCTGGTCCGGCTTTTCCGAGTCCGGGAGTGAAATCGCCGGCTTCGGCGTGGGTGAGGAAGGTGAGCGTGGCCGCGAGGGCCTGGCCGTGGACGAATCCGAACTCAATGTCGCCGCCAATGTGGATGACAAATTCTACGGCGCCATGACCGCGGCGATCGTGCGCGAGGAGGGCGAGGATAAGGTCGAGTTGGAGGAGGCCTATGTCCAGACCCTGGGCGGGGCCGGCCTGCCGACCGGCCTCAGTCTCAAGGCCGGCCGGGCCTTCTGGACCCTGGGCTATCTCAACGAGCATCACACCCACGAGGACGATTTCGCCGATCGGCCGCTGCCCAGCCGGGTCTTCCTCAACAATGCCTTCAACGACGACGGCGTGGAGTTCAGCTATGTGCTGCCGACCGCGCTCTATTCCGAGATCGGCGGCGGGGTGTTCCGCGGCGATGACCTGCCGTTCGGCGATTCCACCGGCAGCGGCCCTGAGGCCTGGTCCCTGTACGGCCGGCTGGGCGGGGATATAGGCTACAACCAGAGTTGGCGCGTCGGGGCCTATGTCCTGTCGGGCGAGGCGGCCGACCGGGTGACCAACGAGGGTGATGTCGGTTTTGCCGGCGATACCGATCTGTATGTGGCCGATCTGCGCTACACCTGGGCGCCCACCGGCAATGCCCGCCAGCGGGAACTGACCCTGCAGGGCGAGTATTTCCGGCGCAGCGAGGATGGAAGCTACCGCGATGCCACCGCCGGCACCGGGAATGTGGCCGTGGACGATGCCGTCAACGGCGGCTATGTCCAGGCGGTATACAAGTTCCGGCCGCAGTGGCGGATCGGGGCGCGCTACAGCCTGTTGCAGGCACCGGACGTGCCTGCCGGCCTGGTCGGCAGCGCCCTGGACGGAGGCGGCCATGACCCCGAGGCCTATGCCCTGATGCTGGACTGGACCAACAGCGAGTTCAGCCGGGTGCGGCTGCAGTACAACCGCGAAGAGTTAAGCGAGGGATTGCGGGATGATCAGTTCATTGTGCAGTACATCATGAGCCTGGGCGCGCACGGGGCGCATAAATACTGATGTGTGGGCGATAGCAACGCAGCAGGGTAGGTCGGGTTAGCGCAGCGTAACCCGACGGGCCTGCGGTCAGTGTCGGATTACGCCCTGCGGGCTAATCCGACCTACGGGACTACGTGTTTTCTGTCATCCCGGCGCAGGCCGGGATCCAGATGCCACTGTGTTCACAGGTTCACGCGGTGCTTCGGGATGACGATGCCAGGCATGACAACGGCAATTCATGTAATGAACTGCTCTGTGCCTTCGCACCCAGGAGGGCATAAACGTCTCCGCGTCCTTTGCGTTGCATCCGCGCTGCAAGGAGATTCTGTATGCAATATATACGGACATTAGCAATAATCCTGCTGCTGACATCGGGCCTGGCCCGGGCTGCGGATCCGGTGCAGGTCTTCGCCTGCGAACCCGAATGGGCCGCACTGGCGCAGGAAATCGGCGGCGATGCGGTGGCGGTGTTTTCCGCCACCCATGCCCGCCAGGATCCGCATTATATCCGCGCCCGGCCCAGCCTGATCGCCGCCATGCGCCGCGCCGACCTGCTGGTATGCAGCGGAGGCGGACTGGAGGTGGGCTGGCTGCCGGTGCTGTTGCAGAAGGCGGGCAATCCGTCGGTCGCTGTCGGTGCCCCGGGCCACCTGCTGGCGGCTTCGGTGGTCGAACTGCGTGATGTGCCCGAGCACGTCGATCGCAGCCAGGGCGATGTGCATCCCGAGGGCAATCCCCACCTGCACCTGAATCCGCATAACATCGATCGGGTCGCCGGGGTCCTGACTGAGCGGCTGCAGGGCATCGATCCCGACCGGGCGCAGCACTATCAGGCACGGCTGGAGGATTTCCGCCAACGCTGGGGTGTCGCGATCGGCGACTGGGAGAGACGCGGCATCCGGCTGCAGGGGCTGCCGGTGATCGTGCACCACCAGGCCTGGGTGTATCTCATCGACTGGCTGGGGCTGCGCGAGGTCGCCGCCCTGGAGCCGAGACCGGGTATCCCGCCGACAGCGTCCCATCTGGAGCGGCTGCTGCAGCAGGTGCGCGGGCAGGGCGCGGCCGCGATCCTGCGCACGCCCTACGCCGCGCCGGAGGCGGCCGACTGGCTGTCCGCCAGGACCGGTCTGCCGGTGCTGGTGCTGCCCTACACGGTCGGGGGCGCGGACGGGGTGAATGATCTGTTCGCCCTGTTCGAGCGGACCCTGGTGCAGTTGGAGTCGGTGCATGTTCAGCCTTGAACTGCTCGGGATCCTGCTGCCCGCCCTGGTCGCGGGACTGGCGATTGGCTTGACCCATGCCCCGCTGGGGATCGAGGTGCTGCGTCGCGGCATCATCTTCATCGACCTGGCCATCGCTCAGATCGCCGGCCTGGGCCTGGTGGTGATGGAGCTCTACTGGCCGGACGCGGCGGGCTGGCTGCTGCAGGCAGTGGCGGTGGCCTGCGCCCTGGCCGCTGCGCTGCTGTTCCACTGGAGCGAACGCCGGTTGCCGGCCCAGCAGGAAGCGCTGATCGGCAGCAGTTTCGTGGTGGCGGCCTCGCTGGCCCTGCTGCTGCTGGCCGATCAGCCGCATGGCGGCGAGGCCATTCAGCACCTGCTCTCCGGGCAGCTGCTGTTCGTGGGCTGGAGCGAGTTGACCCTGACCGTCCCGCTCTATGCCCTGGTACTGCTGGCCTGGTTCGTCTGGCCGCGGGTGCGTGCCGGGATCGGATTCTATGTCCTGTTTGCGCTGGCCGTGACCGCCTCGGTACAGCTGGCCGGGGTCTATGTGGTGTTTGCCAGTCTGATCCTGCCGGCTCTGGCTGCGGCGGCCTGGCCCGGACGGACTCTGGCTGTTGCCTGGGCCAGTGCCGCCATGGCGGTACTGGCCGGGCTGACGGCGGCGCTGCTGCTCGACTGGCCGGCCGGACCGGTGCTGGTGGTCAGTTATGCGCTGGTTGCGCTGGCCGTGGCGCTGCCACGCTGGCGCCGCACAGGCCGTTCCCGCCCTGCCGAGAATGATTGACAGGGGGGCGGACAGGCGTGTGAAATCGATCACAGTTTTCCGGCTGCGGCGTCAGAAACCCGTCATGACGGGGCTGAATTGCGAGCCGGATCACGGAGCGGGACTGCGCTTCGGGCAAGGATGGTCGCAACATTTCAGGGAGGTGATTCGATATGTATCCCGCACACGACAACCTGTATCAGGAAGCCACCCTGTTCGACCAGGCCTTTGCTGCGCTGGGGCAGCGGTTGCGGGCCTGGCTGCCGGCCCGGGCGGAACAGCGCTGGGCGCTGGCCTTCCGCGGCCAGGCCGCCCTGTTCGCCCTGCTGGGTCTCGGCGTGCTGCTGCATGGCCTGCAGGCCGGCGCGGCTGATGCTTCCCCGCTGGTTGCCCTCATGGCCTCGGCGGGCCTGATGGCGACAGCGCATTTCCTGTTCAACATCCCCCGCCAGGCGGCGCGCCCGGCGGCGCCTGCACGCGCACGGCGCGAACCCGCTCCCGCCCCGGTCCGGGACATGCACCGGAATCGACCGCAGCCGCAGCCACAGCCGCGGGTCTCGCCCCGGGACTTTCTCAATGAACTCCGCCAGGCCGGTGTGAATGTGCGCATCGCCAAGGCCCTCTTCACCGCCGGCGTGCGCACTCCCGAGGCGGTGCGCCGCAGTTCGGATACGGCCCTGCTGGCCATCCACGGCGTCGGCCCCGCCACCCTGCGCCGGCTGCGCGAGACGTTCGGGGAGTGAGGACTGGGCACAAAAGCCGGGATCGCTACGGAATAACGCGGACACACTGAACAAGCCCCGACAGCCCTTCTCCTGACAAAGGCGCCCATCTCCACCGTTCGTCATCCCGGCACCGGCCTACGCCGGCACAGGCTCCAGCCGGGATCCAGAAGCCGCCGAGGTCACTGGATTACTCGCTGCGCCCGCCCGACTACCCTGAAGGGCATAAAGGGCCGCCGTATTTGTCCCCTTCCTTCGCCTGTTGCACACTGTCCGGCCTCGGAAATCACCGGAGCTGGAAATGTCATCTTCTCCCGATATCGAAACCGGCCGCCGCAAGCTGGCCTGGGCGCGTGCGCACATGCCGGTGCACGCCGAGTTGCGCCGCCGCTATGGTGAGACGCGGCCCTTCGCCGGACTGACCATTGCGGTCTGTTCCCATATCGAGGCCAAGACGGGAGTATTCGTGGAGACTCTGGCGGCAGCCGGGGCGGAGGTGGTCTTCACCGGCAGCGAACCCGGTTCGAGTCAGGACGACGTGGTCGCCGCGCTGAACGCACAGGACGGCATCAGCGGCTATGCCGAACGCGGCGTGAGCGAGGAACGGCTGCTGGAACTGCATCTGGCTGCGCTGGAACACGGACCCGACCTGATCCTGGACGATGCCGCCGAACTGACCGCCTGCCTGGTGCACCGGCGTCCGGAACTGCTGCAGGGGCTGCGCGGCATGTGCGAGCAGACCACCACCGGGGTGCAGCGCATGCAGGCCATGGCGCGCGAGGGCGCGGTGAAGTTTCCCGCCTACGCGGTCAACGATACGCCCATGAAACACGAGTTCGACAATATCCACGGTACCGGTGAATCCTCCCTGACCAACCTGCTGCTGACCACCAACCTGTTGCTGGCCGGCAAGCAGGTGGTCGTCGCCGGCTACGGCGACTGTGGTCAGGGTATCGCCCACAAGGCCCGGGCCCTGGGTGCCCAGGTCACGGTGACCGAGATCGAGCCGCGCCAGGCCCTGCGCGCGCACATGGCCGGTTTCCGCGTGACCGCCATGGCCGAGGCCGCGGCCTGGGGCGAGATCTTCATCACCACCACCGGCAACCGCGAGGTGATCCGCGCCGAGCATTTCGAGCGCATGCGCGACGGCGCCCTGCTGGCCAATGCCGGGCATTTCAATGTCGAGATCGATGCCCGTGCGCTGGCGGAAATGGCGGTGGCGCGGGAGGAGGTCCGGCCCGGTATCGAGGCCTTCCGTCTGAATGATGGCCGTGAACTTCACCTGGTCGCCGAGGGCCGGCTGGTCAACCTGGCCACGCCGACCGCCATGGGACATCCGGTGGAGGTGATGGATCAGACCTTCGCTATGCAGTTCATGGCCGCGCTGCACCTGTACCAGCACGCCGATGAACTAACACCCGGCGTGCACGCGGTGCCGGATCTGGTGGACCGGCAGGTGGCCGAGATCAAGCTGCAGACGCTGGGGATCGGCATCGACGCGTTGACCGAGTCCCAGCAGCGCTTTCTGGATACCTGGCGGGTGGAGGAGATCAAGGGGTGAGGCGTGAGGATTGCGAGCTGCAGCGCAAGCCTGTTACCTCCCATCACGTCATTCCCGCGCAGGCGGGAATCCACATACCTCCGCGGTCACTGGATCCCCGCCTGCGCGGGGATGACGGCGAGGTGGAAATGACAACCGCCATGCGAATTCCCTGATCACGCATCACGCCTCACTCCGTAATTCCGCTCCACGTAGTCCTCGATCAGCGCCTGGAAGTCCTGCGCCAGCGTCTCGCCCTTGAGGGTGACGGTCTTCTCGCCGTCGACATAGACCGGCGCGACCGGGCGCTCGCCGGTGCCGGGCAGGCTGATGCCGATGTTGGCCTGTTTCGACTCGCCGGGGCCGTTGACCACGCAGCCCATCACCGCCACGGTCATGGCCTCCACGCCCGGGTACTGCTCGCGCCAGACCGGCATCTGTTCGCGCAGGTATGACTGGATGTCCTGTGACAACTCCTGGAAATAGGTGCTGGTGGTGCGGCCGCAGCCGGGGCAGGAGACCACCTGCGGCAGGAAGCTGCGCAGGCCCATGGACTGCAGGATGGACTGGGCCACCTGCACTTCCTGAGTCCGGGACGCGCCCGGCTCGGGGGTGAGCGAGATGCGGATGGTGTCGCCGATGCCTTCCTGCAACAGTACGGCCAGGGCGGCAGTGGAGGAGACGATGCCCTTCACCCCCATGCCGGCCTCGGTCAGGCCCAGGTGCAGCGGATAGTCGCAGCGTCCGGCCAGATCGCGATAGACGGCGATCAGATCCTGCACTCCGCTCATCTTCACCGACAGGATGATGCGGTCGTGGGGTAGTCCCAGGGCCTCGGCCTGGCGGGCGCTGTCCAGGGCAGAGGCGATCAGGGCCTCGCGGGTCACCTCTTCGACCTCGCGCGGCTGCGGCAGGCGGGCATTCTCGTCCATCATCCGCACCACCAGGGCCTGGTCCAGGCTGCCCCAGTTCACGCCGATGCGCACCGGCTTGTCGTATCTGCAGGCCAGTTCGATGATGGTGGCGAACTGTTCATCCTTCCGGCTGCCGCGGCCGACATTGCCGGGATTGATGCGGTACTTGGCCAGCGCCTCGGCACAGCCGGGGTACTTCGTCAGCAGCTTGTGGCCGTTGAAGTGGAAATCGCCGATCAGGGGCGTGGCCAGGCCCTGGGCATCCAGGCGTTCGCGGATCGCCGGGACGGCTGCGGCGGCGGCTTCGGAATTGACCGTGATGCGCACCAGTTCCGAGCCGGCGCGCGCCAGTTCGGCCACCTGGGCCGCCGTGGCTGCGATGTCGGCCGTGTCGGTGTTGGTCATGGACTGGACCGCCACCGGGGCCGGACCGCCCACGGTCACGGGACCGATGCGGACAGGGACACTGGGACGACGCTGGATCGGAGATGCATTCACGGCAGATACCGGGCGGGCTGGAGGTTCACGAGCGGAACATTATGACAGGATTTGCGGTCGGAAGAGAGACCCATCCCCCCCTGGCCGGGTAAACTTCCCGGTTCTTACACCGCCCACCCGCCCGGCAGCGCCAGATCCTGACCGGGATCAATTGCGGGCAGGACCGGCGGGTATAGGCTTTTCATTCGGAGACAGAATCTCCCGGAGCAGGAATTGCGATGCGTTTGACCACTTTCAGCGACTACACCCTGCGGGTATTGATCTACCTCGCCGTGCAGGAGCACTCCGTAACCACCATCGCCGGGATTGCCGAGGCTTACGGCATTTCCAAGAACCACCTGATGAAGGTGGTCCATCAGCTGGCCGGCGACGGTTATGTGGAGACCACCCGCGGCAAGGGCGGCGGGGTCCGGCTCAAGCAGGCCCCCGAGGCGATCTCCATCGGTGCCGTGCTGCGCCGCACCGAGGCCGATTCGGTCCTGGTGGAGTGCTTTCGTCCGCAGGGCTCTGAGTGCCGCATCGAGACGGCCTGCATGCTGCGCGGGATATTTCACCAGGCCGAAGAGGCCTTCTACGGCGTGCTGGACGACATCACCCTGGCGCAGGTGGTGGAGAACCGGGCCCGGCTGCAGGCGCTGCTGCCCGGTACGGCGGATTGATGCCCTGGCAGGTTGTTGAAAAACTTCCCGGCAGCATCATGTCATTCCCCTCTCCCACCGCGCGGGGGAGAGGGGAATAAAGGGTTTTTCAACGGTCTGCTAGTGTTCGCCCTTCACGCGTAGCAGCCCGGCCAGCCGGTTGCCCTGTTTCTGCGGACCGCCGCGCGGAAACAGGTCGTGCAGGTAGCGGTTGCTGCCCCTGTCCTTCCCCCAGCGCCGGCGGAACTCCTTGATGATCTCACGCACGTTGGCCTGCAGGTGGTGCTGCTCGTAGAAGTCGCGCAGATAGCGGACGATCTCCCAGTGCTCCGGGGTCAGTTCCAGCCCTTCATGAGCGGCCTCGGCGCGCACGAAGCCTTCCGACCAGTCGTCCAGGTTGACCAGGTAGCCTTCGCTGTCGGTGACGATCTCCTGACCGTCCACCTCGAGGGTGCGGGTCTTCATGTTGGGGTAGGCGGTGCTGCCGCCCTTGGTGCCGCCCGGCGCGCCGCGGGTGTGGACGCTGTCGCCGTCGGTGGGTGACCAGATGCTGATGTCCACCCGGCCCTCGAGGTGACCGTGATAGCGCACCGCCCCCATGACACTGATCTTGCCGCTGGCCGGGGGGATGTCGAACACCGCCACGCCCTCGCGGTCGGTGCTGGTGGTCAGCGGATGCTCGGGATCCGTATCCAGATAGAGGATCACCGGGGTGCGTTTCAGCGGCTGGTTGCGAATCCGCATGGAGGCATGGACTTCGAGCATGGGTCATCACTCCTGATTCGATAATATTAGATGTATTTAATATACATCTCGCTGATTATCATAGCGACCCTGTCTATGGGATTTTTTATGGGAAATTTTCGATATTAAATAACGGCAATTCTGATGGATTCAGTCGCCGCTGCCGATTTCCACCGGGCGGTTGGGGTCGCGGATCCATTCACTCCAGGAACCGGGGTACAGGCGGGCGCCGCCCAGGCCGGCGTGTTCCAGTGCGACCAGGGTCTGGCAGGCGGTCACGCCGGAGCCGCACATCACCACGCAGTCCTGCGGGGGGTGATCGCCCAGGAGGCGGGTATACATCTTGCGCAGCGCTTCCGGGGGCAGATAGCAGCCGGAGACGTCCAGGTTCTTGCCGAAGGGCAGGTTGGCCGCGCCCGGGATATGGCCCGCGACCGGGTCGATGGGTTCCTCGTCGCCGCTGAAGCGGGCCTCGCCGCGCACGTCGATCAGGCAGAGTTCACCGTCATCCAGGTCCTCGAAGATTTCGGCGGCATCCGCCGTCATGGTCGCATCCGGTTGGCCCTCAAACGGCACCGGAGGCGAGGGCTGCGGCAGGTCCTGACTGAGCGGACGCTCCTCGGCCAGCCATTTCTCCAGGCCGCCGTCGAGTACGGCCGCCCGCTCATGACCGAGCCAGCGCAGCAACCACCACAGGCGGCCGGCATAGGCGTTGGTGCGATAGTCGTAGCACACCACCCGGGTCTGCGGTCCGATGCCCCAGTCAGAGAAGGTGGCGCGCAGCACGGCCGGGTCAGGCAGGGGATGGCGGCCGCCGCTCTCAGAGACCGGGCCGGACATATCCTGTTCCAGATGGGCATAGACGGCGCCGGGGATATGGCCTTCGCGGTAGGCTTCCAGGCCGGCATCGGGTTGGGCGAGGTCGAAGCGGCAGTCGATGACCCGCCAGTCGGGGGCGTCGAGATGCTCGGCGAGTTCCGCAGTGGATACGATCGGGCTGGTCATTCTGCTCCCGACTGGGTTGCAAAATTCATAATTAACATCGAAGTGCGCGGGTATCAAGGGAAAATGGGGGCTGGCAGGAGAGCGGGCGCGGTTGTCGCTGGTACGGTGGGCACATACAATCCCGGACTGACAGGGCAGGATTACACGAAGCGGATGGCAGCAACTATGGCGAAACACAAGATCTATCCCGGCATCAACAACGATCACTGGGGCGGCATGACGGATATCGGCAAGATCATCCGCGATGCCTGGGTGTTCGGTCTGCTGTCCGAGGACGAGACCTGCGACGGCTGGGATTACGGCCGGATCGAGATGCTCTACGATCAGGTCTACAAGGCCTGGGAGTCCCATGGCCACCTGGCCAGCCAGCTGCCGCCCGATCTGCGCGAGCGCCACGCGCGCATCCACGGCGAGGCCATTCGCAAGGCACGTGAACTCGGCTGGGATCCTTCGCTGGAGAACGAAAGCTGAAGTCTCCGGCTGCCGGAAATAAAGAACAAGAAGGAAACGCGTATGGGTCTCGGTGATGTGCTCCTGATCGTGCTGCTGGTGGCGGCGATCCTGCTGATCGTCTACGGCATCGTCATCTATAACCATCTGGTCGCGCTCAAGCACAATGTCGCCAAGGCCTGGTCCAACATCGACGTGCTGCTCAAGCAGCGCCACGACGAGCTGCCCAAGCTGGTTGAGGTGTGCAAGCAGTACATGGGTTATGAGCAGGAGACCCTGGAGAAGGTGATGCAGGCGCGCGCCCGGGTGGCCGCCGCCCGCGAGGGCGGGGACGTGCCCGCGCTGGGCCAGGCCGAGACCCAGCTGCGCCTGGGGCTGGGCAACCTGTTCGCCCTGGCCGAGGCCTATCCCGATCTCAAGGCCAACACCAACTTTCAGCACCTGGCCGACCGGGTCACGGCGCTGGAGAACAGCATCGCCGACCGGCGCGAGTACTACAACGAAAGCGTCAACCTCAACAACGTGCGCATCGAGCAGTTCCCCGACGTGATCGTCGCCCGCAAATTCGGCTTCGGTCCCTTCGACCTGCTGGAGTTCGCCGAGGAGGAAAAGGCGGACGTGGATCTGAAGGGCCTGTTCGCGGGGTGATTCCGTGATCGTGGCATTCCAGCCGCGGATGAGCACGGATAATACAACGTCATTGCGAGCGTAGCGTGGCAATCTCATGAAGCAGAAGCAGGCGTCAGGGGATTGCCACGGCGCTACGCGCCTCGCAATGACGAGGTAGCCCTTATCCGTGCTCATCCGCGGCTGTAGACCGCCCAGCCTGATCCCCGCCGGAGACCCCCATGCTCACCGACTTCGCCGCCGACATCCAGCGCATGTCCACCGGTGGCTTCGTGGTGGTGAGCGTCATCGTCGGCATTGTCGTGCTGGTCGCCTTCCAGGCCATCTGGCGCAACTGGTCGCGGGCGCGGCTGATCGAGGACACCCCCACGGCACGCATCCGCTCCGCCCCGCAGGGCTATGTGGAACTGGAGGGCGAGGCCCGGCTGCTGCCCGGCCCGCCCATCGTCGCGCCGCTCACCGGCCGCCGGTGTGTCTGGTACCGCTACCGCATCGAGCACGAGGAACATACCTACGACAGCAAGGGCCATTCGCGCAGCCACTGGCGGACGGTCGATTCCGGCACCAGCGAAGGCCTGTTCGAACTCGATGATACGACCGGGCGCTGCGTGATCGATCCCGACGGCGCCGAGGTGCATCCCGACGACAAGGACGTCTGGCGCGGCCACAGCCGCTGGCCGTCGGCCGGGCCGCCGCGGCGTCGGGGCGGCCTGCGCTTCACGGCCGGCGACTACCGCTATACCGAGGAGCGCCTGCTGCCGGGGCCGCTGTACGCCGTCGGCTGGTTCGAATCCATCCGCAGCGCCGACGGCGATCTCAGGGAGGCCACCGCCGCCCTGCTGCGCCACTGGAAGCAGGACCAGGCGGAGTTGCTGGCGCGCTTCGACGCCGATGGCGATGGCCATATCGACGCCGGCGAGTGGGAGCGGGCACGGGAGGCCGCGCAGCAGCAGACCCTCCGTGAGCGTGCCCACAAGGCCAGCGAGCCGGCGGTCAATCTGCTGCGCCGGCCGGCATCATCGGCACAGGCCTTCATTCTGTCCGCCCATCCCCAGGACCACCTCAGCCGTCGCTACCGCCGCCGGGCGCTGGGCGGGCTCGTGGCGACCCTTCTCGGCGTGATCGTGCTCGCCTTTCTGCTCATCGCCCGCGCTGCCTGATTCCTCTTCCATCGCTTGCATGTTCTCATTTTGTTCTCTATGCTGTCCGCAGCTGAGAACAGAGCGAGAACGCCCATGCTGACCCCCAGGAACACAGGACCCTGCAGTTCATCCGCCGCCACCTGGCCGAGCACGGCTACGCCCCCAGCCTGGAGGAGATCGGCGCGGCCATCGGGGTGCGCTCGCGCGGCAGCGTGCACCGCTACGTCAGCCGGCTGCAGGACAAGGGCTATCTGCGCCGGGCACCGCACGGGGCGCGGGCGCTGGAGGTGCTGGATGGGCCCGGCGATCCGGCCGGCAGCCTGCCGCTGCTGGGGCGGATCGCCGCCGGTCGGCCGATCGAGGCCATCCCGGGGCAGGACACCCTCAACCTGGCCGACTTCCTGCTGGGGCCGGACCGCTATGCGTTGCAGGTGGTGGGCGACTCCATGATCGAGGCCGGCATCCTGGACGGCGACACCGTGGTGGTGCGCCAGCAGGACCGGGCCGAGGACGGCGACATCGTGGTGGCGCTGATCGACGGCCAGGAGGCCACCCTCAAGCGGCTCAAACGCTGCGGCGACGGCATGATCGAACTGATCCCGGCCAACCCCGCACTGGCGGCCATGGTCTACTCGGCCGAGCGCGTGACCATTCAGGGCGTGGTGGTCGGCCAGCTGCGCAGTTACCGCTGACCGATCTCCCGACCCCGTCAGTATCATGTTGGAGGAGCGCCCGCTGCGTCCGCCGCCCGCCTGGGCCTGGCCGCGGGCCATCATCCTGGTCGACATGGATGCCTTCTTCGCGGCCATCGAGCAGCGTGACAACCCGGCCTGGCGGAAACGGCCGCTGGGCATCACCAACGGTGCCCAGGGCACCTGTCTCATCACCTGCTCCTACGAGGCGCGCGCCTTCGGCGTGCACACGGGGATGCGCCTGCCCGAGGCACGCCTGCGCTGTCCGGGCCTGATCCAGGTCCCGGCGCGACCGGAGCGCTACGCCGCCGTCTCCACCGCCATTATGGCGGCCCTGCGCACCATCACGCCGGATATCGAAATCTTTTCGGTCGACGAGGCCTTCCTGGATATCACCCGCTGCCAGCGCCTGCTGGGCCATCCCGAGGGCGTCGCCCGGCGGGTGCGGGAACTGGTGTATGAGACTGCCGGCGTGACCTGCTCGGTAGGCCTGTCCGGCGACAAGACCACGGCCAAGTATGCCGCCAAGCTGAACAAACCTGACGGTCTGACCGTGATCCCGCCCTGGGAGGCGCGCGAGCGGCTGCGCGCGGTGCCGGTGACCGAACTGTGCGGCATCAACCAGGGTATCGGCCGGTTCCTGGCCGAGCATGGGGTGCACCGCTGCGGCGACATGGCGCGCCTGCCCATCAGTGTGCTGGCGCGGCGCTTCGGCAATCCGGGTCGGCGCATCTGGTACATGTGCCAGGGCGCGGACCCGGAGCCGGTGCTGACCCGCGAGGCGCCGCCGAAGACCATCGGCCACGGCAAGGTGATGCCGCCGGCCACCCGTTCGCGCGAGGTCATCCTCACCTTTCTGCTGCACATGAGCCAGAAGGTGGGCGCGCGGCTGCGCCGCCACGGCATGCAGGCGCAGACCTTCTTCGTCGGCCTGCGCGCCGATCCCGGCTGGCTCGGCGACAAGCGCCGGCTGGTGCGGCCCACCGACGACAGCCGCGTGATCGCCGCCCTGGCCCGGGCGATATTTCTGGACTGCTGGCGGGGCGAGGGCGTGCATCAGGTGCAGGTGACGGCGCTGGACCCGGCCCCGGCCGATTACCAGCTGTCGCTGTTCGAACCGACGCCGGCGCGCGGAGAAGTGAACCGGGTGATGGACGCGGTCAACAGCCGCTACGGCGAATTCGCCCTGGCCCCGGCGCGGCTGTTGCGGCGCTCGCAGATGCCCAACGTGATCTCCCCGGCCTGGCGGCCCTACGGGCATCGGGAGACGATCGGATCGGGATCGGGGTTGGGTGGCGATAACGCAGAGGGCGCGGAGGCACAGAGGCGCAAAGAAATCGAGAATGGTTAAAGAGGGGGGGAGGGTACTTACTTCAGCCTCGTCATTCCCGCGAAGGCGGGAATCCAGTGCCTGACAGAGCAACCAAGCCGTGGATCCCCGCCTTCGCGGGGATGACGGATAGACTGGAATTCTGCTTATTGTTGATCGGATGTGGATTGGGTCAAGTGCGTAGCACCGTAACCCAACATGCCGCGGGCCGTCGGGTTACGCTGCGCTAACCCGACCTGCATGCTGAACGGATTCAGAGGATATCCAGAAAAGCTCTGCGCCATCGTACCCAAGAGGGCATAAACGCCTCTGCGTTGAATTCGGCACTGTAAAGCGGAGAAGAGAGAAATGGTCGGGGTGACAGGATTCGAACCTACGACCCCCGCCTCCCGAAGACGGTGCTCTACCAGGCTGAGCTACACCCCGAAGAAAGGATCAATGCGTGCGGCTGACGGCAAACTCGGCCAGCGCATAGAGGGCGTCTTTGTACTGCGACGTCGGGAGTCCCTCCAGCGCCTGGGTGGCCTTGTCGGCGGCCTCGCGCGCGGATTGCGCAGTGTACGCGATGGCCCCGGTGGATTCAATGGCCGCCTGCACCGCGTCGATGTGGTCGCGCCCGCCCTGTTCGATGGCCTGTCGGATCAGTTCGACCTGTGCCGGTGTGCCTTCGCGCATGGCATGGATCAGCGGCAGGGTGGGCTTGCCCTCGGCGAGATCGTCACCGATGTTCTTGCCGGTCTCGGTGCTGTCGGCGCTGTAGTCGAGCACGTCGTCGATGAGTTGGAAGGCCGTGCCCAGGTGCATGCCGTAGTCGGCCATGGCGGTCTCGATCTGCGGCGGCTGCTCACCCAGTAAGGCGCCGACCCGGGCGGCGGCCTCGAACAGCTTGGCGGTCTTGGAGCGGATCACCTCCAGGTAGCGGGCCTCGGTGGTGTCCGGGTCGTGGCAGTTGAGCAGTTGCATCACCTCGCCCTCGGCGATGGTGTTGGTGGTCTGCGCCATGATCTCCATGATGCGCATGCTGCCGATCTCGACCATCATCTGAAACGAGCGCGAGTAGAGAAAATCGCCGACCAGCACCGCTGCCTCGTTGCCCCAGATGGCATTGGCGGTATCGCGGCCGCGGCGCAGGTCGGAGGCATCGACCACGTCGTCGTGCAGCAGGGTGGCGGTGTGGATGAACTCGATGATCGCGGCCAGCGGTACATGGTGGGGGCCGGCATAGCCGCAGGCACGCGCGGCCAGCAGTACCAGCAGCGGGCGCAGGCGCTTGCCGCCGCTGTTGATGATGTAGAGTCCCAGCTGGTTGATCAGCAGCACATCGGAGCGCAGCCGCTCCTGGACGACCCGGTCGACCTCGGCCATGTCCCGCGCCGAGAGTTGGCGGATCTGCTCCAGGTCCATGAATTGACTGGTTTTTACGAGAGGATCACGCATGCTCTGCTCGATTCCGGCGGCCGCAGTGGTGGCGCAGGGTGGAAATTGCGTCATTATCCGTTGATTTGCCTGCCCAAGTCCACCGCCGCAAAGCGGGCGGAGTGATTGACCCGGCCTGACGCAGCCGATAGAATTGCGCGTCTTTCCTGCGGGGTCCGTCGGTGCGGCGCTGCGGGTGGACGAATTTTCGGAGAATCATGGCTATGTACGCAGTAATCCAGACCGGCGGCAAGCAGTACCGGGTCGCTCCCGGCGACAAGCTCCGCATCGAGAAGCTCAAGGCCGCCGAAGGCGAGTCGGTCGAATTTGACAAGGTCCTGATGGTCGGCAATGGCGACGACGTCAAGATCGGCGCTCCCTACGTGGCCGGTGGCAAGGTTACCGCGACCGTGAAGAGCCAGGGCCGCGGCAAGAAGGTGGAGATCATCAAATTCCGCCGTCGCAAGCATCACATGAAGCGTCAGGGCCATCGTCAGGCCTACACCGAGGTCGAGATCACCGACGTGTCGGCCTGAGCCGGGACGCCAACACGCTATATAGAGGTTCAGTACAATGGCACACAAGAAAGCGGGTGGTAGTACACGCAACGGTCGCGATTCCCAGTCCAAGCGTCTGGGCGTGAAGCGCTTCGGCGGCCAGGCCGTCTCGGCCGGCAGCATCCTGGTGCGGCAGCGCGGCACCCATTTCCATGCCGGCACCAATGTCGGCTGCGGCAAGGACCACACCCTGTATGCCAAGGCCGACGGCACGGTGCAGTTCGTGGTCCGCGGCGCGCAGGGCCGCAAGTTCGTGGAGGTCGTGCCGGCCGAATAACCGCCCCGGCACCAGCCTGCTGCAGAGAAAGCCCCGGCAGTGCGTTCGGGGCTTTTTATTTTCAGGATACAGGGGCCGAACCCGATTATCTCGTTTACGACGAAATCAATAACCTCCCCCCGTCATTCCGGCGCAGGCCGGAATCCAGTCGCCACCGCGGTCCCTGGATCCCGGCCTGCGCCGGGATGACGGGAATCGAGACTTTAAGTACGTGCCATTGATCCCTGAACCCCGAGCCCTTAACCCAGACCCATGAAATTCGTCGATGAAGCCACCATCAGGGTCGCCGCCGGAGACGGCGGCAACGGCTGCGTCAGTTTCCGGCGCGAGAAGTACATCCCCTTCGGCGGGCCGGACGGCGGCGACGGCGGCGACGGCGGCAGTGTCTTCCTGGTCGCCGACGAGAGCATCAACACCCTGGTCGATTTCCGCTATGAACGCCGCTACCAGGCCCAGCGGGGCGAGAACGGCCGCGGCCGCAACTGCACCGGCGCCGGTGGCGAGGACCGTGTGATCCGGGTACCGGTGGGCACCATGGTCTATGACCACGACACCGGTGAGCTGATCGGCGACCTGACCGAATCCGGTCAGCGCCTGCGGGTTGCGCAGGGCGGTTGGCACGGCATCGGCAATGCCCGCTTCAAGAGCTCCACCAACCGCGCGCCGCGGCAATCCACGCCTGGCACCCCCGGCGAGCAGCGCGAACTGCGCCTGGAGTTGAAGCTGCTGGCCGATGTCGGTCTGCTGGGCATGCCAAATGCCGGCAAGTCCACCCTGATCCGGGCCGTCTCCGCAGCCCGGCCCAAGGTGGCGGACTATCCCTTCACCACCCTCTATCCCAATCTCGGCGTGGTGCGCCTGGCGCAGCATCAGAGCTTCGTGATCGCCGACATCCCGGGCCTGATCGAGGGCGCGGCCGAGGGCGCCGGGCTGGGCGTGCGTTTTCTCAAGCATCTGGCCCGCACCCGGCTGCTGCTGCATCTGCTGGATGTCTCGCCGTTCGGCGGCAGCGGCGATCCGGTGGACGATGCCCGCAAGATCATTGCCGAACTGGAAAAGTACAGCCCGGAACTGGCCGACCGGCCGCGCTGGCTGGTGCTGAATAAACTGGACCTGCTGCCGGCCGACGAACGCGCGGCCCGCTGTGATGAAATCATCAACGCACTGAAATGGACCGGACCGGTGTTCCGTATCTCCGCCGCCACCGGCGAAGGGACGGATGATCTGGTCAAGGCGGTGATGACGCATCTGGAGCAGCAGGATCTGGCCGCGGCGGCGGACATCGGGGACAATGGTTCCGTTGACTGATTTTTAATGGCCACGGAATACACGGAAAGCACGGAAAATATAATGGTAGGAACTATCGAGGCTCTTGCCGACTTCATGCTCGTCATCCCGGCGAAGGCCGGGATCCAGTGACCACAGCGGTATCTGGATTCCGGCCTTCGCCGGAATGACGATTAATGGGGGCAACCGCATATATCAATGATTGGATAATGTCCGTGCTTTCCGTGTATTCCGTGGCGATTGTTTTTGATAGATAGGATCTGCACTGGTGACGAGTCGTAGCGAACTGGGCAAAAGCCGGCGCTGGGTGATCAAGATCGGCAGCGCCCTGCTGACCGACGAGGGGCGGGGGCTCGCCCACGGCGCCATCGGCGCCTGGGTGGAGCAGATGGCGCGGCTGCGCGCCGCCGGGCATGAAATCCTGCTGGTGTCTTCCGGCGCGGTGGCCGAGGGTATGCACCGGCTGCACTGGGTCACCCGCCCGCACGCCCTGCATGAGTTGCAGGCCGCCGCGGCCGTCGGCCAGATGGGGCTGGTCCAGGCCTATGAATCCCGCTTCTCCGAGCACGGCTACCACACCGCCCAGATCCTGCTCACTCACGACGATCTCTCCGATCGGGTGCGCTACCTGAACGCGCGCAGCACCCTGCGTACCCTGCTGCGCATGGGCGTGATCCCGGTGGTCAATGAGAACGATACCGTTGCCACCGACGAGATCCGTTTCGGCGACAACGACACCCTGGCCGCGCTGGTGGCCAATCTGGTCGAGGCCGAACTGCTGGTCATCCTCACCGACCAGCAGGGGCTGTACGAGAGCGATCCGCGCCGCAATCCCGATGCCCGACTGGTGCCGGAGGCCGAGGCGGCCGATCCGGCGCTGGAACTGATGGCCGGCGGCAGCGGCAGCCTGGGCCGCGGCGGGATGCTGACCAAGGTACGGGCCGCGGCGCGCGCGGCCCGTTCCGGTGCCAGCACTCTGATCGTCTCCGGCCGCGAACCGGATGTGCTGGGTAAGGTGGCGGCCGGTGAGTCACTGGGTACGCTGCTGCGGGCAGTGAAGGCGCCGCTGGCCGCGCGCAAGCAGTGGCTGGCCGGGCAACTCACGGTCCGGGGGCGGCTGGTGCTGGATGCCGGCGCGGTAAGCGTGCTGCGCAACTCAGGCCGCAGTCTGCTGCCGGTGGGGGTGACCGGTGTGGAAGGGGAATTCGAGCGTGGCGAACTGGTCAGCTGTCTGGATCAGGACGGCAGCGAGGTGGCCCGCGGCCTGGTCAATTACAATGCCGGCGAGGCTGCCCGGATCATCGGCCAGCCCAGCGACCGGATCGAGTCCCTGCTGGGTTACGTGGACGAGCCGGAACTGATCCACCGCGACAATCTGGTGCTGGTCTGAGGAAACGGGACTGTAGGATGGGTGGAGCGCAGCGTAACCCATCGCAGATGGACCCAGTGATGGGTTACGGCGCGAAGCGCCTTCACCCATCCTACGGGCAGGCGCAGGGAACCCCAACGCAAAAGGCCGGTCAGTGACCGGCCTTTTCTTTTGCGCAATCCGCTGCAGCTGAAGGTTTCAGCCGGCGCTGAGGCTGCGGATCTGGGCGTTCAGACGGCTTTTATGGCGGGCGGCCTTGTTCTTGTGGATCAGGCCCTTGCGTGCCATGTTGTCGATCACCGGTACCGCACTCTGGTAAGCGGCACGGGCGGCCTCGGGGTCACCGCTGCCGATGGCCTTGATGACGCCCTTGATGTTGGTGCGCAGCCGCGAGCGCATGCTGGCGTTGTGCCGGCGGCGCTTTTCAGACTGGCGTGCACGCTTCTTCGCTTGTGCGGTATTGGCCAACGTAAAACTCCTTGGATTCGTGCGAGTTGCAGAAAGACGGCGTAATATGCGCAAACTCCGGCCATTTGTCAATGGCGGGCCGGGGCGGTATCGTCCGGAAATCGCCTCGGGGTAAATAAAAACAGATGCTTAAGAAATCTGCGATGTATTCGTCATGCCCGCGAGGGCGGGCATCCAAGCCTCTGAAACACCTGGATTCCCGCCGTCGCGGGTATGACGGAAGGTGTGATAACCAGGGTTTCCTCAACGTCATGCTAATGGGGGCTTCGTGAGTCGCGGACTGATGCGCAACACCGCCGTGGTGGGTCTGATGACCTTCCTTTCAAGGGTGCTGGGGCTGGTGCGCGACATGGTCTTTGCCCGTGCCATCGGCGTCGGCCTGGGCATGGATGCCTTCCTGGTGGCCTTCAAGATCCCCAATTTCCTGCGCCGCCTGTTCGGCGAGGGTGCCTTCTCGCTCGCCTTCGTGCCGGTGCTGTCCGACTACAAGGCCAACCGCGAGCACGCCGAGGTGCAGGGGCTGGTGGACCGGGTGTTCGGCACCCTGGCCGGCATCCTGCTGCTGCTGAGCATCGTCGGTTCGCTGGCCAGCCCGCTGCTGGTCATGGTCTTCGCACCGGGCTTCATCGACGAGCCGGAGAAATTCGCGCTGACCGGCGACATGCTGCGGGTGACCTTCCCCTACATCCTGTTCATCTCGCTGGTGGCCTTCGGCGGCGGCATTCTCAATACCTACAGCCGCTTCGCCCTGCCGGCCTTTGCGCCGGTGCTGCTGAACCTGGTGTTCATCCTGGCGGCGCTGTTCGGGGACGCCTGGTTCGAGGTGCATGTCATGGCACTGGCCTGGGCCGTGTTCGCCGGTGGGGTGATCCAGCTGCTGCTGATCCTGCCGGGGCTGGCCCGGCTGCGGCTGCTGCCGCGACCGCGCTGGGGCTGGCGCGACAGTGGCGTGCGCCGCATCCTCAAACTGATGGCGCCGGCGGTGCTGGGTTCCTCGGTGGCCCAGATCAACCTGTTGTTCGACACCCTGATCGCCTCCTTCCTGATCACCGGCAGCGTGAGCTGGCTGTACTACGCCGACCGCATGGTGGAGTTTCCCCTGGGCGTGTTCGGCGTGGCGCTGGGCACGGTGATCCTGCCCAGTCTGTCGAAGAGCCATGCAGCCCGTTCACCGCAGGAGTTCGCCGCCACCCTGGACCGGGCCCTGCGCTGGGTGCTGCTGCTGGGAATGCCCGCGGCCATCGGCCTGATTCTGCTGGCTCAGCCGATCCTGATCACCCTGTTCCAGTACAATGCCTTCACCCCGCACGATGCCTTCATGGCCAGCTTGAGCCTGATGGCCTACGCCGTCGGGTTGCCGGCCTTCATCCTGGTCAAGGTGCTGGCGCCGGCCTTCTATTCCCGCGAGGATTCACGTACCCCGGTGCGCATCGGCATCATCGCCATGCTCAGCAATATGGTGCTAAACGTACTGCTGGTGGTGCCTATGGTCCTGCTGGACATCACCGGCCCGCATGCCGGCCTGGCCCTGGCCACGGCCCTGACCGGCTGGCAGAACGCCGCCATGCTCTACCGCCGCCTGCGCCGCGAGGGGGTCTATGCCCCGCTTGCGGGTTGGGGCCGGGTGCTGCTGCGGATTGTCGTTGCCGGTACCGCCATGGCGCTGCTGCTGATCTGGGCCGTGCCCGCAGTGGCAACCTGGGTGGAGTGGGGCGGCTGGGAGCGGATCGGCCAACTCGCGCTCTGGATCGTCCTGGCCATGGGGCTGTACTTCCTGCTGCTCCAGCTCATGGGCCAGCGCCTGCAGCTGCTGTGGCGGCGGCCGGATGCCGGGGACGTATGATCCCGGGGGCAGGTTCTTTATAATGGATGGCTTATGGTTATGAAGAGCAAGAGCGCCACGGAATACACGGAACACACGGAAATTAAAACAATGGTCAAAGATCCCGGCCGGGCGCGTAGCGCCATGGCCGGCAAAATATCGATGTCCGTGCTTTCCGTGTATTCCGTGGCGCTCTTGATCCAGGGTAATGAACCATGCGGTTGATCCGGGGCTTGCACAATCTGACGCGGATGGAATCCGGCTGCGCGGCCACCATCGGCAACTTCGACGGCGTGCACCTGGGCCATCAGGCCGTGCTGGGGCAGCTGGCTGAGCGCGCGGCCGGGTTGGGGCTGCCGACCGTGGTGGTGACCTTCGAGCCGCAGCCGCAGGAATATTTTGCCCCGGAGGCTGCACCGCCGCGCCTGACCCGGTTGCGCGAGAAGCTGGCTGCACTGCAGCGCTATTCGGTGGATCAGGTCATGTGCCTGCGCTTCAATCCGGCGCTGGCTGCGCTCACGGCCGAACAGTTCGTGCAGCAGATCCTGATCGACGGCCTGAATGTGAAATACCTGGTGGTCGGTGACGACTTCCGCTTCGGCCGGGGTCGGGAAGGCGATTTCACCTATCTGCAGCAGGCGGGTGAGCGGCACGGCTTCCAGGTTGCGCACATGCACACCTTCGAGATCGATGGCGCCCGGGTGAGCAGCACCCGTATCCGCCAGGCGCTGGAGGTGGGCGAGATGCAGCAGGCCGAGCGCCTGCTCGGGCGGCCCTACCGCATGCTGGGCCGGGTGGCGCATGGCGACAAGCGCGGCCGCACCATCGGCTTTCCGACCGCCAATGTGTTCCTGCACCGGCATCGCACACCGGTGCAGGGCGTGTTTGCCGTAGAGGTGTTCGGCCTCGATCCCGAGCCGGTGCAGGGCGTGGCCAATGTCGGCACGCGCCCGACCGTGGACGGGACCCGCAGCCTGCTGGAGATCAATCTGTTCGATTTCGATCAGCAGATCTACGGCAGATACGTGGGCGTGGATTTCCTGCACAAGCTGCGCCCGGAATACAGATTCGAATCCTTCGACGCGTTGAAGGAACAGATCGCCCGGGATGTGGTCGAGGCGAAGGATTTCTTCGCGCGGCGGTGATTGAAAAGCGATGGTCAGGGAAAGCACGGGAAAAAAGTAATAGCCACGGAAAACACGGAAAGCACGGAAAGAAATAATTTCCGTCATTCCGGCGAAGGCCGGAATCCAGAAACCACCGTGGTCAATAGATTCCGGCCTTCGCCGGAATGACGGAAGTGACACAGGAGCGGCTCCACGTCGGGTTACGCCCTTCGGGCTAACCCGACCTACATTATTGTTTTGCAGTTTTCCGTGTTTTCCGTGGCTATTTTCACCACAGCAATGAGATAAAGGGACCAACGTGGCCGATTACAAGCACACCCTCAACCTGCCCGAAACCGCCTTTCCCATGCGCGGCAATCTGGCCAATCGCGAGCCGGAGATGCTCAGGCACTGGGAGGAGATCGGTCTGTACCGCCTGATCCGCGAGGCCTCGGAGGGTCGGCCGAAGTTCATCCTGCATGACGGTCCGCCCTACGCCAATGGCGAGATCCATATCGGCCATGCCGTGAACAAGGTGCTCAAGGACATCATCGTCAAGAGCAGGACTCTGAGCGGCTATGATGCGCCCTATGTCCCGGGCTGGGACTGCCACGGCCTGCCGATCGAGTTGAATGTGGAGAAGAAGGTAGGCAAGGCCGGGGTCAAGGTCGACGCCCGCACCTTCCGTCAGGCCTGTCGCGACTATGCGCTCAAGCAGGTGGAGAAACAGAAGACTGATTTCATCCGCCTGGGCGTATTCGGCGACTGGGAGCATCCCTATCTCACCCTGGATTACCGTTTCGAGGCCGACATCATCCGCTCGCTGGGGAAGATTGCGGCCAATGGCCACCTGACCAAGGGGTTCAAGCCGGTGCACTGGTGCACCGACTGTGGTTCGGCGCTGGCCGAGGCCGAAGTCGAGTACGAGGACAAGGACTCGCCCGCCATCGATGTGCGCTTCGGCGTGCTCGACGAGGAGACCCTCATGGCGCGCTGCCGCCACGTCGAGGGCCATGCAGGCAAGGGGCCGCTGTCGATTGTCATCTGGACCACCACGCCCTGGACCCTGCCGGCCAACCGGGCGGTGGCGGTGCACCCGGAGTTGGAGTATGCCGTGGTCCAGTGCCAGACCGACCTGGGCCAGGAGCGGCTGGTGCTGGCCGAGGAACTGATCCAGGACGCGCTGGGGCGTTACGGTGTGGCCGACTACAAGGTCGTGGCCTACTGCCGCGGCAGCGATCTGGAGGGAGTGAAGCTGGCGCATCCCTTCTATGCGCGCGAGGTGCCGGTGATCACCGGTGAGCACGTGACCACCGAGGCCGGTACCGGTGCGGTGCACACCGCCCCCGGTCACGGTCAGGACGACTATGTGGTCGGCCGCCGCTTCAATATCCCGGTGGACAATCCGGTCGGCCCCGACGGTCGCTTCCTGCCCGATACCGAACTGTTCGCGGGCCAGCATGTGTTCGCCGCCAACGGCGAGGTCATCGAAGTGCTGAAGGCACGCGGCACGCTGGTGCATGACGAGAAGCTGCGTCACAGCTATCCGCACTGCTGGCGCCACAAGACGCCCATCATCTTCCGTGCCACGCCGCAGTGGTTCATCAGCATGGAGGAGCAGGGCCTGCGCTCCCAGGCGCTGACCGGGATCGGCCGGGTGCGGTGGATGCCGGACTGGGGCCGGGCGCGGATCGAGGGCATGGTGGGCAACCGGCCCGACTGGTGCGTCTCGCGCCAGCGTACCTGGGGCGTGCCGATTGCGCTGTTCGTGCACAAACAGACCGGCGAACTGCATCCCGATACCGCGCGGCTGATCGAGGAGGTGGCCCTGCGGGTCGAGCGCGAGGGCATCGATGCCTGGTTCGACCTGGAAGCGGCCGATCTTCTGGGCAGTGACGCCGATGACTACGTCAAGGTCACCGATACCCTGGATGTCTGGTTCGACTCCGGCGTGACCCATGCCTGCGTGCTGGACCGGCGCGAACAGCTCAACCGTCCCGCCGACCTGTACCTGGAAGGCTCGGATCAGCACCGCGGCTGGTTCCAGTCCTCGCTGCTGACCTCGGTGGCCATGACCGGCGCCGCGCCCTACAAGGCCGTGCTCACCCACGGCTTCACGGTGGATGCCAAGGGCCAGAAGATGTCCAAGTCGAAGGGCAACGTGGTCGCACCGCAGAAGGTGGTCAATTCACTCGGTGCCGACATCCTGCGCCTGTGGGTGGCGGCGACCGACTACCGTGGTGAAATGAGCGTCTCCGACGAGATCCTCAAGCGCACCGCCGATGCCTATCGCCGGCTGCGCAATACGGCGCGCTTCCTGCTCGCCAATCTCACCGGCTTCGATCCGATGGAAAACGCCCTGGCGCCGGAACAGATGCTGATGCTGGATCGCTGGGCGGTGGAGCGCGCGCGCCTGCTGCAGCAGGAACTGATCCGGGCCTATGAAAAGTACGAGTTCCACCAGATCTACCAGAAGGTGCACAACTTCTGCTCGGTGGATATGGGCGGCTTCTACCTGGATGTCATCAAGGACCGTCAGTACACCACCCAGGCCGACAGTGTGGCGCGGCGCTCGGCCCAGACCGCCATGTATCTGATCATCGAGGCGCTCACCCGCTGGCTGGCGCCGATCCTCAGCTACACCGCCGAGGAGATCTGGCGCCTCATCCCGGGCGAGCGTGAGCCGTCCGTGTTCCTGGAGACCTGGTTCGAGTTGCCGCAGATGTTCCTGACCAGCGAGACCGAGTCGAAGGACTTCGGCATGGACTTCTGGACCCAGGTGATGGAGGTGCGCATGGCCGTCTCGCGCGAACTGGAGCGGTTGCGCGTGGCCGGCGGCATCGGTGCCTCGCTGGATGCCGAGGTCGATCTCTACTGCGGCCGCGAGATCCTGGACCGGCTGGCGCGGCTGGAGGACGAACTGCGCTTCGTGCTGCTGACTTCCTATGCCCGGGTGCATCCCGTGAGCCAGCCGCCGGAGACCGGCGCGCATGTCACGCTGGCCGGCGGCGACGAGTTGTGGGTGGTGGTCTCGCCGTCCGATCATCCCAAGTGTGCCCGCTGCTGGCATCACCGCGAGGATGTGGGCACGAATGCCGAACACCCCGAGTTGTGCGGGCGCTGCGTGGACAATGTGGACGGCGCCGGCGAGTCCCGGCGCTTCGCCTGACGCCATGCTGCGCTGGGGCGGACTGATCGCGCTGGTCGTGGTGGCGCTGGACCAGGCCAGCAAGGTCTGGGCGGAGCAGGCACTGGCCTACGGCCGGCCGGTGGAGGTGTTCGGCTGGTTCAATCTGACCCTGGTCTACAACCGCGGCGCGGCCTTCAGCTTTCTCAGCCAGGCCGGCGGCTGGCAGCGCGGCTTCTTCATCCTGGTGGGACTGATCGCGGTGGCGATCCTGATCAGCTGGCTGCGCAAGCTCCAGCCGCAGGAGCGCTGGCAGGGACTGGGCCTGGCGCTGATCCTGGGAGGCGCGGTGGGCAACCTGATCGACCGGGCCCGTCACGGCTATGTGGTGGACTTCATCGACTGGCACTACGCCGGCTGGCACTGGCCGACCTTCAATCTGGCCGATTCGGCCATAACCGCGGGCGTTGTGCTGTTGTTGCTGACCCTGATCCGCGGCAGTATGAGTGGGGAGAAGGCATGAGCTTTGAGCCGGAAATCCAGTACGGTTATCGCGTCACCCTGCATGTGCGCATCCGCACCGCCGACGAGCGGGTGGTGGAGGACACCTTCGACGACGATCCGCTGGAACTGGTGATGGGCGACGGCACCCTGCACCCCAACCTGGAACTGGGCCTGTACGGGATGAAGGCCGGCCAGGAACAGACCCTGACCCTGACCAGTCAGCAGGCCTTCGGGGAGCGCGATCCGGCCAATGTGCACTGGCTGGACCGGGCCGATTTCCCGGCCGACATCGAGCCGGAGCCGGGGCTGATCATCGGTTTCGCCACGCCGGACGGCGAGGAGATCCCCGGGGCGGTGCTGGAGGTCGAGGCCGGGCGGGTCAAGGTGGATTTCAATCACCCATTGGCCGGCAAGCCGATCCATTTCGATGCGAAGATTCTGAAGGTGGAATTGCCGGCGGATGCATGAATGGAAATGGCCACGGAAGCATGTAGCATGTTGGTCGGGTCAGCGTAGTGTAACCCGACAATCCGCTGATTGATCCGTCATTGCGAGGAGCGAAGCGACGTGGCAATCTCCAACCAATTGATTCTGCTTTACGGGATTGCCACGTCGCTTCGCTCCTCGCAATGACGGTTCCAACAGAGGTAATCTGACATGCAAGTCCTGCTCGCCAACCCCAGAGGCTTCTGCGCCGGCGTCGACCGCGCCATCGAGATCGTTGACCGCGCGCTGGAACTGTTCGGCGCGCCCATCTATGTGCGTCACGAAGTGGTGCACAACCGTTACGTGGTCGAGGACCTGCGTGCGCGTGGCGCCGTGTTCGTGGAGGAACTGGACGAGGTGCCTGACGGTGCCACGGTCATCTTCAGCGCCCATGGCGTGTCCCAGGCCGTGCGCCAGGAGGCCGGACGCCGCGGTCTGCGGGTGTTCGATGCCACCTGTCCGCTGGTGACCAAGGTGCACCTGGAGGTCGCGCGCCACGCCAAGGCCGGCGATGACTGCGTGCTGATCGGCCATGCCGGCCACCCGGAAGTGGAAGGCACCCTGGGCCAGTACGACCGCAGCCAGGGCGGCGAGATGTATCTGGTCGAGGATGTACGGCAGGCCGAGGCACTGGCGCCGAGGCATCCGGACAAACTGGCCTACGTCACCCAGACCACCCTGTCGGTGGACGATACCCGCCGTATCGTCGAGGTACTCCAGCGGCGTTTCCCTGCCATCCAGGGGCCGCGCAAGGACGATATCTGCTACGCCACCCAGAACCGTCAGGACGCGGTGCGCGAACTGGCCCGGCAGAGCGATCTCATCCTGGTGGTGGGGTCGAAGAACAGTTCCAACTCCAACCGTCTGCGGGAATTGGCCGAGCACTGCGGCGTGCCGGCCTGGCTGATCGACGAGCCCGCCCAGATCGAGCCGGCCTGGCTCGAGGGAAAGGCAACCATCGGCGTCACCGCCGGGGCCTCGGCCCCCGAGATCCTGGTCCGGCGGGTGACCGATTACCTGGCCGAACTGGGTTATGCCAGCCCCCGGGAGGCCGAGGGCATCGAGGAAGAGGTGGTGTTTTCGCTGCCGCGGGCCCTGCAGTCCTAGACTGACCGGGCCGCCGGAGCCTGCCTTACCAGCAGTCCTGCCAGGTGACGCCGGCGTCGGCATTGTCAATGCCCTTGGCGCCGGTATTGTCGTAGGTCAGATCGCCGCACTTGTCATTCGCCTGGTCGCCCTGGCCGACGGCGGTGAGATCGAAGGTTGCGGCGGCGGAGACAACGGTGACTTCGTAGTGGTCTTCAGCCGACATGATCGTGTCGCCGTTTGCAATCGGGCAGGTGGCATCATTGTAGCTGCCGTACAGGGTGTAACAGCGTTCCAGCCGCTGTGCGATGTCCATCAACTCTGCCTGACCCTCCGCCCGCTTGGTCTTGCGTACCTGTTCCTGATAGGCGGGGTAGGCGATGGCGGCCAGAATCCCGACGATGGCCACGACGATCATCAGTTCGATCAGCGTGAATCCGCTTGCGCGTGTATTTGTCTGCATTGTGCCTGTCCTGAGCCGGCCTGACGAAAATACAGAGGGCAGTGTTTTCACCGTTCACCCTCAATGATGCATATCTGATCGATGACCTGTTGGTCCGGGTTGGCAGCCGGTGTGTCGCTGACGCTGAAACTGACGCGTTGGCCCCGCTGCAACTGTGGGGCTTCATCGCTGCCTGCAGTCCTCGCCCCGATCCTGCAGGGCCTGACCTGATCGCCCATCCGGTAGTCGCGGCCGTCGATCCGTATCGTGGTCGCCAGGGGGCCGACGAATTCCACGACACCGGCCGCCTCCAGGCGCCTGGGGTTGTCTAAGGGCTGGGCCAGTGTCGGTGCAATTGAACTGCACATGAGGACAAGGCCGAGCGCGATTCTGTTTGCGGGTCGCATGCTGTTCTCCTGAGTATCGGGTACGGTAGAGTACGGCTCACTTGAGTTGGCGCCAGGACTGTCGGCCCCGGACGACAGAGCCCTTCTCAGTGATGACGTCGAAACTGCCGCTTGATCCACTGGTGTATTTGTATTCCTTCTCGCCCGCGGAAATGATGGCCGGCGTGTCGATCATGTCGTCGAAGCGTGTGCCGCTCACGGGCACCTTGCTGCCGTCGGCCAGAGTGACATAGTCCTTGTCATCGACCTTGCCGTCGCCATTCATGTCGAATACCGAGTAGGCCAGACGGGCCCCGGACAGGGCGTTCATCTCCATCAGCCAGCTCGAGCCGCCGTAATCGCACACATCGGCGGAGGGGATGACGGTCGGGAAGATGATCCGGCCGTGCCGCAGCAGCGGGGCGCTGATGACGCGTTCCCCTTCGGCGCCGCTTACGGGTGACTCCAGGTCAAGATACCAGCCGTCATGGCTGTTCCAGTCCGCCGTGTTGTTGGAGATGGCGCGGACGTCACTGACGAGTCCCGCAGTTGTGGCGTCGATTTCCGCCAGGATGGTCTGTTCCAGCAGATCCCCGCGGTCGACCTGGTCGTTGTCGTTGTCCCAGATACCGTAGAAGGTCTGGACCTGCGGGTTGAGGCCGACGACATTGTCACCGATCTCGATGTATTTGCCGGTTCCGAAATACACCATGCGGCCGCTGTCAGGGTGGTTGCCGACGGCGGGGCGGATGGTGATCGGTTGGGTGTTTCCGCTGCCATCGACTGCGACGAACAGGGGCTTGGGTGTATTGCCCTGCTTGAATGCGATCTCCCACTGGTTGGAGTTCGACCCGGTGAGATCGAATTTCCACAGGTTGCCGTGCAGGTCCCCGGCATACACGTAATCGGTGGTGCGGTTGCCGTCGACGTCGACCGGCACCGGGGTGGCCAGCCCATTGGGCGAAGCCGAGGACCCGACCTCCGTGTCGATTGCCTTGATCAGGTTGCCGGTCTCGAGGTCGACGAGGAACAGCATCGCCTTGTGGTTGTCGCTGTTGTAGCCGTTGCCGAACAACGCGGCCCAGCTGTCGTCATTCAGCCGTACGATGGTGGGCTGGCCGATGGTGTAGCCCAGGTCGGCATGGGTGTACTCCCACAGCACGTCGCCGGCGTCGAAGGTGCCGGGATAGGTGACATCAAGTGCGAAAATGCCGCGGCCCCCGGCGCCGGCCGAGCCGAGCAGCACGGTACGCCATACGCCGTTGATGTAGGCGTCGCCGGCCCGCGCCGAGCCGTCGACGTAATATTTGTGGGCATAATCCGGCGAGGTCAGGTCGCTGAGTTCGGGGAACAGGAAGCTCGGTACGTAGGTGAATACTTCCGCGCCGCTGTCGGCATTCAGGGCATGCAGCATGCCGTCATTAGCCCCGAAGTACAGCATCCCCTGCCGGTTCTTGTAGGCGGTGTTGTCGCGGAACGTCGTGTAGTCGGTGCCCTCGGGGTCGGACAGCAGGGCGTAGCCGTAATCGGGCGTGCCCACGAACAGGGGGTCGGAGTTGATGATGTCACCCAGCACGCTGCTGCGGTTGCGGAAGTTGCCGCCGTTTTTCAGTTCCTGCGACTGGTCACCGCGCAGGTAGGCCAGGCGGTCCTGCCCCAGGCCGTCGTCCACGCCCAGGATGTTGGTGTCCAGGTCCGTCTGCTGGCTGCTGCTGAGATTGCCCCACTCGAACGTTACCCCGTTCGAGGAGGTGCTGTTCAGGGTGAAGATGCTGCGGCTGGCTGCGGCCGGGATATTGTCGGTGGCCTTCCAGGCCTGATTGCCGACACTTCCGTCAGACTCGATTTCGTATGCATACAGCTCGCCGGTCCAGTCGCTGCTGTCGAACCGGGCCTGGTAGATATTGGTGTCGGTATCGAGGCGGGTGGAGTTGCTGGTGATCGCCGAGGCGGAACTGGAGCGGCCCACAATGGAATTGAGCGACGCGGTGAGGGCATCGGCGAAGGTGTCGGGGTCGGCGGCACTGAAGAAATCGCCACGACTGTTCAGGGCGGCGTGCCACAGGTCGTCGATGTTGGCCCCGCTACCGGAGGTCGAGGGCTGCGGCCAGCTGGTGGTGCCGGCCTCCAGGCCCGCCAGATCCGTACTCGGATCCAGGGTGCCGTTGACGCCCAGGCCAACGGTGAAGTTCACCAGATGCTGCCAGAAGGCGGGGTCGGCGGTATTGGTCGGCACCTTGTTGGCCAGGCCGGGCCGCAGGTCGCGGTTCCAGTAGTACATGGCGACGTCAGCGAGCGTATTGGAGTGACTGTCGCTGTAGGGATGCTCGGGAGTGTACTGGTAGCTTGCGCCACCGGGGCCGGTGATGGACGGGCCGGTGCTGTTGTCCACGTTGGCGCGCGCAGCAGATGTCCTGGCCGAGCCTGCCGCCCAGTAGCCGTCCGTCATCAGGATATTGTAGCTCTGGCGGCAGGTCAGCTGGGGCGTGGAGTCATTGGTGCCTGGCGCTTCGCCCCAGGGGCCGGAATTGTCGCTGCGCATGAAGTACTGCCCCACGTCATCCAGGGCCCGCCGCAGCGGGGTGCCGGCGGTCGGGATGTCATGGCCGTAGAGGTTGTCGAAGAAATCGGCCCGGTCGCTGCCGTTGAACGGGCGTACGCCCTTGATGATGGTGCCGGGGCTGGAGACGCCGTCGACGGTCTTCGAGCCCTGGTTGATGGTGGCGAAGCCGACCCGCATGGCTTCCGACTGCTGAGAGAAGGCCCGCCCGACGCCGGCGCGCGCGGCGAGAATGCGTGAACGGTAGTAGGTGTACCAGTTGGCGAAGTTCTGGATCTCCTCGGCATAGGTACAGGTGGGCGCGGCGGCACAATCAGTCCGCTCGCTACTGCCGGTGTAGGTGGAACCGGAGCGGATTTCGACCTTGGTGTAATTGCTGGTGTTCCAGATATTGCCTGTTCCGTCATACTTGTAGTACACGGCTGGCCAGAATGACCGAGTCGACGTGCTGTAGGAACAACTCCAGCGCGAGGTGCAGCTGTCCCAGCCGGCATATGCTGAATTCGTACTGGTCAGATCACGGCATCCCGCACCGGTGTTCTCGGGATTGTGAGGTGCGC
This sequence comes from Thiohalobacter thiocyanaticus, assembly GCF_002356355.1. Lineage (NCBI taxonomy): Bacteria > Pseudomonadati > Pseudomonadota > Gammaproteobacteria > Thiohalobacterales > Thiohalobacteraceae > Thiohalobacter > Thiohalobacter thiocyanaticus. Next base: position 954,577 of record NZ_AP018052.1, read on the forward strand.
AGCTTGGTGTCGCATCAGGATACAGGCTGCCGTCGGCTTCCGCCCAGGGCTTGTACGTGATCTCCGGGTTGTAATAAATAGCGTTGACATCATGGGAGCGTGCCACGGCGGTGTAGCCGTAGCTGTCATCGAAGCTGACAACCCAATTGGAATAGTCGGAGCTTCCGTATATACCGCTGGCGCGCGGATAGAGATAATAAGAATAAATCAAATCGTCGGGCATCAACTCCCATTGCATCGATCCCGAATCATCCAGCGTGAACATGATGTTCGGGTCGGCATTGGTGGTCAGGAACAACGGCGCGTCGGAGAGATCGAGTGCACCCCAGGCCGGAGCGGACAGGCCAAGCCAGGCAATTGCCATTGCGGCAACCGGTTGATGGTGACGACGATGAGTTTTCATAGGTCTGTCCTCGGTCTTCTGCTGACTGGCGACTCAGCGCTTGTAGGTTGTCTGCAGCATGATCTGGGTGTCGCTGCTGGAGCCGCTGGCCCGGGAGGTGACCCGGTACATGCTCACCTCGGGCAGCGGTTCGTCGGCGGCCAGGCTGCCGCCGGCCTGCTTGACCGGCATCAGTTCCTCGAGGACATACTCGGGCGGGGTGGGAACGCCGTCCAGGCTGTCCGGGTAGGTGATCCAGACGGTACCGGGGGCCTCCCATACCTGCGGGTTGCCGATGGCGATGTCCTCGGCCTTGTAATAGCCGTCGGTGGTGCCGTCGAAGTCCGGCAGGGAAGCCGCCTCGAGCGCCACCTCGCCCTCGCGCAGGGCGGCCTCCGCGGCCTGGAAGGCGAGGTTGATGTCCCGGGTGTTGCCCGCCATGCGCTGTTCCATGATGGTGTTCTGCATGGCGGTGACGCCGATCAGCGTCATCACCAGCAGCATGATGAGGCTGACCGCGAGGATCGCCCCCTGCTGGCGGCGGCCGATGGCGGGTGTCATGCGGTGATGTCCGGTCTTGCGTGTATCCATGGTGTTGTCCTCGCCAACTCCGCGTTCAGCTGGTCCTGTTTCTCAGCGCAATGGTCTTGGTCAGTACCCGCCGCAGATAGCGGTCGCTGGCCGCAGGCGTGACGGTCGTGTTGTTGAACAGCACCGGCTGGGCGCCGTCGGTCACGTTGGGGCTGTCGCTGCGCAGCATGAGATAGAGCCGGACACTGACCACCCGCTCCCAGTCGACCACGGCGTTGGCCGTGCGGTAGACGTCGGCCACCCCGTCGATTTCGCCGATGGTGTCCTCGCCGTATTCCACCTGCATGTCCTCCACGCCCTCGATCAGTTCCAGAGTCGTGGCGGCGGTGCCCTCGGTGCGGTACAGGGAGGGGATGCCGTCGGCGTTGTTGGCGATGTAGTAGGCGTAGGTCACGATCTTGATGATCTCCGAGCCGGGGCCGAACTGCTCCTCCTCCGGTGCGCTGGCGCCTCCCCAGGAAGCGATGGCATTGCCGGGTGAGCCGGAAGAGACATGCGTGAGATTAAGTTCGTTGCCGGTGGCAGTGATCGTGGGAGTGATTTGAAAAATACGCGACTTCTGGCAATCGGACACCATGACAATATCATTGACACACAGGCCGCTGAGCATATCCGATCCGCCGCTGCATGCGCCGCTCTGGGTGGATTTGTGTTCGACGAACACTTGCCCACCGTTGTTGTTCTGCGATACGCGGACACCGGCGTCGCTGCTGCGTCGCACAATGACCACGTCGCTGCCGGAGACCGGGGTGATGCCGGCGGCGGAAAGGTAGGTCGGGGCGCTACTGACGTCGTTGAAGCCCTCGATGCCGACAGTGAAGTTGTAGGCGAGCTGGTTCGAACTGTTCAGGGTGTTGGTGACACGATCGCTGGGCGTCGTTTCGTCGTTTGGGCGGGAGGCGCAGCCGGTATAGCCGGCCATGCGGATGTCGCGGGCCATGAACTCCGCGGCGAAGCGGCCGTTTTCCTGCAGCCGCGCCGATTCGGTCTGCATGTGATAGGTCGACTTGCTGCTGATGAAGATCTGCATGACCCCGGCGGCCAGGATCAGGCTCACGGTCAGCGCGACCATGATCTCGATCATGGTGATGCCGGCTTCACGGCCCGGTATGGAGGTGTGTCTGGCGTGCATCATATTTCGCTCTGAAACTGAAGTTGCTGGGTTGCCGAGCCATCCTCGGTGCGGGTGTCGTCCCACTGGACGATGACAGTGGCCATGTCGCCGTTGACGTTGACCGAACCGGTGCCGGAGGGCAGGTAGGCGGCCAGCTGGGCCCGCCACTGGGCCAGATCGGTCTCGGCGATGGTGCTTCCGCTCGGCGCGCTGGCATTGAGGGCCAGGTCGTAATCGTTGTTCTGGGCCGCGTCGCGGTTGGCGCGCATGCGGTCCAGGATGTCGTAGGCCAGGATGGTGGCCTGCGACTGGATGTGGGCGCTGTGGTTGTTCTTCATGCCTGTCGCCTGCAGCGCGGCCAGGCCCAGCAGGCCGATGGACAGGACCAGCACCGCGATCAGCACCTCGAGCAGCGTGAAGCCGCGGGCCATGCGATGCGTCGTGTTGTGGATGCGTGCCTTGTTCATGGGTTCAACAACTCATCTCTGTGACATCGATGCGGCCGGCGGCATTGATCTCGATCTCGCGGGCCTGGTTGCCCGAGCAGCCCACGATCTTGTGGGTCAGCTTAGTGCTGACATTGGTGATGCCCGTGCTCTGATAGCGCACGTAATCGGCGCCCCAGTCGTCGTTGGCCACCCCCTTGAGGGCGCCCCAGACCCGTACCACGGTATTCTCGCTGGGCGAGCCGCTGGTGTTGTCGTCGGTGACCACGATCCAGCCGGTGCGCCAGTCGTTGCTGCCGGAGCAGGTCGCCTGGTCGGCGCTGGCGCAGACGGTCACCGCCGTGGCGCGCTTGATCGCCTCGCTGCGGGCCAGGTTCAGGGCCGTGACCAGTTCGTTGACCTGGGTGGCGACGCGGTTGGTGCGAATGGTCTCGGTGAAGCTGGGTACGCCCAGCGTCAGGATGATGGCCGCCAGTGCCAGGGTGATCATCAGTTCGATCAGGGTGAATCCGTGTGCGCTTTTCATGGGTCCAGTCATACCTGTCCGGCGTGCAAGTGTCAGTATTCTGGCGACGAGTGGCCGCCAATGGCCGATGAGCGGTCGGATTCAGGGTCGAATCCGGGCTGCTGCGGGCAGTGAAGGGTAGCGGCAGGGAAAAGCAGGAAGTTTAAGGATTTACTTCAGACGCCAGCCGCTGCGGGCGGGCTCGTGGCCGGCGATCAGGGTCTGGATGGCCTCCCGGCGGGGGCCGGTGGCGGTCGGCCAGTGGACCCGGAGCGTCAGCCGTTTCCAGTCGCCGTTGGGCGCGGGGGTGAGTTGCCAGTCGAGGTGATAGGTGGTGAGGGTCCCGGGATGCTGGCGGCTGCCGCGGGCCGGAAGTGCCTGATATTGCTGCAGGGTGGCGAAATGGCGCAGGCGGGCGGCCTGTTCGCGCAGCAGGTTGACCGCCTCGGCCCGGTTCTTGACCTCGCGGTTGCCGCTCAGGGCGAAGGCCTGGAACTTCGCCGCCCCGGCCAGGCCGATGCCCAGGATGACCAGGGTGATCAGGGCCTCCATCAGGCTGATTCCGGACTGTTTTTTCCGTGTCCGCATGGTCAGAAGTCGCGCCAGCTGCCCGGGATGCGGGCAACCTCGTAGATGGGCAGCCGGAGTTCGGAGGGGTGGCCGCTGGCCTGCTCGATGTGCGCTAGTCGGGTGAAGCCGGACAGGCGCTTGAGATCACCGTTGACGGCCAGGCTGCCGTAGATGCGCAGGCTGTCCCAGGCCGGCGCGGCGCCGCAGTCGGCGTCGATGTACACGAAGCCGTGGATGCGCACGCCGGTCTGGAATGCGGGACAGCCGAGACCGGCGGGAAAGACCAGGACCACGGGTTGGTCCGGTGTGCCGAGACTGCGGTGCCAGCGACCGTGGCGCAGGTCGCCGGGCCGGGCCCACCAGTAGCGGCGCCGGGCCTCCGGCAGCCGGTTGCGGTGATCGTCGGCCAGCTGCCGGAACCGGGCGCGGCTGACCGACAGCAGGGCCGGCCACAGGTCGGGCTGGCCTGTGGCCAGGGCGGCGAGGGTGCCGCGGTGCAGATCCAGGCCGGTCGTGTGCAGGCAGGCGAGGGAGGATGCGGTCCAGGCGGCGGTGCTGGCATTGTGCCGGTCGGCATTGCGGGGATAGAGATCGGCCGGCCCGTGAGGCTGGGACAGGCAGCCGGCCAGGATCAGCGGCGGGGCCTGTTCGGCGGTTTCGGTGAGGACCGTGTAGGGCCGCACGGCCTGCTGCACGATGCCGGTGATGTCCGGGGCCAGGGTGGCCTGGGTGTCGACGTGGATGCGCAGGTATTTCGGCCGCAGCGGGTGGCGTTCGTAGCGGATGTTGAGCCCGAAGCGGTCGCCGCTGGCGGTGCGCACGGGCGGCGGCGTGGCGGCCGGCACGGCGACTTCCCGATCGGGGGCGACTGTCAGCCAGCTGAGGGGATTGCGCCGCAGTTCGGTAATGGCGAATTCCAGCCCGGCCTCGGCGGCGAACCGGACCCGGGTGAAATCGGCCTGCTTGTTCGCCAGACGCTGTTCCGTATGGGTGGTGCGGGCAATGGTCAGGCTCAGGGCGGACACCCCGGCAATCAGCATCAGCACGGTGGTCAGGGTGGCGAGGCCGGTCTGGGTGCGTCGTATCCGCATGCTTTCACCACTGCCGCAGCAGCCGGTCGTTGGCCAGCCGCACGCGGGTTTGCAGGGTGACGCTGACGTCCGGGTCGCTGCGGCTTTCTGCCGCCAGCCGGATGTCGAGGCGGCGCAGCAGTTGTGCCGGCTCGCCGCGCCGGCAGGCCTGTCCCAGCCGCTGCAGGTTCAGGCAATCGCGGTGCAGCCGGAATTCCAGCCGGGTGACCCGGGTGTCGCTGCCGGTCAGGTTCTGCCAGCGTCCGGCATCGCAGCCGTGGTGGCGCCCGCCCTGGCGCTGCTGCAGCCGGCCGCGGCTGAGGCGGAAGCCGAACAGTTCCATGTTCGCCCGGTTGGTATGCGGTCCGACGGCAGTGAGCGAGCCGATCCCGACCTCGCGGTCGGCATTCAGGTCATAGCTGTAGAGCAGGCAGGAGGCGGACGGTTCGCCGGGATGCCGGCCGGTCCGGAGGTTGTGCGGCGTCCGCATGAAGGGATTGTCGGCGGGCGCATCCAGCCCCGGGGTGCCGGCCCAGTAGCCGCTGCGTCGGGCGTCCACGGCCATGTGGCCGAGCAGTTCCCTCGCCTCGTAGTTGAGCCGGGTGAGCCGCAGGCTGGCGGCGGTGGCCAGGGCGTTGCCCTGATACAGCCGCAGGGCGCCGGCCAGTACGATCAGGCCCAGGGTGCTGCCGATCAGCAGTTCGGTCAGGGTGAAGCCGCGCTGGTTCAGCCCGCATTTCTCACCGCCGTTCGTCGCAGTAGAAGGACGGTGAAAAATGCGGGCTAGCATGGCGCGACCCCCCATGCCCCCTGCGCCCCGGGACGGCAGAGGCGGATGCGTCCGAGCGGGCTGACACGCACCTGCAGCTGCTGCCCGTAACGGTTTTCCAGTTCCAGCCGGCCGGCGCTGGCCAGCCCGCGCAGCGGGTCGAAGCGCAATGATGCCCCCAGGGTGAAGGCGGCACGCTTCAATGTTATGCCGGGCCAGGGGCCGGCGTCGCGGCGCACGAGTCGCTGCACGTTGCGGCGGGTGAACAGGCAGGCCTCGGGGTGGCTGGCGTCCGTCTGTCTGCAGTCGCAGTCGGGTTGGCGCGACAGGCCATAGCACCAGCTGCCGCCGGCGCGGAAGTGCAGGTATACCGGCTGGTTGCCGCCCCGGGTGATCGCCTCCTGGCGGGCCTGCTGCAGGTCGGCGGCCAGTGCCCGCGCGACGCTGTGCAGGCGCTGACGTTCCAGCCACTGGCCCAGGGCGGGCGCGGCCTGGGTGATCAGCAGCACCAGCAGGGCGAGCGCGAGCAATACCTCGATCAGGGTGACACCCCGTTGGTCGTGATCGTCCATGATCCTGTCTCCAAGGTGTGCGGGTGTTAGTATAGGGGGATGGCGGGCGCGTGCCTGCCAGCCGCTGACAACGGATTCTGTCAGCGAGGGATTACGCAAGGAGGCGATATGAACGTGATACGCAGACGGGGCCTGCCCCGGATGAGGCTGGTCCCGAGGACGTCATTCCCGCGCAGGCCGGAATCCAGCAGGCCGCCGATGCCAAAGGTACTGGATCTCCGCCTGCGCGGGGATGACGGGTTGGTGAAACCCGGCCCGGGCAGGCGGCATTCGGGCCTGACCCTGTTGGAACTCATGGTCGTGCTGGTGATCGTGGCGCTGCTGACAACCCTGGCCTGGCCGGGCTTCGTCGAGCACTTCCAGCGGGTGCGGCGGCAGGATGCGATCACCACCCTGCTGCGCATCCAGCTGCAGCAGGAACAGTGGCGGGCCCAGGACACCGACTATGCGACCCTGGCCGAGTTGGGCTGGGGAACGGCGCAGTCTCTGGCGGGGCATTACCGGCTGGAGTTGCACGCCCGCGGTCCGGCCGGCTACCGGGCGATCGCGCGGCCGCGGCGCAATGGGGCCCAGGCCGGAGATCCCTGCGGGGCCTTCGCGCTGGATCAGGACGGGCCGGTGCTGGGCTCGGGGTTCGCCGGCGCCCGCTGTTGGCGAGGTTGATGAATACACAGACACACACATCAGAGCCGGTCACCATCATCGGCGGGGGCATCATCGGTATGTTCACCGCCTATGTGCTGCGGCGGGCCGGCTGCGAGGTCAGCCTGCTGGAGCGCGGCGATGTGGGCCAGGAATCCTCCTGGGCCGGCGGCGGCATCCTGTCGCCGCTCTACCCCTGGCGCTATCCCGACCCGGTGAATGCCCTGGCCTGCTGGAGCCAGGACCACTACCCGGACTGGATCGGCGATATCCGGGAACTGAGCGGGATCGACCCGGAACTGGAACCCAGCGGCATGCTGGTCCTGGATCCGGACCAGCAGCCGGAGGCGCAGGATTGGGCGGCACGGTTCCGGCGCGAGGTCTGCGCGCTGGACCCGGCCGGGGTGCATGCCCTGGAGCCGGCCCTGGCCGCCGATACCGGCGCGGGCCTGTGGCTGCCGTTCGTCTCCCAGGTGCGCAATCCGCGGCTGGTCAAGGCGCTGCGCGGCGCGCTCTCCGCCCTGGAAGTGCCGGTGCGTGAACACTGCGAGGTCACCGCCTGTGTGTGCGACGAGAGCGGCGGGCGGGTCACGGCGGTGGCCACGACCGGGGGCGAGATCCCGGTGCAGGTCCTGGTGGTCGCCGGCGGAGCCTGGACCGGTCGGCTGCTGGCCGCGACCGGCTGGAGCCTGCCGATCGAGCCGGTGCGCGGCCAGATGCTGCTGCTGCGGGCCGAACCGGGGCAGTTGCGGCACATGGTGCTCGCCTCCGGCCACTACCTGATCCCCCGTCGCGACGGCCGCATCCTGGCCGGCAGTACCCTGGAGTACACGGGGTTCGACAAGACCACCACCCCCGAGGCCGAGGATGAGTTGCTGCGGTTTGCCACCGCGCTGGTGCCGGACCTGGCCCGGGCGCCGGTGGAACACCACTGGGCCGGGCTGCGGCCGGGCTCGCCGCACGGTATTCCGGCCATCGGCCGCCATCCGGTGCTGCGCAACCTCTATATAAACACCGGGCATTTCCGCAACGGGGTGGTCATGGGGCCGGCCTCGGCCCGACTGCTCGGGGATCTGCTGCTCGGAGGCGAGCCGATTCTGCCGCCGGTCGACTATGACCCTGAAAAAATTGGGTAAATCGGGTCCGGCCAGGCTATGTTTCAGGGGCTGGATATAGACTTGTTCTAAAAGTTGGCGTTATAATCCGTAGTCATGGAAACAACCGTCCACAAGCCGCTGGATGCCAGGCAGGTCATGGGCCTGCTGACGCAGCATGATATCCAGCCCACCCAGCAGCGGGTGCAGATCGCGCGCGTCCTGTTCGCACGGGACCAGCACCTGTCGGCCGATGATGTGCTGCGGATGGTCAACCAGGATACCGCCCGCGTCTCCAAGGCCACCGTCTACAACACCCTCGGCCTGTTCGCGAGCAAGGGGCTGGTACGGGAGGTCATCGTCGATCCCAGCCGGGTTTTCTACGATCCCAACACCGAACCTCACTACCACTTCTACAATGTCGATACCGGCAGCCTGACCGACATCGATCCCCGTGAATGCAGCCTGACGCGCCTGCCGGCCCCGCCCCCGGGGACGGTCACCGACGGCGTCGATATCATCATCCGGGTCCGCAACGGCGACTGAGCCGCTCTTCTATTACCTTGTTTCATCCGGGTCGGATGGGGGAAGGCGCATGCCGTAACCTATCATTGCGCCAACCGCTGCGATGGGTTGCGCTTTGCTTCACCCATCCTACGTTCTATCCGGTAACTCATTGATGTTGTTTTGCGAATAAATAGTTTTGTGCAATAATATCGACTGTTCGGAGCCGCGCACAGACAAGCTGCGGAGCCAGAATCAGATGCCTTTATCCAGACTGAACAAAATCCGCGACCCCCGCGCCCTGCGGTCGCTGGGACTGACGGGCCTGCTGTTGCTGTTCGCTGTCCTGCCGGTTCGGGCGGCTCCGCCCGTGCTCGAAACCAGCCAGTCTCTGGCCACGGCCGGCGACTTCCGGCTCAGCTGGCAGGGCGGCGCAGAAGGGGCGGTCTACGAACTCCAGCAGTCCGCGGCGCAGGGGTTCACCGAGACCCGCACCCGCTACCGGGGACCCGACACGGCCACCCAGCTGAGCGGTCTGCCCGACGGTGACTATAGTTACCGGGTCCGGGTGGTCGAGCCCGGTCCCTCGGCCTGGAGCGAGGCGGTGACGGTCGAGGTACGCCATCACCCGTTGTCCCGCGCCCTGGGTTTCTTCGCCGTCGGGCTGGTGGTGTTCGTGGCCACTGTCATCCTGATCACGCGCGGCGCGCGCGACGACTGAGCCGGACAAGGATCCGTTTATGTCAGCACCCTTTGAAATCGATTTCCCCCGCCTGCAGGCCGACATCGAGGCCCTGTCCCAGATCGGCCGGCGCGAGGACATGGGCCTGTACCGCATGGCCTTCAGCGACGGCGACATGGCCGGCCGCGAGTGGCTGGCCGGGCGCATCGAGGCGGCCGGTCTGGAACTGTTCGTCGACGGCGCGGCCAATGTTCACGCCCGCCTGGGCTGGGACGGCAAACGCCCGAGCGTGATGATGGGCTCGCATGCCGACACCGTGCCCGGTGCCGGGCACCTGGATGGCGTCCTGGGCGTGCTGGTCGCACTGGAATGCGTGCGCTGCTTCAAGGATCACGACATCCCCCTGCGCTTTCCCCTGGAAGCGGTCTCCTTCACCGACGAGGAGGGCCGCTTCGGCGGCATGTTCGGCTCCCAGGCCCTGTGCGGTTTCCTCACCCCGGAGAAGATCCATCAGGCCCGCGACCTCGACAACACCAGCATTGTCGAGGCCATGCAGGCCCGCGGCATGAACGCCATGGATGCCCTGCGCGCCGCGCGCCGGCCGGAGACCCTGCATGCCTTTGTGGAACTGCACATCGAGCAGGGTCCGGTGCTGGACCGCCACGGCGTCGGCATCGGCGTGGTCGACGGCATCGCCGGGCTGTTCAAGTGGGACGTGCGCCTGATCGGCGCCGCTAACCACGCCGGCACCACGCCCATGACCATGCGCCGCGATGCCTTCCAGGGCCTGGCCGAGTTCGCCATGGAGATCAACCGCATCCTGGAGGAGCACGGCAGTCCGGCCAGTGTCGCCACCATCGGCCGGGCCCAGTTGTTCCCCGGCGCGGCCAATGTGGTGCCGGGCACGGTGGAGTTTTCGCTCGAGGTGCGCGATACCGATCCCCAGGTGCTGTCGCAGCTCAATGATGCCTGCCGTCGCACCCTGTCCACCATCGCCCGCCGCCGCGATCTGATGTTCGAGTTCGAGGTGCTGAGCGAACTGGAGCCGGTGCACTGCGACAAGGGCCTGATCGAGACCATCGCCGAGACCGCCGATCAACTGGGCATGGAGACATTGCGCATGCCCAGCGGTGCGGCGCACGATACCCAGATGCTGGCCAGACTGACCCGCGCCGGTATGATCTTCGTCCCCAGCAAGGAAGGGCGCAGTCACTCCCCGGCCGAATGGACCGACTGGGAGGATATCCAGCGCGGCGCCAATCTGGCGCTGCAGGTGCTGCACCGGCTGGCGGCCGAATCATGAGGACTGCCTGACACGTAGGTCGGGTTGGCGTAGCGTAACCCGACAGCTGTGGCATGTTGGGTTACGGTGCTGCGCACCTGACCCAACCTGCATCTGCCTGCCGGCCGCCGAACAACTGCCGAAGAAGCGAAATGGCTATGGAAGACAACAAACGGGAAGCACAACAGATCGAACAGTTCACCGATGTCGATCCGCTGCGGGAGACCTACCGCGAATCCATCACCGATGTTCCGGCGCTGCAGAAATCCCTCGAGCGGCACAACACCGCGCTGCTGTGCATCGATCTGCAGTACCTGGATGCCGCCCGCGGCCATGGCGTGTTCGCCGACGCCGAACGCTCCGGCGTGCCGATCGCCGCGCAGGAGTACTATTTCGACCGCCTGGAACACGTGGTGCTGCCCAACGTGCGCCGGCTGCAGGATGCCTTCCGCGACAACCGTCTCGAAGTGATCCATACCCGCATCCAGTCGCTGACCCAGAACGGCCGTGACCGCGGTCCGGGCCACAAGCGTCTGGGGCTGCATGCCGCGCCGGGTTCCAAGGAGGCCGAGTTCATCGAACTGGTGGCCCCCTGCGGTGACGAGATCGTGATCAACAAGACCGCCAGCGGCGTGTTCAACTCCACCAACATCGAATATATCCTGCGCAACCTGGGCATCACCGGCCTGGTGGTGGTGGGTGTGTACAGCAACGAGTGCGTCTCCACCGCCATCCGTGACGCCTGCGATCTCGGCTTCTACGTCACCCTGGTGGAGGATGCCTGCGCCACCGTCACGCCGGAACTGCAGCAGGCCACCATCACCACCATGAAGGACCGCTATGCCCGGGTCATGACCACCCATGAGATCATTGACGAAATCAGGGAAGTGGTGACCGATGAATAGCGTCAACAGCGCCATTCTGGATCCGACCATCGGCTGGACCATCCTGGCCATCTTCAGCGTGATCTGGGTGTTTCTCGGCTGGTTCTGGGGCCGCAAGGCGCAGGAACTGGACGAGTACGTGCTGGCCGGGCGCAAGGTCGGCATTGCGCTGGGCACCGCCACCGCCATGGCCACCTGGGTGACCAGCAACACTACCATGACCGCGCCCGAACTGGCCTACCGCATGGGCGTATGGGGCATGCTGGGCTACTCGCTGGGCTCGGTCGGGCTGCTGCTGTTCGCGCCCCTGGCGCGGCGCATCCGCCGGCTGATGCCGTTCGGCTACACCAGCGGCGACTTCGTGCGGCTGCGCTACGGGCGCACCGCCTGGTATGTGTTCCTGGTGATCTCGCTGGTCTACGGCCTGGGCTGGCTGGTCAGCATGGGTATGGCCGGCGGCAAGCTGATCAACGCCCTGACCGGCATCGAGTATATCTACGGCATGTCGGTGATCCTGGTGATCTGCGTCGGCTACACCCTGCTGGGCGGTTTCCGCGCCGTCATCGGCACCGATTTCATCCAGGCCATCCTGATCCTGACCGGGCTGGTCGTCATCGCCTATCTCGCCATCGACAAGATCGGCTTCGACCAGATCCATGAAAGCGTGACCCGCGAGCGGCCGGAACTGCTCAATCTGCTGATGCCGGCGGCGATCATGTTCCTGTTCAACAACCTGCTGTTCGGCGTGGGCGAGATCTTCCACTCCAATGTCTGGTGGAGCCGGGCCTTCGCCTTTCGCGAGGACGTCGGCTTCAAGGCCTATTTCACCGCCGGCATCTTCTGGGCGCCCATCCCGATCGTTGCCGGCTTCATTGCCCTGGCCGCGCCCGCCATGGACGTGAACGTGCCGGCCGCCGACATGGTCGGCCCGCTGGTCTCCAGCGAGATCCTGGGCGTGACCGGCGCCGTGCTGGTGCTGATCATGGTGTTCTCGGCCCTGTCCTCCAGCCTGGACTCGCTGCTGGCGGCGACCAGCATCCTGCTGGTGGAGGACATCTACCGCCGTCACCTGCGGCCGAAGGCCGCGCCGGGTGAACTGCGCAGCGCCACCCGCTGGACCATCCTGGGCCTGGGGATCCTCACCTGGATCGTCAGTGCCCTGCAGCTCGGTACCCTGGCGCAGGTGCTGCACTTCACCGGCGCCTTCGTGGCCAGCACCATCTGGCCCATCGCCGCCGGCCTGTTCTGGAAACGCACCAACACCGTCGGTGCAGTGCTGGGCATGGCCCTGGGCAGTATTGCCGGTATCATTGCCTATCACATGATCGGTTTCTACGTGGCCGCCCTGACCGGTGCGGCCGTGTCCATGGCGCTGGTGCTGGTCAGTACCTGGCTCTGGCCGCAGGACTACGACTGGGATAGGCTGTGCGAGGCCCACCCCGGCGAGGAGCAGACTGCATGATGGCAAGCCAGGATTTTTTATCCATACTGGTCAGCATCGCCCTGGTGATCACCGCCATCGCGCCGGTGGCGCTGCTGGTTATGCTGATTCGCGACTGGAAGCGAGGTAATCTCTGGTGAACGAGTACGAAGCGCTGCTGCGCGAGCCGGTTCAACCCAAGGACGGCACCCGCGGCAACGAGCGTCCCCTGGCCCTGGTCGAACATGTGCAGGAAGACCCCGAGCCGCTGGTGGATCTGGCCAACCGGCATGTGGTCTCCGCCCGTCAGTTCGACCGCCGCACCGTGGCCCAGCTGTGTCGCATGGCCGCCATGTACGAAACCACGCCGCACCTGATGCAGCCGCCGCTGGCCGGCAAGATCCTGATCAGCGCCTTCTACGAGCCCAGCACCCGCACCCGGCTGTCGTTCGAATCGGCCTGGCATCGCCTGGGCGGCGATATCATGTCCATCACCGATCCGGCCAGTACCGGCATCGCCAAGGGCGAGTCGCTGGCCGACGTGGCCGAGATGTTCAACAACTACGGCGACCTGGTGGTACTGCGCGACAGCAGCGATACCGCTGTCTACGAGATGCTGGAATCCCTGCGCATCCCCATCATCAATGCCGGCAACGGCATCGACGAGCATCCCACCCAGGCCCTGGCCGATGTTTATGCGATTTTCAAATGGCGCCCGGAGTTGCTGGATGCGCAGGTCGCCGAGGCCGACAGGATCCGCATCGGCATCATCGGCGTGCCTGCCCGCATGCGCACCGTGCGCAGCCTGCTGCTGTTCCTGTCGCTGTTTCCGCAGGCCATCAGCGAGATCGTGATCATCTGCGATACCGAGGATGCCTTCGACGATGGTCAGAAGGCGGAGTTGGAGCAGGCCGGCCTGAGCCTGCGGGTGGCGCGGCGGCTCAACGACGAACTGCCCGGGCTGGACGTGGTGTACATCAACTCCATCGCCTGGGTCGGCGATACCTTCGAGCGCCTGGGCGAGGAACTGGCGCTCACCGCCAACTCGCCGCTCAAGCCCGGGTCGATCATCCTGCATCCGCTGGCGCGCGGCGAGGAACTGTCCACCGACCTGGACGCCACACCGCACAACTGGTACTTCGCCCAGGCCCGCGGCGCGGTCTATATCCGCATGGCACTGTTGACCACCATCACCCAGCGCATCTACCAGGTGATGGACCTGTCGACATAATGCCTCAGTATTCCGTCATCCCGGTGCAGGCCGGGATCCAGAAACCGCCGCTGCTTATGGATTCAGGCTGGAGCCTGTCCTGGCGCAGGCCAGGGCCGGAATGACGAGTGAAGCACGCAGGTCGGGTTAGCGCAGCGTAACCCGACAACCCGCGGCATGTTGGGTTACGGTGCTGCGCACCTGATCCAGCCTGCATCCGATTTTATGCAAAATTAGGTTAACTCTTTAAAGAAGGTCTCAAGACTATGTGTGGAATCGCCGGCTACATGCACGCCGATCCGGATAAGCAGATCGACCCCGACCAGTTGGTGGCCATGGCCGCCATCCAGTATCACCGCGGCCCCGACGGCTTCGGCTATCACGTCATGCAGGACCGCGGCGTGGGCTTCAGCCATGCGCGCCTGACCATCATCGACCTGGACGAAAACCGCGGCAAACAGCCCTTCGTCTCCGAGGACGGCAACCTGATGCTGGCCATGAACGGCGAGCTCTACGACTACAAGCGCATCCGCGCCGATCTCACCTCGCGCGGCGCGCGCTTCCGCACCAAGAGCGACTCCGAGATGGTGCTGCACCTGTATCCGCAGAAGGGCCTGGAGGATATGCTGCCTTACCTGCGCGGCGAGTTCGGCATCTCGCTGTATGACAGGGAGCGCGACCGCCTGATCCTGATCCGCGACCGCTTCGGGGTAAAGCCGCTGTACTGGACCGAGCAGAACGGCCAGTTCGTGTTCGGCTCGGAGCTCAAGGTCCTGTTCGCCCATCCCGATGTGCAGCGCCGCTTCAATGCCAAAGGCGTATACCATCAGCTGATGCAGACGGTGGTGCCCGGCAGCACCGCCTTCGACAACATCCACCAGGTCAAGCCCGGGCACGCGGTGATCGTCGAGCGCGCCCACGGCAAGTTCAAGATCCGCGACTTCAAGTACTGGGACATGGACTTCCCCACCATGGAGGAACGCGGCGCCCAGCTCGAGGACGACTACGACGAGGATGAATATATCGAAGGCGTGCGCCGGGAACTGCTGGAGGCCGTGCAGCTGCGCCTGGAGGCGGACGTGCCCGTGGCCTGTTATCTGTCCGGCGGCATCGACTCCTGCGCCATCCTGGGCATGTCCGCCGCCACCCAGCAGTCGCCGGTCAAGGCCTTCACCATCGGCTTCGACGACGCCGACTACGACGAGTCCGCCATCGCCCGCGAAATGGCCGAGTCGGTCGGCGCCGACCAGGACATCATGATGCTCAACGCCGGCCACCTCTACGACAACTTCGAGGAGACCCTGTGGCACGCCGAGCGCACCATCTACAACACCCTGGGCGTGGCCAAGCTGCTGATGAGCCGGCACGTGAACCAGGCCGGTTACAAGGTGGTGGTCACCGGCGAGGGCTCGGACGAGCTGTTCAGCGGCTACCCGGCCTTCCGTATGGACCTGTTCCGCCACGGCCTGGACACCCTGCCCGAGGCCGAGCGCGCCGTCATGCAGCAGATGCTGGCCGAATCCAATAAGCTGTTCTCCGGCGCCATGCTGGCCGAGGACGAGTACGACGATCCGGCGCTGGACAAGCTGGTCGGCTTCACCCCCAGCTGCCTGCAGCCCTGGCTGTCGGCGTCGGAGCATGTCGCGCCCTTGCTGCACCCGAAACTGCGCAAGGAGGTGGAAGGCTATCGGCCCGGCACGGCCATCGCCGAGGCGCTGGACGGCGACATGCTGGAAGGCCGCCACCCGCTGGACAAGGCCCAGTACGTCTGGATCAAGACCATGCTCGAAGGCCAGATCCTGACCTGGGGCGGTGACCGCGTGGACATGGCCAACTCCATGGAGGCGCGCCCGCCCTTCCTGGATCATCACCTGGCCGAGTACGCCGCCCGGCTGCCCGTGACCATGCGCATCCGCGGCCGCACCGAGAAGTACGTCCTGCGCGAGGCCATGCGCGGCCTGCTGCCTAAGGTCCTGTACGAACGCGAGAAGTTCGCCTTCATGGCGCCGCCCGCGCATACCGACCCGAAGAAATGGGCGGCCATGAAGGCCCTGGCCGACCGCTACCTCTCCGACGAGGCCATCGAGCAGGCCGGCATCCTGGATCCGGCCGGCGTGCGCGCCCTGTTCGAGAAGCACGAGGACCCCGAGACCAGCGCCTCCACCCAGGTGCAGCTCGACGCCGTCATCAACCACATGATCGGCGTCCAGGTCCTGCACAAGCACTTCGTGCAGACCGATGTCCCCGCCCAGGCCCGTGCCAAAGCGAAGGAACTCGGCTGGGCGGCCTGAAAGGTCCCGTCATTGCGAGCGCAGCGTGGCAATCTCCATGGCTCAACTGCTGGCGTCAGGAGACCCGTCGTGAGCCTCGAGAAGGCCAGGGTGAGGGGGAGCCAGGAGAGGCCGCCAAGCTCAACGGCGACCTGTGACCGAGCCTAAACCCCTGAAAACCAAAATGGACCCCGCGCGCGGCATCTTTTATACTTGCCGCCGCCGCCGGAGTAGCTCAGTCGGTAGAGCAACTGATTCGTAATCAGTAGGTCGGGGGTTCGATTCCTCTCTCCGGCACCAGACACAAAAAGGCCACCTTTACGGTGGCCTTTTTGTGTCTGTCATCGCCGCCCGGCATGCCCATCAGTCGTCGAACGGCGGTTGACCGGCGGGCGGCCTTTCAGCTTTTGTCATCCACGGCTGCTCCGGCGGCTTCCGTTTTTGTGGCGGCGACAGCGGCGTCGCGTGCGGCAGTGTCGGCGAACATGGGGCTGGTGCCGATGATCTGGCCGTTGGCCGCCTTCAGGTTGAAGTAGGCCCGCCCGTCGGACGCGGTCTTGGCGTCGTAGTGGCTGTCATTGCCGGCGTTCTTGCGTACGGATTCGATGCCGTTGGTGCATCCGGATTTGGCATTGTATCCCTCGCTGCGCAGCAGGGTTTTGCCGTCATTGTTCAGCAGTTTGAAGTGATATTCGCCCTTTTCATTTTTCGAGATTTCGAACCTGACCGACATGGTTTCGCCTCCTTAGCGATGAGTCAACAAGGGGGCGCGTGGACGGACACCCCATTAGAAGGTTAGACCAGCCATTGCCTATTGCCAGTGGTCTGGTGTCCGGTCTGTTTGATGGAGATCAGGGAAAGAGGAGTTTTTCAGGCAGGTCCTGCGACGGCAATTCAGGCTTATTCGCTGCTACTGCTGGCATCACGCTGGCGGTCGGCTGGCGCAGTCGGAGCCCGTTCCAGCCTGGCCAGGCGTTCCTCGAAGGCGCGCTCATGCTCTTCCTCGAAGGCGGCCAGTTGCCGGTAGATTTCGGCCTGCGCGGGATCCCGGGTATGCGCCAGGAGTTCGGTGTAGAAATCGCGGGTGAAGCGCTCTATGTCGAGGGCCGCGGTCAGCAGATTGTAGGCGGCCCAGGTCTCTGCGATCAGGAAGTGTTCGCCGAAAGCGGCGAAGCCGGGGATGTATTTCCGCAGTTCGGTCGGGGGTTCCCGTTCCGGGATCGGTGCGTTCTCGCCGAAGCTGTCGCGATACAGCGCGGCCAGCTGACGTTCATGTTCCTGTTCCTCCTCGACCAGGGCGGACAGGAATTCCGCTACGGCAGGGTCATAGGCGCGGAAGCGGTAGGCCCACTCCTGAAAGTGGGCGGCATTGTGCCGCTCGATGGCGATGCCCAGGGCGAGCGCTTCCTGGGCCGGCGACAGGGCGGATTCCTGATTTTTACGAGACATGGGTCTGTAATGTAAACCGCCGGTCGCGGCGTGCATTGACCCTGATCAATCCGGAAGCAAGCCCGTCTCACCCCTGCCGGACCACGAATCGGTGCCGGTTGATGCCCAGGGACTTGATGCGCGAGGCGAGTGTGGTCGGTTTTATCTCCAGCAGTTCAGCCGCGCCGCCCCGGCCGAAGACCTTGCCGTTGCAGTGGCGCAGGGCGGCGATGATGTTCTCCAGTTCCTGCTGCCGGAGCTCATCACGGGTGCGGACGCGGCCGACGCCGTTGGGCCGGGCCGGCGCGGCTTGTGCGGCGGTCTCACCGGTGTTGATGTCCAGGTGCAGGCGGCCCTCGTGGGCAAGAATCACCGCGCGCTCGATTACGTTGACCAGTTCACGGATATTGCCGGGCCAGTGATAGGCCTGCAGGCGTTCGATGTCGCCGTGGGTCAGCTGTACCTCGGGCTTGCCGAATTTCTGGGCGGCAAGCCGGAGGAAGTGTGCGGCCAGCAGCGGGATGTCTTCGGCGCGTTGGCGCAGGGCGATGGACTCGATGGGGAAGACGTTGAGGCGGAAATAGAGATCCTCGCGAAAGCGCTTCTCGGCGACTTCCCGCTGCAGATCGCGGTTGGTGGCGGCGATGATGCGCACGTCCACCCGCCGGGTGACGGATTCGCCCACGCGTTCGAACTGCTGCTCCTGCAGTACCCGCAGCAGCTTGCCCTGCAACTCCAGCGGGATCTCGCCGACCTCGTCGAGGAACAGGGTGCCGCCGTCGGCCAGTTCGAAGCGGCCGGCGCGATCGTTCATCGCGCCGGTGAAGGCGCCCTTGATGTGACCGAAGAATTCGCTCTCGAACAATTCCCGGGGAATGGAGGCGCAGTTCACCCGGATCATCGGCCGGTCATGCCGGTCGCTGCTGTCATGGATCGCACGGGCGACCAGTTCCTTGCCGGTGCCGGACTCACCCGTGATCAGCACGGCCGCATCCGTCGGCGCGACCAGCTCGATCTGACGGATTACCTTGTGGATAGCCGGGCTGCGGCCGACGATCTCCTTGTAGTTGTGCTCAGCCAGGTACTCTTCCTGCAGGTAGGCGTTTTCCAGTTCCAGTTTGCGCTTGAGTTGCTGTACCTGGTCCAGCGCGGCGCGCAGCCGTTCCTCGGCCTGGCGGCGCTCGCTGATGTCACGGAAGATCACCACTGCGCCGACAATGCGGCCTTCCTCCATGATGGGGGTGCTGGTGTATTCCACCGGGATGGCCTTGCCGTCCTTGCGCCAGAACACCTCGTTGTCCACATGCCGGACCTTGCCGTCGCGGAAGGCAGCGAAGATGTGGCATTCGTGTGCAGGATAGCAGCACCCATCGGCATGGCTGTGGTGGATCAGGGTATGGATGTTCCGGCCGATCATGTCCTCGGCCTTCCAGCCGAGCATCCGTTCGGCTGCCGGGTTGGCAAAGGTGGTCCGCCCCTCGGTGTCGACACCGTAGATGCCCTCGCCGGCCGCATTGAGAATGAGCTGGTTCTGGCGCTCGAACTCGCTGAATACCAGTTCGATGCTCTTCCAGCGCTCCAGTCCCTCACGGTGCAGGGAATTGGCCTCGTTCACCCGGCGCAGGCGCTCCTGGCGGTCATGGTCACGCAGGATACAGATCAACAGTTCGGTATCTGTTGCCTGCATCAGGCTGGCGGATATCTCCAGCCGCACCAGCTCGTCGTGGCGGGTACGGACATGCAGTTCATTGGTCCAGCTGTGTCCCCGGTGCAGCACTGCCTGGGTGAAGGCGATCATCTCGGCCAGATCCGGCATGAACAGGCGGCTGGGACGCAGGTCGCTGAGTTCCTCCTGGCTGTAACCCAGCAGGTCATGGGTCTGGGAGTTGGCGCGCACAATCCGGTCATGCCCGGGGTCGATCACCAGGATCGCTTCGCTCAGGTGGTCGAGTACCGATTCGGTAGGCGTATGCACGATCTTCTGTTTCCAGTTGCGTGGATCGGATCAGCCCGGAGGGGCCTGATCCGACATTGGTTCAATGTCTGTCGGGTTACGCTCCGCTAACCCGACCTACGGGGCTTTCTCTTGCCACCGTCATTCCCGCGCAGGCGGGAATCCAGTGGCAGCTGCGCAGGTCGGATCAGCCCGCAGGGCGTAATCCGATATGGGTTTGGTGTTTGTCGGGTTACGCTGCGCTAACCCGACCTACGGCCTTTCTGTTTCCATTCCAAGATCGGTGCCAGAACTACGAAGCCTCGTGGCATCTGCTGCGAAACTTCGTATCGCTACGAAATATCGCGGCAGTCACATTATTGATGTCAATCCGGAAGTTATTTCTATTTCAGCGTCTTATTGATTTCTGAATGAGTTGGCACGCCCCCTGCTCTGTGTTGTGTCAAGCAGGTTCGTGTGCGCCGCAGATTCGGGGAATTTCCCATCACGCGGTGACATGAACGCACCATCGGCGTGCAACGGTTTCGATAGCGGCACCAACAAGTGACAGACAGGAGACTGGACCCATGACTTACAAGAGCCTGAACGATCCCTTCAATCCCGATCTCAGCCTCAGGCACGAAGCCGGCTGTACCTGCAGCCGCTGCACAGCCGATCGCGATACGCGGGAAGAGGGACAGCTGCCGCTGGCAGCGGGCGCGGCCGCTGCAGGTACGGCGCCGGAATCGCTGATACAGACCGAGACGCTGGCCTCGGAAGAGGCGGTGATGGACCGCGCCATCGAAAGCGCGGTAGTGCGTTCGGTGTTCGGTCACAGCGAGATCAGCCGGCGTTCCTTCCTGGGGCTGCTGGGCTCGGGCACGGCAGCGGCACTGCTCGGTTCGGTGTTCCCCATGGAGGCGGCCAAGGCGGCGATCAAGGAGACCATGAGTACAGGCAAGCTGGAAAAGACCAAGCTCGATGTCGGCTTCGTGCCCATCACCTGCGCCACGCCCATCATCATGGCGCATCCGATGGGTTTCTATGAGCGCTACGGCCTGGATGTCAGCGTGATCAAGACTGCCGGCTGGGCGGTGGCGCGCGACAAGTCCCTGTCCATGGAATACGACGCTGCCCACATGCTCACCCCCATGCCGCTGGCCATGAGCATGGGCGCCGGCTCCACCGCCAAGCCCTTCATCATGCCGGCGGTGGAGAACATCAACGGCCAGGCCATCGTGTTGCACAACGACCACAAGGACAAGCGCGATCCCAGGCAGTGGAAGGGCTTCAAATTCGGCGTGCCGTTCGAGTACTCCATGCACAATTTCCTGCTGCGCTACTACGTCGCCGAGCACGGTTTGGACCCGGACACCGACATCCAGATCCGGGTGGTGCCGCCCCCGGAGATGGTGGCCAACCTGCGTGCCGGCAACCTGGACGGTTACCTCTCGCCCGATCCCTTCAATCAGCGCGCGGTGTGGGAGAAGGTCGGCTTCATTCACACCCTGACCAAGGATATCTGGGAAGGACATCCCTGCTGCGCCTTCGCCTGCTCGCAGGAGTTCGCCGAAACCCACCCCAATACCTACGGCGCGCTGCTGCGCTCGATCATCGACGCCACCCACTACTCGGCCAAGCCGGAGAACCGCAAGGAGATCGCCGAGGCCATCGCGCCCAAGAACTACCTCAACCAGCCGGTGCCGGTGATCGAGCAGGTGCTGACGGGACGTTTCGCCGACGGCCTGGGCAATGTGCAGAACGTGCCGGATCGCATCGACTTCGATCCCTTCCCCTGGCATTCCATGGGCGTATGGATCCTGACCCAGATGAAGCGCTGGGGCTACATCAAGGGTGATGTGAACTACCAGCAGATCGCCGAGGAGGTGTATGTCGCCGGCGAGACGGCCAAGGTGATGAAGGAGCTCGGCTACGAGCCGCCGGCGAAGACCTATGAGAACTACACCATCATGGGCAAGGAGTTCGATTACACCAGGCCCGAAGAGTACATCAACAGCTTTGCCATCCGGAGGAGCTGATGATCCATTCGCTGAAGTTCCGTGCCGCCATCGTCTCCGTGGTGCTGCTGGCCCTGTTCCTGGGGATCTGGGAGGGCCTCAATGCCCCGCCCGGCGACACCCAGCCGCTGACCGAATATGAGAAGCTGATGGGCGGCGCCTCGCAGGAGGCGCGCGTCCCCCAGCCCTCGGCCGTGTTCAGTCTGGCCATGGAGGAACTGGGCAATCCCTTCTACGACGCCGGGCCCAATGACAAGGGCATCGGCATCCAGCTCGGGTATTCGCTGTACCGGGTGCTCACGGGGTTCTTCATGGCCGCGCTGGTGGCGCTGCCCATCGGCTTTCTGGTGGGGATGTCCCCACTGATGCAGAAGGCGCTGAATCCCTTCATCCAGGTGCTCAAGCCCATCTCGCCGCTGGCGTGGATGCCGCTGGCCCTGTTCATCATCAAGGACTCCGAGGCCTCGGCGATCTTCGTCATCTTCATCTGTTCCATCTGGCCGATGCTGATCAACACCGCCTTCGGAGTGGCCAATGTGCGCCAGGACTGGGTCAACGTGGCCCGCACCCACGAACTGGGGCACTTGAAAACCGCCTTCCAGGTCATCCTGCCGGCCGCAGCGCCCACCATCCTGACCGGCATGCGCATCTCCATCGGCATCGCCTGGCTGGTGATCGTGGCCGCCGAGATGCTCGTCGGCGGCACCGGCATCGGCTACTACGTGTGGAACGAGTGGAACAATCTCGACCTGACCAGCGTGATCTTCTCCATCCTGATGATCGGCATCGTCGGCATGCTGCTGGATGCAGCACTGGCCAGCGTCAATCGTCTGGTCGAATACCAGGAATAGGAGCACAGACATGAGCAGTCACTTCGTGGAAGTCCAGGGCCTTGCCAAGCGCTATCCCGCGCCGGGCAGGGGTGAATCCCTGACCGTGTTCGAGGATGCCAACTTCGGCATCGACAAGGGCGAGTTCGTCTGCATCATCGGCCATTCCGGCTGCGGCAAGTCCACCATCCTCAATATTCTCGCCGGACTGGACGAGGCCAGCGACGGCGTGGTGGTGATGAACGGCAGGGAGGTGGCCGGCCCCAGCCTGGAGCGCGGGGTGGTGTTCCAGAACTACAGCCTGCTGCCCTGGCGCAGCGCACTGAGCAACATCACCTTCGCCGTGCGTGCACGCTGGCCGCGCTGGAGCCGGGAGAAGGTGAACGCCCACAGCCTGCGGTTCCTGGAGCTGGTCGGGCTCAAGGGGGTGGAGCACCGCAAGCCTTCACAGCTCTCCGGCGGTATGCGCCAGCGGGTGAGTATTGCCCGCGCCTTCGCCACCCAGCCGCAGCTGCTGCTGATGGACGAGCCCTTCGGCGCCCTGGACGCGCTGACCCGCGGCATGATCCAGGAGGAACTGGTCCGGATCTGGAACGAGACCCAGCAGACCGTGTTCATGATCACCCATGATGTCGACGAGGCCATCCTGCTCGCCGACCGCATCCTGCTCATGACCAACGGCCCGCAGGCCCGGGTGGCCGAGTCGGTGCAGGTCTCCATCGATCGGCCGCGCAACCGCACCGACATCATCCACCACCCTGATTACTACAAGATCCGCAACCACCTGGTGGATTTCCTGGTGAACCGCTCGAAGGAGCTCTCGGGTTCGGCGGCCGGCGCCGAGGCGCAGGTTGGCAGGTACCCGCGCATTGTCGATCCGACGCGCGAGCCGGTGTCTGCGGCGGCTGATCAGGATATCTATCGACAGGCCGCCATGCAGCGGTGCCATGCATGATGAACCGGTTGTAGCGACAAACACTGATAACTGAGCAACAGGAGTACGCAATGAACAAGCTGGAAATGACCGAGGCCATCATGACGGCCAAAAGCAAATCAGGCATGGGCTGGGAGGATCTGGCCGGGAAGGTCGGGCTGGCGCCGGTGTTTCTGACCTCCGCCTGCCTGGGCATGAACAGCCTCAAGGCGGAGGCGGCCGACAAGCTGATCGATGTCCTGGGACTGCCGGGGGTGGTGTCCACCGCCCTCCAGCAGTATCCGCACAAGCGCTGGGATCAGGCCGTTCCCACCGATCCGGTGATCTATCGCTGGTACGAGATCGTCGGTGTCTACGGCGAGACCATCAAGGAACTGATCCATGAGAAATTCGGCGACGGCATCATGAGCGCGATCGATTTCTCCATGGATATCGACAAGGAGGAAAACCCGGCCGGTGACCGGGTGCGGGTCACCATGAGCGGCAAGTTTCTGCCCTACAAGAGCTGGTGAGCCGGTTCTGTAGTGGGCTGACGATTTCTAAACAGGAAACCCGATCAATTCGATTACCCCGTCATTGCGAGCGTAGCGTGGCAATCTCATACAGCAGAATTAATCGGTTAGAGATTGCCACGTCGCTTCGCTCCTCGCAATGACGGATTAATCAGATATTCATAAGGACAAACGGAGCACAACAAGCATGCAGACATCCATTTCCGGCAATTCCGGGTCCGGGTTCATTGTCGCCTCACTGGTCACGGCCGCCTGTGCAGCAGGTCCGGCGACGGCTGAAACCTTTACCGAAGCGCTCGCGGGCGGCAAGGTCAAGGCCGATCTGCGCCTGCGCTATGAGTCGGTCGATCAGGACAATGCCCTGGACTCGGCCGACGGCCTGACCCTGCGCACGCGCCTGGGCTACAACACCGGCGGCTACAAGGGTTTCGACGCCTACGTCGAGATGGAGAACAGCTCGGCGCTGATCGAGGACTTCAACAGCGGGCCCGGCGGCAACGGCAAGGCGGGGTATTCGGTGATCGGCGACCCGGACGGCACCGAGGTCAACCAGGCATATCTCGGCTACAGCGGCCTGCTGCCGGAGACAACCGCGAAGTTCGGTCGCCAGCGCATCATCCTGGACAATGCGCGCTTCGTCGGCAATGTCGGTTGGCGTCAGCGGGAACAGACCTACGACGCACTGCGCCTGACCAGTCAGGCCCTGCCGGGACTGACCTTCAATTACGCCTATATCGATAACGTGCAGAATATCTTCGGCGCCGATGTGGACATGAACAACCACATCGTCAATCTTGGCTACACCGGCTTCGAGTCGGTGACACTGGGTGCCTACGGCTATTTCCTCGCCTACAACGGTGGTGCCGCGGCGCGGGCGGCCTCGAGCCAGACGCTGGGTGCCTATGTCGATGGCGGTTATGATCTGGACGGCTTCAGGCTGCTCTACCGTGCCGAGTATGCCGAACAGTCCGACTACGAAGACGGCAGCAGCAACATCGATGCCGAGTACATGCATTTCATCCTCGGTGCGACGGTCGGCGGCATCACCGGCAAGATCGGCCATGAGGTGCTGGGCGGGGACAGCTTCAGCGGCTTCGAGACCCCGCTGGCAACCAAGCACGCCTTCAACGGCTGGGCCGATGTATTCCTCAACACGCCGGCGGCGGGACTGGAGGACACCTATATCCAGGTCGGCGGCAAGCTCATGGGGACGAAACTGCTGGCGGTCTACCACGACTACCAGGCCGAGCAGGGCGGTGGCGGCGATTACGGCACCGAGTTGAACCTGCTGGCGGCGAAATCCTTCGGCAAGCACTACAGCGCCGGCATCAAGTACGCCGACTATGATGCCGACGGCTTCGGAGTGGACACCGAGAAGTTCTGGGTCTGGGGGCAGGTCAGTTTCTAGACCACGCAGCTGAGCAGGGGGTGGCTTCCCCCTGCCTCAGTGCGAAGTATTGCTTCGCGCCGGGAAGTTTTCCTTCTGTCGTCTCAACTCCTTGATCCTCCTCATTATCCTGCCTCTGCAGCTGTCCGCTGGCTTCGCTGTGCCCCTTCTGTGTTGATGTAACGAGTTGATTTTTAACTCGACTGTCGGTGGCACGCATGATGCGTACTCCGTGCCGGGCGTGGCCGGATCTTCCGCCGCGTTTCAGCCCAACAACACTAAGGAGTGCGAGATGGCTACATTGAAGGACGAACTGACCCAACGTACCGAACAGTTTGATCACTGGGCCACGCGCCGGCGCTATGGGCCCGATGGCCCGAACAACCGGCGTCTGTGGGTGCTTGCCTGCATGGACGAGCGCCTGCCCGTGGATGAAGCGCTGGGGATACGGGTCGACACCCCGGTCGGCGGCGGTGATGCGCACTGCTTTCGCAATGCCGGAGGCATCGTGACCGAGGATGCGATCCGCTCGGCGATGCTGACCTGCAATTTCTTCGGAACCCGGGAGATCGTCATCGTCCAGCATACCCAGTGTGGAATGCTGTCCGCCAACGCCAAGGACCTGGAGGCGGCCCTGCGTGACAAGGGTGTGGACCCGGACAACCTGACGCTTGATCCCACTCTGCCCGAACTCAAGCTCGACAAGGGCGGATTCGCCAAATGGATCGGCATGATGGACGATGTCGATGTGACCTGCATGAAGACGGTGGAGACGTTCAGGAATCACCCCCTGATCCCGAAGGATGTCACGGTCAGCGGTTGGGTCTGGGAGGTGGAGACCCGGCGTCTGCGCGCACCCACCCAGGAGGCCGAGGCCCGCGCCCGCACCGATGTCACCTCCGGTCAGTTCGGTGTCAAGGACAAGCAGCCGGGACGCTGGAGTTGATCCGGTATCACCACCGATGAGGAAGATGGATCATGCCCCTTTACGACTATTGTTGTGACCGCTGCGGGTTGCAGTTCGAATGCCGCCATTCCCTGGCTGCGCCGCCGCCGCCGTGTCCGCACTGCGCCGGAACCGTGCATCGGATCCTGGTGTCCGCCCCTGCGGTGCATGGGCGCATGGCGCAGGGGCGGGAGCAGGCCGCCCGTTCGCTCGAGTCCCCGCGCCATGGCCCCGGCTGTCCCTGCTGTCATTGAATCAACCGCTGCAGTCCGGGGATGCGGCTGCGTCCCCGGCGCCGGGCGATCCGGTGAACTATAGTTGCAGGGACACGGATCGACCGCGGGAGGCGGGTATGTCAGGCAATTCCACCAAGCCACTGAATCCGGTGTCGTTTCTACAGGCCTTCATCACCCAGAGCCTGAAGGTCGGGGCGCGGGGCTGTGCCGATCCGGATGCCGGCATGAATCACTACATCGAACAGGTCGGGCTGGCCGCGAGTCATTGCCTGGAGGAGAGCGCGCGCACCACGCTCGGCTACCAGCAGGCAATTGGGCCGGAGCAATATGCCGATGTGATCATCAACCTCAAGAATCAGATCGGCGGGAATTTCTCGCGCGCCTCATCCGAACCGGGCGTGGTGCGCGTCGTGAACACGCGCTGTCCCTTCGGCGAGAGCGTGCGTTCCGCGCCGGAGTTGTGCCGTATGACGGCCAGTGTCTTTGGCGGGATCGCCGCACGCAATTTTGGTTATGCCAAGGTGGAGCTGCGCAAACGCATCGCCACCAATCATGACTGCTGCGATGTCTGTGTCTACATCGATCCGGAGGTCGCGCAAGACAAGCCGGGTGAGGAGTACCGCTGCGAGGGCCGGACCATTGTCTCGCGCTCGAACACGGCGCAGGTGCGATCCCGGATCGAGGCCAGGCTGCGCGAGACCTGGTGTCCCGAACCGAGTGCGAGTCGGGACGAGCAACCGCGCCTGCCGCCGTCGATCGTGGCTGAATCAGCGGCCATGCGGGCTGCGCTTGAGGCCGTCGAGATCGTTGCCCCCACCTGTGCGACAGTGCTGGTGACGGGGGAGACGGGGGTGGGCAAAGAGGTGATAGCGCGCGCCATCCATGCCATGAGTCCGCGCTCCGTCCGTGAACTGTTGGCGGTGAACTGCGGCGCCATTCCTGAGAACCTGGTCGAAAGCACCCTGTTCGGGCACGAGAAGGGCGCGTTCACCGATGCCTACAATGTGCACCATGGCTGTTTCGAGCGTGCCGATGGCGGAACCCTGTTTCTGGACGAGATCGACTGCCTGCCCATTCCCGCGCAGGCGCGATTGCTGCGCGTGCTTCAGGACGGACGCTTCGAACGCGTCGGCGGCCGGCATACGCTGCATGCCGATGTGCGCATCATTGCGGCGTCCAACCAGGATCTGGATCGTGCCGTGCAGCTGGGGAACTTCCGGCGCGACCTGTATCATCGCCTGAACGTGGTGCCGATCCGTCTGCCGCCGCTGCGTGAACGCATCGATGACATCCCGCCGCTGGTGCAGCATTTCCTGGGCCGCTTGTCGGAAAAGCACGCCATGCCGACGAAGACGCTCAATGACAACGCCTGGGCCGCCATCATGCAGTACGACTGGCCGGGCAACCTGCGTGAATTGGAGAACGGACTGGAACGTGCCTTCCTGTTCTCGCGCGGCCCGGTCATCGAGCGGGTGGAAGTGGCGGGTTCCGGAGCGGATTATACGTTTCGGGGTGCCATGGACAGTCTGAAGAAGGTGCGTCAGCGGGCGGTGCAGCAGGCCGAGTCCGAGTTCATCGTCGATGCGCTGAAACGCTACAACGGCAATGTGACGGCTGTGGCACGGGCGATGGATGTGACGCCGCGCGCTGTTCACATGAGACTCAGGGAACTGGGCATCAGCGCCGCAAAATTCCGTATGCCCGGCTGATTCCGGTCTCCTCCCGCCTCTGGTTTCATCCTGAAATCAACGTTCCCTGCGGTTGAACCTGTCGGGAAGTCGCCGGTCTATGGTGCATGATGCGCAAGGATGGTAACGTCATTGCGTCGTGATCCGGTCATTGCGAGCCCTGGAATCCTGATCATCATGATTTTCATACGTTCGGCGCTGCAGCGCGCCCTGTTTGGTTGTCTTTTTCCCGTCGCCCGAAACCTGAATCCATGTCCCTGAAACGCCGTATATTCCCGCTTCTGCTGCTGCTGGCGGCGGCCTGGCTGGCCGTGATGATCACCCAACGCTTGCTGCCGGGTGATGAGCCTGCCGAGGCCCGGCGCGACGGGCGGGGACCGGTGCCGGTCGAGGTGGCCCCGATCGAGCAGGGCCCGATCGCCCTGCGCCGGACCTTCACCGGGAGTCTGGATGCCAATGCCGAGTTCGTCGTGGCATCCAAGATCGAGGGCCGGATCGAGGATATCGGGGTGAGGCTCGCCGACAGCGTCACCCGCGGCCAGGTGGTGGCGCGGCTGGAGGCGGCCGAGTACCTGCAGGAGGTGGCCCAGGCCGAGGCCGATCTGGCGGTGGCGCAGGCCAACCTGACCGAGGCACGCAGCCAGCTCGCGCTGGCCGAGCGTGAGTTGAAGCGGCTGGAGCAGCTGCGTCAGCGCGGCATCGGTTCGGAATCGGAACTGGACGTGGCCCGCGCCGGGCAGCAGGCCCGTCAGGCGCAGGTGGAGGTCAGCCGGGCACAGATCACCCGGGCCGAGGCGGCGCTGGAGATGGCGCGTATCCGCCTGGGCTACACCCGGGTCACGGCCGACTGGAGCGGCGGCAGCGACACGCGTCAGGTCGCGGAACGTTTCCTGGACGAGGGCGAGACGGTGGCCGCCAACGCACCGCTGCTGCGCATCGTGGAACTGGATCCACTGATTGCGGTGTTCCATGTGCCCGAGCGTGACTATGCCCGGTTGCAATCCGGCCAGCGGGCCGAACTGTACACCGACGCCTGGCCCGGCGAGGCCTTCGGCGGCGAGATCGCGCGCATCGCCCCGGTGTTCCGGGCCAATGCCCGTCAGGCGCGGGTGGAACTGCGTATCGACAACCCCGGCCAGCGGCTCAAGCCGGGCATGTTCGCGCGTATCGACCTGGTGCTGGAACGGGTCGGGGAGACAGTCATCGTGCCGGAGGCCGCGCTGGTCCGGCGTGACGGCGGGGATGGGGTGTTCCGGGTCACGCCCGACGGGCAGGCGGTGGCCTGGGTCCCGGTGCAGCCGGGCATCCGCGAAGCCGGCCGGGTCCAGGTCGAGGGTCTGGTTCCGAATGGAAGCGTCGTGGTGCTGGGCCAGCAGCTGCTCAAGGACGGTGCCTCCATCCGCGTCGCCGACGACAGCGGGGTATCCGCAAAGTGAATCTGGCCCGGGCCAGCGTAAACCGCCCGGTCTTCACCACCATGGTCACCCTGATCGTGGTGGTGCTGGGCGCGGTGTCGCTCAGCCGGCTGCTGATCGACATGCTGCCCAACCTCGAACTGCCCACCGTCACCATCCGCACCGAGTACGAGGGCGCCGATCCCATTGTCATGGAACGGCGCGTGACCCAGATCGTGGAAGAGATCGTCGCCACCGTGCCGGGCGTGGAGGAGATGACCTCGCTGTCCTACGAAGGCCAGAGCAGCGTGCGGGTCAGCTTCGGCTGGGGTACCGACATCGACGCCGTGGCGCTGGATGTGCAGGCCACGCTCGAGGATGAGATCAGTGAACTGCCGGACGAGATCATCGGCCCGCGGGTGAGCAAGTTCGATATCGACAGCTTCCCGGTGGTGATTCTGGGCATCTCCAGTCCGCTGGATCCGGTGGAGTTGACCGAGATCGTCGAGAACCAGATCCGCTACCGCTTCGCCCGCATCCCGGGCGTGGCCCAGGTCGACCCCTGGGGCGGCTTCAACCGCGAGGTGCGGGTGGAACTGGACCCGGAACGCATCAATGCCCTGGGCCTGGCCCTGAACACCATCATCGATGCCATCGAGGACGCCAACCTGGACCGGCCCGCCGGCCAGATTGAATCCGGGCGCTTCGAACTCACGCTGCGCGCCCCGGCCGAGTTCACCAGCCTGGACGAGATCCGCGCCACCGTGATTGCCCGCCGTGACGGTGCCCTGATCACGCTCGGCGAGGTCGCCACCGTCACCGATACCTACGAAAAGCTCACCCGCATTGTGCGGGTCAACGGCGAGCGCGGCCTGCGTCTGGCCATCCGCAAGCAGGCCGAGGCCAACACGGTCGAGGTTGCCCGCCGGGTGCTGGCCGAGGCCGAGGCGGTCAACGCCTCCTTCCCGCAGATCCAGGTCATTCCGGTCATCGATCAGGGCAACTTCATCGAACGCGCCATCGCCAATGTGGCCAGATCGGTACTCTACGGCGGTGCGCTGGCGGTGCTGGTGCTGCTGTTCTTCCTGCGCGATCTGCGCAGCACCCTGGTGATTTCGGTGGCCATCCCCATCTCGGTCATCGCCACCTTCGCGTTGCTCTACTTCGGCGGCTTCACCCTCAACCTGATGAGCCTGGGCGGCCTGGCGCTGGGTGTGGGCATGATGGTCGACAGCGCCGTGGTGGTGCTGGAGAACATCTTCCGCCGGCGCCAGGAACAGGGTGACGACAACGAGACCGCGGCCGTGAACGGGACCGGCGAGGTGGCCTCGGCGGTGATCGCCGGTACGGTGACCACGCTGGTGATCTTCCTGCCGCTGGTGTTCGTGCAGGGGGTGTCGGGGGCGCTGTTCAAGGAACTCGCCTACGTGATCATGTTCGCGCTGTTCTGCGCCCTGCTGGTGGCGCTGAGCCTGGTGCCGATGCTGGCGTCCCGGCTGCTGCGTCGTCCGTCGCAACAGCCGGGCGAAGGCTGGACCGCGCGGCTGGCCGCGCGCGCCGGTGCGGCCTTCGCCACGCTGGAACAGGCCTATGTCGACTTCCTGTCCTTGGTGCTGGACCGACGTCTGCTGACGGTATTCGCCGCCCTGGTGCTGTTCGCCGCCAGCCTGCTGCTGCTGCCCTTCATCGGCAGCGAGTTCCTGCCGCCCAGCGACGAGGGCGAGGTGCGGGTAACCGGGGAGATGGAGGTCGGCACCCGGCTCGATCTGATCGACCGTCAGACCCGGCTGATGGAGGCCAGGGTCTACGCGGCCGTGCCCGAGACGGTGTCCTCGGTGGTCAGCGTGATGGGCACCGGCACCCGCGGCCGCGCCACGCCCAGCGGCGAGATCCGGTTGTCGCTCACCCCGGCCGCCGCCCGCGACCGCTCCAATGTCGAGATCGCCGAGGCCCTGCGCCGGGAACTCGAGGGGGCGGTGCCGGGCATGGACATCCGGGTGCGCGCCCCCCAGGGTCAGTTTCTGCTCGAGCGCATCCTGCGCACCGAACAGGGCATCACCGTGGAGGTGCGCGGCCATGACCTCGACACTCTCGCCCTGCTGGCGCGCCAGACAGTCGAGCGCATCGAAGATGTGACCGGGATCACCGATGTGCAGATCAGTCGCGAGGCCGGCATTCCCCAGCGCGAGGTCCGGGTCGACCGGGCCAAGCTCGCCGATCTCGGCCTCAGCCCGCGTGACGTCAGCGAACTGATCGAGACCGCGGTGGCCGGCTCGCGCGCCGGCGAATACCGGGTGGAAGGCAACAGCTACCGGATCCTGGTGCAGTTGCAGGATGCCGAGCAGCGTTCGCTGGACGAGATCCTCGACCTGACCCTGCTCACCCCCGACGGCGGACAGGTGGTGCTGCGCAACCTGGTCGACACCCGCAGCGGCACCGGGCCGGTGGCCATCGAACGCAAGGACCAGCAGCGCCTGGTCACGGTCAGCGCCAACGTGGCCGGCCGCGACCTGGGCTCGGTCGCCGCCGAGGTGCAGGACCGGCTGGCACAGATCCCGCGGCCGGTGGGCTATGACCTGATCGTTGCCGGCACCTTCGAGGAGCAGCAGCAGGCCTACTCGGAACTGATGACCTCGCTGCTGCTGGCCCTGCTGCTGGTGTACATGGTGCTGGCGTCCCAGTACGAGTCCCTGCGCGATCCGCTGGTGGTGATGCTGTCGGTGCCGGTGGCCGCCGTCGGGGTGCTGGTCACACTGTTCCTGACCGACACCACCCTCAACCTGCAGTCGGGCATCGGCTGCCTGATGCTGGCCGGCATCGTGGTCAACAACGCCATCCTGCTGGTGGACCAGGCCGGGCGCCTGCGCCGGGAAGGCCAGGCGACGCGGGCGGCCCTGCTCGAGGCCGGGCGCCGCCGCCTGCGCCCGGTACTGATGACCACCCTGACCACCCTCCTGGCCCTACTGCCACTGGCGCTCGGCATCGGCGAGGGCGCCGACGCCCAGGCCCCGCTGGCCCGCGCCGTGCTCGGCGGCCTGGCCGCCTCGACCTTGCTCACCCTGGCGCTGGTGCCGGCGGTGTATTCGCTGGTGCATGGGCGGGAGGATCGGGGAGCGGGAAGGGCGTGAGTCGCCCTGAAGCTGTTGGCTGGCTTTACGATTGATGTATTCTCCGTTCGTGTTTTTTATCTTTATGAATTCAAAGCATAAATTGAGTTATTGCCGGCATGCGGCAGTGACTGTCATGTCGGTTTGTCTGACATGGTTTTGTAGGTTGATATCTAACTGGTTGTTTTTGTTAGGCCAAAGAATTGGTCCAAGTCTTGCTCCCATTTCGGTCAATAATCAGACCAAGGGAATGCATTCCCAGACCGGAGGAGTCCCGATCATGCGCAATACCCCTCGAATTGCGGCCCTGGCTGTCATGTTGGCCGCTTTCAATGCCCCCCTCGCCCACGCCGCCTATTGCGACAGCACCTACAGCAGTACCGGACTGACGGTGCTGGAAGGCGCTACGGTGTGTTTCCTCTACGATGCGAATCAGGTCGATCCGCTGTACGGGACCCTTTCCGCGTCCGGTGACAGCATCTTCGCCACGCCGGTCAACTTCGATGCCTATGCCAGCGACGGCAGCAACACCCAGGTCACTGGCACGGGTACCGTCCAGGTCGTCGCCAAGAGCGGCTACGTGCTCGACGGCATCAATCTGGGCGAGACAGGCATCTATTGGATGGAAGGCAGCGGCAGCAGCGTCGACGTGGACGCCACCCTGAGGGTATTCGCCTGGGATGATCCAGTGCCCATGTTCGGGACCGAGGAGCTCTCCAGTCTGACACTGTCCGGTCCCCTTGATGACCGTACCGGCAACGACGATACCTGGGCGGCCTCCACGAGCGTTGATCTTACCGGCGCCCGCTGGGATGGCTTCGATCACGTGGGGCTCAGTCTGACGAACATCCTGACCGCCGACACACTGACCGCCGGTGAAAAGGCCTTCATCAACAAACTGGCGACGGGTGCAGGCGTCGATATCTCGGTCGATACCAGCGCGGTCGTTCCGCTGCCCGCCGCCGTCTGGCTGTTCGGCTCCGGCCTGCTCGGGCTGGCAGCATTCGCCCGCCGCCGCACCGGCTGATTTCCCAGATCAAGAGCGCCACGGACTACACGGAAAACACGGACAAGAGTAAATGCTGTTCACGTTGCCGGGCGCACAGCGCCCTGGCAACGCAGCAGGATTTTCCGTGCTTTCCGTGTAGTCCGTGGCGCTCTTTTCTTTTTTCTCACATCCGGTAACGCACATCCTTCCAGCTGCAGGCCCGGTCACGCCCCTGGCTCTTGCTGCAGTACAGCGCCTGGTCGGCCTGACGCAGCAGGGTTTCCAGCAGATCGCTCTGGTCCGGGGATTCCCGGCCGCCGAGACAACTCAGGCCGATGGAGGTGGTCACCCGCAGGGCGCCCCGGTCGGTGTTGAATTCCAGGTTGCGCAATGAATGGAGGGTGCGCTCGGCCAGGCGGACGGCGCCGTCCAGGTCGGTATCGGGAAGTGCCAGCACGAACTCCTCGCCGCCGAAGCGGGCGATGACGTCGCCCTCGCGGGTCTGGCCCTTGAGCAGGGCAGCGGTGACCTGCAGCACCTTGTCGCCCATGGCGTGGCCGAAGCTGTCGTTGATCTGCTTGAAGCGGTCCAGGTCCACCATCATCAGGCTGAACTCGCGCCGGTGGCGCACGGCATTGGCCAGCGCGGCCTGGGCCTCGGGAAAGAAGAAACGCCGGTTGTGGATGCCGGTCAGTTCGTCGACCACGGACAACTGCTGGTAGCGCCGCTTGAGTTCCTCGGCCTCGGTCAGTGCCGTACGCAACTCCTGCGTGCGCCGGGTGACCTCGGTCTCCATCTGGTGGGTGTAGCGCCAGTTGGCGATCAGTTGGCCGAGGAAGTTGGAGAACACCTCCAGCAGCCGCTCGTGGTGCTCGCTGAAGAAGTCCTGCTGGCCGTGAGAGACATTGAGCACACCGATCACCCGTCCCTCGACCGTGACCGGTATGCAGATCAGGGAGCCGGTGCGCTGCTCGGGGTCGGGATGGACGAATCGGCTTTCCTCCCGGCAGTTGCGGCAGTGCTGCAGGTTGCCGGTTTCCGCCGCCATGCCGATGATGCCTTCGCCGAGACGGAATCGATGCGGGGTCGGGTGTGCCGTGCCGGTGGGCAGCACCGTCTCCCGCCAGTCCAGACCGGTCCGGCAGCTGAGGCTGTCGCCATCCAGCAGGAACAGGGAGCAGCGTTCGAAGTCGTTGTTCTCCAGCAGGATGCGCATGGCGGTGCGCAGCAGGCTGGCCTCGTCCCCGCTGTCCTGCCGGCCCAGGTCGGACAGGGCGCGCAGGGCCGACAGATCCCCCACCAGCTTGATGCAGCGCTGGTTGAGTTCGGTGAAGGCGTCGCTGAGGGGAGTGGGATCCATAAGTATCGTGCGGGTCCTTAGGCAGGCGGCTCCTGGGTGCCGATCGATTCGGCCAGGGCCCGGTACTGGGCATCGTTGTGTCTGGCCTTGTGCATTATATCATCCAGCATCTCCTGGGTGAGGGCGGAAGGATGATCGCCGAAATCATCGAGTTGCAGTTGCGCCTGGTCGGGGTCGTCATACAACGCCTCGGCCGCACGGGAACAGATGGCCACGGTCTGCACCGCCAACTCGTAGCGGCCGGCCAGGTTGGGTTCGTGGCGGTACTGAATGGTATGGGTCACGCAGCGCGGCAGTTTCCAGCGTTTGCCGATGAGGGTGCCGGCCTGCATCTCGGTCATGGCCAGCACCTGGGACTCCAGTGTCAGCAGACTTTCCCCGGGGTTGGCCTGCTTCTGGCGGAACACGTCCGCCATGCGGCTGGGAAAGGCATGCACCAGGACCAGCTGCCCCAGGTTGTGCACCAGCCCGGCCAGGAACAGGCATTCGCGCAGATCGGTCTCCAGTTCCAGGTGCGGGCCGAGGGCATTGGCCAGGTTGGCGCTGACGAAGGCCCGGTACCAGTAGCGGCTGATTTCGAATTCCGGGCAGGCGCTGACGTCGAAGGGCTTGCTGAGTGCGATGCCGATGGCCAGGCCGCGCACGATGTTCAGTCCCAGCACCCGGGTGATGGCGTCCTCGACCTGGTGTATCTCGCGCTGGCGGGCGAAATAGGCCGAGTTGGCAATGCCGACGATGCGGGCGGCCAGGCCGGGATCCTGCTCGATCAGCCCGGTCAGGCGCCGGATATCGACATCCTCGCTGGTGACTTCCCTGAGCAGCTGGTAGGCCACTGCGGGGAGCGGCGGGAGATGCAGGATTTCCTGCAGTCGGCTATGGTGGGGGTCACTGGGTGGTCTTTCCATGACAGGCTCTGAGCAGTATTGGTAACTCTATGATTGTGTTTGGATAAGCATCGGTCGCTGGGCGAGAAACTTGAATCGCCTGTGGAATCAGCGGCCGGCAGTAAAATTAGTTAACTATAATACGCTGATATAGGAGAGAAGGCATGCAGGTGCAGTGCTTCGGTGCGGCCGGGGAGGTCACGGGATCCTGCCTGCTGCTGGAGACGGGCCGCCACCGGCTGCTGCTGGACTGCGGTCTGTTCCAGGGCAGCCGCGAGGAGGAGGAACGCAACCGCGAGGAGTTCCCGTTCCCGCTCGATTCCATCGATGCCGTCATCCTCAGTCATGCCCATCTGGACCACTCCGGCCGCATTCCGCTGTTGATCAAGGCCGGCTATACCGGGCCGGTCTACGCCCACGCCGCCACCCGCGACCTGTGCCGGATCATGCTCAAGGATTCGGGCTACCTCAACGAAAAGGATGCCCAGTGGGAGAATCGCAAGCGCCAGCGCAAGGGGCTGAAGCCGGTCGAACCCATCTACACCCTGGAAGAGGCCAAGGCGTCGATGCGGGCGTTTCGTACACTGCGCTACGACCAGCGCCGGCGCATTCTGCCGGGCGTGCATCTGCGGCTGCGCGATGCCGGCCACATCCTGGGATCGGCCATCGTGGAACTGGAACTGGAGGCGAACGGGACGCGCAGGCGGCTGGTCTATACGGGCGATCTGGGGCATCGCGGCGCTCCCATACTGCGTGACCCGGCCCGGGTGGAGACGGCCGATCAGATCATCATGGAATCCACCTACGGAGATCGCAGTCACCGCTCCTGGGAGGCCACCTGGACGGAGATGGCCGAAGTGCTCGACAGCGCCGCGAACAGCGGCGGCAACGTCATGGTGCCGGCCTTCGCCGTAGGCCGTACCCAGGAACTGCTCTATGCCATGCAGATGAATTACCACGACTGGGGCATGGACCGCTGGCAGATCTTTCTCGACAGCCCGATGGCCATCGAGGCCACCCGGGTCTATTCCCGGCACGTGGACCTGTACGACGCCGAGGCCCGCACCGGCCACGCCCGCCACGACGGACTGTTCGATCTGCCCAACCTGCGCATGACGCGTACGGCCAACCAGTCCATGGCCATCAACAGGATACGCTCCGGCGCGATCATCATCGCCGGCAGCGGCATGTGCACGGGCGGGCGCATCAAGCACCACTTCAAGCACAACCTCTGGCGCAGCGACAGCCATGTGCTCATCGTGGGCTTCCAGGCCAGCGGCACCCTCGGACGGCGACTGGTCGACGGCGCGACCCATGTGCGGCTGTGGGGCGAGACCATCCGGGTCGGGGCGCAGATCCACACCATCGGCGGCCTGTCGGCCCACGCCGATCAGGCCGGACTGCTGGAATGGTATGAGGGGATTGCCGGCCGGCCGCCGGTGATTCTGGTGCATGGCGAGGATGACCCGCGGGAATGCCTGGCCGGGGCGCTGCGCGAGCGCGGGGCGAAGGTGCGGCTGCCGCAGCGGGGCGAGACACTGGGACTGTAGGATGGGTGGAGCGCAGCGCAACCCATCGCGACGCGGCCAGTGATGGGTTGCGTCGCAGGCGCCTCCACCCATCCTACGGGCTTTGAATCAATCGAACCGCATGGACAGATCCACCGCCTGTACGTCCTTGGTGAGATTGCCGATCGAGATCCGGTCCACGCCGGTCTCGGCAATGGCGCGTACCGTCTCCAGGTTCACTCCGCCCGAGGCCTCCAGTTGCACCCGCCCCAGGTTCAACTCCACCGCCGCGCGCAGTCTGGCCAGGTCGAAGTTGTCCAGCAGCACGATATCGGCGCCGGCGGTGATGGCCGCTTCCAACTGATCCAGATTCTCCACCTCGATCTCGACGGGCAGGCTGTGGTGCAGGCGCCGCGCCTGGGCGATCGCCGCGGCAATCGAGCCGGCCGCGGCGATGTGGTTCTCCTTGATCAGGATGCCGTCGTACAGCCCCAGCCGGTGGTTGTGGCAGCCGCCGCAGCGCACGGCGTATTTCTGGGCGTGACGCAGGCCCGGCAGGGTCTTGCGGGTGTCCAGCAGGCGCACCGGCAGGCCGGTCGCCGTATCGGCGTAGCGCCGGGCCAGGGTGGCGGTGCCGCTCAGGGTCTGCAGCAGATTGAGCGCGGCGCGCTCGCCGGTGAGCAGGCCGCGTGCCGGGCCCTGCAGCCGGCACAGGGGCTGGTCCGGCTCGACCCGGTCGCCGTCGGCGGCCAGCCAGTCGATGCGGATACGGTCATCGACGGCGGCGAACACGGCATTGACCCAGTCCCGGCCGCACAGCACCGCCGGCTCGCGGCTGATGATGCGGGCCCTGGCCTCAGCGGTTTCCGGAATCAGCGCAGCGGTGAGATCGCCGCCGCCGACGTCTTCCTCCAATACCCGCCGCACCAGGGCGTGGACCTGTTGGTCGAGGGCTTCCAGGCGCATGTGGTTTCGTTGCCTCCGGTAGTTTGTGGAAGTGAGGAGTGAGGAGAATAGCCGGATGGCGGCGGACATTCCCACCTTCGCCGTCATCCCCGCGCAGGCGGGGATCCATCACCCGCTGCGGTCCCTGGATCCCGGCCTGCGCCGGGATGACGGAGGATGCAGGCCGGGGTAAACGCAGTATTTCCGGCCCCGGGCTGGCGGCCCTTGTACCGCCTGTGCTTTTGTTCCTCCTTACTCCTCACGCCTCACGCTCGAAATACTCCCGCGTCACCCTGAAGACCACCGGACTGAGCAGCAGCAGGGCGATCAGATTGGGAATCGCCATCAGGCCGTTCATCACATCCGCGGCCAGCCACAGGGGCCGGAGTTCGGCCACTGCACCCAGCGGGATGCAGACGATCCACAGCGCCCGGTAGCCGGCGATGATGTCCGGCCCGAACAGATACTCGGCGCAGCGTTCACCATAGAAGCTCCACCCCAGCAGGGTGGTATAGGCAAACAGGATCAGGCCGAAGGTGACGATGTATTCGCCGATCTGCGGCAGGCCGGCGGCGAAGGCATAGGAAGTGAGTGCCGCGCCGTTGAGTTGCACGCCGGCGGCATCGACCTCGGTCCAGCCGCCGCTGAGCACGATCACCAGGGCGGTGATGGTGCAGATGATCAGGGTGTCGATGAAGGTGCCCAGCATCCCGATCACACCCTGGCGCACCGGGTCATTGGTCCTGGCCGCGGCATGGGCGATAGGGGCCGTGCCGAGCCCGGCCTCGTTGGAGAACACGCCGCGGGCCACGCCGAAGCGGATGGCCATCAGCAGGGTCGAGCCGGCGAAGCCGCCGGCGGCGGCCGAGCCGGTGAAGGCGTCGGTCACGATGGTTGTCAGTGCGGCAGGGACCTGGTCGATCTGCAGCCCGATGATGAGCAGCCCGCCCAGCAGGTAGGCGGCGGCCATGAAGGGCACCAGTTTGCCGGCCACCTCGCCGATGCGGCGAATGCCGCCGATCAGCACGGCGAAGGTGAAACCGGCCAGCAGCAGGCCGGTGGCCCAGAGCGGAACGGCGAAATTGGTCTCCACGGCGTGCGCGACCGAGTTGGCCTGGATGGTGTTGCCGATGCCGAAGGCGGCCACGGTGCCGAACAGGGCGAACAGGAAGGCCAGCCAGCGCCAGTTCCGGCCCAGGCCGTTCTTGATATAGTACATGGGACCGCCCTGCTGGCGGCCCAGGCGGTCCACTTCGCGATAGCGCACGGCCAGCACGGCCTCGCCGTACTTGGTGGCCATGCCGACCACGGCCGTGACCCACATCCAGAATACCGCGCCGGGTCCGCCGATGGCGATCGCCGTTGCCACCCCGGCGATGTTGCCGGTGCCGACCGTGGCCGACAGCGCCGTCATCAGGGCGTTGAAGGGGCTGATGTCGCCGGGCGCGTCACTCGGTCTGCGGCCCTGCCACAGCATGCGCAGGCCGTAGCCGAGCCGGCGCAGGGGCATGAACTTCAGGCCCAGGGTGAGATACACACCTGTGCCGACCAGCAGCACCAGCATTGCCGGGCCCCAGATGATGCCGCTGAGGTCACTCAGCAGATTGGTGTAGGATTCCATGGCTGTATCCCGCGCTTGTATACCCAATCATTGCATAAATTGCGGCTGTTACACCTGCTACACCTGCTACCGTCATCCTCTGCTACCGTCATCCCCGCGCAGGCGGGGATGACGAGAAGCAGGTTCCGGCTGGACTGCACTTTGGGTGAATTCCAGCCACGGGGCAGATATACCGGAATTGATCTGAAAATACAGGCCTTCACGTGTATGTGCTGATTTTATTATGCAAATGTCAGTCTATTGCCTGTATGCCGGGCTGATGCCGGCTTATCGGGGCAACGGCCTGAGTATGAGCCGGTCGCCGCGCTGGGTAAACTCCAGGCGCCTGAGCACGCTCATGCCGAGCAGGATGTCCTCGGAGCGGTAGCTGGGGTTGATGCTGGCGCGCACGTCCCGTACCACCAGATCGCCGATGGCCAGTTCGTCGAGGCGGGTCAGGTAGCCGGTGGTGAAGCCGTTGGCGGTCTGGTAGCGAACGGCGCGGCCGCGCTCCAGCCCCAGTCGGGCGGCGATGTCGGCGGGAATGGCGACGTCCGAGGCGCCGGTGTCGATCATGAAACGCACCGGCTGGCCGTTGATCTCGCCGCTGGTGACATAGTGGCCGTAGTCGTTGCGTCTGAGCACGATTTCGGTGGCGCCGTCCGGGCCGCTGCGGCTGATCACCTGCTGGTTGGGGTTGTGGCGACGCTCGAGGTAGCCGTTGAACAGCCAGGTGAGCAGACCCAGGGCCAGGATCCAGGCCAGGATGATCATCCCCTTGCCGAGGCGCGGGGGTGAGGGAGAGGGCGGATTCATGCCGCCATTATACATTGCGACCGCTGGCATGCCGATCGGCTGTGGCCGCCGCGTCTGCTGATCTGAGTCAACACGTACTCATCCCGTTTCACTGACAATCCTGCCTGGTCCCGACTGGCGCTGACGCGTGCCGCGGCAGGCGCGCCGGGATGGGCCGGGGCCGGTCTGGTACAATCGTGCCGGTAGGGCCGTCATAGGGCCTGTCCGCATCGCCCGGCGCGAACGCCGCAACCGACGAGGATGAGCTTGAAACCACACCTGCTGGCCTTCGCCCGAACCCTGCGCGACAGCCTGCGCGATCTGGCGCCGATCTTCATCGTGATCGCCTTCTTTCAGCTGGTGGTGCTGCGTCAGCCCATTCCGGA
This sequence comes from Thiohalobacter thiocyanaticus, assembly GCF_002356355.1. NCBI lineage: Bacteria > Pseudomonadati > Pseudomonadota > Gammaproteobacteria > Thiohalobacterales > Thiohalobacteraceae > Thiohalobacter > Thiohalobacter thiocyanaticus. The sequence continues at coordinate 995,463 of NZ_AP018052.1, forward strand.
ACTGGAACAGATCCTGTTCGGGAGCCTGCTGGTGGTGGTGGGCCTGACCCTGTTCGTTCAGGGCCTGCGGTTGGGGCTGTTCCCGGTGGGCGAGAACATGGCCTATGCCTTCGCACGCAAGGGCAGTGTCACCTGGCTGCTGCTGTTCGCCTTTGCCCTGGGATTCGGTACCACGGTGGCGGAACCGGCGCTGATTGCGGTGGCCAGCAAGGCCAGTGCAGCTGCCGCCGAGGCGGGGCTGGTGACCGACAGCGAGGCCGCGCGCTATGCTTATGCCTGGGGGTTGCGCATCACTGTGGGCCTGGCCGTGGGCGTGGCGCTGGTTGTCGGCGTGCTGCGCATACTCCGCGGCTGGCCGATGCATGTCATGATTACCGCCGCCTATCTGCTGATGGTCGCCATCACGCCCTTCGCGCCGCGTGAGATCATGGGCATCGCCTATGATTTCGGCGCCGTGACGACTTCCGAAATCACCGTGCCGCTGGTTGCTGCGCTTGGCGTCGGGCTGGCATCGTCGATCACCGGCCGCAATCCCCTGGTCGACGGCTTCGGTCTGGTGGCCTTTGCATCGGTGATGCCGATGATCTTTGTCATGGTCTACGGGATACTGGGATGATCGAGATCCTGAATACAGGCCTGCGGGTGTTGCTGGTGGCGCTACTGGATATCCTGCCCATCATCCTGGTGCTGGTGGTATTCCAGTGGCTGGCCATACGTCGGCCGTTCCCGAATCTCAGGCGCACGGCGCTGGGATTTGTCTATGTGGCGCTGGGGCTGGTGATCTTCCTCGAAGGCCTGGAACTGGCACTGTTCCCGCTCGGTACCCTGATGGCGGATCAGTTGACCGATGCGAGTTTTATCTTCGGTGCGCAGACCCCGCCTGCAGATGTAGACTGGAAGGATTATTATTGGGTTTACATCTTCGCAGTGGCGTTGGGATTCACCAGCAGCATCGCCGAACCTGCGGTGATTGCCGTGGCCATGAAGGTGCGTGATGTTTCCGGCGGCACCATCAGCCTGTGGGGGCTACGCCTGGTGGTGGCCCTGGGCGTGGCGCTCGGCCTGATCGTGGGCACGGTGAAGCTGGTGACCGGCCTTCCGCTGCATTATTTCATGATCCCGGCCTACCTGCTGCTGATTGTGCAGACCTGGCTGGCTCCGCGCAGTATCATCCCGATAGCGTACGACTCCGGTGGGGTTACGACATCGATCGTCACGGTGCCGTTGGTGACAGCGCTGGGCCTGGGACTGGCGGAGGCGATACCTGGCCGCAGCCCCTTGCTGGACGGCTTCGGTCTGGTGGCCTTCGCCTGTCTGTTCCCGATCATGACCGTGATGGGCTATGCACAACTCAGTGTTTATTCTGCCCGGCGCGCGGGCCACGGCTCCGAATCCAGAGGAAATTGACCGATGCATTTCAAATTGCTGATTGCACTGATTGAGGATGACAGGACCGACGCCGTCATGGATGCCGCCCGCGAGGCCGGGGCGACCGGCGCGACCATCATCAGCAATGCCCGCGGCGAGGGGCTGAAGGAGGCCAGGACCTTCTTCGGCCTGAGCCTCGAAACCCAGCGCGATGTGCTGCTGTTCCTGGTCGAGGAACATCTGAGCCGGCCCATCCTGGAGAAGATCGCCGAGGTCGGGGAGTTCGAGAGCAAGCCCGGCCAGGGCATTGCCTTTCAGGTCGATGTGGAGGACGCCGTGGGCGTCACCCAGCAGATCCGCAGTCTCAGTCCAGTCGTGGAGGACAAGCTATGAACCGGCAGCCGCTGATACAGGTACGGGATGTCATGAAGCAGCAGTTCGACATGGTCGACGGCATGATGACCATCTCCGAAGCCCTGGAGAAGATGAAGCATGTCGAGACCAAGGCCCTGCTCGTGGACAAGCGCCATGAAAACGACGAGTACGGCATGCTGCTCATTTCCGACATTGCCCGGCATGTGCTGGCCAAGGACCGCTCGCCGGACCGGGTCAACGTCTACGAAATCATGGCCAAGCCCGTGGTCAGCGTCGACCCGGCCATGGACATCCGCTACTGCGCCAGACTGTTCGAGCGCTTCGATCTGTCACGCGCGCCGGTGATCGAGGCCGGTCGGGTCATCGGCATCGTGAGTTTCACCGATATGGTGCTGCGGGGATTGCTCCGCCAGGCGGAATAAAGTGCCGCCTGGCGGGAGGCGGCCTCCTGTACAGGCCCATGGCCACACCATTGACCTCGGGCGGGTAGGTTTCGGTCACCCGGCCGATCGTGAGTTGTTGTGCCATGGGCAGGGCATGCGGATGCCGGGATACGGTGCACTGTGGCGCAACTCTGTGACCACAGCTTGACACAGGGGTGAGGTTCCAATGACTCCTGACCGCGCAGGCTGTCATTTATCTGTAATATTCTTGCGTTGTAATGCCTGAGAATGCAGGAAATGGTCAAGTAAATGAATTTCAGGGTCCTGATAGTTGAAGACGAGCCTGCCATCCGCGAGATGGTGGCCTTCGCGCTGGAGCGTGCCGGGTTCCAGTACCGGGAAGCCGAAACCGCCGGCGCGGCCCAGGTCGCCATCGCCGACGAGCAGCCGGATCTGATCCTGCTCGACTGGATGCTGCCGGATATGACCGGCATCGACCTGGCGCGGCGGATCAAGAAGGATGAACTCTCGGCGGCCATCCCCGTCATCATGCTCACCGCCCGCGGCGAGGAGGAGGACAAGATCCGTGGCCTGGACGCCGGCGCCGACGACTATGTCACCAAACCCTTCTCGCCGCGCGAACTGGTCGCGCGCATCAAGGCCGTGCTGCGCCGCAGCCGCGGTGAGGAAGCCGACCAGATCCTGGAGGTCGAGGGACTGATGCTGGATCCCGTCGGGCATCGTGTCAGCGTCGGCGGTGAGGCCCTGGAAATGGGGCCGACTGAGTTCCGTCTGCTGCATTTCTTCATGACCCACCCCGAGCGCGTGTTCAGCCGCAGCCGCTTGCTCGACAGTGTCTGGGGGCGTAACGTCTACGTCGAGGAACGCACCGTGGACGTGCATATCCGGCGCCTGCGCAAGGCCCTGTCCGCCCATGGTCATGACCGGTTGATCCAGACGGTCCGCGGTGCCGGTTATCGGTTCTCGACACAGGTATAGGCATTGTTCAATCCCTGGGCTGACGAAGCGTGGGTGGTGGCTGCACTGCTGGTGGCGGCGCTGGGTACTGGCCTGCTGCTGGGACAGCCGGTCGTTCTGGTGCTGTTGCTGCTGCTGGTCGTGTTGGCCTATCTTGCCTGGCAGCTGCGCAATCTGCGTCTGCTGCAGCGCTGGCTGGAGGAGGGCCGGCGCTTCCAGCCGCCGGAATCGGTTGGCGTCTGGGGCGATGTTTTCCAGGGGATTTATCGCCTGCAGCAGCGCAATCGCAAGCGCAAGCGCAAGTTGCGCAAGATGCTCAAGCGGTTCCAGGAGGCGACCGAGGCGCTCCCGGATGCCACGGCAGTGCTCACACAGGACGACGAGATCGAATGGTGGAACCCGCCGGCAGCCGGCCTGCTCGGGTTGAGCTATCCCCGGGATATCGGTCAGCGCATCGGCAACCTGATCCGTCACCCGGACTTATCCGGGTATCTGCGCGGTGGGGAATACGAAGGCGATGCGGTCGAATTGTCGTCGCCGGTCGATGAGCATATCCGCCTGTCGCTGCGCATCGTGCCCTATGGCAAGAATTATCGCCTGCTGATTGCGCGCGATATCACCCGGCTTCAGCAACTGGAGCAGATGCGGCGGGATTTCGTGGCCAATGTCTCGCATGAACTGCGCACCCCCCTCACCGTGGTCTGCGGCTATCTGGAGACGCTTGAGGAGGAATGTGGCCGCGGGGAGCCGGAACTGCAGAAGATCATCGCCACCATGCGGGAACAGAGCGAGCGCATGCAGCGTATCGTGGATGATCTGCTGATGCTCTCACGCCTGGAGACCGAGCGCGTCAGCGAACAGCCTGAGCCGGTCAATGTGGCGGCGATGCTGGCCCAGGTCTGTGAGGACGCCAGACGCCTGAGCGGCCCCGAGCATCATCAGATCCGGCTCGAGGCCGATGCCGGCCTGTGGCTGCGCGGGAACGACAATGAGTTGCGCAGCCTGTTTTCCAATCTCGTCTTCAATGCCGTGCGCTATACGCCGGGGGGCGGGGAGATTACGGTCAAATGGTTCTGCGATGACAGCGATGCCGTATTCGAGGTTGCCGATAGCGGCATCGGGATCGCCGAGCATCATCTCTCCCGTCTGACCGAGCGCTTCTACCGTGTCGATACCGGCCGTTCCCGTGCCCGCGGCGGCACCGGCCTGGGGCTGGCCATCGTCAAGCACGTGCTTCTGCGTCATGGTGGGCGACTGGAAATAGACAGCCGGCTGGACGAAGGCAGCACTTTCCGGGCCCGCCTCCCGGCCGCGCGTGTGGTGCGCACAGGCCGGGAACCCACCGGCGGATCGCTGTAACAAAGCGGTAACAAAACCGTCACCCTCGTGTCATCCTCTGACCGCAGAATCTCTCCTCATGATGTCTGACATCGGGTTTTCCACATTTTCATCTGCAACCATCCGAGGAGTGATTCAATGCATCCCTTCAGCAAGCTGATTACGGCCATGGGCCTGGCCGGCGCCTTCGTCATGGGCACGGCCGGCGCCGCCGATCTCGACCCCAACCTGACGGAATACGAAAAATCCAGCGGCGTGTCAGGTAACCTGTCCAGCGTGGGTTCCGACACCCTGGCCAACCTGATGACCCTGTGGGCCGAGGAGTTCAAGCGCGTGTACCCCAACGTCAACATCCAGATCCAGGCCGCCGGTTCCTCCACCGCGCCTCCGGCCCTGACCGAAGGGACCTCCAACATCGGTCCGATGAGCCGCAAGATGAAGGACAAGGAGATCGAGGCATTCGAGCGCCGCCACGGCTACAAGCCCACGCCGATCCGGGTGGCCATCGACGCCTTGGCGGTATTCGTGCACAAGGACAACCCGATCGAGGGCCTGAGCATCCCGCAGGTCGATGCCGTGTTCTCCTCCACCCGCATGTGCGGCGCCGCCGGCGACGTCAACACCTGGAGCGATCTCGGCCTGACCGGCGACTGGGCCAACCGTCCGGTGCAGCTCTACGGCCGCAACTCGGTCTCCGGTACCTATGGCTACTTCAAGAAGGTTGCCCTGTGCAAGGGTGACTACAAGAATACTGTCAACGAACAGCCGGGCTCGGCGTCGGTGGTGCAGTCGGTGACCACCTCGATCAACGGCATCGGCTATTCCGGTATCGGCTACAAGACCTCCGGCGTCCGTGCCCTGCCCATCGCAGCGAAGGACGGTGGCGAGTTCGTGGAAGCCACGGCGGACAACGCCATCGCCGGCAAGTATCCGCTGGCGCGCTTTCTCTACGTCTACGTGAACAAGCACCCGAACAAGCCCCTGCCCCCGCTGGAGCGTGAGTTCCTGAAGCTGGTGATGAGCAAGGTCGGCCAGCAGGTGGTGGTCAAGGACGGCTATTACCCGCTGCCCGCCAAGGTGGCTGAGCAGGAGCTGGAAAAACTCAAGTAATACGCAAACGCTCCGGTCAGGGACGACTGGTAGGCGGCCTCCGGCGACGGAGGCCGTTTTTCTTTTATGCCGCGGTGATCATGTAGCGCAGGGCATAGAAGTCGCTGTAATCGACGTGGCGCAGCATCAGGCCCACGCCTTCGTCGCTGCCGTGCACCACATAGGCCGGCATCCGGTGTTCGTGCGTCCGGGTCTGGCCCTCGGAGACGAAGCTCACCTGCAGTTCCGCTTCCACCGGCAGTTCGGCGCCGTGGGTGCGCACGAACATCCCTTCCAGGCTGATGTCCCGGGTGCGGCCCATGATGGTGCCAACCGGCGGATAGTACAGGGCGACATCCATTTCGATCGGTTTGCGTTCACTCCAGCGTTGTTCGATGGGCATGGTCCCTCCCGGCTGTTGTCTGCTGGAAATCTGTCAATGATCGATGAAAAAGCAATTTTGATGCCAATAAGTTAAGAAATTGCAGCGCAGATCCTGTCTGGTTGTCCGTCATGCCTGCGCCGGCCCGGACGGCGCCGGGCATCGGCGGACATGGGGCGGGGATCACGCATCCGCTGTCCTTAACTCTAGCCGGCTTGCGGGGTATGTCCATCAGCCGCCGGGGATTGCCCAATCTGGCCTCGACCGCCGGGATGACGGTATGATGCGGCATCGGAATCGTAAAGGGACCAGGCATGCCGTTTGAGGCCGAACAGAATCCCTCCGCCCCCGCGGCCGAGGCCGATACCATCGCTGCCGTCGACCTCGGTTCGAACAGCTTCCACATGATCGTCGCCAGCCAGGACAACGGGCAGCTCAAGGTGCTGGACCGGCTGCGCGAGCCGGTGCGCCTGGCCGCGGGCCTGACCCCCGAGCACCGTCTGAGCGACGAGGCGCGCGCCCGCGCCCTGGCCTGCCTGGAGCGCTTCGGCCAGCGCCTGCGCGAATTTCCCTCCGGCGCGGTGCGGGCGGTCGGCACCAACACCCTGCGCCGCGCCAACCGCGACGGCGCCTTTCTGGAACAGGCCCGCCAGGCCCTGGGTCATCCGATCGAGATCATCTCCGGTGTGGAGGAGGCGCGCCTGATCTACCAGGGCGTGAGCCACAGCGTGGCCGCGGAGCCGGGACGGCGGCTGGTGTTGGATATCGGCGGCGGCAGCACCGAACTGATCGTCGGTGAGGGTTTTCTGCCCCTGTACATGGAAAGCCTCTATATGGGCTGTGTCTCCATGAGCCAGCGTTTCTTCCCGGACGGGGAGATCACCAAGGAAGGCATGCGCCGCGCCGTCCTGGCCGCTCAGCTGGAATTCCGGCCGGTGCGGGCGCGGATTCGCAGTCTGTCCTGGCAGAGCGAGACGGGGGCCTCGGGGACAATCAAGGCGATCCGGGAAATCGTCATCAATGAGGGCTGGTCGGAGCAGGGCATCACTTATCAGGCGCTGAAGCGGCTGCGCAAGGCGCTGCTTGCCGCCGGCCATGTCGACCGACTGAATCTGAAGGGATTGTCCGACGAGCGCCGCCCGGTGCTGGCGGGCGGCTTTGCCATTCTGTTTGCCGCGTTCGAGGTGCTGAAGATGAAACGCATGAACGTCTCTACCGGTGCGCTGCGCGAAGGCCTGATGCTGGATCTGCTGGGACGTATGCGCCACGAGGATATCCGCGAGGCGACGATCGCGGCGATGGCGCAGCGCTACCAGGTGGATACCGAACATGCCCAGCGGGTGGAGCAGCTGGCACTGGCCTTCTTCGAACAGGTCCGGGGCTGCTGGGGCCTGAATGAGCAATGGCAGCAGTGGCTGCACTGGGCGGCCTGCCTGCACGAGGTGGGACTGATCATCGCGCACAGTCAGTATCACAAGCACGGCGCCTACCTGATCCAGCATTCGGATATGGCCGGCTTCTCGCTCGGCGAGCAGGCCCGGTTGGCCAGTCTGGTGCGCGGGCACCGGCGCAAGCTCAACAAGGAACTGTGGAAATCACAGCCGCCGCAGATGCTCTACATCACCCTGCTGCTGCGTCTGGCGGTGCTGTTGCAGCGGGGGCGGTCGGACCGGCTGCCCGCTGATCTGGCACTGGTCTGTGCCCCCGAAGGTATCTCGCTGCAGTTTCCCTCCGGCTGGCTGGAGGCCCATCCTCTGACCCGTGCCGGACTGGAAGAGGAACAGAACTACCTGGCCGCGGTGGGACTGCGGCTTGATTTCACCTGAAGCCTTGCCTCCCCGTGGCCACTGCCTGGGGACGGTGCCGGCACCGTCCGGTCTGCATGCCGTCTTCAGCGCCCGATCCTGCGGGCGATCCAGAAATCCAGACTGGCGTAGCGGCCGGCGCCGGTGAAGAACAGCACCAGCAGCATGATGAAATAGGTGGCGGCGAATTCGATGCCGTTCTTCAGGACGGTAATGCTGCCGGCCTCCGTCAGCCAGCTGTAATTGCCATGTTCACGCAGGATATCCCGGGCCATATCACGCCGCTCCACGGCGTCTTCGATCAGGTCCGTGCGCCACTCCCAGGGTACGGTCAGTTCCGTTTCCGGCAGTACGTGCCAGCCATTGTCCCAGTGTGCGGTGGCGGCGGCCACGATCATGGTGAACATGAGCGGAATGGCGGCCCAGCGGGTGGCGAGGCCGATCAGGAGCAGGATGCCGCCGACCAGTTCGCTCAGGACGGCCAGGTAGACCATCAGTTCCGGCGCCGGCATGCCGAGCCAGGCGAACCATTGGGCGACATTGTCCACATTTGCCAGCTTGTTGCTGCCTGCCAGGATGAAAATGGGCGCGAGAAACAGCCGCAGGGCCAGCGGGGCAATGAAATCCAGGGCGCGGGTACGGTCGAGCAGGTTCTGCAGACGCAGCATCAGTTGCAGCATGGCTGTTCTCCTTGTTTTACGGGTTGCGTGACGACAGGCAGGGAATGCGCACCCCTGCAAATACTGTACTGTCCGGTCCATATTTATGGAAGACGAATCGGGATCGGAGCCAGGCATGGGTATTCCGATATCAGTCTGTAGTGTGGGGGCTGTGGAGGATCCGCCGGTGCTGCCAGTCGGCCAGGATGCCGCGGCCGCCGGTAATGACCACGTCGGGCTCGGAGTGCCCGAGTTCGACGGTGATCTGTTCCAGCGCCTGGCGGGCGGTGTAGCCCGGGTCGCCGGCACGCTCCAGCAGCAGCGCCAGCAGCCGCGCACTCACCGCATTGAGTTCGATGAAGCGTACCTCATCGTCCGGATCGCGATACAGCAGCAGGTAGGTCGGTGCCGGCGGTGGTGCGTCGGGCTGGTAATCGGGGCCGATCCGGTGGACCGGAAAGCGGTAGCTGAAGGGCCAGGCCAGCGGCGAGACCTGCAGCGGCGTATCGAGCAGTCCGGCATCAGTGATGCCGGCCGCCGGGGGGAGTTGCTCGTCGGCGACCGACAGCGCCAGCTCTGCCCATTCGTAATGGGCCAGTTCATACAGGAAGGGCGGATCCCCGGCATGGGCATCGCGGCTGTGTTCCAGATAGGTCAGGAACTCGCGCGGGATATCGAGAAAATAGGGCGAATGGCAGCGGTGCCGGACCAGAAAGTCGCGCATCATCTCCTGCCACTGCGCCTCCGGCAGCAGTTGGTGGAGCACGGGCAGGGTTCCGGCCAGAAAGCTGCTGATGTTGTTGATGAACAATTCGCGATAGATCGCCATGCGCCGATCTTCCACATCGGCGGGTGCGGGCTGATGCGCCGGATCGCGGATATGCGCGGCGAAGGCGAACTGGGTGGCCTGGAAATCACCGGTCTCAGCCATGCTCGGCTCCGGCCGGGGCTGAGGCCGGTTGAGCCCCGGCGTGTCTGCGCTGCAGGTCCAGGATATGGTCCAGTTCACCCAGCAGCTGCGGCAGCGGCGGTATGTTGAAGTCGCGCTCCAGCAGGGTCGGGATGACGCCGAAGCGGGCGTAGGTCTTGTCCAGCAACGCCCACACCGGATCGATGACATCGGCACCATGGGTATCGACGATCAGGTCCTCGGCCTCGTTGTAGTGGCCGGCGACATGGATGTAGGCGATGCGCCCGGGGTCGACCCGGGCGAGAAAGGCCTCGGGGTCATAGCCGTGATTGACGCTGTTGACGTAGATGTTGTTCACGTCCAGCAGCAGGTCGCAGTCGGCCTCCTCCAGGACGGCGTTGATGAATTCGATCTCGCTCATCTCCTGCTGCGGTGCGGCATAGTAGGAGACATTTTCCACCGCGATGCGGCGTTCCAGGATGTCCTGGGTACGGCGGATGCGCTGCGCCACATGGTGGATGGCGGCTTCGGTGAAGGGGATGGGCATGAGGTCATAGAGATGCCCGTCGTCGCTGCAATAGCTCAGATGCTCGGTGCAGCAGCGTATCCTGTGTTCATCCAGGAAACGCCTGGTCTTGTGAATGAGGGCCTCATCCAGCGGTGCGGGTCCGCCGAGTGACAGCGACAGGCCGTGGGTGACGAAGGGATAGCGCTCGGTGAATTCGCGCAGCTGTCGACCGAAGCGGCCGCCCACGCCGATCCAGTTCTCCGGGGCCACCTCCATGAAGTGCACCTGTTCGGGGGAATGGTCCGCGAGCGGACCCATCAGGGTCCGCCGCAGTCCCAGTCCGGCGCCGGTGATAGGATAGCTTGCCGAACTCACGGGGCCAGTCCGTTACTGGTTACCGCCGCACTTGCCTTCACCGCACTTGCCTTCGGCCTTGTCCTTCTTGCCGCCGCACTTGCCTTCACCGCATTTGCCCTCGGCCTTGCCCTTCTTGTCCTTGTCGCAGTTCTCGCGGTCCTTGTCCTTCTTGCCGCCGCACTTGCCTTCGCCGCATTTGCCCTCGTGGGCATCGGCCACCATATAGCCGGAGGCGAGTTCGGCCTGCTGGAAGGGGTTTTCCGCTGCGCCGACGCTGCCGGCGGCGAGGCTGGCGGCAAAGGCGGTGCCGATGGCGAGTGACAGGGGCTTGCGGTTGGAATGCTGTGACATGGTCGTACCTCCAGTTGTCTTGTTGTGCCGGCTCATGGGAGCCGGTCGGGTCTTCAGCGCCGGCCGGGCCGGAACTGCATTGCATGTGACCCGCGATGGCGGATAAAGGTTCCATCGGATTTCGGGCCACTTTCAGTGAAGACAGCCGCCGGGAGTCACGGTTCCCGGATTATCGTAAATATGGACCGATCAGTCCACTAGGGCCTTTCGACCGGCTCTGACTTGTGCCGGTACTCGCACAGATCATGGATCAGACAGCCCGGACAGCGCGGCCGGCGTGCGGTGCAGGTATAGCGACCGTGCAGGATCAGCCAGTGGTGCGCGTTCCTGAGATAGGGTTCGGGCACGACCTTGAGCAGTTTTTTTTCGACCTGCAGCACGGTCTTCCCGGGGGCGATGCCGGTGCGGTTGGCCACGCGGAATATATGAGTGTCGACGGCGATGGTCGGTTCACCGAAGGCAGTATTGAGGATCACGTTGGCGGTCTTGCGCCCCACGCCGGGCAGGGCCTCGAGTGCCTCGCGCTCGCCCGGTACCCGGCCGCCGTGCCGCTCGGCCAGGATGCGGCAGGTGGCAATGATGTTGCTGGCCTTGCTGTTGTACAGGCCGATGGTCCTGATGTGCCGCTTCAGACCTGCCTCGCCAAGTTCGAGCATGGCCTGAGGGGTGCGGACCTGGCGAAACAGGGCGGCCGTGGCCTGGTTCACACTGCGGTCGGTGGCCTGGGCGGAGAGGATCACCGCGATCAGCAGCTGGAAACGGTTGCCGTAATGCAACTCGGTGGTCGGGTCGGGGTTGGCTTCCTGGAAGCGCTTGAAAATGGCCTCGCGCTTGGACTTGTTCATTTTTAACTCATTGATTTCAAGATGCTGTTGCACGGTATTGTACTGGAGCCGGGATGGATTGCGATGATCGGGAATGAATGCCGTCAAGAATTCGTCTATTTTTGATAGAGCCCCGGCTGATTCAGACGACTCGGGCAGGGCCGCATACACATCGCCCCGGCGGCGGTCCGGCTGGCAGACTTATGAGTACGGAATCGGATTATTTTTCCAACCTGCATGCCTTCCCGGAGGAAAGTGCACTGGCCCCGGCACTGGCGGCGGCGGACATCCAGACCTGGGACTGGGATCCGGCCAGCAGCCGCATGCGCTGGTCGGCCCGGGACGGGGGCCGCCCCGGCCCCGCCACGTACCAATCCTTCCTCGGCCAACTCCATCCGGCCGACCGTCAGCGGGTCGTGGACGCAATCGAGGCGGCCCTGGGCGGCGGTCAGACCCTGTATGTGGAGTACCGCAGCCTGCCGGAGGCGGGGACACCGCGCTGGTTTCTGCTGGCGGGCAGTCCGATCCGGGACCGCCAGGGGCGGGTGCAACGGATGGTCGGCATCTGCCAGGACATCACCGACTATCACGATGCCATTGCCCGGCTGCGCCGTCGCGAACTGCGCCACAGCGAGGCCGAGGCCCTGGTGCACCTGGGCAGCTGGGAGCTCGATGTCCGCACCGGCATGGCGGCCTGGTCGGATGAGGAATACCGGCTGCTCGGATATCAGCCCGGCGCGGTCCGACCCAGCTACCAGAAATTCCTGGACGCGGTGCACCCCGAGGACCGCGCGACCATGGTGCTGGAGATCGAACGTGCCCTGCAGGGGGATGCGGATCTGTATCGGGTCGAGCACCGGGTCGCGCTGGCCGATGGCGGCGAGCGCCACGTGCTGCAGCAGGGCCGGGTCAGTTTCGATGCCGAGGGCCGACCGGCCCGCCTGATCGGCACCACGCTGGATATCACCCACCGGGTGCAGGCGGAAAAGGCGCTGCAGGATTCGCGTGCCCAGTGGGACCACATCATGGATTTCTTCGAGGACGCTGTGTATGTGGTGGACCTCGATGACCGCGTCGTGCGTGCAAATCGCGCCTTCTACGAACTTACCGGCCTGACCGCCGAGACCGCCCTCGGCCGCAGCATCATGGATATCATGCATCCCCACGGTGAGCCGGTGCCCTGCCCGGTGTGCCAGGCCCGGCAGCGGCGGCGGGACACGCTGGTGACCCTGGAGGCCGATCATCCCGACAACCGGTTCGGCCGTCCCATCGAGATCATGGTGCGCATGATCCGGGGTTCGGACGGCGAGATCAGTGCCGTCCTGATGGCCCTGCGCGATCTGACCCGCACCCGCGCGACCGAGGACGAGTTGCGGCGCCTCAACGCCCACATCCGGCTGCTGATGGAGTCGGCCGGCGAGGGCATCTACGGCATCGACCGTCAGGGGCGCTGTACCTTCATCAACAGCGCAGCGCTGCGCATGCTGGGACTGGAGCGGGACCAGGTGCTGGGCCAGCCCATCCAGACGCTGATCCGATGCGAAACGGACGGCGAGGCGGCGGCGGCCGACGACGACGCGCTGGTGTTCAGCGTCATGGCCAGCGGCCGTGGAGGGCGTTCCGAGGCCGAACTGCTGCGGCGCAGCGACGGCGAGTGTTTCCCGGTGGAGTACTCGGCCTATCCGACCGCCGAGAACGATCAGGTCACCGGTGCCGTGGTGGTGTTCCGGGACGTGACCGAAGCGCGCGAACTGAACCGCAGGATGGACTACCTGGCCACCCACGATGCCCTGACGGGCCTGGTCAACCGCCATGCCTTCGAGCAGCGCCTGCGCCGGGCGCTCGAGGCGTCGAACCGCCACGGCAGCGAGCATGTGCTGTGCTACCTGGATCTGGACCAGTTCAAGGTGGTCAACGATACTTGCGGCCATGTCGCCGGCGATGAACTGCTGCGCCAGCTCAGCACCCTGCTGCACGAGCGCATCCGCCACACCGATATGCTGGGGCGGCTGGGCGGCGACGAATTCGGCGTGCTGCTGGAGGATTGCCAGACCGGGGAGGCGCTGCGTATCGCCCAGGAACTGGCGCGCACTGTGCAGGAATTCCGCTTCATGTGGGAGAACAAGACCTTCTCGCTGGGCGTGAGTATCGGCCTGGCCGCCATTGACCGTTCCACCCGCGATGTCGGTACGGCGCTGGCCCAGGCCGATGCCGCCTGTTACATGGCCAAGGAGGCCGGACGCAATCGCATCCACCTCTACCAGCGCGACGATGTGGAGACGGCGCAGCGTCACGGCGAGATGCAGTGGGTCTCCCGTCTGCAGGAAGCGCTGGCGCAGGACCATTTCTGCCTGCGCTATCAGATTATTGAGCCGACAAGCGGCGCTGCCGAAGGGCTGCATTGCGAGATGCTGGTCGCGCTGTGCAATCGCGGCGCCGAAATGATACCGCCGGGCGCCTTCCTGCCGGCGGCGGAGCGCTACAACCTGATGCCGGCCATCGACCGCTGGGTGGTCAATGCCGTGCTGGACTGGCTGCAGGCCAGCCCCGGGGTGCGGGAGCAACTGGCGCTGTGTTCCATCAACCTGTCCGGCACCTCGCTCAGCGACGAGGAGTTCCACGGCTTCCTGGTCCGTCGTATCCGGGCCAGCGGCGTGCCCGCGCAGATGCTGTGCTTCGAGATCACCGAAACCGCTGCCGTCACCAACCTGAGTGCGGCCATCCGCCTGATCCGGGAACTGAAACAGCTGGGCTGCCGCTTCGCCCTGGACGATTTCGGCAGCGGCATGTCGTCGTTCGGCTATTTGAAGGAACTGCCGGTGGATTACCTGAAAATCGACGGCGCCTTCGTCAAGGACATCCTCAATGATCCGGTCGACCGGGCAATGGTCACGGCCATCCGTGACATCGGCCATGTCATGGGCATCCGCACCATCGCCGAGTTCGTCGAAAGCGAGGCCATCCGCGCGGTGCTGCAGGAGATCGGGGTGGACTACGTGCAGGGCTACGGTGTGGCCTGGCCGCAGCTGCTGCCGCCGGCGGGCGAGCCGCTGTAGTATCGCGGCATCAGGCCGTGGCGGCCTCGCCGGCCGCCGCGCGCAGCGGTCGCCGGGCGCGGCGCCGGTCGATGATGTTCTTCACCGCGATGATCAGCCCCAGGCCGATGAAGGCCCCGGGCGGCAGTACCGCCAGCAGGAAGCCGCGATAATCCTCGACCAGGGTCAGCGACCAGTTGGCCGCGAACTCCCCGAACATCAGATGGGCCTGGGCGAACAGGGTGCCCTTGCCGACGATCTCGCGCAGCGCCCCGAGCGTGACCAGCACGGCGGTGAAGCCCAGCCCCATCGCCAGCCCGTCGGTGAAGGCCGCGCGCAGCCGGTTCTTGGAGGCGAAGGCCTCGGCCCGGCCGATGATGGAGCAGTTGGTGACGATCAACGGGATGAAGATGCCGAGGATCAGGTACAGGTCGTGGAACCAGGCGTTCATGCTGATCTCGATCACGGTCACCGTCGAGGCGATCACCAGCACGAACACCGGGATGCGCACCTCGGGCCGGACCAGCTTGCGGATGGCGGAGACCACCGAGTTGGAGATGATCAGGGTCAGGGTGGTGGCAATGCCCAGCCCCAGGCCGTTGATGAAGGTGGTGGTCACGGCCAGCAGCGGGCACAGTCCCAGCAGCTGTACCAGGGCCGGGTTGTTGTTCCACAGGCCGTTGCGGGCGATTTCGGGATAGCTGGTGTCAGTCATCGTCGGGCTCGTCGCTGGGTGTCCGGCCGGCGGCCTCGGGTCGGGCGAAGACCTCCGTCGGGTGGGCGTCGAAGTATAGCAGTGTGCGGCGGATGGCGTTGACCACCGCCCGCGGCGTGATGGTCGCCCCGGTGAACTGGTCAAAGGCGCCGCCGTCGCGCCGGACGGTCCAGCGCTGCGCCGGCGGATCGCCGAGGCTGCGCCCGACAAAGCCCTGGATCCAGTCGGAACGCCCGGCCTCGATGGCGTCGCCCAGCCCCGGCGTTTCCCGGTGCGAGAGCACGCGTACGCCGGTGATCACGCCGGTGACGTCGATGCTCACCAGCAGCCGGATGCGGCCATTGTAGCCGTCCGGCGCGACAGTGGAGAACACCGCCGCCACCGGCATCCCCTGCATGCGCGCCCGGTAGACGGTCACCGGTTCGTCGATCCCGAAGGCCGGGTCACGGACCTCGATGCGGTCCTCCAGCAACGCATTGTCGTAGCGTTCGGGGTTGATCACCTGGTTGAGATGCCGACGCAGCACCTGACGCTCGTTGCGCTCGATCTGCTCCCGGCTCTGCTGGTAGGTGACAGCCACCAGACTGGTGCCGATGGCGGCAAAGGCGAACAGCAGCACCCCGGTGAGCAGGATGTGGCGGTAGCTGCTCACTTGCGCTCCTGGCCGTAGACCCGGGGCTGGGTGTAGTAGTCGATGGTCGGTACGGCCATGTTCATCAGCAGCACGGCGAAGGCCACGCCGTCGGGGTAACCGCCCCAGGCCCGGATGATGTAGATCAGGATGCCAATGCCGGCGCCGTAGAGCAGCCGTCCGCGCGGCGTGGTGCTGGCCGAAACCGGATCGGTGGCGATGAAGAAGGCCCCCAGCATGGCCGCGCCGCTGAACAGGTGAAACAGCGGTGAGGCGTAGGTATCGCTGTCGACGGCATAGAACAGCAGTGCCATGACGAACAGTCCGCCCAGCACGCCGGCCGGGATCTGCCACTGGATGGTGCCGCGATACAGCAGCCAGCCCCCGCCCAGCAGAAAGCCCAGATTGACCCACTCCCAGCCATAGCCGCCGATGTCGCCGAAGCGGGGACCGGCCTGGATCTCGGTCAGGGTCAGACCCAGGCCCAGCTGGGTCTTGATGGTGTCCAGGGGCGTGGCCATGCTGATGGCGTCCACGCTGACGTTGGCGGGCAGGCTGCCCAGCAGCGACCAGGCCAGGGTGTCCACCAGCGACAGCTGCACCTCGGCCAGGGCCTGCGGCGGGGCCCACAGGGTCATTTCGCGCGGGAAGGAGATCAGCAGCACGACATAGCCGACCATGGCGGGATTGAAGGGGTTGTAGCCGAGTCCGCCATAGAGCTGCTTGGCGATGACGATGGCGAACAGGCCGCCGATGACGGGTATCCACCAGGGGGCGAAGGGCGGCAGGGTCAGTGCCAGCAGCAGGGCGGTCAGGGCCGCGCTGCCGTCGGCCAGGGTGGCGCGCACCGGACGCCGGCGCAGACGCAGCACGGCGGCCTCGGCGCCGATGCAGGTGGCCAGGGCCAGCACCAGGTTGATCAGCACGCCCCAGCCGAAGAACCACCAGGCCATGAGCAGTCCCGGGACGGCGGCCAGCATGACGCCGCGCATCAGCCTGCCGACGTGCGCGGGGCCGGACAGGTGGGGCGAGCTGTAGGTGCGGAATTCCATCGTCTCAGTCGTTCCTGTCCGGGGGCGGGGCGGTGCTGGCGTCCGCGGCCTGACGCTCGGTGCCGGTCACCTGCTTCTTCGCCTGTGCCCGCTCCAGCGCGGCCTGGATGGCGGCCTGCTTGCTCTTGTCATCGCCCTCGCGCACGGCCTTCTTCTTCTGCTTGAGGCGTTCGGCGCGCTCGCGTTTTTCCCGCTCCAGCCGCTCCTGCCGGGATTCGTGACGCTGGCGGGCGATGTCGGCCTTGATGCGATCGTGCTCCTGGGCCCAGATCTCGGTCTTGGCGAAGCGGTAGTACTGCACCAGCGGGATCTGGCTGGGGCAGACATAGGCGCAGCAGCCGCATTCGATGCAATCGAACAGGTTGTAGTCCTGGGCCTTGTCGAAATCCCGGGCATGGGCGTACCAGTACAGCTGCTGCGGCAGCAGCTGCGCCGGGCAGACGCGTACGCACTCGCCGCAGCGGATGCAGGGCAGCGGCGGCTGCGGCGGCGGCAGCTCAGCGCGGGTGGTGGCCAGCAGGCAGTTGGTGGTCTTGATCACCGGCAGGGCGTCGCTGGTCAGGGCGAAGCCCATCATGGGCCCGCCCATGAGCATGCGGTCCACCCCCGGGCTGTAGCCGCCGCAGGCCTCGATCAGGTGATGCATGGGGGTGCCGATGCGCACCTCCAGGTTGGCCGGCTCGCGCACACCGGCGCCGGTGACGGTGACGATGCGTGAGATCAGCGGCTCGTTGTGGTGGATGGCATGATAGACCGCCGCCACCGTGGCCGGGTTCTGGCAGACCACGCCGATGTCGGCCGGCAGACTCTGGCTGGGTACCTCGCGCCCGGTCAGGATCTGGATCAGCTGCTTCTCGCCGCCGGACGGGTACAGGGTGGGGATGGCCACCACCCGGATGTTGCCCAGCCTGGGGTCGGCGGCCAGGGCCTGGTCCAGGGCGGCGATCGCCTCGGGCTTGTTGTCCTCGATCCCGATCACGCAGGTGGATACCCGCAGGGCATGCATCAGGATGTGGGCGCCCTCGATGATCTCCCGCGGGCGCTCGCGCATCAGCATGTCGTCGCAGCTGATGTAGGGTTCGCACTCGGCACCGTTGATGACCAGCAGGTCGATCGGCTTGTGCGGGCCCGGATTCATCTTGATGAAGGTGGGGAAGCCGGCGCCGCCCATGCCGACGATCCCGGCGCGGCGGATGCGGTTGCGCAACTCGCTCGGATCCAGGCTGCGGTAGTCGGCGTGGGGCTCGCCGGCGACCGGGGTGTCGTCGCCGTCGCTGTCGATGACGATGGCCGGCGCGCTCAGTCCGGACGGGTGGGGCACGGGATGGTCGCCGATGTCGATGACCCGGCCTGAGGTCGGGGCATGCACCGGCACGCTGACATAGCCCTCGGCGCGGGCGATCAGCTGGCCCTTCCTGACCCGGTCGCCGACCTCGACCTCCGCCCGGGCCGGTTCGCCGATGTGCTGCTGCAGCGGCAGGATCAGCCGCGGCGGTACCGGCAGGGTGCGCACCGGCGTCGCCGTCGCCGCCGCCTTGCAGTCGGGCAGCGTCAGCCCGCCGTGGAAATGATGCAGGCGGGACAGGTCCAGACGTTCATGTTTGCGCTCGGTGTCAGCCATCGGCGGCACTCCGCTCGGCGATATCGATGCGGCGCTCGTCCGGCGCGGGCCACTTCCACTGATTGATGTCCTCCGGCACCGGCACCATGTCGATGCAGTCCACCGGGCAGGGCTCGATGCACAGTTCGCAGCCGGTGCACTCTTCGGCGATCACCGTGTGCATGTGCTTGGCCGCGCCCAGGATGGCGTCCACCGGGCAGGCCTGGATGCACAGGGTGCAGCCGATGCAGACCTGTTCGTCGATTACCGCGACGCGCCTGCCCTTGTGCTCGCCATGCTCGGCCTCGTTCAGGGGGATGAAGTCGCGTCCCAGCAGGTCGGCCAAGGCGCGGATGCCGGCCTCGCCGCCGGGCGGGCACTGGTTGATCTCGGCCTCGCCGGCGGCGATGGCCTCGGCGTAGGGGCGACAGCCGGCGAAGCCGCACTGGCCGCACTGGGTCTGGGGCAGGATGGCGTTGATCTGGTCGACCACCGGATCGGATTCCACCTTGAAGCGGATGGCGGCATAGCCCAGCAGCAGGCCGAACAGGGCGGCCAGCACGCCCAGGGCGAGCACGGCACTGAGGATGCCCGTCACTTGACCAGCCCCGTGAAGCCCATGAAGGCCAGCGACATCAGCCCGGCCGTGATCAGCGCGATGGACGCCCCCTGGAAGGGCGCTGGCACATCGGCCGCCGCCACCCGCTCGCGGATGGCGGCGAACAGTATCAGCACCAGGGAGAAGCCGACCGCGGCGCCGAAGCCGTAGACGGCCGACTCCATGAAACCGTGGTGCTGCTGCACGTTGAGCAGGGCCACGCCCAGCACCGCGCAGTTGGTGGTGATCAGCGGCAGAAAGATGCCCAGTACCTGGTACAGCAGCGGGCTGGTCTTGTGCACCACCATCTCGGTGAACTGCACCACCACGGCGATGACCAGGATGAAGGTGATGGTGCGCAGGTATTCCAGCCCCAGCGGGGCCAGCAGGTATTCATTGGCCAGATAGCTGCAGATCGAGGACAGGGTCAGCACGAAGGTGGTGGCCAGGCCCATGCCGGTGGCCGTTTCCAGTTTGCGCGACACCCCCATGAAGGGGCACAGCCCGAGGAACTTCACCAGGACGAAGTTGTTCACCAGGACGGTGCTGATCAGGATCAGGAGGTATTCGGTCATAGCGTACAGGGTAAAGGCTGCCGCGGGTGGATAACAGTGACTGCGGCTGGGGTTTCAGGCCCAATACCGCAGCGATTCAGGGGTATGGTCGCCCGCTATTATAACGAGCCTGCCCGTCGGGTGGGGCGGGGCGCACTGATTCAGATCAATCACTTCACCTTCATGCCCGGCTGCGCGCCGCTGTCCGGATTGAGGATGAACAGGTCGCGGCCGCCGGGGCCGGCTGCCAGTACCATGCCTTCGGAGACGCCGAAGCGCATCTTGCGCGGGGCCAGGTTGGCCACCATCACCGTCAGCCGGCCTTCCAGCTGCTCAGGCGCGTAGGCCGACTTGATGCCGGCGAACACGGTCCGGGTCACGCCGTCCAGGTCCAGGGTCAGCCGCAGCAGTTTGTCGGCCCCCTCGACCTGCTCGGCCCGGGCGATGCGGGCCACGCGCAGGTCCACCCTGGCGAAATCGTCGAAGGCGATTTCCGGGGCGATGGGATCCTTTGCCAGCGGGCTGTCGGCGGTCGGGGTGGCCTGTTCCGCCTGTTTTCCGGGCTCGGCGGCCATATCCGCCTGCGATTGTTCGAGCATGGCTTCCACCTCCTTCGGTTCGATGCGGGTCATCAGGTGCTTGAAGGCATTGACCCGGGTCGGGACCTGCTCCAGATCGTCCCAGCACAGGTCGCGGTCCAGCCCGAACAGTTCGCGCGCCACGCGGGCGGCGGTCGCCGGCAGCACCGGGGCGAGATAGATGGACAGGACGTAGAAGGCGTGCAGGGTGCGCGAGCAGACCCGCTGCAGCTCGCTGCGTCGGCTCTCGTCCTTGGCCAGGATCCAGGGCTTTTCGGCATCGAAGTACTCGTTGACCTCGTCGGCGATCTGCATGATCCGGCGCATGGCCTCGCCGTAGCGGCGGTTCTTGTAGGCCTCGGCGATCAGGTGTTCGCCGCCCTTGACCCCTTGCCAGTAGTCTTCGTCGCCGAACTGGGCCGCAGGCGCGAGTTCACCGTCGAAGTGTTTGGTCAGGAAGCCCGCCGCGCGGCTGGCGATGTTGACGTACTTGCCCACCAGGTCCGAGTTCACCCGCTGGATGAAGTCCTCCAGGTTGAGGTCGATGTCGTCGATGCCGTCGGAGAGCTTGGCGGCGAAATAGTAGCGCAGCGCCTCGGGATTGAGGTGATCGAGATAGGTGCGCGCCTTGATGAAGGTGCCGCGGGACTTGGACATCTTGGACCCGTTCACGGTGAGAAAACCGTGGCAGAACACCTTGGTCGGGCGGCGCAGCCCGGCGCCTTCGAGCATGGCGGGCCAGAACAGGGTGTGGAAATAGGCGATGTCCTTGCCGATGAAGTGATACAACTCGGTCTCCGAGTCCTTCTGCCACCAGTCATCGAAGTCCAGGCCGGCCTTCTCGCATAGCTGTTTGAAGCTGGCCATGTAGCCGATGGGGGCGTCCATCCACACATAGAAGAACTTGCCGGGGGCATCCGGTATCTCGAAACCGAAGTAGGGGGCGTCGCGGGAGATCTCCCAGTCCTTGAGCCCGCCCTCGAACCACTCGTTGAGCTTGGCGGCGATGGCCGGCTGCAGCTGGCCGCCATGGGTCCAGGCGCGCAGCGACTGCTCGAAGTGGCCCAGGTCGAAGAAATACTGCTCGGTGTTCTTCATCACCGGGGTGGCGCCGGACAGGGCGGAGACCGGGTTCTTCACCTCGGAGGGTTCATAGGTGGCGCCGCACACCTCGCATGAATCCCCGTACTGATCCTCGGCGCCGCAGCGCGGGCAGGTGCCCTTGATGAAGCGGTCCGGCAGGAACATCTGCTCCTGCGGGTCGAAGGGACGCTGGATGGTGCGGGTGTGGATGTGGCCGGCCTCAAGGTTGGCCAGGTAGATCCGGCTGGCGAGCGCGCGGTTCTCCTCCGAATGGGTGCTGCCGTAGTTGTCGAAACCGATCGAGAAGCCGGCGAAATCGGCCTGATGTTCTTCCGCGACCCGGGCGATCAGCGCCTCGGGGCTGACGCCCTCGGCCCGGGCGCGCAGCATGATCGGGGTGCCGTGGGCATCGTCGGCGCAGACGTACCAGCACTGGTGGCCGCGCAGCTTCTGGAACCGCACCCAGATATCGGTCTGGATGTACTCGACCAGGTGCCCCAGGTGAATCGGTCCGTTGGCGTAGGGCAGGGCACTGGTGGCCAGGATTCGGCGCGGGCTGTCTGACATGGGTACCTCTGGGTGCGGCGGGGCGCTCCGCCCGGTGCGGAACGCCCTCAAAACCTTGTGCATTCTGGGTTATAGCGCGAGCGAGGGCGAATTATGACATATTAGCCCGCCAGCGTGGCCGCAACCGGTGCCGGCGGGCGGGAGCCAGAGACAGGTCCCCGGCATTTTGGGTAGAATACGCGGCCAGATCATCGGGGTGTCCGGACAGCCGGGCGCCTGAATCCAGAAGCATTCGGAGGTTGAACGGATATGGCTGAGGCAACCCAGGCGCAAATCGAGACCGCGCTGAAAGACTACGTCGATCCCTACATGGAAAAGGATCTGGTCAGCGCGAAGTGCATCAAGGACATCGCTGTTGACGGCGGCAGGGTCACCATCGACGTGGTGCTGGGCTTCCCGGCCAAGGGTTACGAGGACGAGCTCAAGACCGGCCTGGCCGAACTGGCCGGCAAGGTCGAGGGCGTCAGCGACGTGACCGTGAACATCTCCACCAGCATCGTCTCCCATGCCGTGCAGAAGGGCGTGGAGCCGATCAAGGGCATCAAGAACATCATCGCCGTGGCCTCCGGCAAGGGCGGCGTGGGCAAGTCCACCACCGCCGTCAACCTGGCCCTGGCCCTGGCCGCCGAGGGCGCCAGCGTGGGCGTACTGGACGCCGACATCTACGGCCCCAGCATGCCGCGCATGCTGGGCGTGCACGGCCAGCCCGAGTCCAAGGACGGCAAGACCCTGGAGCCCATGGTCGCCCATGGCGTCCAGGCCATGTCCATCGGTTTCCTGGTCGACGAGGAGACGCCGATGATCTGGCGCGGCCCCATGGTCACCCAGGCGCTGCAGCAGCTCCTGAACGACACCAACTGGGCGGAACTGGACTACCTGGTCATCGACCTGCCGCCGGGCACCGGCGACACCCAGCTGACCCTGGCCCAGCAGGTGCCGGTCAGCGGCGCGGTCATCGTCACCACCCCCCAGGACATCGCCCTGCTGGACGCGCGCAAGGGCCTGAAGATGTTCCAGAAGGTCGAGGTGCCGGTGCTGGGCATCGTGGAGAACATGAGCATCCACATCTGCAGCAATTGCGGTCACGAGGAGCACATCTTCGGCGAGGGCGGCGGCCAGCGCATGTCGGAGCAGTACGATGTCGACCTGCTCGGCGCCCTGCCGCTGGATATCCGCATCCGCGAAGAGACCGACAACGGCAAGCCCACCGTGGTGGCCGAGCCGGAGGCGCGCATCTCCCAGATCTACCGTGACATCGCCCGGCGCACCGCGGCCCGGCTGTCGACCCAGGCCAAGAACTACGCGGCCAAGTTCCCCAAGATCGTCATCCAGAACAACTGATCGGCAGGGGAAGTCGCCACAGGACCGGCCCGGAGGTTATACTCTGGGCCGGTTTTTTGTGGGCGGTCTTTTCGTATCGCAAGAGAAGTCAAACAACATGAGTATCAAATCCGACAAGTGGATCCGCCGCATGGCGGAACAGGAAGGCATGATCGAGCCCTTCGTGCCCGGCCAGGTGCGTGAGCACGAGGGCGAGCGGATCATCTCCTACGGAACCTCCAGCTACGGCTACGATATCCGCTGCTCGGAAGAGTTCAAGATCTTCACCAATATCAACTCGGCCATCGTCGATCCCAAGGACTTCTCCGCCGACAGCTTCGTCGATGTCACATCCGACGTCTGCATCATCCCGCCCAATTCCTTCGCCCTGGCGCGCACGGTGGAGTACTTCCGCATCCCGCGCAACGTGCTGACCATCTGCCTGGGCAAGTCCACCTACGCCCGCTGCGGCATCATCGTCAACGTCACCCCGCTGGAGCCGGAGTGGGAGGGTCATGTGACACTGGAGTTCTCCAACACCACCCCGCTGCCGGCCAAGATCTACGCCAACGAGGGGGTGGCCCAGGTGCTGTTCCTGGAATCCGACGAGGTCTGCGAGACCTCCTACCGGGATCGCGGCGGCAAGTATCAGGGCCAGCGCGGGGTGACCCTGCCCAAGGCCTGAGCCTGGTTATGTGAAGCGTCAGAACACCTGAATCGCAAAGGCGCGGAAGGCGCGAACAAATGGTTTCATAAAACCACTCCACGCCCGCTTCAATACCTTAACGCAATGACGGTAACGGCAGTGACGTCCGCTATCTGGCCATGATCGGGTTTATCCCTTCGCGCGCCTTCTGCGCCTTTGCGGTCCAGTAGTTTCAGGCCGATTTCTGCTTCAGGCGCTCGTTCTCGTTGAATACCGACAGGTACTGCCCTTCCATGGCGGCGTATTTGCGCTCCAGCGCGTTGAGTGCCTTCTCCTTGGCCAGCAGCTGATTCTCGAATTCCCGGATCTTCTCGCTGGACTGCTCCGCGGCGAAAAGCTCCTGGCTGTGCAGGATCGAGATGTGTTCCTGCAGGAAGCGGTTTTCCTGCTCCAGCCGGTCCATGGTCTGGGCCATGTCGGCATTCTTCCGGGCCAGCTGCTGCAAGGCCTGCCGGAGCCGGTTCTTGTCGTTGAGTTCGAGCTGCAGCGAGTCGATCTCCAGCATCAGTTCGTTGATGCGCGATTTCTGACCGACGATGATGTCGCGGACCTGCGCCATCTCGCTTTCGATGTGCATGACCATATCGGACATGCTCTCCACGGCGCCCTTGTCCTCGGGCCGGGGCGGCAGTCCGCTGCGGTTGCTGACGCCGGCCTGCAGCATGATGCTGCGCAGCTGCTTGTCCACGTGTTCCAGCATCTCGCCCATGGAGATGTTTTCCGCCCGCAGCCGCTCGAGCATCTGCTGCATTTCGGGCGACTGCATCTCGACCGGAATGGTGCGGGTGATCTCCTCGTGGACCTGAAGATTGAGTTCCTGGGAATCGCTCAACTTCTGCTTGAGGTCGAAGAACATGGTCTTGAAGGTCTCCAGGTTCTCGACCCGGTTGCCGTACTGCTCGACCCGCTCCTGCAGGGACTGGATCAGTTCCTCCCTGACAGCGATGGCACTGGCGGTATCGTCCCCGGGTGGGCTGGGCAGGGCCTGGAGCAGGGTGTCCCAGAACAACTCATGGTCGGGGGTGCTGCGGTCCCAGGCGGCGCGTTCGGCCTCCAGCAGCCGCAGGCGCAATTGCAGCAGCCGGATACCGGCCGGCGAGCTGACGCCGTCGCTGCTCATCTGCCCGAGGCGGGTGCGGGTGCGGTTGATCTGGGCCTGGAGAAATTCACTCCAGTCGGTGGCGGTAGCGCCGGCCTCACCACCGAGACCGCTGCCCAGCGCGCGCTGCAGGCGCTGATTCTGGCGATACAACACCCCCACGATCACCATCAGGACGATGATGATTTCGAGCAGACCGAGTAGCCAGAGCAGCAGATTTGTCATGATCTGCGCTCAGTCGGATGCGGTGGGCTGTACTACTCCCTGCTTGTGGATGATGCGCCGGGCCATGCGCCAGGGTGCCTCCGGACACGGGTGCGGGGTGTCGGAATGTCAAATGTAGTTCACATTCCACTTATCGGAAGGTGGGCGCCCGGCTTTAGAAACCCCTTATGCAGTGTGGCAAAGAGTCAGCCGGTATTGCGCATCCCGGCGGCGATGGCGTTGATGGAACGCAGCAGCGGGTCGCGCCAGGCCTCACGGTCGGCCTCGCCCAGCGACTCATTGCGGTAGCGCTTGAGCAGGGTGACCTGGATGTGGTTCAGCGGGTCCAGGTACGGGTCGCGCCGGCTCAGCGACAGGTGCAGCGAGGGCGTTTCCTCCAGCAGCAGCTGGATATCGGCGATGTTCAGGACCTGGGTCAGGGTGCGTCGGAACTCCTCGCGGATGGTGTCATAGATGTGCGCGGCCTGATCCGGGTCATGGGCCAGGCGGGTGTATTCCCGGGCGAT
Source organism: Thiohalobacter thiocyanaticus (assembly GCF_002356355.1). NCBI lineage: Bacteria > Pseudomonadati > Pseudomonadota > Gammaproteobacteria > Thiohalobacterales > Thiohalobacteraceae > Thiohalobacter > Thiohalobacter thiocyanaticus. The sequence continues at coordinate 1,021,059 of NZ_AP018052.1, forward strand.
GTCGAATTGCGCCTTGAACAGCGACATCTGGATGTTGCTGAGCAGGGCGCGGAAGTAGGGCCACTCCCGGTACATGGTCTGCAGCTTGGCCAGCCGGTTGGGGTCGTTGTTGCGCCACTGTTCCAGTGCCGAACCCAGGCCGTACCAGGCCGGCAGGGTATGGCGCGACTGGGCCCAGCCGAACACCCAGGGGATGGCGCGGATCGATGACTTGGAACGGTTGGCCTTACTGCGGTGGCTGGGCCGGGAGCCGATGTTGAGCAGCCCGATCTCGTCGACCGGACAGACCTCGTAGAAATAGTCCAGGAAGCCCTCGGTGCGGTCGGTCAGTTCACGGTAGACCGCCTCACCCGTCCGGGTCAGGGCGTCCATGATGCCCAGGTAGTCCTCGCGATCATGGGGGACTTCCTGGACCACGCAGCGGCTGGCCTTCATCAGGCCGGTCAGGCCCATGGTCAGCTCGTAGACGGTGGTCTCGAGCTGGCTGTACTTGTAGGACAGCACCTCACCCTGCTCGGTGAACTTGATCTGGCCGTGCACCGTACCCGGCGGCTGCGCCAGGATGGATTCGTGGGTGGGACCGCCGCCGCGGCCGATGGTGCCGCCGCGGCCGTGGAACAGCCGGCAGTCCACGCCCAGCTCGGTGGTCATGCGGATGATCTTCTTCTGCGCCTCGTACAGGTTCCAGCTGGAGGCGACGATGCCGCCGTCCTTGCAGGAGTCGGAGTAGCCCAGCATGATCTCCTGCTGGTTGCCGGAGGCGGCGAGCAGGGCGCGGTAGGTGGCATTGTTGAGCAGCGCCTGCAGCACCTCCTCGACGTGGGACAGGTCCTCGATCGTCTCGAACAGGGGGCTGATGCGGATGCGACAGTGCCAGTCGCCGTTGTTCCTTCCGGCCAGGCGGTTGAGCCAGGCCAGGTACATCACCTCCATCACGTGGCTGGCGGTGTGGGTCATGGAGATGACGTAATTGCCGAAGGCGTTGGGGCTGATCTCGTCCTGCATGCGCTGCATAACGTCGAACACCGCCAGGGTCTCGCGGGTGGATTCGCTGTAACTGTCCGGCGCCAGCCGCGGCGGCGCGCCGGCGGCGATCCGCTCGGCCAGACACTGCAGCCGGCCGGCCTCGTCCAGGGCGTTGTAGTCGGCGCCCTCGAGCGCCTGCAGGATCTCGGCCACGGCCTCGGTGTGGCGGGTCGATTCCTGGCGGATGTCGAGTTGCAGCAGGAAGAAGCCGAAGGTCTCCACCAGCCGGATCAGGTCCTGCAGCTTGCCATCGGCGATGCGGGCATCCCCGTGGCTGACGAGCGAATCCCGGATCAGGCACAGATCGCTCAGCAGTTCCTGTTCGTGAAGGTAGCGGTCCTCGCAGCCGGGGCAGTCCGTCTCGTCCGCCTCCAGCTTGGCATTGAGCAGGGTGAGGTTCTGACGCAGCCGGTAGCGCATGACATAGAGCTTGCGCCGATAGGGTTCGTGCTCGAAGCGGTGCGGATGGTCCCGGAATGCGCTGTCGCCGTAGCGCTTGACGTCCTCGGCCAGCGCGGCGCTGAACTCGGGCGTCGGTGTGATCAGGTTGCTGGAATGGGTCAGCAGGTGGCGCAGCGCGTCCAGCCGGCGCATGTAGCAGATCACCGCCTCGCGCATGTGCAGGTGCAGCGCCATCTCGGTGGTTTCGGGCTTGACGAAGGGATTGCCGTCCCGGTCGCCGCCGATCCAGGAACCGAAACGCAGCAGGGTCGGCGTGTTGACCGGTTGTCCTTCCAATTCCTCGCCGTAGGTGCGGCGGATGGACTTCTCCAGGTTGCGATAGAGCGTAGGGATGGCCTCGAACAGGCTTTCGCGGAAGTAGAACAGGCCGTGGCGGATCTCGTCGACCACCCGCGGACGGTGGGTGCGCACCTCGTCGGTCTTCCACAGGATCTGGATCTGGCTCTCCAGTTCCCGGATAACCTCCTGGCGCTGTTCCCGGTTCAGGCGCTGGTCGAGCTGCTCGCTGACCACGAAGATGCGGCGCAGCGCCTCCATGATGGTGCGGCGCTTGGATTCGGTCGGGTGGGCCGTGAACACCGGCAGGTACAGGGTCCGGTCGAGCAGGGTCTGGAGCTGGTCCGGGCCGATGCCCTGCTCGCGGAACTGGCGCAGGGTGTCGTCGAAGGAACCCAGCCACAGGCGCTTGCCGGTGCTGACCTCGCGCCGGCGCTGGCGGTGCTGGAAGGCCTGCTCGGCGATATTGACCAGGCTGAAGTAGACATTGAAGGCGCGCACCACGTGGGTGAGGATGGCCGGGTTGAGCTGGTCGATCATCCGCATCAGGCGGCTGCGCAGCTTCGGGTCGTCGACCTTGCGCAGGCGGATGAAGCCCTTGCGCAGGGTCTCCACCGCGTCCAGCACCTGACCGCCTTCCTGATCGCGCAGCACGTTGCCGAGCAGGCTGCCCAGCAGGCGCACGCGGGCGCGGAGTTCCTTGTCGCGGGGTTGATCGATCATGGCCCACATCGCCGTCTGCTGCCCAAAAGAACGCGCATTATACCTGAGTGGTCTCCGGCTGACAGGGGCGGCATCAACGCAGAGGACGCGGAGGCGCGGAGAAAACAGAGAATTGCCGGGTGTGGTATGCAGGTCGGGTTAGCCCGCAGGGCGTAACCCGACGCCTGTCCTCGTGCCTGTCGGGTTACGCTGCCGCTAACCCGACCTACGTGCCTGCACGCTTATGTAGATTCTTTGATTTCAATAACTTTGCGCCTCTGCGTCTTTGCGTTCTCTGCGTTTCCATTACCACGGCCGGATAGGATCACCGCCCGCCCAGGGCGGTTTCGTAGAGTTGCAGATACTCGGCCGCGCTGCGCTTCCAGCTGAAGTCCTGGCGCATGGCGGTCTGGACCAGTTGCTTCCATGCCTGTGTCTGCGGATACAGGTGGAGGGCGCGACGCAGTGCCTCGGCCAGGGCCGCCGGTGTGGCCTCGTTGAACACGAAACCGGTCGCCGTGCCTGCAGCGCGGGCCGTCGCGTCGGCGTCGATCACGGTGTCGGCCAGGCCGCCGGTGCGCCGGACCACCGGGAGGGTGCCGTAGCGCAGGCTGTAGAGCTGGTTCAGTCCGCAGGGTTCGAAGCGCGAGGGCATGACGAACATGTCCGCGCCGGCTTCGATGCGGTGCGCCAGGGCCTCGTCATAGCCCAGACGCAGACCGATCTTGTCCGGGTGTTCGGCCTGCAGCGCCTGCAGCCGGGCCTCCAGTTCCGGCTCGCCGCTGCCCAGCAGCACCAGCTGCGCCTCCCCGGCCAGCACCTGCGGCAGGCAGTCCAGCAACAGGTCGATGCCTTTCTGGGCCACCAGCCGGCCGATGTGGGCGAGCAGCGGAATCTGCGCCTGCTCCGGCAGGTCGAACTCGCGCTGCAGCGCGGCCTTGTTCGCGGCCTTGCCGGCCAGCGAGCGGCCGTTGTAGGGGTGCGGCAGGTGGGGGTCCTGGTTCGGATTCCAGATGCGGTAGTCGGCGCCGTTGAGGATGCCGCGCAGCCGGTCCGCGCGGATCTGCAGCAGGCCTTCCAGGCCGCAGCCGAAGGCCGGGGTCCGGATCTCCTCGGCGTAGGTCGGGCTGACGGTGGTGATCCAGTCGGCGAACACCAGCCCGCCCTTGATGAAGGAGAACTGGTTGTGGAATTCCAGCGCATGCAGGGACCACCAGTGTCCGGGCAGGCCAAGATCGCGGAACGTCTCCCATGCGAACAGTCCCTGGTAGGCCAGGTTGTGGATGGTGAACACGGTGGCCGGCCGCTTCGGCTCGAGGCTCAGCAGCGCCGGCACCAGGCCGGTTTGCCAATCGTTGCAGTGCACCAGGTCGGGCTGCCAGTCCAGGCCGGCCCGGTCCAGGGCCAGTTCGACCACGCTGCGGGCGAAGGCGTGGAAGCGCTGGGCATTGTCCGGCCAGTCCTGCCCGTCCGGGCCCAGGTAGGGATTGCCGGGGCGGTCGAAGTATTCCGGGATATCCACCAGCCAGACCCGCAGGCGGCTGTCGGGCAGCCGGGTTTCGTGCAGCTGCACCGGAACCGTGCAGCCCGGGGGCTGGATCAGGGCCAGGGTTTTGACCCCGGGCAATTGTTGCGTCACGCTCTGGTAGGCGGGCAGTACCAGGCGCACGTCGTGGCGCTGGTTCTTCAGCGCCCGGGGCAGTGCTCCGGAGACGTCGGCCAGGCCGCCGGTCTTGATCAGGGGGTGAACTTCGCTGCTGGCGAAGAGGATCTTCATCACGGTCTGCCTTCTCGGTTGGCGGTTCGGTTTCATCCGCAGGGGTAAATAATGCAAGAGGAGCGCCAGTTATGCGATTGGCAATGATCGGCCTGGGCCGCATGGGCGGCAACATGGCCCGCCGCCTGCGTCGCGGCGGCATCGAGGTGGTCGGTTACAACCGCAGCCGGGAGGTCGTCGATACCCTGGCCGCCGAGGAAGGCCTGATCCCGGCCGATTCCCTGGCCGATGCCGTCAGCCGGCTTGCCGCGCCGCGGCTGGTCTGGCTGATGCTGCCCGCCGGCGCGGTGACCGAATCCCATCTGGAGCAGTTGTCCGATCTGCTGGAGGCCGGCGATATCGTCATCGACGGCGGCAATGCCAACTACCATGACAGCCAGCGTCGCGGCGACCGGCTGGCCGAACGGGGCATCCACTTCGTTGATGCCGGTACTTCGGGCGGCATCTGGGGTCTGGACAACGGCTATTGTCTCATGGTCGGCGGCGAGGCGGCCGCCATCGAGGCGCTTGCCCCCGCCCTGAAAGCGCTGGCTCCGGCGCCGGACCGTGGCTGGGCCCATGTCGGCCCGGTGGGGGCCGGGCACTTCACCAAGATGGTCCACAACGGCATCGAGTACGGCATGATGCAGGCCCTGGCCGAGGGCCTGGCCCTGCTCAGGGGCAAGGAGGAATTCGGGCTGGACCTGGCGCAGATCAGCGAGTTGTGGCGCCACGGCTCGGTGGTGCGCAGCTGGCTGCTGGATCTGAGCGCCGAGGCCTTGCAGCAGGACCAGGACCTGGCCGACATCGCGCCGGTGGTGGCCGATTCCGGCGAGGGCCGCTGGACCGCCGTCGAGGCCATCGACCAGGGCGTGGCCCTGCCGGTGATCAGCCTGGCCCTGGCCATGCGCTTTGCCAGCCAGGACGAGACCGGCTATGCCAACCGCCTGCTGGCCATGATGCGCAATGCCTTCGGCGGCCATGCGGTGGAGAAGCGCTGAATCAGCTTTGGCGGACAGACAGGACGACACATGACCGAGAGCTGCACCTTTGTCATCTTCGGCGCCACCGGCAACCTGGCGCAGAACAAGCTGCTGCCGGCACTGTATCACCTGGAGCAGGCGGGCCGTCTGCCCGCGGACATGCGGGTGCTCGGGGTGGGGCGACGCGATTGGGACGATGCGGGCTGGCGTAAGGTGGTGCAGCAGGACCTGGAGTCACGCGCCCGCGGCGGGCTGGATGCGGAGTTGTTCGCCCGTTTCAGTGAGCGGCTGGATTTCTTTCAGGGCGACCTCAATGACACCGCCATCTACGCCAGGCTGAAGGAGCGGCTGGAAAGCGGCGGCCGTTATCCGGGCAATATCGCCTTCTACATGGCCATCAGCCCGGCCGATTTCGGTGTGGTCAGCCATGAACTGGCCGCCGTGGGCCTCAACAACGGGGCCGACGGCTGGCGCCGGGTGGTGATCGAGAAGCCCTTCGGCTCGGATCTGGAAAGCGCCGAGATCCTGGATCGGCGCCTGCACCGGGACTGGGGCGAGCACCAGCTCTACCGCATCGATCATTATCTCGGCAAGGGCACCATCCAGAACATTCTGGTGTTCCGCTTCGCCAACCTGATGCTGGAACCGCTGTGGAACCGCAACTACATCGACCATGTGCAGATCACCCACGCCGAGTCGCGCGGCATCGAGCAGCGTGCCGGCTACTATGACGCCGCCGGCGCGCTGCGCGACATGGTGCAGAGTCACCTGCTGCAGATGCTCACGCTGGTGGCGATGGAGCCGCCGGCGAGTCTGGATGCGGACTCCCTGCACGACGAGAAGGTCAAGGTGCTGCGTTCCATCCGTCCCATTGCGCAGAGTGCGGTGCACGCTCACGCCTTTCGGGCCCAGTACACCCGTGGCTCGGTGGGCGGTGAAAAGGTGCCCGGTTATCTGGAAGAGGCGGGCGTACCCGCCGACAGCAGCACCGAGACCTACTGTGCCCTGCGGCTGTTCATCGACAACTGGCGCTGGCGTAATGTGCCCTTCTACCTGCGTACCGGCAAACGCCTGGCCGCAAACAATTCCATGATCAGCATCCGTTTCAAGCATCCGCCGCAGCAGTTGTTCCGCGAGACCCACATCGATCGGCTGGAACCCAACTGGCTGCTGATGAATATCCAGCCCAACGACTGTCTGCGCCTGGAACTGCAGGTCAAACAGCCGGGGCTGGAGCTGCTGACCGAAACCCAGCGCCTGGATGCCGCCAGCTGTGGCCTCGCCGAGGCCGGTATCGATGCCTACGAGGCGTTGCTGCTGGACGTGATGGAGGGAGACAGCTCCCTGTTTCTGCGCTACGACGAGGTTCAGTGGGCCTGGCGGGTGGTCGACCCGCTGCTCAAGGTCTGGGCCATGGAACGCGATTACATCCACACCTACCCGGCCGGCAGCTGGGGTCCGCCCGAGGCCAACCGCCTGTTCCTGCGCGAGGACCAGGACTGGCGCAATAGGCTGGAGACGGATGGCTGAAGCCGGGTAGGATGGGTGGAGCGCAGCGCAACCCATCATGACGCGTTGAGTCGATGGGTTGCGGCGCTATGCGCCTTCACCCATCCTACGTGATCCCACGCTGTTGGTTGTCGTCAAGGACTGAATGTCATGACCGAGCTTACCCGTTCCCCCGCCTGGCAGGCATTGAATGCGCATTACGAGGCCATGCGCGACTTCCAGATGCGCGAGGCCTTCGAAGCCGATCCGCAGCGGTTCGAGAAGTTCTCACTGCGCCTGGGCGACATCCTGCTGGACTATTCCAAGAACCGCATCACCGAGCAGACCCTGAAGCTGCTGATGGACCTGGCCCGCGAGCGCGGGCTGCCGGCCTGGGTCGAGCGCATGTTCGCCGGCGAGCACATCAACGTGACCGAGGATCGGGCGGTGCTGCACATCGCGCTGCGCAATCGCGGCAACCGTCCCGTGGAGGTCGATGGCGAGGATGTCATGCCGGCGGTCAAGGCCGTGCTCGAGCGCATGCGCCGCTTTACCGATTCGGTGCGCGGCGGCGACTGGCGCGGACACACCGGCGAGCCCATCCGCGACGTGGTCAACATCGGCATCGGCGGCTCCGACCTGGGCCCGCTGATGGTCACCGAGGCGTTGAAGCCCTGGACCCGCGAGGGGCCGCAGGTGCACTTCGTCTCCAATGTCGACGGCAGCCATATCGCCGAGACGCTGCGCCCGCTGCGCCCCGAGACCACCCTGTTCGTCATCGCCTCCAAGACCTTCACCACCCAGGAGACGCTGACCAATGCCCGTACCGCCCGCGCCTGGCTGCTGGAGCAGCTCAGCGATGAATCAGCCGTGGCCAGGCATTTCGTGGCCGTTTCCACCAACGCCGACAAGGTGGCCGAGTTCGGCATCGATACAGCGCACATGTTCGGATTCTGGGACTGGGTCGGCGGGCGCTACTCGCTGTGGTCGGCCATCGGTCTGCCTATCGCGCTGGCCATCGGCATGGAGCGGTTCGAGGAACTGCTCGACGGTGCCCACGCCATGGACGAGCACTTCCGGACGGCGCCGCTCGAGACCAACCTGCCGGTGATCCTGGGGCTGCTGGGCATCTGGTACATCAATTTCTTCGGCGCCGAAACCCATGCCATCCTGCCCTACGATCAGTACCTGCACCGCTTTCCGGCCTATTTCCAGCAGGGCGACATGGAGAGCAACGGCAAACGGGTCAACCGTGACGGCGAGCCCGTGGACCATGCCACCGGCCCGGTGATCTGGGGCGAGCCGGGGACCAACGGCCAGCATGCCTTCTATCAACTCATCCACCAGGGCACCCGGCTGATCCCGGCCGATTTCCTGGCTGCGGCCGAGCCGGCGAATCCGCTGGGCGCGCATCACCGCATCCTGCTGTCGAATTTCTTCGCCCAGACCGAGGCCCTGATGTGCGGGCGCAGCGAGGCTGAGGCGCGGGCGGAGTTGGAGGCGCAGGGGCTGAGCGGCGAGGCGCTGGAGCGGCTGTTGCCGCACAAGGTCTTCCCCGGCAACCGGCCCACCAATTCACTGCTCTATCGCCGGCTCGACCCCCGCACCCTGGGCAGCCTGATCGCGCTCTATGAGCACAAGATCTTCGTCCAGGGCGTCGTCTGGAATATCAATTCCTTCGATCAGTGGGGCGTGGAGCTGGGCAAGCAGCTGGCGAGCGCCATCCTGCCGGAACTGGAGGCGGACGGAGCGGTTACCGCTCACGACGCATCCACCAACGGATTGATTAATTACTATAAACAGTTATGTTCGTAGCAACCGATCAGGATAATAATGGGAACAGCAGAAGGGGAGGGGTATGAATACGGAGGATCCCTGGTCCGCGGTACACGGGGCAGTTCGACGGCATCCGGAATACGAGCAGGGCTGCCGGCACCTGGCGGCCGGCGACGCCGCCGCCGCGGCCGCCTGCTTCGAGACAGCCGAGCAGCAGTCCGCACCGGATGACGTCTACAGCAACCTCTATACTGCCGCCCGCGGCTATGCCCGGGCGCTGCTCAATGACCCCGCTGCCCTGAACCTGTGCCGGAGCGCCGCCCGTGCCGAGCGCTACGACGGCGATGTCCACGAGTACCTGGCCAAGGCCGAACTGCACCTGCAGCACCGCAAGCAGGCCTGCGAGGCCATTGTCCGCGGCCTGCGGGCCGATCGTACCCACGCCGGCTTGCGCCAGCTGCGCCGGCAGATGGGCATTCGCCGGCCGCCGGTACTGGGTTTTCTCAGCCGTGACAATCCGCTCAACCGCCTGATCGGCCGGCTGACCTACCGCCGCGGGGCCGGCCGGTCCGGCCCCCGCAAAAAATGATATACTTCGCGGTTCGAGTCGGCCGGGCAGTCGCGGGGATCCACGGGATCCTCGAGGAAAGTCCGGGCTCCACAGGGCAGGGTGCCAGGTAACGCCTGGGGGGCGCGAGCCTACGGAAAGTGCCACAGAAAACACACCGCCGATGGCCCACGGGCACAGGTAAGGGTGAAAAGGTGCGGTAAGAGCGCACCGCGCGGGTGGCAACACGCCGCGGCAGGGTAAACCCCACCCGGAGCAAGACCAAATAGGGAGGCCAGGATGCGGCCCGCATCGCCTCCGGGTAGGTCGCTTGAGACAGCCGGTGACGGCTGTTCCAGAGGAATGACTGTCCCCGACAGAACCCGGCTTACAGGCCGGCTCGATTTGACTCGCCCGTCATTGCGAGGAACGAAGTGACGCGGCAATCTCGTCCACGTTGCCGCATAACGAGATTGCCACGCCGCTGAAGCGGCTCGCAATGACGGTCAATTTTTACCCGGATACGTTGAGTATCAATGCCAGGCAAAGTCTACATCCGCACCATGGGGTGCCAGATGAACGAGTACGATTCGGCGCGCATCGCTGACGTGCTGGCGGCCTCCCATGGCCTGGACAAGACCGACCGGCCCGAGGAGGCCGATGTCCTGCTGCTCAACACCTGCTCCATCCGCGAGAAGGCGCAGGAGAAGGTCTTCTCCCAGCTGGGGCAGTGGAAGACCTGGAAGGCCGAACGCCCGGAACTGGTCATCGGCGTCGGTGGCTGCGTGGCGAGCCAGGAGGGCGAGGCCCTGCGTGAGCGCGCGCCCTATGTGGATCTGGTATTCGGGCCGCAGACCCTGCACCGCCTGCCGGAGATGCTCACCGCCGTGCGCCGCGAACGGGCGCCGGTGGTGGACATCTCCTTCCCCGAGATCGAGAAGTTCGACCGCCTGCCCGAGCCGCGCGCCGAGGGCCCGACCGCCTTCGTTTCCATCATGGAGGGCTGCAGCAAGTACTGCAGCTTCTGCGTGGTGCCCTACACCCGCGGCGAGGAGGTCAGCCGGCCCTTCGACGACGTCATCGCCGAGGTCGCCGTCCTGGCCGCCCAGGGCGTGCGCGAGGTCAACCTGCTGGGCCAGAACGTCAATGCCTACCGCGGGCCTATGCACGACGGCGAGACCGCCGACCTGGCCCTGTTGATCAGCTATGTGGCCGCCGTCGACGGCATCGAGCGCATCCGCTACACCACCTCGCATCCGCTGGAGATGAGCGACAGCCTGATCCAGGCCTATGCCGAGGTGCCCGAACTGGTCAGCCACCTGCACCTGCCGGTGCAGAGCGGTTCGGACCGTATCCTGGCGCAGATGAAACGCAAGCACACGGCACTCGAATACAAGGCCATCATCCGCCGGCTGCGCGAGGCGCGGCCGGACATCAGCATGTCCTCGGATTTCATCATCGGCTTTCCCGGCGAGACCGATGCCGACTTCGAGGCCACCATGCAGCTGATCGAGGACATCGGCTTCGATCATTCCTTCAGCTTCATCTACAGCGCGCGTCCCGGCACGCCGGCCGCTTCGCTGCCCGACGATGTCGATATGGCCACGAAGAAGGCCCGCCTGGCCCGGCTGCAGCAGCGCATCAGCGAGATGGCTGCGCAGATCAGCCGCGATATGGTCGGGACGGTGCAGCGTATCCTGGTCGAGGGACCCTCGCGCAGGGATCCGGCGCAGCTGGCCGGGCGCACCGAGAACAACCGGGTGGTGAACTTCGACGGCGCGGCCGATCTCCCCGGTCGGTTCGTCAACGTCCGCATCACCGAGGCGCTGCCCAATTCGCTGCGGGGCGAGTTCGTCGCGCTGGCCGAAGACACGGCCGCTGATGTCGCCAACTGGATGTAACGCCCGCCCCTGCCTGTCATTGCATACCGACCGTCTTGACCCAGAAACCCAAAGCCTGTGATTTCCTGCTGGAACCGCCCGACAACGAGCGGCTGGCCAGTCTGTGCGGTCAGTTCGATCAGCACCTGCGCCAGATCGAGCGCCGGCTGGGGGTGGAGATCAACAACCGCGGCAACCAGTTTCATGTCATCGGCGAGGGCCGGGCCCCGGAGGTTGCCGGCGATGTACTGCGCCATCTCTATGCCGAGGCCGAGGGCCGGATCCTGACCCCGGCCGAGGTGCATCTTGCCCTGCAGCAGGCCAATGCCGAACTCGAGGCCGAGCCCGAGGCGGAGCAGGTCGCCGAGGTGCGCATCCGCACCCGCAGCGGCACCATTCATGGCCGCGGGACGAACCAGCGCCAGTACCTGGCCTGCATCCGTGACCACGATCTGAGCTTCGGTATCGGCCCGGCCGGCACCGGCAAGACCTACCTCGCCGTGGCCAGCGCCGTTGCCGCACTGGAACAGGAGCAGGTGCGGCGCCTGATCCTGGTGCGCCCGGCAGTGGAGGCCGGCGAGCGGCTGGGTTTCCTGCCCGGCGATATGGCGCAGAAGGTCGACCCCTACCTGCGCCCGCTCTACGACGCCCTGTACGAGATGCTGGGCTTCGACAAGGTGAGCAAACTGATCGAGCGCCAGGTGATCGAGGTTGCCCCGCTGGCCTTCATGCGCGGGCGCACCCTGAACGAGTCCTTCATCATCCTGGACGAGGCCCAGAACACCACGGTGGAGCAGATGAAGATGTTCCTCACCCGCATCGGCTTCGGCTCCACCGCCGTGGTCACCGGCGACGTCACCCAGGTGGACCTGCCGCGAGGCACCGTCTCCGGTCTGCGCCACGTGGTCGACGTGCTCAAGGAGGTCGAGGGCGTGAGCTTCACCTTCTTCAGCGCCCGCGACGTGGTGCGCCATCCACTGGTGCAGCGCATTGTCGCCGCCTATGCCCGCCAGGACCCGGCGGGCGGAGAGGGCGCGTGAGCGCGGCCGCGGTATCGCAACCGGCCCTGGTGCTGGACCTGCAGATCGAGACCGGCGCCGGCGATGTGCCGTCCGCGGCCGATTTCCAGCGCTGGGCCGAGGCCGCCTGGCGCGGCGACGGGGGCGCGGAACTGACCCTGCGCCTGGTTGACGAGGCCGAGAGCGGCGAACTGAATCAGGCCTATCGGGGCAAGGAAGGGCCCACCAATGTGCTGTCCTTCCCGGTCGACGCCGCCGAACTGCCCGGCCTGGAGCTGCCGCTGCTGGGCGATCTGGTGATCTGCGCCCCGGTGGTTGCGCGCGAGGCCGCCGGCCAGGGCAAGACCGCCGAGGCCCACTGGGCCCATATGGTGGTGCACGGCATGCTGCACCTGCAGGGCTACAATCACCTCGAAGCGGCCGAGGCCGAGGTGATGGAAAGGCTTGAAACCGACATCCTGCGCCGCTTAGGCTATCCCGACCCTTACCGGGAGGAGTGAAGTGTTCAAGAGCGCCACGGAATACACGGAAAGCACGGACAATTTCATTATTGCTTGGTAGGTCGGGTTAGCGCAGCGTAACCCGACAGGTTCGGCGCCAATGTCGGGTTACGCCCTGCGGGCTAACCCGACCTACATATGGTGGGACAATTTTTATTTGTCCGTGCTTTCCGTGTATTCCGTGGCGCATTTGACTTTAAGGGATCAGATCACAGTTTATTCCCCTGGATGAGCTGTCATGTGTTCCCTGACCTGAAACGACAATGAGCGAAGACCGATCTAGCAACGGTTCCACCCAGCGCAACTGGTTCGAGCGCATCAGCCAGGTGCTGCTGGGGGAGCCGAAAGACCGTGAACAACTGGTGGAGTTGCTGCGCGATGCCCAGGCGCGCAACCTGCTGGATGCCGATGCCCTGGCCATGATCGAGAGTATCCTGCAGGTCTCCGAGATGCAGGTGCGCGACATCATGATCCCGCGGGCACAGATGGTGGTGGTGCGCCGCGACGCCTCGCTGGAGGAGATCCTGCCGACCATCATCGACTCCGGCCACTCCCGCTTTCCCGTGATCGGCGAGAACCGCGACGAAGTGGTCGGTATCCTGCTGGCCAAGGACCTGCTGCGCTATCGTATCCAGCCGGAGGAGGCGTTCAGCATCCGCGACAGCATGCGGCCGGTGGTCTTCATCCCCGAAAGCAAGCGGTTGAACGTACTGCTCAAGGAATTCCGTCTCAGCCGCAACCACATCGCCGTGGTGGTGGATGAGTACGGCGGTGTCGCCGGCATGGTCACCATCGAGGACGTGCTGGAGCAGATCGTGGGCGAGATCGCCGACGAGCACGACATCGAGGAAGGCGTGTTCATCCTGCAGCGCTCCGAGACCAGCTACATGGTTAAGGCGCTGACTCCGATCGAGGATTTCAACGAGTATTTCGGCACCGACTTCAGCGACGAGGAATTCGACACCGTCGGCGGCCTGGTCGCGCACGAGTTCGGTCACCTGCCCAAGCGCGGTGAGTCGGTGGTGATGGGACGTTTCGTGTTCAAGGTCACCCGCGCCGATAACCGCCGCATCCATCTGCTGGCCCTGGATATCCGGGAGGAAGCCGATACCCCGGTCATGACGGGGCCGGGCGGGGCATGAACCCGGTTGAGCCGGGCGGCACAGACGCGCGACCGTCCGCAGGGGGAGCGGGTATGCGGCCCTGGTGGATATCCCTGCTGGCGCTGGCCGCCGGCGCTGCGCTGCCGCTGGCCTTTGCCCCCTTTTCCATCGCTCCCCTGGCCATCCTTCTGCCGGCCCTGTTGCTGGCCCTGTTGCCGGAGCGGCGCCCCCGCCGCGCCCTGGGTCTGGGCTACCTGTTCGGCCTCGGCTGTTTCGGCGTCGGGGTCAGCTGGGTCCATATCAGCATTCACGTGTTCGGCGGTACGCCCCTGGTTGCCGCGATCCTGGTCGCCGCGCTGTTGGTGGCCTTTCTCGCCCTGTTTCCCGCGCTGGCCGCCTGGCTGACAGTGTGGCTGGCGCCACTCGTCGGTTGGCCGCGCTACCTGCTCGCGGCACCGGCGGCCTGGGTGCTGTCGGAATGGCTGCGCGGATGGCTGTTCACCGGCTTCCCCTGGCTGCTGGCCGGCTACACTCAACTCGATACGCCCCTGGCCGGCTATGCGCCGGTACTGGGTGTCCATGGCGTCGGGCTGCTGCTGCTGGTGACTGCGGGTGCCCTGGCGGCCGGTATCCGCAGCCGGCGGACCGGCCAGCGTGTGCTGCTGCTGGCGCTGGTGATGGGGGTGTGGCTCGGCGGGAGTCTGCTGCGACATCACGACTGGACCCGTGCCGTCGGTGAACCGCTGGAAGTCAGCCTTGTCCAGGGGAATATCGCCCAGGACCGCAAGTGGCAGGAGACCTGGCAGCGGGCCACGCTGGCGCGCTATCTTGAATTGAGTCGCCGGGAGTGGAGTGATCCTGCACGGGAAGTGGATCTGGTGGTCTGGCCGGAGACCGCCATCCCGGCTTTTTATCACCAGATCGAGGACGGATTTCTGCGCCAGCTGCGCCGCGAAAGCCGGCAGGCCGACAGCGAATTTCTGACCGGCATCCCGGTGCTGGATCGCGAGCAGTGGGCCTATTACAACGCCGTCATGCGAGTGGGTGCTGAGGACAGCTTCTATTTCAAGCGTCACCTGGTGCCCTTCGGTGAATATCTGCCGCTGCGCCAGTGGCTGGGCACCCTGCTGCAGGTGATGCCGCTGCCGGTGGCCGATTTCAGTTCCGGCGGGGCGCAGCAGCCGCTGCTGCGGGTCGCCGGGCATCCGGTGGGCGTGTCGATTTGCTACGAGATCATTTTCGGAACCGAATTGCTCGCGACCCTGCCCGAGGCACGACTGCTGGTCAATGTCAGCAACGATGCCTGGTTCGGCGACTCGCTGGCCCCGCACCAGCATCTGCAGATGGCGCGGATGCGGGCGCTGGAGGCCGGCCGCGAACTGCTGCGCGCCACCAATACCGGGATCTCGGCCGTGATCGATCACCGCGGCCGGCTGCGGGAGCGCGGCCCTCAGTTCGAGGTCGCCGTGGTGCGGGCCTCGGCCCAGCCCCGGGAGGGGGCGACGCCTTATGTGCAGCGCGGTGACCTGCCCGTGCTGCTGCTGGTCGCCGGCATGCTGGCGCTCGGGTATGCTGTCCGCA
Source organism: Thiohalobacter thiocyanaticus (assembly GCF_002356355.1). Taxonomy (NCBI): domain Bacteria; kingdom Pseudomonadati; phylum Pseudomonadota; class Gammaproteobacteria; order Thiohalobacterales; family Thiohalobacteraceae; genus Thiohalobacter; species Thiohalobacter thiocyanaticus. The sequence continues at coordinate 1,036,158 of NZ_AP018052.1, forward strand.
ACGGGTACAAGCCGGAACCATGACCGCAGCCGATTTTCTCAAACATCACGACGCCTTTGCCGGTGCCTTCACTGACGGGCTCAAACAGATGCTGCAGCATGAAGGGCTCGGCCCCTTCATCCTGGTGCTGGCCAACGCCACGTTCGACCCCGATATCTACGCCGAACTGAAGGCGCCGCTGAAAAGCCGGTTTGACCGCCTGCGGGAGGATCTGCGTGAGCGTTTCGCCAGCGGGCGCGACGGCGAGCAGATCGAGGAGGATCTGCTGGTCTTTCTCAAGATGGCCCTGATCGGCTTCGAAGGCCTGCAGCCGACCCGTTTTCGCGACGAGGGTCCCTGGCGTCTGCAGTTCAATCACCTGCGTTCCTTCCGGCCCCGGCGCATCACCACCGAGGTGCCCAAGGAAATCATCTCCCCGTTCAATTCCAACGCCTTCAATTTCAATCGGCCGTTCCTGCAGAAGGAATGCTTCTGGGCGGGGGAATTGCTGGGGCGGCGCGTGGACCTGTATTACAACAAGTATCCCTTTGCGCCGCTGCACGGCCTGTGGGTGCTGGACCGCAATGCCGGCAAGCCGCAGTTCCTTACCCGCGAGGATCACGACTATGTCTGGTCGCTGGCGGCGGAACTGGGTGAGGCGGTTCCGGGGATGCTGTTCGGGTATAACAGTTACGGTGCCTACGCCTCGGTGAACCACCTGCATGTGCAGGGTTTCGTCGAACCGGACGGTATGCCGGTCATGCGTGAACAGTGGGCGCATCACGGCGGCGACATGGAGTACCCGGCCGAGGTGCGCTATTGCGCGCGACGCGAGGAAAGCTGGGACTGCCTGACCGGGCTGCATGCCGATGAACAGCCCTTCAATGCCCTGTTCGTCCCCGGCGGCAGTTACCTGTTTCCGCGTCGCAAGCAGGGCACGGTGGAGGTGCCGGCCTGGAGCAGCGGCCTGACCTGGTTCGAGCTCGCCGGCGGGTTCATCGTCTCCAATCACGAGGACTTCGAGCGGCTGGACGCGACCGCTCTGCAGCAGGAGTTGGAGCGGGTAGTGCCGGACTGAATCCTTTATGCAGTCCCGTAGGTCGGATTAGCGCAGCGTAATCCGACAGGCGGCGGAGCGTTGCAGCGGGCGTCGGATTACGCCCTGCGGGCTAATCCGACCTACGGAACCGCCTTTTATTGCTTCGCACGGACGAAGCTGGTGGCATAGCATTTCGGGCAGGGCGGGATGTGCCCCGGCTCGCTGAAGTGCAGTTCCTCGCCGCAGGATTCGCAGCGTAGCACCCCGGGGCCGGTGACCTCGCCCGTGTGGTAGGTCTGGGCCTCGTGCATACGGGCCTCGAACTCGGCCAGCTCGATGCGGGTGCGGTCGGCCACGGTGAGCATCTTCTCGAACAGCCGGCGCTCGATCTGGCCGATGTCGAATTTCAGCCAGGCGCCGAACTCGTTGCCGGTCTGCTCCAGGTAGCTGGCCGCGTCTTCCATGTCGCGTTTCAGGTAGGCGGCCACCCGTTCGGCCTCCTCGCGGGTCAGTTCGCCCAGTTCGATCGCGCGTTCCTTGGCCCGCTCCAGGTTCTGCTCCAGGGTGGGGATGGCGTGTTCCTCGGCCTCGTCGATGGCGGCCTGGACCCGGTCCATCATGCGGTGGTAGGCCTGGACAAGCTTTTCGCCGGGGCCGGAGGGCTGGGAATCTGACATGTCGGGTTTTCTCCGTAGTAACAGGGACGGGTCCGAATGGCACTTGCCTGAGCCGGATTCCATCCTCTCCGTCATTCCCGCCCGGGGGCATCCATGACCCGGCGGAGCCGGTGGAGGCTGGATCCCCGCCTGCGCGGGGATGACGCGGTCAGGGGAAGCGCTATTCAGTGCTGATGCTAGTTTGGAACAGATTTCCGGTCAGGTGAAGAGCCGCCACGGATCAGGTATCCTTTGCGGCCATTCAAGTGACCGTATTTTCAGGAAAGCAATGGACGAACACTACCAACCCGGGCAGGTCGAGGCCGAGGCGCAGCAGTACTGGGAAACCCACGACAGCTTCCGGGTTGTCGAGGACCCCAGGCGGGAAAAATTCTACTGCCTGTCCATGTTTCCCTATCCCAGCGGCCGCCTGCACATGGGCCACGTGCGCAACTACACCCTCGGGGATGTGATCGCCCGCTACCAGCGCATGCAGGGCAGAAACGTGCTTCAGCCCATGGGCTGGGACGCCTTCGGCCTGCCGGCCGAGAATGCCGCCATGCAGAACCGGGTGCCGCCGGCGGCCTGGACCTACGAGAACATCGACTACATGCGCGAGCAGCTCAAACGGCTGGGCTTCGGCTACGACTGGTCGCGCGAACTGGCTACCTGCCGACCCGAGTACTATCGCTGGGAGCAGTGGCTGTTCACCCGACTCTATGAAAAGGGCCTGGTCTACAAGAAGATGGCCACGGTCAACTGGGACCCGGTCGACCAGACGGTGCTGGCCAACGAGCAGGTCATCGACGGCCGCGGCTGGCGTTCCGGCGCCCTGGTCGAGCGTCGCGACATCCCGCAGTGGTTCATGCGCATCACCGACTATGCCGAGGAACTGCTCAATGAGATCGACCGGCTCGAGGGCTGGCCGGAGGCGGTGCGCACCATGCAGCGCAACTGGATCGGTCGCTCCGAGGGTCTGGAACTGGAGTTCGATATCGCCGGTGCGGATGAGCGCCTGAGCGTCTACACCACCCGTCCCGACACCCTGATGGGCGTGACCTACGTGGCCGTGGCCGCCGAGCACCCCCTGGCCGTGCGCGCCGCGCAGGACAACCCCGAGTTGGCCGCCTTCATCGAGGAATGCCGCCACACCGAGACCTCCGAGGCCGCGCTGGAGACCATGGAAAAGAAGGGCGTGGCGACCGGCCTCACGGCCCTGCACCCGGTCAGCGGCGAGCCGGTGCCGGTGTGGGTGGCCAACTTCGTGCTCATGGGCTACGGCTCCGGTGCGGTGATGGCGGTGCCCGCGCACGACCAGCGCGATTACGAATTCGCGCGCAAGTACGGTCTGCCCATCAAACAGGTGATTCATTCCGCCGACGGCTCGCAGGCGGATGTCAGTGAGGCGGCCTGGACCGAGAAGGGCGTGTTGCGCGACTCGGGACAGTTCGACGGCCTGGACTTCGATCAGGCCTTCAGCGCCATCGCCGACTACATCGAGGCGCAGGGCCGCGGCCGGCGCACGGTCAACTACCGGCTGCGCGACTGGGGTGTGTCCCGCCAGCGTTACTGGGGCTGTCCCATCCCCATCATCAACTGTCCCGACTGCGGCGCGGTGCCGGTGCCGGAGGACCAGCTGCCGGTGGTGCTGCCGGAACAGGTCGAGTTCGACGGCAGCGGCTCGCCGTTGAAGAAGATGCCGGAATGGTCCCGCACCAGCTGCCCGCAGTGCGGCGGCGAGGCCGAGCGCGAGACCGATACCTTCGACACCTTCATGGAGTCGTCCTGGTACTACGCCCGCTATGCCTGCGCCGACAACGACCAGGCTATGCTGGACGCGCGTGCCGACTACTGGCTGCCGGTGGATCAGTACATCGGTGGCATCGAACATGCCATCCTGCATCTGCTGTACTCGCGCTTCTATCACAAGCTGATGCGCGACGCCGGCCTGATCCGCTCGGACGAACCCTTCAAACGGCTGCTGACCCAGGGCATGGTGGTGGCCGAGACCTATTATCGTGAAGAGGACGGCCGGAAACGTTTCTTCAATCCCGCCGAGGTCGAGGTCGAGCGCGACGGCAAGGGCAAGCTCACCGGCGCCCGCCTGGGCCGCGACGGCGGGCCGGTGCAGATCGGCGGCATCGAGAAGATGTCCAAGTCCAAGAACAACGGCGTGGATCCACAGGCGCTGATCGAGCGCTTCGGTGCCGACACGGTGCGTCTGTTCACCCTGTTCGCCGCCCCGCCCGAGCAATCGCTGGAGTGGTCCGACGAGGGCGTGGCCGGCGCCCATCGCTTCCTCAAGCGGCTGTGGGCGCTGGGTATGCGCCCGGCCTTCCGCCTGGCGAAGTACGATACGCCCGAGGAGCGCCGCGCCTTCCTCGCTGGCTTCGACTGGAGCGGCCTGGACACGGAACGCCAGCAGCGGCGTACCGCCATCCATCAGGCGGTGGAGCAGGCCGCGCGCGACTATGGGCGGTACCAGTTCAACACCGTGGTGGCGGCCTGCATGAAGCTGGTCAACAGCCTGGGCGAGATCGACGAGCAGAGCGAGGCGCCCGGCGATCTCGCTCTGCAGTACGAGGCCGTGGACATGTTGCTGCGGCTGCTCGCACCGGTGGTGCCGCACATCTGCCATGTACTGTGGCCGCGCGTTCGCTGCACCGACGCAGCCGAGATTCTCGCCGCCCCCTGGCCGCGGCACGACGCCGCGGCCCTGGTACAGGACAGCATCGAGCTGGTGGTGCAGGTCAACGGCAAGGTCCGCGCCCGCATCCAGGTGCCGGCCGATGCCGACAAGGCCGGTGTCGAGGCCGCGGCGCACACTGATGCCAATGTCCAGCGTTTCACCGCGGGCAAGCCGATCCGCAAGACCATCGTGGTGCCGGGCAAGCTGGTCAACATTGTTGTCTGAACGAGGAATGATGTAGCTCGGGTTAGCGCAGCGTAACCCGAGCTACGGCCTTCACGCTGATAAACAGGATCTTCCATGACCCGATCCCATCACCTGCCGACCGTTCTAGTCCTGCTGCTGGCCCTGACCCTGTCCGCCTGCGGCTTCCAGCTGCGCGGCCAGGCGAACCTGCCACCCGAAATGGCGCGCACCCAGATACAGGGGCTGAGCGAGTACAGCGATCTGGGCCGCGACCTGCGCCGGTTGCTGGAAGGATCCGGCGTGCAGGTGGTGCCATCCGCGGAACAGGCCACGGCCATCCTGGATATCATCACCAACCAGGCCGGCCGCCGGGTGCTGTCGGTGCAGGCCGGCGGCAAGGTGCAGGAATACGAACTGATCCAGCGGCTGGTGTTCAGCGTGCGTACCACCGACGGGCGGCTGCTGCTCGAACCCCAGGAACTGGAACTGGCCCGGGAGTACCTCTACGACCGCTTCGATCCCCTGGCCAGCGGCAGCCAGGAAGGCGAGATCCGGGCCGAGATGCGCCGCGACATCACTCAGCTGCTGATGCTGCGGCTGCAGGCCCTCGGCAGCGACGGCTGACCATGCAACTCAGGCCCGAACAACTCGCCACCCATCTCAAGCAGGGACTGGCGCCGGTCTATCTGCTCTGGGGCGAGGAGACCCTGGTCGCGCAGGAGGCGGCCGATGCCATCCGCGCGGCAGCCCGGGCCGGGGGCTATGTGGATCGGGAGGTGTTTCATGCCGAGTCCGGTTTCGACTGGGGCCGGCTCGGCGAGGCCGCCAGCGCCCTGTCGCTGTTCGCCGACCGACGCATCCTGGAACTGCGCATCCCCTCCGGCAAGCCCGGAGACGCCGGCAGCAAGGCCCTGACGGCCTACACCCGGTCCCTGCCCCCGGATACCCTGTTGCTGGTCATCTGCGGCAAGCTCGAGGCCGCCCAGCGCCGGGCGAAGTGGTTCAAGGCGCTGGAGGACGCCGGCGTGTCGCTGGCCGCCTGGCCGATCGATGGCCGCCAGCTGCCGCGCTGGATCGGCCAGCGCCTGCAGCGGGCGGGCCTGACCGCCGAGCCGGAGGCGGTGCAGATGCTGGCCGAGCGGGTCGAAGGCAATCTGCTGGCCGCGGCCCAGGAGGTGGACAAGCTGGCGCTGCTCTACCCCGGCGAGCAGCTGGATGCGGCCCGGGTCGCCGAGGCGGTCTCCGACAGCGCCCGATTCGATGTCTTCGGCCTGGTCGACACGGTTCTGGCCGGCCAGGGCGAACGCGCCGTGCGCATGCTCGCCGGCCTGCAGCAGGAGGGGGTGGAGCCGGTGCTGGTGAACTGGGCCCTGACCCGCGAACTGCGCAGCCTGGAGGCCATGGGCTGGGCCCTGGCCCATGGTGAGTCGCTGGCTGCGGTGCAGGGCCGGTTCCGGGTGTGGAAGAACCGCCAGGCGGTGATCGGCCAGGCCCTGCAGCGGCACCGGCTGCCGGCCTGGTACGGCTTCCTGCGTCGCAGCGCCCGCATCGACCGCATCATAAAGGGTCAGGCCGCGGGCAACCCCTGGGATGAACTGGTACAATTGGCCTTGGATCTGGCGGGCCGGCCGCTCGGGCTGACCGAGGGCAAGACCGCCTGAGATCATGGCCACGGAATACACGGAAAGCACGGACAGGTCGAATGCCGTAGGTTGGGTTAGCCCGTAGGGTGTAACCCAACATTCAGACCGCATTCGTTGGGTTACGGCGCTGGCGCGCCTAACCCAACCTACAGCTGGAAACGCGTGCGATTCCGTGGCGGATTGGTTTTTCCAGCAGCAGACAGGACCCCGTACCGCAGGATGAACGCCACCCCCGAATCCCTTGCCCCCGACGTTGCGACCTACATGCAGCGGGTCGGCGAGCAGGCCCGTGCCGCCGCCCGGCTGCTCAGCCGCTCCGACACCGCGGCCCGCAACAATGCCCTGCATGCCATCGCCGAGGCCATCGAGGCCGCGACCGATACCCTCAAGGCTGAGAACGCCCGTGATCTCGAGGCCGGGCGCGAACGCGGCCTGGACGCGGCCCTGCTGGACCGGCTGGAACTGACCGATGACCGGATTGCCGCCATGGCCGAGGGCCTGCGCCAGATCGCTGCGCTGCCCGATCCGGTCGGGGCCGTCAGCGATCTCAATTACCGGCCCAGCGGTATCCAGGTCGGACGCATGCGGGTGCCGCTCGGGGTGATCGGCATCATCTACGAATCCCGGCCCAATGTGACCGCCGACGCCGCCGCCCTGTGCCTGAAGTCGGGCAACGCCGCCATCCTGCGCGGCGGCTCCGAGGCGCTGCATTCCAACCAGGCCATCGCCGCCTGCATCCGCATCGGCCTGGGCCAGGCCGGCCTGCCGGGTACGGCAGTGCAGGTGATCGAGACCGCCGACCGTGCCGCCGTGGGCGAACTGCTGCGGATGAAGGACTGTGTCGATGTCATCGTGCCGCGCGGCGGCAAGGGCCTGATCGAACGGGTGAGCGAGGAATCCCGCATCCCGGTGATCAAGCACCTGGACGGGATCTGCCACGTCTACATCGACGACCGCGCGGATCCGGACAAGGCCTATGCCATTGCGCTCAACGCCAAGACCCAGCGCTACGGCACCTGCAACACCATGGAGACCCTGCTGGTGCATGCGGACATCGCCGAATCCATCCTGCCGCGGCTGGCGCGAGCCTATCGGGAAAAGGGCGTGGAGTTGCGCGGCTGCGAGCGCACCCGCGCCGTCCTCGACGGCATCAGCGCCGCCAGCGACGCCGACTGGGACACCGAGTACCTGGCGCCGATCCTGGCCGTGCGGGTGGTGGATGATCTGGACGCGGCCATGGACCACATCGCCGCCCATGGCTCGCAGCACACCGACGCCATCGTCACCGAGGACTATGCCCGCGCCCGGCGCTTCCTGCGCGAGGTCGATTCCAGTTCGGTGATGGTCAACGCCTCCACCCGCTTCGCCGACGGCTTCGAATACGGGCTGGGCGCGGAGATCGGCATCAGTACCGACAAGCTGCATGCCCGCGGCCCGGTGGGGCTGGAGGGCCTGACCACGCTCAAGTTCGTCGTCCTGGGCGACGGCCAGGTGCGCAGTTGAGTCAGTCCACGATGCCCAGTTCCGACGGCCAGGCATGATCGGCGTCTACGGCGGCACCTTCGATCCGGTTCACTATGGTCACCTGCGCACCGCCCTGGAGGTGCAGGAGCAACTCGACCTGGAGGCCATGCTGATGCTGCCGGCCCGGGAACCCCCCCATCGTGATCCACCGCAGGCCTCCCCCGAGGCGCGCCGCGACATGCTCGCGCTGGCCCTGCAGGGGCAGGACCGGCTGGTGCTGGACGGGCGTGAACTGGAGCGCCCCGGTCCCTCCTATATGGTCGACACCCTGGAATCCCTGCGCGCCGAGCACGGTGACTGCCCGCTGGGTCTGGTACTGGGCGAGGACGCCTTCGGCGGCCTGGACGGCTGGGACCGCTGGGAGCGCCTGACCGAACTGGCGCACCTGCTGGTGATGGCCCGTCCGGGCGGGGGGCGTCCGGCGGGCGCGCCGGCCCGGCTGTTGACCGAGCGGGGCGTGGATGATGCCGCGCGTTTGAAAAGCCGCCCGGCCGGTCTTATATATCAGATCGAGGTCACCTCGCTGGCGATTTCCGCCACCGCCATTCGCGCCCAGCAGGCCGCCGGGCGCAGCAGCCGTTATCTGCTGCCCGATGCCGTGCTCGAATATCTGCAGGCCAACCGTCTGTATTGTTGAATCCCCAAGCCCACAGGTAAACCGCGTGACTGAAACCCTCTCCACCGAATCCCTCAAGACCCTCGTCGTTCAGGCCATGGAGGACATGAAGGCCCAGGACATCAGCATCATCGATGTGCGCGGACTGACCTCGGTGACCGACTACATGGTCATTGCCAGCGGAACCTCCGACCGCCACGTCCGGTCCATCTCCCAGAACGTCATCGATGAATCCAAGCAGCAGGGCCTGCGCCCGATCGGCGTGGAGGGCCAGGACAGCGGCGAATGGATCCTGGTCGACCTGGGCGACGTGGTGGCTCATGTGATGCTGCCGCGGGCGCGTGCCTTCTACAACCTGGAGAAGCTCTGGAGCGCCGGCGGCGAGGGCGAGGCCGCCACCCATCTGCAGAGCGTATGACGCGGTAGGCCCTGATGCAGATTCATCTGCTGGCCGTCGGCACCCGGATGCCGGCCTGGGTGGAGGCGGGCTTCAGCGAATATGCCAGGCGTCTGCCGCATGAATGCCGCCTGAAACTGGTCGAGATCGCGCCTGCGAAACGCGGCCGCAACCCCGATCTGGAACGCATCCGCCGCGAGGAGGGCGAACGCCTGCTGGCGGCGGTGCCCCGGGATGCGACGGTGATCGCCCTTGAGGTCGGCGGCAGGGCCTGGAACACCGAACAGCTGGCCGACCGGCTGCGCGGCTGGCTGCAGGATGGACGCGACCTGGCGCTGCTGGTCGGCGGTCCGGACGGCCTGTCCGCCGCCTGCCGTGAACGTGCCGAGCTGCAATGGTCCCTCTCGCCCCTGACCCTGCCGCACCCGCTGGTGCGGGTGGTGCTGGCCGAGCAACTCTATCGCGCCTGGAGCCTGGTCAGTGGCCATCCCTATCACCGGGCCTGAGGGGGGATACTCATGATCCTGCTGGCGTCCGCCTCGCCCCGCCGCCGGGAACTGCTGAACCAGCTCGGGGTGCCCCACCGTGCCGTGCCGGTGGACATCGACGAGACGCCGCTGCCGGGCGAGCCGGTCGAGGCGCTGGTCTGTCGACTGGCGCTGGACAAGGCACGTGCCCTGGCAGCAAAAACCGTTGCTGAACTGCCGGTGCTGGGTGCCGATACCCTGATCAGCCTCGACGGCCGGCCCCTGGGCAAGCCGGCCGACCGCGCCGACGGTATGGCCATGCTGGCGCAGCTGTCCGGGCGCGAACACGAGGTGCTCAGCGCCGTGGCCCTGGTCGTGGGCGGGCGCGAGGCGCTGCGCCTGAACCGTAACCGGGTGCGCTTTCGTGAACTGGAACCCGCCGAGTGCGCGGCCTACTGGACCACCGGGGAGCCGGCCGACAAGGCCGGGGCCTATGCCATCCAGGGGCGGGCGGCCATGTTCGTCAGCCGTCTCGAGGGCAGTTACACTGGCGTAATGGGTCTGCCCCTGTTCGAGACCGCGGAGTTGCTGCGCGAGGCCGGCGTGGCGCTGCTCGAGTTGGGAGATTCGTAAAGAACCGCTGCGGAATCGCCGTGAAAAACACAACCTTGTAGGTTGGGTTGGGTGCATTAGCGCCGTAACCCAACAAACGCGGCCTGAATGTTGGGTTACGCCCTCCGGGCTAACCCAACCTACGAGGTTCGGTGCGGGTATGGAAGCAGCCGGGAAAACGGATACTGTCCGTGTTTTCCGTGTGATTCCGTGGCAAAGGGGTTTTGATTCAATGGAAACTGCATGAGTGAAGAGATACTGATCAACGTCACGCCGCAGGAGACCCGCGTGGCCATGGTCGAGAACGGCGTGCTGCAGGAAGTCTTCATCGAGCGCGAACGCAGCCTGGGCCTGGTGGGCAACATCTACAAGGGCGTGGTGTGCCGGGTGCTGCCCGGGATGCAGGCCGCGTTTCTGGACATCGGCCTGGAACGGGCCGCTTTCCTGCATGCCTCCGACATCGCGACCCGCGATGCCGAGTCCGAAGGGGCGAGCACCATCAGCCAGCTGCTGCGCGACGGCCAGGAGCTCATGGTGCAGGTGATCAAGGACCCGCTCGGCACCAAGGGCGCACGCCTGACCACCCATATCACCATCCCCTCGCGCTATCTGGTGTTCATGCCCTATGCCACCAACGTCGGGGTGTCGCAGAAGATCGAGGATGAGACCGAGCGCCAGCGCCTGAAGCAGGTGGTGCTCGATGATGCCGGTGATGAGGGGCTGGGCTATATCGTGCGCACGGCCGCCGAGGGTGTGCCCGATGCGGCGCTGCGTTCGGACATGGCCTTCCTGCGCCGGCTGTGGGGTGCGATCCAGGAACGCGGCCGCCAGGCCGGTGCCGGCGAGATGGTCCACGAGGACCTGCCCCTGAGCAAGCGCGCCCTGCGCGACCTGGTCGGGGTGGAGGTGGAGAAGGTGCGGGTGGACTCGCGCGAGACCCATGCCAGCCTGGTGCGTTTCGGGGAGCAGTTCGTCCCCGAGGTGGTCGAACGGCTGGAATACTATCCGGGCGAGCGGCCCATCTTCGATCTCTACAGCGTTGAGGACGAGATCCAGCGCGCGCTGGATCGCAAGGTGCAGCTGAAGTCGGGCGGCTATCTCATCATCGACCAGACTGAGGCCATGACCACCATCGACGTCAACACCGGCGCCTATGTGGGCCATCGCAACCTGGAAGAGACCATCTTCAAGACCAACCTGGAGGCGGCCCAGGCCATCGCCCGCCAGCTGCGCCTGCGCAACCTGGGCGGGATCATCATCATCGACTTCATCGACATGTCCGACGAGGACCACAAACGCCAGGTGCTGCGCGCGCTGGAGCGCCACCTGGAACGCGACCACGCCCGCAGCCACATCAGCGAGGTCTCCAGCCTCGGCCTGGTGCAGATGACGCGCAAGCGCACCCGTGAGAGCCTGGAGCATGTGCTGTGCGGCGTCTGCCCCACCTGCAACGGTCGGGGTTCGCTGAAGACGCCCGAGACCGTGGTCTACGAGATCTTCCGCGAGATCCTGCGCGAGGCGCGCCAGTACGATGCCGAACAGCTGCTGGTGCTGGCCGCGCACGAGGTGGTGGATCTGCTGCTGGACGAGGAGTCCACCAGCCTGGCGGAACTGGAATCCTTCATCGGCAAACCGATCAAGTTCCAGGTCGAATCCCTCTATACCCAGGAACAATATGACGTCGTGCTCATGTAGTGGCGGGACGCTGCGGAACCGGGATCTCCCTGCATGCTGAAACGGGCCACGCGGCTGGTATGGTATGGCGTCGCCGCGCTGCTCATCCTTGCGGCGCTGCTGCTCAGTATCGCCCGACTGGTGCTGCCGCTGCTGGATGACTATCACGACGAACTCCAGCAGTGGCTCACCCAGCGGGTCGATCATCCGGTGCGCATCGAGCGGCTGGACCTCGGCTGGCACGGTCTCGGGCCGGACCTGCGGCTGCTCAACACCCGCCTCTACGATCGCAGCGGCGAGGAGGTGCTGCTGCGGCTGGAGGAACTGCGCATCGGCATCGACCTGTGGCGTTCCTGGCGCCAGGGCCGGCTGGTCAGCAATCGCATCGCCCTGCAGGGCAGTGAACTGAACCTGATCCGACGCGAGGACGGACGCATCGTGCTGCGCGGGCGTGAACATGCCACCCCCATCCTCAATCCGCTTACGCTGGCCGCCGAACAGCCGCGGATCGCACTGACGGATGTCACCCTGGGCTGGGAAGACCGCTACCTGGGGCATCCGCGGGTGGTGTTCCGCGACATCGCCCTGCGCATGCGCAACCGCGGTGAGCGGCATCAGTTACACCTTCAGGCCAGGCCGGCCGCCGCCCTCGGGCAGACGCTGGAATTGCAGGCGGACCTGGTGCTGCCGCCCGGGCAGCGCGAACGCTGGCATGGCCGCCTGTATCTGAATGCGCAGGGTTTCATGCTGCGTGAGTGGCTCGGCTGGTACCTGTCCGATCGCTGGTATGCCGGCGGGGTGCTGGATGCGCGCCTCTGGCTCACGCTGACGGGGGGGCGGATCGAGGCCGCGCAGGGTGAACTGGCCGTCCACCTGCCCGTGCTCTCCAGCCGCGAGCGGGCCGCCCCGCTGCTTGCCGGCAACCGGCTGGCGACCCGGCTGCTATGGAATCGCACCGGTGCGGCCTGGCGGCTCAGCCTGGATGCGTTGGAACTCATCCAGGCCGACCGGAGCTGGCCGCGCACCGGGCTGACGCTGGCCATGGCGCCGCCGGACGCTGATGGCCGTCGGCTGCAGCTGGCGCTGGATGCGTTGCCGCTGGAACTGCTGCAGCCGGTACTGCCGCTGCTGGGGGAGGCCGCCGGCACGTCGCTGGATCTTACGGCGTTGAGTCCGCAGGGCTGGGTACGCGATCTGCAGCTGGGGGGCGAACGCCGCAGCGGGCGCTGGCATGACCTGCGCTTCAAGGCCCGACTGGAAGCGCTGGCCTGGCAGCCGCAGGTGCGCCTTCCGGGCCTGAGCGGGCTGAACGCCAGTCTGATCGGCAGCCCGGAGCGGGGGGAAATCGAACTGGAACTGACGGATGGCCGTCTGGCCGCGCCGGCATTGTTCCGCGATGCCCTCCCGATCGGGCGCCTGGCCGGGCGGCTGCGTTGGCAGCAGGAGCCGGACGGTCTGCAGCTCTACAGCGAACGCTTCGCCCTGGCCAATGCCGATCTCGGCGCCCGCGGACAGCTGCGCCTGCAGCTGTCGCGCGATGGCGCTTCACCGCACCTGAGCCTGCAGGCGGAGATCGAACGCGGCGATGCGGCCGCGACCGGACGCTACCTGCCTGCCGGCATCATGCCGGAGAAGACGGTGCGCTGGCTGGACCGGGCCATCGTCAGCGGCCGCATCACCACGGGCCGGGTCGATTTCCACGGCCGGCTGGCCGACTTCCCCTTCGCACAGGGCGCGGGCCGGATGGAGATCCGCGCCCGTGTGGATGACGCCATCCTCGACTATCACCCCGACTGGCACCGCATCGAGGAACTCGACGCCGAACTGGTCTTCATCAACCAGGGCATGCACATCGAGGCGGTCGACGGTGCCATCCTCGGGACCCGCCTGGCGGAAGTGAGCGCCGATATCCCCGACCTCAAGCGCAGCCGCCTGCGCGTCCAGGGGCAGGTGCGCGGTCCGCTGGCCGACATGCTGCGCTTCGTGCAGGACAGCCCCCTGGCCCGGCGCGGTTATGACCTCGGCCAGCTGCAGGCCGACGGCCAGGCCGGGCTGGCGCTGGACCTGGACCTGCCCCTGCGGCGTACGCATGGCGGTCCGGCGCGAGTGGCCGGCCGGCTTGAGCTGCAGGACAACCGCCTGGTCCTGCCCGCGCGGGACCTGGCCCTGGAGGCGCTCGACGGGCGCATCGACTTCACCGACACCCGGGTCAGCGGCAGCGGGCTCCAGGCCAGGCTGTGGCAGACACCGGTGCGTCTGGATCTGGCACCGCATCCGGACACGCCCGGCCTGACCCGGGTCCGGCTGGCCGGCCGCCTGCCATTGCTGGAGCGGCTGGGGCGGGTGCATCCGCCGCTGGCGCGGTACCTGACGGGACAGTCCGACTGGCGTATCCAGCTGGATGTCGGCCGCCAGGCCGAAGGCTACCCGCTGTGGATCGAGTCCGAGCTGGAAGGCATCGGCATCGATCTGCCGTCGCCCCTGTCCAAGCCCGCCGATGCAACCCTGCCGCTGCGGCTGCAGACGCGGATCCAGGCACAGGGCAGCGGGCCGCTGTACCTGCGCCTGGGTGACCTGCATGCTGCGCTGGAATTGAGCGATGCGGCCGAGGGGCCGCTGCAGCTGCGCCGCGCCATGCTGCGCTTCGATGCCGGCGCGGCCGAACTGCCCGACGGCCCCGGGCTGGAGTTGCATGGCCGCTTCGATACCCTGTCGGTGCCGGCCTGGCGCGCGGTGTTCGCAGCCGCCGGCAAGGACGCGGCGCTGCCCGCGCTGGACCTGCGCGAGGCCGCGCTCGAAGTGGGCCGGTTGAGGCTGTTCAATCAGAGCCTGGCCGACGTCAGCCTGCAGGCCCGGCCGGTGCTCGGCGCCTGGCGCATCGATGTCGACGGTCCGGACATCGCCGGGCGGATCGCCGTGCCCCGCGGCGATTCCCCGCTGCCGCTGGATCTGGACCTGGATCGCCTGGTATTGGCGCGCGGCGGCATCGACGGGGCCGGTGCGGACCTCGATCCGGCCCGGTTGCCGCCGCTGGATGTCGATATCCGGGACCTGACCTATGGGAGCCTCGACCTGGGTCGGGTGCAGCTGCGCAGTCAGCCGCTGGCCTACGGCATGGAGGTGGAATCCATCCGCATCGAGGGCGGCTGGCTCAGGCTCTCGGCGCAGGGCAACTGGACCCTGCGCCAGGGGCGCGAGGCCTCGCGCTTCGATATCGAACTGCAAGGCAGCGACCTGGGTCGGATGCTGACCGCCTTCGGCTACAGCGGCAATGTCGAGGGTGGCGCGACCCATGGCCAGATCAACGCCAACTGGCCCGGCGCCCCCATGGATTTCGCCCTCAAGGCGGTCGAGGGTACGCTCGATCTGCGCATCGGTCCCGGGCAGCTGGTCAAGCTGGAGCCCGGCGCCGGGCGGGTGTTCGGCCTGCTCAACCTGCATGCGCTGCCGCGCCGGCTCACCCTGGATTTCTCCGACCTGTTCAAGCGCGGCTTCGCCTTCGACCGCATCGAGGGCAGCTTCACCCTGATCGATTCCAACGCCTATACCCAGGACCTGGTCATCCAGGGGCCGTCGGCACGCATCGATATCTCCGGCCGCATCGGCCTGGCCGAGCAGGACTACGACCAGCTGGTCACGGTCACGCCGGAGGTCACCGGCGGCCTGCCCATCGCCGGCGCCATCGCCGGCGGCCCGGCCGTGGGCGCGGCCCTGTTCCTGGCCGATCGGCTGCTGGGCCGGCAGTTCGAGGAAATGGCCAGCTACCAGTATGCGGTGACCGGCAGTTGGGAGGATCCAGTGTTCCGGCGTCTGAACCGGGAAGAGCCCGGGGCGGCCCCGGCCGGGACCGCGCCATGACCGGCCCTGCCCCGGCCTGTGATATGCTGCACCCATGAGAACGGCAATAACCCTTTTGTTTCTGATACTTCCCTTTGCCGCCGTCCCCGCCGCCCCCATGTATGTTATGTCGGCGGAGCAATGGATGCGGCCGCGTCAGGGGGCGGATCTGCTCGCCGATGAGCGCCTGCGCGAACTGGTGCTGGGGCTGGACGAGCAGCCCGGCAGCCGCCTGCAGATCCATTACCCCGGCGGCGAGGCCGGGGGGCTGTGGGCGCATGAACTGCGCAGCTGGTTGATCGCGCTCGGGGTGCCGGGCGCGCGGATTGAACTGGCACCGGGCGGGGTACAGGCTGCCGCCCTGGGTGTCGAATTGCTAACCGGCCAAGCGGCCGATTCGATGGAGCCGTCGCAGTGACGCAAGTGGCAAGTATCCAGATGGCCTCCGGGCCCAACGTCAACGCCAATCTGCTCGAGGCCGAGCGCATGATCGAGGAGGCGGCGAAGCAGGGTGCCGAACTGGTCGTACTGCCGGAGAACTTCGCCATCATGGGCGTGCACGAGACCGACAAGGTCGAGCAGCGCGAGGCGCCGGGCGAGGGGCCGATCCAGGAGTTCCTGTTCCGTCAGGCCAGGCGCCACAAGCTGTGGCTGGTCGGCGGCACCATTCCGCTCGAGGCCTCGGTCCCGGACAGGATCCGCGCCGCCTGCCTGCTGATCAACCCGGAGGGCGAGCAGGTCGCGCGCTACGACAAGATGCACCTGTTCGACGTGGAGGTGGTCGGCAGCGGCGAGAAGTACACCGAGTCCGAAACCATCGAACCGGGCAATGACATCACGGTGGTCGACACCCCCTTCGGCCGGCTGGGCCTGTCGGTGTGCTACGACCTGCGCTTCCCCGAACTCTACCGGGTGATGCTGGACCGGGGCGTGGAGATCCTGGCCGTGCCCTCGGCCTTCACCGCGCTGACCGGCAAGGCGCACTGGGATGTGCTGGTGCGCACCCGCGCCATCGAGAACCTGTGCTATGTGATCGCCTCGGCCCAGGGCGGCTATCATCTGAACGGGCGCGAGACCTGGGGCGATTCCATGATCGTCGATCCCTGGGGCACGGTGCTCAAGCGCCTGCCGCGCGGCCCCGGCGTGATCATGGCGAAGCTTGACCGCGGCTATCTGGAGTCCACCCGGCGGCTGTTTCCAAGCATCGAGCATCGCCGGATCAAGTGCAGTGAAGTATGAATCCATAAAGTTTGGAACCTCTCTAGCCCGTCATCCCGGTACCGGCCTGCGCCGGCACAGGCTCCGGCCGGGATCCAGATACCACGGCGGTTACTGGATTCCGGCCTGCGCCGGAATGACGGGAGACAGGACGTAGGTCGGGTTAGCGCAGCGTAACCCGACAAATCACTGGTCCATTTGCAACAACAGGATTGACACCTCCATGAGTCAAACCCCACTCGACACCGCCCGCCGCTTCCTGCTGGAGCCGGCCGGCATCGGCGACAACGATCTCGGCACCGTGCTCGACAGCATGCTGGGCCACAGCATCGACTTCGCCGACCTGTACTTTCAGTCCACCCGCTTCGAGTCCTGGGTGCTGGAGGACGGCATCGTCAAGGAAGGCAACCACAGCGTGGAGCAGGGCGCCGGCGTGCGCGCCATCAGCGGCGAGAAGAGCGGCTTCGCCTATTCCGACGAAATCATGCTGCCGGCATTGATGCAGGCCTCGGGCGCGGCCCGCGCCATCGCCGGCCCCGGCGGCAGCGGTGCCGTGCGCGCCTGGGAACCCACCGGGGTGTCGGAGTTGTACCGCCCGCTGGACCCGCTGGAAACGCTGAGCGCTGACGACAAGGTGGCCCTGCTCAAGGAGATCGATGCCGAGGCCCGGCGCCAGGACCCGCGCGTGGATCAGGTGGTGGTCAGCCTGGCCGGTGTGCACGAGGTGGTGCTGGTCGCCGCCAGCGACGGCACCCTCGCCGCCGACGTGCGCCCGCTGGTGCGCATGAACGTCAGCGTCATCGCCCAGCAGAACGGCCGCTACGAGCAGGGCAGCTCCGGCGGCGGCGGCCGCGGCGGCTTCGATATCCTCACCACCGACGGCCGTGCCCTGTGGCACGCCCGCGAGGCGGTGCGCCAGGCGCTGACCAACCTGGAGGCGGTCGAGGCCCCGGCCGGCCACATGACCGTGGTGCTCGGCCCCGGCTGGCCCGGCGTGCTGCTGCACGAGGCCATCGGCCACGGCCTGGAGGGCGACTTCAACCGCAAGGGCACCTCGGCCTTCTCCGGGCGCATCGGCGAGAAGGTCGCCTCCGAGCAGTGCACCGTGGTCGACGACGCCACCCTCGCCGGACGCCGCGGCTCGCTGCAGATCGACGACGAGGGGGTGCCGGCCCAGTGCACCACCCTGATCGAGAACGGCGTGCTCAAGGGCTACATGCAGGACAAGATGAACGCCCGCCTGATGGGCGTGGCGCCCACCGGCAACGGCCGGCGCGAGTCCTACGCCCACCAGACCATGCCGCGCATGACCAACACCTACATGCTGCCCGGCAAGTACGATCCCGCCGAGATCATCGCCTCGGTGGACAAGGGCCTGTACGCCGTCAACTTCGGCGGCGGCCAGGTGGACATCACCTCCGGCAAGTTCGTCTTCTCCGCCAGCGAGGCCTACCTGATCGAGAACGGGAAGATCACCGCCCCGGTCAAGGGCGCGACCCTGATCGGCAACGGCCCTGACGTGCTCACCCGCGTGGACATGGTCGGCAACGACCTGGCGCTGGATATGGGCGTGGGCACCTGCGGCAAGGAAGGCCAGAGCGTGCCGGTCGGCGTGGGCCAGCCCACCCTGCGGGTAGCGGGCCTGACCGTGGGCGGGACGAGCGCGTCATGAGGGGTTCCGCCAAGGGTGGAACCCTGCATGGACGTTTCGTTTAAAGCCTGTTGCGTCGGGTATCGAGGGTTTGAACGAACCGCTAGTCCATATCCTGGGTTAGGGGGCTATAAGTCGCTGAGACTTGAGAGGGATTTGTCCTTCGGAAAGGAGCCGAACATCCAACAGGAAACCCCGGCGGATGCGTAGACTCGCCGCTGAATTCAGCGCCAGGCAGCCTGATGCGACTGTCAGAAAAATTTACATCAACTGTGGAAGTTGAGATCATAGTTATTGAAACTCAATTAGTTATAATTATGGTATTATTTTTGCGTGAATCGTGATTCAGCATTTCAAAATCAAGTAAAAAAAGGAAACTTATAATGAAAAATATCATGGCTTTTCTGGGGCTTTTTGTTTCTGGTTTCGCCAACGCAGGCTTGATTCAAATAACTGCTGAATCAATCAGCTCAGGTGAATTAGGGTGGTTCGTCGTTGACGATGCTGTATTGGCTGCCGACACAAGCTTGGTGGCATCACAGTTCTATGATTATGGTTGGCATGATCCGCTCAGCGGTATTTCAATTACTCCTGCGGATGTTATAGGTGACACAGGTGTCACTTATTTCGGGCTGATTGGAGGTGATTGGACGGTCACAGGGGGTGGCGGTGATTCGCTTACAACGGCGACAAGTGCATTATGGGTTGCCGATACTTACTATGTGCAGTTCACCGGTTACAGCGATTACCGTGATGTTACCTGGAGCACTACCGACTACACTGCTACGGTATCAGAGCCTGCGAGTATTGCGCTCTTGGCTCTCGGCCTGGCAGGTCTCGGCCTCTCCAGGAGAAAGAAATTGGTTTAATCAACCATGTTGCATGGTTGCGAGAAGCCTCGGTGTGAATCGGGGCTTTTTTTATGCCTGACATAAGGTTGCGGCAGATCTTCAGGGGTGAGCCTGGTGTTGCAGAATCGTCGAAATCGATACGATCTCCGGAGCCGGAGAATATTTACTGCTAATATTCTGACTGATGGCCTGTCTCGCGCCAGTACGTGTGAGAGCTTCCCGGGTCTCCGGGGTGATTCCATCCCGACCCATCGCCGGAGTCGTCATACCGCCATGAAAAAATGCAGGACATGTAATGCCGAATTGAGTTGCATCGGTAAAATTGAGCCGGACACGTTATGGCTGTCGACAAAGCGGCCTTCTCTGAGCCCTTTTGCCGGGATCGGGTATTTTGCCGTTTTTCTTCTGGGCGGTTTGCTGATTGCGCAACCGCTCTGGGAATCTCATCTGATCTGGGCGGGTCTGATCGTCGCTGTCTGCGGTGGTCTCGGTGCCTACCTTTGGAAACGGCCGCGCAACTACTATCGATGCACTCAATGCGGTTCGGAATTCTACGACGACATAGTGTTGCGGCGAAAAACCGGCTCAGGGTGCAGTTGCCGCTGATATTGAGCCTGTTGATTTCATAACCCTGATGTGTGCAGGTCATGATGCTTGGTATCCCCGGCAGGGCGTTGGTGATCTGGATGGGAATCCTCGTCCTGGCGGTTTTTAATGGCCTGCTGCGCGAAGCCGTCCTTCTCCCGATGCTGGACCAGCCCCTGGCGCTCATCCTCAGCGGTATTCTGCTCTCCGTTCTGATCCTTGCGGTTGCATACCTTTCGCTGCCCTGGCTGGGGCGGTTGCCGGCGACAGCTTATATCGCCATCGGCCTGGGCTGGCTCTGCCTGACCCTGGTCTTCGAGTTCGCGTTCGGGCGTCTCATCCAGAGCCGGCCCTGGCCGGAACTGCTCGACGCCTACACCTTCAGGGACGGCAATCTCTGGCCTCTTGTGCTGCTGGTCACGGCAGCGGCGCCGTATGCGGGGGCCAGGCTCCGGCGCTGGGTGTGAGTTATTCCCGGATGCTTTTCTTCCCTGCGGTCTCTGCTATAGAACTCTGTACTCATTCTGGCTGACGGGAGTGTTGCATGAGCCTGAAGCAGAGGCAGACCCGGCTGCGCCGGTTCGTCAGGGATGTCGTCGTTCATACGCCATTGATCAGGATGGTGCTTCTTCTGGTGCTGCTGTGGCTGCTGTTCTCCGCCGGGGTGTACCTGGCGGAGCAGGGGGTGCGCGGCTCGCCCATCGGTTCGTTCGGCGAGGCGCTGTACTGGGGCGTGGCGGCCTTTTCCACCGCCGGGATTGCCGATACGCCTGCCTCCGGCGCGGCGCAGCTCATCGGCGGGATCTGGATCGTCATCGGGTCGGTGCTGTTCTTCGGCGCCATCGTGGCGACGGTGACCAGCTACTTCATGCGTCCCATGCAGCGGCCGCACCGGAAGATCATCGACGCCATCGAGTACAACCTGGAGCAGCTGAACGATCTGTCGCTGGACGAGCTCGATCTGCTCAAGGAAACCGTCGACAGCCTGATCGGTCATGTCGAACGGCTGAAGGAAAAATACATCGGGTCGGCGGAACCCGCCAACGCAGACGAGCAGAAATAGGGGTTCCTGCCCACGCTGCCCGTACTATACTCGATGTCCGGTCCCGCAACGAAACTGACCCATATGCGAGGTGCGCTTATG
The DNA here is from genome assembly GCF_002356355.1 of Thiohalobacter thiocyanaticus. Taxonomy (NCBI): domain Bacteria; kingdom Pseudomonadati; phylum Pseudomonadota; class Gammaproteobacteria; order Thiohalobacterales; family Thiohalobacteraceae; genus Thiohalobacter; species Thiohalobacter thiocyanaticus. The sequence continues at coordinate 1,056,926 of NZ_AP018052.1, forward strand.
AAATACACGGCACGGTTGTTGGTCCCCGCGCTGGTCATGACGCTGCCGGGGCTGTCCCCGGCCGGCGATATTCCCGGGCCTTCGCACGGCATCGCCTACCCGGAAGGCTGGCAGGAATGGTCGACCATCGCGGTTTCGCATCGCACCGACAACAACACCCTGCGGGTGATCCTGGGCAACGCGGCGGCGGTGCAGGCGGCGCGTGCGGGGCAGACCGATCCCTGGCCTGACGGCGCCGTTCTGGGCAAGGTGGTGTGGAAGGATGTCCAACTCGAGAACTGGGAGGCGGCGACCGCACCCGGTGAGTTCGTCCATGCCGAGTTCATGTTCCGGGACAGCGGGCAATACGCCGACACCCATGGCTGGGGCTGGGCGCGCTGGGTGGGGCTGGAGCAGAAGCCCTTCGACGGCGGCATGCAGGTCTGCATCTCATGCCATACTCCGGTGAAGGAGCGTAACTGGGTATTCACGGATCCGGCGCCGTTTCCACCGCTCAGGTAAGCGAACATTCCAGGCCTTGAGTAACAGGGGCCGGATGCGCCAGATACAAACCGCCAGTTACTGTCATTCCGGTACCGGCCTACGCCGGCACAGGCACCAGCCGGGATCCATATGCCACGGCGGCTTCAGGATTTCAGCCGGAGCCGGTGTCGGTGCCACGTTTTTTTTCGCCCCCCGGACTGCCTCCTGATCGCGACGGGTGTATGCTTCAGCTACACCTGATGTGAGCCTGGAATGCCCCCATCATGAACGATGCCCCGCCGGACACACCTGCCTGGCACAGCCTGCAACGCGATGAAGCCCTGGCCCGGCTCGACGCCACGGAGCAGGGCCTGTTGGACACACAGGTGCGCGCGCGCCTGGAGCGCTACGGTTACAACCGTCTCCCGGCCCCGGAGCGCACCGGCCCGCTCAGACGCTTCCTGCTGCAGTTCCACAATGTACTCATCTACGTGCTGATCGCCGCCGCGGTCGGCACCGCCTTCCTGCGCCACTGGGTGGACACCGGGGTGATCCTGGGCGTGGTGTTCATCAACGCCATCATCGGCTTCATCCAGGAGGGCAGGGCGGAGCAGGCGCTGGACGCGATCCGCGGCATGCTCTCGCCCCGGGCCCTGGTGCTGCGCGACGGTCAGCGGCGCACCGTGCCTGCCGAGGAACTGGTGCCCGGCGACCTGGTGTTCCTGCAGGCGGGCGACAAGGTGCCCGCCGATCTGCGCCTGCTGCGGACGCACAACCTGCGCATCGACGAAGCGCTGCTCACCGGCGAATCGGTGGCCGTGGACAAGCAGACCGCAGCGGTCGGGGCGGAGGCGGATCTGGGCGATCGCAGCTGCATGGCGTTCTCCGGCACCCTGGTCGCCTTCGGCCAGGGGCGGGGGCTGGTGGTCGGCACCGGTGCAGACACCCAGATCGGGCGCATCTCCACCCTGCTCGAGGAGGTGGAGACCCTCACCACGCCGCTGCTGCGCGACATCGGCGTATTCGGACGCTGGCTGTCCTTGGCCATCCTGGTGCTGGCCGGCTTCACCTTCGCCTTCGGCTACTGGGTGCGGGACTACGCGTTCCTGGACACCTTTCTCGCGGCGGTGAGCCTGGCGGTGGCCGCCATCCCCGAGGGGCTGCCCGCCATCATGACCATTACCCTGGCCATCGGCGTGCAGCGCATGGCCGCGCGCAATGCCATCATCCGGCGCCTGCCGGCGGTGGAGACGCTGGGCTCGGTCGCCACCATCTGCACCGACAAGACCGGCACGCTCACCCGCAACGAGATGACCGTCAAGACCATTGTCACCGCCGAGGATACCTTCGAGGTCAGCGGTGTGGGCTACGAGCCCCACGGCGGCTTCAACCGGGACGGCCATGACGTGGACCCCGAGGATCACCCGGTGCTGGCCGAGACGCTGCGCGGCATTCTGCTGTGCAACGATGCCGAACTGCATCAGCGCGACGGCGTGTGGGAGCTGGAGGGCGACCCGACGGAAGGCGCGCTGGTCACCGCGGCGCGCAAGGGCGGTCTGGATCCCGTCGAGACCGGCGAACGCTACCCCCGCGACGACGTGATCCCCTTCGAATCCGCCTACAAGTTCATGGTCACCCTGCATCACCGCCATTACGGGGACCAGCGCGGCTTTATTCTGCTCAAGGGCGCGCCCGAACGCGTGCTGGCCGTGTGCGAGCGGGAACGCACCCGTGCCGGCGACCGGACCGTTGAGCGTGACCGCTGGGAGCAGCGCATGAACGCCATCGCCGCCCGCGGCCAGCGTCTGCTGGCGCTGGCGGTACGGGAGGTGGACGCGGACAAGCGCACGCTGGAGTTTTCGGATATTGAGAACGGCGGCCTGACCCTGGTGGCCGTGTGCGGCATCATCGACCCGCCCCGGGCCGAGGCCATCGAGGCGGTCAGGCAGTGTCAGGAGGCCGGCATCCGGGTGAAGATGATCACCGGCGATCATGCGGTCACCGCCCGGGCCATCGCCGACGAGCTCGGCATCCGCACCGGCGGCGGGGTCATGCCGGGGCATGAACTGGAACCGCTCTCCGATGCCCGGCTGACGCAGACGGTGCGGGAGGTGGACGTGTTCGCCCGCGCCACTCCGGAACACAAGCTGCGGCTGGTGCGCGCCATCCAGGCCAACGGCCAGGTGGTGGCCATGACCGGCGACGGGGTCAACGACGCCCCGGCGCTCAAGCGTGCCGATGTGGGGGTGGCCATGGGCATCAAGGGCTCCGAAGCCGCCCGCGAGGCCGCCGAGATGGTGCTCGCCGACGACAACTTCGCCTCCATCGCTCATGCCGTGGAGGAGGGCCGCACCGTCTACGACAACCTGCGCAAGGCCATCCTGTTCCTGCTGCCCACCAGCGGCGGCGAGGGCTTCACCATCATGGCCGCGGTGCTGCTGGGGATGACCCTGCCGCTCATGCCGGCGCAGGTGCTGTGGGTGAACATGGTCACCGCCGTCACCCTGGGACTCGCGCTGGCCTTCGAGCCCACCGAGCCCGGGGTCATGCGCCGCCCGCCGCGGCCGCCCGGTACGCCGGTGCTGTCGGGTTTCCTGATCTGGCGCGTGGTCTTCGTCTCGGCGCTGCTGCTGGCGGGGACCTTCGGCCACTTCCTGTGGCTGGAGTGGCAGGGCGCGGCGGTGGAGGTGGCGCGGACCGTGGCCATCAACACCCTGGTCATGGGCGAGCTGGTCTACCTGTTCAACAGCCGCTACATCCTGGAGCCGGTGTTCAACCGCACCGGCCTGCTGGGCAGCCGCGCCGTGCTCATCGCCGTGGGCGTTCTGGTCATCCTGCAGGGCCTGTTCACCTATGCCCCGCCGCTGCAGTTCCTGTTCGGGACCGCCGCCCTGGGCTGGGGGGAATGGGGCATCATCCTGGCCTTCGGGGCGGTGCTGTTCGCGCTGGTGGAACTGGAGAAGGCCGTTTTCCGGCGGCTGCGGCGCCGGGTGCCGTGACGGCTGCCGGCAGGCCGCGCCGGTTGATTTATATCAGCTTCCGGCGATTCTCCGCCCGCCGGCCCCGTTCCCGCCCGGCAGGCTTGCAGCGGCCGGCTATACTTCCTTCGTGCAAGACCTTGGCAACCCAATAACAGGGAGAAAGGCAATGTCCAGATACACGATGATCTCCGGGCTGGCAGCCGCGCTGCTGGTGCTGGGTGGAACCGCTTCCGCCGGCGAGAAGGCGATGATGTCGGATGAGAACGAAATGGGTGCGATGACCTTCGAGACCCTGGATCGCGACGGTGACGGCTACATCAGTGCCGAGGAGGCCGGCGCGCACAAGGGTCTGGAGGCCAACTGGGACAAGGCGGATGCCAACCAGGACGGTCATCTCGACAGCAGTGAGTTCAGCGCCTTCGAAGGCGAGGGCCGGCTGTCGCCGCCGGAGGAGAGCGAAATCTCCGAGCCCGGTGCCGCACCCTACAGTCGCGACTGAATCTGATTCTCCAGCTGTCCCTTCGCCCTCTCCCGCCCTGGGAGAGGGTAATTCAGGGTTCGTCCGCGGTGTGTGATGCCGCCACCTCACGCAGAAACCGGAACAGCGCGCGCGGTCCCTTTGTTCTGTTTTCCCTGTAGTCCTTCTGTGCCTGGCGGATCAGCTGACGCAGGTGCTGGCGATCGCTATCGGGATACTGCGCCAGCCAGTCGCCCACCGCGTCGTCGCCCTCGTGAATGAAACGTTCGCGCCAGTCCTCGAGCTGGTGGAAGGCGCGTGCGGCGCGTCGGTCTTCCTGCTGGATGGCCGCCAGGGCATCGATCACGGGTTGGGGGTCGCCGTTGCGCAGCAGCTTGCCGATGTACTGGATCTGACGCTTGCGCCCGCTGCGGGCGTGGATGCGGCGGGCAAGCTGGACCGCGTCGCGCAGTTTGTCGTCCAGCGGCAGGGCGGCCAGCCGCCCTTCCGGCAGTTCGACCAGGGTGCGGCCCAGTTCCAGCAGGGCATGGGCCTCACGCTTGAGCTGGGATTTGCTGGGGCCCTCGTCGTTTTCCTGCTCTGGGGCCGGGTCCGGTTGCTTGTGCATGGGGGCGGGCGGGTTGCGGTACAGGGATGGATTCAAGATAGCATACCCGGCACGCTGCAGGGTATGCCACGGCCGGTCTTGGGCGGGGACGGACATTCCTTTACCATGGCCGTCTGGTGAATCCGTAGAGAGTCCTTCATGAGCAAGCAGAATCCCGAGCCCGCGACCCACGATACCACCCTGCCTGATATCGGCCGTCTGGAACGGATGGTGGGGGAGATCCTGGAACAGGCCGGTGCCGCCGGCGCCTGCGCGGCCGAGGCGGCCGTGTCCATGGATGTCGGCCTGGGCGTGACGGTGCGCAAGGGCGAGGTCGAGACGCTGGAGTTCCACCGCGACCGCGGCCTGGGCCTGACCGTCTACTTCGGTCAGCGCAAGGGCTCGGCCAGCACCTCGGACTTCCGCCCCGAGACCATCCGCGAGACGGTGCAGGCGGCCTGCGACATCGCCCGCTATACCAGCGAGGACACCGCCGCCGGCCTGGCCCCGGCCGAGCGCATGGCGCGCGAAGTGCCGGACCTGGACCTCTACCATCCCTGGGATCTGTCCGCGGATGAGGCCATCGACATCGCCCGCGAGTGCGAGCGCGCCGGTCTGGACACCGACCCGCGCATCACCAATTCCGAGGGGGCGACGGTCAACAGCCATCAGGGTCTGCGGGTCTACGGCAACAGCCACGGTTTTCTCGGCGGCTACCCCAGCAGCCGTCACAGCCTGAGTTGCGCGCTGATCGGCGAACAGGGCGGGCACATGCAGCGCGACTACTGGTATACGGTCTCGCGCCTGAGCGGGGAGCTGGAGGACGCCGACGCCGTGGGCCGCATGGCCGCCGAGCGCACCGTGCGGCGGCTGGACGGCCGTCGTCTGGGCACCCGCCAGGTGCCGGTGATCTTTGCCGCTGAGGTGGCCACCGGCCTGTTGCGCAACTTCACCGGTGCGATCCGCGGCGGCAACCTGTATCGCAAGTCCAGCTTTCTGCTCGATCACCTGGGCAAACAGGTGTTCCCCGACTTCATGCATGTCTACGAGCAGCCCCACCTGCCGCGGGCGCTGGGCAGCGCGCCCTTCGACAACGAGGGCGTGGCGACGCTGGCGCGCGACCTGGTCGCCGACGGCGTGCTGCAGGGCTATATCCTGGACAGCTATTCGGCGCGCAAGCTCGGCATGGAGACCACCGGCAATGCCGGCGGCGTGCATAACCTGAGCGTGGATACCAGCGATAAGGACATCCACGACCTGATCCGGGAGATGGGCACCGGCCTGCTGGTGACCGAACTGATGGGGCAGGGCGTGAACCTGGTCACCGGCGACTACTCGCGCGGCGCGGCCGGCTTCTGGGTGGAGAACGGCCGGATCCAGTACCCGGTGGAGGAGATCACCGTGGCCGGCAATCTCAAGCAGATGTTGATGAATATCGTCGCCATCGGCAACGACCTGGAAACCCGCGGCAACATCCGCACCGGCTCGATCCTGATCGAGTCCATGACCGTGGCGGGCGAGTGAAGCCGCGGCTGACCGCCAGCCTGGCGGCCTGGGGTCGGACGGACTTTGCCGAGGTATTGAAGGATGAACTGAGCGCCCTGGGGCCGGATTCCCTCCCCCTCGTTACGGATACAGGGCACGCCGATACCCGGGGGCTGACGCTGACCCTGATCCGGCAGGCGGAAGCGGACGCTGCCCTGCGTCTGCGGGTGGGTGTGTTCTTCCAGCAGATCCTGGCCGGCTGCAGCTGCGGCGATGACCCGGCGAGTGAGCCCGCCTATTGCGAGCTTGAACTCGTAATCGACAGGTCCGACGGGAAAGCCGAGATCCTTTCTGTCTCCTGAATTCTTCGATCGATCTCGTAGGTCGGGTTAGCCCGAAAGGGCGTAACCCGACAATGGCCCGCGTTTGTGTCGGGTTACGCTGCGGCTGACCCGACCTGCATGGATCATGTGTCCATGTCAGGCTTCGGGGCGTTTTAACCCACCTTCGGCAGCCGCTCCAGTGCGGCGTTGATCTGCTCTTCCGGATATTCGTAGTCCTCCAGTTCGCCGCTGAAGTAGCGGTCGTAGGAGGCCATGTCGAAGTGGCCGTGACCGGACAGATTGAAGAAGATCGCCTTCGCCTCGCCGCTCTCCCTGCACTTCAACGCCTCGTCGATGGCGGCGCGGATGGCGTGGTTGGACTCCGGCGCGGGGATGATGCCCTCGGCGCGGGCGAACTGCACCCCGGCCTCGAAGGTGGCCAGCTGTTTCACCGCCACCGCCTCGATCAGACCCTCGTGGTAGAGCTGCGAGACCAGGGCCGAGTCGCCGTGGTAGCGCAGACCGCCGGCGTGGATGCCGGGCGGGACGAAGTCGTGGCCCAGGGTGTACATCTTCATCAGCGGGGTGTGGCCCACGGTGTCGCCGAAGTCGTAGGCATAGTGGCCGCGGGTGAGCGTGGGGCAGGAGGCCGGTTCCACCGCCACCAGCCGCACCTGCTTGCCGGCGGCCTTGTCGGCCAGGAAGGGGAAGGCCGCGCCGCCGAAGTTGGAGCCGCCGCCGCAGGGGGCCAGCACCACGTCGGGATAGTCGTTGACCTGCTCGAACTGCTTCTTGGCTTCCAGGCCGATCACGGTCTGGTGCAGCAGCACATGGTTGAGCACCGAGCCCAGGGCATAGTTGGTGTCCTCGCGCGAGGCGGCTTCTTCCACCGCCTCGGAGATGGCGATGCCGAGCGAGCCGGGCGAGTCGGGGTCCGCCGCCAGGATCTGGCGGCCGGACTCGGTCCGGTCGGTGGGGCTGGCCAGCACCTCGGCGCCCCAGGTCTGCATCATGGAGCGGCGGAAGGGTTTCTGCTCGTAACTCACCTTGACCATGTAGACCCGGATGTCGAGACCGAACATCTGCCCGGCCAGGGCCAGCGAGGAGCCCCACTGACCGGCACCGGTCTCGGTGGCCAGGCGCTTGATGCCAGCCTGTTTGTTGTACCAGGCCTGGGCCACGGCGGTGTTGGGCTTGTGCGAGCCGGCAGGACTGACGCCCTCGTACTTGTAATAGATGCGCGCCGGTGTGCCCAGCGCCGCCTCCAGCCGGTGGGCGCGGCACAGGGGTGACGGCCGCCACAGCTGATAGATCTCGCGCACCGGCTCGGGGATCTCGATCCAGCGTTTGTCGCTGACCTCCTGCTCGACCAGGGCCTCGGGGAAGATGGCCAGCAACGCCTCCGGCGGCACCGGACTCCCGTCCGGCGCCAGTACCGGGGCCGGGGGGTTGGGCATGTCGGCGATGACGTTGTACCAGTGGGTGGGGATGTCTTTCTCGTCGAGCAGGATCTTGGTCTGCATGGCGGCTTCTCCCTGAATATCCGGTGGCAATTAAAGCGCCCGGGCGCCGGGCACGGAATGACCCGGGTCAAGCCGGGACTTGCTGCACTTGTTATTAACCGCTTGTTTATTGTGGTGAAGCTTGTATTTTACGGCCATTCCCCTTATAGACGCCAGTAGAGTCCACGTAATCACCCCGAAAGGAGGCTGCATGCTGTTTCGCCAGATGATCGAACCGGATTCATCCACCTATACCTATCTCGTGCACTGCCCGGATACGGGCAGGACCGCCCTGATCGATCCGGTACTGGACACGGTGGAGCGGGACCTGTCCGTGCTGCAGGAATTGGGACTGAAACTGGATTTCACCCTGGATACCCATATCCACGCCGATCACCTGACCGGGGCCAGAAGGCTGAAGGAGCTGACCGGCAGCCACATCGTCGGCCCGGCGGTGGATCAGCTGCCCTGCACCGATATCGGGGTACGCGAGGGCGAGCCCTTCCGGGTGGGCAATATCGAAATCCACCCCCTGTTCACGCCGGGGCACACCGACCATCATCATGCCTACCTGATCGACAGCGGCACCCACAAAATGCTGTTCAGCGGCGACGCCCTGCTGATCGAGGCCTGCGGGCGCACCGATTTCCAGTCCGGCGATGCCGCCACCCTCTACCGCAGCATCCATGACAAGTTCTTCACCCTGCCCGACGAGACCCTGGTCTATCCCTGCCACGACTACGAGGGTCGCCAGATCACCACCATCGGTCAGGAGAAGAACCGCAATCCTCGTCTGGGCAATGGCAAGACGCTGGAGGAGTTCGTCGAGATCATGGACAACATGGACCTGCCCTATCCCCGCAAGATCGACTTCGCCGTGCCCGGCAACCAGCAATGCGGCGCCTGTCCGGCGAACGTGCCGGAGGAGTACCGGGCGCCCTGTGTACGCCACGACCAGGGCTGATGCAGTGTCCGCGCTGCGCGCTGTTGCGCATCCGCCGGGATCAACTAAGATCGATCCATAACCATTCCGACAAGGAGCCGAGATGAGACATCTGTTGACTGGCCTGTTGCTGACGCTGGGCCTGGCGTTTTCCGCTCACGCCGAGGAGGCCGCCGACAACGGCATCCAGCGTTTCGATATTTCCCAGACCGTGGTGAAGATGCCGCTGGAGGAAGGGGTCAGCGTCGATGACGCCATGGACTTCATGCGTTCCAAGGCGGCCGAACTGAACATGAAGATTGTTGCGCATCAGCCGGTGTCCGAGGAACTGAAGGCCCGGGGCGTGGATTCGGGGCCGCTGCACATCATGCAGTTCTGCAATCCCGGCGATGCCCATCGCATGGTCATGCACAACGCCATCTTCGCCGCCTACATGCCCTGCCGCATCGCCCTGGTGGAGGACTCGGAAGGTAAGACCTGGCTGATGATGCTGGACCTGAACCTGCTCATCGACAACACCCCGCTGCCGCCTGACATGGAGGAAATGGCCCGGGGCATCAACGACAAGCTGTTGCGGATCATGGAGGCGGGGGCGAAGGGGGCGTTCTAGCGAACCCTTGATTTCTCTGTCATTGCGAGGCGTGAAACGCCGTGGCAACCTCCAACCGATCGCCTCTGCATTACGAGATTGCCACGCTTGCGCTCGCAATGACAAACCATTGTAGGTTGGGCTTCGCGTGGCTCAGCCCAACCTGTGTGGAAATCACAGCAGGAACACCGTCCCCAGTCCCAGAAAGGCCATGAAGCCGATCACGTCGGTGACGGTGGTCAGCAGCACGCTGCCGGCCAGCGCCGGGTCGATGCCCATGCGCTGCAGCACCAGCGGAATGCTGAAGCCGGCCAGCGCCGCGACGGCCAGGTTGATGATGATGGCCGCACCGATGATGATGCCCACCTGTGCGCTCTGAAACCAGAGCGCGGCGATCACCGCGACCACGACCGACCACAATATCCCGTTGAGCGCGCCCACGGCCAGCTCCTTGGTCATCAACAGCCGTGAGTTGGATTTGCCGATCTGGTTCAGCGCCAGGCCGCGAATGACGATGGTCAGGGTCTGGCTGCCGGCGATGCCGCCCATGCTGGCAACGATGGGCATCAGCACGGCAAGTGCGACGATCTGCTGCAGGGTGGCCTCGAACAGGCCGATCACCCAGGAGGCGAGAAAGGCGGTCATCAGGTTGATGCCGAGCCAGATGGAGCGGCGCCGGGTGCTGGAGAAGACCGGGGCGAAGATGTCGCCTTCCTCGTTCAGGCCGGCCATGCTCATCAGTGAGTGGTCGGCCTCGTCGCGGATGACGTCGACCACGTCGTCGATGGTGATGCGGCCCACCAGCCGGCCGTTCTGGTCGATGACAGGGGCGGAAATCAGGTCGCGGTCCTCGAACAGCTTGGCCACCTGCACCGCCGTGGTCTCGGCCTGGATGCCCTCGACGTCGCGCACCATCACCTCGGCCACGCTCAGTTCCGGGTCCATGGTCAGCAGGGTGGACAGCGGCAGCAGGCCGAGATAGCGATCGTTGCGGTCGACCACCATCAGGCTGTCGGTCAGGTCCGGCAGGTTGCCGCGCAGGCGCAGATAGCGCAGCACCACGTCCAGGCTGACATCGGCCCGGACCGTGATGGTATCCACGTTCATCAGGCCGCCGGCGGTGTCCTCGGAATAGGACAGGACCGATTCCAGCCGATGGCGGTTCTGCAGGTCCATGGACCGCAGCACTTCGTGGATGACGGTGCCCGGCAGGTCCTGCAGCAGGTCGGCCAGGTCGTCGGTGTCGAGGTTCTCGGTCAGCGCGACCAGTTCGCCGGCCTCCATCTCCTTGATCAGGCCGGAACGGACCTCGTCGCCCACATGCAGCAGCACCTCGCCGCGGTCATCGGGATCGACCAGTTCCCACAGGATGATGCGGGGGTCCTTGGGGATGGACTCGAGGACGTGGGCGATTTCCGCCGGGCGGAGGTTGTGGATCAGCCGCCGCACCCGGCTGGCCGCGCCCGAGGCCAGCGCGTCCGAGACCTTGTGCAGATGGTCCTGGGCCTGGGCGGTTTCCTTGTGGCTGTCAGCCATGCGGCGGGATCCTTGGGGGGCAAGACTTTGATTCCGCCGCAGTTTAGCAGGGTCGGTCGGCGGGCGTCATCCTGTCGCAGGTTTTTTCACGGCCGGTATCACGTGCATAGGAGGTTCCTGATCTGCTCGAGCAGTTCGGCCCGCCGGTCCGGGTCCCAGGTGTGCATCAGGGTCTCCACCGGTTCCGTGATCCGGTCCAGCCGGGTATGGCGAATCAGGTCCTTGACCTCGAGCAGAGAGGAGGCCTGCATGCTGAAGCTGTTCAGTCCCAGGCCCAGCAGCAGCCGGCTGTACAGGGGGTCGCCGGCCATTTCGCCGCACATGGACACGGGCACCTGATGGCGGACACCGGCCTGGATGATGTGCCGGATCAGGTACAGCACCGCCGGATGACTGGGGTCGTAGAGATAATTCACCTCGTCGTCGACCCGGTCGATGGCCAGGGTATACTGAATCAGATCGTTGGTCCCAATGGACAAAAAATCCAGTTCGGCGGCGAACATGTCCGCTGCCAGTGCGGCCGCGGGCACCTCGATCATGCCGCCGACCGGCATGGCCGGATCGAATGCTTTGCCCTCGACGGTCAGTTCATGTTTGACCTCATCGATCAGGGCCAGGGTCTGGCGCAGTTCGCCCAGGCTGGAGAGCATGGGCAGCATCATCTGAACCGGGCCCAGGGCCGCAGCCCGCAGCACCGCCTTCAGCTGGGGACGGAACAGCCCCGGGTCGTGCAGACACAGGCGGATGGCGCGCAGGCCGAGGGCGGGATTGGTGCAGTGATGGGCAGCCTCGGTGTCGAGTGCCTTGTCGGCGCCCAGGTCCAGGGTGCGGATGGTCAGCGGCCGACCCTGCATCTGCTCGATGACTTCCCGGTAGTGTTCGAGTTGCTCGTCCTCGTCCGGTGTGTCCTCGCGGTTCATGTACAGGAACTCGGTACGGTAAAGGCCCACCCCTTCGGCACCGGCATCCAGAATCTCTTCGACGTCCTCTGTCAGTTCGATGTTGCCGAACAGCCGCACGCAGACCCCGTCCAGCGTGCAGGCCGGCTCCAGGCGGGTCTTGACCAGGGTATGGGCACGCTCCTGGTCCTGGTGCTGGCGCTGCCGGTAGTGTTCGAGCATGAGGGCATCGGCGCCGGCCAGCACCATGCCCTCCTGTCCGTCCAGGACCAGGGTCTCGCCGTCCTGGATGTAGCGGTGAATATTGTGCACGCCGACGATGGTGGGGATGCGCAGGCTGCGGGCGACGATGGCGGTGTGGGAGAGCGGCCCGCCGTACTCGGTGACAAAGCCGGCTACACCCTGGTGATAGAGCAGTACGACGTCGGCCGGCGTCAGTTCGTCGGCCAGCACGATGGTGCCCCTGAGGTGATCGATGGCGCTGAGGTCCTGGACGTTCTCGTCGTGTACGAGCAGGCGCTGGATACGGCTGACTACATGGTCGATGTCGTCCTTGCGGGTACGCAGGTAGGCGTCGTCCATGGCTTCGAACACCTGCACCAGGGCGTCGCGCTGCTGCTTGAGCGCCCACTCGGCGTTGATGCCCTGCTTGCGGATGAGCAGCTCCGGGGCAACCGTGAGGGTGGAGTCCTCCAGCATCAGCAGGTGTGTATCGATGAACTCGACGATATCGGCGCTGGTGTCGGGCGGGATACGGCCGCGGATGCCGCGCAGCTGTTCGCGGGCGCCGCCCAGCGCGCGGCGGAAGCGCTCGACCTCGGCGTCGATCAGGTCAGCGTTGATACGGTATTCGGTGACGTCGAGGTGATCGCGTTCGAGCAGATGGGCCTTGCCGATGGCAATGCCGCGGGAGACGCCGATGCCGGAAAGCTGCACCGTCACCTGTCAGCCACCTTTATTCCGATTCATGGAAACGCTCCCCGATCAACTTCTCGATGGCCGCCATGGCCTCGGTCTCATCGCTGCCCTCGGCGCTCACCTCCAGGGTGGTGCCCTTGGAAGCGGCCAGCATCATGATGCCCATGATGCTCTTGCCGTTGACCTGCTGGCCGTTGCGGGCGATCTGGATGTTGCTGTCGAACTCCGAGGCCAGGGTAACCAGCTTGGCCGCGGCACGTGCGTGCAGCCCCAGCTTGTTGATGATGGTGAGTTCTTTTTTCTGCATTGCATCATCCTGGGGTCAGTGTTCCTGCGGGTGGCACAGCAGCACGCCGTCGCGCCCGCCTGACAAGGCCTTCTCTTCCAACTCCGGAAGGCTCAGGCGCGGGTAGTTCAGCACCCGCACCAGCATGGGCAGGTTGATGCCGGACACCACACTGGCGCTGACGTGTTCCTGCACCCGGGTGGCGATGTTGCTGGGGGTGGAGCCGTACATGTCGGTGAGGATCAGTACGCCCATGCCGGTGTCGAGTTCGCGGCCGGATTCGATGGCGCTGGCAAGTATCGCGTCGGGGTCGCAGTCGAAGCTCGCCTTCAGTGCGCGTGTCTCCAGCGGGCACACGCCGAGCATGTGGGTGGCGGTATGCAGCAGCATTTTGCCGATTTCGCCGTGGGTGATGATCAGCAGACCGACGCTCATGACAGCTCCCGGTGACGGACCAGCACGGAAGGATATCGGCCGGCGAAGTGTTTGCCCAGCCTTTCCGCCATGTATACCGAGCGGTGCTGGCCGCCGGTGCAGCCGAGGGCGACGGTCAGGTAGCGCCGGTTCTCCTTCTCGAAGGCCGGCAGCCAGTCGTCGAGGAAGCGGCAAAGTTCCTGGAACATGGCATCCACCGGCGGCTGATCCTCAAGGTAGGCGATTACCGCCTGGTCGCGGCCGGTGAGCGGCCGCAGGCCCTGGACCCAGTGCGGGTTGGGCAGGCAGCGTACGTCGAAGACGAAGTCGGCATCGTCGGGCAGTCCGTGCTTGTAGCCGAAGGATTTGAACAGCAGCGACAGCGCGTCGGGCCGGGTGTCGGAGAGCCGCTCCTGCACCAGATCGCGCAGCTGGTGCAGATTGGTATGGGTGGTGTCGATGTGCAGCGTGGCGCTGCTCGCGATCGGTTCGAGCAGGTTGCGCTCGCCGCGGATGGCGTCGGCCAGGGTGGTGTCAGTGCTGGTCAGCGGGTGCTTGCGGCGGGTTTCGCTGAAACGCTTGAGCAGGGTCTCGTCCGTGGCCTGCAGGAAGACGATCTCGACCTGGATATCCTGGGTCTCGAGCCCGGCGAGGATGTCGCGGAAGCGGGACAGGTCCTGGCGGTGGTTGCGGGCGTCGATGCCCACGGCGGCCCGCGTCTGGCGAGCGGCGGTCAACTCCCGGGCCAGCGGTTCCAGCAGCGCCACCGGCAGGTTGTCCACGCAGTAGTAGCCCAGGTCTTCCAGGGTGTTCAGGGCCACGCTCTTGCCCGAGCCCGACAGCCCGCTGACGATGATCAGTTTCAAGGCTGCATCTGTTCCCGCTGTCGTTGTATCAGTTCCTCGCCGGCGTCGTGGCCGCGCATGGTCAGGATATGCTTGCGGGTGGCGGCCTCGACCAGCACTGCCAGGTTGCGGCCCGGCGCCACCGGCAGGGTGATCTCGGGTACCTCCACCTCGAGGATGCGCCGGGTGTGATAGCTGCCGCGCAGGCGGTCGATCTGGCGCAGTTCGTCGTCGCTCATCTGCTGCAGGTGGATGATGAGGCGCAGGTACTTGCTGTATTTGATCGCGCTCTCGCCGTACATGGCGCGGATGTTGAGGATACCAAGGCCGCGCACCTCCAGGAAGTCACGCAGCACCGGCGGACAGTTGCCGCTGAGGATATCCGGGGCGACCTGGGCGAACTCGGGGCTGTCGTCGGCGATCAGGCGGTGGCCGCGGCTGATCAGCTCCAGCGCCAGCTCGCTCTTGCCGATGGCGGCGTCGCCGGTGATCAGCAGGCCGATGCCCATCACTTCCATGAACACCCCGTGGATCACCAGCTTGGTGGAGTGGTAATGGGTGTAGTAGTACTCGATGTGATTGATCAGTTCCGGCCCGTGCTGGGTGGAGGTGAGCAGGGGAGTGCCGCTGGCCGCTGCAGCCTTGCGCAGGTCGGCCGGCGGTGCCTCGTGGGCGAGGATGACGGCGTCGGTCACCGGGCTGAACAGGTGAGCCAGTGCCTCGCGCCGGCGGTCGGGCTCCAGATCGTCCAGATAGGCCAGCTCGATCCGGTCGATGATCTGGATGCAATGGTTGTGGATGAAATTAAGATGTCCGACCAGGGAGCCGGTCTGGGCGTCGTCGGTGCTGTCGAAGTGCAGGGGGCGTTCGCGGTCACCGCTGACCCAGGCCAGACCGAGGCGCCGCTGCAGGGCATCGAACAGCTCGCCCACGGTCAGATGCCTGCTCATGCCGATTCGCGCTGCCGGGCGTCCTGGGTCAGAAAGCGCTGGTACAACTCCTCGCCGGTGGCGGCGCGGCGCAGATCGTCGGTGAAGGTCTTGTCGCTGAAACGCCGGGCCAGGTCAGCCAGGATCTGCAGGTGTTCGTCGGTGGATTCTGCCGGCACCAGCAGCGCGAACATCAGATCCACCGGCTGGTGATCGATGGCATCGAAATCGATGGCCGGGTCCAGGCTGGCAAAGGCGCCGACCGGCTCGCTGAGGCCGGCCAGACGGCCGTGGGGCAGGGCCACGCCCTGGCCCAGCCCGGTGCTGCCCAGGCGTTCGCGCCCGATCAGGCTGTCGAAGATCTCCTCCGGAGTCAGGCTGGGCGCGTGGCCGGCGAGCAGTTCGGCCAGTTGTTCCAGCGCGCGTTTCTTGCTGGTGGTGCCGAGCCCGGCGACGACCCGCTGCGGGCTGATGAGTTCGGTGATGTTCATGGTCTCCGCTGTGTCCTCCTGCCGGGCGCTGACGCCCGGCGCCGGGTTCATTCCGCGGTGGATGTCTTGACGTTGTTGCCTTCGGCGCGGTGATGATCCTTGAGCTTTTCCTTGTGCTTGACCACCTGCCGGTCGAGCTTGTCGACCAGGGCATCGATGGCCGCATACATATCCTCGTCGGTACTGTCGGCGAAGATCTTGCCGCCGTTGACGTTGATGGTGGCTTCGGCGTTCTGGCGCAGCTTCTCCACGCTCAGTACGACATGGACATCGGTCACGCTGTCGAAGTGCCGTTCCAGGCGCTCCATTTTGCTGTTGACGTAGTCGCGCAGGGCGTCGGTGATGTCAACGTGGTGACCGGTGAGGATGATTTGCATGGTGCCACTCCTTAAGTGCGGATGATGTGTATATGGGTTCAGGCGAGGCGCTTGCGCTCGTTGGATGGCGGAATGGCCATCGCCTCGCGGTATTTGGCGATCGTGCGCCGCGCGACGTTGATACCTTCCTCGGACAGCAGATCGGCGATCTTGCTGTCGCTCAGGGGTTTGGCGGGGTTTTCCCCCGCGACCAGCTTCTTGATCATGGCCCGTATGGCGGTGGCGGAACATTCGCCGCCGTCGGCGGTGCCGACATGGCTGGAGAAGAAATACTTGAACTCGTAGATACCGCGCGGGGTATGCATGTACTTCTGGGTGGTCACCCGCGAGATGGTCGACTCGTGCATCTCCACCGCCTCGGCCACGTCGCGCAGCACCAGCGGCTTCATCGCCTCTTCTCCATAATCGAAGAATGCGCGCTGCCGCTCGACAATGCAACGGCCCACCTTCAGCAGGGTCTCGTTGCGGCTCTGCAGGCTCTTGATGAACCAGCGGGCCTCCTGCAGGTGGTTGCGCAGGTAATTGTTGTCGGCGCTGTTGTCGGCCCGTTTCACCATCCCGGCGTACTGGGAATTGATGCGCAGCTTGGGTACGGCGTCCGGGTTGAGTTCCACCCGCCACTGCCCCTTCTTGTCCTTGTGGACGAAGACATCGGGGATGACGTACTCGGCGGTGGCGGTGGAGATGGCCGAGCCCGGCCGCGGGTTGAGTGTCTGGATCAGGCCGATGACCTGCTGCAGCTGCTCCTGGCTGAGCTTGAGGCGGCGCATCAGTTGCTGGTAGTCGCGCCCGCCCAGCAGATCCAGGTGCTGCTGGATCAGTTTCAATGCGGTATCGCGCCAGGGCGTGTCGGGATCGAGTTGCTTGAGTTGGATCTCCAGGCATTCGCCGGGCGAGCGGGCGCCGACCCCGATGGGGTCGAAGTGCTGGATGCGGTGCAGTACCGCCTCGACCTCGTCGAGCTCGAGTTCCGGATGGCTTTCCAGCAGGCCCTGGTGGATGTCTTCCAGCGGCATGCCGAGGTAGCCGTCGTCATTGATGGAGTCGATGATGGCGGTGGCGATGGCCTGGTCGGTGTCGGTGAAAGGCGACATCTCCATCTGCCAGGTGAGGTGCTCCTGCAGGCTCTCGCTGCCGCTGTTGTGGGTTTCCAGGTAGTCGCGGTCATCGTCGCCGGCCGGGGCGCTGTAGCTGGTCGCGCCGGAGTCGTAGATGTCGTCCCAGCCGGTGTCCACCGGCAGGTCTTCGGGGATGTCGGTGGCGGTGGTGCCCAGGTCGGAATCGGCCTGGCTGTACTCGGTTTCGGCGCTGGTTTCGGCTGCCTCCGTGGCGGTTTCGGCGGCGGTTTCGGCTTCGGCCTCGCTGCGGCTGTCCTCGGTGTCGGTCTGGGTCTCCGGCTCGGTGCCGTCGACGGCCTCGAGCATCAGATTGGAGTCCAGCGCCTGCTGGATTTCCATCTGCAGTTCCAGGGTCGACAGCTGCAGCAGGCGTATGGCCTGCTGCAGCTGGGGTGTCATGGTGAGATGCTGGCCAAGACGAAGCTGTATCGACTGTTTCATATAGTTGTGTGTCGGGACTCGCGTGGCGGCATTGGCGGAATGGCGGAGTCTACCCTAACAAGCATTAATTGTGCCACTGATCGGCCGGGATTGGCTAGAGCCTGAAATTTTCGCCAAGATAACAAGTTCTTACCTGTGCGTTGGCCAGCACCTCGGTCGGGCTGCCGGCCGCAATCTCGGCGCCTTCATTGAGAATATAGGCCCGATCGCAGATTCCTAAAGTCTCGCGCACGTTGTGGTCGGTGATCAGCACCCCGATGTCGCGGTCGCACAGGTGTTTGACGATCTGCTGGATATCGCCGACCGAGATGGGGTCGACCCCGGCGAAGGGTTCGTCCAGCAGGATGAAGCGTGGCTCGGCGGCCAGCGCCCGGGCAATCTCCACCCGCCGCCGTTCGCCGCCGGACAGGCTGATGCCGGGTTGTTCGGCCAGGTGGCTGATATGCAGTTCGGCGAGCAGGGCCTGCAGGCGCTCCTCGCGGCCGGCACGGTCCAGCCCCTTGCGCGTCTCCAGGATCGCGAGCAGGTTCTCGCGCACGCTGAGCTTGCGGAACACGGAGGCTTCCTGCGGCAGATAGCCCACGCCGTGGCGGGCGCGCACATGCATGGGGGCCGCGGTCAGGTCCTGGCCGTCGAGTTCGATCCGCCCGCCGTCACAGGGAATCAGGCCGACGATCATGTAGAAGCAGGTGGTCTTGCCGGCGCCGTTGGGCCCGAGCAGGCCGACCACCTCGCCGCTGGCGACCTCGACCGAGACCCGGTCGACGACGGTACGGGACTTGAAGCGTTTGACCAGGTCGGTGGCGATCAGGCGCGGCATGCGGTCTACTCTTCCCCTGAGTTGCGCGGCTGCAGGATGATGCGTACCCGGTCGCCCTTGCCTTCGCCGGCATTGACGACGTCGCGGGCCACGTCGTAGACGATGCGTTGGCTGCGGAAGACGTCGCCGGCCTGGGTGATTTCGGCCTGTTCGATCAGCACGATGCGCTCGTCCCCGGCGTAGTATTCCATGCGCAGGGACTCCGCGAAGACGTCCTCATCCTTGTTGTCCGGGCGTTGCTTGTAGGTGGCGGGCTCGCCCAGGGCGACGCCCTCGACGATCTCGCCAGCCTCGATCTGCAGGGTCAGGTGGTCGGCGGTCAACCGCATGCTGCCCTGGGTGACCACCACGTTGCCGGTGTAGACATGCACGCCGGTCTGGTCGTTGATGTCGGCATGGTCGGCTTCGATGTGCATGGGTTGATCGCGGTCGCTGGACAGTGCCTGGACGGGCGTGTTCATCGCGCATCCAAGCACGAGCAGGGACAGGGTAAGGCGGTACAGCCGGCTGAACATGGTCGTCATCCTATCGGGTGGTCCGGGCCGGGGTGTGTACGCCCCGGACGCCGGAGAGCAGTTCCAGTTCCCCGGTGTCGAGCCGGGCACGCATGCCCACGGCCTCGACCCGCAGGTCGTCGCTGATATAGGTGATCTTATCATCGGTGGCGGCGTAGTCGCGCCCCGGCCACAGGTCGAGGCTGTCGGACCAGGCCGTCACCGGCCGGTTGGCCGGCGAGCCGTCGCGCTGTATCTCGACCTCGCCGCGCAGGCGGATCTCCTCGCCCTGGCTGGCGACCCAGCCGTGATGGGCGCTGATGCGCCAGGGTGGAGCGTCGATGCGGTACAACTCGGCATAGGGCCGCTGCAGTTCGGTGCTGTCGTCACCGGGAAAGTGCTCCATGCGCTCGGCCCACAACCGATACTCCAGCCGCCCGTCGGGGGTATAACCCGACAGGCGCGCGCGTGTGGCGTAGGCATCCGGGTGGCGGACTGTCGGCGCCGTCTCCGGGGAGACAGGCTGGGTGGCCTGGCGATAGACCCACCCGCTCAAGGCGGCGAGCAGCGCCAGCAGGAGCATGACCGGCCAGTGTCGCTGACGGATCAAAGATAGCTTTCCAGTTCCCGGTCGAGCACGCCGCGCGCCTCCATCAGCAGTTCGCACACATCGCGCGCCGCGCCGCGTCCGCCGCCGCTGGGGGTGATCCAGTGGGCGTGCTTCTTGACGAAGGGATGGGCGTCCTGCACCGCGATGGCCAGGCCCACCCGGGTCATGATGGGCAGGTCCACCACGTCGTCGCCGACATAGGCGCATTGTTCCGGCGTTATCCCGAGGTGCTGGCTCAACTCCTCGAAGGCCGGCAGCTTGTCCAGCTGGCCCTGGTAGACATGGGTGATGCCCAGGTTGCGCACCCGGTGCTCGACCACCTGCGAGGTGCGCCCGGTGATGATGCCGATCTCGACGTCGTGTTTCTTCAGCATCTTGATGCCGTGGCCGTCGCGGGAGTTGAAGGCCTTGTACTCCTGGCCGTCGTCGCCGTAGAACAGCGAGCCGTCGGTGAGTACGCCGTCGACGTCGAAGATGACCAGTTTGATGTTGGCGGCTTTGGCGATGATGTCCTGCATGATGTCGGTCTTCTGATCCGTTAATGAAATCGTCGTCATTGCGAGCCGCGTAAGCGGCGCGGCAATCTCGTAATGCTCAGGAAGCCTTGTGAGATTGCTTCGTTACTGCTCCCGCAGGATCCATTCGGGCTTCACCATGGGTACCCCATCCTGCGGGTATGGACATCGAAATGACGCGGAATTGATAAAAGGGCCCAACGCCAGGGGCGCTGCGTCCGGCTATACCACCCCCGCCCGCAGCAGGTCGTGCATGCCCAGGGCGCCGACCAGGCGCTGTTCCTCGTCGACCACCAGCAGGGCGTTGATCTTGCGGCTGTCCATGATGGCCAGCGCCTCGGCCGCGAGCAGGCCGGGGCGGACGGTGATGCAGTCGGGCGTCATCAGCGAGGCCACGTCGGTGTTGTGCAGGTCCACGTTGTGGTCCACCGCCCGGCGCAGGTCGCCGTCGGTGAAGATGCCGATGACCCGGTCCTGGTCGTCCAGCACCGCGGTCATGCCCAGCCCCTTGCGGGTCATTTCGTGCAGGGTCTCGGTGATGGGGGCGTGACTGCGCACCTGCGGGATGGTCTCGCCGGTATGCATGATGTCGTCGATGCGCAGCAGCAGGCGCCGGCCCAGGCTGCCGCCGGGGTGCGACAGGGCGAAGTCCTCGGCGGTGAAGCCGCGCACCTCCAGCATGGCGATGGCCAGCGCGTCGCCCATGGCGAGCGTTGCGGTGGTGCTGGAGGTCGGCGCCAGCCCCAGCGGACAGGCCTCGCGATCCACACCCACGTCGACGTGGGTGTTGGCCGCGCGCGCCAGGGTGGAGGCGGGATTGCCGGTCAGGGCGATCAGCGGCACCTCCAGGCGCTTGATGATGGGCAGGAGGGTGAGCAGTTCCTGGGTCTCGCCCGAGTTGGAGATGGCCAGCACCACGTCCCGGGGCGTGATCATGCCCAGGTCGCCGTGGCTGGCCTCGCCGGGGTGGACGAAGAAGGCCGGGGTGCCGGTGCTGGCGAGCGTGGCGGCGATCTTGCCGCCGATGTGCCCGGACTTGCCCATGCCCAGCACCACCACGCGGCCGTGGCACTCCAGCATCAACCGGCAGGCGGCGACGAAGTGCTCGTCGATGCGTGCGCGCAGGGCGTCGAGCGCGGCCGTCTCGGTCTCGATGACGGCCAGCCCCAGGGCCTTCAGTTTCGCCGCGTCCATCAGGCTTCCGGATAGCCGAGCTCGGCCAGCCGGGCGGCCAGGGCGGCGCGGTCGAGATCGCTGCCGCTGACCTTCACGCTGCCGTCCAGGCCGGCCTGGACCGACTCGACCCCGGGCTCATTGCGCAGGCCATCCTCGATGGTCTTCACGCAGCCGTTGCACTTGACGTTGCTGACGCTGAATTCGATTTCCATGATTTCGATGCCTTATATCTGCTGAGGCGCGAGGCTCCAGTATAACAGGCCGATGTAGCCGAGATAGACCAGCAGCAGCACGCCGCCCTCGATACGGTTCACATGCCGCGCCCGGCGCCGGTAGCTGTAGGCGAAAAACAGCAGCAGGACGGTCAGGCCGGCCATGACGGAAAAGTCTCGGCTGAGCATCTCGGGCTCCACCGCGCTGGGGTGGATCAGGCCCGGCAGGCCCAGTACGCCGAGCAGGTTGAACATGTTGGAGCCGATGACATTGCCCAGGGCGATGTCGTGCTCGCCCTTGAGCGCGCTCATGATGGAGGCCGCCAACTCCGGCAGGCTGGTGCCAAGCGCGACCAGGGTCAGGCCGATGATCAGGTCCGACA
The DNA here is from genome assembly GCF_002356355.1 of Thiohalobacter thiocyanaticus. NCBI lineage: Bacteria > Pseudomonadati > Pseudomonadota > Gammaproteobacteria > Thiohalobacterales > Thiohalobacteraceae > Thiohalobacter > Thiohalobacter thiocyanaticus. The sequence continues at coordinate 1,078,739 of NZ_AP018052.1, forward strand.
CCCCCATCGCCTCGGCGATGCCGACCGCCCCCCAGATCAGCACCCGGGAACTGACCAGCAGCACCACCAGACCCAGGGCCAGCCAGCCCAGCGCCGCCGGCATGGCCATGCCGACCGGAATCTCCTCGGTGTATTCGGCCAGCAGTGGATCGACGCCGTCGCCGCGGCTGTTGAGGCCGAGCCAGACCAGCCACACCAGCATCAGGCCCATGCCCAGCAGTAACAGGCCGCCGTCGAGACGGTTGAGGTCGCCGTCGGCGACCAGGATAAAGGCCACCAGCATGATGCCCAGCAGCACCGGAAACTCGCGCCGCAGGGTGATGGAGGAGACCTGCAGCGGCACGATCAGGGCGGTCAGCCCGAGGATCAGGCCGACGTTGGCGATGTTGGAGCCGATGGCGTTGCCCATGCCCAGGCCGGGATTGCCGTCCCAGGCGGCCATGGCCGAGACCAGCATCTCCGGGGCCGAGGTGCCCATGCCGACGATGGTCAGGCCGATGATCAGCGGCGCCACGCCCAGGTTGCGAGCGGTGGCGGCGGCGCCGACCACGAAGCGATCGGCGCCCCAGACCAGCAGCGCGAAGCCGCCGATCACGGCCAGGAGGAACTGCCACATCATTGTCTACGCAACCTCATTGAGTCTGCGGATTGTCCCGGTTCAGCGGGCTTCGGTCCGGGTGGCGCCGCAGCGCACGCAGCGATAACGCGTGACCAGCCGCCCGCTGTCGACGTCGAAGGGCGTCCCCTTGACCGGCTCCCACTTGTGAAAGCCGCGTCGGCACAGGGTATTGCCCTTGTGTTTCTCGGCGGCCTTCGGGCGCTTGAACTGTACGATGTTGGACATGCAACCATCCCGCGTAATGGCGGTCAATCATACCTGAAGCGCAGTGCTCGGGGCAGCGGAGGCGACAGCGAGCGGCCGGCGTGGTAGATTCGCCAGCGAATTTCTGCTGGTACAATCCGCAATTGCGTCTGACTTGACGACATCAACAGGGCTGCCACAACCCGTGAGCGAAACACAAGAACAACAGCAGACAACCGCCGCCAGCCTGGTCGAGGTCCGCGGTCTGCGGTTTGCGCGCGGACGACGCTGGATCTTCGACGGTATCGATCTCGATATTCCGCGCGGCAGGGTCACCGCCATCATGGGACCCAGCGGGACCGGCAAGACCACCCTGCTGCGGCTGATCGGCGGCCAGCTCAAGCCCCATGCCGGCAGCATCCGGGTCGACGGCCGGGAAGTCCCGAAGCTGGGGCACACCGCACTGTATGAGCTGCGCAAGCGTATGGGCATGCTGTTCCAGAGCGGGGCCCTGCTCACCGACATGTCGGTGTACGACAATGTCGCCTTCCCGCTGCGTGAGCATACCGCGCTGGATGAGCGGCTGATCCGCGACCTGGTGCTGATGAAGCTGCAGGCCGTGGGCCTGCGCGGTGCCCGCGAGCTGATGCCCAACGAACTCTCCGGCGGCATGGCCCGGCGCGTGGCCCTGGCCCGCGCCATTGCGCTGGATCCGATGATGATCATGTACGACGAACCCTTCACCGGCCAGGATCCCATTTCCATGGGCGCACTGGTGCAGCTGATCCGGCTGCTCAACGATGCCCTCGGTCTGACCTCGATCATCGTCTCCCATGACGTGCAGGAGACCGCCTCGATCGCCGATTACATCTATGTCGTCTCCGACGGCAAGGTGGTCGAGCACGGCCCGCCGGAGGCGCTCAACCGCTCCGACTCGCCCTGGGTGAACCAGTTCATGCGCGGCCTGCCCGACGGGCCGGTGCCCTTTCATTATCCGGGGCGCGACTACCTCGACGATCTGCTGGACGAGGCCGGCTGAGGTGTTCACGCGACTGCTCGATGCCCTGCAGCGGCTGGGCCGCGTCTGGCTGGACTTCTTCGGCCGGCTCGGCCGCGGCAACCTGTTCCTGCTGCATGTACTGGCCGGATTGCCCAGCCTGCTGCCGCGGCTGCGGCTGCTGGTCCAGCAGATCTACTCCGTCGGCGTGCTGTCGCTGCTGATCATCCTGGTCTCGGGGCTGTTCGTGGGCATGGTGCTGGGACTGCAGGGCTACCGTACCCTGGTGGATTACGGCGCCGAGGAATCGCTCGGGGTGATGGTGGCCCTGTCGCTGGTGCGCGAACTGGGGCCGGTGGTCACGGCGCTGCTGTTCGCCGGCCGCGCCGGTTCGGCGCTCACCGCCGAGATCGGCCTGATGAAGGCCACCGAGCAGCTCTCCGGCATGGAGATGATGGCGGTGGATCCGGTCAAGCGCGTGATCGCGCCGCGCTTCCTGGCCGGCTTCATCTCCATGCCGCTGCTGGCCGCCATCTTCAGCGCGGTGGGCGTCTACGGCGGCTATCTGGTCGGGGTGAACCTGCTGGGGGTGGATGAAGGCGCCTTCTGGTCGCAGATGCAGTCGGCCGTGGAGTTGGAGAAGGATATCTACAACGGCGTCATCAAGAGCATCGTGTTCGGCTTCGTGGTGACCTGGATCGCGGTGTTCGAAGGCTATGATACGGTACCCACCTCGGAGGGGGTGAGCCGGGCCACCACCCGCACGGTGGTGCACTCGGCGCTGGCGGTGCTGGGGCTGGATTTTGTTCTCACGGCATTGATGTTCGGGGAAGTCTGATATGGATCGTACACGTGTGCTGGAAATCTGGGTCGGCCTGTTCGTGGCCCTGGGCCTGGCGGCCCTGTTCATGCTGGCCATGCAGGTCAGCAACCTCAGTACCCTGGGCCAGGGCAACGGCACCTATACCCTGGAGGCCCGGTTCGACAATGTCGGCGGACTGAAGGTGCGCGCGCCGGTCTCGGTGGCCGGGGTGCGGGTGGGCCGGGTCACCGGCATCGAGTACGACACCACCAGCTTCGAGGCGGTGGTCCAGCTGGCCATCGATGAGAACTACGCCGAGTTCCCCGACGATACCTCGGCCCAGATCTTCACCGCCGGCCTGCTGGGCGAGCAGTACGTGGCGCTCGAGCCCGGCGGGGCGATGGAGGTGCTGGAGGACGGTGACGAGATCCGCCTGACCCAGTCGGCGCTGGTGCTGGAGCAGATCATCGGCCAGTTCCTCTACAGCCAGGCCAGCGGAGGCGCTGAGAAGTGAGTCAGGCGCGCATCCGTCCCGAGGGCGACGCCCGGCTGCGGGTGGAGGGCGATCTGAGCTTTTACTCCGTGCCGGCGCTGCAGCAACAGGCCGCGCCGCTGTTCGCCTCGGCCGGCACACTGGATGTGGATCTGAGCGGGGTGGAGCGGGCCGACAGCGCCGGCCTGGCCCTGCTCATCGAGTGGATGCGCGAGGCCAGGCGGCTGGACAAGGCACTGCGCCTGCTCAACATGCCGGCCCAGATGCTGGACATCGCCCGGGTCAGCAGCCTGGACGAGATCCTGCCGCTGGCGCGGGACTGAACCGGCCGGGGATCCCCGGTGCCATTACCTTCACCTTCAAAAGCCGTTATCATGGCCCGCCTTGTACCAGCAAAGCGGAGCCAACGTCATGCAAGCCGAGGAAGTCAAACAATTGATCGAAAAGGGCCTGCCGGATGCCGAGGTTATTGTCACCGGTGACGGTGACCACTTCGAGGCGACCGTGATCAGCCCCGGTTTCGCCGACCTGAACATGGTCAAGCAGCACCAGGCCGTCTACAAAACCCTGGGCGACGGCTTCCAGGGCGCGATCCATGCCCTGGCGCTGAAGACCTACACCCCCGAGCAGTGGGCCGAGAAGCAGTCAGCGCAGTAAAACTCCGTGGATAAACTGATCATCACCGGTGACGGCCGCCTGGACGGCGAGATCCGCATCTCCGGCGCCAAGAACGCGGTGCTGCCGATCCTGGCGGCCACCCTGCTGGCCGACGGTCCGATGCGGCTGAGCAACGTCCCGCATCTGCAGGATGTCACCACCACCATGGAACTGCTCGGCCGGCTGGGGATGCGTCTGGTGGTGGACGAGCGCATGGTCATCGAGACCGATCCCGGCACCATTCATTCGTTCGAGGCGCCCTACGACCTGGTCAAGACCATGCGCGCCTCCATCCTGGTACTGGGTCCGTTGCTGGCCCGCTACGGCCGCGCCGATGTCTCGCTGCCCGGCGGCTGTGCCATCGGCTCGCGGCCAGTGGACCTGCATATCAAGGGGCTGCGGGCGATGGGGGCGGAGATCGATGTCGAGGCCGGCTATATCCGCGCCCGGGCCGAGCGGCTGCACGGCAACCGGCTGGTAATGGATATGGTCACGGTGACCGGGACCGAGAACCTGATGATGGCCGCGGCGCTGGCCCGCGGCGAGACCCTGATCGAGAACGCCGCGCGGGAGCCGGAGGTCATCGACCTGGCCGAGTGCCTGATCAGCATGGGCGCGCAGATCGAGGGCGCCGGGACCGACACCCTCCACATTCAGGGCGTGGATAGCCTCCACGGCAGTGACTACCGGGTGCTGCCGGACCGCATCGAGACCGGCACCTACCTGGTTGCCGGCGCCATCACCCGGGGCCGCGTCAAGCTCAAGGACACCCGCCCGGAGGTGCTGGACGCGGTGCTGCAGGTGCTGCGCGAGGCCGGGGCCAGGCTCACCCTGGGCGAGGACTGGATCGAACTGGACATGGAAGGCCGGCGGCCGCAGGCGGTGAATGTGCGCACCGCGCCCTATCCGGCCTTCCCGACCGATATGCAGGCCCAGTTCACTGCGCTCAATGCCATCGCCGAGGGTACCGGGACCGTGACCGAGACGGTATTCGAGAACCGCTTTATGCACATCCAGGAACTGCAGCGCATGGGCGCGGACGTGCGCGTGGAGGGCAACACCGCCATCACCCGCGGCGTGGAGCGGCTGACCGGGGCGCCGGTGATGGCGACCGATCTGCGCGCCTCGGCCAGTCTGGTGCTGGCCGGTCTGGTGGCCGAGGGCGATACCCTGGTGGATCGGATCTATCATATCGACCGCGGCTACGAATGCATCGAGGAGAAGCTGACCCAGCTGGGTGGGCGCATCCGGCGGGTGCCGGGGTGAGGGAGTGAGGAGTGTGTAAGAATGGGTTTCCTCCTCACTCCTCACCCGGAATCAGCCCGATCCATATAGTGAAACAGAGTCTGACGCAATGACCGAACCACTGACCATCGCCGTCTCCAAGGGCCGCATCTTCAAGGATTCGCTGCCGCTGCTGGCGCATGCCGGCATCGAACTGATCGACGATCCGGAGACCAGCCGCAAGCTGATCCTCGATACCACCCGGCCCGAGGTCAAGATCGTCATCATCCGCACCATCGACGTGCCGACCTACGTCCAGTACGGCGCCGCGGACCTGGGTATTGCCGGCAAGGACATCCTGCTCGAACACGGCGGCCAGGGGCTGTACGAGCCGCTGGATCTGAGGATCGCCCGCTGCCGGCTCATGGTGGCGGGCCGGCCGGGCGGCGACCAGACCACCGGCCGCCTGCGCATCGCCACCAAGTACGTGCAGAGCGCGCGCAACCACTATGCCAGCAAGGGCCGGCAGGTGGAGGTGATCAAGCTCTACGGCTCCATGGAACTGGCGCCGCTGGTCGGGCTGTCGGACCTGATCGTGGACCTGGTCGATACCGGCAATACCCTCAAGGCCAACGGACTGGTCCCGCTGGAGCATATCGCCGACATCAGTTCCCGCCTGGTGGTGAACAAGGCGGCGATGAAGATGAAGCACGCCGCCGTCAACGACTTCATCGGACTGATGCGCGAGGCCGTGGAACAACGCAACAGCTGAGGGTCATTCCCGTCATTGCGATGCCCTGACCCGAAGGGTAGGGTAGCCATGATGAAGCCCGAAGGGGTTCTATGGCGCGCAGCGACGTGGCAATCTCCAACCGGTTGATTCTGCATTACGAGATTGCCACGCTTTGCTCGCAATGACGGGTATTTTGTAATTAATCAGAGGTTCCCTAACTTTCGAGTCAACCGCTATGGTCGAGATCAAGCAGCTTTCCACGCAGGACGCCGACTTCTGGCCGCAGCTCGATGCCCTGCTGGCCTGGGAAGGCGTGTCCGACGACGCGGTCAACACCACCGTGCGCGGGATCCTGCGGGATGTGCGTCAGCGCGGTGATGCCGCCCTGGTCGAGTACACCAACCGCTTCGACCGCATGCAGGCCGCGGGCATGGCCGAACTGGAACTGCCCTCCGACGCGCTGCAGGCCGCGCTCGAGCGCATCCCCGCCGAGCGCCGCGCCGCGCTGGAGACGGCGGCCGGGCGCATCCGCGCCTATGCCGAACATCAGAAGCTGGAATCCTGGTCCTATACCGAGGCCGACGGCACCGTGCTGGGCCAGAAGGTCACGCCCATGGACCGGGTCGGGTTGTATGTGCCCGGCGGCAAGGCGGCCTATCCCTCCTCGGTGCTGATGAATGCGATTCCGGCCAAGGTCGCCGGCGTGCGCGAACTGATCATGGTGGTGCCGACACCGGCCGGCGAGCGCAACGACCTGGTGCTGGCCGCCGCCGCCATCGCCGGGGTGGACCGGGTGTTCACCCTGGGCGGCGCCCAGGCCGTGGCTGCGCTGGCCTTCGGGACCGAGACGGTGCCGCAGGTGGACAAGATCGTCGGCCCGGGCAATATCTATGTCGCCACCGCCAAGGGCATGGTGTTCGGCGCGGTCGGCATCGACATGATCGCCGGCCCCTCCGAGATCCTGGTCATCTGCGACGGCCAGACCGATCCCGACTGGATCGCCATGGATCTGTTCTCCCAGGCCGAGCATGACGAGGACGCGCAGGCCATCCTCATCAGCCCGGACGCGGACTTTCTGGAACGGGTGCGCGAGAGTATCGCGAAACTGCTGCCGGAGATGGGCCGCGCCGACATCATCCGCACCTCGCTGGGCAGCCGCGGGGCATTGATCCAGGTCCGGGACCTGGACGAAGCCGCACGAGTGGCCGATTACATCGCCCCCGAGCATCTGGAGTTGTCGGTGGCGGATCCGCAGGCGCTGGCGGAGAACATCCACCATGCCGGGGCCATCTTCATGGGCCGTTACACAGCCGAGGCCCTGGGCGACTACTGCGCCGGGCCCAACCATGTGCTGCCGACCTCGCGCACGGCGCGCTTTTCCTCGCCGCTGGGGGTGTACGACTTCCAGAAGCGCTCCAGCATCATCTACTGTTCGGCCGAGGGGGCCTCGGCGCTGGGGCAGACCGCGGCCGAACTGGCCGCCGGCGAGGGACTGAGCGCCCATGCCCGCTCGGCCGCGTACCGGGTGAAGAAGTAGCGGACCGGCGTATGAGCGAGGAGCTTTCACAACAGGTTGAGCGGCTCATCCGCCCCGGGATCCGGGCGCTGTCCGCCTATCACGTGCCGGATCCGGGCAACTGCATCAAACTGGACGCGATGGAAAACCCCTATCCCTGGCCGCCGGAGATGATCGGTGCCTGGCTGGAACGGCTGCGCCACGTCAGTCTCAACCGCTACCCCGATCCGGCCGCCGCCAGCCTCAGACAGCGCCTGCTGGCCGAGATGGAGGTGCCTGCGGGCATGGACCTGCTGCTGGGCAACGGCTCCGATGAACTGATCCAGATGCTGGCGCTGGCCGTTGCCGGCCCCGACCGGGTCGTCATGGCGCCGGAGCCGACCTTCGTGATGTACCGCATGATCGCCGAGGTGGCGGGCCTGCGTTTCGCCGGCGTGCCGCTGCAGGCGGATTTCTCACTCGATACCCCGGCCATGTTGAGCGCAATCGAGGCGCAGCAGCCGGCGCTGGTGTTCCTGGCCTATCCCAACAATCCCACCGGCAACCTGTTCGCCGCCGGGGATATCCACCGTATCATCCAGGCCGCCCCGGGGCTGGTGGTGCTGGACGAGGCCTACGCCGCCTTCGCCAGCGACAGCTTCATGGCCGCGCTGGCCGATTATGACAACCTGCTGGTGATGCGTACCGTCTCCAAGATGGGGCTGGCCGGTCTGCGTCTGGGGCTGCTGGCCGGACGCGCCGAATGGCTGGGCGAGATCGACAAGACCCGACTGCCCTACAACATCAATGTCCTGACCCAGGCCAGTGCCGAATTCGCCCTCGATCACCGCCAGGTACTGGACGAGCAGACCGGGCAGATCCGCGCCGACCGCGCACAGCTGCATGACGCCCTGGCCGCCATGCCCAGCCTGACGATCTATCCCTCGGAGGCCAACTTCATCCTGTTCCGCACCGCCGCCGGCGAGGCCGACGCCATCTTCGCCGGTCTGCGCGAGCGCAACATCCTGATCAAGAACCTCAGTCACGCCGGCGGCATGCTCAGCGACTGCCTGCGGGTGACGGTGGGCACGCCGGAGGAGAACGCCGCCTTCATCGCGGCGATGCAGGAGATTCTGGATCTGTAGGGTCAGGGATCAGGAATCCGGAATGTATGGTACTTGCTTCGGCTCCGTCATCCCCGCGAAGGCGGGGATCCAGTGTACACAGACCTGACTAGGGCTCTTTAGCCTTATCCTGCCCCCTGACCCCTGATTCCTGTTCATCCGGCAACAGATCCCGCGTCAGCAGCCGACTCAGATATTCCGTCCCATCCTCCTGGTCGATCTGTTTGATCTGCACCGGCAGGTAATCCAGTTCGGGCGCGACCCACAGGTAGGTGGTACGGTCCTGGTCTGCGCGCAATCGTTCCAGTTTCAGCGTATGGAATCTGCCCGCCGGCGTGTGCAGCCCTTCCTGCCTGCGCAGCTGGTAGCGGAAGGTCTTCAGATGGCCGCCGTCGGCGATGGCATACTCCAGTTCCCGCTTGCCCCGCTGCAGATCCAGCAGCAGCGCAAGCTGTACCACCAACTTGTCCAGGGCGCCGTCGGGCACCTCCATCCGCCAGCCTTCCCCCTGCACCTCATTGACCACCTGATTCGCTTCCCAGTCGAAGCTGATGCGGACATGCCGTTCGTGGTCGCGGCGATGATGATGGTATTCGTATTCCCGCGGCCGGATGCCTCCCCGATCATAGCTGAAGCGACTCAGTTCGCGCAGCGAATCGTCGCGCAGAAAGGCCGCGATCCCGATGGAATCGGTCTTGGCGCTGTAGCGATAGCCGCTGTCGGGGTCTGCCACCAGCGTGATTTCCTGGTGGCCGATGGCGATGCCGTTGACATAGAGCCGATACAGGGCGGTGAAGGCGGGGTAGGGCAGTTCATCCGCGGTCGCGGTCGGCGGGAGCAGCAGCGCAAGCCACAACCACAGCGGCAGGCAGGCACGGGAAAGGCTGTGACGTGGACGCGGCTTCATTCGCCTGAGTGTATGCGGCCCGTCGGGTTTTGTCAGGTTGCGCTCGGGGCGGGCTCAAGAGCGCCACGGAAAGCACGGAAAAATGATGATTCGATGTGGATAAACCGCAGGTCGGATCAGCCCGCAGGGTGTAATCCGACATTGATGCCGGACCACCTGTTGGGACGTCATCCCCGCGAAGGCGGGGATCCAGCGCCTTTCTGCCCGCCCCGTTCCGGATTCCCGCCTCCGTGGGAATGACGGGATGGCTGAAACCCGATTCAGATTTGCAGGTCGGGTTGACGCAGCGTAACCCGACCTGCGTTCCCGGCATTTTTTTAGTCCGTGCTTTCCGTGTATTCCGTGGCGCTCTTTGGTTCTGGCCGATATGCCTATGGCTGCAGCTGCACCGGTTCGGTCAGCGGCCGGCCGTCCAGGTGCACCTGTTCGTCGTCGAAGTCGATCCTGCCTGCGGCGAACCAGCGGATGGCCTCGGGGTAGAGGCGATGCTCCTGTTCCAGTACCCGGGCAGCGAGGGTGTCGGGATCGTCGCCGGGATGCACCGGCACCCGCGCCTGGATCAGCACCGGTCCGCCGTCGAGTTCCTCGGTGACCAGGTGCACGCTGGCGCCGTGTTCCGCATCGCCTTCCTCCAGCGCCCGGGCATGGGTGTTCAGCCCGCGGTGGCGCGGCAGCAGGGAGGGGTGGATGTTGAGCAGCCGCCGGGCGTAATGGCGGACGAAGGCCGGGGTCAGGATGCGCATGAAGCCGGCCAGCACCACCAGTCCGGGGGCATAGCCGTCGATCAACTCGATCAGGGCGCGGTCATAGGCTTCGCGGTCGGCGAAGCCCTTGTGGGACAGCACCTGCGTTTCGATCCCGGCCTGGCGGGCGCGCTCCAGACCATAGGCGCCGGGGACATTGCTGATCACAGCGCGGATTTCGATCGGCAGGGTGCCGCCGGCGGCCTGGTCGAGGATGGCCTGCAGGTTGCTGCCACGGCCGGAAATCAGAATGACCACAGGCAGCTTGTCGGTCCGGACAGGCATGGGGATACGACCGGCTCAGCGGCTGAATTCGACCGCGGCCGCGCCCTCGCCGGCGACGATCCCGCCCAGGCGCCAGGCCTGTTCGCCCGTCCCGGCCAGCAGCGTCAATGCGGTGTCGACCTGGTCAGCGGGGACGACGAGCACCATGCCTACACCGCAATTGAAGGTGCGGTACATCTCGGCCTCGGCCACGTTGCCGCCGTCCTGCAGCCAGTGGAATACCTCTGGCCAGTCCCAGCTGCCGGCATCCAGCACGGCCCGGCAGCCGGCCGGCAGCACCCGCGGCAGATTCTCCGGCAGGCCGCCGCCGGTGATGTGCGCCAGGGCCTTCACCTGCACCTGTTCCAGCAGGGCCAGAAGGGATTTGACATAGATGCGGGTCGGAGCAAGCAGGGCCTCGCCCAGGGTGCCGGCACCCAGCGGCTGCGTCAGGTCGGCGCCGGTGCGTTCGAGGATGCGGCGGATGAGCGAATAGCCGTTGGAGTGCGGGCCGCTGGCCCCCAGTGCCAGCAGCGCGTCGCCCGGCTGGACGGTCTCGCCGGTGATGATGCGATCCTTCTCCACGATACCGACCGCAAAGCCGGCCAGATCATAGTCGCCCTCAGTGTACATGCCGGGCATCTCGGCGGTTTCGCCGCCGATCAGGGCCGCCCCGGCCTGGCGGCAGCCCTCGGCGATGCCCGCCACCACGGTTGCGCCGGTATCGACATCCAGATGGCCGGTGGCGTAATAGTCGAGAAAGAACAGCGGCTCGGCCCCGGTGACCACGATGTCATTGACGCACATGGCCACCAGGTCGATGCCGATGCCGTCATGCCGGTTGGTCTGGATGGCCAGCTTGAGCTTGGTGCCTACGCCGTCGGTGCCGGAGACCAGCACCGGGTTGCGGTACCTGTCCCAGGGCAGTTCGAACAGGCCGCCGAAACCGCCGAGCCCGCCGAGCACGCCCTCGCGGTGGGTGGCCCTGACGGCGGGCTTGATGCGTTCGACCAGGGCGTTGCCGGCGTCGATGTCCACGCCCGCGTCCTTGTAGCTGAGCGGGCCTTCGGGGGAACGGGAACTCACTGCGGCGATCTCCAAGTACGGGTATGCGCGGCCTGCCGGGGGGGGGCGGGCGGCGAATGCATTTGTGCTATTGTACCGCGCAATCGCACCGCAATACGAGACGATAGATACAACACCATGAGCGGATACCGTCTGATGTGTGGCTGCCGCCGGCTGCTGGCGCTGGGCCTGATCGCCTTCCTGCTGGCCGGCGCGGCCGGCGCCGCCGAGCGCATGTACGCGGTCCAGGTCCCGGTGGCGGATCGTTCCTCGCCGGCCCGGGCCGAGGCGCTGCGCCAGGCCATGCAGCAGCTGCTGGTCCGGGTGACCGGTGAGCGCGATGCCGCCCGCCTGGTCGGGATCGAGCCGCTGCTGGCGCAGCCGGAACAGTATGTTCAGCAGTTCCGTTATCTGGACGCGGCACCGGCAGCGGACGCCGCACTGGAACTGAATGTGCATTTCGACGGTACCGCCGTGGAACGGGTACTGCGGGCCAACGGCCTGCCGGTCTGGGGGCGGGAGCGGCCGCCGCTGTTGCTGTGGCTGGCCGTGGGCGGTGATCAGCGCCGTCTGATCGGCGCCGACAGCGACCATCCGCTGTATGCGGCGGCCATGGGCGTGGCGCGCGAGCGCGGCCTGACGCTGCTGTTCCCGCTGCTGGATCTGGAGGATCAGGCCCGGGTCGGTTACGCCGACGTCTGGGGCGGTTTCGAGGAGACCGTGCTCGCCGCCTCGCAGCGCTACCGCTCCCAACTGGTATTGCAGGGCCGGCTGCAGGCCGGCGCCGGCGGCTGGCGCGGGCGCTGGACCCTGCACATGGGCCGGGACCGGCTGGACTGGGACAGTGTCGGTGACACGGCCGCAGCGGCCCTGGCCCAGGGACTGCATCTGGCCGCCGACCGCCTGGCCCTGCGCCTGGCCGTGCGGGCACTGGGCACGGCCGAGCAGGTCGAACGCATCCGCATCCGCGGCGTGGCCACGCTCGAGGATTATGCCCGCACCCTGGACTACCTGGCCCAACTCACGCCGGTGCGCGATGTGGAGGTGCTGGCGGTGGATGGCGATGCGATCGATCTGCTGCTGGCCCTGGACGGTGACCGCCAGACGCTGGAACGGCTGCTGGATATCGGCCGGGTACTGACGCGCGACCCCGCTGCCCCGGAACCCGCCTACCGGCTGACTGCGCCCTGAGGCAAGCGATGCGGCTCAGCCTGATTCCCAATCTGATCACGGTGTTCCGGTTCCTGCTGGTGCCGCCCATCGTGCTGCTGCTGCTGCGCGGGCAGTTCGGGCCGGCGCTGCTGCTGTTTCTGCTGGCCGGGTTCTCCGATGGGCTGGACGGCTTCCTGGCCAAGCGCTATGGCTGGACCACGCGTCTCGGCGGGCTGCTCGATCCACTGGCCGACAAGCTGCTGCTGGTGTCCTGCTATATCACCCTGGGCGGGCTGGGCGTGATCCCGGTATGGCTGGTCGCCGTGGTGGTGGCGCGGGACCTGATCATTCTCGCCGGGGCGGCGGTCTATCACGTGCGCATTGCCGCGCTCGAGGCCGAGCCTTCGGTGATCAGCAAGATCAACACCCTGGCCCAGATCCTGCTGGTGCTGATCGCGCTGGGCGGTCAGATCGGCCTGGTGCCGGCGGCTTGGCTGGGCTATCTGGTCTACACGGTGCTGGCGACCACCGTGCTCAGCGGGGCGGACTATATCTGGATCTGGGGCTGGCGCGCCTGGAACAGCAAACACGGCACGGGGCGCTTCCCATGAGGCACGAACGCGTCTGGCTGCTGCTGGCACTGGCACTGCTCGGGGCGGGGCTGATCTACCTGCTCGGCCCGGTGCTCACGCCCTTCCTGAGCGCGGCGCTGCTGGCCTATCTGGGCAATCCGCTGGTCAACCGCCTGGCGGGGCGGCTCTCGCGCCCCCTGGCCGTCAGCCTGGTGTTCGTGCTGCTGTTCGGGGCGCTGATCCTGGCCATTCTGATCCTGGTCCCGGTGCTGGAATCCCAGATCCGGGCCTTTGTCCAGCGCCTGCCGGGCTATCTGGACTGGGGCCAGCGCCATCTGCTGCCGCTGGTGGCCGGGCTGGTCGACAGCGAGCCTGGCGGCGGGCTGGATATCCAGCGCCTGCGCGAGGCGCTGGCCGCGCACTGGCAGCAGGCGGGCGGACTCGCCGCCGGGCTGTTCAAGGCGTTGTCCAGTTCCGGCCTGGTGATCTTCGGGGTACTGGCCAACCTGGTGCTGATCCCGGTCGTGACCTTCTACCTGCTGCGGGACTGGAACCGACTGGTCGCCGGCATTCATGAGCTGCTGCCCCGTCCCCTGGAGCCGCGCATCGCCCATCTGGCGCGGGAGGCGGACAGCACCCTCTCGGCCTTCCTGCGCGGCCAGCTGCTGGTGATGCTGGCGCTGGGTACGGTCTATGCCATCGGTCTGTACTGGGTCGGGCTGGATCTGGCGCTGCTGTTCGGCATGATCGCCGGGCTGGTCAGCTTCGTCCCCTACCTGGGTGTGATCGTGGGCGTGCTGCTGGCCGGCGGGGCGGCCCTGGTACAGTTCCAGGAACTGCTGCCGCTGATCGGGGTGCTGGCCGTGTTCGGCGTCGGCCAGCTGCTGGAATCCTTCCTGCTCACGCCCTATCTGGTGGGGGATCGCATCGGTCTGCACCCGGTGGCGGTGATCTTCGCCGTGATGGCCGGCGGGGCCCTGTTCGGTTTCGTCGGGGTGCTGCTGGCCCTGCCGGTCGCCGCGGTCATCATGGTGGGGGTGCGCGAACTGCGCGCGCACTACCTGGACAGCGACCTGTACCGGGAAGCCTGATGGCCACCACCCTGAAGCAACTCGCCCTGCAGCTGCGGCTGCCGGACCGCGCCCGCTTTGCGAATTTTCATCCCGGACCCAACACCGAGCCGGTGCAGCAGCTGCAGGCCTTCGTCGAGCAGGCGGCCGCCGGCAGCTTCTTTCTCTGGGGCCGGGCGGGCGAGGGCAGGTCGCATCTGCTGATGGCCGCCGCCCAGCGGGTCAACGAGGCGGGCGGACAGGCCTTCTACCTGTCGCTGGCCGGGCCGGGACTGCCGTCGCCGCAGCTGCTGGCCGAAGGGCTGGAAGACGTGGATCTGCTGGCGCTGGACGACATTGACCGCGTGGCCGCGCAGCAGGACTGGGAGGAGGCCCTGTTCACCCTCTATAACCGGGTGCAGCAGCAGGGCGGCCGCCTGCTGCTGGCCGCGTGCGCCCGTCCGGACCAGTGTGGCTTCGTCCTGCCCGACCTGGTCTCGCGCCTGCAGTGGGGGCTGGTGTTCGGCCTGCGGCCACTGGCCGATGCCGACCGCGTGCAGGTCCTGCAGCTGCGCGCCCGCCAGCGCGGCCTGGAACTGCCGGAGGAGGTCGCCGGCTACCTGATCAAACGTTATCCGCGCGATCTCGCCAGCCTGTGCGCACTGCTGGAGCGGCTGGATACAGTGTCATTGCAGGCTCAGCGGCGCCTGACCATTCCGTTCATCAAGCAGGTGCTGGGGCGTGAGACGTGAGGTGTAGGATGGGTGCAGCGCAGCGTAACCCATCATTGCCCGATTCGCAGCGGTGAAGTACGCAGGTCGGGTTACGCCTTACAGGCTGACCCGACCTGCGTTATAGCTCGTCCCTGGTGGCTCTTATATATCCGATCCCGGCCACGAACCAGGTCAGGGTGGTCACCAGTTCGATCCCGGCATACAGCCGGTCATCGGGGCTGCTGTAGAGTTCGACCAGGGCGTGGGCGCAATAGGCGATGGCCAGGAACAGGCTCCAGGCCGCGGTATAGCGGCGGCCGTGCAGCAGGCCACGCAGGGGCAGCAACAGCGGCACCCCCAGCACCAGCAGCACCAGCGCGGTCGGCAGCTGCGGCGAGGGCGACAGCCAGCCGTACCAGGCCACCAGTACGGCCAGGGTGCCGAGGTGCCCGGCCAGCAGCAGCCGGTGCCACAGGGCGGGCGTCATGCTCAGGCGCCGGTCTGCAGCCGCCGGGTGGTTTCCGCCAGCCGCCTGCCCAGGGCCCGGCACAGGGCGGTTTCGGATTCACTCAGCGGCAGATCGCTGTCCGCGCCGGCCAGGTGGCTGGGCCCGTAGGGCGTGCCGCCGGTGCGGGTATTCAGCAGTTCGCTCTCGCTGTAGGGCAGGCCGAGCACCAGCATGCCGTGATGCAGCAGCGGCAGCATCATGGACAGCAGGGTGGTCTCCTGGCCACCATGCAGACTGGAGGTGGAGGTGAATACCGCGGCCGGCTTGCCGATCAGCCGGCCTTCCAGCCACAGGCTGCTGGTGCTGTCGAGAAAGTATTTCAGCGGCGCGGCCATGTTGCCGAAGCGGGTCGGGCTGCCCAGCGCCAGCGCCGCGCATTCACGCAGGTCGTCATGGCTGGCATAGGGCGGGCCCTCGGCCGGAATACTGTCCTCGCGGGCCTCGCACACTGTGGATACGGCCGGTACCGTGCGCAGGCGCGCCTGTACACCCGGTACCTGTTCGATGCCGCGCACGATCTGCCGGGCCATGGCGGCAGTGGCGCCATGGCGGCTGTAGTACAGCACGAGTATTTCGATCATCAGAGGATCTCCAGCACGCTCTCGGGCGGCCGACCGATGGCGGCGCCGGTGCCGGTGACCACGATCGGGCGCTCGATCAGCTTCGGATGCTCGAGCATGATGTCGATCAGCGCATTGTCGTCCAGATCGGGATTGTCCGCACCGCTGGTCTTGTACTCGGCCTCCTGTGTGCGCATGAGTTCGCGCGGTGATCTGCCGAGCAGCTTCAGGATGCGTTTCAATTCGGCGCGATCGGGCGGTGTCTTGAGATATTCCACCACTTCCGGCTGCATGCCTCGTTCCTCCAGCAACTGCAGGGTCTGGCGTGATTTGCTGCAGCGGGGATTGTGATAAATCACTGTCTGCTTGGCCATGATGCTGTGTCCAGGATTGCGTGCCGGCTGCCGATTCTACAGCCCATGAACCTGACAAAGCCACTGCCGGTCGGCTTGACGCTTCCCGGTGCCCGGTGTAGCTTGCAGCGCAAACAGGCCCTGAAAACAGGCAGTTCAATGATGTCGTCCCCGCAACACCGACGCCCGGGCGACCCAGGTCGATGGATGAATTCGTGCTGAAACTCCGGTATCTGTCCGGGCGCTGCGTCCATGCCTTGCCGGCACTGCTGCTGTTGCTGCTGACCGGTTGCGCCACGGCGCCGGTCCAGGAAATGAGCGATGCCCGCCAGGCGCTGCTGGCGGCCGAGGAAGCCGGGGCGGTGGAATATGCCGGCGATACCCTGGCCAATGCCCGGGCCTATCTGGGCCGGGCCGAACAGGCATTGTCGGCGCACGACTATGAGCGGGCGCGGGTGCAGGCCGAACTGGCCAGGGCCGCTGCCCGGGAAGCGCGGGAACTGGCGCTGGAACGGATCGAGCGGCAATCGCGGGAATAAAACCGGTTGTCTCATCCGTCTCGACAGGGAACGGACTTCTGCGTCAGTGCATGGAATCCGCCGGCCGTTTGGGCTAGATTGACATTCATGTCGAGCACGCGTAACTTCATTCGGCAGTGATTTCGTCAATGGAATCAATCACCAATAAATCCAAACCCAGTTTCTGGAGATGTCAGTTATGAGACTCATGCTCCCCGCCAAGTACCTGTCCATATCCCTGCTCGCTGTCGGCCTGATTGCCGGTTGCGCCACCCAGCCCAAGCAGGAGCCGACCGGCCCGAGTGCGGCTGTCACCCAGGCGCTGGATGCCGCCAGCGCCGCCATGGACAACGCCAAGGCGCTCGACTGGATCTGGCGCGATACG
This sequence comes from Thiohalobacter thiocyanaticus, assembly GCF_002356355.1. NCBI lineage: Bacteria > Pseudomonadati > Pseudomonadota > Gammaproteobacteria > Thiohalobacterales > Thiohalobacteraceae > Thiohalobacter > Thiohalobacter thiocyanaticus. The sequence continues at coordinate 1,095,855 of NZ_AP018052.1, forward strand.
GAAGACTTCTATGCCGCTGCCGAGAAGGCCGCGAAGGAAGGCGATGACGCCACCGCCATCAAGCTGGCCAACAAGGCGCGTGAGCAGGCCGAGGACGCCGTCAACCAGTATTACCTGGAAAAGGCCAAGCCGATGCTGACCGAGCTGCGGCGCTACAGCCTGAGCGGTGATCAGAAGCAGCGCATGGACACTGGCGCGACCGCCATCACCCAGGGTGAGGGCAAGCGTGCCTATGACATCCTCAGCGCCCTGCTGGCCGAGGTGCGTTCGGCCAATATCCAGTACACGGTGGTCCGCGGGGACAGCCTGTGGGGCATTTCCTCCAGGCCGGAGATCTACAACAACCCGTACCAGTGGCCGCTGATCTACAAGGCCAACAGCGACAAGATCCACGATGCCGATCTGATCTATCCCGGCCAGGCCTTCTCGATCGATCGCAATCCCTCCGCCGCCGAAGTGGATGCCGCGGTCAACCATGCCAAGACCCGTGGTACCTGGTCGATCGGCGAGGTGGAAGCCTCCGATCGTGACTACCTCGGGGGGTTGCGCGTCCGGTAATGCCGGCGTTGCGATCAACTCGCAGACGGGGCCGCAAGGCCCCGTTTTTTTATGCGATGGTGTAACGGAAACGCTCGTACAGTCCGGTCGATTCCACCAGTTGGGTGCACTCGATCTGCTGTCGCTGCGAGCCACGCAGCAGTTCCAGTCTGCGCTGCGGACGGTACAGGCCCCGGGCGGCGATCAACAGCTGGTAACGGGTATCCTGGTGGACGATGCTGGTCTCCAGTGCCGGTTGCGGCGGCAACCGGCCTTCCCGTTCCAGGCGCAGGGCGCAAGGGGTGATCTCCCGCGCGATATATTGCAATCCGAGTTCGCGCTGCCGGGGCTGACGGACCAGCCATCTGACCGTGGCGATCAGCCACTGCGGATCGCCGGCGTCGCTGTCGGCGAGACTGACCGCCAGCAGTTCCCCGACCCGGATCCGGGGCGGGCCGTCACCGGGTAGTTCCACGGCCAGGCCGCCTGCGCTGCGATTCAGTACATTGCAGCGATAGGCCTGGAGGCTGTCGGACCCCGCCATCGGGTAGGTGCCGGGCGCCTGCCCGATGTCGATCGCGTCCTCGTCCTCGGGTTCGAGATAATCGCGCGGGTCGAAGGATACCCCGCGGTTATGCAGATAAAAGCAGGCCTCCAGCCCCACTGCCAGCTGGACGGTCTGCCCGGACTCGAAACGCTCCAGCCGACGCTGCGGCGGGTCCCGGAACTGGATCTGCAGCCGTTGCAGCAGATGCCTGGCGTCCTGACGGCCGATGGCCTCGGACAGGCCGAGTTGGGCCGGCGTTGTGCCCTGCTCCAGGGCCAGGCTGCCTGACTGGATGGCTGCCAGCAGCGGCGACGGGTCCAGCCAATACCAGCGGGCGGGGTCGGCATCCGGGGGGGGCGTCTGGCGCCACTCGGCCGGTTCACAGTCGATGCACACGGCCCGTGCCTGCGGGCTGTCAGGGGGTTCAGGGTGGGCCTGCAGGCCGCAGCGCCGGATCTGGGCGGCCAGGAAGCCGAAGCAGTCCCAGAGCGTACCGTGCGGCAGACGGAAGGGGTCGCTCAGGCGCATGAAGGCCATCAGGGCGTAGCTGGCGGCGGCGTCCAGCCGGTGTTCGGCAAATGGCAGAGGGCTGGCCAGCGGCTGCGCACCGAGTGCGTGTTCCCGGGAGTAATGCAGCAGGGTGCCTGCCTCGCGCCAGAGTTGGGTGTCGGTGGGCAGGTAGCTCTGGTAGCGGGTGGCCAGCAGCAGGGCGATCAGGTGCATGGCCAGGGGCACGGACTGGTGGAGGTGTCTGGGCCTGCGCAGCAGGCGCCGTTCCTGCTGGGCATCGTTGATGACGTATTTGTACCCGATCAACAACTCCTCGGTGAGGCGGTCGAGGCTGTGCAGCCGCGAGGCAGCCAGCGGGTCCTCCGTGGTGGCCGGCAGCGGCCGGCGCAAAGGTTCATGCAGACGCTGAAATGCCTCCAGGAAACACTGCAGGAGTTCGTGGCGGTGGGCGGCCTCGAGTGGCTGATGGTGCAGATCGCGCAGCCGGGTGATGAGTTGGTGGGCGGTATCGAGGGAGTTGGTGTAGGGGAGTTGATCGATCCATTTGCGGACCGCGCCGGCACGGGTGTCGACACCCGGCAGCGGGGATTGCGGCGGCACAGTCAGGAACATGGGATCTCCGAGGGTAATTTGATGAATTATTCAGTATTTGTCGGTAGCCTTTCAAGCGTGTGCGGGGTATAAGTCAGCCCGGCCGGCAGAAAAATGGAAACTTTTGCCGCTCTGGTGCGTCTTTTCAGGGAGATGGCGCGGCAGGCGCGTCGATCCCGAGCAACTGTCAGGATGATTTGGATATGCGATTTGTATCAGGATTGTTGGCGATACTGGGATTGCTGATGACGGCGCCGGCCGTCGCAGACGGCCCGGTCGATTTTTCGCTGCAGGATCTGGACGGCAATGCCCGCACCCTGTCGGAGTTCCGCGGCAAGTGGGTGGTGGTCAATTACTGGGCGACCTGGTGTCCGCCCTGCCTGGAGGAGATCCCGGATCTGGTGGACTTCCATGCCCGCCATCATGCCACTGACGCAGTGGTCATCGGCATCAATTACGAGGATATTCCGGCGCCGCAGCTGCGTGCCTTCGCCGAGGAGTACTTCATCAATTACCCGATCCTTCAGGCCGAGGACATGCGGCCGGCACACGAGCGCCTGGATGTGGGCGGACTGCCCACCACCTACATCATCTCGCCGGAAGGCGAGCCGGTCGCGCGTCAGGTCGGCGGGATCACCGACGAGGTGCTTGAAGACTACATCAAACGCAAGCAGGCCGAGCGGGCTTCCGCGCGGCTGGAAACACAATAAGGGATGAGGCAATGCTGAAGCTGTACTGGTTGAGATCGCTGTCTTTCGCCATCGCGCTGTTGCTGGCGCCGGCTCTGTCGAGTGCGAATGAACAGCTGCGCGATCCCGGTGAGTATTTTTTCGATCAGACATTCGGTGACTTTCAAGAGGAACTGCAACTGGCCCGGGATCAGGGCAAGTCCGGCATCCTGCTGTTCTTCGAAATGGATGAATGCCCCTTCTGTCATCGCATGAAGGAGATGGTGCTCAACCGGACGTCGGTGCAGGATTACTACAAGGAACACTTTCTGATCTTCCCGGTCGACATCGAGGGCGATATAAAGATCCGCAGCTTCGACGGCCGCGAGATGGCGATGAAGGACTTCGCCTTTGAAGAGTATCGGGTCCGGGCCACGCCGGTGTTTGTCTTCTTCGACCTCGAAGGCAAACCGGTGGCCCGCTATACCGGCGCGACCCGCGATGCCCGGGAGTTCATGTGGCTGGGCGAGTACGTGATCGAAGGCGTCTATGAGGAAATGCCCTTCACCCGCTACAAACGCGAACGCCGCAGCGAGGCGCGTGGCGGCTGATACGCATGCCCGCGGTGTTTGCGCTGCCCGGGCATACATGCCAGCATAAGCCGCATTGAAACCACCAGTGAACTGCCTGTTGGATCCTTTTCGCGTGTACCTGTCCCGTCCCCTGCTGGGGCTGCTGCTGATGGCGCTCGTCGAGCCGGCGTGGACCGGCGAGAGCGAGGTCGATGCCCTGCCGCCCCTGCCTGCACCGCTTACCCTGCAGGCCGCCCTGGCGGCGGCCCACCCCGGACATCCCGATCTGCAACTGGCCGAGGCCGAACGCGAACTCGCCCTGGCCGAGCGGGAGGCGGCACAGGCGGTGACCGGCCTGCGGGCTTCGGCCTTTGCCGAAGGCCGCTATGTCGAGCCTTCGCCGCTGGCGCCCGAGCCCGGCAGCAACGATTCCCGCGCCAGCGTGCTGTTGAGCAAGCGGCTCTATGACTTCGGTCGCACCGGCTCCGCCGTGGCGGCCGCCGCGGCCGGTCACGCCGGCCGCGAACTGGCCTACCTGGATGCCACCTACCAGCAGCGATTGGAGATCATTGCCCGCTATTTCGATGTGCTGCTGGCCGATCTTGCCTTCCTGGTGGAGAACGAGGCCATGGCCATCGTCTATGTGAATCTGGACGAGGTACGCGACCGTCACGAGCTGGGTCAGGTCTCCGATGTCGAGCTGCTGGAGCAGGAGACCCGCTACCAGGAGGTGCGCATCCGGCGTTACCGCGCCCAGGCCGAACAGCGCACCGCCCGGGTACGGCTGGCGGAGGCCATGGGGCGGCCCGGGCAGCTGGCAGGTGACCTGACGCCGCCGCCGCTGGATGCAATCGAGCGCGAGCTGCCCGAACTGCAGGCGCTGCAGACCCGGGTGCTGGACAGCAACCCCGCCATCCGGGCCGCGCGTGCCGAGGTCGAGGCCGGCCTGGAGCAACTCGAGGCCGCGCGTGCCGGGCGCCGGCCAATCCTCACCGGTGAGGTCGAGGCCGCTGAGTATGCCAAGGATTTCGGTTCCCGTGACGAGTGGCGCGCCTCGGTGATCCTCGAGGTCCCGCTGCTCACGGGAGGAACGGTCAAGGCCGAGGTCTCACGCGCCCGGGGTGAGTTGGCACAGGCCCGGGCGGTACTGGCCCGGCGTCAACTCGAATTGCGCCAGCGTCTGGTCGAACTGTATGAACACATCCGGGTGCTGCAGGCCCAACGTGACGAGGCCTGGACCCGCCAGGATTACCGCGACCTGTATCTGGATCGCAGCCGCTCGCTTTACGAACTGGAGGTCGAGACCGATCTGGGGGATGCCATGGTCGAGTCGACCCGGGCCCGGCTGCTGGCGGCGCAGGTGGATTATCAATTGTTGTTGGCCTGGGCCGAATTGGATGCCCTGCGGGGGCAGGAACCCATGTCTGCGCAGGGCCGCGCGCCCGGGGAGGAGAGCGGAGAGTGAGTATGAAGCTTTACCGTTGGATGATTATTCCGGTCGCGCTGCTGACGGCGCCCGGCGCAGGGGCACAGGAACTCGAAGGCCGGCTCGAGCCGGGGCCGGCGCAGGTGCTCAGTCTGCCTGTCTCCGGTGTGGTCGAGAGTGTGCATGTGAGCGTGGGCGATCAGGTCGAGGCCGGCGCCCGGCTGCTGGCGCTGGATGATCGCGTCTTCCGCGCCGAACTGCGCCGCGCCGAGGCGGTCCTGGCCGAGCAGCAGGAGGTGCGCGCCGAGGCGCTGCGCGAATGGGAGCGGGCCCAGGAACTGTATGACCGTACCGTGATGTCGGAACGCGATCTGCAATTGGCGAAAAACGCCATGCTGGCCGCCGAGGCGGCCCATGCCGAGGCCCAGGCAGTGCGTACCCGGGCGGCCTGGGAACTGGAGCGCAGCGTACTCAAGGCCCCGTCGGCCGGGCGCGTGCTGAGCCTGCATGCCTATCCCGGCCAGGTGGTCGTGAGCCGCGATCGGGCGCCGTCGCTGCTGGAGTTGCAGCCGGCGGGCCGCTGGCAGGTGCGTGCCCCGGCCGACAGCCGCTACCGGCCGGGCGAGCCTGTGCGCGTGCAGGTCGGTGACGCCGGCTACGATGGCCGGGTCATCCGGGCCGATACGGACACGGTGCTGGTCGGGATCAGCGCGGCGCAGGATGCCGGCCTGCAGCCGGGCCAGTCGGCACGGGTGAACCGGCCATGATGATTGCACGGCGCTGCTATGTCAGTGGCCGTGTGCAAGGCGTGTTCTTTCGCGCTACCACGCAACGCCGGGCGCGCGAACTCGGACTCAGCGGTCATGCCTGCAACCTGCCCGATGGCCGGGTGGAGGTGCTGGTCAGCGGCCCGGTCGATGCGGTGCGAGTCCTGGTGGAGTGGCTGTGGGAGGGGCCGGCCGGCGCCCGGGTCACGGCGGTGGAATGCGATGAGGTCGAGCCCTTGGAGCAGGAGGGGTTCAGAACAGGGTAGGGTGGGTGAAGCGCAGCGTAACCCATCGCGCATGGTCTTCGATGGGTTGCGGCGCAGGCGCCTTCACCCATCCTACAGTCGCACCCCCGCCAGGCGGGAATCCGGCTGCGGCTCCGGCGTGAGTACCGTATCGTGCGGCGGACGGCGGGTGTCGGTCTCCGGATAGTCCAGGGTGTAGTGCAGGCCGCGGGATTCCTTGCGCGCCTGGGCCGAGCGGATGATCAGTTCGGCGACCTGCACCAGGTTGCGCAGTTCGATCAGGTCATTGGAGACCCGGAAGTTGCTGTAGTACTCATGGATTTCATGCTGCAGCAGTTCCACCCGCCGGCGCGCCCGCTGCAGGCGCTTGTTGGTGCGCACGATGCCGACATAGTCCCACATGAAGTGGCGCAGTTCGTCCCAGTTGTGGCTGACCACCACCTCCTCGTCCGAATCCGTCACCCGGGACTCGTCCCAGGGCGGCAGCCGCTCCGGCGGCGGGTTCTGTGCCAGCCGGCGGCGGATGTCCGCGCCGGCCGCCTGCGCGAATACCAGGCATTCCAGCAGCGAGTTGCTGGCCATGCGATTGGCCCCGTGCAGGCCGGTGTGGGTGGTTTCGCCGATGGCGTAGAGGCATTCCACATCGGTATGACCGTCGCGATCGGTCATCACCCCGCCGCAGGTGTAATGCGCGGCCGGCACCACCGGCAGCGGCTCGCGGGTCATGTCGAAACCGAATTCCAGGCAGCGGGCATGCACGGTCGGGAAGTGCTCGCGGATGAAGGCCGCCGGCTTGTGGCTGATGTCGAGCAGCACGTGATCGACGCCCAGACGCTTCATCTCGTGGTCGATGGCGCGGGCGACGATGTCGCGCGGGGCCAGTTCGCCGCGCGGGTCGAAACGCTGCATGAAGGATTCGCCGTCGGGAAGCAGCAGCCGTCCGCCCTCGCCGCGCACCGCTTCCGTGATCAGGAACGACTTGGCGTGCGGGTGATACAGGCAGGTCGGGTGGAACTGGTTGAACTCCAGGTTCGCCACCCGGCAGCCGGCGCGCCAGGCCATGGCGATGCCGTCGCCGGTGGCGGTGTCGGGGTTGCTGGTGTAGCGGTAGACCTTGCTCGCCCCGCCGGTGGCCAGCACCACGCAGCGGGCGGCGAACAGTTCCACCCGCTGGGCGTCGCGGTTGAGCACATAGGCGCCCAGGCAGCGATTGGCCCCGCCCCGGCCCAGCTTGCGGGTGGTGATCAGATCCACGGCGATGTGGCGTTCCAGCAGCGCGATCCCGGCATGTTCCCGCGCCCGCGCCACCAGCGAGGTTTCGATGGCCCGGCCGGTGGCGTCGGCGGCATGGATGACTCGACGGTGGCTGTGGCCGCCCTCGCGGGTAAGGTGATACGCGTTGTCGCCGCCCGGGTAACGGGTGAAGTCCACGCCATGGTCGATCAGCCACTGGATGGCGGCCGGCGCCCGCTCCACCGTGAAGCGCACCACCTCGGGGTGGCACAGCCCAGCTCCGGCGTTCAGGGTGTCCTGGATGTGGCTGTCGAAGCTGTCGCTGGGGTCAAGCACGGCCGAGACCCCGCCCTGGGCGTAATAGGTACTGCCCTCGGTGATGCTGCCCTTGGCCAGCACCGCGACCCGGGCCTCGTCGGCCAGTTCCAGGGCCAGGCGCAGCCCGGCCGCCCCGCTGCCGACGATCAGCACGTCATAGTCGTATTGTTGCTGCATGCGTCTTTGATTATCGCCTGAAATCGGGTAAGGTGGCTCGGGTTTGACGCCCCTTCACAGACCCCGGCTGTTGCATCATCCAATCCGCTAAACATAACCTAAACTACTGCCGCAAGCGAACTTTTCTTGATTCTTCCTGTCCACAAGCCCCGGTGGGGCAAGGCCCGGCGGTAAAGGAGCCCGGATGACGGCACAGAACGGGGATCAGTTACTGGTCGAGCGCGTCCAGCGCGGCGACAAGCAGGCCTTCGATCTCCTGGTCCGCAAATACCAGCATAAACTGGTGCAGCTGATCGGCCGCTACGTCTCCAATCCGGCGGATGCCACCGATATCGCCCAGGAGGCCTTCATCAAGGCCTACCGGGCGCTGCCGTCATTCCGGGGTGACAGCGCCTTCTATACCTGGCTCTACCGGATCGCCATCAATACGGCCAAGAACCACCTGCTGGCCCAGAGCCGGCGTCCGCCCAGCGGTGATATCGATGCCGGAGATGCGGAACAATTTGCCGGTGACTCGGGTCTGAAGGAATACGCCACCCCGGAGCGGATGCTGCTCAGGGACGAGATCCAGGCCACCATCAATGACGCCATCGAGGCGCTGCCCGAGGATCTGAAGACGGCGATTATTCTGCGCGAGCTCGAGGGATTGAGCTATGAGGACATCGCCCGGGCGATGGACTGCCCGATCGGTACCGTCCGCTCCCGGATCTTCCGGGCCCGGGAGGCGATTGAGAAACGCCTGCAGCCCCTGCTGGGCTGAAGGCAGGAGAGGTAACACCATGACAGACCAGGTTAAGGAACAGATCTCTGCGCTGGTGGACGACGCCCTGCCGCCGCAGGAACGCTCGCTGCTGCTGGCGCGCATGGTCAGCGATCCCGCCCTGCGCGAGACGTGGAGCCGCTACACGCTGATCCAGGACGCCCTGCGCAATCACCTGCCCGAGCAGGTGGAGCCCGACCTGAGTGATCGGGTGATGGCGGCGCTGGAACCCGAGTCCGCGCATGATCGTGGCGCCGCCCGGCCGCGGCTGGCGGGCTGGACCCGGCCGCTCGCCGGCCTGGCCGTGGCCGCCTCGGTGGCGGTGCTGGCCGTGGTCATGTTCCAGCCTGACGCGCCCACGCCCGGCGGCGGCGTCCAGGTGGCCGATGCCGGCTCGGCGCCGGTCGCGGAAGACTATCGCCGGGTCGACACCAGCCAGTGGCAGGGACAGCAGGCCATGGTGAGCGAGCGTCTCAATCAGTACCTGGTCAATCACAATGAATTCGCCGCCCGCAACGGCATGCCGGTGGTCGCCCCGCATGTGCGCATTGTGGGCTATGACCGGGAGCAGCACTGACGCATGCTCCGCTTCTCCCGCGTCCCGTCCATCGCCAGGGCGCGCGCCGCGCGGCTGCTGCCCCTGGCCCTGCTGGCAACGGCGCTGTTCAGTCCGCCAGCGGCGGCCGGTGAGGCATTCGCCTGGCTGGACCGGATGTCGAATGCCATCCAGGATCTGAACTATCGCGGTACCTTCGTCTACCAGCACAACGGCAAGCTGGATGCCATGCGCATCATGCATCGCGGCGGCGAGGACAGCCGCCAGAGGCTGTTCGCCCTCAGCGGGGCGGCGCGCGAGGTCATCCGCGACCAGGAGGGTGTGACCTGCATCCTCTCCGACAGCAAGGCCGTCATGGTGGACCGCAGTCTGCCGCGCGGCCCCTTCGCGGCCCTGCCGCGCGATCTGGAACAACTCAGCCGACATTACCGCTTCAGCCTTGGGGACAGCGACCGTATGCTGCAGCGCCGCAGCCAGGTGGTGGTGATCGAGCCGCGCGACGATTATCGTTATGGTTACCGCTTCTGGCTCGACAGTGAGCATGCCCTGCCGCTGCGCTCGGAACTGGTCACGGCTTCCGGTGCCGCCCTGGAACAGATGATGTTCACCCGGCTGGAGGTGGTGAAACAGATCGATGATGCCGACCTGCGCCCGGAGCTCGGCGGCGAGCATTTCACCCGTTACGAAGGACCGGCGGCCGCGGCGCAGGAGATTCCGGCGGATGCCGACAGCGGCTGGGAATTCGCCTGGCTCCCGCCCGGCTTCGAACTGCGCGGCCACAACTGGCACGGCATGCCGGTCAGCGGCCAAAGGGTCGAGCACTGGGTCTTCGGCGATGGTCTGGCCACGGTCTCGGTCTACATCGAGGCGCGCGATGAGAATACCCCACCCGGGCTGCAGGGCCTGTCGAACATGGGCGCGGTCAACGCCATGGGCCGGGCCCTGGAGGGTTATCATGTCATCGTGGTGGGCGAGGTGCCGGCGGTGACGGCCGAGCGCCTGGCGCTGGGAGTGCGACGCAGTGAGTGAAGCAGCGGGACAGCGGCCATGATCGAGGAACAGGGACTGGTGCTCGAGGTCGCCGACGGTGTGGCCTGGGTCGAGACCCGGCGCCAGTCGGTATGCGGGCAGTGCGCGGTCAACAAGGGCTGCGGCACCTCGGTGCTGGCGCAGGTACTGGGCAATCGACGCAGCCGGGTACGGGCCATCGACCCCGTGGGGGTGCGGCCCGGACAATCAGTGCGTATCGGCATCGAGGAGGGTGCCTTCCTGCGCGGGTCCCTGGCGCTCTATCTGCTGCCGCTGCTGTGCCTGTTCCTGGGCGGGCTGCTGGGCGAGGTGCTGGCCGCGCGTCTGGGCATCCTGCAGGAATGGCCGGCGCTGCTGGGCGCGCTGGCCGGCGGCGGGCTGGGTTTCTACTGGTTGCGCCGGTTTTCCTGCAGAATACGCGATGACCGGCGCTATCAGCCGGTCATACTCGGTGTGGTTGGCACCGGGATCGATACGGTGTCGGCCGTGTCCCGGTCCGGCTCGCATCCAACGCCCGGTTGAACACTGTTCAGCCCGGCTTCAGGCCGGGCGATGTAGATTGATGTCATATAACGAGAGTGATGATTCCATTACGGGAGTGGGTATGAAATACAAGATTGCATCCTGGCTGAATGGCCTGGCGCTGCTCGGATTGATGGGACTGACCCAGGCCGCCGCGGCGCCCTGGTCGTCATCACTGCCGGATTTTTCCGGACTGGTCGAACAGAACAGCCCGGTGGTGGTCAACATCAGCACCACCCAGGTGGTGAAGGAACCGCGCATGCAGCTGCCGCCGGGTATGGAGATGCCCGACCTGCCGGAAGACAGCCCCTTCGGTGACCTGTTCCGCCACTTCTTCGAGGGCGAAGGCGGCGAGCCGCGTGAGCACGAGGCCAAGTCGCTCGGCTCCGGCTTCATCATCTCTGAAGACGGCTACATCCTCACCAACAACCATGTGGTCCAGGACGCCAAGGAGATCATCGTCCGTTTCAACAACCGCGACGAGATGGTTGCCGAGGTGGTGGGGACCGATCCCCGCAGCGATGTGGCCCTGCTCAAGGTCGAGGCGCAGGGGCTGCCCGTGGCTGAACTGGGCAAGTCCGAGGAACTCAAGGTCGGCGAGTGGGTGCTGGCCATCGGCTCGCCCTTCGGCTTCGAGCGTTCGGCCACCGCCGGCATCGTCAGCGCCAAGGGCCGGGCCCTGCCGAGTGAGAACTATGTGCCCTTCATCCAGACCGACGTGGCCATCAACCCCGGCAACTCCGGTGGGCCGCTGTTCAACATGGACGGTGAGGTCGTGGGCGTGAACTCCCAGATCTTCAGCCGCACCGGCGGCTACATGGGCCTGTCCTTCGCCATTCCGATCGAGGTCGCCATGGATGTCGCCGAACAGCTCAAGACCCGGGGCCGGGTCAGCCGGGGCTGGCTGGGCGTGCTGATCCAGGAGGTGACCCGCGAACTGGCCCAGTCCTTCGGGCTGGACAAGCCGCAGGGCGCGCTGGTGTCCAAGGTGGTCCCGGACAGTCCGGCGGCCAAGGCCGGGCTGCAGGTCGGCGACATCATTCTGGAGTTCAACGGCAGACCCGTGATCCGTTCCAGCAGTCTGCCGCACATCGTCGGCAGTACGCCGGTGGGCGAGCAGGCCGAGATGAAGATCATGCGTGAGGGCAAGCGCCGCACCCTGCAGGTGACCCTGGGCGAGCTCGAGGACGATCAGCAGGCCGCGGCCGAACCGGCCGCGAGCCAGACCGGCAAGAGCGACCGTCTGGGCCTGGTGGTGGCCGCGGTCCCGGCCGAGTTGCGTGAGCAGCTGGAGCTGGGCGAGGGCGGCGTGATGATCAAGGAGCTCAAGTCCGGGGTGGCCTCACGCGCCGGCGTGCGCGAAGGCGACATCGTCGTGCGTTTCAATAATGAGACGGTCAAGGGTGTCGATCACTTCAATCAGCTGGTCAAGGACATGGATAAGGGCAGTTCGGTGCCGGTGCTGATTCAGCGCCGCAGCGGTCCCCTGTTCCTGGCCATCCGCATTCCGGAGTAAGCCGCCGCCGGTGCGGTCCCGGTTCGCCCCGGGGCCGCACCGGGTTTCGGCCATGACCCGTCTGATCCTCTATGCCCGCCCCGAGTGCGGCCTGTGCCAGGACCTGGAGCAGGAACTGCGCGTCCTGCAGCCGGACTTGGGATTCGAGCTCAGAGTGATCGATATCGACCGGGATCCCGCCCTGGTCGAGCGCTGGGGCACGCGCGTCCCGGTTCTGACCACGGCTGACGACCGGCTCATCTGCGAGTATTTTCTCGATCCGGCGGCGCTGCGCGCTATCTGCCGCCCGGATGAATGTGTATAATCCCGCGACTTCAAATGCTTATATGAACTGGCCGGTCCGTCCGGCTGCCGGCAATGTCCCTGTGCCCGTCCGGCGGGCATATGCATCGAGAACCCCGTGGCAGATCTGAGTCATATCCGCAATTTTTCCATCATCGCCCATATCGACCATGGCAAGTCGACCCTGGCCGACCGTTTCATTCAGGTCTGCGGTGGCCTGACCGAACGTGAAATGGCCGAGCAGGTGCTCGATTCCATGGACCTGGAGCGCGAGCGCGGCATCACCATCAAGGCCCAGAGCGTAAGCCTGGACTACACCGCCCGCGACGGCCGGATCTACCGGCTCAATTTCATCGATACCCCGGGGCATGTGGATTTCTCCTACGAGGTTTCGCGCTCGCTGGCCGCCTGCGAGGGCGCCCTGCTGGTGGTCGATGCCGCCCAGGGCGTGGAGGCGCAGAGCGTGGCCAACTGCTACACCGCCATCGATCAGGGCCTGGAGGTGGTGCCGGTGCTGAACAAGATCGACCTGCCCTCAGCCGAGCCCGAGCTCGTGGCTCAGGAGATCGAGGACATCATCGGCATCGAGGCCCACGACGCCGTGCATGTCAGCGCCAAGACCGGTGTCGGCGTCGAGGACGTGCTGGAGACCATCGTCGCCCGCATTCCGCCGCCCCAGGGCGATGTCGAGGCGCCGCTCAAGGCCCTGATCATCGACTCCTGGTTCGACAACTATGTCGGCGTGATCTCGCTGGTGCGGGTCAAGCAGGGCACCCTGCGCCCGCGGCAGAAGATCACGGTGATGTCCACGGGACGCAGCCACCAGGTCGACAATGTCGGCATCTTCACTCCCAAGCGCAAGGATACCGACCACCTCAGCGCCGGGGATGTGGGCTATGTCATCGCCGGCATCAAGGACATCGACGGTGCGCCGGTGGGCGATACCCTGACCCTGACCGACAACCCCGCCGCCGAACCGGTGCCGGGCTTCCAGTACATGCAGCCGCGGGTCTTCGCCGGACTGTACCCGGTCAGCTCCGATGATTATGAGGACCTGCGCGATGCCCTGGAGAAGCTGCGCCTGAACGATGCCGCCCTGCAGTACGATCCGGAGAACTCCCAGGCCCTGGGGTTCGGTTTCCGCTGCGGTTTTCTCGGCATGCTGCACATGGAGATCGTGCAGGAGCGGCTGGAGCGTGAGTACGATCTGGACCTGATCACCACTGCCCCGACCGTGATCTACGAAGTCCTGACCACCCGCGGCGAGACCCTGCAGGTGGACAATCCGGCGGAGCTGCCGCCGCCCAACGAGATCGAGGAGATCCGCGAACCCATCATCCTCGCCAATATCCTGGTACCCCAGGATTACCTGGGCGCGGTGATCACCCTGTGCGTGGAGAAGCGCGGGGTGCAGAAGAACATGCAGTATCTGGGCAAGCAGGTGTCGCTGAATTTCGAGATGCCGCTGAGCGAGGTGGTGCTGGACTTCTTCGACCGGCTGAAATCAGTCAGCCGCGGCTATGCCTCCTTCGACTACCATCACCTGCGCTTCCAGGCCGCCAAGCTGGTCAAGCTGGACATCCTCATCAACGGTGAGCGGGTGGATGCCCTGTCGCTGATCGTCCATCATGACAATGCCCCCTACAAGGGCCGCGAACTGGCCGATGCGATGAAGGAACTGATTCCGCGGCAGATGTTCGATGTGGCCATCCAGGCCGCCATCGGCAACCAGATCATTGCCCGTACCACGGTCAAGGCACTGCGCAAGAACGTGACCGCCAAGTGCTACGGCGGCGACGTCAGCCGCAAGCGCAAGCTGCTGGAAAAGCAGAAGGCCGGCAAACGCCGCATGAAGCAGTTCGGCAAGGTCGAGGTCCCGCAGGAGGCCTTCCTGGCAGTGCTGCATGTGGGCAAGAAGGGTTGAAGAAAACCTCAACGCGGAGGCGCAGAGTGCACAGCGTCATTCCCGCGCAGGCGGGAATCCATAAACCGCCGCGGGTGCTGGATCCCCACCTGCGCGGGGATGACGGCGTTTCTGGTCTTATAGCCAATATTTCCGACCACTGTGTAAAATCAAAAAACTCTGCGGTCCCTGCGCCTTTGCGTTGTAAAGCTTTTGGACGTAACAACCAGAAATACAAACATGAGTCATTGTCATGAGTTTTAATTTTCCGCTGATCCTGGTGCTGGCCACCTTCATTACCGGTCTGATCTGGCTGCTCGATGCCTGGCTGTGGAGGCCGAAGCGCAGACAGGCCGCCGAGGCCGTCGCGGAGCCGGAGCGCCGCGAGGCGGTGCTCAAGGAGCCGGTGCTGGTGGAATACTCCCGCGCCTTCTTTCCCGTGATCCTGGTCGTGCTGCTGCTGCGCTCCTTCCTGGCCGAACCCTTCCGCATCCCCAGCGGTTCCATGATGCCCACCCTGCTGGTGGGTGACTTCATCCTGGTCAACAAGTTCGCCTACGGTCTGCGCCTGCCGGTGGTCAATACCCGATTCCTGGACCTGGGAGAACCGGAGCGGGGCGACGTAGTGGTGTTCCGCTACCCCGACAACCCTTCCGTGGACTACATCAAGCGCGTGGTCGGGCTGCCCGGGGACCGGGTTGCCTATCGGGATAAAATCCTATATATCAATGGCGAAAGGATGCCGCAGCAGGTCCTGGGCACCTATATCGCGGAAGGTGCAGGACTGGCCAGCACCGGTGCCAGCGAGCGGCTGGAGCGGCTCAACGAGGTGGAGCACCGCATCCTGGTGCGGCCGGGCTATCCCAACATCGAGGGCGAATGGATGATCCCCGAAGGGCATTACTTTATGATGGGAGACAACCGCGACAACAGCAAGGACAGCCGCTACTTCGGTCTGGTGCCGGAGGAGAATCTGGTCGGCAAGGCCTTCATTATCTGGATGAGTTGGGATGGCGTGAACAACCGCGTCACCTGGAGCCGCATCGGCGATTCCATTCATTGACAAGGGGCGAGGGGGAGTAATATGCATTATCCGCAACGACAGCAGGGCATGACGCTGCTGGGCTGGATCATCGTACTGGGACTGATCGCGTTCTTCGTGTTGCTGACACTGCGGTTGCTGCCCAACTATCTGGAGAACTTCAAGGTCGCCGAGACCCTGGCCTCGCTCAAGAACGAGCCCGATATTACCCGCAAGTCCCCGGCTGAAATCCGCAAGCTGATTGACCGGCGTTTCATCATCAACGATGTCACCCGCATCGAGGCCCG
The DNA here is from genome assembly GCF_002356355.1 of Thiohalobacter thiocyanaticus. Classification (NCBI taxonomy): domain Bacteria; kingdom Pseudomonadati; phylum Pseudomonadota; class Gammaproteobacteria; order Thiohalobacterales; family Thiohalobacteraceae; genus Thiohalobacter; species Thiohalobacter thiocyanaticus. Next base: position 1,111,343 of record NZ_AP018052.1, read on the forward strand.
GGATGTGACGGTTACCAACGACAAGGGCCGGGTGACGGTACGCGCCCAGTATGAAATCAGGGTGCCGGTGCTGGGTAACGTGGATGCCGTGACCAAATTCGACGAAAGCGTGGAGCTGATTCGCAATTGACGCCGCCACTGGAAGCACTGGCCCGGCGGCTGTGTCATGAATTCACCACCCCGGCCCTGTTGCAACAGGCGCTCACCCATCGCAGCGCCGGCAATCTCAACAATGAACGACTGGAATTCCTCGGGGATGCGGTGCTCGGTATGGTCATCGCCGATGCCCTCTACGCGCGCTATCCCAAAGCCAGTGAAGGTGACCTGAGCCGGCTGCGCGCGACCCTGGTGAAGAAACCCACCCTGGCCGGCATCGCCCGTGAACTGGAACTGGGGGAGTATCTGCAACTGGGCTCGGGCGAACTGAAGAGCGGCGGCTTCCGGCGTGATTCCATCCTGGCCGACGCCCTGGAAGCGATTCTCGGTGCCGTCTATCTGGACGCCGGTTTCGATACCGCTGCCGCACTGGTGCTGCAGCTCTATCAGCCGCGACTGCAGTCGCTGCCGGAGGCCGCCGCGCTCAAGGATCCGAAGACCCGCCTGCAGGAATACCTCCAGTCCCGCCACATCGAACTGCCCGAATATCAGGTGATCCAGGTCTCCGGCAAGGCGCACGCCCAGACCTTCGAGGTCGAATGCCGGATCGCCGGGCTGGACCGCAGCAGCCGCGGACGCGGCTCCAGCCGGCGCAAGGCCGAACAGGCCGCCGCCGCCGGCATGCTGCAGGCGCTGGGCGTGGAGACCGAGGTGCAGGAGTCGGATGCATGATGAGGGCGCGGCAGGCATGAATACGGATTCCGGCGATTTCCGCTGCGGCCTGGTGGCGCTGGTCGGGCGGCCGAACGTGGGCAAGTCGACCCTGCTCAACCGCATACTCGGACAGAAAATAAGCATAACCTCGGATAAGCCGCAGACGACCCGGCACCGTATTCTCGGCATCAAGACCACGTCGCAGGCCCAGGTGGTCTATATCGATACCCCGGGCCTGCATCGCGGCGGCAAGCGCGCGCTCAACCGGGCGCTCAACCGCGCCGCCAGCGATGCCATCGCTGACGTGGACCTGGCCGTATTCCTGATCGAGGCCGGACGCTGGACCGACGAGGACGAACTGGTGCTGCGGCGTCTGCGTCAGGCCGGCGTTCCGATACTGCTGGCGGTCAACAAGATCGACCGGGTGGCGGATCGCGCTCAACTGCTGCCGGAGTTGCAGACGCTGGCGGGCAGGCATGATTTCGCCGAAATCCTGCCCCTGTCAGCCGCGCGCGGGGAGAATCTGGAGCGACTGGAACAGTGCGTGATCGCGCGCCTGCCCGCAGGGCCGCCCTATTTCCCCGAGGAGCAGATCACCGATCGCAGCGAGCGTTTTCTCGCGGCCGAGTTGATTCGCGAGAAGCTGTTCCGTCGCCTGGGTCAGGAGCTGCCCTACGGTCTGACTGTGCAGATCGAACAGTTCAAGGACGACGACGGTCTGCTGCGCATCCATGGACTGGTATGGGTGGAGCGCGATTCGCAGAAGGCCATCGTGATCGGCAAGGGCGGCGCCATGCTCAAGCAGATCGGCCGCGAGGCGCGACTGGACATGGAGCGGCTGTTCGGCAGCAAGGTATTCCTGCAGCTGTGGGTCAAGGTCAAGGGCGGCTGGGCGGATGATGAGCGTGCCCTGCGCAGCCTTGGCATCGATGAATGAAACAGGATAGCCACGGAAAACACGGAAAGCACGGATACAATACAATTTCGTAACCTTCGCGGGTTGGGTTGGCCCGTAGGGCATAACCCAACATCCAGGCCGTATGCGTTGGGTTAAGGTGCCGTCGCGCCTAACCCAGCCGGCAATGCCTCATATATCTTATTTTCCGTGGCTAATTATATTTTCGGGGTGACTCCGCCATGGCCGTCGACAGCGTCGAGCTGCAGCCCGCCTATATCCTGCATCACCGGGCCTGGCGTGATACCAGTGCGCTGTTGGAGCTCATTACGCCCGGGTATGGACGCATCGGCGTGGTCGCGCGTGGTGCGCGCAGCGCGCGCTCGCCGCTGCGCGGCCTGCTGCGTCCCTTCCTGCCGCTGCTGTGTTCCTGGGGGGGCGCGGAGAGTTGTTCAGCCTGCGCCGGATGGAGGTGGCCGGGCGCTCGCCCGAGCTTCGTGGCCAGGCCCTGTTCGCGGCCTATTATCTCAATGAGCTCCTGCTGCGACTGCTGCAGCGTCAGGATCCGCATCCCGAGGTCTTCGATGCCTACGTTCAGGCGCTCGGCAGCTTCGCGCTCCAGCCCCTGGAGGCGGTACTGCGGGTGTTCGAGAAGCGACTGCTGGAGGCCCTGGGGTATGCGCTGGTACTGGAGTCGGACGTGTCCGGTGAGCCGATCGAGGCCCGCTGCCGCTACCGCTACCTTCCCGAGCAGGGGCTGGAACGGATGCAGGGGCAGGGCGGGATCAGCGGCCGGGCCCTGCTGGCACTGGCGGCCGAGGCCTGTGACAATGCGCAGGATCTGCGTGAAATCAAGCCGCTGCTGCGCCAGGTGCTGGGACAGTATCTGGGCGAGCGGCCGCTGAAGACACGCGAATTTCTCATCGATCTGGAAGGACAGGGGCGGAGCGGACATGATTGAACATCCCAAGGATATTCTGCTGGGCGTGAATATCGATCACGTGGCCACCCTGCGCCAGGCCCGCGGTACCCGGTTTCCCGACCCGGTGCAGGCGGCGATCGAGGCCGAGCAGGCCGGCGCCGATGGCATCACCCTGCACTTGCGCGAGGATCGCCGCCACATCCAGGAACGCGATGTGGAGATGCTGGCCGGCATCCTGCAGACGCGCATGAACCTGGAGATGGCAGTGACCGAGGAGATGCTCGCCATCGCCGAGCGCATCCGGCCGCAGGACTGCTGCCTGGTGCCGGAACGGCGCGAGGAACTGACCACCGAGGGCGGGCTGGACGTCGCCGGCCAGCCGCAGCGAATCCGGGAGGCCTGTGCCCGGCTGGCCGCCGCCGGGGTACGGGTGTCGCTGTTCATCGATGCCGAACCGGCCCAGATCGAGGCCGCGGCGGCGGCCGGCGCACCCTGCATCGAGATCCATACCGGTCATTACGCCGATGCCGCCGGGGCGGCGCAGCAGAGCGAATACGAACGCATCCGCACGGCGGTCGATGCCGGCGTGCGGGCCGGGTTGCAGGTCAACGCCGGCCACGGACTGCACTATCACAATGTACAGCCGATCGCGGCGTTGCCGGCCGTTCGCGAACTCAACATCGGTCATGCCATCGTGGCCCGGGCCGTCTTCACCGGCCTGCAGGAGGCGGTGCGCGAGATGAAGCGGCTGATGGTCGCGGCGCGGCGCTGAACCCGATGGCTCTGATCTATGGCATCGGCACCGATATCGTCAGTATCGCCCGCATGGAGCAGGCGCTGACGCGTTTCGGCCGGCGCTTCGCCGAGCGCATACTCAGCGCGGCGGAACTGCAGGAGTTCGACGCCTGCGCGCGGCCGGCGGCCCTGCTGGCCAAGCGCTTTGCCGTCAAGGAGGCGGTGGCCAAGGCCTTTGGTACCGGCTTCCGGGACGGGCTCAGGCTGCAGGATATCCAGGTCGGTCATGACTCCAGGGGGCGGCCGGAACTGCATTACCGGGGCGCGGCCCAGGCGCTGGCTCGTACCAATGCCGTGACGGCCAGCCATGTCTCCATCGCCGACGAGCGCGATTATGCCATCGCCTATGTGATTTTGCTGGCGGACGGGAAATAGCAGACAGGATGGGTGAAGGCGCACAGCGCCGTACTCCATCACCCGGCCGCCGGACGGCGATGGGTTGCGCTGTGCTCCACCCATCCTACGTTGGCTCCCGGTTCCCGAACTGCTCCAGTTCCTGCTGGCACTGCGCCAGTGCCGCTTCGATCGCCGGTGCATCGTCGGCCTCACAGGCTGACTGCAGGCCTTCCCCTGCCGCAGCCAGCGCCTGCAGGCCGCAATATACCGCCGAGCCCTTGAGCTTGTGCGCCTGTTCCCGCAGGTTCTGCCAGTCATGCGCATCGAAGGCGTGCTGCAGGGCCGTTTGCCACTGTCCGGCTTCACCGCGAAAACGCTCCACCAGTTCCCGTTTGACCGCGGCGACACGTTCCTCTGCGCCGGGCTCGGGCGCGGCAGGTGTGGCGCGGGTCCAGCGCCGCACACTTTCCCAGATACGGTACTCGGTGACCGGCTTGATCAGGACTTCCTGGACCAGCGCGCTGATATCCGCATCGGCTTCCAGATGGATCAGGGCGTCGGCGGTCAGAGCAATGATCGGTGTGGAACGGTTGGGGTTGTCGGGGGTCGCGCGGATCTTGCGGGCGGTATCGCCACCGGTCAGCCTGGGCATATGCACATCGAGAATGATCAGATCGTAGCTGTGCTGCCGGGCCAGTTCCAACGCCTGGATGCCATCGGCCGCCTGGTCGACCCGGATGCCGAGCGCCTGCAACTGCAGTTCGGTCAGTCGGCGATTGATTTCGTTGTCATCGGCGATCAGGACCCGGCCGCCCTCCAACCGGGGCGGCTGGGGCCGTGGCTGCTTGCGCCTGTCCGTGAGTGCACTGTGGCGGGTTTCGGGCCAGCCCATGAGTTTCCAAACTGCCAGACGCAGTGAATCGCGCCGGGCAGGTTTGGCCAGGCATTGGGCTGCACCCAGTGTCAGGGCACGCTGCAGCCGTTCCTTCTCGATGGTATTGAGCAGCAGCAGCACCGGGATGGCGTAGGGCCTGAGCAGTGCAAGCAGGCGCTCGATTTCCGCCTGGCTTTCCCGGGTCGGCGGCAGGCCCAGGGCGATGAAGTCGGGACGCGGCGTATCCGTGCTGTCCAGCAGTCGGAGCAGACCGTCGGGGTCATCGGCCTCGATGACCTGCAGGCCCCAGGATTCCAGCGGATGGCACAGGGCCAGCCGGGCCAGGGGGAACGGGTCGCAGACCAGCACGGTACCGCTGGCCGGTGGCAGCGCCGGCTCGGTGCTCGGGACCTCGCCCTGGGTACTGAGGGTGAGCCGGAACCAGAAGGTGGAGCCGTGTCCCGGCAGGCTGTTGACGCCGATACTGCCGCCCATCAGTTCCACCAGCCGCTTGGAGATGAACAGGCCCAGGCCGGTGCCGCCGTGACGTCGGGTGGGCGAACTGTCGGACTGGAAGAAGGCGGTGAACAACCGCCCCTGCTGTTCGGGTGACAGGCCCTCGCCGGTGTCGCTGACCTGGACCCGGATGCCGGCCTGTTCGCTGTCGGCGGTCAGCGGTTCATCCAGCATGACCCGCACCACCACGCTGCCCTGACGGGTGAACTTGATGGCGTTGCCGATGAGGTTGAGCAGCACCTGGCGGATGCGGGTGGAATCCCCGTACAGATGCAGCGGCACGTCGGCATAGACCAGCAATACGCATTCCAGTCCCTTGGCGTGGGCCAGCGGGGCCATCAGGTCCATGGAATCCTCCAGCGCCTCGCGCAGATCGAAGGGACTGTGCTCGATCTGCAGATTGCCGGATTCGATCTTGGAGAAATCCAGAATGTCGTTGACGATCACCAGCAGGTTGGTGGCCGACTTGCGTACCGTGGTGACGTACTCGCGCTGCTCGGCCGACAGCGGCGTGTGCAGCAGCAGGTCGATGAAGCCCAGCATGCCGTTGAGCGGGGTGCGGATCTCGTGGCTCATGTTGGCGAGAAACTCGGACTTGTCGCGCACGGCCTGCAGCGCTGCCTGCCGTGCCTGTTCCAGTTCCACATTCTGCCGCTCCAGCCGCTGCAGCGTAGTGCGCAGTTCGTGGGTGGCGGACTGAATCTGACGTTCCAGGTCCTTCTGGGTGTCTTCCAGCGTCCCGGCCATGGCGTTGATGCCTTCCTGCAGCGATCTCAGTTCCCCGGTACCGACGGTGCGTGCACGCACGGAGAGGTTGCCGCGGCCGAGTTCCTGGACGGTGGCGGTAAGATGGGTGATGGGGTGGGAAATGGCGCGACTCAGATGCGCGGCCAGCAGGCTGGCCGCGCCCAGGATCAGCAGGGTGAAGATCAGGCCGTTGATCAGGATTTCGCTTTCCGCGCTGAGTACGGACTGCATGGACAGATCGATGAATATCCGACCCATGGGCGCCACGGCCTCGGTCCGGGTGCCGGCCTCGGGGTAGTCATGTATCGGGATATTCGGCGGTTCAATGGCATGCTCGAGACTGATCAGTTTGTCCCGGGGCAGTTGTTCACTGCCGGGTTCCCGTTGTTCGAACAGGATTTCGCCATGGCGGTCCCTGACCGCGACGTGTACCACCTTGGGGTCGGACAGCGCCCGCCGGGCCAGCTGCTCGAGGACCTCGTGATTGCCGGTATAGATACTGTATTCGGCCCCGGAGGAGAGATAACGGGCGATGGCGTTGCCGCTCTCGATGAGGGTGTGCCGGGCCTGGGTGATCCGGCTGTCGATGAAGTAGTACCCCAGTATCAGGGCCAGCAGCGCGGCTGGAATGATCGCATTGATCAGGATGCGGGACTGGATGCTGTGCAGTGTCATCGGGTTCCCGCCTCCATGTCGCGAAGCTGATCGTGCAGCCGCGCCTCCGGCGGCAGAACCAGGCTCAGTGTCTGGGCCACCCTGTAATTGAGCGTGACGGTGAACCGGGAAGGGTGTGCGGGTGCGGGCAGGCCGGTTTCCGCGCCGGCCAGAAACGCGCTGGCAATGTCGGCACTCGCACGCGCCATGTCCTCGGGCGTACTGTGCACGGCAGCGATGGCGCCGGCCTTGACGAAGGAGTCTGAAAATCCGATCACGGCGATGCCCTTGCGATAGGTGGTAAGAAGTATGCCGTGAATGGTATGGCGGTTGTAGACTGTCGGGTCGGGCAGGGCCAGCAGCATCTGGTGGCGGTCCATGCCCTGCTGGATGCGGCTGGCCGGGTTCTGGTTCGGCGCCAGTTGCAGCAGGGTCAGGTCGATCCCGCGCCTGGCGGCGGTCGCCCGCAGGGCTTCGCCAGCGCTGTGGGGGTGCGATACGAGTACAACCAGTTCGCCGTCGGGTGGCAGCAGCAGTCGGGCCAGATTCAACTGCCGCGCCAGAGGCTGGTCCAGGAACAGGGCACTGTGACGCGGTGCGCGCGCCTGGTCGCTGAGGCGTCGATAGGCGGCCTCGGTGATGAAGCTGCACAGGACCGGGCGCTGTGCCTGGGCGAGTCCCAGTTCACAGGCCCGGGCACCGGCGGCGATGATCAGCGTCGCCTTGTCTGGCGCCGGCGGGGAGCGGGTGCCGGACGCTGGCAGCCGGTATTCATCCAGTTCAACGGGCGCCAGCGCCCGGGCCAGGACGTCGCGGAAGCGGGTATGATGTGATTCCAACAGGCTGCTCAACAGCATGACTCTGTCCGCGGTTGCGGATGCGTCCTGGCACAGCGATACGGCCAGCAGCAGGATGGGCAGGATCAGGCGCATGTTGTGGCTGTTATGGTCGCCCTAGTTCAGAGACAGACCGACCTCGAAATAGACGCGGGTATCGAAGGTGTTTTCCTGACGAAAATCGATGTATTCGTCCAGCAGGTTCTGCCAGGTAAGCGCCACATGAGCGCGCTGACCGTTGATACGGAAGCCCTTTTTGATTCGGGTATCGAGCCGGTCGTAGCCGGGGACGCGGTCGCCGTCGCCCAGCCACTTCATCGCCCTGACCCGGTAGTATAGCAGGCTCAGGTCCCAGTCCCCGGACAGCCGGTGCATGGCAAAGATGCTGCTGGTGTGGGTCGGGATGTCCTCGCCGAGATCCTCGTACTCCACTCCGGGGCCGTTGATCAGGTTCAGCGCCTGGCCCTTGCCCCGGGTGTAGTTGTGATTGATGCCCACCAGGGTGCGGTAGGCCGGCCGCCAGGTGATGGAGACTTCCGCGCCGTTGATGCTCATGCGGCCGCTGTTGGTGAACAGGTTGGCCGAGGGGCTGGGCAGGGGTTCAGGGAAGGCCTTGTCCTTGACCGCGGTGATGCGGTCGTCGATATCCTTGTGGAACAGCTTGAGGTCGACCGTGGTGTGCAGTTCGGGAAACTGTCCCAGGTAGCCGATCTCATAGGCGTGCAGACGCTCCGGATCGACGCGGGTGTTGCCCAGCATGATCTGATCGATCAGGGTGCCGTCGCTCAGGCGCACGGCCAGATCGGCATGCGTCTCCAGGATGCTGGGGTGGCGCAGGGCGCGCGACAGGCTCAGGTGCATCCCGTGGCGGGGGCGGAACTGGTAGTTGACCGCCAGTCGCGGCGAGAACAGGGTGCCGGCGAACTCGGTATGTTCCAGGGTGAAGCCGAGGTTGGCGACCAGGTCGTCGCGCAACCGCCATTCCAGGTTTCCGAACAGGCGCTGCAGCGAGGATTCGATCCGGTGATCGCGGTTGAACAGCACCCGTCCCTTGACCCGGTCCTCGCGCAACCCCACTCCCCAGGTGCTGCGCAGCCGTGCGTGCAGCCGCAGGCTGCGCTGCAGCTCGATCCCGAAACGCTGCTCCAGGACCGAGAAATCCACCGCAATGGGATCGTCGCGGCCGAACAGGGCAATGACCTGGGCCGGCGGCACACCGAACAGGCTGGACAGCGGCGTGACTGTGATCTCGTTGTGATCCATGTAATTGTGATAGGCCAGCAGGGTCCAGCTGTCGTCGGGCGATTCGCTGCGGTGCCAGCGCAGCTGCTGGTAGTGACTGGTGAGTTCGCGGGTGCGGTCGGGGTCGTGGTGAACGCTCATGCCTTCCCCGCGCGGCCCCCGGGCATAGCCGAACTGGAGTTCCCAGGCATCGTTGTTGGCGGCGACGTGGTCGGCGCGAAAATTCACCATGCTGGTGCGCATGCTGTCGTGACGCTGCAGGCGCGCGCCCGAGTCCTGATCGACGAATTCCTGAAAGCCGTCGTCGAGCCGGCGGGCCAGGCTCAGGCGATAGTCCAGTGCGTCCCGGCTGTGGCTGTAGCGGGCAAAGCCGCGGCGAAAGCCCTTGTTTCCGGTCTGGGCCTTCGCACTGAACCGCGGTGTCTGGCTGGCATGCAGGGTGGTGATGTTGATGGCGCCGAGGTAGGAGTTGGAACCGAGGGCGGCGGCATTGGGACCGCGCACCACCTCGATGCGTTCGATGTCCTCGATGGCCACCGGCAGATCGGTCCAGCGCACGCCGCCGATCGACGGACTGTAGACCGGACGGCCGTCGATGCGTACCTGCATGCGTCGGGCGTGCTGGTCGGACAGGCCGTGATAGGTGGCGGTGATGGTGTGGCCGGAGGCGCGCGCGACCTGGAAGCCGGGGACCAGACGCAGCAGATCGGGAATGTCCACTGCGCCGCTGGCTTCGATCATGGCCCGATCGATGACGGTCATGGCCACCGGCGCTTCGTACTGGGGGTGGGCCAGACGGGTGGCCGACAGCACCACAGGAAAACCGGACTGGTAGTATTCGTCGGCGGTCTCGGCCGTGGCAACGGAGGGGATGGCGCAGGCTGAGGCGTGCAGCAAAACGCCGCGCAAAAAGGCCTTGTACATCTTCTGACTCCCGTGTTGTTCTTATCTGGATCCGGCCTGTCCACGTTATGTTGCAGTTATTTGTGTCAGGGGTCAAAATCCGTCATGCGACTGTCCACATCGAAACCGGATTGCACATGGACTACCCCACGCTCGAGGCCTTTGTCGGCAACACGCCACTGGTGCGGTTGCAGCGCCTGGTCGGTGAATCCACCAATACCGTCCTGGTCAAACTCGAAGGCAACAACCCCGCCGGTTCGGTCAAGGACCGTCCCGCGCTGGCCATGATCCGCCACGCCGAACAGCGCGGCGACATCCGTCCGGGCGATACCCTGATCGAGGCCACCAGCGGCAACACCGGCATTGCGCTGGCCATGACCGCCGCCATCAAGGGCTATCGCCTGGTTCTGATCATGCCCGAGAACATGAGCCTGGAACGCCGCGCCGTAATGAAGGCCTACGGCGCCGAGATCGTGCTGGTCAGCCGCGACGAGGGCATGGAAGGCGCGCGCGATCTGGCGCAGCAGATGCAGGCCGAGGGCCGCGGTCGGGTGCTGGACCAGTTCGCCAACCCGGACAACCCTGACGCCCATTACGAAAGCACCGGTCCCGAGATCTGGCGCGACACCGGCGGGGAGATCACGCACTTCGTCAGTGCCATGGGCACGACCGGCACCATCATGGGTACCGGGCGCTATCTCAAGGAGCAGAGTCCGGGGGTGGAGATCGTCGGGGTGCAGCCGACCGAGGGTTCCTCCATCCCGGGAATCCGCCGCTGGCCACCGGAGTATCTGCCGCGCATCTATGATCCGGCACGGGTCGATCGCATCATCGATATCGAGCAGGCGAGCGCGGAGGAGACCACCCGGGCCCTGGCCGCGCGCGAGGGCATCTTCTGCGGCATCTCCTCGGGCGGTGCGGTGGCGGCGGCGCTGGAACTGTCGCGCCAGGTCGAAAACGCCGTGATCGTGAGCATCATCTGCGACCGCGGCGACCGCTATCTCTCCACCGGAGTCTTCCCCGCCTGACGGTGCGCCCGCTCCTGCGCCAGCGCCGTTGGTATTTCCTTGTATTGCTGCTGATGCCCCTGTGCGTCGTTGCCATCGAGCAGCTGCAACTGCATCTGCCCGGGTTGGAAGGCCGGGGCCTGGTAATCACCGGTCTGAGCACGGAAATCGAATTCCTGCCTTCCGGCCGCCTGGCCGGCCGGATCGAGATCGAACGGCTGGAACACATTCCCAGCGGGGAGCGCCTGCAGGGGCTGCGGCTGCAGTGTGACGAGCTGGCGCTGGAGGAGGCGGTGCGGCTGCGTTGCGGCAAAGGCCGCTTTGCCCTTGCCGACTGGCGTGGCCAGCCTCTGCAGGGACCCTTCACGCTCGATCATGCGCCGGACCGGGACAGCCTCACCCTGAAGCTGGGACCGGTCGCCTATGCCGGCGGGCGGGTGCGGCTCGAATTGGAGTACACGGCCGGGCGCTGGCGGGCCCGGGTGGAGGGCCAGCACCTGGCGGCGCAGACGCTGGCCGCACTCGCTGCCCCCTGGCTGCCGGAAGGCTACCGCTTCGGCGCAGGCCGGCTGGATCTGCAGGCCGAGGCCGCAGGCGCGGCCGCGTTGCTGCAGCGTCTCGTTCTGGATCTGCAGGTCGGCCAGGTTGCCTTCTCCAATGCCAGCGGGCTGGCGGCGGGTGAGGCCCTTGCCGGCGAGTTGTCCCTGAGCGCACAGCGCACGGGCAACGACTATGAAGGCAGCTTCGATCTCGCCCTGGATCAGGGCGGCCTGTATCTGGATCCCGTCTACACCGACTTCGCCGTGCAGCCGCTGCAGGCATCGGGACAGTATCACCTGATCCCTGACGCGGGCCGGGTGCGGGTGTCCGGGGTCGAACTGCTGCAGCCCGACCTGCTGGTCGCGACGCTGGAAGCCGAGTTGAGCCCGGCTGCCGACGCCCTGCTGCAGCAGGCGCGGGTCGATATCCAGCGGCTCGAACTGGCCGGGTTCTTCCCGACCTATGCCGCTCCCTGGCTGGCCGGCACCGCCTTCTCGGATCTCGCTGCCCGCGGTCGGATCAGCGGCAGCCTGAGTCTGCGCGATGACCGGCTGGAGAGCGTCGACGTCGTGCTCAATGCAGTGGCGCTGGAGGATCCCGCCCAGCGCCTGAGCCTGGAAGGCCTGGCCGGCAACCTGGCCTGGGGCCGGGACGACAGGCCGCGCACCCTGCGCATCGGCTGGGAGGGCGGCAGCCTGTATCGACTCGAACTGGGGGCGGCCGGGTTCCGGCTGCAGAGCCAGGGCAGCCAGTACCGGCTGCTGGAACCGGCCGAGGTGGAGGTGCTGGACGGCCGGCTGCTGATCGAGGAATGGGAACTCTCCGATCCGGGAAGCGGAGCCATGCGCTGGCAGATCGATGCCATTCTCACGCCGGTGTCGATGCAGCGGCTCACCACCGCCCTGGAGTGGCCGCCGATGCAGGGGCAGCTGTCCGGCGTGATCCCGGAGCTTCGCTATGCCGAGGGCCGCGTGGAGGTCGGCGGCATGCTGCTGGTGCGGGTGTTCGACGGTGCGGTCCGGCTACGGGACCTGCGCCTGGATCAGCCCCTGGGGCTGGTGCCGCAGCTGCAGGCCGATATCGAGATCGACAATATCGACCTGGAACAACTGACCGGCACCTTCGCCTTCGGTAGAATCGAAGGCAGGCTGGATGGGCATATCCGCAAACTGTGGCTGCAGAACTGGGAACCACTGGCCTTTGACGCCGCCCTGGTCACGCCCGCGGACGATACCAGCCGGCATCGCATCAGCCAGCGGGCAGTGGACAACCTGTCGCGGATCGGCGGCGGTGTCGGTCAGGCGCTGTCGCAGACCTTTCTGGGCCTGTTCGAGGAATTTCCGTATGATCGTCTCGGCATCCGCTGCCGGCTGCGCAACGGGATATGCGAGATGGGCGGTGTGGCGCCGGCCGAACAGGGTTATTATCTGGTCAGGGGCACCCGGCTGCCGCCGCGCATCAACGTGATCGGCTATGCCGATACGGTGGACTGGCCGGCCCTGGTGGAACGGCTCAAGGCGGCGACCGCAGGCGGGGCGCCGCAGATCCAGTAATGAAGATCGGGGAGTCAAGGTATGCAAAGAATCCTGTTAGCACCTGTCTGGCTGCTGCTGGCCCTGCTGGCCGGCTGCGTGACCATCAATGTCTATTTCCCGGCCGCCGCCGCCGAGCAGGCTGCCGATCGCATCATCCGTGATGTCTATGGCGTGCCGCAGCGCGAGGAGGCGCCTGCGCAGGAGCAGCCGGCGCCGGCGCCCGACAGCCGCCTTGAATCCGACCGCCCGCTCTGGGTCGCCCTGCTCGAGGCGGCCGTGACGCCGGCCGCGGCCGCGGCCGACATCAATGTGCAGTCGCCCGCCATCAACCGGCTGCGGGCGCAGATGAAGGCCCGCCACCAGCAGCTCGAACCCTTCTATCAGCAGGGTGCGGTAGGCATCGCCGCCAATGGCGAACTGCGTATCCGCGATATGAATGCCGTCGCCCTGCGCGACCGCGCCCGGGTGCAGCAGCTGGTGGCGGAGGAGAACCGCGACCGTCAGGCCCTGTATGCCGAGATCGCGCGGGTCAACGGCCATCCCGAGTGGCAGGACGAGATCCGCGCCACCTTCGCCCGGCGCTGGGTCGACAACGCGCCTTCGGGCTGGTGGTATCAGGACGCAGGCGGCAGCTGGAAACAGAAATAAACCCCTTCAACGCAAGGGCGCAGAGACGCAAAGAAACCATTTATGCATTTATATTGATGATCTTTGCGTTCTCTGCGCCCCTGCGCCTCCGCGTTAAGGTTTTATCCAAATGAACGTACTGGTGTTCGATATAGAAACCGTCCCCGACCTGGACGGTGGCCGTCGGCTGCATGGCCTGGACGGTCTGAGCGACGAGGACGTCGCCAAGGCCCTGTTCCATCTGCGGGCGCAGGAAACCGGCGGCAGCGAATTCCTGCGCCTGCATCTGCATCGCATCGTTGCCATCTCGGCAGTGCGGCGCAGTGGCGAGACGCTGGAGGTCTCATCGCTGGGCAGTCCTGACAGCCCGGAGTCCGATCTGATCCGGGCCTTTTTCGATCGCATCGAGCGCGATACCCCGACGCTGGTGTCCTGGAACGGCAGCGGTTTCGATCTCCCGGTACTCCATTACCGGGCCCTGCTGCACGGTGTCAGCGCACCGCGTTACTGGGATGCCGGCGAGGAGGACCGCGAGTTCAAGTGGAACAATTACCTCAGCCGCTACCACAGCCGCCACACCGATCTGATGGACGTGCTGGCCGGCTATCAGCCACGCGCCAATGCGCCGTTGGGGGAGATTGCCAGCCTGCTCGGTTTTCCCGGCAAACTGGGCATGGACGGCGCGCAGGTCTGGGCGCGTTTCCTGGCCGGTGACACCGGCGCCATTCGCGACTACTGCGAGACGGACGTGCTCAACACCTATCTGGTGTGGCTGCGGTTCGAACTCATGCGCGGACACCTCCTGCGGCCCGGGTACGATGCAGAACTCACCCGGCTGCGCGAGTACCTGAAGGCCGGCGACCGTGCGCATTTCAGTGCCTTCCTGTCGGCCTGGCCGGCGGACTGACGCCCATGGCACGGCGCAGAAAGTCACTGCCGCCGGATCCGGTTCCGGCGCATATCGATTCGCTTTCCCACGACGGCCGCGGGGTCGCACACCTGGACGGCAAGGCCGTGTTCATCGACGGTGCCCTGCCGGGCGAGCGGGTCACCTTCATCTATACCGGCAAGCACCGCAGTTATGACGAAGGCCGGGTCGAGGCCGTGCTCGAACCGGCGTCCGAGCGGGTGGTGCCGCGCTGCAGCGCGGCCGCTGTGTGCGGTGGTTGCAGTCTGCAGCATATGGATCCCGCGGCCCAGATCCGGGCCAAACAGGGGGTGCTGCTGGATAATCTCAAGCGTATCGGCGGCGTGGAGCCGGAGACGGTGCTCCCGCCCCTGACCGGCCCGGTCTGGGGCTATCGGCACAAGGCGCGCCTGGGGGTGAAGTACGTGCGCAGGAAGGGCGAGGTGCTGGTCGGGTTCCGGGAAAAGCGCAAGCCCTTCGTCGCCCGCATCGACAATTGCGAGGTGCTGCATCCCGATGTCGGTTACCGTCTCAGGGACCTGGCGCTGCTGATCGATTCCCTGTCGATCAGGGCCGCGGTGCCGCAGATCGAGGTGGCGGTCGGCGACCGCGTCACCGCCCTGGTGTTCCGGGTACTGGAGGCGCCGAGCGAGTCCGACCTGGCCAGTCTCAAGGCCTTCGGGCAGGAATACGACATGCAGATCCATCTGCAGCCGAAGGGGCCGGATTCGGTGACGCTGCTCTGGCCCGAGTCCGCAGCGGCGGCCGGTGCGCTGAGCTATGACCTGGATGATCACCAGGTGACCCTGCAGTTCCGCCCCACCGACTTCACCCAGATCAATCCCGCGATCAATCAGCGGATGATCGCGCACGCCCTGGAATTGCTGCAGCCGCAGACGGACAGCCGGGTGTTGGATCTGTTCTGCGGCCTGGGCAACTTCACCCTGCCGCTGGCGCGCCGTGTCGCCGGGGTGACGGGCGTGGAGGGCGAGGCCGGGCTGGTGGCGCGGGCGCGGGAGAATGCGCGTGCCAACGGCATCGACAATGCGGAATTCTTCACCGCCGACCTGGCGGGCGAGGTGACCGGCGAGCCCTGGCTCGCGCGCGGCTACGATCGGGTACTGCTGGATCCACCGCGCAGCGGCGCAAAGGAGATGATCCCGCTGATCGCCGCCCGCGGGGCGCAGCGCATCGTCTATGTCTCATGCCATCCCGGCTCGCTGGCGCGCGATGCCGGTCTGCTGGTCAACGAGTACGGCTACCGGCTGGCGGCCGCGGGGGTGATGGACATGTTCCCGCATACGGCGCACGTCGAGTCCATTGCGCTGTTTATTGCGCCGGAGTGACATAAAAAATCGTAGGTCGGGTCAGCCCGAAGAGGGCGTAACCCGACCTTCCCGCCGTGAGTGTCGGGTTACGCTGCGCTAACCCGACCCACCGGGTTCTGCATCCCATCCCCACCGTCATCCCCGCGCAGGCGGGGATCCAGTCGCCGCCGCGGTTTTGGAGCCCGGCCTGCAGGCTGATGCGATGTGAGCCGGCCTGAACCCCCGTCGTTCAGGATCCCGGCGGGCTCGAATCCTCCCCGCCGCCGAACTTGACCAGCCGCGTGACCTGGATGTCGGAGATGAACACCACCCCCGAATGCTCGCTGTAGAAGGGCGCGAAGCCCTCCAGGATGGGCTTGACCAGGGACTCGGGCACGGCGGCGATGATCATGATCAGCACGTCGTCCTCGTTGAACATCAAGTGGCCTTCGTGGAAGCCGTGATTGCCCTTGCCCGAGAGGTTGTTGATGATGGTGTAGCCCTTCACCCCGGCACGGTCGAGCAGGTCGGTGGCAAAGCCCTGATGCTCGCCGCCCAGGATGATCTCGAGCTTCTTGAGCGGGCTGAAGTTGAGGTTTCTCATGTCGACTCCTCCGGGATGGGGGGGTGGGTCAGGCGGGTCTGCTCACGCCACTCGCCGTCGTCGTACAGGGTAACGGCCGCGGTTTCGGGATCGATCACCAGCAGCCGGATCCAGCCGTTGCGCACCAGATGCTTGACCGCGGTCACGTCGTCGACGGCACGCCGGGCGTGTTCGAACGGCGCCTCGATCAGGGTGATCAGCCGTACCGGTTGATGATAGGGCCGGCCCTGTTCGAGCACGGTCTGGGCCGGCAGGCCGGTGCGCAGATCGCTGAGGTTGCCGGTCATCACGCCGAAGCGGCCAGCCACGTTGTGGTAGACCTTGCTGCCGCTGCCGAAGCATTCATTGTCTACCGTGGAGAAGTAATGCTCCATGTTGATCCACTGACCCACCACCAGCGGTCCGGTGAGGATGTTCTCCAGCAGCCGGCGCTTCGGATCCAGGCGGTAATCGTAGGAGTGCAGGAAGGCGCGGCCTTCCAGTGCCAGTTCGCGGGTCAGGTCGCGGCGGCCGATGACGAAATAGGCATTGCCCGACAGACCCCACTCCGGCCGCACCTGCGACCAGTCCATGGCGTTGCGCTGGACGGCCCTCTGGGCGGCGGCCGGCTCCGGCACTGCGCGCCGTCGGGTTGCCCCCTGCAGTGCCGGCAGCCGCTCCCGGGCGCACAGGCGCGAAGCCGCGGTCAGGCCCTTGCGCAGCCGGTCGAGATAGACCACATGGGATGAAGGCAGACGGTCCAGGTCGTACAGTGCCAGCGTATCGGTGGTGGTGTTGTGCAGGGCCGGAATGAACCAGGCATCGTCCGGGATCTCGATGCCGTGGGCGCGCAGGCGCTGACGTACCTCCGGCTTGTTGGCCATCTGGGCCAGCACGCGGGCGTTGACCAGGCCGTGGTTGCCGCCGCAGGCCCCGCAGTCGAGCGCGGATTCGTAGGGATTGTTTTCCGACGTGCTGCCATGGCCGGCCAGCAGGATGAAGCGGGAGAAGTCACGGGTCAGGCCGATCGAGCGCAGCGCCTGGCTGACGAAGCCGACCTGCTCATCGAGGGAGAAGCCGATGCGCGCCAGCCGTTCCAGCTGCAGCCGGGCGAAGGCGGGATCGATGCGGTAGACCTCGCGCAGGCGCCGGATGAAGGCCTGCGCGGCGGCGCTGTCCAACCCCAGGGCGTTGGCCAGTTCGGGGGCGTCCGGCTGTCGGCCCAGGGCCGCCTCGCGCAATTCGCGCACCAGGGTGTCGGGGATACGTTCGGCGGTGAGTTGGAACTCCTGTTCCAGCGCCTTGACGATCACGGCACGCTGGACGGCGCGCACGATGGAATCGGCCTGGTCGCGGTCGAGCTTGTCGAGCAGCAGGTGGGTCGGCGGCTTGTGTTCGTGCAGCTGGCTGCGCCAGCGGTTGTAGTGCCGGGGCAGCAGGGTCTTGCCGATCATGTCGAAGCCGAACAGCAGGCCGATGGCCTCGACCGTGACGAAGGGGCTGAGCACGGATTCCTTGAGCTCGTGCAGCGCCTTCTCCATGGCCGTGACCGCATTCAGATCGCGCGGGCCCTCGACGCTCATCTCCAGCGCCAGGTTCTTTGGCGTGAGCAGCACCGGACACAGATGGGTCTCGCTGCCCTTGCCCAGTTCCATGAAGCTGACCGGCACCCCGAAGAAGCCCGCGATACCGAAGGTCTGGTAGTCGCCGATCGATTCCAACTGGCGCCGGATGCGCTCGGAGCGGGTGTCGATGCAGAACAGCGCCTGCACGAAGGGCCGTTTGTCGCGCGGCGGCGGCGGTGCCAGCTGTATCCCTGAGAGCAGTCTGTGCATGGCGTGCGCCTCCATGGCCCGCAGCCACAGCATACCCTCCCGGCGTTCGAACTCGCGCAGGTGCTGCACCAGGGCGTCGAGCTGGCCGGTGTCCAGCCGTTCCAATGCCTGCGTGTCGTCTGTCTGCTCGGCCAGAGAGCGCAGGGATTGCGCCTGCCGTTCGGCCTCGCGGGTGCGCTGGCAGCGCACATACTCGCCGAACACGGCCTCGATCCGCCGTGCGCCGCCCAGCGCCAGGCTCTCCTCCACCTGCTGGGCCCGGTCGGGCAGTATCCGGCCGGTGTGCAGTTCATGTCGCAGCCAGGCCTCCGGCGTACGGGTCTCGATCAGTTCCCGGATGGCGGGGGCGGAGGTGACGCCGAACCGGCGCCCGCGCTCCTGCAGCAGGGCCAGCGCCAGGGTCAGGCGCACCGCCAGCAGATCGACCAGATCGCCGGGGTAACGCTGGCCCCAGTGATAATGGCGGGCGCTGGAGCGCCAGCGGATGAAGCCGGCCCAGCCGTGCAGGCGCGCCAGTTCGCGGGTGAAATAGGCGCTCCAGTGCTGTTCCGCGACCCCCAGGGTCCGCATCACGTAATCGATCACGCCCTCGGGGGTCTCGTCGACGGCGAGGATGCGTTTGATGTGCATGCCGCGCAGGAACAGCCGGACGTTGCGGCTGGCCACCTCGCGCCAGGCGGTGAAGAAGCCGCGGCTGCGCAGCGGCATGCCCCACACCGACTGGCCCTCGTCGAAGAAGTCCAGGCAGCTCTTGATCACCAGTTCGTCCAGTTCCGCGCCGATGCCGGTGCCGAAGAGGGCATCCACGGCCTCGTAGACGGGGGTCTCGCCCAGCAGCGTACTGCACAGCCGGTCGGCCAGCATGGCCGGATCGATGTCTGCCTCCGGGGCGGGGCGGGTACCGGCGAGCGCGGCCGCGGTCCCGGTCGGGTCGGCCAGCGGGCCGGCCGCCGTCACCGGCTGCTCGATCCGGGTCAGCAGGGCCATGCACCAGGCCTGCAGATCGATTCCCGGGACCGGCTCCCGCCCGGCGGCGAAGGCCGTCACCGCCGCCTGCAGCCGCTCCCGATCGATCCGGTCCGCGGCCAGATAGGCCTGGTACTGGCGCCGCGGCAGCTGGCAGCGGCAGTGGAACAGGCGGGCGCCCTGCGCCACGGCCTCTTCGAAGGGCAGATGTTCCAGGCCGTGCAGCGGGTTGTGATGGATGAAGGCGCGCATCGGCCAGAAAAAGGGAATGGGCTCGCCGGCCACATAGGTCATGGCGCGGATGCGCAGGCGCTGTCCCAGCGACAGACTCATGCCAGACCTCCCAGCAGGTACAGGCCGGCACCGGCCAGCAGGCCGAGGACGGCGGCGTAGGCCCAGGTGGCGGTTCGGCTGAGGTCCTCCGCCCCGTTCCCGTCCCCGGGGCCGACCACCAGTCCCTGCAGCAGGCGTGCGGCCGCCCAACTCCACAACAGCCAGACAGTGACCAGGGCCAGGGCGATGCCCGGGGCGGCCGCGGCCGTGGCGAGGGTCAGTGTCAGCAGGGTGAAGAAGGGCGGGAACAGGGGCATGGCGATGACGGCCAGCACCACCACCACCACCACCCCGCTCAGGCGCGGCAGACGCTGCGCCAGGCCGCCGTGCAGGCCCGCATAGGCGGCGCCGAAGCGCTGCTCCAGCCCGGCGCCGAGCAGGCCGAGCAGTACCAGGGGGACGCTCAGCCCGAGTCCGTGCAGTGCCGGAGGCACCTCGCCGGGCCGCGCCAGGACCAGCCACAGCAGCGCCCACAGCGAACTGGCGAGAAAGCCGGTCCAGAGTCCGAGTTCGCGCAGAGTCAGGGCCCGGAAGGCATACAGGGCCGAGGTCAGCAGCGCCCAGTAGAGCAGCCAGTCGGGCGGCGACGGCGCTGTGGCCACCAGCGCCAGGCCGATCTGCGGCCAGACCAGCAGGATCAGGGTGCGCGCCGCCGGCCGGCGCAGACGCCGCAGCAGGAGGTTGAATGCCATGCTGAGCGGAAACAGCGGCAGGAACAGTCCGGCGAGCAGATAGATCGCGGCATCCATGTCAGGCCCACCTCAGCCAGACGTTCAGCCGTGCCGCGCCCTGCAACAGGCCCCGGGTCAGCGAGGCGTAGAGGTCGCTGAGGTAGAACTCGCGCGAGACCAGGGCATAGAAGACCAGCCAGCCGCGGCCGCTGCGGCGCTGCCGGCGGCCGCCGTTGCGTTCGGCATAGTAGGTGAGCAGCCAGCCGAGCACGATCACTGCGGTGACGATGCCCACCAGGATGTCGAAGCGCAGCAGGTCGATATCGGCGGCGGCATAGAGCTGCTGGCGGAAGGCCGGATCGGGGTAGAGGAACAGGTCGAAGGCGTGGCTGATGAGGATGTAGCCGACGACCACCACCGTGAAGGAGAACACGCTCAGGCCCACCAGCCGCCACAGGTTCTGGCTGCGCATGCGATAGGTGGCGAAGATCAGCTGCGCGCCGGTGATCCAGCCGAAGAACAGCAGCACGATCGCGCCCTGTTTCTGAAAGTAGTCCTGCACGACCAGCAGGTGAGCGACCACCAGGATGCTGACCGGGACAGCCAGAGTGATGGCGGCCATCAGCAGCCAGGGCTTGCGCTGCCGCGCCGGGCGGCGTTCCACCACGAAGGTGTAGAGGTCGTCCTTGGGTACGCCGTCGTCGTGGCGGGCGGCGTGGATCACGCCGCCGGCGCCGAGAAAGAGGGTGCCCTTGAACAGGCCATGAGCGATCAGGTGATAGATGGCCAGCGAGAAGGCGCCGACACCGCATTCCATGATCATGAAGCCCATCTGACCCATGGTCGAATAGCCCAGCGACTTCTTGATGTCGTTCTGGGTCAGCATCAGCACCGAGCCGATCACGGCGGTCACCAGCCCGACCAGGAAGATCCAGTGCAGCACGCCGCCGGTATGGATGAACACCGGGGCGAAGCGGTTGATGAGAAAACCGCCGGCATTGACGATGCCCGCATGCATCAGGGCCGACACCGGCGTCGGGCCGTCCATGGTATAGGGCAGCCAGGTATGGAGCAGGAACTGGGCCGAGCGCGCGAAGGCCGCCAGGGCGATCAGCGCCCCGACCACGTCCAGCAGTTCCAGGCCGAGAAAATAATGGCTGCCGGGATCGGCCGTGATGCGCGTGAACAACTCCGGCAGCGACCAGGTGCCGTAGGCGTGATGAAGCAGGCCGGCCGCCAGCACCAGCGGCAGGTCGCCGATGCGGTAGGTCAGCAGGGTCCAGAAGCTGTAGCGCCAGGCGGAAGGGCTGCGAGTGTCGTGGCCGAGCAGGAAGTAGAGCAGTATCCCGACCAGGTGCCAGGCGATGAGCAGGGTGATCAGATCACCCGCGGCGACCATGACCAGCAGCGCGGCGGTCATCAGGTCGAGCAGCAGGAAGAACCGGGCATAGCCCGGTTCCTCGGCCATGTAGCGGACCGAATAGACATGCACGATCAGGCTGATGCCGGCGATGACCAGCATCATCAGGGTGCTGAGTGGATCGAACAGCAGGCTGCCCCAGGCGGCGCCCGGGAGGGTGAGGGCGACGGCGTCCCCTCCGGCCAGTGCCAGCCACAGCGTGGCGGCGGCGGCCAGGAAACTCAGGGCGGTGCAGGTCACGCTCAGCCGGGCGGCCCGCCACCCGGGGCGGTGGGGGAGCAGCTGAATCAACAGGGCGGAACACAGCGGCAGGGCTGCGACCAGCACGATGAGTCGTTCCATAAGCCTGCGTCAACTTCCGTCAGGGGCGGCAAGCGGTGCCATCCGGCGGCGGCATCCCTTGTTATATACGTTATAAACGCTGGGTCTGCCTTGCCTCCGATTTATGAAAGGTGGTTCATATCCGTGACCCACACCAAGGCTCCCCATGGAGTCTACGGGGTGGCGGGGTTGGCAAATAATCGATAAATCGAATAGAACAGATTGCTTTAAGGCAATGAGTTGGCCGGAAACGGCCGGAAGGATAAATGGATCGGCGGCCCCTGGACGGAAGCCGGCGCTGCCGGATGGCGGCGCGGGAAGCGGCTGGATCTGCCTGGGATCAGTTGCGGAACCAGTGCCGGTTCAGCGCCCGGAACACGCGGTCGGGGTACCAGGTCTGACCCAGGCTGCCATTGTAGCGGGCCAGCGCCCGCTGCAGGTTGCCGCGTTCGCGCTCCAGGTAATGTTTCAGGATGGCACAGCCGTAGCGGATGTTGGTGCGGATCTGGAACAGATTGTCTTCCGGGCGGCCGAGTTCCTCCAGCCAGAAGGGCATGACCTGCATCAGGCCGCGAGCGCCGGCGTGGGAGATGGCGAAACGGTCGAAGTTGCTCTCGACCTGGATCACGGCCAGCACCAGCTCCGGCGGCAGTTCGGCCCGGGTGGCCTCCTGATGCGCGATCCTGAGGATGTCCAGCCGTTCCTCCGGCGGGACGTCTCGCCAGCGTCGCTGCAGGCGGCCGGACATGTCCGACAACCAGACCTCGGCCTCGAACCGGTCCTCGAAGCTCTCGGCACTGGCGATGGCCCGGGCCAGGTGGCTGCGCATCTCGGCATCGGGCCGGGCCTGGGTCGCCGCCTGGGCCGTCTGGCTGAATGCCAGTATCAGGAGGAGGACGAGCCTCGGGATTTGCAGCCGCAGTTTCATATCGGGAAATTCTGTTTGCAAAGGCGCACATTTGGCAAGCTATTCTCAGTATCGGCAGCGATCCCCGGGTTTTGATATATCCGACTGGATCGGCTTCAGCAGAAATCTGCAACTCCCGTCATCCCGGCGCAGGCCGGAATGACGGGAATGGTTCGCGCTGCCATTGATACGTCAACCGGTTTGAGCAGGCGTTATTGATGTCCGACTGGAAACGCCCCGAATCCGTCCTGGTGCTGGTGCATACCGCCGCCGGCGAGGTGCTGTTGCTGGAACGTCTGGAGCCGCCCGGCTTCTGGCAGTCGGTTACCGGCAGCCTGGAATGGGGGGAGTCGGCCGCCGCCGCGGCCCTGCGCGAACTGCACGAGGAGACCGGCCTGGTGCCGGGGGCGGCCCTGCACGACTGCCGCCTGCAGAGCCGGTTCCCCATTCTGCCGCCCTGGCGCGAACGCTATGCCCCGGACGTGAGCGAGAACCGCGAGTACGTCTTCGCTGTGTGCTATGCGGCGCCGCCGCCGATCCGGCTCAATCCCGCCGAGCACCGTGCCTGGTGCTGGCTGCCGGCAGCGGAGGCCGCCCTGCGGGCGGGTTCCGTGACCAATCGTGAAGCCATCCGGCGGCTGCTTCGTCCGGCCGCACCGGCCTGAAAATCCCCCTCAAGCTTGCCCGGCCGGCGCCGATGAAGGGCTGACCCGGTCCCGCGGCCGGGTCCTTTATGGAGCCTGTTCTCCCCCCTCGAAGCGAAATAATAGTTGGAGTAAACAATGAGTAAGCGATTCGCGCGCGCCCTGCTGCTGACCGCGCTGGCGGCCGTCTTCTCCCCTGCGGCCTGGTCCACCAACGGCATGAACATGGAAGGTTACGGCCCCATCGCCACGGGCATGGGCGGGGCGGCCTTTGCCTATGACAACGGCACCGCCGCCATGATGAACAACCCGGCCACCCTCGGGCTGATGCGCTCCGGCGACCGCCTGGATCTGTTCTTCGGCTTTCTCGGCCCCGACGTCGAGGCCGAGGCCGGCGGCCGGGTGGCCGAATCCGACGGCACTGCCTATGCCATGCCCGCCGCCGGCTGGGTGCGCAAGCACAATGGGCTCACCTACGGTATCGGCGTCTATGGCCAGGGCGGCATGGGCACCGAGTACGACGCCGGTTCCTTCCTGGGCAACCCGGCGGCCGGTGTCGGCATCCAGTCCGACCTGGAGAACCGCACCGAGTTGAGCGTGGGCCGGGTCATCCTGCCGCTGGCTTTCGATGTCAATGAACGCCTGGTCATCGGCGGCAGCCTGGATTTCGTCTGGGCCGGGCTGGACCTGAGAATGGCCATGAGCGGCGCCCAGTTCACCGACCTGGTGACCACCCGGAACTTCGGCACCGCCGGCGATGACGGCAGCGGCCTGGTCTCCACCTTCAATGGCTTCGTCGGCAGCGGGGCGATCACCCGGGTCGATTATGCCTACTTCGATTTCAGCAATGGCAGTGATTTCACCGGTCAGGCCCGCGGCTACGGCTACGCCGGCAAGCTCGGTGCGGTGTTCCGGGTCAGCGACCGGCTGAGCCTGGGCGCGACCTACCACAGCGAGACCCGACTCAGCGACATGAAGACCTCCGGCGCCGACGTGAGCTTCGGCGTGGAGATGATGGGTGCCGCCCAGTCCATCCCGGTCAGCGGCGAGGTCAAGGTGCGCGACTTCCAATGGCCGGAGATCTATGGCATCGGCGTGGCCTGGCAGGCCAGCGACGACTGGTTCTTCACCGGCGACATCAAGCGCATCGAGTGGGCCGGCACCATGGACAGCTTCGACATGAGCTTCACCGCCGACGCTGTTCAGGGCGATCCGCGCGCCGCCGCCTTCGCCGGCCGGGGCATGGACGTGTCCCTGTTCCAGCGCTGGGACGACCAGGTGGTCTACCAGTTCGGCGGCGCCTGGCGCTGGAGCCCGAAGCTGACCCTGCGCGCGGGGGCCAACCTGTCCGACAACCCGGTGCCGAACACCTACCTCAATGCCCTGTTCCCGGCGATCGTGGAGGAGCACTACACCGCCGGTTTCGGCTATGCCTTCAATCGGGTCCAGAGCATCGATTTCTCGCTGCAGTACGCCCCCGAGGTGGAGGAGACCAGCGGCGGCGGGGTGATTTCGCGCCACAGCCAGACCAGCTTTCAGTTCCTCTACAGCCACCGTTTCTGAGCCCTTCCGGCCGGCGGCGAGCGCCACCGGCCCGGTCCCGCTGCCGTCCCGGTCCGTGCTAGAATGCCCGGCATCTGAAATGTCCGGGAAATCAGCACGAGGCAGTCATGGCAGGGCACAGCAAGTGGGCCAACATCAAGCACAAGAAGGCCGCGAACGACAAGAAGCGCGGCAAGGTCTGGACCAAGCTCATCCGCGAGATCACGGTCGCGGCGCGTGAGGGCAGGACCTCCGACCCCGGCACCCACCCGCGGCTGCGGCTGGCCGTGGACAAGGCGCTCGGCGCCAATATCCCCAAGGACACCATCGAAAAGGCCTGCAAGCGCGGCGCCGGCGAACTGGACGACGGCGCCAGCTACGAGGAGGTGCGCTACGAGGGCTACGGCCCCGGCGGCGTGGCCATCATGGTCGACTGCCTGACCGACAACCGCAACCGCACCGTCTCCGAGGTGCGCCATGCCTTCACCAAGCTCGGCGGCAACCTCGGCACCGATGGCTCGGTGGCCTACCTGTTCAACAAGACCGGTGTGATCAGCTTCTACGAGAACGTCGACGAGGACGCGGTGATGGAAGCCGCCCTGGAGGCCGAGGCCGACGACGTGGTGACCAACGAGGACGGTTCCATCGAGGTGCTCACCTCGCCGGAGGAGTATCAGCGGGTCAAGGATGCCATCGAGGCTGCCGGGCTCGCGCCCGACAACGCCGAGGTCACCATGCGGCCCGAGACCCTCAGCGCCGTGGATGCCGACACCGCCGAAACGGTGCTGCGCATGATCGACATGCTGGATGATCTGGACGACGTGCAGGAGGTCTACACCAACGCCGATTTCCCGGACGAGGTGCTGGACCGGCTGGCCTCCTGAACGCCGGCCCCGCCGCCATGCGCATCCTCGGCATCGACCCCGGCTCCCGCCAGACCGGCTTCGGCCTCATCGACGCCGAGGGCAACCGCATGCGCCATGTGCACAGCGGCTTCCTGCGCATCCAGGGGGAGGACTTTCCCGCCCGGCTGCGCGCGATCTTTCTCGGCATCGGTGAGTTGATGCAGGACTATGCCCCCGAGGCCGTGGCGATCGAGCAGGTGTTCGTCTCCCGCAATGCCGACTCGGCGCTGAAGCTGGGCCAGGCCCGCGGTGCGGCCATCTGCGGCGCCCTCCAGGCCGAGGTGCCGGTGGCCGAGTACAGCCCGCGCGAAGTCAAGCAGGCCCTGGTCGGGCGCGGCGGCGCGGCCAAGGAGCAGGTCCAGCACATGGTCGGACTGCTGCTCGGCCTGAGCGCGCCGCTGCAGGCCGATCAGGCCGATGCGCTCGCCATTGCCATCTGCCATCACCATGTCAGCGCCACCCTGGGGCGGATCCCGGGTGCCGCGGGCGCGCGTGGAGGCAGGTTCAGATGATCGGCCGTCTGCGCGGTCAGCTGCTGGCCAAGCAGCCGCCCCGGCTGCTGGTCGATGTCCAGGGCGTGGGCTACGAGGTCGAAGCGCCCATGACCACCTTCTACGCCCTGCCCGAGACCGGCAGCGAGGTCACCCTGCACACCCACCTGCTGGTGCGCGAGGACGCCCAGATCCTGTTCGGCTTCGGCCGCCAGGCCGAGCGTGATCTGTTCCGCCATCTGATCCGTATCAACGGCGTCGGCCCGCGCCTGGCGCTGGCGATCATGTCCGGCATGACGCTCAGCGAGTTGATCAGCTGCATCAATGACCGGGATGCCGCCGCCCTGACCCGGGTGCCCGGTATCGGCAGGAAGACCGCCGAGCGGCTGCTGGTCGATCTGGGCGACCGGCTGAAGGATTTCGGCGCTGCGCCGGAGGCGGCCGCTGGTGGCGAGGCGGGGCTGGCCCCGGCCCCGGCCGGGCCGGTGGAGGAGGCCGTGAGCGCCCTGATCGCCCTGGGCTACAAGCCGCCCGAGGCCAGCCGCATGGTGCGCGCCATCGAGGCCGGCGATCTGCCGGCCGAGGAGATCATCCGTCAGGCCCTGCGGGCGACGACGCAGAAGGGGTGAATGCACAGGAATCGACGGGGCATAACCGTAGGTCGGGTCAGCCCTGAGGGCGTAACCCGACAGGTTTCGCGGACCATGTCGGGTTACGCTGCGCTAACCCGACCTACGTATTCTGCGCCGGAATGACGATATTTTGAGTCTTTGTTGCTACCGCTTGTCAGCGGTATCCCTGCGCGCTATCGTGCCGGAAACCTGAATCCCGCCATCATGACAGATACTGACCGCATCATCTCGCCCGCCGTGGATTCGCCCGAGGAGGCGCGTATCGACCGCGCCATCCGACCCCACCGCCTGGCCGACTATGTCGGCCAGCCGCAGGTGCGCGAGCAGATGGAGATCTTCATCGGCGCGGCGCGGGGCCGGGGCGAGGCGCTGGACCATGTGCTGATCTTCGGCCCGCCCGGCCTGGGCAAGACTACCCTGGCCCACATCATCGCTGCCGAACTGGATGTGAACCTGCGCCACACCTCCGGCCCGGTGCTGGAGAAGCCCGGCGATCTGGCCGCGCTGCTGACCAACCTGGAGCCGCATGACGTCCTGTTCGTGGACGAGATCCACCGCCTCAGCCCCGTGGTCGAGGAGGTGCTGTACCCGGCCATGGAGGACTACCAGCTCGACATCATGATCGGCGAGGGGCCGGCGGCGCGTTCCATCAAGCTGGATCTGCCGCCCTTTACCCTGGTCGGTGCGACCACCCGCGCCGGGCTTTTGACTTCGCCATTGCGTGACCGGTTCGGCATTGTGCAGCGGCTTGAGTTCTATAGCATTGCGGACCTGACCCGCATCGTGCAGCGTTCGGCCGGCATCCTGGGCGTGGACATGGACCCGGCCGGGGCCGAGGAGGTGGCCCGGCGCTCGCGCGGCACCCCGCGCATTGCCAACCGGCTGCTGCGGCGGGTACGCGATTACGCCCAGGTCAAGGCGCAGGGACGGGTCGATGCCGCGGTGGCGCAGCAGGCGATGGAACTGCTCAACGTCGACAGCCATGGTTTCGATATCATGGACCGCAAGCTGCTCGGCGCGTTGATCGAGAAGTTCGACGGCGGCCCCGTCGGCATCGACAGCCTGGCGGCGGCCATCGGCGAGGAACGCGGCACGCTGGAGGATGTGATCGAGCCCTACCTGATCCAGCAGGGCTTCATGATGCGCACCGCGCGGGGCCGGATCGCCACGCGCCATGCCTATCTGCATTTCGGCATCACCCCGCCGGAATCCCTGACCGCCCGGGCCGAGGCCTCGCTGTCGCTGTTCGACGATCCGGCGTGAACAGCGGGCAGGCGCCGGTTGCCTGCGAAGGCGGGTATCCATGTCTGAGCGATATCTGGATTCCCCATGCGCGGAAATGACGGAAAGTGTGATAAGGAATCTATTCTGATAACGCCTGTCTGATGGAGCAGCGAACAACACAAGCCGTGTTCTACTGGCCGGTGCGCGTCTACTACGAGGACACCGACAGCGGCGGCGTCGTCTACTACGCCAACTACCTCCGGTTCATGGAACGCGCGCGCACCGAATACCTGCGCAGTCTGGGCTTCGAGCAGGACCGGCTCCAGCGCGAGGCAGGCATCATCTTTGCAGTACGTTCTGTGAACATCGAGTATCTGCGCCCGGCGCGTTTCAACATGGAACTCGAGGTCAGTGCGCGGGTCGTGGCCGCAGGCCGGGCCAGCCTGGAATTCGAGCAGCTGGTGCTGGAGGCGGGCAGGCGTGAAACGCCCCTGTGCACGGGACAGGTCCGCATTGCCTGCCTGGATGCCGGGAGTTTCCGGCCCCGCGCCATACCTGATTACATTGCGAAGGAGATCTGAATGTCGACGGACTTGTCGATGCTGCATCTGATACTCGGCGCCAGCCCGGTGGTGCAGCTGGTGATGCTGCTGCTGGTTGCCCTGTCGCTGTTGTCCTGGACCCTGATCTTCCATAAATGGAAGAAGCTCGGCGCGGCGCAGCGCGATGCGAAGGACTTCGAGCAGCAGTTCTGGTCCGGAGGTGAGCTGGCCGCCCTGTACCAGCAGGTCGCGGCCCGTGAGCAGGACAACGAGGGCATGGCCGACATCTTCGAGGCCGGTTTCAAGGAATACAGCCGCCTGCGCAAGCAGCCTCAGGTCGAGGGCGGTGCCATGGTCGAGGGGGCCCAGCGGGCCATGCGCGTGGCGCTCTCACGGGAGGAGGACCGGCTGGAGGCCGGGCTGTCCTTCCTGGCTACGGTCGGTTCCACCAGCCCCTACATCGGCCTGTTCGGCACCGTGTGGGGCATCATGAATGCCTTCCGCTCGCTCGGTAATGTGCATCAGGCCACCCTGGCCATGGTCGCCCCCGGTATTGCCGAGGCCCTCATCGCCACCGCCATGGGCCTGTTCGCTGCCATCCCCGCGGTCATTGCCTACAACCGCTTCTCCAACGATGTCGAGCGGCTGGCCAATCGCTACGACAATTTCCTGGAGGAATTCGTCGCCCTGCTGCACCGCCAGTCGTTGACGGCAAGGAAGGACTGACATGGCGCGTCAGCGGCACAAGAAGCGGCCGATGGCCGAAATCAATGTGGTGCCCTACATTGATGTTATGCTGGTCATGCTGGTGATCTTCATGATCACCGCGCCGCTGCTCACCCAGGGTGTGCATGTCTCGCTGCCCAGCGCCGATGCCCAGCCGCTGTCGCAGGACAGCGAGGAGCCGCTGCAGGTGACGGTCGATGCCGGCGGCAACTTCTATCTGAACGTGGGCGATGATCCCGATCAGCCGATCGATGCCGGGACCCTGGTCCAGCGCAGCGCGGCGGTGCTGCGCAACAAGCCGAATACCCCGGTGCTGGTGCGGGGGGATTCCGGCGTGGCCTATGGCACGGTGGTCCGTGCCATGGTGCTGCTGCAGCAGGCCGGCGCCCCCAATGTCGGGCTGGTTACGGAACCGCCGGAGGCGGCCTCGCCTTGAGAGCCCTGTGGAAACTGTTCCGGGAGACGCCGCAGGCCTTCATCTATGCCCTGCTGGTGCACTTGGTGCTGGTCGCCTTCCTGGCTGTCAGCCTGGACTGGACCCCCAAACCGCAGCTGCAGGCCTCCAGTGAACCGGTGATCGAAGCCGTGGCGATGGACGAGGCGCAGGTCCAGGCCGAACTGGACAAGCTCAAGGCGGCCGAGGAACGCGAACAGGCCGAGGCCGAGGCCCGGCTGCGCGAGGCCGAGGAGAAGCGGCGTCAGGCCGAAGCCGCCCGCCAGGCGGAACAACAGCGGCTGGAGAAGCTCAAACAGGAGCAGGCCGCCGAGGCCGCGCGTCAGGCCGAACTCAAGCGCCAGCAGGAGGCCGAGGCCAGGCGGTTGGAGGAACTCCGACAGCAGCAGCAGGCGCTGGTCCGCAAGCAGGAACAGGAGCGCAAGCGTCTGGCAGAACTGGAGGCCCGGCGCAAGGCGGAAGCCGAGGCCAGACGCAAGGCCGAAGAGGAGGCCCGGCGCAAGGCGGAAGCCGAGGCCCGACGCAAGGCCGAAGAGGAGGCCCGGCGCAAGGCTGAAGAGGAGGCCCGGCGCAAGGCCGAGGAGGAAGCCCGCCGCAAGGCCGAGGAGGAAGCCCGGCGCAAGGCCGAGGAAGAGGCCCGGCGCCAGGCCGAACAGGCCCTGCAGCAGCAGCTGGAGGCGGAGCGCCAGGCGCTGGCCGCGGCCGAGGCCGAGCGCGTGGTCAGCCGCTATGTGGCGGCCATCCAGCAGAAGGTGGAGCGCAACTGGATCCAGCCGCCGGGCAGCCGCCAGGGCCTGACCTGTGTCGTTCAGGTCGGTCTGATCCCGGGCGGTGAGGTTACCCGCGTGAGTATCGTCACCGGCAGCGGCGACGCGGCCTTCGACCGCTCGGTGGAGGCTGCCGTGTGGCGCTCCAGCCCGCTGCCGCTGCCGCCCGACAACCAGTATTTCGATCGTTTCCGTAATCTGAAATTCCGCTTTTCACCCGGATGATGCACTGAGGTCATGATGAAGAGGATTATCGCTGTCTTCCTGTTGCTGCTGTTCTGGTCGGGGCTGCAGCCGGCCCGGGCCGAGTTGACCATCGAGATCACCTCCGGCATCGAAGGCGCGCTGCCGATCGCAGTGGTGCCCTTCGCCTGGAACGGCCCGGGGGCGCCGCCCGAGGACGTGGCGGAGATCGTCGCCGCGGATCTGGCCCGCAGCGGTCAGTTCGCGCCGCTGCCCCGGGCCGATATGCTGTCCCGGCCGGCCCGTCCCGAGGATATCCGCTACCGCGACTGGCGCGCCGTGGGCGTGGACAACCTGGTCATCGGACGTATCGTGCCGCGTGAGGGCGGTGGCTACACCGTCGAATTCCGTCTGTTCGATGTCTTCCGCGGTCGCCAGCTGACCGGCTACAGCTTTCCCACCAGCGGCGAGCGCCTGCGCGAGACCGCGCACCGGGTGGCCGACATCGTCTACGAGACCCTGACCGGCGAGCGCGGTGCCTTCCGCACCTGGATCGCCTACGTCACCGTGACCGGCAGCGGCGATGAACGCCGCTACAGCCTGCAGGTGGCTGACTCCGACGGCTATAACCCGCGCACCGTGCTGCGCTCGCGTCAGCCGCTGATGTCGCCGTCCTGGTCGCCGGACGCCCGCCGCCTGGCCTATGTCACCTTCGAGCAGGAAACCGCCGAGGTGTATGTCCAGGAACTGGCCACCGGGCAGCGGCGCAAGGTCGCCTCCTATCAGGGCATCAACGGTGCCCCGGCCTGGTCGCCGGACGGCAGGCAGCTGGCGTTAACCCTGTCACAGGACGGCAACGCCGAAATCTATATCCTGTCGCTGGACTCCGACCGTCTGCGGCGCCTGACCCGGCATCCGGCCATCGATACCGAGCCGGCCTGGGCCCCCGACGGCCGCAGTCTGGTCTTCACCTCGGACCGCGGGGGCAGTCCGCAGCTCTACCGGCTGGCGGTCGACGGCGGCCGGCCCGAACGCCTGACCTTCGAGGGCGGCTATAATGCCAGTGCGGATTTCGCCCCTGACGGCAAGCGCCTGGCGCTGCTGCACCGCGACGGCCGCGGTAATTACCGGGTGGCGGTGCAGGACCTGGAGCGGGGCATGCTGACCCTGGTCAGCGAGGGCCGGCTGGACGAGTCCCCCTCGTTCGCGCCCAATGGCCGCATGATTCTGTATGCCACCGAGGCAGGCGGACGCGGGGTGCTGGCGGCGGCCTCGGTCGACGGCCGGGTGGGCCAGCGGCTGCGGCTGCAGGAGGGCGAGGTGCGCGAACCGGCCTGGTCGCCCTTTCTCGAATGATCTGACAAACAACATCAACGTGATTGAATAAGAGGAGTCGATGCAATGCACATCAGGAATGGACTGATCGGGATTCTGGCCCTGGCGCTGCTGGGCGGCTGCGGGACCATGGACAAGCGTGCCGACGGCGATGTGGCCGTGGAGGATCGCAGTGCCGCGGCGGGTGCCGAAGGCATGGAGGGGGCACAGGCCAGGGGCCTGGGTGCCGACGGGGACCTGCGCGGCCTGGCGCTGGATGACCCCAGCAGCCCCCTGGCCACCCGCACCATCTACTTCGAGTTCGACTCCAGCGAGGTGGCTGCCGCGGATCGCGAGCTCGTCTCCGCCCATGCCCGTTACCTGGCCGCCAATCCGCAGCAGCAGGTGGTGCTGGAAGGCCACGCCGACGAACGCGGCTCGCGCGAGTACAACATCGGTCTGGGTGATCGCAGAGCCCAGTCGGTGCGCCGCATGCTCGAGTTCCAGGGGGTGACGCCGGACCAGATCAGGACCGTGAGCTACGGCGAGGAGAAGCCGGCCGTGGAAGGGCATGACGAACAGGCCTGGAGTCGTAACCGCCGGGTCGAAATCGTCTACATGGATCAGTGATGATGCGACGTGCGCCGATCACCCTGATACTGACGGCCGTACTGGCCACCGCACCCGCGGTCCAGGCCCGCGACGGCGATCTGGACCAGCGGGTGCAGCGGCTGGAGCAGCTGATGCAGAGCCGCGGTCTGATGGAGATGCTGACCCGGCTGGAACAGCTGCAGCGCGAGGTGCAGGAACTGCGCGGGCAGGTGGAGGTCCAGGGGCATACCCTGGAGCAGCTCAAGAAGCGTCAGCGCGATCTGTACATGGATGTGGACCGGCGACTGCAGCAACTGGAGAGCGGCGCGCCGGCAGCCGGTGCAGGCGGTATTGGTGCGCCGGACCAGCCTTCGCCGCCGTCTGCTGCCCCTGACGCCGGTGAAGCCGGCGATGCGGATGCGGTCATGGATGCCGCTGCCGGCGTCGACCAGCGCCAGCAGTACCAGCAGGCGCTGGATATACTGCGCGAGGGCCGCTACATGCAGGCCGCCGAGGCCTTCAGCGGGTTCCTCCAGGCCCATCCCGACAGTGCCTATGCCGCCAATGCCCAGTACTGGCTGGCGGAGTCCTATTACGTGACCCGGCAGTTCCCCCGGGCGCTGGAGGAGTTCCGGCAGGTGGTCGAGACCTACTCCGACAGCAACAAGGTGGCCGATGCCCGCTTGAAGGTTGCCTTCATCCATTACGAGATGGAGGACTGGCAGGCCGCGCGCCAGGCGCTGGATGCCGTGATAGCGGACTATCCCGGCACCACCGCGGCGCGCCTGGCCGAGGAGCGGCTGGCCCGGCTGAACCGGGAAGGCCGTTAGGCCGGGCCGTCCGGCCGGTTGGATCTGCCGCCGCCCGGCCGGATGCGGTAAAATGGCCGCATGCCCGAACCTTCCACCCCCACGCTCGCTCAGGCCGCCGCGTCGCGTCTGCGTATCACCGAGATCTTCCATTCCCTGCAGGGCGAGGCGGATACGGTGGGCTGGCCCACCGTATTCGTGCGCCTGACCGGCTGTCCGCTGCGCTGCCATTATTGTGATACCGAATATGCCTTCCACGGCGGTGAATGGATGGACCTGGACGCCATCCTGGCCGGGGTCGAACAGTACGGTGCGCAGTACGTGACCGTCACCGGCGGGGAGCCGCTGGCGCAGAAGGCCTGCCGACCGCTGCTCACGCAACTGTGCGATGCCGGCTACCGGGTCTCGCTCGAGACCAGCGGCGCGCTGGACATCGACCGCATCGATCCGCGCGTGGTCAAGGTGGTGGATCTCAAGACCCCGGGCTCGGGCGAGGTCGGGCGCAACCGCTACTGCGTACTGGAACACATGAGCCCGGCCGATCAACTCAAGTTCGTGCTGTGTGACCGCGCCGATTATGAATGGGCCCGGGACAAGCTCACCGAGTATGACATTCCGGCCATCTGCCAGGTGCTGTTCTCGCCGGCCTGGGGGCAGCTGGAGCCGCGTGAACTGGCGGACTGGATCCTGGCCGACCGACTGCCGGTGCGTTTTCAGGTGCAGCTGCACAAGCTGCTCTGGGGCGATGTGCCGGGGCGCTGAAACAGATGGTGCAATCCGGAACAGACAGCAAGGCCGTGGTACTGCTCTCGGGGGGGCTGGATTCGGCCACCGTGCTGGCCATTGCGCGGGCGCAGGGCTATGCATGTCACGCCCTGAGCCTGGATTACGGCCAGCGCCATGCCGCCGAACTGGCAGCGGCGGTACGAATTGTGCAAGCGCAGGGCGTGGCCGAGCATCGGGTGGTCAGGCTCGACCTGTCCCAGTTCGGCGGCTCGGCCCTGACGGACCCTGACATCCCGGTGCCGGAGACGGCCGCGGCGGGGATCCCGTCGACCTACGTCCCGGCCCGGAATACGGTATTCCTGTCGCTGGCGCTGGGCTGGGCCGAGGTGCTGGGGGCGCGGGACCTGTTTATCGGCGTCAATGCCGTTGATTATTCTGGTTATCCTGACTGTCGGCCGGAATATATCGCGGCCTTCGAGCGTCTAGCTAATCTAGCCACCCGGGCCGGGGTGGAAGGCGATCGCTTCCATGTCCGGGCCCCGTTGCTGGAATGGAGCAAGGCGCGCATCATTCAGGAAGGCCTGCACCTGGGCGTGGACTACAGCCTGACCGTATCCTGCTACGCCGCCGACGCGCAGGGACGGGCCTGCGGTCGCTGCGACTCCTGCCGCCTGCGGGCCGCGGGGTTCGCCGCTGCCGGCGTGCCGGACCCGACCCGATACCGGACCTGATTCTCCATGACTGTACCGGCGGCTGCGGCCGGCGGTGGAAAACCCTTCAAGATCGAGAGGCAAGCAAGAGATGGAACTGACTCTGGGTAATCAAATCCTGCTGTGGGGCTTCGGCATCGCCGTGTTGATGGGCGCCGTTGTCAACAAGACCAATTTCTGCACCATGGGTGCGGTCTCCGACTGGGTCAACATGAACGACACCGGCCGGCTGCGGGCCTGGGTGTTCGCCATCGCGGTGGCCATCCTGGGCGTGCTGGCGCTGGAGTTGTTCGGCTACACCGACATCAGCATGACGGCCAGCAACGACACGGCGCAGCCCCCCTACCGCACCCCGATGTTTGCCTGGCCGCGTTATATCCTGGGTGGCCTGTTGTTCGGCATCGGCATGACGCTCGGCAGCGGCTGCGGCAACAAGACCTTCATCCGCATCGGCGGCGGCAACATCAAGTCCATCGTGGTGCTGCTGATGATGGGCATTGCCGCCTACATCATGATCTACACCAGCTTCGATCACTATGTCTTCCTGCAGTGGATGAACCCGCTGTCCGTCAACCTGGCCGAGCATGGCATGAACAGCCAGGACCTGGGCAGCATCGTCGGCGGCTTGGCCGGTATGGAGGACACCCGCGCGGCATATATCACCCTGGCGGCTGTGCTCGGTCTGCTGTTCGCAGCCTGGTGCTTCCGCGCCGCCGAGTTCCGCGGCAGCTTCGACAATCTTCTGGGCGGCGCCGTGGTCGGCCTGGCCGTGGTCGGGGCCTGGGCCGTGACCGCCGGTCCGATGGGGCAGGAGTGGCTGTCCGAGATCGAATGGCTGGACGTCAAGCCGCATGCCACCGGGGTGCAGTCCTACACCTTCGTCGCCCCCAGCGGCCAGCTGTTGCACTACATCGACGGCGGCTTCGCCCAGCGGCTGGTGACTTTCGCCCTGGTCGGCGCGGCCGGCGTGGTGGTCGGCTCCTTCCTGTGGGCCATCCTCAGCCGCGGCTTCCGTTTCGAATGGTTCAACGGCATCGGCGATGCCGTGCGCCACATCCTCGGCGGTCTGCTGATGGGTGTGGGCGGCGTGCTGGCCATGGGCTGCACCATCGGTCAGGGCGTGACCGGGGCCTCGACCCTGGCGCTGGGCTCCTTCCTGGCCTTCGGCGCCATCGTGCTGGGCAGCGCCCTGACCATGAAGATCCAGTACTACAAGATGCTCTACGAAGCCGAGGCCAGCTTCGGCAAGGCGCTGATCACCTCGCTGGTGGACTTTCATCTGCTGCCCAAGGGCATGCGGCGGCTGGAGGCGATGTAGCACGCCGTCTTTGCCTGCGGTGGCGGGCTGCTGTATGATTCGGCGCTCGCCCCACGGGGCCGTTAGCTCAGTTGGTAGAGCATCCGGCTTTTAACCGGCTGGTCGAAGGTTCGAGTCCTTCACGGCCCACCATCTCCGGCGTCCACGATCCACGTGGACGCCGTATTTTTTTGTCTCAACACTTCTCCCTTTCTGCATGAAAGAAACCCCTGCGCTCATGAAGCCTGCAACTGCTGCAGCTTGCGGAACAGGGTGCGCTTGCTGATGCCGAGTTTCCGCGCCAGTGTATCCCGATCCCCCTGGAAGCGTGCGGCGACCTGCGCCAGGTAGCGTTGCTCGACGAGCTCCAGCGGCAGGATGGTCTCATCATCGGGTGTGGCCGGCGTCCCGGTTGGGGAGCCTTCGCAGCAATACTCCGGCAGGTGCTCGGGCGTGATCAGACTGTCATCCGTCAGCAGTGTGGCCCGCTCCAGGAGATTGCGCAGTTCCCGGATATTGCCAGGAAAGGGATAGGCCGCCAGGCATTCCATCGCGGCGTCCGATAACTGCAGCTGTCGGTCCGGGGCGATGCGGGTGAGCAGCGATTCGATCAACAGAGGCAGGTCATCACGCCGGTCGCGCAGCGCGGGCAGGGGAATGGGGAATACGCCGATGCGGTAATACAGGTCGCGGCGGAAGTCGCCGGTCTCGATCATTGCCTCGAGATCGCGGTGAGTGGCAGTGATCAGGCGGAAGTCGGCCTGCTTCGGTTCGGTGCTGCCCACGCGGCGATAGGTGCCCGTTTCCAGCAGCCGCAGCAGCTTGACCTGCAGGCTGAGCGGGATGTCGCCCACCTCGTCCAGAAACAGGGTCCCGCCCGCAGCCGACTCGACCAGGCCGATCCGGCGGGCATGGGCGCCGGTGAAGGCGCCGCGCTCATGACCGAACAGCTCGCTCTCGAACAGCGACTCGGTCAGCCCCGAGCACTCCACTACCACGAAGGGTTGGTCCGCGCGCGGGCTGGCCTCATGTATTGCCTTGGCCACCAGTTCCTTGCCGGTACCGGATTCGCCCTGCAGCAGGACTGCCGTGTCGGCGGGCGCGACGCGCTGCACCAGTTCGAGCATGCGATTGAAGGCCGGCGTGCGGCCGACCATCCCTTCCGGGCGGGCATGACTGCTCGCCGCCCTGATCTCCCGTATGACCTCGATGACATAGCTGATCCGGCCCTGCTCATCGCGCACCGGCCGGGTCATGACGTCGACGTGTTCCTCGCCCCGGGGCGTGTGATGCAGGTGCAGTACCCGCTGGGCCTGACCATTTCCGAGACAGTTGGCCATGGGGCAGCTCTCGCCGGCCTGGTCGCAGGGGACGTTGTAATGATGCGATACCTCGTAACAGAAGCGCCCGTGCAGGGGCCTGCCGTCGCCGTAGGTCCGCCGATAGGCCTCATTGGCGGCGAGGATGCGGTAGTCCGTATCCAAAGCGATGGCCGGTTCCTCGATGCAGTTCAAAACACCGGTGATCTCGGGGGCCAGGCGATCGCTGAGCGCGCGTGTTTTCCTGGAGCTCATGGGAACAGGGCGATAATGACAATAACGGCAGTCATTATATAACACAACTGCCATAAATGGCATTCTGGTATGTCCTCTGTCTGAGGGTCATAAATTATAATGTTTAATAATCATAAAGATAGATTGATAACTGTGTAGTGGCACATCGCTTGCAAATGTCTGGTCAGAGTGACACACAGGCAGGCGATGAGTGCTTTCTCATGATTTTCCGGCAATTCGAAGCCACTGAGGGCGAACTCAGTTATCTGCTGGCGGATCCGGTGACCGGCGCGGCCGCGCTGATCGACCCTGACCTGGCGGCGCTGGAACGCTATCGGACCGCGCTCGACGAGTCCGGGCTGACGCTGCGCTATGTGCTGGAGACCCATCTGCACGAGTCGCACGTCAGTGCCGCGCCCTGGCTGCGGGACAGCGCGGCCGCCCGCGTGGCCATGAGCGACTGCGCCGATGCCGGCTGCATCGACCAGCGCCTGCAGGATGGCGACGAGTTGTATCTGGGCGAGGAGACCCTCATCGCCATCGCCACGCCCGGCCACAGCGCCTGCAGCATGGTCTATCGCTGGCGCGACCGTCTGTTCACGGGACACACACTCCTGGTCGGCGCGGCCGGCGACACCTGTCGCAGTGATGCCGACCCGGAGCGCCTCTACAGCAGCGTCATGGACCAACTCTACCGCCTGCCCGGTGATCTGCTGGTCTACCCCGGCAGGGTGGTCGAGGGCAGGCGCGTGAGCAGCATCGCCCAGGAACGCCAGATCAATGCCGGACTCAACCGTCGCAGCCAGCGCGCTGACTTCATTGCCGCCAGGCGCGCCGATCGACGGAGCCTCGCCGCCACTGCCGCGCAGCGGCTGCGGATCAACCGCGAATGCCGGTATGACGCAACACCTGAATTCTCAACCCACAAACCCACTGAACAAGGAAACCACCATGCAGATATCTGAACGACTCATCCTGCCACTGGCACTGGCTGCCCTGTTGCCTCTTGGCGTGCAGGCCGCCGATGAGGCCGGCATCGAGGCCCGCGTTGCCGATGCGAAGGCGACCACTGCGGCGTTCGTCAAGGAACTCGGCGGTGCCATGATGAAGGAGATGAAGGCCGGCGGTCCGACCGCCGCCATCGCCGTGTGCCGCGACCTGGCGCCGGCCATTGCCAATCGCCACTCGCTGGAGAAGGGCTGGAAGATCACCCGTGTCGGCACCCGGGTGCGCAATCCCATGCTGGGTACGCCCGATGTGTGGGAGGCGCAGGTGCTGGAGGACTTCGCCGAGCGCGCGGCCGCCGGCGAGAAGTACGACACCATGGCGCACTTCGAGGTCGTCGAGGAGCCCAGCGGACGCTACCTGCGCTTTGCCAAGGCCATAGGCACCGCTCCGCAGTGCCTGGTCTGCCATGGCGAGAAGTCGCAGATCCCGGCTCCGGTCATGGAGCGGATCACGGCGGCCTATCCCCACGACAAGGCCGTGGGCTACGAAGTCGGCGAACTGCGCGGTGCGGTGAGCATCAAGCAGCCGCTGGATTGATTCAATACTTCATTAATCAGGAGAGACAGCATGAAGAAGACACTGGCACTGTTATTGGCACTGAGCGGTTCGTCTGTTGCGCTGGCGGAAGGCAATTCCGTTGACTATATTCCCTGGACCTTCGATGACTTCGACAGCAACTGCGAAGTGGTCGCCGGCCCGGTGAGTCAGGCAACCACCGACGACAATGAGACCAATAACAGCGGCGCCGCTGACCGCGACACGCTGGACGGTTGATACTCACAGGCGCGCGTGATGCAGGCACAGGCTGACAGCCCGATCTGGTCCAACCCCCTGGTGCGACACCTGGCGGTGGTCCTGGCGGTCAAGCTGGTACTGCTCACCGCGCTCTGGTGGGCCTTTTTCCGCGTGCCTGAGCACGCCCTGCCGCAACAATCGGATATCGCTGCACACATCGCCGGTCCGGCCGCACAGGCCGGGCCGACGCTGTCCGACTGAGGAACTGCTGATGGTTGCTGAATCCGTCGTCGAACTGTCGCGGCTGCAATTCGCCCTGACCGCGATGTATCACTTCCTGTTCGTGCCGCTGACCCTGGGGCTGTCCTTCATCCTGGTGATCATGGAGTCGGTCTATGTCATGACCGGCAAGGAGATCTACAAGGACATGACCCGTTTCTGGGGCAAGCTGTTCGGGATCAACTTCGCCCTGGGGGTGACCACCGGCATCACCCTGGAATTCCAGTTCGGCACCAACTGGGCCTATTACTCGCATTATGTCGGGGATGTCTTCGGCGCGCCGCTGGCGATCGAGGGCCTGATGGCCTTCTTCCTCGAATCCACCTTCATTGGCCTGTTCTTCTTCGGTTGGGACCGCCTGACCAAACGCCAGCATCTGCTGGTCACGTTCCTGACCGCGCTGGGCTCCAACCTGTCGGCCCTGTGGATCCTGGTGGCCAACGGCTGGATGCAGAATCCGGTCGGTGCCGAGTTCAGCTTCGAGACCATGCGCATGGAAATGACCAACTTCGCCGAGTTGCTGTTCAATCCGGTGGCGCAGGTCAAATTCGTCCACACCGTGGCGGCCGGTTATGTCACCGGGTCCATGTTCGTGCTGGGCATCTCGGCCTACTACATGCTCAAGGGCCGGGACCTGGCCTTCGCCCGGCGCTCCTTCGCCGTGGCTTCCGGCTTCGGCCTGGCCTCCATCCTGTCGGTCATCGTCCTGGGCGACGAGAGCGGTTACGAGCTCGGCGACGTGCAGAAGGTCAAGCTGGCCGCCATCGAGGCGGAGTGGGAGACGCATGAACCGCCGGCCTCCTTCACCCTGATCGGCTTCCCGGATCAGGAGGAGATGGTTACCCATGGCGCCATCAAGATCCCCTGGGTGATGGGCCTGATCGCCACCCGTTCGGTCAATGAAGAGGTCACCGGCATCAAGGATCTGATGGTGCAGCACGAGCAGCGCATCCGCACCGGCATGCAGGCCTATGCCCTGCTGCAGAAGCTGCGCTCGGGTGACTATACCGAGGCGGACAAGGCCGCCTTCGAGGCGGTCAAGGACGATCTCGGCTACGGCCTGCTGCTCAAGCGCTACACCCCGGAGGTGGTGGATGCCACCGAGGCACAGATCCAGCAGGCGGTCAAAGACACCATCCCCAGGGTCGCGCCCCTGTTCTGGAGTTTCCGCGTCATGGTGGCCTCCGGCTTTCTCATGCTGTTCATCTTCGCGGCCAGTTTCTACTACTGCGCCCGGCGCACCGCCGGCCAGAAGCGCTGGCTGCTGCGCCTGGCGCTGTGGTCGATACCCTTGCCCTGGATCGCGGCCGAGACCGGCTGGATTGTGGCCGAATACGGCCGTCAGCCCTGGTCGATCGGCGAGGTGCTGCCCACCTATCTGAGCACCTCGGTGTTGCAGGAGGGCGACCTGTGGTTCTCACTGGCCGGCTTCATCGGCTTCTACACCCTGTTGCTGGTGGTGGAGCTCTACCTGATGTTCCGCTTTGCCCGGCTGGGGCCGAGCTCGCTGCATACCGGACGCTACCATTTCGAGCACTCCGGAGGCAGTGCGCCGGCGTTGGTTACCCAGCCGATGGCGGCCCGGGATTCGGAC
Organism: Thiohalobacter thiocyanaticus; assembly: GCF_002356355.1. Lineage (NCBI taxonomy): Bacteria > Pseudomonadati > Pseudomonadota > Gammaproteobacteria > Thiohalobacterales > Thiohalobacteraceae > Thiohalobacter > Thiohalobacter thiocyanaticus. The sequence goes on from NZ_AP018052.1 coordinate 1,152,558, forward strand.
TGAGGAGAACAGGATATGATCATCGATTACGAAACGCTCAAGCTCATCTGGTGGGTGCTGGTCGGGGTGCTGCTCATCGGCTTTGTCATCACCGACGGCTTCGACATGGGCGCGGGTGCGTTGCTGCCCTTCCTCGGCCGGAGCGACGACGAGCGTCGCGTCATCATCAACACGGTGGGGCCGCACTGGGACGGCAACCAGGTCTGGTTCATCACCGCGGGCGGCGCCATCTTCGCCGCCTGGCCGGCGGTGTACGCGGCCGCCTTCTCCGGCTTCTACATCGCCATGCTGCTGGTGCTGTTCGCGCTGTTCTTCCGCCCGGTCGGGTTTGACTACCGCAGTAAGATCGAGGATCCGCGCTGGCGCCGGACCTGGGACTGGGGCCTGTTCGTGGGCGGTGCGGTGCCGGCCCTGCTGTTCGGTGTGGCCTTCGGCAATCTGCTGCTGGGGGTGCCCTTCGAGCACAACGAGTTCCTGCAGCCGCGTTATACCGGCTCCTTCTTCGGACTGCTGCATCCCTTCGCGCTGCTGTCCGGCGTGGTCAGTCTGTCCATGCTGATGATGCATGGCGCGGTCTGGCTGCACCTGCGGGCCGATGACATCGTCGCCGCACGCGCGGCGCGCGCCACGCGTCTGGCCGGGACTGTGCTGATCGCCGGCTTTGCCCTGGCCGGCCTGTGGGTCGCCATCGGTCTGGACGGCTATCAGATCGTCTCCATGCCGGCCCGCGATGCGCTGCCCAACCCGCTGGCCAAGGAGGTCGCCGTCGGTGTGGGCAGCTGGCTGACCAACTACCGCCAGTATCCCTGGATGCTGCTCGCCCCCGTCGCCGGCTTTGCCGGGGCGGCGCTGACCATTCTGCTCGCCGCCAGGAACCGGCCAGGCTGGGGCTTCGTGACCAGTGCGATGAGCATGACGGGAGTCATATTGACTGCCGGGTTCTCGATGTTTCCCTTCATCATGCCGTCCAGCACCGCCATGAACAGCAGCCTGACAGTGTGGGATGCGCCCTCCAGTCATCTGACCCTGACGGTGATGTTCTGGGCCGCGGCCATCTTCGTGCCCCTCATCCTGGCCTACACCGCCTGGACCTACCGCGCCATGTGGGGGCGGGTCACGATCAGACACATTCAGGACAACACCCACTCGGCCTATTGAGAGAGAGGATACAACGATGTGGTATTTCACCTGGATCCTGGGCGTGCTGCTGGCCTGCGCCTTCGGTGTGATCAATGTGATGTGGCTGGAGGCCGAGCAGTGCCTGGATGAAGACAATGGTAACGACAGCTGAGCAGTCCGGGAATCGGATGATGAATGGTGACAGTAGAGCATCCTGGATCTACGGCGGCGCAGCGCGGGGACTGTCCCTGGCGCTGGCCTGCGGCCTGAGCGGCCTGATCCTGTTCCTGCCCACCGTGGTGTTCGGCGCGCAGGGGGAGTTGAATCACACCCTGCTCCTGCTCATCATGTGGGGAGTGGCGGCCGGTTTCGTCCATGGCGTCGGATTCGTGCCGCGGATGCCGTTATGGCGCCTTGTCCTGGGCCCCTACGCGGCCTGGCTTCTGATGGCAGGCGGTTGCCTGTGGCTGTGGCTGGGGTGACGACATGAGCGCAGCCGGAGAACACAACACCATGACCAGTACACGCCTGCAGAATCTGCCGGTCTCCTTCTTTTCCAGCGTCATGGGGCTGGCCGGTCTGGCCATCGCCCTGCAGCGTGCCGGCGAATTGTGGGCACCGCTGCACCCGTTCGGCCTGCTGGTGGCTGTTCTGAGCGCGCTGGTGTTCATAGCATTGACGGGCCTGTATGCCGCCAAGCTGTTCCGACACCGGGCCGAGGTCGTCACCGAGTTGACGCACCCGGTCAAGATGAGCTTCGGTGCGACCTTCAGCGTCAGCCTGGTGTTGCTCAGCGTGGCCTTTCTGTCCAGTCAGCCGGCGCTGTCGTTCTGGTTGTGGGCGGTGGGCGCCGGTCTGCACCTCGTCTTCACCCTGTATGTGCTCAGCGCCTGGATCCACAAGCAGAACTTCGATATCAACCACATCAGCCCCGCCTGGTTCATCCCGGTGGTGGGCAACATCCTGGTGCCGGTGGCCGGCGTGGCGCATGCCAGCGCGGAGCTGAGTTGGTTCTTCTTCAGTATCGGGCTGCTGTTCTGGATCGTCCTGTTCACCATCATCGTCTACCGGATGATTTTCCATAATCCGCTGCCCGACAAGCTGCTGCCGACCCTGTTCATCCTGATCGCGCCGCCGGCCGTGGGTTTCATTTCCTATATCAAGCTGACCGGGGATATCGACAGCTTCGCCCGCGTGCTCTATTACGGCGCCCTGTTTCTGACCCTGCTGCTGTTCAAGGAACTGCCCCGCTTCGTGCGGCTGCCCTTCTACCTGTCCTGGTGGGCCTATTCGTTCCCGCTCGCGGCGATGACCGTGGCCACCCTGATCATGCAGGCGCATGTGCCCTCGGTGTTCTTCACTTTCCTGTCCTGGGTCATGGTAGTAGTGCTGGATCTCGTCATACTCTATCTTCTGGCACGGACCCTGGTGGCCGTGTCCCGCCAGCAGATATGCGTGGAAGGGCACTGATGCGGCTGCGACGCCACATGCGGATAATCGTGTTCCCGGTCCTGATCGGACTCGGGCTGGCGGGCCTGTGTCATGCCGATCTGCAGACAGCAGGCGGTGATGCAAGCAGCACGGCGGATCACGGCGCCTTCAAGATCCTCAAACGCGAGTTCAAGACAGCACCCGAGGTCACCGAGGCCTGCCTGAGTTGCCATACCGAGGCCGCCAAGCAACTGCACCAGACCACGCACTGGACCTGGGAATACAAGCATCCCGTCACCGGCCAATTGCTGGGCAAGAAACACGAGATCAATGTCTTCTGCGGCAGTCTGCGCTCCAATTACCAGCGCTGCACCTCCTGCCACATCGGCTACGGCTGGGAGGACAGGGACTTCGATTTCAGCTCCGAGCGCAATGTCGACTGCCTGGTCTGCCACGATACCACCCGCACCTATGTCAAACCTTCGGCCGCAGCCGGACATCCCGCCTATCACGACATCACCCGCGATGGCGAGATCGTGGTCGAGAACGACAAGCCGCTGAGGGCCGTGGACCTGGCCCTGGTTGCGCAGAATGTCGGCAGGACCAGCCGCTTCACCTGCGGCAACTGTCACTTCTATGGCGGCGGTGCCGACGGCGTCAAACACGGCGATCTGGACAGTTCCCTGATCGCGCCTGACAAATCGCTGGACGTGCACATGGACGCCGCGGGGCTGGATTTCAGCTGTGCCACCTGCCACACCGCCGAGGCCCATGACGTCGCCGGCAGTCACTATTCGATGCAGGCGCGCGACGAGCACGGCATCGACATCCCCGGCAGGGCCTACGGCGGGCGCGCCTCCTGCGAGTCCTGCCACGGCACCCGGCCGCATCCGGCCAATGTCAACAACAAGCTCAATGACCACGTCAACAAGGTCTCCTGTCAGGCCTGCCATATCCCGAGTTTCGCCCGCGGCGGCGTGGCCACCAAGACGTTATGGGACTGGTCCCAGGCCACCCTCAAGCTCAAGCGCGACGAGGCCGGGGAACTGGTGCTGAACGAGCAGGGCAGGCCCATCCGGGTAGTCGAGTACGACGAGCACGGCCATCCCAGCTACATGAGCCACAAGGGCTACTTCGAGCATGGCGAGAACGTGGTGCCGGAATACCACTGGTTCGACGGCCAGATCCGCTACACCCTGCTGGATAACGAGATCGACCCCACCGAGACCGTCTCGGTGAACAGTATCCAGGGTAGCTACGAGGATCCCGATGCCCGCATCTGGCCGTTCAAGCGCATGGTCGGCAAGCAGCCCTATGACAAACAGACCAACCGCCTGCTGGCCACCCATGTCTACGGACCCGAGGACAAGACCTCGCTGTGGAGCAACTATGACTGGATCAAGGCGCTGGAGGTCGGTCAGCACGAGGCCGTGCTGACCGGCGAGGCCGGACAGGAGTTCAGCGGTGAATTCGGCTTTGTGAAAAACGAGATGTACTGGCCGATCACGCACATGGTCGCACCCGGCAAGGATGCGTTGAACTGCGCCGCCTGCCACGCGCCGGACGGGCGACTGGCCGGCCTGGGCGGGTTCTACATGCCGGGGCGGGATTCCTTCCCCTGGCTGGACCGGATCGGTCTGATCGCCGTGCTCGGCACCCTGGGCGGCGTACTGCTCCATCTGCTGGGACGGATTCTGATCAGCCTGAGGAAGCCGTCATGAAGGTGATGATCTACAAGCGGTTCGAACGCTTCTGGCACTGGACCCAGGCGGCGCTGATCATCGCCCTGATGGTCACCGGGTTCGAGATCCACGCCGTCTACCATCTGTTCGGCTTCGAACAGGCGGTGAACCTGCATATCATCCTGGCCTGGTCGTTGATCGTACTGTGGGCCTTCGCCATCTTCTGGCATCTGACCACCGGTGAGTGGCGCCACTATATCCCGACGACAGAGAAACTGATGGCCATGGTCCGCTACTACTCCATCGGCATGTTCCGTGACGAGGAAAAACCCTACAAGAAGTCGCTCAGTGCCAAGCACAATCCGCTGCAGCGGCTGGCCTATCTGGGCTTCAAGCTGGTGATATCGCCGCTGATCTGGGTATCCGGACTGCTGTATCTGTTCTACACCGACTGGCCGGCGTTGGGCCTGGAGGGTTTGCGCCTGGGCCAGGTTGCCATGGTGCATACCGCGGCCGCAATCGCCATGCTGGTCTTTTTCATTGCCCATGTCTATCTCGCGCTCACCGGCAAGCCTTTCTATGCCTACGTCAAGGCTATGATCACCGGCTACGAAGAGATCGAGGAGACGAAGACGCCCGGGAAGAATTCCTGAATGGCCGTCCCGGATGAGCGGGCGGCCCGAACGAAATTCATGATCACAGTAGAGGAGATGACATATGAAACGCCTGCTGGCAGGATTGCTGATTGCCGTGACCGGTAGTCTCTTCGCCGCCGAGGCGCCGGAGAAGGAGAGCATGCGTACCCGCGCCGGGCTGTATGTGGATGCCATTGAAGCCTATGAAATGCTCCGCAACCCGGGTGACCGTCAGGTGGTACTCATCGATGTGCGCGATCCCATCGAGCTCAACTTCACCGGCTATACCCAGATGGTCGATGTGCACGTGCCGTGGAAGATCATGGACAGTTCGCGCTGGAACGAGAACAAGCAGAGCTATGGCGGCTACGTGAACCCGGATTTTGCCGCCGAGGTCACGTCCCGACTGGACGCGCTCGGCATCGGCAAGGAGGCGCACCTGGTCTTCATGTGCCGGTCCGGCTCCACGCGCAGCGCACCGGCCGCCGATGCCCTGTACGAACTCGGCTATGCCAATGTCTACAGCATGGTTGACGGCTTCGAGGGCGGCAAGGCGAAGTCAGGCGAGCATCAGGGGGCCCGGGTGGTGAATGGCTGGAAGAATTCAGGTCTGCCCTGGGGCTGGAAGCTGGAACGGGACGTCATGTACGGCCTGGACAAGTGATCGCGGACATCCTGCATGGCGAAACCCGCATCATGCGGGTCCCGCCTCCGCCACCGGGCGGCCGCTAGGAACGTGTACCGCGGCACGAAGATCTATGCGCTGGTGCTCGGCCTGGCGGTGGCGGCCCTGCTGGTCCTGTTCCTGTATCAACCGGCTGCGGTGCGGGAGCTGAATGACCGCCTGGCCGCTGATCCGATCCTGGCCGCCTACCCCTATCCCTTTCGCGTCCTGCGCATCGAGGACCATACCGCGGTCATGGGTACGCCGCGTTCGGCGCAGCTGCCGGTCCGCGACATGATCCATGCCATCGACCCCGGCCTCGCGGGCGTCGCAACGGATGATCCCGCCTTTCAGCAGGCCCAGCAGACGCTGGCCGAACATCAGGCCCGTGCCAGTGAACTGGTCAGGGCGCATGCCTCGATTCAGCGTATCCGTTGGGAACTGGATGTGGATTGGCTGCGTCGGCAGGGGATTGTGCCGCCGCCGTAAGGCGGTCCGGAGTGTCCGCTCGGCTCAGTTCGATTCCTGCCGCTGCTCAGCTGCCTCGGTGTTTCGGGGTATCAATGTGACAGCTGGTTGCCCCGGTGATCGCAGGCCAGCAGTATCCAGTCCCTCAGCAGCGTCTCGTAGGCGGAACGATCCACCGGCGTGTGCTGCAGATCGGGATGCGCCAGCAGCAGGCGCAGATGGTGGACCACGCCCCGGGCCAGGCCGGGGCTGGGCTGCAGGGCGTGGCGGGTCATCAGGTAGAGCAGGACGGCTTCCAGCAGGTCGCGCCGGGGCGGGCGATCCAACCCGGCTGCCGCAGCCTCGGGCAGGGTGAGCATGGCTTGCATGGGCATATCCTCCGTATCGGGCGTTGCGGGGGAAGGCGCAGTTCACGGGCGGCCTCCCACCATGATGCAAATGATAATCGTTATTATCTAAATGTCAATGCCCGCGATGCCCGGCACCAGGGTCAGGCGCGGAGTTGCAGCCCGTTGCGGGATTGAACCGCCCCACGCCCATTCTCCCGGCGCCTCCAGATTTGCTCGTGGATATGGTAGGCGAGGGTATTGACCAGCGGTTCGACCAGCGCGATGGCGCCGCCCACAGCCAGACTGCCGGTCATCAGATACCCCACGCTGAAGGCCACACTGAAATGGACGGCCGCGAAACTCAGGGTCTTGGTCATGATGGTTTCTCTCCCCGCCAGTAGTTGTTCTGATCCTGGGGACAGTATGGGGCAGTCAATCTTATCGGTAAAAACGTTTATTATTATTACTACGATAGATAATACATATTGATAAGGCGGGCAGTCAGGCCCTGCGCTGCCGACTGCGGCCTGTTCCCGTCGCCTTGCCACGCACCAGCCGTACCGTGTTGGGCAGGTGGCTCAGAATGACTGCGGCCAGGGCCTCCACTGCAGCGCGGCGCGGAAAGCTGCGCCGCAACACCAACGAGACGCGGCGCGAGGCATCGGCAATATCCAGCGGCTGGGCCACCACGCCGCTGCCGCTGGTCCAGGCACCACCCATGGCCAGCGCCGGGACCAGGGTCACGCCGTAGCCGGCCCCGACCAGCTGGATCAGGGTCTCCAGGCTGGCGGCGCGCAGATCGGCCAGATCGCCCTGGTCATTCCGTTCCTTGATCCGGCACACCTCCATGGCCTGCTGGGCCAGGCAGTGGCCCTCGGCCAGCAGCAGCAGGTTTTCCTGATCAAGGTCGCGCAGCCGGATGCGCTCGCGGGTGTAAAAGGCGTGTTCGCGCGGATAGGCGACCCAGAAGGGTTCGTCGTACAGCGGGATCACCTCGAAATCGCGGTCCTCGACCGGTGTGGCCAGCAGCGCGGTGTCGATTTCGTGATCATGCAGCCGTTGCAGCAGCACATCGGTCAACTCCTCGGACAATACCGGCTTCAGGGCCGGATGCTGCTGGCGCAGGGGCTTGAGGATCAGCGGCATCAGGTAGGGGCTGATGGTGGGGATGGCGCCGATGCGCAGCGGGCCGGCGAGCGGGTCCTGATGGGCGCGGGCCAGTTGCTGCATGGCCTCGGCCTGTTCCAGGATACGGCGGGCATAGGTCAGGAGTTCGCTGCCGATGGGCGTGATCTCCACCGAGCGGTTGGTGCGCTCGAAGATGGCCACCCCGAGTTCCTGTTCCAGCTTCTTGATCTGGCCGCTGAGGGTGGGCTGGCTGACGAAGCAGCGTTCGGCGGCCTGGCCGAAATGGTGGGTCTCGGCGACGGCGATGATGTATTTCAGGTCACGCAGGTTCATAACGGGTACCCGGATTTTATGATCGTCTGTAACGATCAATATATTATAAACAAACGATTATACAGATCAATGGTGCGGGGCTATCCTTACCACCATGACGACACAGACGATACACAATCAGGACAGGAGCGTGATCCTGATCCGCCATGCCCAGAGCCAGTGGAACCGGGAAAACCGTTTCACCGGCTGGGCGGATCCGCCGCTGACCGCGGCCGGCGTGGCCGAGGCGGAGCGGGCCCGCGACTGTCTGCGGATCCACGGCTATCGCTTCGATGCCGCCTACAGTTCCCGGCTGCAGCGGGCCATCGCCACCCTGGATATCCTGCTGGCGCGTCTGGGGCAGGACAGCCTGCCGCGGGTGCAGGACTGGCGCCTCAATGAACGCCATTACGGCGCTCTGCAGGGGCTCGACAAGGCCGAGGCCACCGCCCGGGTCGGCGCGCACCAGGTCTGGCGCTGGCGCCGCGGCTACACGGACAGCGCTGCGCCCCTGCTGCGCAGCGACCCGGCGCACCCGGCGCATGACCTGCGGTATGCGGATGTGGACCCGCAGCGGTTGCCCGGCGTGGAGAACCTGGCCCGGACCCGTGAGCGGGTGGTCGGTTTCTGGCAGGAGCAGATCATCCCGCGCATCCGTCGTGGCGAGCGTATCCTGATCAGCGCCCATGGCAATACCCTGCGCGCGCTGATCATGGAACTGGCGGGGATGAGCGTGGAACAGGTCGAGCAGTTCGAGATTCCGACCGCTACGCCTATACTGTACCGGTTCGATCCCGCGGCGCGGCCGCTGGACTGGCGCTATCTGAATACCGAACCGGATGCGCGCAGGTCCGCATAGAGCAAGTCGACTTACTGACAACAGGAGGCAGAACCATGAGTAAGAAGATCGATATCGGCATCAAGGAAAAGGACCGTAGCCGAATCGCGGAAGGGTTGAAGCGCCTGCTGGCCGATTCCTACACCCTTTATCTGCAGACCCACAACTTCCACTGGAATGTCACCGGGCCGCAGTTCCGCGAACTGCACCTGATGTTCGAGGAGCATTACACCGAGCTGGCCACTGCAGTGGACGAGATCGCCGAGCGCATCCGCACGCTGGATGTGGCCGCGCCCGGGACCTACAAGGCCTTCGCCAAACTGAGTTCCATCAAGGAGGTCGAGGGCGTGCCCGAGGCGAAGCAGATGGTCGAGATCCTGACCCAGGGCCACGAGCAGGTGGTCAGGACCTGCCGCGAGGCGCTGAAGCTTGCCCAGGAGGCCGATGACGAGTCCACGGCCGCGCTGGTCTCCGATCGCATGCGGGTGCACGAGAAGACGGCCTGGATGCTGCGGGCGCTGCAGTAATCCGACGCAGCTGAGGAATGTTGATGTAGAGTGGGTTAGGCGCGTTGTTTGCGCCGTAACCCGCCACCTGGGCCGACAGGCATATTTTGAAAGAATTTTGTGTTGCGTTGCAACGTACGGTGGGTTGCGAAAACTACGCTAACCCACCCTGCATTTGAGCATATGCCGGTGCCACTCGGTCCCGGTTTGTTTTTCCGTGTGGCGGGGCTGGCTATAACGCCAGGGACTGAATCCCACCTTCCCAGATCCGGTGCCCAAACAGGAATCCCGCGAGTAACGCGCCAAGAACGAACGCGATCAGCAGCAGTACGGGATCGAAGATTCTGTGCAGGGGGAAGTTCCCCTGAGTTCGCAGATTCATTGGCCGACTCCTAGTGCATGGATTGTCCCGCGGCGCCTGCCGCATGTACGGGACAGTTGTGCTCGAAGGCAATCAACCCCCAGTCGTTGAGCAGGGATTCATAGGCGGATCGATCCACCGGCGAATCCGCCAGGTCGGGATGCGCCAGCAGCATCTGCAGATGATGCATGATGCCCCGGGCCAGGCCGGGGCAGGGTTTCTGGGTGTAGCGTGTCATCAGATACATCAGGGCCGCTTCGAGGACGTCGCGATGTGGGTGCTCGGCGGTGACGGCTGTGTTGGTCGAAGGCCTGTTCATGCAATGCACCTCCTCTCAGTAATGTGACTGGCAGCCCGACGGGGCGGGCGGATCGACAGGCAGAGCGGCGAGGAGACGCTGCCAGACATCGAGTTGGGACGGGTAGCGGCCCAGCGGGCCGCCCAGGGTGGCGAGGGTTTCGCCGTCGGCGCCATACAACTCCAGGGTGCTGCCCTGGCACGGCAGACGGGCCCCTGCGATCTGCGCCTGCTCCAGGACCAGGCAGTAGTCAGCCGCCTGCAGCATCAAGCGGCCATCTTCGCAGCGAACGGCATCGACCATGCCGCGCCAGGTGTGTACGGTGCCCGCATTGGCGACCGTGAAGCTGATACACAGATCGACATCGACCAGCGAGTGCAGCAGTTCCGACAACTGCGCGACCGGTATGCACCTGTGGCAGCCACCGGCGCGGCCCGCCGACAATGCCGGCTGATCACCAGCCGTTGAGGGTCCGCGCGGCAGCAGCAGTTCCGGACTCTGGTCGGTGCTGCGGTAAGCGGCGACGAACATCCGGTAGGCATAGGCGTCGCTGGTGCTGGTCAGTCGGATGCGGTGGTTGCAGCGGCCATGTGCATCGAAGAAATGCAGGCTGTGCTCCACGCCCCGCCGCACAGGTCGCGTGATTGCAAAGCCGTAGTGCCAGTTGGCGAAATCGAGATCCAGTTCGTAGTCGCCGGCCAGCAGCAGGCCGCGGTCACCGCTCAGCCGCAGCAGGCGATACTCCAGTACCTGCTCCTGCTCGGCCTGACGGTTGCCGGTAATGGCGCACACCGGCCCGAGGCAGGCGAGGTCGGACAGCAGTTCACGACGGTTGCAGGCAAGCCGGGTTACATGGCGGCCGCAGGCCGCTGTCAGCAACTGTACTTCGCTCACGCCGAGCCGGGCTGCGATTGCCGCCAGGCTGCGGTCCGGATGGGTTGTGAATTGATGTGCCAGCGCCTCCCGCAGTGAAATCATCGGACGAATGCCATCGAGCATGACCTGTTGATTCATGATGTCTCCTTGAAACAGTTGCGGTACATACCCTGTACCTTGGTTTGCATTGAAGCTTGCTTACGGGGCTTGCTCGCCTGCCCCGGACGGGCTGGGAGGCTGGCTGGCGGGGTTGTGGTTGCAGTGCAGTGTTACTTGGTCAGAATCAGTTTGCCGTTGCTGGTCTGTTGCAGGCGGTATTCCTCATCTCCATGTTCGATTACCAGATGCCGATTGCCCTTGAACAGGTCAACGCTGTTGATGCGTGCCGACGCTGCTTTGCCTGAAGTGGCCGGAGCAGGCGAGTGTTCGGAGTCGGGTTGCTTCTTGTCATTCATTATTGAGCCTCGTGAAAGGATGCCGGAACAGATGTCTAATCCAGGGTTGCGGTGGCTCGGTGCAGCCGGGAGTGGCGCTGCGAACGCCTGACGCTGCAACGGTCGACCTCGCATGGATCGTAATGATAACGATTATCATTAAGATGTCAATCCCCGTGTGGCCCCGGGCTGTACTTAGCTACGGTGCGACTTTTTCAGCAATCCGGACCATCGATCAATAAGCTACGCTCCCCGGGGGGGGGTTGACATACGAACAATAACAATTATCATTAACTTTATTGTCCGGCCCGGTACGGTGTTTCAGGCTCCGGTTTTGTTACTAACCGCCTCGCAAACGCCGCCCGGTGCCACCCGCCGCCCCGGCGGGAATGATTGCCGGTATGGGCAATCGAGCCAGCCACCTCGCCCGTCCGGGCCAAGGCAGCCAGCGATAGACAGGACTGACGTGTTTCCGGCTTCGGAAGCGCGCAGGCACGTGTTTGTGCTTCGCGCTCTGCCGCGATGCATCGCGTCCTGGCGTCAATCCCGGGTTGCCAGCTACCACGCCGTTGCGGCGTGGCCAGCCAGCCTTCACCGACACGCAAGCAATAACCGTAACAACAAACATAGCGAAGGAGTCTCGATTATGAACAAACTGCAATCCCTGCTGCTGGCGTCCGTCACGGTCGGTCTGTCCACGAATGCCGCTGCGGTGAGCTTCGCCGCGACCGCGGATACCTACATCTATGAGTTCCTCGGCAATCAGCCCGGCGGCAATGTCCTGGTGGCGAATCACGAATCCAATCATGGCATGCGCGGCCTGATGGACTTCGATGGCCTCGATGCCTATCTGCCCAGTCTTACCGCCGGTGGTTTCACCGCCACGCTGAACCTGTTTTCCGTCTGTGATACGAGCGGTTTCGTCAGTGCCTGCGCCGGTGAACCCAATGCCGCCGTTACCACGGATGTCCTGGCGCAGAACGGTGCCTGGGGCGAGGACGATGCCGGTCTGGCCTGGAGTGACATCAACGAAGGTGGCAAATACGCCGACTTCACCATCAGCAATGCGGTTGATCAGTGGCTGAGCATCGATATCACCTCCCTGGTAGAGGAATGGCGCAGCAATGGCAGCACCGGCGACGGCATCATTCTGTCCCAGGAGGCCTATCCGGTGGTGCGCAACGATGCCGGTTCGATGGCCGTGGCGCAGTTCCTGTCCAGTGACTACGCCGATGCGAATTTCCATCCCTATGTCGATGTGCAGGTCTCGGCCGTGCCGGTGCCGGCCGCTGTATGGCTGTTCGGCTCCGGTCTGGTCGGTCTGGTCGGCGTCGCCCGCCGCCGCAGGCAGGCCGTGGCGGCATAAGCCTCCCCAGTCAGTCGCATGGATGCGAGCAGTGGCTAGGGAGGGCCGCCGGCGGGGCATGACGGCAGCCGTAGGCAATGGCGCGGTAGTCGCAGGCGCCCGCCTCAATTAATCAAAGACAAACACGCGTACGACTGATGATGACGATGAAGATGCGATGGCTTGTTGCCCCGCAACTGGCACTGCTGCTTGTCGGTTGCATTGACAGCGGCCTTGAGGATACCGAGTCAGAGGCACTGTCCCCGGCCGAAGCTGCGGCCTTGCCTGACAATGCCTACTTCGATGCCGATGGCGCAGCGGTGCAGGTGCTGGACGCCACGAAAAATGACGTCTGGGTCTACTATGACCTGGATACCTACAGCGTCGTCACCCTCCAGGACCCTCAGGCCAATACCGAATGGGACCTGGCGTTCAACCGGTTCAGGGTCAAGCTCAACGGCGGTGTCAGCGGCACTGCCGGCGTCGCAGCGGCGGGCTTGCAGAATACCGCACTGTTCGATGTCATGGCCGCGCCCGCCACGGGTTTTGTCAGCGACCGCTCCCTGAACGAGCTATCCGATATCGAGTTGCTGAAACTCGGCGACAATCTGTTTTTCTCGGTCTGCGCGTCCGGACACGACGATGCGGACAAGGCCGATTACTGTCTGGCCAATGACCAAGTGGATCGCAGTCACCTCAATCCCGACGAGGCCGCCTATGCCCTGCTCACCCAGGGCAGCGGTGTGGTGGTTGCGGCCGACGGCAGCGACGGCGATCCCATCCTGGGCTGGTATGATTACTATGGGTCGGAGGGGCATGTACTGCGCCCCGCCGACGATACCTGGGTGGTGCGCAGCAGCGACGGCATCGAGTTCGCGCTGCAGATGCTGGGCTATTACGGCCGCAACGAGGGCGATGCCGAGCCCGGGACGATCGCCTTCCGGTATGTTTCCCTGACCCCGGGCTTTGAAATCCCCCAGCCCGGCGCGCAGCAATTGCAGGCCCGGATCCAGGTCGACAGCCTGACCGGCACGGCGCCGCTGACGGTGAATTTCACCGGCAGTGCCGAAGGGGTGGAGGGCACGGCCGACTGGCACTGGGATTTCGGCGACGGTGGCACGGCGCAGGTGCGCAACCCCGCCCATACCTATACCCAGGCGGGCACCTACACCGCCAGCCTCACTGTCACCGATACCCGCGGTGTTGCGGCCGCGGCCACGGTCAGCAGGACCATCACCGTGGCTCAGCCCGGCGCGCAGGCGCCGCAGGCCGATGCCGGCGCCGATCAGACGCTGCAGCTGGCCAGCGGGGAGAATTCCACCACCGTCACCCTGGACGGCTCGGCCTCGGCCGATCCGGACGGCCAGATCGTCAGCTATGTCTGGATCGGCACCGGCGCGGATCCGGACGATGTGGCCCAGCCGCAGCTGGTGCTGTCGGCCGGCAGTTACAGTTTCACCCTCACCGTGACCGACGACAGCGGCAACAGCGCTACCGACACTGCCGCCGTGACGGTGAATGCCTCCGACAATGCCTCGCCGACCGCCGCGGCGCAGGCTGACCGCCTGCAGGGCGCCGCGCCGCTGGCCGTGACCTTCACCGGCGCGGCCAGCAGCGATCCCGACGGTGCCATCACCGGCTACGACTGGGACTTCGGCGACGGCAGCGCCCATGCCTTCGTCGCCGTTCCACCGGCCCATACCTACACCCTGCCGGGCACTTACAATGCCTCGCTTACGGTGATGGACGATGGCGGGGCAAGCGGCAGCGACGGTCTGGCGGTGCTGGTGGGCTGGCCGACGACCCGCGACACCTATGTCTACGAGTTCCTGGGCAATCAGGCCGATGCCACCGGCGACAGTGGTGGCTTCAACATCTGGAACCATTCCTCGGAACACGGCGGCAAGGCGCTGCTGGACTTCGACGACAGTCTGCTCAACGCCGCGGCGCTGGCCGGCGGTCCCGGCACCTACACCGCGACCCTGTGGCTGTATTCCGTGTGCGAACTCGGCGGTCTGGTCGCTGCCTGCCCAGGCGATGCGGATGCAGACAATCCCTTCACCCCGGGCACGGCCACGGTCAAGACCGATGTGCTGCTGCAGACCCGCAACTGGGATGAGGCCGGTGCCATCGACTGGGCCGACATCGACGAGACCGGCGCCCCGGTCGCCACCCTGACTCAGGCGACGACCGGGCAGTGGCACAGCGTGGATATCACGGCGCATGTCGAGCACTGGGTCAACGCCGGCACTACCGGGGCAGGCCTGGCCCTGAGTCAGGAGGCCTATCCGGTGCTGCGCGCCGACAACGGTTCCATCCCGGTCGCGGTGTTCTGCGACGCGGAGTCCAGCAGCGGCGCCTGCAGCGCGGACAACTTCCGGCCCTACATCATCCTGCAGGCCGCTCCGTGACGGGCAGGGCAATGACTGGCGCAACGCGGTTCCGGCTGTTGGTCTGGCTGAGCGGGGTCTGCTTGTGTCTGCCGGGCGTGGGCGTGCGCGCCGAGGGCGATGCCTATGCGCTGGACGAGATCAGCGTGACCGCCACCAAGACCGAGCGCTCGTTGTTCGAGACTCCGGAGGCGGTCAGCCGCGTCGGCCTGGAGGAGTTGGAGCGCAAGCAGGTGCAGAAACTCAGCGATGCCCTCAAGGACGTGCCCGGGGTGAGCTTCGGCGGTGGACCGCGCGCCGTGGCCGAAGAGCCCAACATTCGTGGTCTCAGCGGCAGCCGCATCCTGATCACGGTGGACGGCGCCCGGCAGAACTTCACCTCCGGCCACAAGGGTCGGGTGTTCATCGAACCCGAACTGCTCAAGTCCGTGGAGGTGATGCGAGGTCCCGGCTCGGCCCTGTACGGCAGCGGTGCGCTGGGCGGTGTGATCGCCATGACCACCAAGGATGCCTCGGACTTCCTCATGCCGGGCGATCGCTTCGGTGTGCGCTTGAAGACCGGCTTCCAGGACGCCAACAGCGACAAGCTGGGCACGGGCATTGCCTTCGGCCGGCTGGATGTCGGCGGCGGGCTGGAATACCTGGCCAGCGTGACACGCCGCAGCGCGGATGACATCCGCCTCGGTGGCGGCGAGGTGCTGGACGATTCCGCCGAGGCCAGCTGGGCCGGCCTGGCCAAGCTCAAGTGGACGCCGACCCCGTTTCAGCACATCAGTTTGTCCCGTCAGTACAGCTTCGATACCGGCGAGGTTCCGGCCCAGGCCGATACCCGCACCTCGGCCACCGCTGTGCTGACCGATCGCGAGACCGAGGTCAGCATCGATCGCCTGACCTGGCGTTACGAGCGCCCGGACGACCCCTGGCTGAATTTCGACCTGTCCGCCTACAACACCGAGCAGACGCTGCGGGAAAAACGCATCGGAACCAATGGCCGGCTGGATGCCATCGATTTCGATACCCGCGGCCTGGAACTGCGCAACAGCTCGCGCCTGGAACACGGCGGCGACATCCGACACCGCTTCAGTTACGGCCTTGAATACTATCGCGACCGGATGAGCAGCCGTGAGGGAACTAGCAGCAATGATGCCTTCCCCGATGCCATGGCCGATTTCGTCGGCATCTATCTCCAGGACGAGATCGACCTGGATGGTACCCGCCTCGGTGACTGGGTGCTGATTCCCGGTCTGCGCTATGACCGTTACGAGAGCCGTTCCGATCGGGCCCGGGCGATCGGGGTGGCTGATGAGACCACGGCGAATCATGTCTCGCCCAGGCTCGGGCTGGTCTACCAGGCCACTGACTGGATGAATCTGACCCTGAACTATTCCCAGGCCTTCCGCGCGCCCAATTTCCAGGAGTTCTACATTTCCGGCAATCACTTCGGCGCCAACAACTTCCAGCCCAATCCGGAGTTGGACCCGGAGCGCCTCGCCCATGGCCTGGAGGCGGGGGTGCGCATCCGCCGCAATGACCTGCTCGAGCCGCGCGATCGGCTGCGGCTGCGCGCCAGTCTGTATCGCAACGAGTACGAGGATTTCATCGACAGCATCGTCACCACCACGGTCAGCACCTTCGACAATATCAGCGAGGCGCGTATCCGCGGCACCGAACTGGAGGCGGACTATTACTCGCCCACGCTGGACCTGGATGCCAGCCTGGCGCTGACCGTCACCCATGGCGACAACCGGACCGACGGCGAGCCGCTGTCCGGGATCCCCGGCCATTCGCTTACGCTCAATCTGCGCAAGTATATCGCATCCTGGGGCGTGTCAGTGGGGTGGCGCGGCGCCTTCCATCAGCGCCAGGACCGCGTGCCCACGGGCGCGCCGGAGACGCCGGGCTACAGTGTGCATGACCTGTACCTGACCTGGCTGCCATTGGTCCCGCAGGCCGTGGACGACATGCAACTCAATCTCGGTGTCGACAATGTGTTCGACAAGGAATACCGGCCGCACCTGAGTACGCTGCCGGCAGTGGGGCGCAATGTGAAAGTGAGCCTGAGTCTGCAGTTCTGAAGCCGTTGCGGGTGACGGCGGGGGCCCGCGTTGACCGAAACAGCCCGCAGGCCGGGATGCAGGAACCTCATGAAAGGAAGACGATGAACACATACAGACGAACACTGATTCGCACGGCACTGCTGCTCGGCGTTGTGGCCAGCAGTTCCACCCAGGCCCTGACCATTCAGTTCGATTATCGCTACGACCAGGGTTTTTTCTCTGCGCAGGAACGTCGCGACCGACTCGAGCAGGCGGCCGGCTTCTTCGCCGGGGTCCGGGACAGCCTGGCGCCCATCGCGCCGAGCGTGGACGACCACTGGAGTGTGTGGTTTCACAACCCATCCAACCTGGGCGGCGGCCAGGTGCGGGAAGACAATCTGTTCGTCGCGGCCGATACACTGCGGGTGTTTGTCGGCGGCGCGGCCATGGGGGCGGGCGTACTGGGCTATGCCACCACCGGGACCCTGGAGGGCGTGTCCGGCTCGGCCGGGTTCGTCGACGCCGTCACCAGCCGCGGCCAGAGCAACACGTACGGTCCCGGCGCCACCGACTATGGCGTCTGGGGCGGCGCCATAGCCTTCAACAGCGATGCCAGCTGGCACTGGGGCGCGACCGAGGCGGGCCTGGATGCCAGCCGCAGTGACTTTCTGACCACGGCGGTGCACGAACTGGGTCACATCCTCGGCTACGGCCCGGCCGATTCCTGGGCCGCGCAGCAGCAGGGCGGGCTGTTCCTGGGCGCCGCCGCCATGGCCGCTTATGGCGGGCCGGTGCCCGTCGGCGGCGCCCACTGGGCCGAGGGCGTGACCGGACATTACGCCGGTCAGCCGCAGGAGACCCTGCTGGATCCATCCACTCCAGCCGGGATGCGCCAGTATCCGACCGATCTGGACTATGCCGGTCTGCAGGACATCGGCTGGGAGGTCAGGGCCGTGCCGCTGCCGCCGGCGCTGTGGCTGATGGGCTCGGGCATCATGCTCATGGCGCTGACCGCGGCACGGCGAAAAACCACTGTTGACAAACATTGAGATCCGGAGGAAGACACCATGGCTGCATCCAAACCAGACCTTGAAGTCGTGCGCAGCGAGTACGAACAATTCTCGCAGCATTTCGAATCCCTGCTGATGGCCACCGTCAGCCCGGAGGGCGAGCCCAACGCCAGCTATGCGGCCTATGTCCGCCAGGGCAACGACTTCTTCATCTTCGTCAGTGAGCTGGCCTCGCATACCCGCAATCTGAGGGAGGACGGCAAAGTCAGCGTGCTGTTCATCGAGAACGAATCCGACAGCAAGCATCTGTTCGCGCGCCGTCGCGTCACCTACCAGTGCGAGGCCCGGGAGGTGGATCGTCATGATGAAACCTTCCGCCCCGTGCTGGAACATTTCGCCGGCAAGTTCGGCACCCTGATCGACACCCTGCGGGAGTTGAAGGATTTCCATCTGTATCGGCTGCATCCGCTGCGGGCCACCTATGTTGCGGGTTTTGCCAAGGCCTTTGTCATCGAGGGCGAGAACCTGGACAAGGTGCGCCATCTCAACGACGTCGGTCATCGCAGCGAACGTCGGGAAGTGGACGAACGTATGGACGAATGGCAGGACGAGGACTCCACCGCGCCCCGTGCCTGAAGGCAGCGGTGCGGATGGCGGCAGAGGAAGGCGATATGCAGATGATGACACTCAAACAGGCACTGGCGCTGACGCTGCTGGCGCTGTGCATGCGGGCGGGTGCGCTCACGGCGGCTGAACCGTCAGCGCAGCGCATCGTCAGCGTCGGCGGCTCGATCACCGAGATCGTCTATGCCCTGGGCGCCGGCGAGCGGCTGGTCGGGGTGGACACCACCAGCCTGTGGCCGGAGGCCGCGCAGGCGCTGCCGCAGGTGGGCTACCAGCGCAATCTTTCCGCCGAGGGCGTGTTGTCGCTGGCACCGACCCTGGTACTGGCCACGCATGAGGCGGGTCCGGCCGATGTGATCGAGCAGCTGCGTCAGGCCGGGGTGACGGTCGTGCGCCTGCCCGACAGGCCCGAGCCCGGGGTGATCGCGAACAAGGTGCGCGGCGTTGCCTCGGCCCTGGGACTCGAGGCCGCAGGCGAACGGCTGGCCCGACGCATCGTCGCGCACCAGCAGCGGGTGACACAGCGGCTGGCCGGGATCGAGGCCCGGCCGCGGGTGCTGTTCCTGCTCGACATCGGCCGGGGCTCGCCGCTGGCCGCAGGCCGTGACACCGCGGCCGCTACCATGATCCGCCTGGCCGGGGCGGACAACGCGCTGGATGGCTTCGCCAGCTACAAACCCATCAGCGCCGAGGCCATAGTCGCCGCCGCGCCCGAGATCCTGTTGATGTCCGATGCCACCCTGCAGCAATTGGGCGGTGTCGAGGGGGTGCTGGAGATGCCCGGCGTGGCGCTGACCCCGGCGGGCCGGCAGCGGCGCATTGTCACCATGAACGGGCTTTATCTGCTCGGGTTCGGGCCGCGCCAGCCGCAGGCCCTGCAAGACCTGGCGACCCTGCTGCATCCGGAACTGGACCTGGCGGGGACCGCGCATGAGTGAGGCGCGGGTGCTGCGGCGCGGTGTACCGGCGGCGACCCGCCCGCCGCAGCCCCGGGAGGCAGCGGACCGGCGTCCCGGCCGGCACCTGCTCTGGCCGCTGCTGGGGCTGACGCTGCTGCTTGGCCTGGTGACGCTGCTGGCGCTGGGCCAGGGGGCGGTGGCGATCGCCCCGCTGCAGGTGCTGGCCATTCTGGGCGACGGCCTGGGGCTGAGCCTGCCCTGGAGTTACGAGGCCAACCAGCAGGCGGTGTTGATGGGCATCCGGGCGCCGCGGATGGTGCTGGGCATGCTGGTGGGCGCCGCGCTGGCGGTCTCGGGCGCGGCGATGCAGGGTCTGTTCCGCAACCCGCTGGCCGACCCGGCCCTGATCGGCGTCTCCAGCGGGGCGGTGCTGGGCGCGGTCCTGGTCATCGTTCTGGGTGATGTCCTGCTGCAGGGCGTGCTGGAGGATTCGGTCATGGTGGCGCTGCCGCTGGCGGCCTTCGCCGGCGGCCTGGGCGCGACCCTGCTGGTCTATCGCCTGGCCAGCGGCAATTCGGGCACCGACGTCGCCACCCTGCTGCTGGCCGGCATCGCCATCAATGCCGTGGCCGGCGCGGCGACCGGCCTGTTGACCTACCTGGCCGACGATGCCCAGCTGCGCACCCTGACCTTCTGGTCCATGGGCAGCCTCGGCGGGGCGACCTGGGACCAGGTGGCGCTGGTGGCCGTGGCCTGCCTGATCGCGATCCTGGCCATTCCGGCCTTCGCCCCGGCACTCAATGCGGTGCTGCTGGGCGAGGCCGAGGCGGGCCATATCGGCTTTCCATTGGAGCGGATCAAGACAGTGCTGATCCTGCTGGTGGCGCTGGCGGTGGGCGGCGCGGTGGCCTTCGCCGGGCTGATCGGTTTCGTCGGCCTGGTGGTGCCGCATCTGCTGCGGCTGTGGTTCGGTCCGGATCATCGCCTGCTGCTGCCGGCCTGCGCCCTGCTCGGTGCGGCCCTGCTGCTGCTGGCCGACCTGCTGGCGCGCACCCTGGTCGCGCCGGCCGAGTTGCCCATCGGCATCATCACCGCGCTGCTGGGCGGCCCCTTCTTCCTGTGGCTGTTGCTGCGTTATCGCAACCGGAGCGGATTATGAATCTTGAGGCCAGCGACATTTCGGTATACGCCGGCGCGCGCGCCCTGCTGCACGGCGTCAGTGTCCGGCTCGCCCCCGGCGAGGTGCTGGCGGTGATCGGACCCAACGGCGCCGGCAAGAGTACCCTGTTGAAATGTCTGGCGGGAGAGACCACGCCGGCCGCGGGGCGGATCGGCATCAATGGCCGGGCGCTGGCCGACTGGCCGCACCGGAGTCTGGCGCGGATGCGGGCGGTACTGCCGCAGCACTCCAGCCTCAACTTTCCCTTCCGGGTGCGCGAGGTGGTGGCGATGGGCCGCAGCCCGCATGCCGGCGCCCCGGCCGGGCACAATTCCGACATCGTGAACGCGGCGCTGACCGCCGCCGATGTGCAGCATCTGGCCGGGCGCGACTATACCACCCTGTCCGGCGGTGAGCGCCAGCGGGTGCAGCTGGCGCGGGTGCTGACCCAGATCTGGGAGCCGGCAACGGAGGGCCCGCGCTATCTGCTGATGGACGAGCCGACCTCGGCGCTGGATCTGGTGCATCAGCATCATGTGCTCGGGGTGGCGCGCCGCTTTGCCCGTGAGCAGGGCATCGGGGTGCTGGCCATTCTGCACGATCTCAATCTGGTGGCCGGTTATGCCGACCGGGTGGCGGTACTGCAGCAGGGCCGGCTCCGGCGCCAGGGGCCAGTGGGCGAGGTCATGCAGCCGGCGTTCCTTAGCGAGGTGTTCGGCATCCCGCTGCTGCGTCTGCCGCATCCCACCGTGCCGGAACAGCCGGTGCTGATCGCCCGGCCGCAGACGGACAGGGCCGATGCGCCGACCACGCCGGCGGCGTGGCCTTCGGCGATCAATTCATAGTGACAGGTAAAGGAGCGACAGCATGAGCCAGACGCAGACGGACACCGACTTTCTCGCCGCCGAGGAGAAGGCGCGCATGATCGAACACATGAATGAGGATCATGCCGATGCCGTGCTCAATTATGTGCATGCCTTCCTCGGGGTTCAGGCAGCCACCGCGGCGCGGTTGCTGGACATTGACCGCGATGCGATGTCGGTGGAATATCACACCGACCAGGGCCGGGTCCTGGGCCGGATTCCCTTCACCGAACCGCTCACCGGCAAGGCACAGATCCGCCCCGTGCTGGTGGAGATGGCGAAGGTGGCGCGGCAGCGGCTGGGGCTGGCCGTGCCGGCGCCGCATTGACGGCGGTCCAGGCCAGGGACATGGGGTAGAATCGATGATGTCGCCTGCCCTATGGACGCTGCATGACTACCCATAACTCTGCCACCGCCGGCTACGACTGGTCCCGGGTCCTGGCGCTGGTCCTGCGCCATCGCCGCGAGCTCGTCGCCGCCCATGCCATCGCCGTGCTGGCGGTGCTGGCCAGCGTGCCGCTGCCGCTGATGCTTCCGTTGCTGGTCGACGAGGTGCTGCTGGAACAGCCGGGTACGCTGGTGGGCTGGATGGACCAGCTGTTCCCGTCCGCCTGGCACGGGCCGGTGCTTTACATCGGCGCCATCCTGCTGCTCACCGTCGCCCTGCGCTTCGTCTCGGTGTTGCTGAACGTATGGCAGACGCGCCAGTTCAGTCTGATCGCCAAGGACGTGGTGTTCGTCATCCGCCGCGATCTGCTGCAGCGGCTGCGGCGCATCTCCATGAGCGAATACGAGACCCGCGGCAGCGGTGCGGTGAGTTCCTACTTCGTCACCGACCTGAATTCGATCGACAACTTCATCGGCATGGCGGTGGCCAGGTTCCTTATCGCAGTGCTGTCGCTGGTGGGCGTGACCGCGGTGCTGCTGTGGCTGCACTGGCAGCTGGCGTTGCTGATCCTGTTCCTGAACCCGATGGTGATCTGGTTCAGCGTCAAGCTCGGCACCCGGGTCAAGCACCTCAAGCGGCGCGAGAACCAGGCCTTCGAGCAGTTCCAGGGTGCCCTGACCGAGACCCTGGATGCGATCCAGCAGATCCGCGCGGCCAACCGCGAACAGCATTACCTGCAGCGGGTGATCGATCGGGCCGCGCGCGTGCGCAGCGACTCGGCCGCCTTTTCCTGGAAGAGCGATGCTGCCGGCCGGCTGTCGTTCTTCATCTTCCTGCTCGGGTTCGATCTGTTCCGCGCCGCGAGCATGCTGATGGTGGTGTATTCCGACCTGAGCATCGGCCAGATGATGGCGGTGTTCGCCTACCTCTGGTACATGATGACGCCGGTGCAGGACATCCTCGGCATCCAGTATGCCTATTACGGCGCCCGTGCCGCGCTGGAGCGCATCAACGGCTTCCTCGGCCTGCGCGCGGAGCCTGGCTATGCCGGGCGGAAGAATCCCTTCACGGACAAGCGCGGCGTGGCCGTACGCATCGAGGATCTGCATTTCGCCTATCGTGATGAAGAGCCGATTCTGGACGGCATCAGTCTCGACATCCCGGCCGGCCAGCGGGTGGCGCTGGTCGGCGCCAGCGGCGGCGGCAAGTCCACGCTGGTACAGGCATTGCTCGGCCTGTATCAGCCCACGGCCGGCACCATCCGCTTCGACAATGTGCCGGTCGCCGATATCGGCCTGGATGTCGTACGCGAGCATGTCGCCACCGTGCTGCAGCACCCGGCCATCTTCAACGACAGCGTGCGCGGTAATCTCACCTTCGGGCGCGAGTATGACGATGCGCAGCTGTGGCAGGCACTGGAGCGGGCGCAGCTGGCGGAGGTGGTACGGGAGCTGCCGGGCGGGCTCGATGCCGAACTGGGCCGCCAGGGCCTGCGCCTGTCGGGCGGCCAGCGTCAGCGCCTGGCCATTGCCCGCATGCTGTTGGGCGATCCGCAGCTGGTGATCCTGGACGAGGCCACCTCCGCGCTCGATACCGAGACCGAAGCCCGGCTGCTCGACGACCTGGAGGAATTCCTGGCCGGACGCACCGTGCTCATCATCGCCCACCGCTTGAGCGCGGTGCGCCGCGCCGACCGCGTGCTGGTGTTCGAGGCCGGCCGCATCGTGGAGCAGGGCCGGCACGGGGAGTTGATCGAAGCGGGTGGACTGTACAGCCGGTTGTACGCCTAGCGGTTCATTCGGCCCGGTGTCGCAGACATCCGTCTGCCACCGCCATGGGACAGGCGTAGACCGTCAGTCCCAGTTCAGGGCGCCGCCGGTCTGGTATTCCGTGACCCGGGTCTCGAAGAAGTTTTTCTCCTTGCGCAGATTGGCCTGCTCGTCGAGCCAGGGCAGGGCGTTTTCCGCGCCCGGGAAGGGGTCGTCCAGATCCAGCTTGCGGGCGCGGCGATTGGCGATGAAGCGGAACTGCTCGATGTGCGCGTCGGCGGAATAACCGAGGATGGGCTCGGGCAGCAGGAACCGGGCATAGGCGGTTTCGGCGGCCTCGGCCTCGTCCCACATCTCGCGCACCGCCTGCGGATCGAGTCGGATGTTTTCTTCATGCAGGATCTGCTTGACCACGCGCAGGCCGAAGGAGGCGTGCAGGACCTCGTCGCGCATGATGTATTGCAGCTGCTCCGCCGTGCCTTTCATCAGGCCGCGTCGCTGCAGGGCAAACACCGGCGTGAAACCGTTGTAGAACCAGGTGCCCTCGAACACCGCGGCGAAGAACACATAGGCCATGACGAAGTCGTTCAGGGCCTGCGGCTCGCGCAGATCGATATCGGGCCGCATCACGGTGTCCAGGCGCTGATTGGCGATACGGATCTTGTGGTTGAGCTCGGGGATGACGCGATAGCGATTGTAGATCTCGCCCTGGTTCAGGCCGATCGACTCGATGCAGTGCTGATAGGTCCAGGTGTGCAGGGATTCCTCGTACACCTGGCGGGCCTGGTAGATCTGCAACTCCGGCGCCGACATCTTCTCCATCACCGCCAGGCCGATGTTGCGCATGGCCAGGATATCGGAAGTGGTCAGGTAGGCCAGAACATTCTCGTAGACGTGGCGCTCTTCCGAGGTCAGGGAATAGTGGTAATCGTGCACGTCCTGCGCCATGCCGATATCCAGCGGTGTCCAGTGATTCTTGTTGGCATTGATGAAATAGTCCCAGGCCCAGGGGTACTTGAACGGCGCCAGCTGATTGATGTCGGTGTGGCCGTTGATGACGCGCTTGTCTTCCGGATTGATCGGCTTGAGGTCGCTGGGGGTGATGCCGGGCAGGGCCGTGTCGGTAGTGCGCGCATGCGCACCTTCGACGGGGGCGGGATGCGCATCCGACGCCGTGCCGGCGGGGTGTGCCGATCCCGGTTGAGGATTGAATTTGCCGGGTTGGGTCGGCGGCGTGTGTTGCGGGCCAGCCTGAGTGAGCGGGTCGTCCCAGTTGAGCATCGTGTTCTCCTCTTTCGGGCAATTGCGTAATGTGATGTTGCGTCATTGCGAGGCGCGCAGCGTGCCGCTCGCAATGGCGCCGGGCAGAGATGAGCGCGGGTTTCCCCGCCTACTGACAGGCCTCGCAGTCGGGGTCGAGGATCGAACAGGCGCTGGCGGTTTCGGCGCCGGTGCTGCCTGCTGCCGTGATGCTGCCGCTGACCGGCGCCGCGCCGTGCTTCTCCACCCCGGTCGCCCCCATGGAACGCAGGTAGTAGGTGGTCTTCAGCCCGCGCACCCAGGCCAGCTTGTAGAGGTTGTCGAGCTTGCGTCCCGAGGGCTCGGCCAGGTACAGATTCAGGCTCTGGGCCTGGTCGATCCATTTCTGCCGACGGGCGGCAGCCTCGACCAGCCAGCGCGGATCGATCTCGAAGGCGCTCAGGTACTTTGCCTTGAGCGCCTCCGGGATGCGGCCGATCTTCTGCACCGAACCGTCGTAGTACTTGAGGTCGTTGACCATCACCTCGTCCCACAGGCCGTGCGCCTTGAGATCGCGCACCAGGTAGGTGTTGATGACGGTGAACTCGCCCGAGAGGTTGGATTTCACGAACAGGTTCTGATAGGTCGGCTCGATCGACTGCCCCACGCCGCAGATGTTGGAGATGGTCGCCGTCGGGGCGATGGCCATGGTATTGGAGTTGCGCATGCCCACGCGACGGACGCGTTCGCGCAGGCTGTCCCAGTCCAGCGTGTACTCGCGGTCCACATCCAGATAGCCGTCGCGTCCCTCCTCCAGCAGGGCGAGGGAGTCGATGGGCAGTATGCCCCGGCTCCACAGCGAGCCGTCGAAGCTCGGGTAGCGGCCGCGCTCTTCGGCCAGGTCGGTCGAGGCCTTGATGGCATGAAAGGACACCGCTTCCATGGAGCGGTCGGCAAACTCCACCGCCTCCATCGAGGCATAGGGGATGTCGAGCTGATACAGGGCATCCTGAAACCCCATCAGGCCGAGCCCGACCGGGCGGTGGCGCAGATTGGCGCGTCGCGCCTGCGGGACCGAGTAGTAGTTGTAGTCGATGACGTTGTCGAGCATGCGCATGGCGGTGCCGATGGTGCGTTCGAGCTTGTCCGGATCCAGGCCGTCGGCGCCGACGTGGCGCGCGAGGTTGATGGAGCCGAGATTGCATACCGCGATCTCGTCATCCGAGGTGTTCAGTGTGATCTCGGTGCACAGGTTGGAGGAATGCACGACGCCGACATGCTGCTGCGGCGAGCGCAGGTTGCAGGGGTCCTTGAAGGTCATCCACGGATGACCGGTCTCGAACAGCATGGACAGCATCTTGCGCCACAATTCCACAGCTTGGACCCGGCGCGAGACACGGATCTCGCCGCGCGCGGCCTTCGCTTCGTATTCCGTGTAGCGCTGTTCGAATTCCCGGCCGGTGAGATCGTGCAGATCGGTCACCTCGTCGGGTGAGAAAAGCGTCCACTCGGCCGCCTCGGCCACCCGTTTCATGAACAGGTCGGGGATCCAGTTGGCGGTATTCATGTCATGGGTGCGGCGGCGCTCGTCGCCGGTGTTCTTGCGCAGTTCCAGGAAATCCTCGATGTCGATGTGCCAGGTCTCCAGATAGGCGCATACGGCCCCCTTGCGCTTGCCGCCCTGGTTGACCGCCACCGCGGTGTCGTTGGCGACTTTCAGGAATGGCACCACGCCCTGGCTCTTGCCGTTGGTGCCCTTGATGTGGGCATCCATGCCGCGCACCCGCGTCCAGTCGTTGCCCAGACCGCCGGCGAACTTGGACAGCAGTGCATTGTCGCGGATGCCGGAATAGATACCGTCGAGGTTGTCGGGAAGGGTGGTGAGATAGCAGGAGGAGAGCTGCGGGCGCAGGGTGCCGGAGTTGAACAGGGTCGGGGTGCTGCTCATGAAGTCGAAGCTGGAAAGCAGATCATAGAACTCGATCGCCCGCGCCTCGCGCTCGATCTCGTTGCTGGCCAGGCCCATGGCCACACGCATGAAAAACGCCTGCGGCAGTTCGAAGCGGGTCTTGTCATGGTGTATGAAGTAGCGGTCATAGAGGGTCTGCAGACCCAGATATGTGAACTGCAGATCGCGCTCGGGCTTGAGCGCGGCGCCGAGCCGATCCAGGTCGAAGCGGGTCAGTTCGCTGTCGAGCAGTTCCAGTTCCGCCCCGCGGTGGATGCAGGCCTTGAAGTAGTCGGGATAGCGCGTGGCCATTTCCGCCTGGGTGACCCGGGCGCTGCCGCCGCCTACAAAGCCCAGTGCCTCACGCCGCAGGTTGTCGAGCAGCAGGCGGGCGGCGACGTGGCTGTAGTCGGCTTCGCGATCGATCATCATGCGCCCGGCCATGACCAGTGCCTGGCCGACATCCCGCTCATGCATGCCGTCGAAGAGGTTGCGCCGGGCTTCCTGCAACACCGCGGCCGCGTCCACGTCCGTGAGCCCGGCGGTCGCCTCCTCGATCAGGGTTTCGATGTGGGCCAGGTCGAGCGGCCGGGTGCTGCCGTCATCGAGCGTAACCGTGAGTACGGCCTCGTCCTCGGCCGGCCGGCCCGCGCTCGCTGCGCGCCCGGCGGCGCGTCTTTCGGCCTGCTGATGGCGGTACAGGACATAGGCACGGGCGGTCTTGTGCTCGCTGGCGCGCATCAGCGCCAGTTCGACCTGATCCTGGATGTCCTCGATGTGGACGGTGCCGCTGCCCGGCACGCGTCCGAACAGCGCGTCGATGACCTGGTCGGTCAGTTGCTCGACGGTCTCGTGGACCCGGCTGGAGGCCGCGGCGGTGCCGCCTTCCACGGCCAGGAAGGCCTTGGTCATGGCAATGGCGATCTTGCTGCGGTCGAAGGCGGTGACCTTGCCATTGCGGCGGATGACGCGGTAGCCGGTTGGCGTCGGCGGTTCCGGTTCCGGCCGCCGGGCGGCCGCCGGCGTCGGCGATTCGGTTGCGGTGGTGGTTGTCAGCATGCTCTCCCCCTCTCTGCGTGGTGGCAGTGTGTCGATGACAGCGGGAGACGCGCGGGCGAGGCTGGCGGGCCGGGATCGGGAAATCTGGCGGCTCTGCCACCCTGAGGCCTTGGCGCGAGACCCGGGTGCATGGATTCGTGTGGAATCCACTCCGGCAGGTATTCGGGCTCGGGGGCTCGAACGGCGGTTGCCGTTCACCTGTGCCACGGCTTCCCATCCCGAAGGACAGTGCCTGTGCGTGCTGCACCTGTGGCGTCGTTCCCCCATACCGCTGCGCGACAGCCCCGGATTCTCACCGGGTTCCCTGTTGCCGCAACCACAATATCTAGTGGTCGCACCGGAGGTGAAGCCCAATATAGGAGATAATCGGGCGGGGTTCAAGCGGGTGGCGATCTATCTTTCGGCCGCCGTCGCCAGGGCGATGAAGTCTGCCAGCCAGGGTAGTTCGGCCTCGGTGGTCCGCACGGCCGCGTACATGCGCCCGCCCATGCCTTGCGGGCCCAGCGGCCGGGCCGCCAGGCGATCGGCTTCCAGAGCCGGGCGCAGGACCCAGTCGGGCAGCGCAGCCAGGCCGCGGCGGCTGGCCACCAACTGCAACAGGACGGCGGTCAGTTCGCATTGGCGGACCTGCGCCGGCGTCACACCGGCCGGATCGAGGAAGTGGGTGAAGATATCCAGCCGCTGCTGCGGGACGGGGTAGGTGATGAGTGCCTGGTCGGCCAGGTCCTGCGGGCGGATCCAGTCGCGTTCAACCAGCGGATGGTCGGTCGGCATGGCCAGGAGGGCGCGATAGTCGAACAACGGCTGGAACTCCAGCCTCGGCCGCTCGATGGGGTCGGAGGTGATGACCAGGTCGATGTCGCCATCGATCAGTGCGGGCAGGGCATCGAAGTGGTCCGGCGTGCGGATGTCGATCTCGACTTCCGGCCAGCGCTGGCGGAAGTCCTCCAGCAGTGGCAGCAGCCAGTCGAAGCAGGCATGGCATTCGATGGTGACATAGAGGCGGCCGACTCGGCCGGCAGCGATTCCCAGCAGACTGTGTTCGACCTGCTCCAGCGCCGGCAGGACTTCCTGCGCGAGCGCGAGCACACGTTCGCCGGCCGGAGTGAGGCGGATCGGCCGACTGCCGCGATGGAGCAGCGTCACCCCGTAGTGATCCTCCAGGGTGCGAAGCTGGTGAGACAGTGCCGACTGGGTCAGATGCACTCGCTCCGCCGCCTGCGCCAGGCTGCCGCTGGCCGCGAGGGCGGCGAGGGTGCGGAGGTGCCGGATCTCGATCGTCATGAATAAAATTCAATTAAATAATGAAAATATTGAGATTGATTCATTTAAGTGTCGGGCACCATACTCCGCGGCCTCATTCAGAACAAGAGGCAGAAGACACCATGACCACGACGCATAATCTCGGTTTTCCCCGTATCGGCCATCGGCGCGAACTGAAATTCGCCACCGAACAGTACTGGCGCGGCGAGATCGATCGCGACACTCTGCTCAGGACCGGGCGCGAACTGCGCGAGCGGCACTGGAAGCTCCAGCAGGCGGCCGGTCTGGACCTCATTCCCGTGGGCGACTTCTCGCTCTATGACCAGGTCCTGGACCATGCCGTGATGTTCGGCGTCGTGCCGCGCCGCTTCGGGCATGCGGGCGGTCCGGTCGATCTGGATACGATGTTTCGCATGGCCCGGGGCCGCGCCCCGACCGGCACACCGGCCGCGGCCTGCGAAATGACCAAGTGGTTCGACACCAACTATCACTACCTGGTCCCGGAATTCGAGACCGATACGCGTTTCGCCCTGTCCTCGGAGCACCTGTTCGAACAGGTCGAGGAGGCCGGGGCATTGGGCATCCCCGTCAAGCCGGTGCTGCTGGGGCCCCTGAGTTTTCTGTGGCTGGGGAAGTCGCGGGACACCCGCGCGGCGCCCCTGGCGCTGCTCGAGCAGTTGCTGCCCGTCTACGGTGAGGTGCTGGAGCGGCTGGCCGGGCTCGGCGCCGACTGGGTGCAGATCGACGAGCCGATCCTGACCCTGGACCTGCCCGCCGCCTGGCACAAGGCCTTCGAATCGACCTATCATCGATTGCAGAGCGCTCCGGTGAAGCTGCTGCTCACCACCTATTTCGGTGCATTGCAGGACAACCTGTGTCTGGCTGCCAACCTGCCCGTCGCCGGCCTGCACATCGACGCCGTGCGCGCCCCGGAACAGGTCGCTGCCGTGGCCGACTGGCTGGCGCCGCACAAGGTGCTCTCCGTGGGCAGCGTCGACGGCCGCAACATCTGGCGCACCGATCTCAGCGCCGCGCTCGATCGCCTCGAGCCGCTGCGGGAGGCATTGGGCGAGCGTCTGTGGATCGCGCCTTCATGCTCGCTGCTGCACGTGCCGGTGGACCTGGGGCAGGAAGACAGGCTGGATGCCGAACTGCGGTCCTGGCTGGCCTTCGCCACGCAGAAGGTCGAGGAGGTCAGCGCGCTCAAACAGGCCCTGGACCGTGGTCGCGAGGCCGCCGTGGCCGCCCTGCAGGCCAGCGATGCGGCGGTCCACTCCCGGGCGCGGTCGCAGCGACTGCACCGGCCCGAGGTGCGCGAGCGGATGGCGCGCGTCGACGCTCGCATGTCTCAGCGCCAGCACCCCTACAGCGAACGCGCCAGGGTGCAGCATCAGCGACTTAACCTGCCGGCCTTTCCGACCACGACCATTGGTTCCTTCCCGCAAACGGACGAGATCCGCGCCGCACGGCGCGATTTCAAGGCCGGGCGTATCACCGCGCAGGCCTACGACGACAAGATGCGCGAGCAGATCGCCTATGCGGTCAGACAGCAGGAGGACTATGGCCTGGATGTCCTGGTGCATGGCGAGGCCGAGCGCAACGACATGGTCGAGTACTTCGGTGAGCAACTCGAAGGCTATGCCTTCACCCGCTATGGCTGGGTGCAGTCCTATGGCTCACGCTGCGTGAAGCCGCCGATCCTGTTCGGCGACGTGGTGCGCCCTCACCCCATGACCGTGGAGTGGGCGCGCTACGCCCAGGCGCTGACCGACAAGCCCATGAAGGGGATGCTGACCGGGCCGGTGACCATGTTGCAATGGGCCTTCGTGCGTGATGATCAGCCGCGCGAGGAGACCTGCCTGCAGGTCGCACTGGCGCTGCGTGACGAGGTCACCGATCTCGAAGCCGCGGGCATCGGCGTCATCCAGATCGACGAGCCGGCTCTGCGCGAAGGTCTGCCGCTGCGCCGCGATGACTGGACGGGCTACCTGGCCTGGGCGGCCCGCTGCTTCCGCATCGCCGCCAGCGGCGTGCGGGACGAAACCCAGATCCATACCCATATGTGCTATTCGGAGTTCAACGACATCATCGAGGCCATCGCGGATCTGGATGCTGACGTGATCACCATCGAGACGGCGCGCTCCGATATGGAACTGCTGGATGCCTTCCACGACTTCGATTACCCGAACGAGATCGGCCCCGGGGTCTACGATATCCATTCTCCGAACCGTCCGGAGGTGACGCAGATGGTCGAGTTGATGCGCAAGGCGGCGCAGCGCATCCCCGCCGCACGTCTGTGGGTGAACCCCGACTGTGGGCTCAAGACGCGCGGCTGGCCCGAGGTGGAGGATTCGCTGCGCAACATGGTCACGGCCGCCAGGCAACTCAGGCGGATGCAGGGACAGGATATCCGGACGACCGGGTCCTGATCGGGTGCATGCCGGCGTTGCTGCGGTCAGTGCCGGGAGCGGCAGTTGCCATCAGTTCAGGTGGCTCCTGCTGCATCTCGGCAGAGCTGTACCTTGTGGCGCTCCAGCCAGGCCTTCAGCACGGCCATGTGACGGGTGGGGCGGCTGCCGTCCTGCTGCCCGCTCTTTCTACTAACAATAACGATTATCATTTAGATTATTTTTATTGTATAGTCTGCTGGGAATGTCATAGGCAACACCTGATACCAGCGCCATGTCATGGACTTACGAACAGCATCTGGCGGACTTCTACCGTCAGCATCACAGTTGGCTGCAGCAGCTGTTGCGTCGGCGAGCAGGCTGCTCCGAGACCGCGGCTGACCTGGCGCAGGATACCTTCCTGCGGCTGCTCAGCCGCGACGAGGACCTGAGCCGGATCGATTCGCCGCGGGCCTATCTGACCCGCATCGCCCAGGGGCTGCTGGCCAACCACTGGCGCCGGCGTGACATCGAACAGGCCTATCTCGACGCCCTGAGCCGGCAGCCGGAAGCGCTCGCGCCCTCGCCGGAGGTGCATCACCTCATTGTGGAGACCCTGTATCGCCTGGATGCCGCCCTGCGGGACCTGCCGGAGCAGGTCCGCCAGGCCTTTCTGTTGTCCCGGCTGGAGGGCGTGCGCTATGCCGACATCGCCGCCGAGTTCGGGGTCAGTGAGCGTATGGTCAAGAAGTACATAGCCCGGGCCATGCTGCAATGCCTGCAGGCGGATCTGGATCTGGCGGCATGACACAACGCCATGCAGGCAGCAGCGTGGACCCGATGGACGCCCTGGAGCAGGCCGCCGAATGGTTTGCCTGTCTGCAGGGCGAGGAAGTCAGCGCCACTGAACGCGAGCGCTGGCGGCAGTGGCTGCAGGCGAGTGCGGCGCATCGCCAGGCCTGGGCGCGGGTGGAGCGCATCGACCACCAGTTCCGCAGCCTGCCCGCGCAGCCGGCGCGTCAGGCGCTGCAAGCGGCCGGTCGCAGTCGGCGCCGCTTCCTCAAGGGGGTGGTCGGGCTGGGCCTGGTGGCACCGGTGGGCTGGCTGGCCTGGCGGCAGATGGCGCCGACGGCGGGACTGACCCGGCTGCACACCGCCACCGGCGAGATCCGCGAAATCGAACTCCCCGATGGCAGCCGGCTCTGGCTCAACACCGACACGGCCGTGCATCTGGATTACACCCCGGCGCTACGCCGGCTGGAACTGCTGGCCGGCGAGGTCCATCTCGCGACCGCCGCCGATCCGCGGCCGCTGCGCATCGACACACCGTACGGCCCAGCGTCGCCCCTGGGCACCCGCTTCAGCGTGCGGCTGGAGGAACACCGGGCCCGGGTCGCGGTGAGCGCCGGACGGGTCGCGGTCACACCCCGGCAGGGCGCCGGGACCAGTGAGATCGCGGCCGGCCGGGTGCGGACCTTCACCCGCCGGCAGGTGTCGGCGAGCACGCCGCTGACATCGCAGGACGCGGCCTGGCCCCGCGGCATGCTGGTGGCGGATAACCTGGCGCTGGGCGCGTTTCTCGCCGAACTGGAGCGCTATCGGGTGGGCGTGATCCGCTGCGATGCCGGGGTTGCCGACCTGAAACTGGTCGGCGCCTATCCACTGGAGGATACCGACCGCGTTCTCGCGGCCCTGGAGGCCAGCCTGCCGGTCCGGGTGACGCGCATCACCCCCTGGTGGGTCAGCGTACAGGCGCGCTGAGACAGTTCAATGCGCGTGCAATGCCTACTCAAGAAAAAATCACGATCCGGTTCGGATGGCGCTTGCTCAGCTGTCATTGCGAGCGAAGCGTGGCAATCTCATACCGCAAAATCAGCCGGTCAGAGATTGCCGCGTCACTTCGTTCCTCGCAATGACCTTAAGCATGTGTCATTGCGATGCGGTTCCCCTTTTTCCGGCTCGCGGGGCAGAGAGGAAAACCACCCTCTCAGAACGCAATTCGAATCAAGGAGTCCCGCATGCAAACGCTCAACCGCCGCAGCCGCCCGCTGGCCCTGGCCGTCAGCCTTGCCCTGATCCCGCTGTCCCCGGCCGTCCTGGCCGCGTCGCCCGACGCAGCCGGTGCCCAGTATCAGGCCACCCAGCGCTACGCTATCCCGGCCGGCCCGCTGGGCACGGCACTGAGCCGCTTCGCCGCCGAGGCCGGGCTGCTGCTGTCCAGCGATGCCAGCCTGACCGCCGGCAAGCGCAGCCCCGGGCTGCACGGTGAATACAGCCGTGAGCAGGCCCTGCGCCAGCTGCTGGCCGGCAGCGGCCTGGAGTTCCGCTTTACCGATGCCGATACGGTGATGCTGCAGCCGGCATCCGGCGCGGGCGCGATGCAACTGTCCACCATTGCGGTGACCGCCACCCGCGGCAACAGTGTCAAGGGGGAGACGCCGCAGAAGATCACCGTCATCGGCCGCGAGCAGATCGAGGAGCAGTTGCAGCACAGCACCAATCGCGGCCAGATCCTCAGCAACCTGATCCCCGGCTATACCCCGGGGCGGCAGAAGCTGACCAATTCCGGCGAGACCTTCCGCGGCCGCGATGCCCTGATCCTGATCGACGGCGTGCCCCAGTCCAATCCGCTGCGCGACAGCGCCCGCGACGGCTACACCATCGATCTCAGCATGGTCGAGCGCATCGAGGTGATCCACGGTGCCAGCGCCGAGCATGGCCTGGGCGCGACCGGCGGCATCATCAACTATGTGACCAAGCGGGCCGAGGCCGGTGAGCTCAACCAGCACGCCGCCGTACGCATGACCGCCGACAACGAGTTCCACTCCGAGGGCCTGGGCTACAAGCTGGACTACCAGGTCAGCGGCCTGCGCGGCGACTGGGACTATCTGGCCGCGGCCTCGGTGCAGGAGCGCGGCATCTTCTACGACGGCGAGGACCGCACCGTCGGCATCGACGAGATCTCGGGCGAGATCCAGGACTCCACCAGCTTTGATCTGTTCGGCAAGGTCGGCTACTGGCTGGACGACAACCAGAATCTGGAATTCTCCCTCAACCGCTTCGAACTGGAGAGCAATCACGACTATATCGCCGTGGCCGGCGACCGCACCCGGGGCATCCCCACCACCTCGCGCGAGGCCACCCCGCCGAACGACGCCCCCTTCAACGAGGCAACCACGGCAAACCTTTCCTACAAGCACCTAGACTGGCGCGACAACCAGCTCAAGGCGCAGCTCTACTATCAGCGCTTTCGCGCCCAGTTCGGCACCCACCCGACGGCCTTCCCCTACACGGATGCCATGGGCAACAGCCAACTCGACCAGACCCGCACCGAGTCGGACAAGCTGGGCGGCAAGTTCACCCTGACCCGCGCCGGCCTGTTCGATGACCGTCTCAAGCTCACCACCGGCATCGACCTGCTCCAGGACACCACCAAACAGGTGCTGGCGCAGACCGGGCGCACCTATGTGCCCGAATCGGTCCTGCACAACGCCGCCGCCTTCGTGCAGGGCAATATCCGGGTCATGGACGGGTTGTCACTGCACACGGGAGCCCGCTACGAATACGCGAAACTCGATGTCGACGATTACAGCACCATCGACCGCAGCAACGTCACCCAGGACCTGGTCCAGGTCGATGGCGGCAGTCCCGACTTCAAGGAGCCGCTGTACAACCTCGGCGTGGTGTATCAGGCGACGGACAGGATCCAGCTGTTCGCCAATTATTCCGAAGGCTTCGGCATCCCGGATGTCGGCCGGGCGCTGCGCGGCATCAGCACGCCGGGTCAGGACGTGGATACCCTGGTGAAGCTGCAGCCGATCGTGACCGACAACCGCGAGATCGGCACCCGTCTGAGCGGCGAGCGCTTCGATCTGGAGATCAGCTACTACGAATCGGACTCCGATTTCGGCGAGCGCCTGACCCAGGTGGGCACGACCTTCGTTGGCAAGCGCGAGAAGGTGGAGATCCAGGGCGTCGACGTCAGCGGCAGCCTGCGGGTCAACGAGGCCCACAGCCTGGATTTGATCTACAGCTATAACGAAGGCAAATCCGACACCGACGGCGATGGCGAGGTCGACACCGACCTGACCGGGTTCAATGTCGCGCCCGAGCGTCTTACGCTCAAGTGGCGCGCGGACTGGAACGACCGCATGTCCAGCCACGTGCAGCTCAGCCATTACTTCGACAATACCTTCAGCGACCAGACCAACGCCAACCTGCGCGAGTTCAACGGCTATGACCTGGTCGACGCCTCGCTCAGCTACCGCCTGCCGGTAGGCCGGGCCAGCCTGGGCATCGAGAATCTGCTGAACGAGGAGTACATCTCCTATTACTCGCAGACCGCACGCGACGGCGACAACCAGTACTTCGCCGGCCGCGGGCGCACCTTCACCCTGAGCTACGAGCTCGATTTCTGAACGCGGCTGGCAGCATCAGGACAGCGAGGCAGGGAATTGGCCCAGGGAGTCTTGATGCGACCTCGCTGTCGGACGGAATCCGGGCGGTCAACCCTCCTGGATCCCGGCCTGCGCCGGGATGACGGCATGGAAAACCATCGGATGCTACACAGTGCGCATGAACCGCAGAATGAAACAGGGTCTCGTCTTCGCCCAGCAGATCGGCCTTGCACTTGCCGGCGGCTACGGCCTGAGCGTGCTGCTCACCATGCTGCTGGCCCGGGCGCTCAGCGGCCTGCTGGCGCGCAGCGAGGCTGTGGTGCTGTCGGCCATGCTGGGGTTTGTCGTCTACCTGCTGGTCCTGCTCTGGGCCTTCGCCGAGCGCCGGCTGCCCAGGTTGTGGCTGGTGCTGGGGGGCGGCGGCATCGCGGCCCTGGTCATGGTGCTGCTGCATTCCGCCTGATTGAATGATGCACCGTTCCTTCCGCGAATCCATGCGCTGGCTGCACACCTGGGCCGGCCTGGTGCTGGGTGCCCTGCTGCTGGCTATCTTCTGGACCGGCACGTTGAGTGTGTTCGACAAGGAGATCGACCGCTGGATGATGCCGGCCACCCGGCTGGCGCCCGCCGATACTGTCGCGCTGGAGCCGGCCCTGGCCACGGCCCGGCGCATCGCGCCTGACGCGCCCAACTTGCGCTTCATGCTGCCGTCCGAACGGGCGGCACAGCTGCGCCTGTTCTATACCGATGCCGCCGGTGAGCTGGTATTCCGCGATCTGGATCCCCGCACCGGCCGGCCCCTGGCCACACTGGACACGCTGGCCGGTTCCGGCTTCTTCTTTCCCTTTCATTACTCGCTGCACCTGAAATGGAACGATCTCGGCTACTGGCTGGTGGGTCTGGCCGGCATGGCGATGCTGGCGCTGCTGGTCAGCGGTGTGGTGATCCACCGTAAGCTGATCGGCGAGTTCTTCGTATTCCGCCCGCGCAAGCGGCTGCAGCGCGCCAACCTCGATCTGCACAATCTCACAGGCGTGCTGGCGCTGCCGTTTCACTTCGTGGTGACCCTGTCGGGCCTGATCATCTTCTTCAATATC
The DNA here is from genome assembly GCF_002356355.1 of Thiohalobacter thiocyanaticus. Lineage (NCBI taxonomy): Bacteria > Pseudomonadati > Pseudomonadota > Gammaproteobacteria > Thiohalobacterales > Thiohalobacteraceae > Thiohalobacter > Thiohalobacter thiocyanaticus. The sequence continues at coordinate 1,189,512 of NZ_AP018052.1, forward strand.
TATTTCCCACAGGCCGCGACCCTGGCCTACAGCGAGGCAAGCGCGCCCAACGCCACCTTCGTCGAAGAGGGCTTCGGCCGCTACCGACGGCCGGCCAGTGGCGAATCGGCCGAGCTGGCGCCACTGGGACCCATGCTGGCGCGCGCACGGGCGGCCTGGGGGGGCGACGGTCCGGGCCAGCTGCGCATCTGGCACCCGGGGGATGCCAATGCCTATGTCGAGCTGCGCCGCAGCACGTCGCGGATGGTGCGCATGAATCGCGATCAGTTGTACTTCGACGGTGTCAGCGGCGAGCTGTTGCACCGGTTCGAGGCTGCGCCCCTGATGCGGGCCCAGCGCTTCATCGCCGGAATGCATTTCATTCAGTTCGATCACTGGCCGCTGCGCTGGCTGTATTTTCTCGGTGGCCTGTCCGGCTGCGTAATGATCGCCACCGGCTTCATCTTCTGGCTGGAGGCCCGGCGCCGTCGCCATGCCCGGCAGGGACGCAGCGGGGTGCGTCTGGTCGAGGGGCTGACCATCGGGTCGGTGACCGGCATTATGATCGCCACCCTGGCCTTCTTTGTTGCCAACCGGCTGCTGCCGAGCGAAGCGACCGTGGCCGGCGTCGAGCGCGCCGCCCTGGAGGTATGGGTATTCCTGCTGGCCTGGCTGGCCGCCCTGATACAGGCCGCATGGCGCGGCGGCCGCGCCTGGCGTGAGCAGAGCCTGGCCATTGCCGGCCTGGCCCTGCTGGCCGTGGCCCTGAATGCCGTCACTACCGGGGATCATCTGCTTCGCACCCTGGCCGCGGGTGACGGGGCCGTCGCGGGTATCGACCTGATGCTGCTGACAGCCGCGGCGCTGGCGGCCTGGATGACCCGGCGGTTGCGACCGGGCAGGCGGGTCACGACGGCGGGTCGGGAGCAGCGGCGTGGCTGAACCGGTGTTGCTGGCGACGCTACTCGGCGCCAGTTGGCTTGGCTGGGCCTGGCTGGCGCTGAGCCAGGCCCGGCATTGGCGGCAGGCGGTCGGCCTGAGACTGCCCGGATGCCGGCAGATGCTGTGGCTGCGCGCTGCAGGCGCGGCGCTGCTTGGCACCGCCCTGGTGCTTGCGCTGCTGCGCGACGGCCCGGCCTTCGGTGCCCTGCTGTGGGCCATCGCGATCAGTTTCACCGCCATGGCCGTGGTGTTCATCCTTGCCTGGCAGCCCGGCTGGCTGCGGTGGCTCGCCCCCTTTCGCTAATGGCGCTGCGGTTTGTTGCCCGGACCGGATGCCGGGTATCGCGACGTTCAAACCAGCCTACGCTCGAGGCCGGGTACGCACACGTCGGTTGGGATGGAGCCGAGGCGTAATTCCGGCAATCTCGGTCTGTCACAGGTCGGCGGGATGCTGGGTTTCGTTCCACTCAACCCAGCCTACGCGCTGCGCCATTCCCCGGTTCGATGACTTTGATCTATATCAAATACAAATAATCATGCGAATAATAATAATTCGTATAACAATATCATCATTCTTCAGCAAAGAGAGATTGTCCTGTGTGCAAGCGTTCTGGCATCGAAACCCTGGGCAGTATTCTGTCGATGTTTCCCTTTGTTGCCTTGATGATAGCCCCGGTGCTGGCTGAGGAGGGACCCATCGCGTTGGATGCGGTGTCTGTTACCGCCAAGGGTTATGAATCCGGCGTGCTCGACACCCCTGCGTCTATCATGATCATCGATCGGGAGGAAATTCGGCGCCGCAATCCCGATAACCTGGGTGAAGCCGTGCGTGGCCGGCCAGGCCTGGCGGCCACCTCCGACAGCGCTCACGGTCAGAATCCGGTCATCCGCGGTCTGAAAAAGGAAAGTGTGGTTCTGCTGGTCGACGGCATGCGGCTGAATTCAGCGCAACCGGCCGGGGCGATCGCCTCGTTCATGTCACTTGATCTGGCCGAGCGTGTAGAAGTGGTCAAGGGCCCGGCCTCGGTGCTCTATGGTACGGGGGCGCTGGGCGAGGCCATCAATGTGCTGCTGCCTCAGGCCCGCTTCCTGCCCGGCCATGACTTCGCTGCCAGCGCCGCCTATGAAAGCGCTAATCAGGGACTGCGAGGTACCGGCGTGATGAATGCTTCTCAGGACCATCATGCCGTAATGCTGGGCGTCTCGCTGGCACGCATCGATGATTACGACTCCCCCGGGGGCAGGGTCCCGCGTACCGGCTATGACTCCGATGCCTATATCGGCCAGTATCGTTACCGCCTGGACGAAGCCCAGCAATTGCGTTTCTCGCTGCAGCAGCAGGAAGACCGGGATATCTGGTTCCCCGGTTCTAGCAAGCCACACCCGCATCCGCTGATCGACCAGTCGGTCATCCATTCTCCTCAGACCCGCCGGCGGCTGGTCGAGGTGGGCTATGGTTTCGAGGGGGAGGGTGAGCGACCGCTAAATTTGGATTTACGGCTCTACCGGCAGGAGTTGCAGCGCCGGATCTTCTCCTTTGTCGAGCCGCAGGACTTCAACCTCGCCGAGACCGAAGTCAGCTTTGATAGCGATGGGCTGGATGTGCGGGCAGACTGGCTGGCTCACCCGGCGCACCTGATCTCCGTCGGAGCAAACGCCTGGCGCATGGAGGCCTCGCCGGAGCGTGATCTGCGCGACATGACCAATCCACCCGACTTCCCCTTTGCACGCAATGATCCCTTTCAGGATGGGCGCATTGAAGCGCTGGGCTTTTATGTGCAGGATGACATGCTGTTCGGTGATCTGAATGTCCTCGCTGGCCTGCGTTACGATCAGGTGGAAGGCGATGCCTCGGCGGTGGGTAACCCGCGGGTGACCACAGGCCTGGACAGTCGCGACAGTGCCATCTCCGGCAACCTGGGCGCGAGCTACCGCGTTTCACCACTGCTGCGCCCCTATGCCAGTCTGTCGCGCGGCTTCCGTGCCGGGGATATGCGTGAACGCTTCGAGTCCTCTCCCCGGGGCGATGGATTTTTCCATGTCGGCAACCCGCGTATCGAACCGGAAATCGCCCACCAGGTCGAGATCGGCGTCAAGGGTGCTGATGGGGCTCTCAGCTATAATCTCTCCGCCTACTATAACCGCATCAATGATTACATCACCGGACAGCCCACCAACCAGATCATGAGCGGCCGGCCCGTAAAACGTACGGTCAATCTGGGCAGCGTCACTATCACCGGGCTGGAGGCCGAACTGCACTGGCAGGCACTGCCGGGCCACTGGCTGTCCCTGGGCTACTCGCGTCTGCGCGGTGAAAACGATGATCTCGACGAGCCCCTGTACCAGATGCCGGCCGACGAAGTCTCGCTCGGTTGGAATGGCCGCTTGTACGCCGGCTGGACGGCCGATGCCGTTTTGCGCCTGGTGCGCCGTCAGGACCGGGTCGCCACCACTTTCAGCAACGCCACCGAGGATCCCACACCCGGGTTCACCACCCTGGACGTTGGTGTCACCTGGGAATATGCGCGGGAGCAGTCGCTGCGTCTGGCGGTGACCAATCTCAATGACAAGCGGTATCACGAGCATCTCACCGAGGGCATTTCCGGAGATGAGATCAAGCAGCCGGGCCGTAACTTTCATCTCATCTGGAAAGGGAGTTTCTGATGAACGGCAATCGCAGCTTTGTGCAACGTTTCGGCTGGCCACTGCTCTCCGGTATTCTGGCACTCATGCTCGCGGGCGTCCTGGCGTTGCTGTTGCTGCCAGGCCGTGTCGCAGAGACCCCCTCGAGCGACGGACGGATGCGACTGCTGCTCGAACCCGCCGAGCGCGATTATGTGTTGGCCGAAATGCGCGACCTTCTTGCCGCGGTCCAGGTCATCACCGAGGCCGGTCTCGATGGCGACATGGAGCGTGTTGCCGAGCATGCACGCCGCATGGGCATGGGTGGGGTTCGCAACATCCCGCCGGAGATCCGTGCGGGACTACTGCGCAAGCTGCCTGCGGAGTTCAGGCAGCTGGGCTTTTCCGTACACCAGGGAATGGATGCCATCGCCCTGGATGCCGAGTCCCTGGGCGACCCTGAGCACAGCCTGCGTCAACTCAGCAACCTGATGAACACGTGCATCGCCTGCCATTCCGGCTATACCGTTATGCCTCCTCCGACCTCGCCTTGAACACATATGGGCCAGCCGGAGGCTGATTTGTTCGGGGCTTCAGTCCTTGCGCAGCGGGCACTCCAGCAAGCGCCGGTCCTCGCTGGTAGTGCGCAATGCGGCCCTGGTGTGGCGGCGATTCAATGCCAGTTCATGAGTTTGCCTGGGCCGGTAACCCTTCAGGCCAGACTTACGTCGTATCTCCCGGCTGACCGTGGACTTGTGAACGCCGACGCTGGCGGCGATTTGTGCGAAAACCGCCTGAGACGCGACTCAGAACAGCGCCATCTCCATTTCCAGATAGACGAAATTGGCATTGCGCCTGTGGTTCTCCTCGTACAGGGGTACGTCAGCCCAGTCCGTGAAATGCGACTGCTCCACCGCCTCGCTGAGGGTGAGGCCGTCGTCGATGGCGGCGGCCATTTCGTCACGCAGGCGCTGAATGTAGGCGCGGGTCTTTTCGACCATGGGGAAGGGCGGGGTCTGGGCGCTGCCGTGGCCAGGCACCATCAGGCGGGCGTGCGGGAAGGTTTGCAGCAGCCAGTCCTGCGCCTCGAGGGCCTGGATGCTGTTGCCGTCGCCCATGAAGGTGGTGCGCTGGTTGAAGGCCAGATCCGAGATCCACAGAATGTCCTCTCCGCTCTGGTGCACCACCAGATCACCATAGGAGTGGTGTTTGCCGGCATTGTAGATATCGAAGCGTTCATCTCCCAGTTCGAGTGAATACGGAATGCCCAGTCGGGGTCGGTCGATGAGTACATCGGGCGCAACGCCCTCGAAGCCGCGCATGTCCGCGCCCAGGATGTCACGGCGGTAATCGGCCGATTCCTGTAGCACCGGTGTGCCGAGGTAGTCGAGGATGCCGGGATGGCCGATGACAGTGACTTCAGCGTCGAGTTCGCGAAAGGCGGCGGCGCCGTAGGCATGGTCCGGATGGCTGTGGGTGAGGATGAGGTAGCGGATCGGCCGGTCGGTGACACTGCGGATGGTGGCGATCAGGCGATGGCCGAGTTCCGGCGTGCCCAGGCTGTCGATGACCACTACCCCTTCGGTGGTGACCACGAAGCCGGCGTTGCCGTTGAAGCCACGGTTGCGCTCGTTGACCTGAGCGATATTGCCATAGAGGAAATAGGTGTCGGGCGCCAGCTGGTAATAGGGCAGGGGCCTGTCGTCCGGGGCGTCAGCATCGATGACGATGCGGGGCAGAGTGTCGGTATCGATGGCATTGGGCGGCAGCCGGTTGTCGGGATGGCGCTCGGCAGAACCGGGGTTCTGCAGGCTGCCGTCGGGTTCGGCCAGGGCCGGAGCGGCGAGTGCGCCGCTCAGAATCAGCGCCTGCGACAAACGCACCAGTACCTGATAGCCGGGCATGTCCATCTCCACATTTACAATCATTGTCTGACCCGAATGGCACTTAGTTAACCCGAATCATGCCAGTCATTGCGAGGAACGAAGTGACGTGGCAATCTCCAACCGGTTGATTCTGCAGTACGAGATTGCCACGCTGCGCTCGCAATGACGGTTATCTAAGTGCCATTCTTGTCTGACCCCGATGATAGCAGCCGTAAAACCGCTTTTCATGCAGGGGCATGTCAGCCTGTCACTGCCGCACATAAAAAAACGGCCGCGGATGCGGCCGTTTGCGGTGCGTGAAGAAGCCCTGCGGCTTACTGCTGGAAGGTCTTCGCCAGTCCGGGGTTGCCGGCCACGTTCTTCAGTTTCGGCGTGTTCAGCTCGGTGACACTGACCGTCTTCTGATTGCGCAGGTAGGTCGCCACCACGTCCCAGATCGGTCGGGTGTCCAGCGGCTCGCTGACATTGGCCCAGCCGGCCACCGCGTACTCCTTGTCCGGATCGATCGGCTTGCCGTTGAGCTCCATGTCGGAGATGCGGTTGCCGATGGTGGCGGTGGGGTCGATGCTGTACTTCAGACCGCCGACGCGGACCATGTCGCCGCCCTGCTGATAGTAGGGATCCTTGTTGAAGATGTTGTCGGCCACGTCTTCCAGGATGACCTTGATCCGCTCGCCGGTCATGTTGTTGAGCGTGGTCGAGGGATAGGTCAGCGCGGTCTGCGTCATCAGGTCCTCAAAGGTGATGGGCTGGCCGGGCAGCAGGCTGGTGCCCCAGCGGAAGCCGGGCGAGAAGGCGATCTCCGCGCCCATCTCCTCGATCATGGCGTCGCAGATCAGCTGGTCGAAGGTGCCGTTGAAGTTACCGCGCCGGTACAGGGTGGTATCGGTGACGGCCAGTTCCTCTGCCAGCTTGTCCTTGTAGGGCGCGCGTACCGCTTCGATATGGGCGCTCATCTCGGCGTCGGCCTCCAGCAGGTTGGAGAAGACCGGCAGCAGGTGATACTTGAAGTCGCGCACCTTGCCGTTCTTCACATCCAGGTCCAGCACGCCGAGGAACTTGCTGTTGGAGCCGGCGTTGGTGACCAGGGTCTGGCCGCCGCTGTTGCTGACCACCAGCGGCTGCGGCATGGCGTCGTGGGTGTGGCCGCCCATGATGGCGTCGATACCGCGCACCTGCGAGGCCATCTTGATGTCCACGTCGGCGCCGTTGTGGGAGAGCACGATCACCACCTGGGCGCCCTCGCCGCGGGCCTGATCCACCATCTGCTGCATGCGCTCGTCGCGGATGCCGAAGCTCCAGTCGGGGATCATGTAGCCGGGGTTGGCGATCGGGGTGTAGGGGAAGGCCTGGCCGATGATGGCGGTCGGCACGCCGTTGATCTCGCGGATCGAGTAGGGCTTGAAGATGGGGTCGCCCCAGTCGTTGTCCACCACGTTCTGGGCGAGGAATTCGATTCTGCCCTGGAAATCGTTCTCGATGATCTCCATGACGCGCTCGGCGCCGTAGGTCATTTCCCAGTGCGGGGTCATGATGTCCACGCCGAGCAGCAGCTGGGCGTCGACCATGTCCTGGGCGTTGGTCCACAGCGAGGTAGCCGAGCCCTGCCAGGTGTCGCCGCCGTCGAGCAGCAGGGAGCCGGGGCGCTGGGCGCGGATGCGCTTGACCAGGGTGGACAGGTGAGCGAAGCCGCCGACCTTGCCGAAGGTGCGGGCGGCTTCCTCGAAGTTCAGATAGGTGAAGGCATGGGCCTCGGGGGTCCCGGGCTTGATGCCGTAGTACTCCAGGAATTTCTCGCCCACCAGGTGCGGCGGACGCCCCCGCATGTCACCGATGCCGAGGTTGATGCTGGGTTCGCGGAAATAGATCGGCAGCAGCTGGGCGTGGCAGTCCGTGTAGTGCATCACCGAGACATTGCCGAAGGCGGGGATGTCGTACAGGTCGCTGGATGCCGCGTTCGGTTTCACGCCCCCGGGCTGCTTCTGGGTGGACGATCCGGATTCGCAGCCGGACAGATGGATCCCCGACATGCCGGCGATGGCCAGCATCTGCAGGAATTCGCGGCGTGACAGACTCATCGATAACCTCCAGTGTACAAGGTGGAAAAGGGTAGACCGGCGCGAGGCAGGTACGGTGTCGCAGCCCGCCGTTTCTACAGCTACAGGGGGCGTTCCAGAGTGGACGTGCCCGGCCGACGGGTTATTCCATCAGGATGATTCAATTTTAAACAAAAAACCCGGTTTGGCGAACCAAACCGGGCTGATTGGCTGATCAGGTTATCAGCTTACTTGCGGGCACCGGGACCATTGACTTCCAGACCATTGCTCATGTAGGTGTGGAAGTACTCCAGGGCCTTGTACTCGTCGCTCTGTGCCGGGAACGGCTTGGCGCGGACCTGCTTGTTGCAGCCGCCGTAGCGACGGTGCAGGGTGCCGAGCTCGCCCCACTTGGAGCGGTACACCGGGAAGTGCGTCACATGGCCCAGGGCCGGGCTCAGCAGATCGGCACGGACGTTCCTGCCGGCGTTGTAGACGTGGCAGTCGGCGCAGGCCATGTTGAGCTGGCCACGCTTGGCATAGAAATGCGCCTTGCCGCGCTCGTAGGCCTCCATGGCGCGTTCGTCATCGGGGATCTCGATGTCGATCTCATTGCCACGCGAGGTATAGGCCATGTAGGCGGAGATCTGGGCGATCTTGCCCTTTTTCCAGCCCAGCGGTTCCTCGCCGTTCTTCACGCGGCAGGCGTTGATGGCGCCTTCCAGGGTGACGACCTCACCGCTCTTGGTGTCGAAGTAGGGATAGTTCTGACGGATGCCCTTGCCGTCGTTCTCGAAACAGCTGGCGTAGGTCTTGCCGTTCTTGAACGGGGTGTTGAACATCTCCTTGCCCGCGGAGATATCGATCTCGTAGGGCGGGAAGTCCTCGATGGCCTCCCACTGTTCCCGCGATGCCTCATCGAGTGCATAAACGCCGTTGACGTAATCATTCATGGGGACGTCGGGGAACCGCTTTTCAAAATAGGTCCGGAATTCCTTCAGATCTTCCTGCGGAGTGGCGCTGGCCGGTTGGGGGACCATCGCCACCATGCCTGCTGCGGCAACCGCTGCTAGGATTTTTCTCATTGATGCTGCCTCCTTCGGTTATCAGCCGGGACCGCACCAGCGGCGCGGTCCCGTCATCATTATGCGATTTTGGTTTCGATGGAGTCGCTCTCACCCTTGTTGTCAACCCAGCGCAGGGTCAGGGTGTCGCCTTTCTCGGCGCCCTTGAACCGGAAGGAGAGGTAAGGGTTCTTGGAAATGGCGGGGCCCCACTGCGCAGTCATGACGGTTTCGCCCTTGTGCTCGCAGACGACTTCCTGGATGTAGTGCGCAGGGATCGTCTTGCCTGTCTTGCTGTCCTTGCGCAGACCGGTTTCCATAATGTGGCTGATCAGGGCCTTCACCGTCGTGGTGTCGCCGGAAAGCCTGGCGCGAATCTTGATCGTGTTTGCCATTGTACTAAACCTCGTTTCGTAAGAAATATCCGCTGAGTAGGGTCGCTGATCAGCCGCCGCAGCCGCCGATGGTGACCTTGACTTCCTTGCCGGTGCTGTGGAGGGTGCCGCCGGCCTTGACCACGGCGATGACGCTGGAGGTCTCGCTCATCTTGATGCGGGTGGCCACGAAGCCTTCCGCGCGGGGACTCATCACATAAGCGGAAGTCAGCGGAGTATTGTTCTTTTCCGCAATGATGCTGATGCTCTCGACTCCGTCAATCGATGTTTCGACGGAGATCGGCACCACGGCGCCGTTCTCGGCGATGTCGGGAGCCTTGATCTCGATCTTGTCGCTGCCTTCGAGCTGGCTCTGGCCTACCAGCGCGTTAAGGGCATCGTCCACTGAGGTGGCCTTGAAGGCATCCTTGGGCCAGGCGGCCAGGACTGTGCGCGGTGCGAGCAGTCCGCTGCCGACGGCAATGCCCACGGCGCCTGCTGCCAGTGAGCCTTTGAGTAGGGTTCTGCGTTTCATGTTCGTCACGACGTTTCTCCTAACTGGACTGTATCCTGTTAAAGCGTGTAGATGAATTCAACCACCTTGTCGATCTCGTCCTCGGACAGGATGTCATGGCGTCCGAAGGGAGGCATCATCGAGTTGGGGTTCATCTTGGTGGAATCCCAGATCTGGGCGCGCAGCTTGGACTTGTCGGGGAACCGCGCCTTCATGGCAATCAGGGGCGGGCCGATGTTGCCGGCGAGATCGCCGCCTTCGATCTGGTGGCAGGCAAGACAATTGCCCTTCTTGCGGTCAAAGGCAATCTGCTTGCCTTGTTCGATGACAGAAGCCTCCTCGGCGGATGCGCTTCCGATCGGTGCCAGTGACATACTTCCGAGCAAGATCGCAACGGAAGCGGCGGACGTTATGATGCTTTTGCCTTGCCGCATCTGTGCCTCCTCAGTGGTGTGGGTGTTGTGTGTTGATGTCATGTAACGTCAGGGTGCCAGCATAACCAAGCCCCTGGGTTGGGGATGATTCGATGCTCCGACAATCGAATATAGACTCATGAAAATACAGAGTCAAAGCCGCTGTCGTCAATCGCGTCAATCGGATGTCGCCTGGCACGGACCATCCTCCTGCAGTCTCGTGTCGCGGTATGAAACAACCTGTTTCATCACCGGCGGTCCGGGTCATCACTTGCGTATGCGTGCGCCTGCGTACCCCTTAGGACGAGACGGCACAGAGAAATATTCCACACCTTTCGTCCCGTGAATACGATTCTGGCTGCTGCCGCCTGAATGCGGCCTGAACGTGACAGGGTCATTCCTGTTCCCGCTCGGCGAGGGCTTCGCGCTTGAGCCGGGCCAGCCGGGCCTCGAGCCGCGAACTGGAGTAGAAGTCCTGCGGTTTCTGCTGCAGGGCCAGTTCGTACTGCTCGATGGCGGCGTGGGTCTGACCGTTGCGGTAATAGTACTCGCCCATGGCCTCGTAGGCCTCGGCCGGGCGGTCCAGGCCGCTGGCGGCCTTGGCCAGCAGCCGGTACAGTTCGGGGTCGGTTGCGTCCGGGTGCTGACGCACCTGCCGGTTGAGCAGGTCGTAGGCCGGCTGGTGCTCCCCGGCATGCACCAGCGCCTCGGCATAGTAATGACTGATGACAGGATTGCCCGGGTACAGCGTAATGGCAGCCTGGTAGGTGTCGAGCGCGCGACGGGTCTGGCCTTCGCGGCTGTGGGCCTGCGCCAGCGCAATCCGGTAGGCGATACGGTCGGGATCGGCCTCGTGCAGGGCGCGCAGCAGCGGTATCGCCTTGTCCGCCTGGCCGGCCAGGATATAGGCCTGGGCCAGGCCGTAATCACGGGCGGCCGGCGGGAGGCGGTCGCTGCCGATGTCGCTGAAGTAATCGACCGCCGCGCCCGGCTCCAGCGTTGCCGCCCGCAGCTTGGCGCGGATGAGGTAGAAGTTGAGTGACTCCTCCACCGCGCTGCGCCCCATCTGGTCAATGCGGGCCATGGCGTCGGCAATGCGGTCGCTGGTGACGGGATGGGTGCTGAGAAACGGCGGCGGAGTGCCGTAGTAGCGGCTCTGCTGCTGCAGCCGGTCGAAGAAACCGGGCATGCCGGCGGGGTCGAAGTCGGCGTCGCGCAGGGTCTGCATGCCGATGCGGTCGGCCTCCTTCTCGTTGCCGCGGGTGAAGTTGATCTGTTGCTGGATACTGCCGGCCTGCACGCTCATCAGCGCGGCCTGGCCGGCCTCGCTGTTCTGGGTGGCGATCAGGATGGAGGCCAGGATGGCGGCCGCCGTGGGCAGGTTCATGCGGCTGGCGCTGTCGTAGGCACGGGCGAGATGACGCTGGGTCACGTGAGCGATTTCATGGGCCATGACCGCGGCCAGTTCGCTTTCGCGCTGGGCGGCCAGGATCAGACCGCTGTGGGCTCCGATATAGCCGCCGGGTGCAGCGAAGGCGTTGATGGAGCTTTCCCTGACAATGAAAAAGGTGAAAGCCCGGCCCGGCTCACTGCTGTGCGCGGCCAGGCGGTTGCCCAGGCTGCGCAGGTAATTGACGATCTCGGGATCGTCGACGAACTGGACCGTCTGACGCAGCCGTCGATAGAAGGCCTCGCCCAGTTCCTGTTCCTTCTGCGGGCTGACCACCTGGCTGGCCGGATCGCCGATCTCGGGCAGCTGCAGGGGGTCGTCCGCCAGGGCAGGGGTGAGCGCGGTGGTGAGGGCCAGCAGGGGCAGGCCGAGCAGATTTCGCAACATCAACGTCATGGATCCGGGAATCGTATCCCTTACTCTGACACCGGAAACGGACAGGCGTTCACGGCAGTGGACGGCGACCAGCTTGCGGCCTGCCGGCAGAGTTGGCAATATATTCAGAATATCATTATTAACTAATATATAGAGGAGGTCTGATCCGCATGCTGGGAATCAAGGAGATCGATGCCGCGTCCCTGGCCGAACTGCTGGAGGCCCGGGGGGAATCCGTGCGCCTGCTGGATGTGCGTTCGCCCGAGGAAATGGCCCAGGGCATGATCGCCGGCGGCGAGGCACTGCCGCTGCACCTGCTGCCGCTGCAACTGGACCAGTTCCGCAATGAGCGCCGCACCCTGGTGTTCTACTGCCGCAGCGGGGCGCGTTCGGCGCAGGCCTGCCAGTTTCTCGCCCGCCAGGGCATCCGCGCAGAACTGATCAATCTGCGTGGCGGGATCATCGACTGGGTGCGTACAGGGCAGCCGCTGGCGCCGCCGACGCGCCAGGCCGCCTATGCTTGAGCCGCTTCAGACGGGCTGCTAGGGTGCCGCTAAGTTCCCTGGTCCGCTGCGCCGGCGGCGTCGGGCCGGACTTGCGTTTATACGGATCATCCCGTATAAGTGCGTACTTCAAAATTGCTGGATACCCGTCAGTCTGAAGTTCGCGCTGACCGTGATCGTTACCGATTCACCTTCGTTTATACTTGAGTGTAATTCAGAGGAGTACTCATACATGGCAAATTTCGACGAGGAACTGGATGCATCCGGCCTGAACTGCCCGCTGCCCATCCTGCGTGCCAAGAAGGCGCTGGCTGGCCTGGGAAGCGGCAAGGTTCTGCATATCATCGCCACCGATCCGGGTTCGGTTAAGGATTTCGAGGCCTTTGCCAAGCAGACCGGCAACGAGCTGATGGAATCCAAGGAAGATGGCGGCAAGTACCACTTCCTGATCAAGAAGGCCTGAGCCGGCTCACAGCGGTTCACGTTCTCTGCCGGCAACGGCAGCAAAAAAAGCCCCGCATCAGCGGGGCTTTTTTGTTGGTGGCGTAGGATGGGTGGAGCGTAGCGCAACCCATCGGGTGTCCGGAACGATGGGTTGCGGCGCTTACTCGCCTCCACCCATCCTACGCTGATCGGCTCATTGGAAGTTCCACACCAGCTGGGCGCTGAGGATATCCACCGAACTGTCATACTCGCCGGTGATGGTGCCGGCCGTGCTGCTGGTATGGTCGATGTCCGTATCCTTGACGAACAGATGGGCGTAACCGACATCCACCCGCATGGTCCGGCTGGGGCTGTAGGAGGCGCCCACGGCCAGCCAGCGGCGGTCATTGCCGGGGATGCGCGGGGTGCGGGTCTGGGCGTCCGGGATGGGCTCCTCATCGAAGGCCACGCCGGCGCGCAGGGTCAGGCTGGAACTGTGCCGGTAGTTCACGCCCAGCGAATAGCGATCGCTGTTCGACCAGTTCTCCGGGGTGACCGAGTCGGGTTGGCTGGAATCGAACTCGATGCGCAGTTCCTCGAAACGCTCCCAGCGGGTCCAGGTGTAGTCGGCCAGCAGGGTCCAACGGTCGTTGAGCTCGTGCGACAGGCTCAGCGAGACGCTTTCCGGCAGATCCACCCCGGCATTGACATCGGTCGGGACGAACAGGTCCTGGCCGGTGAAGAAGGGGTGGGCATTGTTGAAACTGGCATCGCCCTGCAGGTCCTGCTCGACCTTGGAGCGGTAGGCCAGGCCGATGCGGGTGCCCGGCTGCACCTCGTAGAGAAGCCCGAGGTTGAAGCCGAAGCTCCAGTCATCGCCCTTGACCTCGGCCAGGGCGTCGGCCCCCTGCGGAGTCAGGCCGAGCGGATCGCAGGTGGCCTGGGCCGCGGCCAGGGCAGCCGCCTGGCTGGCGCCGCCGGCCAGGCTGGCCTGGATCACGCCGCCATAGCAGCTGCTGCCCTGGTCGATGGCCTGGGTCAGTTCGGCCTCGATGTACTGGGCGCTCACGCCGGCACCGAGAGACAGTTTCGGCGTGGCCTGCCAGGCCAGGCTGGGATTGATGTTGATCGTAGTGACCTCGGACTTGATGCCATGGTAGCGGCCCACCCAGTCATCGTCGTACTCGGTGGCCAGGCCGAAGGGCGCGTTGATGCCCACACCGAACACCAGGTCCTCGCGCAGCGGCATGGCGTAGTAGAGGTTCGGGACCAGGGCCGCGCCACCGGCATCGCCGCCATCGCCGCCTGTGGCCACCGGATTTCCCAGGGGGTCCGTGGCGGTGCCGGAGAACTCGGTGCTGGGGCGCACGATGTGACCGGCCACCACCAGCTGCCGCCCTTCCAGCCGGGTCAGGCCGGCGGGGTTGAAGAATACCGTCGAGGCATCCTCGGCACTGGCGCCGGCGCCGGCATAGGCATTGCCCAGGCCGCTGGCACTCTGCTCGATCAGGGCGAAGCCCGCGGCCTGGGCCGAACTCCAGGCGCCTGTCATCAGGATGGCGCCGATCAGCGGGGTGGCAGACGGTTTTCTGGCGATCCGGTTCATCTTGATTCTCTCTCCCGTGTCATGGTCTGGCATTGAGCCGTGCAGAACTCGCACAGCGGCATAGGTTGCTTGAGTGCGCCGCCTGCCTCGTCCGAATACTTGTTGCGATTCTGCAACAAACGAATCTTCAGATTAAACAGGCATGTTCCTTGCTTAGTTCATTCCTGTTTGACAATTTTGGCCTAGCTTGACATTCTGTTGCAATCGCCGCAATAGCTTGTCGCGAGAAAACAACATATCTGGATTCCGCCAGGAGGGAGAATCAAAATGGTACGCACGTTCAAGGCTTCACTCGTCAGCTTCGCCGTGGCCGCGGCGCTGGCCGCCCCGGCCGCCTACGCCACCAACGGCTACTTCAAGATCGGCTACGGCACCAAGAATCGCGGCATGGCCGGTGCCGGCATCGCCTACGCCCAAGACTCCCTGGCCCCGGCCACCAACCCTTCCGGCCTGTCCTTTGTCGGCAACCGGGTGGATTTCGGTGTGGAACTGTTCAGTCCCAAGCGTGAGGCCCAGCTGGACGCGACCGCAATCGGCGGTACCGATACCGGCAAGGTCGACAGCGGCGCGACCCTGTTCGCCATCCCGCATGCCGGCTTCGCCATGGATATGGGCAACATCACCGCGGGCCTGAGCATCACTGCCAACGGCGGCATGAACACCCGTTACAATTCCAACCTGTTCACGGATGCATTTGCGCCGGCGATCGGCTGCAACGGCTCGGCCTTCTGCGGCGGTGTGCCTTCGGGCTTCGCCGGCATGATCGTGGGCATGGGCGGCACGGTGCCGGATGCCGTGCTGCAGGGGATCGGCATGAACCCCAACCTCAATCCCTCGCTGGGTGTGAACCTGTCCCAGGTCATCATCGCCCCCACCGTCTCGACCAAGCTGAATGAAAACCACTCGGTGGGCGGCTCGCTGCTGATCGGCTACCAGCGTTTCCGCGCCTACGGTCTGGGCCTGTTCCAGCCCCTGTCGAGCGATCCCACCAGCGTCACCAACAACGGCGACGACGATGCCTGGGGCGCGGGTCTGCGCGTGGGCTGGACCGGCAAGATCAGCGACAGCCTGACCCTGGGTGCCCAGGCCTCGTCCAAGATCTACATGCAGAAGTTCAGCGACTATGAAGGCCTGTTCGCCGAGCAGGGCGATTTCGACGTCCCGGCCCAGTTCGGCGTCGGCCTGGCCTTCTCGCCCACCGACAAGACCACCATTGCCGTGGACGTGCAGCACATCATGTACGGCGATGTGGATTCCATTGCCAATGACGGCCCGACCGCTGACGAGTTCTTCGGGGCGCTGAGCCAGGTGCTTCAGACGGGCGCTTACGCCGGTGCCGGTCGCCTGGGCGATGACGACGGCTGGGGCTTCGGCTGGGATGACATCACCGTGATCAAGGTCGGCGTGAACCACCGCTACAACGAGAAGTGGACCTTCCGCGGCGGCATCAACTACGGCGAGAACCCGATCGACGACGACCAGAACCTGTTCAATATTCTGGCGCCCGGCGTGGTCCAGACCCATGTCACGGCCGGCTTTACCTACCATCCGAGCCGCTATCAGGAATTGTCGGTCAGCTACATGCACGCCCTCAATACCGATCAGGACTACAGGTTCGCCGGCACCGGCGGCTTTGCCGGCTTCAGCTATGACACCGAGATCGGCATGTACCAGAACGCCCTCGAGATCAGCTACGGCATGAAGTTCTGAGCCAGCCGGATCGAAACAGGAGAGGGATGGCGTAGGGAACACGCCGGCACAGGGGCCATGGTGACATGGCCCCTGTTGCGTTCAGGTCCTGTTAAGGGCTAAATAACTAACGTTTTACAACAGTCTGCCGACAAGGCAGACAACCACCTTGGGAATGAGGGACAGGAGGCAATAATGAGAATGTTCAACTATCTGAAGCAGGGGCTGCTGATTGCGGTCTGCGCCCTGCTGCCGTTTGCCGCCAGTGTGCAGGCGGCGGACAAGTTCAAGCCCTTCGTGCTGGCCGAACGTGGACCGGGCGACATGGAGGAGAAGGTCGCCGAGGTCAAGGAATCGCTGCGTGACGCCGGCTTCGAGGTCGTCGGTGACTATGTGCCATTCGAGGATTCGCATGTCATCATATTTACCAGCGATGCCATCAAGAGCGTGGCTGTGTTGACCGAGTACGGTGGTTTCGCCATGGCGCAGCGCGCTGCTGTGGTCAAGGTCGGCAACGAACTGCAGGTGTCCTACGTCAACCCCGTGTACATGGCCCACGCCTACCGCCTGCGCAGCGATTTCTCCAATACCTCCGAGGCGCTGGCGCAGGCGCTGGGTCGGATTCAGGAGTTCGGCTCGGAAGACGGCCTGAGCGAGCGCAAGCTGCGCAAGTACCACTACACCTTCGGCATGGAATATTTCCCGGATGTGTATGAACTCGCCGAGCACAGTTCCCACCGGGCCGCCGTGGCTGCCGTGGAGAAGAATCTGCAGAAGGATGACGGCGTCGAGCCGCTGTATCGCATCGACATGCCCGGCAAGGATGTCACCATTATCGGCGTCTCCATGGCGGCCGGAGAGGACGGCGACAAGTACATGGATGACGCCTTCCAGATGTCGGTGGTCGACTTCGGCGAACTGAAGAACTCCGCCTATCTGCCCTACGAGATCATGATTACGGGCAACAAGGTCGTCGCGCTGCACATGCGCTTCCGCATGGCGGTGCATTTCCCGGATCTGAAGATGATGGGCTCCAACAGCTTCATGAAACTGATGCCCAGCCCGGCGGCCATCGAGAAGGCCCTGAAGGATGCCGTGAACGAATAGGCCGGTATCCGGAGCCGGATTCAGCTCGAAAGCCCCGCGACAGCGGGGCTTTTTTTGTGTCCGTGTCCCGTATTGGGGGACTTGCCATTGACTTTTCCCGGGTAAAGTTTTAAAGCGCCGGGACGCTACAGGGGTAACGCGTCGAGCGGGACAGGCCCGACGTGAATGAGGGGGAATCAATCAAGAGGGACGCAACGGTCATGGTCAAGACCTGGATAGAGAAGTTGAAAGGTGCCGCAGTCTGGCT
The DNA here is from genome assembly GCF_002356355.1 of Thiohalobacter thiocyanaticus. Taxonomy (NCBI): domain Bacteria; kingdom Pseudomonadati; phylum Pseudomonadota; class Gammaproteobacteria; order Thiohalobacterales; family Thiohalobacteraceae; genus Thiohalobacter; species Thiohalobacter thiocyanaticus. The sequence goes on from NZ_AP018052.1 coordinate 1,206,742, forward strand.
CCCCGCCGGGGTGCTGATGGTGGCAGGGGTGCTGGATGCACTCGCGCTCGGCGGTTCCGGCGGCTGGTACCTGGCGATCGGGGCGCTGGCCGCTCTGCCGCCGCTGCTGGTGCTGCGCGCCGGCAGGCGGCGTGATCAGGCCTGGGGACAGGCGCTGGCGGCCCTGGCCGGCGGCGAGGCGGCCCGGCTGAGCCCGGCCATGCAGCGTGATGCCGCCATGGTCGAGGCCTTCAACCGGGTCGATGCCCGGATCGCCGAACGTGAAGCTGCGCTGGAACATGTGGCGGCGAGCCTGCAGGGCGCCATGGGGCAGCTGCAGGGCTTGATCACGACGGTCAGCAGTTGCGGCAATGACAGCGGCCAGCACGAGGCCAGCGTGGCGGTCGACGAACTGGTGCAGGCCGTCGATGAGATCGCCCGCAATGCCGCCTCGGCGGCCGAGTCCACGCATCAGGCCCTGAACGAATCCGAGACCGGCAAGGTCACCATGACCAATGCGCTGGGTTCCATGTCCAGCCTGACCGATCAGATCGGCAAGGCCGGCGAGGCGGTGGAACGCCTGAGCCAGGAGAGCGTGAACATCGGTGCGGTGCTCGACGTGATCCGCGGCATCGCCGAACAGACCAACCTGCTGGCCCTCAATGCGGCAATCGAGGCGGCAAGGGCCGGCGAGCAGGGGCGGGGTTTTGCCGTGGTGGCCGACGAGGTGCGTCACCTGGCCAGCCGCACCCAGTCCTCCACCCAGGAAATCCAGGACATGATCGAGGCCCTGCAGGGCCGCGCCAATGAAGCCGTCAAGGTCATGGGCGAGGGCACCAGTCAGGCCGGCGTGGTGGAGGAGATGCTGGAAAACGCCACCATGTCGCTGGCCGAGATCGGCGGTTATGTCCAGACCATCGATGGCATGAATACCACCATCGCCAGTGCCGCGGAGCAGCAGAGCGTCGCAGTGCAGTCCATTCGCGAGGTGGTGCGCAATAACCAGAACCAGGCCGACAATGCCCAGCTGGTCGAAAGCGAACTGCAGGCGGTGATCGGACAGATTGAGCAGATCCAGACCGCGCTTTGAGTCGGCCGCCGGGCTGGGAATCGACCCGCAAGTGAAGCGGGCGCCTGAAAATGGCCTGGATGTTGCTAATTATTCCGTGGGTAGGACGTTCAGGGTGGAAGAGGGGGGTCCCTGCGGCGGAACTTCTGCAATGCCGCCGGGGATAATGACCTGGATTCAGAGACGATTGATGGATGGTACGTTATGAAACCGAGCATTTTGCGTAATCTGCTCATCGCCTGCGTAGGCTTCGGCATCCTCATGGGGGCTGCCTTCCCGGTCTTCGCCCAGTTCTTCGTGGACTGGAAGGACGGCATGTTCACCTGGTTCGTGGCCGGCTGCCTGACGGCCGGTGTGGTACTGGGGGTGGTGAACTACTGGCTGGTCAATACCATCCTGCTCAGCAAGCTGCGGCGCATCTCCGAAGTGGCCAATGCCATTGCCCAGAACGATGTCTCGCACACCTGCACCATGGAAAGTCATGATCTGATCGGCGAGATCATTACCAGCTTCAATCAGATGGCGGACAACCTGCGCAGCGTGATCGGTGAGATCAGCGGCGCGACCGCCCAACTCGCCTCGGCGGCCGAGGAGATGTCGGCCGTGACCGATGAGGCCAGCCGTGGTGTGCAGCAGCAGCAGTCCGAAATCGAACATGTGGCCTCGGCCATGAACGAGATGACCACCACCGTGGGTGATGTGGCCCAGAACGCGGCCAATGCGGCCCAGCACGCCCAGCAGGCCGATGCCGATGCCAAGGGCGGCGCCCTCGTGGCCACCGAGGCCCTGGGCGGGATCGACAACCTGGTCAACGAAATGGAGCGCGCCGGCGGCGTGATCCACAAGCTGGAGACCGAATCCGAGAACATCGGCATGGTGCTGGACGTGATCCGCGGCATTGCCGAGCAGACCAATCTGCTGGCGCTCAATGCCGCCATCGAGGCCGCACGCGCCGGCGAGCAGGGACGGGGTTTCGCCGTGGTGGCCGACGAGGTGCGCCACCTGGCCAGCCGTACCCAGCAGTCCACCCAGGAAATCCAGGAGATGATCGAGCGTCTGCAGGTGGGGGCGACCGATGCGGTGAAGGTCATGCAGGAAGCTCAGAACATGGCCCGTGAGAGTGCCGAGCAGGTGGAGAAGGCGGCCGAGTCGCTGGGTGGCATTGCCGCGGCCGTTTCCCAGATCAATGACATGAATACCCAGATCGCCAGTGCCGCCGAGGAACAGAGCGCGGTGGCCGGCGAGATCAACGCCAATGTGGGTAATATCCGGGATGTGGCCGACAAGACGGCCGCCGGGGCCCAGCAGACGGCCTCGGCCTCCGAGGAACTGGCGCGGCTGTCCGCCACCCTGCAGGGTCTGATGGGGCGCTTCCGGATGTGAACTGATCCACGTCAAACCCGGTACGATTCTCCGACGACCCGCCTTAAGGCGGGTTTGTCGTTTTCAGGACACACAGGTAAATTAGTGATACATGTAGGTCGGGTTAGCGCAGCGTAACCCGACAAGTAGCGGCATGTTGGGTTACGGTACTACGCACCTAACCCAACCTACCTGGTGGGTGATGGAGAAGCAGCGAATGAGAGTAATGTTCATACTGGCTCTGGGCGTATTCGCACAGGCAGCGCTGGCGCAATTGCCCACCGCGCCGGTGGAGCGCAGCACAGTCCCCTACCGGCAGTGGTTCGACGGTGCGATCGAGGCGGTGCACCAGGCGACGGTGTCGGCCGAGACCAGCGGGCGCATCACGGCGATCCATTTCGATGTCGACGACTATGTCGAGCGCGGCGCCGTCATCGTGGAACTGCGCGATACCGAGCAGCAGGCCCGCCTGCGCCAGGCCGAGGCAGCCGTGGAGGAGGCCCGGGCCCGATTTTCCGAGGCCCGTGACGAATACAATCGCATCAAGGAGATCTACGCCCGCAAGCTGGTCGCCAAGGCCGCGATGGACCGCGCGACCTCCGAGTTCAATTCGGCCCGGGCCCGGCTGGAAAGTGCGCGCGCCGCGCTGGAGGCGGCGCAGGAACAAGTCGGCTATACCCGCATCCGCGCGCCCTATGACGGCATCGTGGTCGAACGCCATGCCGAGGTCGGCGAGATGGCCAGCCAGGGCATGCCCCTGATGACCGGCATCTCGCTGGAGCAGCTGCGCGCGCTGGTCAGCGTGCCGCAGCGTTATGTGCATGAGGTGCGGGCGCTCGCGCAGGCGCAGATCCGATGGGGGCTGGAGGAAAGCGAGCAGGTCGCCAGCGACAGTATCACGGTCTATCCCTACGCCGACGGTGCCAGCCATGGTTTCCGGGTGCGTGTCGACCTGCCTTCGGCCAACGGCTACGGCCTCTACCCCGGCATGCTGGTCAAGGTCGGCTTCGTGGTCGGGGAGCAGGAACTGCTGACCATCCCCGCTGCGGCGGTGGTCCACCGCAGTGAACTGACCGGCGTCTATGTGCTGGACAGGCAGGACCGTATCAGTCTGCGCCAGATCCGCACCGGGCATCCCTACGAGGGCGATCGTATCGGCATCAGTGCCGGGCTCAGCGAGGGGGAACGGGTGATCACCGATCCGGTCCAGGCCGTGGTCGAACTCAAGCGTCGCCAGACGGAGGCGGGCCAGTGAGCGAACGGCTCGGCTTCTCCGGACGGGTTGCCCGGACCTTTCTCGATACCCAGATCACCCCCCTGCTGGCCCTGCTGGGCTTCCTGCTCGGGGTGCTGGCGGTGCTGGTCACGCCGCGCGAGGAAGAGCCCCAGATCAATGTCACCTTCGCCAATGTCTTCATTCCCTTTCCCGGGGCGACCGCGCGCGAGGTCGAGCAGCTGGTCACCACCCCGGCCGAGCAGGTGCTGTCCGAGATCGAGGGGGTCAAGCACATCTATTCCGTCTCCCGCCCCAACCAGGCGGTGCTGACGGTCGAGTACGAGGTCGGCGAGGAACGCACCCAGGCTATCGTGCGCCTGTACAACGCCATCTTCTCCAATCAGGACTGGCTGCCGCCGAATCTCGGCACCCTGCAGCCCATCATCAAGCCCAAGGGCATCGACGATGTCCCCATCGTCACCGCGACCCTGTGGACGAAGAATCGCAACCGCGGCGCCTACGAGCTGCAGCGGGTGGCGCATGCCCTGGAGGCCGAACTCAAGCGGGTGCCCGGCACCCGCGAGATCGCCACCATCGGCGGCGCCGACCGGGTGGTGCATGTGCTGCTGGACCTGCCGAAGCTGGCCGGTTATGACATCGATGTCGCTCAGCTGCGCCGTGCCCTGACCGCGGCCAATCATTCCAGCGACAGCGGCATGCTGGTCGGTGGCAACCGCGAGATCCCGGTCCGGGCCGGCGATTTTCTCAGCCACCCCGAGCAGGTCGCCGAATTGGTGGTCGGCATGCACCAAGGCCAGCCGGTATACCTGCGCGACGTGGCCGAGGTGCGCTACGGGCCGGATCAGCCGGAGCAGTACGTGCGTTTCGGCACCGGCGTCGCGGCCGCGGACAAGGGCATCGAGGCCGCAGGCGAATTCCCCGCCGTGACCCTGGCCATCGGCAAGAAGCCGGGCACCAATGCGGTGGATATCGCCAACGCCGTGATCCAGCGCTTCGAGCAACTGCGCGGCACCTTCATCCCGGATGATATCGAGGTGACCTTCACCCGCGACTACGGCAAGACCGCCAACGACAAGGCGCAGACCCTGATCAAGAAGCTGGCCTTCGCCACTGCGCTGGTGGTCGGCCTGGTGCTGATCGCGCTCGGCTGGCGCGAAGCGGTGATTGTCGGCCTGGCCGTGATCATCACCCTGGCCATCACCCTGTTCGCCTCCTGGGCCTGGGGCTTCACCCTGAACCGGGTCTCGTTGTTTGCGCTGATCTTCTCCATCGGCATCCTGGTCGACGACGCCATCGTGGTGGTGGAGAACATCCACCGCCACATGAGCATGGGCGGACGCTCGCTCAAGGAGGCCATCCCGCTGGCGGTGGACGAGGTGGGCGGTCCGACCATCCTCGCCACCCTGACCGTCATCGCCGCACTGCTGCCCATGGCCTTTGTCACCGGCCTGATGGGGCCCTACATGAGCCCGATCCCGATCAATGCCAGCATCGGCATGCTGATCTCGCTGGCCGTGGCCTTCGTGGTCACGCCCTGGCTGGGCTACAAGCTGGTCGGCAGCCATGGCGCGGGCGAGGGCGGCGAAGGCGTGCCGGCCGGGTTGTACGCCTTCTTCAGTCGATTCGTCGGCCCCTTCCTGCGCGGTCGTCAGGGCCGCATGAAGCGCCTGCTGCTGGGCATCATCACCCTGGTGCTGATCGTGCTGTCGCTGGCCATGGCGGTGAACCAGTGGGTGGTACTGAAGATGCTGCCCTTCGACAACAAGTCCGAGTTCCAGGTCGTGCTGGACATGCCGGAGGGTACCACACTGGAGCAGACCACCCGGGTGCTGGACGAGATGGGTGCGGCGCTCTCACAGGTGCCCGAGGTCACCGACTACCAGATCTATGCCGGCACCGCTTCGCCCATCAATTTCAATGGTCTGGTGCGTCAGTATTATCTGCGCAGCGAAGCGCACCAGGGCGATATTCAGGTCAATCTCCGGGACAAGGCCGAGCGCAGCCGCAAGAGCCACGACATTGCCCTGGCGGTGCGCCCCATGCTCGCGGCCATCGCCGAGCGCTACCAGGGCAGTGTCAAGGTGGTGGAGATGCCGGCCGGACCGCCGGTGCTGTCGCCGCTGGTAGCCGAGATCTATGGCCTGAGCTATGCAGGCCAGATCGAACTGGCCGGCGAACTGAAGCAGGTCTTCGCCGACACGCCGCATGTGGTCGATATCGACGACAGCGTCGAGGCCGCCGCCCCCCAGTTCTATGTGGCCGTCGACCGCAGCCGGGCGGCGCGCTTCGGCCTGGCGCAGTCCGGCGTGGTACAGGCCATGACCGCCGCGCTGTCGGGCGAGGACGTCACCTACCTGCACACCGGACACGACAAGTATCCGGTTCCGGTGCGGCTGGAACTGCCGGTGCAGGACAAGGACCGGCTGGAACGGCTGCTGGCCATGGAGCTGATCGGCGAGGGGGGGCGCAGCGTGCGTCTGGCCGACATCGTCGAGGTGCGCGAGGGGCTGCGCGAGCGCGCCATCCAGCACAAGGATCTGCTGCCGGTGGTCTATGTCACCGCTGATGTGGCCGGCGGCGTGGACAGTCCGCTGTACGGCATGTTCGACATCGTCGGCCAGTTGCAGGACAACACCCTGGGCCGGCCCGAGCCGATCGAGCAGCATTTCATCGACCAGCCGGAGAATCCTTATAGATACAGCCTGAAGTGGGATGGCGAGTGGCAGATCACCTACGAGACCTTCCGCGATATGGGCATCGCCTATTCGGTCGGGCTGCTGCTGATCTACCTGCTGATCGTGGCCCAGTTCCGCTCCTACCTGGTGCCGCTGATCATCATGGCGCCGATCCCGCTGACCGTGATCGGGGTGATGCCGGGCCACGCCCTGCTGGGCGCGCCCTTCACCGCCACCTCCATGATCGGTATGATCGCGCTGGCGGGCATCATCGTGCGCAATTCCATCCTGCTGGTGGATTTCATCAACCACGAGGTCGGGCGCGGGGTGGCCTTCGAAGAGGCGGTACTGCGCTCGGGAGCAGTGCGGGCCAAGCCCATCGTCCTGACCGGTCTGGCGGCGATGCTGGGGGCCTTTTTCATCCTCGACGACCCCATCTTCAGCGGCCTGGCTATCTCGCTGATATTCGGCGTGTTTGTCTCCACTCTGTTGACCCTGGTGGTGATCCCCGTGCTCTACTATGCCGCCCGCTGGCGCCGCCATGCCGCGCCCTGAGCGGATAGCCACATTAATATATTTTATATTCTCTCGTTTGCTGCTAGGATTGGCACCCGCCTGAAAATGGCAGATGCTTCAAAAACAATTGCATAGCGCGGGAAGGATGGGGTGCGCGGCGCAGCCTGCCATTCGCACCGAGGGGCGGTTTCCCCGTCACTTCCTGCAGCTTCAACCCCGGATAAGGCAGTACAGAGAGAGTCATGGCTGATCGCAGATTGCAGGTCTTTCACACAGTGGCGCGTCTGCTGAGTTTCACCAAGGCGGCGGAGACGCTGCACATGACCCAGCCGGCCGTGACCTTCCAGGTCCGCCAGCTGGAGGAACATTTCAACACCCGCCTGTTCGACCGCACCCACAACCGTATCAGTCTGACCGAAGCCGGCCGCCGGGTGTTCGAATACTCCGATCGTATCTTCGATCTGTACAACGACATGGAAAACGCCGTTCGCGAGATGACCGGCGATATCAGCGGCGTGGTCATGATCGGCGCCAGTACCACCATTGCCGAGTACATGCTGCCCGCGCTGCTGGGGGATTTCCGCAACAAGTACCCGGACGTGAATGTGCAGCTGCGCGTATCCAACACCGATGGCATCGTCTCCATGGTGGAGAACAACATCATCGATCTGGGTGTGGTCGAGGCCCCGGTGACCAACAAGAACCTGGTGGTGGAAATCTGCCGCATGGACGAACTGGTGGCGATCGTGCCGCCCAGTCACCCGCTGGCAAAGAACAAGGTGGTCAAGATCGAGGACATGCTGAAGTACCCCTACATCTGCCGCGAGGAAGGCTCCGGCACGCGCGAGGTGATCAGCGAGTACCTGGGCCAGGCCGGGGTGAATATGACCGATATCAGCGTCTGCATGGAGCTGGGCAGCCCCGAGGCGGTCAAGGGCGCAGTGGAGGCGGCGATGGGCGTGTCCATCGTCTCCCGCGCGACCATTCAGAAGGAACTGAAGCTCCAGACCCTGGTTGCCCTGCAGCTCGAGCCCAGACTGGAGCGGCCTTTCTCCTTCGTGCACCAGAAGCAGAAGTTCCGGCACCTGGCCATGGACGAGCTGCTGGAATTCGCCCGCCATTACTGCAAGACGCATCAGGACGACTGGGAGTGATCGGGCTGTAGAATGGGTGGCGCGAAGCGCAACCCATCATGGCGCGGCATGTGCTGATGGGTTGCGGCGCGGCGCGCCTTCACCCATCCTACAGGTTCTGGAAGCTGCTTAAGAGAGAACATGTCTGCAGATGAAGCCAGGTTGACGGAACTGTTCCGGGAACTGGGCGAGGCCGACCGCCACGCCCTGATCCGTTACGCCGAGTTCCTCGCGGGCCAGCCGGCGACCCGACCCGCGCTGCCCGTGGCGACCGAGCCGGCCGAACCGCTGTCGCCCGAGACCCCGAAACCGATCCCGCGGCCGGAGTCCGAATCCGTCATCAAGGCGGTCAAGCGTCTGTCCGAAAGCTATTACATGCTGGACAAGAACAAGCTGCTCAACGAGACCTCGCCGCTGGTGACCGAGCATGTTATGTACGGCAAGGCGGCCGAGGAGGTGATCGACCGGCTGGAGACCGTATTCGAGGAGCACTACCAGGCCTATCTCGAGCGCTGGTCCTGAATCCCCGCCCATGGACATCATCCGCAACTGGTTCCGGCGCTATTTCTCCGACCCGCAGGTCGTCATCCTCGCGCTGTTTCTGATTGTCGGCTTCGCCGTGGTGCTGACCATGGGGCGGATGCTGGCTCCGGTACTGGCCGGCGTGGTGATCGCTTATCTGCTGGACGGCCTGGTCATGCCGCTGGAACGGCATATCGGTCGAACCTGGGCCGTGCTGGCGGTGTTCATCGCCTTCATGCTGTTCCTGCTGTTCGCCTTTTTCGGCATCATCCCGCGACTCTCCTTCCAGCTCACCCAGCTGGTGCAACAGCTGCCAGACATGGTCAGTCGCGGCCAGGCGATGCTGCTCAAGCTTCCCGAGCGTTATCCCAACTTCGTCACCGACGAGCAGATCCGCGAATTCATGGCGGCGATCCGAACCGAACTGGGCAGCATGGGTCAGCAGGTGCTGTCGCTGTCGGTGGCCTCGCTGGTCAGCCTGATCTATCTGCTGGTGTATCTGATCCTGGTGCCGGTGCTGGTGTTCTTCTTTCTCAAGGACAAGGCCCGCATCATCGGCTGGCTGGCCTCCTACCTGCCGCGCGAGCGGCATCTGTCCACCGCCGTCTGGCACGATGTCAATGCCCAGATCGGCAACTACATTCGCGGCAAGATCTGGGAGATCTTCATCGTCGGCGGCGTCACCTATGCCACCTTCACCCTGATGGGTCTGCAGTATGCCGTGCTGCTCAGTACCCTGGTCGGTCTGTCGGTGATCATCCCCTACATCGGCGCGGCCGTGGTGACGGTGCCGATTGCGCTGATCGCCTACTTCCAGTGGGGGTGGGGGAGTGAGTTCTTCTACGTGCTGGCGGCCTATGCCGTGATCCAGGCCCTGGACGGCAATGTGCTGGTGCCGCTGCTGTTTTCCGAGGTGGTGGACCTGCATCCGGTGGCGATCATCGTCGCGGTGCTGGTATTCGGCGGCATCTGGGGCTTCTGGGGCATATTCTTCGCCATTCCGCTGGCCACCCTGGTGCAGGCCGTGCTTAAGGCCTGGCCGCGCAGGGAATCCGAGCCCGAGGCGGTTGGCAGTGGCGGTGAGTAACGCAGAGGAAACGAAAAAATCATCAGGTAGGTTGGGTTAGTCGCAATCGCGACGTAACCCAACACAGGCCGCGCATTGTTGGGTTACGCCCTAACGGGCTAACCCAACCTACAATCTACGTTATTTATATCTCTGCGCCTCCGTGTCTCTGTGCCCTCTGCGTTCATGCCGCAGAAGATCAGAGATTCTCCGAGGCGTAATCCGCCAGCCGTGAACGCTCGCCCTGGCGCAGGGTGACGTGCCCGCCGTAACCCCAGCCCTTGAACCGGTCGACCACGTAGGTCAGGCCGGAGGTGGTCTCGGTCAGGTAGGGGGTATCGATCTGGGCCACGTTGCCCAGGCACACCACCTTGGTGCCGGGGCCGGCGCGGGTGATCAGTGTCTTCATCTGCTTGGAGGTCAGGTTCTGAGCCTCGTCGATGATGAGGAACTTGTTCAGAAAGGTGCGTCCGCGCATGAAGTTCAGGGAATGGATCCTGATGCGCCGGTGCAGCAGATCGTTGGTCGCGGCCCGCCCCCATTCGCCGGCGGCATCCGACTGAGTCAGCACTTCCAGGTTGTCCATCAGCGCGCCCATCCAGGGCGTCATCTTCTCCTCCTCGGTGCCGGGCAGAAAGCCGATGTCCTCGCCCACCGGGACCGTCACCCGGGTCATGATGATCTCGCTGAAATGCTTTTCGTCCAGCGTCAGGGTGAGCGCAGCGGCCAGGGTCAGCAGGGTCTTGCCGCTGCCGGCCTGTCCCACCAGGGTGACGAAATCGATATCCGGGTCCATCAGCAGGTTGAGCGCGAAGTTCTGTTCCCGGTTGCGGGCGGTGATGCCCCAGACCGAGTGATTGGGTTTGCGGTAGTCGCGCAGTACCTCGACGACGGCGCTGTCCGTGTCGCGTTCGCGCACCATGGCCTCGAACTCGTTATCGCCCGGCAGGTAGACGCCCTGGTTCAGGTGCCAGTCCTGTGTCATCGCGTCATTGATGCGATACAGACTGCGGCCGTTGTCCTGCCAGGAATCCATCCGATCGCCGATTCTGTCCCAGAAATCGCCCGGCAGCTCGGCCATACCCTTGTAGAGCAGATTGACGTCATCCAGCACCTGGTCGTTGTAGTAGTCCTCGGCATGAATGCCGAGGATGGCCGCCTTGATGCGCAGGTTGATGTCCTTGGATACCAACGTAACCCGTGCATCGGACTGCTCCTGCTGCAGGGCCAGGGCGGTGCCGAGAATGTTGTTGTCCGGGACATTGCCGGGCAGAGCGGCAGGCAGTTCGAAGGGAAGGCTGCGGGTCTGCAGGTACAGAACGCCGGAGGCGTCCAGGCCGTGGCCATTGGTGTCGAACGGGCGCTGTGACAGTTGCAGTCCGCGCTCGATGTCTTCATGTGCCGCATCGCAGGTCAGTTCATCGAGGAAGCGGTTGACCTGGCGCACGTTGCGGGCCACTTCGGTGACCCCTTTCTTGCCGGCATCGAGCTCTTCCAGTACCACCATGGGCAGGAAGATGTCGTGTTCCTGAAACCGGAACAGTGCGGTCGGGTCGTGCATGAGGACGTTGGTGTCGAGCACGAACAGGCGTTTATCTGGCATAGGAAAGAGGCTTCGGTTTTATCAGTGGTGACAGGTGTGATTGTCCGTCATCCCGGCGCAGGCCGGGATCCAGCAACCGCACACGCGGATCATCCTTCTGGATTCCGGCCTGCGCCGGAATGACGTATTCAGGCCTGAGCGTTGTGGTGTTCAATGTGGACAATCAACTCCTGTCAAAGGTCTTTCACCGCTTCCAGGACTTCATCGACATGGCCCTTGACCCTGACCTTGCGCCACTCCTGCCGGAGTACCCCCTGCTCGTCGATGAGAAAGGTGCTGCGTTCGATGCCCATCACCTTTTTGCCGTACATGTTCTTTTCCCTGATCACGTCGAACTGGTTGCAGGCCTTTTCCTCGGTGTCGGACAGCAGTTCGAAGGGGAACTCGTGCTTGTCCTTGAAGTTATCGTGGCTTTTCAGGCTGTCGCGCGAGATGCCGAAGATCAGGGTTTTCTGGCGTTTGAATTTGCTGTAACTGTCGCGAAAGTCCTGACCCTCGGTGGTGCAGCCCGGTGTGCTGTCCTTGGGGTAGAAATACAACACCACGTTCTTTCCCCTGCAATCGGAGAGTTTGAAGGTCTGGTCGCCCGTCATGGGCAGGGTGAAGTCACGGACCTTCTTGCCGACGGTGACGCTCATGCTGCCTCCTTCAGCCCTTGGCCGGTTCGATGATGGCGTCCAGGTTCAGCTGGTCGCAGAAATCCATGAATTCCTCCCGCAGGCTGGAGATGTGCTGCTTGGCCGGGATCTGCACCGTCATATGCACGGCAAACATGGGCGTGCCGGTGTGGGGAGCGGCATAGCTACTGGTGTTCAGGTCCTGGATATTGATGTTGCGGGCAGAGAAGAAGTGGGCCAGGTTGTGCACGATGCCGGGATTGTCCATGGCGACCACCTCGACCACATAGGGCAGGGTGTCGCGACTGTACTGGCGCTCCTCCGTGCGGCGCAGGCTCACGGTCAGGCCGAGCTTCTCGCCCAGCTGCGGCAGCTGGTCCTCGAGCTTGGCAATGGAATTCCAGTTTCCGGTCACCAGCAGCATCACGGCAAAATCCCCGCCCAGCACGGTCATGCGGCTGTCGGCGACACTGCCGCCGTAATCGTAGATGCAACGGGTCAGTTCGTCGACGATGCCGGGCTGGTCGGCGCCCAGGGCGGAGATGACGAGATGGGTGCTCATGATTCCAGGGTGACCTCACGTAGCTGTTGGGCGGCGTCTTCCGGGCTGATGGTATTGACGAACAGCCCCGAGCCGAGTTCGAAGCCGGTCGGGATGCTGGTCCGCGGGCAGATCTCCAGGTGCCAGTGGAAACCGGACTGGCAGTCGGCATAGGCCTCGCTGCGCGGCAGCGAGTGCAGGAAGTAATTGTACTGCACGCCGCCGACCACCGCATCGAGCCGCGCCATGGTGCGGCGCATCACCCGTGCCAGATCGGCCCGTTGAGCGTCCGTGATATTGAGGAAGTCGCTGTCGTGCTGCAGCGGCAGGATATGCACCTCCCATTCGTAGCGGCTGGCGAAGGGCTTGATGGCGATGAAATGCTCGCCGCGTTCGACCACGTACTGGCCGACGTTGATCTTGCGCCGGATCTCGCCCGAGACGCGGTCGTAGATGGTGGCCTCGAAGGTCAGCGCCTCATCGATCAGCGAACAGAAGATGCACTGGTGGTATTTCCGGTGATGCGCGCGGCTGTTGAGCAGCTCGTTGTGCAGGTTCTCGGGCACAACCGGCATGGCGATGATCTGGCTGTGGGTGTGGGCGATGCTCGCGCCGGCCGCCGGGCCGAAGTTCTTGAAGGCGAGCACGTAGCGGATGCGCGCATCGGAGGCGTAGAGCTGGGCCATGCGGTCGCGGTAGACACCGAACAGCAGGGCCAGGTGTTCTTCGGTCATTTCGTGGATGGCGATGCCGTGGACGGCGTTGTCGATGATCACCTCGTGGCGGCCATAGCCGTCGATGGCCTGCTGCAGGCCGAAGGTGAGTCCGCCGCCGGCGGTCTCGCCCAGCACCGGGTACAGGTTTTCCACCATGCGGATCTGCCAGTTCTCCTCGCTGGGCACCGCCATGATGGTCGGCGGGGTCATGGCCTCGTTGCCCTGACAGAAGGGACAGCGCTCGACGTGACGGCGGGTGTCGCGCGGGGCCGGTTCCTCGTCCTTGCGCGGGCGCATGGCGCGGGCGGTGGCCACCAGAACGGACTCACTCGGAACGATGGGGTTGATGCGGATTTCGCGCAGGGGGGCTTGCTCTTCTTCGCTCATATTCTCTCACCTTTTCGGCCAAGAATACTTTAGAGCCGGCGTGCATTGCCACTACGGCGTCGTCGCCTTGTCAGCACCGGGGCGGACCAGTAGTATGTGGCGGTTTCAGGGGTATCCCGACCCGGGTCCCGACACAGGCTTGCGGAGTGAGTTGCATGTTCCATGGCAGCATGGTCGCGCTGGTGACCCCGATGCACGAGGACGGGGCGGTCGACTACACCAGCCTGGCGAAACTGGTTGAATTTCATATCGAACATGGCACCGACGGCATCGTGGCCGTGGGTACGACCGGGGAGTCCGCCACCCTCGACGAGGACGAGCACTGCGAGGTGATCCGCCGCACCGTGGAACTGGCGGCCGGGCGCATCCCGATCATTGCCGGTACCGGCGCCAACTCCACCACCGAGGCCATCAGCCTGACCCGATGCGCCCTGCAGGCCGGGGCCGATGCCTGCCTCCTGGTCACCCCCTATTACAACAAGCCCACCCAGGAGGGGCTGTACCTGCACCACAAGGCCATCGCCGAGGCCGTGCCGATCCCGCAGATCCTTTATAATGTCCCCGGACGTACCGCCTGCGACATGCTGCCCGACACGGTCGAGCGGCTGTCGCACATCTCCAACATCGTCGGTCTGAAGGATGCCACCGGCGATCTGGACCGGCTGCGGGACCTGCGTGAACGCTGCGGTGACCGCATCGACCTGTATAGCGGCGACGACCCCACCGGCATGGAATTCATGCTGCAGGGCGGGCAGGGCGTGATCTCGGTCACCGCCAATGTGGCGCCGGCGGACATGCATGCCATGTGCGTGGCCGCCCGTGGCGGTGACCGGGACGCGGCCACGCGCATCAACGACCGGCTGGACGGGCTGCATCATGCCCTGTTCCTGGAGGCCAATCCCATCCCGGTCAAATGGGCACTGTACAGGATGGGCCTGATCCCGGCCGGCATCCGGCTGCCGCTCACGCCGCTGTCCGAACCCTACCGCGAGCAGGTGACCGAAGCCCTGCGCCGGGCCGGCGTTGTGGACTGAAGCATGACTTATCATTCAACTCGGGTTGCTTACATGAAACTGTCTCTTGCCTCGCGTAGCCTGGCCGCTGTAACGGCCGCCCTGATGCTGACCGCCTGCAGCACGGTCCGGGAATACATGCCGGGGGAAAAAGCCGATTACAAACAGAGCCGCCAGGAGCCCACCCTGGAACTGCCCCCGGACCTGCGCTCCAGCGAGATCGAGGACAGCCTGGTGATCCCCTCGGCGACCCTGTCCGAGTACGAGACCGAGGCCCGCACCACCCGGCCGTCCGAGGCCGGGGTGCTGCCCCGGTCGGAGAATATCGAGGTGCGCCAGGATGGCGAGCAGCGCTGGCTGGTGGTGCAGGCCCCGGCCGAACAGGTCTGGCCGCGGGTACGCGATTTCTGGGTTCAGAATGGTTTCCTGCTGACGGTGGAGGATCCGCGTGTGGGCATCCTGGAGACCGAATGGGCCGAGAATCGCGCCGACATTCCGCAGGGACCGATTCGCCGTACCCTGGGCAAGGTCATGGATTTCGCCTATTCGGCGTCGACCCGCGACAAGTTCCGGGTGCGTCTCGAGCGCGGCAGCGAACCCGGCGTCACCGAGGTCTATCTGACCCACCAGGGGGTGGAAGAGGTGATCGAGGGCACACCGGACCAGGACGGCAACACTGTCTGGAAGCCGCGTCCGAGCGATCCGGCGCTGGAGGCCGAAATGCTGCAGCGGCTGATGGTCTACATGGGCGTGGAAGAAGAACGCGCCAGGACCCGCATGGCGCAGCAGTCGCAGGAAACCCCGGCGGTGCGCGCCCAGTTGATCCGTACCAACACCGGTGAGGTCGAACTGCGGCTGGCCGACGACTTCTCCCGCGCCTGGCGCCGTACCGGCCTGGCGCTGGACCGGGTCGGGTTCACTGTCGAGGACCGCAACCGTTCCGAGGGCATCTATTACGTGCGCTACAATGATCCGCTCAAGCAGCAGGAGGGCGAGGGTCTGCTCTCGCGGCTGGCCTTCTGGAGCGATGACGAGCCGATTGACCGCGAGGCCCAGTACCAGATCCAGCTGCTCGCAAGCGGGGCGCAGACCAACGTGATCGTGCGCGACCTGGAAGGCAGGCGCGACAATTCGCAGACCGCGGCCCGCATCCTGACGCTGCTGGAAGAACAGCTCAAGTAGGGGAGGGGAGCCGGTTCCGGTCATGCGTTTCGCGTCCCTGGGCAGCGGCAGCCGCGGCAACGCCATGCTGGTCGAGGCCGGCTCGACCTGCCTCATGGTCGACTGCGGGTTCTCCATCACCGAGACAGAGAAGCGTCTGACGCGGCTGGGTCGCAGCCCGGAAGAACTCTCGGCCATCCTGGTCACGCATGAACACAGTGACCACATCCGCGGCGTGCTGCCCTTCGCCCGCCGCCACGCCATCCCGGTCTGGATGACGCACGGCACCGCCGCCGCCCTGCCTGAGGGTGATCTGCCGCCGCTGCATGCGATCGCCGGTTACACCGATTTTCATGTGGGCGATATCCAGGTCCAGCCCTATCCGGTCCCGCATGATGCCCGCGAACCCTGCCAGTTCCTGTTCCACAGCGGCCGTCACCGACTCGGTCTGCTCACCGACTGCGGCAGCCTGACGCCGCACATCGTTTCCACCCTCCAGGGCTGTGACGCCCTGGTGCTCGAGTTCAACCACGATCCGGAGATGCTCGCCCGGGGCAGCTACCCGCCCGCCCTCAAGCGCCGGGTCGGTGGCGACTATGGCCACCTCAACAATCACCAGGCCCGGCGACTGCTGGAACAGATCGAACTGGGCCCGCTGCAACACCTGGTGGCCGCGCACCTGAGCGAGAAGAACAACGCCCCCGAGCGGGTGCGCGAACAGCTGGACGCCTTCGACGGCAGGCTCGACTACAGCCTGGCCTGCCAGGACGGCGGGTTCGACTGGCGCACGCTGGAGTGATCCCCCACCGGGCGGCGTAGGATGGGTGGAGGCGCCTCGTGGCGCCGTAACCCATCACGGACCACCTACCAATGATGGGTTGCGCTTTGCTCCACCCATCCTACCCTTCTCCGCACCAGCCTCACTGGCCCCGGAGCAGCTGTTTCAGTATCATTTGCCGCTTCCCGAACCCGCAGATCCAGAGGCCTCCATGCTGCACCTGCCCGGCGCCCCGGCACTTTCCGCCTTCCGTACCGACAAGCTGCTGGAGCGCGCCCGGGAGGCGGGCATCGCACTGGAGGTCCTGCACACCCGCTACCAGCATTTCGTCGATCTGGAACAGCACCTGGACGCGTCCGAGCAGCGTCGGCTGGAACGGCTGCTGGAGTACGGCCCGCGCGCGCCGGCCGTGCCCGCCGGCGCCCAGTTGTTTCTGGTGGTCCCGCGTCTGGGCACCATCTCGCCCTGGGCCTCCAAGGCCACCGACATCGCCCACAACTGCGGCCTGGACCGGGTTCACCGCATCGAGCGCGGCATCTCTTACCAGGTGCTCACCCCCGGTGACCGGCCGCTGGAGGGTGAGCCGCGCCGGCGCTTCCTGGAACTGATTCACGACCGCATGACCGAGTCGGTGCTGGAGAGCTTCGAAGAGGCCGAGGGCCTGTTCCGCAGCGCCGACCCGCGTTCCTTCGAGCGTGTCGACATCCTCGGCGGCGGCCGGCCCGCGCTGGAGACCGCCAATCGTGAACTCGGCCTGGCCCTGTCGGAAGACGAGATCGACTACCTGGTCGAGAGCTTCAATGCGCTCAACCGCAATCCCAGCGACGTCGAGCTGATGATGTTCGCCCAGGCCAATTCCGAGCATTGCCGGCACAAGATCTTCAACGCCAACTGGGTGATCGACGGCAAGGCGCGCGAGGAATCCCTGTTCGACATGATCCGCGAGACCCACCGGGCCAGCCCCGACGGGGTGCTGTCGGCCTATCACGACAACTCGGCCGTGATCGAGGGCTGGGAAGGGCGGCGGCTGTATCCGGATGCCGACGGCCGCTACAGCGAGCACACCGGGCCGGCGCACATCCTGATGAAGGTCGAGACCCACAATCATCCCACCGCCATCTCGCCCTTTCCGGGGGCGGCGACCGGCGCCGGGGGCGAGATCCGCGACGAGGGCGCGACCGGCCGC
Source organism: Thiohalobacter thiocyanaticus (assembly GCF_002356355.1). Taxonomy (NCBI): domain Bacteria; kingdom Pseudomonadati; phylum Pseudomonadota; class Gammaproteobacteria; order Thiohalobacterales; family Thiohalobacteraceae; genus Thiohalobacter; species Thiohalobacter thiocyanaticus. The sequence goes on from NZ_AP018052.1 coordinate 1,224,303, forward strand.
GGCGGCAAGCCCAAGGCCGGGCTGTGCGGTTTCTCCGTGTCCAACCTGCGCATTCCCGGCTTCGAACAGCCCTGGGAGACCGATCACGGCCGTCCCGGGCGCATCGTCTCGGCGCTGGACATCATGATCGAGGGGCCGCTGGGCGCGGCGGCCTTCAACAACGAGTTCGGCCGGCCCAACCTGTGCGGCTACTTCCGCAGCTTCGAGGAGAAGGTGCCGGGTCCGGACGGCGAGGAAATCCGCGGTTACCACAAGCCCATCATGCTGGCCGGCGGCTACGGCAACATCCGCCCCGAGCATATCGACAAGCAGGATATCCCGCCCGGCGCCCAGATCATTGTGCTGGGCGGACCGGCCATGCTCATCGGCCTGGGCGGCGGCGCGGCCTCCAGCATGGACAGTGGTGTGAGCGCCGAGGATCTGGACTTCGCCTCGGTGCAGCGCGGCAACCCCGAGATGCAGCGTCGGGCCCAGGAGGTGATCGACCGCTGCTGGGCCATGGGCGCGGACAATCCCATCCTGTCCATCCACGACGTCGGCGCCGGCGGCGTGTCCAATGCCCTGCCGGAACTGGTCAACGACAGCGGCCGCGGCGGGCGATTCGAGCTGCGCAACTTCCCGGTCGACGAACCCGGCATGACGCCCATGCAGATCTGGTGCAACGAGTCGCAGGAGCGTTATGTACTGGCCGTCGCGCCGGAGCACCTGGAGGCCTTCCAGGCCCTGTGCGAGCGCGAACGCTGCCCCTATGCCGTGGTGGGCGAGGCCACCGAGGACCAGGACCTGATCGTCGGCGACGGCGAGTTCGACAATGCTCCCGTGGAGGTGCCGCTGGGGCTGATCCTGGGCAAGCCGCCGCGGATGCTGCGGGACGTGCATCATCGCACCTTCCGCAAGCCCGACTTCGACCCCGTCGGGATCGATCCGCTGGAAGCCGCCCTGCGGGTGCTGCGCCTGCCCACCGTGGCGAGCAAGGCCTTTCTCATCACCATCGGCGATCGCACCGTCACCGGCCTGGTCGCGCGCGACCAGATGGTCGGGCCCTGGCAGGTGCCGGTGGCCGACGCCGCTGTCACCACCACCGATCACTACGCCTTCACCGGCGAGGCCGTGGCCATGGGCGAGCGTACCCCGGTGGCCCTGGTCGATGGCCCGGCCTCCGGGCGCATGGCGGTGGGCGAGGCCATCACCAACCTCGCCGGCGCGGCCATCGGCGAACTGTCGCAGCTGCGCCTGTCGGCCAACTGGATGGCCCCGGCCGGGCACCCGGGTGAGGATGCCAATCTGTTCAACACCGTCGAGGCGGTGGGCCGGGAACTGTGCCCGCGGCTGGGCATCGCCATTCCGGTGGGCAAGGATTCGCTGTCCATGAAGACGGTCTGGGAGCAGGACGGGCAACCACACAGCGTGACCGCGCCGCTGTCACTGATCGTCTCCGCCTTCGCGCCGGTCGAGGATGCGCGCCGCACCCTGACCCCGCAGCTGCGCACCGATCAGGGCGCGACCGAACTCATCCTCATCGACCTGGGCAAGGGCCGCAATCGCCTGGCCGGTTCGGCGCTGGCCCAGGTTTACAAACAGGTCGGCCACCATGCCCCGGACCTGGACGATCCGGACGCGCTCAAGGCCTTCTTCGGCGCGATCCAGACACTGAACCGGGAGGGCCGGCTGCTGGCCTACCACGATCGTTCCGACGGCGGCCTGCTGACCACCCTGTGCGAGATGGCCTTCGCCGGCCGCACCGGTCTGGCCATCGAGTTGGATGCCGTGGGCACCGAGCCGCTGGCAGCATTGTTCAATGAGGAACTGGGCGCCGTGATCCAGGTGCGGCAGGCGGATGCAGCCGCGGTGCGTGAACTGCTGCATCAGCAGGGCTTGGGGCGCTACAGCCATCGCATCGGTACCCTGGAGGCGAATGATCGCCTGGTGGTGCATCACGGCGGCCGTGAACTGCTGAACGCCTCCCGGGTGGAACTGCAGAGGGCCTGGGCCGAGACCAGCTACCGCATCCAGGCGCTGCGCGACAATCCGGAAACGGCCCGGCAGGAATTCGATGCCCTGCTGGATCTCGGCAACCCGGGCCTGCACGCCGAGCTCAGCTTCGATCCGGCCGAGGATGTGGCCGCGCCCTGGATCAACCGGGGCGTGCGTCCGGCCATGGCCATCCTGCGCGAGCAGGGCGTGAACGGCCAGATCGAAATGGCGGCGGCCTTCCATCGCGCCGGCTTCGACTGCGTCGATGTACATATGAGCGATGTCATCGCCGGGCGGGTGTCGCTGGCCGGCTTCGGCGGGCTGGTGGCCTGCGGCGGCTTCTCCTACGGCGACGTGCTCGGCGCCGGCCTGGGCTGGGCCAAGTCGATCCTGTTCAATCCGCGTGCGCGCGACGCGTTCAGCGCCTTCTTCGCGCGCAGCGACAGCTTCGCCCTGGGGGTATGCAACGGCTGCCAGATGCTGGCCGGGCTGAAGGAACTCATCCCCGGCAGCGAGCACTGGCCGCGCTTCGTGCGCAACACCAGTGAGCAGTTCGAGGCCCGGCTGTCGCTGGTCGAGGTGAGCGACTCGCCCTCCATCCTGCTGCGCGGCATGGCCGGTTCGCGCATGCCGGTGGCCGTGGCCCACGGCGAGGGCCGGGCCGAGTTCGATCGTGCCGGCGACCGTGAGCGGCTGCTGGAGCAGGGTGGCATGGCGCTGCGCTATGTGGATCATTACGGCCGCGCCACCGAGACCTATCCCTTCAATCCCAACGGTTCGCCCCATGGCATCACCGGCGTGACCAGCCGCGACGGCCGCGTGACCCTCATGATGCCTCACCCCGAGCGGGTGTTCCGCACCGTGCAGCATTCCTGGCACCCCGATGACTGGGGCGAGGACGCGCCCTGGCTGCGTCTGTTCCGCAACGCCCGGGTGTGGGTGGACTGAAAACACTGTCCTCGTATGTTATTGACTGCCGTAGGATGGGTGAAGGCGCTGTAGCGCCGTAACCCATCAGGTTCCGGTCAATGATGGGTTCCGCTTCGCTTCACCCATCCTGCGTAAGTGAACTTTATCCGCGGCTCGGTGACAAATAACAAAGCAGGCTGTCCGCTATGCCATGGCATCTGCGGACAATGGTCTGAAATATCAATTCTCTGCGTCTCCGCGCCCTCTGCGTTGACCATCACCAGGGCCTGGCGCCTGCGACACCCGAGGGAATACCGCCATGCCCAACCGGATCCTGCCCAGCGACATCACCCCCGAATCTGTCTACCGTGAACGCCGCCGCCTGATGCAGGCCGGGCTGGCCGTGTTCGGCGCCGGCCTGACCGGCACCTGGGCGCGGCTGAGCGAGGCGAAGGTGAGCCTCCCCGACGCGATCACCGGGAGCCGGTTCAGCACCGACGAGGCACTCACGCCCTTCGAGGACGTGACCACCTACAACAACTTCTACGAATTCGGTACCGGCAAGGGCGACCCGGCCGAGAATGCCCACCGGCTGCAGATCGATCCCTGGTCGGTGACGGTGGAGGGCGAGTGCGCCCGACCCGGCACCTACGCCCTGGAGGACATCCTCAAGCCCCATGACCTGGAGGAGCGCATTTACCGGCTGCGCTGCGTGGAGGGCTGGTCCATGGTCATCCCCTGGGTGGGTTTCCCGCTGCGCGATCTGATCAAGCGCCTCGAGCCGGTCAGTAATGCGAAATACATCGAGTTCCAGACCCTGTACGACCCCGAACAGATGCCGGGCCAGCGCCGGCGCATCCTCGACTGGCCCTACGTGGAAGGGCTGCGCATGGACGAAGCCATGCATCCGCTGACGATCCTGGCCGTGGGGCTGTATGGCAAGGTGATGCCGAATCAGAACGGTGCGCCCATCCGTCTGGTGGTGCCCTGGAAATACGGCTTCAAGAGCATCAAGTCCATTGTGAAGATTCGCTTCGTCGAGCAGCAGCCGGTGAGCAGCTGGATGCGGGCCGCGCCGGATGAGTACGGCTTTTATTCCAACGTCAATCCGAACGTGGACCATCCACGCTGGAGTCAGGCCCGGGAGCGACGCATCGGCGAGTTCCTCAAGCGGCCCACGCTGATGTTCAACGGCTACGAGGAGGAGGTCGCGGACCTCTACCGCGGCATGGATCTGAGGAAGCATTTCTGATGCGGCAGGCAGGCATTGAATACCGATCCACCCTGACCTGTCCCGAATGCGGGCATCGGGAAACGCTCACCATGCCCGACAATTACTGCCTGTGGTATCACGAGTGTTCCGGCTGCGCCGCGCTGCTGCGGCCGCGCCCGGGCGACTGCTGCCTGTTCTGCTCCTATGGCACGGTCCCCTGTCCGCCCATCCAGGCCGGCGATGGTTGCTGTAGCGGGGGCTAGTCCCCGGGGCGGTATTCCCGTGTTCTGGCAGCGCGTCATCACGTTTCTGCTCTGCCTGCTGCCGCTGGCCTGGCTGATCCTGCAGGCCGTCACCGACCGTCTCAGCGCCAACCCCATCGAGGACATCACCGCTGCCACCGGCAGCTGGACCCTGCGCCTGCTGCTCATCACCCTCGCCATGACCCCGCTGCGGCGGCTCACCGGCTGGAAGTGGCCGCTGCGGCTGCGGCGCATGCTGGGGCTGTTCGCCTTCTTCTACGCCAGCCTGCATCTCATGACCTATCTCTGGTTCGACCAGTTCTTTCTCTGGTCCGAGATCCTGGCCGACATCCTGGAGCGGCCTTTCATCACGCTTGGCATGACGGCATACGCCCTGCTGCTGCCGCTGGCCCTGACCTCCAATCAGGTCAGCCAGCGTCTGCTGCGCCGCAACTGGAAGCGGCTGCACCGGCTGGTCTATCCCATCGCGCTGCTCGGCGTGGTGCATTACTACTGGCTGGTCAAGGCCGATGTGCGCGAGCCGCTGCTCTACGGCGCCGTCTGGTTGGGACTGATGATGCTGCGGCTGCCCGCATCGACAAACAGAATGAATCGTCAGGGCGAAAATAAATCGCTTTAATTTTCTTCCGTCCGGCCTTAGATAGCATCGCAAATTCCCCGCCGTTGCGGGGCGCCGAAACCGAGGGCAATGCGATGCAGAATCTGGATCTCGAGGACATCTTCAATCAGCTCGACAGCGAGGAAGGCGGGCTGGACAGCCAGGCCGGGGCCGGCGGCGGCCGCGGCGTGGACCTGAAGCGGCGCCGCCGCATCGAGGACATGCAGGAGGAGCGCCGCCTGCGGCAGATGCTGGAAGATCCCTGGGGCTGAGGCTGTCCTCCTCAGCCCGGTGTCGGGAAATTTTCGATGGCCGTGTCCAGCAGGGGCTGACGTGCGGTGCCCTCGCGCCAGAGGGCGTACCAGGACCGTTCCAGTACCGGGGCGTCGGCGACCACATGCAGCCGCCCGGCGCAACGCGGATCCGTCTCCAGCCACTGGCGCGGCAGGTAGGCCGCGCCGGGCCGGCGCAGCAGCAGGTCGCGCGCCAGCAGCCCCTGGCCCAGGTGTACCGCCGGCGCCGGCAGATCGGGGAAGTGGTGGGCATGGCTCAGCGCAAAGGCCGTGCCCCAGTCAACCAGGATGTAGTTCTCTGCCATCGCTTCGGCAGCGCTCAGGTCGGTTCCGGTCGCGACCAGTACCAGTTCCATCACGCCCAACGACCGTACCGTGAACTCCGATACCTGCGGCGGATCATAGACGCAGGCGATATCCAGTGCGCCGTTCAGCAGCCGGTGGACGAGTTCATCCCCGGCGCCGGCCTCGCCCCGCAGGGCGATGTCGGGCAGCGCCTGCTGCAGACGCACCAGCCAGTTCTCCAGCGCCGTCGGCCACAGGTCGGCCAGCCCGCCGATGGCCAGTGCGTCACGGAAGGCTTCACCCAGCCCGGTTTCCTGCCGGGCACGCTCCCACTGGTTGATGATGGCGGCGGCGTGCTGCTTCAGCCGGCGTCCCGCCGGGGTGAGCTGAATGTCATTGCGCTTGCGGGTGAACAGCTCCACGCCCAGTAGTTCCTCCAGCTGGCGGATGCGGGCGCTGACCGCCGACTGGGTGATGTACAGCCGCTCCGATGCGCGGCCGAAGTGGCGCACCCGTTCGACTTCCAGAAAGGTCTTGAGCAGGTCGATGTCCATCGACAGGGATCATCACAGATCGGTGGAGGGGCGGCAAGGTTCGGCGATACAAACGCCCTCTGCATTAACAGCGCAAAGGCATCGAACATCACGCCAGCAAGGTAGGATGGGTGGAGCGAAGCGTAACCCATCATTGTACGAGACGCCCCTGATGGGTTACGGCGCCGCAGCGCCTTCACCCATCCTACGGCAGCCGCGAAACGATGGTTCTGGCTTGTTCGCGCCTGTGCGTTACCAGCGCAACAGCAAGGTAGGATGGGTGAAGCGAAGCGTAACCCATCATTGGCCGATACCCGATGGGTTACGGCGCTGTGGCGCCTCCACCCATCCTACGGCAGCCACTATTTGATCCGTGTTTATCCGCGTTCATCCGTGGCTCAAAGGCCACCCGGGCATGAAGCCCCTCACGCCAGCCGCTTGTACTTGATGCGGTGCGGCTGATCGGCCTCGTCGCCGAGGCGGCGCTTGCGGTCCTCTTCGTAGTCGGCGTAGTTGCCCTCGAACCATTCCACGTGGCTGTCGCCCTCGAATGCGAGGATGTGGGTGGCGATGCGGTCGAGGAACCAGCGATCGTGCGAGGTGACCAGTACGCAGCCGGGGAAGGCCAGCAGCGCCTCTTCCAGCGCGCGCAGGGTCTCCACGTCCAGGTCGTTGGTGGGCTCGTCGAGCATCAGCACGTTGCCGCCGCTCTTGAGCAGCTTGGCCAGGTGCACGCGGTTGCGTTCGCCGCCGGACAGATCGCCGACGCGTTTCTGCTGTTCGGAGCCGGCGAAGTTGAAGCGGCCGACATAGGCGCGCGAAGGGGTCTCGTACCGGCCGACCTTGATGATGTCCTGACCGTCCGAGATTTCCTCCCACACCGATTTGTTGCCGTCCAGCGCGTCGCGTGACTGGTCAACATAGGCCAGGTGCACGGTGTCGCCGACGCGGATCTCGCCGCCGTCGGGCTGTTCGGCGCCGGTGAGCATGCGGAACAGGGTGGTCTTGCCGGCGCCGTTGGGGCCGATGATGCCGACGATCGCGCCCGGCGGGACCTTGAAGTTCAGGTCATCGATCAGCAGCCGGTCGCCGAAGGACTTCTTCACCCCGTTGGCCTCGATGACCAGGTCGCCCAGACGCTCGCCCGGCGGGATGTAGATCTCCTGGGTCTCGTTGCGGCTCTGGAATTCCTGCGACTGCAGTTCGTCGAAGCGCTGCAGGCGGGCCTTGCTCTTGGCGTGCCGGCCCTTGGGGTTGGAACGCACCCACTCCAGCTCGGATTTGATGGCGCGCTGGCGCGAGGCCTGTTCCTTCTTCTCCTGCTCCAGGCGCTTTTCCTTGTTCTCCAGCCAGGCCGAGTAGTTGCCCTCGAAGGGAATGCCGTGGCCTCGGTCCAGTTCCAGGATCCAGCCGGCGACGTTGTCGAGGAAGTAGCGGTCGTGGGTCACGGCCACCACGGTGCCGGAAAACTCGGCCAGGAAACGCTCCAGCCAGGCCACCGACTCGGCGTCCAGGTGGTTGGTGGGCTCGTCCAGCAGCAGCATGTCCGGGTTGGACAGCAGCAGCTTGCACAGGGCCACCCGGCGGCGCTCGCCGCCGGAGAGTCTGGTGACATCGGCCTCCCAGGGCGGCAGGCGCAGGGCCTCGGCGGCGACCTCCAGCTTGTGCTCCAGGTTGTGACCGCCGGCAGCCTGCAGGATGTTCTCCAGCCGCGCCTGTTCGGCGGCCAGGGCATCGAAGTCGGCGTCCGGCTCGGCATAGGCGGCATACACCGCTTCCAGCTTGGTCTGGGCCTCGGCGACCTCGCCCAGGCCGTCCTCGACATTGCCGCGCACGTCCTTGGCCGGGTCCAGTTGGGGTTCCTGCGGCAGGTAGCCGATGTTGATGCCGGGCTGGGCGCGGGCCTCGCCCTCGATCTCGGTGTCCACGCCGGCCATGATGCGCAGCAGGGTGGATTTGCCGGAGCCGTTCAGGCCCAGCACGCCGATCTTGGCGCCGGGGAAGAAGGACAGGCTGATATCCTTGAGGATCCAGCGCTTGGGCGGGACGACCTTGCCCACGCGGTTCATGGTGTAGACGTATTGGGCCATGATGAGTGCTTCGATCTGGTGGCTGGAAAGCCGCTTATTATAGGGGCTTGGTGTGGGGCTCTGAAAGAGGGTGGAAATGAAGCTGCTGTGCGATGCAATGCTCAAGGGTCTGGCGCGCTGGCTGCGTGCGGCCGGCTATGACACCGAACTGCCGCGCCCGGACGAAAGCGACCGCGACATCATCGAGCGAGCCCGGCATGAGGGCCGTTGGCTGGTTACGCGGGATCGCAAACTGCTCGAATTCCGTCATGCCGACGAGACAGTGAGACATCTGCAGGCCAATTCCCTTGATGACTGTGTGGTAGAATTGTCAGCCCGGCTGTCTATCGATTGGCAGTACCGCCCCTTCAGCCGCTGTCTGCTCTGCAACCGGCCGCTGGAGCCGGTCCCGGAGGCCCGGCGCGAGGCGGTGCCGGTCGATGTTCGCGACCAGGCCCTGTGGCAGTGCCCGGCCTGCGGCCGGCTCTACTGGGAAGGCAGCCATGTCCGCAGGATGCGTCACCGGCTGGAGGATTTTACCCGCAAAATCAGGGGGTGAGACGGTCGCCCGGAGCGGAAACCGACGCCGAATCCTGTTATCATGGGCGGCAGTCCCTAATCCCCGGCAAAGCCACATTCAGCGTGGCTGTGTATCTGTCCAGCAAGGCGCCGGACTGCCGCTGTAGCATTTCTACAGCAAGGGACGGCAACGCAGCCTGGACAGATACACAGCCGCGCCCGTCGGGAGCCTCGCATGGCCTGCCCTGCAGCGTTGCATCCGCTTGGCATAGATGGCTATGCCGGCGCGAATACGCCTTGCATCCCAGGCCATGCGAGGCTCTGAAAGCGGCTTTGCCGGGGATTAGGGACTGAGTACCCGCCCGCCCGGCATCTCGACCGGGCCGAACAACCGCACGCGCGGGCCCCGATTTTCAGCAACTCAGAGGTAAGCGATGTTTGACAAAGACATGAAGATAGCCGGTTACGACGACGAGCTCTGGAATGCCATCCAGGCCGAGGAGACGCGCCAGGAAGAGCACATCGAACTGATCGCTTCGGAGAACTACACCAGCCCCCGCGTGATGCAGGCCCAGGGCTCGGTACTGACCAACAAGTACGCCGAAGGCTATCCCGGCAAGCGCTACTACGGCGGTTGCGAACATGTTGACATCGCCGAGCAGCTGGCCATCGATCGCGCCAAGGCGCTGTTCGGTGCCGATTACGCCAACGTGCAGCCGCACTCCGGCTCCCAGGCCAATGCCGCAGTGTATCTGGCCCTGCTGCAGCCGGGCGATACCATCCTCGGTATGAGCCTGGCCGACGGCGGCCACCTGACCCACGGTGCCAAGGTCAACTTCTCGGGCAAGATCTTCAACGCTGTCCAGTACGGCCTGAACCCCGAGACCGGCGAGATCGACTATGACGAGATCCGCCGGCTGGCCCAGGAGCACAAGCCGAAGATGATCGTCGGCGGCTTTTCCGCCTATTCACGGGTCATGGACTGGAACATCTTCCGCGAGATCGCCGATTCCGTGGGCGCTTATCTGTTTGTGGACATGGCGCACGTGGCCGGTCTGGTCGCCGCGGGCATCTATCCCAACCCGGTGCCGGTGGCCGATGTCGTCACCACCACCACCCACAAGACCCTGCGCGGCCCGCGCGGCGGCCTGATTCTGGCGAAATCCAATCCGGACCTGGAGAAGAAGTTCAACTCCATGGTCTTTCCCGGCACCCAGGGCGGTCCACTGATGCACGTCATCGCCGGCAAGGCAGTGGCCTTCAAGGAGGCCCTGGAGCCGGCCTTCAAGGACTACCAGCAGCAGGTGGTGAACAATGCCCGCGCCATGGCCGAGACCCTGATCGAGCGCGGTTACAAAATCGTCTCCGGCGGCACCGATGACCACCTGTTCCTGGTCGACCTGATCGACAAAGGCATCACCGGCAAGGCCGCCGACGCCGCCCTGGGCAATGCCAACATCACGGTCAACAAGAACGCCGTGCCCAACGACCCGCAGTCGCCGTTCGTCACCAGCGGCATCCGCATCGGCACCCCGGCCATGACCACCCGCGGCTTCAAGGAAAAGGAAGCCAAGGAACTGGCCGGCTGGATCTGCGACATCCTCGATGATGTCGAGAACGAGGCGGCGCAGTCTGAGGTGCGCGCCAAGGTGCTGGAACTGTGCAAGCGGTTTCCGGTATATAAACAATAGATTCAAGATGCAGGATGCAAGAGGCAAGTCGCTTGCTCATGCTTGCATCCTGCATCTTGCGACTTGTGCCTGACGAACATGCACTGCCCTTTCTGCGGAGCCATTGAAACCAAGGTCATCGACTCGCGCCTGGCCAACGAGGGCGCGCAGGTGCGGCGTCGGCGCGAGTGCCTGAGCTGCGGCGAACGCTTCACCACCTTCGAGCAGGCGGTGCTGGTGATGCCGCGCATCGTCAAGCGCGATGGCACCCGTGAGCCGTTCAATGAGGACAAGCTGCGCGCCGGCATCCTGCGGGCACTGGAAAAACGGCCGGTGGCCACCGAGCAGGTGGAGGCGGCCATCGAGCGCATCCAGAAGCACATCAGTGCCTCCGGTGAGCGTGAGCTGGACGCGCGCCAGGTCGGCGAGTGGATCATGCTGGAGCTGCGCGCCCTGGACCAGGTCGCCTATGTGCGCTTTGCCTCGGTGTATCGCAGCTTCCAGGACGTCAAGGCCTTCCGCGAGGAGATCGACCGACTGGAGAACGAACCCTCGCCGGAGGAGAAGCGCGACCAGATCCCCTTGCTGCCGGATGAGAAGTAGGGTTGTGACGTACTCAGCGCAGGTGGCGGACGCCGACGACATCCGTTACATGAGCCGCGCCCTGCAGCTGGCGCGCCGGGGGCTGTATACCACTGATCCCAATCCCCGCGTCGGCTGTGTGTTGGTGAAGGACGGCGAAATCGTCGGCGAAGGCTGGCATGAACGTGCCGGCCAGCCCCATGCCGAGGTGCATGCCCTGCGGGCGGCCGGCGCGCGCGCCCGGGGAGCGACGGCCTATGTCACGCTGGAGCCCTGCAGTCATCACGGCCGCACGCCGCCCTGCAGCGAGGCGCTGATCGGGGCCGGTGTCGACCGGGTGGTGGCGGCGATGCAGGACCCGAACCCGCAGGTGGCGGGCGAGGGCCTGGCCCGGCTCGAGGCCGCCGGCATTGTCACCGAATCCGGGGTGCTGGCGAGTGAAAGCGCCGCGCTCAATCCGGGGTTCATTCAGCGCATGCGCAACGGCCGGCCCTGGGTACGCTGCAAGCTGGCCATGAGCCTGGACGGGCGCACAGCGCTGGCCTCGGGCGAGAGTCAGTGGATCACCGGGCCGGCGGCCCGGGCCGATGTGCACCGGCTGCGCGCGCGCAGTTCGGCCATCCTCACGGGCAGCGGTACCGTGCTGGCGGACGACCCCTCGCTCACGGCACGACCGGATGGGATGGATGACTCCGAACTGCTGCAGCCGCTGCGGGTGGTACTGGACACGCGGCTCACCCTGGCGCCCACGGCGAAGCTGCTCAGTCAGCCTGGTCAGACTCTGGTGCTGACCGCCAGCGACGATGCCGCACGGCGCCAGGCGCTGGAGGCCGCCGGCGCCGAGGTGGCGGTGCTGCCGGTGCGCGATGATCGACTGGATCTGCCCGCCGCGTTGAGGCTGCTCGGTGAGCGTGAGCTCAATGAGGTCATGGTCGAGGCCGGTCCGACCCTGGCCGGGGCGATGCTGCAGGCCGGGCTGGTGGATGAGCTGATAATCTATATGGCCCCGCAACTGCTGGGCGATGCAGCCCGGGGACTGTTTCATCTGCCGGGTCTGGCCACCATGGCGGACCGCGTGGCACTGACGATCGAGGATATCCGCGCGGTGGGACCGGACTGGCGCATTCGCGCCCGGTTGAAGTGATTTGGGAATGGCCACGGACTACACGGAAAGCACGGACGAATCAAAATTCTTGAGACCTTGCAAATGCCTGGAAGGTTGCCCGTCATCCCGGCGAATGCCGGGATCCAGGAACCACAGCGGATAATGGATTCCCGCCTTCGCGGGAATGACGGTTTAGCCATGTAGGTCGGGTTTGCGCAGCGTAACCCGACATATACGGCGGCAACGTCGGGTTACGCCCATTCGGGCTAACCCGACCTACGATGCCATGAAATTTTGGTTTGTCCGTGCTTTCCGTGTAGTCCGTGGCCATTTGAGAATTTGAAGAGAGAACCGACCCATGTTCACAGGCATCATCCAGGCCATCGGCGAGATTGCCGCGCTGCAGCCGGGCGGCGAGGATACCCGTGTTCGCGTCCGCACCGGTAAGCTGGCGCTCGATGACGTCTCACCCGGCGACAGTATTGCCGTCAACGGCGTGTGCCTGACGGTGGTGGAACTGCCCGGCGACGGTTTCTGGGCCGATGTTTCCGGCGAGACCCTGGCGCGTACCGGCTTTCGCGACCTTACGGTCGGGAGCCGGGTGAACCTGGAACAGGCCCTGACCCCGACCACTCGGCTGGGCGGTCACCTGGTCAGCGGCCACGTGGACGGCGTCGGTACGGTGCTCGAGCGCCGCTCCGAGGGCCGTTCGGAGCGTTTTCGCATACAGGCGCCCGCGGGTCTGGCAAAATATATCGCCGAAAAGGGCTCGATCTGCGTCGACGGAGTGAGTCTCACGGTCAATGCGGTCGAGGGCGCGGCCTTCGATCTCAACATCGTGCCGCACACCCTGCAGGAGACCACCATCGGCGGGTACCGCAGCGGTACCCGGGTGAACCTGGAGGTGGACATCATCGCCCGCTATCTGGAGCGGCTGTTGCTGGGCGAGCGGGCGGCCGAGCCGGGCAGCGGGATCAGCGCTGCCTTTCTGGCCGAGCATGGATTTATCAAATGACTTTTTCCGTCATTGCCGCGCTGAGCATCGCAATGACAGGTAAGGACTGAATGCAGGTGGACACCACAACCAATATGTCCCTGAACACCACACAGGAACTCATCGACGATCTCAGGCAGGGCCGGATGATCATCCTGATGGATGACGAGGACCGCGAGAACGAGGGCGACCTGCTGATGCTGGCCGACCGGGTGCGTCCGGAGGATATCAATTTCATGGCCAGATACGGCCGCGGCCTGATCTGCCTGACCCTGACCCGCGAACGCTGCGAGCAGCTGGCGCTGCCTCTGATGGTGCGCGACAACACTGCCCAGCACGGCACCGCCTTCACCCTGTCCATCGAGGCCGCCGAGGGCGTGACCACCGGCATCTCCGCCCACGACCGCGCCCGTACCGTGCAGGCGGCGGTGGCGCCGGAGGCGAAACCCGCCGACATCGTCCAGCCGGGGCATGTCTTCCCCCTCATGGCCCAGCCGGGCGGTGTGCTGACCCGCGCCGGCCATACCGAGGCCGGCTGCGACCTGGCCCGGCTGGCCGGGGCCGAACCGGCCGCCGTGATTGTCGAGATCCTCAACGAGGACGGCAGTATGGCGCGGCGGCCGGATCTGGAGAAGTTCGCCGCCGAGCATGACCTGAAGATGGGCACTATCGCCGATCTCATTCACTACCGGATCGAGAACGAGACGACGGTGGAGCGCGCGGCCGAATGCATGCTGCCGACCGAATTCGGCGAGTTCCGGCTGATCGCCTACGAAGACTGCATCGACGGCGATACGCACCTGGCACTGGTCTGCGGCGAACCGGACTACAATCAGCCGGTACTGGTGCGGGTACACGTCCAGGGTGCCCTGTGCGACCTGCTGAGTGCGACCACTTCCGACTGCGGCTGGCCGCTGCGCCGGGCACTGCAGCGGGTGGCCGACGAGGGCAGCGGCGTGGTGGTCGTGTTGGGCAAACCGGACGACCCGCAGGCGCTGATCCACCGCATCCGCGCCTATGCCGAGGGCGGCCTGGGTGAGCCGCGCCGCCAGCGCGAGGAGTTGCGCACCTACGGCATCGGCGCCCAGATCCTGGCTGACCTGGGCGTGACCCGCATGCGGGTGCTCAGCGCGCCCAAGAAGATGCATGGCATTGCCGGCTTCGGCCTGGACGTGGTCGAATACGTGGAGCCGGATTGAATTGTTCCGTCATTGCCACGCTTCGCTCGCAATGACGAATGTATAACCGAAGGATAAGTGGAACATGACCGACATCACCGAAATCGAAGGCGGCCTGACCGTCAAGGACGCGCGCATCGCCCTGCTGGTGGCGCGCTTCAACAGCTTCATCGTCGACAGCCTGCTCGCGGGTGCCGTCGACTGCCTGGTGCGCCACGGCGCCGAGCGGCGCGATCTGAAGATCGTGCGGGTGCCCGGCGCCTTCGAGATGCCGCTGGTGGCAAAGCGCCTGGCGGCGAGCAAACAGTATGACGCCATCATCGCTCTGGGGGCGGTCATCCGCGGCGGCACCCCGCATTTCGAATACGTCGCCGGCGAGTGCACCAAGGGGCTGGCCCAGGTGGGTCTGGAACACGATATTCCGCTGGCCTTCGGCGTGCTGACGGTGGACACCATCGAGCAGGCCATCGAGCGCGCCGGCACCAAGGCCGGCAACAAGGGCGTGGAGGCGGCCATGTCGGCCATCGAGATGATCAACCTGCTGCGCAATCTGGAGACCTGAGATGGCCGCACGCCCGGCGACCGGCAGGTCTCATCCCAACGCCGCCCGCAGCCGGGCCCGGCGGCTGGCCATGCAGGCCCTGTATCAATGGCAGTTCACGGCCATGGATGCCCATGACATCCTGGCCCAGTTCGAACAGGACGAGGCCGAGTTGCGCAATGCCGACCGTGGCTACTTCCGCGAGCTGGTCGAACGCGTCATCGCCCGGGCCACGGAACTGGACGCCTGCTATGCGCCGGCCCTGAATCGCCCGCTTGAGGAGGTCAATCCGGTCGAGCGCGCCATCCTGCGTATTGCCACCTATGAACTCATGCATCGCATCGACATCCCCTACAAGGTGGTGATCAACGAGGCCGTCGCCCTGACGCGCAAGTTCGGCGCCGAGCAGGGCCATTCCTTCGTCAACGGTGTGCTCGATCAGGTCGCGCGGCAGCTGCGCGGGGTCGAGCATCCCCGGGGTGAATCCGGGGGCGGCCTGCCGGGGACGGGCGGCGGCGCCTGAGACCGCCATGCCGATCGGCGAATTCGATCTCATCGCACAGTATTTCGCCGGGCTGACCCCGGACCGCGACGACATCCGACTGGGTATCGGCGACGATGCCGCGGTGGTCAGTGTCCCGCCCGGGCAGGAACTGGTCATCGCGGTCGATACCCTGGTCGCCGGCGTGCACTTCCCTGCCGGCACCGATCCCCGGGCCATCGGCCACAAGGCACTGGCGGTCAACCTCAGCGATCTGGCCGCCATGGGTGCCGAGCCGGCCTGGGCGCTGCTGGCCCTGACCCTGCCCGAGGCCGATGAGGCCTGGCTCGCGGCCTTCGCCGCGGGCTTCGGCCGACTGGCGCGTGACTCGGAAATCGCATTGATCGGCGGTGACACCACCCGCGGCCCGCTGAGCGTGACGGTGACGGTGCATGGTCGGGTGCCGGAAGGCCAGGCGCTGACGCGCAGCGGTGCCAGGCCCGGCGATGCGATCTATATCAGTGGCGGCCTCGGCGCGGCCGCGGCCGCGCTCGCATCGTCCGACAGCCCGGCAGACTCTGAGGCAAGGCAGGCATGCCGGGCCCGGCTGGATTATCCGGAACCGCGACTCGCTCTGGGGCAGGCACTGTGCGGACTGGCCAGCGCGGCCATCGACATCTCCGATGGCCTGTTGGCCGATCTCGGCCACCTGTGCCGGTCCAGCAGTGCGGGTGCCGAAATCGACGTGGATGCCGTGCCCCGACATCCGGCGCTGACGCAACTGGTGACGGGCGATGACGTGGCCTGGTACGACTGGCCCCTGGCCGGCGGCGATGACTACGAACTCTGTTTCACTGTGTCCGGGGAAAAGGAGCCAAAAATCAACATGTTGACGGAGACTCTGGGCATCGCCCTGACCCGGATTGGCCGGATCACCGCGGGAGAAGGTCTGGTGCTGCAGCATGCCGATGGCGGCGGCTATCAGGCGCATGGAAAAGGCTATCAGCATTTTGCGCCGCAATCGTAGGATGGGTGAAGCGCAGCGCAACCCATCGTGGTACGACCTGTTGATGGGTTGCGGCACACGGTGCCTCCACCCATCCTACTGCGTGTCTGCCACAGGGGCGCGCCCGGCATGTCGCTGATGAGAAAGAAATGAAACAACCCACCCTCCACTGGTTGAAGGACCCCCGCCATCTGCTGGCGCTGGGCTTCGGCAGCGGCCTGGCGCCGGTTGCCCCCGGCACCTTCGGGACCCTGGCCGGTGCCATTCTCTACCCGCTCATCGCCGGGCTGGGGCTGCCTCTCTATCTGCTGGTTGTGATACTGGCCTTTCTGCTCGGGGTCTGGGTCTGCGGATATACCGCCCGGGCGCTCGGAGTGCATGACCATTCCGCCATCGTCTGGGACGAGGTGGTGGGGCTGTGGATCACCCTGGCCGCCGTGGCGCCGAGCTGGCCGGCCCTGCTTATCGGCTTCGTCCTGTTCCGCCTGTTCGACATCCTCAAACCCTGGCCGATCCGCTGGCTCGACCGGCATGTGCAGGGCGGGCTGGGCATCATGATCGACGATGTGCTGGCAGGTGTGTTCGCCGGCCTCTGCCTGTGGCTTGCGGCCGCCGTCGGCTGGCTGCCGGCCTCAGGAAATGCCGTCGGCCTGCCGATACTGTAGTGATATTGCCCGACGGGAGGCCCCATGGGCGGGCGGGCAGGGCAAAGGACAGTCGTTCATGGCAAAGGCGGAAGCAGATCAGGTCGTGGATCTCAAGCTCGGCGTCGGCGATGTGCTGCAGGTGCAGTTCGTCAGCCAGGAGCAGCGCAAGTACGCTGCCAAGGTAATCGGCTACCTGCCCAATGCCAGTCTGGTGATCACCACCCCGCGCATCGACGGCAAGGTGATGCTGGTGCGCGAGGGCCAGCCGCTGGTGGTGCGCATGCTCTCCGGCAACACCTGCTACGGTTTCAACAGCCGCATCATCCACAACAGCATGCGCCCCTATCCGCATCTGCACCTGGCCTACCCGGATGAACTGGAGCGCATTGTGGTGCGCAAGGCCGTGCGGGTACAGACGCAGCTGCCGGTTATAGTCTCCCATCCTTCACCCGAGGACCCCACCCAGAGCCTGGACAGCCGGGGTACGATTCTGGACATCAGCACGGCCGGCGCCTTTGTGGCCAGCGATAGTCCGCTGGGCGGAGCCGGCGACCTGATCAGCATGACCGCCCGCGTACCCATCGCCGGTACCGAGAAATATCTGAAGATGCCTGCGATTATCCGCTCCGCGAAAGCCGCGGAGACGGCAGAAGGCTCAGGGCGTTATCAGTACGGAGTCGAATTCCAGCTTATCGAGCATATGGATACCATCCTGCTGCATGGCTACGTGTTCGAGCAGATGCAGAATCAGGACATGCAGTGATTGCGAAGATCCATGCCCGCAACGGGCATGCTGAGGTTAAGAGGCTGGGATTCAGGGCAGCTGATGCTTCGCTGCCGGTCACCGGGTGGTTCAGGCCTGTTCGCTTTCCTCGTCCTTGATGATCATGGCGTAGGCCGAGTGGTTGTGGATGGACTCGAAGTTCTCCGATTCCACTACGTAGGAGCTGACGCGCTCGTCGGCGTTGAGGCGGGCGGCGACGTCGCGCACCATGTCCTCGACGAACTTCGGGTTGTCGTAGGCGCGTTCGGTGACGGCCTTCTCGTCCGGGCGCTTGAGCAGGCCGTAGAGTTCGCACGAGGCTTCCTGCTCGACCAGTTCGATCAGTTCCTCGATCCAGATGAAGCCGGTGGTGCGGACGCTGACGGTGACGTGCGAGCGCTGGTTGTGCGCGCCGTAGTCGGAGATCTTCTTGGAGCAGGGGCACAGGCTGGTCACCGGCACCACCACCTTGATGTTCATCTGCGGCTGGCCGTCATGGATCTCGCCGATGAAGCTGACGTCATAGTCCATCAGGCTCTGCACGCCGGACACCGGCGCGGCCTTCATGACGAAGTAGGGGAAATTCATCTCGATGTGGCCCGACTCGGCGTCAAGCAGCTCGGTCATCTCGCCCAGCATGTCCTTGAAGGATTTGACCGTGATCTCCTTCTCGTGGCGGTTGAGGATGTCCACGAAACGCGACATGTGCGTGCCCTTGAAGTTGTGAGGCAGGCTGACGTACATGTTGAAGTTGGCGATGGTGTGCTGCTCGCCGTCGGAGCGGTCACGCACCCGCACCGGATGCCGGATATCCTTGATGCCGACCTTGTCGATGGCGATATGCCGGGTGTCCGGGGAACTCTGGACATCCTCGATCTCTTTGCTGACCTTGGCGGAGGCGGGTTTCATCTGGCTCATCGTTTCACTGGTCCTCTGTATATCGCACACAGGCACGGTCGGTCTCCCACAGCGTGACCGAACGGATGCGTATCCTGTCGTTGTTCAGTTCCGCGGCCAGCTCCCGGTAGAAGTAGGCAGCGATGTTCTCCGCTGTCGGGTTGACCTCGGTAAAGGGCTCTATCTCGTTCAGGTAGCGGTGATCCAGGCGCTCGCCGATACGGCGGGCGGCATTCTTGATCACCTTGAAGTCAACGCCCATGCCGACCTCGTCCAGGGCACTGGCGTCGACCTCGGTTTCGACCTTCCAGTTATGACCATGCATGCGCGCGCAGGCGCCGGGATATTCCCGCAGCGTATGCGCCGAGGCGAATTCGGTCAGAACCTTGAGTGTATAACGGGCTGGCACGGGATGAGATACCTGAATCAGTGTGGAAATTGCCGGGCTCGAGCCCTCAGCAGACTAAGCGATCCGCACGGCCTGCGCAATTTTCATCAGCCTGCCAACGGTTTATTGCCTCCAGGATACCGGCGGCGTCGAGCCCGCACTCGGCCAGCAACTCCTCGCGGGTGCCGTGCTCGACGAAGCGGTCGGGCAGGCCCAGTTGGAGCAGCGGCCGCTGCACGCCGTTTGCCTGCAGGCATTCCAGCACCGCCGCACCGGCCCCGCCGGCGACGGCGTTCTCCTCCAGGGTCACCAGCCGCTCGTGCCTGGAAGCGACTTCGCGCAGCAGGGCTTCATCCAGCGGTTTGACGAAGCGCATGTTGATCACGGTGGCGTCAAGCTGTTCAGCGACCTCCAGTGCCGGCGCCAGCAGGCTGCCGAAGGCGAGCAGGGCGATGCGGCCGCCCTCGCGACGGGACTCGGCGCGGCCGATGGGCAGGGTGTCCAGATCCGGCTCCACGGCCAGGCCGGGGCCGCGCCCGCGCGGGTAGCGCACCGCGGCCGGTCCGGCGTGACGGTGGGCGGTGCTGAGCATGCGCCGGCATTCGGCCTCGTCGGCCGGGGTCATCACCACCAGATTGGGGATGCAGCGCAGGTAGCTCAGATCGAAGGCGCCGGCATGGGTGGGGCCGTCGGGGCCGACCAGCCCGGCGCGATCGATGGCGAAGGTTACCGGCAGGTTCTGCAGGGCGATGTCGTGGATGGTCTGGTCATAGGCCCGCTGCAGGAAGGTGGAATAGATGGCCACCACCGGGTGCAGGCCGTCGCAGGCCATGCCGCCGGCGAGCGTGACGGCATGCTGCTCGGCAATGCCGACGTCGAAATAGCGCTGCGGGAAGCGCTCGGAGAATTCCACCAGCCCGGAGCCCTCGCGCATGGCCGGGGTGATGGCGACCAGTTCGGGATCGGCCGCGGCCATGTCGCACAGCCAGTCGCCGAACACCTGGGTGTAGGTGGGGGCGCCGGGCTTGCCGCCGCCGGCGTCGGTGCCGGTGTGCGGATCGAACTTGCCCACGCCGTGATAGGCGCAGGGATTGTCCTCGGCCGGACTGTAGCCCTTGCCCTTGCGGGTGACGATGTGCAGCAGCTGCGGCCCTTTCAGGGCACGGACATTGTGCAGCGTCTTGACCAGGCCGGTGACGTCATGGCCGTCGACCGGGCCGATGTAGTTGAAGCCCATCTCCTCGAACAGGGTGCCGGGCACCACCATGCCCTTCATGTGTTCCTCGGCGCGCCGGGCCAACTCGGCCACGGGCGGCAGGTTGCGCAGCACCTTCTTGCCGCCCTCGCGCATGCTGGAGTACATGCGCCCCGACAACAGGCGGGCGAAGTAGTTGGACAATGCGCCCACGTTGGGCGAGATGGACATGTCGTTGTCGTTGAGGATAACCAGCAGGTTGGCGCCCAGGTCGCCGGCGTGGTTGAGCGCCTCGAAGGCCTGACCGGCGGTCATGGCGCCATCGCCGATGATGGCGACCACGCGCCGGTCCGAACCGCTGTGGGCGGCGGCAATGGCCATGCCGGTGGCCGCGCTGATGGAGGTGCTGGAGTGACCGACGCCGAAACTGTCGTAGGGGCTTTCGTCGCGCTTGGGAAAGCCGGCCAGGCCGTGGCGCTGGCGCAGACTGGCCATGCGCTCGCGCCGGCCGGTGAGGATCTTGTGCGGGTAGCTCTGGTGGCCCACGTCCCATACCAGCCGGTCGTCCGGGGTGTTGTAGACATAGTGCAGGGCCAGCGTCAGTTCCACCGTCCCCAGCCCCGCGGCCAGATGCCCGCCGGTTTTGCTCACCGAGGCGATCAGGAAGCGGCGCAGCTCGTCGGCCAGCGGCGCCAGCTCGGACTCCGGCAGCTGGCGCAGGTCGGCCGGGGAGTCGATACGCTCGAGCAGGGGATAGGGCTTGGAGTAGGGCATCAGGCAGCTACCAATATAAACGTTGCATTATCCGGGCTCCGCCGGGGTGATTCAAGAATACCGCGGGTGGGGGAGATCAGTGGCTGCGGCGCAGCAGGTGGTCGGCCAGGCCGTGCAGCGGCGCAGCCCCGGGGCCGAACCCGTCCAGCGCCTCCCGGGCCTCGTCGATCAACTCCCGGGCCCGCTGCTTGGCCTCGGCCAGGCCCAGCAGGGCGGGGTAGGTGGGTTTGTTGCGGTCCTGGTCGCTGCCGGCGGTCTTGCCCAGCACGGCGGTATCGCCCTCGACGTCGAGCACGTCGTCCTGGATCTGGAAGGCCAGCCCCAGGCACTTGGCATAGCGGTCCAGCGCCTGCAGCTGCGGCTCCGGGCAGTCCGGGCGGCTGAGCGCGCCCAGCAGCACGCTGACCCGGATCAGGGCCCCGGTCTTGTGGATGTGCATGTCCTCCAGTTCCAGCAGGGAAAGCTCCCGGCCCACCGCGGCCAGATCGATGGACTGGCCGCCCACCATGCCGCGCGAACCGGCGGCCAGCGCCAGCTGCTCGATCATGCGCAGGCGGGCGGCGGCATCGGCCGCCATATCAGGGTCGTGGGCCAGGGTGTGGAAGGCCAGCGCCTGCAGCGCGTCCCCGGCCAGGATGGCCTCGGCCTCGCCATAGACCTTGTGGCAGGTGGGATTGCCGCGGCGCAGGTCGTCATCGTCCATGGCCGGCAGGTCGTCGTGGACCAGGGAATAGGCATGAATGAATTCCACCGCACAGGCCGGGGCGTCGAGCGCCCCGGGGGCGGCGCCTACCGCCTGACCGGCGGCATAGACCAGCACCGGGCGGATGCGCTTGCCGCCATTGAGAGTGGCGTAGCGCATCGCCCGATGCAGGGATTGCGGGTGGATGTCTTCGCCGGGCAGGCGCGCGGCCAGTGCGGCCTCGATGCGCCGCTGGCAGTCCGCCAGGAACCCCGGAAAGCCGCCGTCAGTCGTCTTCACGTTCCAGCGGGACGGGCTCGCCGTCCTTGTCCAGGAGCTGTTCGACCTTCTGTTCGGCCTCGGAAAGCGCCTGTTGGCAGGTGCGGATCAGCTCGATGCCGCGCTCGAACGAGGCCAGCGAGGCCTCCAGGGACAGGTCGCCCTGTTCCATCTTCTCGACCAGGCCTTCCAACTCGGCCAGGGTCTTCTCGAAATCGGGTTGTGCCTTTTTGCGTGCCACGGCGGTGCGGGTGTCCTAGTCTGGGAGCCGGCTACGGTAGCGTGACGGGGCGGGGCGGTCAATGCGGGCCTGCCGTGTGCGCCGAACTCAATTGTCAGCCTTTTTTACTTGGACGTCTGTTGCTCGAGACGCTCGGCCAGCCAGACCTTGATGATGGATTGGCGTGTCACGCCCAGCCGACTGGCCTCCCTGTCCAGGGATTCGATCATCCAGTCCGGGAAATCCACATTCACCCGACGCTGCTTCTGCTGCGGGCGGCGCGCCTTGCTCTGGTCCAGCGCCGCCGTCACGTCCTTGCCGTTATCAAAATCCGCATCAAACTTCTTAGCTTTCATACAAGGCCACCTCTTCAGGCCGCGAACGACGTACGGAAATTATCCGGATGTGCTTGCTGCGGTAGGTGATGACCGCAGACCAGTGTTTACCCTGCAGTCGGGCTATATATGACCAGGGATCTCGGTTCGTCCTCCGTGCGCGCCGGAATTTCGAGCAGGTCGGGATCACGCCAGAGTTCCTGGGCCTGGATAAAATCGATCCCGTGTTTCTCCTGGTTGGCCCGACTTTTCCGCTCATCGAACTCAAATGCCAACATGGTATATAAAATATACCTTTATGGTGTGTATTTCAAGCGCATCACGGGGGCAGGCTTGGCATTCCCGCATCAAACTGAGACAGGGACCGTGACATGATGGTAACGCAATAACACTGAAGGTCGCCTGCATCAGGCAACCGCCTCTGTCAGCATTGGCTTACAGGATTTTCAGCCTTATTAAGGGCTTGGCCGCTTGATCCCCGGCCTGGTAAGCAGGGTATAGTCGGGCGGAGGCCGCAATACGGCCGGGACAGGGATAGTCCATCAGCAGCAAGAATAACAATGCCGCACAAGGTCGACGAAACCGAACAGCTGGATACCGGGGCAGTGTGCCTGGCCCTGGCCGCCCGCGTACTGGGCGTGGCTGCGGAGCCGGCACAATTGCGCCATCGCTATGGCCGCTCGGATCAGCCGCTGGTGGAAGGCGATCTGCTGCGGGCGGCGCGTTTCCTGGGTCTGAAGGCGCGGGCGGTAGACAGCGACTGGAAGCGTCTGGGCCGGACCGCCTTTCCTGCCATTGCCCAACACCGGGACGGCCACTGGCTCGTGATCGCCCGCCTGGAGCGGGACCGGGCCCTGATCCAGGATCCCCTGGAACAGCGTCCCCAGAGCCTGCCGCACGAACTGTTCGAGCAGGCCTGGTCCGGACGGCTGATCCTGCTTGCCCGGCGTGCGAAGCTCCTGGATGAACGCACGCGTTTTGGATTCAAGTGGTTCCTGCCCGCCATCCGCAAGCACCGGCGCCTGTTCACCGAGGTGCTGGCGGCCTCCTTCTTCATCCAGCTGTTCGCCCTGGTCACGCCGCTGTTCTTCCAGGTGGTGATCGACAAGGTGCTGGTGCACAAGGGCCTGACCACCCTGGATGTACTGGCGGTGGGGCTGCTGACGGTGTCGCTGTTCGAGGTGGTGCTTACCGGTCTGCGCACCTATGTGTTCTCGCACACCACTAACCGCATCGACGTGGCGCTGGGCGCCAAGCTCTACCGGCATCTGCTGGCGCTGCCCATGAGTTATTTCGGTGCCCGCCGGGTCGGCGACTCGGTGGCGCGGGTGCGGGAGTTGGAGAACATCCGCAACTTCATCACCGGCTCGGCGCTGACCCTGGTGATCGATCTGTTCTTCACCGTGGTGTTCCTGGCGGTGATGTATTACTACAGTCCTCTGCTGACCTGGATCGTGCTGGGCTCCATCCCCTTCTATGTACTGCTGTCGCTGGTCGTCACCCCGCTGCTGCGGGCGCGGGTGAACGAGAAGTTCAATCGCGGCGCAGAGAACCAGGCCTTTCTGGTGGAGTCCGTCACCGGGGTGGAGACGCTCAAGGCCATGGCAGTGGAGCCGCAGATGCAGCGGCGCTGGGAGGAGCAGCTGGCCGGCTATGTGAGCGCGAGCTTCCGGGCTACCAACCTGGGCAACATCGCCAGCCAGGTGGCTGGTTTCATCAACAAGGTTGTGATCGTGCTGATCCTGTGGATCGGGGCACGTGCCGTCATCAACGGCGAGTTGAGCGTGGGGCAGCTGATCGCCTTCAACATGCTGGCCGCACGGGTGAGTGGTCCCATCCTGCGGTTGGTCCAGGTATGGCAGGATTTCCAGCAGGCCGGCGTTTCCATCCAGCGCCTGGGAGACATCCTCAACACCCCGACCGAGCCTGGCTATGACCAGCAACGCTCCTCGCTGCAGCGGCTGGAAGGCCATATCCGCTTCGATCATGTCTTCTTCCGCTATCGCCCCGACGGCGCCGAGGTGCTGCACGATGTCTGTCTGGACATCCCCGCCGGCGAGGTGATCGGCGTGGTGGGCCGTTCCGGCTCGGGCAAGAGTACGCTCGCCCGCCTGGTGCAGCGCATGTACATTCCCGAGCAGGGCCGGGTACTGGTTGACGGCGTGGACCTGGCTATGGTGGATACCGCCTGGCTGCGCCGGCATGTGGGCGTGGTGCTGCAGGAGAACGTGCTGTTCAACCGCAGCGTGCGCGACAACATCGCCCTCAGCGACCCCGGCATGCCGATGCAGCGGGTGGTCGAGGCTGCAAAGCTCGCCGGCGCCCACGACTTCATCCTTGGACTAGCGGAGGGTTACGACACGCGTATCGAGGAACAGGGCGCGAACCTCTCCGGTGGTCAGCGCCAGCGCATCGCGATTGCACGTGCCCTGGTCACCAATCCCCGCATCCTGGTCTTCGACGAGGCCACCAGCGCGCTGGACTACGAATCCGAACGCATCATCCAACTCAACATGCGCCGCATCTGTCGGGGTCGCACCGTCATCATCATCGCCCACCGCCTGTCCGCCGTGCGCCAGGCGGACCGCATCATCGTCATGGAACAGGGCCGGATCGCCGAGCAGGGCACCCACGATCAACTGATCCAACGCGACGGGATGTATGCCCGACTCCATGCTCTTCAGCGTGGTATATCCGGGAAGACAGTGAATTCTCATGAATAGGAAACGGCATGAAATTGATTTTCTTCCCGCCGTGCTGGAGATACAGGAGCGTCCGCCCTCGCCCCTGGGCCGCGCCATCGTCTGGATCCTGATAATCTTCTTCACCCTCGCCATTGCCTGGGCCGTCATTGGTCGGGTGGACATCGTCGCTACCGCCCAGGGCAAGATCGTACCCAGCGACCGGGTCAAGGTCATCCAGCCGCAGGAACTGGCCCGGATCCAGGCCATTCATGTACATGAAGGCAGGTCGGTCATGACCGGTGACCTGCTGATCGAACTGGATCCCACCAGTACCCGTGCCGACCAGAGCCGGCTGGAAACGGAGTTGGCCGCGGCGGAGCGGGAACAGGCGCGACTGGCCGCGCTGCTGGCGGTGCTCGAGAGTCGGATGGGCCTGACGCAGGCCCAGGCGAGCCTCACCGCCCGGCAGAACAAAGCGCGCCTGCACAGTGAATGGAATGCCCATCAGGCCCGACAGTCCGCCCTGGCCAGTGCCCGGCACAGCCGCAGCGCGGAAGTCGCGGCCATCGACCAGAACATCGCCAAGCTGGAATCCACTCTGCCGCTGATCGCAAAGCGTGCCGCAGCGATAAAAAGCCTGGTCGACCGCAGCCTGGCCGCCAAGACGACCTGGCTGGAACTGGAACAGCAACGCATCGAGCAACGCCAGGATCTGGCGGCCCTGCGTGAACAGCGCCGCAGCCGGCTTGCGGCGATCGAGGAACTTGAACAGCAGGCACAGAGCGGGCGGGCAGAGTTCGAAACCGGGATCATGGCCCGCCGTGAAGAGATCGCAATCCAGGTTGCCCGGTTGCGCCAGGAACTGAATAAGGCCGCCAGCCGCAATCGCCGCCAGCAACTTCGCTCTCCGGTTGACGGTGTGGTTCAGCAGCTTGCCGTGCATACCCTGGGCGGGGTCGTTACACCAGCTCAGGAACTGATGAGAATCGTTCCGCGGGATGTCTCCATGGAGGTCGAGGCATGGATCATGAATCGGGATGTTGGCTTCGTCCATGAGGGCCAGCCAGCCGAGATCAAGATCGAGACCTTCCCCTTCACCAGGTACGGCGTCATCAGCGCCGAAATCCTTGATGTCTCCAGCGATGCCGTCGAGGACGAGCAGCGCGGCCTTGTCTACGCCACGCGGGTACTGATGAAGCAGACTACACTCCCTGTCAACGGTCGGCAGGTAAGTCTCAGTCCCGGTATGGCAGTCACAGTGGAAGTCAAGACCGGTACCCGGAGACTGATCGAATACCTGCTTTCCCCACTGCTGAGATATGCCGATGAGGGACTGAGGGAGCGCTGAACCATCATGAGTAAAGAGATATGCGTATGAATGACAGGTCAAGGGGGTACGGGAAGAGAGTCTCTGCAGCGGTGCGTGATACGCACCTGTATCAGGTTTTTGTGGTAAGGGCCATGAGGCGCAGGACTTCGGTTGCCTGGTATTTGATATCCGGCTGGTTCGCGATCATGGCGCTGACCTGGGGGATAGAGGCCATGAATCCAGTGCTGGACCTTGATCAGATGGATATGGCGTCCGGCGTGGTCGAGAAGGTCGGGGATGTAAAGCGTGGCTGTTGCGACAAATTGTATCTGCGTACCAATGATGGTGAGTTGAAAAAATACGACTGGACGATTTATACAGAGGAACAGGAAAACTTGGCTGGTAGCAATGTAAGGGTATGGAGCCAGAGGCAAATATCAATTTTCGGTATGAGGGATGTAATTTATCAGGTCCAGTCTGGCAATCAGTATGTTGTAGATTACAAAAATATCAAGCCAAATCGTAAGAAAGGTAAGGATCAATATGATCCATGGGTTGTAGGGATATTGGGAAGTATCGCTGTTTTTCCATTGTTAAGGGTGTGGTGGGTGAACCGTAAATCTGAGCTCAATGATTAATTCTGAAAAATAAGGGAGATAGGCCATGGCTGGCAAACTCGATATGAAAACAGTTGAGATGATTAAGGACGTTGTTTCTCTGAAAACAAGTCCTGTGACGATTGCGAATACCGTAAGAAATGCGCAAGAGGGGGAGTATTCCGGAGCAGCTATTGGCGGGTTGAGCGCTATGGAATCGTTCGCGGCGGTTGCGGGAAAGTCCTTTAAAGGTGCGGCTCCAAGTTTGGTCGTGGCATCTGCTGCAAATAATATACGGCAAGCATTTGATGAAAGAAATAGAGCTGGGTATGTATCAGACCGAACTTGGATATCGCTGGCAAGTGATACCTTGGCTCTGGTGGGTGCTGTCGGTGTTGTTTCCGTGGGTGCTACAGCTGGCGGGATTGCTGTGGCAGCGACAGGAGTCATAGCCTCGGCAGCGCTCGGCATTGCTGCCCTGGCGGAGTCAGGCGGTGATGATGATATTGCCAAGGCCGCAGCTCAGTTGATCGAGCAGATCCAGGATATCGTCAGGCAGGCGGGTGATGAATTGACCGACTTCTTCGAGGGTGTTGGCGGCAACTTTGAGGATGGGGTTGAACAATTCGGCAATGCAATCTCTGATGTGGGTGAGGATGTGTCGGATACTATGAATGATATTGCCCGTGGGGTCGGTGACTTCTTCAATCCTGTGATTGAGCGACTGCGCAACCTGTTTGCCTCGGCGCAGACACTGGGCTCCCCCATCATCCTGGATCTGGATGGTGACGGTGTAGAAACCATGAGTATCGAGAGTGGTGTGAACTTCGATCACGACGGCAATGGGTTTGCCGAGCAGACAGGTTGGGTGGGACCGGACGATGGTCTCCTGGTTCTGGACCGAAATGGCGATGGTCGCATCAATGACGGAAGCGAATTGTTTGGAAATCAAAGCCGCCTTGTAGACGGTGGCCTTGCATCCAATGGTTTCGAGGCGTTGGCGGCTCTGGATGAAAATGCAGACGGGAAGATCGATCTCAATGATTCCGTATGGCACGAACTCCGTGTATGGCAAGACGCTGACGGGGACGGAAAGTCAGCATCTGATGAACTGATTGGCCTGGATACTCTGCACATCACTGCAATCCATACCGACTATTCCGAATCAAGTCTGATGGACGCTGAAGGTAATCATCACAAGCAGCTCGGCAGCTTTGGCCGTAGTGATGGCACCATTGGCGCGGCATCGGATGTTTGGTTCCAGACGGATGAGACCTTCACAGCTGCGACCGAAGAATTGGATGTTCCTGATGATGTCTCTGCATTGCCTGACTTGAAAGGCTTCGGAAATGTTCACGATCTCCATCAGGCGATCGTGCGGGATACTGACGGCGAATTGAAGGGGTTGGTTGAAAGCTTTGTTGTGGAAACAGATCCTCAGGCCCGCAATATACTCTTCGAGCAGATACTGTTCCGATGGACGGGGGCGGAGGAGAGCCTGCCTGACAGCCGTGGCAGTGAAATCGACGCGCGTAAGCTTGTAGTTCTCGAGCGATTCTTTGGGCAGGAATTTGCCGGAGGGGAAAATCCTCCCGAAAGGGCGGCTGAGCGGCTCTTGGAATCATGCGATGGAATGTTCGAGCTGATGTATTCCAATTTGATGAGGCAGACGCACCTTGAGGGACTATACGATCTGATCTCCTATGAATGGGATTCTGAGACGAAATCCATAAAAGGGAATCTTGGGGCTCTGGCAGGAGAGCTTGAGGCGCGTTTTGAACAGAATGTGATCGGGACGGATGTGGTGCTGCGGGAATTCGTGCGATCGGTTGAGGGTTTTCAGGCAGCGCGGGATCTGTCATTCGAGCCCCTCCGCCATCATGAATTCTTTGCGTGGCATATCGAAGCGCATGATGTGTTGAAGGCGGAAGGCACAGTCATGAATGACGTCATGTTCGGAACATCAGGTTCAGATGCAATACGTGCCGGGGCAGGCGATGATGTCATCGATGGTATGGATGGCAATAATATCATACTGGCTGATGATGGTAACGATACTATCACAACCGGCGCTCATGACGACTTGGTCTATGGTGGAGCCGGGAATGACGTGATTGTTGATACGACAGGCTCGGATACAGTATACGGTGGTGCCGGAAACGATTGGATAACCCTGAACGGGACTTCATCGACGCGCAATCGAACCAATACCGTCTATGGCGAGGAGGGGGACGATACTATTGTTATGACGGCCTTCTCCCGTCGTAATCTGCTCGATGGCGGCGCGGGGAACGATTTGATTCGCGTCGCCAGATCTGACCCTTTCAAGAGTGCTTACTACGATTTGTCTTCGACCTTTATTGGCGGTACTGGCAACGACCGTATGGAGGGTGGTGCGGCGGGTGATACCTATATTTTCAACCGCGGCAACGGTCAGGATGTGATCAGCGATTTTGCGGATCATTATCAATATGCAACGTCAAATTTTCGTGACGACACGCTCGTGTTTGGTGCGGGTATTCAGCCCCTGGACTTCTCTGTCTCGCGCTTGGGTGATGATATGGTGATCGATATCATCGATCCCGATGATTCGGCTGCAACCGATCAGATCACGATCGAGAATTGGATCAAATCGAGCCTGGATTATGCCATCGAGCGCTTTGAGTTCTCTGATGGGGTTGTGTTGGGGATTGACGATATCCACGCACTGGCGATGCGGGGTAGCGATGCTGATGATGTGATTGAGGGCTGGAATACGCCGCTTGAGTTCGATGGCAGGGATGGAGACGATGTCATCATTGCCGGTATTTTTGATGATGTGATTTACGGTGGCGATGGCCACGACGTGATTACCGATGCGGGTGGATCCGATATTGTTCATGGAGGTGCTGGTGATGATCGGATAACCCTCAACGGCACTTCGTACAGATCGAATCGGGTCAGTTCCGTCTACGGTGAGGCAGGGAATGATACGATCGAGGTTAACGTCTATTCCCGCGATAACCGTCTTGATGGTGGTGCCGGGGATGATCTGATACGTGCTGATAGATCGGATCCCTTTACGAGCGCTCGGAACAATTATGCCTCGATCTTCTCCGGCGGAGCAGGCAACGATCGCCTGGAGGGTAGTGCAGCGGGTGATACCTATATCTTCAGCCGTGGTGATGGCCAGGATGTGATCAACGATTTTTCGGATCATTATCGATACAGCGCGTCCTACTTCCGCGATGACACCCTTTTGTTCGGCACGGATATATTGCCGTCGGATATCGATATTCACCGTGCCGGTGACGATCTGGTGATTTCAGTCCTGGATCAGCTCGGTAATAGCACTTTTGAGCGGGTTACAATCGAGAGTTGGTTTCACTCCAGCGGTGATTATGTTATCGAAAATTTCGAATTCACTAACAACGTCTTGTTCGATGCCTCAAGGCTTCAGGTGGGCGGTGAGTTGGACGATGTCATGACGGGTACTGCGAACCACGATTTATTAGCGGGTTCGGACGGTAATGATAGTCTTGATGGTGCTGGTGGGAATGATGTCCTGTTCGGTGGTAAGGGCAATGACAACCTGAATGGTAATTCCGGTAACGATATTCTCATTGCTGGACAGGGAACCGACTTTCTCCACGGCGGTGACGGTAATGACACCTTCACCGGCGGTGCCTCAACCAATGAGGGCGATTTCGCCGGCGGTGTCGATTATCTCTATGGGGAGGGCGGTGACGATACGTTGACCGCCGGATCCAAGGCTACCTTGCTTTCCGGCGGCGACGGCAACGATACTCTGACAGGTGGCTCGGGGCGGTTCAACTACCTGCTGGGCGGCGAGGGTGATGATGTGCTGACTGCGACCAGTGACCACTGGAACACGCTCAACGGAGACAGCGGCAACGATCGGCTGTTCGGGGCCGCTGGCAATGACACGCTCAATGCCGGTGTGGGGGATGACCTCCTTGAGGGTGGCGCTGGCAGCGACAGCCTGGTCGGCGGTGCCGGCAACGACCGCTATGCCTTCAACCGTGGCGGGGGAGGCGATCGGATCGTCGACTACAATCCCCAGGATGCCGACCCGGTTGCCCATGGGGTGACAATTGACAGCCTGGAATTCGGGCATGACATTGCCCATGACCAACTCTGGTTTGCGCGTGAGGATCAGGACCTTCTGGTCTCGGTGATCGGCACTGCGGACCAGGTCAGGGTACAGAACTGGTACCAGGGCGAGGCCTACCAGCTGGATCAACTCCTGGCCGGGGATGGTCAGTTGCTGTTCAATGACCAGGTCGATCAACTGGTACAGGCCATGGCCGCTTTTGCACCCCCTGCCGCCGGTGAGCTTGATCTGTCTGCGCAATTACAGACCCAGCTTGAGCCTGCCCTGGCGGCGGCCTGGAATTGACCCTGTGCTGATCAACCCGTCATGTCGATCAGGCCGGCATGACAGGCTGATCTTGGATTTCCCGGGCCGATACTCCTGCAATAATCCAAGCATATGAATAATCATGATTTTCCGAATGGCCTGCATATCTCCCTAAGGCCGACCATGCTGGATAAGCCTGTGTTCTGATCTCGTGTGTCGACGTCGCTGAGCGGGTGGTTCCAATGCCTGCTTGACTTGGTTGAAGGCATTAATTAGATTAACTCCAAAATTAGAAAGATTCTAAATCTTGTCATAACTTCAGCGCACACACAAACAGAAGGAAAACACCCATGTCCACCCAGAGAATGAAGAGTATCCCCTTTTCTTACAGCCGGACGCCCAGGGCGACCGCTCTGGCGATTGCAGTCGCAATCGCGACCTCGGCGGCGGTGCTGTCTGGCCCGGTCGGTGCCCAGGCCGAACCCAGGTCCAACCAGTTCTGGTGGCCGGAGCAACTCGATCTCTCCCAGCTGCGCGCCCATTCGCCGCAGTCCAATCCCTACGGCGAGGATTTCGATTACGCCGAGGCCTTCGCCAGCCTGGATCTGGATGCCGTCAAGGCCGATCTCAAGACGTTGATGAAGACGTCGCAGGACTGGTGGCCGGCCGACTGGGGCCATTACGGCCCGCTGTTCATCCGCATGGCCTGGCACAGTGCCGGCACCTACCGCGTGGCGGACGGCCGCGGCGGCGCCGACGGCGGTCAGCAGCGCTTCGACCCGCTCAACAGCTGGCCGGACAACGCCAACCTGGACAAGGCCCGGCGTCTGTTGTGGCCGATCAAGCAGAAGTACGGCCGCAGCATCTCCTGGGCCGACCTGATGGTGCTGGCCGGCACCGTGGCGATGGAGGACATGGGGTTCAAGACCTTCGGTTTCGCCGGCGGGCGCAGCGATGACTGGGAGCCGGATCTGGTCTACTGGGGACCGGAAACCGAAATGCTGGGACGCGAGCGCTTCGACGACAAGGGTGAGCTGCAGAACCCGCTGGCGGCCACGCAGATGGGCCTGATCTACGTGAACCCGGAAGGCCCCGGCGGCAACCCGGACCCGATCGCGGCCGCCAAACAGATCCGCGCCAGCTTCGGCCGCATGGCCATGAACGATGAAGAGACCGTGGCCCTGATCGCCGGCGGCCATACCTTTGGCAAGGTCCACGGCGCGCGCAGCCCGCAGGACTGCGTCGGTCCGGAACCTGCCGCAGCGGCGCTCGAGCATCAGGGCCTGGGCTGGATCAACAAGTGCGGCAAGGGCAATGCCGAGGACACCATCACCAGCGGCCTGGAAGGCCCCTGGACCGCGGCCCCCACGCGCTGGACGATGATGTACCTGCAGAACCTGTTCAACTTCGAATGGGAACAGACCCGCAGCCCCGCGGGTGCGATCCAGTGGGTGCCGAAGGGCAATCCGGCCTCCGCCATGGCGCCCGATCCCCACGTCGAGGGCAGGACGCAGTCGGTCATCATGCTCACGACCGACCTGTCGCTGAAGGAGGACCCGGCCTATCGCACGATCGCCAAGCGCTTCCTCGAAAACCCGAAGGAGTTCGAGGACGCCTTTGCCCGCGCCTGGTTCAAGCTCACCCACCGCGACATGGGGCCGCGGGCACGCTACATCGGCTCCGACGTTCCTGAAGAAAAGCTGCTGTGGCAGGATCCGCTGCCGGAAGTCGATCACGCGCTGGTCAATGCCGCCGACATCAAACGGCTGAAGGCCACCATTCTCGATTCCGGCCTGAGCGTGCCCGAACTGGTGCGTACGGCCTGGGCCTCGGCGGCCAGCTATCGCGGCAGCGACATGCGCGGCGGCGCCAACGGCGCGCGCATCCGTCTCGCGCCGCAGCAGGGCTGGGAAGTGAACAACCCGGACGAACTGGCCCGGGTACTGGAGACGCTGGCAGGCATCCAGAGCGAGTTCAACGACGCCCAGTCCGGCGGCAAGCGCATCTCCCTGGCCGACGTGATCGTGCTTGGCGGTGCGGCCGCGATCGAGAAGGCGGCGGCGGATGCCGGCCATGAGATTGAGGTGCCGTTCACGCCCGGACGTGCCGATGCCACCCAGGCGATGACCGATGTCGAGTCCTTCGCCGTGCTGGAGCCGAAGGCCGATGGCTTCCGCAACTACTACACTGAAGGTGCTTACGGGTCGCCGGCCGAGATGCTGGTCGAGCGCGCCGACCTGTTGACGCTGACGGTGCCGGAAATGACCGTGCTGGTCGGCGGCATGCGCGCCCTGAACGCCAACACCGGCGGCGCCGACCATGGCGTGTTCACCGACCGGCCCGGCACGCTGAGCAACGATTTCTTCGTCAACCTGCTGAGCATGGACACGAAGTGGTCGCAGTCCGGTGACGAAGGCATCTATGAGGGCCGCGACCGCGCCAGTGGTGAACTGAAATGGACCGCCACGCCGGTCGACCTGATCTTCGGTTCGAACTCCGAACTGCGCGCGGTGGCCGAGGTCTACGCCGCCAACGACGGCAGGGAGAAGTTCGTCGAGGACTTCGTTGCCGCCTGGGCCAAGGTCATGACCCTGGACCGCTTCGATATGTGATCGATGCCGCTCCCGCGCTGGAGGCCGTCCGGCCTCCAGCGTCCCTGCGAGCCGGGCGGGCCGTCCGCTTGACTTCGCGACGGGAGTTGGACTAGAGTCACCCGTTAATTAGACAGAGTCTAAACTCAGGGCAACTGCTCATACACCTGAACAGGAGGAAGTCACTATGGAACTGAAAGGCAGCAAGACCGAACAGGCATTGAAGGACGCCTTCTCCGGCGAGTCCCAGGCCAACCGTCGTTACCTGTACTTCGCGGCCAAGGCCGACGTCGAGGGCTACAACGACGTCGCCGCCGTATTCCGCTCCACCGCTGAAGGCGAGACCGGCCATGCGCACGGCCACCTGGAGTACCTGGAAGCCGTCGGCGACCCGGCCACCGGCCTGCCCATCGGCGGCACCTCTGAAAACCTCAAGGCCGCCATCGCCGGCGAGACCCACGAGTACACCGACATGTATCCGGGTATGGCCAAGGACGCGCGCGACGAGGGCTTCGACGAGATCGCCGACTGGTTCGAGACCCTGGCCAAGGCCGAGCGTTCCCACGCCAATCGTTTCCAGAAGGCGCTGGACAACCTCGACGACTGAGTCGGCCGGCCTCGGCTGAAGAAGCACCATCCGGGGCCGGTATCAACCGGCCCCGTTTATTATTGCTCAGGGATCAGGATATATGGCTACACTGGCACGGCGTCATTCCCGCGCAGACGGGAATCCATATACCGCCGCGGTTACTGGATCCCCGCCTGCGCGGGGATGACGGCGTCTTGAGTGCTGCAGCCAATATTCCTGACTGCTGTGTAAAGGTTGGGTCGGATGCGAAGCACCGTAGCCCAACACGACATGGGTTGTAGGAGACACGCATGAGCACACCACGTGAAGGCAGCCTGGAAGCGCCGCAGCGACATCCGCTGGACTGGAAGAGTGAGGAGTTCCACGACGAGTCCGCCCTGTTCAGCGAACTGGAGCGGGTGTTCGACATCTGTCACGGCTGCCGCCGCTGCTTCAGCCTGTGCAATGCCTTTCCCACCCTGTTCGACGCCATCGACGAATCCGACACCCTGGAGCTCGACGGGGTGCCGAAGCAGGTCTACTGGGACGTGGTCGATCACTGCTACCTGTGCGACATGTGCTTCATGACCAAGTGTCCCTATGTGCCGCCGCACGAGTGGAACGTGGATTTCCCTCACTTGATGCTGCGGGCCAAGGCGGTCAAGCATAAGCAGGGCAAGACCCGGCCACGCGACAAGCTGCTTACCTCCACCGATCTGGTCGGTCGTCTGGCCGGCATCCCGGTGGTCTCGGGTGTGGTCAACAAGGCCAACCGAATGCCGGCGGCGCGCAAGCTGCTGGACAAGACCCTGGGCGTGCATCCCGACGCCCTGCTGCCCGAGTATCACAGCAAAACCCTGCGCAAGCGGGCGAAGGGGCATCAGTCGCAACACAATGCGGCGGAGGCGGCCGGTCCGACCCGCGGCAAAGTGGCCCTGTTCGCCACCTGCTACGGCAACTACAACGAGCCGCATGTGGGCGAGGACCTGATCGCCGTGTTCGAGCACAACCGCATTCCGGTGCGGCTGGTGGAAAAGGAACAGTGCTGCGGCATGCCCAAGCTGGAACTGGGCGACCTGGAGGCGGTGGAGAAGGCGAAGGACGCCAACATCCCGCAGCTGATCAAGCTCATCGACGAGGGCTGGGACATCGTTGCGCCGGTGCCCTCATGCGTGCTCATGTTCAAGCAGGAACTGCCCCTGATGTTCCCGGATGACGCGGATGTCGCCAAGGTGCGCGACAACATCTACGACCCTTTCGAATACCTCTACCTGCGGCACAAGCACGACAAGCTGGATACCGACTTCAAACAGCCGCTGGGCAGGATCGCCTACCAGGTGCCCTGCCACCTGCGGGTGCAGAACATCGGTCTGAAGACCCGCGACGTGCTGCAGCTGGTGCCCGATACCGAGGTGCAGGCCATCGAGCGCTGCTCAGGCCACGACGGTACCTACGCGGTCAAGTCCGAGTTCCACGAGACCTCGATGAAGATCGTCAAGCCCGTGGTCAACCGGGTCAAACAGGCCGAGGCCGACCACTACAGCAGTGACTGCCCGATGGCCGGCCACCAGATCGAGAACGGCCTGCAGTCGGGGCAGGGGCCGGAGCATCCGCTGACCCTGCTGCGCAAGGCCTACGGATTGCCGGGCGCATGAATTGACCGTGGAGGTGTATGAGCCACGGATAAACACGGATCAGAACCGAATGGCACTACTTCTGCCGCGTCATCCCCGCGAAGGCGGGGATCCAGCGTTTGCAGCTCTGCCAGGCACTGGATTCCCGCCTTCGCGGGAATGACGGATTATTAGAGGTTTCCTGAATTAATTCGTGTTCATCCGTGGCTGAAAAATCTACAAAAGCCTGAATGAAGCGTAACCGGAAGGTAACCATGATGGAAAAACTGACCCGCGACGATCTCTATTCACTGGAGAAATATTCGGAAGTGCGTCCTGAGTTCCGCAGCAAGGTGCTCGCGCACAAGAAACACCGCAAGGTCGCCCTGGGGCCGAACGCCACCCTGTATTTCGAGGACCGCCTGACCATGCAGTACCAGATCCAGGAGATGCTGCGGGCCGAGCGCATCTTCGAGGCCGAAGGCATCGAGGATGAACTGGCCGCCTACAACCCGCTCATCCCCGACGGCAGCAACTGGAAGGCCACCTTCATGATCGAGGTGTCGGATCCCGAGGAGCGCAAGCAGCTCCTGGCCAGGCTGGTCGGGGTCGAGGACAAGGTCTGGGTGCGCGTGGGCGAGCACCCGGCGGTCTATGCCATCGCCGACGAGGACCTCGAGCGCGAGACCGAGGAAAAGACCTCATCGGTGCATTTCCTGCGTTTCGAGCTCACTCCCGAAATGGTCGACGCCATCAGGAACGGCGCCGGGGTGAGTGCCGGTATCGATCATCCCGAATTTCCGCACCAGGTCGAACTGCCGTCGGCCGTGGCCCGGTCGCTGGCCGCAGATCTGGACTGACACTGGCTCTCCCACGGCGTTGTGGCCTTGTCAGCTTCGTGGGCTGTACAATGTCGCCACCATGCCGACCGGAGACGCCGTGAACAGTCATCGAATTCCGCGTATCGCCCGCCGGGCCGCCGCCGTGCTGGCGCTGTTCCTGCCCGGGATCTTCGTGACCGCCCAGGCTGTGGACGAGGACGTCTATCCCCAGCATCAGTACGTCGAACCGGATGAAGACCAGGAATGGAAGGAACTTGAGGTCCGGCTGCCGCCCTTTCCCGAGGCCGATCAGTTCCGTGCCCTGCCGTCTCAGCTGCCGAATACATCCCTGGAGCTCCAGCTCGACCCCGACTCCATCCGCGTCGACGAAGACGGCGTGATACGTTACCTGCTGCGCATCCAGTCCCCCAGCGGCGCCGGCAACCTGTTCTATGAGGGGCTGCGCTGCAACACCGCCCAGTACCGTACCTATGCCTATGCCACCAGCGCAGAACGCTGGCAGCGCATGCGCGGTGACGACTGGCAGGCCCTGGACGCCGGCGGGACCACCCGTTTCCGGCGTTTTCTGTACCGGCATTATTTCTGCGAGCCGGGCGTCGGGTATCTGTCCGAGGACGAGATCCGCAAGCGGGTCCGCTACGGTGCACCGCTGTTTTACGATGACCCCTGACAAGGACTGCCTGATCCGTTTCCCATGAGCCAGCAAGCCTACGATTCCGCCTCCATCGAGGTCCTGAGCGGCCTCGACCCGGTGCGCAAGCGCCCGGGCATGTACACCGATACCTCCCGTCCCAATCACCTGGCCCAGGAGGTGATCGACAACAGCGTCGACGAGGCCGTGGCCGGTCACGCCAAACGCATCGATGTCACCCTGTACAAGGACGGCTCGCTGGAGGTCAGCGACGACGGCCGCGGCATGCCGGTGGACGTGCATCCCGAACAGGGCGTGCCGGGGGTGGAGTTGATCCTCACCCGGCTGCATGCCGGCGGCAAGTTCTCCAACAAGAACTACCAGTTCTCCGGTGGCCTGCACGGCGTGGGCGTGTCGGTGGTCAACGCCCTGTCGAAGCACCTTGAGGTCTGGGTCCGGCGCGGAGGTAAGGAATACAACATGGCCTTCGCCGGCGGCGACAAGGTCTCCGAGCTGGAAGCGATCGGCACGGTCGGCAAGCAGAACACCGGCACCACCCTGCGCTTCTGGCCCGATCCGAAGTATTTCGATTCCCCGAAATTCTCCCTGCCGCGCCTGAAGCACGTGCTGCGGGCCAAGGCCGTGCTCTGCCCCGGCCTGCGCGTGCGCCTGCACGACGAGGCCGGCGGCGAGAAACTGGAATGGCAATATGAAGGCGGGCTGCAGGATTACCTGACCGAGGCCCTGGGCGTGACCGAACGCCTGCCCGAGCAGCCCTTCACCGGCGATCTGGCCAGCAGCCACGAGGCCGCCGAGTGGGCCCTGTGCTGGCTGCCCGAAGGTGGCGAGCCGGTGGCCGAGAGCTATGTCAATCTCATCCCCACCGCCCAGGGCGGCACCCACGTCAACGGTCTGCGCACCGGGCTGACCGAGGCGCTGCGCGAGTTCTGCGATTTCCGCAACCTGGCCCCGCGCGGCGTGCGGCTGGCGCCCGAGGATGTCTGGGACAAATGCAGCTATATCCTCTCAGTCAAGCTGCAGGACCCGCAGTTCTCCGGCCAGACCAAGGAGCGGCTGTCCTCGCGCGAATGCGCGCCCTTCGTCTCCGGCGTGGTCAAGGACGCCTTCAGCCTGTGGCTGAACCAGCACACCGAGGCCGGCGAGCGCATCGCCATGCTCGCCATCCAGGCGGCCCAGAACCGGTTGCGCGCAGGGAAGAAGGTGGTGCGCAAGAAGGTCACCTCCGGCCCGGCGCTGCCCGGCAAGCTGGCCGACTGCACGGCGAGCGACCCCAAACGCACCGAACTGTTTCTGGTCGAGGGCGACTCGGCCGGCGGCTCGGCCAAGCAGGCGCGCGACCGCGAGTTCCAGGCGGTGATGCCGCTGCGCGGCAAGATCCTGAACACCTGGGAGGTGGACCCGGCCGAGGTGCTGGCCTCGCAGGAGGTGCACGACATCGCGCTCGCCATCGGCGTCGATCCCGGCTCCGAGGAGCTCAAGGGCCTGCGCTACAACAGGATCTGCATCCTGGCCGATGCCGACTCCGACGGCCTGCACATCGCCACGCTTTTGTGTGCCCTGTTCGTGCGCCACTTCCGCCCGCTGGTCGAGGCCGGGCATGTGTATGTGGCCATGCCGCCGCTGTATCGCATCGACGTCGGCAAGCAGGTGTTCTATGCCCTGGACGACGCCGAGCGCCAGGGCGTGCTGGACCGCATCGCCGCCGAAAAGCTCAAGGGCAAGGTCAATGTGCAGCGCTTCAAGGGCCTTGGCGAGATGAACCCCATGCAGCTGCGCGAGACCACCATCAACCCCGACACCCGCCGCCTGGTGCAGCTGGTGCTGGAGGCGGGGGACGACACCAATGCCCTGATGGACATGCTGCTGGCGCGCAAGCGCGTCCCCGACCGCCGCGCCTGGCTGGAGCGCAAGGGCAACCTGGCCGATGTGCCGTGAAGATCAAGAGCGCCACGGAATACACGGAAAACACGGACATGATTAAGATTGAGTCTGAGTCTTCTTAGACGTTCCCCGTCATTCCGGCGAAGGCCGGAATCCAGAAACCGCTGCGGTCAATGGATTCCGGCCTGCGCCGGAATGACGGGTATGAAGTTGGGCAGACCCTCAGCAGTTCCTGCCATTATTTTTGTCCGTGGTTTCCGTGTATTCCGTGGCTAATGATTTTTATTAAACGACTATTATCATGAAAAACGACGAACTGAATTTCGAGGGCGTGGAACGCCTGCCGCTGAAGGAGTTCACCGAGAAGGCCTACCTGGATTACTCCATGTACGTCATTCTCGACCGCGCCCTGCCCAACATCGGCGACGGGCTGAAACCGGTGCAGCGGCGCATCGTCTACGCCATGTCCGAACTGGGGCTGTCGGCCACGGCCAAGTTCAAGAAGTCCGCCCGCACCGTGGGCGACGTGCTGGGCAAGTTCCACCCCCACGGCGACAGCGCCTGCTACGAGGCGATGGTGCTGATGGCGCAGTCCTTCTCCTACCGCTATCCGCTGGTGGACGGGCAGGGCAACTGGGGCTCGCCGGACGACCCCAAGTCCTTCGCCGCCATGCGCTACACCGAGGCACGGCTGGCGCCATATGCCGAGGTGCTGCTGCGCGAGCTGGGGCAGGGCACGGTGGACTGGGTGCCCAACTTCGACGGCACCATGGACGAACCCTCACTGCTGCCGGCCCGGCTGCCGAACATATTATTGAACGGCGCCTCCGGCATCGCCGTGGGCATGGCCACCGACATCCCGCCGCACAATCTGCGCGAGGTGGCCGCCGCCGCGGTGAAGCTGCTGGAGAAGCCCAAGACCACGCTCGCCGAACTGTGCGAGGACGTCCTGGCGCCGGACTTCCCCACCGGCGGCGAGATCATCACCCCGCGTGATGAACTGCGCAAGGCCTACGAGACCGGCAGCGGTTCGCTGCGGGTGCGGGCCCGCTATGAACTGGATCAGGGCGATATCGTCATCACCGAGCTGCCGCACCAGGTGGCAGGCTCGCGCATCCTGGAGCAGATCGCCCAGCAGATGCAGGCCAAGAAGCTGCCTATGGTGGAGGACCTGCGCGACGAGTCCGATCACGAGAACCCCACCCGCCTGGTCATAGTGCCGCGCTCCAACCGGGTCGATGTCGAGGCCCTGATGTCGCACCTGTTCGCCACCACCGACCTGGAGCGCAGCTACCGCATCAACCTGAACATGATCGGCAACGACGGCCGGCCCCAGGTCAAGCACCTCAAGCAGATCCTGGGCGAATGGCTGGAGTTCCGCACCGCCACCGTACGCCGGCGCCTGAAATACCGGCTGGACAAGGTCGACAAGCGCCTGCACCTGCTGGAAGGCCTGTTGATCGCCTTCCTCAACATCGATGAAGTGATCGCCATCATCCGCAGCGAGGACGAGCCCAAGCCGGTGCTGATGAAGCGGTTCAAGCTCACCGAGGTGCAGACGGACTATATCCTCGATACCAAGCTGCGTCAGCTGGCCCGGCTGGAGGAGATGAAGATCCGCGATGAGCAGAAGTCGCTGCAGGAGGAGAAGGACTGGCTGGAGAAGACCCTCGGTTCGGACCGCCGACTGAAAACCCTCATCCGCAAGGAGATCGAGGAGGACGCCGAGAAATACGGCGATGAGCGCCGCTCCGTCCTGGTCGAGCGCGAGGCCGCCCAGGCCCTGGACCAGACCGCGTTGATCCCCACCGAGCCGATGACCGTGATCCTGTCCGAGAAGGGCTGGGTGCGCGCCGCCAAGGGCCACGAAATGGACCCGACCAGCCTGACCTATAAATCCGGCGACGGCTATCTCGCCAGCGCCCGCGGCCGCAGCAATCAATTGGCTGTGTTCCTCGACTCCACCGGCCGCACCTATGCGTTGCCGGTGCATAACCTGCCCTCGGCCCGTGGTCACGGCGAGCCGCTGAGCGGTCGCGTCAATCCGCCCGACGGCGCCACCTTCGCCGGCCTGATGCTGGGCGATGCGCAGGACGAATACCTCATCGCCAGCGACGCCGGCTACGGCTTCGTGGCGAAGCTGGAGGACCTGTATGCGAAGAACAAGAACGGCAAATCTGTGCTGAATGTGCCGAAAGGCGCGAAGGTGCTGCCGCCGGTCCCAGTGACCGATTACGACAGCGACCAGCTGGCCGCCATCAACAGCACCGGTCAGATGCTGGTGTTCCCGCTGCAGGACCTGCCGCGCATGGCGCGGGGCAAGGGCAACAAGATCCTCGGCATCCCGGCCAAGAAGGCCGCCGCCCGCGAGGAGTACCTGCTCGGCATCGCGAGCGTGCCGGCGAAGAGCGAATTGATCGTGGAAGCCGGCAAGCGCCATTTGCGCCTGAAGCCGTCCGAACTGGAGGAGTACCTCGGCGAACGCGGCCAGCGCGGCAGAAAACTGCCCCGCGGCTTCCAGAAGGTCACAGGCATCACCACCGAACCAAAATAAGCAACCACCTGGCCAACCAGTAAGTCCCCTCTCCCCATCGTGGGAGAGGGCCAGGGAGAGGGGAAAACCATCATGACCACCAACACCACCAACCAGCCATCCAGGAAATACGGCATCCGCGGCCGCCTCCCCGAAGGCGACCCCATGGCCCTCCCGCACCTGCTCGGCGAGGACTGGCACTGGGAGCGCTGGTACGCCACCAAAGCCGAACGCGACACCGCCTTCGAGCAGATGCAGGCGCATTTCGACTACTACCGCTCCGGCGACTGGCCGAGTCAGGTGCTGGAGAAGGTTGACAGCCAGGCTTGATGCTCGATGTTCCGCAGACTGTCAGGCATGAATTTGTAATACAGGAATTACATAAACGAGCGTAATAATACTACAGTAAAATTCAAACTGAAGATGTAGGATCGCGTTACCGACAGCATAATATTATTTTCAGGCGAGATGATATTGCACCATGCCTGTCCCTGAGGTCCCCGTCTGATGCATTGAAATCTTCTGCCCGGTCACGGAACGACCGGCGCAATAAAGGGAATAAAATCATGAATGCGATGGAGCGCGTCAATATACTCATGTCATGTGTTTTCCTTGCGGCGTTTCCGGGAAAGTATTCGTTTGCGAAAACGTGCGAGTCCTACCTTTATCCTGAAAAAGAACTGGTTCCGATCTACGTGGCGGAAATCGAGCCGAGCAGTTACTGGGGTTATCCCGGTGGCGGGCCATGGTTTTATGCGGACGGCTATGAGTACATGAGTAATGTCATATCTGATGTAGAGCAAGCGTTTGATTACAGATTCAGATGGCGAAAGACAGGTCCTATGACGCGTTATGATAGAACTTTATGGTTTTATGTCGCTCCGGGATCATTGTCTAAAAGGTTGGTGGGCGCAAAGGCGGACCCGGTCAGGGAGGGGTATAGCAGACGCAGCGATGAAGCCAATGTGCCGGTGGATGCGTATTGCGATGAAGGCGAATTGCGCCATGACGAACTTCTGTGCCTGGTTGAATATCAGTGCGGATTCGATATGGCAAAAAATCAGGGTAAGCCTGATGATTGCGGGGGTGGACGGGTGGGTAACCCAATAAA
The DNA here is from genome assembly GCF_002356355.1 of Thiohalobacter thiocyanaticus. Taxonomy (NCBI): domain Bacteria; kingdom Pseudomonadati; phylum Pseudomonadota; class Gammaproteobacteria; order Thiohalobacterales; family Thiohalobacteraceae; genus Thiohalobacter; species Thiohalobacter thiocyanaticus. Next base: position 1,267,436 of record NZ_AP018052.1, read on the forward strand.
CCCGTCGACTGGAAGCAAATTCTACAAGAGAAAGGATTATTCGATTCGGCCTGGTTCAAAACTTGAATTCGTTCGATATTACAACAGTAGTCCTTATGTGTTCAGCGGCGGGCTGGGAACAAAATGGCGGCATAGTTACGACAGGTCCTTGGTTGTTCATGGCGGAAGTTCGGCGACGGCGTTTTTGTTTCGTCCGGATGGAAAGGTTTTGCAGTTTCATGAGTCAGGTGATGTATGGCTGCCGGATGCGGATGTCAGCATGGAGTTGAATAAAACCGGGACTGGCTGGGAATTCCATTCCGCTGAAGGTTTTATTGAATATTACAATAAAGACAAGCTTCTGACGCATATTGAATATATTGACGGAAGCATTGTTACGGTGCACCGGGAATATGGCCGGGTTTCTCAAGTTGTAGATGAGGCGCTGGGGAGGAGTCTCGCGCTCAGTTATGACGACAAGCAAAGACTGGCATCTGTGGCGGGTGATTCCGGCATTGCGTGGCAATATGCTTATGATGTCAACGGTAATCTGGAGTATGTCTATAATTCAGATGGTACTATATTGCAGTATCACTATGAGAATTCACGATGGCCGCACGCCCTGACCGGCATCACTGACGAACGCGGCATACGCTACGCCACCTACGAGTACTACGCCGACGGCCGCGCCAAGGCTAGCTACCACGCCGGAAACGCCCAACGCGTCGATATCACCTACGACGACATCACCGGCACCCGCACTGTCACCAACTCCCGCGGTCAGTCCACCACCTACACCACCGACGTCAATCTGGGCACGGCCCTGGTCACCGGCATCAGTGGCCCCGGCTGCAGCACCTGCGCCAACGGCGGCGATACCAGTTATACCTACGACCCCGCCAACAACAACCTGCTGTCCAAAACCGAAAACGGCCTCACCACCCAGTACGGCGACTACGACGCCAAGGGTCAGTACGGCTACAAGATCGAAGCCGTCGGCACGCCGGAAGAGCGCCTGATCGAGTACGACTATGACCCACGCTTCTACAACAGGATCACCGAAATCCTCGAACCCTCGGTCTACCCTGGTGCGCAGAAGGTTACCCGCTACACCTACGACGACTGGGGCAACCGCCTGACCGAAACGGTCAACGGCTATGCTCCAGACGGCAGCATAGTCACCCGCACCACCCGCTACGAGTACAACGGCCCCCTGCACCAACTCAGCCTCATCGACGGTCCGCGCACCGACGTCGGTGATATGACGCATTACCGCTACTATCCCAACGACCCGGCCTATGGCGAGGACCGCGGCCGGCTCAAGGAGGTCGAGGGCGCCAATGGCGTCCTGGAGCGCCGCAATCTGAGATATACCGCGACCGGTAAGCTGCGCAAGGAGCACCGGGGTGCCCTGCGGCTCAACTATTACTATTATCCGGGCAATGACAGGCTGAAACAGCTGGTGGTGACCGATACAACCAGTGGCGAACAGCGCAAGACCCGTTGGACCTATCTGGCGACAGGAGAGGTCGAAAGCATCACCCAGGGTTACGGAACCCCCGAGGCCACCACGCTCACCTTGGGCTACGATGATGCCCGCCGGCTGGTGCGCATCACCGACGGCCTGGGCAACTACATCGAATACACCCTGGATACCGAAGGCAACCGCGAGGCCGAAAGCATCCATGATATGGGGGGTTATTTGCGCAAACAGCTTACCCAGGCTTTCGACATCTACAATCAGCTCAATTCCAGCGTTCAGGTCAACGAAACGGTCGACTACGACTATGCCCCCGACGGTACCCTGAACCGCCAGACCGACGGTCGCGGTGCGGTAACCGAGTACAGCTATGACGCCTTGCATCGCCTGACTCGTACCGTTCAGAATGTCGTCGGCAGCGACCCTGCCACAGCCAGTGCGGCCACGGCCTATGCATATGACGTTCAGGACAACCTGACCACCGTTACCGACCCCAATGACGGTACCACGACCTACGCCTACGACGACCTTGGGAATCTGGTCAGCCAGACCAGCCCCGACACCGGCACGACAACATTCCGCTACGATGCCGCCGGCAACCTGATCGGGAAAACCGACGCCAAGGGCCAGGAATTCACCTACAGTTACGACGCCCTGAACCGCCTCACCGCCGTCGACGGCCCCGGGACGGAGAGCGACGTCAGCTACGTCTACGACACCTGCCCCAACGGGCAGGGGCGGCTGTGCCGGATGACACGCACCGACACCAGCCTCGACTACAGTTATACCGCCTTCGGTGAAGTCGCTCAGGCCGACCAGGCGGTGGTGACCTGGCCCGGGATTCAGATCGCGGCAGGTTCAGTGTCCTACATCTATGATGCGACCGGCCGCGTCTCCGGGATCCGTTATCCCAGCGGCGCGGAGGTGGACTATGTGTTCGACGCCAGCGGTAATATCACCGCCGTCCAGCTTCAGTACAACGGCATCGCCACTCCGTTGTTACAGAACGGCATTTACCACGCCTTCGGTGAATTGATGAACGGTGTGTTCGGCAACGGCCAGCAGTACTATGAAGGCTATGATCAGGCTTACCGTCCGGCGTGGCGATACTCCGGCCCCTACTACCAGTGGATCAACCCCTACAGCAGCTACGATGCCAACGGCAACCTGGTTGCCTACGCGGGTTCGGAAAGTCCAACCTTCACCTATGATGCTCTGGATCGGATCGACACCGCCAGCAGTGGATATTTCGGCAACCGCGATTATGCCTATGACCGCAATGGCAACCGGACCCGAATGGAAGTTGATAGCCAGATAACGACCTACGGCTATACCCCCCAGACCAACCGACTGGCGCAACTTGACGGGGACAGCCAGGCCATTGTGCTGGACGCGAACGGCAATACCACCGCATTGCGCGGGATGACGCTGACCTACACCCCGGACAACCGTCTCGCGTCAGTTACGAACACGGCCGACTACAGGTACAACGGCCTCGGGCAGCGGGTCTATCGGCTGGTGAAGGTTCCGGGCGCGATCGGCCAGGGTCCCAAGCGCAGCTACATCTGCGGCCTCAACGGGGAACTGCTGGCCGAGACCGGCCCCACTGGACAGGTCACCCGTGAGTACATCTACCTCAACGGCAAACCCCTGGCCATGCTCGAACACGTACCGGCCAGCGATGAGGCTATCCTGAACGGGGACTTCGACGGCGACGGCGTGATCACCCTGGAGGATTTCTACGAGTGGTACTTCCTGCACTACAGTTCATCGAGCGGCCCGGATTCTGTCTATGATCTGACCGGCGACGGAGTTAACGACAGTCAGGATATGAATGCCATGATCGGATGCATCAATACCGGCACCTGCCAGGCGAGCGTCTACGACACCAACCTGTACTACATCCACAACGATGACCTGGGCACTCCCAAGGCCCTGACCGATGAGACCGGCACCAAAGTCTGGTCGGTGACCCATACGCCGTTCGGGTGGGCCACGGTCAACGAGGACCCGGATGGGGATGGGCGGGAGGTGGTGTTCAATCTGCGGTTTCCGGGGCAGTATTACGATGCTGAAAGCGGGCTGCATTACAACTACCACCGGTACTACGATCCGGATACAGGGCGGTATATGACCAGCGATCCGATTGGGCTTGCGGGCGGGTTGAATACATATCTTTATGCGGAAGGAAATCCTCTAATCTTCACCGACGCTTTTGGGCTTGATACTCTGCAGTGCAGGAGGAATTTAAGCCCGCTTGATCACTTACCGATTACCATCCAGCCTGGGCCGTTATTTCACGAATTCCAATGTGTTGGCGATACGTCTTCTGGATTCCATTGTCGAGGACTTGTACCCAGTGGAAATCCGATAGACAGCCCAGGACTCCTGAAAGAGGAAGAGAATTTTGATCCTAAAAGTTGTGATGCTGTAAACAAGGAGAATGATTGCGTTGATCGATGCATTGTAGATCAATGGCTAAACAAAGATATTCCCAACTACAGTGTTGACCTCAGTGCCGGTCAGAATTGTCAGACCTACAACTCCACCAACCTATCTACGTGCCTTGCACAATGTCGAGCGAACTAACTCCTAGCATAACGGATTCGGGGGCAGATAAATTGGCAAGCAAAGTGACATATATAAGAATTCGAATAACGTGGCTAATGCTAAGCATAGCATTAGCTTACTTTTCTACTATTGGTGGTGACGAGGCCATATTAGCGTTTTGGCTATTTGTGGTATGCACGTTTCCTTTTTCCGCTATTTGGTGGTTTTATGTATATGACGTTGTAAAACCCTTGGCACCGGAATCACTCATAGTTACGCTTGGACTGACAATGGTCGTTGTCTGCGCTTATCTATTCTGGTTTGTACTCGTTCCTAAGATCTTAATTAAAGGGGTCGGTGACAAATGAGAACGATTGCGTTTTTTCACCGACCCCTTTTAGGATGATTGAAGCTTCTCCAGCAACGTATCAGCACTGACCGGCCGACCGAACAGGTAGCCCTGGGCGTAGTCGCAGCCCTGTTCCTTCAGACGGTTCAGCTGGTCTTCCGTTTCCACGCCTTCCGCGACGACCTTCAGGCCCAGGCTGTGAGCCATGGCGATGGTGGCGCGGACCAGTTCCAGGTCGTTGCTGTTGCGGGTGATTTCCTGGACGAAGCTGCGGTCAATCTTCAGCACAGTGAAGGGGAACTGGCGCAGATAGCTGAGCGATGAGTAGCCGGTACCGAAGTCGTCCATGGCCAGTGACAGGCCTTTCTCGCTCAATGTCGTGAGGGCCTCGTCGATGTAGGACAGGCCGGTCATGAGCACGCCTTCGGTAATTTCGATTTCGATGTTGTGCCAGTCCATGCCGGTCTGTTCGATGGCGCGGGTGAAGAAATCCACCAGACCGGGGTCGCGGAATTGTCTGGGCGACAGATTGATGGCGATGGAGAAAGCTGGGTCGATGCGGTCGCGGCAACGGGCGGCGGTTTCCAATGCCTTGGTCAGTACGAATTCGCCGATGGGTACGATCAGCCCGGTCTGTTCCGCGATGGGGATGAACTCCGCCGGAGAGATACTGCCGAGTTCCGGGTTGTTCCAGCGCAGCAGGGCCTCGGCGCCGATCGTACGCCCGGTGACCAGATCGACCTTTGGCTGGTAATGGAGATGGAACTCGCCGCGTTCCAGCGCGCCGTTCATTTTGTCCTCCAGACTTACCCGGCGTGACAGGCTTTCGTTCATGGCCTCGGTGAAGAAGGCATAGGTGTTGCGGCCGTGGGCCTTGGAGTGATACATGGCCGAGTCGGCATTCTGCAGCAGCTTGAGCGCGCTGTCGGCATCATCGGGATACAGCGAGATGCCGATGCTGGCAGTGAGCATCAGATCGCGGCCGTCCAGGCGGAAGGGTGAACGGAAGCCTTCCAGGATCTGTTCGGCGACCTGAATGACATCGTCGTCGCTATGCAGACTGCCCGCGAGTACGATGAATTCGTCGCCGCCCAGACGGCCGATGGTGTCGACGCCGCGGATCGCGCCGCGTAGACGCTGTGCGGCATCGACCAGGATACGGTCGCCGGTGTCATGCCCCAGGGTGTCGTTGATCTTCTTGAAGTCGTCCAGGTCGATGAACAGGATGCCGACCTTCTCATCCCGACGACTGGCATCCAGCAGCAGCTGGGACAGCCGATCCAGGGTGAGGAAGCGGTTGGGCAGTCCGGTCAGGGCATCGAAATGTGCCTGGTGGAGGATCGTTTCCTCGGCCTGCTTGCGCTGGGTGATGTCCAGGAGCGTCCCGCTCATGCGTACGGGTCTGCCCTGGTCGTCCCATTCAACCACCTTGCCCCGGGCGTTGAGCCAGACCCAGTGGTCGTCCCGGTGTCGCTGACGGAATTCGACATCGACGTAGCGGTTCCTGCCGTTGAAGTGATCGTCCAGCGCGGACTGGACTTCCTCCCTGTCCACCTCGTGCACGCTTGCGAGCCATTTGTCGATGCTCATGGGTTCCAGGTCGGCGGGCTGATACCCGGTCATTTCGGCCCAGCGCTCATTGATCATGAGTTGGCCCGTCGCCAGGGTCCAGTCCCAGGTGCCGGCATTGGTGCCTTCGAGGATGTAGTTCTTTGCGTTCAGAAGATTGCGGATCTGGGTTTCGTTTTCCTGCAGTCTGGCGGTGCGCGCCTTGACCTGACGATCCAGTATCCGATTCCAGTAGAAACTGGCCGAGAGCACCAGTGTGGCCGCAATCGCCAGCCACCATAGCAGACGATAGTCAGGCGTGTGCTCGAAGCGGATGGACATCCAGCGGTTGTAGATGGCCCTGTTTTCTTCGGCCGGAATCGCGTCGAGCGCCTTCTGCAGGATGCCGGCCAGGATCGGCCAGTCGTCGCGTACGGCCATCGCCTGGGCGTTGGCATAGGGAGTGTCGCCGGCCACGCGCACATTATCGATCTGCAGCTTGCCGATATAGTAGGTCGCTGTGACCACGTTGCCGATGAAGGCGTCGATATCGCCGCTGGCCACCCGCTGCAGACCCTCTGCCGGGGTCGGTACGGGCACCAGATTCAGGTGGGGATGATCGTTGCTCAGCCAGTCCTGGATTGCGTAGCCCGCCACCACGGCGATGCGCCTGTCCGAGATGTTATTGAGGTCGCCGATGTAGGATGTGTCGTCCCTGGCGAATATACGGATGGGCATTTCCAGGTAGGGACGTGTGAACCGCAGGTATTCCTCGCGCTGTGGCGTTTTCGCGACAGAGGCGAACATGTCGGCCTGATGTGATTTGAGCGCATCCACGCCTTCCTGCCAGGTAAGCCCATCCATGATCACGAAGTCTATGCCCAGGCGCTGTTCCAGGCGGGTCAGGTAGTCCAGCGATATTCCGTCATAGACGCCGGCTTCGCTGCGATACTCCACCGGTGCCCAGTCGGGGTCGAGTGCAACCCGGATCTCGGGGTGCGCGGCAAGCCAGCTGCGCTCCTCGCTGCTGAGTGAGAGTTCCCGGGTTGATCCGGTTCTGTAGAGCCATCGGTCCTTGAGATGCTGCAGTTCCTTGTTCTCCAGCATGCGTCCGAGGGTTTTCTGGATGGCGGAATGCAGCAGGGGGTGATTGTCGGATGCCGCAAAATGAAACCTGAGCCTGCCGATTTCCTGCATCGGGATTTCGCCGGCGATCTTCAGATCGGTGATCATATGGTGATGCAGGTAGTAGCCGGCATGGGTGGCATTGTCGATATAGTAGTCGGCATCATCAGCTCGCAGGGCGCGGTAAGCCTGGTCGATCCGGTCGACCAGCACTGTATCCAGCTCGGGATAATGTTCCTGAATGGCACGGGTCTGCTGAAAGTCAGCGACCAGCACCAACCGTGTCTGGCGCAGATCCTCCATGCTGCGGACGGTTTCAGCGCCGACGCGGCCGACGGCGACGAAGGGCGAGGTCAGGACCGGCGTGGTCTCGAGCAGATATCCCGAGCGATCGTCGGAACTGGAATAGTCATTGAGCAGGTCCGCCCGGTTGTCACGCAGCGCCCGGATCGATTCGGCGTAGCTGGCATCCTGACGCTGAACCTCCAGCCCGAGCTTGTCGGCGATCACGTCCAGCAGTTCGTTCAGATAGCCGCGCGCGGCGCCGTTCTCGACGAAGCTGAGCGGCGGCTGGTCGTGGATGAGGGGGACGCGCACTTCCCCGAGTTGTTCCAGGTAGCGGACCTCGTCCGGACTGAGGTCGAGCGAGCTCTGTGTGGATTTGTCCGCCGGCTGGGCCTTGACCTGATGGGCGTGCGCCTCGGGTCCGGCAAGGAGCCAGAACAGCGGCACCAGCATGATCGGGGCTGCCAGACGGCGGAGCTGCCCGCCGGCGAATCGGCGGGACAGACAGCCGTGCAATGTCGCCAGCAATGCCATGATGCAGTCGTTCATGGGGTGCCGGCGGGCATAGCTGCGCTGGATCGCGTCTGGTTCCATCGGGTACGTGAGGCTAGCGCGGATTGGGGCCGTTGCCGTCTTCCTGGTGCAGGGATTCCAGCTTCTGGATAACCCGGTCGGCACGCTCGATCAGGGCACGGGCCTGAGGGTCGTCGGGGTCGAGTTTCAATACTTCCTCCCAAGCGGACTTGGCCTCCTGGTAGCGCTGCAGGCGGTAATGTTCGTTGGCCAGCTTGTGCAGACTGTCGATCTGGACCTGGATGGCGGTGTCCAGCGAGCGTTGCAGGTCGCGCAGCTGTGGGGTCTGGCCCTTGAGTTCGATTAGTTGGTGTGTGATGGCGCGGGCGTGGCTGAGGTCGCCTGCGTTCATCGCCTGGGTCAGGCCGGCGCGCAACTCGGCTTCCTTCGCCTTGCGATTGTTGTTCCTGGCCGGGGGCGTGGGCCTGGGCTCGGACCCGGCCACCGTGGTTGATTGTTCCGGCGGGGTCAGACGGGCCTGCAGGGCCTGGCGGGTATCCTCCACGAAGGCCTCGCCGCGGATGCGCTCGGCCAGCACCAGGCAGCGTTCGGCCAGGGGCAGGGCGTTGCGTTCCAGGTTGCGTCGAGCGCAGTTGTGCAGCGGCTCGGCCAGCGCTTCGAGGCGGCTGGCGTTGCGGTTGACGCGCCAGTCATGCAGGTAATCCTGCTCCTGCAGCCGTGTCTGTTCCTGCAGGGTCGAGCGTCGGGCCAGTCGATATTCGGCCTCGGCGGCCAGGGCCTGATCCCGGACCTGCTGCAGCCGGGCCTGGCGGGCCAGGTTGGTCTGTTCCAGCGCCTGCTCGAGCCGGGCATGGCCGGGCAGGGTGGCCAGGGCATGGTGCAGGGTGCGCTCGGCGGCATACCACTCGCCCTCCTGGCGCCGGTGCTGGGCCAGGGTCAGGGCCAGTTCGACCAGCCGCTCGCGGTAGAGATCGACAATGGCCGGGTCATCGGCATAGCGCTCGCGTGCCTGTTCGTATTCGTCGGCCGCGCGGGTCACCGGGGCCAGAATGCCGGTCTGCCGCGGCGGGGTCAGGCTGCAGCCTGCCAGCACGACGAGCAGTACCACTAGAGACAACGTCCGCTTCATGCGCTCTGCAGCCGCCCCTGGTGCCAGAGCAACTCGAGCTGGCGCTCGAAGCCATCACGGTATTCCGGCTTCAGGCCGGTAATCCGATAGGTCATCACAGGCCGCGAGATGCCGCGCAGCTTGACCGCCTCGTGCGGCTCGGCGGTCACGCGATTCTTCACCTCGTCGCGTGCATAGACCGATTCCGAGACCAGCACCTGGCCGGCTTCGGCGCAGGTCGACAGGCGTGAGGCCAGATTGACATTGTCGCCGACCACGGTGTATTCCATGCGTTCGTCCGCGCCCATGTTACCGGCCAGCATCTCGCCGCTGTTCAGACCCAGCCGGAAGCGTACCGGCGGCTGACTGCGGCGCGCGCGGGCCTGGTTCTCCAGTTCGACCAGACGCTGAATCATCAGCGCGCAGGCCACGGCGTTGAAGGCATGATCGGGATCGGACTGGGGCACGCCGAACACCAGCATGGCGCAGTCGCCGATGTACTTGTCGATCATGCCATGGTTGGCGTCGGTGGCGCGGAAGATATGGGCGAAGTACTGGTTGAGCAGTTGGGCGACGGCCTCGGGTGCCATGCGCTCGGACATCTCGGTGAAACCGACGATGTCGGCGAACAGCACGGTGGCATCGACGCGCTGACCCCCGAGACGGGTGCCGCGTGCCAGGATCTCCTGCGCCACATGCGGCGAGAGGTAGCGCGACAGGGTGCGCTCGACCTGGTTCTTCTGGTGCAGGCCCTCGGCCAGGCGGTTGAAGGAGGACATCAGGTTGCCCAACTCGTCCTTGCGCCGTTCCGGGAAGCGCAGGTGATAGAGCCCCTCGTCCAGGGCCTGACTGGCGTGGATCAGGTCATAGATGGGCTGGGACAGGCGCCGACTCAATGCGACCGTGAGTACCGAGCCGATCAGCACCACGATCAGGCTGGCCAGGATGATGTGCTGGTTGGCCGTGAACAGGGACTGTTCCCAGGGCGTGCGGTTGAGCGTGATGACCACATGCCCGGCGACCACGTCCTGCACCTGTACCGCGCTGGTGAAGGCCACCAGATCGTAGGGATGGGGCTGGCCGGCATCCCGGCTCTGCCACTCATAGCCGCGCAGCCGGTTGGGGTCCGGGGCCGTCTGGTCCTCCGGCCGGTCGAAGGGGGTGATGCCGGCCTGGGTCAGGATCTCGCCCTTGGAACTGAGAATGGCAGTGCCCAGTACATTGTCATCCTGGATCAGGTTGGTGGTCAGCACATCCAGCGCCAGGGCGTCGTCGGCCAGCAGCGGCTCGGCGGCGGAGCGCGCGAACTGGTGGGCCAGGGTCCGGCCCAGTTCGTCGACCTGCTGGCGCAGGATCTGGTTCTGGTGCTGGACCACGAGACTGGCCAGCAGGCCGATGCAGGTCACCATCAGGATGGAGATCACGAACGAGAGCTTGTAGGCGATCGGGATGTGGCTGGGCAGGGCACGCCGCAGCCGGCGCCAGGCGCGGGCGACGGCTCCCTGACGCCGGGGGCGCTGAGGCGATTGTTTGTCTGTCGGGTTCCTGGACATGAACGACTGGCGCAATCCCGTGTCTGACTTGAAAATATCGGCGGGCGCCCCGATTGAGAAGACGCCATCGCGGTATGCATCGATGCAATTATAACGCCATTATACTTGGGATTTTTGTGCAGGTTTGTTTTTGTTGCCGGTCACCGGCTGAGGAAACCCACAGATGAAACGTGTCTTTCTGTTTCTTGCCACCAACCTGGCGATCATTGTCGTGCTCAGCATCACCCTGCGTCTGCTGGGCGTGGAGCGCATCCTGGACGAGCAGGGCGTGGGGCTGGACCTGAATGCCCTGCTGATCTTCTCCGCCGTGATCGGGTTTGGCGGGTCGCTGATTTCGCTGATGATTTCGAAATGGACGGCGCGCCATATGACCGGTGCGCAGGTCATCGAGCGGCCGCGGGACGCTACCGAACAGTGGCTGCTGGAAACCGTCCAGCGCCAGGCCCGCCAGGCCGGCATTCCGATGCCCCAGGTGGCCATCTACGACTCGCCGGATATCAACGCCTTCGCCACCGGTCCCAGCAAACGCAGTTCGCTGGTGGCGGTCAGTACCGGGCTGCTGCGCGGCATGCGCCGGGAGGAGGCGGAGGCGGTGCTGGCCCATGAGGTGAGCCATGTGGCCAATGGCGACATGGTCACCCTGGCCCTGATCCAGGGCGTGGTCAACACCTTCGTGATCTTCCTGTCCCGGGTGATCGGCCATCTGGTCGACCGGGTGGTATTTAAGGTCGAACGCGGCCATGGACCGGCGTTCTGGATCACGGCCATCATCGCCGAGATCGTGTTGGGGATACTCGCCAGCGCCATCGTCATGTGGTTCTCGCGCCGGCGCGAGTTCCGGGCCGATGCCGGCGGCGCACAGCTGGCCGGGCGCGGCGCCATGATCGCCGCCCTGGAGCGGCTGCGCCAGAGCGTGGACCGGCCGCACCTGCCGGACCAGATGGCCGCCTTCGGCATCTCCGGGCAGATCGGCCAGGGGCTCAAGCGCCTGTTCATGTCGCACCCGCCGCTGGAGGAGCGCATTGCCGCGCTCAAGGCCGCGCAGCAATAGGCTTCGGGGGCCGGGCCTGAAACTCCCGGCCCGATCCAGTACAATACGCGGCTTCCACGAGCAAGCATAAGGAAGCCGTAATGAGTCTGATCCGAGCCTTTGCCGGTCTGCGCCCCGTCGATGGCCGCGCCGGCGATGTCTGCGCCCCACCCTATGACGTCCTCAACAGCGCCGAGGCGCGCAGCCGTGCCGAAGGCCGGCCCTACAGCTTTCTGCACATCTCCAAGCCCGAGATCGACCTGCCCGAGGACACCAACCCCTACGCCCCCGAGGTCTATGCCAAGGCCGCGGAGAACTTCCAGCGCATGCGCCAGGAGGGCGTGCTGGTGCAGGACGAGCAGCCCTGCTACTACATCTATCGTCTGCACATGGACGATCATACCCAGACCGGTCTGGTCGCCGTGGCCTCGGTCGAGGACTACGACAGCAACCGCATCCGCAAGCACGAGTTCACCCGCCCCGACAAGGAGGACGACCGGGTGCGCCAGATCGACGCCCTGGACGCGCAGACCGGTCCGGTGCTGCTGGCCTACCGTTCCGAGGCCGAGGTGGACGCCCTGCTGGAAGCCGGTGCCAGCGGCGCGCCGGATGTCGACATCGTCGCCGACGACGGCATCGGTCACAAGCTGTGGGTAGTGCGGGATCAGAAGCTCATCGACGACATCACCGCGCGCTTCGACGCCATGCCCAACCTCTACATCGCCGACGGCCACCACCGCTCGGCCTCGGCCTCGCGCGTGGCCGCCGCGCGCCGGGAGGCCAACCCGAACCACACCGGCGAGGAGCCCTACAACTACTTCCTGTCGGTGATCTTCCCGCACGAACAGATGGCCATCTTCGACTACAACCGGGTGGTGAAGGATCTCAACGGCAAGTCGCCCGAGGAGTTCATGGACACGGTGGGCAAGGCGTTCGAGGTCGCGCCCAGCGAGGTGCCGGTCAAGCCTGCGGGTCCGGCCGAGTTCGGCATGTACCTGGGCGGAAAATGGTACCGGCTGAACATCCGCGAGGATCTGATTCCGAAGGATGATCCGGTCAAGCGTCTGGACGTCAGCCTGCTGGCCGACAACCTGCTCGACCCCGTGCTCGGCATCACCGATCCGCGCCGCGATTCCCGCATCGACTTCGTCGGCGGCATCCGCGGCCTCGACGGGTTGCAGAAGCGGGTGGACAGCGGCGAGATGGTGGTGGCGTTTTCCATGTATCCCACGCCGATGTCCGAACTGATGGCGGTGGCCGACGCCGGTGAGGTGATGCCGCCCAAGTCCACCTGGTTCGAGCCCAAGCTGGCCGACGGCCTGGTGTCGCATCTGCTGGAAAGCCGCTAGACAGCTGTAGGTCGGGTTAGCCTGTAAGGCGTAACCCGACACCCGCCGCGGTCCGTCGGGTTACGCTGCGGTAACCCGACCTACGTCACTGGAGAGCCGTTAGTCACGCAGGCGGCATTAACGCAGCGAGTAGGATGGGTGAAGGCGCGTAGCGCCGTAACCCATCACCCGCCGCCACAGCGATGGGTTACGCTGCGCTTCACCCATCCTGCGCACTCTGCGTTAGCTTCACCCGGCTCGAGGGGGACCTAGATCGACTCCTCGGTGAAGTCGTAGTCCATCCCCGGGTGCGGCTCCTGCAGGAAGTAGCCCTGGATGAAGGGGATGCCGAGCTGGAACAGCACGGTCAGGCTGCTGGCGTCCTCGACGAACTCGGCAATGCATTCCTTCTGCATCGAGGCGGCCATGTCGAGGATGGAACGGACCATGGCCTGGTTGTTCTCGTCCGAGGCCAGGTTGTGGATATAGGCGCCATCGATCTTGAGGAAATTCACCGCCAGGTGCTTGAGCAGCTGGAAGGAGTTGGGGCCGCCGCCGAAATGCTCCAGCGAGGTCTTGCAATGGATGCTTTCCATTGACTTGGTGAAGGCCTTGGTATGCTTGAGATGGTCGGCGGCCTCCTTCTCGGCGATCTCGAACACCATGGCCGAGCCCGGCAGGTGGGCGTTCTTGAGCTGTTCATTGATCCACAGGGGCAGTTCCGGATCTTCCAGGGTCGGCCCCGAGAGCTTGACGAAGAAGATGGTGTCGTGGCCCTCGCGCCGCCGTTCGGCCAGCCGCGTTACCGCTTCCCCGATGACCCAACGGTCGATATCGACGATCTGGCCGGTCTGCCGGGCCACCGGCAGGAACTGCCCCGGCGGGACCTCTTCGCCGTCGCCGTCGCGCATGCGCAGCAGGATCTCGTAGCGCTCGGCGGGATCGCCCTGCAGGCTGACAATGGGCTGATACATCAGGCTGAAACGGTTCTGCTCCAGCGCGTCAATGATGGCCTGTTTCCACTGCTGTTCGCGTTCCCGCCCGAGTTGCTCGTCAGTGACCGGATTGTGCAGGTGCACCCGGTTGCCGCCGGCCGAACGGGCCACCTCGCAGGCCAGGTCGGCACGCGAGATCGCCTCGTGGGCATCGGGTACATTTTCCGTGACCGGGCTGATGCCGATGCTCGAGGTGATGGTCAGGGTACGTCCCTCGATGTCGAAGATATGCTCCTCGATGGCGTGACGCAGGGCCTCGGCCAGCGCCTGGGCGGCGTTGAGATCGCCCTGGCGCAGCAGCAGGGTGAAGGAGTTGTCGCCGAAGCGTGCGGCCAGGCCCTGTTCGCCCAGCTTGTCCCGGATCAGATCGGCGATGTCCTTGATCACGATGTCGCTGCCGACCAGGCCGACCGTGTCCTTTACGCCCTTGAAATTATCCAGCAGGACATACAACAGGTAGGACTCCGCACTGCCGGCCTGGGCGTCGGAGGCGGCCAGTTCGACTTCCTCGAGAAAATACTGGCGGTTGTACAGGCCGGTGAGGATGTCCTGCTTGCTGAGAAACTGCAGTTTCTGCGCCAGTTCCGGATCGCCGCTGGCCTGATCGCGGATCACGATCTGGGTGCAGACCTCGCCTTCGATGGAGGCCTGGCAGAATTCCATCACTGCCTTGAAATTGCCGCGCGGGACGCTGATGCACTGCACTTCCAGGTTGTCGACCTTCTGCTCCTGTTTGTTGTAGTTACGCAGAAATTCCTTGAAGCGGGTGGTGTCGTCGGGGGCGACCATGTCCATGATGGGATGGCCCTCGATCTCCTCGAGGTCATCGAAACCGAACATCTCCAGGTAGGACTGATTGGCGTAGATATGCATGCCGTCATGCACATAGGCGATGGCGTCGCGGGAGCTGTCGAGCAGTGACCGGCAGCGCTTCTCGCTTTCCTCGTGGCAGATGCGAAAGTGCTGCAGCTCGCGCCGCATCAGCAGGTTGGCCTGCTCACGCGCCACCACCAGACGCAGATGATCCGGCTGATCATAGGTGACCAGGTCGGCCGCGCCGGTCTCCAGCGCGGCGATGATCTGGGTCTCCTCGGCGGTGTCGCCGATGAAGATGACAGGGGTCTCCGGGCAGTGCTGGTCCAGCAGTTCCCGCAGGCCGTTCATCGTGACCGCCTCCTGGGCCTGGGCCAGGATGATCAGGTCCGGCAGCTGCTGTTCCAGCCCCTCGGCTGTGGCCTCGAGGCTGTCCGCATAGTGGTAGCGCACAACGTGGCCGGCATTGCGCAGGATATTGGCAATGGCCTCGGCGTCGTTCTGGGATTCCTCGATAATGATCAGGCGCAGTACATCTTCGTTGCCAGTCACGCTCCCTCCGGCAGGTCAGTCCGTTGGCAATATGGCCCGGGCGGCCACCTACTAAGCTACCCCTTATCGGCAGGAATGTGAATTCTCTTGACCGCCGGCGGTGCGGCATTTCTGCGGCCAATGGATGCCCCTGCCGGCGGCGGCGTGCTAAGGTAGAGGCAGGACAAGCGAGAACAAGGGGAGTGATTCGGATGGAAGAAGTCATCGTCCGCGCGGAAAGCCCTGAAGACGTCAAGGCCATCGATGTCGTCAACCTCAGCGCCTTCGAGGGCGATGCCGAGGCACAGCTGGTCGACGCCGTGCGCAGGTCACCGGATTTCATCCGCGATCTGTCGCTGGTGGCCGAGATCAACGGCCGCATTGTCGGTCACCTGCTGCTGTCCAAGGCCGCGCTGGAAGGCGAGGGTGGGCGCAAGTCGGTGCTGGTGCTGGGCCCGATGTCGGTGGTCCCGTCGCAGTCTCATCGCGGCATCGGCGTGGCCCTGATGCAGGCCGCCGTCAACCGCGCCCGCGACATGCGCTATACCGCCATTGTCATCGCCGGCCGGCCCGACTATTACGAACGCTTCGGTTTCAAGCCCGGCAGCGAATTCAGCATCAGCACCAACCTGCCGGTCCCGGAGGATGCCGTTACCGCCATGGAACTGGTGTCGGGAGCGCTCGCCGGCGGCGGCCGGGTGGTCTATCCGGCGGTATTCGAAGCGATTTATTAATTCAGGAATGAATGGCACTTAAGTTAAGCCAAATAATGCTCGTCATTGCGAGGAACGAAGTGACGTGGCAATCTCCAACCGATTGATTCTGAAGTGCGAGATTGCCACGCTTCGCTCGCAATGACGAATAAATCAGAGGTCCTTAGATTTCCTTCCACAATGACTCGAAATCGGCCGGCGACATGGTCGTATGCTCCGGGTCGGGTTCGGTTGCGCGTTCGCTGTCTTCCAGGGCGGTGAACTGGAACTGGCAGAAGGAGCCGGTGTTCTCCAGCAGCTTGTTCAGCTTCACCCGCACCAGTCTGCCGTGGGAATTGAGTTCGACCTGATCCCCGGCCTGGTAGGGCAGGGTGGGGGTGATCAGGCTGGCGGGCTGGTTGATCTGCCGGATCTCGGGCAGCAGCAGGCTGCGCATGAAGTGCATCTCCCGGCCCGCGCGGATGACCCGGGTGGCCACGCTCACGGCCCCGGGCGAGAGCATCTGCACGCCCAGTTCGGCCCCCTTGCCCGGGGGGCATTTCATCCAGCGGATGATGCCCAGGGCCAGCTGAGCGGGATCGGTGTCATCGTCAACGGTCTCGTGGATTCCGATCAACTCACCGACCTGGGCATCGGTACTGTCGCGGCTGTCCCACAGCAGGCAATAGCCGCCGGCGCTGGCATTGACCAGGCGCCAGACATGGGTGCTGTATGCGGCTTCGGTGTCGGCCGCGGTGGGTTCGGGTGCGTCTGCTGTCGGCTCATCTGCATCCTCGGCCAGTTCGAACATGCGGACCGTGAATTCATCGGTCTGCCAGCGCTGGGTGGCACGCAGATCCCACACGTCGGGTGCTTCATCGCGCTGTCTGACGGGCTCGCTGGCGGTAAACCGGGCCCGTTCCTCCAGCCCGCCGGTGCCGGCATCGAAATTCTCGCCGCCGCTGATGAAGTGGTGTACCGCGCTCAGCCCGATGGCGACCCTGGCCTTCGACCCCTGCTCGCTGCGACTGTAACGGCGCTTTGGCATCACGCCCCAGGCGAGCATCAGCCGTCGGAGCGTCCCGGCCTGCAGACTGGTGCTGCGTGCGCCGTTCTGTTGCAGCGCGTCCAGTTCCGCCCGGGTGACCTCGGCCAGTTCCGCGGTATCCAGCAGCCGGCAGTTGCGGCGATGGTAGTTCTGGTGCCGGAGCACCAGATAGGTGGGCGGGTCGTCGCTGTCCAGGCTGGTGATGAAGATCTGATCCGGACTCCTGGGCTGGACGTAGTCCTCCAGGCTGACATGTTCGGCCCACTGGCGCAGGACCGCGTAGATGGCGCCGACCTCGCCCTGGCGCAGCCGGTAGGGCGAGGTGAGGGCAAGCAGCAGCAGCTGCTTGTAAGCGCCGCTGATGGTATCGGCGACCGCCTCGTCATCATCCAGCCGCACCGGGGCGTGAACCAGCGAGCGTTCCTCGGCCAGGGTGTAGAGCTGATGGACGGTACGCCAGAGCCCGGACGGACAGGGGGCATAGACCAGGTAGGCGCGCAGCAGAGACTCGCTCAACGCACTCAGGGCCCGGTGGATGGCGGTGGTGAGCAGCTTCTTGTCCTTGCGCAGGACGCTCCTGGCATCCTCGTCGGCGACACAGATGCGGTATCCGGTGGCCAGCTGGTTGAGCAGGGCCTCGCTCAGCTCGAGGATCTTGCGCCCCTTGTCCGCCAGCGGCAGCGGCTGCCCCACATAGTGTTTCTGCATGGCCAGCAGCACGTTGATGATGCTCGGGCGCAGCAACTCCAGTGCCCGGAACCGCTGCTGGGCGCCGATGTCGAGTTGGTTCATTTCGATCAGCGCGGAGAACAGCTGGCGGGTCGTCTCCCCGGTATTGAGGATCGGCAGCTGGTTGATCCAGTGCTCGAGTTGGGCAGGGCGGGTATCGAAACTGGTGGCTCCCGGCGGCGTACGCGTGGGCAGGTGCGGTTGCATGGCTCCCTTCTCTTCTCGGCTGGCCTGGTTATTGTTGTCGGCGGCACCCCCGGTTCCTGAAGCGGCGCGCCTATGCCAAGCATCTGTTTAGAAAAATAATATGTCATTTCCCAACGAAGGGGAAATGCCATCTGTGCCGGTGGCCGGCGGGGCCGTCACAGCGGGGTCTTGCCGGCCGCCCCGGGGACCTCGCGCACCAGCCGCGGCACCAGGTAACCTGAGGTCCGCGCCTGCAGCGCGGCGAGCAGTTCCCGCGCCCGGGCATCGCTGACGGCGAAGTGTGCCGCGCCCTGGACCGGGTCGAGCTGGTGCAGATAGTAGGGGAGCACCCCAGCGGCCAGCAGGGCCTTGCCGAGTTGTTCCAGTGCCTGCACCGAATCGTTCACCCCGGCCAGCAATACCGCCTGGTTGAGCAGTTGGGCGCCGGTCCCGCGCAGTGCCGCCAGGGCGGAGCGGGCGGCCGCGTCCAGTTCATTGGCATGGTTGACGTGCACCACCACCAGGGTCTGCAGGCGGGTGCCGCTGAGCCAGTCCAGCAGTGCCGGCGTCACCCGTTCGGGCAGCACGACCGGGGTGCGGGTATGCAGGCGCAGGCGCTGCAGCTGCGCTACGCCTTCCAGGTCGGCGACGCAGGCGGCCAGCCGCGCGTCGCTGAGGGTGAGGGGATCGCCGCCGCTGAGAATGATTTCCTCGACGTCCGGATGTGCCCGCAGGTAGTCCAGCACTGCCTGCCAGCGGGCGCCGCGCGGGCTGGCCTCGGCGTAGGGGAAATGGCGGCGGAAGCAGTAGCGGCAGTGGATGGCGCAGGCGCCGGTCAGGGTGAGCAGGGCCCGGCCCGGGTATTTCTGCAGCAGCCCCGGCACGGCCATGGCCTGCTGCTCGGCCAGCGGGTCGGTGGAGTAGCCGGGCCGGGGCTCGTCCTCATGCGGGTCGGGGAAGACCTGACGCAGCAGCGGGTCGTCCGGATCGCCGGGACGGATACGGGCCAGGAAGGCCTCGGGCACCCGGACCCGGAAGTCCCGGGCGGCCCCGGCGGCGGGGCGCGGCTCAAGCCCGAGCCGCCGGTCGAGTTCGGCGGGGCCGTCCACCGCCGCCGCCAGCGCCTGCTGCCAGTCGCGGGCGTGCTTTGGCTGGGGGGTTCGCGGTATGATACGCGCCGGTTTATTCATGATTTCCGGTCCGGATTGGAAGTGGAAGGTTCCTATGGCGAGTTACAGCACCAACGAGTTCAAGCGCGGCCTGAAGGTCATGCTGGACGGCGATCCCTGCACCATCATTGAAAACGAGTTCGTCAAGCCCGGCAAGGGGCAGGCGTTCAATCGTACCAGACTGCGCAACCTCAAGACCGGCCGGGTGTGGGAGAAGACCTTCAAGTCCGGCGAGAGCCTGGAGGCGGCGGACGTGCTGGACGTGGACATGCAGTACCTCTACAGCGACGGCGAATTCTGGTATTTCATGGACCCCAACAGCTTCGAGCAGGTCGGTGCCTCCGAATCCTCCGTCAGTGATGCGAAGAACTGGCTCAAGGAACAGGACGTGTGCGTGGTCACCCTGTGGAACGGCGAGCCGATCTCGGTGACTCCGCCCAACCACGTCACCCTCCAGGTCACCGAGACCGATCCCGGCGTGCGCGGCGATACCGCCACCGGCGCGACCAAGCCGGCCACCCTGGAGACCGGTGCGGTGGTGCAGGTGCCGCTGTTCGTGGACGTGGGCGATCTGCTCAAGGTCGATACCCGCAGCGGTGAATACATCTCCCGCGCCAAGGAATAGGGAAACTCTGATGAGATCCTGTCATTGCGAGCGCAGCGCGGCAATCTCGTGATTTGGCATCAGCCGGTTGGGGATTATTCGCTACGCTCACCCCTTCGGGGCCGTCCTGCGGGCGTTCTGCGCTCGCAGGCTCGCTTGTGCCGCGGCGCTGCGCGCCTCGCAATGACAGGTAGCTTTGCGCTGACAGGGTTTTCCGGGGTTTGACCCGGCAGCATCAATGAACGAGAGCCCCTGGCAGCCCGCCGCCGGCCTGGACCTGCTGCGCCTGCGGGCGAAGCTGCTCACCCGCATCCGCGACTTCTTCGCCGAACGCGACGTGCTGGAGGTCGAGACGCCGCTGCTGTCGCATGCCGGTCTGCCCACTCCCCAGTTAGAGAGCTTTGCCGTGCATCCGGTCTCGCGGCCGGAGGCGGTGCCGGCTTACCTGCACACCTCGCCGGAATTCCCCATGAAGCGGCTGCTGGCCGCCGGCTCGGGCTCGATCTACCAGATCTGCAGGGTGTTCCGGGCCGATGAGCGCGGCCGGCGCCATAACCCGGAATTCACCCTGCTGGAATGGTACCGGGTGGGTTTCGATGCCGCGGCGCTGATGGACGAGTTGGAGCTGCTGCTGCAGCGGCTGTTCGGGCAGTTGCCGCCGGTGCAGCGGCTGAGTTACCGCGAGGCCTTTCTGCAGTATGCCGGCATCGACGGACTGGATGATGCCATCGCGCCGCTGCAGCGGGTGCTCGCTGAGCACGCCGTGCCGGTGCCCGAGGCCATGCCGGCCGATGACCCCGACCCCTGGCGTGATCTGCTGCTCACCCAGGTGATCGAGCCGCGTCTGCCGCCGGCGGTGTTCCTGTACGACTACCCGGCCAGCCAGGCCGCACTGGCGCGCGTCCGCCCCGGCTCGCCGCCGGTGGCGGAGCGTTTCGAGCTGTATCTGGACGGGGTGGAGATCGCCAACGGCTTCCATGAACTGAGCGACGCCGTTGAGCAACGCCGCCGTTTCGAGGCCGGCAACGCCGCGCGCGTCAGCCAGGGCCTGGCGCCGGTGCCGCTGGATGAGCATCTGCTGGCTGCGCTGGATCAGGGCCTGCCCGACTGTGCCGGCGTGGCGGTCGGGCTGGACCGGCTGCTGATGCGGGCCGCGGGCGTGGATGAGATCGACGCGGTGCTGGCGTTTCCGTGGGGGCGGGCGTGAGGTGTGAGGGGGTCGAGGAGTGTTATGGAAGGGGACGGTACTGCCTGACCCGGCGTGGGGCTGTGGCTCCCGGACCCCGCTGCAGCCGGTTCTGCTTCTCCGTCATCCCCGCGCAGGCGGGGATCCAGTGACCGCGGCGGATTCTGGATTACCCGCTGCGCTCGCCCTACTACCCTGAAGGGCATAAAGGGCCGGCATACCGGCGTTCAACGCGCTCTGCGCTTTTGTCCCGCCTGCGCGGGAATGACGGGTGGAGGGGGGTGACAGCCAGGGTCCGGTATTCTCCTCACTCCTGACGCCTCACCCGCAAATTGAGTAGACTTGCCCGCATGCACGCCGCCCCCGACTCCGACGCCGCCGGCCTGGAACAGGTCGATGCCGGGACCTGGCGCTGTCACGGCCGCTGGACCGTGGACGGCGTCGATCGCCTGAGCCGGGAACTGGAGCGGCGGGCCGCTCCCGGCTCGGGCAGGCTGATGTTGCAGGGCGAGGCCATCCTGGCCATGGACACCGCCGGCGCCTGGCTGCTGCATTCGCTGCTCGAACGCTGGCGCAACCAGGGCTGCCGGGTCGTGACCGCCGGCTTTGCAGACCATCACCTCGACCTGCTGACCCGTCTGGAGGAACTGGCCGAGCCGCCGGTGCCCGCCCCGCCAAAACCCCTGCGCGGCCTGCACCGCATCGGCAAATCCAGTCTCGATGCCCTGCAGGAATTGTTCGAACTGCTGTCCTTCGCCGGCGAGACCTTCCTGGTCCTGCTGCAGGCGCTGGCCCGGCCCTGGCGCATCCGCTGGAAGGCGGTGCTGGCAGATATGGAAAACGCGGGCATGCGCGCGCTCGGGATCGTCGGCCTGCTGTCCTTTCTCATGGGTGTGGTCATCGCCTACCAGGGCGCGGTACAGCTGCGCCTCTACGGTGCCAACATCTATGTTGCCGACCTGGTGGGCCTGTCCATGCTGCGTGAACTGGCGCCGCTGCTGGCGGCCATCATCGTCGCCGGACGCACCGGTTCCGCCTATACCGCCCAGATCGGCACCATGCAGGTCACCGAGGAAGTGGCCGCATTGCGCACCATCGGCATCTCGCCGTTCGAGCTCCTGGTTCTGCCCAAGGTGATTTCCCTGTGCCTGGCGTTGCCGCTGCTGTCGGTGTTCGCCGACGTGATGGGGGTGCTGGGCGGCATGGTGATGGCCAAGCTGCAGCTGGGGCTGGGCTTCGTGCCCTTCCTCGACCGCCTCAATGAGGCCGTGACCCTGCGTTCCTTCCTGCTGGGTCTGGGCAAGGCGCCGGTGTTCGCCCTGATCGTGGTGCTGGTCGGCTGCTTCCAGGGCTTCAAGGTGGCCGGCAGCGCGGCCAGCGTGGGCCATCACACCACCCTGTCGGTGGTGCAGTCGATCTTCCTGGTGATCGTGGCCGATGCCTGGTTCTCCATCCTGTTCAGCTGGCTCAATATCTGATGTCCGGGTCTGACACCGTCATTGAACTGCGGCAGGTGGAGACGCGCTTCAACGACTTCGTCGTGCATGCAGGGCTGGATCTGGACGTGCGCCGGGGCGAGGTGCTGGCGCTGGTCGGCGGCAGCGGCAGCGGCAAGACCACCCTGCTGCAGGAAATGATCATGCTGCACCGGCCCAGTGCCGGGCGCATCCGCATGCTGGGCGTGGACGTGCTGCGCGCCAGGGAGCGCGAGCGCCAGGCCCTGCGGCGGCGCTTCGGGGTGCTGTTCCAGCACGGCGCCCTGTTCAGCAGCCTGACCCTGCTGCAGAATATCGGGGTGCCGCTGCGCGAGCACACGGATTTCGATCCGGCCTTCATCGACCAGCTGGCCTACCTCAAGCTGCGCCAGGTCGGGCTGCCTGCCGAGGCGGCGCACCGCTATCCTGCCGAACTCAGCGGCGGCATGATCAAGCGTGCCGGATTGGCCCGGGCGATGGCGCTGGATCCGGAACTGCTGTTTCTGGACGAGCCCACGTCGGGTCTGGATCCGAGCAGTGCCGACGGCTTTGACGTCCTGCTGCTGCAGTTGAAACAATGGCTGGGACTGACGGTGGTGATGATCACCCACGACCCCGACAGCCTGTGGCAGGTGGCCGACCGGGTGGCGGTACTGGGGGACAGGCGCATCGTGGCGGTGGGGCCGATGGCGGAACTGGCCGCGGTGGAGCATCCTGCGGTGCGCCAGTATTTCGAGGGCGCGCGCGCCGGCCGCGCCCGCGCAGACAGGGGTTAGGGCATTCCCGGATGGAGACGCGGGTACAGTATGTTCTGGTAGGGCTGTTCGTCATCGTGCTCAGCGCGGCGGGCGTCGGGCTGAGCCTGTGGCTGGCCTTCGGCGACATCACCACCGACTATCGCACCTATCAGATCCACATGACCGAATCCGTCTCCGGGCTGTACCGGGATGCGCCGGTGCGTTATCACGGAGTGGAGGTCGGTAAGGTGCGGGCGTTGAAACTGGATCCCACCGACCCCGAACGGGTGATCGTGACCGTCGACATCGAAAGCGAGATCCCGATCCGTATCGATACCCTCGCCACGCTCAAGGTGCAGGGCCTGACCGGCATCGCCTCGGTGGAACTGGCCGGGGGCAAGGTCTCCTCGCCGCTGCTCACCGCCGCGCCGGGTCAGGAGTATCCGGTGATCGATACCGGCCCCTCGCTGTTCTCGCGCCTGGACAACACGCTCTCGGAACTGGCCGACAACCTGAACCGGGTGGCGAGGGATCTGCATGCACTGCTGGATGCCGACAACCGGGAGGCCTTCGCCGTGACCCTGGAGAATATGGCGCTGCTGAGCGAGTCCCTGGCCGCGCAGCGCGAGACCCTGGCCCGGGGCAGCCGGGACGCGGCGCGCTTCTTCGAGGCCGCGGCCGAGGCCGGCGAGGCGCTGCCGCCGCTGCTCGAGCGGCTGCAGGCCGGCAGCCGTTCGCTGGAAGGCATGGCGGAGGATTTCACCGCCACCAGCCAGGCGCTGCGCCGTCAGGTCGAGGCCGGCGGCCAGGGCCTGGGCCAGGTCACCGATCAGCTGCTGCCGCAGTTTCAGCAGCTGATGCAGGAACTGCACGGCCTGTCGGGCGACATGCGGCGGCTGGTCGGGGACCTGGAGCAGGACCCGAGCCGGCTGCTCTACGGCGAACCCGCACGGCCACTCGGACCGGGGGAGGAGGGACAATGAACGCGCTGGCCAGGACAGGCGTATGGACTGCACTGCTCACGGCCCTGTGGCTGGCCGGCTGCTCCGTACTGCCCGAACCCCGCACACCGGTTGCCTACGATCATTACACCCTGGAGGCGGCCCCGGCCGACGCCCTCCCGGCACAGGCGCGTGCGCCGCTGACCCTGCTGCTGCCGCCGCCGCGCATGCGCGCCGGGCTGGACAGCGCCCGCATGACCTATCGCCGGCAGCCCGGACAGCTGGATTTCTATGCCCGCAGCCGCTGGGCCGATCCGCCGTCGCAGCTGCTGCATGCCCTGCTGCTGGAGCGTTTCACCCGGGAAGGCCCCTATGCGCACGTGGTGGACGGTACCACGCCGGCCGCCGCCGATCAGCGACTGGACATCGAGGTACTGGAATTCGTCCAGGACTTCACCGTCACGCCCAGCCGCTACCGGGTGCGGCTGCGCCTGACCCTGGTGGATCTGGGCGAACGCCGGGTGCGGCTGCAGGAACTGATGGAGGCCGAGGTCCCGGCGCCGGATGACTCGCCGCAGGGCGGTGCGGCGGCGGCCGGCACAGCGGTCAATGCGCTGTTCGAACGTATCCGCGCGCGTTTGAACGAGGTAGTGCCGGACGATGCTTGAGCGCATTCGTATCGTTCTGGTCAATACCTCGCACCCGGGCAATATCGGCGCGGCGGCGCGGGCCATGAAGACCATGGGGCTGAGCGATCTGTGGCTGGTCGCGCCTGCGGCCTTCCCCGATCCCGAGGCCAGCGCGCTCGCCTCGGGCGCCGAGGATGTATTGTCCGGGGCGCAGGTGGTGGCGACGCTCGACCAGGCGGTGGCCGATGCCGTCTGGGTGGTCGGCACCAGCGCGCGTCTGCGTGCCATCCGCTGGCCGCTGCTGGAGCCGCGCGCCTGCGCCGCCCGGGCCCTGGCCGAGGCCGGGCAGGGAACGGTGGCGCTGGTGTTCGGCCGCGAGCGCAGTGGCTTGACCAACGAGGAACTGGATCTGTGTCATGCCCTGGTGAACATCCCCGCCAATCCCGACTACGCCTCGCTCAACCTGGCCCAGGCGGTACAGGTCCTGAGCTATGAACTGCGTACGCAGTGGTTGGGCAGTGCGGTGCAGGCGCAGCAGACCCCGGAGCATCCGCCGGCCACGGCGCGGGAGATGGAAGGCCTGTTCGCGCACCTGGAGCAGACTCTGTATGAACTCGAGTTCATCAGTCCCGAGCAGCCGGGACAGATGATGCGCCGGCTGCGGCGGCTGTTCACACGTGCCCGGCCGGACAGAAACGAGGTCAACATCCTCCGCGGTATCCTCAGCGCGGCTCAGGCCAAAGCGCTCGACAAGACCGGTACCGGTTCCTGAGGCCCTGCGCTGTCACCCCGCCGTTCCGGCAGGTACAATGCCGGTTATATCGACACGGACCGGATCTGAATCATGTCCCTTGAACAGCTGCGCGAGGACATCCGCTGCGTATTCGACCGCGACCCGGCCGCGCGCAATGTCTTCGAGATCCTGACCACCTATCCGGGCGTGCATGCCGTGCTCATGCACCGCCTGAATCATGCCCTGTGGAAACGGGGCCTGAAGTGGTTCGCGCGCTGGCTCTCGGGTCTGACCCGCTGGTTCACCGGGATCGAGATCCACCCGGCCGCGGTCATCGGTCGCCGCTTCTTCATCGACCACGGCATGGGCGTGGTGATCGGCGAAACCGCCGAGATCGGCGACGACTGCACCCTCTATCACGGCGTGACCCTGGGCGGCACCAGCTGGGACAAGGGCAAGCGTCATCCCAGCCTGGGCAACAATGTCGTCATCGGCGCCGGGGCCAAGGTGCTGGGCCCGATCCGCATCGGCAACGGCGTACGCATCGGTTCCAACTCGGTGGTACTCAAGGACATCCACGACCTGGCCACGGTGGTCGGCGTGCCGGGACGGGTGGTGGAGCAGCGGGTCGCGCCCAGCGAGAGCCAGGCCGCCATTGCCAGGAAGATGGGCTTCGATGCCTACGGCCTGACCAAGGACATGCCGGACCCCGTCGCTTCGGCCATCAACGCCATGCTCGATCACGTCCACGTCATGGATCAGCGTCTGGAGGAGGTCTGCAAGGGCCTGAAAAGCCTGGGTATGGAGGTGGCGGATCTGCAGTTGCCGGAACTGGGTTCCTGCGAGATCAAGACCGCTTCCCCGGTACGGGAACTCGAGCCGAGCGAACCCCAGGACGATTCCCCGGAGGAAGGCCCCGGATCGGGGAAGAATACTTGATAAAAACAGTAGGATATGGGATAGTTATAAGATTACCCTTACCCAGAGACCAGAGGGACCGATGCCATGAAACTGACGACCAAGGGCCGCTATGCCGTCACCGCCATGCTGGACCTGGCGCTGCATGCCGGCCAGGGCCCGGTCAAGCTGGCCGAGATCTCCGAGCGCCAGGGTATTTCGCTGTCCTACCTGGAGCAGCTGTTCACCCGCCTGCGCAAGCAGAATCTGGTGGTCAGCACCCGCGGACCCGGCGGCGGCTATTCGCTCAGCCGCGATTCCGACGACATCCCCGTCTCGGCCGTCATCCTGGCGGTGGACGAGAATGTCGATACCACCCGCTGCGGCGGCCTGGCCAACTGCCACAATGATCAGCGCTGTCTGACCCATGAATTGTGGATGGAGTTGAGCAGCCAGATCCGCACCTTCCTTGACCGGATTACCCTGGGCGAGTTGATGCGCAATGGTGGTGTGCTCGAGGTTGCCGAACGCCAGGAACTCGAGGCTCAGCAGCGCCATAACGGCGACATTCCTGTCCATTTCGACCCGATCCGCGCCTGAGCCGACGCGTGGCGCGGTGCGGGCTTGTCTGCGCCACGGAATCCCTGTATACCCCAACCACCTAGCCGGGAAAAGGTACCATGGACATGGGGCTGAAGTGGACGGATTCGCTGGCGATTGCGGCCGCGCTGAACCAGGCGCATCCGGAGGCGGATCCCAAGTATGTGAACTTCGTTGAACTGCGCCAGTGGATACTGGAGCTGTCCGAGTTCGATGACGACCCGGGGCAGGGCGGGGAGAAGGCGCTGGAGGCGATCCAGCTGGCCTGGATCGAGGAGTCGGTCTGATTGCCCGTGACACGGGGATTTGGGTAAACTGTATCCCTTTCCGGTCAAACCCGCGTCACCACGCGGGTTTATGTTATATTATCCAGCGAAAATCAATCCGTTACTTGGAGAATTCGGTTAATGGCGGTGGAACGCACCCTCTCGATCATCAAGCCCGATGCCGTGGCCGGGAATCTGATCGGCAAGATCTACAGCCGGTTCGAGGACCAGGGCCTGCGGATTGTGGCGGCAAAGATGATGCACCTGTCCCGCGAGCAGGCCGGGGCCTTCTACGCGGTCCACAGGGAGCGGCCCTTTTATAATGAACTGGTCGACTTCATGACGTCCGGCCCGGTCATGGTGCAGGTGCTGGAAGGCGAGGATGCCATCAACCGCAACCGCGTGATCATGGGCGCGACCAACCCCGGGGAGGCCGCGCCCGGCACCATCCGTGCCGATTTCGCCGAGACCGTGGACGAGAATGCCGTGCACGGCTCCGACGGTCCGGAGACGGCGAAGACCGAAATCGAGTTTTTCTTCAAATCCGACGAGCTGTGCCCGCGCACACGCTGAAGGAGTGAAATCCGGCCCCGGCGTCTGCTGATGCCGCGGCCGGGCAACGGCATGTCCGACCCGCGCACAACCAATCTGCTGGACCTGGACCGCAGGGGCCTGGAGGGCTTCTTCGCCGCCATGGGCGAGAAGTCCTTCCGCGCCCAGCAGGTGATGAAGTGGATCTACCAGCTCGATGTCGACGACTTCGCCGGCATGTCCAACCTGAGCAAGGCCCTGCGCGAGCGCCTGCACAATGCGGCCCGCATGGAACTGCCGCGGGTGGTCATGGACCGGCTGTCCGCCGACGGCTCGCGCAAGCTGCTGCTGCAGCTGGCTGACGGCAACTGCATCGAGACCGTGTTCATCCCCGAAAAGGAGCGCGGCACCCTGTGCGTCTCCTCGCAGGTGGGCTGCATGCTCAACTGCAGTTTCTGCTCCACCGCCCAGCAGGGGTTCAACCGTAACCTCACCACTGCCGAGATCATCGGCCAGGTGCTGCTGGCCAGCCGCGCCCTGGGCGGCGACGTGCAGTACAAGCGCGCCATCACCAACGTCGTGATGATGGGCATGGGCGAGCCGCTGCTCAATTACGACGCCGTGGTGCGGGCCATGAACATCATGCGTGACGACCTGGCCTTCGGTCTGTCCAAACGCCGTATCACCCTCAGTACCTCCGGTATCGTGCCCGAACTGGATCGGCTCAGGGCCGAGTGCGACGTCAGTCTGGCCGTGTCGCTGCATGCGACCAATGACGAACTGCGCAACGAACTGGTGCCGATCAACCGGAAATACCCCATCGCCGAACTGATGGAGGCCTGTCGGCGCTACGTGGCCGACGAGCCCCGCCGGCGGGTGACCTTCGAGTACGTCATGCTGGCCGGCGTGAACGACTCCGATGCGCACGCCCGTGAGCTGCTGCGGCTGCTGCGTCGGGTGCCGTCCAAGGTCAACCTGATCCCGTTCAATCCGTTCCCGAATACCGCGTATGTGAGCAGCGATCCGCAGCGCATCCTGGAATTCCAGAACATCCTCATCAACGGCGGCATCGTCACCGTCACCCGCAAGACCCGCGGCGATGACATCGCCGCCGCCTGCGGCCAGCTGGCCGGGGAGTTCCGCGACCGCACCCGCCGTCGCGAGCGGCAACTCGAGGTGGCGGTGCAGGAGGTCCGTGGATGAGGCACGGGCTGTTCACGCTGCTGTTGGTCACCCTGCTGGCAGGCGGCTGTGCCGGAACCGGCGTCAGGGACAACGAGGACCGGAGTGCTGCCCAGTACAACGTGGAGCTCGGGCTGCAGTACATGCAGGAGGGCATGAACCAGGTCGCGATGGAGAAATTCCAGAAGGCGCTGCGCCAGGACCCGGAGCTTGCAACGGCGCACAATGCCATTGCCGTGCTCTACGAGTCGCTGGGCCAGATCGACCAGGCCGATCATCACTTCCAGCGTGCTGTGCGGCTTGACCGGAATGACTCGCGCGCCCACAACAATTACGGCGCCTTCCTGTGCCGCCAGGATCGCTGGGAGGATGCCGAGCCGCATTTCGTGGCGGCGGCTTCCGATCCGCTCTACGAGGCACCGGAGCTGGTCTATGCCAACGCCGGTATCTGCGCCCACCAGGCGGGTGATCTGCAGAAGGCTGAACTCTACCTGCGCAAGGCGCTGGAAGCCGAACCCGAATATCCCATTGCGCTGCGCCGCATGGCCCAGCTCAGTCTGGAACAGGGGCAGTACCTGAAGGTGCGGGCCTATCTGCAGCGCTATCAGGCCGTGGCCCGCCACACGCCACAGACCCTGTTGCTGGGGGTCCGGGCCGAGGAACAGCTCGGCGACAGAAACGCCGAAGCCAGCTACCGTCTGCTGCTCAGGAACAATTTCCCGGACTCCCCCCAGGCCAGGGAACTGTTCGGCGAGCCCTGACAACGATATGACCGATACGCCGGAACACACAGACCCGGAGCCGGGCGCTCCGACCGCCGCTGCCACAGGGGCGGGGTCGCGCCTGCGCGAGGCGCGTGAACGCAAGGGCATCAGCCCGGCCGAGGTGGCCGCCCAGCTGCACCTGCACGAACACATCATTGTGGCGCTGGAACAGGACGATCACGAGCGTCTCCCCGCGCCCATCTATGTTCGCGGCTACGTCCGCGCCTACGCCCGCCTGCTGGGGCTGGACGAGGAGGAACTGCTGGCCCTGTACCAGCCGGCCGAATCCCCCGAGTTGCGTACGGTCGGCATGCCGCCGCCGGCGCAGCGGGCGCTGGTGAAGCCCCGTCTGCCCTGGCGCACCCTCGGCCTGCTGCTGGTGCTGGCCGTGCTCGGCGGCCTGGCCCTGGTCACACTGCCCGGCCTGTGGGAACGCTTCAGCGGCGACGACACGGATACAGTCCTGGGGACCGATGCCCCGTCACTGCCCGGCGCGCTGCCGGACGCCTCCGAAACGCAGGCGGAGGCGGGCGTTGACGGCGATGCGGCGATTCGTCTGCCGACGCTGACCACCCCGCTGCCGGAACCCGCCCCGCAACCCGTACCGGAATCCGCCCCGGAATCCGCCCCGGAATCCTCCCCCGAGCCGGCGGCGGCGCCGTCCATGCCGGAATTGCCGCTGCCCGAGGTATCACCGCCCGAAGCAGAGGCGGTCGCGCCCGCAGAGCCGACGCCTCCGGCGCCCCCGGCCGAACCCGCGTCGATGCTGCGCCGGGTGCGGCTGCAGCTGAACCAGGAGAGCTGGATCTCGATCCGGGATGGCGCCGGGGAGGCGCTGCTGGTGGGGCTGTACCCGGCCGGCAGTGAACATCGGGTCAGCGGCCGGCCGCCGCTGCAGGTGGTACTGGGCAATGCCGCCGGGGTGGAGCTCAGTGTCGACGGCCGGCCCTACGACCTGACCGGCTACGACCCGGGCAGTGTGGCCCGGTTTACCCTCGACTGAACAGTGGCGCCCTGCGCACCCCATTTGACCCGATAGACAATGGCAAAGAGCTCGAACATTCAGGCCGTGCGGGGGATGAATGACATCCTCCCTGAGCAGACCTCCACCTGGCAGCACGTGGAGGCGGTGGCGCGCGCCACCCTCCAGGACTACGGCTATCAGGAAATCCGCATGCCCATCCTGGAGAAGACCGAGCTGTTCAAACGCTCCATCGGCGAGGTGACCGATATCGTCGAGAAGGAGATGTATACCTTCGAGGACCGCAACGGCGACAGCCTCACCCTGCGCCCCGAGGGGACGGCCGGCTGCGTGCGTGCCTGCATGGAACAGGGGCTGCTGTACAACCAGGTGCAGCGGCTGTGGTACACCGGACCCATGTTCCGCCATGAGCGGCCGCAGAAGGGGCGCTACCGTCAGTTCCACCAGATCGGGGTGGAGGCCTTCGGCATGGAAGGTCCGGATGTCGACGCCGAACAGATCTTCATGAGCGCGCGCCTGTGGCGGGCGTTGGGGCTGAGTGAGGTGCGGCTGGAGGTCAATTCACTCGGCAGCCAGGAGGCGCGCGCCGCCTACAAGGCCATACTGGTCGAGTACCTCGAGGCCCATCAGGATCAACTCGACGAGGACAGCCGCCGGCGCCTGCACAGCAATCCGCTGCGCATTCTCGACAGTAAGAACCCGGACATGCAGGCCCTCATCGAGGCCGCCCCGAAACTGGCGGATCATCTGGATACCGAATCGCGCGATCATTTCCAGGCCCTGTGCGGCTATCTCGATGCCGCCGGCCTGGCGTACCGTGTCAATCCGCGCCTGGTACGCGGTCTGGATTACTACAGCCGTACCGTGTTCGAGTGGGTGACCGATCGCCTCGGCGCTCAGGGAACGGTGTGCGCCGGCGGGCGCTACGACGGCCTGGTCGGCTGGCTCGGCGGCAAGCCGACGCCGGCGGTGGGCTTTGCCCTGGGACTGGAACGCCTGATCGCCCTGCTCGAGACGCTGGAGGCGGTGCCGCCGCCGCCTGCGCCCCATGCCTACCTGGTGGTGGCCGGCGAGGCGGCGCTGGCACAGGGCGCGGTGCTGGCCGAGCGTCTGCGTGATGCGGTGCCGGGACTGCGGCTGCAGATGAACTGCGGCGGCGGCAGTTTCAAGAGCCAGTTCAAGAAGGCGGACAAGTGCCAGGCCGGCTACGCCCTGATCCTGGGCGAGGAGGAGGCCGCACGCGGCGAGATCGGGCTCAAACCCCTGCGCGAAACCGGCGAACAGCGGGTGCTGCCGGAGGCGGAACTCATCGACCATCTAACCGAAATCGTAAACCAGTGAGGGCTGCAGCATGGCCGAAGGCTACAAGACCGATGACGAACAGGCGGAAGCGATCAAGAAATGGCTGCGCGAGAATGGCAGTGCCCTGCTGACCGGAATCATGCTCGGTCTGGCTGCGCTGTTCGGCGGCAAGGCGTGGATGCAGTACCAGGAGCAGCAGTCGATGGCGGCTTCCAACCTCTACGCCCAGTTGAGCAACGCCGTCTCCCGGGGGGAGGCGGCCGCGGCGGCCTCGACCCATGAGACCCTGCTCAACGAATACGCGGGCAGCAGCTATGCCGTGCTGGCCGCGCTGCAGATCGCACGCCTGCAGCTGGATGAAGACAAGCCCGAGGCGGCCCGGGCGCAGCTGCAATGGGCCTACGAGCGTGCCGACGACGGGCCGCTGAAACATACAGCGCGTGTCCGCCTGGCGCGGCTGTACATCGCCCAGGGCGAGTTGGGCCGTGTCCGGGCCCTGCTCGATGAGGTGGCCGACCGCGGCAGCTATGCCGTGATCTATCATGAATTGGAGGGCGATCTGGCCATGGCGCATGAAGACTATGCCGCGGCCCGCACGGCCTATCAGGCGGCGCTGGCGGCCTATCCGGACGATCTCCCGGGACGTTCTCTGCTCGAGGCCAAGCGTGACGATGCCGCCCGCGTCGGCGGGGAAGGGGCGGCCTGATGCGTGTTCTGCTGCCCCTGCTGCTGTTGACGCTGGCGCTGCCCGGCTGCGCCTGGCTGCGCGGCGATGACAATACCGAGCCGCCCACCGAGTTGCATGATTTCGAGGCCGAGGTCGAGCTCGAGCGCCTGTGGTCGCGTGATATCGGCGCCGGCACCGATGACAGATTTCTGCGCCTGCAGCCGGCGGTTGACGGTGGGCGCATCTTCGCTGTGGATCACCAGGGCCGGGTGATGGCCCTCGAGGCCGCCAGCGGCAAGCCGGTGTGGGAACGTGATACCGGGCTGGCGGTCAGCGGCGGGGTCGGCACCGGTGACGGCCTGATCCTGGTCGGCAGCATCGAAGGCGAAGTCCTGGCGCTGGACTGGCGTGACGGCGCCGAGGTGTGGCGCGCCCGTGTCTCCGGTGAGGTGCTGGCGCCCCCGCAGGCCGATCGCGGCGTGGCCGTGGTGCAGTCGGTCGACGGCGATGTTACCGGGCTGGACTCAGCCACCGGCGAACGGCGCTGGGTATTCGACCGCACCGTGCCCGCGCTGAGTCTGCGCGGCACCGCCACCCCGACCCTGGTCGAAGGCTTCGCCCTCATCGGCCAGGACAGCGGCAAGCTGGCCGCGGTGGAGCTCGAACGCGGTCTGCCGATATGGGAGGCCGCCATCAGTCGGCCCGCGGGCCGTTCCGAACTGGAGCGTATGGTCGACATCGACTCGCCGCCGCGCATTCAGGGCAACGCGGTCTACACCGTGACCTATCAGGGGCATGTGGCCGCTGTCGAGGGCAGCAGCGGCAACAAGCTGTGGGACCGGGAGATGTCCTCTGCCGTTGGTCTGGATGTGGATTTCCGCCACGTCTATGTCACCGATCAGGACAGCCGGGTCTGGGCCCTGGACCGGCGCAACGGCTCGGCCATCTGGCAGAACGAGCGTCTGCTGCATCGCCAGCTGACCGCACCCGCGGCGCTGGACGATCATGTCCTGGTGGCCGACCTGGAAGGCTATCTGCACGCCCTGTCGCGCTTTGATGGCGCCATCGTCGGCCGCACCCGCGTGACCGGCGATCCGATCCTGTCCATCCCGGTGGTGGACGGGGATACGGCCTATGTGTATGCCAGTGACGGCACCCTGGCGGCGTATAGGATAAGCACGCGCTAGCCCGTAGGATGGGTGGAGCGCAGCGCAACCCATCGCGGCGCGGCAAATGATGGGTTACGGCGTTCCCGCCTTCACCCATCCTACTCACTGTGTGTTCCTCGGCCCTGGCACCTGGAACCTGGAATCTGTCAATGTTACCCATCATCGCCCTGGTCGGACGCCCGAATGTCGGCAAATCGACCCTGTTCAACCGGCTCACCCGCAGCCGGGATGCCCTGGTGGCCGACCTGCCGGGGCTGACGCGCGACCGCAAGTACGGCGAGGGCAGGATCGGTGATCGGCCCTATCGGGTGATCGACACCGGCGGCCTGAGCGGCGCGGAGGCCGGCATCGATGCCCTGATGGCGCAGCAGTCCTGGCAGGCGGTGGAGGAGGCCGACGCCGTCATCTTTCTGGTCGAGGCCCGCAGCGGTGTGACCCCCATCGATCAGCAGATCGCCGAACGCCTGCGCCGCACGCACAAGCCGGTCTATCTCGCCGTGAACAAGGTCGACGGCGCCGACCCGGATACCGCCGTGGCCGAATTCTATGCCCTGGGTCTGGGACAGGCCTTTCCGCTGTCGGCCGTGCACGGCCACGGCGTGCACGACCTGATCGAACCGGTACTCGAGGCCCTGCCCGAAGCGGCGGAGGCCACAGCGGACAAGGCCGCCGACGACAGCATCCGCATCGCCCTGGTGGGGCGCCCCAATGTCGGTAAATCCACCCTGCTCAACCGCATCCTGGGCGAGGAGCGGGTGGTCGCCTTCGACCAGCCCGGCACCACCCGAGACAGCATCCTGGTGCCGTTCGAGCGCGACGGCCAGGCCTATACCCTGATCGACACCGCCGGCGTGCGCCGGCGCAGCCGCATCGATGCCGCGGTCGAGAAGTTCAGCGTCATCAAGGCGCTCCAGGCCATGGAGGCCGCGCATGTGGTGATCCTGGTGCTGGATGCCCATGACGGCATCACCGATCAGGACGCCACCCTGGCCGGGCTGGCCGCCGATTCCGGCCGGGCGCTGGTCATCGCGGTCAACAAATGGGACGGTCTGGAGACGGATGCACGCGATCGCATCAAGGCCGAGGTGGATCGTCGTCTGCCCTTTGTCAGCTTCGCCGAGTTCTTCTATATTTCCGCGCTGCACGGCACCAATGTGGGCCATCTGTTCGAGGCCGTGCAGCGTTGCTACGCATCGGCCACCGCGAAGTTCTCCACCCCGGAACTGACCCGGATGCTGGAAGCGGCCGTATATGCGCACCAGCCGCCACTGGTGCGCGGCCGACGCATCAAGTTGCGCTATGCCCACCAGGGCGGACACAATCCGCCGTTGATCGTGATCCACGGCAATCAGACCCAGGCCATCCCGGATGCCTACAAGCGTTATCTGGTAAACTACTTTCGCACCCAGCTGCAACTGGTGGGCACGCCCATCCGGCTCGAGTTCCGCACCGGCGAGAACCCTTACAAGGACAAGCGCAACAAGCTCACGCCGCGCCAGCAGC
Source organism: Thiohalobacter thiocyanaticus (assembly GCF_002356355.1). Taxonomy (NCBI): domain Bacteria; kingdom Pseudomonadati; phylum Pseudomonadota; class Gammaproteobacteria; order Thiohalobacterales; family Thiohalobacteraceae; genus Thiohalobacter; species Thiohalobacter thiocyanaticus. Next base: position 1,302,636 of record NZ_AP018052.1, read on the forward strand.
ACAAGCGCAAGCGGCTGATGAAGAAGGTCAAGTCGAGCGCGGCGCGGAAGAAGCGCAAGCCGTAGTTGGACGTGACGACCCCCTCCATCGCTTCATTTCATATCCAGGCAGCATGATGTTCGAGTACTGGAACCGCAACGCCCTCATCGCATCGCTCCGGGGCTACCGCCTCGCCGACCTGCGCGCCGATCTCATGGCCGGCGTGACCGTCGGCATTGTCGCCGTGCCGCTGGCCATGGCGCTGGCCATCGCCAGCGGCGTGCCGCCCCAGTACGGGCTCTACACCGCCATCGTCGCCGGACTGATCATCGCACTCAGCGGCGGCTCGCGCTACAGCATTTCCGGCCCCACCGCCGCCTTCGTCGTCATCCTGCTGCCCATCACCCACGAATACGGACTGGGTGGACTGCTGCTGACCACCGTCATGGCCGGCATGATCCTGATCATTATGGGTGTGGCGAGGATGGGGCGGCTGATCCAGTACATCCCCTATCCGGTCACCATCGGTTTCACCGCCGGCATCGCTGTGGTCATTGCCGGTCTACAGATCAAGGACTTTCTCGGCCTGACCACCGGCGAACTGCCGCAGCATTTCCTGGAGAAGCTGGTGGTGCTGGTGCAGGCCCTGCCTACCGCCCGCTGGCCGGACCTGGTCATCGGGCTGATCACCCTGTCGGTGCTGCTGCTGTGGACCCGGCTCCGGACCCGCATCCCCGGTCATCTGGTCGCGCTGCTGCTCGGGGCGCTCGCCGCCTGGGCGCTGGGGCGGCTGTTGCCCGACTTTTCGGTCGCGACCATCAACTCCCAGTTCGGCTACCTGCTCGACGGCGTGACCCGCCAGGGCATCCCGCAGGCGCCACCGTTGCCGCTGCTGCCCTGGACGCTGCCGGATGCCGACGGCAACCCGATCGGGATCTCCTGGCAGCTGATCCGCGACCTGCTGCCCGCGGCCTTCACCGTGGCCATGCTCGGCGCCATCGAATCTCTGCTCTGCGCCGTGGTGGCCGACGGCCTGACCGGCGCCCGCCACCAGCCGGACACCGAACTCATCGGCCAGGGCCTGGGCAACCTGGTCGGACCCTTCTTCGGCGCCATCCCGGCCACCGCCGCCATCGCCCGCACCGCCACCAACATCCGCGCCGGTGCGCGCAGCCCGGTGGCCGCCATCGTGCATGCCCTGGTGATCCTGACCGTGGTGGTCAGCCTGGCCGGCGTACTGGGTCAGCTGCCCATGGCCGCGCTGGCCGCGTTGTTGCTGGTGGTGGCCTGGAACATGAGCGAGGTGCGGCACTTCGCGCACATCCTCAAGGTGGCGCCGCGCTGCGACGTGGTGGTACTGCTGGCCTGCTTCGGCCTCACCGTGGCCTTCGACATGGTCATTGCCGTGGCCGCCGGTCTGGTGCTGGCCGCGATCCTGTTCATCCGCCGCATCTCGGCGCTGACCGGCACCGAATTGATGGATATGAAGGCGCACCAGCACCTGGCCGGATTGCCGCCGCATGTCGCCGTCTACGACATCAACGGCGCGCTCTTCTTCGGTGCCGCCGAGAAGGCGACCAGCGCCCTGCGCCACATCAGCAGCGACGTGCGCATCGTGATCCTGGATATGAGCGACGTGCCCATGATCGACATGACCGGCATCGTGGCGCTGGAATCCCTGCTGGGCAACCTGCACCAGCGCGGCATCGGCGTCATCATCGCCAATCTCAAGCCGCGCATGCAGGACAAGCTCATGCGCGCCGGCATCCGGGAACAGGCCGGGCGACTCGAATTCGCCGGCGGCCTGACCGAGGCGCGTGAACGGGCAATATCGCTACCGGCTTGATGTTCTTTAAAAGGGGTCGGTGACAAATGATAATGATTGCGTTTTGTCACCGACCCCTTTTTTAATGCCGACCCCTTTTTTCCTTTTTTTCCCTTTTTTTCTTTTTAGTCGGGGTTTTCGCGCAGCAGCAGCATGGGCGAGCGGGTGAGAATCCTGCGGGTGGCCCAGACCCCGGTGAGCCCCAGGGTGAGCATGGTCACGGCCAGAACACCGGCGAGCAGGGTCAGGCTGGGCTGGTAGGGCAGTTCGAACACCCGGCTGAACAGGCCATAGCGGGCCAGTTCGGTGCCCAGCCAGGCCAGCAGGCCGGCGAGAAACCCCAGTGCCAGGAATTCCGCGAACTGTGCCTGACGCAGGGTGCGGCTGTCGGTGCCCAGCGCGCGGAGCAGGGCGTTCTGCTGCAGCCGCTGGCCGGCGCTGGCGATGACGGTGGCCACCAGCAGTGCTGCGCCGCTGGCCAGGATCAGCACCAGGATGGCGGTGATGGCGCGGCTGCCCTGGTCGAACAGGCGCCGCACTTCGTTCAGCACATAATCCACGTCGAGCAGGGTGACGGAGGGGAATTCGCGCAGCAGTTCCGGCAGCAGCCGGCGCCGTTCGTCGGGCAGATGGAAGCTGGTCATCCAGGTGGCGGGATAGTCTTCCAGCATGCCGGGCGGGAAGATGATGTAGAAATTCGGCCGGAAGGATTCCCACTCCACGCTGCGCAGGTTGATCACCTCGGCCTCGAAGGTGTCGCCGCCGATGAGAAAGCCGAGCCGGTCGCCGATTTCGATGCCGAGCTGTTCGGCCAGCTGCGATTCCACCGAAATCACATCCCTGCGCTGCGGCGTGCCTTCCCACCAGTGCCCGCTCAGCACCTCGTTGCCGTAGGGGACGGTCTCGCTCCAGGTCAGGTTCAGCTCGCGGCGCAGCGCATTGTGGTCGTCGGTCTCCTTGCTCACCGCCTGACGGATGGGTGCGCCATTGAGCTCGATCAGGCGGCCGCGTACCAATGGATAGATGGCGTCATAGTCGATGTCCAGGCGCCGGAGTGCGGCGGCGAAGGGTTCGGCCTGCGGCGGCTGGATGTTGATGGCGAAGTGATTGGGAGTGCCTGGCGGCAATTGCGCCTCCCACGTGGCGAACAGTTCCTGGCGCACGGCAATGAGCAGGGCGAAGCACATGAAGATGAGACCGAAGGCGATGCCCTGGGCGGTGGCAAAGCGACGCCTGCGCCACAGGTTGGCGACGCCGAAACGCCACCACAGCCGGCGCGTGTCAAGGCGTCGGACCAGCCCCAGCAGCAGCTGGAACAGGACCGCGGCGACCACCACCAGTGCCAGTGCGCCCAGGGCGAAACGCAGCACCAGGACCAGTGAACCGGTCTGATACCACATCAGCAGCAGCAGGGCGGTGCCGGCACTGACATAGGCCAGCCAGCGGGAGGCGGACATCGGCGTGGGCAGCCGCCGCAGTACCAGCAGGGCCGGAACGGTGCGAATGGCCAGGATCGGCGCCAGACCGAAGCCCAGCAGAGTGACCAGGCCGGTCAGTGCGGCGATCGGCAGGGCCGGATCCAGCAGCGACAGCGGCGGTGCGGGCGCATCGGGATCGAGCAGGGTGACCAGGCCCTGGCCGCCGAACCAGCCGAGCAGGGCGCCGGCGGGACTGGCGATCAGGCCGAGCATGAGCAGCTGCAACAGGAATAACAGAACAATGCGCCGCCCGTCCACGCCGTAGGTGCGCAGCAGGGCGCTGCTGGTGATATGACGGTCGGCATGCCGCCGGGCGGCTACCGCGATGGCGATGCCGGCCAGCAGCAGGGCGCTGGCACTGCCCAGATGCAGGTATTGCTCGATCCGCCCCAGCGCCCGGCCCATGGCCGGCCGGCCGCTGTGCAGATCGACCAGCTTGTGGCTGTCACGCAGCTGCGGCTCCAGCCAGGCCCTGAAGGCGTCGAGTGCATTCAACCCGCCGGCAAACCCGGTGCGATAGGTAGCCCGGCTGCCGGGCTGGATCAGGCCGGTCGCCGGCAGGGCGTCGCGGTGCATCAGGATGTGCGGCGACAGGTTGAAGAAGCTGCCGCCGCGGCTGGGCTCGAAGGCCAGCGCGGCGCCGATGGTGAACTGTTGCTGTCCCAGCTGGATGCGATCACCGATGGCCAGGTCCAGCAGATCGAACAGGCGCGCCTCGACCCAGACCTCATCGGTGGCGGGCATGCCGGGTGCGGGACGGGGCTCGCCGCGTACCGTGTCGGCGATCTCGATCCGCCCGCGCAGGGGATAGTTGGCGGCGGCGGCCTTGATGCTGGCCAGCTGAACCTGCTCGCCATGTACCACGACACTGGCGAATTCGACCCCGGGGCTGACCTGCAGCCCCAGGGTGCGGGCCTGTTCCAGCCAGGGGGCGGGTGGCGGCGCGGGCGTGTCCAGGATCAGATCGGCGCCGAGCAGTTCCACCCCCTGGGCCAGCAGCCGGTCGTTGATGTGGCCGGTGAAGCGCCCGGTCAGGGCCGCCACGGCGGCGGCCAGCAGGGTGGCGACCAGGATCAGGCGCAACTCGCCGTGACGGCGCTCCCGTCGCAGCCAGCGCCAGGCCAGGGACACCAGGCCGGGGCGCATCAGACCAGCCGTCCCGCGTCCAGCGTGAGCCGCCGCTGACAGCGCCCGGCCAGGACCGGATCATGGGTGACCAGCACCAGGGTGGTGCCGTGGGAGGCATTCAGTTCGAACAGCAGTTCCGCGACCTGGGCGCCGGTGCGGCTGTCCAGATTGCCGGTCGGCTCGTCGGCGAACAGGATGCCGGGCTGGATCGCAAAGGCGCGGGCTATGGCCACGCGCTGCTGTTCACCGCCCGAGAGCTGGGCCGGGGTATGATCCAGCCGATCCTGCAGGCCGACCCGCGTGAGCCAGTCGGCGGCGCGGGCCCCGGCATCCGGAACCTGCAGCAGTTCCAGCGGCACCATGACATTCTCCAGCGCGCTCATGGCATCGAGCAGGTGAAAGGACTGGAACACGAAGCCCACCCGGCCGGCACGGTGGCGTGCGCGTCCATCCTCGTCCAGGGCCGTGAGTTCCGCACCATCGAGCCAGACGTGGCCGCGGCTGGGCAGATCCAGCCCGGCCAGCAGGCCGAGCAGGGTGGACTTGCCGGAGCCGGAGGCGCCGACCACGGCCGCTGTCTCGCCGCGGTTGATCTGCAGTGTGATATCCGACAGGATGGACAGCGTCCCCTTGGGGGTCGTCACTTCCTTGTCCAGTCCTACAGCCCGGATGGTCGCCGTGAATTCTTCGCTTGCCTGTGCCTTCATGCGTCTCCTGAAATTGCTGCTGTGCATGCTGCTGATCGCAGCCGCTGCGGCGCGGGCGGAAGCGCCGCGCATACTGGTGCTGGGCGACAGCATCAGTGCCGCCTATGGCATGGAACTGGAGCAGGGGTGGGTACATCTGCTGCAACAGCGCTTGCAACTGGAAGGGTATCCGCACCGCGTCGTCAATGCCAGCATCAGCGGCGAAACCACGGCCGGCGGTCTGGCCCGGCTGCCCGAACTGCTGCAAACCCATGCGCCGGATGTGGTGATTCTCGAACTGGGCGGCAACGACGGTCTGCGCGGCCTGGCCATGCGGGAGACGCGTGACAACCTCGCCCGGATGATCGCGCTGTCCCGGCAGGAGAACGCCCGGGTGGTGCTGCTGGGCATGAAGCTGCCCCCCAATTACGGGCCGGTATATACCGAGGCCTTCGAACGCATCTTTGTCGAACTGGGTGCGCGTCCCGGCGTGACCGGCGTGCCCTTTCTGCTGGACGGTGTGGCGCTGGAGCCCGGGCTGATGCAGGCCGATGGCATCCATCCCACGTCCCGCGCCCAGCCGCAGCTGCTGGATAATGCCTGGCCGGCATTGCTTCACCAACTCGAGCGCACGCACGATCCGGTGATGCATTCGTCCGGCGATTGATATCGGTCAAGCGGCGCCGCATCGGCTGTGGCGGCTGCCGACCGCTGACACTATGCTGTGCACAAGGTGTCATATCCAGGGGGAATACACATGCCGGCTCCTACCATGCTGACCGTCGACGGCAACGAGGCGGCCACCCGCATCGCCCATGCCGTCAGCGATGTCTGCGCCATCTACCCCATCACCCCGGCTTCACCCATGGGCGAACTGGCCGACGCCTGGTCGGCCGCGGGTAAAACCAACATCTGGGGCAGTATTCCCAGCATCGTCGAGATGCAGAGCGAGGGTGGGGCGGCCGGCGCCATTCACGGTGCGCTGCAGGCCGGGGCGCTTGCCTCCACCTTTACCGCCTCCCAGGGGCTGCTGCTGATGCTGCCCAACATGTACAAGATCGCCGGCGAACTCACACCGGCGGTGTTCCATATCGCTGCCCGCTCACTGGCCGTGCAGGCCCTGTCCATCTTCGGCGATCACAGCGACGTGATGGCCGCGCGCAGCACCGGCTTTGCCCTGCTGGCCTCGGCCTCGGTACAGGAGGCGCATGATCTGGCGCTGATCGCCCATGCCGCCACGCTCAAGGGCCGCATCCCGGTACTGCATTTCTTCGACGGTTTCCGCACTTCGCACGAAGTGGCCAAGATCGCGGTCGTCGACGAGGCTGTTATCCGCGAGCTGATCGACAGCGAGGCCGTGGCTGCCCAGCGCGCCCGCGCCCTGTCGCCGGAGCACCCGGTGCTGCGCGGGAGTTCGCAGAACCCGGATGTGTATTTTCAGGGCCGGGAGACGGTCAACCCCTACTATGATGCCTTTCCCGGTATCGTGCAGGCGTGCATGGACCGCTTTGCCGAACTGACCGGCCGGCAGTATCGCCTCTATGACTACGCAGGCGCGGCGGATGCCGAACGGGTGATCGTGCTGATGGGGTCGGGTGCCGAGACGGTAGCGGAGACGGTGGAGTATCTCGAACCTCAGGGCGAAAAGGTCGGCGTGCTGCGGGTGCGGCTGTACCGGCCATTCGATCCCGCGGCGCTCATTGCCGCCCTGCCGCCGACGGTGAAGGCCATCGCCGTGCTCGACCGCACCAAGGAACCCGGCGCCGACGGCGAACCGCTGTACAAGGACGTGATCACCGCGCTGGCCCGGCATCAGTGCAGCGGTGGCGGAAGATTCACTGCCCTGCCGCGGGTGATCGGCGGCCGCTTCGGCCTGTCATCCAAGGAGTTCACGCCTGGTATGGTCCGGGCGGTGTTCGACGAACTCGATAAACCCGAACCGAAGCACCTGTTCACCATCGGCATCCATGATGATGTCAGCCATACCTCGCTGGACTGGGATCCGGGCTATCGCACCGATGCCCACCGGGATGCGGTGCAGGCGGTCTTCTATGGCCTGGGCTCGGACGGCACCGTCAGTGCCAACAAGAACTCCATCAAGATCATCGGCGAGTCGACGGATCTCCATGCCCAGGGCTATTTCGTCTACGACTCCAAGAAATCCGGCGCGGTCACGGTTTCGCACCTGCGCTTCGGTCCGCAGCCGATCCGTTCCAGCTACCTGATCGACGACGGTGCCGCGCAGTTCGTGGCCTGTCATCAGCCGGTGTTTGTGGAACGCTACGACCTGCTGGACAAGGCCGCCGAGGGTGCGGTGTTTCTGCTCAACAGTCCGGAGCCGCCGGAGCGGGTCTGGGACAGCCTGCCGCGCCGGCTGCAGCAGCAGATGATTGACAAGCGGGTCCGCTTCCACTGCATCGATGCCTACCGGGTGGCGCAGGAGGCCGGCATGGGTACGCGCATCAACACCGTCATGCAGACCTGCTTCTTCGCCATCTCCGGCGTGCTGGAACGCGACGCGGCCATTGCCGCCATCAAAGAGGCGGTGGAGAAGACCTATGGCAAAAAAGGCTCGCGCATTGTCGAATTCAACTTCCGCGCCATCGACATGGCGTTGGAGAATCTGCACGAGGTGACGGTGCCGGAGACGGTCAGCAGCGACTTCGAGCGTCCGGCCACGGTGGCGGAGTCGGCGCCTGATTTTGTGCAGCGGTTCACCGCCAGGCTGATCGCCGGCAAGGGCGACGAGGTACCGGTCAGCTTCATGCCCAGTGACGGCACCTTCCCCCTGGGCACGGCGGCCTATGAGAAACGCAATCTGGCCCTGGAGATACCGGTATGGGAGACGGACCTGTGTACCCAGTGCGGCAAGTGCCCCCTGGTGTGTCCGCACGGCGTGATCCGCAGCAAGCTGTTTCCGGAGGAATACCTCAAGGATGCGCCGTCCGGCTTCAAGTCCATGCCGGTCAAGGGCAAGGACTATCCGCAGGGGTATCACATCGCCTACCAGGTCGCGCCCGAGGACTGCACCGGCTGCGGTCTGTGCGTGGATATCTGCCCCATCCGTGACAAGTCCAATGCCAGCCGCAAGGCGCTGAACATGGCGCCCATCGACGAGCTGCGCGCGCCGGAGAAGGGAAACTGGGAATTCTTCCTCGGCCTGCCCGAATATGACCGGCGTGAGGTCAAGGTCGGCACCCTGAAGGGCTCGATGTTGTTCCAGCCCCTGTTCGAGTTTTCCGGCGCCTGCGTGGGCTGCGGCGAGACGCCCTACATCAAGCTGGCCAGCCAGCTGTTCGGCGACCGCATGCTGGTGGCCAACGCCACCGGCTGCTCCTCCATCTACGGCGGCAATCTGCCGACCACCCCTTGGGCGGCCAACGGCGAGGGCCGCGGACCGGCCTGGTCCAATTCCCTGTTCGAGGACAATGCCGAGTTCGGCTACGGCATGCGGGTGGCCATCGACCAGCAGCGCGAGCATGCCCTGGATCTGCTGCACGCCCTGGGCGAGGCGCTGGATACGGAGTTGGTCGCGGCCATTGTCGCTGCCGACCAGTCGGACGAGGCGGGCATCCATGAGCAGCGCGAGCGGGTGGCGCGGCTGCGTCGCCAGCTGGACCTGATCGATGATCCGCGCGCCCGCGAGTTGGAACGGGTGGTCGAGAACCTGGTGAAGAAGAGTGTCTGGATCATCGGCGGCGACGGCTGGGCCTACGACATCGGCTACGGCGGCCTGGACCATGTGCTGGCGGCTGGGCGCGACGTGAATATCCTGGTGCTGGATACCGAGGTCTACTCCAACACCGGCGGCCAGACCTCCAAGGCCACGCCGCGCGGCGCGGTGGCCAAGTTCTCCGCCGGCGGCAAGCCGGCGGTGAAGAAGGATCTGGGCATGCTGGCCATGGCCTACGACAATGTCTATGTGGCCCATGTGGCCTACGGCGCCAAGGACGTGCACACCCTGCGCGCCTTCCTCGAGGCCGAGGCCCACCCGGGGCCGTCACTGATCATCGCCTATTCGCCCTGCATCGCCCACGGTGTGGACCTGTCGCACAATCACCGCCAGCAGCAGCTGGCGGTGGACAGCGGCCACTGGATCCTGTTCCGCTACGACCCCAGGAAGGTCGCCGAAGGCAGGAATCCGCTGCATCTGGATTCCGGCGAGCCGAGCATTCCATACCGCAAGTACGTTGAATCCGAGACCCGCTTCAACATGCTCTGGCGCACCCATCCGGAGGCGGCCGAGGCCTTCCTCAAACAGTCACAGGAAGAGGCGCTGGCGCGCTATCATCACTACAAGCAGCTGGCCGGAATCTCCTGGGAGGAGCCCGAGTCGCCGGATTTCCAGCAGGACGATGATACCGGGGAGGAGGGTTGAGATGGTGGACCTGAGCACGGATTACCTGGGTCTGGAACTCGCAAGCCCGCTGGTGCCCTCGGCCTCGCCCCTGTCGCGGGACCTGGACAGCGCCCGCCGGCTGGAGGATGCCGGCGCCGGTGCGCTGGTCATGTATTCGCTGTTCGAGGAGGAGGTGCAGCACGCCGAGGAGGCCACCGCACGCTTTCTGCACGAACAGGCGATCGGTTTCGGCGAGGCCGAGAGCTTCCTGCCCCAGCCGGACAGCTATATCAACGAGGTTGATGCCTACCTGGAGCAGCTGACCCGGCTCAAGCAGATGCTCGATATCCCCGTGATCGCCAGCCTCAACGGCGTGAGCGATGATGGCTGGGTGCGCTATGCCCGCTTGATGCAGGAGGCTGGCGCCGATGCCCTGGAGTTGAATGTCTATTACGTCGCCGCCGATATCAGCCAGTCGGCCGCCGAGGTGGAAAGCCGCTACGTGGGGATGCTGCACGCGGTGCGCGAACAGGTATCCCTGCCGGTGGCGATGAAGCTCTCTTCCCAGTTCAGTTCGGTCGGCCATCTGGTCGGCAGTCTGGAGGCGGCGGGCGCGGCCGGCGTGGTCCTGTTCAACCGCTTCTACCAGCCGGACATCGATCTGGAGACCCGCGAAGTGGTGCCCAGCCTGACACTGTCCTCGCCGCACGAAGCGCTGTTGCGCATGCACTGGGCAGCGATCCTGCATGGCCGCACGCGCCTCGCCCTGGCGGTGAGCGGCGGTTTTCATACCGCCGCCGACAGCCTCAAGGCCATCATGGCCGGTGCCGACGTGGTGCAGCTGTGCAGTGTGCTGCTGCAACAGGGCCCGGAGGAACTGGAGCGGATCCGTCAGGGTATGCTCGACTGGATGGAGGAAAATGAATACAACTCCATCCGCCAGATGCGCGGCTGCGTCAGCTACCGCAATGCCATCGATCCGGCCGCCTACGAGCGCGCCAATTACGTGAAGGTGCTGGAGACCCATGCCGCGCCGCGCGGCGTGTGGCGGTGATGGGAATGTGTGGCGCCGGGAACGCAGAGGACGCAAAGTCCGTAGGTCGGGTTAGCGCAGCGTAACCCGACAGGGAACGGCCCGCGTCGGGTTACGCCCTACGGGCTAACCCGACCTACGATTCTTCTCGCCTGTCGTCAGTCGACGGACTGAACAGCCGGGCGAACTCGTCCGCCGGCACCGGCCGTCCGTAGTAATAACCCTGGGCCACGTCGCAACCCAACTCCTGCAGGAACCGGCTCTGCTGCTCGGTTTCCACGCCTTCGGCCACGATCTTCAGCTGCAGGCTGTGGCCCATGGCGATGATGGCGCGGATGATGGCTGCATCATTGTTGTCCACGGCGGCCTCGTGAATGAAGGCGCGGTCGATCTTGAGCCGGTCGATGGGCAGGCGCTTGAGGTAGCTCAGCGAGGAATAGCCGGTGCCGAAATCGTCGATGGCGAGTTCCACGCCGATGGTGCGCAGTGATTCCAGCGAAGCAATCGTCTGGCCACCCTCGTGCATCAGAGTGCTTTCGGTGATTTCCAGTTCCAGGCTCTGTGCGTCCAGCCGCGAGTAGTTCAGTGCCCGCTTGACCGCTTCGAGGATATTGCTGCGCAGTACCTGGACGCCGGAAATGTTCACCGCGATCTTTTCCAGCGGCAGGCCGATGTCCTGCCAGTAACGCGCCTGCTCACAGGCGGCTTCCAGTACCCAGTTGCCGATGGGCAGGATCAACCCGGATTCCTCCGCCAGCGGGATGAAACGATTGGGCGGAATCAGGCCCATGTCCGGATGGTTCCAGCGGATCAGGGCCTCGGCGCCGATGATGCGGCCGTCGATCAGCGAGATCTGCGGCTGGTAGTGCAGCACCAGGTCCTCCTCGTCCAGGGCCCGGCGCAGGCTGGTCTCGAGCAGGATGCGCTCGAATGCGGTATTGGTCAGTTCCTGGGTGTAGAACTGGAAGTTGTCCCGGCCATGTCCCTTGGCGCGGTACATGGCGGCGTCTGCGTTCTTGATCAGGGTGTCGGTGTCGCGGCCGTCCTCGGGATAGATGCTGATGCCGATGCTCGCGGTCACGTGCAGGGTATGCAAGCCGGAGACGAAGGGCTGACGAAACAGTTCCATGATGCGGCCCGCCAGTGCGATCACGTCCTGGCTGTGGCGGACCTGGTCGAGGATGACAATGAACTCGTCCCCGCCCAGTCGGGCCACGGTGTCCTCGTCGCGCAGCAGGCCCCTGAGCCGGCGGGCCGACTCTGTAAGGATTTCGTCGCCCATGCTGTGGCCGAGACTGTCGTTGATGTTCTTGAACCGGTCCAGGTCGATGAACAGTACCCCGATCTGATGGTGTTCGCGCCGGGCATGCTGAATGGCGTGTTCCAGGCGGGCGCTGAGCAGCAGCCGATTGGGCAGGTCGGTCAACGGGTCATGATGGGCCAGGTAATCCAGTTTCTCCTGCGAGCGCTTGATGGTGGTGATGTCGGAGAAGATGTAGACGTAGTTGGCGGGTTGGTTGTTGCTGTCGAGCACCATGCTGACCGTCAGCCAGGCCGGGAACAACTCGCCATTGACGCGGCGCAGCAAGGCTTCGCCCTGCCAGCGGCGCGCCTGTTCCACGGTCTGCCAGTCGACGCCGTTGCCGGGCGCCGTATCCAGTGCCGGCTCCAGCTGTTCCGGGGTCTGCAGGCGGATGCCGTCCTCGCTGTAGCCGGTCAGTTCGGTGAAGGCGCGGTTGGCAGCCAGGATGCGGCGTTCGGTATCCAGGATCAGGATGCCTTCGGCGGTATTGTCAAAGGCCACCGCAGACTGACGCAGCTGCTCCTCGGCCTGCCTGCGTTCGGTGATGTCCTCGGCGATGCCGGCTACACGCACCGGCCGTCCCTCCTGATCCCGCACCGGATAGGCCCGGGTCGAGATCCAGCGTATCCCGCCGTCTGGACGTACGATGCGGAACTCGGGGAAGCCGATTTCCTCCTGATCCAGATCGATACTGTCCATGAAGGCCCTGATGCTGTCCTGGTCATCGCCGTGAATCCTGTCCGCCCAGGACATGGGACTGGCATAGAGTGAATCCGTGCTCGCGCCCCAGACCGCTGCGTAGGCCGGACTGATGTAGTGGACCTGCAGCCAGTCCGGTGACACCAGCCAGAATACCTCGTTGATGTTCTCGGCCAGATCGCGGAAGCGCTCTTCGCTGGATCTCAGTGCGGCCAGGGACTGGATGTGTTCGGTGATGTCCTGCATGGTGCCCACCATCTGTGCCGGCTGCCCCTGCAGGTCGCGGACAAGTTCGCCGCGCGCATACACGTAGCGGACTTCACCGCTGGGACGCTGGATGCGATATTCGCTGTCGAGGTGCGATTCACCACGGACGGCGGCATTGATCGCCTCCTCCACGCCCGGCCAGTCCTCGGGATGGATGAGTTCGGCCAGCAAAGCATACCCGGGTGCGCGGCTGCCGGGTTTCAGGCCGTGGATGCGGAACATCTCGTCGGACCAGTTCATCTGCTCGGTGGCGATATCGCACTCCCAGCTGCCGACATGGGCGATGCGCTGGGCCTCGGCCAGGTTGCGGCGGCTGAGCTGGAGGTCGCGTTCGATCTGCTTGCGCCGGGTGATGTCATGCACCATGCCGATCAGGTGCGGTTGTCCCTCGATATCGACACGGTTCAGCGTGACCTCGGCGTCGAACAGGCTGCCGTCGAGGCGCTGGTGCTGCCATTCAAAGCGCTGGGTCGTCCCGGCCAGGGCCGCAGCCATTCGTTCCCGGGAGATCTCTTCGGAGCGGCCGCCGTCGGGCTGGAATTCGGGTGAGAAGCGGGCCGGGTCGCACCCGATGACCTGTTCCCGGGTGCAGCCGAAGACCTCCAGCGTTTTCGGGTTGCAGTCGATGAAATGGTCGTCCCGGGTCAACAGGATGCTGTCTGTGGCGTTGTCGAACAGGGCCTTGTAGCGCTGCTGGCTCTCGCGCAGCGCTGCCTCGACCTGGTGGCGTTCGGTAATGTCGCGTACCGTCCCTTCGATTCCGGCGACCTTGCCCGTGTCGTCATAGATAAAATGGGCACTGGTCGCTACCCACAGTTCGGTGCTGTCCTTCCTGCGCAGGCCGGCCTCGTAGCCCTGGACCTGGCCGCCGTTGTCGGCCAATGCCTGGAGAAATGCCGTTCGTGCAGCCGGATCCAGATAGAACTCGGTTATGTTGCGGCCGATGATTTCTTCGAGCCGGTAGCCGCTCAGGGCCTCCACCGAGCGCGAGGCGAGCAGGATGCGGCCGTCGATGTCGGTCCGGTAATAGGCATCGGTGAGATTGTCGATGATGGAGCGCAGTTCCGCCGCTTCAGGACTGGCTGCGGAACCCGGCGGTGTGCGGAACAGACTGCTGGACATGATACCGCTCCCTCTGCGGGACGCTGAATGAATGCTGCGCCTTGCGGATACTTACTTCAGCAGTCTAGTCAAGAATTCCCCTGGCGGAAAGTTACAGCGGCAATCAGCTGCGGGAACCGTGACGCGCTGCTCAGGGGGTGGGGGTGGGGGTGGGGAGGAACAGCAGCGGATCGATACGGGCGTCGTTCAGGCTGACGCCCCAGTGCAGATGCGGACCGGTGACCCGGCCGGTCCTGCCGACCGTGCCGATGATATCGCCCTGGGCAATACGGTCGCCGGCCTTCACGTCGATGCGGTGCAGGTGGCAGTACATGGTCACCAGCCCCTGGCCGTGATCGATGAACACGCTGTTGCCGTTGAAGAAGAAATCACCGACTTCGATGACCTCGCCGGAGGCGGGTGCGCGGATGGGCGTGCCCTCGGGCGCGGCGATGTCCAGGCCGCTGTGGGGCTTGCGCGGTTGCTGGTTGAAGAAGCGGCGCAGGCCGAAGGGGCTGCTCAATTCGCCGTCGACCGGCCAGATGAAATCGAGTTGGACATCCTCGGCGAAATTGAATGTCCGCAGTGCCGAGCGGATGCGCGGGGTTTCGCTGCGGATGCGTTTGAGATCATCCGGGTTGGGGTTGACCTGGCGCTTGTTCTTGAGCGTGATGTACTGGGCCTCGTATTCCTTGGGCTGGACCGTGAAGGCGATGGGCAGCTCGCCGCTGGCGTCTGCCACCTGTATCCGGTGCTCACCCGGTTCCAGGCCGAGCGGCAGCCCGACCAGGGCGTGCCAGCGATTGTCGTGCCGGACGGTCAGGGTGCGGTTGCCGTTGAAGGTCACCCGCGGCGGCTGCGTCAACTCGGGCAGGGGAATGACCGCCATCCCGCCGGGGACCGGATCGGCCTTCGGCAGCTGGGCAGCGACCAGGGCCTGGCTGAACAGCAGGCTGAACAACAAGAGAAATATGCGCATCATCTGAACAATGTATCCAAGGGTTTGTCATGCACGGTAGCGCAGATCAGCGCTGCGCACAGCGAGGGTGTCGGGTTACGCCTTTCAGGCTAACCCAACATCCGCGATCCTGTCGGATCATACGGTGCCGACCTGATCCGCACATGGAATTCATGCATCTTCATCTCCGTGGACGGTTTTGACCTCTGTGGTCAGCCGCCCGCGCGCCAGTCGCACGTCGATGATATCACCGGTCTGCAGGCCTTCCACCGATCTCAGGATACGGCCATCCGCCCCCAGGCGCACGATGGCATAGCCGCGCTCCAGCGTGGCCAGCGGACTGACGGTGTCGAGCTGGCGCATCAGGCCGGTCAGGCGCTCGCGCTCGCGCTGCAGTTGATGGCGCATGGCCAGGTGCAGACGATGGGCCAGTCCGGTCTGACGCTGGCGGGCCGCCTCCAGCCTCGGCACCGGGTTGTGGCGATGCAGGCGGGCGGCCAGTTCACTCAGCCGGCTGCGGGCGTGGCGCAGCCGGACCTGCTGGCTGCGCTGCAGGCGGCCTTCCAGTTCGTCCAGGCGCTGGCTCCACTGGGTCAGCCGCTGGCCCGGGTGCTGGCGCTGCAGCCGCTGCTCCAGCCAGGCCAGGCGTTCGCGGCGGCGTTCGAGTTGTTGCGTGATCCGCCGGGTCAGTTTCTGTTCCCGGTCGCGCAGGCGCAGCCGCCAGTCGTCCTGGCTGGGACTGACCATTTCGGCCGCCACCGAGGGGGTGGGGGCGCGCCGGTCGGCGACGAAATCGGCGATGGTGAAATCGATCTCGTGGCCAATACCCGTCACCACCGGCAGCCGGCAGGCATGGATGGCGCGGGCGACGCCCTCCTCGTTGAAGGCCCACAGGTCCTCCAGCGAGCCGCCGCCGCGGGCCAGGATCAGGACGTCGCAGTCCCGGCGGGCATCCGCCAGGGCGATCGTCTCGGCGATCTTCGCGCCCGCCCCCTCGCCCTGGACCGGGACCGGATAGACCAGCACCGGGATGGCGGGAAAGCGCCGGCCCAGCACGCTGAGGATATCGCGGATGGCCGCCCCGGTGGGGGAGGTGATCACGCCGATGCGCCGGGGCAGGGCGGGCAGCGGCTGCTTGTGCGCCTCGGCGAACAGGCCCTCGGCGTCCAGCTTGTCGCGCAGCTGCTCGAAGGCCCGGCGCAGGGCGCCGGCCCCGGCCTCCTCCATGTGCTCGACGATCAGCTGGTAGTTGCCGCGGGCCTCGTACAGGGAGACGCTGGCGCGGACCAGCACCTGCATGCCTTCCTGCGGCTGGAACCGCACATTGCGGTTGCGGCCGCGGAACATGGCACAGCCGACCTGGGCGCGGGCATCCTTGAGGCTGAAGTACCAGTGCCCGGAGCCGGGCCGGGCCAGGTTGGACAGCTCCCCCTCGACCCAGATCAGCGGGAAACGGCTCTCCAGCAGGTCGCGGGCCTCGGCGTTGAGCCGGGAGACGGTGAAGACGTCGCGTTCGTCCCCGGGCAGGGCAGGGGACGGGGGTGGAAGGTCAGGGCGCTGCATGGATCGATCATACCGCAGCCGGGCAGGGGAAAACACACCGCGAAACAAGGGACTGTTCCTGCCCGGTCGGGCCGGCAAAAGCGTGATTGCGGTTTACCGGCCGTGGCGCAAAACCTATAATTGCGCCCTTGATGAGCTGACTATGGCACGGACCCCCTCCATGATACGCATCCTTGAAGAAGCCCTGACCTTCGACGACGTCCTCCTGCTGCCCGACCATTCCGATGTGCTGCCGCGCGACGTGGATCTCTCCACCCAGCTGACGCGCGACATCCGCATGAACATCCCGCTGCTCTCTGCAGCCATGGACACGGTCACCGAGGGCCGGCTGGCCATCGCGCTGGCCCAGGAGGGCGGCATCGGCATCGTGCACAAGAGCATGAACGCCGAGCAGCAGGCCGCCGAGGTCAGGCTGGTCAAGAAATTCGAGAGTGGCGTGATCAAGGACCCGATCACCATCAGCCCCAATGCCACGATTCGCGATGTGCTGGAACTGACCCGGGCGCACCGCATCTCGGGTGTGCCGGTGGTCGACGGCGAGGATCTGGTCGGCATCGTCACCAACCGCGACGTGCGTTTCGAGACCCGCTTCGATGCCCCCGTCTCCAGCATCATGACGCCCAAGGACAAGCTGGTCACGGTGAAGGAGGGCGCGGAGAAGGACGAGATCCTGAAACTCCTGCACCAGTACCGCATCGAGAAGGTGCTGGTGGTGGACGACAATTTCCGCCTGCGCGGCCTGGTTACGGTCAAGGACATCCAGAAGGCCTCCGACAAGCCCAATGCCTGCAAGGATGACCAGGGTCGGTTGCGTGTCGGGGCCGCGGTCGGTGTCGGCGCCGGCACCGATGAGCGGGTCGAGGCCCTGGTGGCCGCCGGGGTGGACGTGATCGTGGTCGACACCGCCCACGGCCATTCCCAGGGGGTGCTGGACCGGGTGAAGTGGGTCAAGCAGAACTTCCCCGACGTCCAGGTCATCGGCGGCAACATCGCCACCGCCGAGGCCGCGCTGGCCCTGAAGTCGGCCGGCGCCGACGCGGTCAAGGTCGGCATCGGCCCGGGCTCGATCTGCACCACCCGCATCGTGGCCGGCGTGGGCGTGCCCCAGATCAGCGCCGTGGCCAATGTCGCCGCCGCGCTGAAGGATTCCGGGGTGCCATTGATCGCCGACGGCGGCATCCGTTATTCCGGTGACATGGCCAAGGCCATCGCCGCCGGTGCCTATTCCATCATGGTGGGCAGCATGTTCGCCGGCACCGAGGAGGCCCCGGGCGAGGTCGAACTGTTCCAGGGCCGCTCCTACAAGTCCTACCGCGGCATGGGCTCGCTCGGCGCCATGTCCGGCCAGCAGGGCTCCAGCGACCGCTACTTCCAGGAGGGCAACGAGGCCGAGAAGCTGGTGCCGGAGGGCATCGAGGGCCGGGTGCCCTACAAGGGTCCGCTCAACCCGGTGATTCACCAGCTGCTGGGCGGGCTGCGCTCCAGCATGGGCTACACCGGCTGCCGCACCGTCGACGAGATGCGCACCAAGCCGCAGTTCGTGCGCGTGACCGGCGCCGGCATGAAGGAGTCGCATGTCCATGACGTGCAGATCACCAAGGAAGCGCCGAATTATCGTGTTTAAGTCGCCGGACCGGGCTGAATAAAAAACCTGTCCGCCCCTTGTCCCTGGCTGCCTGACACACATGGCATTTACAGACAGTATTTCACTTTACCCGTCATTCCCGCGCAGGCGGGAATCCAGTGCCTGGCAGGATAAACAAGGCCTGGATCCCCGCTTTCGCGGGGATGACGAGACCAGGGGGAGCGTCCTTCGTACCTGATCCCTTCCCAGAACCCTAGTATTCAGAGCCCAGAACCTTGACCACAGACATCCACGCCCACCGCATTCTCATTCTTGATTTCGGCTCGCAGTACACTCAGCTGATAGCCCGCCGGGTGCGCGAAATCGGCGTCTACTGCGAAATCCATCCCTACGACATGGCGGCCGAGGACATCCGCATCTTCAGCCCCAGGGGCGTGATCCTGTCCGGCGGGCCGGAAACGGTCACGGCCGAGACCTCGCCGCGGGCGCCGCAGCAGGTGTTCGAACTGGGCGTGCCGGTGCTGGGCATCTGCTACGGCATGCAGGCCATGGCCTTCCAGATGGGCGGCAGGGTGGAGAATGCCGAGCATCACGAATACGGTTATGCCCAGGTGCGGGCCCACGGCCACACCCGTCTGCTGAAGGACATCGAGGACCATACCAGCCCCGAGGGCCATGGTCTGCTGGATGTGTGGATGAGCCACGGCGACCGTGTCATCGACATGCCGCCGGGTTTCAAGCTCATGGCCAGCACCGCCGGCGCGCCGATGGCCGGCATGGCCGACGACGAACGCGGCTTCTACGGGGTGCAGTTCCATCCCGAGGTGACGCACACCCGCCAGGGCGGACGCATCCTCAGCCGGTTCGTGCTGGAGATCTGCGGCTGCGACGCCCTGTGGACGCCGGGCAACATCATCGAGGATCACATCGAGAGTATCCGTGCCCAGGTGGGTGAGGACGAGGTGCTGCTGGGCCTGTCCGGCGGGGTCGACTCCTCGGTGGTGGCCGCGCTGCTGCATCGGGCCATCGGCGACCAGCTGACCTGCGTGTTCGTGGACAACGGCCTGCTGCGCCATCATGAGGGCGACCAGGTGATGGCCACCTTCGCCGAACATATGGGCGTGCGGGTGATCCGGGTGGATGCCGAGGAGCGCTTCCTGAAGGCGCTCAAGGGCGTTGACGATCCGGAACAGAAGCGCAAGATCATCGGCAACCTGTTTATCGAGGTCTTCGACGAGGAGGCCGGCAGGCTGAGCAATGCCAACTGGCTGGCCCAGGGTACCATCTATCCTGATGTGATCGAGTCCGCCGGTTCCAAGACCGGCAAGGCCCACCTGATCAAGTCGCACCACAACGTGGGCGGCCTGCCGGAGAAGATGAAGCTCAAGCTGGTCGAGCCCCTGCGCGATCTGTTCAAGGACGAGGTGCGCAAGCTGGGCACCGAACTGGGCCTGCCCTTCGATATGGTCTACCGCCATCCCTTCCCCGGACCGGGTCTGGGGGTACGCATTCTCGGCGAGGTGAAGAAGGAATACGCCGACACTCTGCGCCTGGCCGATTTCATCTTCATCGACGAGCTGCGCAAGCACGACCTCTACGACAAGGTCAGCCAGGCCTTCGCCGTGTTCCTGCCGGTGCGTTCGGTGGGCGTGACCGGCGACGGCCGGCGCTACGATTATGTGGTGGCGCTGCGCGCGGTCGAGACCATCGACTTCATGACCGCGCGCTGGGCGCATCTGCCCTACGAATTCCTGGATCATGTCTCGCGGCGCATCATCAACGAGATACCACGCATCTCGCGCGTGACCTACGACATCTCCGGCAAGCCGCCGGCCACCATAGAGTGGGAATAGGCTGGTTACAGGCGCTGTTTACTAACAATAAAACTTGTGCGTTGAGCCTGTAGATCAATGACCAACCAGGCGTGTAGCGCGCCCTGAGGGTGAGCGCCATAGAAAACGCGCGATATCCTGATTAAGTCCATGAAACCGGTGCGCACGATATTGAGCGCATGCGCGCCAACAATCTCCATCTGGGGTTGCCGTCTGAATCGATGATGTTAGATGCTCCGGGTGCAGCCTGATTCTCAATGACCAATCGAACTGCAGGTGTCTTCCGGGGTGGTGCAGCTATGCGCGTGATTCCACTCGGGCTGAAATTACATCCTGGGCAGGTTGCGTGCGTAGTAGATCTCGGCCATCTCCCGCCTCAGGCGCCGTTCGATCTCGCGTAGTTCCCGGGCTGAGTAGTCGTCGCGGCCGTGCCCGAACAGGTAGTTGTCCAGATCGAACTCCTTGATCAGCATCTTTGTATGGAAGATGTTCTCCTGGTATACATTCACGTCAATCATGCCGTAGCGATCAATGACGTCCCGGGCAATGAAGTTCTGGATGGAAGTGATGTCGTGATCGATGAAGTGCTTCCTCCCGCGTATATCGCGCGTGAACCCGCGCACCCGATAATCCAGGGTCACGATGTCTGACTCGAGGGCATGGATCAGATAATTCAGGGCGCGAAGCGGCGAGATTCGCCCACATGTTGCGACATCGATGTCGGCGCGAAAGGTGCTGATTCCGCCTTCAGGGTGACTTTCCGGGTAGGTGTGAACAGTAATGTGGCTCTTGTCAAGGTGAGCAAGCAGGGTCTCGGGCAAGGGTCCGGGATGTTCGGCCTTGTCATGCGAGAGCCGCTCGGAAACAACAGGCTCCTCGGAGATCAGCATGACCACGCTGGCACCCTGCGGTTCATAATCCTGATGCGAGATATCCAGGATATTGGCGCCGATAAGTTCGGCGACCGTGGTGAGTATCTCGGCCAGACGTTTGGCATTGTAGGCCTCGTCGATATATTCGATATACTCGGCACGGTGTCGTTCGGCCTTCGCGTAGCAGATATCGTAGACGTTATAGCTCAGGGTCTTGGCCAGGTTATTGAATCCATACAGCTTGATCTTTTTGGCATGACGCGCAACCATTTCTTCCTTCCGTCTGTGTGTATAAGAAGGCTGGATCCTGTTATGTCAGTGCTATTAACGGACCGCCATAATAAGGATAGACATTGCATATCGTATTGGGGCAGGCAGGTAAGCTTCCGCCCGCGCTGGGCATGGGGCTGTATGTGGAAATCCATCCACATTCCCTGCATCGCCTCCTGCTGCTGTACGCGGGCTCCCTGATCATCGCGTTGGTGAGTGTGACCCTGGCGATCTACATCGGCAGGAATGAGCGAGCCGTTGTTCTTGGTGTCGGGTTCTGCGCCGGTATCATGCTGCTGGTCTCCTTTATTGAGATGATGCCGGAGGCAATGGGCGAGGCTGGCCCGGGTAGCACGATCGCAGCCTTCTTCCTCGGTTTGCTGATCATGGCGGTTTTGCATTGGGTGATCCCGCATACCCATCTGGTGGAACAACATGGTGCATTCGCACCGAGTCTGGTGAGGACGGCCTGGCTGGTGGCCTTCGGCCTTATTCTGCGCGATGTGCCGGAGGGCTTCGCCTCGGCATAACGGGTCGAGAAGCGATGCATACAGGATTCGCGATGCTGCTTCAGAATGTCTATAGTTGATTGAAAGTATAGAACCGCGCGGCGTTGCCGCAACGGAGCACGAGGTTCGGCTCATGTCCAAATTATCGTTGGAGGTTCTTCGGCGTTGCGTATTCCCCTGCACTATAAGCGAAGATCCTGATGTGATCCTGGGCGCCTCCTTCGGAGAGGATGTGGCCCTGACCCGCGTCGGCGACGATATCCTGGTCTCACACATGGATCCGATTGTCGGCGCTATAGGAAATATCGGTTGGTTGGCGGTGCATGTGCGCCTTTGTCCAAGGGAGGCGTAGATGGGGAAGGGAGGTATGGGCCTTGAAATCATTGGCGCGGAATCCCTGGGAGTTCGCAGTCTTTGTTGTCGGGTAACATTGCCCAACCGGCGTATTGTCATCGACCCTGGCGTTGCGCTGGGTTACGTCCGCTACGGTCTGCGACCCCATCCCGTGCAGATCGCCGTGGGGCGGCAGGTACGGGATAGAATTCTTGCTGCACTGGAAGATGCCACCGACGTGGTGTTCAGCCATTTTCATGCCGATCATGTGCCGCTGATGGATGCAAATCCGTATCAACTATCGGTGTGCAGCCTGCCTCACAGTTTCAGGGGTTTGCGCGCCTGGAGCAAATCCGGCTACGACCTCACGGGGGTGATGCGCAGACGATTTCATGATGTGCTCGATCTGCTGGGGAGCAATATGAAGGTCGCGGAAGGGAGAACGGTGGATGGGCTGTCTTTTTCGCAATCTGTCCCGCATGGTGCGCCTGACGGCAACATGGGCACAGTGATGATGACGCGGGTGGAAATGGGGGGCGAAGTATTCGTGCATGCCTCGGACATCCAGCTGCTGGATGCTTCAACGATCGATCTGCTGATCGACTGGCGGCCGGATATTGTCCTGGCGGCCGGGCCTCCACTCTACCTCGATCGTTTAAGCAATGCCCTGCGAGACACGGCTTGGCGGAACGCAGTGCGACTGGCACAACATGTTGATGTCGTCATTCTTGACCATCATCTGATGCGCAGTCAGAAAGGTGAAAGCTGGCTGGATGCGCTATCAGAAACCGTCGGAAGGCAGGTTTATTGTGCCGCCGATTACATGCGTCACCCGCGGCGATTACTGGAAGCGGAACGAAAGCAGTGGTACAAGAAAATGCCTGTGCCGGACGGTTGGAACGAGGATTATGCTCAGGGTAAAGTGGATCTTGATAGCTACTTTGACCAGTACCTCTCTCTCTGGAAGGCAAGGTGAAGGGGTGTGGCTGGCTGCTATGTTTTGTGCGCTGATCCTGTGGGCAGCAGTTACGGCCGTTTGGCCTGCACCACGACAAACGCACCCTGACCGTAGCCGCTGCTCAAGGATTCGATATCGCGTATCTTCCCCAGCGGCTTTGACAGGGTTTGCACCCAGTCGGGCCCGGTAAAACCGGTGTCCGTCAGCAGTTGCTCTACTTCAGCTGCCGAGAAAAAAGTCGCGTCGCGGTAGAATACATTCTCGGCCTGCTGGGTCATATAAGTCTGACCGAGGCTGCTGGTGAGATCGATGAACCCGATTACCAACACACCGCCGGGTTTGAGTACGCGGCGGGCCTCGCTCAGCATGCCACTGACATCATCCACGAAGCAGATGGTGGTCACGCACAGGGCGTGGTCGAACAGACCGTCAGCGAAGGGGAGCGCTTCGGCGACCGCCTGCACAGTGGAGATGCCCCGTTTCGCGGCGTAGTCCAGCACGGCGTAGGCGGGGTCGATGCCGATCTGAACGCCCAGCGGTCCGGCAAACCGACCGGTGCCGACTCCGATGGACAAACCCAATCCGCGCCAGGGCAGCTGGGCGCGCACCGCCAGCAACTCCGAGTGGTAGGCCGCAGCGTGGCGTTCGAACCATTCGTCATAACGGTAGTGATGAGACTCGAACGGTGCGGTTCTTGGCATAATCAGACCCGCCCCCGCACTGCGGCGATGACTCGCGCGTTTTCCTGCGGCAGCGCTGTGGTAGCGCGCATGAAATCCGGACCCAGATCCCGATCTTTCAAGGGTTTGACGAAAACCCCCGATTCACGGAGCTTATCTGCCAGGTTGGCCGAATCATGTGGCGCGAAGTCTGCGAGAAAGAAATACGCCGGTGTTGGATGGGTGCTCACATCGAGGGTGCGCAGTTCCGCAGCCAGGTCTTCAGTCCAGGCGCCCAGTTGTTTGACGCGATCACGGATCCTGTTTTCTTGCTGAGGGGTTGCCATTGCCGCCGCTTGTCCGGGCCGCGTCAGGGAATAGGCGTTGTTGTGTGAATTGAGGTCGCCGGTCAGGCCTACCGGTGAAATGGCATCGCCGACGTGAAACCCAGCCAGACTGTGGGCCTTGGAGGGAGTGCGGGTGACGAGCAGATCGGAATGATCGGGTAACAGGCCCGCGACCGACTCGCCAGCGAGCCCGGTGAGGGCTTCATTCACCAGGAAGCATGTGTCGTGATGACGGCGCAGAAAATCGGGTAACGGTACCATATCGAAACTGCCGCCACCTTTTTCCTGTATCGACGTCATTTCCGGTTTTCCGTTTTCGAAGCGCTATTTTAATAATGGTGCAATGATCATCTCACTTTCCCTGGCAGCATCATCCATCACCTCACTGACTATACCGCCCATGAGTTTGCCCATGAGAGCGGAGTTCATCCGCGAGATATACGCCTTGTTGTCAGCGCGTTCATAGATTGCGACCCGGCAAGGCATCATTGAGACAACTATGCGCTCGCTATCCTGGGAGAGGATTTTGTAAGCATGTGCCGGATGGCAAAGCTCGAACACCTTAACCTTGCGTACATCCTTTCCAAAGTTTTTCATTGTTTCTTGTAAGTCATGAACAACGGGAATACTCCACCCCTGTTTCTCCGTCTCCTCGTGCATCATTCGTACTGTTTCATCAAATCCATATCTGCTCTCATCCTCAAGAATCATGAGGTCGGGCATAACGGCATAAGCAGAAACGCCGGTCATAATGATGCCTATTACCAGGCCGATGAATCCGTATAGCAAGTTCATTTGGCGCATATTCAACTCCTTATGGCTATCGCGGCTGATGTGGATATTGCTGATAAATGCAGCATTTTCAATGCATGCGCATGGTAATGTCTTATCTGTTGGTCGTGGAAAAAACATTGATCGGAAAAACAGCTGCAAGCAGCACAGATGACTATGGCACGCTGATAACCGCACCCAGTCCGCCATCGACGAAATCACTCTTCCAGGCTTCACGAAACAGATTGATGGCTCTCTCCCCCGTGCAATGGCTTGGTGAGACTTTTCTCACACCCAGGGCTTTCAGCTGATCGATGATAGCCTTCACCTCGGTGTCAGTACTGCTGTCCAGATGAAATCCGCCCATCAGCAGGTAAACATTCCTGCCCAGATAGGACTGCGCCCGCTCCGTCATATCCGCCACGTTGGGATGTGCGCAGCCGGTGATAACGACAAGACCGTTTTGGGTATCTACAATAAGGGCCTGTTCCGCGATGCCATGGTTCATCTCTCCGGTCGTATGTATTCCGGCCAGGAGCTGTCGTGGTTCGTCCACGGTTTCAACCGCAGCGCCGAGGCGTCTGACCTCTCGCTGGAACGAGGCCGGGAACGATTCAGGCACATACACGGTGACATCAGGGTTGTGTGCCATGAATCCGTCCAGACCGCCTGTATGGTCGCCGTGAATATGGGATAGCACGACGGCCTCGACCGCGTTGGCGTCGAGACCGAGTTGCTGCATGTTCGAGATCAGGATGTCGCCATTCCCGCCCGTGTCAAACAGGACCGTCTTGTCCGGACCTTCAATCAGGCAGGCGAAGCCCCACCCGGTCTGAAGTCCTGCCCTGTAGGGCAAATTATTGAAAACGACATGGATTCTGACCTGGTTCCATTGGGTCTGGACAGTCTCGCCTGCTGCAAAGCTGGATTCTGTCACGATAAGAGCCCACCCGAAGAGTAGCGTCAGGGCGATTTTCCTCGAAATGTACATACATGGAAAACCCTGCTTTGGTCCATTATTCTGCTTCGAATCCGAATAATTCCTATTCTAGTAGGAAACAAGTGAGATGACAGGGTAGATATATGCCGGAACTTGATATGACAAGGAGTTTCAGGAGGACAGTGCGGACATTCGTCAATCTGCTACCCATTTTCACGGGGATGTTGTTATTGACAAGTCTTGTACTCACGCTGTTTCCGGAGCGGCTTTATGCCGGCTTCTTCGGTAGCAGCAACACGCTGGATGCTCTTATCGGGGCGTCGGTTGGAAGTATGGCAGCCGGGCATCCACTGGCGAGTTACCTGCTTGGCGGGGAATTGCTCGATAATGGCGTAAGCCTTGTCGCCGTAACCGCCCTCATCGTAAGCTGGGTTACCGTTGGTCTGGTTCAGCTGCCCGTCGAGGCCCTGCTTCTGGGCGCACGCTTTGCGTTTTGCCGCAATGTGATCAGCTTCTTCAGCGCAATCGCTGTCGCCCTTCTCTCCGTCTGGTCATTGAGATACATCGGATAGAGCGGTAATGCCGAGCCGAAGAAAAAAAACGGGGTTCGGCGGTTGGTTGTTCCTGCTATTGGTGCTCACAGCCTACGGTATCACCGGAGTCATTGACACCGAAACGACCGGTCAGGCGCTCCGCTTCTCTGCGACAGTAATGCTGAGCGCGTTGCCGGCAGTAGTGATGGTGTTCTTTCTGCTGCTGGCGGCGGACCTCCTGTTCAAACCAGCATGGATCAAGCGTCATCTTGGCAGGACGGCGGGTGTGAACGCCTGGTTGTTGGCTGTTGTTGGCGGCGTGCTCGCCAGTGGACCTGTTTATGCCTGGTATCCACTATTGCGGGAGTTGCGCGATAAAGGTATGCGCGCACCGCTGGCTGCGGTGTTTCTCTACAGCCGAGCGGTCAAGCTTCCGCTGTTGCCCCTCATGATCCACTACTTCGGGCTCGCTTATACTCTGGTGCTGTGTCTGTATCTGCTAGGGTTTTCCATCGCGAATGGTGTGCTGATGGAGAAACTCGAAAACCCGGGCGAGCCCTCAGATTGATTTACTCTGTCGTCTTGCACGTCACGCCAGAACAGGCCAGTCCGGAACTGCGTCAAGTCTGGTTAAAGTATTCACTACACAATAGAATATGATTTCGATCTCTGGTCATGAGCCTCTACGGGATCGATTCCCGCTGTTTGGCTATTCCGGACACGAAGTTTCTGGGGAGGTGCTTTTCATGCTTCCAGGTCTTCGGGAGGATATAAATTATTGTGTATGAATAATTCATCAGCCCCGTTAACCGTCGTGAGGCAGAGGCCGCGGGAGAGACTGCAGGCATGAACGGACAAGCCGAATCGCATAACCGCGACGAATACTGGATGCGCCAGGCCCTGGCGCAGGCCGAACTCGCCGCCGCGGCCGGCGAGGTGCCCATCGGCGCGGTGCTGGTGAAACAGGAGCAGTTCATCGCCGCGGGCTGGAATCGGCCCATCGCCGGGCACGACCCCACCGCCCATGCCGAGATCCAGGCCCTGCGCGCCGCCGGGCGGGCCTTGCAGAATTACCGTCTGCCCGACACCACCCTGTATGTCACCCTCGAGCCCTGCCTGATGTGCGCCGGGGCCATGATCCATGCGCGGGTCGCGCGGCTGGTGTTCGGTGCCCATGACAGCAAGCGCGGCGTGGTGGACAGCCGCTGGGAGGTGTTCAGCGCGCCCTGGCTCAACCACCGGGTCGAGGTCACCGGCGGGGTGCTGGAAGGCGAGTGCGCGGCACTGTTGAAGGGGTTTTTTCGCGACCGGCGCGACTAGAGCGCCGGGAAGTCGCTTATCCACTGCGGCGGTGAGGGCACCGGTTCCTGGTCGCGTTCGGTGTACCAGACCAGGATGTCGTAGTAGCTGCGGATGTTTTCCACGTACTGTACCGGCTCGTGGCCGCGGGCATAGCCGAACCGGGTCTGCTTGTACCATTTCTTCTGGCTGAGAAGCGGCAGGTGTTCCTTCACGTCCACCCAGCGGTCGGGGTCGGCGCCGTTGGCCTCGGTCAGACGGCGCGCGTCCTCCAGGTGGCCGAAGCCGACATTGTAGGCGGCTAGGGCCAGCCAGGTACGGTCGGGCTCCGGGATGCGCTCGGGGATCTTCTCCTTCATCATCCGCAGATATTCCGCCCCGCCGTGGATGCTCTGCACCGGGTCGAGCCGATCGTCCAGCCCCAGATATTTCACCGTGTTGAGGGTCAGCATCATGATGCCGCGCACCCCGGTCGGAGAACGGGCGTCCGGTCTCCAGTGCGATTCCTGATAGCCAACCGCGGCGAGCAGGCGCCAGTCGATGTCGTGATCTCTGGCCGCCTGCTGGAAGATCTCGGTGTAATCAGGCAGGCGGGTCTGGATATGGCGCAGATAACGTCGGGTGCCGACATAGTCGAAGTCCTGCACATGACCGTAATAGCGCTCGATGAGTTGGGCCAGCCGACCACTGTTGCGTAGTTCGAAGAAAAACTGCTTGGCAGCATTGTACAGGCTGGTGTCGGGGCCACGGGCAAAGGCCCAGGCCAGCGGCTGGGGATCGCTGATGGCGAAGGCCGTGCGCAGTTCGGGATAGAAGCGCTGCTGGATGGCGATCTCATTGGAATCGGCGATGGTGTAATCGATCACCTGCTCCCAGACCAGGCGCAGCAGTTCCTCACTGTCGAGTTCGGCATTGGCGCGCCAGCTCAACCCGGGATATTCCGTGGCCTTGAGTTCCTTGAGCCGTTCCTCGTGGCTGCTGCCGGCAAGGACTTCCAGGATCCCGTTCAGGTCGTCCAGGTCGGCCGGTTCCGGTGTGGTGTTGGCGCGGTAGACCAGTTGCGGGATGATGGATTGATAGCTCGGCGCGAAGCGCACGATCAGCTTGCGTACATCGGTGATGGTCAGCCCGGCAGCGGCGAAATGGACCTCGCCGCTGGCCACCATGGGCAGGATGTCGTTGAAACCGTCCGGCACCACCACCTTCAGTCTGACACCGAGATGATCCGCGAACGCCTGGGCCAGGTCGTACTCGAAGCCGGTGGGTCCATCCGCGCCCAGGTAATAGCTTGTGGGACTGTTGCGCGTCACCATGACCACCTCGCCCGAGGCCTGGATTTCCTCGAGCAGGCTGCGCTCGTCGGAACAGCCGGCAATCGCGATCAAAAACAGAAGGATATATATGCGTCGGGTCATGGGCATCAGGCTAGGTGCCGGCAACCGGCCTATCAGCTATAGCGGTCTGCGGATGTCAACGTTTAGAGCTCCTGGCGCTTTTGCGATAGAATACCACTCCACTTGCTATACAGCAGAATCCGAATCCGGGATTGAAGCAGTGCAGTTCGTTCGGAGAGATGCCGGAGCGGTTGAACGGGGTGGGTGAACCCGGACCGAAGCGCCGGTGGCGCTTCGCAGCGGGGTGAACGCCCGGCTGTAAGCCGGGCTGGAAGGACGCCCCGAAATCAGGGTTGTAAATCAACAATAACGGGATGGAAACAGTGCAGTTCATTCGGAGAGATGCCGGAGCGGTTGAACGGGGCGGACTCGAAATCCGTTGATGGATTCTGTCCATCCGAGGGTTCGAATCCCTCTCTCTCCGCCATATAAAAAGGGCCCCAACCGGGGCCCTTTTTATATGGCGGAGAGAGAGGCCCTGATGAGAACCCTGTGTTCGACCGCGAAGGCGCGCCAGCGCCGGGATGACGCGTTCAGTGGCCCTGAGACGGTGGCGGCATCCGGGCGGGACGTTCTGCTGGCCGGGGGTCTCCGCTCACTCTGAGTGCCCCCGGATCCTGTCAAAGAACACCCGCACCAGGTCGGATCGCGTGATCATGCCCACGGGCTGGCGCTGTTCATTCACCGCGATCAGCCGTTTTATCCTGTGCTTCTTCATCAGGTCCAGCGCTTCGTGCAGGGTCTGATCGGGGCTGACTGTCACGATGTCGGTCACCATAAGGGCGGCGACGCTGCCCTCGGGTGGCTGGGGTCTGAGGGTGTGCGCGAACATGGCCTCGAGCGTCTGCCACAGGTTATGCGTGGGATGATGCGAAGGTACGCCGAGCGCGCGCAGCAGATCGGCCTCTGTAAGAACGCCGACCAGCCGCCCGTCTGCATCCACCACGGGCAGGCCGCTGATGCGGCGGGTGACCATCTCATGCGCGGCCTCGGCCAGGGAAGTCTCCGGATGCACGGTGACGACAGGTTGCGACATCAGGGTGTCGATCCGGTAGGCCTCGGTTTCGCGCTGGCGGGCATGGCGTTCCGCCATGGTCGTGATCTCCATCAGGTCGTCGATACTCACATCAATGTAGGTGCCCATGTCGTTCAGGGCCTGGCGAAAATCCTCTCGGGTGGGTCTGGATGGCGGATTTCTGGACATGCGTCACACTCCTCACATGCCGGTGGATGCAACTTTATGTTGCCGCCGAAACAGGTCGCTGACAAACGAAATAAACCGCATTCAGGTATCGAAAATAGCGTTATCCCGGAATACCGGGGATGGATGGCGATCCGGTCAGGTGTCCATGTCCTGTCCGGCAGTGTCAGGGCGAATCAGGTGTTTAATATCGGATATTTGCATAATAAATAGCAAATAATATCGTTTGTTATCTTTTGAACGGCTTGATATCAAATAAGCATATCAACCAGACATGAGAGGCAGACATGACAGCCACCGCATTGAAAATTCCGATGGCAACCGAACTGGACAAGGAAGGCTATCTGATCGAGCCGGCCGCCTGGAACGAGGACATCGCACGCGCCATGGCCGAGGAGGAGGGTATCGAGCTCGAGCCGGATCACTGGAAGGTGTTCGAGTTCATGCGCCAGTACTATGCCGATAACGGAATCGCGGCCGATGCCCGCTTTGTCATCAGGTTTCTGGCCAGCGAACTCGGTTATGGCCGCAGCGCCAAGGCCCGGCTGTTCGAGTTGTTCCCCTACGGCTATGTCAAGCAGGCCTGCCGCCTGGCCGGCATGAAGCGGCCGCGCGCCTGGAGCACCGGCTGAAGCGGCAGGTGTCGGTGTCATCCCCTTGGGTCGCTTCGCCGTCTTCCTCAAGTTCTAGCCGACTTAGCCAGGGCGCGGCGGCCCCCTTTTATTCTCGATAATCCCCGACGGCTTCTGAACGATGGCCTGTTGGCTCAGTCCCCGGGACTGGACTTGTGGCGCTCGGTCTCGGCAAACAGGCGCAACCCGGCCAGGGCCTGACTGACAACCTCGGCCTCGCTTTCACGCGGGTAGACCATATAGGCCGGCAGCTTGAACTCCGGGCTGTCCGGCACCACGAACAGCCGCTGCGAGTCGATGAAGGCCTCGGCCATACGGATGGGCACGAAGCAGGAGCCGCCGTTGCACAGGATCAGCTGGATCCCCAACCAGCCGATATTGACCGTCTGCGCCGGCCGTTCCAGGTCGGGGAAGTTGTCGCGGTGCTGGGCGTAGAAGGCCGGTCCCCAGTTGACGTAGATGTAGTCCGGCCCCGGCCAGGCCTGCTCCGGGTTGGTGGTCAGCAGCACCAGGCGCTCGTCGAACAGGTGCTCGACCTCCAGACCCGGGCTGTGCTGCGGGGTGTACATCAGGCCGATATCCAGCGTGCCTTCGACCAGCCGGCGCATCAGATCCTCCTCGAAGCTGATCTCGCTGCGGATGGAGATATCAGGCGCGGTCTCGCGCATGTGGCCGACCCACTGCGGCAGAAAGCCCTCCCACAATGCGATGCGTGCGCCGACCGTGATGCTGGCGCGGAAGCGGCCGGGCAGGCCGACATCATGACGCGCCTGCTCGAGGGTCAGCAGCAGGGACTTGGCGTGACGCAGGAAACGCTTCCCGGTCGGGGTCAGGCTGGCGCCGGCGCGGTTGCGCACGAACAGCCGGGTGCCCAGATAATCCTCCAGGTTCTGGATCCGGGCGCTGACCGTGGATTGGGTGACGTGCAGCCGTTTGGCCGCTTCGAGAAAGCTGCCGTTGGCCGCGACGGAAAGGAAGGTGCGTACCTGTTCGAAGTCCATGCCGATGCCTGGTTG
Organism: Thiohalobacter thiocyanaticus; assembly: GCF_002356355.1. Lineage (NCBI taxonomy): Bacteria > Pseudomonadati > Pseudomonadota > Gammaproteobacteria > Thiohalobacterales > Thiohalobacteraceae > Thiohalobacter > Thiohalobacter thiocyanaticus. Next base: position 1,334,146 of record NZ_AP018052.1, read on the forward strand.
AATTCGGGGGTGACTCGCAAATAGTATATTTTACAGAATATGTATTTAATATCTATTTATAAATCGTTCTTCTCGAGCGACCGATCGACCACGACCAGAGGCTGGCGTCTGCGATGAACCTGAAACGATTTCTCGGTTACGAATGGGATGCCATTGCCGGCATCCTGGCAGCGGTGGCGGCGATTGTACTGCACCTGCTGCATGTGGTGGACGAAGCGGTCATCCTGCCCATCGTGCTGGCGCTGCTGGGGCTGTTGTTCGTCAACTTCATGCGCCACACGCGCAATAACGAGCTTACTGCCGAGGAGGTCAGCCATACCGCCCATGCTGTGCGGCGCATCCAGGCCGGGCTCACCCGGCCCGAGATCGTGCTGGTCGGTCCGCGCCAGCTGCGCAGCGTGAGCGAGCGCTTCGCGCGCGACATGAGCGGCGACAGCGTCTGGTTCAATGTCTGTCTGTCGATGTATGTGCCGGATGAACTGTTCGACGCGCTGCTGCGCCCGGCGATCGAGAACCCGCATGTCAGTTCCATTCAGTTCGTGCTTGACGCGTCACAGCAACCCTTGTGGGAGGCGAAGATCCAGCCCCGGATCGCCGCCTGCGCGGGGCAGTCGAAGGTGCGCGATCCGCGCTGGTGCGACCTGGACAGGAACGTGTCCTTCATCCTGGCGGACAATCGTCAGAGCGGGGGCGCAGAGGCGCTGCTCAGTTTCTGGGGCGAGCCCTTCATGGCCCAGAGCACGCAGCGGGACGTGCCGCGCTACATCTTCCATGTCCAGAAGCACTCGGAGTTGCTGCCGCATCTGATGGAACTGGAGCGCGGCTGCCAGCGCCGTGAAGATGCACCGCGCTGAAGCGGGTGAAAGCGCACGGCGGGGCGCCCGCTCGCCGGTACTCCGGCGGGTTTCAGCGGGGCTGCCGGCGGCGTGACCCCCTCAGGCCGGCCGCGGCCAGCAGCGCCAGCAGCGGAAACAGAGGATCCTGGGTGCCGCTCCGGCCGAGGCTGCAGCCGCCGCCACTGCCGCCGCTGTCACTCAGGCTGTTGCCGCCGCCGCTGGTGCCACCGCTGCCGCCTGCTGCCGGTGCCGCCACTCCGCCGGGATCCAGGACCTGACCGTTGGCGCGGCCGTCGGCATCGTTGGGACCGCCGTCCTCGATCGACAGCCGCACGCACAGGTCACCTGCATGCAGCCCTTCGCGCCAGGTGGTGCTGGCCGGTGCCGGGCAGCTGCCGTTGCCGCCCGGCGCGGAGGCGAGGCTGTTGCGGGCATTGGTGACGAAGTCCTGCCAGCCCTGGTCGGCGATGTATTTGCGATAGACGCCCCCGGTGGGGATCGGCGCCAGCTGGGGAATGACCACCCGGACCGACTGGCCGGCCTGCGTCAGCCCGGTCAGTTCGAAGTCGAACAGGCCGCCCGGATAGCTGTGGTTGTCGTCCTCCACGGCCAGGGCAGCCGTGCCGCTGGCACCGCCGTGGTTGGTGATGTCGGCCACTGATACGCCGGCAGCGTGCCGGCCCGCGGCCAGTGCCGTGGTGCCCAGGCGCAGGCGCAGGCCCGCTTCCGTGACCAGCAGGTCCCGATCGGCGACCCGCGCCCGGGACTGCAGCACGTGCCGGTCGGGCAGGGCATCGAGGAAATCGGGAATGCCGTTGCCCTTGCTGTCGCCGGGGCCTTCGCTGGCATCGTCGATGCCATCGTTGTCGCTGTCCTCGTCTGCGCGCAGGTCGGGGGTCTGCTGCGCCACCCGCAGGCTGGCCTGCACCGTGACCGATTCGCTCGGTGTGCCGTCATCCTCCACGGTCAGGCGCAGGGTATAGATGCCCGGTGCCAGTTGCTGAGGATCGAAGCTGTACTCGTCTGTGTCCACGCCGCTGGTGGAGACCAGGGTGTTGTCCGTCAGGCTCCAGTCGAAGCGGTGGCTGTCGTCGGGATTGGGATCCACGACCTCGGCGCTGACGCGGACCGTGCCGGCATCGGCATAGACGGTGGTGGTGGTCCGGCCGCCCTGACGGATCTCCAGATCGACCCGCGGCGGCAGGTTCTCCTCGCGGATCGTGACCGTGTGACTGGCACGCCCGCCGCGCACGGCATTGTCCGGCGCATCCAGGGTGAAGAGGACGGTCTCGTCGCCTTCGCCCACGGCACCGTCGGCACTGACATTGAAGCTCAGCGCGGCGCTGCGGCCGGCGGCGATTTCCAGTGTGCCGTCGCTGGCATCATGGTCCTGGCCCGGGGTGGCGCTGCCGCCGACCCGGTAGGGCAGGCGCACCGGGTAGTCGGCCGCATCGCCGCTGAGCAGCACCCGGACCTCGACCGTATCGCCTTCGCCGACCACCTGATCGACCGCGAACTCGGCCAGCGGACGGATCTTGAGCGTCTGCACCACCTGACGGTGATTGCCGGCTGCATCCGTCGCCGTCCAGACGATGTTATGCCGGCCGCTGGTGAAGGGGCCGATGCGGTCGGCCACGGCGGTGATGTCACCGTCGACCAAATCGCTCGCGATCGGCGCATTCAGCTTCACGTCGGTGAGGTAGCCGGTGGCGTTGAGCGTGCGGGTGGCGGGCGGGTTCAGCGCGGGCGGTGTGGTGTCGCGCACGGTGACAATCTGGGTCGCACTGCCGGTATTGCCGGCGCTGTCGGTGGCGCTCCAGGTGACACTGTGGCTGCCGACCGGGAAGGGGCCGCTGCGGTCCGCGCTGGCGCTCAGGCTGCCGTCGATGTTGTCCAGGGCCGTTGCACTGCCGAGCGCCACGGCGGTCAGGCTGCCGCTGGCCTCGAGCGTGATATCCGCCGGGGCGCTCACCACCGGTGCGGTGACGTCGTTCAGGGTCACCACGATGGTCTGGGTATCGCTGCCGGTGTTGCCGGCGCTGTCGGTGGCGCGCCAGGTGACGGTGTGGGTGCCGAGAGCGAAGGGGCCGGTCTGGTCCGGACTGGCGCTCAGGCTGCCGTCGACCAGATCGGTTGCCGACGCAGTGCCCAGACCCACGCTGACGGCGCTGCCCGTGGACTGGACGGTGAGATCCGCCGGTGCCTGCACCTGCGGTGCGGTGGTGTCCTGCACGGTCACGCTCTGGCTGTCGCTGCCGGTGTTGCCGGCGCTGTCGGTGGCGCGCCAGGTGACGGTGTGGCTGCCGACCGGGAAGGGGCCGGTAGTGTCGGGCACAGCGGAGAGGCTGCCGTCGATGTTGTCCAGGGCGCTGGCATTGCCCAGCACCACGCTGGTCAGCGCGCCCGTGGCCTCGACCGTCACCGCCGCCGGGGCGGTGACCACCGGCGCCTGGGTGTCAGGCGTGCTGCTGTCGCCGGCGGCCTGCTCCGCCACCCGGCCGGCATTGACCCGGCCGTGGCCGAACCGGGCATCCCAGCCCGCACTGCCCAGATCATCGGCATTCTCCTCCAGCAGGGTTTCCACCTCGGCTGGCGTCAGATCGGGATCGGCGGCCAGGATCAATGCCACCACCCCGGCGGTGGCCGGTGAAGCGAAGGAGGTGCCGCTCGCCTTGGCATAGCCGTCGCTGCGGGTCAGGGTCAGAATGCCCTGTCCCGGTGCGGCCACGTCGATATATGCACCGTAATTGGACCAGCTGGCCAGGCTGTCGCTGCTGGTGGTGGCCGAGACCGTGATCATGAAGGGGCTGTCGCTGTAGCCGGGGTCGATGCCGTCGTTGCCGGCGGCGACCACTACCACACCGCCGCGCTCGAGCATGTATTCGGCCGCGTTGGCCACGGTCGGACTGTCACTGACGTTGTAGCTGATATTGGCAACCCGGGCGCCGGCATCGGCGGCATAGGTCAGGCCGCGGGCGATGTCGCTCAGATAGGCGCCGCCGTCGGCGTCGTTGCTGACGCGGATCGGCAGGATGCGGGTCTGCGGTGCCACCGAGGCGATGCCGATGCCATTGTCGGCCACGGCGGCGATGACGCCGGCCACCTTGGTGCCGTGGCCGTTGATGTCGCTGCTGTCGCTGCTCTGGTCCACGGCATTCCAGCCGGCCAGTACCCGATTGCCGAAATCGGCATGGCCGGCATGCACACCGGTATCCAGCACGGCGACAGTGATGCCGCTGCCCTGCGAGTGGCGCCAGGCGCGTTCGGCCTCGAAGGTCTCCAGGTGCCACTGCTCGTCATACCTCGGATCGTTCGGGGTCAGCGACTGAATACTGAGCTTCTGGTCGCGTTCGGCGAACTGGATTCCGGGATCCTGGCCCAATTCCTGCACGATAGCCTGTTCGAAGCCCGGTGGAACCCGCAGCACCCGGGTATTGATGGGGTCGATGTGCTGGCGCAGCCGCGCGTCGTAGAAGTCCAGAATGTCGGCGAATGCCTCGGCGCTGACGCCGTCGGCGGCGCGCACGATGATCTGCCCGGCGACCGTCTGTGGCGGGGCGGAGGCGCCGAGTTCGGCGGCCCGGGGCTGATTCGGCAGCGATATAGCGGCGAACAGCAGGGCGGCAAGGGCGACGAAACGAAACGGGAAAGCGGCATTGCTGGGGTTCAGGAACACGGACAATCACCTGCAGATGTGGTTACTGGCAGGCTTATCGGGCGGGAAGGCCAACACCTGTGTGAAACCGGTTGGATTTATGCCCCATAGGCATGTGAACCCGGTCACAGAGCGGGGATTTTGCGACCCGGGGCGCGATTCCCGGACCCGCGAGGTGTTACTTTAGGGCCGACCCTGGCCGGAAGGCCGGATGCGGGGCCGGGAGGGCCCGGAAAGGAGAGATTTGAAATTACCCTGCCCGGCGTCGTATCATTGGCGCTTATATGTGACGATGATGGGCAAACTGTTTCATAAATTCGTTGAAACTTTTGGGGTAACTGGCAGTCTTGTATTAGTATTTGCCAATTGGACCAGTAAGTAACCTTATTTCAAGACGCTTCCGAAACCGGAAAAGGATAACGTAATGCAGCCGACAGGCAGTTCGCATGATCTAGCTTTGCGACCCTCCACTTTCTCGACCCTGTGCGAAGCCCTGGATTATGCCGCCGGCGGCGAAACCGGCGTGAACTTCTACAATGGCCGGGGCGAGCTTTACTGTGCCCTGAGTTACGGGGAACTGCGTGAACAGTCCCTGGCGCTGGCCCGTCGACTGCTCGGCCTCGGGATGAAGAAGGGCGACCGGGTCGCGCTGGTGGCCGAAACCACGCCGGACTTCGTGCGCTTCTTCTGGGCCTGCCAGTACGCCGGTCTGGTGCCGGTGCCGCTGCCGGCCACCGTGCACATCGGGGGCCATCAGGCCTTCGTCAATCAATTGCGCAAGCTGCTCGAGAACTGCCGCGCCGAAGCGGCCATGGCGCCCGAGGAATGGCTGAGCTTTCTGCAGGAGGCCACCGAAGGCCTCGAACTGCGCTGCGTGGGTACGCCCGATGTATTCGATGCGCTCGAACCCGCTGCCGGCGAGCTCCCCGGCGCCGAGCCGCAGGATACCGCCTACATCCAGTACACCTCCGGCAGCACCCGTTTCCCGCGCGGCGTGGTGATCGATCACACCACCGTGCTGGCCAACATCAACGACATGGCGCTGAACGGACTCAAGCTCAACGACCAGGACCGCTTCGGCAGCTGGCTGCCCTTCTATCACGACATGGGGCTGGTCGCCTTCATCATCATGCCCATGGCCACCCAGCGTTCGGTGGATTTTCTCGGTACCCGGGATTTCGCCATGCGTCCGCGCCAGTGGCTGGAACTGATGTCGCGCAACCGCGCCACCATCACCTCGGCACCGCCGTTCGGCTACGACCTGGCCGCCATGCGCGTGCGCGCCAGCGATGCCGAGAAGTGGGATCTGAGCAACTGGCGCGTGGCCTGCGTCGGTGCTGAGCTGATCAGCCCCGAGCCGTTGCAGCGCTTTGCCGAAGCGCTGGCCCCGGCCGGCTTCGATCCGCGTTCCTATGTGGCCTGCTACGGCATGGCCGAGTGCTCGCTGGCCATCAGCTTCGCGCCGCTGGGCGAGGAGATGGCGGTGGACTGCATCGACGCCGAACAGCTGCAGCAGGCGCATGAGGCCCGGCCGGTGGATCCGGCGGCGGCCGAGCGCGAGGGTGTCCGGGTGGCGAAGTATGTCGACTGCGGTCCCTTGCTGCCCACCTTCGAGGTCTCGATCCGCGATGACGACGGCAACCCGCTGCCGGAACGCCATGTCGGCAGCATCCACCTGCGCGGCCCCAGCGTGATGAGCGGCTATTTCGAGGACGAGGCCTCCACCCGCGAGGTGATGAGCGCCGACGGCTGGCTCAATACCGGAGACGTCGGCTACCTGGTCGACGGCAACCTGGTGGTGACCGGACGCAAGAAGGACATGATCATTGTCCACGGCCGCAACATCTGGCCGCAGGATCTGGAATACCTGGCCAAGCAGCAGCCGGGCGTGCGCTTCACCGATGCAGCGGCCTTCGCCGTGACCGATGAGCATCAGCACGAGACCGCCGCCATCGTGGTGCAGTGCCGCGAGCGTGACCCGGCCAGGCGGGATTTGCTGGTCAAGAACATCAAGGGTCAGGTCCGGGCCGAGTTCGGCATCGAGTGCGTGGTCGAACTGGTGCCGCCGCGTACCCTGCCGCGTACCTCCTCCGGCAAGCTGGCGCGTTCGCGTGCCCGCCAGGAATTCCTGGCGCGGCGTGCCGCAGAGGCCGCCACGCCGCCGCAGGCGAACGTGGTCAACGGCCCCGGTACAGCTGCGGCGCCTCCCGTGGAAGCGAACAGGGACCGGGCCCGGCGTCTGGCATGACGGGAACGGTCGCCGTCACGGGTGCCACAGGCTTCGTCGGACAGGCCATTGTCGAAACTCTGCTCCGCTCGGGATGGCGGGTACGGGCCCTGGTCCACAGACGCGGTCTGGATGACACCCTGACGGGGGCGCTGGAGACGGTCAGCGGCGGCCTCGGCGATGAGGCGGCGCTGACGCGGCTGCTGGAGGATGTCGATGCGGTCGTGCATGTGGCCGGCAAGGTGCGTGGCCGTGCCGCCCGGGATTTCCGCCCGGTCAATGCCGACGGCGTGGAGCGCCTGGCCCGACTGGCGCTGGCCCGGCCCGAGCCGCCGCGCTTCATTCTGATCTCCTCCCTCGCCGCCCGGGAACCCGGGCTGTCGCATTACGCCGCGAGCAAACGCGAAGGCGAGTCCCGGCTGACCGGGCTGGCGGCCGGCTCGGCCATGCGCTGTGCCGTACTGCGCCCGCCTGCGGTCTATGGCCCGGGGGATCGCGAACTGCTCCCGCTGTTCCAGACCATGGCCCGGGGCCTGGCGCCGGTACTCGGCAGGGCCGGGGCCCGCGCCTCCCTGTTGCACGTCAATGATCTGGCGGCCGCGGTCGCCAAGCTGCTCGCCGGCGAGGCCGAGGGCACCTACGAACTGCACGACGGCACCCCCGGCGGCTACAGCTGGGGGGATATCGCCGCCATTGTGGCGGCCGCGGCCGGGCGCCGCCCCGGCCGGCGGCTGCTGGTGCCGGGCCTGCTGCTGCGCGGTCTGGCCGGACTGAACCTGGCTGCCGCCACGCTGCTGCGCTACCAGCCCATGCTGACCCCGGGCAAGGTCAGGGAGTTGCGCCACCCCGACTGGGTATGCGACAACACGGCGCTGACCCGGGATACCGGCTGGCGTCCCGCGATCCGGCTGCGCGACGGGCTGCAGCCGCTGTTGGGGTCTTCCGGCCCGCGCACCAACGAGGGTATGTCCAATGTCCACTGACACCGGGAATCAGTACCAGGAAATCCTGCAGGGGCTGTACGGAATGCTGGAGCGGTTTCCCACCCGCAATATCGACCTGCAGGAGCAGACCGATCTGGTGGCGGACATGGGACTGGATTCCATCAATGTGATGGAGTTGTTACAGGAAATCGAGGACCGATTCGATATAATCGTGCCCTTGAACGTGATGTCGGACGTCCGCACGGTGCAGGATCTCGCCACCCAGGTCCAGCGTCTGATCAGGGAGAACTCATGAGTATCTCAAAGCGATTCGCCGAACTTGAACACATCCGCAGCGCCCTGAACGAGGCCGACGCCGATCCCGGCCGGATCGTGATGGAACGCATGCTGTCGGCGACCGAGGCCGAGATCGCGGGCCGGCGCACCATCCTGGCGGGTACCAACAATTACCTCGGCCTGACCTTCGAGCCGGGCATCCTGGAGGCCGCCCATCAGGCCCTGTGCGAACAGGGCAGCGGCACCACCGGCTCGCGCATGGCCAACGGCAGCTTTGCCAGCCACGTGGCGCTGGAACGCAGCTTTGCCGAGTTCTACGGCATGCCGGCGGCCATGATCTTCTCCACCGGCTACCAGGCCAATCTCGGCATCCTCACCGGACTGCTGCGCCCCGGCGACAAGGTGGTGATCGACGCCCACAGCCACGCCAGCATCTATGACGGCTGCCGCCTGAGCGGGGCCGACTTCTTCCCCTTCCGCCACAATGATCCGGAGGATCTGCGCAAGCGCCTGCGTCGCCTCGGCGATGATGCCCGCGGTGCGCTGGTGGTGACCGAAGGCCTGTACAGCATGCTGGGCGACATCGCCCCGCTGGCCGAACTGCTGGCGGTGACCGAGGAATTCGGCGCCTATCTGATGGTCGACGAGGCCCACTCGCTGGGTGTGTACGGCGAGCAGGGCCGCGGTGTGAGTGAAGCCGCCGGCATCCTGGACCGGGTGGACTTCATTACCGGCACCTTCAGCAAGAGCCTGGGCTCGATGGGCGGCTACTGTGTCAGCCGCCACGAGCAACTCAATCTGCTGCGCTACGGCAGCCGTCCCTACATCTTCACCGCCTCGTCCAGCCCGGTCAACATCGCCGCCGCCCACTGGGCGCTGGATCACATCCGCAGCCATCCCGAACTGCGCGAGACGCTCTGGTCCAATGTCGCCCGGCTCTATGGCGGCCTGAAGGATCTGGGCTGCACCCTGGGGGCGGAGCCCAGCCCGGTGGTCGCGGTGCGGGTCGCTTCGCACGACGAGGCCGCGCGCATCTGGAACGAGTTGCTGGCGGCCGGCGTGTACGTCAACCTGGTGGTGCCGCCGGCTTCGCCGGACGGTGCCTCGCTGCTGCGCTGCAGTGTCAGCGCGGGCCACAGCCCGGAGCAGATCGACACCATCGTGACCGCCTTCGGCGAGGCCATTTCGCGCACGGCCTTCGCCGGCGCCTGCTGCAGCGGGCAGGCCTGAACCCCCGACCGGCGGCGCGCCTGTCCGTCCCGCGGGCGCCGCGCCGAGGCTCCCGTGGCGATGCCCGATTCCGCGTCTACACAAAGTTCCCATGGCACGGTGCTGGCCCAGCTGTCGGACCCGCACCTGCCGCTGCCTGCACGGATCCCCCTGACCCAAGTGTTCAACAAGCGCCTGCTGGGCCTGCTGTCCTGGTATACAAAACGGCGGCAGCGCTACCGGCCCGAGACGCTGGCCGCGCTGGTCGCGGATCTCAGGGCCCAGGCGCCGGACTGGATCACGGTCAGCGGCGATCTCACCAACCTGGGTCTGGAAGATGAATTCCGCCAGGCCCGGGACTGGCTGGACCGGCTGGCCGCGCCCGAGCGGCTGCTGGTGGTCCCCGGCAATCACGACGCCACCGTGGCCGGCGCCTGGCAGCGCGGCGCCCCCTGGTGGGAACCCTACTGGCGCGGGGACGCGGCCCCGGACGCGGACCTCGATACGGCCTTCCCCACGCTGCGCCGGCGCGGTCCGCTGGCCCTGATCGGACTGTCCACCGCCATCGCCTCGCCCGCCGGTCGTGCCGTGGGCGAGGTCGGCAGCGCCCAGCGCGAGCGGCTGACGCGGCTGCTGCGGCAGACCCGGTCCGAGGGGTTGTGCCGGGTCCTGATCCTGCACCACCCGTTGCTGGCCGGCACAGTGAAGTCACGCAAGCGCCTGCTCGACGGCGCGGCCCTGTGTAGGCTGCTGGCCGGCGAAGGCGTGGAACTGGTCATCCACGGCCACGGCCACCGGAGCCATCATCTGCAACTGGAGACCCGCGACGGTGCCGCGCCCGTGATCGGCGTGCCCTCGGCCTCCTCGGCGCAGGCAGAATACGCCGCCTATCACCTGTACCGTATCCGGCCCGCGGCGCACGGCTGGAGCCTGGAACTGGAGGTGCGGCGCTGGCAGCCGCAGGACGGCCGGGTAGTGTGTGCCGAGCGCATCACCACGCCTCTGCCGCGCGCCCATGCGGCGGCCGCTGTCCCGGCAGCCCCGGCCTGAGCCGCACCCTGTCGACGTGTTAGAGTAGGGCCTTTGTGGCCGAGACCGTCCCCGAACCGCTGCCGTGCTGATCGACCGCTATCTGGTAGGTGAGATCCTGCGTCCCCTGGCGCTGGGCGTCGGGCTGTTCCTGCTGATCTATGTCGGCTTCAGCCTGTCGAAGAACCTGTCCATGGCCGCCGACGGCCTGATCGATACTGCCACCGCCCTGCAGCTGGTCGGCCTGTCCAGCCTGACCACCCTGGAGGTCATTCTTCCCACCGCGTTGTTCTTTTCCGTGCTGCTGGTCCTGGGGCGGCTGTACCAGAACGGCGAGATCGCCGCCCTGGTCTCGGCCGGCGTCTCGCCGCTGCGCCTGATGCGCAGCGTGGCCACGGCCGTCGTGCTGGCCGCCCTGCTGGCGGGCCTGCTGTCGATCTTCGGCCGGCCCTGGGCCTATGACAGCATCTACCGCCTGGAGGCCGGCGCCATCAGCCGCCTGGATGCCGGTCAACTGGCCGCCGGCCAGTTCGTCACCCTGGATGTGGACGGCTACATGTTCATCGCCGACGCGCGCGCCGAGCAGGAAAAGCTGCACCGCGGCGTGTTCCTGTTCCGGACCCATGAGAATGACCGGGGCGTGGTGCACAAGGAACTGATCCGGGCCGACAGTGCCCGGCTGCCGCGCTTCGATCCGGGCCGCGAGGCAGTGCTGGTGTTCCAGGATGGCTACAGCTATCTGCTGGGGCCGGAGGGCGGATCCGACCTGTCGCTGCGGTTTCGCGAGATGAGCATCGTGTGGGGTGCGGCCGAACAGGCCCGGCAGAAATACAAGAGCAAGGCGCAGCCCACGGCCGTGCTGCGCAATTCCGATCAGCCCAAGGACATCGCCGAATACCAGTGGCGCCTGTCCACGCCGTTGGCCACCTTCCTGCTGACGATGCTGGCGTTTCCGCTGGCGCGCTCCCGGCCGCGCGAATCGCGCCTGCGCCACAATCTGGTCGCACTGCTGGTCTACCTGCTGCTGTTCGCCGCGGTCAGCCTGGTGCGCACCCTGGTCGAACAGGGTGCGCTGCCGCCGATGCCGGGGCTGTGGATCGCCTATCTGCCGCCGCTGTTGCTGCTGCTGGCGCTGATGGCGCCGGAACGGTTGCGGCAGCTGCGGCGGCGCCCGCTGCAGGAGGCGCACTGAACCATGCGCACGCTGAGACGTTATCTCACCGGACACATGGTGGCGGGCTGGGCGCTGTTCGCCACCGTGATGGGCGTGCTGCTGCTGCTGGTGCGGCTGATCGAGGAACTGGAGCGGGTCACCGACCGCTACACCAGCGGCAAGGTGGTGCTGCACGTCCTGCTGACTCTGCCGCAGCAACTGCTCACACTCGCGCCGGTGATCATGCTGGTCGGCACCCTGACCGCCTTTGCCCGGCTGGAACAGCTCAATGAACTGACCGTTCTGCGCAGCGCCGGGGTGAGCAAGGCCCGGCTGCTGCGCCTGCTGGTGATGCCGCTGCTCGTGCTCTGCCTGCTGCTGTGGGGGGCGATGGAATGGGTTACCGCGCCGCTGCATCAGTGGGGCGAGGAGATCCGCAGCGAGGCGCGCGGCAACAACACCCTGGAGCCGGGGCAGAGCCTGTGGTCGCGCAGCGGGCTGACCTACTATCGCCTCGGCCGTCTCGGACTCAACCGGTCCCCGGGCGATATCGACATCTTCGAGTTCGCCCCCGACCACCGGCTGCTGCGCGCCATTCATGCCGAACGCGCCGAGGTGATCGAGGGACGGCGCTGGCGTCTGGAGGATGCACTGGTGCGCAGTTGGGACAGCGGCACCCTGCAGGTGCAACGCGTGCCCGAACTGAGTCACGACCAGCTGTGGTCGCGCGATGAACTGCAGCGCCTGCTGCTCGGCATGGACAGCATGCCGCCCAGCGTGCTCTATGCCTATCAGGACTACCTGCAGCGCAGCGGCCAGAGTGGGCATGCCCATGCCCTGGCCCTGTGGAATCGACTGCTGCTGCCGCCGGCCGCGGTGGGCATGGCGCTGCTGGCACTGGGCCTGGGGGTGAAACCCGGCAGTCAGCGTGGCGGCATGGGACGTCAGCTGGCGGCCGGGGTGCTGGTCGGGGTGCTGTTCTACCTGGGTTCGCAGATCCTGGTTGCGTTGGGCCAGATCTATCATCTCCCGCCGCTGGGCACGGCGTCGTTCCCCGTGCTGTGCATCTTTCTCGCGGCCCTGGTGCTGTTGCGCCGGCTGCGCTGGTGAGTGGGCCCGGGGACTGAGGAAGGCTTGCTTCAGCTTCGTCATCCCCGCGAAGGCGGGGACCAGCGTCTGTTGGCTCCGCGAGGCCCTGGATTACTCGCTGCGCTCGCCCTGCGGGCCGCCCGCTGGGCGTTCAACGCGCTCCGCGCTTTTGTCCCGCCTTCGCGGGAATGACGAACAGACAGAGATCCAGTCTATGTAGAGACCATTCGCACCCGCAGCATTTGAGTGCCCGCGGGGGAACGGGGATAATGCCGCCTTTCGTGTCGCCCCCGGGATCCATTTATGCGCCTGATGCTCAATCTGTTCCGTGCCTATCCGCTGGCCAGTTTCCTGATGCTGGTGGCGCTGCTGCTGTCGGGGCTGGCCGAGGGGCTCGGGTTGTCGGCGTTGTTGCCGGTGCTCAAGGTGGCGCTGTATCACAACCAGCCCGGCAGTGGCCCGCAGGAGCCGCCGGGCGAACTGGAACTGATGGTGCTGGAACTGCTCGACTGGCTGGGCATTCCGCCGACCCTGGGGCCGCTGCTGCTGCTGATCGTGGTGGCCTCGACCTTCAAGGCCCTGCTGCTGCTGCTGGCCCAGCGCCAGGTGGGGTATACCGCAGCGCAGCTGGCCACGGATCTGCGCCTGGACGTGCTGCGTCACATGATGCGCAGCCGCTGGGCCTTCTTCCTGCACCAGCCGGTGGGCAAGCTCACCAACACCATGGCCTCCGAGGCCCAGCGCGCTTCCGATGCCTACGTCAACGGCGCGACCGCCATCACTTTCCTGATCCAGTCGCTGGTCTATGCCGGCGTGGCGGTGGCCGTGTCCTGGCAGGCCGCCCTGGCCAGCCTGCTGGCCGGCGTGCTGATCATCGGCGGCTCGCACTTTCTGGTGCGCATGACCCGCCGGGCCGGACGCAGACAGACCCAGCTGATGATATCGCTGATGTCGCGTCTGACCGACACCCTGCAGTCGGTCAAGCCGCTCAAGGCGATGGCGCGCGAGGATCTGGCCGACCGGGTATTGAACCTGGAGACCAACAAGCTCAACAAGGCGCTGCGCCGGCAGGTGTTCAGCGCCGCCGCGCTCAATTCCGCCCAGGACCTGATGTTTACCGCCTTCATTGCGCTGGGCGTGTATCTGGCGCTGGAACAGTTCTCCATGGGCCTGGCCACGGTGATGGTGCTGGTGGTGGCGCTGGGACGCGCCTTCAGCTTTCTGGGCAAGGTGCAGAAGCAGTACCAGAAGCTGATGCAGGGCGAGAGCGCCTACTGGTCACTGCTGGATACCATCGACCAGGCCCGCCGGGCGGAGGAGTCGCTGGGCGGCGGTACGGAGCCCGTGCTGCACCAGGGCATCCGGTTCGAACAGGTGGGTTTCGCCTACGACGGACACGAGGTCTTTTCCCGCCTGGACCTGGAGATCCCGGTGCACAGCATCACCACCCTGATCGGACCCTCGGGCTCGGGCAAGACCACCATCATCGACCTGGTCATCGGCCTGCTGCGCCCGGACTCGGGCCGGGTGCGGGTCGACGGCACGCTGCTGGAACAGTTCGACCTCAGGGAATGGCGACGTCAGATCGGTTATGTGCCGCAGGAGACGGTACTGCTGCACGACAGCATTCTGCACAACGTGAGCCTGGGTGATCCGCAGATCGATGAAGCGCAGGTGGTGCAGGCGCTGCAGGATGCCGGCGCCTGGGACTTCGTCCAGGCCCTGCCGGAGGGCATGCATACCCAGGTGGGGGAGCGCGGCGGTCGGTTGTCCGGCGGTCAGCGCCAGCGCATCGCCATCGCCCGGGCCCTGATAAACCGGCCGCAGCTGCTGATCCTGGACGAGGCCACCAGTGCCCTGGATCCGGCCAGCGAGCAGGCGATCGTCGCCACCCTGCGCGAACTGCGCCAGCGCCTGACCATCCTGGCCATTTCCCACAACCCGGCGCTGGCCGAGGCGGCCGACCGGGTCTACCGGCTGGCGCCGCGGGGGCGGGTGGAACTGCAGGCCTGAAAGATGCTTCTACATGCGTAGGTTGGGTTAGGCGCGATAGCGCCGTAACCCAACATCTCCCAGATTGTCGGGTTACGCTGCGCTAACCCGACCTGCGGACTGTGATTCCCTTTTCCGTCATTCCCGCGCAGGCGGGAATCCATTGGCCGTAGCGGTTTCTGGATCCCCGCCTGCGCGGGGATGACGGATGAATGTGTCAACGGTTACAGACGTAGGCCGGGATAAGCGCAGCGTTCCCGGCAGTTCAGCATGATGCCGGAAACGGCCCTCGGGCCTTATTCCGGCCTACGCCTCAGGCCGGGGCGGTTTCGAGCAGGGCACGCACCCGCCCCAGCGCCCGCTGCATATCACTCGACTGGTGCGCCTGCGATCCCGGATGCGGGTCGCCCAGCCAGGCCATCTTGCCGGCGCGGATCAGCTCCAGATGCACCCGGCTGATGTCCCGCGACAGGTGCTTCCAGCCCCAGCGCATCAGCGCCCGGTAGGCCAGCGCGCCGGGCGCGATATCGCATTGCTTCCCGGCATCCCGTTCGATCACCGCCCGCGCCGCGGCCGTGTCACCGGCAGCCAGGTGCATGTCCCGGCGCATACTGAATCGTCCCACGCCCAGGTCGAACATGTGCACCGGCTTGCCGGTGGCATAGGCCTCGGACAGCATGGAGATGCTGTCGGCGGTGATGATCAGTTCGTCGGCCAGGGCCAGAAAACCGAGATAAGGGTTGTCGGGGTCGTTGCGCTGCCAGCGATAGAGTTGCATGGGCACCTCGGACTGGGCGGCAAAGGCAGCGATCGCCGCGGGACGGGTACGGGCGCTGGAGCTGACCAGAAGTGAACCGCCGCGCGCCCGTGCCAGTGCCAGTGCATCGCGTACCAGGCGCTGCGCGGCATGCCGGCCGAAGGCGTAGGGACCGCTGTTGCCGCCCATGTTGACCGTGATGTAGGGCCGCGGCAGGTGCGCCAGTCGCGGTGCCCAGTGTTCGGCCGCCGCGGCCAGGGTGTCGGGATGCACCCGGTGCAGCGGCAGGTCGTTGCGCAGGACGTTGGGCCGCTCCGGCACCCGGTACTGGGGCGTGGTGATGATCAGATCGAAATGCTTCGGGTCCGCCCACAGTCGGCCCACGAACACGATGCGGGTGCGGCCGCCGGACTGGTCGCGGATCCAGCGGCACACGGGTTCGTTGCGCATGCCGGCCGACAGCACCAGGTCCGGCCAGGGCGGGCTGAGCGGATCGGAGCGGGACCGATCCACACCATGCAGATCGCGGCCGCGGAACAGATTGGTGCGTATCTCCCGCTTGCGGTAGTGCAGCGACTTGCGTTCCCAGGGCAGCGCCAATGCCTCGGCCAGGGCGCGCAGCTGGGTCTGTTCGCCGGCGCGATAGGCGTCCACGATCCAGACCTGCGCGGCCACTGGGTTGTCCCGCTTCATGCGGCGGATTCGCCTGCCGGCGACTGCTTGGGCCAGCGCCGCTTCATGCACAGCCAGTCGCCGGGCGACTCCCGGATCCAGTCCTCGAACAGGCGGTTCAATCGCAATGTGAGCTCGCTGACCTGGGCATGGCGATCGGCCAGGGCCGGATCGGGTCTGAGCGGCGCCAGCACCTCGATGCGGTAGCGGTGCCGCGGCAGCCGCACGCAGCGGATGGGAATGAGCGGATAGCCGCGCAGCGACAACCGCGCCGGTGTGGTATTGGTCGGCGCCGGTACGTCGAAGAAGGGGATCATCTCGCCGGAATCGATGCGGGTGTCGAAGGCCGCGCCCACGCTGTGGCCGTCGGCCAGTTCACGCATCAGTTCACGCACGCCGCCGGCGGTCGGCACCAGGCGCGAGCCGAAGGCGCGGCGCCGCGCCTGGAAGAACCGACGCAGCCAGGGATTGGCCTCGCGGGCGTAGAGGATGGAGATGCTCAGGCCGTATTCGCGGCTGATCAGGTTGGTCAGCTGCCAGGCGCCGGCATGGGCCGTGGCGAAGACCATGGCCTCGCGCCGCTCGAACGCCTGCATGGCCTCGGGATGGACATCGAATTCCAGATAGCGCTCCCGGCGCCGCCACAGCCGGTCCAGCAGGAACAGTTCGGCGGCTGCCAGGCCGGTGGTGCGGAAGACCTGGCGCGTGAAGGGGTCGCGTTCGGCCTCGGTGAGTTGCGGCAGTACCACTGCCAGGTTGCGCTGCACCACGCGGCGCTTCTTCGTGTTGTGGTAGCCGATGACGCCGAACAGCCGTGACAGGAAGGCGGCCGCCAGGGGGAAGGGCAGCAGTCGGATCAGGCCGTAGAGGCCGTAGAACACCAGGGCCTCGAGCAGCCACACCGGCTGTTGGGTCCAGGGTGCCTTCTTGGCCAGGCGCTTGGGCAGCAGATAATACTTGGGCATCGCCGGTTTTCAGCTAGCGGTGCGGGTGGAACGAGGGTCCCGCGGTGGGAACTCTAGCGCCCACGCGGCGGATGGTAGGTGCCGAACACCCAGTCCCACAGCGGCGAACTGACGCCGAAGCGCCCGCCCTCAGCCGCGAAGTGATGCTGCATGTGGTAGCGCTTGAGGAAGCGCAGCAGCGGGTGACGCATCGGGAAGTGGTGCGTGGCGTAGTGGATATAGTCGTAGACCAGATAGCCCAGCAGGAAGAAGGCGGTGAAGGGCTCGGCCCAGGGATGGGGCAGCACGCTGCTGAACAGCAGCCACAGTACACCCAGGATCAGGGCCGCGCCCACCGGCGGCATCACCAGCCGGGTCTTGTCCTGGGGGGTGTCGTGATGCACGCCGTGGAACAGGAACACGAAGCGCTGGCCCAGGCGGCTCTTCGCCGGATAGTGGAACAGGAAGCGGTGCAGGCTGTACTCGGCAAAGGTCCAGGTCACCAGCCCGGCGATGCCGATGCCGGCCAGGCCGACAGGGCCGATCCCGTGCACGGTCACAGCGCGCACCAGCAGCCAGGCCGCCACGGGCAGCCACACCAGCAGCGGCATGATGGGATGCACGTGGCTGAGAGATTCCAGCACTGGGTTGTCGAACAGCCGGATGGATTGCTCGCGCGACTGGGCACTGGCTGGGCGGTTGGCCGGCATGGCGGTGTTACCTGTGGGTTGCGTGCGGATCGGTGTCTGGCGACAGGGTAACATTGCCACCCTGACGGCTGCGAAGTATAGCACTGGACCAGATTTTTTTCGAACAAAACCAGGCCCCTGGCCGTTCCGTGATCCACTGCTCAAAATGCCCGTGGATCTGCCGGGTCAGATCCCGGGCCTGCGCCTCCTGATCGGCGTCGGGTGCGGCCGGCTGCAGGGGCGGGAGGAAGGTCACCCGGAAACGGGGGCCGTCACGACGCTCGATCTTCACCGGCACCAGCGGGCAGCCGAATTTCAGCGCCAGCCGCGCGGCCAGGGTGGAGGAGGGCTTGTCGGCGCCGAAGAAGGGGATGGGCGTACCCTGATCGATGCGCCGGTCCATGATCATGGCCACCGAACGGCCCTGTTTCAGGGCCTGGACGAAGGGGCGCATGCTGGCGTCGCGCGAGATCAGTTCACAGCCCAGCGCCTGGCGCGAACGCCGCAGCAGCTTCTCCAGCCAGGGATTGGCCAGGGGGGAATACAGGGCCACCAGCGGCACGCCGTAGCGGTGCAGCGAGGCCCCGGCGGCCTCCCAGTTGGCGATATGGGCGGTGACGAACACGGCCGGCCGGGTCGGGTCGCTGTAGGTGGGGATGTCCTGCTCGAAGCGGATGTCCAGATAATCGTGACGCGGGTCCACGATCCGCGCCAGGTGCGGAAACTCGCCCAGGACGGCACCGCCATTGCCCCAGATCTCCGGCAGCAGGCGTTCGATTTCCTCGCTGGACTTGTCGGGGAAGGCGAGCCCCAGGTTGGCACGCATGTGCTGGCAGCGGCTCTTGAACCAGGGGCCGATACGCCGCCCCAGCCAGGCGCCGGTGCGGGAGGCCCAGGACACCGGCAGCAGCCGGAACAGTCCGTAGAGCAGGCCGATCACCAGCAGGTCGAGCAGCCAGAGCGCGTGGCGCAGTGGGCCGTTGTGCAGTGCCTTCTTGCGCAGCGCATTGCCGAGGATGAACTTGGCCAAGTGTGAGTGTTTCCTGCCCGTCCCGCGGGCCTGACATAGGGTAGGGAAAAACCAGGGAAAAGCAGTGTGCCGGAGGGGGCGGGAAAGATCAAACAGCGCGCCGGTGCTGGGTTCCGGTCCAGGGGTTACGGTATGATGACGGGATTGATTCGCCAAACCCCGCCTTGTCGGGTGGGGACATTGCAAAGGAGCGGTATGGCGCACACCCAGACCAGCAGCGGGAATCTGGACATCCGCGAGGCGCGTGACCGGACGACAATAGGGGATTTCCTGCAGCTGCCGCACCGTCTCTATGCCGACGACCCGGCCTGGGTGGCGCCGTTGCATTTCGAGCAGCGCGAGCGGGTGTTTCGCAACCATCCACTGTTCGAGCACAGCCGGGTGCGGGCATGGGTGGCCTACCGCGATGGCCGGCCGGTGGGCCGGATCACCGCCCAGCTGGACCGCCTGCAGCCGCCGGTCGAGGGCGACAGGCTCGGCTATTTCGGCATGCTCGAGGCCGAGGACGACGCGCCCCTGTTCGCTGCCCTGCTGGAGACGGCCGGCGACTGGCTGCGCGAGCAGGGTGCGGCCCGGATCCGCGGCCCCTACAACCTCTCCATCAACGAGGAAATCGGCCTGCTGGTGGAGAATTTCGCCGCTCCGCCCTACATCATGATGGGACACGCCCGGCCCTACTACCCGAAACGGCTGGAAGAGCAGGGCTTCACCGGCGTGAAGGATCTGCTGACCTACACGGTGCAGCCGGACTTCACCGCCCCGGCGGTGATGGAGAAGCTGGCGCAGAAGGCCCTGCGCCGGGTGCGGATACGGCCGCTGGACCGCAAACGCAAGGCCGCCGACTTCGAGGCCATGCGCGACATCTTCAACGACGCCTGGTCCGGCAACTGGGGCTTCGTGCCCTTCACCCGCGCCGAGTTCGCGGAAGTGGCGAAGATGCTCAGCCTGCTGCTGGACCACGACTATATCCAGATCGCCGAGATCGATGAGCGCCCGGTGGCCTTCATCGCCGCTCTGCCCAATCTGAACGAGGCCATCCGCGACCTGAACGGACGGCTGCTGCCGCTGGGCTGGGCGCGGCTGCTGTGGCGGCTCAAGGTCCGGCGGCCCCGCACCTGCCGGGTGGCGCTGATGGGCGTGCGGCGCGAGCACCAGTATTCGCGCCTGGGGCCGACCCTGGCCTTTCTGGTCATCGATGCGGTGCGCAAGGCCATGATCCGGCGCGGGGTGGAGACAGTTGAGATGGGCTGGATACTGGAGGATAATGCCGGTATGCGGCACATCATCGAAGCGATCGGCAGCCGGATCTACAAGCGTTACCGGGTCTACCAGAAGTCATTGTGAGCCGGGCGTGGACAATCACCCCTCAGACCGCCAGCAGGCGCAACCCAACCCGACCGGAGCGGCCGTCTCCGCGCGTTTCGCCTGCGTGATCCTGGCCGGGGAACGGACCCGGCGCGATGCCCTGCGCGAGCACTCCGGGGTCGCCTGCAAGCCCCTGCTGCGCATCAGCGACGTTCCCATGATTCACCGGGTCATCAGCGCCCTGCGCGGGGCGGATACGGTCGGGCCCATCCGGCTCAGCGGGCCGGAGCAGGCCTGTGTGCAGAGCGACGCCGAACTGGCGCGCGAGATCGCCGAGCAGCGCCTGAACTGGTCGCCGCCGGAGGCCTCGCCCAGCACCAGCGCCTATCGGGAACTGTCCGCGCTGCCGGCAGAGCACCCGGTACTGATCACCACGGCCGACCATCCCCTGCTGACCAGCGAGATCGTCGACCGCTTCTGCCAGGAAAGCGCCGCCAGGCAGTGTGACGTACTCGTCGGACTGGCGCCGTATGAACTGGTCAAATCGGTCTATCCGGACATCAGCAAGACCGTGCTGCGCTTCCGCGACGGCAACTACTGCGGCTGCAACCTGTTTGCCTTCATGACGCCGGAAGGACGGCGCGCCGCCGACTTCTGGCGTCGGATCGAGAACCAGCGCAAGAAGCCGCTGCTGGTGATCGGCCTGCTCGGCTGGTGGGCGGTGATCCGCTACCGGCTCGGCCTGCTGACGCTGGATGCCGCCCTGGAACGCCTGTCGCGTCACCTGGGACTGCGACTCGGGGCGGTGATCCTGCCCTATGCCAACGCCGCCGTGGATGTGGACTCGGTGGCCGACTACGATCTGGTGCAGCGCTATGCCGATGAAACCGCGGCGCAGGAACCAGACCGCGAACATCGCCTGATGCAGCAGCCCTGACAGCTATCCGTTCAGTAACGAGACCTCGATCATGACCGAGACAGATACCCGACTTCTCAATTTCCAGGCGGTGGAGGACACCCCGCTGCAGACCGAGCCGTTCAGCTTCATGGTCGCCGAGGGCGTGATCCCGTCCGGGGAACTGGAACGGGTCAATGCCGATTACCCCTACATCGATATCCCGGCCAACTTCAACCCGGAGGACCTCGAGTATGGTCCGGCCTTCGCCCGGGTGCTGCAGGACCTGGACAGCCCCGAGTTCGAACGCCTGATCGCGCGCAAGTTCGGCGTGGATCTGAGCCGCACGGTCAAGACCATCACCGTGCGCAAGTACTCCGAGATGAGCGATGGCAACATCCACACCGACCATTGGAGCAAGGTGATCACGGTGCTGCTGTACTTCAACCCGGAATGGCATCAGGAGGGCGGCAAGCTGCGGCTGCTGCGCAGCAAGCACGATATCGAGGACTTTGCCGCCGAGGTCACCCCGCTGGGCGGCACCCTGCTGGCCTTCAAGCGCAGCGGCAACAGCTATCACGGCTACAAACGCTTCGACGGCGAGCGCCGCATGGTGCAGGTCAACTGGGTGCGTTCCGGCCCGGTGGCGCGCCAGGCTCAGCGTCTGGCCCGCATGGGTACGCATACCGGCAAGCGCATCCTGCGCCTGGCCCAGGGGCTGCGCGGCGCCGCCAAGTAGCCGGGTAGGATGGGTGGAGGCGCATTGCGCCGTAACCCATCAATTGTCCGGCCGGCCTCTGTGGTGATGGGCTGCGCTGCGCTTCACCCATCCTACGTCCGGCAGTAGCCGAACACCGGGTCCAGATGCTGCTCCACCATGGCGTCGACCGCCTGGAGTTGCTCATCCGTGAAGTAGTCGCGGTACCCGCCCACCTTGCCGCGCCGCACCTTGAAGGAATCCGGATTGTTCTCGTCCCCCGGTTTTACCCGCTGGCCGCTGGCCCGCATGCCGTCTTTCCCGGCCTCGCGTTTCTTCATGTTGTCGTAGGCGGCGTATTCCACCGCGGCGGCGATCTCCCCGGCACTGCCGGGCGTGCCGGTGAAATCGAACACCTTGCGCATGATCGCGGCCGGATCGCTGCGCATGTCCTCGTAGCGGATCAGCAGCAGGTCATCGCCCAGCATCGGCATGGCCGCGGCCCAGCCGTTGAAATAGTCGACGATGCGCGGAATGCCGCATTGTTCGTTGCTGACGAAGTCGAACACATCGACCTCAGTGCCGTGGGGCGGGTAATCGTTGAGCAGCTTCTTGCGCGGCAGCATCCGGTAGCGCCACTGGAAGTACTGGGAGACGGCCACATCGCGCGGATCGCGCACCAGCAGTACCACCTGCTTGCCGCGGAAATGCTCCAGGTTGTCCCAGTTGCGCAGGTAATCGCGCATGTAGTTGTTGTGACTGAACAGCACCTTGGGCGCGGCCGGGTTGAGGCGGTTGTAGTTGTCGAACTCCAGCATGTGATCCGTCGGCAGGTTGAAGCGCAGCTGATAGAAGCGCGACAGCATCACGCGGAACCAGGTGCGGCCGCTCTTGCCCCAGGACATCAGCACCCAGTCGGCCGCCTGCAGCTTGCGGTATTCCTCCCTGCCGCGCAGGCGCCGCTCGAGCGCGATGCGTTTTTCCTGCGGCAGGAAAAACAGTGTGGCCAGGGCCAGGTGACGCGAGGCCACGGCCCCCATTTCTCTGTAGGACATGTCGGGCATTGGAGCGTGGTATCCGTGCTGAATGGGGCTGTTTCGCCCCGGCGACAGGCCGCGTATGATAGCACAGATTCTCATGCGGGCGCCCGGGTGCGCTGCGCTCACGCGAACGATCCGGCGCGATAATGGAAAAGACTGTCTGGGTGCTGCTGGGGCGAAAGGCGGGCGACAACAACCAGGTGCTGGCACTGGCCGAGGCACTGGGCTGGCCGTATGAGGAAAAGCGCATTCAGGCGCGCGGCTGGGAACTGCTGCCGCACCTGCTGCTGCGCGTGACCCTGGCCGGCATCGACCGCCGCGCCTCCAGCCCGCTTTCACCTCCCTGGCCGGATATGGTCATCAGCGCCGGCCGGCGCAACGAGCCGGTTGCGCGCTGGATCCGCCGCCGCACCGGCGGCCGCACGCGGCTGGTCCATATCGGTCGGCCCTGGGCACCGCTGGACTGCTACGACCTCATCGTGACCACGCCGCAGTACTTTCTCCCCGAGCGCGACAACGTCCTGCACAACACCCTGCCGCTGCATCGGGTGCGTTCCGATCGGGTCGCGGCAGCCGCGCGCCGGCTGCAACCCGAGCTTGCGGCACTGCCGCACCCCCTCACCACGGTCCTGATCGGCGGCGACAGTGGTCCGTTCGTGTTCACGCCGGACAAGGGACGGCGGCTGGCCGAGGGCGTGAACCGGCTGGTGGCGCAGACCGGCGGCTCGGTGCTGGTGACCGACAGCCGGCGCACGTCGGCGGCCGCCGCTGCGGCCTTCCGCAACGCGCTCAAGGTGCCGGCGGCCACCTACTGGTGGGACCTGGACAACAGCGACAGGGAAAATCCCTACCTGGCCTATCTCGGGCTTGGCGAGCGCTTCGTGGTCACCGGCGAGAGCATGTCCATGCTGGCCGAAGCCGCGGCTATGGGACGGCCGCTGTACCTGTTCGATCCGGGAGACCCGCCCGGCACCTGGTGGCTGCGTGCGCGCAATTTCCGGCACCAGCCGCTCAGCCATCGCCTGGCCATGCGACTGGCGCCGCTGCGCATGCGCCGCGACGTGGGGCGCATCCAGCAGGCGCTGGTGGATGCCGGCCGGGCGCGCTGGCTGGAGCAGGCGCCTGAATTGATCGCTCAGGGGGAGGACTGGTACCGGGCGGTGGAAGCCGACTCGGGCGCCGAGCTTGAACGCACGGCCCAGCGGGTGCGGCTGATGATGGGCATCACGTAGGAGTGGGTGGAACTGCGTAGGTCGGATTAGCCCGCGAGGGCGTAATCCGACACGGACCGCGAGATGTCGGGTTACGCTGCGTTAACCCGACCTACGAATGGTGGTTAAGACAGTTCACGCCGCCTGCTGCGTGCTCAGCGGATGCGCCGGCGCCGGCGGCAGGTCCGGGGTGCGCGCCAGCACCTCGAAGGCATCGTGGCGGACATGGCTGCGCGCCATCTCCTCGCGCAGGAATTCCTCGCTGATCCTGCCCTGGGCGATGCACTCCTTGAGCAGGCCGAAGAAGAAGCGTTCCTGGTTCTGATCGGGATGGGCCTTGTACTTGCCCATCAGGCCGTACTCGCCGAACAGGTGACGCCGGGCCCGCAGCAGCCAGGCGGCCGGCGGGAACAGGCGGAAGCGCTCGGACGGGCGCCAGTCCACCGGCAGGCCGGTCTTCCAGGGCTGGGTCTTGCGTCGGGTGGTATGCAGCATCTTTGTCGCCGGTGAGAAGGTATCGAAGTCGTTCCATTCCTTCTCGAAGAAGCCGATGCTCTCCGGGTCCTCGTTCTTCAGGCAGATCCAGGGCTGGTAATCGTAGCCGGCGTCGAACATGGCATTGAACTGCGCCTCCGGCTTCCAGTGCGTGAGGCGGCTGTTCTCGAGCAGCATCACGCTGCTGGCATAGCAGCGGTCGATGAAGCCCTTGGGTCCGGAGCGCATGCGGCACATGATGGCCTTGCCCTGCATATCGCGGCTGAGCAACTCCCAGATGTCGGTGCAGGCGAAGATATCGGGGTCGATGACCACGGCCCGGCCCTGATAGTTCATCAACTGCGGCGGCATGAAACGGGTGGGGGTGAAGGACTGCAGGTCGTCGTTCAGCCACACCCGCTGCACCCCGTCGCGCAGATAGCTCTGGCCCTCGCGCGCCTGGAAGAAGGGGTAGTCGCGGGTGTCCATGATGTGGACGTCGAACTCGTCGTTGTGAGAGGAATAACGGCGCAGTGCATGCTCGGCGACGATGGCGCCGACGATCTGCTTGTGATTGGTCTGAATGAATACCCCGTAATTCTTCATGATGCTCAATACCCTGCGTGTTGCGTGGTGCCACTATACCGCATCGGCCGGGGGCGAGTCATGGCGCAGATCAAAAATGATTCGACTCAGCATGGCGACCTCAACGCAGAGGACGCAGAGACTCGGAGACGCAAAGTTATTGTGTATAAATAAAAATTCTGGTTATGCAGCCGCTGTGAACAGAAGTCTCCGTCAGCGGAAGACACCGCGGCGGTACAGCTGCCAGCCCCAGGCCCAGACGTGGATCAGAGGCCGACGGCGAACCCGCTCCGGTACCTCGATCGTCTGGCCCGAATGACGCGTCAGCTTCCAGGCCAGATAGTCCAGGCCGCCCTCGAAGGTGAACAGGCCCTTGACCAGCCTCGCCACGGACAGCAGCTTGCCCAGTCCCCGCCGCAGCCGCCACTGCCAGGGGGCCAGGCGCCGGGCCGCGGGGGGGACGTGTGCGCGGTACCTGTATACCCCGGCCTCGGTCTCTGGCGGCAACAGGGTCAGGCCGTCGGCCAGCCGCCCGGCCAGTGCCTGCGTTATCACGGTGTAGAAGGCCTGTCCGTGTCCGGCCAGTTCGCCGGCACGCCCCTGACGCTCGGTGCGCAGTTCGGTGGCATAGCTCAGCGCCAGGGCGCCTGCCCAGAGGTCATCCAGCGTGCCTTCGGCCGGCAGGGCGGGGAGGGCGCGGCGCAGCAGGGTCTCGGCGGCCTGCAGGAAATCCGCGTGCAGACGTGCGCGCACCTGCGGCGTGCGGCTGTAGATCACCTTGACCGGCTGGGCAAAGCGGCCCCACAGATAGGATTCGAACCGGCGCGGCCCGGTGCCGCGGTCGAATGCCTCCAGGCTGAGCACAGCGTACTTGCAGCGCACCGTGCTGCCGTCCACGGGGGCTTCGAGGTAATAGACATTGGGCGGCAGCAGCCGGATAGCGAGACGGCGCAGGAGACGAGGCTCGGCGCTGCGGTAGTCGTCGATCAGGACATACAGGTCGACCACGCCTTCCAGCAAATCCGCACTGCGCAGACAGGAGCCGTACAACACCACCGCCTGCAGCGCATCGCCGAAGCGGGTCTGCAGGGCGTCGAGCAGGGCCGCCAGCGGCGGCGAGTCGGCAACAGTGGGACCGGCGGGTTCGGGGTAGGCGGATTGGAATGTAGAGGCAGCCATGCGGGATTCATTATGCCCTAGAAAACTCTGATATCCCCATTCCCGCCTGCGCGGGAATGACGGTGTATTTCGGTGTTGTAGCCAATACTCCAGCCCGCTGAGTCGCGTAGGTCGGGTTAGCGCAGCGTAACCCGACCCATAGCGGCAAGCCGCGTCGGGTTACGCCCTGTCGGGCTAACCCGACCTACGATGTCCACGGAATACGCAAAGATCAACAGCCAGGTCATGTCAGCCGCAGAAACCGGAACGGCCCGCGGGCGGTGACTGTCAGCGGTCCTGTGGAAGGGGCGGTCTGCAGCAGTTCTCCGTCCAGGTTCAGCATGCCATCGAAGTCGAGTTCCAGACGCCGGGTGTGGAAGCTCTCATAGCCCAGTTCCGGCTGCACATGCCGGTTGGGCCGGCCGCGCAGGATGGAGGCGAAGGCGCGCGGGAAATGCCTCGCCCCGGCGCGGACGGTGGTCAGGCCCACCGCGCCGTCGCCGCTGCCCCAGAAGGGCCGGATGCCGAGGAACAGCCGCTCCAGGGTACTGGCGGCCAGGATCAGCATGGGGGTTTCCGGGCGGTCGATGCTGCTGTCGGGAAGTCGCAGCGCCACCGGGGTCGGCTGATAGAAACGCGGGTCACGCCGGGCCAGGCCCCACAGGGTACGCACCAGCGTCAGCCCCAGGCTGATATCACCGCCCAGGCCGCGTGCATGCACCCTGCTGTGGGCGTACTGGGTGGCCTGCATGATGGCGCCGGTGCCCAGGAACATGCCGTGGTGGATGCGGCCGTCGGTCAGGCCCTCCACTTGCATGATATGCCGTTCCAGCGTCGGGATGTCCAGCGGGCAGCCGCGGTCCAGCCAGCGGAAAAACCGTTTCCATGCCTTGCGCGGCGAGCCGGCCGCGCCCACATCGCCGGCGCTCATATTGGCGGTGCCGCCGGGAAGGACGATCAGTGCGGGCCGGCGTTGCTGCGGCCAGTGCTGCAGCAGCAGTCCCAGCAGGCAGGCCAGGGTGCCGTCGC
This sequence comes from Thiohalobacter thiocyanaticus, assembly GCF_002356355.1. Taxonomy (NCBI): domain Bacteria; kingdom Pseudomonadati; phylum Pseudomonadota; class Gammaproteobacteria; order Thiohalobacterales; family Thiohalobacteraceae; genus Thiohalobacter; species Thiohalobacter thiocyanaticus. The sequence continues at coordinate 1,361,042 of NZ_AP018052.1, forward strand.
CGCCGTTGATCGCCAGCACCTGTATGTCGCTGTCGGCCAGTCGACGGATGAGTGTCTCGGCCTCCTCGACCGTGCGGGTGATGTGCTGCTCGAGCTGCGGATAGTGCGCCAGCCGGGGCTGCAGCCGCGCCCAGGCCCTGCGGTTGTTGCCGCTGGCCGGATTGCTGATCAGGACGGCGCGTGTCGGCTTCATCGGCTGAGCCGTGCGGCTTCCAGTCGCACTTCGCCCGGGCCGAGGCGCGGGGCGTCACCGCGCAGGGCCAGCGGCAGGCGGGTGGCGGGATCCAGCAGCAGGGTCAGGGGCGGGCGCAGGCCCAGCAGTTCGAAGCCGTTCTCCGGCTCGCCCAGGGGATTGACCTGCAGCCGGATTACCAGCGCCTCGACCTGACCCCGCACCGGTTGCTCGCCAGCGGCGGTCTCGCGCCGGTAGTCGACCTCGATGCGTTCGTGACCGCTGACCTCCAGCACGACCCGGAAGAAATCGTGGTCGGTGTGCACATAATAGGTTTCCCTGTCACCCGCGGCGTGCAGGGAGGCGGCACTGGCGAGCGGCAGCAGCAGGGTGGGCGAGACCAGACCGGCTGTCCGGGGAATGGCCTGCGGCAGCGCCAGCCGCCCCGCACTGGACACGGGCCAGTCACGGGCCAGTGTCAGGGCGCTGCTGGCGCCGTCGTGAAGCCAGTCCGGCTGGGCCTCGACCTCGGCGGCAGTGACGGCGCTCTCCCGGCGCTCACGCAGCAGACTGCGAGCTTCGTACCGGTAGCACTTGGCCCGGCTGTCGCGGCGACCGAAGCCGACCCGGCAGCGCTGCACCAGGCCGCCGGCGGGATCGTACCAGACGGACAGCCGTTCCAGGTTCTGCCGTCCCACCCGGTTGTCGGCCAGCAGCACCAGCAGCGGATTGCCCGGGGCAGGGAGGGTGCCGCGCGCAACCTGGACGGGGAGTTCGTCAGGCGCGACCGTGTACAGGCGCAGCCGGGAGACGGCCGACCCCAGCAGGTTGGAGGCGCTCAGGGTGATGGCCTGCCAGCCCACCGCCGGGAGTGGCGCAGGGGCGGTGGGTGTGACCGCTTCGGGTCGCGGCAGGCGGGGCTCACCGCCGGCCAGAGCAGGTGTCGGGACGGCCATGGTCAGCAGCAGGCCTGCCAGGGTGCAGCGCATGTCCGGGATCCGACGTGTCTGTGTGCGCTTCAACAACATGTTACCCCTTAGATGCCGTCATCCCCCGAAGGCGGGGATCCAGCAGTGCGAACTTTCTGGATTCCCGCCTTCGCGGGAATGACGCTATGAAACTGTAGCCATATCTCCTGACGCTTGAGTAAGCAGCTGACGGTTCATCTGTCCGGCAACAGCCGGTCGATGCGCTCCAGGATACGCTGCAGGTCCTGTTCGGTCTGCTCGCCGGCGCGGTCCGGTCCGCCGTGGGCGCCGGCCGCATCGGCGTCATCGCCTGCCCAGCGGGCCAGCCCCTGATCGACCAGCATCTGGTGAAAGCGCGGAAAGTGACGGGTCTGCTGCAGCAGCCGCAGGTGGTACAGGGCACGGGCCGTCGCGATCCGGGCCTGCTCTCCTGAATTGTCAGCGCGCACTGGCTGAAACAGCCAGGCGGCCAGACGGCGGCGGGCGTTGTCGATGCCGCCGAACCAGCCGGTGGGCAGAGGCAGGATCTCCAGCGGCCGGCCCAGCCGGGCCACCTCCACCTGCATGGAAATGCTGTCGCCGGTGACCACGAAGCGATCGCCCAGGGCCAGCAGGCCGGCATAGGGATTCCCATCCTGCGGGTCGTTCCAGTCATAGACCTGCACCGCCGCGGGCAGATCCCGGCGCAGCCGCTGCATGAAGCGCGGCGGGGTGCGGCGCGAGCCGACCAGGTAGGGCGTGCCGCCGCTGGCCAGTACCTGGTCGATACGGTCGCGGAGTCGGCGTACTACGGTGTTGTTATACACGAAGGGGTTGGTCGGGCCGCCGATGAGAAAGGCCACCAGGGGCCGGGGCAGGGCGGCGAAGGCCTGCTCCCATTCGGCGCGTCCGGCCTCGAGCCGGGCCGGATCGAGCTGCATCAACGGCAGGCCGATGTGCATGACATTGGGGAAGGGTGCGGGCAGGGTCTCGGCGCTGGTGATGATCAGATCGAAGTGCGCCATCCAGCCCGAGGGCTTGCCGACCAGCACGATGCGCGAACGGCCGCCGGATTGCTGCTTGATCCAGAGCGCCGCATTGGCCGGGCGCCGGCCGCTGGTCAGGATCAGGTCGGGCCAGGGCGGTGTCAGGGCGTCGGAGCGTTCCGGATCCAGATGATACAGGGTGGGACCGACGCGCGGCTTGCCGAACACGTATCTGGGCTGCATCTCCAGGTGGCGGAGCTCGGAGGTCCAGCCGCGCTGCCGGGCAAGGGCCTCGGCGATGACCTCGACCTGGCCGTTGTCCCCGCGTTTGTCGCCGAGGACCCGCCAGATGCGCGGCGCCCGACCCTGAGAGGACAAGACCTTACTGCCCGGCCGCGGCCGGCGCCGCCGGGGTGTCCTCCTGCGGCTGGTCCAGGCCGAACAGTGCCTGCAGGCGCGGCGAGAGTTCCCGGCGCACCAGCTGCTCCAGTTCCTGTGCCTGTGCCTCGCTGAAGTAGTCGCGATAGCCGCCGACCTTGGCCCGGCGCACCTTGAAGCTTTCCGGGTCGCCGGCGTTGCGCAGGGTCAGGCCGCCCGAGCGGAAGAAGCCTTCGCTTTCCAGCTTGCGCAGGTTGTCGAAGGAGGCGAACTCCACCGCCTCGTTGATTTCCTCGTCGCTGAAGCGGTCGCCCATCAGTTCGGTGATCTGGCGCAGCACCTGCGCCGGTTCGCGTCGCAGCGCCTCGTAGGAGGTCAGCAGAGTGTGGTCCAGTGAATCCAGCGCCGCATCCCAGTGGTTCAGGAAGCGGATCAGCGAGGGCAGGCCGATTTCGCTCTCGCGCACAAACTCCCACATCCCGATGTTGGTGCGATCCACGGGGTGGCTCAGTTCGGCATTGATCAGTTCCTGCTTATGGCTCGACTGGCGCTTGGTGAACTGGAAATACCAGGACACGGCGATGTCCAACGGATTGCGCGCCAGCAGTACCACCGGCTTGTGTCTGAGCTCGGAATCCGGGGCTCCCGGCTGCAGCTTGTCGCCCACTGCGCGTTCATAGCTGTACCAGCCGTTGGTGGCGGCGAAGCGGGGGATCTCGGGATTGGCGTCGGCCAGCGCCGGGTAGCGGGCGAAGTCCTCTTCCGGGATGCCGTGACGCTTGCTGTAGAGCCGGGTCAGCATGACCTTCAGCCAGGTGTTGCCGCTCTTGGGATGGGCGATGATGATCAGCGAGGAACGCCGGGCGATGTCCACCTCCAGCGCGCCCAGCCGGGCCTTGCGCCGGGCCACGCGCAGGGAGCGGGGCAGCACGGCCGTGGTGGTGATGATGGCGGCCTTGCGGGCGTTGTCGCTGCCGATGCGGCGCAGCGGGTTGATGAAGCTCATGCTGTTGTTCCGGATGAAAAAAATACTGGCCCCGGCTGGGGATGAAGGTGGCTGGGATTATACGCGCTTTGCCGCTCCCGGCCAAAAGCCGGGGCCATGCGGAGGGCAGATGCGGCTTGGTTTCGAGGGGGCTGACCTATAAAATGAGTAGATTGTGGCAGTCCCTAGCGAGGAATCCGGCATGGAGCATTGCGTATTCATCCAGGCCAATGACAAGCAGCATCTCGGCGCCCTGGTGGCGCAGTATGCCCTGCGGCGCAATTCGAAGCACAATGACCGCTTCGATATCCGCATCATGCACTACGACGATTTTCCCATCCTGCGCGAGCACGAAGGGCAGATGTACCTGCGCGACGGCGAGTGGCGCCAGTGGGTCCGCGACGACCTGCAGTCCTTCACCCCGACCCGCTTCCTGCCGCCGCAGCTGATGGACTATCAGGGTCGTTCCATTGTCATCGACCCGGACATCTTCGCCCTGGCCGACATCTGGGAGTTGTTCTCCCGCGATATGGAAGGCAAGGCCGTCATGTGCCGGCCCAAGTCCGGCAACAAGGGCAAGCGCGGCTGCCTGGCCACCAGCGTGATGCTGATGGACAACGCAAAGCTGACTCACTGGAAGTTCGAGGAACAGTTCCACGCCATGTTCGAGGGCACGCGCGACTACATGCCCTGGGTGTGCCTGAAATACGAGGATCCGGAGACCATCGGCCTGTTCGAGCCCGAGTGGAACGACTTCGATCATCTCGATGCCAACACCAAGATGCTGCACAACACCAAGCGCAAGACTCAGCCCTGGAAGACCGGGCTGCCGGTGGATTTTCGCGCCGCCGATTCCTTCCGCCTGTTTCCGCCCAAACACTGGTTCCGACGCGCGCGTCGGGCGCTGTTCGGCGACTACGGCCTGGCCGGGCGCTACCGGGCCCATCCGGATCCGAACCAGGAGGCCTTCTTCTTCGGGCTGGTGCGCGAGTGCCTGGATCAGGGTGTGATCAGCGAAGACCTGCTGCGCCAGGAGATGGCAAAGAACCATCTGCGCCACGATGCGCTGGAACTGCTGGATCGCACCCCGCCGCTGGCCCGGGCCAGTGGCCACTAAGACCTGTTGATACTGCCGCAGTCACGTCATCCCCGCGCGCTTGCATTCAGCGCAGATAGAAGGCCACCGGTACCACCAGTTCGAGTCGTGACTGCGGCATGTCGTCCGGGATTCCCGGCAGTGGCTCGGCCCGTTTGATCATCGCCTCCACCTCGCGATCCAGCAGGGTGTGGCCTGAACTTTCCTGCAGCCGGTACTCGATGATCCGGCCTTCCCGATCCATGACGAAGTAGAGCAGGGCGGTGCCTTCCTGGCGCCGCATCTGGGCGCGGCGGGGATAGCGCTCGTGGCGCTCGAGCCAGCCCTTCAGGCGGGCCATGTAGTCGGCGCTCGGGCCGGGTGAGCCACCACGGGTGGCGCTGTCCCGGGGACTCTCTTCCCCCTCCGGTGTGGCAGTGGTGCTGGCGGGGGCGGCAGTGTCCGCGCTCACGCTCGGCTGCTGTGTTGTCTGCTGCACCGGTTCAGGCTGCGGCTGCACGGCCTGACGGACCGGCTCGGGTTCCGGTTCCGGTTCGGGTTCCGGTTCGGGTTCGGGTTCCGGTTCGGGTTCCGGTTCGGGTTCGGGTTCGGGTTCCGGTTCGGGTTCCGGTTCGGGTTCCGGTTCGGGTTCCGGTTCGGGCTCCGGTTCGGGCTCCGGTTCGGGCTGCGGCTCGGGTTCGGGCACCGGCGCTTCCTCTGACGTCTGCTGCGGCTGTTCCGGTACCCCGCCTGCCGGCCCCAGGGACACCTCGATGCCTCCGATCCCGACATCCAGCGCGCCGGACTCCGGTTCCTGCCACAGCAACACAGCAGCAATCCCCGCATGCAGCAGGACCGCGGTGATCAATGCCACCGTCCAGTGTCGACGGGTGATCCGCATCAACCGCCTGCCGCGACCGTCAGCAGCTTGACCTTCTGCGCGCCGGCATCCTGCAGCAGTTCCATCAGGGCGACCACGCGGGTCGCTTCGGCCCGGCCGTCGGCCTTGAGTCGGATCCGTATCTCGTCCTCGGACAGGCGTTTCTGCAGAGCGGCTTTGAGTGCGGATTCCTCCATGACCTTGCCGTCCAGAGCCAGGCGGCCCTCGGCGTCGAGCAGCACCAGCAACTCCCGTGGCCCGGCCTCGCTCTCGAGGGCCGATTGCGGCGGGTCGATTTCGAGGGGGTCGGTGGCGGCGAGTTTTCCGGCCACCATGAAGAAGATCAGCAGCAGGAACACGATATTGATCAGCGGCAGGATCCGCTCCTCGTCGCTGCGCGGCCGTGGGGGGTCGAAACGCATGCTGCCTACCTCTGGCGGTCGCGGATCAGGGAGAGATTGACGGCACCGGCCCGGGTGAGCAGACCCACTACATCCACCGTGCGCTGCAGGGCGACCCCAGCAGTGGGCTTGAGCCGCACGCGCTGATCCGGGTGGTGCGCCAGCTGCGACTCGATCCGGCGCCGCAGTTCCGCCGGAGTGACGGGCTCGTCGTCCAGACGCAGGCCATCCGTACGGATCTCGATCAGCAGGCTGTCACCGGCCTCGGCACTGGCGGCGGTCGGACCGGGTGCGTTCAGTTCGATCGGACGCCAGTCCAGGAAGGTTGAGGTCAGCATGAAGAACACCAGCAGGATGAACACCACATCGATCAGCGGCGTGAGGCTGATCAGGGCGCGGCGCCGGCGCGCGTTATTCGCCAGCTGAAACGGCGGCAGGGCGGAGGCGGGCCGGAGCATGCGTCTCTTCCTCGGAGGTCAACTCGGCGGACAGGTCTTCGGTGAAGACCTGCGTGACCAGGTTGTCCATATCGTGAGCCAGGCGGTCGACCCGGCGTTCCAGCCAGTTGAGCAGGGCCACGGTCGGGATGGCCACGGCCAGACCGACGGCCGTCGTGAGCAGGGCCTCCCAGATGCCGCCGGAGAGGATTGCCGGATTGACCTGGTTACCGGCGGCCTCCAGCTGCTGAAAGGCCTTGATCATGCCCAGTACGGTGCCGAACAGACCGAGCAGCGGTGCCAGCGAGGCGATCACCTCCAGCGGCCGGAAGCCGCCGCGCAGGGTTTCCAGTACATCCCCGCCGTAGCGCAGGACCTCCTCGCGCACCTTCGCCTCGAGCAGGCCGCGGTGCTGCCCGCGCATGGCGCGGGCCAGGGCCTGGACCACCGGATTGCGACTGCCCTCGGTGTGCGTCAGCGCCTCGCCGATGCGGCCGGATTTCCACAGCCGCAGCGCCTCCACAGCGGTGCGGCGCTCGCCGGTGCGCACTGCCTGGAATTGCCAGAGTTTCAGCAGGATGATTGTCAATGCGATCACGGACATGGCGAGCAGGATGGCCACCACCGGTCCACCCGCCTGGAGCAGCTGAGCCAGTTGTTCGTAGATCCCGGACGGAACCGGGGACGTCATTGTCAGGGTTTCATCGTTCATCGCAGCAGCAAGTCCTCGGCGCCGATGCGCCTGCCGGGTTTATTTAAGACTAATGAGAATGATTTCGATTATACAGTATATCCCGGCTCGTACAATCCCCCTTGCCAATCCGACGTGACAGGGTGTTGACCTCACGAGTACGACGAAATATCATCCGCAATTGATAAAGCTTCTCATTATCGTAAACTTTAATACAATTGATAGGGAGATAACTTCATGTTCAAGCGTTCTTTTCTGTCACTGGCGATCGGTAGCTGTCTGCTGCCGGGCATGAGCGCTGCCGACGAGGCGGTCACCATGTCGCCCGTGGAGATCATCGGTGACACCTCGCAGGCGCGTATTCTGCCCGGTTCCAGCGCAGTCGTGGCCGAGGAGCAACTCGAGATCGAGGGCACCACCGACATCCACCAGGTACTGAAGACAGTGCCGGGTATCTATGCCCGTGAAGAGGATGGCGAGGGCCTGCGCCCGAACATCGGTATCCGCGGCGCCACGGCCGAGCGCAGCAGCAATATCACCCTGATGGAGGACGGCGTACCGATCGCCCCCGCCCCCTATTCGAATCCCGCCGCCTATTATTTCCCGACCATGATGCGTATCACCGGTGTCGAGATCCTCAAGGGGGCGCCGTTGCTGCGTTATGGTCCGCAGACCACCGGCGGCGTGATCAACCTGCTGTCGACTCCGATTCCGACCGAGCGTTCGGGCATGGTCGAAACCGTGCTCGACGAACGTGGCTCCACCGACGTGCATGCCCATTACGGCGATGTCGCCGGCCCCTGGAGTTGGATGGTCGAGACGGTGCAGCGCAACGGCGACGGCTTCAAGGACATCGATCGCAGCAACGGCGACAGCGGCTTCGACATCGAGGACTATGTCGGCAAGCTGCGCTGGCAGGGCGAGCGCCAGGCGTTACAGCTCAAATTGCAGTACTCGGAAGAGATTTCCAACGAGACCTACCTCGGGCTGACCGATGCCGACTTCGATCGCGACCCCAACCGGCGTTACGGCCTGTCCAGCATCGACCAGATGGACAACACCCACTCCGGCATCAACCTGACCCACGAGTTCGACTGGACCGACAACGTCAAGAGTACCGCGACGATCTACCGCAACAAGTTCAAACGCAACTGGTTCAAGCTCTCCGGCGGTGGTGCCTATATCGACGCGGCCAATGCCGGCGATGCCAACGCCCAGGGTATCCTGGACGGCACGGTCGATGTTGCCGGACTGTCCTACAAGAACAACAACCGTGAATACGTCTCCGAAGGCATTCAGCTCAACTTCGACATCGACCTCGGCGCACACCAGGTTTCGCTGGGCGGACGTTATCACGAAGATGAGATGGACCGCTTCCAGCCCGTGGAGATCTATGATCAGGTCAACGGCTCGCTGGTATTCCAGAACACCGTCCTGCCGACGGGCGGTGACAACCGCTTCGAGACCGGCGAGGCGATGAGCTTCTGGGCGCTGGATCAGTGGCAGGTGACCGATCGCTTCAAACTCAACCTGGCCCTGCGCTACGAGGACGTGGAGACCTCGCGGGTGCAGTATGCGGATGTCGGCCGGACCACCGTGGATTCGACCCGCGGCAACGAGAGCGATGAGTGGCTGCCCGGCGCCTCCTTCACCTACGATGTGGCCGATCGCTGGCAGGTGCTGGCCGGCGTGCACCGCGGCTTCTCCCCGCTCGGCGGCGGCGCCCAGGCCAACGAGGATCCTGAGACCAGCGACAACTGGGAGGCCGGGGTGCGTTACTTCGGCGACCGGGTGTTCGCCGAGGCTATCGGCTTCTACAGCGACTTCACCAACAAGGTGGAGAACTGCTCGGTGGGCTCGCCCTGCAGCAACGGCGCGACCTCCGGCACCTTCACCACGGGCGAGGCCGAGATCGCGGGCCTGGAATTCCAGCTGTCCACCGATTTCGATCAGGGACGTTTCCTGATCCCGGTCGATCTGGCCTACACTTACACCAGCGCCGAGATCAGCAAGGACAACGCGACCTCGGGCCTGAGCGAGGGTGATCAGCTCAAGGATGTGCCGGAGAATATGCTCAGCCTGCGCGTGGGTCTGGAGCATCCCAGTGGCTGGAACAACTACGCTGTGGTGAAATACATCGATGAGATGTGCGTGGTGGCCGGCTGCAACAACAGCGGCAGCCGCTTCGACGAAACCGAATCGCTGACCGTGGTGGACTTCATCAGCCAGTATCCGCTGGGACGGGACACCGATGTCTTCCTGCGGGTGGAGAACCTGTTCGACGAACAGAAGATCGTCTCCCGCCTGCCGGACGGGGCACGGCCGAATCAGCCGCAGACCTTCTCGGTCGGACTGCGTCACCGGTTCTGAGGCAGCCGTGTTGTGAGCGTGAACGCGGGGCAGCCCAGGTGTCTGCCCCGCTCTTTTTGCCTGGCATGTGCAACCTGCCGGGCTCAGGTATCGTGTGACCGATATTTCTGATTGCAGACAAGGAGATGTGATGAAAACCCTGAAAATGGCAGTACTGTTCTCCGCCCTGGCCGTGTCTGTGCCGGCATTCGCGGATGATCGTCCCGGTCACTATGAGGGCGAGCCGGCAGAGACGCTGGAACAGGCCGTGGCCAATTTCTCCGAGTACAACCGGCGTCTGGAAACGATTCTGGGCCAGGGGGAGTTGAGTTCGCGCGACCTGCACGAGATCCACCAGATCACCTATACCCTCGAAAACGCGCTGGAAAGGCTCGAGGAAGAAGTGGAGGAGCTGGCCGAGGTGCTGGAAGAGGTGCATCTGGCGTCAGAGAACGCCGATGCGGAAACGGTGCAGTCGAAAGGCCGGGATTACCTGGAAACTTCGCGTCAGATCATCAAATAGTCTGAGACGGGGATGGCACTGACTTTCGCTGCGTCATCCCCGCGCAGGCGGGGATCCAGTGTCTGGCAGAGCCTGCAAATGCTGGATTACTCGCTTCACCCCAAGGGCACTTTGTCACTTCGTTCGGGCGCGCCCGCCCTTCGGGCCGCCCTGCGTACCCATAGGGCATAAAGGCGTTCAACGCGCTCCGCGCTTTTGTCCCGCCTGCGCGGGAATGACGGAATGACGGATAAACTGAAATCAGCGCCATTCGTCTGAGCAAGGTTGTTCAGACCGCCGGGTCTTCGCCGGCCCGGTAGTCGAACACCGGGTCGAGCGTGGCTTCCATCAGCGCATCGATCTCGCGAACCTGTTCGTCCTCGAAGTAGTCCCGGTAGCCGCCGACCTTGGCCCGGCGGACCTTGTAGCTGTCCGGATTGTTGCGGTCGCGCGGCACCATGCGGCCGCCGCTGAGGCGGAAGCTCTGGGCCGATTCCATCTTCTTCATGTTCTCGTAGGAGGCGTAGTCCACCGCTTCCTGAATCTGTTCCGCAGTGGCCGGGATCTCCAGAAATTCTGCTACCCGGCTGAGTGTCGCGTGCGGGTCGGCGCGCATGTCCTCGTAGCGGACCAGGGCGAATTCCCTGACCTTGTCCATCTCCCGTGCCCACAGGTTCATGAACTCCATCACCTTGGGCAGGCCGGCGCCTTCGTGCCTGACGAACTCGTAGACGCTGCACTGCTCGCCGTGCGGCGGGTACTGGTTCAGCGCCTTTTTCTCCGGGCGCATGCGGTGCTGCCACTGGAAGAACTGGGAGACGGCCACGTCGCGCGGGTCGCGCACCAGCAGCAGCACCTTCTTGTCGTAGAAATCCGCCTTGGAGTCCACATGCCCGGTGTAGTCGCCGATGTAGTTGTCGTGGGTAAAGAAGATGCGCGGGATCCGGCGGTCCATGTTGTGGAAGTTATCGAACCCGATCAGGGCGTTCTCGGGCAGCCCGTAGAGTTGCTGGTACAGGCGCGAGACCATCACCCGCAGCCAGGTGCGACCGCTCTTGCCGAAGGAAACGACCACGGCATCGGCCTGTCGCAGTTTGCGATACTGTTCCCGGCCGCGCAGCCGGCGCTCGGCCCGGATGCGCTCGTCCTCATCGGCCCCGGTCAGGTCGAGCCGGAGCTTGAGCAGACGCCGGCTGGTTTTCTTCCAGAGGGTTTTGCTCGCCTGGGGGAGCGAGGCGCGCAGGGCTGCGAAGGTGCTGGTCATGGATGTCCGCAAATCGTGGGTCTCAAGCAATACAGCATTCTAACCGAGCCGGGAACGGATTGCATGACCGCTGTTCAAGTGGTCCGGCGGGTCCGGCTCGGGTAGAATCCGCCCGATTCCCTCACTCTGCCTCTGCGAACGGCCGCAAGCCGGCTGCTCGGGGCGGGACAACCCCTGCGGGTGGTGGCTTGAACGCAACTGCACCTACAAGCATTCCTGTCCCAATGGACTGGAGTAGCCGGATCGGAGTGGCCGGCCTCGGTCTGTTTGCGGCTGGCGGCTTTGCCAATCAGGGGGTTTTCTATGCCGGGCTGCTGCTGATGCTGCTGGCTCTGTCCCTGCGGGGGCGGGACTTCTGGCGCCGCGCACGCAGCCGCCCATTCGTCTGGGTGTCACTGGCGCTGAGTGGTTATATCACGGTGAACTGGCTGTTGGCCTGGCGGCAGGGGAGTGCCGAATGGCGGCCGGAGATCCTGGAGTCCGGTTTCGACCTGTTGTTGGCCGGCGGCGCATTTTCTCTCGTTGTGGCCTACTGGCTTGGTGCCGGTCCCCGGCGTATCCGCTGGGTGCTGGGTCTCGGGCTGGCCGGGCTGGTGCTGTCACTGGCCGTCGGGTTCGACTGGTCGCGCCTGGAAGTGGTCATGGGTGGCAGGCGCGAGTTGTTCGGCATGGGCAACGGCGCCGCCCTGTATGCCGGCGCCGGCCTGATCGGCGTGCTGATCCTCCTGCTGACAGGACGGGGCCGCCCGCTATGGCTGGTCCCGCCGGCCCTGCTGCTGGTGGTGGTCCTGGCCATTGTTGTCCTCTGGAGCCAGACCCGGGCGGTCTGGTTTGCCCTGGCGGTGATCCTGCCGGCCCTGCTGCTGGCCATGGTCTGGCATGGCTGGCGCCGGGGCCGGGGCGGCCGGACACTGCTGCTGCTGCTGGCGGGGGCAGGAATGCTGGGTACGGCCATAGTGTACAACGCCGATATCGTCGACAAGCGGCTTGCCAGGGTGGAAGGCGGATTTCTGGCCATGCTGGCGGATGACAGCGCTGGCCTGGAAGGTTCCGGTCTGCGCTACCGTGCGCCGCTGTGGGAACAGGCCCGGGAGTTGATCGGCAAACGTCCCTGGTTCGGCTGGGGTGCGGGTACCAGCAGGATGCTGATAAGCGAATTGGATATCAAGCAGTCATTGACGCATTACCACAACCTGTATCTGCAATTGCTGGTGGAACTGGGCGCGGTGGGCCTGGTGCTGTTCCTGCTGTGGGTGGTCACGGCATTGAAGACTTTCTGGCCCGCCGGCAGGCGTGACGAGCGGGATTTCCCGCTGTTGTTGTTTCTGCTGGCCGCCATGGCCCTGTTTCTGCTCGCCGGTCTGTTCCAGATCCGCCACGATGACGAGCGCGGGCACTTTTTCCTGATCTCGTTCGGGGCCCTGGCCGTCAGCCGTGCCCTGTACGCCGGAATTGCCCCGGCAACGGGGCGCAGGCCGGCTCAGTAGCCGTAGCCCGGGCTCAGGGTCTCGGCGACGAGCGCATCGATTTCGCGGATCTGCTCATCGTTGAAGTAGTCGCGGTAGCCGCCGACCTTGGCCCGGCGGGCCTTGAAGGAGTCGGGGTTGCTGGGATCGGTGGCGCAGATGCGGCTGTCGCGGGTCTGCCCCGACTGTTCGCGTTTTTTCATTTTTTCGAACTCCGCATAGGCGACGACGTCCTCGATCTCCTGCTGCTCAGGTTCGGCGCCAAGAATATGGAGTATCTGTTTCAGGCCGGTCACGGTATCGGTACGCAGGTCTTCATAGCGGAACATGCTCAGGTTGTGCATGCGCTCGAGCCGTTCATGCCAGCGGTTCATGAAATCGATGACGGCGGGCAAGCCTGATTCCGGCTGCATCATGAATTCATGGATCGACATGTCATCGGAGGGCAGCGAATAGAGCCGGCGGTTGTGTTCGCTCATGCGGTACTTCCAGTCGAAGTAGAACGACACAACGACATCGCGGGGATCACGAACCAGTAGAATTGTCGGGGTGGGGCGATACAGTTCTTCATTGTCCCAGTTGCCGGTGTAATGCCCCAGGTGCCTGTCATGCGTGAAGAAAACCACAGGGACCCTGGGTTCCAGCCGGTGCAGGCGGTCGAAATTCAGCAGCTTGTTTTCAGGTAGATGGTAACGCTGCTGATAAAACCGGCTGAGCATGACGCGCAACCAGGTGCGCCCGCTCTTCTCGTGCGAAACGATTACCACATCCGACAGGGATAATTTGCTGTAGTCTTCCTTGCCCCGCAGGCGGCGCTCGGCCAGGAGTTTCTGTTTCTGGGATACGGGGAGGCGGGGAAGAAGTCGCTTGCGTGTGAATTTCGCTAGGACAAGAGATGCAGGCTTCATTGTTTTCGGCGACCAGCTTAATCAAACGGAAGAGTCATGAGGCCTCGCGGCCCGGGTGCCTGTTCTGCGGGTTCAATACCAGGCAAATATATCAAATCAACCCCGGCATTTTTTCGCGCAGGATCAGGTGCCAGGTGGGGGGATTTCCCACTGTTACCACCGCCGGAAAAAAACTGTATTCTACTCGTCTGGCTACAGGAATTCCATAAATAGGCACGGCGATGATCAGCTATGCGATTTGAAAAAAATCCCCTCAAAAGACTTCAGCACAAACTTGTGGAACGGATAGCAGTCTGGGGGAACCGTTATCTGTATAAACCCCAGATACTCTGGATTGCGGACCAGTCCTGGCTCGATCCGTACCGCCCCTACATGGTGGATGATCCCACCCTGCGTCGGCCGCAGGTCAGGAAACTTGACCGGCGTTTTGTACTTATAGAATTTGCTCGCTATGTCCGGGGCCTGAGAGGGAGTACCGCCGAATGCGGTGTCGCCCGTGGGGTCGGTTCTGCGCTTATCTGCAAAGCCCTTGAGGGGACCTTTGCGTCAACCGACCGGCATTATGGTTTTGATGCCTTCTCCGGTCTCCCCGCGCCTGCTGAGGTCGACCGGATGGCGACCGGCGGTTCCGCCTGGTCGGCAGGCGATCTTGCGCACGACGGTACTCTGGCCAAAGCGGCCTTCGATAAATTCGAACAGGCCGAACTCAGGATCGGCTGGATACCCGATACCTTTGCAGGCCTTGAGGATCAGGTGTTCCGTTTCGTACATATAGATGTTGATCTTTATCAGCCTACATACGACTCGATCGAATTTTTCTATCCCCGACTGGTTGCAGGGGGTGTCGTCCTGCTGGACGACCATGGGCTGACTACCTGTCCGGGTGCGCGCAAGGCTGTTCTTGATTACATGCAGGATAAAGGTGAGTGCGTACTGGATCTTCCCACCGGGCAAGGACTGATAATAAAACGCGACTGACAGCTGATCAGTTCATGAATCCTGCTGGTCCAGCCGCTGGATGACCTCCATTAGCATAAAGTGATCGCGCCGATCTTCCGCAGCGCGGACCGCAACCAGGCTGAGTATTCAATGAGTGAACGCCAATTCATGGATGGCCCCTATTCATGCCAGCTGGTGGACGGACGTCCCGTGCCGGGGAAGTAAGTGTCCATGCATTCACGTGAATACGGTCTGATCCTGGCCCGACAGCTGCTTGCTGTCGAGGATCTTCACTATGGTCTGTGGGACGATCTGGAGGTTACTGTTGCCAACCTCCCGCGCGCCCTGCAGAACTACACCGATATGATCCTGGAGGCATTGCCGCCGACCGATGAATTTCCGCGGTTGCTGGATATCGGCTGCGGAGTCGGCAACATGCTGGTGCAGCTGCGGGAGCAGGGTTATGCCGCCGATGGCCTCGTGCCATCGCCAGCGCTCGCCGGCATGGTGCGCCAGCGGTTGACGGATACGGGTAATACGGCGGCGGGGTTGTTTGAATCGACCTTCGAAGCGCTCGATATCGGGGCCCTCGCCGGGGAATATGACGTTGCTTTGTTCAGTGAGAGTTTCCAGTACATCCGTCTGGATGACGTATTCGAGCGTCTCGGCCGGCTGCTGCGGCCGGGCGGGCGGGTGATCGTCAGCGATTTCTTCAAGACCGCGGCCGCCGGTGACGGCACCCCCGAGAGTCGCAGCTTCGGCGGTGGTCACCCCCTTTCCGATTTTCGTGCTGCCCTGGCGGCCTCACCCTTCGAATTGCTGCGAGACGTGGACATCACGACGCGCGTCAGCCCGACCATCGGCCTGCTCGACGAGGTGCTCAGGGAGCGCATCATTCCGGCGGCGGAAACCACCGGGGTCTATCTGCGCGGCCGTCATCCGTGGGCAACGCGGCTGCTGGGCTGGGTACTGCGCAAGCGCTGGGAGAAGCTACGGTTCAAATACCTGTCCGGCTATCGTACCCAGGCAGTGTTCGAGCGCTACAAGAATTACCGCCTGCTGGTGCTGCAAAAGTCCGCCTGAACCGCGCATCGTCGCCAGCTATTGAAGCGGATTGGGATGCGCCCGGCTGCCAAGCGGCTGCCCATTCAGTTCGTCGCCGTAATGACACTGGTGCGCATGGAAGGTCGCGTCGGTTTCCTCGAGATCGCCATCATGCCGGGGGTCCTGCGGCCGCTCGTGGCTGTTGATGAAGGCGGCGACGTCCCAGGCCTGCTGCACGCTGAGTGATTGCGGTCTGCCCAGCGGCATATTGGCATGGATGAAGGCGGCCGCGGTGTTGACGCGGTGCATGCCCGCCCCCCAGTTGTATGAGTCCGTGCCCCACAGCGGCGGAAATGCATAGACACCTTCGGCCTTGCGGCCCTGGCCGTCCTCGCCGTGGCACAAAGCGCACTGCGCCTCGAACACCTGCCGGCCGCGGCTGATATCGGGTGGGTTGGCCGGATCATCGAGCTTCGGGTAGCCGCGGCCTGCGAGCGCCACACCGACCGGCGCCCCTTGCGCCAGCCAGTAGTGATAGCTCAGGAGGGCGGACAGTTCACGGCTGCCGGAGGGCGGCGGCGCCCCGTTCATGCTGTAGCGGAAGCAGCCCTGGATGCGTTGTTCCATGGTGTTGACGCGGTCGTTCTTGCTGCGATAGGCCGGATACATGGTGTAGGCGGCCCATAAGGGGGCGGAGTCGGCGCGGCGGCCGGCGTCGATATGGCAATTGACGCAGTTCAGGCCGTTGCCCACGAATCTGCCGCGCAGCTGCTGGGTGTCCACGAACAGGTCGCGGCCGTAGCGCACCATCTCGCCGAAGGGGCCGTCCGGCAGTTCGGATTCGGCCGGGGGCGTGAAGGCGGGTGCGCCTGCCGGCGTGTCCGGCAGTTCCGCCTGTTCGTCGTCCGCCTGTCCGGCCTTGAGTACGGTGCTGCACAGCAGAAGGACGGCGATCAGGTAAAGGGATCGATTCATTGTTCGGCTCCCGGCGCGGGTTTGACGGCAGGCTGTGCGGCGAAGTATTCCGATACCGCCTGGATCTGGGTCTGACTCAGGCGTTCGGCCACAACGCGCATCAGGTCGTTGGTATCGTTGTGGCGGCTGCCCTTGCGCCAGGCCTCGAGTTGGGACTGGATGTAGCTGGCGTGCTGGCCGGCCAGGGCGGGGAAATAGGGATCCACGCCGTGGCCCCCCGGTCCATGGCAACTCACGCAGGCCGGGATGGTATTGTCCCAGTCACCGCGCAGCGCCAGCTTCCGCCCGCCATCCGGCGGAGCAGCATCATCTGCAGTGTTCGTGGGTACCTGACCGGCATAGTAGGCAGCGACATCGAGCAGTTGCTGCTGCTCCAGCGCGGCGGCAATCGGCTGCATGACCGGATTGCTTCGCGTGCCCTGGCGGTAGTCACGCAGCTGCTTGCTGAGATACTTGTCACTCAGGCCTGCCAGACGCGGAAATCCCGCCGCGGGGTTGCCTTCGCCGTCGGCTCCGTGGCAACTCACGCAGGCCGTGGTGCCCTGATCGTTGCCCTGCATGACAATGCGCTTGCCCGCGTCCGCGTTGCCCAAAGCCAGTGCGGATGTCGGGATCAGACCAAGCAGGAAAAGGGTAGGGAATCGTCTGGACATGGCATGATCATTCCGTGCTGCTGCGGGCTCGACAATGCCCGACCTGGTTTGAGTTGAACATATAGTATAGATGCAGATTATCAGCCTGGCGATCACTGGTATTCCCGGGGGGCAAAACCGCCCATATCTGAAGGTTGAAGGGGCATTGATCGGCTGTTAGATTTCCCGACCGTCTGTGTGTACAGAACAGGGATCATGCCATGACCTTACCCATTGCCGAGGACATCATCCAGTCACTGCGCAACGAACTGGATCAGCACCCCATCTACGCCGCCATACAGGGGGTGGATGAATTGCGCGTCTTCATGGAACACCATGTCTACTCGGTGTGGGACTTCATGTCGGTGGCCAAGGCCCTGCAGGCCGTGGTCGCGCCTGCCGGTTTCCCCTGGGTGCCGGTGGGCGACGGGGATGTCCGGCGCTTCATCAACGAAATGGTGCTGGGCGAGGAGTGCGACGAGGCCATGCCCGGCAGTGGCGTCGGCTATACCAGCCACTTCGAGCTCTATTGCCAGGCCATGGAGGAGATCGGCGCCGATACCAGACCGATCCTCGCCTTCGTGGATACCGTGCGTCAGCAGGGTGTAGACGCGGCGATGGCGCTGTCCTCGGTGCCGTCTCCAGCACGTGCCTTCACAGGGACCACCTTCAGGTTCCTCGCGTCCGGCAAGCCGCATGAGGCCGCTGCTGCCCTTGCCCTGGGACGCGAACACATTATCCCCGACATGTTCCGCGCTATACTCGAGCGCTCAGGTATCGGTCGACAGGACGCCCCGATTTTCCACTATTATCTGGAGCGTCATATTCATCTGGACGAGGGTTCCCACGGTCCCCTGTCCCTGCGGTTGCTCAACGGCCTGTGCCACAGTGATGAAGAACGCAAGGAAGCAGTTGTCGCCGCCCGGGAGGCTGTGCAGGCCCGGCTGGCATTCTGGGATGGCGTCCTGGACGCGTTGGAGGGCGGCGACGCCCGAGCGAGACAGGCGTGAAGGCTGAAATTATTCGATTACAGATGGATTGGCCGGGCTGAAGTGATGGATCAGGAGTCGAACCCAGGGCCTCAGTTCCCGGAAGGGGTTGGATAATCGTCGCCGCTGGTCCGGATCTTATCGAAAAATACCCTTACGAGATCCGAGCGCGTGATCATGCCGACAGGTTCCTGAGCGTCGTTTATAACAATAATGCGCTTGATCCGGTTCTTCTTCATGATATCCAGGGCATCATGCAATGTGTGCTCGGGACGTATGGTGAGGATGTCCGTAGTCATCAATGAAGCCACATTTCCTTCGGGCGATTGAATCTCGGCGTGGTGCGTGAACATGGCCTCGAGCGTTTGCCAGAGATTGTGCGTGGGGTGATGGCTGGGCACGCCGATTGCACGCAACAGATCTGCTTCAGTGATAATTCCGATCAGCTTATTGGTCTGATCGACCACGGGAAGGCCGGAAATCCTCATGGTAACCATTGCATGGGCGGCCGTGGAAAGCGTGGTTTCAGGTCGCACTGTATGCAAGGATGAAGTCATCAGACGTTCAACCAGCAAGGATTCCTTTTCCCTGATGCTTGCATGTATGTGTGCTCGATTAGAGATTTCCATGAGATCGTCCACCGTTACGTCAATGTAGGTTCCCATGCCCGCCAGGGCATGATCAAAATCTTCTCTTGTCAGTCGTGTGCTGTACATGATTCGCGCAATATCCTCAGCGGTGACGAACTTTGCGTGGTATAGGCAGCATGATTTCAAGGACAAGAAAGCAGTCGATTCATGTCGCATCTAATAAATACTAGCGATACATCCTGAGACGTTACAAGAAGAATATTTCGAATGTCGCTATAGGTGACGGCGATACTGCCTTGTCGATGATGATCTCAATCCTGAGGTCTGAATCATGCAGAGAATCGTTCGCCTTAAATTCCGGGATTGCTGCTGAATGAAATCCCAGTCAATCATGTGAAGCTGATACTGCCCTCTGTAGTTTGTGGCCGTCAGTCAATACGCAGATCCTCCCCTGTACATGACCATTGTCAAATCCGACGATGTATCGATGTGCTCGATACGAGTGGGCAAAAATTATCGTTTGTGTTCAATTTATCAGGCCGATAAGAATGAAGCGGACGGACTTTCAGTGTCGCTGTAATAGTCGGCCGGCATCGCGACGTTGAAGGGCAGGGGTTATTGGCGAAAACGACGATACAAGGTATGGGGAATGATGATGGCGACGACCTCATATCCCATATAAACCATTACGCCTAACCAATAATAGATATTAACTTAATAGGTTGATTGGTTATTGTTAATAACACAGATAAATGCTTTACCTGAGTCGGCTGGACATAATGCGACGTCAACGTGAGGGTATGTGTCATGACGAAAAAGCTTCATGAAACACCAAATCTGGATCAGTTGGAAAGCGGCCCCTGGCCAAGTTTTGTAACCGGGTTCAAGCGGCTGGCCAACGATAAGCCCATGATGGCCGATCTGCTGGGTCAGCTTGAGCATTCGTATCAGAACGTAAAGGGGTACTGGAAGGGTGGGACCGTCACTGTCAGGGGGTATGGTGGCGGCATTATACCGCGCTTCTCCGAGGTGGCGGATAAGTTTCCGGCATCATCTGAGTTCCATACGCTGCGTGTCATGCCTCCACCGGGGATGCATTATGACACGGATATTCTGCGTAAATTCTGTGACGTTTGGGACGAGCATGGCTCTGGACTGCTGGCGTTGCATGGTCAGAGCGGCGATATGATGTTTCAGGGCTGTACGAGCGACAACATCCAGGCAGCATTTGATGCGATAAACGAATTGGGGTTCGATCTGGGGGGTGCAGGCCCTTCTGTGCGCACATCAATGTCGTGTGTCGGGGCTGCGCGCTGCGAGCATTCCTGCTTCAATGAGGCGATTGCGCATCGCCAGGTAATGAATTCGTTCACCGATGACCTGCATCGGCCTGCGCTCCCCTATAAATTCAAGTTCAAGTTCTCGGGTTGCCCGAATGACTGTATGAATTCGATCCAGAGGGCGGATATGGCCGTAATCGGTACCTGGCGTGACGACATAAGAATCAAACAGGACGAAGTAAAGAAGTTCGTTCAGGAAAAGGGCCGTGATTACATCTTGAACAACGTTATATCACGCTGTCCAACAAAATGCATTCAACTCAATAAGGATGACACCATCGAGGTGGACAACAGCAACTGTGTCCGTTGCATGCATTGCATCAATGTGATGACGAAGGCGCTTTCACCCGGGCTTGATCGTGGTGTGTCAATTCTGGTCGGCGGAAAGCGCACACTCAAGATCGGTGATCTTTTCGGTACGGTGCTTATTCCTTTCAGGAAACTGGAATCACAGAAGGATTACGACGAGCTTGTCGAGTTGGCGGAGACCATCATTGACTTCTGGGCCGAAAACGGGCTCGAGCATGAACGACTCGGCGAGACCATAGAGCGAATTGGACTGGCGAATTTTCTGGAGGGTATCGGTGTGGATGTGGACCCCGCCATGGTCGCCCAGCCTCGCAGCAACTCCTTTGTGAGGATGGATACGTGGGAGGAGGAAGCGGAGAAGTGGCGTCAGAGACAGGCGGAAGGCAGCAGTGCCTGATGTCTTTCGGAAACAGAGTAAACACCTCCGTCCAGTACTGAAAGGAGTAAGCTATGAGTGAGCAGTTTCGTGAAGCCATAGAAAGTGGGGTTCCGGATGCCTTCAAATACATGCATCCCGTGATGCGCAGGAACTACGGGCAATGGGACTGGCATGAGCGCTGTCGTCCCGGTGTGCTGCATCATGCTTCGCACAACAATGAACACATCTGGACAGTACGCGCAGGCACGCAGCGACAGATGGATACGGGCACCATCCGTAAACTGTGTCAAATTGCAGACGAGTACGCTGAGGGGCATGTCCGGTTCACAATCCGCAGCAATATCGAGTTCATGGTGAGTGAAGAGAGCAAGGTCGTCCCTCTCATTGATAAATTGACGGCAGAAGGGTTTCCGGTGGGGGGCACGGGTAACTCGGTGTCGATGATCTCTCATACCCAGGGATTTCTTCATTGTGATATCCCAGCCACCGATGCATCAGGCGTGGTCAAGGCCCTCATGGACGAGTTGTATGATGAATTCGTCAATGAGCGCATGCCTAACCGCGTTCATATATCCACATCCTGCTGCCAGATCAATTGCGGCGGCCAGGCGGATATTGCGGTCAATATCCAGCACACCAAACCACCCATGATCAATCATGATCTGGTTTCGAATGTCTGTGAAAGACCCGCTGTTGTAGCCAGATGCCCGGTAGCGGCAATACGACCGGCTATGGTGAATGGAAAACCTTCGCTGGAAGTGGACGAGCGCAAGTGCGTCTGCTGCGGAGCCTGTTATCCGCCATGCCCACCAATGCAGATCAACGATCCCGAGAACTCAAAGCTTGCGATCTGGATAGGTGGAAAGAACTCAAATGCCAGGTCCAAACCCAGCATGATGAAGCTGGTTGCGGCCGGGTTGCCAAACAAACCCCCGAGATGGCCAGAAGTGGCCGCCGTCCTGAAAAAGATCCTGCGCTGTTACCAGGAAAATGCAAAAGACTGGGAGCGTGTTGGAGAATGGGTAGAACGCATAGGCTGGGAGCGATTCTTTCAACTGACAGAGCTTCCGTTCACACGTTTTCATGTCGATAACTGGACCGGAGCAAAATACACACTCAATCATTCCACGCATATCCGGTTCTAAGGCACATGTCAGGTCGGCGAGACTTGGCGCCGACCTGACAGTATTCCCTGACCTGCAAAGCGCCTTTGTATTGCAGTTTTCGATATCCGTTACCAATAAATATTGATTGTATAGCTGCAGTAAAACAAATAACTTAAATGAATATTATTGTGTAAGCGTTTGCAGGTTCTCCGATGTCGGTAATTTTCACACAGGGTGCGGATGCTTCTCGTGCCACTGATGAGTTCTGCCGTTCTGCTTGCGACCACTGCACACGATATCCGAATCACCGGTCACGAGGTATTTGAGATATGCTCAGCAAGGAAAAACCATCCCTCAACCGTTGGACAGGTTTCGTTTCCCGCACCGAGGTCGGTGCGCCTGAGGTACTGACTAATCTCCTTGCAGAAGCGGAGGTGACGATTAACGGTAGTGCCCCCTGGGACATCCAGGTACTTGATACCGACGTCTATCGACGGGTCCTGACGCAGGGATCGCTGGGCTTCGGAGAAGCTTATATGGACGGGTTATGGGAGGCCGAGGCGCTCGATGAACTGTTCACGCGGCTGCTGCGTTCCGATGCCGACGAACGTCTATCGGGATGGGCCAGGATCAAGCTCATCGCCGAAGCGGCTCGCCAGAGTCTGCTCAACCTGCAGCGACGTCAACGGGCCTTCCAGGTGGCCGAGAAGCATTATGACATCGGCAATGACGTCTTCACTGCCATGCTGGATCCGAGCATGAGCTATTCATGCGGCTACTGGCTCAATGCCCAATCTCTGGATCAGGCCCAACATGACAAGAACGATCTGATCTGTCGCAAGCTCAAGCTGCAACCGGGGGAACGGCTGCTTGACATCGGTTGCGGCTGGGGCGGTCTGGCACGTCATGCCGCCAGATACTTCGACGTGGAAGTCACGGGGGTAACGGTCTCGCGTGAGCAGCAGCAGCTTGCGCAGGAGCGTTGTGCCGGCCTGCCGGTGACAATCGAGTTGATGGATTACCGCAATCTTCAGGGCCGCTATGACAAACTGGTCTCTGTGGGCATGTTCGAACACGTGGGTCCGAAAAATTACCAGGAATATTTCGATATCGCCTGGCGCCTGCTGCAGGACGACGGACTGTTTCTTCTGCACAGCATCGGTATCCACGCCACCAGCAAGACCGTCGATCCCTGGATCGACCGGTATATCTTTCCCAATGGCAAGTTGCCGTCCGCGCATGAAATCGCGGCGGCTCTGGATAAACGGTTCATCATCCAGGACTGGCATAATTTCGGTCAGGACTACGATCTCACCCTGATGGCCTGGTGGCAGAACTTCGAATCCGCATGGCCTGCCCTGGAGGCGAGATACGGCAGGCGCTTCTACCGGATGTGGAAATATTATTTGATGAGTTGTGCCGGATTTTTCCGCTCCGGTCAGGGGCAGCTGTGGCAGCTTGTTCTCAGTAAACGTGAACGCGAGCAGGTCTACCGTTCGATCCGTTGGTAGAGGCGCCCGTCCGCACCGGCTTGTGTGAAACCGCCTCCTGACTCGAGGCGATTCTCGAGTACCCGGAAGGATTTTCGCCGCTGCGCGGCTCACCCCTCAAGGGGGGCTGCTCATTGCGTTCGCTGCCCGTTGTCTCGGCCTGCTTCGCAGGCCTCGGCTCGAACCTGAGGAGGTTCTCATCGGTCTCCGGATATCCCGACATGAAAAAGGCCCACCGCAGGGGTGAGCCTTTTTCATATCCGGCGCGCCCGGAAGGATTACCGGCCTTCGGCCGTTCTGCGCACCTCCGGTGCTTGTCGAACAGTATATGAGTCGGAGGTTCGAATCCTGCTGAAACATCCCTCATAAAGCAAAAAAGGCCACTCGAAGGTGGCCTTTTCCGCTTTATCTGGCGCGCCCGGAAGGATTATTCGCCGCTTCGCGGCTCACCCCTCAAGGGGGCCGCTCGCTCACTGCGTTCGCTGCGCGTTGTCTCGGCCGGCTGCGCCGGCCTCGGCTCGAACCTGAGGAGGTTCTCATCGGCCTCCGGGCACCCCGGACACAAAAAAAGCCCACCCAAGGGTGAGCTATTTTTGTGTCTGGCGCGCCCGGAAGGATTCGAACCTCCGACCGCCTGGTTCGTAGCCGACCGAAGTGAGTTGAATAGTCATTAATATCAATTGGTTGTATGACGGGCTGTCCGCTGCACACTACAGCTAAGTCATTGAAAGTCATTATAGGGCTCTATGCGCATCGCACAGCTGGCGCACACACAATCCCCTGATTGGCTGCAATCAATGATTGCGAAAATCGGGAATGCATGATAATTATGCTATCAATGCAATCATTGAGCTAGGGAGGATGCAGCAATGGCCAATCTGGTGGTCCGGAACCTCGATCCGCGGATCGTAGCTGCTCTGAAGCAGCGTGCCGCACGGCACGGGCGCAGCGCTGAAGCCGAGCATCGCACTCTGTTGGAGGCGGTGTTACTGCGACCCCGTGGCCGAAGCTTCGCGGAAGCGCTGGCCGCCATTCCCGAAGTCGGGGAGGATGAAGACTTCGAGCGGGCCGAGGACACAGATTGTCTGCCGCATGTTTTTGATTGATACCAACGTCATCAGTGAGCTGCGCAAGCGGCAGAATGCCAACCCCGGCGTGAGGGCCTTCTTCGAACAGTCGGTTGCCGATGAGGCGCCCCTGTTTATCTCGGTGGTCACCGTTGGCGAACTGCGGCGGGGCGTGGAACTGATCCGTCATCGTGGTGATGCGCCTCAGGCACACCTGCTGGAACGATGGCTGACGTCTCTGATGGCCGAATATCAGGAATGTATCCTCGATATTACACCGGATATTGCCCAGCTCTGGGGGCGCTTGCGAGTCCCCCATCCTGAGCATGCACTGGATAAATTCATTGCCGCCACCGCACTCATCTACGAGCTTAAGGTGGTCACACGCAATCACAAGGATTTTCGTGCTACCGGCCTGGAAGTGGTGAATCCCTTCCGTTGAAGGTCGGGGTATATCTTGTTACAGGATGATTCGCTGCAATTCCCTCACGCCTGGTTACGCCTGAGCCGACGCGTCATTCAAACGCAGCCGACTCACGTTCCAGATAGGTGCGATGGGCGTTACGGCCGGACAGCAGGTCGAAATTCTCCAGATGCTGCCAGGCGGACTGGTCCAGGCTGTCTATCGCGTCCTGCATATAGGTCCCGGTATCGACGGCGTTGTCCATGTGCTGTTTCAGGGTGACGAGATAGTCGTAGGTCGGCATCTCGAACTCTGACAGCTTGCCCGGCTCACCATGTCCGGGGACGAACAGGGTGGTTTTCGGATAGTCCCTGAGCCGCTCGTATGCGGCAATCCAGTCCCCGACATGGCTCTCGGACAGCACGGCAAGCAGTCGTCCCGCATACAGCACATCGCCCGTGTAGATGACATTGTCGGCCGGCACCCGAACGATCAGGCTGCCCGCGGTGTGAGTGGTGCCGACCGGTGTGATCTCAAGTGAAAGTCCTCCCAGATCGAGTTCCATCGTTTCTTCCACTGCGATGTCCGGACGCGCGGGCGCGTGGATGCTCTCTTCAGGCAGCTCGAGAACCCGTTCAGCGGTGGCGGCCATGGCCGCGCCTTCCGCCAGCATGCGGGGGATGGCTTCCCGGCCCGCGATGATCTCCGCCCCCTGGTTGCGGAATACCGGATTCCCGAGTATGCGATGCGGCTGCGAATTGGTATTGATGACATGACGCACGGGCAGGTCGGTGACATCCCGGATGTGGGACAGCATCTCCCTGGCCATTTCACTGCTGTAGCCGCTGTCGATGACGGCCACGGCCTCGCTGCCCACGACAAAGCCGAGATTCATGCGAAAACCGCGGTTTTCAACGGCGGGCGGGTCATAGGGGCCGATCCAGGCATAGCTGTGAGGGGCAACCTGCTGCGGCGGTGGCAGGATCTCTGCCGTCAGCGTGCTCGCGAGGAACAGCAGGGGGAGAAATACGCAAAGGCGAGTGAGTCGCATGATTGTCACCTGTTTATGTTGATGAATGAAGGAGGTCTGGGCTCCATCTGTATGCAATTCGCATGTGAGAAAGGAATTCACGGCATCAGACCAGTAAGGAATAGACCAGGCCGACCGCGGAACAGATCCCGAGTACCGGAATGATGCCGACCTTGTAGCGCCACAGTGCGAAAAAGGCGCCGATCGTGATCAGCAGGGAAAACCATTCGAACCGTCCGCTGAAGGGAGCGGCCTGCGTGCCCTCAGGCCACAATACATGCCAGGCGAAGAACACGGCCAGGTTGATCACCACGCCGACCACCGCCGCCGTGATGCCGGTCAACGGCGCGGTGAACTTGATATCGTGGCGGGTGGCCTCCACCGCCGGCGCGCCGATGAGGATGAACAGGAACGACGGCAGAAAGGTGAACAGGGTCGCCACCGAGGCGCCGGCCGCACCGGCAAGCAACAGGCTGTCCGGGCCGAAGATCTCCAGCGTCCAGCCGCCCACGAAGCCCACGAAGGCCACCACCATGATGAGCGGCCCGGGCGTGGTCTCGCCCAGCGCCAATCCGTCGATCATCTGGGTACCCGTCAGCCATTGATGGTGCTCGACGCCGCCCTGATAGACATAGGGCAGGACCGCGTAGGCGCCGCCGAAGGTCACCAGCGCGGCCTTCGTGAAGAACCAGCCCATCTGCGTCAGCGGCCCCTGCCAGCCGTAAGCCAGGTAGAGCGCGCCTTCCGCCAGGATCCAGATGGCCAGACCGGCCATGAAGTGTACGGCCGTGGATTTCCAGCTGAATCGTGCCCAGTGCGGCACTGGGCTGCTGTCGTCGATGAGCGCGGGGCCGTAGCTGCCGGCAGAGGCGCCGTGGCCGCCGCCGGTCCTGAATCTGTCGGGTGCGACACGTCCGCCGATGTAGCCGATGATGGCCGCCGACAGAACGATGTAGGGAAAGGGGACGTTCAGCGCGAAGATGGCGATGAAGGCTGCCGCCGCCAACGCCCAGAGTGCGCCATTGCGCAGAGCCCGGGAGCCGATGCGATAGGCGGCGAATACCACGATGGCGGTTACCGCAGGCTTGATCCCGTAGAGGATTCCCGCCACGAGCGGCGTATCACCATAGACCAGATAGACCCAGGTCAGTCCCATCAGGATCGCCAGGGACGGCAGCACGAACAGTGTTCCCGCCATGATGCCGCCCAGGGTGCCGTGCATGAGCCAGCCGATATAGGTGGCGAGCTGCTGAGCCTCGGGTCCCGGCAGTACCATGGTGTAATTCAGGGCATGCAGAAACCGGTGTTCGCTGATCCAGCGACGCCGCTCCACCAGCTCGGTATGCATCATGGAGATCTGCCCCGCCGGGCCGCCGAAGCTGATGAAACCGAGCTTCAGCCAGTAGAGAAAGGCGGTCATGAGTGAAACCGGCGGAGGAGGTTGCCGTGTGGCGTCCTGGTCAGTATTCGCTTCGTAGGAACCCGTCATGGTCTGTGGCCCCGGTGTCTGGTGGGTATGGAAGTGATATAAGTTCAGCGACCGGTGTAGTGCCGATAAAGTGCATCCAGAACCAGCGTGGCCGAGTCCAGCAGGGCGTCGTCATCGGGCGCGCTGCCGCGCAGTCCGGCCAGTACGGCCTCGAAGCCGCCCGCCTCCGGGACAGGGCGACCACCTACGTCCAGATAATGAACCAGCCGGCCCAGTCCCTGCAGGCCCGGGTCCTGATCGAAACCGAAACTCGTCTGCAGAACCTCGAAAGTGACCTTGTCAGCCACATGGGTGAATACCGCACCGTCGAAATCAAACCCCAGTGCCTCGTCCGGGCAGTCCTCCGGTCGTTGCAGCCAGACAAAGCGTGCTTCGGCATCGATGAAACGGCGGATAAGCCAGGCGCTTGCCACGCGATCGATCCACAGATTCCGGCGCGTGGCCCAGGTCCTGCCGGAATATGCCTTGATATCCCGGTGCTCGATGCAGCCGCTTTCCATCAGGGGTTCCCGGGGAGAGAAGATGCGGTTGATCAGATCGGTCAGCTCCTGGAGTGCCTGCCTGGCCCGGGCATACGCTTCGCCGGGAAAGAAATCGATCCGGGCAATGGCTTCGAGCTGCCGCTCGGCCTGGCGCAGATGACGGCGAGCGGTCACCTCGTCGCTGTGCTGAGTTTCATGCTGCAGGTTCGAGAGCTGTGCTACCAGTTCGTGATAGGTTTCGGTGCGATCGAACAGTGATTGCATCTCCTTCTCAACCGGGGCGGCCTGTTCGGCTAACTCAAACAGCCAGGCGGTGCCACCGTCGGCGATGACACCGCTGCAGAGAGTTTCCAGGCTTGCCTGGTACGGTTGCGAGTAGGGCATGAGAGAGGCGCCATCGCGCAGGGTGGCGGCACCCAGTTCCCTGAGCGCACGCCATAGCCTCACGCGCGGAGTCCCAGCGTTCGGGCCGGATAAAGTTGCTAGGAAAAGCAACCACTTGGGAGTGTCTTCCTGTTTCATGTAAAGAATGTTACATATGGAGTATGAACATTACAACAAAAATGCGGTCATCGTAGTTCAGGGATGTCTGTTCTATGTGCCTGAGCCTGAAATTTGATCGGCGAGTGCTCAGCATTGAAAGAGACTGTGGGTGTGCCGGGTGGGAATCCCTGTTACGAGAACTGCGTTGCCTTCGACGTATCCAACCAGGACACCGATAACGCTGGAATTCTGAGTAACATTGGTGATGATGGTTTGTCGGACAGGTGCCGACATCGTTACAGGCTTTCAATGCTCATGGATGTACGCTAGGATGCCGACGTCAAAGAATGGAGATGACAGTCGCTCATGCGATTCCTGGAATACAACAAGTGCCGCGTCATTATCAGCATCGTGCTGATGATGATGCTTGCGCAGTTGTTCTCCCCGCATTTCCATATCGCGGCTGATATCCACGATGGCCAGGACCACTCCCACGCGCATTCCCACGCGCTCGACAGTGGACAGCCCGGACATCAGGGCGCGGACCATGACGAAGCTTCATCAACGGATACCGCGACCCAGGTGAAGCAGTCCGGGCTGTTTGCCGGCCTGGTCCTGATTCTGGTGGCGCTGTTCCTGCAGCGCCTGCCGCGCCTGCGTCATCGACCCCTTCTGCGTGGCCCCGCGCCACATGATCCACTCCTGCGTTTCAGACCCCCGCTCCGCGCACCGCCGCTCTGACCCCCTGATCCCGCTGGCGACCTTGCGGTTGCCGTTCTCTCTTGCCGCTTTACCGCGGTCTGAATTGATCCATGATATGCCCGGGTTGGCGCATATCGGTATGAACGAACTGGAGGCGAATCATGTATCGCGCCATTGGAATGCTCGGCCTGTTGCTGTGCGCCATGACGGCGGCAGGGCAGCAGGGCGTTCTCACGGAAGACGCGGCCATCCGTATCGGCCTGTCGCGCAGTGCGGTGGATATGCGCACCGCGGGCGATGTCAGACAGGCGGAGGGCGACCTGCTGAGTGCCCGTACGCGCCCGAATCCCGAACTGAGCTATGAGCGGGAATCGCTGAACAACGCGGATGACCAGGTCGAGCACACGCTGCAATTGTCGCAGCGCTTCGATGTGGCAGGACGGCGGGCCCTCCAGATCAGGGCAGCGGACCGCCATCTGGAAGCGGCACAGTACGGCACCCGGGCCTGGCGGGCGGAATTGAAGCGGCAGATCCGCGAACGTTATTTCACGACCCTGTATCAGCAGAAGCGGCGCACCGCCTATGCACGCACCCGGGAGGATATCCGTCTGCTGAGCAATACACTCGATCGCCGCCGACGCGAGGGCGACGTGGTGCTCTACGATTTCCAGCGGGTCAGAAGCGAGCGCGCGGCCCTGAAGGCCGAGGTCAGCGATACGGACGTAGCCTTTGACTCGGCCTGGCAGCGACTCATGGCCCTGCTGGGTGGCGAGGCGCAGGGCTATGCTGCTCTGGCAGGTAAGCTGGTCCCGGAACAGACGGTTCCGCAGACGCGTCTGGCAGACGCGCTGGAGGCCCACCCGAAGCTGCAGCGTCTCCGGACGCAGGCGGATGCCTATGCGCTGCAACGGCAGGCGGAAAACCGCAGCCTGCCGGATGTCACCGTCGGCCTGGGCGTGAGGCGCGAGGATAGCGACCGCGGCGCCGATAACGGCCTGGTGCTCAGCGCCTCCATGCCGTTGCCCGTGTTCGACCGGCGCCAGGCCGGCCAGGCCCGTTCCCATGCGCGGGAGATGCTGGCGCGCAGTGAATACGCCCTGGCGCGGGATGAGGCGATGGCGGATCTGCAACGCCTGTGGACCCGGGTCACGCACTATCGGGACAGTGCCCGTGAGTTCCGTGCCGAGGCCGTTCAGGCCGCCGCGGAACTGATCGAAGTCGCACAGGCGTACTACCGCGCCGGTGAGATCGGCATCCTGGAACTGCTCGATGCCTATCGCGGCGCGCTGGAAGCTGAACTGACAGCGCTGGAATTGGAATACAAGGCGCGCCTTGCCCACATCGAACTCGACTATCTGACCGGAGGTGCCGAGCAATGAACCGGCAGCATTCTATTCTCGCGGCCCTGCTGGTCGCGGGCTTGTTCACGTTCACGAGCGGTCACGCGCTAGATCAGGATAACAACGGTCACGGCCACGATCATGGCTCCGCCGGCGATCATGCCGGACACGACACCGCGACGGGACATGACGATCACGGCGATCATGATCATGGCGCTGAGCCGGATCATGCCGATCACGGCATGGAAAATGATCACAATGATCACGGCCACGACCACGCCGCCACCGGCGATCACGCGGATCATGCGGC
The DNA here is from genome assembly GCF_002356355.1 of Thiohalobacter thiocyanaticus. Classification (NCBI taxonomy): domain Bacteria; kingdom Pseudomonadati; phylum Pseudomonadota; class Gammaproteobacteria; order Thiohalobacterales; family Thiohalobacteraceae; genus Thiohalobacter; species Thiohalobacter thiocyanaticus. Next base: position 1,391,582 of record NZ_AP018052.1, read on the forward strand.
TCACGACGCCGGGGCCGGGGGGCATGGCCATGGCGACTCCGATATTCCCGCCGAGGTGGTGACGCATTTCTCGCAACACACGGAACTGTTCGTGGAGTTTCCCGTGCTGAGCGTCGGCAATGAATCCCCGTTCGCGGCGCACTTCACCTGGCTGGACGATTTCCGCCCGGTGGCCGGGGGCAGGGTGAGCGTGCTGCTGCACGGCGGAGACCTGCCGGAGGAGGAATTCACCGTGAAGTCGCCCTCCATCCCCGGCATTTTCCGGCCGGTGGTCGTCCCCCTGTACGCCGCCGAGCGGGAGGTGACGGTCATCCTCGAATCGCCCCGGCAGACCAGCGTGCACCGGCTCGGGACTCATACCGTCTACCCGGACAAGGCAGACATCCCGCCACAGAGGGAGGAGGAGCCGGCCGGGGCCATCAGCTACCTGAAGGAGCAGCAGTGGCAGGTCGACTTCGCCACGGCGCCGGTGGTGCAGCGCACCCTGCGCGAGTCCATCCGGGCGGTGGCGACTGTCCGGGCCGCCGACGACGGTGAGGCCGAGCTCAGCGCGCCGCACGACGGCCAGCTGGCCCGCCGCGGAGGCCGCTTTCCGACCGTGGGTACGCAGGTGCGCAAGGGCGAGGTCCTGGCCGTGGTTGGCTCGCCGCTCGGACGCGAGCTGCAGGGCCTGGGCCGGGACGTGAGCGGCACCGCGCTGCGTTCGCCCATCGACGGCGTCATCGCGCAGGTGCTCGCCACCGAGGGCAGTTATCTGCATAAGGGGCGGCCGGTGTTCCATATCATCGATACCCGGCGGCTGTGGCTGGAGGCCCGGATTCCCGAAAACGAGATTCTGAAACTGCACGGCGCGGACGGCGCCTGGGTGCCGCTGCCGGGACGTGACTCGCCGCTGGTGATCGAGACCGCCGGTGATGACGCCAACGGCCGGCTGGTGGCCTTCAGTCAGGTCATTGATTCACGTACCCGTACCGCGCCCCTGATCCTGGAGTTCGACAACCCCGGACAGCAGCTGCACATCGGCATGCTGGCGCAGGCGCATATCTATACCGGCACAAAGGCGAACAGCCTGGCCGTGCCCGTGTCCGCCGTCGTGCGAGACAGCGGCGTGCCGGTCGTGTATGTCGAGCTCGGCGGCGAGACCTTCGAGCGGCGGGTGGTGCAACTGGGCATTCGCGACGGCGACAACGTCGAGGTGCGCAGTGGACTGGCCCCCGGGGAACGGGTGGTGAGCCGGGGTGCCTATCTGGTCAAGCTCGCTGCCTCCAGCCCGGCCGAGGCCGGGCACGGCCACGCGCACTGAGGGGGGGGCGGCATGATCAAACAAACCATAGACTGGTCGCTGCGCAACCGCCTGCTGATCTTCGCCGCTGCACTGCTGCTGCTTCTCTGGGGTGGCTATGAGTCGCTGCGCATGCCCGTCGATGTCTTCCCCGATCTGACTGCGCCCACCGTGACCGTGGTCACGGAGGCTCACGGCATGGCGCCGCAGGAGGTGGAAAGCCTGATCACCCGGCCGATCGAGTCCGCCATGAACGGCGCTTCGGGCGTGCGCCGGGTGCGTTCGTCCACCGGCATCGGCATCGCGGTGATCTGGGTCGAGTTTGAATGGGGCACCGACATCTACCAGGCCCGTCAGATCGTCAACGAGAAGCTGCAGCTGGCCAGCAGCTCATTGCCGCAGGATCTGCCGCGCCCGGTGCTGGCCCCGGTCACGTCCATCATGGGCGAGATCATGTTCATCGCGCTGCATTCGGATCGCCATGACCCGATGCAGCTCAAGACCGCGGCCGACTGGACGGTGCGCCCGCGGCTGCTGGCGGTGCCCGGGGTGGCCGAGGTGATTCCCAACGGTGGCCAGACCCGGCAGTACCAGGTCCGGCTCGATCCGGTCCGACTCGCCGCCTACGAGGTCAGCGTGGATCAGGTGCTCGAGGCCGCCGCCCGCACCAACCACAATGTCTCGGCCGGCTTCTATGTCGATGGCGGCCAGGAGGTTCTGATCCATGGCGAGGGCCGGGTGCAGGGTACCGAGGACATCGCCGAGACCCTGGTGGTGCGGCGCGACGGGCAGCCGGTGCTGATCCGTGACCTCGGCGAGGTCGACATCGGACCGGCGCCGATGCGGGGAACAGCCGGCTACAACGGCAAGGAAGCCATTGTCATCGGCATCCAGAAACAGCCCAATGCCAATACCCTGGAGCTGACCGAACGCCTGGACGGGGTACTGGGCGACCTGCAGGCATCACTGCCCGAGGGGATGCGGATCGACACCCATCTGTTCCGGCAGGCGGATTTCATCTCCGTGTCCATCCACAACCTCATGGAGGCCCTGCGCGACGGCGCCATCCTGGTGATCGCGATCGTATTCGTGTTCCTGGTGAGCCTCCGCGCCACCCTGATCACCCTGATCGCCATCCCCCTGTCGCTGGTTACGGCGGTGCTGGCACTGAAGGCCATGGGCAGCACCCTCAACACCATGACGCTCGGCGGCATGGCCATCGCCCTGGGCGCGCTGGTGGATGACGCCATCATCGTGGTCGAGAATATCGTGCGACGATTGCGCGAGAATGCGTTGCTTGAAGAGGAGCGCCAGCGCTCCCGCTTCCAGGTGGTGCTGGACGCGACACGCGAGATCCAGAGCTCGATTGTCTTCGCCACCCTGATCATCATGCTGGTGTTCCTGCCGCTGTTCTTCCTCTCCGGGGTGGAGAGCCGCCTGATGCAGCCGCTGGGCTTCGCCTACGTGGTCTCGCTGGCCGCCTCGCTGGTGGTGGCCATCACGGTCACGCCGGTGTTGAGCTACTGGTGGCTCAGTCGCTCCCGGACCGTGCGCAAGGGCCACGAATCTCGCCTGTCACGCGGGATGAAGTCTTTGTATGAAAAGCTGCTCAACCTGAGCGTCCGCCGCTGGAAGACGGTGAGCGTGCTGGCCGTGGCCGCCCTCATTCCCGCTCTCTACGCAATCATGGTGGCGGGCAAATCCTTCCTGCCGGAGTTCAACGAAGGCAGCCTGACCGTCAGTGCCGTCACCCTGCCCGGGACCTCGCTGGAGCAGTCCGACGCCCTGGGGCGACGGGTCGAGAACACCCTGCTGCAGCATCCGGAGGTGGTGGCCACCGCGCGGCGCACCGGCCGGGCGGAACTGGACCCGCACGCCCAGGGGATCCATGCCTCGGAGATGGAGGTGACCCTGGAGATGGGCGAGCGCAGCAAGGCGGAACTGCTGGCCGCGCTGCGCAGTGATCTGGGCAGCATCCCGGGGATGAACATCATCATCGGTCAGCCCATATCGCACCGCATCGATCACATGCTTTCCGGCACCCGGGCCAATATCGCGGTCAAGCTGTTCGGCCAGGACCTGTATGAGCTGCGCACCCTGGCGCAGCAGATCAAGGGCGAAGCCGAGACCGTACCCGGCGCGGTGGATGTCAGTGTCGAGCAGCAGGCCGACATCCCCTTCCTGAAGATCCATTTCGACCGTTCGGCGATCGCCCGGCACGGCCTGCACATCGAGGATGTGGCCGAGGCGATCCGCACGGCCTACTTCGGCACCACCGTCTCCCGGGTGCTGGAGGGCAGGGCGAGCTTCGACCTGGTCGTCCGTTTCCGGGACGAGGCCAGGGCCGACATGGATGCCATCCGTGAGACCCTCATCACCACGCCCGAAGGCGCCCAGCTTCCGCTGCAGGCGCTGGCCGACATCCGCTACGATCTGGGGCCCAACACCATCAGCCGCGAGAACGTGCAGCGCAAGATCGTCATCATGGCCAATGTGGCCGGCCGGGATCTCAACAGCGTGGTCGAGGATATCCGACAGGGCGTGGAGGCGAATGTCGAGCTGCCGCGCGGTTACCATGTCGAGTACGGCGGTCAGTTCGAGAGCGCGGAATCCGCCACCCGGACGCTGCTGGTGCTGGGAACGGCGGTCATCATCGGCATGTACCTGCTGCTGTTCGTGGCCTTCCATTCCGCGCGTGACGCGGCGCTGATCATGGTCAACCTGCCGCTGGCGCTCATCGGCGGGGTGGTCGGGGTGTATGCCATGGACGGCATCCTGTCCGTCGCCTCGATCATCGGCTTCATCACCCTGTTTGGTATCGCCACGCGCAACGGCGTGATGATGGTCGCCCACATTCAGAATCTTATCGCCTCCGGCGAGGTGACCGACGTCTTCACTGCCGTGAAACGCGGCGCCATGGAGCGGTTGATCCCGATCCTGATGACGGCGCTGGCCACCGGTCTCGCCCTGGTGCCACTGGCACTGAGCGCAGGTGAGCCGGGCTCAGAGATCCAGGCGCCCATGGCCGTTGTGATTCTGTTCGGACTGCTGAGTTCGACTTTCCTCAATATGATTGTGGTGCCGGCCCTGTATCTGAGGTTCGGGTCGGTGGTTAAGGGCTTCCAGAGCGGAAATACCTGACTATAGTTCAGGCAGAACCGGTGAAGAAGGGAAGGGCGGCGCGGAGGACGGCATGCTCTATTACGGACTGAAGATCACCATCACACTGGCGCTGATCATCGCCGCGTCGGAGATCGCCAAGCGCAGCACGCTGCTGGGCGGTCTGGTCGCGTCGATCCCGATCGTCTCGGTGCTGGCCATGGTCTGGCTCTATGTCGAGACCCGGTCGGCGGTCAAAGTCGAGCTGTTCGCACGGGATATCTTCTGGATGGTGCTGCCGTCGCTGTCTCTCTTTATCTGTCTGCCCATCCTGCTCAAGCAGGGGTGGAACTTCTGGCTCAGCCTGGGAGTGTCGATCGCGGTCATGTTCGGCTGTTATCTGCTGGTGCTGATCCTGTTCAAGGATGTCAGTCCGGGTATGCTGAACAAATAGGCTCATGGCGGGGAGCATGATGGAGCTGCCGTTCAGTCATGCCGGGTTCCTGGAGGTGTTCGCGGCTTTCAATAGCCGCTTCCTGCCGCTGTTGATCTTTCTGTGGGCCGTGACCGCTTTCGTCTTCTTACGGCTCCACTCCGGAGGTTCACAACTGAGTCGGTGGGTTGTGCTGCTGCTGGTCGTCCACTGGGGATGGGCGGGCGTGGCGTATCACTGGCTGTACTTCGCGCAAATCAACCCCGCCGCGCCCTTGTTCGGTGCTCTGTTTCTTCTGCAGGCAGGGCTTCTGGCCTGGTATGGTTTGTTCAAACGACAACTCGTTTTTGTTCCCGCAGCCCATGGCTGGTCGGCCATCGGCTGGCTGTTCATCCTCAGCGGACTGGCTTATCCCTTCATTACACCGGTTGCCGGCATGGAGTATCCGCTTTTGCCTGTATTCGGCATACCCTGCCCAACCACACTGATTACCATCGGTGCCCTGCTCATGGTGCCGAGAGAGCAGGTCCGTCCTGTTGCCGTGATACCGATAATATGGGCGGTGATCGGGGGATCCGCGGTGTTCCTGTTCAGAGTATGGCCGGACCTGATGTTGTTCGCTGCAGCCATCCTGCTCGCGGTTTACAGTCTTGATGTCAGACGCTTTGCTCGCAGCATTCGATCACTTGGTAAATGACCAGATGGTCGGTTGAAGGTCACGAGGACGATGAATCAACAGCTTGCATTGGGAACGACGAGTACTGAAGGGAAGCGGAGAAAGAGTTTATTTGGTAACTTATTGATTATAAAGATGGCGCGTGACCAGAACGAACACAGCGAGTTCAGGAAGTACTTGATGAAGCGCCGGAGGCGATTCTGAAGTGCCCGGAAGCATTATTCGCCGCTGGCGCGGCTCACCCCTCAAGGGGGCCGCTCGCTCACTGCGTTCGCTGCGCGTTGTCTCGGCCGGCCTCGGCTCGAACCTGGGGAGGTTCTCATCGGCCTCCGGGTCCACCGAACATGAAAAAGGCCCACCGCAGGGGTGAGCCTTTTTCGTATCTGGCGCGCCCGGAAGGATTCGAACCTCCGACCGCCTGGTTCGTAGCCGACTTCAGCGAACTGAATAACCTTTAAAACCAATGGCTTGTGGTACGGGCTGTCCGCTGCACACACCTACCTAAGTCGTTGAAAGTTGGTATATCGCCATATGTGCGCAGCACATGTGGAACACACCCGGATTGAGCATATAGCAAACCTTTTCTGCCGCCTGATGCCGTTCATCATCGTACCTTACCGATCGATGATGTAACAGCGGTCGGCAGCGCTGGTGCGCTTGACTCTGATCAGCGGCAGGAGAGTGCCGCCTGGAAACGGTGCAGGCGCAGAGCGTACGATGCCAGTACCGCAAGCGGGTCTGTGTGAAACTGATACACACACCCTGCCGGTGCGTGACTTCCTTGGAGCCGCTAATTGTCAGCTTAAATCGCGACTATTAAATATCAGCCGCTAAGTAGGAGGCTACTTAGGGCTGAAGAACTGGGTGTCATTCATTTATCGCGTTCAACAACAACACCCGCCCAGTCAATGGAAATGTCGCGATCGGTTGCTTCGTACAGTTCAAGTGACAACCGTGTCAGATCATCCTCTTTGATATCGCCACCACCATTCATTTTCATGATTTCCTGGACCGCATCCTCAACACCCCAGGAAAAGAAAGTGTTTCCGGGGATTTCATATTCAGGGACGCGGCCGGTTATGTCGTTTTCCATCGCTTCTGACTTCCCATTGCGCACATTAAAAGTCAGCCACTTCAGTTTTTCTTCCTTGATATCATAGCGCAGGCTGATCTGTGACAGCTCATCCCTGAGCCGGAATTTTTTGTACATCCAGTCATTCATCCAGGAAAAGTTATCCTGGATCGCCTGTAGCCCGCCCTGAATTACATATTCGATACCCCTTTCATCCTCGATCGCAAAGCGGCACCGGTCATCTGAGAAGATAAGCGATGTGCTGATAACTCCGCTGCTAGGCATCATGCTGGAGACGGGAAGTATCTCATCGCCTTCGCAATGCGTCTTGACGCCATCCCGGATCCGATGGCCGGGTTGGCTGTATATCTTGTTTTTATCTTTCGGATCAGAGCTGAGATGATGGTATGCCCTGTCCAGGATGATGATGTTGGGCGAATCACTTTGCGAGAGATCCAGGCGCCGATGCCTGTTCACGCGGCCCGCGGTCTGGATGATTGACCCGATACTCGACGGCTCGATCACCGCCCAGTCGAAATCATGGTCACGCCCGACCTCTTCAACAGGGGTGGCAACGACAATGAATACGATATTCCTTGTTTCGGTGGACTCAACAATGGCGCGCGTCTCTTCTGAGTTATTCCACCATGTATCACTATCCTTCTTTCGGTTCAGGATGAGATCCAGCGACTTTTCCTTGAGCGCGCGCCGGGCGATGATTTCCTTCGAGTGATACGCCGTGACAAAGACAGTCGAGTCAGGGGCGGAATCAGCGCGTGCGCGAATATAGTTCGCCACCTTCAGGCACTGCTTGATGTTGGCAACGCGGACCAGTCCGATGGATACTCGTTTATCGCCGTGCGCTGAATGGTTGCATGAATGCAGGTAATGCGCGCACTTGACGGATTTATTCAGGAAATCCTCCTGGTTGATGACGCCTTCTATCCTGAATCGCTTTGTGATGCGATCAGCACTGGATGCGTTATCATGCGCGAAGACCCGATATTCATCCGCATCGTGAATAATGGCCGGCGCAACCCGGTCGGCGATCGCAAAGATATTGCCGGTCGTGTCATCCGCATTTTTCCGGTTCAGTTTGGCGTGAATCCGCAGACCCTGCCGCCATACACTGATGAGTGCTTTTGCGAGGATCGGCGGCAATGTTGCACTGGAGACAATAATATTGCGACCGAAGATGGCAGAGGTATGCACGACCCGGAGAACCGCCATGAGCGCCTTCGGATCGTAGGAATCGATCTCATCCAGGATCAGGTCGCTGGACACGATTCGGGTCAGCGCCTTCGCATGGATGCCCTGGCGCCCCGGCTCGCCGGCGGCAATGATCTGGTCCATGGTGCAGACCAGCGTGGGCGCCGCGATGAGTTTCCCGGTTTTCTCATTTTTGACGATTTCAGCGACGGTGCCGGGTATGCGGCCCTGCCAGGCGACATTGTATTCGACATCCATCGCCCCATCTTCCGCATCTTCTTTTTCCCGGTTCTGGGGGTCGCTCCAGCCCTCATCATCATCGGATGCCCATTTTGTATCGTGGAGCTTGACGGTTGTCTCGTCCCCGACAATGCAGGCCAGAGCCTCATCACTCAGGCCGAGCTCATGCTTATAGGCGTCGCGCGTCTGCAGCGTCAGCGTTCTGAGGTTGAAGGCGGAGGTGACGCGGAAAGGGTGGCGTTCATCCCTTGCGGCCTCGGCGAATTTCATGTTCGCCCGGGTCTTGCCGGCGCCGGTATTGGCGATATTGAAAATCAGCGAGGGTTGATCTGAATTTTCCCGGATGAAGGCGGCTGCGGTGTCCTGCCACTTGAAGCGCTTGTTATCCGTGCCCTGCGATAGCGTCTCGATATCGTTATGCTGGATCCCGGGGAGTTCATAGCCGGAGAACACAGCGGCGTACCTGCCGGCGGTTTCGCCGACATTTTCAAGATGCCAGACCAGATTCTGGTTCAGAACGGATTTCGTCTTGCCTGCGGGCCGGTACGAGTTGGCGTGGAAAATGGCCTTCTTGTCGGGATTTTCCTGAGACGAAACCTCGTGATCGGCCAGAATAAGGGCGGCCCGGGCAATCAGCGCCAACCCGTGCCAGTATTCCGGGTCATTGTCGGGTGTCGCCTCCTGCAGCTCCCCGAGTATTCGTTCAACATTATTAAAGATTTCGGTCTTGCTGAATGCTTCTGTGATCGAGGCGCCTTCTTTTACCTGGTACTGCGCTACCGAATGCGCTGATCCGTCCGCATATTTCTTTTTGTCGACATGGTTATAAGCTCCGTGGGATTCCGGTGGGGCATCGTGATCTGTCGAGGCAGAGGAAAACAGCCTGTGGTGTGATACTACGCAGAATTTGAGCGCATCCTGGCATGTTACGAGATGCCGAAAAGGCGGTACGACCATCGCATCTTTTGACTTCCGTCCGCCTGACATGGGGTTCAGCGCATTGAAGCCGGCCTCCAGCGCGTCAGGGGACAGACCATGCGTCAGCATGTAGGTGAGCATCCGCTCTGACAGCCATTCATGACGGACAGGATCCTTTTGGCTGGATTCAGGGGGGGCGCCTTTTTTCTTGCCGGGTACGAGCTTGCTCTGAAACTTCAGCGGGATCTTGCCGAAATCGTGGCAATATCCGGCGGTCTTTGCCAGCTTCGAGGCGAGTCGGATGTAGTAAGGGATATAAGGCGGTTTCTGGTGGGTTTCCATCGCGTATCGCCCATTACTGTCGTAGTCATTGCGATTGCCCACGACCCAGGCCAACTTCATCCCATGCGTGAAATCGTTGATATAGCAGGCAATCGACATGTTTTTGGTGGCTTTATTTTTCAGTGCATTCTGGATTTCTTCGAGGGCTTCCCGTGTAATCGGGGTCTCCCAGGTTTGCGCCCCGATCCGGGTTGCATACCGATCCAGAACCGACCGCGTTCTCTTCAGCGCGCTGCCTTCACTGTTGGAGATAAACAGAGCGTGCATATTTTCAGTCCTTCCGAGTCTCGAGCTTTCTGATGCCTGTCACGGGCGGCCACACAATTTCTGAGGAGGGTTCAGCGTCACCGTACAGCCGCATGAACTCGTAAACATCGCGATCTGAAATTTGAAGATTGGTCCCGGTGATACCCAGTTCCTGTTTGATTGCGATTCTCTGGTCAGGGGTCAGATTGTCATTGAGATCGACTTTGTAAACGCCGCCTTTGTAATCCAGTGGGCGTTCATGCAACTGCTGAACACGACCAGATTGCCCCCGTGGTGGTGTGTCGTACTGGATATCCTGGATGCGCGACAGCACATAGGATTTCAGAGTTTCAGTATCATCTGAGAGGTCGAACCCCAGTAACCGCCACTGCCGTCCGGTGAATTCCAGCGAACGCGGCACGATCCAGCGCCAGCGCGCGACTTCCCGTCGACGCAACCCAACGTAAAGGACGCGGGTGAGCTTCTGCTCGAGGATGCCGCGCATAATCATTTCCAGGCTTTCATCGTCGGGCCGGTACGCCTCTCGATACTGAAGCCTCACGGGGAGTTCTGTATTCGTGCGTATCCCGGTTTCGTGGAAGGGGGCGCCCTGCTGCAGCAAGGCAAAAATCTTCCCGGGAGCCGCTTCGGGTGGAGGGAGTACGCCGTCGCGCCATGTCACGCCCCCGCGAGCACCCCAGCGCTCCAGGTATTTGTCATATAATTTTAGTGCTTTATCAATGGCTTCTGAAGCGCGCTGGGGATTTTTCAGGTTAAACGCATCAACGAGATCCTGTCGCCGTGTATTGCCGACCCAGTATGTGCGCCGAAGGATAAACAGTATCCGATCTTCCATCATTATGTCTCAAAAAACGCCGATTAATAGGATTAAGATGTATTATACAATTCAATAAGTCCTATGTCTAGGCGTAACAAGGTATTTACTTTCTCTCCGATGGGGCGTTATCGTATACATCATCCTGAAGCAGATATGGGTATGTGGCATGAACTCGAACCAGCAAGATCTATCCTCTGAAGCCGAGCCGGCGCTCCTGCGCCAGGCGCGAGAGCTCCCATTTTCGGCCGACGCTAAGCCGACCGACCGTGACAAGCTGATCGGGGCGGCAGCCGTCACCTGTCTCAGGGCGCGCAAGATCAAGGCCCCGACCCCGAATTCGAAGAATATCGGGCAACTGATCGAGAAGGTCGTGTCGGCCGAGTGCCCGATGGATGAATTTCTGCGCACCGCGGCCATCGAGTTGGTGTTCCGGGATCATGCAGGGCTATTTGCCTGGCCGCGGATATTCAACAGCAATACGCGGGCCCTGAAGCAGAGGTTGCTTGCCTCGGAGGAGGATATCCTGACTGTCGACGGGATGTCCCGGGAGATTGACCGCTACTGTCGGGCGACAGCACCCGACCCGGCGCATCCTCGGCTATGCCACTTCAACGGGAAGATTACCAATTCCAATGCTGGCGGTTTCGTCTACGTTTCGCCTGAACGGAAATCAAATCTTCCCTATCTGTTTACTCCAAGCATCCAGAACGACATCCCTGTGCCGCCCGATCTTATGGGTAATGGTGCGAATACGATCATCAAGATCATGCAGGACCCAGAGGTTCGCGACCAGTATACGGACGAGCAGGTCGAGTACGTCGAAAAACTCCGATCCCAGCATCCGACAGGTGATTTCGGAATGGAATCGATCGACCCGCGGATGCGTCAAATCGTGCTCCCCTCGACTGAGGGCGGGTATGTCAACCTGATCCCGATGGGAAGCGCCGGCGTCGCCGCCTATATCATCGATAAGTATTATTCGATGGAGCAGAAAGCCAGGCTTAACGCGGGCCGTGCAGCCAACCAGATCGGCGGCGCAAACGTCCAGAACGTTTCGTCGCACATCCAGATCAGCACATCACTCATTTTCCCACCGCCGATGAATTCCTCGCGCGGCGCGCAAACGGCCTATCGCATTTATTACCGTGGGTTTATCCCGATTATTTCAAGGGATCTTCTGAATACGTATGCCAGGAATATCGGCAGCGGCGGCCATTACAAGACGGATCGGGTGACGGGGAAATCCATCGAGATCCATCTCAAATCCGGACTCGCCCCGATCATCAACGATGTATTCAGGCAGCTGAAACGTGCGATGGAAGCGTGCGTCGAGCACAAGCACGCCCTGGACAAGCTTGATGATGGCAATGGGTTCAAGGGGCACAAGGCATTGGATCGCGCCATCATCGAAGGCTATGTCCCACAGGAGCACGCCAATAATATGGCGGCACGGATCGTGAAGACCCTTGAGCGGATGACCGTGGGCGCATCGTCTAACCATATTCCGATCAATGATGTGACCGCCGAGATTATTGAGCGGTCGGTCAAAATGATCGGAGAACGAAAACTCAAGTGGGGTGCAGCATAATGTATGTCGTAATCGATAATATGAGTGTTCGGGGATTTCAGGCGATGCAGACTCCCACTATTGTCTCTCCGGCGCCTGTGTTTGCCACCTACATGTTCAGCCATGCGCTGATTGAGAGGATGAACGGCAAACTTGAATACGGGTTCAAGTTGCATGGGGTCTCGATGATCCTGCATGAGGCTCGCATGGACACGGATGCGATACCGAGCGTGAGCAAAGGCGGTGGCGCATACGTCAATGAACATGTTGTTTCGAAACGGGGCGCCTGCGGGTATTGCATTGGAGGCAAGAATGTCGGCAGCGATATGGGTGGCGACTATTCGAGCCGAAGCGTCTCCCCCTTCTCCGTCGCGTCCCAGCCGTCGGTGACGGCTTCATGCGTCGTCTCCCTTATCCTGAAGGTTTCCGGGTTCGACAGCGAAGAGGCGGAAGAATTGGTTCGCACCATGCGTTTTGCGGGCGGATCAATCGATGACATCGGCGGCATCCGGATCTATGAGAACGACTTGCCCAGCCGCCTCCCGCCGGGGCGCTTCTTCATGGATGCCAGAGATAAGGTGGAATCCCGTCTGAAAACGGGGGCGAATATTGTCGAAGCCATGTTCTCCCGGGACAACGCCATTACCGAGGAGGTGGCCGGGGATGGGGCCACCGAGATGGGGTCGCCCGCCGAAGCGTCAGTCTCCGGGAATAATGACGTTGAGGTTGAAGCGGAAGATCTGGAGGAATCCGGGGACTCAGCTACCCGCTTAGGGTACGTGCAATACATGCCGGCCACTCTCGGCTACGCGTTACTGGGCGATCTGAAGCCGCGGGAGGGGGCGCGTCTCGGGCCCGATGGTGAGCAAATTCCGGCGGCTCCGGCGGAAGCGATGGTCGGCCTGGTCGGCCTGGAGAATGTTTACGAGGTCATGAATTCCGACCGCAACATCTTTTGGGAATTCAATTGGGACAATGATGGCGATATTCCATATTGCGTCATTCAGCAGCAGTAATCACTTTAATTTTGTAAGGAGTATGAATCATGGCGAAGAAGAAAGCAGTTGTGAATGCACCCTCGGTCGTGGCCCTGCAGAGGTTACTGAATATCACCGATGGCATGATGTTCAGCCTGGTGCCTGATAATGAAGCGGTCGAGGGAGAAGAGTATGAATATGTCCCCGTTCCAGTCGTTCGCCACGGCATCCGTGGGATCCTGGGCACGCAGGAGGCGCATACGAAGGCGGGTGACAGCGTCTCGAACATCCAGATCACGGAGTCCGCGAAACTGGATAAGCACGCCGCCGGGCTGGCGATCAAATTCTCGATTCGACCCGCCGAGCTGCGGGACTCGGTCTTTTCCTGCAACGACAGTGACTATATCAAATCGGTCCGCGGCAATGGCGAGTCCGGTCTGGTCGACTATCTGGAAGACAGCGAGACTCTGCGCGAAGTCTGCCGCCGGTATGCCCGCAATATTCTGAATGGCCGCTGGATGTGGCGTAACCGCGTGTACGGCAAGCCGACCATCAAGGTGGCGTTCGCTGACAAGGCGATCAGCGCCGAGGCGACCTCCACGAAGCATTTCGACGACTATACCGAGAGTGAGCGCGAGCTGGGTGATTACCTGATGAAGTGCCTTTCCGGCAGTATTTCGGGCGATCGCGCCATCACTGTCGAAGGTCGCATCATGGGTAGCGGTATGGGCTTGATGGAAGTCTATCCCTCGCAGAACTATACCCAGGGCAAACCCAAGGGGTTCGGTCGTCCGCTGTACAAGATCGATGCCCTGGATCCGCAGCACCTCCGGCGCCTGACCCGCGGCAAGAGCGATGACGAAGTCCGAGGCTTTGCCGACACTGTGGTCATGGGGGTTGCCGCATTGCGCGACCAGAAGATCGGCAACGCGATTCGCACCATCGATACCTGGTATGCCGAGGATCCCGAGTATCCGATCTCCATCGAGCCCAACGGCGCCAGCCTATCCGACGGCGATTTTCACCGCAAGCCCGGTTCCGGCGCCAGCGCCTACGACCTTCTGAGCTATACCGGCATCAAGGATATGACGCTGAAGGCCCAGGAAAAGAAGGACGCCTTCGATCCCGAGCTGGCCTACCTGATCGGGATCATGGTCCGGGGCGGTGTTTACGGTGAGAGCGGCAAGGAAAAGGAGGGTGAGTGATGCCGTCATTGACTCACTACTTCGATATCGAGGCGAGAGCCGGCACTGAGGTTTCCATGCCGGTGATCATCTCGACCGTGGTGCAGCGCTTGCACTGTGCTGGGAAGGCCGGGGCGTATGCCCTTGGCTTCCCCGGCCTGAAAGGGTTCTCGCCGGGCGGCGTGGTGCGCGTATTCTCGTCGGACACAAAGCTCCTCGAGACCCTGCAGGATCACATCGAGCGGGATGGCGTTGACGATTTCGTCAAGATCCGGCGTATCGCCGAGGTACCGGAGGGACATGGGTATGCGGTCTTTCGCAGCATCAAGGCGAAAGCCCTGCCGTCCCGCGCCAATCGGCGGGAGAAGCGCCGCGAGAGCGGGGTAGGGCGTCATGGGGCGTACAGTGAAGAGGAGCTGGCTGCGATCGAGGAGAAACGTGATCGCCTCAACGCCCTGCCGTACCTGCGGTTCACCAGCCTGAGCACACGTTCGCCGATCCGGGTTCACATCGAAAAGGTCGAGGTCGATTCCGCATGCGATGGCACCCCGAACAGCTACGGCCTCGCTTCTGGTCAGCCCGGCGCTGAACGGTATTTCTCCGTGCCCGATTTCTGAGTATGGGGAATCAACGTCGACCCCAGGCGGTCATGCTGTCCAAACGCGCGAACGTGTTCTATCTGGAGCACGTTCGCGTTCTGCAGAAAGATGACCGCGTCGTCTACATGACCCAGAGCTCGAACCCGGTCGAGCAGATCGTCAATATCCCGGACAAGAATACGGCGTTTATCCTGCTGGGCAAGGGTAGCTCCATTACGGATGCCGCGGTCCGCATGCTGGCAGAGTCCAATGTGATTATTGGCTTCACCGGGTCGGGTGGATCGCCCATGCATGGTATTGTAGATCCGGTATTCATCACGCCGCAGGATGAATACCGGCCCACGGAATATATGCAGAACTGGGTCAGGTTCTGGTTGGATGAAGACGCCAGGCTTTCCGCGGCCAAGGATTTTCTGAGGTACCGCATCGAGCTCAGCCAGGCGTTTTATCCGAAGATAAGCGAATTCGAACTCCCAGGCGCCTTAACGGATGACTTCAGCTTTGCCATCGACAAGTGCGCTAATGTAACTGAGCTTCTGACCGCAGAGGCTCGGTATGCAAAGCAGCTGTATGCGTTGCACGCTAACGCATCAGCAATAAAGTTTTCGCGTACCCCAGGTGAAGTGTCGGGTGACGAGAAAAACCGGAGAGCGAATTCATTTCTCGATCACGGAAATTACATTGCCTACGGGTATGCAGCCGCGGCGCTTCATGTGCTTGGGATAAACTATGCGTTCCCAGTGCTTCACGGGAAAACGCGCCGGGGCGCATTGGTATTCGATGTCGCCGACCTCGTGAAGGACTGGTTGATTATGCCAGCGGCTTTCGATGCGGCCAGGCGAAAGGTAAAAGATCAAGCATTCCGGGCCACGGTCATCGAGCGCGCCATACAGTATGAAGTCCTGGATATATTGATACCCTTTCTGAAATCGGTATCATCGAAATATATTTGATATCAGTAAGTTACAGAGTTCACGCTTAACGAATCCTTGCACCGGGTTAATTCATGTAACCCGTTGATGTTATTTAAAAAGTTGGGAAAATTCTCTTGTTCGCCGCCGCGTAGGCGGCTTAGAAATTCCAGGATGATCATTTCATCCACCTTGCTCCGTTCGCCGCCGCGTAGGCGGCTTAGAAATTCTCGGGGTTGGGGTATCGGGGCTCATCCCCGTTCGCCGCCGCGTAGGCGGCTTAGAAAAGACGATTGCCGATGCGCTTCTTGAGGTGTTCGTTCGCCGCCGCGTAGGCGGCTTAGAAATCTGCGCGATCCCCGGCCATGTAGTGCTTCTGGTTCGCCGCCGCGTAGGCGGCTTAGAAATGTTGGCCTCGTTTTGCAGGTAGCCGGGGATCGTTCGCCGCCGCGTAGGCGGCTTAGAAACGCATGAGCAGCACCAGGCAGTCGATCTGATCGTTCGCCGCCGCGTAGGCGGCTTAGAAACCGAGAAGGAGGCCCCATGAAGGTGGCAGAGCGTTCGCCGCCGCGTAGGCGGCTTAGAAATCCATGCGGCTGTTGCACTCCTCCAGGCTGGCGTTCGCCGCCGCGTAGGCGGCTTAGAAATGCTGGGTATCAGGGTCCGGCAGGGCCATGAAGTTCGCCGCCGCGTAGGCGGCTTAGAAAATTCAGCCTCGCTGATCGCGTCTCCGTCATATGTTCGCCGCCGCGTAGGCGGCTTAGAAATGAATCCAAGGGTATCTTGGACTGTAATGCGTGTTCGCCGCCGCGTAGGCGGCTTAGAAATAGTATTTCTTCCCGCCTCCACGGCGGCCCTTGTTCGCCGCCGCGTAGGCGGCTTAGAAATACGCCGAGTGGGACTTCAGGCTCTCGTTCCCGTTCGCCGCCGCGTAGGCGGCTTAGAAACAAGGTCGTCTTGACCCCGCCCAGGGCCTCCATGTTCGCCGCCGCGTAGGCGGCTTAGAAAGTCTGCGTTCGAGACCTGCAGGTCGTCGGTGTGTTCGCCGCCGCGTAGGCGGCTTAGAAACCTGTGAATTTCTTATCGGCTTCAATCAGGCCGTTCGCCGCCGCGTAGGCGGCTTAGAAATATCTGAGATCCCGGAATCCGCCGGGTCGGTCGTTCGCCGCCGCGTAGGCGGCTTAGAAATCGATACCGGCCGCGCCGCAACCGATGTGCAGGTTCGCCGCCGCGTAGGCGGCTTAGAAATGGATCGAACGCATCTGGCCGCATGGCTACGCGTTCGCCGCCGCGTAGGCGGCTTAGAAAAGCTCCGCGCCGGAAAGCTCTGCTACCTTCACGTTCGCCGCCGCGTAGGCGGCTTAGAAAACTGCTGCCACGCCCTGCGTGAGGTGTGGACCGTTCGCCGCCGCGTAGGCGGCTTAGAAATGCTGCGGTATGCGCTTCACAGGCCGGATGTTGTTCGCCGCCGCGTAGGCGGCTTAGAAAGGTTCGATGACCTCCCTGAGACCCAGCGGACAGTTCGCCGCCGCGTAGGCGGCTTAGAAATTTCGGGTCCGGTCCAGGGAATGACTCCGTACGTTCGCCGCCGCGTAGGCGGCTTAGAAAGTATGAATCCATCCAAGCCGATCAGAACCCGTGTTCGCCGCCGCGTAGGCGGCTTAGAAATTGAGCCAGGACACCAGGCCGCCGATGTTGCCGTTCGCCGCCGCGTAGGCGGCTTAGAAATCGGCAGCCATCCGGCGCAGGGCGTTGGAGAGGTTCGCCGCCGCGTAGGCGGCTTAGAAAGTGATCCGGGTCACGCCGCCGCCCTGGTCCACGTTCGCCGCCGCGTAGGCGGCTTAGAAAAAAGCCGGCGCGCTCTATACGCCGCTGGATCCGTTCGCCGCCGCGTAGGCGGCTTAGAAATGATGGACCAGATCCGGGGCCGGTTCGATGACGTTCGCCGCCGCGTAGGCGGCTTAGAAAGACTGCGGGGTCGAATTCAGGAAATTGAAGTCGTTCGCCGCCGCGTAGGCGGCTTAGAAATGCACAAATTGCCTACAGGGCCAAAGGGTCCGGTTCGCCGCCGCGTAGGCGGCTTAGAAAGTCCGATCGACGAAGTGACGATCGCGGAGATCGTTCGCCGCCGCGTAGGCGGCTTAGAAAAGCACCCCGGCGACCACCCCGACCAGCAACAGGTTCGCCGCCGCGTAGGCGGCTTAGAAAGGATCCAGCAGCTGCGCGGTGGATCGAGGGACGTTCGCCGCCGCGTAGGCGGCTTAGAAAGCCAGGATACCGAGTCCTGCGCCGATGATGCCGTTCGCCGCCGCGTAGGCGGCTTAGAAATGTGCTTATCAGCACCAGCAACACGGTGATGTGTTCGCCGCCGCGTAGGCGGCTTAGAAAATTCGCCCCAGTCCAGCAGCCATGTGTCGATGGTTCGCCGCCGCGTAGGCGGCTTAGAAAACGTCGAGAATCCGATATAGGCCCCCACGACAGTTCGCCGCCGCGTAGGCGGCTTAGAAAATCGAGGCGCAGGAGGGTGACGGGGCCATCGCGTTCGCCGCCGCGTAGGCGGCTTAGAAATCCTTCTGTTTGGCCCGCTCAGCCTCCAAGGCGTTCGCCGCCGCGTAGGCGGCTTAGAAATGATTGAGGACGCGCTACGGCAGACTCATGATGTTCGCCGCCGCGTAGGCGGCTTAGAAATCAAGGACCCGGACGAGGCGAGGGCGCAGATTGTTCGCCGCCGCGTAGGCGGCTTAGAAATTGTTGAAGGCCTGCAGCTCCGGGATCTCCACGTTCGCCGCCGCGTAGGCGGCTTAGAAAGCGCTCAGGCCTGGCGCTTAAGCACGGTATCAGTTCGCCGCCGCGTAGGCGGCTTAGAAAACCCCGTGGGGTCTGGCCCTCATCGACGACGTGTTCGCCGCCGCGTAGGCGGCTTAGAAAACATCGGACGCGGCCAGCAGCCGGTCACGGATGTTCGCCGCCGCGTAGGCGGCTTAGAAAATATCGTCGAGCCAGCGGGGCGTGTTGCGGTCGTTCGCCGCCGCGTAGGCGGCTTAGAAACGCTTCGGCGGGAGGGAACATGACCCGCTTTAGTTCGCCGCCGCGTAGGCGGCTTAGAAATCCTGCTGCTGCAGGGCCAGCTCCAGCGGGTCGTTCGCCGCCGCGTAGGCGGCTTAGAAATACCGAGTGGTGCCACGGGCATGGCTGGTAGGGTTCGCCGCCGCGTAGGCGGCTTAGAAAGTGTAGGTGGTGCCGCCGATGGTAAATGTGTCGTTCGCCGCCGCGTAGGCGGCTTAGAAAGAGGACCACGGCAGTGCCATCCGTACCGTGGCGTTCGCCGCCGCGTAGGCGGCTTAGAAACTATCGCCGACTGGGATTCACTCTCGGATGAGGTTCGCCGCCGCGTAGGCGGCTTAGAAAATAGGACCACACCCATGGCCTGACATCAGAATGTTCGCCGCCGCGTAGGCGGCTTAGAAATGGAGAAGAAGGCCAACCTGATCCAGGAGGTCGTTCGCCGCCGCGTAGGCGGCTTAGAAATGAAGCAGCTTGATTCGTTCTCTGCCCTGACCGTTCGCCGCCGCGTAGGCGGCTTAGAAATCAATGAGCGCCAGTGTCTCGTAGTTGATCCCGTTCGCCGCCGCGTAGGCGGCTTAGAAAATCATGTCCCGCTTCATGAACTCGATTTCACCGTTCGCCGCCGCGTAGGCGGCTTAGAAAAGATTGGCGAGTGCGCGGCCACGCTCTGAGATGTTCGCCGCCGCGTAGGCGGCTTAGAAAACCACAATAAACCACCCACCGCCGAAGCACTCGTTCGCCGCCGCGTAGGCGGCTTAGAAATACCAGTCAAGCGCACCGGGGGCGGGCGGTCAGTTCGCCGCCGCGTAGGCGGCTTAGAAAACCCGGAAGAAGTCGATCAGCTCGGTCCTGACGTTCGCCGCCGCGTAGGCGGCTTAGAAAAGCGGGGCCGTCGATGCAAACCGGCTGTCATCGTTCGCCGCCGCGTAGGCGGCTTAGAAACACACCGTGGGCAGATACGCTTGTCTGTGATCGTTCGCCGCCGCGTAGGCGGCTTAGAAAGCTTGAGTGTGCCTGCGTCGAACTGGATCGGCGTTCGCCGCCGCGTAGGCGGCTTAGAAACTACCGGGTAGTGCCCCGGCTCTGGCTGGTAGGCGTTCGCCGCCGCGTAGGCGGCTTAGAAATGCTGGCGGCCCTTGAGGACCAGGACGCGGACGTTCGCCGCCGCGTAGGCGGTTTAGAAAATTCAGGCGGATATGTGCAACCGGGGCTACTCGTTCGCCGCCGCGTAGGCGGCTTAGAAATATGACAAATACCACCTGATCGTTCCCCGGGGGTTCGCCGCCGCGTAGGCGGCTTAGAAAGCGCCGGTAAGCATCAGAGCGCCACGCGAGGCGTTCGCCGCCGCGTAGGCGGCTTAGAAATGAAGTCGCAGCATGAACGGGAGATGGAGTTAGTTCGCCGCCGCGTAGGCGGCTTAGAAATTGTGCGTGGACTTTATTTCAGTACGGAGCGCGTTCGCCGCCGCGTAGGCGGCTTAGAAACACTCCACCGGGATATTGATAAGCGCATGGGAGTTCGCCGCCGCGTAGGCGGCTTAGAAATGCACCAGTATCTGGACCCGCAGCGCGACATCGTTCGCCGCTGCGTAGGCGGCTTAGAAACACCACAGCCCCGGTGAACAGGTAGAACGGCCCGTTCGCCGCCGCGTAGGCGGCTTAGAAAAATGGTAGGACTCCAGCCGGTCTATCCGGTGCGTTCGCCGCCGCGTAGGCGGCTTAGAAAGCGTACCGAGTGGACTGGCGAAACGGACTATGGTTCGCCGCCGCGTAGGCGGCTTAGAAAACAGACCCGATACTGCGGGAAGAGACCTGGACGTTCGCCGCCGCGTAGGCGGCTTAGAAATTGCCGACGATGGCATGGCAATGGATCAGGGTGTTCGCCGCCGCGTAGGCGGCTTAGAAACGTATCAGTTGAAACCGCCAATGGATGCCGGCGTTTGCCGCCGCGTAGGCGGCTTAGAAAACATGGAAGAAAGCGATCAGCTCCTCCAGGTCGTTCGCCGCCGCGTAGGCGGCTTAGAAATTCCGGGCGGCGGTCAGGTAGGCGATCTCCATGTTCGCCGCCGCGTAGGCGGCTTAGAAATGACCCCCTCGACAGATGGGGCCAGCGATAACGTTCGCCGCCGCGTAGGCGGCTTAGAAAAAAATCCCCGATGGACATGGACTGGGGCTGGAGTTCGCCGCCGCGTAGGCGGCTTAGAAATGCAGGCCCTGCCCAACGCCACAGAAGAAGAAGTTCGCCGCCGCGTAGGCGGCTTAGAAATGTCACTACCTTGTGCAGTCGAGTAATCAGCTGTTCGCCGCCGCGTAGGCGGCTTAGAAAGCTGAGGCGGGAGGGAACTGAATGACCCGCTTGTTCGCCGCCGCGTAGGCGGCTTAGAAAGTGGTCGCCCTTCTCGCTGGTGATCGCCTCATGTTCGCCGCCGCGTAGGCGGCTTAGAAACGGTCAATTTCGGGGTAACGGGCGAAGTTTGTGTTCGCCGCCGCGTAGGCGGCTTAGAAAAATAGGATCAGGCTCCAGATAAATCGTCCGTAGTTCGCCGCCGCGTAGGCGGCATAGAAATCGCCCGAGAATGAGCGGAAGCCTGCTATGGGGTTCACCGCCGCGTAGGCGGCTTAGAAAGATATAGATAACGGTGAAGCCGGCATTGGTGAGTTCGCCGCCGCGTAGGTGGCTTAGAAAATCCCCGACCAGGCGGTCTTCGGGACGGTCCAGTTCGCCGCCGCGTAGGCGGCTTAGGAATACCCGCGTACCGACTGCCGCTACCTCAAGCAGTTCGCCACCGCGTAGGCGGCTTAAAAATTGAAGGTGCCGTTGGTGTGGTCCACGGTGGCGTTCGCCGCCGCACAGGTGGCTTAGAAACGCGTGACACCGGGCTTTCGGAGCTGCGGGAGGTGGGCCGCCACTGCGTGCCCGGCTTTTACGCTCGAGGAGCTGGGTGAGTGGAGGCTGGACCGGGATCGGGAACCAGTACTTCCATTCACCGGCCTGGATGGCCTCCAGCGAGGCACAAGTACCCCAGGGGAAATCCTTCCGGTTCGCCTTCGCGTCGTCCCCAACTGACCATCCGGAATCCGCATGAACGGGTGCGCACCGGCAGACAGATGCCGGGCACAGAGAAATGGACTCGGATGTCTCGGCCGAGATAGGGGTATTTCACAGCGACAATCACCGTAAAAATATACAGTATGTAGTACTGGGATATCTGGCAGAATTTCTGTATATTTCCGGTTGTTTTCTTCGGATCAGGAGGACCCAGCCATGTGTGGCCGCTTCTCCAGGACCAGTCCCCCCGAGACCTTTGCCAGCTTGGTGGAGGGTCGAAATGATATCGATGACTTACCGCCGCAGTACAACACCCTGCCCGGCCAAAAAGCACTCGTCTGTCGGATTGATCCCGCAGGCGAGCGGGAGATGGCCCTGCTGCGCTGGCCCTACATCCCGCCGTTCGAGAAGCAGCCCAAGACCCGCTACTCCACCATCAATGCCAAGGCCGAAACCCTGACGACCAGCCGCCTCTGGCGGTTCCCCTTCCAGCATTTCCGCTGTCTCATCGCTGCTGATGGCTTCTATGAGCCGAAGGACACCGGTGAGAAGCGCAAGCCGCAGTATTACTTCCGACGCAGGGACGGCGAACCCTTCTTCATGGCCGGACTCTGGGGGCGTTGGGAGCCGCCTGGAGGGGAGGGCGGTGAGGCGTTTGATTCCTGCGCGATCATCACGACCGAGGCCAATGCAGTCGTTGGCGAGGTTCATCCGCGGATGCCGGTGATTCTCCAGCCCGATGCCTGGGCGCAGTGGCTGGATCCAGCGGTCACGGACCCTGAGCAAGTACAGGACCTGTTGGAGCCAGCGCCGGACGAAGGATGGGAAGGGTATCCGGTGGGCTATTACACCCGCGAGGACAGTCCGCAGGTGATCGAACGCCAAAACTGAAAACCCCCGCCGGAGCGGGGGCTGCGCCTTCCCTGGCATTGAGCCGGATCGCAGACCCTAGTGTCGCTCGGCGCAAAACATGTTGACTGAATCCGTTATTAAAGAATGACAGCATGTGACATATACATTGGGAGTTTGGAAGATCCTGGATTCGCGAGGGAGGGCGGAGACTGGAATGGCAATCTTCCTGCCCGGAAAAGTCCGTTCTTCCCGCCTCCTAAAGGAGCTTATAATGGTGCATTCCACGAGTGGGTTGCAACGGCTGGAGTAAGTTGTACGCAGGTAGATTTTGGTGGGTGGGTTGCCGTTGTGAATAAGAAGAAAATTCTAGAATTTATCGCGTATTGTTACGCATGTGATCCATCATATACCGATACTAGCAAGGCTTTGATATGGAGGAATAATGCCTACTTGCAGGATCAACTGCGTGAGATTTATGACTATGTAAACCGTCTAGACGACAACAGACAGTATGCGTTAGTCGCGAGTGAGTTTTGAATATAGATATTCAACTTCTGGGTTTTGACAGATCGTCCTATAAAGGAAACACGCAGGTATGAATCAATATCAATATGCTGTTCCGGTACATGTGTCTGATGGAGGAGGGGTGGTTCCCTTAAAGAGGGTGCCGCTCACTTCATCGGAAAAGGAAAATGAGTACAACGAGGTTTGGCTTCAAAACGTATTATTCCAGGAGCCCGGCTGCTTGCCTGTAAATGAGGTTGATAGCGCATATTCTGACCTGGTTCCGATCTGTCGAGAACTAAGTACATCGGTCGGATATATTGACATATTGTACGCCACCCCTAGAGGGCAACTTGTCATACTTGAAGCCAAACTATGGCGTAATCCAGAATCCAGGCGGAAAGTGGTTGGTCAGATTCTTGACTATGCAACTGAGCTTAGCCGATGGTCTTATGAGGATCTTCAGCGCGAGGTATCAAAAGCAACGAAGCGAAAAGGGAATGTGCTCTATGACATTGTTGCAGAGCGATTTCCAGAGCTTGATGAGAGCCAATTTGTAGATGAGGTCTCTCAGTCACTCAGGCTGGGACGATTCCTATTGCTAGTCGCCGGTGACGGTATTAGAGAGGGTGTCAGCAACATAGCAGAATATCTTCAGGGCTATCATGCACTTCACTTCACGTTCGGGCTGGTAGAGGTCATGGTATACCAGATGAACGGTGGCTATCTTATACAGCCTCATGTCTTGGCCAAGACAGAGGTATTCAAGAGGTTAATAGTGGAAGTTCCTGCCGATAACTTGACTGTCATGGATGAAAGCCAAGAAGAAAAGAATGCTCGTGAATTAAATGATTGGCAAAACTTCTATCTCGGATTTTGGAAAGAATTGCTATCCACATTGAAGCTCGATGATGCGGGTCAGCCAATACCCAAAGCCAATGCAGTGGGTAATATTTATTTTTCCATGCCGCTGCAAGGTGGGCAATCTTGGATTACCTGCTATTTCTTGAAGAGTAAAAACGAAGCCGGGGTTTTTCTTACATTTACGCGCGGTGAGCTTGCGGATCGCGTATATAGACTACTGGAAGCTGAGCAAGAAGAAATCGATCGTGCATTAGGTATTGAAGTGGAGTGGCAATCCTACGAAGGCAAGCACAGGATATTGTCGTCGGTCAGAGTGAGTGATATTTTTGACGAGAATAATCGAGAGGACTTGCTTGCATTCTTCCGCGATAGAATAAATCGATTTGTTAATACATTCAGGCCACGTTTAAAGAAAATTGATTCAAACCAATAAAACCCAATTCGATTCGAGCCGAAAATGGAATCCGTCGGTACGATGGAATTGCTCTCAATGGGTGGTCTCTGTGAGGCGAAGGGAGACAATAGTGATATTGTCAATGAGGTCAGGAAGGCCGGCCATTGTATCTCCGATATCCTTAACGGTTTTTCCTGCCTGAATGTCTTGCCCGATTGTGCGATACGCCGCGTACCGGTTGTCCTTCGTTCCATTGGTATGAACGCCGTCGGTTACACCTAGAATCAGACTATCAGGCGGTACAGTAAAGTCCTTAATCTCGGGGCTTCGGATCATCAAACCATTGAAGCAGCTATCCCCGATGGCTCGGGTGACGGCGATTCCGAGCGTGTCCTCATCAGTGGGGCCAACCATAAGATACTGATCGCCCAGACTGGCGGCCCTATGCCAGAAGGGTGGGTTGTCCCGCGCCTGTGTTGCCTGGAGCGCTTGCGTGATGGTGGTTCGATCCTTCTGGCATGTCATTACGGACTGGGCCGTCGTGGCATGCAGTATGCCCTCAGGGGTCTGAACCAGGATTGCTGAATCCCCCAGCTGAGCTGTGAATACCTTAAGATTATCGCCGGCGGAAATGATGTAAGCTATCGACAAGGTGGTACCTACATGCTTGTAGTGGGCGCAATCGGTCACCAACAGCGCAATGGTGGCGCGTAGAGCTTCATGGACCCTGGCAGCATAATCATCCGGTGCGATGGCATTACGGTGATTCCGGCCATGGTCGTTCTGTGCCGGGTCAGTGGTAACCTGTACTCCTGCGATATTATTTATCAGATGTTGCTCTGAGGGTGCTTGACCCTCCTGCTCGGATACGACCTTTTCCGGAAGTTTCTGTTGCAGCCCGAATCTGAAGTAATGGGTCAAACGGCTTGCGGCCAGATCGGCTACGTCCGCACCCCCATGGCCGTCGAGTACCGCCAGAAGATAACCGTCCGCAACCGGCTGCGCGACCCAGCGATCTTCCTGGTAGGCGCGCTGGTTAATTGACTGAAAAACATCCAGTGACAGTCGGTCTATAAAACCCATGCCTTTATACCCCCTCAACCGCCAAAACGTAATCCTCAAACCACTGATCCATGCAGCTGTATACGGCCATCCAGGCCCTGCATGGCATCGGATAATCCAGTCCATCAATTTTGATCACAAGCCTTCCGCAGTGATGGTCGTAATATGCAATTGCGGTTTGACGATACAGTTCAAGTGCCGTGTGGCGATCCTTTAACCTGACGATTCGACAGAGATTTACCTCCTCACACTGGACGACAAGCATCAGGTTGTCCCAGCAATTGACACCGGGAGCCATTTTCAGAATTGCCTTAGCCATAATCCGTATTCTATCAAGTTCAAAGTAATGGTAATGCGATCAGTTCAGGCGGCGTTTTTCATATAACGCCGAATATTTTCCACATGGAGAGCACATACAGACATAGTGCAATGAGTAATGTATCCATTCGGTCACTCATCAGCGTGACCATGATTATACTTCCCACGAACCACCACACCAGGAGTGTCCAGGCGCTGAAATGACGTAGCAGGAAATCCAGAAGAGCATCCTCCATTGTCATTCTCCTGTGTCTATGCCGAACTCAGTATATGCAGTCGTCCTTAAATACATCTGGGGCGGTAGCCAATCCAGATTCCACTTCATCATACGCCTACCTGCGACAGTTTCTGTCGCAGGTAGGCGATACCATGGCACCTCATTCAATCGCATGGGGGGTATGAATGGGTAAATCGATGAGTGTCTGGATTCCGAGTCGTGTCTGTTTCTGTTCTGATATCGGATGTCGATATCGACCGAGCGGGGCGTTGTGTCCTTCGCGACAGCATGCGGGTAAGCGCAAGGGGGTACAATTGTTTCACTCGGTCGACCGGGGTTCTCCTCAGGCGCATCAATATCTGAATCGGATGATCGGTTGAGAATGGAGGGGGGACTCGGATGTCCCCCCTTTCTTCTGTCTTACCGGTCAGTTCCGGACAAATCCAATGGGGCGATTGGATCGCGGCCGCTTTGCTGCCATCTCCTTCTCCAGCCCGTCCACCAGCGCCTGACGTGTCGTTGCCTTGCCCCGAAGCCTGAGTTGACGCACGACAGTCATGAAATCCCCCGGCGTCACGGCCGACAGCCGGGCAATACGTCGCTGTAGGACGTCATCATCGGGCGCGGCTTCAGCTATCTCCTCAGCAAGGTGCTCCAGCAACCGCCGGACCTGGTCAGGGACGAGGTAGTCGAAGCGGATTTTCAGATCGAAGCGGCGCAGGGCCGCTGTATCCAGTCCCTCCATCATGTTGGTAGTGGCGATCAGAATTCCCTCGAATGCCTCCATCTGGGTCAGGAATTCATTGACCTGGTTGATCTCCCAGGATTTTCCATCCAGCTGGCGCTGGTGCAGCAGACTGTCGATTTCGTCGATCATCAGCACGGCTGACTGGCGGCGCGCCTCGGTGAAGGCGCTGGCAATGGCTTTTTCCGTCTGCCCGACGTAGGGCCCGAGCAGATCTGACAGGCGCTTGTGGATACAGGGCCGGTCCACCACCTCTGCCAGATAGTCACCAAAGGCGGTTTTTCCTGTCCCCGGCGGGCCGTACAGGCATAATCGACCCTGTCCCGCCTGGCGCATCCCCTGTGCGAGTGACTCCAGATCTTCATCAGGATTAAGGTAGTCAAGGGAATAGGTCATGGGGCCTGCTGGTTGGGACGCTGGGCTGGAATAGCGACTGCCCATGGCTTCCAGGGTATTGCCGAAGATCCGATCCAGCGCCTGTTCGACGACTTCGGACGGCTCACCCGTCAGATGGTCGATCACCCGGGCGGCACGTTCGACATGTGCCGGCGTCAGAGCCTCGGTGGCCGCGGCGCGGTCCAGCCAGTGGCCGCGCACCGGGTAGGGGGCCAGATACTGTTTCAGCGCCTGTGCGCGGACGGATTGAGGGGGTTCCCCGAGTTCCAATACATAGTCGAAGCGCCGCAGATACGCGGGATCAATCTGGTCGATATGGTTGCTCAGCCAGAAGGTGGGAACAGGGTTGGACTCGAGCAGGTCATTGACCCAGGCTTTGCCCGGGGTCTCTTCGCCCATCAGGTTCAAGAGGTTGAAGCCTTGCGGTGGGAAGACATCCTCGATTTCATCGAACAGAACCAGGCCCGTATCCTGATTGGCAAGCAGATTTTGTGTCAGCTGGTAGGCAGAAAAACGCGCGATCCCCGGCAGTGACTTGCCTCCCCGGTCGGCAATCGCGACCTCATAGAGGCGGGCCCCAAGAGACTCGGCCATGACCCGAGCCAGCTGTGTCTTGCCGGTACCCGGTGGGCCATGGATCAGAACGTTAACTCCGGTCAGACCCTGTGCCAGTGCCCGTGTCAGAAAACCGTGTATCAGGGTAATGTCCTGTGACACATGGGGGTAATCCTCCCGCGTCAGTGTGGGCGGGGTCGATTCCTGGAAAAAATGCCGGAACAGCAGGGCGGGGGAGCTGTGTTCATGCAGCAGCGCCTCACTCAGTCGCCCCAGCAGTTGCAGCTTCCGGTACAGGGGCCGCTGCTCCCCGCTGGGCACCCGCATGAGGCCGGCAGCAATCAACGTCGCATCAGGGCGCAAGCTGTCTGTAATAGCCTTGAGCGGAAGTTCCAGGATCGTGGCCAATGCCCGCTCGGCACGGCTCTGATCCAGATCCCCGAGGCTGTCCAGGGTCTCAGAGAGTGCCCTGACGTTCCGGGTCAGGACCAGAAACCCCAGGATCTTCTGCTCCGTGTCGGTGAGCTTCAGGCGCTGAGCAAGCCAGTGGATATTGCGGTCGAGAGTGCCTTCGACTTCAGGCGACAGGGTATTGATCTGGCGCTGTCGTTCTGTGAATGCCTCCCGAATCTGGGGCTGTTTCACGTCGCGGTCGTTCAGGTGGTCGAGTTCGAGTGTATGGAAGATGATATCGCTGTCGATGCCGAGTCCGCAGAGTGTGCCGAACGCATGATAGCCCCGTAGATCCACCAGGATACGCAGCATCCAGCGTTGGATCGGGACGCGGTATTCTTCCAGGAGGGTTTTGAAGGAGTGTGACTCGGTAGGCGTGTTATCTGAAAGATCGACTTTGTGCATATTTCTCCCCATCGCCACATGTCAGATATAGGCTGATTTCAAGGAGAGTATTATGCGGATAGCTGCGACACATTCTGTCGTTACAGGGGTGGGTAGAGTGAATTTTATATCGGCGTATCCTGATGAGGAATACAGTCGCTGGATTCGAGGATTTGCCGCCACTGGGAGCGCGATAGCCCACAGACCTGGCTCAGCAGTTCATTGACACCGATTTGTGCCGGTTGCCAGCATTCGGACCTCCGCGCTTCGAGTTGACTGCCATGCAGCCGGTAGACCGCTCCACCAGGAAGTCGGACGGCCTGACCGCGTTGCAACAGGTTGAACAAAATCACCATCCCGGGTTGAACGGTGGCACTGTCCAATGAAGCATTATCGGCGTTGTTGGATTCGCAGTCTGGCGTGCGCGTGTGGGAAGGCTGCCGGCGGGATTCCCTGGCGTTGTTGAGATCAATAATTTCTCCCATGGCGATGTTTCCTCGTGATTCTGGTTCGGCAGCAAGGTAGGCGTCAGATGAAATCGAGAACTTCACCTAGGTTGGTCTCGATGTAGACTTCCTTATCCGTTGAATTCAGCACATCCGCGGTGCCGGCCCCCAGGGAGTTGATACCGTAGAGATGAACAAAGGGATTGGCGCCATTTGCAATTGCCTCGGCGAGATCTCGCTCGAGTGTGGTGCCATTCAGGGATAACTCCAGACCGGCGCTAGAGGCCGTGAGTATCTTTACTGCATCCGCGGCGATAGTGGGGCATTGGAGTCGGAGCGTGCCATGAAAACCGGCCAGTTGGGCGGCTGATTCGGCATCCACATGCGTGCAGGCAAGAGTGAGATGTTCGGCATAGATGCTGGACAGTGCTGAGGCAATGCTGGGACTGAGCGCGCTGTCCTCGAGGTATAACTGAAACTCATCCCACGCTCTGCTTTTGGCGAGTGCTTGCACTGTCTCAGGGGAAATCTCCGGGATGCTGACCAATATAAGAGCTGGGCTGGCCCTGGATATAAGATCGGCCACCTCAGGAGACATAGACCTTGGATACAGGAGTAGCTGGGTGCCATTGAAAGATTGCAAAATGTGGGCATCCTGGACATCCAGCGCATCAATCCCATCCAGACTGACGCTATCAGCGAATCGCGCAAGGTTCAGAACCGTAGTCTTGTCCAGATGGCCATTGTGTTGGCCAGCGGCCACCCAGTGTAGTTTGAGCTTGCCGTTGCCACCAAGTGCGATCAGTGACTCAGCCGAACAGTGATCGAGTAGTGGAAGATGGCCGTCTATAAATATCGAATTACCCTTGAACGCCTCGAGGGCGCGTGCCGCATTGCAGTCCAGACGACCAAGCACGAGACGCAAATCATCTCCGCACTCGATTAATTCTTCCGCCTTGGTTACAGAGAGTTCCTCGTCCTGATAATTGGTTTCGCGTACAGGCATAGTGATCCTATCATGGTGTCTGAATTGAAGACCCTGATGCGCAGGGAGTGTGCACTGGTCTACGTGACTATCAATGACAACCGCTTACAGGGGGAGAGGAAGCCCCCCCTCCCCGGTGAGTATGTCAGCGATTCTGGACGTGTCTATCGATATTGATCCCGGGTAGACTTTTCACGTCGATATTCTTCGGGGCCCCGGGTGTCATGAACGATATCAGTGACTGTTCGATTTCGTCCCTTTCACCGCCACGGCATGTGAAACCCAGGTTGTTTTTGTCCGTGGGAGCAACCACAAGGTAAAGCACACCCTCCAGAGGTTCAAAATCCTTCCCAACCTTGACTGAGGGTGATCTTGAGTGATTACAGATCACCTTAATTGATTTGTTGTGATCCGGAAGGTGGATATCGATATTCGGATCCTTGTCCACCACTGTGTGGTTAATCTCCCGTTGACCCAGATACCCGCTGATCATCTTCACGCCCATTTCGTGCTTCTGTCGAGTCGTCAGTTTCATACCCCACCTGTCTCCCGTGAACGTGTCGAGACTGTATCGTTCAGTTGCGACAAAAACTGTCGCTACAACCAGAAAAATGGAGGGAAATTTCCGGAATCTGGGCCATGGCTGACGCATTTTCACGCAAGTTATTGATATTACAGATGCTGCCTAGGGAGGAGGAGGGCGGCATCACGGTTGAGGAAATCCAGAGGCGGCTCTGGAATGACCACGGGATCGAGGTCAGTGAGCGGAATATCCAGCGGGATCTCCGGTCACTTCAGGGGGCGGAGGACCACGTCGGGTTTCCGATTTCCTGTGACGAGGACCAGCCCAAGCCCTGGCGCTGGTCCTGGTACGGGCGCGAGTTACTCGGCATACCCAAAATGGGTCGCCACA
The DNA here is from genome assembly GCF_002356355.1 of Thiohalobacter thiocyanaticus. Lineage (NCBI taxonomy): Bacteria > Pseudomonadati > Pseudomonadota > Gammaproteobacteria > Thiohalobacterales > Thiohalobacteraceae > Thiohalobacter > Thiohalobacter thiocyanaticus. The sequence goes on from NZ_AP018052.1 coordinate 1,422,377, forward strand.
CAGCCTTGACCTTCCAGATGGTGAAAGATTTGCTGGAGCCTTTGCTACCAGCGGAAACGATGGCTTATATGCAGCCAAATTTTTATGCGGCTGAGGAAGTCCTGCGAAAGACCAGCGCGAAGCGGGCCGGGCGTTGGCGCGACAAGATCCGTGTCGTTCCCCATAGCCTGCGGCTGATTCCCCCTGAGCTGGAGCCTGGTGTACTGGAGGTCGTCTCACAGGCCCTCCTGGACGACAGGCAGATTGAGATGAGTTATTGGTCAGGATCCCGGCACGCATCTGATGTGAAAAGCTATCCCGTTCACCCTTATGCCTTGATCCACAGAAATACCTCAGTGGAACTGATAGGCAGGATTGACGGTGATAGCAAGACGCGGCGCTGGGCGCTGCACCGGGTGAAATCTGTTCAGCATCTGGAGGCATCGTCCAGCGTACCACGTTCCTTCAAGCTGGATGATTTTGTCCAGCATGAGCTCGGGTTTCCCGAGAGTGGTGAAGCGATCGGCCTTGAGCTTTGGATGCATGAGTCAGCCAGGAATCATGTCATCGAGACAAAACTGAGCAACGACCAGCGGATCAGTGAGACCGAGGACGGGTTGATCGTCAAGGCCACGGTGAATGAGACAGTAGAGTTGAAGTGGTGGTTGCTTGGGCTGGGAGATCGAGTCAGGATCATGAAGCCCGATGTATTGCGCGAGTCTATGAAGACAATGACTCATAGGATGGCAGAATTGTATCGATAATAAACGGCCTCAGATCCGCGCTTCGCGAGGTCATTTATCTCAGTGAATTTACTGGATGTGGAAAGTGAGTATATTCGGGCGGCGCAGGATTAATTGACCGACATCATTAGGAATACCCTGTATGAGTACGACATTGACAAAAAGCCGGTTCAAGATCGCACTGGAATGCCCCAGAAAGCTAAACTATGCCACTGATAAGAATTACGCTAACGCAAAAAGCGAGGATGAATTCCTTCAGGGACTAGCCGAAGGGGGCCATCAGGTGGGTGCGCTTGCCAAGCTGATGTATCCAGGTGGTATTGAAATTACCACCCCCTCTGTCGAGGAACAAATAAAAAATACCCAGAAACTGATCGAACAAAATGACGTCATCCTTTACGAGCCGACGTTCCGCCATGGGAATCTCGTCATCCGCGTCGATATACTGGTTAAGCGTGGCAACCTGATCGACCTGATCGAAGTGAAGGCGAAAGGTTTTAATTCCAGGGAAAGTAGCTTCCGCGGTAAAAATAATCCGATAAAGAGTGAGTGGCGCCCATACTTGTACGACGTAGCCTACCAGCTCCTGGTTCTGGAGCGGGCGCACCCGGAATGGACAGTGACGCCTCATCTCATGCTTCTGGATACATCGGTGAAATCGAGCATTGATGGCCTGGGCTCTTCCCTAACCGTAACACGGGATAGAGGCCGGCTGAACGTGAGTATAAGGGATGGGTTTGATATTTCTATGCAGCAGCCGTCTCTTCTTCGTCAGCACGATGTGACTGACGAAGTTGGAATTCTGCGATCCAACCCAGTCGAGACGCCCGCCGGTGAGATGGACTTCGTAAACTTGGTGGACTGGCTTGGCGATAAGCTCGAAGCTGGTGAAACATTCCCTCCCTATATTGGAAAGCAATGTAAAAGTTGTGAATTCTACTGTGAGCCAGAGCAAATAACCCTTGACAATATCAGTGGCTGGGCTGCCTGCATGGAGGAAGCCTACACTCCACTCAAGGCGACATGGTCAAGAAGTGACTCCGTATTCGGGCTGTATCAATTTCGCAAGGTCGATGATCTGATTGCCAATAATATATTGTTAATGAAGGATGTTGATGAGACGCAACTGACCATCAAGGAGAAACCTGGAGAAATCTCTACGAGTGACCGGCATCTCCTGCAGATCATGGAGGCGAGGGGCGAAGGCGATCAAATTCACCTTGAAATGGATACCCTTAGACAAGTGTTTGGTGACTGGGAGTATCCATTGCACTTCATCGATTTCGAGACATCCCGTCCAGCGCTTCCATTTCATTCCGGCTGTCGACCCAACGACATGATTCTTTTTCAGTTTTCGCATCATCAGCTTGATGCAGATGGCCAGCTTCGCCATGCTAATGAGTGTCTGATTGCGACGCCTGGAACCTGGCCGAATAGCTCTGTCGTACGTGCATTACGTGATGCAGTGGGGAACTCTGGCACTGTAGTTCATTGGTGGGACCATGAAAGAACCGTTCTGAAGGAAGTGAAACAACAATGCATAGATCGTAACGAGCCCGATAAGGACATTCTGTGTGAATTTATCGACTCCCTTGTGAACAGTGAATCAGGCCGCCTGGCAGATCTCGGACGGCTTGTTTCCAGAACGGTATTCATAAAGGGTACGAACGGCCGAAGCTCGATTAAGAAGGTTCTCCCTGCCATCCTGGCAATGTCTGACTCGCTAGAGGAACACTATGGGCAACCGATTTACGGCACCGAGGCAATGCCCAGCTTGAATTACTCACCCGGCTGGACCTGGCTCAGGGAAGAGAGTGGGGAAATTATCGATCCCTACCGCTTGCTCGATCCTATCTTCCTGGATGATGAGGTTGCACGAGCAATAGATCAGGCCGAAGACGAATATACAGGCTATGATAAATTCGTGGCCAATGGTGGCGCCGCCATTATTGCCTACGCCCAGCTACAGAACCCTGATCTCAACCAAGATGAACGGCAGCGGATTGAGGCTCAGCTTAAGCGCTATTGTGAGCTTGATACTTTGGCAATGGTAATGATTTACGAGGCAATATCGAAATGGATAAAATGACAGATCACGAAGTTGGGCTTGTAGAATTTATTGTACAGGCTTGGAATAAATTTGACCATGCATATCAGCCGCCGAAGGGTGAGCCCGAATGGAAGTGCACTTCACTAAATAACGCTTGCAAACAATATAAATGGGGTAAACTGACTCGGGAGGAGAATAATAAAAAGCTTGATGATCTGTCTGGAAGGCTGCAAGAATGCCTAGTCGATGCGTCTCTTAATAATCACAAATTACACCATGTTTGCCTGGAAATACTTGAGTGGGGTGGGGTTGAAGGTGTTAGTTCGGCATGGTTCAGAGAGTCATGTGAGAATGGGGTGCTTCGTGAGAAGATAAGTAAGGGTGTAAAGCTATTGAAAGAAGGTCCCTCACATGACGACTGGGAAAGATTCGATAACGAGGATCTCGTAATGAACTCGGCCCTGACTAAGGTATATGCGTTGGCGGATCCAGATAACATTCCTATATATGATGGGCGAGTTGGTGCCGCTATGGGGCTCCTTGTACGCAGGTATCTTAAGCAACTTGCCCCAAGGCCCTGTGAGGTCCCAGAAGAATTGGCGTTTCGCTGGGGTGGGGGGTATACCCAAAGGGGAAGCAGGGCACGGCATCCCAGGAACCCAAGTGAACCTCCTTACAAGTTCGAATGTCTTAGGTCTTCAAAAAATGATCATGAGGAGTGGTGCTGGAGGACTGGAAGAATTCTGCGGCAAGTCGTAGATACGATAAATAATGATCCGGGTCGGGAAAATATTAGTATGCGCGATCTCGACGACGCTCTTTTTATGGTTGGCAGAATTGTTCGCTAAAATCCATAGTGATGATTGAGTTCTATATGTATGTGCATAGTTATTGCTGTGTGGAGCGCAGTTACAGCAACTAATATCCATCTTGGGTTGTTTGATATGATTAATGGAATCAATCTTGTATGGAAAGAGTCCTTGTTAGCTGGATAGGTCAGCATGATTTGGATGCTGTCACTGGTAACTCCCCGGGGCCTGTCATGGCCGCAATTAGGGATGCCGAGCAGTCGGGTAATTCATATAATCATATCCATCTGATATATAACTATAAAACAAGCCAGGCTCTCCCGTATTTAGATTGGCTTTCGGCTGGAGTAGACAGCGCCACGAGTATATCGAGTCGACGTTTCCGGCTTACCTCCCCAACGTCATATGCCGAAATTTATCCTGCTGTTTCCAGTGAGCTTGCAAAACTGGAGCAGAAATACCCTCTGGCACAACGCGTAGTGCATCTGAGTCCTGGTACGCCTGCGATGGCAGCTGTATGGATCCTATTGGTAAAGACACGATTTCCAGCGATTTGCATACAGTCCTGGCAAAATTCCGAGGGAAAGCAGGTCGTACAGGAGGTTGAGCTTCCGTTCGAGATAGAGGCGCGATTCAGCCTTGAGGCGACTCGTCGATCTGATAAACGGCTCAACCGGCTTCTTGATAGCGAAGAGGCTGCAGACAAGGCGTTCGCGAGGATTACCAGTGCAGGAGAGCTGCATGGTGCAATTGAAAAATCCCGTAAAATCGCGGTACGCGATGTACCGATATTGCTATTGGGCGAGACCGGCACTGGTAAAGAGCTTTTTGCTCGAGCTATTCACGATGCAAGTTTTCGGCGGGAGGGGCCGTTTGTTGCTGTGAATTGTGGTGCGCTCCCGCATGACCTTACTGAATCGCTGCTGTTCGGCCACAAGAAAGGATCCTTTACCGGCGCAATGCAAGATCATGATGGATTCTTCGCTCAAGCCGATGGTGGAACACTGTTTCTGGATGAGGTTGGAGAGTTACCCATCAAAGTGCAGGTGAAACTGTTGCGAGCCCTGCAGGAACACACGTTCATACCAGTGGGCGCCTCCGAGCCGAGACATAGTGACTTTCGTATTGTTGCCGCTACGCACAGGGAATTGGCTGAACAGGTTGGGGAGGGTAGCTTCAGGGAGGATTTGTTTTATCGCCTGGCTGTCGGTGTGATCAAACTCCCTGCGCTTCGTGACCGTCCGGAGGATTTTCCAGCCCTGATCGAGACACTGATGGAGTCCATTAATTCTGAGCTTTCCGACCAGCCTGGGTATAGGCGTAAGAAAATTGATGATGATGTAATAAACGTTATCATGGCGCATGATTGGCCGGGAAATATCCGGGAACTCAGGGCGACTCTGCTCAGGGCCGCCGTCTGGAATGACAGTGCCACTCTTACCTGTCATGAAGTCGAGGATGCGTTGCTGGTATTGCCCAGCCAATCCAATCGCGCTACGCTGGGTGGAATAAGTCAACCTATTGATTTAGAGAAATTAATGGCGGATGTGGCGCGGCATTATATTCCCTTGGCCCTGGCCAGGGCTGATGGCAACAAGACCCGGGCCGCCAAGCTGCTCGGTCTCCGTAGCCAGCCGGTGCTGACGAATAAGATGAAGAAATACGGAATCGACTGATGATTTGGCATGTCTCCTGCTACGCAAGGGGACGGTGATTTATTGACTCGCAATGCAATCGATCAACTTCGAATTTATCCGGCCGCACCGGCCCGCACTGGCCGATCTGGGCAGGTATGCGGAGGCTCTGCTGTATATCGACCCCGGCAGCGCGCTGATCCGGATGCGTGCCATGGCCGAGGCCTTAACCAAGATCATCCATAAGGAAGAGTGTCTCCCCTTTTTGCCGAACGCGACCTTCTATGATCTTGTCAAACACCCAGCTTTTGCGGCCTCTGTCGATAGGTCGCTGATTCATAGGATTAATTTTCTCCGTGTGAACGGTAATGATGCGGCGCACGGTGCTCAGGGGGATATACGGAGCGCCAGTCAGGGGTTGGAGATCGCACATCAGCTCGTCTCCTATATGGGCATGCGTTATCACGGTCTCAGTCGGGAAGCCATCGCGCCCTTCCAGGATGTCCCCGACCCAACAGCGCAGCTGAATGAGCTCAAGCAATCGGTTGCCCATTACAGGTCTGCCCTTGAAAGTAAGGCGGAGGAGGTGGATCAACTGCTTGATCAACTCGATCAGGAACGTGCCAGGGCGGCCGCCGAGAAGACGAGTGAGTCCCACCAGGCGCAGTCACGCCAGCAGAGTCACCGGGTCGTCGATGCCCTACAATGGAATGAAGCGCAGACCCGACGCATGATGATCGATGCCCTGTTGGCGCAGGCCGGCTGGTCGGTCAACGACAAGACGCAGGTGACACTCGAGCATCCGGTCGAATATCAGGCGACGGGCAGTGGTACCGGCTATGCGGACTACGTCCTGTGGGGCGGCAATGGCAAGCCGCTTGCGGTGGTCGAAGCCAAGCGTACCAGTGAGGAGGGCCTGCAGAAGGGCAGGGAACAGGCGCGCATGTACGCCGATGGCCTGGAGCGAATGACAGGCCAGCGCCCGGTTATTTTCTACTCAAACGGCTACGAGACCTTTATCTGGGACGACCAGCTGTACAACAGCTACCGCCCTGTCTACGGCTTTTACAGCCGCGACAGTCTCAAGTATCTCTTGTACCAGCGTCATTACCGCCAGCCGGATCTGGAGCAGCACAACCCGGATGTGAATATTGCGGGTCGCCCCTACCAGATCGAGGCGGTCAAGGCAGTTGCCAGTCGTTTCCAGCAACAGCGTCGCAAGGCGTTGCTCGTGCAGGCAACAGGGACGGGCAAGACCCGTGTGGCCATCGCCATCAGCGAACTGCTCACGCGCAGTGGCTGGGCCAAACGCATTCTGTTTCTGTGTGACCGCAAGGAATTGCGGCGTCAGGCGGATGATGCCTTCAAGACCTATCTGCCCTCTGAGCCGCGCTGTGTAATCGGCGAGCGCAACCAAATCGACACCGAGGCGCGCATCTACGTTGCCACCTACCCCGGCATGATGAATCGCTTTCATCAGCTCGACGTTGGTTTTTTCGATCTCATTATCGCGGATGAGTCCCATCGCTCGATCTACAACAAATACCGCGATCTGTTTGAATATTTCGATGCACTGCAGATCGGCCTCACGGCCACCCCTGTGAAATTCGTTGCGCGCAATACCTATGATCTCTTCGAATGCGAGGATCAGGATCCCACGTTCAATTTCAGTCTGGAAGACGCGGTCAACAATGATCCGCCTTATCTGGCGCCGTTCCGGGTCAAGGATCTGACCACCGAGTTTCTACGAGACGGCATTCACTACACTGAACTCAGTGACGAGCAGAAGCGCCAGCTGGAGGAAGATCTGGGCGAGGAAAAGGCGGAGATCACCAGTATCGCCGGCAAGGATATCGGCAAGAAGATCTTCAGTGTCGAGACCGACCGCATTATTCTCGAAAACCTGATGCAGAACGGCATCAAGGACGCCACCGGCTCACTGGTCGGGAAGACCATCATATTCGCCCAGAGCCAGAAACATGCAGAGCACCTCGAAAAACTCTTTTCGAAGCTGTATCCCCAGTACGGCGCCCGTGTCTGCAAGGTGATCCATAACAAGATCCCCCGCGCGGAAGCCTTGATCGATGAATTCAAGCAGGCGGATAATGATTTCCGTATCGCGATCTCGGTCGATATGCTGGATACCGGTATCGATGTTCCCGAGGTCGTCAACCTCGTCTTTGCCAAACCGGTTCGGTCGCTGGTCAAATTCTGGCAGATGATCGGCCGCGGCACGCGTTTGTGCGAGAATCTCTTCGGGCCGGGCGAGCACAAGTCCGAATTCCTGATTTTCGATCACTATTCCAATTTCACCTACTTCGATGAGGAGTATCAGGAGGCCGACGAGCAGCAGGGCAAATCTCTGCTCCAGCACCTGTTCGAAACACGACTGCGCCTGGCGCAGGCCGCGCTCAGGCAGAATCATCGAGAAGCCTTCGATCTGGCCACAGCACTCATCCGCCAGGATCTGAACGATCTGCCCGAGAAGAGCATTGCGGTGCGCCGCGAACTGCGTACCGTCCACGAATTGCAGCAGACCGATACCATCGAGCGCATGGATGCCGATACCCAGCACCGCCTGGCCGAGGTTATTGCCCCCTGATGGGAAATCGCGTGTTGCGTGACAAGGATGCCATAGCGTTCGATCGGCTGGTTGCCGATCTCGAAGTCTGTTTTACCGAATCGGCCAGTTGCTTCGACGACCTCAAACAGCTGCTACTCGACGAAGTCAGCAAGCTCGCCGTGAACATCCAGGCCGTGCGTCAGAAGGATGCCGTGATCGACCGGCTCCGCAGTGCAGCATTCTGGCAGGGCGTCAGCCTTGAGGATCTAGAATGGGTACGGAATGAGTTGCGCGGCATCATGAAGTACCGCCAGCGCGCGGGCGTGAGTTCCTCCGGTATCGACACCACCCGGGTGCGGGACGGCGCCGAAATCCGGGAGCAGGAGCGTCCTCAATACCTGGGGTCGCAATCCGAGGCCCTGCAGTACCGGCGCCGGCTCAAAACGATCCTGAGCGATATGATCGCCAACAACCCCGTACTGCAGAAAATCCGCCGCAACGAGTCGGTACAGCCGGAAGAGCTGGATCAACTGACCTCCAGTATCCTCACCCAGCATCCGGGGGTGGACCTGGGGATACTCAATGATTTCTATGGCCGCACAGCCAGCGGGCTACAGGCCACCATCCGCGAGCTGATCGGGATGGATCCGGCGGCGGTGGAGGCGCATTTCACCCGCTTCCTTCATGCGCATCCCAGGCTGACCCACCTCCAGGTCCAGTTCCTCAATCTGCTCAAGGGGTACATCAGCGACAATGGTTCGATTACCATCGACAAGCTGTATGAGCAGCCCTTCACCAGCGTCTCCAATGAGGGCCTGGATGGGGTATTCTCCGAATCGGATATCGAAGACCTGATCGAGGTATTGAAACCCTTCGTCAGGCCGGAGTCCGCCCACAGCCCGGCAATGCCGAACGATCAGTAAGATTTGTTATTTTCGGTAACAAATATTACAATTCGCGCCTGCGGTAAAATTGATAATTATATGATATTTAAGTCATTCCTGCTTTGGCATAAGAATTGATATAACAAGGCAAACGCTGAACCAGGAGACGCTTTCATGCCCATCGAAACCTTTGCCTTTGCCGCTGTTGCCCTGCTGATCGGGGCCGTGCTCGGTTATCTCGTCAGCCGCAGCCGCGCGGCCCGCACCGAGACCGCCCTCGATGCCCGCTTGCGGGCGGCTGAAGAGGGTCTGTCGGCCCAAACGACTGCGAACACCGAACTCGAGATTGCCCTTAATAGCCTGCGTACCGAGCATGCCCTGACCGCCCAGCAGCGCGATGCCGCGCAGCAAAGCGCCAACCAGCGAGACGCGGAACTCAAGGCGCTGACGGAAAGGCATGAGTCAGCCCGTACCCGCCTGTCCGAGCTGGAGCAGGCGCTTGCCCGGGCCGAGTCCGGCGTCAAGGCCGAGCAGAGCAACGTCACCCAGCGCAATGAGCAGATCGCCCAGCTCAGGCAGGAGCTCGAGCAGGCGCGCAAGGCCAGGGAGGCCGTCGAGGCCGATCGCAGCAAGGCCCGGGAGGAGCTCGCTACCCTCAGGACCAGCCTCGATGAGAAGCAGGCCGCCTTCGACAAGCAGCTCGCCCAGTTCGACGAGCAGAAGCAAGCGCTCAAGCAGGAGTTCCAGAACCTCGCCAACGAGATTCTCGAGGCCAAGGGCAAGGCATTCAAGGAGCAGAGTCAGGCATCGCTCGACTCCATGCTCAAGCCCTTCCGGGATCAGATCGAGGGCTTCCGCAAGCGGGTCGAGGAGGTGCACACCAACCAGACCCAGAGCCAGGCATCGCTGCGCACCGAGCTGACCAAGCTGCACGAACTCAACCGCCGCATCACCGACGAGGCCGCCAATCTCACCAAGGCCCTGAAGGGCGACAAGAAGCTGCAGGGCAGCTGGGGCGAAATCCAGGTGGAGATGATCCTCGACCGCTCCGGCTTGCAGAAGGGCACCGAGTACGAGCGCGAGGCCAACTTCAAGGACGAGGAGCACAAGAACTGGCGGCCCGATTTCATCGTCCACCTGCCTGAGGGCAAGCATGTCATCATCGACTCCAAGGTCTCCCTGGTGGCCTACAACGACTATGTGGCCGCGGAGACGGACGAGGAGCGCGAAGGCTTCCTCAAGCAGCATGTGCAGTCTGTGCGCAAGCACATCAGCGACCTGAGCGCGCGCGACTACCCCAAGCTCAAGGGGCTCAACTCGCCGGACTTCGTCTTCATGTTCATGCCGGTGGAGCCGGCCTTCGTCGCCGCCTTCCAGTACGACCCGGAGCTGTTCAATTCGGCATTCGAGAAGCGCATCGTGGTGGTCACGCCCACCACCCTGCTGGCCTCATTGCGCACCATCGCCAATCTCTGGTCCATCGAGCGTCAGAATCAGAATGCCCGCACCCTGGCGGACCAGGCCAGCAAGGTCTACGACAAGCTGCGCATCTTTGTGGACAAGATGGATCGGCTGGGCAACCAGCTCGCCACCGCGCAGAAGACCTACGACGACGCCAACAACACGCTCACCGGCTCGCGCAGCCTGAGCTCTTCGGTACAGAAGTTCGTGGACCTCGGCGTGCGCGTGAAGAAGGAGCTCCCGGCCACGGTCGTGGAAACCGCGCTGCTCGATGACGACGACCTCAAGGCCATCGCGCAGCCCGGCGATGACGAGCCGGACACTGAGTCTGAAACCCAGCCCGAAACCCAGCAGTCCGACAGCGAGGACGCCTGATGCTCACCGGTACCCTGAGAAACGACATCGACAAGCTCTGGGAGAAGTTCTGGACCGGGGGGATCACCAACCCCCTCACGGTCATCGAGCAGATCTCCTACCTCATGTTCGCCCGCCTGCTCGACATGCAGGAGCAGGCCAGCGAGCGTAAGGCCGCCCGCACCAAAAAACCGTTCGAGCGGCTGTTTCCGGACACGAAGGAGGGCCAGCTACTGCGCTGGCAGAACTTCAAGAACCTGCCCGGCACCGAGATGCGCGCCCATCTGCGGGACAAGGTCTATCCGCACTTCGGCACCATTCATATGGGGCAGAGCGACGTGGCCGAATTCATGGCCGACGCGGAAATGGAGATCAAGAGCGAGTCCCTGCTGGTCGCCGCCGTGGAGATGGTGGACAAGCTCCCCCTCGGCCAGACCGACATCAAGGGGGATATCTACGAGTACCTGCTCTCCAAGCTCACCACCGCCGGCATCAACGGCCAGTTCCGCACCCCGCGCCACATCATCGACCTGATGGTCGCCATGGTCGGCCCGCAGCCGGAAGACACGGTCTGCGACCCGGCCTGCGGCACCGCCGGCTTCCTCGCCCGGACCATGGAATACCTGATGCGCAGATATTCGAGCGAGCAGGGCACCTTCCAGGACGAGGAGGGCAACACCCACTACACCGGCGATCTGCTCGAGCCCTACCGCCAGCACATCGCCAACGACATGTTCTGGGGCTTCGATTTCGACACCACCATGCTGCGCGTCTCCGCAATGAACATGCTGCTGCACGGCGTCGCCGCGCCCAACATCCACTACCAGGACTCCCTGAACAAGTCCATCAAGGAGCACTGGCCGGACAAGGAGCAGGACGCCTTCGACGTGGTGCTGGCCAATCCCCCGTTCAAGGGCGCCATCGACGCGACCAGCACCAACCCCGACCTGCTCAAGATCGTCAAAACCAAGAAGACCGAACTGCTGTTCATCGCCCATATTCTGCGCATGCTCAAGCTCGGGGGCCGCAGCGCCACCATCGTGCCGGACGGCGTGCTGTTCGGCTCCTCCAATGCCCACCAGCAGCTGCGCAAGACACTGATCGAGGACAACCAGCTCGAAGGCATCGTCAGCCTGCCGAGCGGCGTGTTCAAACCCTACGCCGGCGTCTCCACCGCCATCCTCATCTTCACCAAGGGTGGCAGCACCGACCAGGTCTGGTTTTACGACCTCACCGCCGACGGCCGCAGCCTGGACGACAAGCGCACCCCGCTGGTGCCCGAGGACAGATTCGGCCCCATGCCGGCCGCGAAGCTGAGCGAGGAAGAGCGGGAAAAGAACAACCTCCCGGACTGCCTCGACCAGTGGCTGGAATACCGGGAGCTGCGACTCAAAAACAAGGGTGCGGACAAATACGCCGACCGCACCCGCAAGGCGTTCGTCGTGCCCGCCGAGGAGATCGCCGCCAACAAGTACGACCTCTCCATCAACCGCTATAAGGAGGTGGTGTATGAGGAGGAGGAGTACGAGCCGCCGAAGGAGATCCTTGCGCGTATGAAGACGCTGGAGGAAGAGATTATGCGGGAGATGGATGAGTTGGAGGCGATGTTGTGACAGCGCAAGAGTTCGTTGCATTAAGTGAAGTATGTCCAGCATCCCCTGTGAGAAGGAAGACGAGGGTGCCCGATGAATCCGTATGGACTCTCAATCTTGATCAAATCGAGTCGGGGACCGGTAAAATCCTAGAAAAAATATCTGCGCCTGTGGCAGCGGCGAAGAATTCAACGCACTGGTTTGACGAAAGACATGTACTGTACTCAAAACTTCGCCCATATCTGAACAAAGTGGTTCTTCCAGATCAGCCGGGATTGGCTACTACGGAGCTGGTTCCGTTATTGCCTGATGAGAAGCGCTTGGATAGGAAGTACCTAGCCTATTATTTGCGTTCCCGTCCATTTGTGAATTGGGTAAGTGCCCAGGTGGCTGGGGCCAAAATGCCTCGTGTAAATATGAAGGTTTTTTGGGAGCATAAAATTCCCCTGCCACCCCTGAAAGAACAAAAACGCATCGCTGCCATCCTCGACAAGGCCGACAGCCTGCGCCGCAAACGCCAGCAGGCCATCCAGCTTGCCGACCAATTCCTTCGCGCTGTCTTTCTCGATATGTTTGGAGATCCGACGAGAAACCCAATGGGTTGGGCGGTTAAGTCGCTTGGTGGGTTGGTCCAGAACCTGGATGGTAAGCGTGTTCCTGTAAAGGCGGCGGATAGAAAGAAAATGGCTGGTGAATATCCATACTATGGAGCGAGTGGAATCATTGATTACGTCGACGACTATTTGTTTGAAGGGCGGAATTTGTTAATAGGCGAGGACGGTGCAAATCTGTTGGCACGCTCTACACCGATCGCGTTTATTGCGGAGGGAAAATACTGGGTTAATAACCACGCGCATGTTTTAGGAGAGACTGAGCATGCAAGATTGGAGTATTTGATGTATACGATTAATCGAAAATCCATTGCTGATTATGTTTCAGGTAGCGCTCAGCCAAAATTAAATCAGGCTCAGATGAATAGGATTCCGATTCCGGTGCCGCCAGTGGAGCTGCAGGATAAGTTTGTGGACATCATTTCTTCGATGAAGGAAATCGGGTCTAGGTATTCGGATTCTAGATATAATATCGACAGAGTATTTCAATCACTTACCTCTAAAGTCTTCCGAGGTTAGTTATGTCGGTGGACTTGAAAAATACGTTGGTTATTGGCATCTCTAGCCGTTCCCTTTTTGACCTCGAGGGAGAAAACCGTATCTTCGAGGAGCAGGGTCTGGATGCCTATCGCGCCTATCAGATCGACCACGAGGACGTGCCGCCGAAGCAGGGCACGGCCTTCCACCTGGTCGAGGCCATCCTCAAGCTCAACCAGTATCGTGAACAGGGCCGCCCGCCGTTGGTCGAAGTCATCATCCTTTCGCGCAACGATGCTGGCATGGGCCTGCGCATATTCAACGGCATCAAATCCTACGGCCTGGATGAGCATATCACCCGCGCCGCCTTCGTCAGCGGTGCCTCGCTTGCGCCCTATCTCGACGCCTATTCCGTTGACCTGTTTCTGTCCAAATCCGAACAGGATGTCCAGGAGGCGGTCAATGCCGGTGTGGCGGCGGCCGTCATCCAGGAGCCGCCAGAAGGTTACGAGCCGGACCGGGATGTCATCCGATTGGCCTTCGATGGGGATGCCGTACTGTTCTCCGACGAGGCGGAACGCGTCTTTCAGGAGGTGAAGGCAAGAGACGGACACGAGGCGGCAGTGCAGGCATTCGTCGATCACGAGCGGGAGAACGCCCAAAAGGAGCTCCCCGAAGGCCCATTCGGCAAGCTTCTCAAGACCCTGGCCAAGATGAACGGCCGCTTCCCGCCGGAAGAGCGGCCGGTGCGCATCGCGCTGGTCACCGCCCGCAATGCACCGGCGCATGAACGGGTCATCCGCACTCTGCGCGCGTGGAACGTGGATGTGGACGAAGCCTTCTTCCTTGGCGGCCTGCCGAAAGCGCCGGTCCTGCAGGCATTCAGGACACACCTTTTCTTCGATGACCAGCCGGCGCACGTGGACCCCGCTTCGCGTACGGTCCCGGCGGGACAGGTGCCTTACCTCAAACTCACATCATCAGAACAGGATTGAAGCATGCCAATAACAGAAATAAGCAGGCAGGTCCGTGACCAGATCGTTGCACAGGTCGAACGCGCCGGCTGGGAGGTGCAGCTGAGGAAGGACGGCAGGGACCGCTATGTGAAGGTCCTGATGTTCGTCTCCCGCCGCACTGGCGATACCCTCTACATTCCCAGGCAGGGTATGTCCGTGGATGGTGGCGGGATGCCGAAGTATTTCAGGGTGGTCATCCACCCCGACGCGGCCCAGCCTGACTGTTTGGATAGTGAGAACGGTATCACCCAGGCCCGCAATCGGAAGACGGGTAGTGAATATTTCGCCAGCTCGAATTACCAGGCGTTCCCGGTGCGGGAAGGTGCCGACGAGCCCGCCGGTATCTGCTACGACGCCCGGGACCTCGAGGCGCTGGGCCGGTTGCTGGATTGTCTTTCGGAACGGAAGTCACATGCCACTGCGGAAACAGAGCCAGCCGCCACTGCCCAGGCATCGGAGAGTTCGGGTATGCCGATCACGGATCCGCAGGCACACATCCCCGCACAGGTGGTACAGCGCGCCGAAAGCCGGACCAGCACCCTGGCCACGCGGCCCGAGGGGGTATTGAAAAGCGGTCTGGTCATCGACTCGCCGCACATCGAGCGCATCCTGGAAGGCGAAAAGATCTGGGAGATGCGCTCTTCCCGGACCGCCACGCGGGGCTGGATCGCCCTAATCAGGAAGGGCAGCGGGACGGTGGTCGGGGTGACGAGGATCGTGGATGTGCTGGGGCCGCTCTCACTAGACGAGCGGCTGGCCGCGCTGGACAAGCACAGGATCGATGAAGCCCAGCTTCGCAGCGGCGAGGTGGAGAAGTGGGTCTATGCCTGGGTGCTGGAGGAGGCGCAGCCGCTGCCCCGCCCGGTCGCCTACCAGCATCGCAGCGGCGCGGTCATATGGGTTACCCTGGACGAGCCTGTCATCGAGGCGATCTGTGCGCAGGTCAAGGGGCTGCAGCCAGGGAATGGCGTGAATACTTTTATACCTAATGCAGGCTTCAAATTTCCTGAAGCGAGCGAAATCGACGCCGATACATGAGAGGTGTGCCCGTCCCAAGGGCCTGGACAGGTCGTCGTGGCAAAAATCCCCTTTATTTTATAAGTTTAAACTATGTCTACCAAGCATCTGGCGGAATTATTGGACAGATTGGCGAATGCCATCGTCACCCTCGAGGGCGTGGCGCTCATCTGTATACTGATCGCGCTCGTCGCCCTCTACAATTATTTGCGGTTCCGTGCTCGTATAGCGCCGACGGTTCGGGAGTTCAAGCAAGCCTGTGATCGGCTCAAGTCAATAGAGGGCGAGGAAGGCTTTGCGGCTGAATACTATGCCTTTGATGAAGCGATAAAAAAGTCATCCATGCTTCAGCACGCCTGGCATGAGTTTTCGGAAACCCTGCTGCTGCCCGACCCTGACCTCGACGACGGCCCCGATGTGGTCAGGAATACCGCGGATGCCGATGCCTATTTCTCCCGGCAGACGATCCTGCAGCCCATCGTGGATCTGCGCTGGTACAGTGCCGTCCCGAATATCCTGACGGGCATGGGCATCATGTTCACCTTTGTTGGGCTAGTCGCCGGTATCTACCTCGCCAGTGACGGCCTTGGCGGTGGCGTGGAGGAGGCCAAGCAGGCGCTGGAGCGGTTGCTCGGCGGCGCATCCCTGGCCTTCATGACTTCGATTGTCGGATTGTTCTTTTCCCTGTTGTTCTCCGCTCTGGAAAAGCGTTGGGTACACAGGTTCGACCGGCTGATCAATGAATGGGTCAACGAGCTGGATAATCGTCTGTCCCGGGTGACCCCTGAGCACCTGGCGCGGGAGAGCCTGAAGGAAGCCCGGCAACAAACGAGCATCTTCGCAGCCTTCTCTAATGATCTGGCATTCTCGATCTCGAAGGTGCTGGAGGAGCAGGTCAAGGCCCCGATGTCGGAGGCGATGGAGCGCCTGGTTTCGGCGGTTGAGGGCTTGCGGGCCGATCAGGGGGCATCCAATGAGGCCATGCTCAAGGAGGTGGTCAGTCAGTTTTCCGACTCGATCCAGGGTGCTGCCGGTACCGAAATGGAGGCGTTCGCCGAGACCGTCCGGAGCCTGAATGACAATCTGGTGACAAGTGTCAACGAACTCTCGGAGGTGGCCAAGGATATCGGCACCATCACGGGTGATACCGCCAAGATCCTGGACCGGACTGGTGAGCTGGTAAACGAGATCCAGGAAGCCTACGAGCATCTCACCGGGGCCGCGGATCCCCTCGTTGCCGCGGCCGACCGGGTACAGGAAGGCAGTGCCGCCCTGCAGGATGCGGCGCTGAAGGTGACCGGATCGACGGATTCGATCGGACAGGCGGTTGAAAATCTCGCCGAGTTGCAGGAGAACGTCAAGGCCGCATGGGATGACTACCAGAGCCGGTTCGAGGATGTGGATAATTCCCTGGGGAGAACCTTCCAGGAGATTGACGACGGCCTCTCTCGCTACACCTCATCGATGCGTGAATTCGTTGAACAGCTCGATGCGCATGCCAGCAGTATCGTCCGTGATCTCTCCGGCGCAGTGAAGGAGCTAGGCGAGGGGATCGAAGAACTGCGCGAAGTGATGGAGGCCAGTGGTGAAACGGCCGGCTGAACATACCACATTCGAGGATGACGGGGCGGGCTATCTGATCTCCGTCAGCGACATGATGGCGGGGCTTTTGTTTGTTTTCATGATTACGCTGATGGCCTTCGTGATCAATTTCCAGCAAGCCAGCGCCGAATTCAAGGAAATCAATCAACGGTATACCAATGCCGAGCGGGTGCGAGCGGAAATGCTTGAACGGATCCAGCAGGCGCTCGAGAGGCACGATATTCATGTTGAAATAGATGAGCGGCACGGCGTGCTGAGGCTGACCGAGAATGCCATTCTCTTCCCGACGGGCAGGGCGTGGCTGAAAGAATCGGAACTAATGAAACTGAGCCGGATCGGTGAGGTGCTGTCCGATATCCTCCCGTGCTATACCGCCGGAGACCTGCCCGAAGGGATCGATTCAGCCAGCTGCGATGAGGATTACCGGGGGCGTCTGGATTCGGTATTCATAGAAGGCCATACGGACAACGTGCCTATTCGAAGCGCACAATATGACGATAACTGGGATCTGTCCGCGGCAAGGGCGATTTTCACCTATCACGAACTCGTGGATGACAACCCGGTACTGGCCGGACTGACAAATCAGAAGGATCAGCCCGTATTCAGTGTCAGTGGCTATGGTGAGGGCAGGCCGGTTCGCCGTCACGAGGTACCCACTGGTGATAGCGCGAACCGCCGAATTGACCTGCGTTTCATCATGACACCGCCCAATGAAGATAACCAGCTGGTGCAGAAAATGAGAGAGGCGGGTGTCAAGTAGTGGCCGGCCTGAAGGAAAGCCTGTCAAGCCGGGTTGTCACGTCGCCGCATAGCGAGAGTTGGCCCGCACCGGCGCTCGAAACAGCGATTCGTGAGGCGCGCTGGAAACTGGCCCGGGTTGAGCCCAGAGATCCGCCGCAGTGGGAGCTGGATGCAGTAAGAACCCGGCTGCGTGCGCTGCTCCCATCTCCAAAGAAACTGTATGACGCACCCCGGTCCTTGATAAGGCGTGGTGCCTGGCTGCTGTTTGAACCGGGTTCGGCTGATGGTGAAACGGCCTTCGCCAGCGAGCGACGCTTTATCGAAACCTATTTCCGGCGTGTCTATGGTGACCGAATGCAGGGGACGGTAATCGCTATAATCAGGGCGTTTCTCGCCGCGTACCCGGCACAAGAGGATTATTTCAATCCCGTACGGAAAGCGCTGGGCCAGATGGTCAGTGATATCGACGGTGTCCGTCTGCGTGTTGTCAAGGAGCAGGTCGACAAGTTCGGACTGCTTGAGGAAAATGCCCCGACTGTACTCGCCGAACAACTCGCCCAGGCTGAGAGAGAGCCTGAGCAAGTACTGGAGCAGGCCGGCCTTACTGGAGACTGTGCCGTACGGGGGCTGATTGAGTATGCCTATGCCGCGCTGCTGGATCATATCGGCCAGTGGCTCAAAGATTCCGACAACGCTGAGGCATTGCTGCAGCGGCTGTTCCGATTTTCGATTGTCCGGCAGCCCGCAGGAGCCGCGTTTCGGTTCCCTCGCTACAGAAATCAACTCATAGAATCCGTATTGATGCCTTTTTCGGAGCGAGATCCGTCGGATTCCGAGCAACGCGTCATCCGGGACTTTCTGCTTGAGCATGTCGGTGACCCCCGTACCCATCGGGGTGAATGGTACGGAGTGAGTGACGCTGCCCGCGCGGTCATGATGCAATGGCTGGTTGAGGAGACAATGGAAGACTTTTTCCGCCTCCTCAATGCGTTGTCGGATACGGACCGGGAAGTTGACAGACACTGGCGGTATCGCCGCGCATTTTGGATGGCGTATCTCCGTCACGGCTACATTCGGGATGCCTGGATAGCGCTGGCCTCGGGTGCTGAACGTCTGGCCAGGCAGCGGTTCAAGGCAACCAAGGACGGCTATGGAACCGTCTCCGGAAACGGGACAAAGGCGAATCATGCGGTGTTGCTGATGCGGATTGATGATCTGGTTATTACCGAATGGAATCACACAGGAAAATATCGCGTATGGCAGATGGATGACCGGCACTGCCCACGTCTGTATCAGCGCAGCTATTCGCGCCAGGAACTCATGAACCAGCCAAGACATGACGGGGCTCACATGGGAGCCGAGAACGGGACCTGGCAATCGAATCTAGCCGGTTATGTCAGGCGTAAAACCGGTGCGTCAGTTTCCGCACGTGAGTATCTCAGGGGCTGATCGATGGCAGAACTTGCATGGCATGTGAAAGATGATGGAGTTGAATTTCAGCTGCAGGCGGAAGGCAAGCGGGTTCCACTGGATCAATGGGGCATGCACTCAATCGACCTTTCATCGGGTCAGGGCACACCGGGTCCCCTGCTCGCTCGTATGGAGGATGGCATTGCGCAGCCGCAGGGCCAGGACCGCCTGTTCCTGCGCCACGACGCGGTTGCTGACCTGGATGATGACGAAGCGGCTCAGCTCGGGCTCCCCGAGCCGGCACCTTACCGGTTGCAGATACGCGGTCAGGGATTGCTCGCCAGTCCCGGGTTCGAGCTCAAGTCTGTTTTTGTGACATACGACAGCCGCCCCGTCATGGGGTTGAAGCGACATGGTGCTGTACTGATAGCTGCCGGTAAGACTTATCTGCTGCATGAACCCCTGTATTCGATTGTGAAGGGGATTGAGCATTTCCGTGCCTCGCCCCCGAAGGATATGGATGAGCGCTTTGCGCGATGGGCTGAACTCAGGCTGCTGCTTCCCGAGGATGCGGTGGTGGGGGATCAGCTGAAGAATATGAATATCGTCCGCCCGGATGCCCTGACGCTCAATATGGTGGAGGATGATCAATTCGACCCGGTTCTGCTGACTCGTACGTCTCAGAGTGAGGTCGATTTGGATGATACACCTGAATACTCCGCGATCCTGCCTGAGTCCCACCATGACACCTTTGCCAACCGATTTCGAGAGCTCGACACGGTGCGGCATCATTACGCCCTGGGCGGGGGCTGGTATGTCCTGGTGCCCGAGCATGTCCAGAAGGCGTTAACCGCGGTCAAGAAGGCACAGGACCGGCCCGCGCCGCAACGCAGGGCCTTTCTTGCTAATCCGTTTGCCGCCATAAGGGAGGAACTGGGAGACGACGCGGAAACAGATCTCGAGGATTTGTTCGAGGAGACGCCGGAATTTCTGAGTGAACGGGTACAGGCTATTGGCGAGTGGGTGCCCAAGGCAAACGTTTATATGCTGCCGAAGGGAAATCAATGGCTCCCACCTGAAGAAGTGGAAATCGCCATCCCGGTGGATAATGCCTTACTCAGTCTCAAGGCTGGCGAACTCCCTGATGCGCTGGAAAAGGTGGAGGAGGCGCTTGCAAACGGCCAGCGGGAGGTGACGCTGGACGGCCAGACGATTGCGGTCAGTGAAGAGGTGGCAGACACCCTCTCCAGGCTTGTCGTTAAACCCGCCGGGGATGAAAATGTCACGACCGAGCCGCATGATAAAAAGACCGTACTTGCGCCTGTGCTCATCGACAATATCGATGAGCTCGGCTACCAGGCTCCATCCCAGCGCAGGGAAGGTGAGGCGGGTGGTCTGCCTGTCGGCCTGAAAACGACGACGCTCTTTCCGCACCAGGTACAGGGGTTGCGCTGGCTTCAGCAACATTGGATAGCAGGCAGTCCGGGCGCGTTGCTCGCGGACGACATGGGATTGGGCAAGACACTTCAAACCCTGGCTTTTCTTGCCTGGCACAAGGAGATGGCAGGCCATTCGCGGAACAGGTCCAAGCCGTATCTGATTGTGGCGCCGACCGGTTTGCTGAAAAACTGGGCTGATGAGGCCGAAAGCCATCTGATGCCGGGCGCACTGGGCAGCCTGGTAAAGGCGTTTGGCCAGGATCTAAAGGAACTGACAGACCTTGGCTCCGCGCAACGAAAACAACGGCTGCAGGACGCTGAGTGGATTCTCACCACGTATGAGACACTACGGGACAAAATTTCGCTATTCCTGCCCGTGGAGTGGGGGGTTCTCGTATTTGACGAAGCCCAGAAAATCAAGAATCCAGCCGCACGACTGACTGAGGCCGCAAAATCGCTCAAATCCGATTTTACATTGCTCCTCACGGGCACGCCTGTTGAAAACCGGCTTGCGGATCTATGGTGCATCGTTGACGCCGCCGCACCCGGGTTCCTCTGCTCCATGAAGGAGTTTCACGATGCCTATGAGGTGCCATCCAGCAATGCATCGGACGTCCCGGCTGAATTGCGGACAATGCTTCAGGAAGAGGGTGAGCCCCCACTGATGCTTCGCCGGCTGAAAGAGCACCATCTTGACGGACTGCCGGATAAACAGAGTAATGTCATCCGGCACCCAATGCCGACACCTCAGATTGAGGCTTATGATGCGGCACTTGCAAAAGCCATGCAGGCTAAGGGTAAACGTGGGGCGATGCTCGAAGTGCTGCACGGCTTGAGGATGAGTTCGCTTCTGCCCCAGCGTATAGGGAATGAGGGTGTGACGGATGAGGTGGTCGAAACCTCTGCACGATTGATGGCACTCGTGGAGATCCTGGATGAAATCAGCAATAAGGCGGAGAAGGTGCTAGTTTTCCTCGAGTCGCTGAAACTCCAGGAATACCTTATCCCCTATCTCCAGCAGCGTTATCGTCTTCACAGGCCCCCGGTTCGGATCAGTGGGCAGGTGGGAGGTGCCGAGCGAAAGTCCCGCGTTGATGAGTTTCAGAATGGACCAGAAGGGCAGTTTGACGTGATGATTCTGTCGCCGAAGGCCGGGGGTGTCGGTCTGACGTTGACCGCCGCCAATCATGTGATCCATCTGTCACGATGGTGGAATCCGGCAGTCGAGGATCAATGTACGGATCGCGTATATCGAATCGGTCAGAAACGTCCTGTGACGGTTTATTATCCGCTAGCAGAACATCCCAGATATGGAGACGGGTCATTCGATGTCAAGTTGCATGAGTTGTTGGAGTCGAAGCGGAGCTTGAGCCAGACTGCGTTATCTCCACCAGCCTTGGCGGAATCTGAATTCGAGAATTTCTATGATTCGGTGCTGGCTAACTGAGACCGTTATTGTTGAATTTTATAAGAAACGGAGAGCGCCCATTTTCAGCCTGACCCGGCTGTGCGGTTATGCAGCGGAATATCGCCGATGCATCAACTCCGAGAACTGCTGTTGCAGTTGGTCTATATCCTCACAGCCCTCCGCACAACTGTGAGCTCGCGCTATATATCAAAGGAAGTATCAGTTCGCTATCAAACTTACAGCAACGGCGGATTAACCAATGCTGCTGCCAGTTTCAATAACACCTCGTCAGGATAATTGCCTTTTGCGCGGTTGAGCGACCATACTACCATCCGGCAATTATCTTTCGTGTAGCCCTTCCTGTTATCGATCCTGTCTATCGATATCGCCCATGGGTCTTGTCGATATTTACCTGGCTTTTCCCCAAACCTCCCTTTGGCGAACGGTAGCCCAGTCACTTCACACCTTCCCTTATCCAGGCGTGATTGGATCCAATCACGGTCAAGGTCAAATTCGCGGTTTTCGCGTTTGGCCTTGCTTTTGTACAAGCTCAGCAGGGCGTTAGCAGGATTTCTGCGATAGCACTCTCTGACCTGTTCACGGCGTTTATTTGCGTCACGATGGTTCTTGTTGTACCAGCGGCGATAATGCTTCGGACACATGCCGTGTTTCTTTGGCCAAACATCAGGAGATCCGCAGACACTGCATTTACTGGTGTTACCATTTATACTTGGCGGAGGAGCAAGTTTTCGACGCTTTATCTTGGCTTGCTTATTTTCAGCGCTGCCAGTCGTTAATGCAGTAATTGCTCCCGCTTTTGCTACACATGAGGTATGCAGTGACGGAGTAGTATTATTTGTCCTGACATGGGTCAGTTGAAGTTGGACAATTCGATAATCAACATTACCAATTGGTGCTGGTTGTTTCCGTAGTACTACTGATGCCCACTGCTTTCGCTTGATCTTCTTTAAGGGCGCCACTTTATCTCCAGCTTTGATATAGGCATTGATCATTCCAGACATGTGTTCCAGACGTAGACGGTGTATATGCTGTCCACTATCCAGATCCATTTCAAAGTGCATGCCTATGATCCGGCATTCTAGCTGCTGGCTAAGTCCCTGTTGATTCATGGAAACTTTCTCTGAAATCATTTTGTCACCTGATAAATAAATAAACACGTCTACACATTATACATAAAATTTTGCCATTGTCAATACTGTAGACAATGTCCATGTATACAGGTACGATTTCTCAAATTGTCATGCAGTGAGCAGCACCGATGGAAGACAGAGTGCAGATAAACGTCCGTATTAGTGCGGACCTGGCGGATAAGATTGATGAGAAGCGCATGCAGCTCAAAGGGGAGCTGGGTAAGATTCCGACTCGTTCTGAGGTCGTGCGGCTGGCGCTTGAGGCATATCTCAAAGTAAACGATGAGCCGTCTTCTTGACTTAATTTTCACGGTCTATGTACTGACCTGAACCTGAGGCTTCCGAAAGGGAATGTATGTGCGGTCGCTTTACCCAAATTACCACACCTGTGCGTTTCGCTGAGCTCGCCAATGCCCGTTTCGAATTTCTCGTGTTACCGCCGCAGTACAACATCCTCCCCGGCTAAAATGCGCTCGTCTGTCGGATTGATCCCGTAGGCGAGCGGGAGATGGCCATGCTGCGCTGGCCTTACATCCCGCCCTTCGAGAAGCAGCCCAAGACCCGGTACTCCACCATCAATGCCAAGGCCGAAACACTGGCGACCAGCCGCCTCTGGCGGTTCCCCTTCCAGCATTTCCGCTGTCTCATCGCCGCTGATGGCTTCTATGAGCCGAAGGACACCGGTGAGAAGCGCAAGCCGCAGTACTACTTCCGTCGCAGGGACGGCGAACGCTTCTTCATGGCCGGACTCTGGGGCCGCTGGGAGCCGCCAGTAGGGGAGGGCGGTGAGGCGTTTGATTCCTGCGCGATCATCACGGCCGAGGCCAATGCAGCCGTTGGCGAGGTTCATCCGCGGATGCCGGTGATTCTCCCGCCCGATGCCTGGGCGCAGTGGCTGGATCCGACGACCACGCATCCCGAACATCTACAGGACCTGTTTAAGCTTGCGCCTGTCGAAGGATGGGAGGGGTATTCGGTAGGGTATTACACGCGCGAAGATAGCCCGCAGGTGATCGAACCCCAGAAGTGGAAACCCCCCCCGCTGGAGCGGGGGCTGCGCCTTCCCTGGCATTGAGCCGGTTCGCAGACCCTAGTGTCGCTCGGCGCGCAAGTAGTATCCAGTTATCCTTATCTGGAGTCTGTCCGCCAGGCTGATATTGGTGACAGCCTGGGATTGCGTCGCCGCCCTGGCACGGCACGGCTGACGGATCTGTAGCTCACTGATCTCGTGACTGAACGCAAAATCCGAGGGCGACGTTCACCATCCATTGTCCTCGGACAAGTCCAGTAAGATATTGATAAAATAATAAAATATCTGTCCGAGTGAACAGGAGTGTACCACCTGACACACTTTTTTGCAGTCGGAGACCGGTGGCATCTCGCTATCTGAGCCCATCCCCAGGGGCGATCCCGGGTGTCGAGTCAGATCCTCCACATGAATCCGAGGTTACTGACACCGCCTCGACAACCCGCAGAGATTCATCGTAAAATATTGATATACATAGTGTAATTCGTGTACCAAAGATCTGGGTGTACCACGTGGTACACTTTTTTCGCAGTCGGAGAGAGGCCCGAGACCGGCCTATCGGGATCAAGATCTGATCCGCCACCAAGCAAAATAATTAACAAGCCATTGGGATAAGAAATGGGGTTTTCGGGTAAGCAAGCGTGGATTGGTATTTTCATCTCCCTGTTGATTACTCCGTTGGCGTACGCAGAACAGACTGTGATCGACTCCTACAGGCAAGCGCGGGAGATCTGGTTCTGGGATCAGCTTTATCCACGTGGCGGCGAAACCCTTTACTGTGGACAGGCATTCCGTGGCCATGCCCCTCTCAACATCGAGCATGTCTATGCCGCCAGCTGGGCAGCTGAAGCGATGGGATGCAGCAGTCGATCAGCCTGTCGAAATGATCCTGATGAAGGTGAGACCTTTAACCACTTCGAGGCAGATCTGCATAACCTCTTCCCTACGCTTGGCGGGGTGAACAGCGCTCGCGGGAACCTGCCGTTTGGCCGGGTTCCCGGCGAAGAACTGCATCTGTTGGCTTGCGATTTCGAAGTTGATCGGGATATCAACCTAGTCGAACCCCGTACCGAGGTTCGGGGTGATATCGCCCGCGCCATATTCTATGTCCACGATGCCTACGATCTTCCCATCCCCTTCGAGATGAAGGAGATGCTGGTCGAGTGGCACCGTAATGATCCACCGAGTACCCACGAGATATGGCGCAATGACACTATTGCTAGGCTGCAGGGCACCCGGAACCCCTATATCGATAGCCCTGAGCTGGCAGATGAGCTCGAGGGACCGTAATCACATGTATGTCAGATGCCAAGGAAGGAGGAGCGGGAGGTCCGGATCCGGCACTAAGCGGACTTTCGCGCCAGGCGAAACGGGCTTCCGCCTATTATCAATATGTCTGTGAATTAGTTGATTGAAGGTAAAGTATGGTGGCCTATTACGATTCGGTAGATGTAAGTCAATCAAGGTAATGCTATTGATTCATATATAATTTTAGGTGAATATACCCGGTAGGATGTACCGATAATATGCGGAATCGGGAGTATTGCATGATAGGCAGAATCTGCACTATTACTAATAATATATATTCCTTATAACAAAACTGTTATACATAAAAATTCATAGTCATGAGCAAAGATCATGCATAAAGTTTTCATTAGCTTTCATAGTAGCGATATCGCCTACAAAGACTCGTTGATTAAGTTCAATGAGGACAATCCTATGTTTATCGACGGATCTGTAGATACCCGTGATATTTCAGATGATTTGCCGGATGACAGAATTCGACAGAAAATCCGCGACGAGTATCTCGGAGACTCTACTGTAACAATTCTTTTGGTGGGGCAAGGCACCAAAGGGAGAAAGCATGTTGACTGGGAAGTTTACTCAAGCATGTACGATGGAAAATCCAACAAACGATCCGGTGTCATAGCAGTTCTACTTCCAGGCGCCAACCCCGGCAACAACTGGACTGCGGCTCACGACAATGAGAAAAGCGCGATCTACCCCGAAACAACGAGCTGGACATCTGTTGATAATCGTGCTGAATACGAACTCCGCTATCCATATCTTCCCGCAAGAATAATTGATAATCTTCTCAGTAAAGAGGTTAAGTTATCCGTTGTTCCTTGGAAAAAATTAGATACCAAAACCTTGCCACTACTAATTGAAAATGCATTCGATTCTCGCATTTCAAATCAGTACGACCTCAGCCGCCCAATGCGCCGTGCAAACTCATGATTGAACCCACGGACACCAGAATGGAAATGCAGGAAGAGGATTTTCCTGCATTGTATAACTCTGCAGATAGTACGTCTTTAAAAGCACAAAATCATTATTTTAGCGCATTGATATGCTATCTCTTTTTATTGATTCTTGCAGCCTTTGTGTCATACGCATGGCTCACCAGTGTTTATGGGGCAATCACTTCTGCCGCACTCTTTTTAATAACATTGGGCATATTAGTTTGGCTCAAAGTGCATAAGCCAGAAGATATTTGGTACAACGGCCGCGCTGTAGCCGAGTCTGTCAAAACTCGTACATGGCGTTGGATCATGAGATCTGAGCCATACGATGACAACATTCCAGAAGAGCAGGCACAAAAAGAGCTTTTGAATGATCTCAAGGGAATTCTTGATCAAAATCGATCCTTATCCCACGTATTAGAATGGACCCCTAACTTGGGTGAAGCGATTTCTGAGAAGATGAAAGTCATTCGTTCTTTGCCCTGGTCAGAGAGGCTAGAAACTTATGTAAGGGATCGGGTGGATAATCAGTCGATGTGGTATTCAGAAAAATCGCAGTTGAACAGGCGCCTCGCAAAACGCTGGTTTATTGTTTCAATCGTTTTGCATTCGGTAGCGGTCCTTCTGTTGCTCTATCGAATTAAAGAGCCAGCTAGCTCACTACCAATAGAGGTAATCGCCACCGCGGCCGGTGCCGTTCTAACTTGGGTTCAAGCGAAGAAGTACAATGAACTTAACTCATCGTACGCGCTGGCTGCACATGAAATCGTATTGATTAAAGGTGAGTCTGTTTTTGTAAAGAATGAACAACAATTATCTGAGTTTGTTGTAAATAGTGAGGCGGCATTTTCAAGGGAACATACCCAATGGACTGCTCGGAAAATCGTATAACAATAGGCTGCTGTCGGACTGGTAACAGTTCCGGCTTCGCCTCAACTTTCACCAGCCGCAGAGCCAAACGTTGGGCGGCCGTGATCCGCTCGTCGATAAAAAAATAGACCGCTTCATTAAGGAGATTTGGAATGCCTAACGTTTGTTTTTTTAGCTTCACAGAAGCTGATCGTGAAGTTGTCCTTACTATCAAGGGCCGGGCTGTGAACCCAAATTACAGAAATCTAAATTTTCGTGTTAAAGACTTATTGAAGCGCTGGAATACGGAGGATGTTGCCGTTATCCGTCAGGCGATTTCAAAAGCCATGAGTGGAACTTCGCGGACAATCGTGTTCGTCGGTGAGAGAACCCATCGTAGTCGATGGGTACGTGAAGAAGTTGAAATGACGTTAAGAAATAATAAGCCCGTCTACGCTATCCGCTTGAACAATACAAACGGTACTAAACCGAAGGTATTAGAGGATAACGGGATTAATCTATACAACTGGAGCGAGGAGAGGCTTCAAGATCTCGCTACTCTGTGAAGGAGAGGTACGATGAAGCCTTATTGTTTTGTGCTTATGCCGTTCGGGCGGAAATCTGATGAAACCGGGCGTGTTGTCGAATTCGACGCTGTGTATGATCAGATAATTGCGCCTGCAATAGAGGATGCAAACTTAGAGCCTATAAGAGCTGACGAAGAGATAATTGGCGGAATCATACATAAGCCAATGTTTGAGCGCCTCATGATGTGCGAATATGCCGTAGCGGATCTCACAACCGCAAATGCGAATGTGTTTTATGAGTTAGGAATTAGGCATGGAGTGAGACCGTATAGCACCGTACCTATTGCCGGTAGTGGAATGCGTCTGCCTTTTGATGTGGCACCTTTGAGAGCAATCCTCTATGAATTAGACGACTATGGGTGTCCAGAAAAGCCAGAATTAGCACGCAAACTATTAAGGGAAAGGCTTGAATCCTGCCGTGATCCTTCCGACGACAGTCCGTTATATCAATTATTAACTGATGTGCCGCGACCTGATCTTCAAAGGTTAAAGACAGATTCGTTTAGAGATTTGGTTGAATATTCGAAATCTATGAAGGGGCGTTTAAGATGCGCGCGCGAGGAAGGTAGTAGTGCGATCGATGTTATTGAGAAAGAAATTGATGTAGTCGATGCTGACCCAGCTATCGTTATTGATCTATTCCTGTCTTACAGAGCAGTAAAAGATTGGCAGAGAATGGTCGATCTGACTAATAAAATGGCACCACCACTGAAGCAAACGATCCTTGTACAGGAGCAGTTAGGGTTTGCCTTGAATAGGCTAAAGCTCCACAAAGAAGCCGAGCGTATATTAATCGAAATTATCGATAATCATGGACCAAGCAGCGAAACAAACGGAATTTTAGGGCGGGTATATAAAGATCAGTGGATAACAGCCAAGGGAAATGGAAGTCCAGCAGCCAGCGCCTACTTGAAAAAGGCTATTGATGCCTACCTGCAAGGTTTTGAGGCGGATTGGAGGGATGCATACCCTGGGATCAATGCGGTAACGCTTATGGAGTGTACTGAACCCCCTGATCCACGGAGAATCGAGCTTATTCCGGTGGTAGCCTATTCGGTAAAGAGGCGATTAGCCAGTAAAAACCCTGATTACTGGGATCATGCGACCGAATTAGAAGTGCATGTTTTGTCCCAAGAATCTGAAAAAGCTCAAGCTGCGTTAGGAATGGCTCTAGCCTCGATTCGAGAGACGTGGGAGCCAGAGACGACTGCTAATAACATAAGAATGATAAGGAATGCACGAGAAAGTAGAGGAACTGATTGTGAGTGGATTCAGGATATTGAAAACGCTCTAGAGCAAGCTCGACAATGACTTACATTGAAAAGCACCCAACAAGGGGGCTCAAGATGAACGGTTTTCCGCTGGCGCTCCAAACCGGCGGCTTAGCCCAGGCGTTAGATTTTAAATATGAAAGATTTACCAGAATTTGAAGGCTTTTGGTGGTCACCAGATGACCCAGATACTCAACTCGCTGGCCGATTGATTTCCGACGATGGCGTTGCAAAGCTAATACTTACTATAGATAGCCCGGGGCATTTCCCGTTCTCAAGATCGGAATCGAGAGAATATGAGGTACTGCACGGGCGTACATCTGATGGAAAACAAATTACACTTCTCAAATGCTTTGACCTAAATACATCATGGTCAAGTAGCGGTATAGAAAAACGGATTGTCTTAGCAAATTATGTGCTAGTCGGAGGATTAGTACCCCAATCAAAGGTAGAGAATGCGTTTAGCGAGCTGTCTTTAAAGTGGCCCGGGTTACAGCGCTGGTTCTTTGAATC
Organism: Thiohalobacter thiocyanaticus; assembly: GCF_002356355.1. Lineage (NCBI taxonomy): Bacteria > Pseudomonadati > Pseudomonadota > Gammaproteobacteria > Thiohalobacterales > Thiohalobacteraceae > Thiohalobacter > Thiohalobacter thiocyanaticus. Next base: position 1,451,808 of record NZ_AP018052.1, read on the forward strand.
TGGGGTATCAGTAGAGCACGATGATGGCGATTTTCGATCATTTACGATTAGATATAAGGCGAAAGAAACATTCGGGTTTGAATACTTAAAGGGCCTAAAAATCGAATTTGGCTTTAGTACCGATAAGATACCGTTCGGTGGGCCGCTAACTGAGCAAATAGAGTTTAATGAAATCGTTTGGGTTACGCTGAAAAAAGATACCCCAAAGTCGCTGGAATACTATATAGAAAAACTAAATGAATTGATTCAATTCTTTTCAATCTGCGTTCTCGAATACAATCAGCCCCAAGTAGTTACACTGGTAGGGGATTTTGATATAGAGACAAGAGAAGATGGCACGAGTATATCGCCTCATCTACAAGTTTACTATTCTTCTGTTCAAGAACCGCAATCGGATAGGCGCCCTCATCCGATAGAAATACTTATGCCCTACGGCGTAATCAAAGAAAACTTTCAGCAAATACTTAAATCATGGGCAAAGGTAGCAGCAGAGGTATCCCCCTCTAGGTCGCTGTATTTTTCATCACTCTATGGAACCAACAAATACATTGAGTCTACCTTCTTGTCGCTTGCACAGTCGGCAGAAGTATTTCACCGTAGGAGATATGGTGGAACATATATACCTGACGAAAAATATCGGGAAGACGTCTTACCTGCCCTTGAATCTGCGATACCGCATGAATTGGATAGTGACGTAAAGCAGGCATACAAGCAGAGACTAGAGTACTTTAATGAATTTTCTCTAGCTAAACGGCTAAAAATGATGTCTTCCAATCACAAAGATGTATTTAGTATGTTTGTTCCAGATTGGAAAAGCAAGATTCGATCTATAGTAAAAGCGAGAAATTATTACACGCATTATTCTGAAGGCGGTGGAAATGTTGCTCCAGACATTAATAAACTGGTGGAGTACAGAGAATTCTTAAAAATGCTTATTGAACTAGAAATGTTGACGGCTACCGGAGTGAATATAGAGCTATTACACAGTCAAGCAAAAAGATGCCAAAGGTATCGTTGGAATTTTCCAGTGAATCATGCGAAATAAAAACAAACAATGCGCTCGTTCGGCGCAAATTACGCTGCGATTTGTTTGCGCAGCATAGTTAGATCGTTGGGGATCACTCTAAGGAGCTATCGCGATGAATGAGCCACCTGTGCCCGAAACACCAAAGAAGGCTCCAAGTGAAGCTACAAGGCTTGTGACATCTGCCGTCATTTCAGCAGCGGGTCAAATAATTGGTGGTTGGCTGACGGGGCGCGGAAATCAACCTATCACGGGACCACAGAAAGGGACTGTTGACTACTACAAGAATATCTTTATAAACAGCAAGTGGTTCAGTCCAATTATTTTTCTTGCGATTTTCATTATTTCGTTGGGTGCACTGGTCGATGGAGCAGCAAAGATCTATTGCGTAGGCGTCAAACTCTGCTCTCTTGTGACTCTATGCAGCGCGTCGTGCCAACTCTAGCACATCCATGCCCAACCCGGCGGTAGAGAGGGTCGTCTGCCGGAAAGCCGTCAGCCACCCCTCACCTCCACGTTAACTTCTGCTATTGGTCGGTAGCTGACATCCATAATAATCGTAATAACCGGCCCCAGGGTCACGGCGTGTGACCGCGGCTCGAGATCCGCCGGGAAGAGGCGGGGCCGTTTGCCTCCCCTTACCTGGCCCAGCCGCCCTTCGGGCACCCTGTTGCCAAGTCCGGTTGTCAGTTAGACGACCTTTTCTGGCACCGGGGGCGGTCCGCACGTCAGGCCAGCGCCAATGGGAGGCGTCACCCGCCTTGGTAAGTGACTGATTTTTCGTTGCGCGCATCGATTACGCGGGCGGTTAGCCGCCTCCACAGCTGCTGCCAGCATTTGTATTTTAGACTACCTTTTCTGGCACCAGCCCATAACCCGCTGTATTAAAATATAAAAATCATATCGATTTGGGCGCGGAATGGCTTCACGCCGATGGCGCCTCCCTGCAGGGCGGTTGTTTCTCGCCCATGGCCGCTGCCATCCGTGGCCTCACCGGCTCAACCGGATTACAACCCGGGGTTGCAGGGGCGACTCAGCATCCTCACTGGGCGGGAGGGTCACGACATACACGCGACGCTGGGGTCCGTCCCGAGCCACAAGCCCCTGGAGGACATGTCCCTTGATGAGTGGGTCCGTCCACTGTCCGCGCCCGCGGTGATCCCGGTACATGTAGCTGTGGATCGGGAGCTGGACCGGGATGGGGAACCAGTAGTCCCAGTCCCCGGCATACAGGGTGTCCAGGCGGGTCCAGCCGCCGTGGGGGAAGACGCCCTGGCGCCGGGGCTCGCCCCAGGCGAGCAGCCGGATCCCGCCTGAGCGCGTATACACGGGCAGCACGGCGTCCGGATGGCCGAACCGGGCTAGGACCCGCTGGCCTTCGTGAAAATACAGGATGGCAATGCACACTGTGCAAATATACAGTTTATCCGGACCACGGGGAATCCCTGGGCAGCGGGGCGCGGGTGGGGTACCATGGCCAAAATAAGAATCAAACGGTTATGACCCAGTATGTGTGGACGCTTCGCCAGGACCACGCCCCCCGAGCCCTTCGCAGAACTTGCCAAGGCCCGCTGCGAAGTCGGCGCGCTGCCCCCTCGGTATAATCTCCTGCCGGGCCAGTCAGTACTAGCCTTCCGCCTGGATCCGGCCGGTGAGCGTGAGCTGGTCGCCCTGCACTGGCCCTACATCCCGCCGTTCGAGAAGCAGCCCAAGACCCGGTACTCCACCATCAATGCCAAGGCCGAAACACTGACGACCAGCCGCCTTTGGCGGTTTCCTTTCCAGCATTTCCGCTGTCTCATCGCCGCTGATGGCTTCTATGAGCCGAAGGACACCGGTGAGAAGCGCAAGCTGCAGTATTACTTTCGACGCAGGGACGGCGAACCCTTCTTTATGGCCGGCGTCTGGGGCCGCTGGGAGCCGCCAGAAGGGGAGGTGGGTGAGGCGTTTGATTCCTGCGCGATCATCACGACCGAAGCCAACGCAGCCGTTGGCGAGGTTCATCCGCGGATGCCGGTGATTCTGCCGCCCGATGCCTGGGCGCAGTGGCTGGATCCGGCAGTCACTGATCCTGAGCAAGTACAGGACCTGTTGGAGCCAGCGCCGGACGAAGGATGGGAAGGGTATCCGGTGGGCTATTACACCCGCGAGGATAGCCCGCGGGTGATCGAACGCCAAAATTGAAAACCCCCGCCGGAGCGGGGGCTGCGCCTTCCCTGGCATTGAGCCGGATCGCAGACCCTAGTGTCGCTCGGCGCAAAAGTAGTATCCAGTGATCCTTGTCTGGAGTCTGTCCGCTGTGGCTGAAATTCCTGACAGCCTGGGATTACATCTGCAATCTCCGCATCCACAGAAGATAAGTGGGGGGTGAGGACAAGAGCAAGCCGGCGCCGGCCCAGCGCCAGATCATGCCGTATCCGGAGAACGATGCAGTGATTCAGGAGTTTCGTCGCCGGTTCGCAGATGCGGGCAACCCGATACCCAGTCACTCCCAGATCCTCCGCGCCGAGGTCGCTACCCTGGCCCGGCTGACGGCCGGGAGGTTGCCAATCTCGTGGAATAATATGCTGGGTGTGGATCCATACGTGCGTAGGGCGTGGATATGTATATATGGAGGGAGAGATGCTATCGAAAGATGAACAGGAAACATGGGAAAAGAGGAAAAAGGAAATCCGGACCCGGCACCCGCGCCTTATTCCCAAGCAGTTAGGCTTTGCGTGCCCGCCGGCTTAGGCGGAGGTTCTCGAGGACACATTTCGGCAGATGGAAGAGGCCGCAGAGCGGATGGATCTTCCTACTGATGCTTGGCCTCAGATCACTGATGTAAAAGAAAAATACGGCGGATTGAGAATCTACTACCAAGGGTGCAGCCTGTCAGATGAAGCGGTTTTCGATCAGATTATCGAAGCCGCTGAAGAGCGCATCGAGCGCACATGCGTGAAATGTGGCGCCCCAGGCCGTGTCGGTCCCTGTGGCATGTGGTCGTATTGCGGCGAGCACATGCCCGAGACTGAGGACGAGCGCGTGCTGTGACCCAAAATCCGAGGGCGCCGGGTACGCTTCGGCGACCCTCGGGCTTACGCAGTAATTATCTGATAAAAAATAAAAATATATGCCTTATCGAATAAAAATGTACCACGTGACACACTTTTTTCGCAGTAGGAGAAGGGGCGGAGACCAGCCTATCGGGATCTAGATCTGATCCGCCGCCAAGCAAAATAATTAACAAGCCATTGGGATAAGAAATGGGGTTTTCGGACAAGCAAGCGTGGATTGGTATTGTCGTGTACCTACTGTTTACCCCTTTGGCCACTTGATCCTGCTGTTGTATCTCGTCTGGCTGATCGTTCGCTGCCTTCTAAGGGCCTCAAACTGGCCAGCCGCAGCGAGCCGATACCGAATCCCGGAATCTGGCTATTCTGATCGTCAACAACACAACCCCTTCTTGCCGCCCTTCGTGGCTTTTGTTTGCACGGTCGGTTGGCTGGCCCGTATTGGCCCACTTCGGGCCCGAAGTGGGCCAATACGGGCCACTTTAGTAGAGCGCACCGTCATCAAACACCTTACTGGGCCAATACGGGCCACTTTGGGCCCGAAGTGGGCCAATACGGGCCACTTTGCCAGGCGCTGAACTTGATCCGGTGCCGATCTCCAGACTCGAAAACACCATTCTGCGCTCGATGCCAACACCCATTAACGATACCCAATTTAAAAAAGATGCCGAATCTGGTGTGAGCTAACCGGGGAAACCATTGTCAATATTTACTACCCGGTTAGATCGCCGATACCATTAATACACATCGTGTATTAATGGGAGGAGGGACAGATTTTGCGAGCGGGAACGCGAGTAAAATTGGCCCGACCCCGGGAGGCTCTGACGGGCCATTTGCATCCAAATGGCATGACAGGGCCGAGGACGACTGAGATGGGCATCAATACAGAATACGGTATCAACACAAATTCGGCATCCGACACCCAATCGCGCAACATTTCCCGATTGGCATCGAAGTTCGACCTCGGCATCAAATCCGAAAATGCAGAATTCCGATTGCTGAATCCGGACAACATTAACACGATCGAAGATGCGAATATGGTCGCCAAGCGCGCGCACCAATACGTCGAGAAGGAGCCGCGTGAGCTGTCACCGAGCACGGTACGCTGCTACGAGAGTATGGTCCGGCACATCGAGCATTACCGCATGGGCATGTCCGACGTGCCCAATATGCCGCGACTCGGAAAATACCATCCCGGCCACAAGCAATATTGCGTCGCGCGCGCCGCCTTGGTGTGGGATGCGCAGCGGGGCGTCAATGTGTGGTTCGAGAAAATGGGGCATGCATGGCAGGTGCAGGACAAGATCGGCCTGCTGTACGCCGCCAAAATGCTCGCCCACTACCTGCGCACCCTGATCGCATTCCCGAAAGGTGAAAAAAGCTCCGCGCTCAAGACCGCCAACGCCGTGCGTGAACAAATCGGTAAGCGGGAACCGCCGCGAACCGGAGGTGAGCGGGGATCGAAGAAGAAATTGCTGCCGAGGCTTCCGAAAGATTGGCGTCACCGGATGTGGTCAGCGGCGGCCGGCTCGAAAAAATACCGACTGCCACTGGCCGCGATTGCCTGCTGCGGTTGCCGGCCGGCGGAATTGAAAAATGGCGTCACGGTAAAATTGGTCGATGGAGACCTGCTTTACTTCCGCATCGAGGGGGTGAAGGTCGACGAAGGCAGGGGCCACAAAGTGCGCTCCGTCACTTTCGCCCTGGCAGATCCGGAGGCGCATCCAGAGTTCATCTGGCTTCGGGACCATGTGCGTGACGCCGGAGGGGAAAAGCGGGTCAACATCTCTAACGCCAATGCGTTCGGCATGGCGGTGAGCCGATTCAGCAAAAATGCATTCCCCCGGATGCGTAATACCGTCACCCCTTACGTCTATCGTCACGCCATGGCGCAGATGATGAAAACGGATCCGGATACGGATCAGGAAACCATTGCCCAGGTACTGGGTCATATCACCGACCGGACGCAACGCCATTATGGGACCCGAAAACAGAAAGGCTCATCCGGCCTGAAAGTGATCTGGTCATGGTCCAGCCGGAAAGTTAAGCTGGATGAATCTACTCGGAATCGTGACCCGGTCCGCCAGGCGCAATTCCAGAACGTGATGACCGGAATCCATATCCCGAAAACTAAACGCGGAAGTTTTCCGCTAACGGCGCAAAAAATTTGATTTAACTCTCAGCGCGAGGACCCCGCAGCGCTGCCTGATCTGTCCCGGCTGCCGCCGACACTTCCCAGGGAGCGCGCTGCGGGGATGGGTAGACCGAGCCCCAAACTGACGACGAAACGAAAAGGTACGACGCAATGAAAATCAGTGAAGGGCATTGCGGCTGTCGCCGCTCCCGGATCCCCGGTGCCGGCCGGGTGAACAGCATAGCCATTCCTTTCGGTCGGTCAAAGCATTGTTCGCACACTGCCTGCGCTGCGCTCCACCTGGACCTTTCATCATTCCATGCCTTCATAAACTCCGAGGCCGGCTCCGGGGAATGGCATATTGAACTTGAAGAGGGTCTGTCGTCGTGATGTGCAATAAGAGACCGAGATCAGTATCGCTGCATAGGGAAAACGCCTGCAGGATGTCGTTGCGTCGGCCCGTAAGAAAGCGGACCCGCACTTCCAGATCAATCTCGACCCGCGGACCCGTGAGCCACTGGGTCTGGTCAAATCGAGGAAAAATCGGTTGCAGGCCATCGTGTCGGTTCGCTGCAGGTGTAAATACTTCGGATGTACGCGGACATGGATCAAAGGATCGACCTTATGAACTCGACAGGGGGATATTTCTTATACGCAAGACTAGATCGATGCCGGTTTCTCAGGTACCGCCACTGATCAGGTGTAAGCCATTGTGGAGTTGGCGACGGAACTGTTCGGCCCTGAACCGGACAAGCGCCTGCAGTGGTCAAGACCGACGCACAGGGAAAACCGCAGCGCGAGAATATCGTTGCCACCTGCCTACCAGACCCGGGGCGATTCATGTAGCCGCTCTGCAATAATTCCGAATCATGCCAATTTTTGGAATTTCGGTTTCGCACTTAATAGTCTGCATCTGAACTGGCTTCCGTCCTCATATTTATAAGTAACTGCATTAATTAGTATTAAATCCTGATTCGGTCATTTTTGCGCTGGTGTATATGAATGATGTTTACCTTTCCAATTGGGGGCAATGTCAAGGGTAACAATGTGGTGAATGATGTAGATAATAGGATATGAGGAATGTGATGAAGAGGTAGCTTTAATTATATAGGGTAGGTCAGATGCTGAGGTACTCCTATTTTAGGATGGTGAAGTGTGATGAGGGTATGAGCCACCATGCTATACTAACGGGTTGCAGCCGCCAATCTTAGTATTGGGAAAACATACACTCTGACCTTGTCTTATATCATATGAAAAACCTTCATCATGTTCTGTGTGTCTAAAACTGCATAGGTGATCATCATGAAAGACATTAAATCAGCACTTGAAGAAAAACGCCGCTTTCTCGCTGAGCGTGCCACCCGGATACGTACGGCGGGTATACCAGCATTGCAACAGCTCATTCTGGTCGGGCATACCGATACCGGTGGTGGAAGGGAAGCACGAGCACTGTTGACTGCACTTTATGCGCCTCAGGCGCATTCATATTCACTTGATGGATTGCGGGCGTTTGATTCAGAGCTGACAGAAGCTGCGCTTGCGGTAATGGCATTGGACTCCCTCGCTGAGATGTCGATTGACCGATGGGTGCCTAACGCGGCAGTTATACGGGAGTGGTCTGTTGAAAATATGAACCAGCATGCCCCTGTACAGCTGACACCTTAGCCTGTAGTGAATGTGCTGCTTTAACCACGTTAATCCCCCTCCAGTCTCGCTACTGGAGGGGGAAAATCCGAGATTCATGACAGAAGTGACGAGTATATATATTAATCAATTACGCATATGTCGATGGTGTACGTTATATATAATACGCAATAAGATACTGAAAAACAATATAAAAATTGGAATTTGGGCTCAGAAATTGAGATAATATGCATGAAGGGTAGGTGGATAGGAGAAAAGGCATGAACTACATCGCGAGACTCATTCTGGAGGCCCTGATCGAGCAGGGGCATGACGATGCATATATTGAAGAAAAGCGCATCGAGTTGTCGGGGCATACCGGGAAATTCTGCTCACTTTTGTCATTGAATTGTTTTGATGCCGATACGACTCGGAAGGTCGCTGATAAAGTAGGCGTCCCAGTCGACGACTTGAAGACGACGCTGCATACAATCCGGGAGTTCTAATTAACAGAGTTTAATATTTCTGATAAGGCGCATTATCAGAAATTTCTTATTGAATTCGGTGTCTTGAAATCGTCGAGGTCGTGATATTCAATACTCCAAATTGCCGTGCCACAGGAGGTGCGCATGTCTGACCGGTTGCGCCGAGTCGCCTATATCTATCGCGCCGCAATACAGCTATTTGAAGGTGACAGGAGGATGGCCCGGCGTTGGCTGCGTCGGCCATCCAGGGCTCTCGGCGGTGATACGCCTCTGGAGTATATAAGGACGGATGCGGGTGCCGAGGAGGTATTGGACCTGATCGGTCGATTGGAGCATGGAGTGATGTGACCACAACTATGGACGTATCGACACTGGATCCACAACGCGTCGCGACCGCCGCGCTCCAGGGCTTCTTCACCATCACTGGGCAGTGGGGCTTGAGCGGTGCGGAGCAGCGGAAACTGCTCGGAGACCCTCCCGAGGATACCTTCTTCGAGTGGAGAACGGAGCATACGGCCAGCCAGCTCGAACCGGATACGCTGAAGCGAATCAGTTACATCCTGGGCATCCACAAGGCGCTGTGCATCCTGCTGCCATCGAGACGTGCGGCCTTCGAGTGGGTCAAAAAGCCCAACGATGCACCCCTCTTTCAGGGGCAGACCGCGCTCTCGCGGATGCTGACAGGGCGCATGGAGGACCTGCACGATGTACGGGCATATCTGGATGGTGAGTGTGGGGACACCATGGAAATGGAACACAGGAATTTCAGGGCCATCATCGTCATCGACTTCGATGAACAAGATCAATGCTACCACGGCCACGTCACAAACTTTCCTGGTATCTGGCCGTTTCATGGCGCCACTATTGACGCACTCCGCCAGGCATTCGAGCAGGTGGTCGACGACTATTATGAGGCCCATCCTACATTCGCGGGGATGATCACCGAGGCAGACCATCAAGCTAAGCGCGATCGGCAGGCGGCGTTCGCACGCTGGTTCGACGAAAATCCGGACAGGGAGGTGCCCCACTCGAAACTATTCGAGAACTGCAAGATTGAGCCGTCGGCCACGCTGAAGGCGAAACAGGATGCGCTCGATGAAGCGATGCGGGCATTCGACCGGACCTGCGAGAAGTTCGATAACGCGCTGCGTGAGCTGGCGAAGTAGGCCGTTATGAGCGGCTGGAACTGGATCCCGGACAATACTCTGGCTGTCTGTCACACCGATCTATTGAAATACGGTGGCACGAGTGGCTTGATCGATCACGCCAAGCTGGACTCGGCCATGACGCGCGCCACCAATCTGGCTGCCTATGGTGAGCCGGACCTGGCGGAACTGGCCGCGGCCTATGGCTACGGTGTGGCCCGTAACCACCCCCTCCCGGATGGCAACAAGCGGGCCGCCCTGGTCGCCATCGATATCTTCCTCCAGCTGAACGGCCAGGAGCTGATCGCTGATGAGGCTGAGGTGGTGCGGGTCATCCAGGCCCTGGCTGCCGGCAATCTCGAGGAACCGGAGCTGGCGGACTGGATCCGCGCTCACATGCAAAATGTTTAGTATTCTAAACATACCGGGAGTGAGGTGGTGAAATGTTTGAAATACTAAACATGGCAAGGCGAAATGACAGACTCACACTCCCAGGATGAATTGATTGCCCTCGGCCGGGCCGCGGAAGCCGCCGGCCTCGATCTCGAGGATCTCCAGGCCCTGCGCGAATTCCGCGACCAGGGCGGGGACTTGCTCATGCTGATGAAACGGATGCGCCAGGAACTGGATTATGAAGCCGTTCGCTCGGGCCGGAAGACGGCCGCGGATATGAGCCTATTCAGCCCCGAGACGGCGGCACGGACCCGGATCAAACATCGACTTGAAGACGTGGATGACGATCCCCTCGAGGTGCTGATGCGGGATTACCGGTTCACGCTGGAAGAAGTAGCGGGCCTGCTTGATGTCTCCAAGTCAGCCGTTGAGGCGCGCATCCGGGATGATGAGGCATTCGGGATCGATTCCGAGGCGGTGTGGCAGTTGCATGACATCCGGAATCTCGCTCACCGCGCACTCGAGGTGCTGGGTGAGACCGAGAAGGCTGCCCGGTGGCTGCATAAGCCGAATCTGGCGCTGAACGGGGAAACGCCGCTTTCCAGGCTAGCTACCCGTGAGGGCATCCAACAGATCGAGGCGGTGCTGGAGAGAATCAGTGAGGGACTCCCGGGCTAAACTTCCCGAACGATATAGCTGCGCTTTTCATTAGTGAAAAGCCAGCAAGCTATGGGTTGGGAGACCACTGCTCTTGCAGCCATGAATTTAATTTGGTTACCACTTCTTCTGGTATATCCTCATCTAAATAAGCTTTCTTCCATGATCGGACTGTTATGTCAGGTATGTTAAATTGTGATGCGATCTCAGTAGCAGCTTGATTTGCATATTCGCTTGGCCATGATAATTCATGAAAATCTATTATTAGCTCATGCTTGGGTGATGGTGCAGGGCGAGAGTTGTTTTCATTCTCATATTTTATCCAGGTCTTTTCTAATAACTCAGGTATCGGCATCAATCGATTTCGACGCTGTGCTACCTCTGATGCAGTAGCCCATTCGAATCTATCAAGCACTGACTTTGCCATAACGTTTATGTCAGGTAGGTCATTTTCATCATCGAGCCCTATCATTCCATCTTCGTACTTGGATTCACCGAAGATATGTATACAGAACCAATCTTCTTCGCTCCATCGAAGCATTTCGTAACTGATGCGAGCATCCATATAATGCAATGTAGCGAAGATTGGTAATTCTGGTAGCCGATAATAAATGTATATACCGAATTCGTCATGTTCATTGTATGCTTCAAAATGTACCTCGAGACCATCTGAAATTATGCTTCCATTTACAGGTTCGAGAATAGAAAACAGTCTGTCTCTGTATTTCAAAGCAATATTTCGATAGAGGGTTTCTTCGTCAATGCATCGTTCTTCCTCTTCTTTCCTTGAATATGCAAGATCTTTAATGTAGTCCAGCGGGTTCCAGTCTTGCGGTAATTCATCAGATTCCTGTAGTGGTGATGCCATAGACTCTATTAGTTCGACAACATTTGTAAGGCTTTCAGTAAAAAACTCCCGGTTGTGGCTCACTCGTTTGGAACTGAGTTTCCTGTGTATCTGAAGCTCAAGCTGATCGCAATTTTCTACATAACGGGAATATGCGACTTTGTATGGAGTTGGAACACCGGTAGAGGATAGCTCTGCTGCCCTCTGCTCAGGACTACGCTGTGTTTTGCCGACTTTTAAGTATGGTAATGAGTCATTAACCAGCACATAAATAAATCCGAAAGCCATCACATTTTCCGTTATTGTTTATTTGAATTAGGCGAACGCGGGGCGCCAGCATCGGGGTGGGTTCAGAGTCAGGGAATACGCCTACTTCGTGCACAGCGCATCGATCAGCGAAATCGTTCCGCCTGCCACCACCGAAACGATGCCCGCGATGAGCAGCCAGTGATTGAGTGGCGTCCATTCCCTGGCATCGCGTTCGATCGCTTTGGCTGTCATTTGGATGCCAGTGTCGATAGGACTGGTTTTCTGCCCACCGGATGGTTCACCGGCTTGGCCTTGGGGGGATGCTGTTTGAGACAATTTCACCGAGTCACGCAGTAACACGCTGGCCTTCAATGCCGGAATGACCAGCAGGACCGACCCGACGAGTGACAGGATCGCACCTAGTATCGCGCTGGAGTCAAAGCACGGCACTACAGGGCAACCAGGTTGCCGTCATGGTGGTCGCTCGATTCGTTCTTCTCCACTTCGGCGAACTCGAGCTTAATACCTTCCGCGCCCAGGAGAAGCCGCTGGTCGCACGCGTGCGCAATCTCGATCAGGGTGCCGAGATTCGGCAGGCTTTCATTATCGCTTGACTCGAGTCGCGAGATAGCGGTCTGCGTGGTATGCACTCGTTCCGCCAATTCGGTTTGTGTGATCTGGGCTGCTTTGCGCCACTCTCTGACCATCTGAGCCACGCGAATAATCGCCGCCTGTTCATCAAAGGCTTCCTTGGCTTCCGGTTCCTGGATGAGCTGGTTAATTGCCGAATCGATTTTGGACATAGCCGTCACCACGCTTGTGCTCGCTGCTTCGCAACACTCCACAGCCGGGAATCATTGTACGGACCGATTACGACCAGGTGGACCTCGTCTTCGCATACCGCGAAACACATGGCCACTGCGGTACGCGTCACGCAGTGAACCTGCACGGTCTTTCCATCCCGCCGCTGAACCGACTGGCACTGCGTCAATTCCACCGGCCCGTTGACGAGAATGTCGAGCTTCAGAATCGACCACAACCGGGCGCAGGCGCGCTTATGCGATGTGGTCGTGGCGCTGGAGTGGATCCAGGCTTCGTATTCCGCCTGACTATCCTGATCCCACGAGTCTTTCACCGGCGCCCCTACCTGTGGTTATCGGTCAGTGCGAAGAGAATTATAGCAAATATGTGATATTTTGGCATCAGAGCATCGCCGGCGGTATTCGGATGACCTTATTAACATATGAAAATCAATGGTATGCGATAGGCCCCCGCCACGGGTCATCCGGTCGGGCCGCAGAAACTGCCGGACTGGATCTCGAGGATCTCCAGTCCAGCGCGAGTTTCGTAGCCAGGGCGGGGACCTGCTCATGCTCATGAAGCGGGTGCGCCAGGAGCTCGATCATGAGGCCGTCCGCTCGGGCCGGAAAACGAATGCGAATATGAGCCTGTTCAGCCCCGAGACGGCAGCCAAGACTCGGGTCAAGCATCGATTTGGGGGCGTGTGCGACGATCCCCTCGAGGTGCTGATGCGGGATTACCGGTTTACGGTGGATGAGCTGGCGAGCCTGCTCAGTATGCCAGTGACCAACATTGAGGCGCGCATCCGGGATGATGAGGCGTTCCGACTCGATTCGCAGGCGGAGTGGAAGCTGCATGACATCCTCAATCTCGCCAACCGGGCACGCGAGGTGCTGGCTGAGACGGAGAAGGCGGTTCGGTGGCTGCACAAGCCGAATCGGGCGCTGGGAGGGGCGACGCCAATGTTTCGGCTGGCTACCCCTGAGGGCATCCGACAGATCGAGGACGTGCTTGAGAGTGTCAGCGAGGGGCTTCCAGGCTAAACTACCCGAACAGCAAGCTCCGCTCTTCACTGTATGCCTACCGGCTCGACGTCACACTGATTGCCCGCCTGGGTAAGTGCTTCCTTTCGCCCGGGGGCGATATTGAGGCGGTCACGCCTTATGTGATGGAAATGACGCATGGAATCGGGGACTATCTCGATGTCGGGGTCGCGACAGCCACGATGGCTTGTGGGCGTGAAAATATCGCAGCCGCGCGGAATGCGCGTGGCTGGTACGGTCAGCCTGCGCATTTCAAGCGGGATCCGGTGAGGATGGTGAGCTGGCCGGAGGATAGTCTCCAGGCCAGGATTGACGCATTGACATGCCCTGGTATGGATGGAGAATAAGATTTAGCTCCAGTGCATAAACGCGAATAGTTTTCTGGCATAAGCAAAATACTGAAGAAGCGCCAGGTACATGTATCAACTTGTCTCCATCATTATAGTTGCCGCTCTTACATTAATTGCCCCACCCTTTGGGTTCATTGCGGGGATGTTGGCGATTTATTTCTACGGTGAACTGGATAAGAAAAAGCAGATTGAGGCTAGAGATAAAGCGTGCAAGGAAGAAATCAGCCGGCATGAGTCTCACGGCAGAAAACTGATAAGCGCGCTTCGCCGGCACGCTGATAATGGTGATGCGCTGGCCAAGACTCTCCTTGGCCAAGCCCTGTTGGGGATCCCTTTCCATGTCGGTGGTAGCGGCATCTTCAAAGGCACTGAAAGTATGCTTGAGTATTACTACCCGGATAAGGATGCAGACAAGTTTATACTTTCGGACCTATCAAAATATCCCGATCTCCACGACAAGGATCTCGGGCTCTCGCTGATCAACGAGGGTTGCGAAAGAGATCAACATAAAGCTCTAGTCACAAAAGGTTACATGATTGAAAACGGGATCTGCTTCGAGAGGGAAGTGCAGGCAGGGCGTGAGATCATTGAAGCAGCAGATAATGCCGAAGCGCATAAAGCGTTTGTTGAACGGTCAGAGCAGTCCGTTACTGAACCTGAGCTTTGGGGTTTCGATGAGGGGTTGAAGTTAAAAAACAAGCGTGGCGAGCTTGTTCGAAGCGAGGCTGAACGTGTTATTGCCAACAAGCTATTTGATGCGGGGATCGATTATCAATATGAGCGCGCCTGGGTAGGCAGTGGTTACGTTTACAAGAAAGACTGGAAGAACCCCAATAAGAAACGTCGTGTGCTGCGCACAAGCCGAAAGTTTCCGGATTTTACGATTCATACCCAGGATGACCGGTGGATTATCTGGGAACATCTCGGGATGATTGATGATCCAGAATATTCGAGGGAGTGGATAAAAAAGCGACATTGGTATATGGGGAATGGATTCAGGCCGGGCGAAACGCTCCTGATATCAAGGAATTCAGAGGATATCGAAAAGGTATTCGCATTCCTGCTGAAAGACCTTGGGATCGATGGATCCAGTAATGAAGTTTCTTCGGCAGAGCCTGATGATCCAACTGATAACAACGAACCCTGGAAGTTTCTGTGGGATATGAATAACGGATATCCCGTGGTAACCAGGTTTCGAGAGCAGGCGGTATCAGTCGCCAAGACATTGGCGGCTCAGAACTCAATTATCACCAGGATATATCCCGTAAACGTAGAATACTGGACTGTCGCAGTTCGTGAATCAGTCAGGTTATCCCCGGAAAGTATCGAGTTCCTGGAAGGGGTGTTTACCGGTAATCAATGGCGTACCGTCAATTATTCGTTTTTCGGTTCTCTCAATTCAGGTAATGATGAGTATGATACTGAAGACGAGGGTGGAGGGGTGTTCGAGGACGATAGAGAGGTCGAGTATATTGATGAGCGCCAGGAGATCCGGGATGACGTTGCAAGCGATGTCTGGGATTATTCGCGCGCAGAACTGGATGGTTGGTTCTATCCTGATTGACGCTATCCGTCTGAGGGCTGAGGCCCGGCGGGCTTGATCAGATCGCCATCGATGTCGATGGGATACGGCTGGAGCAATGTCAGCGGTTCATCGTTGGATTTCACTTGTGTCATAATACATAACGTAGCCGCGTTTTTTGTTACCAGAAAGACCACAAGACCGGTAGAAGTCATGTGTGGTATCTTTCTTAGATCCTGTTAACAGCATTACCTTGTAACAACTGTGGCCCCAGGCGACGTCGAGCGCATGTTTAACGACGCGCTTGCCAAACCCCCGTCCTCGAGACTGCTCATCCGTTACGACATTCTCGATTACACCAAACGGGCGAGCTGACCGGGTCAGATTCGGCGTGCAACTGAGATAGCAAGTTGACTCGACTCTGCCCTTGTCCTCGAGCACAAACAGGTGTAGCCAGTGATTCTCCATTATTTCGTCGAACGTAGCTTGTGCGGTCTCGTCTGTGAGAACAGAATCCTGCGGATTCAGCTGTCTATACAGCTCAATAATATGCACGAGATCGCCTCGCACGGCTTCGCGCACTCCCGATCTCATAGAGCTACCATCCTGCCCGGATTATATTTACCTGACGGCGTCTCCCCCGGATACCCCGGCTGATTCGACACCAGCCGCACTCCGTTGACCCAGGTATCGACATTCCCGTGGGTATGGCCATAGATCCAGAGCTGCGCGGCCTGCGGGTTGAACAGGTCTGTGAGATCCGACCAATAGGCGCCGGACAGTGCATCCACCGGGTATTCCGGGCACTGGCAGGCCGGGGCCGGGCCATGATGGGTGATCACCACGGTGTTACCCGGATGGGGTTCGGCGAGCTTCTCTGCCAGCCACTCGCGGGCCCGGATATGCAGGTCCGCGGCGTCTTTGGGCAGGAATTTCCGGTACCGATTCCCGATCCGGGTCCGGATCCGCCGGTGGTCATTCATCATGTCTTCGCATTCCTGCATCGCGAGGCCCTGGCGGATCTCGGGGTCGGCCCGGTAATCGGTCCACAGGGTCGCACCGAGATAGCGAGCCCCGTCGAGGATCAGCTCATCGCAATCCAGCAGATGGACGCCCTGTTCCTTGGCGGCGTCACGCATCTCTTTGAGGGCGTACTCATGCACCCGGCCATAGAATTCATGGTTGCCGGGGACGTAGATCACCGGCACGCCACGCTCCCGGGCGAGCTCGCCGGCCCAGAGGATGCCCTGGACGCCTGTGCTGATATCGCCAGCCAGGATGATGACATCGGCGTCGGTCCTGGCGAGCAGCAACTCGCCCTTGCGGCCGCCAAATTCCAGGTGCAGGTCCGAGGCGTATTGGATTTTCATGTCCGGTCTACTCAGGATACAGATTCAGGTGGCCGGCTTCGGTCCACTCACCGTCGCCCCATGCCTCGCGCTCATCCTTACGACATGAGAGGCATAGTGTCAGCACGGTGCCATTGAGCCAGCCCGGGCGCGCAGGTTTGCCGCATTTCTCGCAGGTGCGGAAGCTGCACATCTCTGCATGCTGGATGTAAAAGTAGAAACCCTTCGGAAGCCTGCTCAGATACACGCGCAGACCGCCGAATTTCTGCTTGATCTGCGCGACAGCCGGATACTCCGGGCTTGCAGGGTCAAGCCCCATATCCGCTGAATCGGCTTCAAGCGTTTCGAGCAGGGCCCAGACAATAGGTCGCCACCCCATATCGATCGCCAGCTCCCCATGGACCAGTCTGGGGTTGGTGATTTCCTCCCTGTTTCGGAAGAATGCCGGAAAGCGCTCGAAAAACATCTCATCTGTCAATTTCACTGCGATCCTCCATGGCGCGTGAGCGCCATTCGGTATAACTCGATCATCTGCCGGACATCGTTGCCGGCATCGTGCCGCCTGCCGGCGACGCGTTGCCAGGCCGCTTCCCGCCATTGCACATCCCAGCCAAGGCGACGGGTTACCGAGGCGGGCATGAGGCCGTGAATCAGGCGCCAGTAGTCTCCGATTGCGAATACCGGGCTCAGTTCTGCCACCTCAAACAGCGTCTGACACCACATTCGGTCCAGGCCCGAGTCGGCATAGAGGATCCGGCCGCCGAGCTGGGCGTTCATCCGCGCCGCGACCTCGTGCGGCGGCCTGCCATGGGTGTACAGCTGATCCCGGGGGATCAGGTGGATGGCTTGTGCATTCGAATCCCAGTCATCCCATTCTTCGATTCCGGCTGGCGAGATGAGCCAGCACTCGATGCGGCTGTCCGGCAGCGACCAGGCGACCTGAATGGGGTAGGAACCCGGATTCAGGGAGCTGGCCTCGAAATCCAGGAAGCAGGGCAGGCTCACCGGGAGCCTCCGAACTCGTCCCGGCAGAACTTCTCTCGTAGATAATTGACGTGCAGCGGCACAACATCCTTGCTGGCGATAACGCCGGCTCGCTCCAACGCCAGCAACAGCAATTCCACATCGTCCATTATCACCTCGTCATCAGACAATCGCGTGATGACATCCGCCATCGCGTCACCCGCTGTACGCACGTAGCGGACACTGTGCTGGCGCGCCAGGTCGGTGATGTACTCGGCGACGCCAGTGGTAGGGATTTTGGCGCTCATGCGAACTCCGCCTGCGCCCGCCGGTACCAGGCCAACCGATGCCGGACATCGGTCCCGGCCCGGTGAGGCTGACCCGCCACATCGGCCCAGGCGGCGTCATAAAGTTCATGCAGCCGCCCGCCGCGCGCATCAGGCCACAGTACCCAGATCGGGTGCAGGCGGACCGGACTGCGTACACCCAGGGCATCGCCGAACAGCGTCTCCAGCCAGCCCTGGTCATAATCAGGGGCATCGGAGTACACCGGCTGCCCGGCCAGCACCGCCTGGATCCGTCCGGCCACCAGTTTCGGGTCCGCGCCGTGTTCACTCAGATAGCGCCGGGACAGGCCGTGGACGGCCTGCGCGGCCGGGTCCCAATCGGTCCAGTCGAGGATGTGATACGGGTCGATCAGGTGCGCCTCGACCTCGCCATTCGGGTACGACCAGGCGATCTCGATCGGGTAGGAATCCCGCCCGAGTGAGCTGGCCTCGATGTCCAGAAATTGGGGCAGGGGATGCAGCGTCATGATTTCTGCCTCCCCAACCGGGCCTGGCCGAAGATGTATGGCATCAGTCTGACCATGTTCCGCGCATCGTCGATGCCCCGGTGATGAGTGCCTTCCAGCGGCAGGCCCGCGAGCTGGAGTGCCTTCTTCATCCCGACCGATTTACCGATGCCCTGGCGCTTGGCGAACCGGGCTTTGATATTGATGTGATAATCCGTCGGAAACGGGTAGGGCACCCGATGGTGCGCGCAGTCCTGGAGGAACTGGTTGCGATCATAATTGCCCCAGCTACAGAACACCGGGCTGGCGAATCCGCCCACCCAGGCCCGGAAGCGGTCATTGACCACGGGAAATGGATCCGCTGCCTCGACCTCTGCCTGGGTGATGCTGGTCAGCCGGGTGCAGAACTCGGTCAGGAGCGGATTGCGCACCGGGCGCACGAACGCCTCGAACTCACCGACCTGCGCCAGGGCCTTGCCCTCGACCGCGACGGCGCCGATCTCGATGATTTCCATCTCATGTCGCGGGAATTCCCCTGCATCGGTGCAGGTGGCCTCCAGGTCGACGATGAGGTAGGTGTTGCCCTTTTGGCTGGACATGGCATTCACTCACTGTGCTTCCGGTCATGGGTCCTGTATTCGAACCGGAGGGCCTTGCGGCGTTCGAACCGTTTTATCACCCACAGCTTTACCCCTTCGTCACCGTCCACCTGGATGAGCGCGCGCCAATCAAATAGACCAGCAACGCGGATATCATCCCGGTATTCCTCGGGTAGACCCTGCGTGAGCACATAGGCCGTCTCGCCGTCCTGCCAGACATCCAGCGTCCCGACGATAGGCCAAGGGTCAGGCGCAGGGCGCAGGGCGACCATCGTGATGTTGTCGGTCAGGTTCTGCCTGCTGACCAGCTCGGTGCCGATGGCCTCCATTGATTCTCCGGCGCGGAGGCGTTCGGCGATCTCCCGATAAGCGGCGTGGCGCTCCTCCAGGTTTCCCGCGTTGTGGACCCCGTCGGTGACGCCCAGGATCAGGCTGTCCTGTGGGACGTTGAAATCCTGCAACTCCGGCTCGCGAAATAACAAGCCATCGAGTTCCGTATCACCCAGGGCGCGGGTCATGGCAAGGCCATACCCGTAATCCCCGCCTCCGTTCATCAGATATTGATCACCGATATAGGCGCGACACAGGATACTGTCGTAATCATTTCTTTCATGCGCTTCATCGATTTGTGCCTGAATACGCTCCCGATCCGCTATACATGTCTGCACCGAGTGATCGGGCGTGACCCGCAACTCCCCCTCGGGAGAGAGGATCGCGATGGACGAATCCCCAAGCTGGGCAGTAAATATCAGCAATCCGTTCTCTTCCGTTATGACATAGGCCAGGGAAAGTGTCGAACCTGTTCGATGGCTTTTCTTAAAATCCGATTGCAACTGAGTCACGGTATCTCGAAGCGCGTCATGAATGTCCCGATACGGATCCAATCTGATGGCTTTTTCACGCTGCTGTTTGATGCGTTTATCGACCAGATTGTCCCGGGCAACTTGGTCCAGGATGGCTCGCTTACCCGCCTCGTCCGCCTCTTCATATCCCGTGAATCCCAAATCCATATCGAGATAATCGGGATCCCTACCTTTAATCCACGCTTCAATCTCATCAGGCCCCAACGCTGCCTCGATCTTTTCTCGCCGCGCCTGATGCGCGGAAAGCTGCAAAGGCAACTTCCGGATAAGCGCCATCCGGAAATAATGGGCGAGCCGGCTTGCAGCAAAATCGGCAACATAGCTTCCGCCATGCCCATCAAGCACTGCCAACAGGTAGCCATCCTCCACCGGCTGCGCCACCCAGCGGTCCTCCTGGCTGTGACGCTGGTTGGTGGCCTGATATACGGCTAGAGTGAGCCAGTCGAGTGTGTTCATGTGTTACCTCGGATGTGGCAGGCATCGTGCAGTGCCACGATCGTGATGTTGTCATCATGATCCGGCCGCTGCGCCAGCTCATCTCCGATGGCCTGGGCGCGCTCACCTGCCACCAGGCGCTGCGCGATCTCCCGATACACGCCATGGCGCGCCTCCACCGTGTCGGCGACATGCACGCCATCCGTCACGCCCAGGATCAGGCTGCCTCGTGGGGCGCTGAATCCCTGCACGTCAGGCTCGCGGATCAGCAAACCCTCGAGCTCCTTGTCTCCCAGGGCGCGGGTCATGGCCAGCCCGACACCCAGATCGCCGGTGTCATTCATCAGGTATGCTGGCGCCATAGCCGGCGTGAAATGGGCGCGATAAAAGACACTCCTGTGGTCTTCCACAAAATGCGCCCTGTCGATTTCATTCTGAATTGCCGCACGATCCGACTCGCAGGTATGCACCGAATGATCCGCCGTCACATGCAATTCGTCTTCGGGCGTCAGGATGACGATGGCGGAATCTCCGAGCTGCGCCGTATGGATGTGCAGGGCATCCTCAGTCGGATAAACGTAGGCCATGGAGAGCGTCGATCCCGCGGTGGAATCACCGAAATCCTCAACCAGCTGGGTGACCGTGGCCCGCAGTGAATCGTCGATCGTCGATTTTCCCCTGTGCTCCGCCAGCGCGTAATCCGCCATGTAGTCCTGCGCAAGTTGATTGATTTGATCCCGTTTTTCGTTGTCATCCGCTGTCGCCGTATCGAGCCCCATTTCCCAAAGATCAAACTCGAAGGACGGGGAGCCCCTTTCCGCAATCCACGCCTGAATAGCCTCCGGCGTCAGCCCGGCCAGGAATTCCTCACGCCATGCGGCATCAGTCCGCTGCTGGTGGGGCAGCTCACGTTCAAATCCCAGTTGAAAATAATGCGCTAGCCGGTTTGCGGCCTGGTCTGAAACCTCGTCATTGATGTGGCCATCCAGCACTGCCAATAAATACCCGCGGTGAAACGGCTGGGCGACCCAGCGATCTTCCTGGGGCGGTTTCAGGTTGGTCGCTTGATACCCCTCCATGTAGAACCGATCGAATATACTCATGGATCATCTTCCTTGTGCGGATGGTCGTGATAGCGCAGCGCCAGCTTGAGGCGACATGCTCGCGCTTGTCCATCGACGTGCGCGATGTGCGTGACATGATCGCCGCCGTGTATCCCGATGATCGGGACGAAGAACGTGATCGCCTCGATACGCTTGCGCATCTCGTCCGGGAGGTCGGCCAGGAGGACATAGTGATCCCTATTCGGCGCCGTCCAGACATCCACCTCCAGATCAACAGGGCGGTCGTCTTCGGCTTGGCGATACGCCACGATAGTGAGGTTATCCCCGCTTCCTTCGCGCTCGAGCAGGGATTGGCCAATCGCCTGCGCGGACTCACCGGCAAGCAGATGCTGCGTGATCTCCCGGTAAATCCATTCCGGCTTCCCACCCTTGGCCGCATCCCCGACAAGCACACCATCGGTCACGCCAACCACCAGGGAATCGAGGGGCACGATGTGATCCGTCAGTTCCGGCTCACGGATCAATAAACCGTCCCACATCGTATCCCCGATCGCGCGGGTGACGCTCAATCCCCTCGAGGACCCCATGGTCACGCCGGCCCAGACACGACTGTCGCTGAGGGAGCCCCAGCTCAAATCCGGCGGGATATCCCCTGACTCCCCGATGGCCTCGAGCCGGCGTTGGATCTCAGCCCGATCCGCCTCATGCGTCGCAGCGTTATGCGCCGCCGTCGTGATTAACTCACCGTCCGGCGGCTGTATGAGAATCATCGAATCCCCGAGCTGGGCCGTGTGGACGTGGAGCTTGTCGTCTACGACGCGGATATAGGCCAACGACAGGGTCGTACCTATTTCTTTCTTGCCCCGCATATCCTCGATCAACTGCGCGACGGTATCCCGCAGCGCATCATGGATCTCATAGAGCGGGTCCGTATCCTGGCGCTCGCGTCTCAGTTCGCCAAGGCGGCTATACGCATAGTTGCCGCGGATATCATCTTCAGTGGCCGGCACGCTGTCATACACGGGAAATATTTCATCATCCTCTTGACGCTCCCGCGCAACCGCATACCCGGGATGCGCCTCCAGCGCAGCCTTCGTATCGGCATCACTCATCTCCTCACGAATCGCCTGAAACTGCGCTTCATCCGCTTTTTTCTGGATCGGCAGTTCACGACTGAGACCCTGATCGACATACAGCGGGAGTCGGGCGGCGACGTGACCAGAGACGAGCCCAATTCCGTGGCCATCGCATACGCCGAGAAGAAACCCGAGGCTGACAGGCTGAGCGACATAGTAATCCTCCTGAATCGGCCGTCGGCCAATGGTGGAGTAGACGTCCAGTTTGTATTCGTTATGGAGCATTTCTCATGCCTCACCTTCATCGAATTGCACCTTGATGCCGTTTTGGCGCTCCCAGCTGAGCACATCCTGGGGATAGGCCGCATCCGGCACTCCCGGTACCGATGGGACTGCCGACGCGAGTAGAAACTGATTCAGCGATTCGCGTACGGACCGGGGCAGGTCGCTCACCCGCGCGTATTTCATCCCCTGGTGTTCGTGCAGCGGCAGCCTGAGTGATCCGCCGTCCCCATGACGGCAAGCGGTAATGATGGTCAGATTGTCCGAGGTCCGCGGGTCATTGGCATGCTGCCGTCCCAGGTCAGCGGCGCTGCCTCCGGCGGCGACCCGATCGAGCAGATCGGTGTAGTGGGCCTCCAGTGTCTCGGAATCCGTGCTGACCTGAATCCCGTCCGTCGCCAGGATCAGGTTGAACTCGCTCTCTGGGGTGAGCGGATGCGTTTCCACCTCCGGCTCCCGGATCAGGTAGCGGGCGAAATCCCGGTCACCGATTGCTCGTGTCAGCGCCAACGCGGTCCAGGAGGCGAGACGGAGATGCGATGAGTCGATATGCAGCTCACCCCGCATGATCTGGTCCTGATGGGCGGCTTCAATCCGGGCGACATCCTTGGGATTGAGCTCGACATTGTGCGCGGGCGCGATCCAGTCCTCGCCGTCGATCCGCAGCAGAATCGGGCTGTCGCCCAGGACGGCGGTGGTGATCCGGTCATCCTCGATGAAGGCCGCCGAGAGGGTGGTGCCGCCGGTGTCATTCATCCAGACATCCCGCGCACTGGGATAGCGGGCCACCAGCTCGGCGATCACCCGGCGGAAGGCTGCGGTCGGCGGGGTCTCATCCCGATCCAGCTCCTCGAGTGCGCGCTGGAGCAGTCCCGGCAGCGCAAGGGCACAATCCTCGGCAATGCCAGGGCCGCCGTGGCCGTCGAGGACGGCAATCAGGGTGCCGTCGAATAGTGGCGTGACCACGTAGCGGTCTTCCTGGAGCGGGCGCTGGCCCCGGTTTTGGTAGACATGAAATTCCATATGGATTATCGCCTTCGGATTGGGATAGGTGACCGACGCCGCAAGATCGAATCGAGAACACAGGATAATCCAGAGAAAAATATATTAAAATCACTGAAATAAAAATAAAATTATATTTTTACGATATATCTTGATATAATGTTTCGTGGTAATGCGGATATCTCCAGAAATGGGCAAGTAAGTAACCTGAGTGAAGATCTCCTCGCATGAAACCAGGCAGAAAAAAACGAAGCGATATTGATGTGCTTGCTGCCAAGAGCTGGCTCCACGCGCTTGCCTCGGCGAGCGATGCCATTGGTTGTGAATACCACCGGCGTCCTGGAGTCAATTCGCGTGGCATTAATGGCATTACCAATTTCTGTTCCGAAGCGCTGGATGTCCTCGTTCAACCCATCGCTATTTCCATGTACCAGCATGGCAAGCGTTCTCCTGGACCTGACACAGTGGCAGCAATCGACAAGGGACTGCGCCGGCGCAAGTATTCCATGATTGCGGATCTCCTGAAGGTCGGACCGCAGTCGGAGGTAGGTGTTGCCATCCCCTTGTGGCCAGCATTGAGACGGAATACGAAAGCGATCGAAGCAGGCTGGAGGAGGTGGCTCAATTCCCAGGAACCTGCCCACCCCGGGCATGACTTGCTGCACATGCTGCGATCTGAATATGGACGACACTGGAGTACAGTGGATGCCCTGATACGGATCGCCGGCGGTTCCGGTTTTCAGACGTTGGTCCGTGTTGCGGCAGCGCTGTCTCTTGCTGCCTTGCGTGCAGAACCCGTGGAGAAATTGGAAGAACAGACTCCGGAGCGCCACTGGCTCAGCCGGTACGGCATCATCCGACCTGTTGCCGATGGCGCGTTAATGAGCGCCGGAATAGCATTGGATGACCTGGAGAGGGCCGCAATCAACGCGGGACTCCTGTCTGCACCGGACATTCCTGCCCGGCCTGGGCATGATGATTATGCTGATATGAAAGTGGCTTGGGAGGAAGTGGAGAATGAGATCATGGCCAGGGCGTCGGGATTGAGATTCGAATCATTCTGAGGAGGAAAACGAGCATTTTCTGTCATGGGCAGATCCCCAGCCGCTCGGCCACACCGGCATAATCCGGGTTTCCCGCATAGAGCTTTTCCCATTCGCGGCGAGCGCGTGACTTGTGGCCCAGTTCGGCATAGACCTCAGCCCGCTCAAAGCGCAGCGCTTGCAGAAGGTCCTCCGGCCGGTCCTTCTTGCGCCGCAGGGCCAGAGTGAGGGCATCCCGGGCGGGTGTTAGCATGCCCAGGCCACGCAGGGCGCGGGCCTTGTACAGCAGCAGGGTGGCATGCAGTTCGGATTCATTGTCGATGCCCTGCGCCAGCTTGACGACCCGGTGACCGGTTTTGCGATCATCCGCGTCGCGCTCCAGCAGCAGTTCGGCCAGCGACAGGCGGGCAACGATATCCTCGGGGTCCTTGCGGCGTAGTTGCTCCAGCCAGGCGATGGCGGCTTCGATCTCGCCCCTGCCCTGATGGGCCTCGGCCAGCCCCAGCCAGACGCCGCGCCGGTTTGGGCCAAGGTGCGCGGTGACCTCCTCGGTGATGGGCAGGCTCAATGTGGCGGCCATGCCGTACTTGGCGAAATAGCGTCCGAGTCGTGAGCTGTTCTCAACGGCCTGGTTGAGCCAGGCGATGGCGTTATCAAAGTTCTTGTGCTTCAGCGCGAGAAAACCGGCCAGGAAAGCCCCGTCGGCCAGCGAGGTGGCCTGGCGGAGATGCTTCAGGGCGGCCGCCTCGTCACCCAGAGCCAGGGCGCGGCAGCCGTCGACCAGCGCCTCCTCGCCGGCTGGGGTGAACAGGCGCTGGAAGAAGTTCAGGTCCAGCCGGTCACGGGCCGGGACGCTCGGCGGTGGGGCAGGGCGGTTGCGCTGCCGTCCGCTACCCTGGTGCATCTGGCTGGTGTAAAACAGCCCGGTGCCCGGCAGACCCGCTGTCGTGCGTTTACCGCGGGGCCCGACGGTGAATTTCGCGCCCCGCGGACCGAAGGAAAGCGAGCCGCCTGACTTGCTCAGGTTGAGCGTTATGCCGGGTAGCAACTGTATGCGTCGCCAGAATCGAAAACCCATGGGATTCCTTGTCTGCTGTGCCGCTAGTTCTTCAACGTGTTGGATTGAGTGTGCCTCCGGCCACCATGGGGATGGTACCGTTTGTACTGTTCGCTTAGCCAGAACCAGGCATCTGCGCGCCTTATTATTCCGGTAAGCTGGTCAGGATCGCTGAGGATTTCGCTGTGAAGATCTTCTCGCGCCTGGGCCAGACTTCTGGGTAGGGTATCTTTAGCGTCCAGCCATTTCAGCAGGCGTTTGGCGTCCATATCCCGTTTGGCCTGATCAGGCAAATGGCTGTACAGCCACGGGCGATATTGTTCGAGCCATTGGCCGAGTGGCTGGTTGCCTGCGATCGCTGATTCCCAGTGATCGTTTTCTTTTGCGTGTCTTTTCTGCCTCTGTAACTTCATGCGAGCATCGAGGTTGTTGATACGTCTCCCTCCAGCATCGATGTTGTCATGGTGCTCGGGCAGTGCGCAGTAGACCACTCTACGCGCTGCCCGATAGGCGCTATCGTTATGCTGGGGGTCATGTTCCGGGCAGTATTTTCGATTACGCAGGGCGGGCCTCCAGCACAAGTCGCAATAGGGGTTGGCACGTGAGGCTCGAGTGCGCTGTGTTCTTGCGTAGCCGGGCATCTCGATGAGTAGCTCCCCGATGCATGTCGACATCCAGTCTTCCGATTTTCTCTGTATCTCCACTCCCAGCTTTCTCAAGTCACTCCATGACAGCGCAAATGGTCTCAGGCGCTGCGGTATTCCAAGCCCCGGGCGCAGGGGATGGACATGGCGCGTCAGTAACTTTCGCGCCTTGGTTGGAACGAATGCAGCATCCGCGGCTTCCATTTTTATCAAGCCGATCGCCCCGACCAGGTCATCCGGCCAGTTCGCATGTTCCAGCAGTTGCAGATCAATGTTGAATCCCATTTATGACCACCTGAAGTCAAGTATCCGAAAAAATATATATATTTGATATTAATATAATTAAAACCCAAACGATAAATCAAGACAAGCACGGACAAATGATGTGCCGTGTTTGAGTGAAATGTTTGGAAATCTTCTGAATTACAGGTGGTTAGCATGAAATCTGACGGTGGTGATACGGGTCATATCAAGCCCTGCCTCATCCGCGCCTGTCGGGCGCCGGCGTACTTCGACATGGGTGAGACCCTGTTCAATCGATACATCAAGCCCCTGATCCCGACGGACATCCGGTTCGGCGAGCGGGGGGTGTTCTACAGAAAGGTTGATTTGGACTGGGCACTCGAGGAGTATTTGAGGCGCAGCGGACAGTCCGGTCACGACCGCAATATTCCCATGGAGGAAACATGCGAAAGTATCCCGGATTGTCAAAACGCAGTAACTCCCCGTACTGGCAGATCAACAAAACAGTCAAGTACCGGAGGAAGAAAGTTGTCATACGCGAAAGCACGGGCTGCGAGAATTACGAACTAGCCCTGCAATACTGTCAGAAACGTGAACAGGAGGAACTCGAGCGTCTCATACACGGGTTACGCTACCCATTCACGGTTGAAGATGCCGCAGCCAAGCTGATGAGCATCGATGGCCGGAATAACCAGTCGGATGTCTATCACTGTGACATGCTGGTCGCGGCACTCGGACACGTTCCGTTGGCCGAGATGCACAATGACCACCCGGATCTGGCGGCGTTCAGGCAGGCGCGGTTGAAGACCTGCAAGAACAACACCGTCAATCGATCCCTGGAGGTGCTTCGACACATGCTGAACCTGGCCGCTTACGAGTGGAAGGACAACGGCATGAGCTGGATCCAGCATCCGCCGAGGATCAAGCTGCTGCCGCGACGGCCGGGTCGCTTCGGCGATGTTACCAAGGGCGAGTCCGGAGGCTACCCGCTGACGCACCAGCAGCAGCGGGAGATGTTTCGGCGCCTGCCCATGCACGCCTACCTGGTGGCCTGGTTCATCACCATGACAGGGTGCCGCGAGCATGAGGTTCTGCCTGAGCGGGATGCCAAGGGAGAACTGATTGGCGGGTTACGCTGGCAGTACGAGGTCAAGCTGCCCAATGGCTGGTCGGTGTTCGATTTGCCGATGAGCAAGAATGGCCGGCCGCGGCGGATCTTCCTCAACAGTGTGGCACGTGAAATCGTGGAGACGGTCCGCGGCGATCATCCCGAGTTTGTCTTTGTCTTCCGGGGCAGGACCGACAAGGGGGGCATTGCCAAGCCGTTCACCAAGCTCAACAACACGGCCTGGAAACGGGCACGGCAGGAAGTGGGTTTGGAGCACTGTCGCGGGGAGAATATGCACCTGAGGGTGCACGATCTACGTCATACCTTTGCCACCCGTTTGCGCGAGGCGGGCGTGTCCCGCGAGGATCGCAAGGACCTGCTCGGTCATGTCAATCATGACATCACCACGCACTACTCGGCGGCGGAGACGATGACCATGGTCGGCATGGTGGAGAGACTGGTGGAATCGGCCGAGAAACCGGCGCTCTATCTGGTTCACAACACACACAGCACACAGTCGGAAAATCGCGATGTCACTGGTGCTGCAAGTGCTTGAAAGATGGCGCGCCCGGAAGGATTCGAACCTCCGACCGCCTGGTTCGTAGCCAGGTACTCTATCCAGCTGAGCTACGGGCGCGTTGAAGGCGGGAATTATCCGGAAAAAGACGGCCGAGTGCAAGCCGGTCGGGGCGGGGGAAAGCGGGCGGGGCGGGCAGGGACTGTCCGCCCCGCCTGCCGGGCGCTCAGTGGCTGCGGGTGAAGGTGTATTCGTCGCCGTCGCGCTTGATGTCGATGTCGGCACGGTCGATGTGGAGTTGCTCGCCGTCGCCGATATCCTTGAGCTCGCCGGCACAGGCGACCACGCCCGGGCGGGTCACGCCGCAGTGAACGACTCCCAGTTTGTCGTGCTGAGCGGGTTTCAGGGTCAGGGTTTGCTGTTCGGACATTTGACTTACCTCCTTGCTCGTTGGTGCCTCGAAGCAGGCATGTCTTTACGGGGTCCATTACTCTAAAATGTCATCGAGGATCCTGCCCAGTTCCCTTGGGCAGAACAGGGTTTTGGTTCCCGGGTCGAGGTCGGCAGTCCTGTGCGTCTCATTCAACTCATTGATTAATAAGAGGGAGAGGCTGGCGTTTTGAAGACCTTCGGCTGTGTGTGCGGTAACCGGCTGCACTTCGAGAACAACCGCTGCCTGGTGTGCGAGCGGTCACTGGGCTTTCTGCCCGGACTCGGGGTTCTGACCGCGCTGGAGCCCGCGGCCAGCGGCAACTGGACGGCGCTGGCCGATGGCGGCCTCTACCGCCAGTGCGCGAACTACAGCCGCTACAATGTCTGCAACTGGATGGTGCCGGCGCAGGAGAACAATGCCTTCTGCGTGTCCTGTCGACTCAACCGGGTCATCCCGAATCTCAGCGAGGGCAACAACCTCACCCTCTGGGCCAGGATCGAGACCGCCAAGCGGCGTCTGCTCTATACCCTGCTGCAGCTGGGCCTGCCGGTGGTGGATCGCAGCAGCGATCCACAGCGGGGGCTGGCCTTCAAGTTCATGGAGGATCCCGAGCAGGACAATGAGTTCAGCAATGCCGTTACGCCCCAGCGGCAGGTCATCACGGGGCACAGTACCGGCATCATCACCATCAATATCATGGAGGCAGAGCCCAGCGAACGGGAACGGATGCGCGAGCGCATGAACGAACGCTACCGCACCCTGCTGGGCCATTTCCGGCACGAGATCGGCCATTATTACTGGGAGTTGCTGGTCCGGCGCGGCACCTGGCTGGATGAGTTTCATGCCCTGTTCGGTGATGAGCAGGCGGATTACCACAGCGCGTTGGGACGCTACTACGAGCAGGGGCCGCCGCCGGACTGGCAGCAGGACTATGTCAGCGCCTATGCCAGTGCCCATCCCTGGGAGGACTGGGCCGAGAGTTGGGCCCACTATCTGCATATGACCGATACCCTGGAAACGGCCCAGGACTACGGTTTCCGCATGGGCGCGGACACGGGAGAGCGGTTCGAGGATCTGGTCTCGGACTGGGCCTATCTTGGCGTTGCGCTCAACGCCCTGAACCGCAGCATGGGGCTGGAGGATGCCTATCCCTTCGTGCTCTCGGGCCGGGCGTTGGAGAAGCTGCGCTTCGTGCACCAGGTGGTGCAGGGTCAGTGTGGCGCCGCCTTTGCCTGAGGCGGGGACCGCAGGTCATTTGCCGTCCTCCCAGTCGAAACGCGGCAGCCGGTTAAAGGCGCGTTTGAGGCCCTCGTTCCAGCGTTTCTGCAGCGTCTTGTAGAAGGGCGAGGCCAGCTTGAGGCTCATATGCCGCGGCTCTTCCAGGCTGTCAGCCGTATAGATGGCGAGTTCCATGGGCGGACCGACGGAGATGTTGCTGCGCATGGTCGAGTCCAGCGATACCAGCGCGCAGCGGGCGGCGTCCTCCGGGCTGGTCTCCTGGCCGATGATGCGGTCCAGGATGGGCTTGCCGTACTTGTTCTCGCCGATCTGCAGGTAAGGGGTCTCCGGAGAGGCGCTGATGTAGTTGCCCTGGGGATAGACCAGGTAGATCTCCGGCGCCCGGCCGGCGATCTGGCCGCCCACGATGAAGCTTGCCTCCACATTGATCTTGGATTTTTCCACCGCCTTTTCGTGCAGATGCTGCTCGCGCTGGTTGAGCTTGCCCACATAGTGCGCGATCTCGTACAGGTGCTCAGCCGTGCGCAGATTGAACTCGGCCTCGTCCTCCAGGTGTTTGTTGATCAGGTTGACCACCGCCTGGGTGGTGGCGAGGCTGCCGGCGCTGAGCAGGATGCAGACGCGCTCGCCGGGCCAGACGAAGCGGTGCATCTTGCCGTAGGTGGTGACATAGTCCACTCCCGCGTTGGTGCGCGAGTCGGAGGCAAAGACCAGGCCCTTGTTCACTTTTATCGCAAGACAGTAGGTCACGTGTGCTTTCCTGGTGCAGGGTTGGGGCGGGTTTCGTTCGAATTATCGATACAATCCAACGGGCTTGCAATCGCTGTTTGCAGCGGGTTAATGTGATGCCGATCCCAATCGGAACAGCAGGATGCCATGGCGATACGTTGGGGAAGTTACAAGGTCAAGGGGCTCTATGACGAGCTGATCCGGGCCAGTGGCCGGCCCCGGCCCGCGGCCCAGGCCCTGTGCCAGTATCTGCGCGGTCTCAAGGACCAGGAGATCGAGGAGTACAAGGCCGCTGCCGAACTGGCCATCCACGTAATGGGCATCACCTTCACGGTCTACACCGAGGAGGAGGGTTCCATCGACCGGGCCTGGCCCTTCGATATCATCCCGCGGGTGATCGACAGGCACGAATGGCTCCGGGTGGAGGCCGGCCTCAAGCAGCGCGTGCATGCGCTGAACCTGTTCATCGACGACCTCTACCACAAGCAGCGCATCGTCAAGGACAAGGTCTTTCCCGCCGAACTGCTGGCCGATTCCAAGAACTTCCGCGAACAGTGCATCGGCATCAGGCCGCCGCGCGGCATCTGGGCGCACATCTGCGGCTCGGACCTGGTGCGCGACCGGGACGGCGCCTTCTATGTACTGGAAGACAACCTGCGCGTGCCTTCGGGCGTATCCTATATGCTCGAAAACCGCCTGGTAATGAAGCGCATCTTCCCCGAGTTGTTCGAGCAGTACAGCATCCTGCCGGTGGATGACTATCCCTCCCAACTCTACGACACCCTGGCCTCGCTGTCGCCGCGCCCGGGCGACGCACCCGAGATCGTGGTGCTCACGCCGGGGGTGTACAACTCGGCCTATTTCGAGCATGCCTACCTGGCCCAGCAGATGGGTGCCGAGCTGGTGGAGGGCCGCGACCTGGTGGTGGAGAAGGATGATTGCGTCTACATGCGCACCATCGAGGGCCTGTCCCGGGTGGACGTGATCTACCGCCGCATCGATGATCTGTTCCTCGATCCCGAGGCCTTCGATCCGGATTCCATGCTGGGTGTGCCGGGCCTGATGCGGGCCTGGAAGGCGGGCAAGGTGGCCCTGGCCAACGCCCCCGGCGCCGGCGTGGCCGACGACAAGGTGGTCTACGCCTTCGTCCCCGAAATCATCAAGTATTATCTCGATGAAGATCCGCTGCTGCCCAACGTGCCAACCTACAAGTGCGTCAACAAGGATGAGCGCGACTACGTGGTCAACAACCTGGACAAGCTGGTGGTCAAGCCGGCCAACGAGTCCGGTGGCTACGGCATGCTGATCGGGCCCCAGGCCGATAACGAGGAGCGCGACAAGTTCGCCCGCCTGATCCGGCGTGACCCGCGCAACTATATCGCCCAACCCATGCTGACCCTGTCCACGGCACCGACCCTGGTCGGCAACCGGGTCGAGCCGCGCCACCTGGATCTGCGGCCCTTCATCCTCAGCGGGCAGCAGACCCATGTGACGACAGGCGGATTGACCCGGGTCGCGCTGCGCAAGGGATCCACCGTGGTCAATTCCTCCCAGGGCGGCGGCAGCAAGGATACCTGGATCGTCGACACGGAGGCGTCCTCATGACCATGCTCTCCCGCGTCGCCGAGAACATCTACTGGATGGCGCGCTATATCGAGCGGGCCGAGAATACCGCGCGCCTGATCAACGTCAATACCAATCTGCTGCTCGATCTGCCCAGGCGGGTGCGGCTGGGCTGGGAGCCGATCATCGACATCATGGGTACGCGCGAGGTGTTCAACGCGCACTATCATGAGGCCGACGAGCGCAGCGTGATCCGCTTCCTGATCACCAACCTCAACAACCCCAGTTCCATACTGACCTCGCTCAGTCTGGCGCGGGAAAATGCCCGGACTATCCGTGACATCATTCCGCGCGAGGCCTGGGAGCAGGTCAATCAACTCTATCTCAGTGCCCGCGAGGATGCCGGCCAGTCGCTGGCCCAGCGCAATCGCTATGACTACCTGCGCCGGATCATCCTCGGCGCGCAGACCATCACCGGTCTGCTGGCCGGCACCATGACCCACGACGAGGGCTACGACTTCCTGCGCATGGGGCGCAACCTGGAACGTGCCGACATGACCACCCGCATCATCGACGTGCGTTCCGCCACCCTGCTGCCCGAGACGCATGAGGATCTGACCCCGTTCGAGAACATCCAGTGGATGTCGGTGCTGAAATCGCTCACTGCTTACCAGATGTACCGGCGCACCATGCGTATCCGGGTCCGCCGGCCGGACGTGCTGCGCTTCCTGCTGCAGGAACGACGTTTTCCCCGTGCCTTTGTGCACACCAGCTGCGAGGTGGAGAACTGTCTGCAGAACCTGCCGCATAACGACAAGCCGCTCAAGGCGCTGGGCACGCTGCAGCGCAAGGTGCTGCGGGTGAAGCCGGAGAAGCTGGCGCAGGATGAACTGCATGGTCTGATCGATGACCTGCAGCTGGGGCTGGCGAAGGTGCATCAGCGCATCACTGAGACCTATTTCTGATTCCGGGCTTGTCTGCAGCAGCGGCCTTGCCCCCTGCAGGTGAACTGTCATCATCGGGTGTTGAGAATCCCCTCCGCCCAATCCAATACCCGTAACACCCGCGGGGTGAGCAGGCGCCGCGCCTGCCCGGCCGTGACCCAGCGGTACTCATGGTGTTCGGGCCGCCCGAGTTCGGGGTTGAACCCCAGGGTGATGTGTTCGGTCCCGGTGCGGGCCAGGTAGTAGCGGGCGATCTTCAGCGGCCGGCCGTAGGGCCGGGTCTCGACCCAGGGCTCGCCCCAGTCGAACTGCAGATCGGTGATGCCGCTTTCCTCGTTCACCTCGCGCATGGCAGCGGCCAGCGGGGTCTCGTCCGGCTCCACCTTGCCCTTGGGGAAATCCCAGTAGTTGTAGGCCCGCAGCAGCAGGTACAGCAACTGCTCCGGGGCTTTGCGGACCACGACCACACCGGCGGAGAGATAGGGCTTCATCGGGCGTCCTTGCATTCTTGAAAATGGCCACGGAATACACGGAAAATATGATTGTAAAAAACTGAAGGGGTTCCGCCTGACTTGGGACTCGTCATTCCAGGGCAGGCCGGAATCCATTGACCACGGCGGCTTCTGGATTCCGGCCTGCGCCGGAATGACGGGGAATCTCAAACAGTATTGTAGGTTGGGTTAGCCCGTAGGGCGTAACCCAACGTTCAGACCAAGGCCCGTTGGGTTACGGCGCTACCGCGCCTAACCCAACCTACAGTGACACACTCGGATTTGTCCGTGCTTTCCGTGTATTCCGTGGCGCTCTTTCTTTTTACACCAGCAGCCGCCGGCGTACCAGCACCACGGCCAGGTAGTAGCTGACCAGGGTATACGCAGCCAGCACGGAGAGGTGCAGGCCGACGTCGGTCACCGCCTGGCCGGCAACCAGCGGTCGGGTCAGGGCCACGGCATGGGTCAGGGGCAGCACCTGGACAATGCCCTGCATCAGCGCGGGCAGACTGTCGATGGGATAGAAGACCCCGCACAGCAGCATCATGGGCGTGACCACCAGTACGAAATAGTAGTTGAAGAAATCATAGTTGGAGGCCAGCGCGCTCATGATGATGGCCGGTCCGGCGAAGCACAGGCCGGTGAGAAACACCACCGGCAGGGCCAGCAGGGCCTGCCAGCCGTTGACCACTCCCAGCAGGCTGGCCACGGCCAGGATGGCGATGCCGCTGAACAGCGCCTTGGTGCCGCACCACAGCATTTCGCCGGCCAGGATGTCGTCGATCTCCAGCGGCGTCGCCAGCAGTGCCTCGTAGGTGCGCTGCGGCACCATGCGGGTGAACACCGAATACATGCCCTCGAAGCTGGCCGTGGTCATGGCCGAGGAGGCGATGATGCCCGAGGCGAGGAAAGTCAGATAGGGCATGTCCGCCATCTGGCCGATGAAGATGCCCAGCCCGTAGCCGAAGCCGAGCAGGTACAGCAGCGGCTCGCCGAAGTTCATCGCCACGGCCGGGCCGAGCAGTTTGCGCCACACGCGCAGGTTGCGCCTGAGCACGGTCAGGGCGTCGCGGCGCAGGCTGGGCAGTCGCCAGTCGAACATATCAGTCGCGCAGCTCCCGGCCGGTGAGTTTGAGAAAGACATCCTCCAGACCGGCGGGCCGGTGCATGAAGGTCAGCTCGGGGTCCGACTGCAACCGCTGCATCAGATCGCGTGAACTGTGGGTATAGCAGTACAGGCTGGTACCCATCTGTTCGATGCGGCAGTCCGGCTCCGGCTGCAGCCGCTCCAGCAGTTCGCCCCGGCCGCGGATCTCGATCACCTCCGGTTCCACGTGGCGCTGTATCAGTTCGTTCGCTGTGCCCTGGTCGAGGATGCGACCCTGGTCCATGATCACCAGTTCGTCGCACAGGCGCTCGGCCTCTTCCATGTAATGGGTGGTCAGCACCAGGGTGGTGCCGCGGCGGCGCAGTTCCATCAATCGGCCCCAGATGATGTGCCGGGCCTGGGGATCGAGGCCGGTGGTGGGTTCGTCCAGGATCACCAGTTCGGGATCATTGATCAGGGCCCGGGCAATGGTGAGACGGCGTTTCATGCCGCCGGAGAGGGTCTCGGTCTTGGCACGACGGCGCTCGGTCAGGGCCGCGAACTCCAGCAGGCGCTGAATGCGGGCCTCGGTGTCGGCCCCGCCCAGACCGAAGTAGCTGGCGTAGACCTGCAGGTTTTCCTCCACGCTGAAATCCGGGTCCAGGTTGTCCGCCTGGGGCACGATGCCGACCCGGCGCCGCACCTCGCGTGCCGCTGCCGGCAGGGGCAGATCGAATACCGTCAGTTCGCCCGCGCTCATGGGGGTGAGGCCCATCAGCATGCGCAGGGTGGTGGTCTTGCCGGCGCCGTTGGGGCCGAGAAAGCCGAAGCACCTGCCGCGCGGGATGCGGAAATCGATCCCGTCAACGGCGCAGTGGTGGTCGTAGAGCTTGCTCAGCCCGCGGGCCCGGACCAGGGGCGCGGCCGGCATGTCGGCTTGGGGAAGGGGCATCGTCTGGATGGTCTCTGCCTGTGCATGAAGCCTCGTGAGCATACCGAATCCACCAGAACGGTGAAAGCTGTCGCAATACAGGGGCGGGAGCGGCATGTTAACCTCGGGGTTGTTGAACTGTCCCGGGTTGAGGTGCCGATGCCGTCCATGCTCCGCAAATCGCTGCTCAGCCTGTGCATCCTGCTCCTGCTGGGACTGGCGCATGGCGGCTGGCTGGATGCGGCCGGGCGTGACTATACCGAGGCCGGCTTCAAGCGGGCGCTGGTGACCTTCGGCATTGCCCGCGGGCTCAATGGCGTCATTTCGGTTGCTCAGGGGACCGAGGTGGCCTTCCAGCCGGCCGGGGTGGGGGTCAACTTCGCTCCGGGGCAGATCCTGGACCCGGCCAACGATCTGATCGAGCGCTTCTCCTGGGTGATGCTGGTCAGTTCGACCTCGCTGGGCCTGCAGCGGGTACTGCTGGACATCACCGCCTGGACCGGCACCACCTGGCTGGTCACCCTGGTGGCCGCGCTGGGGTTGATCCTGCTCTGGTGGCGTCCGCGCCGGGTCGGCGACTGGCCGCAGCGTCTGCTGCAGCTGACGCTGCTGCTGCTGGTGATACGCTTCGCTATCCCGCTGATTGCACTGGCCGGCGAGGGCGTGTACGGCCTGTTCCTGCAGCCACGCTATGCCGCCTCCACCATCGAGCTCGAACAGAGCACTGAGCGGATCGGTCGCATCAATGAATCCACCCGTCAGCGGCTGGAGGAGGAGGGCGCACCGGGCCTGCTGGAACGCGCCCAGCGCGCCTACGATTCGATGGTGGGCTCGCTGGACATCGAGGCGCGCACGGCGGAACTGCGCGCGACCGTGGCCCGGGTCAGTGAGCACACCATCGACCTGATCGTGGTGTTCGTGTTGCAGACCGTGATTCTGCCGCTGCTGTTCCTGTGGCTGCTGGCGAAACTGGCCAGGGGGCTCGGCCGCTGGCTGTGGACCGGTTCCGGGTGAGGCTCAGGATTCGGGATAGCGGATGCCGTTGACGTAATAACGCCGCAGCCCCTGCGGGGTCTGTACCTCCACTTCGTCGTCCAGGGTCTTCTTGAGCAGCGCACGCGCCATGGGCGAGTCGATGCTGATCCAGCCGCGGGCCGGGTCGAACTCGTCGCCGCCGACGATGCGATAGGTATGTTCCCCGCCGGTCTCGTCCTCGAGCGTCACCCAGGCCCCGAAGAAGATGCGCTGCGGATCGCTCGGGGGCTGTCCCGCCACCCGCAGTTCGGGCAGGCGCTTCTGCAGATAACGGATGCGCCGGTCGATGCCGGCCAGTTCCTTCTTGCGGTAGATGTACTCGGCGTTTTCCGAACGGTCGCCCTCGGCCGCGGCCGCAGCAAGCGCCTTTGTCACCTCCGCGCGGCGCTGCCACAGGCCCTTGAGTTCGTCCTGCAGGCGGGCGAAACCGTCAGGCGTGATATAGGGCGTGCCTTTGGGCTGCGGTGGACGGTAACGTGACATGGCGGGCCGTGCAGAATGAAGAGTGAAGAGATTGTAGCGGCTGCGGTCGGGGCTGTAACCCGGTCCGCACTCCGGTACAATGTTCCGACATGAACCAGCCTGAAGTCGCACAACCCCTTTCCCTGGACGGTTCCATCGGCGAGGGCGGAGGGCAGGTGCTGCGCACCGCACTGTCCCTCTCGCTCTGTCTGCAGCGACCGTTTCGTATCGAGAATATCCGCATTGGCCGCAAGCGCCCCGGACTGCAGCCGCAGCATCTGGCCGCAGTGCGTGCCGCCACGGCGATCAGCGATGCCGTTGTCGAGGGCGATGCACCCGGTTCGACCGCGCTGAGCTTCGCGCCGGGCCCGGTACGGGCCGGGGTCTATCACTTCGATATCGGCACCGCCGGCAGCACCGGGCTGCTGCTGCAGACCCTGCTGCCGGCGCTGATGCTGGGCGAGGATGACTCCACCCTCACGCTCGACGGCGGCACCCACAATCCCCTGGCCCCGACCTTCGAATACCTCAACCAGGCCTATCTGCCCATGATCAACCGCATGGGGCCGCAGATCCAGGCCGAACTGGTGCGTCCCGGCTTCTACCCGGAGGGCGGTGGCCGCATCCGGGTCCATATCCGCCCGGCCGTGCATCTGTGGCCACTGCAGATCCCGCGGCGCGGCAAGGTGCTGACCCTGGACGGTCAGGCGCTGGTCGCCAATCTGCCGCTGGAAATCGCCGAGCGGGAGCTGGCCGTGCTCCAGTCCGGCCTGGCGGTGCATGCCGGCGGTCTGCAGGCCCATCGCGTCGAGGACTGCATCAGTACCGGCAACGCAGTCTGGGTGAGTGTCTACAGCGAACACATCACCGAGGTGTTCAGTGTGCTGGGTGAGAAGGGCGTGCCTGCCGAGACGGTTGCCCAGAGCCTGGTGGACCAGGTGCGGACCTACCTGGACGAAGACGTTCCGGTCGGTCCCTGGCTGGCGGACCAGCTGCTGCTGCCAATGGCTCTGGCCGGCCAGGGCAGCTTCCGCAGCCTCGAGCCCAGCGCTCATACCACTACTCAGATCGAGGTTATTGCCGCTTTCACCGGCCGGCGTTTCCAGGTCCGACCGACAGACAAGGGGCACGTCCTCATCAGTCTGGAGTGACGTCCGGCAGGCCGTGATATATAGTTGGATCGCACTTGATTTCAACCAAGTCGTCCCCGCCTTTCCGGGCAGGGCGTACATGGTTTTCTCCCTGATGTCCGGTCAATGACTGTATGAACGAGGAGGTCATATGTCTGGTACCTATACACTCAAGGCGGATCCCCTGAAACATCGTGACGAAGACACCGGCTATCGCATCGGCTGGAAATATAAATACAAGTTCGAACGCGGTGCGCTTGACGGCGAGATGACCTACGGCGAGGCCAGAAAGAAGGCCGCGGAGTTGCAGGCCAAGGAGCCGGAAAAGGTGTTCTACCCGGAAATCATCCGGGAGTGAAGCCTGCATCCGCCGCAACCGGCGCCGCCCCTCGGGGCGGCGTTTTTTTGTTTGAATCATCACACCAGGGTCCCGGGATGCCGGCAGGGCCGGTTCCGGGTTATCCTGTGTACAGGAGGTGCAGTATGCAGGTTTCCAGCCTATATCCGAGCCGTGCCGGCGATCCCGAGATTCCCCCCGGCTTCCCGCCGGAGGAGCCGCCCACCGAGGTGCCGCCCGGTATCCCGCCGGACCAGCCCCCGGAGGAGCCGTCACCGAGCGGGCCGGTGGAAGTGCCGCCCGACAGTCCGACCGAGGTGCCGCCACCGCCACCGGCGGCCTGAACCGGGCCGTATGATCGTATGGACAGTTACGAGGAACGCTTCGGCGGCGTGCGCCGCCTCTACGGCGCGGCCGCCTTCGCCCGTCTCCCGCAGTTGCACCTGTGCGTGGTCGGCCTGGGCGGCGTGGGTTCCTGGGCCGCGGAGGCGCTGGCGCGCACCGGCGTCGGCCGGCTGACCCTGATCGATCATGACGACATCAGCCCCTCCAACGTCAACCGCCAGCTGCACAGCCTGAGCGACACGCTGGACCGGTCCAAGGTCGAGGTGATGGCCGAGCGGGTGCGGCAGATCAATCCCTGGTGCAGGGTGGAAGTGGTCGATGATTTCCTTACCAGCCGCAACCTGTGGGAACTGCTGCCGCTCGGCTACGATTATATCATCGATGCCATCGACAGCATCCGCTTCAAGGCAGACATGATCTATTTCTGCAAGCGCAACCGCATCCCTGTCATCACCACCGGCGGCGCGGGTGGGCTGACCGATCCCACCGCCATCCGCATCGCCGATCTCACCCGCACCTGGAACGACGCCCTCGCCGCCAAGGTGCGTTCACGCCTGCGTGCCGAGTATGGCTGGACCCGCAACCCGTCGCGCCGTTTCGGCATCGAATGCGTCTTCTCCACCGAACAGGCGGTCTATCCCCGGGCGGACGGAAGCGTGTGCACGGCCAAGCCCGGCGTCCATGGGGTGCACCTGGACTGTGAAATGGGCTACGGCTCGTCGGTGGCAGTGACCGCAGGTTTCGGATTTGCCGCCGCGGCCCGGGTGCTGGAACGCGTGCTGAGGCATGCCGGCGCTGCCAGTGGCGCCGGCAGCGTGTCGGCCGCCGGCGGCGACTGAGCCGGTGGCGGTCATCTGGCGGGGACGGCGCGCCGGCGTCGACTATGAGGTGCGCAGTGCCGGGCGCACCCGCAGGCTCTACACCAATGGTGTACTGCATACCCAGTACAATCCGCGCCAGGCCCTGACCGGCAGCGTGTGGGACCTGCTGCTCCTGCCGGCCCTGCTGCAGCCGCAGCGCCGCTTCGAACGGGTGCTGGTGCTGGGCGTGGGCGGCGGTGCCGTCATCAACCTGCTGCGCCGTCATGCCCGGTTCGCCGCCGTGACCGGAGTGGAGCTCGATGGCCTGCACCTGCAGCTGGCGCGGCGCTTTTTCGATCTGGACACTGAAGGCGTCGAGCTGGTGCAGGCCGATGCCCGTGACTGGCTGCTGCGATACGAGGGTGAGGCCTTCGACCTGATCATCGACGACCTGTTCATGGAAGTCGACCGGGAACCGGCCCGCGCGGTCAGTGCCACTCCGGCCTGGTTGCGGCTGCTCGACTCCCACCTGACCCGTCGCGGGTTGCTGGTGATGAACTTCCCCGGCCGGGCCGACCTGCGCCAGTGCGGATTCACCGCCGCACCGCGGCTGCGCGCCCGCTACCGTTCGGCGTTCGAATTCACCCATCCGCGGCTGGAAAACGCCGTCGGCGCCTGGCTCAAGTTCTCCGCCAGCAGCCGCGATCTCAGACGCACGCTTAAGACCCTGCCCGAACTGGACCCGGCCCGCAGCCGGCTGGAATACCGCATGAGCCGGCTTGGGTAGGATGGGTGGAGGCGCATCGCGCCGTAACCCATCATTTTGCCGCGCCGCGATGGGTTGCGCTTCGCTTCACCCATCCTACTGTCTGTATCGGGAAATGACTCAGTGGTACTTCTCGGTGGTGATGTGCCCCGGCTCGCGCTTGCGATGACGCTTCATGCCGCGGCTTTCGAGCAGCTGCTGGGTGTCCTGAATCATGTCCGAGTTGCCGCACAGCATGACATGGGCATCGTCGGCCTTGAGTTCCAGCCCGATGCGCTGCTCCAGTTCGCCGGATTCCAGCGCCGCCGGGATGCGCACCTTGAGCGCGCCCTTGTGTTCGGCGCGGGTGACCAGCGGCACGAAGTCGAGCTGATCGCCGTGTTGTTCCAGGAGCTGCATGATGGTGTCCTGGTAGGCCAGGTCATCGGGCGTGCGTACCGAATGGCACAGCACCAGACGCTCGAAGCGCGACCAGGGCTCCTCGGTCTTGAGGATGGACAGGAAGGGGCCGAGCGCGGTGCCGGTGGCGAGCAGCCACAGGTGGCGGTGCTCGGGCAGTTGGTCCAGGGTCATCATGCCGTTGACGGCGGAGTTGACCAGGAACTCGTCGCCCTTTTCCAGTTCGGCCAGGCGCGGCGACAGCGGGCCCTCGGGGACGATGTTGAAATAGATCTCGTGGGTCGATTCATGCGGGGCATTGACCAGTGAGTAGGGCCGACCGACCCGTTCGCCGTCGATGTCCAGTCCGACGCGGACGAACTGTCCGGCCTTGAACTCCGGCAGCGGGGCCTCGAAGCGCAATGAATACAGTTCATCGCTCCACTGCACCTTTTCCGTCAATGTTGCCTTCAGCCAGTCGGCCATTGCACACCTCGCGTTTGTTTCAATGCATCTTTATAGGGGCTGTCCGGCGCGGACTCAACCCTGGAAAGACCGGGTGTTTCCGGCCAATCGCCCATTATACGGGACCGGCGGTTGCTCTGCAGGTGCAGGTCGGACCATGACGTAGGTCGGGTTACGCCTTGCAGGCTAACCCGACCTACATTGTGAGTCGGTTGTGCGTGCGGATGGCATCCCACCCCGCCAGGGCGCGTTCGCGCGAGGCCTTCAGGTCGACCAGCGGCCGGGGATAGGTCGCGCCGGGTTCCACGCCGGCTTCGGCGAGCACTGCTGCAGGCGCCTCCCAGGGCCGGGCCAGCCATTTGTCCGGCAGTGCGGCAAGTTCCGGCAGCCAACGGCGCAGATAGCTGCCGTCGGGGTCGAATTTCTGCGCCTGGGTGACCGGATTGAAAATCCGGAAGAAGGGGGCGGCGTCGGCACCGCAGCCGGCAGTCCACTGCCAGCCCAATGTATTGTTAGCGAGATCGGCGTCGACCAGGGTGTCCCAGAACCAGCGCGCTCCCTCCAGCCAGTGAATGCCCAGATTCTTGGTCAGAAAGGAGGCGACCACCATGCGCACCCGATTGTGCATCCACCCCGTGTGCCACAGTTCGCGCATGCCGGCGTCGACCAGCGGGATGCCGGTGCTGCCGCGTTGCCAGGCGCGCAGCGAATCGGGGTCATTGCGCCAGGGAAAGGCCTTGAAGCGGCTGTCCAGCGGCCGTTCGGCGGTCTCCGGGAAGTGATACAGCAGGTGGTGGGCGAACTCGCGCCAGGCCAGCTGGCGCAGGTACTGCTCGCCGGCGCCGACCAGGCCGGGGCTGCGCCGTGCACCTGCATGCTGCTGTATCCGGGCGAGTACCTGGCGCGGTCCCAACTCGCCGAAATGCAGATGCGGCGACAGCCGCGAGGTGCCGTCCGCGTCGGGGCGGTCGCGCGCCTCGGGGTAGCGCTGCAGGCGTCGTTCCAGCAGCGTGCGGAGGCGGTTGTGCGCCCCGGTCTCGCCCGGTTGCCATTCATCGTGCAGGCCCGCATCCCAGTCGTGTTCCGGCAGCAGCCCGAGTGCGTCGAGTTGCAGCGAGTGTCCGCGCCGGCGCGGCAGTCCGGGCAGTTGCGACGGGGTGCGTTGCGGGGCGAGCGAGTCCAGCCGCGGCTGCAGGCTGCGCCAGAAGGGGGTGAACACGCGATAGGGGCGGCCCTGCTGATTCAGGTGGTCCCAGGGCTCGACCAGCAGGGCGGCATTGAAACTGTGGCAGGCGATGCCGCGTTGTTTCAGTTCGGCCTTGATGTCGCGGTCACGGGCGATGGCGGCGGGCTCAAGGCGTCGGTTCCAGTAGACGGCCGTGGTACCGCTGGCCGCGACCAGCTGCTGCAGGCAGGCGCCGGCTTCGCCCTGCAGCAGGTGCAGCCGGCTGCCACGTTCGCGCAGTGCCGCATCCAGGGCGGACAGGCTGTGATGCAGCCACCAGCGACTGGCCGCGCCGGGGGCCCAGGGATCGGTATCGGTTTCCAGGATATAGACCGGGATGA
The DNA here is from genome assembly GCF_002356355.1 of Thiohalobacter thiocyanaticus. Taxonomy (NCBI): domain Bacteria; kingdom Pseudomonadati; phylum Pseudomonadota; class Gammaproteobacteria; order Thiohalobacterales; family Thiohalobacteraceae; genus Thiohalobacter; species Thiohalobacter thiocyanaticus. The sequence continues at coordinate 1,494,873 of NZ_AP018052.1, forward strand.
GCCGGTCGGCATCGCGGCAGGCGGCGCGCAATGCCGGATTGTCGGCCAGTCGCAGGTCCTGGCGGAACCAGAGGATGGCTGTGTCAGTGGAGGGTGATGCCGGCATCCTGCAATACTTCCAATGCCTCCTGTGCCACCTCGACCACGCCCGGGTCGCTGTCCTCCAGCCGGGCCCTGAGGTAGGGCACGGCCTCCGGACTGGCGCTCATGCCCAGGTAATGACAGGCATCGTTGCGCACCAGGGCCTGCTCGTGCCGGGTGAGTTCGCCCAGGTCCGCCACCCCGGCCTGCAGGGCCTCGCTGCCGGCCAGATCCTCCATCACTGCGCCGATGCCCAGCCGGACCTGCAGTTCGGCCTCGGTATCGGCCAGCGGCACCAGCAGGCCCTTCAGTGCCGGCGGGTCGCGGCGGATGTGGTCGACCACCTGCTGGAGCTTGCCCTCCTTCAGCAGTTCCTGGAAATACTCGGCCAGCCCCTCGGAGCTGCCGGCGCGCTCGGCCCATTGCTTGAGTTCCGCCGGCGAGCGCAGGCCTTCGAGTTCGAACGGACCCAGCCGTACCCAGGGCACGGCCCGGATGCCCAGTTTCTCAGCCAGATCGGGGCGCAGTTCCAGGTTGATCACTTCCAAGCGGCCGATGCGGCCCTGCTTGATCAGTTCACTCAGGCCCTGCAGTACGGTGGGGCAGTGCGGGCAGCGGCTGCCCAGCACCATCAGGGCATCGGGGGGAGAGACGGTGTTGTTCATGCGGCTATCCTGGTTGATGTCGGCATAACCCTACACCAGCCGGAAAGATGAGGACAGCCGCGACACCACGACATCCATGGGGGAATGGTGGCCAGTGCCGGGGCTTTGCGTCAGACTTGGAACAAAGTGCAACAGGAGGGCAGACATGTTTGGGCTCAATCGCAAGACCGGGATGCCGGCCCCGGAGGAGGCGCTGCCCGGACGCGAGGCGGCCATGCCGGTGCCCGAGAGGCATTACGTCACCGGCCACCCGCTGGTCCCGCCTTTCCCGGCAGGGATGGAACAGGCCATGTTCGGCATGGGCTGCTTCTGGGGGGCGGAAAAGGGCTTCTGGGAACTGGACGGGGTGTACAGCACCGCGGTGGGCTACGCCGGCGGCTACACGCCCAATCCCACCTACAGGGAGGTATGTTCCGGCATGACCGGGCATAACGAGGTGGTGCGGGTGGTGTTCGATCCGCGCCGCATCGACTATGCGGAGCTGCTGCGGGTGTTCTGGGAAGGCCACGATCCCACCCAGGGCATGCGTCAGGGCAATGATGTCGGCACCCAGTACCGTTCCGGCATCTACACCTGCAGCGAAGAGCAGCAGCGGCTGGCCGAGGCCTCGCGCGAGGCCTATCAGGCTGCGCTGCATGCGCGCGGTTATGGCGGGATCACCACCGAGATCCTGCCGGCGCCGACCTTTTATTACGCCGAGGACTATCACCAGCAGTACCTGGCCAAGAATCCGGGTGGTTACTGCGGCCACGGCGGTACCGGCGTGGCCTGCCCCACACCCGCACAGGCCGGGCCGTGACCCGGTTGTACACCGTCGGCCACAGCAACCGTACGCTGGCGGCGCTGCTGGAGTTGCTGCAGGCCGCCGGCATCCGGACCCTGGTGGATGTGCGCGCCCGGCCGCGCTCCGGGCGCTTTCCGCATTTCAATGCCGACAGTCTGGAGCAGGGGCTGGCGGCGCAGGGCAGGGTGTACCGCTGGGCCGGGCGCGGGTTGGGCGGGATGCGCCGGGCACGTCCCGATTCGCCGCACGCGGCGCTGGGCGATGGACTGCGCGGTTATGCCGACTATATGGATACGTCGGCCTTCCGCCGGGCGGTGGCGGAACTGGTGGAACTGTCCGCGCAGGCGCCCACGGCCATCATGTGTGCCGAACGCGATCCGCTGCAGTGCCATCGTTCCCTGATCAGTGATTATTTGATGCATCAGGGTGTGGAGATCTGCCACCTGATCGCGCCGGGCACACAGCGCGGACACCTGCTGCGCCCGGAGGCGCGGCCGACATCCGCCGGGCTGGTCTATGACCGCCATGCCCAGGGCGAGTTGCTGTAGTGGTCGATTTCATCGACATCGATCACGACCGCCTGGAGACCGTGGCCAGCTTCACCGATCCGCTGCAGGCGCATATCGCCCGCGGCCGGCTGGAGGCCGAGGGCGTGCCGGCCTATGTGATCCATGAAAACCATGTCTGGGCCGCCTGGTTCCTGTCCAATGCCCTGGGCGGGGTGAAACTGCAGGTCGTCGAGTCCGATGCCCGCCGGGCGCGGGAGATCCTGGCCGCCGATCGCGAAGGCGAGTATGCCGAGACGCTCGACCTGCCGGAAGACGAGGTTGCGCCGCCGGCCTGTCCGCACTGCGGTGCCGCGGATTCGTTCGCCCGGTTTTCCTGGCAGACCCTGCTGCTGGTGATTTTCAGTCTGGGCATCGTGGGCGTGATCTTTCCGCCGCGGCGCGACCTGCGTCAGTGCCGGGTATGCGGCACCCGCTGGCGGCCGGAGCCGGAATGATCCGGCTCACTGTACCGTGTCGGGCCGTTCGGCGTCGCGCCCACGGCGCAGCAGTCGCCAGATCAGGCCGTCGGGACGATCCTCGCCGGTGAGCAGATAGTTCAGCACATTGTAGTTCTGCACGCTCAGTTCCAGCTGGCGCCTGGCCTCGCTCACGCCGCACAGCAGCAGCCTGTCCCCGCGTTCGAGTTCGAACTCATCCTCCGGCAGCAGAAAGGTGTCGCCGCCGCGCTTGATCAGCAGCACCACCAGGGCCAGCCCCTGTTCGCAGTCCTGCGGGTCGCGGGTGATGCGGCACAGCGGTACCTGTCGGCCCTGTCCGAGCAGGTCGTGCAGCGCACCGGCGTGTTCCGCATCCAGACTCTGGGCCCAGAGTTCCGGGGCCCGGTCGGTGACCACGCCGGAGACGCGCGAGACCAGCAGGTTGGCCCAGTCCTCGTCCTTCTTCCGGGCGATGTCCAGGAAGTCCTGCAGCAGCGGGGTGATGATCCTTGAGAGGATGCCGCGCACGGTAATGGTGCTGGGCTGCATGATGAAATCCGGCGCCAGGGCGCCGAAGATGTCGTCGCTGCGGCGTTCGTTCTGCCGGGCCACGGTGAACAGGTCCTCGTTGATATCCTTGGCGGTAATCAGGATGGACAGATTGTTGCTGTCGTCGTCGGTGGCGGCAATGAGCCCTGCGGCCGACTCGATGCCGGCCGCGATCAGGGTTTCCGCCTCGGTGCCGCGGCCGATGACGGTGCCTTCGGGCGGCTCGGTGCGCCCCGGATCGGCTTCGATGATGCGGGTCTCCACGTTCTCGACATCGAGTTCGCGGCGCAGTGCCTTGCCGAAACGGCCATAGCCGCACAGGATCCACTTACCGGGCGGTGGGGTGACGAAGTCCTTCAGCGGCGCATTGTGGATGCTGGTGATCCACTCGTAGATCAGGTACATGCTGGGTGAGTGGAACAGCATGGCGAAGCGGTCGCTGAAGGTCTCGAAGGGATTGATGATGAAGTCGGTGCCGAAGGAGGCCAGGTTGGCGGCCATGTCGCGGGTCTGGACCCGGCTGATCATCTGCTTGTCCGGGCTGAGCAGCTTGCAGGTGATGGCGATGCGCAGGTTGACGCGGTCGTCGTCGGTCACCGCGATCACGCCGCGGCAGTCGGGGTGGCGCAGTCCGGCCGCGGCCAGGGCCTCGGAGTCGCTGGCGTCGGCGCGCAGCCCCGGCACGAACATCGGCAGGTCCTGCAGCTGCAGGGCGTCGATCCGTCCGCTGTCGATGTCGAGTACGCTGCAGCCGATGCCGCGTGCGGTCAGTTCCTCGACCAGCAGGGTGCCGGTGTCGTCATAGCCGCAGACGATATAAAAGGGTGTGTACAGCCGCTTGACCCGGCGGCGGAAGCCGCTGAATTCCAGCACCCGGCGAAAGGTGCGGTCCTGGATGATGGTGAGCAGCGAGCCGATCCCATAGAGCCAGCTGATCACGGTCAGATAGATGCTGAGCGTGGCCCAGCCGCGCTGCGCCGGCGTGAAGGCGTAGGGGATCTCGCCGAAACCGATGGTCGAGCCCATGAAGCTGACGAAATAGAAGGCATGGAAGAAATCCATGTGCCAGACGTTGCCGGCATCGTCCTGCCCCGGGATCAGCATGAAACCGAGCACCGAGATGGAATAGGCCGCCATGATGGCGATCAGCGGCCGGCGCATGCGCCGGAAGACCAGAAAGACGATCTGTTCCATGGCCCCGGCCTCAGCGGCGCAGCATCACGGTCTCGACGATCAGTATCACCACGGAGGCGAAGTTGGCCACCAGCGCACCGCCGGACAGCCCCACGATGTCGGCCATGACCTGCGGCGTCAGTCCGACCATGCTCACCTGCTCGGCATACCACCAGACCAGCGTCGCCGCGATGAGTTGCAGGTCGGCCACCAGACTGGTGGCGAGCAGTACCGCGCCGATGTGGGTGCGATCACCGAATTTGAGCACCGTGGCGACCAGGCTGACCACCAGGGCACCGAACAACTCATACTTGTTGTGGTGCAGGGGATTGGATATCTCACCCATGACGAAGCCGAAATTCAGGGTCAGGGCGAGCAGGATGAAGAAGGCGAACACGACTTTTTCGAGGTTCATCACGGTCTCCGGAAAGGGCGGTTAAATTTGTGTGATGCGCCTGAGCTGCCAGGGGTGTCGTCAAATGTATTTGTTTTGTGGCGGATTATCAATTCGTTAGTTATCGCGTTGCGCATGCGGCCGGGCTTGGTTATCGTTACCGGGAGAAAAATAACCAAGCCGGCGGGGGCAAGGCCAGACCGCCGGCGGGCAATGCCCGGGAACGCCCTATGACCATCCACACCGTCCTTGTCGTCGATGACTCGCCCTCGGCCCGCCTGGTGCTGACCAAGCAGCTGCGCAGCCTCGGCTATGAGGTGGAACAGGCCGGCTCCGGCGAGCAGGCGCTGACCGCCATCGCCCGGGAGCGCCCCGGTGCCGTGTTCATCGATCATGACCTGCGCGGGATCAGCGGCTTCGAGACCGCGTTGGAGATCGCCAGCCGGGCCGCCACGGCCGACATTCCGGTCGTGATGATGACCACCAACCTGTGCGAGGATTTCAGCGCCCGCGCCCGCGCCCACGGCGCGGTGGCGGTCATGGCCAAGGGGCCGGATGCCAGCGGCCTGGCGCAGCTGCTCGACGGGCTGCAGCAGGCTGACCATGTGTCCACGCTGAACGAGACCGGGGGTGGCGTCAGCGGACGTCCGGATTCCGCCACGGTCACCCGCATCGGGGAAGAGCTCAGGCGCGACATCCGTGAGCATCTGCAGCTGGCCGTGACCTCCGCCTGGATCGATGCCGAGCAGGGCGTGATCGAGGATATCCCGCGCCTGGTCCAGCGGCTGCGTCCGGTGGTGGAGCAGGCCCTGGGGGCGATGATCGACGAACTGGTGCAGGAACGCCTGGAACTGCACCTGCGCGGCGTCATGGAGGATTACACCCGCGAACTGACCCGCAGCATGGACGGTGCCTTCGCCCGGCTGCGCCGGGGCGGGGACGACAGACCGCCCCCGTCCCCGGCGACGCGCCTGGCCGGCACCGGCAAGGGACCGTCCGGCCCGGTCTGATCCCCCGTCCGCGCCGACGCCGATCCGGGTTACAATGGCCCCGATGCGGCAACCCCAGCGTGCAACCCCGATGTCCCCTACCCGTCACCTTGCCGTGACCCTGCCGCCCCACGGCCACCCGGGAGGCTGAACCATGGCCATCCGCTACGACAGCCCGTTCAAGGGCCGCGGTGCGGGCAGCAACCCCGACAACCGCTTCGAGCAGTACAGCCGCGAGCGCGTCGATGACGGCTGGGACAGCCTGGCACAGACGGAGCAAGTCCCAGGCACCACGCTCGAGGTCGATAGCAGTCGTCGTGTGATCAGTTACAACCAGTCCCCGGACGTGCCCTTCGATCGTTCCATCAATCCCTATCGGGGCTGCGAGCATGGCTGTGTGTACTGTTTCGCCCGCCCCACCCACGCCTGGCTGGGCCTGTCACCGGGGCTGGATTTCGAGACCCGGCTCTACCACAAGCCCGATGCGCCCGAGCAGCTGCGCCGGGAACTGGGCCGACGCGGCTATACGCCCGCACCCATCGCCCTCGGCATCAATACCGATGCCTACCAGCCGGTCGAGCGCCGGCTGGGCCTGACCCGGCGCATCCTGAAGGTACTGGCCGAGTGCCGGCATCCGCTGACCATCGTCACCAAGTCCGCTTTGATCGAACGGGACCTGGACCTGCTCGCACCGCTGGCCGCCGACAATCTGTGCCGGGTGGCGGTGTCCCTGACCACGCTCGACAGCCGGCTCAGTCGGCGGCTGGAGCCGCGCGCCGCCGCGCCGCACCGGCGGTTGCAGACCATCGCCCGCCTGAGCGCGGCGGGGGTGCCGGTCAGTGTGCTGGTCGCGCCCCTGATCCCGGTTCTGACCGATGCCGAACTGGAGGCCCTGCTGGAGGCGGCGCATGAGGCCGGGGCCTGTGACGCCGGCTATGTGCTGCTGCGGCTGCCGCACGAGGTGAGGGATCTGTTCAGCGACTGGCTGCAGATGCATGAACCCCTGAAGGCGGAGCATGTGCTCAACCGCATCCGCGACTGCCGCGGCGGGCGGGATTACGATGCGGCATTCGGCAGCCGCATGCGCGGCACCGGGATCTTTGCCGACCTGCTCGCGCAGCGGTTCGGAAAGGCGTATCGGCGATTGGACTTTCCCGGCGCGCCGTCGCTGGACTGCAGCCGCTTCCGGCCGCCGCGGGAGGAGACCCCGCAGCTGGGGCTGTTCGACTGATTCGCGGGTCAGGCCGTAGGATGGGTGGAGGCGCTTGTGCCGTAACCCATCGAACACCGCGCGCGATGGGTTGCGCTGCGCTCCACCCATCCTACGGCCTGCGGCCTCCGTTCAACCTAATGTGATGAATACACAGACAGGAGTCATACATGTCCAACCGCATCAGGGTCATCCCCAACGGCCCGCTGATCCTGTACGGCGATATCGAACTGCAGGACGGCCAGGGCAGGGTGCTGGAACGCAGTGCCGAGATCGGCCTGTGCCGCTGCGGACTGTCGCAACGCAAGCCCTGGTGCGACGGCAGCCACAAGCAGTCCGGATTTAGCGATGATGCCTGCTTCGAGGATGATCGCGCGCAGACACCGGATCAGGAACCCGCGCCGCTGACCGTGCAGGCCCGCGCCAATGCCATGTACATCGCCAGCGGCCCCATGACCCTCGAGGGCGCGCAGGGCAGCACCACCACCCGGACCCGGGCCGCCTTGTGCCGCTGCGGGCAGTCCCAGCGCAAGCCCTTCTGCGACGCCAGCCACAAGGCCTGCGGCTTCGAGGCCGACTGAGCCGCGTCCCCGCATGTTTCCACTCAAGGACGACAATCCGGCCGCGTTGCCGCCGATGATCACCGTGGCCCTGATCGCGGCCTGCGTGCTGGTGTTCTTCTGGCAGCTGTCGCTGGGCCAGGCCCAGCAGGCCGCGGTATTCGCGTTCGGCACGGTGCCGGCAGTACTGTTCGGCCTGGCCGAACTGCCGCCGGAACTGCAGCTGATTCCGGCCGAACTGACCCTGGTGACCAGCATGTTCATGCATGGCGGCTGGATGCACATCATCGGCAACATGCTCTACCTGTGGATTTTCGGCAACAATGTCGAGGATGCGATGGGACACGTGCGGTTCATCGTCTTCTACCTGGTCTGCGGACTGGCAGCGGTGCTGGCCCATGCCTTGCCCGGTCCTGAATCCACCGTGCCCATGATCGGGGCCAGCGGGGCCATTTCCGGCGTGCTCGGCGCCTACCTGCTGTTGTATCCGCATGCGCGGGTACTGGTGGCCATTCCCTTCGGTTTCATCATCCAGACCTTCTACCTGCCGGCGGTCGCGGTGCTGGGGCTGTGGTTCGTGATTCAGCTGTTGAACTCGGCCACCACGGCTGCCGAAGGCGGCGGTGTGGCCTGGGGCGCGCACATCGGCGGTTTCGTCGCCGGCATGCTGCTGGTGCCTCTGTTCAAACGCCGCGACGTGCCCCTGTGGCAGCGGCCGGGACGCTGAACCGTGCGCGGCTCGCCATTCCGAAGCGACCCGGCGCTGACCCGGCAGCTGATCGAGCGGCTGGGTCGTGTCCATGCCCGCCAGCGGCTGGGTCTGGAACAGGACTACGAGGCGCGGGTGTTCGGTCAGGGCCGCAACTTCTTCCACCTGGAGAACTGGTACTCGGTGCACGGCCTGATCCGCCTGCTGTTGCGAGCCAGCCTGCTGCACGGCCGTGGGCGGCGCAACGCCCGCCGCATCCGGGTCCGGCACAACCGTGTAGCCATTCCTCATCTGCCGCCGGTCTGCGCGGGGCTGCGACTGCTGCACATCTCCGACCTGCACCTGGATATGGCCGAGGACATGCCGGCGGTGCTGAGCGAGACGGTGCGGGAACTGGACTACGACCTGTGCGTGCTGACGGGAGATTTCCGCGCCCGCACCCACGGCCCCTGCGAGGCGGCCCTGCACGGGCTGGAACGCCTGCGCACACACCTGGCCTCGCCGGTCTATGCCATCCTCGGCAACCATGACAGCATCCGCATGGTGCCGGGGATCGAGGCGCTGGATATTCACCTGCTGCTGAACGAATCGGTACGCTTCGCGCGGGGCGATGACGGTATTTATCTGGTCGGGGTCGACGATCCGCACTACTACCGGGCCGACAATCTGGAGAAGGCCGTGGGCGGGGTGCCCGATGAGGCGGTCACCATTCTGCTCGCGCATTCGCCGGAGCTCTACCGCCAGGCCAGCTGTCTCGGCTTCGATCTGATGCTGTGCGGCCACACCCACGGCGGCCAGATCTGCCTGCCCGGGGGGCGGCCGATACTGTGCAACGCCCGTGCCCCGCGTGCCCTGTGCCGTGGCGCCTGGCGCTACAACGGCATGCAGGGTTATACCTCGGCCGGCTCCGGCGCCTGCATCGTCGATGTGCGGCTCAATTGCCCGCCGGAGGTCACGCTCCACACCCTGATGCCGGCGCAGGTCGGAAGCAGTGCGTTGGAGGGGTGAAGGCGTGTAGCGGCGCAATCCATCAGGGGCCTGATCAGTGATGGCTTGTGCTGCGCTCCACCCATCCTGCGTGTCTGACGCCTCACTAATACGGCCGTTTGCGGATGCGCAGCCGGTAGAGCAGTTTCGACAGCAGCAACTCCAGGATCAGGAAGGCCACGACCAGCAGGGTGATGGTCAGCGCATCCAGTTGCAGGTGCTCACCTACCAGCAGCAGCGGCAGCAGGGCCTCGGGAATCTGGTCCAGCCCCAGGGCCTGGCTGCTTGCCGGTCGTCCAAGCCGGCGCTTCACAAAGCTGGACAGGGCGTCGCCGGCCATCGCCCCGAGGGCGAGCAGGCCGCCCAGCCAGGCCGGTTCGCCCAGCATCAGCGCCGCGACCGGGGTGAGGAGCAGGGCGCTGACAACGCCGCGCACGGTCTTGGATCCGCCCAGCAGCCGCTGCTGGTCGGACAACACCAGGCCGCCGTCGAGCGGCCAGTCGAAGCGCCGGCCCAGCAGTCGCTGGGCCAGGATCGGCGCGCCATTGGCCACCATCAGCAACAGCAGCAGAGCGAGGGAGGGGGGCAGGACGGAATCCATGCGGGACGATTGCAGCCTTCGTGGTTAAAGTCTGAGGACACTCTGATTGATTTTTTTTGCGCATCCCGGTGCAGGCCGGCATGACGGATTAACCAGGACCTTCCTAAATGATTGTATATCAAGTCAAGTTTGTGTTGCCGTGGACGCTATAAAGGCGTAGGGGACGAGAATACAACAGATTCAGGGATGAACAGCCAGCCCATTTCACCGCAGCAACTGGAACGGATCCGGCCTTCCGACCTGCCGGCGCCGCCGCGCGAGGCGCTGCGGGTGGTACAGGCCTGCACCGATCCGGCCATCGACAACCCGCAGTTGGCCGAGTTGATCGAGCGTCTGCCCAAGCTCAGTGCCGAACTGCTGCGCCTGTCCAACTCCTCCTTCTTCGCCCTGCGCAGCCAGGTCAGGAGCATTGCCCATGCCGTATCCCTGCTGGGGCATCGCAACCTGCGCAATCTGTCCCTGTGTCTGGCCATGCGCGATGCGGTGGCCGCGGACGCGATGCCCGGCTTCGATCTGGAGGCCTTCTGGGAGGACGCACTGCGCCGTGGCGTGGCGGCCCGATTGCTGGCAGGCGAGGTCGGACTGGACGGCGACGAGGCCTTCACCGTCGGACTGCTGCAGGATTTCGGGCTGCTGATCGGATTCTACCTGCGTCCCGATCGCAGCCACGAATGGATCTGCCTGCGCCCGCTTGATCCCGAGGCGCGCCTGCAGGCAGAACGTACCCTGTTCGGCATGACCCACACCCAACTCGGGCAGACCCTGGCGCGGCAGTGGGCGTTGCCTGAAGAGCTGAACGAAGTCATCGGCCTGCATCACGCGCCGGTGCTGACGGAACTGGAACCGCATGTGCAGTCGCTGTGCCGGCTGGCGCGCAGCGCCGACTGGCTGGCGGCTGTCTATACCGCAGACGACAGCCGCGGCGTCATCCACCGCTGCCGCGAGTTGCTGCACGGCGACTGGGGCCTGGAGTCCGCCGTCACCGATGCATTGCTCGATCACATCAACCAGGCCATGGCCGAGGCCGCCCAGGCCCTGAACCTGCCGATTGCGCACCAGACCGGCCTGGACGAGGTCATGCGCGCGGCCAACCTGCGCCTGGCCGAGGACAATCTCAGCTTCCAGGAAATGACCCTGGAACTGGAACGCGCTCTGGATGAGCGCAACCACATGGCCCATGAACTGGAGCGGGAACTGACCCTGGCCCGCGAAGTGCAGTGCAGCCTGATGCCCCGGCGCGAGGTGCCGCGGGGTCGGGTTATCGGCGTCAATCATTCCGCCCGCCGGTTATCCGGCGATTTCTATGACTATTTCCCGACGCGTAATGACCAGATCTGGTTCGCCATCGCCGATGTTTCCGGCAAGGGCATGAACGCCGCCCTGCTCATGGCCAAGGCCAGCAGCCTGTTCCACTGCCTGGGCAAGGTGCTGGTGGATCCCTCCATGCTGCTGGCTACCCTCAACCGCGAGATTGCCGAAAGTGCCATCCGCGGCATGTTCGTGACCATGGTCATCGGTATCTACGATGTTCACAGCGGCCGGGGAAAACTGGCCAATGCCGGGCATCTGCCGGCGTTGCAGGCCGGGCCGGACGGGGCGATACGGGAATTCCCGGCCCTGGCGCCGCCGCTGGGCATACTGCCCGAGGGAAGGTTCCCCGCCGTGGAGTTCGACCTCACTGCCGGTGAGTTGTACCTGTTCACCGACGGCCTGATCGAGGCCGAGGTCCAGGGGGCGCCGCTGGAACTGGAGGGGCTGGCCGGGCTGATCCGGCGCGAGCGTCATCTGGAACTGGAACAGCGTTTGCATCGGATCATGGACGCGGTTATCCCCGCCAGCGGCAGTCCACGTGACGACCTGACCCTGCTGGCCGTGGATTTGACGACATCAGAATGAAACAGGCAACGCGATTGCTGCGGATCGAGTTCGAGGCCCTGCCGGAGCGGCTGCAGCTGCTGCGCTGCCTGCTGCGCGAACTGGCGGCGGGCGCCGGTTTCACCCCGGAGCAGCGGGATGCCGTGGTGCTGGCGGTCAACGAGGCCTGCGCCAATGTCATCCAGCACGCCTATGCCGGGCGCGACCCCGGGCCGGTGGTGCTGGAGGCCTATGCACTGGAGGCCGGGCTGGCGTTCGAGCTGATCGACTGGGGCCAGGGCGTGGCGCGCGGGCAGTTGCGGCCGCGGCCGCTGGAACAGCTGCGCCCGGGAGGGCTGGGGATGCACTTCATGCAGAGCATCCTGGACGGCATGGAGTACTCGCCCTCGCCCGAGGGCAACCGCATGCGCATGCGGGTCTACCGGGAGTACGGACAGGGACGATGACACACGCCGAGGTGAATCTGGACCGGGGCTACGCCGTGGTCGCGCTGCAGGGCGAGATCGATCTGTACAGTTCGCCGCAGGCGCGCGAGTTGATCCTCGGCTGCCTGGAGGAGGGCCGACCCACCCTGGTGGATCTGTCCGCAGTGAGTTACATCGACAGTTCCGGCGTGGCCAGCCTGGTCGAAGGGCTGCAGAAGGCGCGTGCGGGCGGGCTGGCCTTTGCCCTGGTCGGCGTCAGCGAGGCGGCCATGAAGGTGCTGCAGCTGGCGCGGCTGGATACGGTGTTCGACGTCTATTCCGGCATCGATGCCTGTCCGGCGGTTTAGAAAGCATTATGGAGACAGATCTGATCAGCGAACCAATACCCGTCATTCCGGCGCAGGCCGGAATCCATTCCCATAGGTCGGATCAGCCCGAAGGGCGTAATCCGGCGCCGGGCCATGTCGGGTTACGCTGCGCTAACTCGACCTACGCTTTTTTTTGGAATTTTCCGTGTCATTCCGTGTGGTTCCGTGGCCATTAACCAGAGATAGCCTGTGTATGCCCTGACCGAAAACCTGGGCCGGCGCGTGGCGCGCGGCATCGACGAGTTCGGCTATGCCGCGCTGCTGCTGGTCGAAAGCCTGTACTGGCTGGTCGCCGGGGCGCTGCGCGGCCAGCCGGTGCGGCTGCGCGCCGTGGTCACCGAGATGATGCGCATCGGTGTGGCGGCGATTCCCATCGTCGCCATTCTGGCCTTTGCCAACGGCGTGATGATGGCCCTGCAGGGGGTCTATACGCTCAAGGATTTCGGCGCCGAGTCCCAGGTCATCCCCGGACTGGCGCTGTCGATCACGCGCGAGTTCGGCGCGCTGATTGTCGGCATTGTGGTGGCGGGGCGTTCCGGTTCGGCCATCGCCGCGCGCATCGGTTCGATGCAGATGTCGCAGGAGATCGACGCCCTGCGGGTACTGGGCGTGAACCCGGTGCGCTACCTGGTCGCCCCCATCCTGCTGGCGATGCTGGTGATGGTGCCGGCGCTGACCATCCTGGCCAATCTCATGGCCCTGACCGGCGGCGGGCTGCTGTGTGTGCTCAAGCTGCACTTCAGCCTGGCCACCTACTGGGAGTCGGTGATTGCCTACCTGGAGGTGTCTGATGTCATGCAGGGCCTGGTCAAGAGTCTGGTGTTTGCGGTGCTGATCGCGCTGGTGGGCTGCACCAACGGTTTCATGGCCCGCGGCGGAGCGGACGGCATCGGTCATTCGACCACCCGTTCAGTGGTCTTGTGCATCGCCGCAATCGTCATTGCCGATATGCTCTTCACCCTGTTCCTGAGCCGCTGACATGGACGCGGCAGCGAAACCGGGCGCACGTGAACGCATTCAGCCGGGCCAGCCGGTGGTCGAGGTGCAGGGCCTGGGCGCACGCTATGGCGAGGTGAGCGTGCTGGAGGATGTCGACCTGGACATCAGCGCCGGCGAGATCCACGTGATCATGGGCGGCAGCGGCTCGGGCAAGTCCACCCTGCTGCGTCACCTGCTGGGGCTGAACCGCCCGGCCGCAGGCACGGTGCGGCTGTTCGGCCAGGACATCGGACGTCTCGGCGAGCGCGAACTGCTGGCGCTGCGCAAGCGCATCGGCGTGTCCTTCCAGGGCGGGGCCCTGTTCAGTTCCATGACGGTGGAGGACAACGTTGCCTTCCCGCTGCGCGAACACACCCGGCTGGATGAGAACACCATCCGCATCATGACCCGCATGAAGCTGGAGGTGGTGAACCTGGCCGGCTTCGAGGACCTGCTGCCCAACCAGCTCTCCGGCGGCATGGTCAAGCGCGCGGCGCTGGCCCGGGCCATTGTGATGGACCCGCAGCTGTTGTTCTTCGACGAGCCCTCGGCGGGACTGGACCCGGTGGTCTCGGCCGAACTCGACGAGTTGATCATCCGCCTGCGCGATATCATGAAGATCACCATCGTGGTGGTCACGCACGAACTGGAGAGCGCGTTCAAGATCGCCGACCGCATCACGGTGCTGGACCGCGGTCGCATCCTGATGACCGACACCACCGAGGCGGTGCGGGCGACGGACCAGTGTCGTGTCCAGGCCCTGCTGCAGCGCCGGCCGGAGGCGCTGCAGCTCGACGCCGAGGATTACCTGCAACGACTGACCAGGCAGTGATCAATAAAAATGCGTAGAGACAATATCAATTATTTCCTGGTGGGGCTGTTCACCCTGATCAGCCTGACGGTGCTGCTCGTCGCGCTGTACAAGATCACCGGCCGGGTGGGCCAGGCCGAGCCCTATCATGTCTATTTCCGGAACATCGCCGGCCTGGGCAAGGGTACCCATGTCACCTACGAGGGGTATCAGGTCGGCTATGTGGACCGACTGGTGCCGGAGCAGACCGGGCAGGGCACCCGCTACCGGGTGGAGGTCCTGGTCCGCCGCGACTGGCGGATCCCCGAGGACAGCCAGGCCCGGATTCACGCCACCGGCCTGCTGGGCGATACCGTGATCGAGATCGCGGAGGGCGGGAGCGAGCGTCACCTGGAACCGGGCGCAGCCATCCCCGGGGCGCCGGCGCAGGACGTGTTTGCCGTGCTCAACGAGGTGGCGGCCGAGGTCGGCGGGCTGACCCGCGACAGCCTGCGACCGTTGCTGGACAATCTGAACACTCAGGTCAGCGGCATCGGCGGCGAGGTGCAGGCCCGGCTGCCGGGCATCCTCGGCGGGCTGGAGTCCATGGTCGGGCGGCTGGACAACAGCGCCGCGCGGCTGGAGTCCATCCTGGATGCCGACACCGAAACGCGGGTGGACAGCATCCTGGTCAATGTCGATGATATGAGCCGCGACCTGGCCGGCCTGAGCCGCGGCCTGCAGAGTTCGCAGCAGGCGCTGGACGCCCTGCTTGCGGATGCCCATGCCCTGGTGCGCGACAACGACGCCGATGTGCGCCGCAGCGTGGTCGGTCTGCGCCGCTCGGTAGAGGCCTCGGCCCGCGCCATCGACGCCATCATGCACGACCTGCGCCAGGCCAGCCGCAACATGAACGAGTTCAGCCGCCAGATCCGCGGCAATCCGGGCCTGCTGATCCGTAGCCGGCCGCAGACGGGCGAGGAGTAGAGATGCGCAGCACAGTCACAGTGTTCTGTCTGCTTATGGTGCTGCTGGCCGGCGGCTGCGCCGGTCCCGCCGCCGTGCCCGAGGACAGTTATTACCGCCTCGCGCGGCCCGAGCCCGAAAACCGCCTGAATCGGCCGCTGCTGACCGGCGGGCTGGCGGTCGCGCCGGTGCAGACGCCGGCCCTGTACCAGGACCGCGCCATTGTCTATCGCACGATCGAGCAGCCGCTGCAGCTGCGGCGCCATCATTACCATTACTGGAGCGAGCACCCGCCGCAGCTGCTGCAGGCGTATCTGGTTGACTATCTCACGGCCACCGGCCTGGCTGACCGGGTGCTGGAGGATGACTATGCCGGCGCGGCCCGCTACCGGCTGCTGGCCCGGGTCGAACGTTTCGATCAGATCCGGGGCGCGCAGGGCGCCGGTGTGGAGGTGGCAATGGCGTTCGAACTGCACGACCGCGACACGGGCGAGCGCCTGGCGGCGAGCGAGCTGAGCCGGAGCCTGTTCTCCGCTGCGGGTGATGGCTCCATTCACACCACGGTGGGGCTGTTCCACAAGGCACTGGAACAGATCAGCGCGGAGTGGCTGCAGCGGCTGGCCGACGCGCAGCCCTGATGCCGCCGCCGTTCCACCCGGCCGGGATTGCCTGATGCTGCAGACCATCCTGGAGATGTTCGTGATCGTCGCCCTGGGCGTGGGGGTGCGCCGCATCGGCCTGGGCGGTCTGCCGCCGGAGCAGCTGCGTCGCGGCATCACCGATGTGGTGTTCTATGTCCTGCTGCCGGCGCTGGTGCTGCTGACCCTGTGGCGGGCCGAGTTGGGCTGGTCCACCTTCAAGATCTCGGCCCTGGCGATCACCGGTGTGCTGGCGGCGCTGGCGCTGAGCCGCCTGCTGTGCCGGCTCTGCGCTCTGTCCCGCCGCAAGAGCGCGGCCCTGATGCTGGCCGCCGCCTTTCCCAATGTCACCTACCTCGGACTGCCGGTACTGGAGAACACCTTCGGCCCCCAGGCCCGCAGCATCGCCATCCAGTACGACCTGTTCGCCTGCACACCGCTGCTGCTGACTCTGGGCATCCTGGTCGCGCAGCGTTATGGCGACCGCGGTCCCGGCGGCGACATGTTCACCCGATTGCTGAAGGTGCCGCCGCTGTGGGCGGCGCTGATCGCGGTGGCGCTGAACCTGGCTGCGGTGCCGGTGCCGGCGATGCTGGCCTCGGTGCTGGACAGCCTGGCCAGCGCGGTGGTGCCGCTGATGCTGCTGGCCCTGGGCATGGGCCTGTTCTGGCCGGCGCGCGGCCAGCTGGAGGTGGTGGCCCTGGCCAATCCGGTCATCATCCAGCTGCTGCTGATGCCGCTGCTGGTCTTTGGTGGAACGGCCCTGCTCGGGCTGGAGGGCTGGGTGCGCACCGCCGTGGTGCTGGAGGCGGCCATGCCGAGCATGGTCATCGGCATCGTCCTGTGCGACCGCTACGGCCTGGACAGCGCTCTCTATGCCATGACCGTGACTGTTTCGACACTTTTGAGTCTGCTGACCCTGCCCCTGTGGTATCAATGGGCGTCGGGAGGGTTCTGATGGCGCCTCCGTACCCTTCTCCTGCTTGACCGGGGAACGATTCTTGCCTTGAATTCCTGTTAGGGTACCGGCATCTTACTCTTATCAAGGTGTAGGTCGGGTTAGCGCAGCGTAACCCGACATGGCCGCGGAGGATGTCGGGTTACGCCTTCCAGGCTAACCCGACCTACGCAAATCAGGAAGGTGGCTGCAGCTATGGTCAGTGTGAGTCAGACGAGCGTTCAGGCGGCGACCGGGCGGGAGGATCCCGATCCGGCGCAGTACCGTGCCGCCCTGACCCTCGGCTTCAGCGAGGAAGGCCGCGCCCTGATCGAACGGGCCGTGGACTATGCCGTACGTGCCCATGCCGGACAGCGCCGGGCCTCGGGCGAGCCCTATCTCAGCCACGTGCTGGCGGTGGCCGAGATCGTCCATCAGCTGGGTCTGGATCACGAATCCGTCTGCGCCGCCATCCTGCACGACGTGGTCGAGGATACCCCGGTCACACTGGATGAGGTCCGTAGCGACTTTGGTCCCGCCATCGCCCGCCTGGTCGACGGGGTGACCAAGATGGGCCAGATCAGCCGCTACCGTGATGCCGCGCAGAAGGCGCAGGAACATGCCGAGAGCCTGCGTAAGCTGCTGCTGGCCATGGCCGAGGACATTCGCGTCATCCTGGTCAAACTGGCCGACCGGCTCCACAACATGCGCACCCTGCGTCACCTCGAGACCGCGAGTCAGCGGCGCATCGCCCGCGAGACGCTGGAACTGTATGCGCCGCTGGCCAACCGCCTGGGCATCGGTCAGATCAAGTGGGAGTTGGAAGACCTGTCGCTGCGCTACCTGGAACCCGGCGTCTACAAGGAGATCGCCACGCACCTGGACGAACGCCGCCTGGACCGCGAGCGCTACATCGACCATGTGGTGGTGAGCATCCGCAATGAACTTCAGGCCGCCGGCATCCAGGGCGAGGTCAGCGGGCGGGTCAAGCATATCTACAGCATCTGGCGCAAGATGCAGCGCAAGAACGTCGGCTTCAACGAGATCTTCGACGTGCGCGCCGTGCGCATTCTGGTCGAGCGGGTGGCGGACTGCTATGCCGCGCTGGGTGTGGTGCACAGCATGTGGCATCACATCCCACGCGAATTCGACGACTACATCGCCAACCCCAAGGAGAACAATTACCGCTCCCTGCATACGGCAGTGGTCGGGCCCGGCGGACGCACCCTGGAGATCCAGATCCGCACCCGCGAGATGCACGAGCACGCCGAACTCGGCGTGGCCGCCCACTGGCGCTACAAGGAAGGCGGGCGCTTCGACCAGAGTTTCGAGCAGAAGATCGCCTGGCTGCGCCAGCTCATCGAGTGGCGGGATGAGGAATCCACCGCCAGCGATTTCGTCGATCGGTTCAAATCCGAGACCGGCGACCGGGTCTACGTGCTCACGCCGCAGGGCCAGGTGGTCGATCTGCCCCAGGGCGCCACCCCGCTGGACTTCGCCTATCACATCCACACCGAGATCGGGCATCGCTGCCGCGGGGCCAAGATCGACGGCCAGATCGTGCCGCTGACCTACGAACTGCACAACGGCGAACAGGTGGAGATCCTCACCACCCGCAATGGTACCCCCAGCCGCGACTGGCTCAGTCCGCACCTGGGCTATCTCAAGTCCTCCCGGGCCCGCGCCAAGGTCCGCCACTGGTTCCACCAGCAGGACCGGGACAAGAACCTGGCCGCCGGGCGCGCGGTGCTGGAACGCGAGCTCGACCGGTTGGGACTGGACAACATGAACTGGGAGGAACTGGCCCGGCGCCTGCGCTTCGACAATGTGCAGGATCTGCTGGTCGCCATCGGCAAGGGCGACATCGGCAGCACCCAGATCGTCAGCGCGGCCAATGATCTGTTTACCCGGGAAGAAGAGGCCATCCCGCTCAGCCGTCCCAGCAGTCGCGGCGAGGAGGGCGGTGATGTGCGCATTCTCGGGGTGGGTAACCTGCTCACCCATATGGCCCGCTGCTGTCATCCGGTGCCGCAGGACCCGATCGTGGGTTATATCACCCGTGGCCGCGGCGTGACCATCCACCGCCGTGACTGCCCCAACGTACTGCGCTTGTACCAGCATGAGCACGAACGCCTCATCGAGGTCAGCTGGGGCGGCAGCCAGCAGCGGGTCTACCCGGTCGATATCCAGATCCTGGCCTACGACCGCTCGGGACTGCTGCGCGACATCACCTCGGTGCTGGCCACTGAAAAGATCAATGTGCTCGGAGTGAATACCGTCACCGACAAGCACGATCATGCCGCCAGGATGAAACTGAGCATCGAGATCAGTGACCTGGAGGAGCTCAGCCGGGTGCTTACCCGCATCGGTCAGCTGCCCAACGTGATCGAGGCCCGCCGCGAGCTCCAGCACTGACCCGCCCGCCGCCGCGGGGGTCAAGCCCCGCGCGCTCTCGCCGCTAAGAAGAAAAATGGCAGCCCCTGTCAGGTTCGGGGTTCAACCACAGCGGAAATACGAGCGACTTCATGAGCGAACGCGCCTACCGGTTCATTCTCGGTACCACCCTGATTCTGCTTCTGTATCTGCAGCAGCCGCTGCCCATCTACATCTACATGGGCGTGCTGCTGTTCGAGGGGCTCACCAACTGGCGCATTCCCATCATCGTCTCCAGGCTGCGTTACGGTTCCGACTACCGCGATCCTTTCACGGGCAACTGTCCGCGCTTCGGCTTCGATGCCGAGCGCATGCTGCGGCTGATTGTCTTCGTCCTCCTGCTGGCCAGCTATGTCGGACTGCCGGAAGTCGCCTGGTTCTTCCCCTGGTTCATCGGCTTCATGCTGTTCATGGCCGGGATGACCAATATCTGTCCCATGGTGATGGGGCTGCGCTGGCTGGGATTTCGTTAGGGCCTGTTAATACCTGTTAACACCACCGAAGCGCCTGCTGCCGGCGTTTGGGGTAATCTGCAAATCTGCTGCTCAGGACGGAATGCCGGATGGTGAACGAAGTCATTGTCTCCGACGACTGGACCCGCAACTGGCAGGCCAGTATTGCGGTCAAGATCACCGCCCTGGTGATGTGGGTGATCATCGTGGCGGTGTTCATCGTCGCGACCTGGCTGCTGCGCGACATGGAATCGCGGCTGCAGGCCGATTTCGAGGCCGAGGCTGACCGTGTGGCCTATCAGGTGGCCACCCTGGTCAAGGCCGGTTCAGACAGCGGCTACGCCGAACTGGCCGGCCGTCTGGCCGAACTGCAGCAGGGCAGCAGCTTTTCCGCCATCGGGCTGCATATCGGCAGACGGGATTACTTCGTCGGCAATGCCGGGCAGGGCGGCGTGATCGAGCGGCATCTGCCAACGGCGCTGGCGCCCGGGCAGGACATCGATCTGGAAGTGTTCCACCCCGACCTGGATGCACTGGTCGCGCAGCGCCGCAACCAGCTGGTAATCGGCATCTTCGCCACCCTGCTCGTGTTCGGCCTGTTCCTGACCTGGTCCATCCGCACCATCGTGCACCGTCCGCTGCAGCAACTGGTGAGCGCCACCCGCGCGGTCTCCGACGGCCGGTTGGAAGTGCGCCTGGATATCTCGCGTGAGGACGAGTTCGGTTACCTGTCGCGTTTCTTCAACCAGATGCTGGACCGGCTGATGGCCCAGCAGCGCGAACTCGAACAGGCCGCCGAGGAAGCGCGCTCGGTCAGCCGGGCCAAGAGCGCCTTCCTGGCGAATATGAGCCACGAACTGCGCACCCCGCTCAATGCCATCATCGGCTACAGCGAGATGCTGGAGGAGGAGGCCGGCGAACTGGGCGTGAAGGAACTCACCCCGGACCTGTACAAGATCAAATCCGCCGGGCGGCACCTGCTGTCGTTGATCAACGATGTGCTGGATCTGTCCAAGATCGAGGCCGGCAAGATGGAAATCAACCCGGTCATGTTCCAGCTGCGCGACCTGGTCAACGACGTGGTCGACAATATCCACCCCATGATGTCGCACAACAACAACCGTTTCGATGTGCAGGTGCCGGAGTCCCCCGGCCGGATGTTCTCGGACGAGACCAAGCTGCGCCAGGTATTGATGAACCTGCTGAGCAATGCGGCCAAGTTCACCGAGAACGGCGATGTTCGTCTGGGCCTGGCGCGGCGTCGGGAGGGTGAGCAGGAATGGATCGATTTCACTGTCGAGGATACCGGCATCGGCATCCCGCCGGAGAAGCTCGACCGGCTGTTCCAGGAGTTCTCCCAGATCGATTCCTCCAGTACCCGCAAGTATGGCGGCACCGGCCTGGGCCTGGCGATCAGCCGCCGCATCTGCGAGAAGCTCGGCGGCAGCGTCGAGGTGGACAGTGAACCGGGCCGGGGCAGTCGCTTCACCCTCTGCCTGCCGGCGGATCTGAGCCGGCTGCAACCGGAATCCCCAGTGCGTCCGGAACTGTCTGACAGTCTGCTCCCGGTGCCCGAGCCCATCACCGCCGTTCCGGCCGACTGCCAGGCCCTGGTGGTGGATGACAATGCCGCCAGCCGGGATCTGGTCAGGCGCACCCTGCAGGCGGAGGGCGTGGAGGTGATCGAGGCCCGCGACGGGCGCGAGGCCATCGGGCTGCTGGAATCGCTGCGCCCGCATCTGATCTGTACCGATCTCATCCTGCCCAACATGAACGGCTTCGATTTCATCAAGTGGCTGCGCGGCAACCCCGCCACGGCGGCATTGCCTCTGGTGGTGGTCTCTGCCATGGATATCAATGAGAACGACCGCCGTGAACTGGAACAGCACCGCGCGGCGATAGTGCCCAAGGGGGTGAATCTCAGACAGCATCTGGTCGCGATGCTGCATGGACTGGACCTGGCCGGCAAAGGCGATGCGGATGGCGAGACTGCTGCTGGTTGAAGACAATGAACTGAACCGTGACATGCTCAGCCGACGCCTTGCCCGCCGTGGTCATGAGGTGCTGACGGCGGTCAGCGGCCGCGCCGGTGTGGAAATGGCCGAGGTCGGGCAACCGGAACTGATCCTGATGGATCTGAGCCTGCCGGATATCGACGGCTGGGAGGCGACCCGCATGCTCAAGTGCGGGGTGCATACCGCCCACATCCCGATCGTGGTACTCACCGCGCACGCGATGGCCGAGGACCGGGAGCGGGCCTTTGCTGCCGGCTGCGACGATTACGATACCAAGCCGGTGGATTTCGCCCGCCTGACGGAGAAGATCGAGCGGCTGCTGCAGCCGGACTGATTCCCTGCCGCCGTGTGAACCCGGGCGGGCCTCAGATCCTGTAGGTCTGTGCGATGCCGTCGGCGGTCAGTATCCCTTCCACCCGTTTCAACCCCGGTGCGACCTGGCGCGTGACCAGCAGGGCCTCGGCCCCCGTGTCCCGCATCCTGGCATGGGCTTCCTGCAGACTGGCAAGGCGGTCGATCTCGGTCGTCTGCAGTCGCGTGCCCGGGATATCCATGAGATCGAATTCGGTTGCCTCCGGATCCCGGGTAAGGGCCTGCACGAGATCCACGGCTGCCAGCAGCACGTCGGCCTGTTCCGGCGCTCTGATCACGATCCAGTGCAGGCCCTCCTTGAGTTCCTGCTCGATGCGTTCGCGCTCAACCTGGCGCGGCAGCAGAGTGAAGGCGGTCTGCATCGCGGCCGTGACCCCGACGCGGCGCAGCGACTGATTGACCGGGTCATTGCGATAATCCATGCCCAGGTTGCGCAGCATGGTGTGAAAAACCGATTCCCGGTGCGTGAACAGGCCTGCCGTGACGGTGGCGGAAACGACGGCAAGCATGCCGGGCAGGATGACATCGGGAGAACGGGTCAGCTCCAGGATGGCGATCAGCCCGGCCAGCGGTGCCTGCAGAATCGCCGCCATCATCGCGCCCATGCCGACCAGGACATACAGGCCGAGGGAGTCCGGGGTACTGATCCCCGTCTCCATGCCGAGCATGCCCAGCAGGCCGCCGCCGGCGGCACCGATCACCAGGGAGGGACCGATCATGCCGCCTGGAATGCCGGCGCCGATGGTGAAGGTCGTGATCAACAGTTTCAGAATCAGGATCGACACCAGCAGCATGAGCCCGTAGTGGGCGTTGAAGGTGTCGGTGATGGTCTGATCGCCGATCCCCATGACCTGCGGTACCAGCATGCCGGCCAGACCGACGGCGCCGCCGGCGAGACTGAAGCGCAGCCAGACGGGCAGTGGGGTGTGCAGGCGGGTGAACAGTTGCAGCAGGCGCAGGAAGGCGGCGCCGATCAGACCGATCAGGATCCCGGCTAACATGATATAAGGTAGTTCGGACAGGGAGCCCAGACTGATGGTGGGGACGATGAAGGCGATCTGGTCGCCGAACACCAGGCGGCTGAGCATGGTGGCGCTGACGGTGGCCAGGATCACCGGAGTAAAACCGGCCACGGTGTATTCCAGCATCAGCACCTCCATGGCGAAGGCCACGCCGGCCAGCGGGGTGTTGAAGGAAGCGGCGATGCCGGCCGCCACGCCGCAGGCGGCGGTTACGCGCAGGCTGTTGTTGGGCAGCTGCAGCCATTGCGCCGGCAGATTGCTGCTGGCCGCGCCGAGGTGGGCGCTGGGGCCCTCGCGGCCGATCGACTGGCCGCTGATGATGGCAAGCGTCCCGCCCAGAAACTGGGATACGGCATTGCGCCAGGGCATGCGCCCCTGGTGATATTCGAGCCGTTCCAGGACATGCAGGATTCCGACCCGGCGGGCATCCCGCGACAGCCACTGGAACATCAGACCGAGGACCAGGCCGCCGAACAGGGCAAGGTAGAGCCGATGCTCCGGCGCCAGCGCGGCGAAGTGCCCGGTCTGCCCTGTGAGCAGTCCGGATTGCAGCCGTTCGGCAAGCAGGCGGAAGGCGATGATGGTCAGTCCCGCGAGTACGCCTGCAACGATGCCGAGCAGGGCCAGCTGCGGGACGGCATCGGGACGCGCCACGCTCAATCGATAACGTTCAAGCTGTTTGCTGATGGCCGCCCGCATGCAGGCATTATGGCCCGTTGCGGCTACGATGTCCCGGGGCTGGATGAAGGGGAAGGGGAGGCGGGCGTGGATGGCGTCCCCGGCAGGAGTCGAACCTGCGACCTACGCCTTAGGAGGGCGTCGCTCTATCCAGCTGAGCTACGGAGACGGAGTGCCTGTTACCATATGATATTGCCGGGTACAGGGCGGCTATTGTAGCGGGGATCCCACCCGGACCCAAGTCAGCCATCGCCGCGGGTGCGGCGGCGGATCATCTCGCGCTCGAGCTGGGTGACGAATTTGCGCAGCCGGCCCTTGTCCTCCGGGGCAAGCCGGCTGAAGCGACCGCCCAGGCGCAGGCTCTGGTGCGATTCATCCGGCAGCACGAAACGTACTTCCAGATCGGCCTGCAGGGGCTGCGGATCCTGCGGCAGCTGGATGCGGCAGCCCGGGATGATTAGTCCCTTCCGGATTTCCTCGCCCGCGTCCAGGCGGGCGCCCAGCCCGCCCATGGAGACATCGTACAGCTGCCCGTCAAGCAGGAGTTCCTCGCCGAGCGGCAGCAGCACGCCGATCTCCATATCCATGGCCACATGCACACGGTAGTCGGCACGCCGCTGCATGTAGTACACGCACTCCGGCAGCGGCGCCTGGTAGAAGCGCACGCCCTGCCGGTTCTGCGCCGGGCGGATGTCGAGATTGAAATTCATCTCCACCCCCTCGTGCTGACCGAATACCCGCAGCCTGCCGGCCTCCAGGGCCTTGCGATGGGCGGCCTCGTCATTGATTTCGTCGAGCAGCAGGTAGTTGCGCTGGGGATTGAGATTGAGCAGCAGGCTGTTGAACGGGCGTTCCACGCCGGGGATCTTCACCCGCAACAGGATCCTGTTTTCATGCAGCCGGCGCAGCAGGGCGATGATTTGCGGTGGGTGGGTGATCCTTTCACTCTGGGAGCGATAGGGGTCTTGTTGCCTGATTGCGTCCGCCATGGGGATGTCCGGCCCGCGTGTGGGAATTCAGGTCATGATACGGCAGCAATTCAGGCCTTGGCCAGTGGCCGGGTGCCGGTGTGTGCGTTGTCGGTCTGGCCGCTGGCGGCGTAGGTGGCCGGATCAGGCGACTCGCCGCGCAGTACGGCAAGCGCCGAGCGGGTATGCCGGCGATGGATCTCGATGGCCGCGCCATTGTGGCGGTTGCGTTCCTGGCACTGCTGCAGCGACTGCAGCAGCTGCGTCCAGCGGCCGGCCAGGTCGCCGCTGTGATCGCAGCGGGCAATACAGGTCTCGATGCCGTCGCGGTCGCTGCCATAGCCGGCGCGGGAAAGCAGGGCGCTCAGGTCGCGTTCCATCCCTTCGAGTTCCTGCATGCGCTCGGCCTTGTCGCGGGCGGCCTGTTCCAATGCGGCGGTATCCTGGGCCTGCAGGGCCTCAAGCTCCGTCGCCAGGATCCGGTTGAGCGCGGTCAGGGTGTGCTGCTCGCGATCGAACAGCTGCGTCAGGGCCGATTTCAGTGCCTGCTGCATGACGGTTCCCGGCGCTTCAGAGTGCGCCTTCGAACTGCATCAGCTTCTCGGCGATGCGGTTGGCGTCGATTTCGTAGCTGCCGTTGGCGATGGCGTCCCTGATGGCGTTGACGCGGTTGCTGTCGACCTCGGGCAGTTCGGCGATGCGGTTCTCCAGATCCCGCAGCTGCTGCGCCTGGGGTGTGAGGCTGACGGTGTCGCGGCTGGATGCCGGATTGCCCTGGCTCTCGGCGGCCTTGTTCTCCGCCGTCCCCTGACCCGCCTGGGTGCCGGCGCCGGTGCCGACATTGCCGACCATCGAGCCGGATATATTGTTGATTTCAGTTGCCATTGTGGCCTCCTGCGTGCTGTTTTCCTGGGTTGATTCGGGTCTGACTGAAAACCGTATCGTCAAAACATTCAAGAACTTTAGCGCGATTTTTCCCCGCCGTCGCTAAAGCGTCACTTTTACGACGCCGCGCGACACGACCCAGCCCTCGATGACCCGCTGACTGTTCAGGGCCTTGACGCGGATGCGCTCGCCCCGGGTGCCGTCGCTCATGGCCTCCCCGCGCATCCGCACCTGGAAACGCTCGCTGCCGGTGAGCAGGGTGACGCGGTCACCCCGGTTGATCAGCCGCGGCGCGCTGAGCATGTTCGGGGTGATCACCGTGCCCGCGGGGATGGCGCGCCCGGCCAGCATGCCGGTGAGCTTGTCGGTGCGGTCGAAGTAGCCATAGCTCAGGCCGGACAGTTCCCGCTCGACCACCCTGAGTTGGGCCTCGCCGACGGCCTCGCCCCGCAGCAGCGGTTCCGAAGCCACCACCACCTGGCCAAAAACACTAATTTTTCCGGAAACATAGATTTTCCATTCGGTCGGCCCGGGGCAGCGTACCCCGACGCTGGTATTACCGCTCAGGCGGGCGCCGGCCGGCAGAAAGGCCTCCAGCGGCGCGCCGCAGCGCTTGAGCCGGAGCCGGCTGTCCAGGCGGCCGATGCTGGCCTCGACCTTGCCGCTGTGAGCGGCGGCGGCCTGTTCGGCCAGGAACCGCTGTGCCGTCTCCACTATGCCCTGGTGGGACTGGAATCCAGCCGGGGCGGCGCCGACCGTCTGGCCCAGTCCAAGTGCGATCATCAGTATCCAGGCACCCGCTTTCACCTGCCGCTCCTGTGTGTCGAATCTCAACTGCTCCTGCACGATGCAATTGCTGTGCCGGAACCCGACCAGGCTCAAGAAAGCGCGTCGCCGGGCCGCTACAGGGCGAGAACAGGAAGCCGCCCCCTTCGAAGGAGACCAACGCATGAGCACCGTACTGGCCAGCGTCGATCAGCGCACCCAGCTTGCCGGACACAACCGTCTGGAAGTCTTGATGTTTACCCTGGATGGACGGCAGCGCTTCGGCATCAACGTGTTCAAGATCCAGGAGGTGATCCAGTGTCCGGCGCTGACCGAGGTGCCGCAGTCCCACCGGGTGGTGCGGGGCGTGGCGCATCTGCGCGGCAAGACCATTCCGGTGCTGGATCTGGGAATGGCGATCGGCCGGCCGCCGCTGCAGGAGCCGCGCGAGGCCTTTGTCATCGTGACCGAGTTCAACCGCTCCACCCAGGGCTTTCTGGTGCGGATGGTCGACCGCATCGTCAATATGAACTGGGAACAGATCCTGCCGCCGCCCAACGGGGCCGGCAAGGACAGCTATCTGACCGCCGTGACCCGGGTCGACGACGAGCTGGTCGAGATCATCGATGTGGAGAAGGTGCTCGCCGAGGTCATCGGCATGGACGAGAACATTTCCGAGGAGGTGCTGGCCGGGGTCGGGGCGGTCGAGCACGAGTGCCGGCCGCATATCCTGGTGGCGGATGACTCCATGGTCGCGCGCAACCAGATCAAGCGCACCCTGGACCAACTCAATATCGATGCCACCCTGGTCAGCGACGGCAGAAAGGCGCTGGAGC
The DNA here is from genome assembly GCF_002356355.1 of Thiohalobacter thiocyanaticus. Lineage (NCBI taxonomy): Bacteria > Pseudomonadati > Pseudomonadota > Gammaproteobacteria > Thiohalobacterales > Thiohalobacteraceae > Thiohalobacter > Thiohalobacter thiocyanaticus. The sequence continues at coordinate 1,521,963 of NZ_AP018052.1, forward strand.
AGCTGCAGCAATGGGCCGAGCACGATCCCGACCGGCTGCGCGACCTGGCCATGGTCATCTCCGATGTGGAAATGCCCGAGATGGACGGCTATACCCTGACGACACGGATCCGCACCTCGCCGGAACTGGCGGGCCTGTACGTGCTGCTGCACACATCCCTCAGCGGGGTATTCAACCACGCCATGGTGGAGAAGGTCGGCGCCGATGAATTCATTGCCAAGTTCAAGCCCGACCTGCTGGCCACCTCGGTGCTCAAGCAGGTCAACCAGACCCGACAGGAAGTGGGCGGGAGCACCGCCGGCTGAACCGCCGGCCTGCCGAACTGACAATCTGCTGCGGGTGCTGCATGCCGCCGGATGCGGCAGCCGCCTGACAAGGAACTTCGCTTGAACACAGCAAAAATCCCCTCCCAGGATTTCGATGCCTTCCGCGCCTTTCTCGAGGAAAGCTCCGGCATCGTACTCGGCGAGAACAAGCATTACCTGGTGCTCAGCCGCCTGGGCCGGCTCATGCGCGAGGCCAATATCGACAGCCTGGGTGAACTGGTCGAGCAGATGCGCAAGCCCTTCAGCCGCGGGCTGAAGGAGCAGGTCATCGAGGCGATGACGACCAACGAGACCTTCTGGTTCCGCGACAGCTTCCCCTTCGACATCCTCAGCCAGACCATCCTGCCCGACCTGGCCTCACGCCGGGTGCGGCTGCCGCGGATCTGGTCGGCGGCCTGCTCCAGCGGTCAGGAGGCCTACTCCATCAGCATGACCATGCAGGAGTTCATGGCCGAGAACCCCGGCAAGCTCGGCGAGGCCGAGATCCTGGGCACGGACATCGCCCCCACCGTGATTCAGGAGGCGCAGGCCGGGCGTTACGACGGTCTGGCCGTGGCACGCGGCCTGTCCGAGGAGCGCAAGCAGAAGTACTTCACCCAGCAGGGGCTGCACTGGGTGGTGAAGGATGAGATCAAGCGCCGGGTGCGCTTCACCCTGGCCAACCTGCTGCAGAGTTACAACCCCCTGGGCCGCTTCGACGTGATCTTCTGCCGCAACGTATTGATCTATTTCTCCACCGAGTCCAAGCGTGACATGATCGCCCGCATGGCCCGCTGCCTGAATCCCGGCGGCTATCTTTTTCTCGGCTCGTCCGAGTCCATCACCCAGCACTCCGATGCCTTCGAACTGGTGCGCGCCCCGCGCGGCTCCGTATATAAACTGAAGGAAGACCTGGAGCGGGGACGCCTGGCCGGACGTTGACCGTAGGATGGGTGAAGGCGCGTAGCGCCGTAACCCATCGCGTTCGGCGGACAGATGGGTTGCGCTGTGCTCCACCCATCCTACCTTCGACCAATTAGACACCACTGCGCGTCCCGCGCCCCCGCGCCTCTGCGTTGAATATCCGCGCCGCCCTTTGCCGCCCGGCGGCGGAATATTGCCGCTTACCCTTGCCGCGGCCGCCCTCCCGAAAACGAAATCCCTGTAAAAACAAGCCTTCCGCCTGTGCTGGCACAGGCATTGCTAAGACATGGCCCAAACGAACTAAAGTTTGAGGTTGCCATGCCGATATCGCTCGATTCCCTGCTGGGGCCCATGCCGGAAGCGCTCAATCTGCGCGCCCGGCGCAACGAGCTGCTGGCCTCCAACATCGCCAACGCCGACACGCCCAACTACAAGGCGCGCGACATCGATTTCCGCGCCGTCATGCGCAACGCCGGCGACGAGCAGCTCAGGCTCGCCTCCACTCAGTCCGGTCATATCTCCACCAGCGCGGATACCTATGCCGGCATCCCGCTGAAATACCGCGTTCCCGCGCAGCCTTCCATGGACGGCAATACCGTCGATATGCAGCAGGAACAGGCGGAGTTCTCCAGCAACAGCGTCATGTACCAGACCACGCTGGAATTCCTCGGCCGCAAGTTCAGCGGCATCAAGTCCACGCTGAGAGGTGAATGATCATGTCTCTGTTCAAGGTCTTCGATATTGCCGGCTCGGCCATGAGTGCCCAGAACACCCGACTCAACACCACCGCCAGCAATCTGGCCAATGCCGAGACCGTCAGTTCGACCGAGGAGGGTGCCTATCGTGCCCGTCAGCCGGTCTTCGCCGCGATGATGAAAGGACTCTATGGCACCGGACCCGAGTCGGTGGGTGTCCAGGTCCGCGGCGTGGTGGAGAGCGATGCACCGGTGCAGATGCGCTACGCGCCCGACAACCCCATGGCCAACGAGGACGGTTATGTGTACCAGTCCAATGTGAACATGGTCGACGAGATGGTGAACATGATCTCCGCCTCGCGCAGTTATCAGAACAACGTGGAAGTGATCAATACCTCCAAACAGCTGCTGCTCGCCACGCTGAGAATGGGCGAGTGAGCAGGGCAGCCACCCAGGGAGTCAGTCAATGAATGACATATCCAGTCTGCAGGACATCTACACCGGCGCCGGTCTGCGTACCAGTGAGGAGGCCCGCCGGGCCGAGTCCAAGGTGAAGAACGATCTCGGCCAGGAGGATTTCCTGGATCTGATGGTCGCCCAGCTGCGCAACCAGGATCCGATGAAGCCCATGGAGGACGGTGAATTCCTCACCCAGATGGCCCAGTTCAGCACCTCCACCGGGATCCAGGAGCTCAAGGACTCGTTCAAGAGCTTCAGCGAGTCCATGCATTCCGGCCAGACGCTGCAGGCCGCCGGCCTGGTCGGCCGCTCGGTACTGGCACCGACCGGGGTCGGGCGCCTGGAGGCGGGCGGCAGCCTGAGCGGCAGCGTTGAACTGCCCGAAAGCAGCGGCAACATCGAAGTCCGCATCTTCAATCAATCCGGCGAACTGGTGCGCAGCATGGGGCTGGGCCAGCAGGCCGCCGGATCGGTGCCCTTCAAGTGGGACGGTCTGGATGACCAGGGCCAGGCCCTGCCCGCGGGGGATTACCTGATCGAGGCCTCGGCGGATACCGGCGAGGGCGCCGAAGCTGTCGAAACCCTGATCGCCACGGAAGTGGAAAACGTCACGATCAACCGCTCCGGCGGTCTGCTGCTCGGCCTCAACGGCGGCAGGACCCTGGAGTTGTCCGAAGTTCGCCAGATTCAGTAAAGGAGAATCGGCCATGCCTTTCAGTATCGCACTCAGTGGTTTGAATGCTGCCTCGTCCGACCTCGAGGTCACCGGCAACAATATCGCCAACTCCAGCACCAATGGCTTCAAATCCTCCCGCACCGAGTTCTCCGATGTCTTCGCCGTCAGCACCGGCGGCGTGAGCGCCACTGCCATCGGCAGCGGCGTGCGCCTGGCCAATGTGGCGCAGGAATTCGGCCAGGGCAATATCGACTTCACCAGCAGCACCCTGGACCTGGCCATCAACGGCGAGGGCTTCTTCGTGCTCTCCGACGGTGGCAGCCAGATCTATTCCCGCGCCGGTGCCTACAACATCGACCGCAATGGCTATGTGGTGAACTCCGCCGGTCAGCGGCTGCAGGTCTTCGATCCCATCGGGACCTCGGGTGATACCTTCAATACCGGCTCGCTGAGCGATCTTCAGGTCTCGCAGACCGAAGGCGCGCCGCAGGCCACCTCGGACATCGGCGTCAACATGAACCTGGATTCCAGCGATCCGGTGATTACCGCCCCGTTTGACCCGAATGACGCGACCACCTTCAACTTCTCGACCTCCTTCTCGGTGTTCGACTCCCAGGGTGTGGAGCACTCGGCCACGGTCTATTTCCAGAAGCAGGCCAGCAACGACTGGGATGCGCGTCTGTATCTCGACGGTACGGACCCGGGCGACGTGGTTCAGGTCGGCGGCAGTGATACCTTCAATTTCACCTTTGACGACGTCGGCCAGCTGGTCTCCGGCAGCGGCGACCTCACCGGCACCGAGGTCGTCTTCGATGCCAAGAACCCCGGCAACGGCGCCGCCGATCTGAACTTCACCATGGATCTGGCCGAGGTGGTCCAGTATGGCGGCGGCTTTACCGTGAACTCACTCAGCCAGGATGGTTTCGCCAAGGGCAAGCTGAGCGGACTCAGCATCAGCGACGAGGGCGTCATTTCGGCCCGCTTCACCAACGGCCAGTCCAACGCCCTGGGCAAGGTGGCGCTGGCGAGCTTCCCCAACCCGGGCGAGCTGCGCCAGGTCGGCAACACCAACTGGGCCGAGACCTTCTCCTCCGGCCAGCCGCTGGTCGGCGAGCCGGGCACCGGCAGCCTGGGGGCGATCCAGTCCGGGGCGCTGGAGTCCTCGAACGTGGATATCGCCGCGGAGTTGATCAAGCTGATCACCGCCCAGCGCAACTTCCAGGCCAACTCCCAGGTGATCAGCACTGCCGACACCATCACCCAGACTATCATCAACATCCGTTAATGAGGTAAGCAGGGATGGATAAGCTGCTCTATGTGGCCGCCAGCGGCGCCCGCCAGGTGATGGAGGCCCAGGCGGTGAACGCCAACAACCTGGCCAATGCCACCACCACCGGTTTTCAGGCCGATCTGGCGGCGGCGCGTGCCTATCAGCTGCAGGGGCAGGTCTTTCCCAGCCGGGTCTATGCCGAGTCCCAACCGGGTGGAACCGATTTCAGCAAGGGTGCGGTTCAGCCCACCGGCCGCGACCTGGATGTCGCCGTCGACGGCCAGGGCTGGATCGCGGTGCAGGCGCCGGACGGTGGCGAGGCCTATACCCGCGCCGGCAATCTGCGCATCTCACCGACCGGGATGCTGGAGACCGGCGCCGGTTATCCGGTGATGGGCGAGGGCGGTCCCATGCTGCTGCCTGATGCGCAGAAGGTGGAGATTGCATCCGACGGCACCGTGTCCATGCTGCCGGTGGGCCAGGATGCCACGGTGCTGGCCGTGGTCGGCCGCATCAAGGTGGTCAATCCCGATCCCACCCAGCTGCAGAAGGACACCAATGGACTGCTGCGGATGAGTGACGGCGGCCAGGCGCCGGCCTCGAATGAGGTCAAGCTGGTCAGCGGTGCGCTGGAGAACAGCAACGTGAACATGGTCGATGCCATGACCACCATGATCGGACTGTCGCGGCAGTTCGAGGCCAACATCAAGCTGATGGAGACGGCCCGCGAGAACGATTCGGCTTCGGCGCAGCTGATGCGAATGGGTTAATGAGGACTGAATTATGAACAAGGCAATGTGGGTTGCGATGACCGGGCTCGAGGCACAGCAGACCCGGATGAACAACATCTCGAATAATCTGGCCAACGTGAATACGACCGGCTTCAAGCGCGATCGGGCGGTGTTCGAGGATCTGCTCTACCAGAACATTCGCCAGGCAGGCGCACAGTCATCGCAGGACACCCAGCTGCCCTCGGGCCTGATGCTAGGCACCGGCGTGCGCACCGTTGCCACCCAGAAGCTGCACACTCAGGGCAATGTGGTGCAGACCAACAACTCCTTCGACGTGGCCGTGCAGGGCCGGGGTTATCTGCAGGTGCTGATGCCGGATGGCAGCCTGGCCTACACCCGCGACGGCAGCCTGATGAAGAACAGCGACGGCCAGCTGGTGACCTCCAGCGGCTATCCGATCCAGCCGGCCATCACCATCGACGAGAACGCGCAGAGCGTCACCATCAGCTCCGACGGCGTGGTCAGTGTGCAACTCTCCGGCCAGGCCGCGCCGACCCAGGCCGGCACCATCCAGCTGGCGGATTTCGTCAATGCCACCGGCCTGCAGCCGATCGGTCAGAACCTGTTCATCGAGACCGCTTCCAGCGGCGCCCCCACGGTGAATGACCCGGGCACCAACGGCACCGGCACCCTGATCCAGGGCTCGCTTGAGACCTCGAATGTGAACATCGTCGAGGAACTGGTGAACATGATCGAGACCCAGCGCGCCTACGAGATGAACTCCAAGACCATCTCCTCGGTGGACCGCATGCTGCAGTACGTGAATCAGAATCTCTAAGGTGATTTTGAATCGTGAATATTGAGTCGTCATTGCGAGCGCAGCGCGGCAATCCCATAACGTCGATGCAGTCAGTCGGAGATTGCCGCGGCGCTGCGCGCCTCGCAATGACGTCGTTCCGGATATCCGGATGTGGAGGCTTGAAATGAAGTCATTGCACAAGCTTTTGCCCGTTTTGTGGCTGCTGGGCACAGTGCTCGCCGGCGGCTGCGCCACCCATCCCGGGCCGCGCGCGGATTACCGTCCGCCCATGCCGCAGCCGCAGACGCCGCCGCCTCAGACGCAGGGCACCATCTACCACTCGGGCACTGCCATGTATCTGTTCGAGGACATCAAGGCGCGGCGCGTCGGTGACATCATCACCATCGTGCTGGAGGAGCGCACCCAGGCCAGCAAGAACGCCAAGACCGAGACCGATAAGGAAACCTCGCTGGAATCCGAGACGCCCACGGCGCTGGGCGATACCTTCGGCAGGCTCGGCGCCTCGGTGGACAACAGCACCGAGTTCGACGGTGAGGGCAAGAGCAGCCAGAGCAACAGCCTGACCGGCAACATCACCGTCACCGTGGTGGACGTACACCCCAACGGCAACCTGGTGGTGCGCGGGGAGAAATGGCTGACCTTGAACCAGGGCGATGAATATATCCAGATTTCGGGCATCGTGCGTCCGGTCGACGTGCGCCCGGACAACACCGTGCCCTCAACCCGGGTGGCGGATGCGCGCATTACCTACAGCGGCCAGGGCTTTGTGCACGATTCGAACACCATGGGCTGGTTCGCCCAGTTCTTCAACAGTGTCTTCTGGCCGTTCTGAAAAAACAGTAAGGCCCTGTCATTGCGAGGAACGAAGTGACGCGGCAATCTCCAAATGGCTGGTTATACGTTATGAGATTGCCACGCTACGCTCGCAATGACGGCTGACTCAGTGCCATTCGATTGTGAAAGGGAAACAAACATCATGGTCCGCAACAGTAGAAAATCCAGCATCCGCTTCAGCGGCACGGGATTCCTCACAGTCCTGTTTCTGAGTCTCTTTGTGTCCGTCCCCGCCGCCGCCGAGCGCGTCAAGGACATCGCCACGGTGGCCGGGGTGCGCGACAACCAGCTGGTCGGCTACGGCATCGTCGTCGGGCTGGACGGCACCGGTGACAAGACCCCCTTCACCGTGCAGAGCGTGAAGAGCATGCTGGCCCAGTTCGGCGTCAAGGTGCCGGACGATCAGCGCATCTCGCTCAAGAACGCCGCGGCCGTGACCCTGAGCGCGGACCTGCCGCCCTTCGCCAAGAAAGGACAGAAGATCGACATCACCGTCTCCTCCATCGGCGATGCCACCAGCCTGCGCGGCGGTACCCTGTTGATGTCGCCCCTGCGCGGCGCCGACGGTCAGGTCTACGCCATCGCCCAGGGCAACCTGGTGGTGGGCGGATTGAGCGCCGGCGGCAACGACGGCTCGCGCATCACGGTCAACGTACCCAGTGTCGGCCGCATTCCCAACGGTGCGACGGTCGAGCGCGAGGTGCTCAGCCCGTTCATGGAGGGTGACAGTCTGACCCTGAACCTGCATACCCCGGACTTCACTACCGCCAATCGTCTGGCCAGATCCATCAATGACCTGATCGGACCGGATTCGGCCCGCCCGATGGATGCCGGTGCGGTCAGCGTCAATGCCCCGCGTGACCGCTCCCAGCGGGTGGCCTTCGTCTCGCTGCTGGAGAACCTGGAGGTCAATCCGGGCGAGGCGCCGGCACGGGTGATCGTCAACTCGCGCACCGGCACGGTGGTCATCGGCCAGCATGTGCGGGTGATGCCGGCCGCCGTGGCGCACGGCAATCTCACTGTCACCATCACCGAGGACCCCCAGGTCAGCCAGCCGGCGCCGCTGTCCGAGGGCGAGACGGTGGTGACACCGTCCACGACCGTCGCCGTGGAGGAAGAGGACAATCGCATGTTCTTGTTCGAGCCCGGCGTGACGCTGAACGACATCGTGGTCGCGGTCAACCGCGTGGGCGCAGCGCCCAGCGACCTGGTCGCCATCCTGGAGGCCCTCAAGCAGGCCGGCGCTCTGCGCGCCGAGTTGGTGGTGCTATGAATCATAAACACACCGTAGGATGGGTGAAGCGAAGCGCAACCCATCGGAACCGCTCCAAGCCGATGGGTTACGGCGCTGCGCGCCTGCACCCATCCTACGGGTGCACGGGGTGACGTGATGAACAAGGTCGCCGATGCCAATGCCTTCATGGATCTGCAGGGCCTGGCCGCGCTGAAGAGCCGGGCGGTGGAGTCCGGCGGCCGTGATATCGACACCCTGCGCCGGGTGGCGGGCCAGTTCGAGTCCCTGTTCGTGCAGATGCTGCTCAAGAACATGCGCGCCACCAGCTTCGACGAGGGCGGCCTGCTCAACAACGATCAGATCAAGTTCTATCAGCAGATGTTCGATCAGCAGATCGCGGTCGAGGCCACCAAAGGCAAGGGCCTGGGCATTGCCGACATGCTGGTGCGCCAGCTCGGCGGTGAGCCCCGCTCGGCCGGCGAAACGGGTATGCAGGCACCGCCGCAGGTGCCGGCGGTCACGCGTGAGACCCTGTTTGGTCCGCAGGCGGCAGCGGCGGGCACACCGGCCGGGAACAAGCCCGGGCAGGACAGCCTGCACCCTCACCCCGACCCTCTCCCGCCAGCGGGAGAGGGAGAGAAGGTGTCGCTGCGCGGTGACTTTATTCGCGAACCCGGCAACCCGCGCGAGTTCATCCAGGCGGTATGGCCGCATGCCCGGCGTGCCGCCGCCGCCCTCGGTGTCCCGCCGGAAGGCGTCCTGGCCCAGGCTGCACTGGAGACCGGCTGGGGCCGCCATGTCATGCAGCAGCCCGACGGACGCAGCAGCAACAACCTGTTCGGCATCAAGGCCGATGCCCGCTGGTCGGGTGAACAGGTGAGCAAACCGACCCTGGAATTCCGCGAAGGGGTCATGCAGCAGGAGCGGGCGGCCTTCCGCGCCTATGATTCCCTGGGCGCGGGTTTCGAGGACTATGCCCGTTTCCTGCAGGAACAGCCACGCTACCGCGAGGCCCTGCGGGCCGATTCGGCTGAGGCCTTCGCCGCGGCCCTGCAACAGGCCGGCTATGCCACCGATCCGCAGTACGCGCGCAAGATCAACGCAATCATGAACCATTCCGATTTCCGCCAGCAGGTGGCCGCGCTCAAGCAAGCGGAGGGCGGGCCGTTAGCCTCTGCAGGGGAATCGGGTGGCGCAGCCGGCCAGCTGCCGGGTTCATCATCAGCCGCGCCCTCGCGCGCACAGGAGAGCTAACCCATGGCCAGCGGGATTCTCGGTACGGCCTCGTCGGCGCTGCTGTCGTTTCAGCGGGCGCTGGCGACCACCGGCCACAACATCGCCAACGTCAATACCGACGGCTTCAGCCGCCAGCGGGTGGACCTGAGCACCCAGACGCCGAACAGTTCCGGTGCCGGCTTCATCGGCAACGGGGTGCAGATCGACGGTGTCCAGCGCAGCTATGACGATTTCCTGGAACGCGAACTGCGTAGCAGCATCGGTGCGCGTGACAGTTCCCGTACCTACGCCGAGTTCGCCTCGGTGGTGGACAACCTGCTGGCGGATCCGAATTCGGGGCTGTCGCCGGCGCTGCAGAACTTCTTCGACTCCATCCAGCAGGTGGCGGACGATCCCACCGCCATCCCGGCGCGCGAACTGATGCTGAGCGAGGCCGAGTCGCTGGTGGCCAGTTTCCGCCACATCGACGGCGAACTCGACGGTCTGCGTGAGCGCATCGGCATCGAGTTCCGCAACCAGGTGGCCGAGATCAACGATCTCGCGGATTCCATCGCCAGTCTCAACGAGGACATCGCCCTGGCCTTCGGCTCAGGTACCGGGCAGCCGCCCAATGACCTGCTGGACCAGCGCGACCAGCTGGTGCTCAAGCTGTCGGAGAAGATCGGCGTGACCACGCTGGAACAGTCCGATCACACGCTCAATGTCTATATCGGCAACGGCCAGCCGCTGGTGGTGGGGCAGAAGGCGGGCAGTCTGAGCGTGCAGCGCAACAGCCTGGACAGCCAGCAGCTGGATATCGGTTTCTCCTTCGGTGGGGGCGGCTCAAGTCTGATCACGGATAAGATCAGCGGCGGCAGTCTGGGCGGGATCATCGAGTTCCGCAAGCAGGTACTGGATCCGTCTCAGAACCGGTTGGGCCAGATCGCGGTTTCTCTCGCCGAGACCTTCAATGCCCAGCACCGTATCGGTCAGGACCTGGACGGCAATCCCGGCAGCAGCCTGCCGGATTTCTTCGCCGTTACCGATCCGAACGACCAGGTATTCTCCAATCTGACCAATGCGGGTTCCTCCAGCCTGGATGTCGCTTTCGATACGGCAACCATCGATCAGCTGACCGCGGATGAATTCCGCCTCAGCTACAATGGTGGTACCTGGACCCTGGAGAATCTCACCAGCGGGGCCACCGACACGATCACGCCGGGGACGACCTTCACCGGGCACGGCCTGAATATCGATCTCAGCGTTACCGGCACTGCGGTCGACGGTGACAGCTATCTGCTGCGGCCGACCCGCCAGGGCGGCAATGGCATCGCCGCCAATATCACCAATCCACGCGAAATCGCCGCGGCCGCGCCCGTGCGCATTGACGGCCAGACCAGCGGCACCGGCATCCCGACCAATACGGGCAGCGGCGAGTTCTCCTCAGGCACAGTCACCGGCAGCCTGCCGGCGCTACCCATCACCCTGACCTACGATGACACCACTATCCCCCCCTTCTTCAGTGGTGGTGGTTATTCATTCGACTATGATCCGACTTCTCAGTCGGGCGATACCTTCACCGCGGCCGATACCGGCATCAGCGGGCTGGAGTTCACCATCTCGGGTACCCCGGCCAACACCGACCAGTTCGTGATCAGCGCCAACAGCGGCGGCGGCGGCGACAACCGCAATGCCCTGGCCCTGGCCGGCCTGCAGACCGACAGGACCATGAACAACGCCTCCGCCAGCTTCCAGGACAGCTATGGCCAGATGATCGCCGATGTCGGCGTCAAGACCCGGCGCGCCCAGACCCTGGCCACCACCCAGAGCAATCTGGCCAACCAGGCCCAGGCGAGGCATGACGCGGTCTCGGCGGTCAACCTGGACGAGGAGGCCGCTGAACTGCTGCGCTGGCAGCAGGCCTATCAGGCCGCCGCCCAGGTGGTCACCATCTCCGACACCATCTTCCAGACGCTGCTGCAGGCGACAGGCAGGTAAGACGACATGCGCATCTCGACCTCACAACTCTATCTGCAGGGATTGCAGGCCATCCAGGATCAGCAGACCCAGCTGGCGCGGGTCAGCAACCAACTCGGTACCGGCCGGCGGATCATCTCGCCGGCCGACGACCCCGCGGCCAGCGCCTCCATCGTCGGTCTCAACGAGGACCTGCAGCGGCTGGAACGCTTCCAGACCAATGCCGATCGCGCCGAGTCGCGTCTGGGTCTCACCGAGACCACGCTCGATTCCGGCATCAGCGCCATGCAGCGGCTGCGTGAACTGGCCATTACCGGCCTCAACGGCAGCCAGAGTGCCGAAAGCCGTGCCGACATCGCCGCCGAGGCGCGCCAGCTGCTGGATCAGATGATCGCGCTGGGCAATACGCGTGACGCCAACGGCGAATACATCTTCGGCGGTTTCCAGAGCCAGACCCAACCCTTCACCCAGACCGCCGGCGTGGTCAGTTACAACGGCGATCAGGGCCAGCGTTTCCTGGCTGTGGGAGAGAATCGTCAGGTCGCGGTGACCGACAACGGTTCGGATATCTTCATGGCCGCCCCGGCCGACAACGCCCAGAGTGCCTTCACGGTGATTGCCGATTTTGCCGCCGCCATGGAGAACAACACGCCCCAGGATCTCGATTCCCCGCCGCGCTCGGCGCATATCCTGGACGACATGGACGCGGTACTCGACAACATGAGCGGGGCTCGCAGCACCATCGGTGCGCGTCAGCGCGCCATCGACCTGCAGCGCGAGCAGAATGCCGATGCCATCCTGCGCATGGAACAGACCCGCTCGGGGCTGCAGGATCTGGATTTCGCCGAGGCCGCGACCAATCTCCAGCGCCACACCGCCGCGCTGGAGGCCGCACAGCTGAGCTTCACCCGTATCCAGGGACTGTCGCTGTTCAATTTCCTGAGATAATTGAAGAGCGCCACGGAATACACGGAAAACACGGACGAAAATAAAGAAACCTCCGATTGATTCGTCATTGCGAGGAGCGGAGTGACGTGGCAATCTCCAACCGATTGATACTACTGTACGAGATTGCCACGCTTCGTTTATGCCCTCTGGGTACTCGCAATGACGTAGCCGGCAGGTTGGGTTACGTTTTTCGCCGGGATAAAAATAAGAGGCCCGTAGGTCGGGTTAGCGAAGCGTAACCCGACAGGTACCGCGGAGCGTCGGGTTACGCCCTGCAGGCCAACCCGACCTACGGCCTGTTTAAGTCTGTCCGTGCTTTCCGTGTATTCCGTGGCGCTCTTGATCTGTTAAAGCCCGCCCAGCCGCCGACCGATAGCCATGCAGGCCCGCAAAAGGTCGGATATGGCACCGGATCCCAACACGACTGTCCTGCTGATCGAGGAATCGCCCACGCTGCGCTATGCGCTGGAGCGGCTGCTGCGCGACAGTGGTTTTGCCGTCGCCGCCGCGGAAACCTTCAGCGCGGGCCTGGAACGGTTGAGCGCCGCGCCCGGCGCCGCCGGTATCGGGGTGGTGATCATCGGCTGGCCGGTGCATACCCGCCCGGAGGCCGACGATCTGTTCACCCTGCTGGAGGAGCCGGATCTCGCCGCCGTCCCGGTGCTGGTCATGGTCACCGACCCGGAACCCGCCACCCGGGCCTGGGTGGTGCGCCGCTCGCATACCGCCATGCTGGACTGGCGCCTGCACACCGAGGCGGTGGCCACCCTCAACGCGCTCAGGGCCGCGGGGGAAGCGGGTGCGGCGGAACTGGAACCGCCGCTGGCCGACCAGGGCGGCACCCGGATCCTGTTCGTGGACGATTCACCCAGCGTGCGTGCCTACTACCGCCGGCTGCTCAGCGGCCAGGGTTACCGACTGGAACTGGCCGCCAACGTCGACGAAGGTTTCGACAAGGCCCGCAGCGATGCCTTCGACATCGCCATCATCGACTACTTCATGCCGGGTGCGAACGGTGATGTGCTGTGCCGCTGGCTGCGCGACGACCCGGCCACGCGGCACATCACCACGGCCATCTTCACCAGCACCTATCTCGACCAGGTGATCCAGGATTCGCTCAACGCCGGTGCGGCCGAGTGCATGTTCAAGGACGAGCACGACGCCCTGTTCCTGGCCCGGGTGGCGGCAATGAGCCGCAGTGTGGCCGGCCGCAGGTCGATCGAGGCCGAGCGCCAGCGCCTGCAGAGCATCCTCAACTCGGTGGGCGAGGGGGTCTACGGCGTGGACGCCGAAGGGCGGATCACCTTCGTCAATCCCGCCGCGCGTCTGATCCTGGGCTATGACGAGAACCGCGAACTGCTGGGACAGTCCGCACACGAACTGTTCCATTATGCCGAACAGGACGGCACCCCGATCGCACCGCTGAGCAGCCTGCTGCAGTCCAGCTACGGCAGCCGGCAGATCCTGCGCAGCTGGGAGACCTGCTTCTGGACCCGCGAGGGCAGCTCGGTGCCCATCGAATGCACCGTCTATCCCCTCTACATGGCCCGGGAGCAGCAGGGCTCGGTGGTCGCCTTCCGGGATATCTCCGAGCGCAAGAACCTGGAGGAGCGGCTGCTGTGGCAGGCAACGCATGATGCGCTCACCGAACTGTTCAACCGGCGTTACTTCGAGGAACAGCTGGAAGCCGAATGTCAGTGGCAGCAGCGCCAGCGGGCCACCAGCGCGCTGCTGTACCTGGATCTGGATCACTTCAAGTACATCAACGATACCGAGGGCCATGCCGCCGGCGATGCGCTGCTGATCCAGGTGGGGCGCCGGCTGCTGGAACGCCTGCGCCGCACCGATACCCTGGCCCGGTTGGGCGGCGATGAGTTCGCCATCCTGCTGCGTAACATTGAGCCGGAAGAACTGCAGGAGGCCAGCGAAGCCTTCCGGGCCGCGGTGTCGGAGCAGGACTTCAACTATCACGGTAAGACATTCAAGGTCCGGGCCAGCATCGGTGCCGCCCTGATCGATGCCGGCACGCCGTCGCCCGGCGAGGCCCTGGCCGAGGCCGACATCGCCTGTCACGTGGCCAAGCAGCAGGGCGGCAACCGCAGCCATGTCTACGATCCGCATGACCGGCACAAGGATCTGATGGATCGGGAACTGGGCTGGTCCAACCGCCTGCGCGAGGCCCTGCGCGTGGACAACTTCCTGCTGCACTACCAGCCCATCATGCCCCTGAGCGGTCTGGACGCCGACCGGCTCCCGGACGGCAGCCTGTGGAACTGGTTCGCCGGCCATCCGGCCTCCTGCCACGCCTGCTTCGAGGTGCTGCTGCGGCTGCGCGGGCCGGACGGGGAGGCCATCGCCCCGGACAATTTCATCCCCACGGCGGAACGCTTCTACCTGATGCCGGAAATCGACGAATGGGTGCTGCGCAATGCCCTGCTCAAGCTGGGCGAAATGAACCGGGTGTTCCGCAAGGCCTGCTTCTCCATCAATGTCTCGGGGCATACCCTGTGCAACCGCGACTGGCCGGCCCGGGTGCAGCGGCTGATCGGCGAGCACGGCGTGGATCCGGGTTGCGTTACCTTCGAGGTGACCGAGACCGCCGCCATCTGCGACATGGGCGCGGCCCGGCGCGCCATCAACAGCATCCGCGATCTCGGCTGCCGTTTCTCGCTGGATGATTTCGGCACCGGTTTCAGTTCCTTCTCGCAGATGAAGCAGCTGCCGGTGGACTACATCAAGATCGACGGCATGTTCGTCCAGGCCATGGCCTCGGATCCCATCGACCAGGCCATGGTCCAGTCCATGAACGACATCGCCCACTGTCTGGGTCGTCAGACCGTGGCCGAGTACGTCAACAGCCGCGACATCCTGCAGCTGCTCATCGCCTGCGGCGTCGACCACGCCCAGGGCCACTACATCGCCCGCCCGCTCGAGGACCCGGCGATGGTGGGTGAGTGAGGATCAGGAGCGCCACGGAATACACGGAAAGCACAGATATTTGAAGTGGTCCCGTAGGATGGGTGGAGGCGCTGCGCGCCGCAACCCATCGCTCGGCCCGATGGGTTGCGCTGCGCTCCACCCATCCTACCCGGCTAACCCGACCTACGGTCCACGCCCAGATTATCCCTTTTTATGCCTTCCGTGTATTCCGTGGCGCTTTTACAATAAAAATTAACAGGTTTCGTGGATTTCGTGGCCATATCACCACAGCGTCAAAAAAACCTAAAGATTCGTCTCTGCCGCCCGCTATGCCTGTTGGGAGCGGTGAATATTTCGAGCCTCGAAGTATATCCGCTAGTCAACAACCGAATCCCCGTGGCAAACCCAGCGCCACCCGGGACAAGGAGATCGAATCATGGCACTTATCGTCAACACCAACATCGCCTCGCTGAACGCCCAGCGCAACCTGACCAATTCCCAGAGCACCCAGCAGACCGCGTTGGAGCGCCTGTCCTCCGGCCTGCGCATCAACAGCGCCAAGGACGACGCTGCCGGCCTGGCCATTTCCGAGCGTTTTTCCACCCAGGTGCGCGGCCTGTCCCAGGCGGCGCGCAATGCCAATGACGGCATCTCCCTGGCCCAGACCGCCGAGGGCGCGCTGGGCGGCCTGACCGAGAGCCTGCAGCGTGTCCGCGAGCTGGCCATCCAGTCCGCCAACGCCACCAACAGCGACTCCGACCGCGCCGCGCTGCAGGGCGAGGTCGCCGAACTGGTTGAGGAAATCAACCGCGTGGCCCAGACCACCACCTTCAACGGCGTGAACCTGCTCGACGGCAGCTTCTCATCCCAGTCGTTCCAGGTCGGTGCCAACGCCAACCAGACTGTGTCGATCGACTCCATCGCCAATGCCAGCACCTCGGTCCTGGGCGAGACCGACATCAGCAGCTATGCCGAGGTGAACACCGGCAGCGCCGGCGGTCCTGTTCTGGCCGGCCTGTCCGGCATGAGCATCAACGGTGTGGCCGTTGCAGATACCGGTCGCGATGCCGCCGATATCGCTGGCTCCATCAACGCGGCCAGTATCGACGGCGTGACGGCTTCTGCAACCAATAGTCAGGACTTAACTTTCACTGACTTTGCTGCTGTGACTGCAGGCGGAGATTACACTCTTGATATCGCGGTCGGCGATGCTACGGCGACGGAAGTATCTGTTACTTTGAATAACGGTGATACTCTGACTGCTGCAGCCATGAATACTGCGATTCAGAATGCAGGCATCACAGGGCTGACCGCTTCAGAGAGTGGCGGTACTATCACGCTCGCATCTGATAATGGCGAGAATATCACCCTCAGCAATCAAGCTTTCACTGGCACCCTTAACGGTCAGACTCTGGGCTCAGATGCCGGCTTTGCCAGCGCAGATGTTACTGCCCATTACGGTGGTGTCGAAATCGCCAGCACCAGCTCCGAAGGCATCCAGTTCACCGGCCAGGCCGCGAGCGATGTCCAGGGCGATTTCGCCGCGACCGGCGCCGGTTCTGCCACCACCAACACCTACGTGGTGTCGCAGATGGATATCTCCACCGCCGATGGCGCCCAGATCGCGATCCAGATCGCCGATACGGCACTGAACGAGATCAACAGCGCCCGCGCCGAACTCGGTGCCGTGCAGAACCGGTTCGAGGCGGTCATCGACAACATCGGGGTGACCAACGAGAACCTGACCGCCGCCCGTTCGCGCATCCTGGATGCCGACTTCGCGGCCGAAACCGCCGCCCTGACCCGCAGCCAGATCCTGCAGCAGGCCGGTGTCTCCGCGCTGGCCCAGGCCAACAGCCTGCCGCAGCTGGCCCTGTCGCTGCTGCAGTAAGGAGGTGAGTGAACCCGCCCGGGGCGTTGCCCCGGGTGTGGTTTCAACTCCGGTTTCAGAGGCATGCCGATTATGAACAGCGAATTGAGCATCGCGACATCCCTGATTCCCGCCCGTACCGAGATTGCCACGGTGCGCAAGCCCGCTGCCGCCCAGGAACTCAGCGTGGTCCCCGGCCAGGCCTTGCCGCCGGCAGACAACATGAGGCAAGGGGCCGCCGTCGAGGAGCAGGGGCGTGAGCCCGAACGGGCACCCGATGAGGCCGGTGCACTGCAGCAGGCAGTGACCCGGATGAATGATTTTGTCCAGAACCTGCAGCGCGATCTGCGCTTCGAGGTCGACGACGAACTGGGACGGACAGTGATTTCCGTCGTGGATTCAGAAACAAAGGAAGTGATTCGTCAGATCCCGCCGGAGACCGTGATCGAGCGCGCCCGACGCCTGCAGGCGCAGGAGGACGCAGCCGAGGGTCTGCTGTTCCGGGAGCAGGCCTGAGCTGGCCTGTTTATTGCTAACTGCGTAATAGCCACGGAAAACACGGAAAGCACGAAAGGGAACAACAGGGAAGCAGGCCATAGACGGGTAGGATGGGTGGAGCGCAGCGCAACCCATCGTGCCAGGCGATGGGTTACGGCGCACGGCGCCTCCACCCATCCTACGGGGCTACTTCAAATGTCCGTGCTTTCCGTGTTTTCCGTGGCCATGATCTAAGCAACAACGAGACAGCAGATGGCAGGCAGTATCACATCAACCGGGCTGGGTTCCGGCCTGGATATCGAAAGCCTGGTCAGCCAGCTGGTGGCCGCCGAGGGGCGGCCCGCCCGGCAACGGCTCGACCGCAACGAGGCCGAACTGCAGGCCCGGATCAGTGCCTACGGCACCCTCAAGGGTAGCTTCAGCGCCTTTCAATCCAGCCTCAACAGCCTGACCAGCCTGTCCGGTTTCCAGAGCAAGTCCGCCAGTTCCAGTGACAAGGCAGTGGCCACCGTCACCACCACCAATGCCGCAGCCGCCGGCAGCTATGACCTCGAGGTCTTCGACCTGGCCCGGACCCAGCGCCTGGTCAGCGATCCCGCCGCCGGGGCGGATTTCACCGCCCTCGATGACGTGGTCGGGACCGGCACCCTGAGCTTTTCCTTCGGCACGGTCGGTTACGACGAAGGCACCGACAGTGTCACCGGTTTCACCCGGGATTCCGACCGGGCCGTGCGTACGGTGGAGATCACCGATGGCAGCCTGACCGGCATCCGGGATGCGGTCAATGCCGCCGACATCGGGGTGAAGGCCTCCATCGTCTTCGACGGGACGAACTACCGTCTTGGCTTTGCCGCCGAGGATACCGGCGCGGCCAATGCCATGCAGATCAGCGTCAGCGACGCTGACGGCAACGATACCGACGCCGCCGGCCTGTCGCGGCTGAACTTCAATGAAACGACGAATTTCATGCTGCAGAACCAGGCCGCGCAGGATGCCAGCGCCAGTCTCAACGGCATTGCCATCACCAGTGCGAGCAACACCCTGGATACGGCGGTCGAGGGCGTAACCTTCAATCTGCTGGCCGCGGGCACCACTGCTGTGACGGTCAAGAGCGATCCCGGCGCCATCACCAAGAACGTCGAGGCCTTCGTCAATGGTTACAACCAGCTCTCCAGTACCATCAAGCAGCTGAGTTCCTATAACCCGGAGACCGGCCGCGCCGGTATCCTCAACGGCGATGCCACGCTGCGCGGACTGGAATCCCGACTCAATCGCGTGCTCGGCACACCGCTGGAGGGTGCCGACAGCAACTACCAGATCCTGGCCCAGATCGGCATTACCCGCACCGGCAGCAACGGCGGTCTGGAACTGGACAAGAGCGCACTCGAGGCCGCGATCCGGGACAACCCGGAGGCCGTGACCGGCCTGTTTGCCGCTTTCGGCCAGTCCGCTGACAACGAAGTCGGATACCTGAGCGCGAGCGAGGATACCCGACCGGGCG
The DNA here is from genome assembly GCF_002356355.1 of Thiohalobacter thiocyanaticus. NCBI lineage: Bacteria > Pseudomonadati > Pseudomonadota > Gammaproteobacteria > Thiohalobacterales > Thiohalobacteraceae > Thiohalobacter > Thiohalobacter thiocyanaticus. The sequence continues at coordinate 1,540,839 of NZ_AP018052.1, forward strand.
ACTACGCCGTGAACATTACCCAGTTGGCCACGCAGGGGCAGCTGAGCGGTTCCCAGGCCGCCGGCCTGACCATCACGGCCGGCAGCAACGACACCCTGGCGGTGAAGGTCGACGGCATCAGTGCCAGCCTCACCCTGGCCGCCGGCACCTATACCGCGGCGGAACTGGCCGCCCAGATTCAGTCCGGACTCAACGGCACCGAGGCCTTTCAGGACAACGGTGTGGCGGTCCGGGTCAGCGAGAACGGCGGAGTGCTTAGCATGGTCTCGGATCGCTACGGCTCGGCCTCGAAGATCGAAATCGCCGGCGGCAACGCCGCCACCGATCTGTTCGGCGCCGCGCCGACCAGCACCGACGGTGTCGATGTCGCCGGCAGCATCGGCGGTGTGGCGGCCACCGGTTCCGGCCGCATCCTGACCGGCGCCGGCGATGCCGCCGGACTGAAGCTGGAGATCACCGGCGGCGCGACCGGCGATCGCGGCACGCTCAACTTTACCCGTGGATTTGCCGATCAACTCAGTACATTGGTCAGCGGACTGCTGGATGATGACACCGGACTGTTCGATCCGCTGACCGAGAGCCTGCAGGATCGGGTTTCCCGGATCGAGGACGAGCGTCTGGAGTTGAACCAGCGGCTGGCAAACCTCGAAGAACGCTACCGGGCCGAGTTCAACGCCATGGACCGCATCCTCGGCCAGTTGCAGGGTACCAGTGATTTTCTGACCCGCCAGCTGGAAACCATTCCGGTCATCGGACAGAACAACCGTAACAGAAGATAGTGAGCGACAGGGCGGTACGCCCGAGAGACTCATGCCAACAAGGCGCCGGGCACAGAGCCCGGCAGGCAGACAGTAAAACGGAGTGACATCCATGAGCTACCCCGGCACCCATGCAGGACTTCAGCAGTACCGCCAGGTCAACACCCAGGCCCGGGTGGAGTCGGCCAGCCCGCATCGGTTGATCCAGATGCTGATGCAGGGCGCCCTGGACCGCATCGCCACCGCCCGCGGGGCGATGGAGCGCGGCGAGATCGCCGCCAAGGGCGAGCAGATCAGCTGGGCCATCTCCATCGTCGGCGGCCTGCGCAGCAGCCTGGACCTGGAGACCGGCGGCGAACTGGCCGGCAATCTGCGTGACCTGTACGACTACATGGAACGCCAGCTGCTGCAGGCCAACATCCGCAACGAAGTGGCACTGCTCGACGAGGTCAGCGGGCTGATCCGGGAGATCAAGTCGGCCTGGGACCAGGTCGGCGACCAGCCGCCGCAGGCGGTAGGCGGCTGAGAAGAGCAAGAGCGCCACGGAATACACGGAAAACACGGACCTGATCTTGGCATCGCCGAGGCGCTATGCGCCCGGCAATGAATCTGCATCCGGTCATCCTGACGCTGGTCGATATGACCATGGGTTTCACCTGACTTACTTCCGTGTATTCCGTGGCGCTCTTAAAGAGGCTTAAGCAATGGAACATGATTTGGAACAACTGCTGGCACTGACCCGGACGCTGCAGGCCCGGGCCGAGGCCGGGGACTGGGACGCTGTCGAGCAGACCGGCAGCCGGCAGCGGCAACGGCTGGAGGGCTGGTTCGCGGCCCATGCCGCCAGCGGGCTGACGCAGCCGCAACGGCAACTGCTGGAGCAGATCCTGGAGTGCAACCGCCGGGTGGGGGAGTTGCTGCAGCGCAACCGGGACCGCCTCGGCGGCGAACTCCACAGCCTGAGACGCGGGCGCAGCGGCGCGGCCGCCTACGCGGCCAATTCCTGAAAGCCACAAAACCCAAATGCGCCACGGAAAACACGGAAAGCACGGACAGTAGTGAGTCTGAGGCGGAAGTGTTTTCAGGGATTTTCCGTCATTCCGCCTGCGCCGGAATGACGACGATTCAAGTCGAGCGGAGACCGGACAGCTTTTGTCGTCGCATTTTCCGTGCTTTCCGTGTAGTCCGTGACGCTCTTGATCTTTCCCGTCGGAATTTTGACATTTCTCCTGAACGGTGGTTTACTAGGCGCGGATTGTCCGGAAAGGGGTCCGGCAATCACTGACAAAGCCTGGTGCGTCGCTACGCCTCGAACTGCGCAACCGGGCGCAATAAACGGTTCGGGAGGAATCATTTCATGTCTGCTGATGGCAAGGTCCTCGTAATAGAAGCCGATGCCGGGCGCCGCCAGGATCTGCGCGCGGTGATCCAGTTCATTGAACACGAACCCGTCATGGTCGAAGACTGCGACCGCTGGGCGGAGGCCGTGGACAATGCCAGTGACCTGCTGGCGGTTCTGGTGGGCAAATGCAAATCAGACAATGCCTTGGAGAAACTCCTTAAGAGCATACATGACTTCGACGGCCACCTGCCGATCTTCCTGCTGGCCGAGAAGGGCAGGGAGCCGACCGTGGCCATCGACGCCGGTTCCTGCATCCTCGGCCGCATCGAGGTGCCGGTCCGCTATACCCAGCTGACCAATGCCATGCATCAGGCCGAGATCTACCGCGAGTCGCGCACCGAGGCCGGTCGCCAGCGCCCGGTGGATCTGTTCCGCAGCCTGGTCGGCAGCAGCCGCGCCATCCAGCAGGTGCGCAAGCACATCCAGCAGGTGGCCGACTCCGACGCCAATGTGCTGATCCTGGGCGAGTCCGGCACCGGCAAGGAGGTCGTGGCGCGCAACATTCATTATTACTCTTCCCGCCGTGATCAACCCTTCGTCCCCATCAACTGCGGCGCCATCCCGCCCGATCTGCTGGAATCCGAGTTGTTCGGTCACGAGAAGGGCGCCTTCACCGGCGCCATCAGCGCCCGTCAGGGCCGGTTCGAAATGGCCGAGGGCGGCACCCTGTTTCTGGACGAGATCGGCGATATGAGCCTGCCCATGCAGGTCAAGCTGCTGCGGGTGCTGCAGGAGCGCACCTTCGAGCGCGTCGGCAGCAACAAGCCCATCGAGGCCAACGTGCGGGTGGTCGCGGCCACTCACCGCAACCTGGAAGAGAACATCAAGGACGGCAGTTTCCGCGAGGATCTGTTCTATCGCCTCAACGTCTTCCCCATCGAGATGCCGCCGCTGCGCGAACGGGTGGAGGACATCCCGCTGCTGGTCAACGAACTGATCCGCCGCATCGAGCACGAGAAACGCGGCTCGGTGCGCCTGACCTCCGGCGCCGTCATGGCCCTGTGCCAGTACAACTGGCTGGGCAACGTGCGCGAACTGGCGAACCTGATCGAACGCATGGCCATCCTGCATCCCTTCGGCGTGGTGGATGTGGGCGATCTGCCCGAGAAGTTCCAGACCGAGGCCGCCCTGACCAGCGTGCGCGAGCAGCAGGAATCCGGGCAGGCGCCGGCATTCAGCGATGAACTGGTGCTGACGCCGCCCCCGATCGAGTACCAGGAACCACGCCTGCCGCGCAGCGGCATCGATCTGAAGGAACACCTGAGCAATCTGGAGCAGTCCTTCATCAAACAGGCCCTGGACGATGCCGGCGGCGTGGTCGCCCATGCCGCCAAGCGCCTGGGCATGCGCCGCACCACCCTGGTGGAGAAGCTGCGCAAGTACGGCCTGCAGCGCGGCGAGATGGCGTCCTGAATTTATAAAGATCAAGATCAGGAGCGCCACGGAATACACGGAAAGCACGGACAAGATCGATAAATGGTGACACAGGTCGGGTTATAACCCCGCAGGGCGTAAGCCAGACTTACCTTCTTTCGTCATTCCCGCGCAGTCTTTCGTCATTCCCGCGCAGTCTTTCGTCATTCCCGCGCAGTCTTTCGTCATTCCCGCACAGTCTTTCGTCATTCCCGCGCAGTTTTCGTCATTCCCGCGCAGGCGGGAATCCAGCAACCGCGCGGTATCTGGATCCCCGCCTGCGCGGGGATGACGATCGCGGCTATTACAACAGCATTCATTTTCCGTGCTTTCCGTGTATTCCGTGGCGCTCTTTTGAATGATTTCCCCGTCGCTGTTTTGACGCCTCTTTTATCCAGCCTTTATAACCTACTGAATAAAAACAACTAGTCATTTCAGGCATGCATGTTGCAACCGTGTCGGCACAACGTCGAACGGACACCCGCATGGCCGCAGCATCCGCACAACCCGACCCGCAGCAACTCCAGGAGGCCTTCCAGGCCTTCAACCGCATGTCGTCCGCCCTGGAGCACAGCTACCGTGAGTTGGAGCAGCAGGTGGCGGGGCTCAACCGCGAACTGGCGGCCAGCCGCTCCGAGCGGCTGCAACTGGCCGACCGGCTGGAGACCCTGATCGCGGCTCTGCCGGGCGGGGTGCTGGTACTGGATGCCGACGACCGTGTCAGCGAATGCAACCCCATGGCGCGGGACCTTCTCGGCACGCCGCTGGTCGGCGCGACCTGGGACAGTATCCGCCGGCGCTGCTTCGATGCCCCCGGCAGCGACGGTCACGACATCCGCCTGTATGACGGCCGCTGGATCCGCATCTCCGAGCGGCCGCTGGATGCCGGCACCGGACGTATCCTCCTGATCAACGAAATCACTGAGACCCGCCGCCTGACCGAGGCGCTCAACCGCCAGCAGCGGCTGTCGGCCATGGGCGAGATGCTGGCCGGGCTGGCGCATCAGCTGCGCACGCCGCTGTCGGCCGCGCTGCTGTATGCCTCGCAGCTGAGCAGCATGGACAGTGCCGACCACCGGCCGCAGCAGCTGGGCGGGCGCATCGTCGAACGGCTGCGCCACCTGGAGCGCATGGTCAACGACATGCTGGCATTTGCCCGCGGCGGGCAGGGCGGGGAGGCGGAGGCGCTGCCGCTGGGCCGCCTGCTGCAGACCCTGGAACAGCAGCTGGTGCCGCAGCTGGCCGGCGTCGACTGGCACTGCGACTGCAGCGATCCGCAGGTGCCGGTGCAGGGCGACGAGACGGCCCTGGTGGGCGCATTGTCCAACCTGGTCATCAATGCCCGGCAAGCCGCGGTGCAGACACCTGTTATCCGGGTTACGGCTGAGCAGCAGGCCGATGGTGCCGTGCTGATCCGTGTCAGCGACAACGGGCCGGGTATCCCCGCCGACGTGTGCGAGCACATCTTCGAACCCTTCTTCACCACCCGCGCCAAAGGCACCGGGCTGGGTCTGGCCGTGGTCCGCGCCACGGTCGAGGCTCACCGCGGTGAGATCTCGGTCCTGTCCGAGGCCGGTGCCGGCACCACCTTCAGCCTGCGCCTGCCGCCGGCACCGCTGGCCGGGGCGCTGGCCAGCGGTGCGGCCGGTGCAGACATATCCAAGCAAGGAGTCTCAGCATGAATGAAGCCACGGTACTGATCGTCGAGGACGACCCCGCCCTGCGCGACGCCCTGTGCGACACCCTGTCGGTGGCCGGCTACCGGGCCTCCGCGGCCGGCGACGGCCGCGCGGCGCTGGAGTTGCTGGCGCGCGAGTCCGTGGCCATGGTCGTCAGCGACGTGAACATGCCGGAACTGGACGGCCACCAGCTGCTGGCGCGCATCCGCGACAGCCAGCCCGGCCTGCCGGTGGTGCTGATGACGGCCTACGGCACGGTACAGAAGGCGGTCGAAGCCATGCGTGCCGGGGCCGCCGACTACCTGCTCAAGCCATTCGATGCCAACGCCCTGGTCGAGCTGGTCCGGCGCTATCTGCCCGAGGCCGCGGCGGCCGATGAGGGTGTGGTGGCGCAGGAGGCCCGCACCCGTGAACTGCTCGGGCTGGCCGAGCGGGTGGCCAACACCGACGCCACCGTGATGATCACCGGCGAGTCCGGCACCGGCAAGGAGGTGTTCGCACGCTATGTGCACGAGCGCTCGCCGCGCCGCGACGGCCCCTTCGTGGCCATCAACTGCGCGGCCATCCCCGAGAACATGCTGGAGGCGGTGCTGTTCGGCTACGAGAAGGGCGCCTTCACCGGTGCCTACCAGGCCCGCGCCGGCAAGTTCGAACAGGCCAGCGGCGGCACCCTGCTGCTGGACGAGATCTCGGAAATGGATCTGGGCCTGCAGGCCAAGCTGCTGCGGGTGCTGCAGGAGCGCGAGGTCGAGCGCCTGGGCGGCAAGCAGCCGATCCCGCTGGACGTGCGGGTGCTGGCCACCTCCAACCGGGTGATGCGCGAGGAGGTTGCTGCCGGGCGTTTCCGCGAGGATCTGTTCTACCGGCTCAATGTGTTTCCCCTGCACCTGCTGCCGCTGCGCGAGCGTCCGCGCGACATCCTGCCCATCGCCCAGCGGCTGCTGGAGCGCCACACCCCGGCCGGCCGGGCCGTGCCGACCCTGTGTCCGGACGCCGAGCAGCGCCTGCTGGCCTATCACTGGCCGGGCAATGTGCGCGAACTGGAGAACGTGCTGCAGCGCGCCGTGATTCTGATGCGCGGCGACTGCATCGAGGTCGATGAACTGCACTTCGAGGCCGAGCAGATGAGCGTTCCGGCCGGCATCCAGGCCCCGCCGGCGGCGGCGCGCACGGGGTCGGCTGCCCCGGCGGCGCCGCAGACGGCCGAGGAGGATCTGAAGGAAGGGCTGCGCAATCGCGAGCATCGGCTGATCATCGAGGCGCTGGAGAGCGCCGGCAGCCGCAAGGCGGCCGCCGAACAGCTGGGCATCAGCCCGCGCACCCTGCGCTACAAGCTGGCGCGGATGCGGGATGCCGGCATCGCCATCCCGGGCTGAAGCTGGCCCGGTTTCTGCATTGTTCCGGGGCCGGGGCCGGGAAACCTGAATGTAGTCATCCGTAGCGGAGTCACAGGACATGAGTGAAATCGACGTCAATCAACTGCTCAATCAGATGCGGGTCATGGCCCAGGCCAGCCAGGCCGGCGCCGCCGGCGGCACCGGGTCCGCTGCCGGGCCCGAGGCCGCCGGGGGCGCGGAGGGTGTGGACTTTTCCGCCATGCTCAAGCAGTCCATCGATACCGTGAACCAGTATCAGCAGGCCTCCGGTGACATGTCCAAGGCCTTCGTCACCGGCGATCCGAACACCAACCTGAGTGATGTGATGATCGCCATGCAGAAGGCCAGCGTGTCCTTCGAGGCGATGAAGCAGGTGCGCAACAAGCTGGTCGAGGCCTACCAGCAGGTGATGAATCTGAGTGGTTGATTAATATTTGATTCGTCATTGCGAGGCGCGTAGCGCCGCGGCAATCTCCAACCGGCACAGCCTGATTTTCGAGATTGCCACGCTGCGCTCGCAATGACGGGAACCCGGACCCGATAACAGAGCGACGACAACAATGGCATTGGTACCCGCTGAATCGAACACCGGCTTCGCCGCCCTGCCGGCCTGGCGCCAGATGGCCTTCATGGTCGTGCTGGCCGCCGGCGTGGCGATCGGGGTGGCGGCCTTCTTCTGGCTGCGCGCCCCCACCTACAGCGTGCTCTACAGCAACCTGGCCGAGGCTGACGTCACCCAGGTGATGAACGCGCTGCAGCAGCACGGCATTCCGCACAGGATCGATCAGGGCACCGGCGCGCTGATGGTGCCGGCGGGCGAGGTGCACAATGCCCGCCTCAAACTGGCCGGCGAGGGGCTGCCCGAGAGCGGCGTGGCCGGGTTCGAGTTGCTCAAGGAGGAACAGGGGTTCGGGACCAGCCAGTTCATCGAGAACGCCCGCTACCAGCATGCCCTGGAAGGGGAGTTGTCCCGCACCGTGGCCGCACTGCGCAACGTCAAGGAGGCACGGGTGCATCTGGCCCTGCCCAAGCGCAGCGTATTCGTGCGCCGTCAGGAGGAGCCCACCGCCTCGGTGGTGGTGCATATGTATGCCGGGCGCAGCCTGGACGAGGGTCAGGTCGCCTCGGTGGTGCACCTGGTCGCCTCCAGCGTCCCGCACCTGAATCCCGGCAATGTCACCGTCGTGGACCAGAACGGCAACCTGCTCAACTCGAAGCAGGATTCCGAATTCGCCATGACCGGTACCCAGTTCACCTATAACAGGAAACTGGAGGAGACCTATACCCAGCGCATTCTCAGCCTGCTCGAACCCATGGTGGGCAACAACGGCGTGCGTGCCCAGGTCACGGCCGAGCTGGACTTCACCCGCACCGAGCGTACCGAGGAAACCTACAACCCGGATCTGCCGGCGCTGCGCAGTGAACAGGTCAGCGAGGAACAGATGGGGGCGGGCGGCGGCGCGGTCGGGGTGCCGGGCACCCTGGCCAACACCCCGCCGGGGCCGCAGGCCGAGGCTGCGGGCATGAGCCAGTCCAACAGCAGCCGGCGCAGTACCCGCAACTACGAGCTGGACAAGACCATCAGTCACACCAGGCTGGCCACCGGCACCATCCGCCAGCTGTCCATCGCCGTGGTGATCGACGACAAGCGGGTGCCGGGACCGGACGGCACGGCCACCCGCGAGCCCTGGACCCAGGAAGAACTGGACAAGTTCACCACCCTGGTGCGCGAGGCCGTGGGCTTCGATGCCCGCCGCGGCGACAGCGTGCAGGTGATCAACGCCGCCTTCCAGGAAGCGCCGGTGCCCGAGCCGCTGCCCGAGCCGTCGCTGTGGGAACAGGCCTGGGTCTGGGATGCGCTCAAGCAGACCGCCGGCGTGCTGGTGGTGCTGATCTTCTTCTTCGGCGTGCTGCGCCCGATCATGCGCAACCTGGCCGAGCGCGGCCGCTCTGAGCAATCGGGCATGATGCCGGCCATGGAGGGCGCGGACATGAGCAGCCCCGAGGCGCTGGCCGCCGCGGCCGGGCAGGGCGCGCTGCCGCGGCCGGCCCAGGCCTACGAGGAGCAGATGGGCAACGCCCGCAACCTGGTCGCGCAGGATCCCAAGCGGGTTGCACAGGTGGTCAAGAACTGGGTGAAGGACGATGGCTGAGAATACCCCCACCAAGCTCAACGGCGCCGAACGCGCGGCGATCTTCCTGATGTCGCTGGGCGAGGAGAACGCCTCGCAGGTGCTCAAGCACATGGGCCCGAAGGAGGTCCAGCGCGTCGGTGCGGCCATGGCGACCATGACCAATGTCTCGCGCGAGCAGGTGGAGAACGTGCTCGGCGACTTCATGGAGACCTACGACAACCAGACCAACCTGGGCGTGGGCTCGGAGGAATACATCCGCAAGGTGCTGGTGGACGCCCTGGGCGAGGAGAAGGCCGGCACCATGGTCGACCGCATCCTGCTCGGCCACAACACCAAGGGCCTGGAATCACTGAAGTGGATGGACGCGCGCGCGGTGGCCGAACTGATCCGGTTGGAGCACCCCCAGATCATGGCCATCGTGCTGTCCTACCTGGACTCGGATCATGCCGCCGAGGTGATTGCCTTCCTGCCCGAGCGGGTGCGGGTCGACGTACTGCTGCGCATCGCCACCCTGGACGGCATCCAGCCGGCCGCGCTGCAGGAACTGGACGAGATCATGGAACGCCAGTTCAGCGGCAATCAGAACACCATCCAGTCCTCGGGGGTGGGCGGCGTGAAGTCCACCGCCGACATTCTGAACTTCATCGACAGTTCGATGGAGGCCGAGATCATGGACATGATCAAGGACGCCGATGCCGAACTGGGCCAGCAGATCCAGGACCTGATGTTCGTGTTCGACAACCTGGTCGACGTCGACGACATGGGCGTGCAGGCGCTGCTGCGCGAGGTCTCCTCCGAGACGCTGATCATCGCGCTGAAGGGCGCCGACGAAGGGGTCAAGGAGAAGATCTTCAAGAACATGTCCAAACGCGCCTCCGAGATGCTGCGTGACGACCTGGAGGCCAAGGGCCCGGTACGCATCAGCGAGGTCGAGACCGCGCAGAAGGAGATCCTGGCCATCGCCCGGCGCATGGCCGAGGCCGGCGACATCAGTCTCGGCGGCAAGGGGGCGGAGGAATATGTATAAACGCAGATGCAGTAGGATGGGTGAAGCGAAGCGCAACCCATCGCCGGGCGGCATGATGATGGGTTACGGCGCGTTGCGCCTTCACCCATCCTACAGGACGTTTCGGGTACTTTTATGAGCACCAAGGTCATTCCCAGTGAACAACTTCAGGGCATCGAGGGCTGGTCCCTGCCGGACGTCTCCGACCCGCAGGCCCGCGAGGATGCCGGTACGCCCATGACGGCGCGCCAACTCGAGGAGCTGCAGCGCGAGGCGCAGGCCGAGGGTTTCGAGCAGGGCCGCCGGGAAGGCCTGGCGGCCGGGCAGAAGGAGATCCGGGCGCGGGTGCACGAACTCGGTCATCTGATGCAGACCCTGGCCCGGCCGCTGGAACAGCTGGACGAGACGGTGGAGCAGCAGCTGGTCGATCTGGTGGTACTGATCGCCCGCCAGCTGATCCGGCGCGAACTCAGGACCGAGCCGGGCGAGATCCTGGCCGTGATCCGCGAGGCCATGGCGCTGCTGCCGCTGGCCGCGACCAATGTGCGCCTGCACCTGCATCCGGAGGACGCCGAACTGGTGCGTTCCAATCTGTCCCTGAGCAGCGAGGAGCAGACCTGGCGGGTGGTCGAGGATCCGGTCATTGCCCGCGGAGGCTGCAAGGTGATGTCGGAGACATCGCAGATCGATGCCACGCTCGAGAATCGGATCAATGCCGTGATCGCCCGCCTGCTCGGCGGCGAACGCGCCGACGACGCGGAGCAGTGACGTGAGCGTGGCCAGCCTCGATCCCAACCGCAACCCCCTGTGGCAGCAGCGCCTGGGGCGCTACAGCGAGCGCCTGGGCGAGGGCGTGCCGCTGGTGGTCGAGGGCCGGCTGACGCGCATGGTCGGCCTGACCCTGGAGGCGGTCGGCTGCCAGACCGCCATCGGCGGGCGCTGCCTCATCGTCAATCCGGACGGCAGCGAGATCGAGGCCGAGGTGGTGGGCTTCGGCGGCGAGAAGCTCTATCTCATGCCCATCGGCGATCTGCAGGGGCTGGCGCCCAACGCCCGGGTGATTCCGACCAACCGGGCCTGTGAGGCGCCGGTGGGGCCGCATCTGCTCGGGCGGGTGCTAGACGGCGCCGGCCGGCCGCTGGACGGGCGCGGTCCCTTGCAGGTCGAGGAGCGCATGCCCATCACCGGCCGCTTGATCAACCCGCTGGCGCGTGCGCCCATCCGCGAGCCGCTGGATGTGGGCGTGCGCTCCATCAACTCGCTGCTTACCGTCGGCCGCGGCCAGCGCATGGGCCTGTTCGCCGGCTCCGGCGTGGGCAAGAGTGTGCTGCTGAGCATGATGACGCGCTATACCAACGCCGATGTCATTGTGGTGGGTCTGATCGGCGAGCGTGGCCGCGAAGTGGTGGAATTCGTGCAGAACAACCTGGGCGAGGAGGGCCTGGCCCGCTCGGTGGTGGTCGCCACGCCGGCCGACACCTCGCCGCTGATGCGCATGCACGGCGCCATGCTCGCCACCAGCATCGCCGAATATTACCGCGACCAGGGCATGCAGGTGCTGCTGCTGATGGATTCGCTCACCCGTTTCGCCCAGGCCCAGCGCGAGATTGCCCTGGCCATCGGCGAGCCGCCGGCGACCAAGGGGTATCCGCCTTCGGTGTTCGCCAAGCTGCCGCAGCTGGTCGAGCGCGCCGGCAACGGCAAGCCCGGCGGCGGTTCCATAACAGCGTTTTACACTGTTCTGGCCGAGGGCGATGACCAGAACGACCCCATCGCCGATGCCGCCCGTGCCATCCTCGACGGCCACATCGTGCTGTCACGCGAGCTGGGCGAATCCGGGCATTATCCGGCCATCGACATCGAGGCTTCCATCAGCCGCGCCATGACCGAGATCACCGACGACACCCACATGCAGACCGCGCGCCGCTTCAAGCAGATATACTCGACCTATCAGCGCAACCGGGATCTGATCAATGTCGGGGCTTACCAGAAGGGATCGGATCCGCGGGTGGACGAGGCCATCCACTACCATCCGCGGCTGATGCAGTTCCTGCGTCAGGGCATGCACGAGCGGGTCTCGCTGGTGGAAAGCCTGGACGACCTGGATCAGCTGCTGGGCAATGCCCTGGCCACGACCCAGTAGTCGTTGGGGACGATGTGTTACGCTACCGCTTCACCCAGTCTGCGTGTTATGCCTGGCACACTGGTTGTAGGATGGGTGGAGGCGCGAGCGCCGTATCCCATCGCCTGGTCCCGCCACGATGGGTTGCGCTGTGCTTCACCCATCCTACGCGCTCAACAAAAAACGAATAAGATTCAATGACCCGCTCCAAACGCATCCAACCGGTCGTCGATGTCGCCGAACGCCGGGAACAGGAACAGGCCCGGCGCCTCGGGGCGGCCCAGCGCGAACTGGAACAGCAGCGTCAGCAACTCGATCAGCTGATCCTGTATCGCGATGAATATGCCCGCCAGTTCGAGCACAGCGGCAACACCGGTCTGTCCGTTGCCCGGCTGCAGGACTATCGCGTCTTTCTCTCCCGCCTCAATCTGGCCATCGATCAACAGCGTGAGCGCATCGCCCGGAGCCAACAGGCCTGCGAGGAACAGCGCCGGCACTGGCTGGCCTCGCGCACCCGGGCCCAGGCCCTGGACAAGGTGGCCGACCGCTACCGCGAAGAAGAACACCAGGCCCGCGAACGCCGGGCCCAGTCCGAAAGCGACGAGTTTGCCCTGCAGCGCCATCAGCGCAACAAGGACCGGGATCGGTCCTGAAGTGCAAGAGCGCCACGGAAAACACGCAATACACAGAAAGGTTTTAACCCAAAAGCTTCGATTTCATCGCCGGGCGCGTAGCGTCATGGCGATGACAAACCAAACTTCCGTGCTTTCCGTGTATTCCGTGGCGCTCTTGATCTGACCGGTTGGCACGTTACTTGCCCCATGGAGGGGACAAGGTCTGATTAGCCAAGGAGAACGCACATGGCCGAACTGCCGGTAACACCCGTCAAGGTTCAGTCCGCCCCCGCCAGGGCCTCCGGCCAGGGCCCGGCGAGGCAGTCGGAAGCCTCTGATTCCGATAATAAATCCACCAGTTTTTCCAGCGAACTGAACAAGCGCATGGATGCCGGCAAGGCCGAGCGCGACACCGGGGCAAACAACAGCGGCAAGGCCGCAGCGGCAGGGCGGGGGGAAAGCTCCGACCCCGCCGAGGGCAAGAACTTGCCGGTCGGGGACCGGGCCGGCCAGGCCGGCACCGACGATGCCGAGTCCGGCGATGCGCAGAGGCAGGCCGGACTGGCCGGCGGCCTGCTGGCCGACGGCGAAGGCCGGACGGCTGCAACCGAAACCGGTGAAGAAACCGAGGTTTCACCGCTGGCCCTGGCCCAGATGCTGCTTGATGCGGCGCCCGCCAGGGGGGCTGAAGCGGCCGCCACCCGACCGGGCAGGGGCGAGGCCGGCGCTCGCCTGCTCACTCAGCCGGGCGCTCAACCGCAGCTTGCCCAGGGTGCGCAGGACGCCCTGCAGGAGGCCGAATTGTCGACTGATCTGTTCCGCCAGTTCCTGGCCCGCGGCGGTGAGCAGCGGTCGGAGACGGCCGCGGCCCAGCTGGCTCAACTCGCCGCACGCAACCCGGACGCGTCCGGCCTGCAGCGGCTGGCGTCGGCCGAGGTCATGCCCAATCTCACCCCCTCCGCCCAGGGCATGGTGCAGACCGCCCAGCTGAACCCGACCGCCAGCCAGCCGGCCCTGCCCGGCACCCAGATCCCGCTGCCCATGCAGCATTCGCAGTGGGGCGATGCCCTGAGCGAGAAGGTGATGTGGGTGGCCAACCAGAAGCTGCAGGGGGCGGAGATCAAGCTCAACCCGCAGCACCTGGGCCCGATCGAGGTGCGAGTCTCGTTGAACAGTGATTCGGGCCAGTCGCAGGCCCAGGTGCACTTCACCGCCCAGCACGCAATGACGCGCGAGGCACTGGAAGCCGCCATGCCGCGGCTGCGTGAGATGTTCACTGCCAACGGCATGGATCTGGTCGACGTGAATGTCTCCGACCGTTCCTTCGCCGAACAGGATCAGGCGTCGGCCCAGGCGCAGCAGCAGCAGTTCATGGCCGGCATGGGCGAGGCGGATGAGGGCGGTCAGAATCCGTCAGGAATGTCGGCAAAAATTACACAATTACCCACTGGAACGCTGGATCTGTTCGCCTGACTTCCGGTTGCAGAATGCAATCGGGCGACGGTCAATGCAGAGTGTGCAGGATGGAATAAATGTGATAACTTAAACGTATATCCATAATAACAACAACCCGAAGACCAGAAGATGGCCGGAAGCAAAAAGCAGCGGAACAAGACTGCGAATACGCATTCCACCCCGAACGCGCAAGCCGGTTCACGGGAACGCGAACTTCGCAAGGACTTCCACTATGTGCTGCAGATGGACAGTGCAGAGTCGGAAGTGCTCCTCCGTTATCAGACCCTGCTCAGCCAGGGCGCGGCGCAGTTCGCCGAGTCCTACTACAACTATCTGTTCGACAACCCCAGCATCGCCGAGATCCTCTATGCCTTCGAGAACGACGGCGGCGATGTCGGCGACCTGGTGCGCAGCCAACTCAACCAGCTGCTGCGCATCATCGGGCCGCTGGAAGACGGCGACCTGATCCGCATCGGCCACCTGCATCAGCAGCGCGGCGTCAAGCCGGTCTGGCTGATCGGCGCCTACCGGCTGTATCTCAATCATCTGCTCCAACTGATCGCGCACATGCCCGGGCTGGAGCCCGATGAGCGCAATGTCCTGGAGAGCGCGCTGGTCAAGCGCGTTTTTCTGTTCATGGGCCTGATGATCGAAGGTCATCTGGATCGCCTGCAGCAGACCCGGGAGGCCGAGCGCACGCAGCAGGACGGCGAGCTCGAACGCATGCAGCAGCTGCTGGCCAACATTCCGCAACAGGTCTGGTCCTATGATGTCACCGCGGCCCAGCTGCACTACCTCAACCCTGCCGCCAGGGCCCTGTGCAACGGCAACGGCAAGGGCGAGGGGCCGATCCCCTGCCTGATGGCCGTGCACGAGGATGATCGCAGCAAGGCTGAGGCCGCCTGGCAGCAGGCCCTGGACGGCCGCCCGGCCGAGGTCGAGGTGCGGCTGCAGGGGCGGGGGCAGTCTGAGAGCTGGCGCCGGTTGTCCCTGTATCCCTTCAAGCAGCGGCGGCGGGTGGTGCGCATCGACGCCATGCTGGAGGATATCAACCGCCAGCATGAGACGCTGGAACGGTTGGAGCACCTGGCCACCACCGACGAACTGACCGAACTCGCCAACCGCACCCTGTGGCAGGACCGGGTCAACCAGGCCCTGGCCCAGGCCCGGCGCGAGGAGCATCAGGCCGTGGTGCTGATGCTGCTGGACCTGGATCATTTCAAGACCCTGAACGACACCCTGGGCCACCAGGCCGGGGACGAACTGCTGCGCCAGGTGGCCGAGCGTGTATGCGGCGTACTGCGTGATTCCGATACCCTGGCCCGGCTGGGCGGGGACGAGTTCGGCGTGCTGATGCCGGCAGTGGAGGATCCGGTCCGCGCCGGCGAACAGGTCGCCGGCAAGATCCTGGAGTGCTTCAAACGCCCCTATCACTACAATGATCAGCCGCTGTATTTCACCACCTCCATCGGCATAGCCCATGCGCCCCGCCACGGCGGTGACTTCGACACCCTGCTCAGCCGGGCCGACATCGCCATGTACGAGGCCAAGCGCAATGAACTGGGGTTTGCCTTCTTCGAGCCCGGCGCGGCCGCTGCCTCCAGCGCGCACCTGCAGTTCTCCACCCAGCTGCGTCACGCCCTGGAGCGCAACGAGTTCGAACTGCATTATCAGCCCAAGGTGGACATCGCCTCACATGAACTGTGCGGCGCCGAGGCGCTGCTGCGCTGGAAGCACCCGGAGCAGGGGCTGGTGCCGCCGGGCGGCTTCCTGGACATGGCCGAGCAGATCGGCCTGATGGTACCCATCACCAACTGGGTGCTGGTCACCGCCCTGCGCCAGTGCAAGGCCTGGCAGCAGGCCGGCGTCACCATCCCGGTCTCGGTCAATCTCTCCACCCGCACCTTCCAGACCCCGCGACTGCTGGAGCGCATCGAGTGGGCGCTGCAGGAGGCCGGTGTGTCCGGCGACTGCCTGGAAGTGGAGGTCACCGAACAGACCCTGATGAAGGATCTGGACCACGGCGCCGAACTGCTGCGCAGGCTGCACGATCTCGGCGTGCGCGTGGCCATCGACGACTTCGGCACCGGTTATTCCTCCGTCTCGCGGCTGCGCCATCTGCCGCTCGACACCCTCAAGATCGACCGCTCCTTCCTCTCCGAACAGGCCGCCCGCGAGGACGACCCCGTCATCGTGCGCTCCATCATCGACCTCGGCCACAACCTGGGCCTGCAGGTGCTGGGCGAAGGCGTGGAGAACGACACCGCCTGGAACCTGCTCGAATCCCTCGGCTGCGATGCCGTGCAGGGCTATCACGTCAGCCAGCCGCTGTCCGATCAGGGCTTCTCCAGCTGGATTCAGGATGGTGGCTGGTCCAACCGTATTCAGTAATACCTCCAATGAATTTCAGGGCGTGTATCTGCCCACCAATACTGCGAAGTGGTTGTTAAGAAATTTGAAAGTGCGTTATCGGCACATAGCTGACTTACGTACCAGTCCAAATGGGATTTTACCTACCATCAATATGTCGCTGAATTAGCCGGTTGGAAGGTAGATTTAGCAGCTTATTACTATTCTGGCTACGCAAGCCAATCAAGGAAATACTGTTGATTCATATATGTTTTTGGGTAAATATAACCAACATAATGCGCCACGATATGCGGAATCGGAAGTATTGCATGATAGGCCGAATCCGCACTATTGCGAATGATACGAATTCCGCCTAATACACCGTTATGCCAGAGTGGCTTCAGAAGAGACGAGACAACATGACACTTACAGTTGAAGCATTGAATATTCTATTGCTTCTATTGCCGGGATTCCTATCCGGTCAAATATTCTATTCGTGCTTTAGATTTGGAGAAATATCAATATCGCGTAGGATACTAGATGCAATTCTTTTTACCTTTGTTATCTACCTCGTTGTTTCAACATTTACCGTTTGGGAGCCACTCGCACAAGTTGCATCTACGGAAAGTGGCTTGTCCTTTGATTTCTCTGCTAGCAAAACCCTAATTTGGTTGTCTTTATCAACTGTAGGGCTTATACCTACGGTCGTCGGATTCATATATTTTAATGACCATGTTCATAAAGTGCTTCGTAAACTAAAGATCACTACAAAAACGTCTCGTGCCAACACCTGGAATGATACCTTCCAAACACAAGACCGCTACGTGATAGTTACTCTCAAGGATGGGAGGAGAATCAGAGGTTACCCAACGATGTTTTCTACGGACCCAGAAGAAGGCTTCGTATACCTTTACAACCCTGCTTGGGTGAATGACAACAAATCCGATATAGAAGAACCCGACTATATCGAGTCGAATTGCCACGGGTTCCTGGTAAATAGAGATAACCTTGATTTGCTTGAATTCACATTGGACCCCGGAGAGACACTTACCGCCAAGGCGTAGGAGGGATATATGAAAGACCCTAAACTAGAAAAACCAGCTGATCCAAGAGATAACGTCAAAAGCGAAGTTAAACCGATACGGTACGAGAAACCGAATGAGCGGCCAAAGCCAACACCTAATCCTCCGAAGAAGAAATAAGGCATAACGAGGCGCGCAACCCGGACGGCTTCGCCGCCGGTTCTGGGAATCCGGGGACAGTATATCTATTTATAGGAATCCGGGGAAAGTATATCTATTTATAGCCATAGGCCATCCCTGGCGCATCATGAGAGTGATATGAATTGAGTATACTGTCCCCGGAATCCATAACGAGCGGGTCAAAATCGCTCTCTTCGGTCGCTGGGACCTCGCTACTCGCTCGACCCCTTACCCAAAACGTTGGGCGCAGTTGAAACAATCTGTGAGAATTGAACGATGAGACTTGAAGACTTAGGTATAACAATTAAGGATCTCGACTTCGGGGGCGTTGACGCTGAATCGGATCGCCGGTTAGCAGACTATTTCATTGATACGCCACAAGTAGACGAGGCACTGAGTTTTCGCAGCGCTCACTTCATCGGGCGAAAGGGGTCGGGAAAATCGTCAATATTTACACAGCTTCCAAGATTGGCAGTAGAACGGTATGGGCCCGGTTGTCGGGTGAGCTTGATGACCCCCGATCAGTACGCTTGGGGCGCTCTACGTCAATATGAAGAGAGAGGTCTGCTGCCTGAACAGGCGCACTCAAACGCTTGGAAATTTACCATTGCTGTAGATGCCGCAGCCGCGGCGCTAGAAACGCCTGTCGACTTGCATGATGAAAATGCGCGTAAGGCTCTTGAGCAGATTCGCACCTTTGTGGCCAAAAACTTTGGAGATGACGCGCCGACGCCGACGACTACGGCACAGCGTTTGCTGAAAGGGTTGGAGGCATTCAATCTTGAGGCTTTCGGATTTGGAGTCGGCTTTGAACGATCAAAGCAGGAGATGCCCCTGACACCACAGGTTATTGACTTGCTTCTTAATGCGGTAGAGAAAGTTTGTGGCCGGGTGGGCGTACTTGTTGCAGCAGATAGATTGGATGACTCATGGGATGGCTCCGATGTATCACAGAGCCTTCTCATTGGATTGATGAAGGCCACAAAAGAAATCAACGACCGATTTTCTCATCGCGATGGAACGGGGCTTCACGTCGTTACTTTCCTTAGATCAGATATCTATCAAGGGCTCCGATTTGACGACAAAGACAAACATCGAGCAGTAGAAGAGGAAATCAGTTGGAATGTTGATCTGCTTAGAGATCTAGTCAACGCGCGATTGCCTGATGGTTTAACGGTCGATGATATATTTGAAGAGGGCGATATGCGCGGAAGTATCGCGCCATTCAACTACTTGGTGAAGCGAACTTTTCTTCGGCCTAGAGAAATAATTCAATTCTTGCAGTTGTGCCAAAAGCGCACGCCCGCAGGGGAAACTGAGATCGCAAAAGATACTATCCGCGACGCGGAAGAACTATATAGTGCTTGGAAGGTGGATGATTTGAAACAAGAATATCGCCGCGTTTTCTCCGATTTTGATGATTTGCTTGAAGCTCTTAGGCAAACTCAGCATCGCTTCGACTCAATTGAAGAATTTTCCGCTGCGTTGAAAGAGAAGGCGCCACGATTGGTTGAATCGCATGGCGATAGAGAATTAGTGCAAAGATTATTTGATGCGTCAATCATTGGTGTTCGTATGCGTAATGCAGGTGTTGCGCGCTTCCGCTGTGAAGACCCTGATCTTCTGCTTCCCTCCACGGGCTCGGTATACATTCATCAGTCTCTGTACAAAGGATTGAACATCAGCGAAAAGCGGGCCTCATAGGAGTCCAGATGAGTCCAGGGACAGTATACCTATTTATAGCCATAGGCCATCCCTAGCGCATCATGAGAGTGATATGAATTGAGTATACTGTCCCCGGAATCCCACACTTAGCTCAGCCGTTATACAAAAGAAGACAAGGAGCTATGAGAATAAAGTCAATCCATGCGCAAAACACTCAGCCCGTCGAGTTATTCGCCGTCAATGATTTGTCTGATCTTGTCGTAATCGCCGGCCCAAACGGCATTGGTAAGACGAGATTAATTTCCGCATTTATTGCTTTTTTTCAAAACCCCAATGCAGGACAAATAAAATTTGAAATTCAATCTACATCAAAAGCTGAAGAAGAGGCATGGGGTAAGCGCTCTTTAAATACAGAAAATGCGCAAGATTCAAATTTACTTCGAACAACGCTGCAACAAAATCGTAGGCGTCGAAATTTTAGCGGAAGCGTTCTATATTACGAAAGTAACAGAACCATACAGAATATTAAGCCATTGTCCTTTCAGTGGGAAATGGCCGACCCCTGGGAAGAACAAGTATCGTGGAATTTCGGATTCGGTGGCTTAGCAGGAAGGTTTCAAGACACGCTGCACGCAATCTTCAAAAAGATACAAAACCAAAAAACTTCAATCGCAAATCGAGCCATTAGCCTGAGGCAACAGGGGCATGATTCGATGAATCTGGAATTCTCAGATCCGTTAGAGCCGTTTAGAGATGCGTTTTCAAAGCTCTTGGGGCCGAAGGAACTAGTCAGGGCAGATCTACAAGCCAACACCCTTAGATTTAGACACAACGATGTCGAGTATGGCATTAACGCATTGTCGTCCGGTGAGCGTGAAGTTTTGAATATCGCTTTTGACTTTCTTCTCAGAAGACCGTCAGATTGCATAATATTTTTTGATGAACCTGAGCTTCATCTACATCCCGAGCTATCAACGAAGCTAATAAGCACGTTGAAAAGCATAGGGGAGAATAATCAGTTTATATTGTGTTCTCATTCTCCAGATATTATCTCATCATCTTTAGATGATACGGTCATATTTTTAACACCTAAAAAGGAAGGTCAAGAGAACCAAGCCGTGTTATTAAAGGCGGATGATGAATCAACTGAAGCATTGAACCGACTTGGTCATTCTATCGGCGTTGTTTCATTAGGTAAGAAAATCGTTTTGATTGAGGGGACAGACGGTAGCTTAGATAAGCAAGCGTATTCCCACATTTTAAAAAATCGCTTTCCGAATCTTGTCTTACTGCCTAGTGGCGGGAAGGGTAATCTCAGCGCGTTCGACAAAGTGGCGGATTCTGTACTAAATAAGACACTTTGGGGGATCGACTTTTATATGCTGGCTGACCGTGACAGCATTGTTAACAGTGACGAGTTCGAAGAGAGAGCGCCAGGCAGGTTTAGAACGCTTTCGAAATATCATCTCGAAAACTACTTTCTCGACTCGGATGTGCTGGCTGCTGTATTCACCAAGATGGAACCGTCAAATTCTTGGTTATGCGATCCTGTTGCAATAGAGTCAAGGCTCACTGAAATAGCTTTAAATCATCTCCCGTATGCAGCCACCCTGATTGTCGCAAACGAAAGAAGAAGGATGGCTGGGAATGTCGATATCATGGTCAAAGGTTGCCAAGGAAAGAGCAAAGATGACTTAATTCAATTTATCCGCGATAAAAGTAATGTAGAAACCATCCGAATCAATGAAGCTCTAAACGGAGATTCACTCGCAGATCACTTGTCCGAAGTGTTTGATCAGCTAGAAAAGTCAGTTAATGATGGCTCTCAAGCATGGAAGTCAGATATCCCAGGAAAAGCCATCTTTAAAACATTTTGCAGCCAAGCAAGCATGCCGTCTGGGCGGCTGAAAACTCTTTACATTCAACAAACGGAGGAAATGGATAACAACCCATTTGAAGAACTCGTTGATTTATTTAAGGGGTTTGCAGAACATGAAGCCTAATGTGTATAACAAGCCCGTAAACTCGGACGTATTTTTCGCTCGCTACGCTCACTGCAAATACGCCGGTTACGGCTGGCGTTAATGTTCGCACCAGGTCGGTGGCTGAACTCTCGTTGGTACTATCTTTCACGCTTGAACTCAATTATACTCCCGGCACGTAGCGCCATCCGGTCGGCGCATAGCTTCGCGGCCGTCTCCCTCCCCGAAAGACTTATCCTCGAACATTCAACCCAATCATGACTCCACCCTGACCGGCCCCGCGGAACCTGCGGGTAGGCTGGACCTGGAGCAGATAAATATGTCATTTGAGACCCTCGGCCTCATGGCCGAACTCCTGCGTGCCATCGATTCGCAGGGCTATACCACCCCGACCCCCATCCAGCGCCAGGCGGTGCCGGTGATATTGGAAGGCCGCGATGTGCTGGCCGGCGCCCAGACCGGCACCGGCAAGACCGCTGCCTTCACGCTGCCCATGCTGCAGCTGCTCAGCCAGCGGCCGCGCAAGGGCAGGGCGCCGCGCGCCCTGGTGCTCACTCCCACCCGGGAGCTGGCGGCGCAGGTCGGTGAGAGCGTGGAAACCTACGGTGCACACCTGAAGCTGCGCTCCGCCATCATCTTCGGCGGGGTGGGGATCAATCCGCAGATCGAGGCCCTGAAGCGCGGCGTCGACATCCTGGTCGCCACGCCGGGCCGGTTGCTGGATCATGCCGGCCAGGGCACGGTGGATCTGTCCGCGATTGAGATCCTGGTGCTGGACGAGGCCGACCGCATGCTGGACATGGGCTTCATCCACGACATCCGCCGGGTGATGAAGCTGCTGCCGAACAAGCGTCAGAACCTGCTGTTCTCTGCCACCTACTCCAACGAGATCAAGCGTCTGGCCGACGGCCTGCTGCACCGGCCGGCCCTGATCGAGGTGGCGCGGCGCAATACGGCCGCCGAGACCGTCACCCAGCATGTGTATCGGGTCGACAAGGACGCCAAGCGCGATCTGCTGATCCACCTCATCGATGCCGGGCAGTGGTCCCAGGTGCTGGTGTTCACCCGTACCAAGCACGGCGCCAACCGTCTGGCCGAGCAACTCAATCGGGCCGACATCGAAGCGGCCGCCATCCATGGCAACAAGAGCCAGAGTGCCCGCACCCGGGCCCTGGCCGGGTTCAAGGACGGCAGCGTGCGGGTGCTGGTGGCGACCGACATCGCCGCCCGCGGCCTGGACATCGACCGCCTGCCGCATGTGGTGAATTACGAACTGCCCAATGTGCCGGAAGACTATGTGCACCGTATCGGCCGTACCGGTCGGGCCGGTGAGGAGGGCGCGGCGATTTCACTGGTCGGCGCCGATGAAGCCAAGCTGCTCAAGGATATCGAGCGGGTTCTGAACAAGACCATCCCGGTGCTGCCCATGCCGACGTTCGAGCCGAAGGTGCTGAAAGCGGCCCCCCGACCGGAGCAGAGGTCCAGGGCCACTCCCGGCAATAAGTCGAAGGTGAAGAAGAAGCCGGCCATCAGCCGTAACGCCGGGTCCCGTGCCGGTGACAAGCCGGCGGACGGCCAGCGCAAGCGGCGCCGGCGCAATCGCCCGTCCCAGTCCCCCGGCGCTGCCCGGTAACAGTCTTTCCGCCCCGTGCGCCCCTGGACCCTGCTCGACACTGCGCAAATCCCCGGCAACGGCGGCGAGTTGCAGCTGTATCAGCGCGGCGATGAATTCTCCATCAAGCTGGTGGGGCGGGGCGAGTTGATGAGCAGCCGCGTCCATGGCTCGGAGGAGGCGCTGGCGGCGCAGACCTGCGCACGACTGGCGGACAGCCAGCGGGCACAGGTGCTGATCGGCGGGCTGGGTATGGGGTTTACCCTGGCCGCGGCGCTGCAGGCGTTGGGCGCGCAGTCACGGGTCGTGGTCGCGGAACTCGTCCCGGCGGTGGTGGCCTGGAACCGCGGCCCGCTGGCGCATCTGGCCGGGCATCCACTGGACGATGCGCGGGTGCGTGTGCAGGAGGGCGATATCGCCCGGCTGCTGCAGGCCGGGCCCCGGGCCTGGGATGCCATCCTGCTGGATGTGGACAATGGCCCCGAGGGCCTGACCCGTCGGGAGAACGACTGGCTCTACGACACGGAGGGGCTGACGGCGGCCTGTGCTGCATTGCGCCCCGGCGGTGTGCTGGCCGTGTGGTCGGCCGGCCAGGCGCCGGAGTTTCTGCCGCGGCTGCGCAAGGTGGGCTTCGAGGCGGAGGAGGTACGGGTGCGCGCCCATGGCGCGAAGGGGGCACGCCACGTCCTCTGGTTCGGCCGGCGGGTGGATTGATCCGCCCACCGCTCGGATATACTTGCACATACATGAATCAGGCAATACAGAGGCAGGACCGATGGGCAATTCATTCGGCGATCAGTTGCTCAAGGCCGGGCTGGTGGACAAGTCCCGGCTGGAAAAGGCGAACAAGTCCAAACGCAAGCAGCAGAAGCTGAAACAGAAGCAGAAGGTCGAGGTGGTCGACGAGGCCGCCGTGGCCGCCGGGGCGGCGCGCAAGGCCGCGGCGGAGGCGGCGGAACGCGATCGTGAGCTCAATCGCCAGCGCAAGGCGGCCGCCGAGCGCCGGGCGATCCAGGCCCAGGTCCGCCAACTGGTGGATCAGAACCGGCTGGCGGATGCCGAGGGGGAGGTTGCCTACAACTTCCAGGACGGTACCCTGATCAAGACCCTGCATGTCACCGAGACCGTCCGCGACCGGCTGGCGCGCGGCCAGCTGGTCATCGTCCGCTTCGACGCGGGCTACGCGCTGGTCTCCGCGGGGGTGGCGGAGAAGATCGGGCAGCGCGATGCCGCCTGCATCGTCAGCCGGGCCGGGGACCGGCCGCAGGAGGACGCCGACGACCCCTATGCGGAGTACCAGGTGCCCGATGACCTGATGTGGTAGCGCTCAGTCCGGGAGCACCGTCCCGGGCCCTGATCACCTGAAATTCCGACTGCAACCTGCCCGCAACGCGGGCACCGGGTGCAACCGTCCCATTTGCTTCCCCGCTCATTCCACTTCCATTGATCCGGTGCCGGGAAACCGGCTGGAGGCGCGACGGAATAACGTCAAGTCTCTGTCGACCCCGGATTTTCCATTTCCAACCAATTGAATATAAATAACTAATTTTTCTTCCTGGCCGTGGCACAGGACTTGCTTTTGCCTGTGCAGACATTCACAGGCACAAGGTACCGGCATGGCAGAAGAAGATCTCGATCTGGACGTGGATACCGCGGAGGCGGAATCCGGCGGCGGGCTGAAAATCGTCATCATCGCCGCTGTCGTGGTGCTGCTGCTCTCCAGTGCCGTGCTGGCCGGACTCTATTTCATGGGCATGCTGGGCGGGAGCGAGTCGGCCGCCGGACAGCCGGCGGCCGCCGCAGAAGGGGCCGCGGCCGAAACCGCCGCGCCTGCAACCAGCGGCGGCCCGCTCATCTACCAGCCGCTGGAACCTCCCTTCGTCGTGAATTTCGGCCGTGAAGCCGACGTGCGCTTCATGCAGATCACCATTCAGGTGGCCGACCGCGATCCGGCCGTGATCGAGCGGATCAAGGAACACAACCCGGCCATCCGCAATGGCCTGGTGATGCTGTTCAGCAGCCAGGATCCCGAGGTGCTCAATACCCGTGAGGGCAAGGAGCAGCTGCGCCAGGACGCGCTGGAGGAAGTGCGCAGCGTGCTCGAGCAGATGACCGGCCGGGGTCGGCTGGAAAATCTGTACTTCACCAGCTTTGTCATGCAATAGGGGTACTGCGTGAACGATCTGCTCTCACAGGAAGAAATCGACGCGCTCCTGCACGGGGTCGGCAGCGGTGATATCGAGACCGAATCCGACGACGGCGGCGGTGACGGCGAGGCACAGAACTACGACTTCACCAGCCAGGACCGCATTGTCCGCGGGCGCATGCCCACGCTGGAGATGATCAACGAGCGCTTCGCCCGTTATTTCCGCATTTCGCTGTTCAACATGCTGCGCCGCCAGGGCGAGATCTCGGTCGGCGGCGTGCAGATGCTCAAGTTCGGCGAGTACATCCACAGCCTGTTCGTCCCGACCAGCCTGAACCTGGTCAAGATCAATCCGCTGCGCGGCACCGCCCTGTTCGTGTTCGATCCCAAACTGGTGTTCAGCGCGGTGGACAACTACTTCGGCGGCGACGGGCGCTTCCACACCAAGATCGAGGGCCGCGAGTTCACGCCCACCGAGCAGCGCGTCATCCAGCGCATGCTGGACCGGGCCTTCGACGATCTGTTCCAGGCCTGGCGCCCGGTGCTGCCGGTCGAGTTCGAGTATCAGACCCACGAGGTCAATCCGCAGTTCGCCAACATCGTCAGTCCCACCGAGGTGGTGGTGGTCTCCACCTTCCACATCGAACTGGAAGGCGGCGGCGGCGCGCTGCATATCACCCTGCCGTATTCCATGGTCGAGCCCATTCGCGATCTGCTGGATGCCGGCGTGCAGAGCGATCGCAGCGACGTGGACGAGCGCTGGCGCATCGCCATCAAGGAAGAGATGAAGGATGCCGAGGTCGAGCTGTCCTCGCAGCTGGCCGAGACCACCATCACCTTCCGCGAGCTGATGGAAATGCAGATTGGGGACGTGATTCCCATCGACATGCCGGAGACCATTCTGCTGCGTTCGCAGGACATCCCGCTGTTCCGCGGCCGGCTGGGCAGCGCCAATGGCAACAAGGCAGTCAAGATCATCGACAAGGTGAACCAGAACGCGATGGTTCCCCTATCCAATGTAATTGAAAAGAACTGAGTGCGTGACGGGAGACAGTAATGAGTGACGATCAGGAAAACCTGGACCAGGATGC
Source organism: Thiohalobacter thiocyanaticus (assembly GCF_002356355.1). Lineage (NCBI taxonomy): Bacteria > Pseudomonadati > Pseudomonadota > Gammaproteobacteria > Thiohalobacterales > Thiohalobacteraceae > Thiohalobacter > Thiohalobacter thiocyanaticus. Next base: position 1,566,846 of record NZ_AP018052.1, read on the forward strand.
GATGGCCGACGAGTGGGCCGCCGCCCTGGCCGAACAGGACGACACCGGCGGCGGTGACGGCCAGGCCGAAGTTGCGGCTCAGGTGTCCAAGCCGGAACTCGATCAGTTCGAGAGCGCCACGGTGCCGGCCGGCAGCGATGAAGCCAATCTCGATCTGATCCTGGACATCCCGGTCACCATCGCGATGGAAATCGGCCGCACCCGGATCAGTATCCGCAACCTGCTGCAGCTCAACCAGGGGTCGGTGGTGGAACTGGACCGGCTGGCGGGGGAGCCGATGGACGTGCTGGTCAACGGCACCCTGGTGGCGCACGGCGAGGTGGTGGTGGTCAACGAGAAGTTCGGTATCCGCCTGACCGACGTGGTCAGTCCGGCGGAACGGGTGAAGAAGCTGAAATGATGTCGTTTCCCGCACGCATCACGGTGACGCTGGCGCTGCTGTGGCCGCTGACGCTGCAGGCATCCGAGGGCCGGCAGGCCGCCGAGTCCCTGAACGATCCCATGGCCTGGTCCAACCTGCTGCAGGTCCTGCTGGGCCTGGTGGCGGTGATCGTCCTCATGTTGATCTTTGCCTGGCTGATGCGGCGCATGTCCGGTTTCCAGGGCGGCGTGCCCGGGGCCATGCGCGTGCTCGGCGGCCTGTCCATGGGCGCGCGCGAGAAGGTGGTGCTGATCCAGGTCGGCGAGACCCAGCTGGTGCTGGGCGTGGCGCCGGGTCGGGTCCAGACCCTGCATGTGCTGGAGGAGAAGATCGAGACCCCGGTGCGCGAGGGCGCCGGCATGAACAGCTTCGCCCGCAATCTGCAGCAGGCACTGAGCCGGGGAGACAGGTCATGAGACTGCGCGGCCTGATCAGCCTGCTGCTGCTGTTGCTGCCGGTGGCCTCGCTGGCCGAACCGGGCATTGCGGCCTTCCGCATGGAGAACAATCCGGACGGCAGCGAGACCTATTCCATCAGTATCCAGGTGCTCGCCATCATGACGGCGATCACCTTCCTGCCGGCGGCGCTGATGATGATGACCTCCTTCACCCGCATCCTGATCGTGCTGTCCATCCTGCGCCAGGCGCTGGGCACCATGCAGACGCCTTCGACCCAGATCCTGATCGGTCTGTCGCTGTTCCTGACCTTCTTCATCATGGTGCCGGTGTTCGACGAGGTCTACACCGAGGCGGTCAAGCCCTATCTCAACGAGGAACTGGCGCCGGACGAGGCGCTGGCACGCGCCGCCGAGCCGTTCCATGCCTTCATGCTGGCGCAGACGCGCGAATCCGATCTGGAGACCTTCTCCGACATTGCCCGGGCCGAGCCGGTCGAACGCGCCGAGGACATTCCCTTCTCGCTGCTGCTGCCCTCGTTCGTCACCAGCGAACTGAAGACGGCCTTCCAGATCGGGTTTCTGATCATGATCCCGTTCCTGGTCATCGATCTGGTCATCGCCAGCCTGCTGATGTCCATGGGCATGATGATGCTCTCGCCCATGATCATATCGCTGCCGTTCAAGATCATGCTGTTCGTGCTGGTCGATGGCTGGTCGCTGATCATGGGCACGCTCGCCTCCAGTTTCTACATTGCGAGTTAGGAGCCACGCATGACACCCGATACCGTCATCACCATCGGCGAGCAGGCCATGTACATCACCGTGCTGCTGGCCGGGCCGCTGCTGATCGCCTCGCTGGCGGTGGGCCTGGTCATCGCCATGTTCCAGGCCGCGACCCAGATCAACGAGATGACGCTCACCTTCATCCCCAAGCTGGCCGCGATCGTGCTGGTGCTGCTGCTGGCCGGGCCCTGGCTGCTGCGCAGCCTGCTCGATTTCACCATCAACCTGTATACCAGCATCCCCGGCCTGATCGGCTGAGGCGCAACCATGGCTACGCCGCTGCTCCTCACCACCAGTCAGATTGCCGGATGGGTCGGCGAGTTCATGTGGCCCTTCATGCGCATCGGCATGATGCTGATGGTGATGCCGGTGTTCGGCGGTCGGCTGGTGCCGGAGCGGGTGCGGATCCTGACTGCCGTGGTGATCGCCGCTATCCTGGTGCCGGTGATCCCGCCGGTGCCGGCGGTGGACCCGCTCAGCGCCGAGTCGGTGGCGATCTCGGCCCAGCAGCTGGCCATCGGCATGGTGATGGGATTCATGCTGCAGCTGGTCTTCGGGGCCCTGGTCATCGGCGGCCACGCCATCGCCATGAGCATGGGCCTGGGCTTCGCCTCCATGGTCGACCCCCAGAATGGCGTGAATGTACCGGTGATCGGCCAGTACTACGTCACCCTGGCCACGCTGCTGTTCCTGGTGCTGGACGGGCACCTGATCCTGATCAGCGTACTGGCCGAGAGTTTCCACCAGTTGCCCATCGCCGCCCACGGTCTGACGCGCGACACCTTCCTGACCCTGGCCCACTGGGGCACACAGATGTTCGCCGGCGGGGTGTTGATTGCAGTGCCGGCGTTGATTGCGCTGATGCTGACCAACATCGCCTTCGGTGTGGTCTCGCGCGCCGCGCCGCAGCTCAATATCTTCGGCGTGGGCTTCCCGGTAACGCTGACCTTCGGCTTCGTGGTCATCTACCTGACCCTGTCCAACCTGGTGCCGCAGTTCCAGGTGCTGCTGCATGACGCCTTCACCCTGCTGGGCAGTCTGGGGGCGGACTGATGGCGGAGAACGAGAACGGACAGGAACGCACTGAAGAGCCGACCACCAAACGGCTTGATGATGCCCGCCGCAAGGGCCAGATTCCGCGTTCACGCGAACTCAATACCCTGACCATGCTGATGCTGGGCGCACTGACCTTCCTGATCATCGGCGAGACCATGATCGATCAGTTCTCCCAGCTCATGCACATGGGGCTGTCGTTCGAACGGCGCGACGTATTCAACGTCGAGGCCATGTTCCAGGCCATGAAGGTCGCGCTCGGCACGGGACTGACCCTGGTACTGCCGTTTCTGCTGGTGAGCCTGCTGGCGGCGATCGCCTCCTCCATCGCCCTGGGCGGCCTGTCCTTCAGCCTGGAGGCAATGACCCCCAAGCTGGAGAAGCTCGATCCCATCAAGGGGATGAAGCGCCTGCTCGGGGTCAAGGGCCTGGTGGAACTGGGCAAGGCCGTGGGCAAGCTGCTGCTGGTCACCCTGGTGGCGCTGATTCTGTTCAACGCCTTTTTCGACGAGATGCTCTACCTGGGCCGGCAGACCCCGAAACAGGCCATGGCCAACGGCGGCGAGATCCTGCTCTGGTGTTTTCTGTTTCTCAGCCTGGGGCTGATCTTCGTCGCCGCCATCGATGTGCCGTTCCAGCTCTGGGATCACAAGCGCCAGCTCAAGATGACCAGGCAGGAGGTCAAGGACGAGATGAAGGACACCGAGGGCAAGCCCGAGGTGAAGCGACGCATCAAGCAGGCCCAGTACGAGATCGCCTCGCGCCGCATGATGGAGGCCGTGCCGGAGGCCGACGTGGTCATCACCAACCCGACCCATTTCGCCGTGGCCCTGAAGTACGACGATTCGGCCATGCGGGCGCCGCGCGTGGTGGCCAAGGGCCGTGGAGTGGTGGCCGCCGAGATCCGCAAGCGTGCGCTGGAGCACAACGTGGCCCTGTTCCAGGCGCCGCCGCTGGCGCGTGCGCTCTATTTCAGCACCGATCTCGACCGGGAGATCCCGGCCGGGCTGTATTACGCCGTCGCCCAGGTGCTCGCCTATGTGTTCCAGCTGCGCACCGCGACCGCCTACGGCGGCGCGCGGCCGCCGAAGCCGGGCGATATCGAGGTGCCGGACGAGTATTACCATCCGCCGGCGGAGTGATGGGGGCCGTGGATTCCGTCATTGCGAGGCGCGCAGCGCCGTGGCAATCCCGTACCTCAAACGGTGCATTACGAGATTGCCACGCTGCGCTCGCAATGACGAATGATTGGACAAATTGGTAAGAAGGTTGCATAGCCTTCTGTCAACGACTGAAACCGGACGCAGCGAGACGCAATGGAACAGGTACTGAACACGATGAAGGAACTGGGCCGCAACGGCCTGGGCGCGCCGGTGCTGCTGGTGCTGATGCTGGCCATGGTGGTGGTACCGCTGCCGCCGCTGGGGCTGGACATGCTGTTCACCTTCAACATCTCGCTGTCGCTGATCGTGCTGATGGTCACCATCTATGCCATGCGGCCGCTGGATTTCGGCATCTTTCCCACGGTGCTGCTGATCGCCACCCTGATGCGCCTGGCGCTCAATATCGCCTCCACCCGCGTGGTGCTGCTGGAAGGCCACACCGGCACCGACGCCGCGGGCAAGGTCATCGAGGCCTTCGGCGAATTCGTCATCGGCGGCAACTACGCCGTCGGTCTGGTGGTGTTCGCCATCCTGGTGATCATCAACTTCGTGGTGGTGACCAAGGGCGCGGGGCGCGTCTCCGAAGTCAGCGCCCGCTTCACCCTGGACGCCATGCCCGGCAAGCAGATGGCCATCGACGCCGATCTCAATGCCGGCCTGATCAGTCAGGACGAGGCCCGCAACAAGCGCGAGGAGATCACCGCCGAGGCCGATTTCTACGGCTCCATGGACGGTGCCAGCAAGTTCGTCCGCGGGGATGCCATCGCCGGCATCCTGATCCTGTTCATCAACATCCTCGGCGGCCTGGGTATCGGCATGCTCCAGCACGACATGGCTTTCGCTGACGCCATGCGCAACTACACCCTGTTGACCATCGGCGACGGCCTGGTCGCGCAGATCCCCTCGCTGGTGCTGTCCACCGCCACCGCCATCATCGTCACCCGGGTCAACAGTTCGCAGAACATGAGCAGCCAGGTGCTCTCGCAACTGTTCGAGAACCCGGCCTCGCTGGGCGTGACCTCCGCCGTGATCGGTCTGCTGGGCCTGATCCCGGGCATGCCCAACTTCGCCTTCCTCACCCTGGCGGCCATCGGCGGCGCCGCCACCTGGTGGCTGAGCCAGCGCCGGCGCCAGCCGGTGGCCGAGGAGGCCCCGCCGGAGGAGCCCGAGACGCCGCCGGAGGCGCGCGACCTGAGTTGGGACGATGTCGCCCCGGTGGACATCATCGGCCTTGAGGTCGGCTACCGCCTGATCCCGCTGGTGGATCGCAACCAGGGCGGACAGCTCATGGACCGCATCAAGGGCGTGCGCAAGAAGCTGTCGCAGGAACTGGGCTTCCTGATTCAGCCCGTGCATATCCGCGACAACCTGGATCTGGGCCCCAGCGCCTATCGCATCACGCTCAACGGCGTGCCGGTGGGCGAGGGCGACATCCAGCCCGAACGCGAACTGGCCATCAACCCGGGCCAGGTCTACGGCAGTGTGCCCGGCACCGCCACCACCGAGCCGGCCTTCGGTCTGGAGGCGGTATGGATCGACCCGGATCAGCACGACAACGCCCAGACCCTGGGCTACACCGTGGTCGACGCCAGCACCGTGGTGGCCACCCACCTCAGCAGCCTGCTGCAGCAGCATGCCAGCGAACTGCTCGGTCACGAGGAGGTGCAGCAGCTGCTCGACACCCTGGCCCGGACCTCGCCCAAGCTGGTCGAGGATCTGGTGCCCAACACCCTGCCGCTGGGCACGGTGGTCAAGGTGCTGCAGAACCTGCTCGAGGAGCGCATCCCCATTCGCGACATGCGCAGCATCGCCGAGACGCTGGCGGAGCATGCCGGCCGGACCCAGGATGCCGGTAATTTGACAGCTTCGGTGCGGGTCGCCCTGGGTCGTTCCATCGTCCAGCATATCAATGGATTGCAGCATGAACTTCCAGTGATTGCGCTGGATCCTTCGCTGGAACAGATATTGCTACAGTCCCTTCAGGGCACCCAGGAAGGGGGCGCCGGTTTCGAGCCGGGACTGGCGGAACACCTGCACCAGGCCCTGGCCAACCGGACCCAGCAGCAGGAGATGAACGGACAGCCGGCCGTGCTGCTGGTGGCACCGCCGGTGCGCAACTGGCTGGCGCGGCTGTTCCGGCACAGCATCCCGGGCCTGCATGTGCTGGCCTATGACGAGGTGCCGGACAACAAGCAGATCAAGGTGGTCGCCACCGTGGGCCAGGCCCCGGCGGGACTGCAGCAGCAGGCGGCACCGGCCTGATACCGGTTCGGCACAGAGACTTAAAGCGGGCGTGAGGACACCAACATGAAGATAAAACGATTCTTCGCTCAGGACATGCGGCATGCCATCCGCAAGGTGCGCGAGGAGTTGGGCGCGGATGCCGTCATCCTGTCCAACCGCAAGCTGGATCAGGGGATTGAGATCATCGCCGCCATCGACTACGACGAATCGCTGGTCGGCGGCGGTGCCGACGCGGTGCCCGAGGCCGCTGCGGCACAACCTGGCGCCCCGGCACCCGAGACGGCCGGAACCTATGACGCCCGCGCCCGCTACAGCGAGGCACCCGTTCAAGCGCAGGCTGACGCACCGGCGCAGCCGGCCACGGCGAGCGCCGGATCCCAAACCCGGGCCCGCAACCCGCTGGCCGACATCGAATGGGACCACGACCCGGCCATCATCGAGATGCGGCGCGAGATTCAGGAGATGCGTGGCCTGTTGGAGAATCAACTCGCGCACCTGGCCTGGGGCGAACTCAACCGCCGGCGTCCGGCCGAGGCCGGTATCCTGCGCCGGCTGAGTGCGCTGGGCCTGCCGTCCGCACTGTGCACCGAACTGGCTCAGGCCGCCGGCGAGACCGCCGACCCGGAGCAGGGCTGGCGCCGGGCGCTCGCACTGCTGGCCCAGCGCCTGCCGGTGACCGACGACGACATTCTAAGCCAGGGCGGCATCGTCGCCCTGGTCGGCTCCACCGGCGTGGGCAAGACCACCACCGTGGCCAAGCTGGCCGCCCGCTATGCCCTGCGCCACGGCCCACGCAGCGTGGCCCTGGTGACCACCGACAGCTATCGCATCGGGGCCCATGAGCAGCTGTTCACCTACGGCCGCATCCTGGGCGTACCGGTGCAGGTGGCGGGCGATCACAACGAACTGCACAACGCCCTGCAGAGCCTGCGCGACAAGCGTCTGGTACTGATCGATACCGCCGGCATGAGCCAGCGCGATCTGCGCCTGAGCGAGCAGTTCACCACCCTGCGCGAGGCCGGTCTGCCGATCCGCAGTTACCTGGTCATGTCGGCCACCACCCAGGCCGGGGTGCTGGAGGAGGCGGTGCGCGCCTTCAATCAGGGCCGGCTGGATGGCTGCATCCTGACCAAGGTCGACGAGGCCGCCGCCCTCGGCGGCGCAATTTCCATTATCGCCGGGCACCAGTTGCCGCTCGCCTATGTCGGCGACGGTCAGCGCGTGCCCGAGGATCTACACCCCGCACGGGCCCAGAACCTGGTCAACCGTGCGCTTTCCCTCCAACAACAAGCCGGACAGGAAACCCATGACGATACCCTTGCAGAACGTTTCGGCGCTATCGCAGCCAGCGGCCGTGTCTAGAATGGATCAGGCGGCCGGACTGCGCAGTATGACTCAGCCCAAACCGGTTCGGGTGATTGCGGTGACCAGCGGCAAAGGCGGCGTGGGCAAGACCAATGTCTCGGTCAACCTCGCCGTGGCCCTGGCGGACAGCGGCCGGAACGTGATGCTGATGGATGCCGACCTGGGTCTGGCCAACGTCGATGTCATGCTCGGGCTGCATCCCGAATACGATCTTTCCCATGTCATCGACGGCAGCCGTACCCTGGAAGAGGTCATCGTGCCCGGCCCGGCCGGGCTGCAGATCGTGCCGGCGGCCAGCGGTACCCAGCAGATGGCCCAGCTCAGCCCGGCCGAGCATGCCGGCGTGATCCGCGCCTTCAGCGAACTGAGCCAGCCGCTGGATACCCTGATCGTGGATACCGCCGCCGGCATCGCCGACAGCGTGGTCAGCTTCGTGCGCGCCTCGCAGGAGGTGATCGTGGTGGTGTGCGACGAACCGGCCTCGATCACCGACGCCTATGCCCTGATCAAGGTGCTCAACCGCGACCACGGCGCCCAGCGCTTCCGGGTGCTGGCCAACATGGCGCACAGCGCCCAGGAGGGCCGCGACCTGTTCAACAAGATCTCGCGGGTGACCGAGCGCTACCTCGACGTCACCCTCGAGTTCATGGGGGCGGTGCCCTACGACGATTATCTGCGCAAGGCCATCAAGCGCCAGAAGCCGGTGGTGGACGCCTACCCGCGTTCGCGCGCCGCGATGGCCTTCAAGAATCTCGCCCAGAAGGCTGACAACTGGCCGATCCCGACCGGGGCGGCCGGCCATCTGGAGTTCTTTGTGGAACGATTGATTACCTCCAGCAGTGGACAGATGGAGGTCCTGCCATGAACGGAGCCGCCATGTACGCAACAACACAGGAACGTGGACAGGACGAGCTGGTCACCCAGCATGCGCCCCTGGTCAAACGGATCGCCTATCACCTGATGAGCCGGCTGCCGCCCAGCGTGCAGGCCGACGACCTGATCCAGGCCGGCATGATCGGCCTGCTGGAGGCGGCCAAGAACTACGACCCCTCGCAGGGTGCGAGCTTCGAGACCTATGCCGGTATCCGTATCCGCGGCGCCATGCTCGACGAGATCCGCCGTACCGACTGGACCCCGCGTTCGGTGCACCGCAAGGCGCGCCAGGTGGCCGAGGCGGTGCGCGAGATCGAGAACGCCATGGGCCGCGATGCCCGCGATCACGAGGTGGCCCAGGCGCTGGGCATCGGTCTGGACGAGTATCACCGCATCCTGCAGGACGCGACCGGCGCACGCATGTTCAGTTTCGAGGACCCGGGCGCGCTCGGCGACGAGCAGGAAGTGCGCGGGCTGGAGCAGCCCAACGAGCCGCTGGACAACCTGCAGCACGAGGATTTCCAGGGCGCGCTGGCCGACGCCATCGCCGGCCTGCCGGAGCGCGAGCGCCTGGTGATGTCGCTGTACTACGACGAGGAACTGAACCTGCGCGAGATCGGCGAGGTGCTGGGGGTGTCCGAGTCGCGCGTGTGCCAGATCCACGGCCAGGCCCTGATCCGGCTGCGCGCCCGCATGGGTGAGTGGGTTCAGAGTTGACGGCGCAGCGCGCCCGTCATTGCGATGCCCAGACCCGAAGGGTGGGGTACCCATGATGAAGCCCGAAGGGATTCTATGGGGCGTGGCAATCTCCAAACGGCTCAGGCTGCGTTAAGAGATTGCCGCGGCGCTTCGCGCCTCGCAATGACGAGAGTAACTAAGCAAATCGCCGTACCGGCCGCTATGGCCAACAGGATGAAAACGGGCTGAATGCCGCGGCGGCGGCAGCCGCCGGCAGCAACTGGACGACTATCGGGAGGTCGTGTTGGACAAGAACATGAAGATCTTGATCGTGGACGATTTTTCCACGATGCGACGGATCATCAAGAACCTGCTTCGGGATCTTGGGTACAACAATACCCACGAGGCGGACGATGGCACCACCGGGCTGCCCATGCTGCAGTCGGGCGATTATGAATTCCTGATCACCGACTGGAACATGCCGGGCATGACCGGCATCGATCTGCTCAAGGCCGTGCGCGCCGATCCCAAGCTCGCCAGCCTCCCGGTGCTGATGGTGACGGCCGAGGCCAAGAAGGAGCAGATCGTCGAGGCCGCCCAGGCCGGCGTGAACGGCTATATCGTCAAGCCCTTCACCGCCGTGACGCTCAAGGAGAAGATCGAGAAGATCTTCGAGCGCCTCGGTACTTCGGCCTGAGCAGATCGGCGGGGAATATAAATGACAGAACAGAACATGATGGCCGATCCGGAAACCATCGCCATGGCCCGCGAACTGGTCAGCGAACTGGAGGCCGGCAACGAACTGGCGGTCAACGACCTGCTGGATACCCTGTCGCGCAAGCGGGAAGAGGGGTTGTTCGTGGAGTTGGGCAAACTGACCCGCGAACTGCACGAGGCGCTTAACAACTTTCAGATCGACTCGCGCATCGCGAGTCTGACCGAGTCCGACATCCCGGATGCCAAGGAACGGCTCAATCACGTCATCAGCATGACCGAGGAATCGGCGCACAAGACGCTCAACGCCGTCGATCAGAGCCTGCCGATCGCCGAGGAACTGCAGCAGCGCGCCACCGATCTGCATGACAAGTGGAGCCGGTTCCGGCAGAAGAATATGGAGTTGGAGGAGTTCCGGGCCCTGGTCCCGGAGATCGACAGCTTCCTCGAACTGACCCATCGCCATGCCGGCACGCTCAACGCCAGTCTCTCGGAAGTAATGATGGCGCAGGGGTTCCAGGATCTTACCGGCCAGATCATCCGCCGGGTGATCAACCTGGTCACCGAGGTGGAGGACAACCTGGTCCACCTGATCCGTATCTCCGGCCAGCATTTCAAGGACACCGTTCCCGAGGAGGCCGACAGGGACAAGGACATGTCCAGGGGCTATGGCCCGCAGGTGCCCGGGGTTGATGCCGGCACGGAGGTGGTCAACAGCCAGGATGACGTGGATGAACTGCTCTCCAGCCTGGGCTTTTGAGCCGCCAGTGCAAGGACAGGAAGGCTGAAGGAATATTGCTATGAGTCTCGATCCCAACGACGACATACTCCAGGACTTCCTGGTCGAGGCGGGCGAACTGCTGGAACAACTCAACGAGCAGCTGATCCAGCTCGAGCGCAGTCCCCAGGACAAGGACCTGCTCAATGCGGTGTTCCGCAGTTTTCACACCATCAAGGGCGGAGCGAGTTTCCTCGGTCTGGATAACCTGGTCACCATCTGCCACACCTCGGAGGATGTGTTCAATATCCTGCGCAACGGCGAGCGCATCGCCGACGCCACCCTGATGGATGCCGTGCTCAAGGCCGTGGACGTGGTCAACGGCATGTTCGCCGAGATCCAGGGCGGTGAGGAGCCGGGCGCCGCCGACCCGGCGCTGGTCACGCTGCTCAACTCCTATGCCAAGCCCCAGTCCGAGGATGCCGCGCCGTCGACGCCCGCAGCCCCGGCCGGCGTCAGTGATGCCGGGGGCGATGCCGCGGACGATGAGTTCGAGGCCATGCTCGATGCCGCCCGTGCCGGTTCCGAGGCCGGGTCTGACACGACCGCTGCTGCCGAACCGGCGGCCGGCGAGCAGACCGCCGGCGGCGACGAGATCAGTGAAGAGGAATTCGAGGCCCTGCTGGACCAGCTGCACGGCGCCAAAGGCGCGCCGGGCAAGGGCGAAAGCCAGGCACCGGCTGCGCCCCCTGCGGCTGCCGCCAGTGCTGACGGTGAAGCTGCGCCTGCCGGCGGCGGGGAACTGATTACCGACGATGAATTCGAGGCCCTGCTGGATCAGCTGCATGGCCAGGGCGCCGCCCCTGCCGGCGGTGGCGATGCCGCCGTGGCCAGCGCCCCGGCGGCTGCCGCCCCGGCAGCGAAACAGGAGCGCCCGGCACCTGCCGCGAAGGCCGAGGAGCGTTCCGCGCCGGCCAAAGCCCCGGCGCCCCAGGCCGAGACCTCGGTGCGCGTGGACACCCGCCGCCTGGACGAGATCATGAATCTGGTCGGCGAACTGGTGCTGGTGCGCAACCGCCTGGCCACGCTCAAACAGAACCTGGGCCAGGAAAAGGCCGCCAGCAACGAGGAGATCAGCAAGGCCGTGGCCAATCTGGACGTGGTCACCGCCGATCTGCAGACCTCGGTGATGAAGACCCGCATGCAGCCGATCAAGAAGGTGTTCGGCCGCTTCCCGCGCGTGGTGCGCGACCTGGCCCGGGCCATGGAGAAGGAAATCAATCTGGAGATGCAGGGCGAGGAGACCGACCTGGACAAGAACCTGGTCGAGGCCCTGGCCGATCCGCTGGTGCACCTGGTGCGCAACGCCGTGGACCACGGCATCGAATCGCCAGAGGAGCGCGAGGCCGCCGGCAAGCCACGCGCCGGCACCGTGATCCTGGCCGCCGAGCAGGAGGGTGACCACATCCTGCTGTCCATTGAGGACGACGGCAAGGGCATGGACCCCGACGCGCTGCGGCGCAAGGCGGTGGAGAAGGGGCTGATGGACGAGGAGGCGGCCGCCCGGCTGGACGACCACGAGGCCTACAACCTGATCTTCGCCCCCGGTTTCTCCACCAAGACCGAGATCTCCGATATCTCCGGCCGCGGCGTGGGCATGGACGTCGTCAAGACCCGCATCGGCCAGCTCAACGGCAGCGTGGAGATCGACTCGCGCCTGGGCCGCGGCTCGCGCCTGAGCATCCGGGTACCGCTGACCCTGGCCATCATGCCGACCCTGATGGTGGTGCTGGGCGACCAGCCCTTCGCCCTGCCGTTGGCCAGCGTGATCGAGATCTTCGATCTGGACATCAAGCAGACCAACGTGGTCGACGGCCAGCTGGTGGTGCGCATGCGCGAGAAGGCCATCCCGCTGTTCTACCTGCGTACCTGGCTGGTCAAGGACTGTTACAGCCTGAGTGAAGAGGAGAAGGGCCAGGGGCATGTGGTGCTGGTCAACGTCGGCAGCCAGCGGGTCGGTTTTGTCGTCGATGAACTCATCGGTCAGGAGGAAGTGGTGATCAAGCCGCTGACCGCCATGCTCAACGGTATGCCCGGCTTTGCCGGTGCGACCATCACCGGCGACGGCCGCATCGCCCTGATCCTGGATGTGCCCAGTCTGATGCGCAAATACGCCAGCCGGTTCTGAGTCCGGGGAGGCACAGGGTGTCGCTCGCCAACAAGGAAAATACCGCTTCCCGCCTGCGCGTCCTGGTGGTGGACGACTCGGGTTTCTTCCGCCGCCGCATCGTGGAGATCCTGGAGGGGGATGCCAAGCTCGAGGTCGTCGGCACTGCCGCCAACGGCCAGGAGGCCGTGCGCCAGGTGCTGGCGCTCAAGCCCGACGTGGTCACCATGGACATCGAGATGCCGGTGATGGACGGCATCACGGCGGTGCGGCGCATCATGGCGCTGCGGCCCACCGCCGTGCTGATGTTCTCCTCGCTCACTTACGAGGGCGCCCAGGCCACCCTGAATGCGCTCGAGGCCGGTGCGCTGGATTTTCTGCCCAAGCGCTTCGACGAATTCTCCCGGGACAAGGAAGAGGCCAAGCGCACCCTGCGCAACCGGGTGCGGGCCATCGGCCTGGAGGGGCTGCGCATGCAGCAGGCCCCGGCGGCACGCCCGGCCGTCGCCCGCCCGGCGGCGCCGGCCGCGCCGCGGCTGCAGCCTGCGGCGCGCAAGGGCGACTTCCGGCTGATCGCCATCGGCAGTTCGACCGGCGGGCCGGTGGCATTGCAGCAGGTGCTGGGTCGTCTGCCCGCGAGTTTTCCGCTGCCGCTGCTGCTGATCCAGCACATGCCCGCCAGCTTCACCCCGGCCTTCGCCGAGCGGTTGAACCAGCAGTGCAGTATCCAGGTCAAGGAGGCCGAGGACGGCGAGGCGCTGCAGCCGGGCGTGGCCTATCTCGCCCCGGGCGGCCGGCAGCTGGCAGTGGAGAGCCAGGGACCGCGGGTCTGCCTGCGGGTCTATGACGACCCGGCTCAGCATTACCGGCCCTGCGTGGACCTGGCCTTCGAATCCGTGGCCCGGGTCTTTCACGCCAGGGCGCTGGCGATCGTGCTGACCGGCATGGGTGCCGACGGTCGCGAGGGCGCGCGCGCGCTGAAGCAGGGCGGGGCCAGCGTCTGGACCCAGGACGAGGCGAGTTGCGTTATCTACGGCATGCCGGGCGCAGTGGCCGATGCCGGCCTGGCCGACGAGGTACTGTCGCTGGGACAGATCGGTCCGCATCTTGCAAGTTCTGTATAAGGCAAGGGTCGACCTTGCGCCATCGTCATCCCGGCGCAGGCCGGGATCCAGATACCGCAGTGGTTGATGGATTCCGGCCTGCGCCGGAATGACGGAAGAATTCAAAGGTCGGATGACCGTCAACCGGGTTTTCCGAAATTCCGGCAACTGGAAACCAGGGCAATGAAAAAGATCTGGGCCGTCGCCAATCAGAAGGGCGGGGTGGGCAAGACCACCACCGCCGTCACCCTGGCCGGACAGCTGTCCGGCGAGGGCGAGCGGGTATTGCTCATCGATCTGGACCCGCATGGCTCGCTGACCACCTATTTCGGGCAGGACCCGGACGGCATCGAGTTGTCGGTCTACACCCTGTTCAAGGATCGCGCCGACAAGCGCCCCGAGCCGCGCTACGACCAGGTGCTGCTCGAGACCGGGTTCGAGAATCTTTCCCTGCTGCCGGCATCGACCGCCCTGGCCACCCTGGACCGGCAGCTCGGCGCGGAGGAGGGCATGGGCCTGGTCATCGCCCGCGCCCTGCAGGACCTGGACGCGCGTTTCGATTACGTGTTCATGGACTGTCCGCCCATGCTGGGGGTGCTGATGGTCAATGCGCTGGCCGCCTGCGATCAGCTGCTCATCCCGGTGCAGTGCGAGTTCCTGGCCCTGAAGGGGCTGGAGCGCATGCTGCATACCCTCAAGATGATCGCCCGCGCCCGCGGCGAGAGCCCGGCGCACCTGATCGTGCCGACCATGTACGACCGTCGCACCCGTGCCTCGGGCGAGGCCCTGGACGTACTGCGCCAGCGTTATCCCGAGCGGTTGTGGTCGGAGGTGATTCCGGTCGACACCCAGTTCCGCGAGGCCAGCAAGGCCGGCAAACCGTTGTCATTGTCCCAGCGCAGCGCCCGCGGCGCCCGCGCCTATGTCCGGCTGCTGGATCATCTGCTGCAGCGCGACGGCGAGGCGGCCGTTCCCCATCCCCCGGTACAGGACCAGGCATGGGCATGAAACCATCCACCCAGAGCCGGGTCCGGACCCGTACGGCGGAAGAGAACCTGGTCATGCTCGACCAGCAACTCGCGCTCGGGGCCTATCTGAACGCGCTGCTGACCCCGGCGCCCGAAGTCGAAACCGCACCCGAGCCGCAACCGCAGCCCGAGGCCCGCGCCGTGCCGGCGCCGGCTCCCGCTGCGCCGGCCGCACCTTCACCCGCACCGGCCGCGCCGGAGGTCGAGCCGGCGCCCGTTCCGGAAGTCGCAGCGCAACCCGCTGCAGCGGCGCACCCCGACTGGGCCGGGGGCGAGTTCCAGTGTCTGCTGTTCCAGGTCGCCGGCCTGACCCTGGCGGTGCCGCTGGCCCGTCTCAGCGGAGTGGCGACCTGGGACGATGCGGCCCTGACCGAAATGCCCAATCACAGTCCCTTGTTCCTGGGCCTGCGTGAGTATCATGGCCTGCGGGCCCGGCTGGTCGACGTGGCCGCCATCGTCCTGCCGCCGGCGCAGTATGCGCAGCTGGCGCCGGCGGACAGCGGCCGCCTGGGCAAGGTGGTGATGATCGACGACAACCGCTGGGGCCTGGCCTGTGACGCGGTCGGCGACGTGATCACACTCAGCCGCGACGACGTGAAGTGGCGGACCGGGAACGGCAGGCGGCCCTGGCTGGCCGGAACCGTCATCGAGCACATGTGCGCCCTGCTGGATACCGATGCCCTGGCGGGCATGCTGACCGAGGAAGGGCCGGAGACGGCCTGATTGCGGGGTGTGGCCACGAAGACGCACGGAATTACTCGGAAAAAAATGAACGCCAGGGGTGCTCCGGGGCACCCTTGCCGTCATTCCCGCGCAGGCGGGAACCCTTAAACCGCCGCGGCTGCTGGATCCCCGCCTGCGCGGGGATGACGTGATTGAAGGTAAGGTTGGCTGTGGCTGGCACGATTTCTGCAAATTCAAGTTATGGGTCAATTGTGACGACTGAAGATTGACAGCCCCGGTCCCGCCCGGGGGAATCCGAATCAGAGGCGAACCATGAACCAGGCAGCTCAGAGCGTTGACGACAAGCATTTCCAGTGTGTGACCTTCCGCCTGGCGGATGAGGTCTATGGCATCAATGTGATGCTGGTCCAGGAGGTCCTGCGCTGGACTGAGATCGCGCCCGTGCCCGGTGCCCCGGACTATGTGCTGGGCATCATCAACCTGCGCGGCAATGTGGTCACCGTTATCGATACCCGCCTGCGCCTGGGCCTGCCGCCGCGCGAACCCGACGACTCCTCGCGCATCGTGATCATCGAGGCCGAGCGCCAGGTGGTCGGCATCCTGGTCGATTCCGTGGCCGAGGTGATGGATCTGAACAGCGCCGAAATCGACTCGGCCCCCAACGTGGGCAATGACGAGAGCTCCAAGTACATCCAGGGCGTTGCCAGCCGCGATGGCAACCTGCTCATCCTGATCGATCTGAACAAGCTGCTGACCGATGAGGAATGGATGGAGCTGATGGCCTTGTAGCACGGGATGAATGAAGATGGCGGACATTGGAAGGCTTCCATCTCCGTCGCCGTTCGAGCGGGTGCAGCCCGGCGAGCGGATCAAGGAACGTGACGGCTCGGGCAAGCGCCGCGACAAGAACGCAAACCGTTCGCGGGACAAACAGGACAGGCGTCGCGACGGCGACGACGGACACCGGATAGACGAATACGCATGAACATCGAAATCGGCATCGGCATTCTCGCGCTGCTCTGGGCGGTCTCCCTGATCGGGCTGATCCGTGCCCAGCGGCGCCAGCGACGTGAACTGCAGACCCTGCAGGAACGGCTGGCCGGGCGGGAATCCGACCTGAGCGCGCTGCAGGGTGATCTGGCCGCCCTGACCCGCGCCTCGGTCGGTGCCGGCGAGCATCTGGTGCAGGTCGAGAACCGGGTCCGCCGGTTGAGCGAGCGTCAGAGCCAGACCGAAATGCGCGCGGGCGGCGACCGGCCCTACCAGCAGGCCATCCAGCTGGTGCAGGGCGGGGCCGATGCCGAGGCGCTGATCCGCCAGTGCGGTCTGACCCGCGGCGAGGCCGATCTGCTCGTGATGCTGCACGGCGTGGCCCGCGCCGGCTGAACTCGCTCATACCTCTCCTGCCGGGTTCAGCAACGCCTGTACGTCATTCCGGCGCAGGTCGGAATCCAGTTCCGTAGGTCGGGTTAGCCTGATAGGGCGTAACCCGACATCATCTGCAGCACTGTCGGGTTACGCTTCGCTAACCCGACCTACGTGACTGCCTCTCAGGCCGCCGTGTCGTCCAGCTTGAACAGCTGCCAGCCCGGATGGCGGCCGCGGTAGGTGCGCTTGAGCGCATAGCCGCCCTGCAGCTTGCCGCCTTCCAGCCAGATCTGCACCAGCCCGTCCTGCACCGACTGGCGCATGGAGCGTCCGTCGCTGCGCAGGTTGCGGTAATGGCCGGTATCCCACACCAGTACTGCGGGGTCCGGCGTGTCCGGTGCGGGCAGGGGGCCGCGGAACACACTCTGGTCGAGCGGCTGATCTCCGGTCTGGATGGCGAGGCGGCGGTCGTCGGGTTCGGTGGACACCCCTTTGGGCACGGCCCAGGAGACCATGACGTCGCCGATCTCCAGCCGCAGGTCATAGTGCCAGGGACTGCCGGGATGGCGCTGGACGATGAAGCGGTGCAGACCGGAGGCGCCCGGCTCGCCGGGGGAGGTGGCGGGAGCCTGTGGGGAAAGCTCGGTCCTGAGCGGCTTGTTCCTCATGCGGCGGCCCCCCGTCAGTGAGTCAAGCGGCTGCATGCCCGGGGCATGCGCGAGAGGGCGGATTCTTTCATCCACTGCCCGCCTTGTCCAGTGTGAATGCAGGCGCCGGCCTGCAGACCGCGATAAGCGCGGCCTTCCCCGCACGCTGCCTGACAACTATTGGGGTGCCTTGCCGCTGATGTAATAGGCGAAGGCGATGATCTCGGCCACGGCCAGATACAGCGCCGGCGGGATCTCTTCACCCAGTTCCAGTTTCGACAGCAACTCCACCATGGGGGCGTTCTCCTGCAGCGGCACCTCATGCTCGCGCGCCAGGGCGATGATCTGCTCGGCCAGTTCGCCAGTGCCCTTGGCAGTGACCCGCGGCGCCCGCTCCCCGTCGTACTGCAGGGCCACAGCCAGTTCCGGTTTCGGTGTGGTGTCGTCCCGGCTCATGCCTGGTCGTCCAGGATGGGGCCGCGAGGTGGCGGTGCCGGTGGTTCGCGCAGACGGCCGCGCTTGACGTCCAGGTCCTGTACCACCAGTCCGGATTGCTCCAGCCGGGCGCGCAGCCGGGGCAGGTGTTCGCTCAGCCGGCGCAGGGGCTCGCCCTGTTCACTCAGGAAGCGGGTGCTGATTTGGCGTTCCCCGCTCAGACTGACGCGGGCCTGCACCGGCCCCAGTCCGGGCAGGTCGAAGGCCAGCATTACGGTCCAGCCGGCGCCGTTCCGGGCAGTCTCGCTGTCGCTGCGGCCGCCCTCGCGGCGCAGGCGCAGGCCCCAGACATCAATCGCATCCTCGCCACGGCGCACCGGCAGTTCCACCAGCCATTCCGGCGGCTGCTGGCGTTCCTGCGGCAGCGAGGCCAGCTGGTTGAGCTTGACTCGTGACAGGGCCGACTCCACCTGCTGCAGCAAGCCCCCGCGCTGCAGCAGCTGGGCCAGGTCCAGCCGCAGCGTGCGGCCGTCGACCCCGGCCTGCGGCCGCGGCGGCATGCCGGGACGCAGGGACGCCAGGCTCTCCAGGGCCGGCAGTGGCGCGGCCTTGCCGACCGCCGCAGCCAGGGCCGCCGCCAGGGGCGGCGCACCCGCCGTCAGCGGCGATACCGGGGGCGCCGGACTGCCGGCAGCGGCAGGGGGGCGGGCTGAACCGGTGGTAACGGCGGCCTGGCGCAGCCCGGCGGCCAGCTGCAGCAGGCCGGCCTTGAAATCCCCCTGGACGGCGGTCTGCGCCGGCAGTGGCGATTGCCCGGCGGCCGCGCGGGCATTGCCGGCCTGGGCGGCGGCGCGGGCCAGCTTGCCTTCCAGGAACAGGCCGCTGTTGGTCAGGGCCTGGCGCAGGCCCTCGGGGGTGCCGACCCGGGCCGGGTCGGGCAGCTGCTGGATGACGCTGCGCACCAGCCGGGAGAGTTGCGGTGCGCTGCGGGCAGCATCGGGCAGCGCCGCCAGCTGGTTCAGCAGTGTCAGCGCCTGGGGCAGCGGCCGCTGGGCCGGCAGCGCCTGGCGCAGGGCCTGGCTGACCGTGTCCTGACGCAGGGTGTCGAGCAGGCGCAGTACCGGCAGGTCGCGGCTCAGGCTGACCACTTCCAGGCGCAGCGGCTGGCCCGGACTGAGTTGCAGACTGCCGGTGCGCGCCTGGACCAGCTGGCGTCCGATCTGCAGCGGGGTCTGGCCCTGGCTGGATTCGCGCACCACCAGGCCCTGCAGCACCTGGCCGACCCGCCAGGTCGCGGCCGTGGCGGCGGCCTTCGTTCCCGACGGGGCCGGGGGCAGGGGCGGGAGTCCGGGGCCGGTGGGTTGCATAAGTCGATTCCTTGAAGCCTGTCTCAATATATCGGCCGGCGGCCCGCTAAATTGGGGAGCAGGCCCTGGAACAGAGAGTAAGCCTACCCCGATGACAGCGTCCACCGAACAGTTCTGGTTCACCCGCCGTGCCGGCCAGGTGCGGGGCCCCTATCAGGGGGGCGAAATCAGCCGTTATATCCTGCTCGGCCGGCTGCGGGAGGCCGACGAAATCAGCCCCGACCGCCATCACTGGCGGCAGCTGGGGGATCATCCTGAACTGATCCCCGAGGTGATGCGCGACGCGGACAGCGAGGCCGGACGCCGGCGGCTGGCCGCGGCCCGGGCTGAGGCCGATGAACGCAGCACTGCCAGAGTCCAGCCCCGGCGGCTGGATCCGCCCTGCATCGAGCGCCGCAACGGCCAGCGCCGGGTCGTCATGCCGCTGATGCATCCACAGGCCGGAGCCGTGCGGCGGCCGCTGGCGACCGCGGCCCTGATGTTCGGTCTGACCGGACTGGCGCTGCTGCTGGTTTGAGCCGTCGGCGGGCGGCTTGGTAAGATAAAGAGCCTGAAGAGCGCCACGGAATACACGGAAAACACGGACAAACCCATGACTACAGGCATTGTCATTGGCTGGCGCGAAGCGCCATGCCCAATGACAATAAGATTTCCGTGCTTTCCGTGTATTCCGTGGCGCATTTGATTTTTCCCACTACCCAATCCTGTAACCATGGACAAGACCCCCAATCCCCAGGGCAAGGGCCTGGTGCCGGTGCTCGAGAGCCTGGCGGCGAGCCGGGCCGCCATCGCGGTGCCGCCCAAACGCATCGACCAGATCTCCAGTGAACTGTTCACTTCCCTGTTCGTGCTGGAAAGCGATTTCAAGTTCCGGCCCGTGGTCGGTCACAGCTACTGGCTCTACCGCAAGGGCGAGCGCTTCTGGTTGTCCATGCTGGCCCCGCATGAGTGGTCGGCCGCCGCCCACGGGCAGGTGATCGGCGAGTGCACCCTGCAGGATGACATCACCTGGACCCTGACCCTGGACGCGGCCGCGGCACAGGACACGGCCCTGCTGCGCCTGATCGAGGCGAAGAAGCTGGCCTTCGAACAGCGGCTGGAGAATGCCGGGACGGTCGATGAGGCCCTGCCGGTGTTCGATGCATCCCTGCCTTTCTATCAGCGGGTGTGCGCCTCCGCGCTGGCGGCCTCGCTGCGGGTATCCATGCAGAAAAGCGGCATCGAGGGTCTGAGCTACGACGAGGCCCGCGGTCTGCTGGCCGCCCCCGAGGCCGATACCCGCGATTGACATACGGGACTGATCGGTCCAGTATTCTTCGCATGCCCGCCGGAAGACCCCTTGAATTCGATCCCGACGCCGCCCTGGAGGCGGCGATGCAGCTGTTCTGGCGCCAGGGCTATGAAGCCACTTCGCTGCAGGATCTGCTGCGCGAGATGCGGCTGTCCAAAAGCAGTTTCTATCAGGCCTTCGGCAGCAAACATGCGTTGTTCGGCCGCTGCATCGATCACTACCGCGACAGTCTGGCGCGCGGTATGCAGCAGCAGCTGGAGGCCGCGCCGCGGGCATGGGACTTCATTGCCGGCATGCTCGACTCGGTGGCCGGGGAGGTGCAGGGCGAGGATGCCCGCCGTGGCTGCCTGGTCATGAATACCGCCAGCGAGTTCGGGCAGAGCGATGCCGAAGTGGCCGCGCGGGTCAAGGCTGGAACCGCACGCTTTCGCAAGGTGTTCCTGCAGGCCATCAAGCGGGCGCAGGCCGAGGGCGACATCCCCGCCGAGCGGGATGCCGGCCTGCTGGCCGACTATCTGGTCACCAACATGAGCGGTCTGCGCAGCCTGACCAAGGCCGGCGCCAGCGCAGCCGCGATCCGGCGCATTGCCGGCGTGACCCTGTCGGCACTGCGCTGAAAAAATTTTCGCCAAATATGGACTGAACGGTCCATATTACTCAGGGGCCGGAATCGATGGCTGCAGTTACCGCGCAGGCGGTGATCCAGCAGCCTCGACGGTTCATGGATTCCCGCTTGCGCGGGAATGACCATGCCTGGTTAATCCGTCATGCCGGCTTCGCCGGTATGACAAAAGGGAATCAATCAGAGTTTTCTTGAAGCAACCCAACATGGAGATCCGTCATGAGCTATACCCTCCACGACAGGCAAACTGCGCCGGAAGCCTCGCGCGGGATCCTGGAGCAGGCCGAACAGGCCTACGGTTTCGTGCCCAACCTGTTCGGAGTGCTGGCCGAGTCGCCGGCCGCGCTGCGGGCCTATGCGGCCGTTACCGATATCCTCCAGCACGCCGGGCTGGACCCAGTGGAGCAGCAGGTGGTGATGCTCACGGTCAGCGCCGACAACGGCTGTACCTATTGTGTCGGGGCGCACTCGGCGCTGGCGCAGAGGGTGAAGATGGACCCGGCAGTGCTGGAAGCCCTGCGTGCGCAAGGCGAACTGCCCGATGCGAAGCTGGAGGCACTGCGCCGCTTCACCCTGGCGGTCATGTCGCACCGCGGCTGGGTACCGGAGGCGGAGTTGCAGGCGTTTCACGACGCCGGTTATGGGCAGCGGGAGGTGCTGGATGTGATCACCATCGTCGCGCTCAAGACCTTGAGCAACTACACCAACCACATCGCCGCAACCCCGCTGGATACGGCCTTCGCGGGCCAGGCGTGGGAGCCGGGGCGGACGACGGGCTGAGGTGCAGCGCAATGCCGGTTCAGCCGAAGCTCTCGGTGGTGTAGCGGCTGATCCGCAGCCGGTCCGACCAGTAATCGGGCGGCAGCCCGGCCTTGCGCTTGAGTTCGGCCAGAAAATCGGCCGGTTCCGGCAGGGACGCCCAGACCGTGGGCAGGAAGGTGCCGCGGCGGCCATCCGCCTCCAGAATCAGGCCGTCGATGCCCGGCCGCAGCTGGCGCAGCAGGTCGGCCTCGTGGCTGAACTCCAGCGGTTCGCTCGGGCCGAGCACGGAAATGGACACTTCCAGGTCCGGATATTCACCCCGGGTCAGCGGCGGGAAGCGCGGATCCCGGAACGCCGCCGCGTAGGCGTTGTGGCTGATTTCCTCGACCAGCGGCTGGCGCGGCTCCAAGCTGCCGATGCAGCCGCGCAGGGCGGCGTCACGATGCAGGGTGACGAAGGCCGCCCCGGGTTCGCGCAGGTCAGGATCGAAGCTCTGCGGGTCCACCGGCAGCGGCCGGCCATGATCCAGCCCGTGACGGATGGAGGCCCGCGCCAGGTCGATCAGGGCGCGGCGCTGCTCAGCGCTGAAGCGGGATTCAGTCGATGGCATAGGCCCCGTATCCGACCACCTGGTTGCGCGGTCCGGCGGTATCTCCCGAGTTGCGCAGGTCCAGGGTGTGGGCGTGCAGGCCACGGGCGCGGGCGGCCAGCAGCAGCCCCCCGACCGGGGTGCGGCCGCAGGCGTGGTCGTAGTCGATGCGTTCCGGGGCCAGCGCCTCGATGGCCACCGAGGTGGCCCGGTCCAGGGCGCGGGCGGTGTCGTAGTCGTGATAATGGCTGAGGTCCGAACTGATCACGATCAGGGTCTCGTCCCCGCCCCAGAGGTGGTCCAGCACCTCTCTCACCTCGGCATAGCCGGCATCCCCCACCACCAGCGGGATCAGCTTGAACTCACCCAGCACGGTCTGCAGGAAGGGCAGCTGTACCTCCAGGCTGTGCTCCCAGGCGTGGGCGTCGTCACGGACCTGCACCTGGGGAAATCCGCTCAGCCCGGCGATGGCCTCGGTATCCAGCGGGACGTCGCCCAGGGGCGTGCGGAAGGCCTCGTTGCTGGGCGCGGCCAGCCCATGGAAGGGCACCCGGTGCGAAGGCCCGAGCAGCACCACCCGCCGGATGCGGTCGCGGGCGGGCGCCAGCCGGCCGTAGACGCTGGCGGCCACCGGTCCGGAGTACACATAACCGGCATGGGGCGCGATGATCGCCTTGGGGGCGGGGCCGGTGGCGGCGGCTTCGGCTTCGGTCAGCAGTGCCTGGATCTGCCGACGCAGCGTGGCCGGGTCATCGGGATAGAACATGCCGGCAACGGCGGGTTCTCGGAGCTTGTGCATCGGAATTTCCTCCCCGGCAACCGGCTTGATGCAGATCATCGCATTCGCACTGACGCAAGCGCATGCTTGCATTCCGTTCGCGCGGACACTATCTACAATAATAGTAGAAACGATACGCACCCGGATGCAAGGGACACAATGTCGGAGCAATTACAGGACGGCGTGGTAAAGACCCGCTACTGGCACCGCCTGGAAGACGGCCGGGTACAGTGCGATCTGTGCCCGCGCTACTGCAAACTCAAGGACGGCCAGCGAGGTTTGTGCTTCGTGCGCGCCAACCAGGGCGGCGAGGTGGTGCTGACCACCTATGGCCGCTCCAGCGGCTACTGCATCGATCCGATCGAGAAGAAGCCGTTGAACCACTTTCTGCCGGGGACCCCGGTGCTGTCATTCGGTACCGCCGGCTGCAACCTGGCCTGCAAATTCTGCCAGAACTGGGATATCAGCAAGTCGCGCGAGATCGACACCCTGGCCGACCAGGCCAGTCCCGAGACCATTGCCCGCGCGGCGGAGGAACTGGGTTGCCGTAGCGTGGCCTATACCTACAATGATCCGGTGATCTTCCATGAATATGCCATCGACGTGGCCCGTGCCTGCCACGAGCGCGGGATCAAATCGGTGGCCGTGACTGCCGGCTATGTCACCGCCGAGCCGCGCCGGGAGTTCTACCAGTACATGGACGCGGCCAACGTTGACCTCAAGGCCTTCACCGAGGATTTCTACTGGAAGATCACCGGCGGCCACCTGCAGCCGGTGCTCGATACCCTGCTGTATCTCAAGCAGGAGACGGATGTCTGGTTCGAGCTCACCACGCTGCTGATACCCGATCACAATGACTCCGATCGGGAACTCGACGAGATGACCCGCTGGGTGGTGGAAAACCTGGGCCCGGATGTACCCATGCACTTCACTGCCTTTCATCCGGACTGGAAGATGCAGGACGTACCGCCCACGCCGCTGGAGACCCTGACACGGGCGCGGCGTATCGCCATGAACAACGGCGTGCGCTATGCCTACACCGGCAATGTGCATGACAGGGAGGGCGAGAGCACCTACTGCCACAGTTGCGGCAACCGGCTGATCGGACGCGACTGGTATGTGCTGAGTGACTGGAACATCACCCCCGAAGGGAACTGCAATCAGTGCGGCACGAAGGTGGCGGGCGTGTTCGAGGCCGGGCCGGGTCACTGGGGCTCGCGTCGCCAGCCGGTACGGCTGGCCGATTATGCCTGAGTCAGACTGAGACAGAGTGTAGGATGGGTGGAGGCGGATCGCGCCGTAACCCATCGTCAACCCGGGCATGATGGGTTGCGCTTCGCTTCACCCATCCTACGGAAGGCCTGCAGTCCAGCCGACTGGAGAGTGGATTGATCAGCTACAGATGCCCGCGCAACCCCACCGAGACCACCGCATAGGTGACGATCGCCATCCCCGCCGTGGCGATCAATGCCTGGCGGCGCCAGCCGTACAGATACAGCAGCACCACGATGGTCCAGCCCATCAGCAGCGGCCAGTAGCGAACCTCACCCGTGAACACGCGCCCCCCCTTCGGTCGGCTTGGATATGACGCTATTGTGAACCTTCCTGCAGTCGTTCGCACATCAGTCCCCGGCTGGGCGTGGTGATGGCCTGGTTGTATATCCCGGTGAGTTCGCTGATGACCTTGCCGTACCTGACCCGGCTTTCCATGCGCACCGGCAGATGACGGGCATCGTCAGTGAGCCAGAGATACATTTCGCCGCTGCGCTTGAATACCCCCTCGCTTTGCAGGCGCGGGTGGATCTTGACCGTCGGGGTGTCGTCGCCGAGCAGGGTGTCCAGGCGCTCGCGCCCGAGCACGTCGATGCTGAGGGTATAGTGCCGGTCCTTGTCCACCACCGGCAGATGGTAGGTCTCGCCGGGGTGCAGCGGCAGGGCGCGGGTGGTAAAGAAGGCAGACACCATGTCCAGGGTGCCGGGAGCGACTTCGAAGGCCTGCGTGGTCGTGGCCAGATGATCGGTCAGCCGTACCCGGCCGGGTTCCAGGAAATCCAATGTCAGGGCGTTGCGGTGCCGGCCCTCGTGTTGTCGGAACCGGTAGCCCAGTGATTGCAGACCGCGGTCGGTGCGCAGGCTTTCGACCCGGATCAGGTCGCGCACCCGGTAGACCAGGTCGACGGCGGCGTTGGAGCAGGCCTCGAGCCGGAAGCGCGCGCGCCCGGGCGCAGGGCTGCGGGCCTCGAGGATGGCCATGCCGGCCGGAACGAACAGCCAGTGGATGCTGAAGTGCAGGCGTTCGTAGCTCCCGTCCCAGCCGCGGGATTCCGCGCGAGCGGCTGTAATACACAGGCAGCATAGCAGCAGGCAGAGGAATGCCGGTTTCATGCGAACGTTCCGGTTTGAATCGATTGGGTCAAAGATCAAGAGCGCCACGGAATACACGGAAAGCACGGAAATAAAAACGAGAAACCTGGTTGTTGCCGTTCGGCCCTCTCGTCATCCCCGCGCAGGCGGGGATCCAGGTGACCGCTGCGGCTTCTGGGTCACTCGCGCTTCGCTCGCCCTTCTACCCATAGGGCATAAAGGGCCGTCCTGCGGACGTTCAACGCGCTCCGCGCTTTTGTCCTGCCTGCGCGGGAATGACGGGAAAATACGGGGAAACAACAACCTGTTTCATACTTTTAGTTTTTTCCGTGTTTTCCGTGTATTCCGTGTATTCCGTGGCGCTCTTGAACTCTACTCCCGCACCAGGATCAGCCCGGCCAGCGGCGGCAGGGTCAGTTCGATGGAATACGGATGTCCCATCCAGGGGGTGGCCTCGGCGCTCATGCCGTCCTCGCCCAGGTTGCTGCCGCCGTAGAAGGTCGAATCGGAATTCAGCCGCACCCGGTACCAGCCGGGCTCGGGCACGCCCAGCCGGTAGCGTTCGCGCACCAGCGGGGTGAAATTGAGTACCACCACGGCGAAGGCCTCGCCGGCGCGGCGCTGGTAGCTGATCACCGACTGGTCGGCGTCGTGACAGTCGATCCAGTCGAAGCCGTCGGCGCTGAACTCGTGGGTATGCAGGGCGGGCAGTTCGCGGTACAGATGATTGAGGTCGCGTACCAGCGCCTGCACGCCGGCATGCGGTGGGTAGTCGAGCGCGTTCCATTCCAGCGGGGCGTCGAATTTCCATTCCGAGCGCTGACCGAACTCCTGACCCATGAACAGCAGCTTCTTGCCCGGATAGCTCCACATGTAGGTGTAGAGCAGACGCAGGTTGGCGAACTGCTGCCACTCGTCGCCGGGCAGCTTGTGCAGCATGGAGCCCTTGCCGTGCACCACCTCGTCATGGGAGAAGGGCAGGACGAAGTTCTCGGTGAAGGCATAGAGCAGGCCGAAGGTGAGCTGGTCGTGATGGAAGTGGCGGTGCACCGGATCCTTACTCATGTAGAGCAGGGTGTCGTGCATCCAGCCCATGTTCCACTTCATGGAAAAGCCCAGGCCGCCCACCCACACCGGGCGTGTGACCTGCGGCCAGGCGGTGGATTCCTCGGCGATCATCAGGGTGCCCGGGTGCTGGCCATGGGTGATCTGGTTGAGCTCGCGCAGGAAGTCGATCGCCTCCAGGTTCTCGTTGCCGCCGTAGATGTTGGGGATCCAGTCGCCTTCCTCGCGCGAGTAGTTCAGGTACAGCATGGAGGCGACGGCGTCGACCCGCAGGCCGTCGATGTGGAATTCCTCCAGCCAGTAGACGGCGCTGGCCAGCAGGAAGTTCTTCACCTCGTTGCGGCCGTAGTTGAAGATGTAGGTGCCCCAGTCGCGGTGCTCGCCGCGGCGCGGGTCCGCGTGTTCGTACAGGGGGCTGCCGTCGAAGCGGGCCAGGGCGGTCTCGTCCTTGGGGAAGTGCCCCGGGGCCCAGTCGAGGATCACCCCGATGCCGTGCTGGTGGCAGCGGTCGACGAAGGCGCGGAAGCCGTCCGGCTCGCCGAAACGGCTGGTGGGTGCGAAGTAACCGGTGGTCTGGTAGCCCCAGGAGGCATCCAGCGGATGCTCGGTGACGGGCAGCAGTTCGATATGGGTAAAGCCCTGCTCGACCACGTAGGGGATCAGCCGCTCGGCCAGCGTCTCGTAGCTGAGAAAGCCGCCGTCCTCGCTGCGCTGCCAGGAGGCCAGGTGGGCCTCGTAGATGGCCATGGGCGCGGCCTGCCAGTCGGCTTGGCGACGCTGCTGCATCCAGTCCCCGTCGCCCCAGGCATAGCCGCTGGTCTCCAAAGCCCGGGCGGCGGTGCCGGGACGCAGTTCGAAGGCTTGGCCGTAGGGGTCGGTCCTGACGTGGATGCTGCCGCGTTCGCGGTTGCGGATTTCGTACTTGTACAGGGCGCCGGGCGCCAGGTCGGGGATGAACAGTTCCCAGACCCCGCTGCCCCCGCGCGCCCGCATGGGATGACGGCGGCCGTCCCAGCGGTTGAAATCGCCGATGACGCTGACGCGCTCGGCATTGGGCGCCCAGACCGCGAAGCGCAGTCCGTGGATGCCGTCGACCTCGTGCGGATGGGCGCCGAGGAAACGATAGGCATGCCAGTGGCGGCCCTCGCCGAACAGGTGCAGGTCGAAATCGCCCAGCTGGGGGGCGAAGCAGTAGGGATCGTACGCCAGGTGTTCCTGCCCGCCGGCGTCCCGCCAGGCGATGCGGTAATGGGCCGGCAGGCTGCCGGGCGCACCGCGCCAGAGGAAAAAACCTTCCCGGTCCAGCGGCTGCAGCGGGGCATCCGCCTCGACCAGCCGGGCGGCGGCGGCGCCGGGGAGGTAGGCCAGAACCCGTGCCTGTTCACCCTCGCCATGCCGCCCGAGCACGGCAAAGGGGTCGTGATGCCGGGCTTCGGCGATGCGGCCAAGTTCGGCGGCGGACGGGAGTCCCGCAGACCGTGTGATATCGATGGTGTTCACCTGCAGCTACACTTGATTCAGTGACAGGGGCGCGGGGTGACGGATGTCATTATTCCCACTTAGATTCGATGTTAACATGGAACCAGCTGGATCGGGGTATGTCGTATCCGGGCGGGCGGAGTTGCCCATGTGGCCGCCTCGCCGGATACGGCCGCACAGGACGAATAACAAGGAGAGATTATGTACACCGCGCCCACGCGTCGTTTTGTCAGCCGTCTGACGCGCAATACGCTGGCCCTGATCCTGGCCGGCGGCCGCGGCTCGCGCCTGAAGTTCCTCACCCTCTGGCGGGCCAAGCCGGCCGTACCCTTCGGTGGCAAGTTCCGCATCATCGATTTTCCCTTGTCCAACTGCATGAATTCCGGCATCCGCAGCGTCGGCGTCCTGACCCAGTACAAGGCCCATTCCCTGATCCAGCATATCTACCGCGGCTGGAACTTCCTGCGCGGCGAGTTCGGCGAGTTCGTCGAACTGCTGCCCGCGCAGCAGCGCATCGAGACCTCCTGGTACCAGGGCACGGCCGACGCCGTCTATCAGAACCTGGACATCCTGCGCGCCCATTCCCCGGATTATGTGCTGATCCTGGCCGGCGACCATGTCTACAAGATGGATTACGGCCCCATGATCGCCGAGCACGTCGAGCGCAAGGCCGACATGACGGTGGGCTGTCTGGAGGTGAGCCTGGAGGAGGCCAGATCCTTCGGCGTGATGTCCATCGACGAGGCCGGCTGGATCAAGGACTTTACGGAAAAGCCCGAGCACCCTGATCCCATGCCGGATCAGCCCGAGCGGGCGATGGCCTCGATGGGCATTTATGTCTTCAATACCCGGTTTCTCTTTGAGCAGCTGATCCGTGATGCTGATGCCGATGATTCCGAACACGATTTCGGCAAGAACATCATTCCCTATGTCATCGACAAGTACCGGGTGCTGGCGTATCCGTTCCGGGATCCGACCAGCGGCAAGCAGGGCTACTGGCGCGACGTGGGCACGGTGGACGCCTTCTGGGAAGCCAACCTGGAACTGTGCGGTATCACCCCCGAACTCAATCTCTACGACGAGGACTGGCCCATCTGGACCTACCAGGAACAGCTGCCGCCGGCCAAGTTCGTGTTCGACGACGAGGACCGGCGCGGCATGGCGGTCGATTCCATGGTCTCGGGGGGCTGCATCATCTCCGGGGCGAAGGTGCGTCACTCGCTGCTGTTCTCCAATGTCAAGGTCCACACCGGCGCGATGCTGCAGGACGCCGTGGTGCTGCCCGATGTGGATGTGGGCAAGGGGGCACGCATCACCCGGGCTGTCGTGGACAAGGGCTGCAACATTCCGCCCGGAATGGTGATCGGGGAGGATCCCCAGGCCGATGCCGAACGCTTTTATGTCTCGCCGAAAGGCGTGGTTCTGGTGACGCCCGACATGCTCGGGCAGGAGCTGCATCATGTCAGATAAGGCACCGATCAATGTGGTCATCTGCTGGCACATGCACCAGCCGCAGTATCACGATCTGGGCAGCGGCCGCTATTTCCAGCCCTGGACCTACCTGCACGCCATCAAGGACTATGTCGACATGGCCGCGCACCTGGAGCAGGTGCCCGCGGCGCGCGCCGTGGTCAATTTCGCCCCCATCCTGCTGGAGCAGCTCGACGACTACCGGCGCCAGGTCGCCGCCTTCAATGACGGTACGGCCATGAGCATCAGCGATCCGCTGCTCGAAGCCCTGGGTTCGACCGTCCTTCCGGCCGATGAGGAGGCCCGCATGCAGCTGATCCATGCCTGTCTGCGGGCCAACCAGGAGCGCCTGATCGACCGCTTCCCGGCCTACAAGCTGCTGGCCAGGGTCGCCCGCTGGATGCTCAAGCATCCGGCCGCGCTGGGTTATCTGGATGACCAGTTCCTGATCGACCTGCTGGTCTGGTACCACCTGGCCTGGACCGGCGAGACGGTGCGGCGCCAGGATCTGCGCATCCAGCGACTGCAGGACAAGGGCCATCATTTCAGTCTGCAGGATCGGCGCGAACTGATGCAGGTCATCGGCGAGATCCTCGACGGCCTGCTGCCGCGCTACCGGGCACTGGCCGAGGCCGGCCGGTTGGAGCTTGCCTTCAGCCCCTATGCCCATCCCATCGTGCCGCTGCTGCTGGAGATGGAGTCGGCGCGCCAGGCGATGCCCGAGGCGCCGCTGCCCGACGGCCAGGGCTACCCCGGCGGCGAGGCGCGTGCCGTCTGGCATATCCGCAAGGGGAAGGAGGTGTTCGAACGCTTCTTCGGCTTCGTCCCCGCCGGCTGCTGGCCTTCAGAGGGCGGTGTCAGTGACGCCACCCTGCGGCTGCTGGAGCGAGAGGGCATCCGCTGGGCCGCCACCGGCGAGTCGGTTCTGCGCAACAGCCTGCAGCACGATGACCAGCACAGGGAGGACACCCGGGAGACGGCCCTGTTCCAGCCCTGGCGTCTGCCCGACGGCGAGTTGGCCTGTTTCTTCCGTGACGACGGCCTGTCGGATGCCGTCGGTTTCAATTATTCCGACTGGCATGCCGATGATGCCGTGGCCAACCTGGTCCATCACCTGGAGAACATCGCAGCCGCCTCCCCGGATCCGCAGCGGCATGTGGTCAGCATCATTCTCGATGGAGAGAACGCCTGGGAATATTATCCGGAGAACGGTTTCTACTTTCTCCATGCGCTCTACTCGCAGCTGGCGGCGCATCCCGACATCAACCTGACCACCTTCAGCGACTGTCTGGAGCGCGATGTCGAGGTGAGCGAACTGCAATCCCTGGTGGCGGGCAGCTGGGTCTACGGCAGTTTCTCCACCTGGATCGGCGATCCGGACAAGAACCGCGGCTGGGACATGCTGATCGAGGCCAAGGAGGCGGTGGACCGGGTACTGGCCGGGGGCGGGCCGAGTCCGGAGCAGCGGGAGAAGATTGAACTGCAACTGGCGATCTGCGAGGGTTCCGACTGGTTCTGGTGGTTCGGCGACTACAATCCCTCGGACTCGGTGCAGGACTTCGACTCCCTGTTCCGGCTGCAGCTGGCCAACCTCTACCAGCTGCTGGGCGAGACGCCGCCGGAGTACCTGGCCCATGCCTTTTCCTTCGGTGCACGCGACGGCGAGGGCCCGGCCCGCGGCGGGGTGATGCGCCAGGGCCAGCAGTAACGCCGACGCCCGGGCATGAGACAGATACAGCATCCCATCGAAACGCGCCGCCGCGCCGGCGTGCTGCTGCATCCGACCTCACTGCCCGGCGGCAGCGGTTCCGGCGATCTGGGCCCGGCGGCCTTTCACTTCATCGACTTCATGGTCGACTGCGGCCTGTCGGTGTGGCAGGTGCTGCCGCTGGGGCCGACCCATGAGGACCGTTCACCCTACCAGACCACTTCGGTGCATGCCGGGGCGCCGGAGTTGATCAGCCTGGAACTGCTGTATCGCTGGGGCTGGCTGGACGCGGCGCCCGAGGCCGATCCCGTCGATCCCGAAGCCAATCGGTTCGCATGCCTGCGTCAGGCCCGCGCGGGTTTTATGCGCCATGCCCGCGATGCCGACCGGGAGGCGCTGCGCGAGTTCGTTGATGGCCACGCCTCCTGGCTGCCCGACTTCTCCTGCTATCAGGCCATTAAAGACACCCGGGACGGGGCGGCCTGGCTGGACTGGCCGGGGCCGCTGCGTGATCGTGAACCGCGGGCATTGGAACAGTTTCGCGCCGAGCACCGGGAGGCCATCGACCAGGTCGTGTTCGAGCAGTTCGTCTTCTTTCGCCAGTGGCACGATCTGCGCCGCTATGCCAACGAGCGGGATATCCTGCTGTTCGGCGATATTCCCATTTTCGTTGCTCACGACAGCGCCGATGTCTGGGCCAACCGCGAGGGGTTCCTGCTGCAGGAAGACGGTTACCCGAGAGTGGTGGCCGGCGTGCCGCCGGATTATTTCTCCGAGACCGGACAGCGCTGGGGCAATCCGCTGTATGACTGGGCGCAGATGGCTGCGACCGGCTACAGTTGGTGGTGGGAACGCATCCATACCCAGCGGGATCTGTTCGACCTGATCCGTATCGATCATTTCCGCGGCTTCGAAGCCTACTGGGAGATCCCGGCCGCGGCCGAGACCGCCATCGATGGCCGCTGGGTGGAAGGGCCGGGGGCGGAGTTCTTCGAGCACATGCTGGCGCGCTTCGGCGACCTGCCGCTGGTGGCCGAGGACCTGGGCACCATCGACGCGGCGGTGGAGCGGCTGCGTGACGATTTCCATCTGCCGGGAATGAAGATCCTGCAGTTCGCCTTCGGCGGCGGCGCGGATAATCCCTACCTGCCGCACAACCATGTTCCGCTCAGTCTGGTCTACACCGGTACTCACGACAACGACACCACCCTGGGCTGGTACGCCAGTCTGGATGAGAACGCGCATGAACATCTGGCCGCTTATCTCGGGCCGGAGGCAACGGACATGCCCTGGGCGCTGAATCGGGCGGCGATAGCCTCGGTGGCCCATTTGAGTGTGATTCCGCTGCAGGACTGGCTGGGTCTGGACGGCGCGCACCGCATGAATCAGCCCGGTGTGCGCGAAGGCAACTGGCAGTGGCGCTTCGAGTGGGACTGGATCGACGCGGAACTGCCGGGGCGCATCCGCGCGCTGCTGGAACTCTACGGCCGGGCCTGAGGGCAAGGATGGGTGAGGGCGCACTGCGCCGAACCCCGTCAGCCTGGCTCGGTGCGATGGGTTGCGCTGCGCTCCACCCATCCTACCCGATTACGGCCAGACCTGAAGGTAGGATGGGTGAAGGCGCCCTGCGCCGCAACCCATCAGCGGATCCTGATGCGATGGGTTGCGCTTCGCTGCACCCATCCTGCACGATTACAACCAGATCATCCGGCCCACCTCCAACGGATGACTGAGCAGCCAGTGCGAGGGATAGAGCCGGATCTTGTAGAACTGCAGCCCGGCCAGCGGCGGCTTGAAGTTCAGGCTGAACACGGACTCGCCCTGCTGGTTGGCACCTGCCGGCTCGAACTCGTAGCAGGCATAGGAGCTGAACTCGCCGTGCTCGTCCTCGGTGCCCACCACGCATTCGACCTTGATGTCGATGGGGGCCAGGCCGTTGAGATTGACCGCCACCTTGATGTCGCAGGTCTCGCCGGAGGCGATGGCTTCGGCCGCCGCGTCGACGCGGCGTGCGGCCACCTTGTCCCAGCGTGACAGGATCTTCTGCTTCCAGGCCGCGAGATCGCGCGCGCCCTTGAACTCCTCTTCCGCGAGCTTGCGGCACTGGCGCGCGGCCGGGGCGTAGAAGTCGCGCACATAGTCCATCACCATGCGCTGGGAATTGAACTGCGGCATGATGGACTTGATCGAGGCCTTGGACATCCGCACCCAGCCCTCGGAATAGCCGTGGCCGTTGCGGGCGTAGTAGAGCGGAATGACCTGGTGTTCCAGCAGGTCCAGCAACTCGTTGCTTTCCTCCTGGTCGCGATAGGCGGCGTCGTACTGGGGTCCGTGCGGTGTGATGGCCCAGCCGTTCTCGCCGTTGTAGCCCTCGCCCCACCAGCCGTCGAGCACGCTCAGGTTGATCACGCCGTTGATGCCGGCCTTCTGGCCCGAGGTGCCGCTGGCCTCCATCGGATACTCGGGGGTGTTCAACCAGACATCCACCCCGGTGACCAGTTTGCGTGCCAGCGCCATATCGTAGCCTTCGACCATGACGATGCGCCCGGCGAACTCCGGCCGGCGCGAGAACTCGTTGATCACCTGGATCAGGTGCTGGCCCGGCTGATCGTTGGGGTGTGCCTTGCCGGCGAACAGCAGCACCATCGGGCGCTGCGGATCGTTGAGCAGGCGCGCCAGCCGCTCGGGATCGGAGAACAGCAGGGCGGCGCGCTTGTAGGTGGCGAAGCGCCGGGCAAAGCCGATGGTGAGGATATCCGTTTCCTGCGGCAGCAGGTACTGGGTCAGCCGATCGATCTGGGCGTCGGACAGGCCGTTGCGCTTGTGCTGGATGGTCATGCGCCGGCGCACGTCGCTCATCAGTTCCGACTTCATGCTCTGGCGCAGGCTCCAGAAGCTGTGGTCGGGAATGGCGTCGATGCGTTCCCAGTAGTCCACGTTGAGCAGTTCGTTGCGCCAGCCGCGGCCGAAGCGCATATCGTAGAGATTGGCCCAGTCGCTGGCCAGGAAGGTCGGGACATGGACGCCGTTGGTGACGTAGCGCACCGGGCTTTCCGCCGGCGGCACCTGGGGCCAGATGTAGCTTTCCATGTGTGAGGCCACGCCGCCGTGAATGCGGCTGACCCCGTTGTGGAACCGCGAGGCGCGCAGCGCCAGCGCGGTCTGGTTGAAGCCGTGGTGGTTGTTGGGGCTGTCGCCGAGGGCGAGAAACTCGTCCAGATTCAGGCCCAGGTCCTTCACATAGTCGCTGAAGTAGGTCTTCATCAACTGATGATCGAAGATGTCGTGCCCGGCCGGCACCGGCGTATGGGTGGTGAACACGGTGCCGGCAGCGACCTGTTCCAGTGCGCTGTGGAAATCCATGTCGTTCTGACGGGTCATCTCCCGGCAGCGTTCCAGTACCTGGAAGGCGGCATGGCCCTCGTTGATGTGCCAGACCGTCGGGTGCAGATCCAGGGCGCGCAGCGCGCGCACCCCGCCGATGCCCAGCACGATCTCCTGCTGGATGCGGGTGGTGATGTCGCCGCCGTAGAGCTGGTAGGTGATGGCGCGGTCGGCCTCCTGGTTCTCCGGCAGGTCGGAGTCGAGCAGATACAGGGTGATGTGACCGGCCTTGGCCTCCCACACCTTGAGCATCACCCGCCGCCCCGGCAGATCGACGAACACATGCAGCTCCTGGGCGTTGACCAGGGCCGGGCGCAGCGGCAGGTTCTCGAACCGGGTCGGGGTGTAGTGGGCGATCTGGTTGCCGTGGGCGTCGATGGTCTGGTTGAAGTAGCCCTGGCGGTAGAGCATGCCCACCGCCACGAAGGGGATGCCCAGGTCGCTGGCGGCCTTGCAGTGATCGCCGGCCAGGATGCCCAGGCCGCCGGAGTAGATGGGCAGCGACTCATGCAGCCCGAACTCGGCGCAGAAATAGGCCACCAGTTCGTTCTGTTCCGGATCCAGGTACTTTTTGATCTCCTTGCGCGGTGCCTCGCTGTTGTAGCTGTCGTAGGCCGACAGGGTGCGGGCATAGTCCTCCATGTACACCCGGTCCTCGGCGGCGGCGTCCAGGCGCTCCTGGGCCACCCGGCGCAGGAACAGCTTGGGGTTGTGGCCGCAGTCATCCCACAGCTGCGGATCCAGCCGGTAGTACAGGCCGCGCACCGGCCGGTCCCAGCTGTAGAACAGATCGTCGGCGAGCTCCTGCAGCCGCGCCAGGCGTTTGGGCAGGGTGGGTTGGACTTCGATCGAGTAGCGCGTTCCAGCCATGGCTTGGTATCAGTTCCTGTATCGGTCGGGGACGATGGGCTGCACCGAAGTGGCGCAAAAAGGCGTCGCTCCGGTGACGATTATTGGGTATGTGCAGCAACTATGCCAGATCCGCATCGGGTCAGGGTTGGCAAGGGGGGTGTGGTGCCGGGAGAGAGACTCGAACTCTCACAGTGTTGCCACCGGGGGATTTTGAGTCCCCTGCGTCTACCAATTCCGCCATCCCGGCAGGGCGTCCGGCGCTAGCCGGAAGGGCGTAGTATACGGCATCGGCCAGTCGGGGCAACACGGCCTGAAGCCGGGCTGCGGGCATACAGACCGTGCTGCTGTCGGTCTGGAGAACGACGGGCTGTGGTACCATGCCGCGCCATGCAACGCAGTGATTTCCACTACCTTCTCCCCAGCCAGCTGATCG
Organism: Thiohalobacter thiocyanaticus; assembly: GCF_002356355.1. Lineage (NCBI taxonomy): Bacteria > Pseudomonadati > Pseudomonadota > Gammaproteobacteria > Thiohalobacterales > Thiohalobacteraceae > Thiohalobacter > Thiohalobacter thiocyanaticus. Next base: position 1,602,851 of record NZ_AP018052.1, read on the forward strand.
CGCAGTCGCCATTGGCCGAGCGCGGCGGCAGTCGCCTGCTCGTCCTCGATGGCGCCAGCGGCCGCTGCCGGGATGCCGGTTTTGCCGGGTTGCCGGACTATCTGCGCCCGGGCGACCTGCTGGTGATCAATGACACCCGGGTCATCCCGGCCCGGCTGCACGGCACCAAGGCCAGCGGCGGCCGGGTGGAGGTGCTGATCGAGCGCGTGGTTGACGCCCGCACCGCCCTGGCCCATGTGCGGGCCAGCAAGTCGCCGAAACCGGGCGGACGGCTGCAGCTGGAAGCGGGGCTGGAGGTCGAGGTGCTGGACCGGGAGGGCGAACTGTTCCGGTTGCGCTTCCCGACCGGGCGCACGGTGATGGAGTGGCTGGAGGTCCATGGCCATGTGCCGCTGCCGCCCTATATCCAGCGGCCCGATGCCGCCGAGGATCGCGAGCGTTACCAGACCCTGTTCGCGCGGGTGCCCGGCGCGGTGGCCGCGCCCACGGCCGGCCTGCACTTCGATGCGGCGATGCTGGAGCGCCTGGCCAGGGCCGGGGTGGAGACCGCGCGGGTCACGCTGCATGTGGGGGCCGGTACCTTCCAGCCGGTGCGGGTCGACGATCTCAGTCGCCACCACATGCATGCCGAGTATGTCGAGGTCGGGCAGGAGGCGGTCGACCAGGTGCGGGCAGCGCATGCGCGCGGCGCCCGGGTGCTGGCCGTGGGCACCACTGTGGTGCGCAGCCTGGAGGCCGCGGCCGCGAGCGGGCAGCTGCAGCCCTTCGCCGGCGATACCCGGCTGTTCATCACGCCGGGCTATGAATTCAAGGTCGTGGATCTGCTGCTGACCAATTTTCACCTGCCGGAGTCGACCCTGCTGATGCTGGTATGCGCCTTCGCCGGCTATGAGCCCGTGATGCAGGCCTACCGCCATGCGGTGGAACAGGAGTACCGCTTCTTCAGCTACGGCGATGCGATGCTGCTCAGCCGGGAGGGGCTGGCGCTGGAGCATTCAAAAAGATGAGCTGCGAAGGACACAGAGAAGAACAACGCCCGTCATTGCGAGCGCAAGCGAAGCAATCTCTTTCCGTAGCGCGGAACGCCGAACGAGATTGCCGCGGCACTTCGTGCCTCGCAATGACGGATGAATCAGGAATTTTCTCTTCGTGCCCCTGTGTCCTTGGTGGCGAAGATTTTCATGAGCCGAATCAGGTAATCCGATGCAGTTTGAACTGATCGCAACCGACGGCCAGGCCCGCCGCGGCCGGCTGACCTTCGACCGCGGCACGGTGGAGACGCCGGCCTTCATGCCCGTGGGCACCTACGGCACGGTCAAGGCGATGACCCCGGAGGAGGTCAGCGATACAGGCGCCGAGATCATTCTCGGCAATACCTTCCACCTGATGCTGCGCCCCGGCACCGAGATCATCCGCCGGCACGGCGACCTGCATGATTTCATGCACTGGAACGGGCCGATTCTGACCGACTCCGGCGGCTTCCAGGTGTTCAGCCTGGGCGAGATGAGAAAGATCACCGAGCAGGGTGTTCAGTTCCAGTCGCCGGTCGACGGCAGCAAGGTGTTCCTGGGGCCGGAGGAGTCCATGCGGGTGCAGCGCGAGCTGGGGGCCGATATCGTCATGATCTTCGACGAATGCACCCCCTACCCGGCGGACGAGAAGCAGGCGCGTGAATCCATGGAACTGTCGCTGCGCTGGGCCGAGCGCTCGCGCGCGGCGCACGGCGACAACCCGGCTGCGCTGTTCGGCATCGTTCAGGGCGGCATGTACCCGGAACTGCGCGCGCAGTCCCTGGCCGGGCTGCAGGGCATCGGCTTCGACGGTTATGCCATCGGCGGCCTGTCGGTGGGGGAGACCGAGGCCGAACGCATCCGTATCCTCGACGCGCTGGCCCCGATCCTGCCGACCGACCGGCCGCGGTATCTGATGGGGGTGGGTCGGCCGGAGGATATCGTCGAGGCGGTGCGGCGCGGGGTGGACATGTTCGACTGCGTACTGCCCACCCGCAATGCCCGCAACGGCTACCTGTTCACCCACCGCGGCACGGTCAAGATCCGCAACAGCGCCAGCCGCCGCGACACCGGCCCGCTGGACCCGGACTGCGGCTGCTACACCTGCCGCAACTACAGCCGCGCCTACCTGCATCACCTGGACAAGTGCAACGAGATCCTCGGCAGTCGTCTGAACACCATCCACAATCTGTATTATTATCAGACACTCATGCGTGGCCTGCGGGAGGCCGTCGCGGCCGGTGAACTGGCGGCCTACGTGGCCGATTTCTACGCCAGACGCGACCCGGCGGCGCCATCTATGGCATAATGCGCGCGGTTTTGTCCCCTTTGGGGGGGCGCAGCCGATTCATAACCGCAACAGGGATTTACAGATGGATACTCTGCTCGATTTCTTCATCAGCCCGGCCTGGGCCCAGGAGGCCCCGGCGGGTCAGCCCGATCCCCTGATGAGCTTTCTGCCGCTGATCCTGATCTTCGTGGTGTTCTGGTTCCTGCTCATCCGTCCGCAGCAGAAGAAGGTCAAGGAACACAAGGCCATGGTCGAGGCCCTGGGCAAGGGCGACGAGGTGGTCACCAACGGCGGCGTGCTGGGCAGGATCACCGAGGTGGGCGACAACTTCGTCACCCTGAAGATCGCCGACAATGTCGAGATCAAGGTGCAGCGTCATGCCGTGGCCTCGCTGATGCCCAAGGGCACTGTTAAGGACGCCTGATCCGGTGCCGTGTCGGAACTGTCAACTTAGAAAAATCCGGATCAGTGCCTGATAATCATTTCCCCAGGTTGTCATTCCGGCGCTGGCCGGAATCCATGGACCGCAGTGGTTTCCGGATCCCGGCACTCACCGGGATGACGAGGGGCTCCAGGCACTTATACAAGTCTCAATAATACAACTGCGCTGCAAGCAGTTCCCGAGGATGACCCTGTTCCATGATTAACCGCTATCCGCTCTGGAAGTATCTGCTGATACTGGTCATCGCCCTGGTGGGCGTGATCTACGCCCTGCCGAATCTCTATGGCGAGGATCCGGCGATCCAGGTTTCCGCAAGCCGCAGCGAGCAGGTGGATGCGGGCATTGCCGATCTGGTGCGCACCACGCTCAGGGAGGAGGGCATCGAGCCCAAATCGGTTGAGGTGCTCGATGAGCGGCTGCTGGTGCGCTTCCGCCGCACCGAGGAGCAGCTGGAGGCGGCCGATCTGGTGCAGGTGGCGCTGGGCGGTGATTTCGTCGTAGCGTTGAATCTGGCCAGCGCGGAACCGGAATGGCTGACCGCGCTCAATGCCAAGCCCATGTACCTGGGGCTGGATCTGCGCGGCGGTGTCCACTTCCTGTTGGAAGTGGACATGGAGGCGGCCGTGGCCCAGGCCGAGCAGCGTTATGTCGACGATTTCCGCGGCTTCCTGCGCCGGCTCGACGACCCCATCCGCTACATCACCATCGGGCGCAAGGACGATACGATCGTCGCGCGCTTCCGCACGGCCGGGGAGCAGCAGGCCGCGCTGAGCGAACTCGAGGACGAGTTCGGCGATCTGGACTTCACCGCCGAAACCAGCGGCGAGGACCACCAGGTGGTGGCTCGCATTCCCGAGGCCCAGCTGCGCGAGATCCGCAATTTCGCCCTGCAGCAGAACATCACCACCCTGCGCAACCGCGTCAACGAACTGGGCGTGGCCGAGCCGGTGATCCAGCAGCAGGGCGACCGGCGCATCGTGGTGCAGCTGCCGGGCGTGCAGGACACCGCCCGGGCCAAGGAGATCCTGGGCGCGACCGCCACCCTGGAATTCCGGCTGGTGGACGAGAAGCACGATCCCTACGATGCCGCCGAGACCGGCCGTGCGCCGATCGGCACCGAACTCTACCGCACCCGCGACGGCCAGCCGGTGCTGCTGGAACGCCGCGTGATCGTCACCGGCGACCGCATCACCAACGCCTCCTCGGGCTTCGATCAGGATACCGGCGGCTCGGCCGTGTTCATCAATCTGGACGGCGCCGGCGCCAACCAGATGCAGGCCGCCACCCGCGACAACATCGGCCGGCCGATGGCGGTGCTGTTCATCGAGAACAAGGTCGATACCCGCGAGGTCGACGGCGAACTGGTCAAGGAAAAGCGCACCATCAAGGAAGTGATCAATATCGCCACCATTCGCGACCAGCTCAGCCGCCGCTTCCAGATCACCGGCCTGGACAGTACCAACGAGGCACGCGACCTGGCCCTGCTGCTGCGCGCCGGCGCGCTGGCCGCCCCCATCGAGATCATCGAGGAACGCACCGTCGGCCCCAGCATGGGCCGCGAGAACGTCGAGCAGGGGCAGCTGTCGGTGCTGATCGGCTTTGTCTGTGTGCTGATCTTCATGGCCATCTACTACAAGGCATTCGGCCTGGTCGCCAACGTGGCCCTGACGCTCAACCTGGTGCTGATCGTGGCCGTGTTGTCCATGCTGCAGGCCACCCTGACCCTGCCGGGTATCGCCGGCATCGTGCTCACCGTGGGCATGGCGGTGGACGCCAACGTGCTCATCTACGAGCGCATCCGCGAGGAGATCCGCAACGGCAACAGCCCGCAGTCCAGCATCCACTCGGGCTACGAGAAGGCCTTCTCGACCATCGCCGATGCCAACATCACCACCCTGATCGCGGCCATCGTGCTGTTCAGCTTCGGCACCGGACCGGTGAAGGGCTTCGCCGTGACCCTGTCCATCGGCATCGTGACCTCAATGTTCACGGCCATCATGGGCACCCGGGCGCTGGTCAACCTGGTCTACGGCAGCCGCCGGCTGCAGAAACTCTCCATATAAGGCATTGCCATGCGACTGTTGAGCGGACAGACAAAGATCGATTTCATGGGCAAGCGCAAGCTGGCCTTTGCCTTCTCGCTGCTGCTGATCCTGGTGGCCATCGGCTCGCTCGCCACCCGCGGGCTGAGTCTCGGGATCGACTTCACCGGCGGCACCCTGGTCGAGGTCGGTTATCCCCAGCCCCAGGAACTGGAGCCGATCCGCAGCGTGCTGCAGGAGGGCGGTTTCGAGGCCGCGCAGGTGCAGTACTTCGGCTCCTCGCGCGAGGTGCTGATCCGGCTGGCCCCGCGCGCGGAGAGCCAGGCCGAGCTGAGCAGCCGGCTGCTGGGTCTGCTGCAGCAGCACAATGCGGGGGTGGAGATGCGCCGGGTGGAGTTCGTCGGCGCCCAGGTCGGCGAGGAACTGATCGAGAAGGGGGGGCTGGCCATGCTCTATGCCCTGATCGGCATCCTGGTCTACGTCACCCTGCGCTTCGAGTACCGCTTCTCGGTCGGCGCGGTGGTCGCGCTGATCCATGACGTGACCATCACCCTGGGCATGTTCTCGGTCACGCAGATGGAGTTCGATCTCACCGTGCTGGCCGCACTGCTGGCCATCATCGGCTACTCGCTCAACGACACCATCGTGGTGTTCGACCGCATCCGCGAGAACTTCCGCAAGATCCGCAAGCAGAGCCCGACCGGGGTGGTGAACACCTCCATCAACCAGACCCTGTCGCGCACCCTGATGACCTCGCTGACCACCCTGCTGGTGGTGGTCGCCCTGTTCGTGCTGGGCGGCGAGGTCATCCATGCCTTCGCCTTCGCGCTGCTGGTGGGCATCCTCGTCGGTACCTATTCCTCCATCTATGTCGCCAGTACCGTGGCCCTGCTGCTCGGGGTGAGCAAGCAGGACCTGATGCCGGTCAAGAAGGAAGGCGCGCAGGTCGACGACCAGCCGTAGACTGGCCTGAGTATAGAATTTATACAAAAATAGCCACGGAAAACACGGAAAGCACGGACGTTATTCTGTCTAAGGCTGATCCTCTTTAATGATATTTCTTCATTCCGGCGAAGGCCGGAATGACGGATCTCAAGCCAGGCGGAGCCGCTTTACGCACTTGCTCTTATATTTTCCGTGCTTTCCGTGTTTTCCGTGGCTATGTTTCAGTATCTGATTCAGGCCGCGGCGTGCAGTTCCCGCCGGGCCGAGGCGATCACGCCCGAGCCCGAACGCAGCAGAAAGATCACCAGCGCGAGTGCCACCAGTGTGTCCGGCCAACCGGTGCCGGTGAGCCAGACCCCGCCGGCGGCGGCGAACACCGACAGGTTGGACACGATGTCGTTGCGCGAGCATTCCCACACCGAACTCATGTTCACGTCCTCGTGACGGTGACGCCAGAGCAGGTACAGGCACAGGGAGTTGGCTGCCAGCCCCAGCAGGCTGAAGGCGCCCATGACCTCGAACAGGGGCAGACCGGGAACGAAGATGCGATAGACAACCTGGACCAGCACCACGCCGCCCGCCAGCACGATCAGCCAGCCCTTGAACAGCGCCACCCGTGCCTTGGTTGCCGCCCCGCGGCTGACGGCATACAGGCTCAGGCCGTAGGTCAGCGCGTCACCCAGGTTGTCCAGGCTGTCAGCCAGCAGTGCCGATGAGCCGCCATACAGGGCGGCGCCCGCGATCACCAGGAACATCAGCGCATTGATGCCGAGCACGATCCGCAGCGTGCGGCGCTGCCGTGTCTGTCGGGCATCCAGGGAACAATCGTTGTCGCAGCAGCCACTCATCGTGCAGGACGGTCAGGCAAGCGGCAGGCATCCCTGCCGGGTGTGGCCGCAGGTTGGCAGAAGGGTGGGGCGGTTGCAATCCGTCCCGGGGACGATGCCCGGCTCAGCGCGCCTTGCGCACCTCGTCCATGGGGTCGTGTTCGTCCAGGCCGGGCAGGATCTTGCTGCACAGGGTGCTGCTGCGATTCTGGCACTTGTCCTCGTCGGCACCGCGGATGGTCAACGCGGCCCAGACCGAGGCCAGTATCCACAGGCCCAGTCCGAGCAGGGCGGTCTGGCCGCCGCTGCCCTCGGTCGGCCCGCCCCAGATCAGGCCATAGAGAATGCCGACGATGCCGGCGATCCAGAATACGCCGATGGGTGCGGCGCAGCAGCCGGCACAGCCGTAACGGCAGGCGGCAAAGGGTGGGGTGAACAGCACCAGCAGTGTTTTTTTCATCGTGTCCCCTCGCGTTGCGTGGATTTATATGCTGATCCCGTGTCATGCACGGGAATTGATATCCACTTGCAACCTGTATAACACAAAAAACCCGCAGGCGAAACGGGCATATAAAACATGGGGTTATTGCGATGACAGGGCGATGGCCCTGCTGAGGGGACGACTCAGGCGCTGCGGCGGAAGGGCAGTATGCAGGGGGCGTTTACCGGTTCGGCCGTCGCAGCCTGGGCCTCCACGGCGGGCGGCTCGATGGACAGGATCTCCATGCCGCAGTCGCTGAAAGCCAGTGCCTCGCTGGTGTAGATCTCCTCCATGCCGGCCAACATGTCGCGCAGGGTCAGTTCCAGTTCCAGGTTCCGGGGATCGGTATGGTAGCGGGGGGAGACGGAGACTTTCATCGCGGCCGGTTTCCATTGTCTGCGGGACTTGTCCCTCAGATCGGCCCGAGCGGGCGGAACTTGAATGTTTCAAGAGCGCCACGGAATACACGGAAAGCACGGAACAATGATATTTCGATGATGGCAACCCGTAGGTCGGGTTAGCCCGCAGGGCGTAACCCGACACTGGCGCCGTACCTGTCGGGTTACGCTGCGCTAACCCGACCTACGGATTGCTCAGCCTTGATTCAATCATGTCCGTGCTTTCCGTGTATTCCGTGGCGCTCTTAAGCTCTTATGCCCCCGGCCTCAGCCCATTTCAGGGGTCAGATGCGGCCGGAGCTTCTTGACGATGGCGGCGAAGACCTTGGGGTTGCCCGCGACCACATTGCCGCTCTGCATGAACCGGTGCCCGCCGGTGAAGTCGCCGACGATGCCGCCGGCCTCCTGGATCAGCAGCACGCCGGCGGCCATGTCCCAGGGATTGAGCTTGAGTTCCCAGAAACCGTCCAGGCGGCCGGCGGCGACATAGGCCAGGTCCAGCGCGGCCGAGCCCGGTCGGCGGATGCCGGAGGTCTCCAGCAGCAGGTCGCGGAACATCCCCAGATAGGCCTCCAGATGTTCGTGGGTCTTGAACGGAAAGCCGGTGCCGAGCAGGGCGCCTTCCAGGCCCTTGCGCTGGGCCACGCGCAGGCGGCGGTTGTTGAGCTGGGCACCGCTGCCGCGGCTGGCGGTGAACAGCTCCTGACGCAGGGGGTCGTAGACCACGCCCTGTTCCAGCCGGCCCTTGTGGCTCAGGGCAATGGAGACCGCAAACTGGGGAAAGCCGTGCAGGAAGTTGGTGGTGCCGTCCAGCGGGTCGATGATCCACTGGTATTCGTCATTGCTGCCGGCCTGGGTTCCGGACTCCTCGGCCAGGATGCCGTGGTCGGGATAGGCCTTGCGCAGGATGCGGATGATGGCGTCCTCGGCCCGGCGGTCGACCTCGGAGACGTAGTCGTTGCGCTCCTTGCTGGCGACGTTGAGCTCATCCAGGCGGTCGACGTAGCGAACAATAATATCGCCGGCGGCGCGCGCTGCGCGCGTCGCGATGTTGAGCATGGGATGCATAACTGCCGGGCCTGTTGCGTGCGGTTTCGATGTGGCGGCACAGGATACCAGATTTTTACCGCAACTGCCCGAGCGCCTCGCCCATGCGCAGGTGCCGGCCGGGGCGGAGGTCGGCGGTCCAGTCGATCCGTCCCGGGGGAGACAGGAGGATGACGGTCGAGCCCATGTTGAAGCGGCCCATCTCGGCCCCGCGCGCCAGTTCCACCGGCGGGTTGTCCGGGGCCGGCTTGGTACGGATGCGGTGGCCGTGCGGCGGTGTGACCACGCCGGCCCAGACGGTCTCGATGCAGGCCACGAACAGGGCGCCGACCAGGATCATGGCCAGCGGACCGGCCGGGGTGTCGAACAGGCACACCAGACGCTCGTTGCGGGCGAACAGGCGCGGGACGCTGCGCACCGTGTAGGGGGCGACACTGAACAGGCGACCCGGGACGTAGATCGTCCTCAGCAGACGCCCCTCGAGTGGCATGTGGATGCGGTGATAGTCGCGCGGTGACAGATACAGGGTGGCGAAGTCGCCATCGGCGAAGGTCCGGGCCAGTTCGATGTCGCCGCCCAGCAGGGTCTCCAGGGTGAAGCGACGGCCCTTGGCCTGGAGCAGCCGGTTGACCTCGATGCGCCCGGCCTGGCTGACGGTGCCGTCGACCGGGGAGATCAGGGTGGCGTCGTCGCCCGCCAGCGGCCGGGCGTCGGGACGCAGGGCGCGGGTGAAGAAGGCGTTGAAGCTGGGATAGGCGTACGGGTCGGGCTGGACCGCGTCCCGGATGTCGATGCGGAAGTGATGCCGCATGCGGTTGATGATCAGGTTCTTCACCCAGGGCGTGCGCACCCGGGTCAGGCGTAGCATCAGCCGTGACAGCGCGTGGTGCGGCAGCAGGTACTGGGGCAGGGCGCGCAGATGGTCCCAGGCGCCGGCCTGACGGTCGATGTCCCTGGCCATCAGTCGTGATGATGGTGCGTGTGGTCGGCGTCCCGGCCGCCCGGCAGGCGGACCGTGGCACGGACATTCAGGACCTGGCCCGCCGCATCGTGCAGACTCAACTCCACCGGGTCACCGGGCTGCAGCGGGGCGAGCGGATCGAACAGCATCAGGTGGTAGCCCCCCGGGGTCAGTTCCAGCCGGCCGCCGGCCGGTACCCGCAGCGCCTCCTGCGGGATCATGCGTGCCATGCCATCCTCGATCCGGCTCAGGTGCAGTTCCACCCGCGCGAAGGCCGGGCTGGTGACGCGCACGATCTCGCGCTCGCGGGCGCCGCTGTTGTACAGGGTCATGTAGCCGGCCATGACCCGTGCCGTGGGCGGCCCGGCGCGAACCCACGGATCCTCCACCCGCAGTTGATCGGCCTGGACGGCGGCGACAGGGGCCAGCAGGCACAGCAGAACCAGGGAGTGCAGCAGCGACTTCATGAACTTTCCTTGAAATAACGGGCCAACTCGCGGTAGTCCGCAGCCATGGTGTCGGGGTTGTGCGGCGATGTGAAAATCGCCTCCAGCCGACCGTCGGGATTGAGCAGCAGGATCGAGGCCGTGTGATCGACCAGATAATTGTCCGGATTGTCGGGGTTGGGCACCTTCACCGCCAGGCTGCTGAGTTGGCTGCTGAGCTGGTCAAGCTGGTCCTGCGGGCCGGTCACCCCGATGAAGTCGGGATTGAAGTAGGGCACGAAGCGGGCCAGCTGTGCCGGCGTGTCGCGCTCGGGGTCGGCGGTCACGAACACCACCTGCGGCGGTTCCACGGCCGGTTCGGCGGCCGCCACCGCTTCCAGTGTGCGTTTCAGGTCCAGCATGGCGGTGGGGCAGACATCCGGGCAGTGGGTATAGCCGAAGAAGACGAAACTCCACTGGCCCTGGAAGCGTGCCAGGGTAAAGGGCCGTTCATGATGATCGATCAGCGCAAAGTCCGCGATCGGCCGCGGCTGCGGCAGGCGGGTGACCTGGTCGCTGAGCCGGGGCGGGGCGGGCGGCGCGAACTGCTGCCAGCCCAGGTACAGGCCGCCGGCCAGCACGGCCAGGAGCAGCAACAGGAACAGCGGGCGGTGGTGCAGTGCAGGATTGGAGTCGGACATGGCAGGAATTATCCCACAGCGGCCCCAAAAGGGAACAGGCGCAGTGAGAAATGCCGTTCGCCATGGGGTATCATCGCGGCCTGATCGAGACACCGGGAGGTCCGGCATGGACAACGCCGAATCCATTATCACCACCCTCACCCGGGTGCGTGACTACATCCGCTGGGCTGCCAGCCGCTTCGAGGAGCACGAGTTGTGCTTCGGCCACGGGACCGACAACGCCCTGGACGAGGCCGCCTACCTGGTGCTCAACGCCCTGCGGCTGCCGCCTGACCTGCCGCCGGCCTACCTGGATGCGGTGCTGGCGGAGGATGAGCGCCACCGGGTCCTGGAGCTGCTGCGCAAGCGTTACCTCGAACGCATCCCGGTGCCCTACCTGGTGGAGCAGGCCTGGTTCGCCGGCCTGTCCTTCCACGTCGACGAACGGGTACTGATTCCGCGCTCACCCATCGCCGAGTTGATCGAGACCGGTTTCGAGCCCTGGATTCCGGCCGAGTCGGTCGAACGGGTCCTGGACCTGTGCACCGGCAGCGGCTGCATTGCCATCGCCAGCGCCCATTACCTCGAGGATGCCCGGGTCGATGCCGCCGACCTGTCGGCCGAGGCACTCGAGGTCGCGCGCATCAACGTCGAACGCCATCACCTGCAGGACCGCGTGCGGGTGATCCAGTCCGACCTCTTCGCCGCCCTGGAGGGCGAGGTCTACGATGTCATCGTCAGCAACCCCCCCTATGTGGATGCCGAGGAGATGGCCGGCCTGCCGCTGGAATACCGCCACGAGCCGGCCCTGGGCCTGAGCGGCGGCGAGACCGGTCTGGACCTGGTGCTGCGGATCCTGCGCGAGGCGCGCCGGCACCTGACCGACCAGGGCATCCTGATCGTCGAGGTCGGCAACAGCGAACCGGCGCTGATCGAGATCCTGCCGCAGGTCCCCTTCACCTGGCTGGAATTCGAACGCGGCGGCCAGGGCGTGTTCCTGCTCGACGCCGCCCAGTTGCAGGCGCACCAGGCCGACTTCGACGCGCTGGTTTCCTGAGGTTCGGTGGTGGGAACGCAGAGGACGCAAAGGCGCAGAGACGCCAAGGTTATTAAAGTAACTCCGATCAATTCGTCATTGCGAGGCGCACAGCGCCGTGGCAATCTCCAACCGCCTGATTCATCGGTACGAGATTGCAGCGCTGCGCTCGCAATGACATGAAAAAGCCGGATGGGTGTGTGTTTTTCATGATTATTCAGTCTTTGCGCCTCCGCGCCTTTGCGCCCTCTGCGTTCTTGCCACCTACGTCAGGCGCCCGCATTTGATCAAGGTCATCCCACACCGCAACCGGGATCGTCTACACTTGCCGCCATGGAACAGACACTCGAATTCGACTCCGAACTGATCCGCCGCTACGACACCAGCGGGCCGCGCTATACCTCCTACCCGACGGCGGTGCAGTTCACCGAGGCCTTTACCGAGGCCGATTTCAAACGCTGGGCGGTGGCGACCAATGCCGAGCGGCCGAAGCCGCCGTTGTCGCTGTATTTCCACATCCCCTTCTGCGACACGGTCTGCTTCTACTGCGCCTGCAACAAGATCATCACCAAGAACCGCAAACACGCGGTGCCCTATCTGGAGCACCTGTTCCGGGAAATCGCCCTGCAGGGGGCGCTGTTCGATGCTGATCGCCCGGTGCAGCAGCTGCACTGGGGCGGGGGTACGCCCACTTTCATCAGCCATGAGCAGATGCGCGACCTGATGCGCGCCACCGGCGAGCACTTCCGGCTGCTGGACGACGACAGCGGCGAGTACTCCATCGAGATCGATCCGCGCGAGGCCGACGCCGAGACCATCGGCGTGCTGCGCGAGCTGGGTTTCAATCGCATCAGCCTGGGGGTGCAGGACTTCGATCCGACGGTGCAGAAGGCGGTCAACCGCATCCAGAGCGAGGCCGAGACCCGCGCCGTGCTGGAGGCCGCGCGCGCCGAGGGCTTCCGCTCCACCAGCGTGGACCTGATCTACGGCCTGCCGCACCAGAGCGTGGCGAGCTTCGCCGCCACCCTGGACAAGGTCATCGACATGGACCCGGCGCGGCTGTCGGTGTTCAACTACGCCCACCTGCCGGAGATGTTCAAGACCCAGCGCCAGATCAATGCCGGGGATCTGCCCTCGTCCGAGGAGAAGCTCGCCATCCTGGGTCACACCATCGAGCGGCTGGGGCAGGCGGGGTATGTCTTCATCGGCATGGATCATTTCGCCAAACCGGATGACGAGCTGGCCGTGGCCCAGCGCAACGGTACCCTCTACCGCAACTTCCAGGGCTATTCCACCCATGCCGAGTGCGACCTGGTGGCCATGGGGGCGACCTCCATCAGCATGATCGGCGACAGCTACAGCCAGAACCTGAAGGACCTGGAGGCGTACGCCGCGCGCATCGACGCCGGTCACCTGCCGGTGTTCCGCGGGGTGGAGCTGGACGCCGACGACAAGCTGCGTCGGGCCGTGATCACCCAACTGATCTGCCACTTCGAACTGGAGTTCGCCGCGGTGGAACGCGACCACGGCATCGATTTCCGCGACTACTTCGCGGCGGAGCTGGAAGGCATGGGGGATTTTGTCCGCGACGGCCTGATCGAACTGGATGCGGCCGCTATCCGGGTCCTGCCGCGCGGCCGCCTGCTCATCCGCAACATCTGCATGCAGTTCGACCGCTACCTGCGCGAAAGCCGCGGCGGGCGCTATTCCAAAGTGATCTGAACCATCCCGTCTCGATGGGTTGCGCTACGCTCCACCCATCCTACGGGTGGCATCTGCGTAGGATGGGTGGAGGCGCTTGCGCCGCAACCCATCACATGGACGGGTTGCGATGCGCTCCACCCATCCTACGGTGCTGCCCCGACCTGCAGGTTCAGTCCGCCAGCCGGTACACCACCCCCGCCGGTGACATCACCTCGCCACGGCTCAGCTGGTCCAGCGGGTAGCCGTCATCGACATAGCGGGCGAGCCGGTCGAATACAAAGCGGCCTTCCGGCGCATCGATCAATGCAAAGATGGGCTCGCCCATGTAACTGCCGATACGCTCGCCGTAGTGCGCATGCTTGTAGGTCACTGTGTGCCTCCCTCGAATCGGTGGGTCATCTTGTTTTTGTTGCATATGGGCTATCGACCCGGTTGCGGGTGGCTTTAGAGTAAACCCCCTTGATGGCCACGAATCCCACGAACAGGAACTGACTGTAAATGCCCAGTGCTTGAGTCGCAGGGGAGTTGCCCGGGCATTTCCCCGTCACATTTTTCGTGGATTTCGTGGGTTTCGTGGCCGGAATGGATTGCCTGCTCATTCAAAACCCGAGACGCCGCCCGCACTTGCCGTTACAATAACCGCCATGTCCGGAAACAGCATTGGCAAACTCTTCACCGTCACCAGCTTCGGCGAGAGCCATGGGCCCGCGCTGGGCGCCATCGTGGACGGCTGTCCGCCCGGGCTGGAACTGTCCGAGGCCGACCTGCAGCATGATCTGGACCGGCGCAAGCCCGGTACCTCGCGCCACACCACCCAGCGTCGCGAGGCCGATGCGGTGCGCATCCTCTCCGGGGTGTTCGAGGGCAGGACCACGGGCACGCCCATCGGCCTGCTGATCGAGAACACCGATCAGCGGTCCAAGGACTACTCCGGCATCATGGACCGGTTCCGTCCGGGGCATGCCGACTACACCTACCAGCAGAAGTACGGCATCCGCGACTACCGCGGCGGCGGCCGTTCCTCTGCCCGCGAGACCGCCATGCGGGTGGCGGCCGGCGGCATCGCCAAGCGCTACCTGCGCAGCCGCTACGGCATCGAGATCCGCGGCCATCTCAGTCAGCTGGGCGAGAATGTTCCGCGCGCCTTCGACTGGAACGCTGTCGAGACCAATCCCTTCTTCTGGCCCGATGCGGACATGGTGCCGGAGTTGGAGGCCTACATGGATGCCCTGCGCAAGTCAGGGGATTCAGTGGGGGCCAAGGTCACGGTGGTGGCCGCCAACGTCCCGCCCGGCCTGGGCGAACCGGTGTTCGACCGGCTGGACGCCGATATCGCCCATGCCCTGATGAGCATCAATGCCGTCAAGGGCGTGGAGATCGGCGCGGGCTTCGCCAGCGTGGCGCAGAAGGGCACCGAACATCGCGACGAGATCACCCCCGAGGGGTTTCTCAGCAACCACGCCGGCGGCGTGCTGGGCGGGATTTCCTCCGGCCAGGACATCGTCGCCAGCATTGCATTGAAGCCCACTTCCAGTCTGCGTCTGCCGGGCCGGTCAGTGAATGTGCACGGCGAGCCGATCGAGGTGGTGACCACCGGCCGTCACGATCCCTGCGTGGGTATCCGCGCCACCCCGATTGCCGAGGCCATGCTGGCGATCGTGCTCATGGATCACGCCCTGCGCCACCGGGCCCAGAATGCCGACGTGACCTCGGAGACGCCGCGCATTCCGGCCGGTCGGAGCGAGTGAGACCGCCGCGGGCGCGTTGATGGATCCCCAGTCCCTGCAGCGCATCCTCTACGTGGAGGACGAGCCCGACATCCAGGCCGTGGCCCGGCTGGCGCTGGAGCAGGTCGGCGGTTTCCAGGTCGAAGTGTGCAGCAGTGGAGACGAGGCGCTGGCGCGTGCTGCGGCCTGGGGGCCGGACCTGATCCTGCTCGACGTGATGCTGCCCGGCATGGACGGTCCGGAAACCCTGCGCCGGCTGCGCGAGCAGCCCGACACCCGCGATATCCCGGTGGCGTTCATGACCGCGCGGGTACAGGCGCGGGAACTGGAGCACTACCGCAGCCTGGGCGCGATCGGTCTGCTGCCCAAGCCTTTCGACCCCATGACCCTGGCCGACCAGCTCCGCACACTCTGGATCGAGGCCTGATTTCCGGCCCCCTGCGACGGGGGGTGTTTTGGGTATAATGCCCGTCCATGCCCGTCAGCCCACCACAGGACCGCAGTCGCCAGTGACGCCACGGACCGGACACTACTGGCAGCTCTCCAGCTTCTACCTGTTCTACTTCGCCTCGCTGGGCGCGCTGGTGCCCTACTGGGGGCTGTATCTGAAGTCGCTCGGCTTCAGCGCCACCGAGATCGGTGAACTGATGGCCATCCTCATGGCCACCAAGCTGATCGCACCCAACATCTGGGGCTGGATCGCCGACCACACCGGCCGGCGCATGGGCATCATCCGCACGGCCTCGCTTGTGTCCATCGTCTGCTTTGCCGGCATATTTCTGGGGTCGTCCTTCCAGTGGCTGGCGCTGGTGATGATCGCCTTCAGCTTCTTCTGGAACGCCTCGCTGCCGCAGTTCGAGGCGGTGACCCTGTCACACCTGGGGGCGGCCTCCCACCGTTACAGCATGATCCGGTTGTGGGGGTCGGTCGGCTTCATCCTGAGCGTGGTCCTGCTCGGCCGGCTGCTCGACAGCCAGGGGATCGGGATCATGCCGCTGGTGGTGATGGGGCTGTTCGTGGCGATCTGGCTGTCCAGCCTGGTCACGCGCGACGCCAGCGGTCGAACCCATGCCGATGAATCCACCAGCCTGCGGCGGATTCTCAAGCGCGGTGACGTACTCGCCCTGCTGGTGATCTGCTTTCTCATGCAGGCCAGCCACGGGCCCTATTACACCTTCTTCACCCTCTACCTGGAGGACTACGGCTACAGCCGCAGCGTAATCGGCCAGCTGTGGGCGCTGGGGGTGATCGCCGAGATCGGGGTGTTCCTGATGATTCATCGCTGGCTGCCGCGCATCGGTGCCTGGCGGCTGCTGTTCGTCGGCCTGCAGTTGACCACACTGCGCTGGCTCCTGATCGCCTTCTTCCCCGAGCGACTCGGCATCATCCTGTTCGCCCAGACCCTGCATGCGGCCAGCTTCGGCCTCTACCATGCCGTGGCGATCCATCTGATTCACCAGTACTTCACCGGCCGCAGTCAGGGTCGCGGCCAGGCCCTGTACAGCAGTCTCAGCTTCGGTGCCGGCGGGGCGGTGGGGAGCCTGGCCGCAGGCTATCTGTGGGACGGGGTCAGCGCCCAGTCCACCTATATCGCCGCCGCCGGCATGAGCCTGCTGGCGGTGCTGATCAGCTATGCCGTACTGCGCACCACCTGGCGCGAGGCGGACATCACCTGAGCGACTGGAGTCAGCAGCGGATACTCATGGGTAAAAATGACCGTGTCATTGCGAGCGTAGCGAAGCAATCTCGTTCGGAAGCAGTAAACCGACGGAGATTATTCGCTGCGCTCACCCCTTCGGGGCCGCCCTACGGGCGTTCTTCGCTCGCAAGCTCGCTTGTGCCGCGGCGCTGCGCGCCTCGCAACGACGAAAAATATACTCTCGTTTAAGACTCGTCACGCGATCGTGACTTCATCCGACAGATACACGTCCTGGATGGCGTTGAGCAGCTTCACCCCCTCGGCCACCGGTTTCTGAAAGGCCTTGCGCCCGGAGATCAGGCCCATGCCGCCGGCCCGCTTGTTGATCACGGCGGTACGCACGGCCTGGTGCAGATCGTCCTTGCCGGAGGGGCCGCCGGAGTTGATCATGCCCACCCGGCCCATGTAGCAGTTGGCTACCTGGTAGCGCACCAGGTCGATGGGGTGTTCGCTGGTCAGTTCGTCATAGACCTTCGGGTGGGTCTTGCCGAAGTCCAGCGCCGTGTAGCCGCCGTTGCCCAGGGCCTGCTTCTGCTTGATGATGTCGGCCTCGATGGTCGCCGCCAAGTGATTGGCCTGGCCGGTGAGGTCGGCCGCGGTGTGGTAGTCGGTACCCTCGTGCTTGAAGGCGCTGTTGCGCAGGTAGGCCCAGAGCACGCACACCAGGCCCAGTTCGTGGGCATGGGCGAAGGCTTCGCTCACCTCCAGGATCTGGCGCCGGGATTCCTCCGAACCGAAGTACACCGTGGCGCCCACCGCCACCGCGCCCAGTTCGAAGGCCTGGTCGACCTGGGCGAACAGGGTCTGATCGTACTGATTCGGATAGCTGAGCAGTTCGTTGTGGTTGAGCTTCACGATGAAGGGGATTTTGTGGGCGTATTTCCTGGCCACCGCGCCCAGCACACCGAGCGTGGAGGCCACACCGTTGCAGCCGCCCTCGATGGCCAGTTCGACGATGTGCTCCGGGTCGAAGAAGTCCGGGTTGGGGGCAAATGAGGCGCCGGCCGAGTGCTCCACGCCCTGGTCCACCGGCAGCAGCGACAGGTAGCCGGTGCCGCCCAGGCGACCCTGATTGAACAGGCTCTGCAGGTTGCGCAGCACGCGCGGGTTGCGGTCGCTGAGGCTGACGATGCGGTCGACAAAATCCGGTCCCGGGACATGCAGCCGCTCGCGCGGGATGCCGGTGCAGCGGTAGGCAAGCAGGGATTCGGCCTCTTCGGCCAGGATGTCCTGGATATTCGTGCTCATCTCGATCCTCCTTGTCGGCGCGTGCAGTCACAGTACTGTGGCATGCCCTGGCGCCGGTTGTCGCTGACGTGGATCAATCACGGCGGCCGCACGGATTTCAGGACGACGGCCGCCCGGTGTCTGCCCGCAGCGGACTGACCAGCCGATGCAGATCCTCCAGGGGTACCGGTCGGGAGAAATGATACCCCTGGGCGTAGTCGATCCCGATCTCCTGCAGCCGTTTCAGAATATCGGCGTTTTCCACGAATTCGGCGATGGTCTGCTGACCGAGCAGGTGACCGATATCGTTGATGGAGCGGACCATGGCGTAATCGATCGGGTCCGAGGCGATGTTCTGAATGAAGATGCCATCGATCTTCAGGAAATCCACCGGCAGGGTCTTGAGATAGCCGAAGGAGGACATGCCGGTGCCGAAGTCATCCAGTGCGAAACGGCAGCCGATCGCCTGCATGCGCGCCATGAATTCCTGGGCGACGATGAGATTGCCGATGGCGGTGGTCTCGGTGATCTCGAAGCAGAGCTTGCTGCCGTCCATGCCGCACTCGCCGAACAGCTGGAGCACGAAATCGGCGAAGCCGCTGTCATTGAGGGTTTCGCCCGACAGGTTGACCGATACCACTCCGACCTGCCCCAGGATTTCGGGATGGCGGGCGAACCAGTGACAGGTGCGGGAGACCACCCAGCGGTCCACCGTGGGCATCAGGTTGTAACGTTCGGCGGCGGGGATGAAGGCCGAGGGCGGGATCAACCGCCCGGTTTCGTCCTGCAGTCGTACCAGTATTTCCAGATGCTGCCCGGCGTCCCGGGCGTTGATCGGCTCGATGGTCTGGAAATACAGTGCCAGGCGGTCCTCGGCAATGGCCTGGTTGATGCGGCTGATCCAGTTCACCTCGCCGTAGTGTTGGTTGAGCAGGGAATCGTTTTCGTCATAGCGGTAGATACGGTTGCGGCCGTTGTGCTTGGCGGCATAGCAGGCTGCGTCGGCCAGGCTCAGCAGCTTCTGCTGATTCAGGTTGTCGGCTGTGATGGGCGCCAGTCCGATACTCGTTGTGATATTGAAACGCTGGTTGTCCCAGATGAATATGAAGCTTTCGATGGCGCGGCGGATTTTTTCGGCGATGGGCTCGGCTTCCGCCAGGCTGCAGTCGGCGAGGATGATGGTGAACTCGTCCCCGCCGAGCCGGGCCAGGATGTCGTGGCGGCGGATTTCCCCGGAGAGAATGTGGCCCACGCGGCGCAGCAGTTCATCGCCGGCGGTATGGCCGCAGGTGTCGTTGACCAGCTTGAACTGATCCAGATCCAGGAACAGCAGGGCGTGTTCCTTGTGGTCCAGTTTGGCGCTGTTGATGAACTCCTGCAGCTGGCGGTTGAACTCGACCCGGTTGCGCAGTCCGGTCAGGTCGTCATGGCTTGCCTTGTACAGCAGTTCCTGCTGCAGGATCTGCTCACGGGTGACGTCGTGGGCGACGATGATCAGACCGTTGATGTTCCCCGCAGCGTCGCGGATCGGGGCGGCGGACTGTTCGATGAAGATGCGCTCGCCCTGGCGGTTGACGATCGGCTGCTCGCTGCGGGGCATGACGGCACCGCCCTTCAGACACTGGGCCTCGAGCAGTTCCCATAGCTGTCTCTGGTCCTGTTCGCCATGATAGATCTCGCCGATATGCTGACCCTGGACTTGGTCCTGATGCCAGCCCAGCAGGGCCTCGCCGGCCGGGTTGAGATACTCCACCCGGCCGGCGTTGTCGGTGGTGATTACGGCATCGCCGATGGAATGAAGCATGGTCTCCAGATGGGTTTTCTGCCGGTCCAGTTGCTCGAGGGCATCCCGCAGCCGGTCATAACTGTTCCTGAGGTCGGACTGCATGTCCTGGAAGGTCGAGGCCAGTTCGCCGATCTCATTCTTCTGGGTGGTGATGCTGGCGGGTATCGGCTTCAGGTCGTTCAGCGAACTGGAAGCGATGGTCCGGGTCAGGACGTGGATCGGATCGGTGGTGCGTCGGGCGATGGCATACAGTGCCAGACCGAACAGCAGCAGCGCGACCAGCAGCGGTGCCAGCAGGTTGCTGGCGAGATTGGGCAGCAGTGCCAGGCCGTGACTCTGGTAATAGGCGACATGGGCCGTTCCGAGAAAGCCTGCACCGAGTTCGATCGGCTGGACGATCTCGGTGACGGAACGTTCGTCGTAGCGGGTCTCGATCTGCTGCATTGCGGCCGGCCGCTGCAGCGTGATGCGTTTGCCGACGAAACTGAAATTGGTATGCGCCAGGATCAGGCCGCCGTCATTGGCGATATAGGCGTAGGCGTAATCGTCGCCCGGAATGGCGGCATGGACCCAGTTCTCCAGCAGGGTGTAGTCGCGGGTCAGGATGGCGTCCATGCTGCCGCTGGCCAGGGTGCGGGCGTGCGAGGCGGCCTGCAGTGCCCGGAAGGATTCGATGGTGCGGTTGGATTCCGTGATCACGGCTGCGGTCAGCCCGGCCGCAATCACCAGCAGGAGCAGGGCGATCGGGGTAATGAGCCTGAGAAACAGGTTGTAGCGGTATTTCTGCGTCACGGTGCCGGCGTGTACTGCATCAGGTTGCGGGTCAGCGTTTCGAGCGCCGGGTCGTACTCGATGAAATCCCGTACCTTGATGTCAGCCAGCGGTTGCAGGGCGGCGCGCCCTGACTCGGTCTGGGAGAGTTTCAGCAGCGCGCGGCGCCAGGCCTCGATGGGTTCCGGCCCGAGCCGGGTGGAAGCCGCGACCAGCGGCTCCGGGAAGGGGCGGGTGCTGTCGATGATGCTCAGTTCCTTGAAATTGAGTTTGTGCTCCAGAATCTTGTAACTGACTGCGCACATGGTGGTGGCGGCGGCATCACCCAGCAGGACCGCATAGACGGATTTCTTGAGATCGCCGGTGAATACCAGATCCAGGTCGGTGTGGATGTCCATCCCGAAATCCCTCAGATAGGCGCGCGGCGCCAGGTAGGCGCCGGCCCCGAGCGGGCTGATCAGCGCCAGTTTGCGCCCGCGCAGATCGTCCACATTGCGGATGCCGCTGTCAGCGCGGACGATGAAGCTGCCCTGGCTGGTGGTCATCCCGTCGAGGTTGCGCATCTGGGCCACGGCAGCGAGCTTGCCCTTGCCCTTGAGCAGGTAGAACAGATAGGAATTGAGATAGACGAAATCGATCTCGTTGTGCCCAAGCAGCTTTTCCACCTGATCGATGCCCTTGGGGAAGACGAGCTCGATCTCCGCATCAAGTTCCTGCGACAGGTGTTGGCGCAGGGGTTCCCAGACCGCATGCAGGCGCGAAGGGGAGGCGGGGTTGACGATGGCCAACTGGTAGCCGGGGGCTGCCGCCGCCGGTCGGCAGGCCAGCATGGCCAGGCCGAGCACAATGAGCAGAAAACGCATACCTGTGAACCTCATGGGCAGCTGAACACACAACCATGCAAGTCAGTATAGCCCCCGTCACGCTGAGGCGTGATCAGGGGTCGCGGTGACGGCTGACGGCCGCGCGCATGGCCCGCGCGGCATTGGACAGGGTACGCTCACGATGGTGAATGATGCCCAGCCGTCGATGCGGAGCCAGTCCTGGGACCGTCAGGGCACTGAGCTGGTCGTCCAGCATGCTGTCCGGCAGCAGGCTCCAGCCCAGCCCGACCGCCACCAGCATCTTGATGGTCTCCAGGTAGTTAGTCGACAGTTCGGCCTCAATCCTGAGACCGCGGCGGGCGAATCCGGATTCGATGATCTGGCGAGTGAAGGTTTCCGGGCCCGGCAGGATCGCCGGGGTTGCCGCCAGCCGGGCCATGTCCACCCGGTCCCGGCCGGTCAGAGGATGGTCACGACCGACCACCACCGACAGGGGATCGTCCCAGACCGGCTCCAGGGCCAGTGCAGGCGGCGGTTCGACCGGGAGCGTGACCACGCCCAGTTCCAGTTCGCCGCTGACCACGGCCGCACACACCGCCTCCGAGTCGAGGAAACGCAGTTCCAGCCGCACCTCCGGGTAGTGCTCGATGAACTCGCGCAGTACCGGCGGCAGGCGGTGCAGACCGATGTGATGGCTGGTGCCGAGGTAGAGTCGCCCCTCGACCCGGCCGGAGAGGTTGGCGATGGCGCGCTGGCTGTCCTCGATATCGAGCAGAATGCGCCGGGCGCGCGGCAGCAGGGCCTCGCCGGCCTCGGACAGCAGCACCCGGTGGCCGATGCGGTCGAACAGCCGCACCTTCATCGCTGCTTCCAGGGCGGCGACGCGCTTGCTCACCGCCGGCTGAGTCAGGTGCAGTTCGGCCGCCGCCGCGGAGAAGGATTCATGTTCTGCCACGGCCAGAAAGGCGCGCAGACCGGCGATATCCAGTGACATATATTAATTCCAAATAGGAATAGTTTACATGAATAATATGAATTTGTGTTATCTCATATTCCTGCCTAGACTCGGCCTCATCACAGGAGAAAGATGGCCATGACAGGCAAGACAGTCTACGACAAGCTCTGGGATGCGCATGTGGTGCGGCAGGACGCGGATGGCACGGCGCTCCTCTATATCGATCGCCACCTCATTCACGAAGTCACCTCGCCGCAGGCGTTCGAAGGCCTGCGGTTGGCCGGGCGCAAACCCTGGCGTACCGGCTCGGTGCTGGCGGTGCCGGATCACAATGTCCCGACCACCAACCGCAGCGGCGGCATCAGTGACCCGGTCTCGCGCATCCAGGTCGAGACCCTGGACAGCAACTGCGCCGAATACGGCATCCGGGAATTCCGCATGAACGACCCGCGCCAGGGCATCGTCCATGTGATCGGGCCGGAGCAGGGCGCGACCCTGCCGGGCATGACCGTGGTCTGCGGCGATTCGCACACCTCCACCCACGGTGCCTTCGGTGCCCTGGCCTTCGGCATCGGCACCTCGGAGGTCGAGCATGTGCTGGCCACCCAGTGCCTGATCCAGACCAAGGCGAAGAACCTGCTGATCCGCGTCGACGGCCGGCTGCCAGCCGGGGTGACCGCCAAGGACGTCGTGCTGGCCATCATCGGCCGCATCGGCACCGCCGGCGGCACCGGCCACACCATTGAGTTCGGCGGCGAGGCCATCCACAGCCTGTCGGTCGAGGGCCGCATGACGGTATGCAACATGGCCATCGAGGCCGGTGCCCGCGCCGGGCTGGTGTCGGTGGACGATGCCACCATCGACTACATGCGCGGGCGCACCTTTGCGCCGAAGGGCGAGTTGTGGGACCGGGCCGTGGCGGCCTGGCGCGAGTTGGTCTCGGACGAGGACGCTGTATTCGATCAGACCCTGGTGCTGGATGCCGCCGGGCTGGTGCCGCAGGTTACCTGGGGCACCTCGCCCGAGATGGTGGTCGGCATCGACGCCGTGGTGCCGGACCCGGCGCAGGCCGACAGTGCGGTCAAGCGCAGCGGCATGGAAAAGGCCCTGGTCTACATGGATCTCAAGCCGGGCACCCCGATCCAGGATATTCAACTCGACCGCGTCTTCATCGGTTCCTGCACCAACTCCCGCATCGAGGACCTGCGCGAGGCCGCCGCTGCCATCCGCGGCGGCAAGGTGGCCGCCAACATCAAGCAGGCGCTGGTGGTGCCGGGCTCCGGGTTGGTCAAGCAGCAGGCCGAGGCCGAGGGGCTGGACAAGGTATTCCTCGAGGCCGGCTTCGAATGGCGCGAGCCGGGCTGCTCCATGTGCCTGGCAATGAACGCCGACCGGCTGGAGCCGGGCGAGCGCTGCGCCTCGACCTCCAACCGCAACTTCGAGGGCCGCCAGGGCCAGGGCGGACGCACCCACCTGGTCAGCCCGGCCATGGCCGCGGCCGCGGCGGTGCACGGGCACTTCGTGGATATCCGGACATGAGATCAAGAGCGCCACGGAATACACGGAATACACGGACAATTGCTTAACCGGCGCACGCGCTACGCGCGGCGCCGGAGAACAAAACTTTTTCCGTGCATTCCGTGTATTCCGTGGCGCTCTTATAAAGAGGTTTGGCACCATGGAAAAATTCGAAACACTGACCGCGATCGCCGCGCCGCTGGACCGCTCCAACGTGGACACGGACGCGATCATCCCCAAGCAGTTCCTGAAGTCGATCAAGCGCACCGGCTTCGGGCCGAACCTGTTCGACGAGTGGCGCTATCTGGATCACGGCGAGCCCGGAAAGGACAACAGCAACCGGCCGCTGAATCCGGACTTCGTCCTCAATCAGGACAGATACAAGGGTGCGCGCATCCTGCTGGCGCGGGAGAACTTCGGCTGCGGCTCCTCGCGCGAGCACGCGGTCTGGGCGCTGCTGGACTACGGCTTCCGGGTGGTGATCGCGCCCAGCTACGCCGACATCTTCTTTAACAACTGCTTCAAGAACGGCATCCTGCCCATCATCCTGCCGGGGGAGACCGTGGACCGGCTGTTCCGCGAGACCGAGGCGCAGCCGGGCTACGAGTTGACCGTGGATCTGGCCGGGCAGAAGGTGATCACCCCGAACGGGGATGAATTCGGCTTCGAGGTCGATGCCTTCCGCAAGCACTGCCTGCTGGAGGGTCTGGACGACATCGGCCTGACCCTGCAGCATGCCGACGAGATCTGCGCCTATGAAGAGCGGCGCAGACAGGAGGCGCCCTGGTTGTTTCAATCATAAGAGCGCCACGGAATACACGGAAAACACGGACAATTGCCTGCCGGCGCGCGCGCTATGCGCGGCGCCGGAGAACAAAATCTCTGTCCGTGCTTTCCGTGTTTTCCGTGGCCATTACGAACGTGGCCAACACAGGAAATAGATCATGAAGAAACTGCTGGTACTGCCGGGCGACGGCATCGGCCCGGAGATCGTCGCCGAGGCGATGAAGGTCATCGACCATCTCAGGACCGCCGCCGGGCTGGAACTTGAGATCGAGGAAGGGCTGGTCGGCGGCGCGGCCTATGAGGCCGCCGGCACGCCGCTGCCCGATGCGACCCTGGACAGGGCGAAAGCCGCCGACGCCATCCTGCTGGGCGCGGTCGGCGGGCCCAGGTGGGAGCCGCTGGAGATCGCCCTGCGCCCGGAGAAGGGCCTGCTGGGGCTGCGCGCCGGGCTGGGACTGTTCGCCAACCTGCGCCCGGCCATCCTGTATCCCCAGCTGGCCGAGGCCTCCAGCCTCAGGCCCGAGGTGGTCGCCGGACTGGACATCATGATCGTGCGCGAGCTGACCGGCGGCATCTACTTCGGCCAGCCGCGCGGCGTGCGTGAACTGGAGAACGGCGAGCGCGAGGGCTTCAATACCCTGGTCTATTCCGAGTCCGAGATCCGGCGCATCGCCCGGGTGGCCTTCGATATCGCCGCCAAACGTGCCGGCCGGGTCTGTTCCGTGGACAAGGCCAATGTGCTCGAGTGCACAGAATTGTGGCGTGAAGTGGTGACGGCGGAGGCTGCCGGCCGGCCCGACATTGAACTCTCCCACATGTATGTCGACAATGCCGCCATGCAGCTGGTGCGGGCGCCCAAGCAGTTCGACGTCATCGTCACCACCAACATGTTCGGCGATATCCTCTCCGATGAGGCGGCCATGCTGACCGGTTCCATCGGCATGCTGCCCTCGGCCTCGCTCAACGAGCAGGGCCAGGGCATGTACGAGCCGATCCACGGTTCGGCGCCGGATATCGCCGGTCAGAATATCGCCAATCCGCTGGCGACCATCCTGTCGGTGGCCATGATGCTGCGCTTCAGCCTGGACCGGGGCGATCTGGCTGATGCCATCGAGACCGCCGTGGGCCGGGTGCTGGACCAGGGCCTGCGCACCGCCGACATCATACAGGACGGCAAGCAGCAGGTGGGCACGGCCGAGATGGGCGATGCCGTGGTTGCGGAGTTGAATTGAATACAAACAATAGCCACGGAATACACGGAAAACACGGACGATTGTTTGCCGGCGCACGCGCTGCGCGCGGCGCCGGAGAACAAAAACATTTTTCCGTGCTTTCCGTGTATTCCGTGGCTATCAGGTATTTTTAGGAGTCAGAACATGAGCAAGACATTCGATGTCGCTGTCGTCGGTGCCACCGGTGCCGTGGGCGAGGTGATGCTGGAGATCCTGGCCGAGCGCAAGTTCCCGGTGGGTGAGGTGTATGCCCTGGCCAGCAGCCGCTCGGCCGGCAGCAAGGTGCGGTTCGGCGACAAGCACCTCACCGTGCAGGACCTGGCGGAGTTCGATTTCTCGCAGGTGCAGATCGGCCTGTTCTCGCCCGGCGCCTCGGTGTCGAAGGAGTATGCGCCCAAGGCGGCGGCCGCCGGCTGTGTGGTGGTCGACAACACCTCCCAGTTCCGCTATGACGACGACATCCCGCTGGTGGTGCCCGAGGTGAATCCCGAAGCCGTGGCCGGTTATACCAATCGCGGCATCATCGCCAATCCCAATTGCTCCACCATACAGATGCTGGTCGCGCTCAAGCCCCTGCATGACGCCGCCCGTATCGAGCGCATCAATGTCGCCACCTACCAGGCCGTCTCCGGCACCGGCAAGGAGGCGATCGAGGAACTGGCGACCCAGACCGCGCAGCTGCTCAACGGCAAGGACATCGAGGCCAGGGTCTATCCCAAGCAGATCGCCTTCAACTGCCTGCCGCACATCGATGCCTTCATGGACAACGGCTACACCAAGGAAGAGATGAAGATGGTGTGGGAGACCCGCAAAATCATGGGCGATGAGAACATCCAGGTGAATCCCACCGCGGTGCGGGTGCCGGTCTTCTATGGCCACTCCGAGGCGGTGCACATCGAGACCCGCGACAAGCTCACCGCCGCCCGGGCCCGCGAACTGCTGGGCAAGGCGCCGGGCATCGTGGTGCTGGACGAACACACCGACGGCGGTTATCCCACCGCGGTCACTGAAGGGGCCAATCACGACCCGGTCTATGTCGGGCGTATCCGTGAGGATATCTCGCATCCGCGCGGTTTAGATTTGTGGGTGGTCGCCGATAATGTGCGCAAGGGTGCCGCCCTGAACAGCATCCAGATCGCGGAGTTGTTGGTCAGAGACCACCTCTAGGCTATAGTGGGGCGGACTCAAGAAATTCCGAGAAAGAACGACTAGTTGCAGGATATTTCTCCACAAACACCAAAACGACGGGATCCAGCACAGGACGGGTCCTCGGGCACATGAGAGGAAGCAAAATGGTTAGGAAAACGGCCTTAGTCACGGCCATGCTGGGCGCCTTCGCCAGTCATGCCTACGCCCTGGGACTGGGTGAAATCAAGCTAAACTCCGCCCTGCATCAGCCTCTGGACGCCGAGATCACCCTGTTGTCGGCCACGCCGGAGGAGGTCGATCAACTCAAGGTCCGGCTGGCTTCGCCCGAGGCCTATGCACAGGCCGGGGTCGAACGCATCTACCTGCACACCCGGCTGAAGTTCGCTGTCACCACCCGGCCCGACGGCACCGCCGTGATCAAGGTCACCAGTCAGGAGCCGGTGCGCGAGCCCTACCTCGATTTCATGGTGCAGGCCAGTTGGGCCAGCGGACAGCTGGTGCGCGAGTACACCATGCTGATCGATCCGCCCGCACTTATGCCCGCCGAGGCCCCGGCGCCGGCAGCCACCGCGCCGACCACTGCCCGCCAGGCCGTCCCGGCGCCGGCGCCTTCCCGGCCTGCCGACTCAGGCCGCCGGGAAGCGATCTTCACCGGTTCCGAGTACGGACCGGTGCAGCGCAACGACACTTTGTGGAACATCGCCGAGAAGGTACGTCCCGATGCCGGGGTGAGCATGCAGCAGACCATGCTCGGCCTGGTGCGTGCCAACCCGGAGGCTTTCCAGCACGGCAACGTCAACAGTCTCAAGGCCGGACATGTTCTGCGCGTACCGTCGCGGGAGGAGTTTACCTCCATCAGCCAGGCCGAGGCCCGGACCGAGGTCAGCCGGCATCACCGGCTGTGGCGCGAGGGTCGCAGTGACGAGACAGCCGCCGCACCGGCCGTCGGCAAGGTCGAGCGCGAGGCACCGGCCGCGGAAACAGCGGAGCCGGCGGTGTCCGCCGACGAGGCCGGCCCGGCCGCGACCGCAGGCGCTGATGCCCAACTCAAGCTGGTCACTCCCGATGCAGCCGATGCCGCCGCCGCTGCCGACGGTGCCGGGGGCGAGGCAGGCGCGGGCACCGAAGTGGAGCAGGTGCGTACGGAACTGGCACTGGCCGTGGAGGAACTCGAAGCTCAGCGTCAGCAGAACCAGGACCTCAATGAGCGGCTGGCCGACCTGGAGCAGCAGATCGCCCAATTGCATCGTCTGGTCCAGCTCAGTGATGACGAACTGGCCCGGATGCAGGGCTCGCTGGCCGGCGAAGAGGCAGTTGCCGCTGACGCGGGAGAGGAATCCCCCGTGCCTGCGCAGGAACAGATGACGGATGAAACCGCGGCTGCCGCGGCGCCGGATGAACTGGTCGCCGGGACCGAGCCGGTGGAACCCGCGCCGGCTGACGCGGCACCGGAGGCCCAGGCCGAACCCGCGCCGCCCGCCCTGCAGGAGGATATCCGCCAGCCCGCCCCGGCCCCGGCCGAAGAAGGCCTGCTCAGCCGTTTCCTGACCAATCCTCTGTGGCAGGCCGGCGCCGGTGCCGTTGCCCTGCTGCTGTTGATCCTGGCCTGGCTCGGGGCACGCAAGCGCCGCATGGCCACAACCGAGTTCAAGGAAAGCATTCTGGCCGAGCCCGGGGATAAGGGCGGCGCGGGAAGTGCATCCGCGGCGACTGCCGTCGGTGCCGCTGCCGGCGGAGCCGAGGCGGCGGCGGCCGAGCCGCAGGAAGAGGCGCCGGCGCCGGCGGCCTCCGGGGGGCCGCAGTCTGACTCCTCGCTGTTCACGGATTTTTCCGTCAGCGATATGGGTACCCTGCAGAACGAGGCCGAGGCCGATCCCATCGCCGAGGCGGACGTCTACCTTGCCTACGGCCGCTACCAGCAGGCCGAGGAACTGATCCGGGGTGCGCTGGACAACGATCCCGACAACGCCGACTACCGGCTCAAGCTGCTGGAAGTCTTCCATGCCGCCCGGAACCAGAGTGCCTTCGATACCGAGGCCGAGGCCTTGCTGGCCCGGTTGGAGAACCAGGAGGATCCCGCCTGGCAGCGGGTGGTGGAGATGGGACGCGAACTCAACCCCGGCAACAGCCTGTATCTGGCAGGCGGCGGTGCGGTCGAGGCGCCCGCGCCAGCCGAGCCGGAACTGACCGACCTCGGTGGTATGGACACGAGCGATACCGGCCTGGACGAAGCCGGGACGGCCACTGCCGAATCCGAGGCGGGAGCCGAGGAGGACAACTCGCTCGATTTCGATCTGGGCGAGTTGGAGAGCTTCGCTCCCGGAGACAGGGCTGAAACGGAAGGAGTCGAACCTGCCGAGGAGAAGGTGCCGGGTCTGGCCGACGATGACGAAAACATGCTTGAGTTCGATCTCAGCGAGACTGACGAGGCGGCCGCGCCGGTCGGTGAAGCCGAGGAGGAAGTCGAAGTCGGCGAGGGTGAACTGCAGGCCGGCGATGAGGTCTCCACCAAGCTCGACCTTGCCCGTGCCTATATCGAGATGGGCGATCCGGAAGGTGCACGCAGCATCCTGGAAGAAGTTATGGAAGAGGGCAACCAGGCCCAGAAGTCCGAGGCGGAGACACTGATGAAGGAAGTCGTCTGACGCCGACGGCGGGTCACTGTAGATAGCAAAGCCCGGCACCCGCCGGGCTTTGTTCTTTTCCAGCCTCTGCAGCCGGACTGCACCGGCGGCGGAGCGGAAATTGTGATGCCGCCCCTTGCATTCCCCGGCAACAGCTACGAAACTCTGCGCGCTTCACCCCATAAATGAATAAACAAGGAGAGTCACCCATGAACAGTAAGAATATGCTCAGCGTGCTGATGATCGCCCTCGGCCTGAGCCTGGCCGGCTGCGGCGAGAGCCAGGGTCCGGCGGAACAGGCCGGTGAGAAGATCGACGAGTCCATGGAAGCCACCACTGAAAAGCTCAAGGAAGCCGGCGAGGAAATGGGCGATGCCATGGAAGAGGCCGGCGACAAGGTGGAAGAAGCCACCGAAAACTGACGGGCTTTGTTTGCCGATTTCCAAACCCGGCCCCGGCCGGGTTTTTCATGCCGGGATCAGTGGCTGTCGGCTTTGGCTGGCGTGCATCCCGATGCCGCGTATGACCTGACAACCTATGAGAATGTATCGAGTGCGGCCTGCATGTCTTTTTCCTCCACCGGCAATGTCAGCACCGCATGCAGCGTAAACAGTTCGGCCAGCCGCGGTACATACTGCGCCTCCGGCTTTTCCACCAGTACGATCACTTTCGCCTCCGGAGCATATTTCTGCAGGCTGTACAGAAAGACATCCAGGTTGCAGACATTGACGCCTGCGTAGTTGTTGCCGTAGCCGTAGAAGAACTCCGCCACGACCCAGTCGGGCGGGTTCTTCTTCAGTTCGTTGATCGCCTTGCGCTGGGAATTGAGCTTTATCTGCGCGATCCCGAGACGGCGATACAGCTGCGAGAAGTCCGGGTGCGCCGGCGACTCGATAATGGAATAGAGGACTTCTCTGCCGGCGGTCATCGGTCTCAGGGCCTGCGACGCAGGACCCAGATCTCCAGCAGCGACCACTCCTCACCGGGGTAGTTCTCCTGCTCCAGCGGCGACATGCGGCGGTGGCGGGTGGCCATGCTGCCGACGAACTCCAGGCGCTCCAGCAACAGGCGCTTGGTCTCGTCCGCCTTGTCCAGGCTGAAGGGATTGAGGAAGTTGACCAGCATGTAGCCCTCACGCGGAGCGCGGGCGAAGGCGTCGATCAGCGCCTTGATGACATCGGTTTCGAGATAGACCAGCGAGGCGGTGGAGATCACCACGTCGGCGTTTTCCATCGCCGCATCCACCGCCTGTTTCGCCTCGGCGGAAGGGGCGTTGAGATCGGCGACCACGGTGTCGTCGAACAGGCCGCAACTCTGGCCGTAGGCCATGGCGTTGCCGGAGATGTCGATGCCGGTGGTATGGGCCGGGAAGCGGCGCTCGGCCTCGATCCTCCGGCAGGCGTCGGTGTCACGCCAGTTGTGGCGGATGGCCTCGTAGTCCATGCCGTAGACGGTGGCCATGGTGGTGTTGCCGAAGCAGGCGCACAGGTCGACATAGCGCACCGTCTCGCCGCGGCCGGCCTTTTCCTGCACCCAGGGCAGGATCAGACGGTCGAACATCCGGCGGTTGAAGTCGTCCGAGATATAGTCCAGCGCATCCAGAATGCGCTCCTTGAAGGGAACGGGGGTCTCGGCAACGTAGATATCGTCAAAATGCTGTTTCTTCTCGTCGGTCTTGATCTTCGACTGGCTCATGCTTCGTCTCAGTTGCTTCGGAATAGCGTGATCTTCCCGATCCTGCGGCTGGAAATCAACCTGGGGGAATAATGGCCCAGGGAGGGTCGGTGCGGGTAGAATTCCTTCATGTCCATCGCCTCCCCGTCCCCTGCCATCCGTATTCTGTCGTTGCTGGCATTCGCTGCCGGGCTGGCGCATGCCCGCGGGCCGGCGCTGCTGCTGGGTCTGGCCGGCCTGGCGGCGTTCGTGCTGCTGTCCTGGCCGGCGCGCGGTTCGCTGCGCATCCCCGGGGCCGGACAGGCGCTGCGACGGCTGCGCTGGCTGCTGCTCGCACTGGTGTTCGTCTACGGCTGGCTCACACCGGGTGAGGCGCTGATCCCGGTACTGGGGACCTTGTCGCCGAGTTGGCAGGGACTGGCCGCAGGTGGGGTGCGGGCGGTGATTCTGCTGGGGATGGTGCTGGCGGTCTATCTGCTGCTCACCACGACGCCGCGGGAACAGCTGTTGACCGGGCTGGCCTGGCTCACCCGGCCGCTGCAGCGCCTCGGGCTGGATGCCCGCCGGCTGAATGTGCGCATCGTGCTCACCCTGCAGCGGGTGCCGCAGGCGCAGGAGCTGATCCGGACATGGCAGGCGGAACTGCCGCCTCTGCGCCAGTGGCGTGCCTTCGCCGCGGCGCTGCCGGGTCTGTGGCAGCGGGTGCTGAAGGCGGCGGAAAATGACCCGCCGGTGGCGCTGGAGATCCCGGTGCAGGCGCGCCCGGCCTGGTGGGAATGGGCCTGGCCGGCCGGGATCGCGCTGGTCATGCTCATGCCCTGGTGGGTCGGAGTGGAATGAATGGCATGAGCGCCCTCAAGCCTCTGGTTGCATTTTCCCGCCCCGGTTCGCAGACAGCGCCACAGGGACTTCTCTGTGTCTCTGCGCCTTTGCGTTCTCCGCGTTCCCGTCGCTGCCGTGGAGAGAAACCCTGATGCGCATCGCCCTGGGCATCGAATACGACGGCAGCGCCTTCAACGGCTGGCAGCGCCAGAGCCACGCCCCCAGCGTACAGGCCGCGCTGGAACAGGCCCTGTCGAAGGTGGCGGATCATCCGGTGAGCGTGGTCTGTGCCGGGCGTACCGACACCGGTGTGCATGCCACTGCCCAGGTCGTGCACTTCGATACCCATGCCGGGCGCAGTATGCGCTCCTGGCTGCTGGGCGGTAATTCCAATCTGCCGCCGGAGGTCGCGATCACCTGGGTGCGGCCGATCAGCGAGGATTTCCACGCCCGGTTCAGGGCCACGGCACGCCAGTACCGCTACCTCATCCTCAACCGCGGTCATCGCCCGGCCCTGCTGCGTAAGCGGGTGTGCTGGGAGCATCGTCCATTGGATGTCGAGGCCATGCAGGCCGCCGCCCGTCCGCTGCTGGGCGAGCACGATTTCTCCGCCTTCCGGGCCCTGGCCTGCCAGGCCAGACACCCGGTGCGTACCCTGCACCGGCTGGAGTTGCAGCGCCGGGGCGACCTGATCCTGCTCGACATCGAGGCCAATGCCTTCCTGCACCATATGGTGCGCAACATCGCCGGCAGCCTGATTGCGGTGGGTCGGGGCGAGCAGCCGGTGGACTGGCTGGCCGGACTGCTGGCCGGCCGCGACCGCTCGCGCAGCGGCATCACGGCGCCGGCCGGTGGGTTGTATTTCGTCAAGGTGGCATATCCATCGGAGTTCGCTCTGCCCGGGGAGGCGGTGCTGCCGGACATAGGCTGATCCGACCCACATCTGAATGCTTTCGTGCCTGCGGGCTGCAAAAAGCTGCAATTCCCCTGCAGTTGTGACAGGATTGCGGGTTTCACCCCAGCGAGAATCCGGTAGCCTGTGCATGCGCGTGCGCGTTAAAATCTGCGGTATCACCCGGTCCGACGACGGTGTGGCCGCTGCGGCCGCCGGCGCCGATGCCATCGGGCTGGTGTTCTATGAGCGCAGCCCGCGCGCGGTTGACATCGAGCAGGCCCGGGCTGTCATCGCGGCGCTGCCGCCATTCGTGTGCAAGGTGGGGTTGTTCGTGGATGCCGCTGCCGAGACGGTGCGTGCACACCTCGAGGCACTGCCGCTGGACCTGCTGCAGTTCCACGGCGACGAAACGCCGGAGTTCTGTGATGGCCTGGGGCATCCCTACATCAAGGCCCTGCGCATGCACCCGGAGATGGATGTGGCTGCGGCGATGCAGGCCTGGCGCGGGGCCGCCGGCATTCTGCTGGATGCCTGGCACCCGGCCGTGCCGGGCGGCAGCGGCGAGCGCTTCGACTGGGCCCGCATTCCGCCCGAGCGGCCGCGACCGCTGATCCTGGCCGGGGGGCTGGATGCCGGCAATGTGGAGCAGGCCGTGCGCAGCACCCGTCCCTATGCCGTGGATGTCAGCAGCGGCGTGGAGCAGGACAAGGGGATCAAAGATCCGGCGAAGATCGCCGCCTTCATCCAAGGAGTCAACCGTGTCAACACCGACTGAGGCCATGGCGCCGCTGCACTTCACCGACCTGCCCGATGCCAACGGGCACTTCGGGCCCTATGGCGGGCGCTTCGTTGCCGAGACCCTGATGGAGCCCATCGAGGAGTTGCGCCAGGCCTACGAAACGCTGAAGAGCGATCCCGATTTCCAGGCCGAACTGGACCGCGACCTGCATTACTATGTCGGCCGGCCCTCGCCGCTGTATCACGCCGAGCGCTGGAGCCGGCACCTGGGCGGGGCGCAGATCTACCTCAAGCGCGAGGATCTCAACCACACCGGCGCGCACAAGATCAACAACACCGTCGGCCAGGCCCTGCTGGCCCGCCACATGGGCAAGACCCGCATCATCGGCGAGACCGGCGCCGGCCAGCACGGCGTGGCCACCGCCACCGTCGCCGCGCGGCTGGGCATGGAATGCGTCATCTACATGGGCGCCGAGGACATGAAGCGCCAGTCCAGCAACGTCTACCGCATGCGCCTGCTGGGTGCCGAGGTGGTGGGCGTGGAATCCGGCTCGAAGACCCTCAAGGATGCACTCAACGAGGCCATGCGCGACTGGGTCACCAATGTCGACAACACCTTCTATATCATCGGCACCGTCGCCGGGCCGCATCCCTATCCGGCCATGGTGCGCGACTTCCAGGCCGTGATCGGCCGTGAGGCGCGCCAACAGATCCAGGCGCAGGCCGGCCGGCTGCCGGATGCCCTGATCGCCTGCGTCGGCGGCGGCTCCAACGCCATCGGGCTGTTCCATCCCTTCCTCGATGACAGGGACGTGGCCCTGTACGGGGTCGAGGGCGGCGGCGACGGCTTAGACTCCGGTCGCCATGCCGCGCCCCTGTGCGCCGGCCGTCCGGGCGTGCTGCACGGCAACCGCACCTACCTGATGGAAGACAACGACGGCCTGATCACCGAAACCCATTCCATCTCCGCCGGCCTGGACTACCCCGGTGTGGGCCCCGAGCATGCCTGGCTCAAGGACAGCGGCCGTGCCCGTTATGTGGCCGTCACCGACAGCGAGGCGCTGCAGGGCTTCCACGATCTGACCCGCATGGAAGGCATCATCCCGGCGCTGGAATCCAGTCATGCCCTGGCCTATGCCACCAAGCTGGCGCCGACCATGGCGCAGGACCAGATCATCATCGTCAATCTGTCCGGGCGCGGTGACAAGGACATACACACCGTCGCGGCGCACGAGGGGATCGAGGTATGAGCCGCATCGAGGGCCGCTTCGAGGCGTTGCGCCAGACCGGCAGGAAGGCGCTGATCCCCTATATCACCGCCGGTGACCCCGACCCCGACAGCACCGTGCCGTTGATGCATGCCATGGTCGAGGCCGGCGCCGACATCATCGAACTGGGCGTCCCCTTTTCCGACCCCATGGCCGACGGGCCGGTCATTCAGGCCGCCTGCGAGCGGGCGTTGAAGCATCATGTGAGCCTGCGCCGGGTACTGGAAATGGTGGCCGGGTTCCGCCGTGACAACGACGAGACCCCGGTGCTGCTGATGGGCTATCTCAATCCCATCGAGGCCATGGGCTACGCCGGCTTCGCCGCCGCCGCGCAGCAGGCGGGGGTGGACGGGGTGCTGACCGTGGATCTGCCGCCGGAGGAGGCGGGGGAACTGGCCGGCGAACTCAAGGGCCATGGCATCGATCCCATCTTCCTGCTCTCGCCCACCACCACCGATGCGCGCGTGGCGCGCATCGCCGAGCAGGCCAGCGGTTTTCTGTACTATGTCTCGTTCAAGGGCGTGACCGGTGCCACCCGGCTGGACGTGGACGCGGTGGCCGAGAAGGTCGGCCATCTCAAATCCATCGCAGCGCTGCCCATCGGGGTGGGTTTCGGCATCCGCGATGCCGAATCGGCCGCACGGGTGAGTCGGGCCGCGGATGCCGTAATCGTCGGCAGTGCGCTGGTGCGCCACATCGCCGAGGCGAGCGGGCATCCCGAGGTCATCAGGGAGAAGGTGGCCGAAGAACTGCGCGCCATGCGCGCTGCCATGGACGCTACGCAGCCGGCTGCTGCCGTCTCGTGAAGCCGGGGATTGCGTGACCCCGCCGGTCCCGGGCGCCGTCCGCACCTCTGACAACTGGATATCGAGAGTTATACATGAGCTGGTTCGAGAAACTGATGCCCACGCGCATCCGCACCGAAGGCGGTAACAAGCGTACCGTGCCGGAAGGGCTGTGGACCAAGTGTGACGCCTGCAGTTCGGTGATCTACCGTGCCGAGCTGGAGCGCAACCTGGAGGTCTGCCCCAAGTGCGGCCATCACATGCGCATCCGTGCCCGCCGCCGGCTGCAGACCTTCCTGGACGAGGCCGGGCGCGAGGAGTTGTTTGCCGGCATCGAACCCGTCGATATCCTGAAATTCCGTGACAGCAAGAAGTACCGCGATCGGCTCAACCAGGCGCAGAAATCCACTGGTGAGTCCGATGCGCTGATCGTCATGCAGGGTCAGGTGCAGGGGCTGCCGTTGGTCGCCAGCGCCTTCGACTTCGCCTTCATGGGCGGTTCCATGGGTTCGGTGGTGGGCGAGCGCTTCGTGCGCGCCGTGAACCACTGCCTGGACAACGAACTGCCGCTGGTGTGCTTCTCCGCCAGCGGCGGCGCCCGCATGCAGGAGGCACTGTTCTCACTGATGCAGATGGCCAAGACCAGTGCCGCGCTGGGACGCATGCGGCAGGCCGGACTGCCCTTCATCTCGGTGCTGACCGACCCGACCATGGGCGGCGTGTCCGCCAGCCTGGCCATGCTGGGCGACGTGCACATTGCCGAACCCAATGCGCTGATCGGCTTCGCCGGCCCGCGCGTGATCGAGCAGACCGTGCGCGAGACCCTGCCGGAAGGCTTTCAGCGCAGCGAATTCCTGCTGGAGCATGGGGCGATCGACATGATCGTTGACCGGCGCGAGATGCGCGACAGGGTCGCCCGGTTACTGGCCATCTTTATGCATCGCAGTGCATCCTAGAATCTCCTGCATCAGCCGCTTCCACCCCTGAATGAAAGTCTTACGTCATTGCGAGGCGCGTAGCGACGTGGCAATCCCGCAACGGATGAGGCGGTGTTACGAGATTGCCGCGCTGCGCTCAAGCCAGCCCCCAGAGCTCCATTACGGGTACCCCACCCTCCGGGGCCAGGCACCGCAGTGACGCGCTTCGACTCCCTCGCCGACTGGCTGCGCTGGCAGGAGACCCTGCACCCCCGCGAGATCGAACTCGGACTCGACCGGGTGCGCGCCGTGGCCGATCGCCTGGACCTGCTGCAACCGGCATGTCCGGTGGTTACCGTGGGCGGGACCAACGGCAAGGGCTCGACGCTGGCATATCTCGAGGCCATCTACAGTCACGCCGGTTATCGCACCGGGCTCTATACCTCGCCTCACCTGATCCGCTACAACGAACGTATCCGCATTGAACAATGCGAGGCCGCGGATGCCGACATCATGGCCGCGTTCGCGGCCGTCGATGCGGCGCGTGGCGACATCAGCCTGACCTATTTCGAGTTCGGCACCCTGGCCGCGCTGTGGCTGTTCGCGCGGGCACAGGTCGATGTCACGCTGCTGGAAGTCGGCCTCGGCGGGCGCCTGGATGCGGTCAATATCCTGGACGCCGATGTCGCTGTCGTCACCTCCATCGGTCTGGATCACATGGACTGGCTGGGCGAGACACGCGACCTGATCGCACGCGAGAAGGCCGGCATTTTCCGCGTTGGCCGTCCTGCGATCTGCGGCGACCCCGACCCGCCAGCCGATCTGGCCGCGGCCGCGGCCGAGCGTGGTGCTCACTGGTATGCCCTGGACCGGGCCTTCGGCAGCCGCCGCTCCCGCGACGGTTACTGGGATTGGTGGTCGCTGCAGTGCACCTGGCAGGAACTGCCGCTGCCGGCGCTGGGCGGGGGCGTGCAGCTGCACAATGCCGCTGCCGCGCTCATGGCCGTGGAATGCCTGCAGTCGCGACTGCCGGTAGCGCGTGCGGCCATTGCCGGGGGGCTGGCTACGGCCGTACTGGCCGGCCGCTGCCAGCACCTGACGCAGGACGGCATCGAGCTGGTGCTGGACGTGGCGCATAACGCCGAGGCCGCAGCGGCGCTGGCGGACTGGCTGGCGGTGCATCCGGCCGCAGGCCGTACCCGGGCGGTCTATGCCGGACTCGCGGACAAGGATGTACGCAGCGTGCTTGCGCCTTTGTTGCCGGGGGTGGATTGCTGGTATGTTGGCAGTCTGTCCGGGTCACGGGCCCGTCACGCCGACAGTGTACTGCCGCTGCTGGTGGAGGCCGACGCGGCGGCCGCCGGCTATGATGACGTGGCTGCAGCCTGGCACGCGGCGCGGGCCGACAGCCGGCCGGACGACCGGATCCTGGTATTCGGTTCCTTCCTGACCGTGGGGGAGGTACTGAAGCTGCTTGAATCATTGAAGGGGTAAGGCATGGATGAAAAACTCAAACAGCGTCTGGTGGGCGCGGCGGTCATCGTGGCGCTGGCGGCCATCTTCATCCCGATGATCCTGGAAGGACCGGATGACGGCATGGGGCCGATCGGCAGTAATCTGCCGCCGGCACCGGAATACAAGGTCAAGGACCGGCTGGAGCCGCTGGTGCTGCCGCCGCCGCCGGCCGAATCCGATTCCGCGTCCGCAGCAGCCGAGGTCCCGGAGGCGCCCCTGCCCGAGACCGCTGCGCCCGCACCGGTCGAGCCGGAACCTGAGCCGACGCCTGAACCCGAGCCAGCGCCCGAACCCGAGCCAGCGCCCGAACCCGCGCCTGCGGCCGAGCCGTCGCCGGCCCCGTCGTCCGCCGCCGCATCGACGCCGGCCAGCGGCTGGGTGGTGCAGGTGGCCAGTTTCAGTCAGCAGGCCAATGCCGAACGGCTGCGGGATCAACTGCAGGCCAGGGGGTACAAGGCCTTTGTCGAGTCGGCCAGTACCGGTGCGGGTACCACCTGGCGGGTGCGGGTCGGCCCGGTGTCGGAGCGCCCCGCCGCCGAGAAACTCCAGGGCGAAATTGCCAAGGTCTTTGATCTGAAAGGACTGGTCGCAGAATACCCCTGATTTGCTAGAATGCGCGGATGCGAACAGCGGTTCCTGAGCGCCGGCGGTCCCGCCGCCCGGCACAATCCGGTATTTGCCTGAGGCGGGGTGACAGCCGGTGCTGACCTGGGTGGATGTGGTCATGCTGGTGGTGGTCGCCGTGTCGGCCGGCATCAGCCTGTGGCGCGGCTTTGTCAGAGAGGCCATGTCGCTGGCCGTGTGGGTGGCCGCCATCTGGATCGCGCTGGCCTTTGCCCCCGAGTTCTCCGGCTGGCTGACGCGCTGGGTGGATACGCCTTCCATCCGCCATGCCCTGGCCTTCGTCGCCCTGCTGGTGATCGTGCTGCTGCTGGGCGCGCTGGTCAGCTACCTGGTCAGCCAGCTGGTGAAGAAGACCGGCCTGTCCGGCACCGACCGCATGCTCGGCGTCGTGTTCGGCGTGGTGCGCGGCGTGGTGATCGTCGCCGTGCTGGTGCTGCTGGGTGGGCTGACCATGCTGCCGCAGGATCCCTGGTGGAACGACTCGGTACTGATGCCGCATGCCGAGACCCTGGCCCTGTGGCTGCGACAGTTCCTGCCGCCGGACATCGCCGACAACATTCAGTTCTGAGGTGAGAGCGTCACATGTGTGGAATCATCGGTATCGTCGCCCGGGAACGGGTGAACCAGGCCCTCTATGACGGGCTCACGGTGCTGCAGCACCGGGGCCAGGACGCAGCCGGCATCATGACCTGTGATGACCATCGGCTGTACCTGCGCAAGGACAACGGTCTGGTCCGCGACGTGTTTCATACCCGCCACATGCTGCGTCTGCTCGGCAACATGGGCATCGGCCATGTGCGCTATCCGACGGCTGGCTGCGAGTCCAGTGCCGAGGCCCAGCCCTTCTATGTCAACTCGCCCTATGGCATCAGCCTGGCGCACAACGGCAATCTGACCAATGCCGAACAACTCAAGCGCTATCTGTTCGAGGACGACCTGCGCCACATCAACACCGACTCGGACTCCGAGATCCTGCTCAACGTCTTCGCCCACGAACTGCACAGCCAGGGGCGGCTGAAGATCGACGAGAACGACGTATTCGAGGCCGTGCGCGGCGTGCACCGCCGCTGCAGGGGCGCCTATGCCGCCGTGGCCATGATCACCGGCTACGGCGTGGTGGCCTTCCGCGACCCCTACGGTATCCGCCCGCTGGTCTACGGCAAGCGCGAAACCGAGCGGGGCGTGGAGTACATGGTCGCCTCGGAGAGCGTGGCCCTGGACGTGCTCGGCTACGAGGTCATCGCCGACGTCGCGCCCGGCGAGGCCGTGTTCATCACCCTGGATGGACAGCTGTTCACCCGCCAGTGCGCCGAGAAGACCGACTATGCCACCTGCATCTTCGAGTATGTCTATCTGGCCCGGCCCGACTCCATCATCGACGACGTCTCTGTCTACAAGGCGCGGCTGCGCATGGGCGACAGGCTGGCGGCCAAGATCCAGCGTGAATGGACCGATCATGACATCGACGTGGTCATCCCGATTCCGGATACCAGTCGCACCTCGGCGCTGAACATGGCCAACACCCTGGGGGTGAAATACCGCGAGGGCTTCATCAAGAACCGCTACATCGGCCGCACCTTCATCATGCCGGGGCAGCAACAGCGCAGGAAATCCGTGCGTCAGAAGCTCAATGCCATCGAGCTGGAGTTCAAGGGCAAGAACGTGCTGCTGGTGGACGACTCCATCGTGCGCGGCACCACCTCCAAGCAGATCATCCAGATGGCGCGCGAAGCCGGCGCCAACAAGGTCTATTTCGCCTCGGCCTCACCGGCGGTGCGCTTTCCCAACGTCTATGGCATCGACATGCCGACGGTTGACGAGCTGGTTGCTCACGGCCGCAGCGACGAGGAAGTCGCGCGCGAGATCGGCGCCGACCGGCTGGTGTTCCAGGACCTGGACGACCTGATCCGGGCCGTGAACAAGACCAACCCACGGCTGACGCGGTTCGACTGCTCGGTGTTCAATGGTGAGTATGTCACCGGCGATGTCACCCCGGAGTACCTGGAGAACCTGCAGTGCCGGCGCAATGACATGGCCAAGCAGGAACGCCGCGACGCCGATGACGCCGAGGTGATCGAAATGCGCAATACCAGTTGAAATGCGGGGACAGTACGGAATGACGCTTGCTAGGTCATCATTGCGAGCGAAGCGTGGCAATCTCGTACAGCAGAATCAACCGGTTGGAGATTGCCACGTCACTTCGTTCCTCGCAATGACGAGCGTTATCTGGCTTGAGTAAGCGCGTAGGTCGGGTTAGCCCGATAGGGCGTAACCCGACGCAGACATATGTCGGGTTACGCTGCGCTAACCCGACCTACGGATGTGATCTTGCAGGGCACGCCCATGAACAATAATGACAACGACAAGGATAAGGATAAGGACAGGGATTACGGCCTGGCCACACTGGCGGTGCGTGCCGGCCAGGTGCGCACGCCGGAGGGCGAGCATGCCGAAGCCATCTTTCCGACCTCCAGCTACGTCTTCGGCAGCGCCCGCGAGGCCGCGGCCCGCTTCGCCGGGGAGGAGCCGGGCAACATCTACTCGCGTTTCACCAATCCCACGGTGCGCACCTTCCAGGATCGGCTGGCGGCCATGGAGGGCGGGGAGGCCTGTGTGGCGACGGCCTCGGGCATGGCGGCCATCCTGGCCACTTGTCTCGGTCTGCTGCGGGCCGGCGATCACATCGTCTCCTCGCGCAGCATCTTCGGCACCACCACGGTGTTGTTCAACAATTATCTGGCCCGCTGCGGCATCGAGACGAGCTATGTCGAACTCTCGGACAACGCCGCCTGGGAGGCCGCCATCCGGCCCGAGACCCGGATGCTGTTTCTGGAGACGCCCTCCAACCCGCTCACTGAACTGGGGGACGTGCGTGCGCTGGCCGACATCGCCCATGCCCATGATTGCCTGCTGGTAGTGGACAACTGCTTCTGCACGCCCATTCTGCAGCGCCCGCTCGATCAGGGCGCGGACATCGTCATTCATTCGGCCACCAAGTACCTGGATGGTCAGGGTCGCTGCATCGGCGGTGCCGTGGTGGGCGATGCCGAGCGGGTGGGGCAGGAGGTGTTCGGGTTTCTGCGCACCGCCGGGCCGACCATGAGCCCGTTCAACGCCTGGGTGTTCCTGAAGGGGCTGGAGACGCTCAAGGTGAGGATGCAGGCCCACTGCGCCAATGCCGCTGAGTTGGCGCGCTGGCTGGAGACACATCCGGCCATCGAACGGGTCTACTATCCGGGGTTGGAATCCCATCCCCAGCACGCGCTGGCGCGCGCGCAGCAGCAGGACTTCGGCGGCATCGTGAGCTTCGATGTGAAGGGTGGTCGCGAGGCGGCCTGGCAGGTGATCGATGCCACCGAGTTGCTGTCCATCACCGCCAACCTGGGCGACACCAAGTCCACCATCACCCATCCGGCGACCACCACCCACGGCCGTCTCACCCCCGAGGCGCGGCATGACGCCGGCATCGGCGACGGTCTGATCCGGGTGGCAGTGGGGCTGGAGGAGATCGCCGACATCCAGGCCGATCTGGCCCGCGGGCTGGATGCAGTGGCCGGGTAGGATGGGTGGAGGCGCGCAGCGTCGTAACCCATCGTCATGACGGATTGTGATGGGTTGCGCTTCGCTTCACCCATCCTACGCTAAGCGTTTCAGACCGATCTGTGAAGTCGATCAGCCCTTGCCGTTGCCGTTTCCGTTGGCCCGGGTGATCTTGCCCACACCCCAGTGCTTGATGTCGTTGTAGGAGAAGGGGGTGTCGGGTTGCAGCCGGGCGCCCGGGATGACGTATTCGATATTGACCGTGCAACTGCCTTCCTCGATGTTGCACATGGGATCGCCGGTATAGCGCGGGAGCACCAGCAACTGGTCGATCCGCTCGCCGTTCAACTCCAGCGGGGCGGCCGGCTCCAGCAGATAATAGAAGGCGCCGTTGCCGCCGCGCAGCGTGCCGACGCCGGACAGTGGCATGGGGTTGGTGCCGGTGTAATCGTAGGGTTCATACACTTCGAGCCGATGTTCCTGCGCTGCCATGGCCCTGCCTCCCCGTGATCCGATTTTTCTGCAGATTGCACCAGGCCGGTGCGGCTGTCAAAGCGCTTCGACAGGGGGCGGTGGCAGCGCGGATTCAATTCCTTTAAAGTACTTTAATAATATTTTTTAAAATATTGAATAAAAGGGATAAAGATATCAGAACGCATTTGCTCGAATGCTACCGGGCCGGGCTGGAGCGGGTCTGCGGCGAGGGCGTAACACGGCGCTGGCTGGACGGGTTCGAGGCGACGGCCCCGGTGCGGCTGGTGGCGATCGGCAAGGCCGCCGAGGCCATGCTGGACGGCGCGGTGGCGGCCCTGGGTGGGCGTCTGGCCGCGGCCCTGTCCATTACCAAACATGGCTACAGCGGCAGCGGGCACTGCGCCGATCCGCGCATCGAATGCCGCGAGGCCGGCCATCCGCTGCCCGATGCCGCCAGTCTGGCGGCGGGCGCGCGGCTGCTGACCTTCATTGCCGAGGCGCCGGCCGAACAGACGTGGGTGTTCCTGATTTCAGGCGGCACCTCCAGCCTGGTCGAAGTGCCGGCCGCCGGTGTGAGCCTGGAGGATCTGGTGGCGCTCAATGACTGGCTGCTGGGCAGCGGCCTGGACATCACGGCCATGAACCGGGTGCGCGCATCCGTTTCCCGGATCAAGGGCGGCCGACTGGCCGCCCATCTGCGCGGGCGGCGCGTGGCCTGCGGCCTGATCAGTGACGTGCCGGACGACGACCCGGCCAGCATCGGCTCGGGCCTGCTGGTGCCGCCGCCGGCCGCGGGTATGAGGCTGGAGGACATCGCGCTGCCGGAGGCGCTGCGCGGCCGGTTGCCGGCCACGCCGCCGGCCATGGCCGGGGAGGGGGATTTCGCCGGCATTGACTGCCGCATCCTGGCTCGGTTGGACGCTGCGCTGGCGGCGGTGGTCGAGACTGCCCGGGGGCAGGGACTGCCGGTACATCGGCATTCCGAACGTCTGAGGGGGGAGGCCGCCGACACCGGCCGCCGCCTGGCGCGGGAACTGTGTTCAGGGCCGCCGGGGCTGCATGTCTGGGGCGGCGAGACCAGGGTCCGACTGCCGGCCTCACCGGGGGCGGGTGGACGCAACCAGCACCTGGCCCTGGCGGCGGCGCTCGAACTGGCCGGCCATCCCGACTGCCTGCTGCTGGCCGCGGGCACCGACGGCAGCGACGGGCCGACTGACGC
Organism: Thiohalobacter thiocyanaticus; assembly: GCF_002356355.1. Lineage (NCBI taxonomy): Bacteria > Pseudomonadati > Pseudomonadota > Gammaproteobacteria > Thiohalobacterales > Thiohalobacteraceae > Thiohalobacter > Thiohalobacter thiocyanaticus. Next base: position 1,646,909 of record NZ_AP018052.1, read on the forward strand.
CGCCGGCGCGCTGGTCGATGGCTGGACGGTCGAGCGGGGTGAAATCGAGGGCCTGGATGCGCACGCGGCCCTGACCGCCGCCGATGCCGGCACCTTTCTGCAGGCCAGCGGCGATCTGATCGTCACCGGCCCCACCGGGACCAACGTCATGGACCTGGTGATCGGTTGGAAGGGGGCCGCCGCCGGCTGACTCATCAGTGCGTGCCGCAGCAATTCGCGTCGCCGCCCCGGAGGGGTCCGCGTCGTGACGGATTGCACCCTGCTTGTTGATATAATGCCGGCATGCCCGATGCCTGTCTGATCACCGCCGCCCGCGCCTGTCTGGCCGAGTCCGATCCCGCCGCCAAGTGCCGTCTGAGCCGGGACGCCTTCGACGCCCTGCAGGCCGGCCGCCTGGCCGTGGAGCCGGCGGCGGCGGGACAGGCGCAGGATGCACCCGGTCGGCCCTCGCGACCCGAACTGGTGCCGCCGCGCGACCTGCCGCGGCGTCGGCTGGGCAGTCCCGAAGGCCAGGCCGCCCTCGTGCATGCCATCGCCCACATCGAGTTCAATGCCATCAACCTGGCCTGGGACGCGGTGGCCCGCTTTGCCGGCATGCCACCGGATTATTACCGTGACTGGGCCCGGGTCGCCGCCGAGGAGGCATACCATTTCGGTCTGCTGCGCGAGCGGCTGCAGGAACTGGGGTATGACTATGGCGATTTTCCGGCCCACAACGGCCTCTGGTCCATGGCGCTGGCAACCGCGCACGACGTGCTGGTGCGCATGGCGCTGGTGCCGAGGGTGCTGGAGGCGCGCGGGCTGGATGTCACGCCCGGCATGATGCAGCGCCTGCGCGAGGCCGGCGACGAACGCACCGTGGCGCTGCTGGAAATCATTTTGCACGACGAGATCGGGCATGTTGAAATCGGTACCCGCTGGTACCGTTACTGCTGCGCCCGGTGCGGGGTCGAGCCCGAGGCCCGGTTCCAGGCCCTGATCCGTGAATACATCCCCGGCGGGGTGCGCGGCCCCTTTCATCTCGAGGCGCGCCGGCAGGCCGGTTTCAGCGACACGGAACTGGCCGGGCTGGAGGCGCTGGACAGGATCTTCACATGAAACGAACTGTATTTCTCTGTGGCATGCTCGCCGGTCTTCTGTGGCAGCTCCCGGCCGGCGCCGGGACCACTCACAACGCCACCATTCTGCACTACCAGGAAAGCGAGCAGGGCATTGCGCCCTATCCGGTGCGCATCCTGGTCACCCCGGCCTTTCTGCGTCTGGACGACGGTGAGGATGGGGGTAATTTCCTGCTGGTCGACCGCGCGGCGGGCGTGCTCCACAACGTCAATCATCAGAGCCGGAATATCCTGACCATCGCCGACAGCGAGATCACGGCGGTCGAGGGTTCGCCGCAGATCGAGGTGCGGGTCCGCAAGGATGCCGAGGCGCCGAGCATCGGCGGCGAGTCGGTCAGCCGGGTCGATGTCATCGCCGACAATGAACTGTGCATGACCGCCCATGTGGTGCCGGCCCTGCTGCCCGATGTCACCGCCGCGCTGCGCCAGTACCAGCAGATCCTGGCCGCGCGTCAGTTCCGCGACCTGGAGCTGACGCCCGAGTCCATGCGCAGCCCCTGTTTCTATGCCAACTATGTGCACGGCGCGACCCGCTACCTGGACGAGGGCCTGCCGGTACAGTGGGCGCATGAGGGCGGGCGGACCCAGGTGCTGGTCAACTACGAACAGGACCGGACCGTCCCGGCTTCATTGTTTACACTGCCCGAAGATTACCAGCGGGTGGAGTTGGAATGACTCTGACTGCTCCTGCGGCTCTGTCCGACGCTGGTCGGGTTGGCGCAGCGTAACCCGACGGGTCGCAATGGTGCCGGGTTACGCATTTCAGGCTTACGCCTGCCTGCGTCACTACAGATCACGCAGCGCCGCCAGCCCCTCCCGGCTGCCGCGATGGCCGGGATCCAGCGCCAGCGCCCGCTCGTAGGCCGCCTTTGCCCGGCGCAGCGACGCCACATCCCGCTGTTCATGGCCGGTCTTGTGATGAATCAGTCCCTGCAGGTAGAAGGCATAGGCATTGCCTGAATCGTATTCGAGCGCGGCCTCCAGCACCTTCAGGGCGCCGTCCCGATCGCCGTTGCGCTCCAATCGATGGGCCCAGCGATTGTACTGACCGCTGGCGGCCTCGCGGATGGCCTGGGCGAAGCGGGCCGGCGACCACTCCCCGGAGCGTTTGAAGGGGGAGAGCTTCACCGGCCTTTCCCCGCTGGCCGGCACCAGCACATGGAAGGATGGGAATCCCGACCCGCCATACTGCCTGAACAGCTTGTTCTCGCTCGCCCCCTTTTCCGGCTCCAGTTCCACCTTCTGCATCCCCGACAGGGTGCTGCGCACCTCGCCCTCGCGCAGATAGCGCGTATTCAGCTTGCGGCACCAGCCGCACCAGTCGGCATGGAAATACACCACCAGCGGCGCGCTGGAGCGCTCGGCAGCAGCGTGCGCCCGCGAATGCCCCAGGTAGCCATGGCGCCAGTCGGACCAGGAGGGGGGTTGGGCAATTGCTGAATTGGCGATCAGAAGCAGAAAGACCAGGGCCATGTATTTGTTTGTGATTTTCATGGGCAAGGGTGTGTGCTTTATTGTTAATTGAACGCAGCCGTGCGTCCGCATCGTGGTTCTGTGTGCCTGAAACAGCGGTTATTCAAACAAAGTCAGCAGTTCCCGGCCTGCCGGAGAAGCCTTCAATACGCTGCCCTGGTCATACCAGTCGCCCAGCACGATGCGCCGGGCAGGGCGGCCGTCGAGCTCGAATTCGTGCACGGCGGGACGGTGGGTGTGGCCGTGGATCAGGGTCTGCACGCCGGCCTCGCGCATGGCCGTGATGACGGCCTCCGGATTGACGTCCATGATCTCGGGCCGCTTGGCGGCGGTCTGTTCGCGGCTGGTCTCGCGCAGACCGGCGGCCATGCGGCGGCGCTCGGCCAGGGGCAGGGCCAGGAATTGCCGCTGCCAGTCGGGATCGCGCACCTGGCGGCGGAACGCCTGGTATTCCAGGTCATCGGTGCAGAGGGTGTCCCCGTGCATCAGCAGGGTCGGGGTGCCGTAGAGGTCGATGCGGGCGGGGTCGTCGATGAGCCGGGCGCCGCAGCCTTCGGCGAAGGCGGGGCCGAGCAGGAAGTCACGGTTGCCGTGCATGATGTTCAGCACGATGCCGCGTTCGCTCACCAAGCGCAGCCGGTCGCTGATCGCCTGACAGGCCGCTGCGTCCTCGTCGTCGCCGATCCAGGCCTCGAACAGATCGCCGAGGATATACAGGGCCTCGGTCTGGCTGGCGTCCAGTGCGTCCAGAAAGCGGGTGAACAGCGCCAGGATCTCCGGGCGCTGCGGATCCAGATGCAGGTCGGAGATGAACAGGGTGTTCATGTGGGAGAGGGGAGCGGCCGCCGCACGGCGGCCGCGTGGAGCCTATTCCTCGACGGTGACCTTCTCGATCACCACGTCTTCCTGCGGCACGTCCTGGTGACCGCCCTTGCTGCCGGTGGCGACCTGCTCGATGGCATGCACCACGTCCAGGCCCTCGGTCACTCTGCCGAACACGCAGTAGCCCCAGCCCTGCGGCGTGGGCGAGGTGAAGTTGAGGAAGTCGTTGTCCTTCACATTGATGAAGAACTGTGCCGAGGCCGAATGCGGGTCCGGGGTGCGGGCCATGGCGATGGCGCCCTCGACGTTCTTCAGGCCGTTGTCGGCCTCGTTCTTGATCGGGGGACGGGTCTGCTTCTGGGTCATGCCGGGCTCGAAGCCGCCGCCCTGGATCATGAAACCGGGGATGACGCGGTGGAAGATGGTGCCGTCGTAGAAGCCGGCACGGGCGTATTCCAGGAAGTTCTCCACGGTCACGGGGGCCTTGTCGGCGTCGAGTTCGAGGACGATGTCGCCCATGGTGGTCTGCATGCGTACGGTCACGGGTTCGGCTCCTTGGTCGGGTGCGGCGTGAAGGTTGAAGCCGGCGAGCAGCAGCAGGGCCGGCCAGAATCGGAACAGTCGTTTCAGCATGATGGCGTGCTCGTTGCGGCGGTTGGAAGGGGGATGATAACGGCTTTCCCGGCGGGGCAAAACCCGGAACAGCCAGGGAGGCCTGCGGAAACGGACCCGTGGCGGGGCTAGATTACTGGTGCCGGTCGGGGAACCGGGTATCTGGCACCTGGAACCTCATATGGGCTATGATTCCGGCCGCATGAGCCAGCCCGCCGTCAAAACCCGTTTTGCCCCGAGCCCCACGGGGGAGATGCACCTGGGCAACGCCCGCACCGCCCTGTTCAATGCGCTCTATGCCCGACATCACGGGGGTGTTTTCCTGCTGCGCATCGAGGACACGGACCGCGAGCGCAGTCGTTCCGAGCACAGCGAACAGCTGCAGCGTGATCTGCGCTGGCTGGGCCTGGACTGGCAGGAAGGGCCGGGGGTGGAAGGCGGGGCCGGGCCCTATGTCCAGTCCGAGCGGGCGGGGATCTATGAGCATTATTATGACCGGCTGATTGCGGCCGATCTGGCCTACCCCTGCTATTGCAGCGAACAGGAGCTTGCCATCGCGCGCAAGGCGCAGCAGGCCGCCGGCCAGCCGCCGCGCTACCCCGGTACCTGCGCCCGGCTCAGTGCCGACGAACGCGCGCGCCGCGCGGGGGAGGGCAGGCGGCCGACCCTGCGCTTCCGGGTGCCGCCGGGTCAGACCATCGAATTCAATGACAGTGTGCGGGGAGCGCAGCGCTTTCGCAGCGAGGAGATCGGGGATTTCATCATCCGCCGGGCCGACGGCAGCGCGGCCTTCTTCTTCAGCAATGCCATCGATGATGCCCTGATGGGGGTGACGCATGTGCTGCGCGGCGAGGATCATCTGACCAACACGCCGCGCCAGCTCATGCTCCTGAACGTGCTGGAGCTGCCGGCACCGGCCTATGGCCACATCGCCATGATCGTGGGCGAGGACGGCGCGCCCCTGTCCAAGCGCCACGGCAGCCAGAGCCTGCGCCAGCTGCGCGAGACCGGCTACCTGCCCGAGGCCCTGTGCAATCACCTGGCCCGGCTCGGACATACCTATGAGCAGGATGGGTATCTGAGCCTCGATGAACTGGCGGCGGGTTTTGCGCTGGAACGCCTGGGCCGGGCCCCGGCCCGGCACGATCCGCAGCAGCTGCTGCACTGGCAGAAGGAGGCCATCCAGCACGCGACCGATGCCGAGCTGTGGGAATGGCTGCAGACGCACCGTTTCCTGCACGGCAGGACGTTGGGCGATTTCGTGCCGCAGGAGCAGACCATCGCCTTCGTGCAGGCGATCCGCGACAATATCGAGATGCCGGTCGATGCCTTTGTCTGGGCCGCGAATCTGTTCGCCGAAACGGACAAATATGATCCGGATGCGCAGCAGGTCATCGAGGCCGCGGGACGCGGTTTCTTCGCGGCCGCCGACGCCGAGATCAACGCCGGCCATGAGGATTTCAGAACCTACAGCAAGGCCGTGGGCCAGGCGGCCGGGGTGAAGGGCAAACAGCTGTTCATGCCGCTGCGCGCGGCGATGACCGGCGAACTGTATGACCCCGAACATGGCGGCGTCTGGCGCAACGGCCCCGAACTTGGCCGGCTGTGGGAGCTGCTGGGCAAGCCCCGCATCCAGCGCCGCCTGCGCCGGGCCGCGGCCCTGTGCAATCACGACTGACACCGGAGCGACAGGAACCAGCATGCTGCAGATCTACAACAGCCTGACCCGAGAGAAAGAGGTCTTCACGCCCATCGAGCCCGGCAGGGTGCGCATGTATGTCTGCGGTATGACCGTCTACGACTACTGTCATCTGGGCCACGCCCGGGTGCTGGTGGTGTTCGATGTGATCGCGCGTTATCTGCGCGAACTGGGCTTTGAGCTGACCTATGTGCGCAACATCACCGACATCGACGACAAGATCATCCAGCGGGCCAACGACAAGGGTGAGACCATTCAGGATCTCACCGGGCGCTTCATCGACGCCATGCACGAGGACAGTGCCGCCCTCGGCGTGCTCCCGCCCGATCATGAGCCGCGCGCAACCACGTCGATGCAGGGCATCATCGACATGATCACCACCCTGGTCGAGAAGGGCTATGCCTATCAGGCCGGCAACGGCGACGTCTACTATGATGTCAGCCGGTTCGAGACCTACGGCCGCCTGTCCGGCGAGAAGCCTGACTCGCTGCGTGCCGGTGCCCGCATCGACGTCGAAGAGGCCAAGGCCGATCCGCTGGACTTCGTGCTGTGGAAGGCGGCCAAGCCGGACGAACCGAGCTGGGACTCGCCCTGGGGACCGGGCCGGCCGGGCTGGCACATCGAATGTTCGGCCATGTCCACCGAGTGCCTGGGTGCGCATTTCGATATCCATGGCGGCGGCATGGATCTCAAGTTCCCGCATCACGAGAACGAGATCGCCCAGTCCGAGGCGGCGACCGGCTGCCACTTCGTCAACTACTGGATCCACAACGGCTTCGTGCAGGTCGACGAGGAGAAGATGTCCAAGTCGCTGGGCAACTTCTTCACCGTGCGCGAGGTGCTGTCACAGTTCCAGGCCGAGGTGGTGCGATTCTTCATCCTCAGCAGCCACTACCGCAGTCCGCTGAACTACACCGAGGACAATCTGCACAAGGCCCGGGGCGCCCTGGACCGGCTGTATACCGCCCTGCGCGGCGTCAGCCCGGCCGGCGGGCCGGGCGCACAGGCAGTGGCGGATTTTCGTGCCCGTATGGACGACGATTTCAACACCCCCGAGGCCATCGCCCAGCTGTTCGAACTGGCGCGTGAGCTCAATCGGGCCAAGCGCGAGGCCCCCGAACGCGCCGCCGTGCTGGCTGCCACCCTGCGTCACCTGGGCGGGGTGATCGGTCTGCTGCAGGCCGATCCGGAGGACTACCTGCGCGGGGCCGGCGCGACGGGGGAGGACGAACTGGATGCCGGGCAGATCGAGGCACTGATCGAGCAGCGCCGCCGGGCCCGGGCGGAGAAGGACTGGGCCGAATCCGACCGCATCCGAGATGAACTCAAGGCCCGGGGTGTGCTGCTCGAGGATGGCCCTGAAGGCACCAGCTGGCGCCGCGCCTGATCCGGGCGGCGATTGCCACGACAGTGTCCGGTTGCGCGCTCCCCGCCCCCGTTCTGATTTAGACCCGTTCCATCAAGATTTCCCGGCCCCCGCCGCTATACAAAGATAGAAGCTTTATACCAAAAAAACATAAAGTTACATTCACAGGGCCCAGCCGGGAATCGGCCGGGCATTGAGCAGGCGGAGGCACATGACCGATCGAAGCTATCGTGCACTGCTGGGCACGCTGCTGCTGGTGGCGCTGTACTTCGAGTTCCAGGGGCTGATCCTGGCGCTCATCGTGGTGATGCTGCTGGAAGGGGTGACCAACCTGCGGCTGCCGCTGGTGCTGGGGCGCCTGGCCGGCAATGACGGCAGCGGCGCGTCCGAGTGCGATGACTTCGCGGCCAGCCAGCATCGCTGCCGGCTGCCCTTCGATGCCGAGCGGGCCTGGCGCATCGTGGTCTCGCTGTTCCTGATCCTGTCGGTTTTCGTGTTCGCCGAAATGCTGTGGTTCTTTCCCTGGTTCATGGGATTCGCCATCCTGGGGGCGGGGATCAGCGGGGTGTGTCCGGTGCTGATTTCGCTCAAATACGCGGGTTTTCGTTGAGCCGTCTGCCGCTGTCCGCTTCGCTGTACAGGTCCGCGCCCACCCGGCTTTCCGGAGCGCAGTCGTGCCCACGATCTGAGAGGCCGCGATAGAGACCATGCAGGATACGACTCAACAACTGCGCGCGCGCCTTCCCACCAAGATTACCGGTATCGTGTTCTGGGGCACGGTCTTTGTCGGCCTGATTCTGACCCTGTTCCAGATGCGCACGCTGGAGGAGAACATCCGCGGTCGCCATGCCCTGCAGAGCAACCGCTTCACCGAGGCGGTGGCCGACCTGCTGGTCCGGCAGGAGGCGGCTTCGCCGGAGGTCTTGTCACCCCGCATCGATACGCTGATCGATGCGCACGGCCTGCTGGGTGCCGAGATCGTTCTGGAGAACCGGCTGCTGCGGTTCGGCCGCATCAGCGGCGAGTCCCACTACCATGAACAGACCCTGCAGACCCCGGACGGCATCCCCGTCAGCAGCGGATTGCAGCGTGTGGTGATGTACCTGCCGTCGGTCGAGGCCGAGGTCGCACGCCTGCGCAAGGAACTGCTCATCACCATGGGCGTTCTGTTCTCCGCCTTCGGCTTCATCCTCCAGTGGATACTCCAGCGTCTGCTGACTCAGCCCTTCCTCGGCATGGTGACCACGGCCCAGCGCTTCACCGTCGGCGACGAGCAGGCACGCTTCGACGAGACCCGTCAGGACGAGTTCGGTTTTCTCGGCAAGTTCTTCAACAAGGCGCTGGATTACCTGCTGGTGCAGCAGGACGAACTCAAGGATGCGCTGGCGCGGGTGCGCGAGTCGGAATCGGCCCTGTACCACGAAAAGGAGCGGGTCGAGGTCACGCTGCATTCCATCGGCGATGCCGTGATCACCACCGACGAGGCCGGCTGCATCGAGTATCTGAATCCGGTGGCCGAGCGTCTGACCGGCTACCAGTTGCACGAGGTGCAGGGCAAGGTGCTCAGCGAAATCATGCAGCTGATCAATGAGAACACCCGCCAACCGGTGGAAAACCCCGTGGATCAGTGCCTGAAGTGCGGCGAGATCCTGGAGTTGGCCGATCATACCGTGCTGGTGCGTGCCGACGGCGAGGAGGTGGCGATTGCCGACTCTGCAGCCCCGATCCGTGACCGCAGTGGCGGGATCATCGGCGCGGTGATGGTGTTCCACGACGTCGGCCATGCCCGCAAGCTGGCGCGCCAGCTGTCCTATCAGGCCACTCACGATGCGCTGACCGGTCTGTACAACCGCCGCGAGTTCGAGCAGCGGTTGAAGGAGGCCATCGAGGAGTCGCGTCTGCGCGGGGACGAGCACGCTTTGTGCTACCTCGATCTCGATCAGTTCAAGCTGGTCAACGACACCTGCGGCCATATCGCCGGCGATGAGCTGCTGCGCCAGATCGCCGTCCTGCTGCAATCACGCATCCGCGATGCCGACATTCTCGCCCGTCTCGGCGGCGATGAATTCGGCGTACTGCTGATGCACTGTACGCTGGAACAGGCACGGCGGGTTGCCGAGGATCTGCGCAAGACGGTGCGCGACTTCCGTTTCGTGCATGAGGAACACAGCTTCGAGATCGGGGTGAGCATCGGCGTGGTCACGGTCAATGCCTCGATTCACAACATGACCGAGATCTACAGTGCTGCCGATGTTGCCTGTTATGCCGCCAAGGACAGCGGCCGCAACCGCATCCACGTCTACAAGCCCGACGACCACGAACTCAAGCGCCGTCAGGGCGAGATGCGCTGGGTGGCCCGCATTCGCAAGGCCATCGAGGAAGACCGTTTCGTGCTCTATTCCCAGGTCATCGAGCCGGTCAGCGATCCCTCGTTGCCGGTGCATTACGAGATCCTGCTGCGCATCTGCGACGAAAGCGGCGAGGAGGTTCCGCCCATGGCCTTCATTCCCGCCGCCGAGCGCTACAACATGATGCCCGAGGTCGACCGCTGGGTGATCGACCGGGTGCTGGATACCGCCGCGACCATTGAGCGCGGACCGCTGCGCGAGGCGGTCTGGACCATCAATATCTCGGGTCGTTCGCTGGGTGAGGATGAATTCCTGCGCTATCTGCTTCGCCGCATCGCCGACTCCCCCGTGCCCGCCAGCCGTTTCTGCTTCGAGATCACCGAGACCGCGGCCATCGCCAATCTGCGCCGGGCCGCGCGCTTCATCAAGCAACTCAAGACGCTGGGCTGCCGCTTCGCGCTGGATGATTTCGGCAGCGGACTGAGTTCGTTCGCCTATCTCAAGAACCTGGAAGTGGATTACCTGAAGATCGACGGCAGCTTCGTGCGCGATATGGTGGAGGATCCCATCGATCATGCCATGGTCGAGGCCATCAACAATGTCGGCCATGTAATGAACATCCAGACCATTGCCGAGTTCGTCGAGAACGACGCCATCCGTGCATCGCTGCAGGCGCTGGGTGTGAATTATGCGCAGGGCTATGGTATCGGCCGGCCGCGGCCCCTGGACGAATTGCTGGCCTCGCGCGGGCTCAGCCAGGTGGCGGCACGCGACTGCGGCTGAATCTGCGCGGCGCTCATCTTCACGTCGGGTACCGATGGGTTACGCTGCGCTTCACCCATCCTACAAAACCTGCGACGTAACCCATCTTCATGCCGGTTAACGATGGGGTGCACTACGCTCCACCCATCCTACGGCGGTGAAGGAGAAACAACTCAGTCGCTGTCGTGGAACCGCTCGGCGGCGAGCAGGGTGTTCTGCAGCAGGGTGGCGACGGTCATCGGCCCCACGCCGCCCGGCACCGGGGTGATCCAGGCGGCGCGTTCGCAGGCCGCATCGAAGGTGACATCGCCGATCAGTTTGCCGTCCTCGGTGCGGTTGATGCCCACATCGATCACGGTCGCCCCCGGCTTGATCCATTCCCCCTGTACCAGCCCCGGCTTGCCCACGGCCACCACCAGGATGTCGGCCTGGCCGACGTGCCAGTCCAGGTGCTGCGTGAAGCGGTGACAGGTGGTGACGGTGCAGCCCGCCAGCAGCAGTTCCAGCCCCATCGGCCGACCCACGTGGTTGGATGCGCCCACCACCACGGCCCGACGGCCATAGAAACCCTCATTGATCTCGCGCAGCAGGGTCATCACGCCATAGGGTGTGCAGGGCCGCATGATGGGGATGCGCAGGGCCAGGCGGCCGAGGTTGTAGGGGTGGAAGCCGTCGACATCCTTGTCCGGGCGGATGCGCTCGACCACGGTCTCGGTGTCGATGTGCGGGGGCAGGGGCAGCTGGACCAGGATGCCGTCGATCTCGGGATCGGCGTTCAGGCGGTCGATCAGGGCCAGCAACTCGGCCTCGGTGGTCGACTCCGGCAGGTCGTGGCCCTGGGACAGCACGCCGGCCTCCTCGCAGGCCCGGCGCTTGTTGCGCACGTAGACCTGGGAGGCCGGGTCGGTGCCGACCAGCACCACGGCCAGGCCCGGGCGGCGCTTGCCGGCGGCCAGTCGGGCATCGATCCGCGACTTGATGTCGCCGCGAACGCTTGCCGCAATCGCCTTGCCGTCGATCAACTGCGCAGCCATCGGTGTGTCCTTGTTCAACCAGCCGGGAAAGCCGGGCATTCTCGCACGCGCTCGCGCGTGCCATCAAGGCAGAGTCCTGCCCTGGCGCGGTCGGCGAATTGACGCCAATGGTGGGGGCGGCGTATTATCTGCGCCCTTGCCCCGGCCGGGATTCAGTCAGTGGAGGCAGGCCCGCCGGGCCGGACTCGCGATACAGGCCGGGAGAGCCGGCTTACCGGGGTATAGCGCAGTCTGGTAGCGCGCCTGCTTTGGGAGCAGGATGTCGGGGGTTCAAATCCCTCTACCCCGACCAACAGCGCCCCGGTAGCTCAGTCGGATAGAGCAAGGGCCTTCTAAGCCCTAGGTCGGGGGTTCGATTCCCTCCCGGGGTACCATCTGCCACACCCGTGTGGTGGTGCAGGGCCGCCGATCCCGTTGTCGGACCGGGGCCAGATCAATGGTGGGCGTAGCTCAGTTGGTAGAGCACAGGATTGTGACTCCTGCGGTCGTGGGTTCAACTCCCATCGTCCACCCCAATATCAGACCGGCCGATACCGGCCGGAACGATTAAAAAGTTCATTGAAAGACTGGTCGGGGCGCGTGCGCGCCGGTATAATTCCAGCGGAATTTGGGCCGTTAGCTCAGTTGGTAGAGCAGGTGACTCTTAATCACTTGGTCCGGGGTTCGAGTCCCTGACGGCCCACCATTTTCCCTTCCCCCGACACGCAGCGTGTCGTCCCGCACGGAAATTTTTCGTATTCTCATCAATATTTATAGGGTTCGCGCGGCCTGCCCGGCACGCTATAATCCGCGGTCTGAGGGTAACAGTTCCGGGATCCGTTCCGGGGCTGTCTGCGCGAAAGTGGCGGAACTGGTAGACGCGCTGGATTTAGGTTCCAGTGGGGTAACCCGTGAGAGTTCGAGTCTCTCCTTTCGCACCAGATGGGCGGAACGTGACGTCCCGCAAAGAAGGCAGGCTCGCAGAGCCGGGATCTGAGAGACACTGCCCCCGGTCCGGTACGGCCCGGGAGGCAGGTTGATAATAGAGGTAAAAAATGCAGGTTTCAGTCGAGAATTCAGGGCCGCTCGAACGGCGGATGAAGGTTGAGGTGCCGGCCGAGCGGCTGGATCAGGAGATCGAGAGTCGCCTCAAGTCGCTGGCACGGACGGCACGCATCTCCGGTTTCCGCCCCGGCAAGGTGCCGTTCAAGGTGGTGCGCCAGCGCTACGGCCGTCAGGTGCAGATGGAGGTGGCCAGCGAGTTGATGAACTCCAGCTACCAGGAGGCCCTGAACCAGGAGGGGCTGCGTCCGGCCGGCGGGCCGCGCATCGAACCCGGCGAGATCGAGCCGGGCCGGAACCTGGAATTCACCGCTGTGTTCGAGGTCTATCCCGAGGTTGAACTGGCCTCGCTCGAGGGGGTGGAGATCGAGAAACCGGCCACCGAGATCAACGCTGCCGACGTCGACGCGATGCTGGACAAGCTGCGCCGTCAGCGCGCGACCTGGGAGCCGGTCGAGCGCGCCGCCGGGCAGGGCGACCAGGTGGTGATCGATTTCAGGGGGACCCTGGACGGCGAGCCGTTCGAGGGCGGCGAGGGCAGCGACATGACGATCGAGATCGGCTCCGGCCGCATGATCGCCGGATTCGAGGACGGACTCGTCGGCCTCAAGCCGGGCGAGGAGAAGCAGCTCGATCTGACCTTCCCCGAGGATTACCACAGCGAGGCGCTCGCCGGGAAGGCGGTCAGCTTCGACGTCAAGGTCAAGCAGGTTTCGGCGCAGAAGCTGCCCGAGATCGATGAGGACTTCGCCGCTACGCTTGGTGTGACCGAGGGCGGGGTCGAGGGCCTGCGTGAGGAAGTGCGCAAGAACATGGAGCGCGAACTGGAGAATGCCCGCAAGGCGGTGCTCAAGGATCGGGCCTTCGAGGCGCTGATCGAGAAGAACCCGATCGAGGTGCCCGCCGCGCTGATCGAGGAGGAGACCGACCGCCTGGCACAGGACATGCAGATGCAATTGGGCCAGCAGGGCCAGAATTTCAACCTGCCGCGCGAACTGTTCCAGGACAAGGCCAAACGCCGGGTGCTGCTGGGCCTGCTCATCGGCGAGGTGGTCAAGGCCAACAACATCCAGGTCGATCAGGACCGGATGCGCAGCCTGATCGAGACCATCGCCGCCGGCTACGAGGACCCCCAGGAGGTCATCCAGTGGTACTACGGCAACCAGGAGGCCATGTCCAGCGCCCAGACCCTGGTGCTTGAGGAGCAGGTCATGGACTGGATCCTGGAGCAGGCGAAAGTCGTTGAAAAGCCTTATTCTTTCGAGGAACTGATCGAACTCAGACAGGCTGCGAACAGCTAAAGGAAATCTTCCACATGACCGATACGACTATGAACGGCGGCGCCCAGCATGCACGGGCGCTGAATCTGGTGCCGATGGTGATCGAGCAGACGGCGCGGGGGGAACGCGCCTATGACATCTACTCGCGTCTGCTCAAGGAGCGGGTGGTCTTCATCGTCGGCCCGGTCGAGGACTACATGGCCAACGTGGTGGTCGCACAGCTGCTGTTTCTGGAATCGGAAAACCCCGACAAGGATATCCACATTTATATCAATTCTCCGGGTGGTTCGGTCTCGGCGGGCTTGGCGATCTACGACACCATGCAGTTCATCAAGAACGATGTCAGCACCATGTGCATCGGCCAGGCGGCCAGCATGGGCGCGGTGCTGCTGGCCGGCGGCGCCAAGGGCAAGCGCTACTGCCTGCCGCATTCCCGGGTCATGATCCACCAGCCGCTGGGCGGCTTCCAGGGGCAGGCCAGCGACATCGATATTCATGCCCGCGAGATCCTGCTGGTGCGCGAGCGTCTGAACAGCATCCTGGCCGACCATACCGGCCAGCCGATCGAGCAGATCCAGCAGGATACCGACCGGGACCGCTTCATGAGCGCCGAACAGGCCCGTGACTACGGCCTGATCGACGAAGTGCTGGAGCGCCGTGCCAGCGAGGACTGAGGCAGCGGAAAAACCCTGAACTGGCGCAGGGATTGCTTGTCATACCGGGCAAGAAGGTGTTGAATGGTCCCTGTGAGATGCACTGAACGACGCCGTGGGCGTATAGAGGGTCGAATATGAGCAACGATCGAACCGGCAAGGGGGATGATGGCAAGCTGCTGTACTGTTCCTTCTGCGGGAAGAGTCAGCATGAAGTGCGCAAGCTGATTGCCGGGCCGTCCGTCTTCATCTGCGACGAATGTGTCGAGCTGTGCAACGACATCATTCGCGAGGAGATGCAGGAGAAATCCACGACGGGCGGCAGCAAGCTGCCCAAGCCCAAGGAGATCGATGAGGTCCTCGACGAGTACGTCATCGGTCAGGAACGGGCCAAGAAGGTGCTCTCGGTCGCCGTCTACAACCATTACAAGCGCATGGAGGCCCGCCAGCGCAAGGACGAGGTGGAACTGTCCAAGAGCAACATCCTGCTCATCGGTCCCACCGGTTCGGGCAAGACCCTGCTTGCCGAGACCCTGGCGCGCCTGCTCAACGTCCCCTTCACCATCGCCGATGCCACCACGCTCACCGAGGCGGGCTATGTCGGCGAGGATGTCGAGAACATCATTCAGAAGCTGCTGCAGAAGTGCGACTACGACGTGGACAAGGCCCAGACCGGCATCGTCTACATCGACGAGATCGACAAGATCTCACGCAAGTCTGACAATCCGTCCATCACTCGCGACGTCTCGGGCGAGGGTGTGCAGCAGGCCCTGCTGAAGCTGATCGAGGGCACCATCGCCTCGGTGCCGCCCCAGGGCGGACGCAAGCATCCGCAGCAGGAGTTCCTGCAGGTCGACACCGGCAACATCCTGTTCATCTGCGGCGGCGCCTTCGCCGGCCTGGACAAGGTGATCCGGGACCGTTCCGAGAAGGGCGGCATCGGCTTTTCCGCCACGGTCAAGAGCAAGGACACCCGTCGCAACGTCGGCGAGATCCTCTCCGACGTGGAACCGGAGGATCTGATCCACTACGGCCTGATCCCGGAATTCGTCGGTCGTCTGCCGGTGGTGGCCACCCTGGAGGAACTGGACGAGGACGCGTTGATCCGCATCCTGACCGAGCCCAAGAACGCCATCACCAAGCAGTACCACAAGCTGTTTGACATGGAAGGCGTGGAGATCGAGTTCCGTGAGGATGCCCTGCGGGCCGTGGCGCGCAAGGCCATGGAGCGCAAGACCGGTGCCCGCGGTCTGCGCACCATCCTGGAGAGCGTGCTGCTCGATATCATGTACGACCTGCCGTCGATGGAAAACGTCAGCAAGGTCGTCATCGACGAGAGCGTCATCACCGGTGACTCCGAGCCCTACATCGTCTACGACTCCTCCGAGCAGCGCGCGGTCTCCGACTGAGACCGCCTGACCCTTGCGCGGTGCCGGGCTTCCGGCGCCGCGTCATTCACCCGCAGTCACCAGGGCACGTCTGAAAGTGGCTCAAAAGGCACACATTTTCGACTCTGCCGCTGCCCCATCCGGGGCCAATCACCCATTTCCCTGTCTGGCGCGAATATTGCGTAATTCCCTGTGAGCGCCGGGATTGAATACATCCCCCGCCGGCCGCATATTGATCCAGACGGCCAGGAAGGCCACCCGGGCAAAGGGACGTGACGACACACTCCGATGAGAGGAACTCCAGCATGGAGCAAGACGACAAGACAACCGAGATGAGCGAATCCACCACTACCGCGATTCCCGTGCTGCCGCTGCGCGACGTCGTGGTCTATCCGCACATGGTGATTCCGCTGTTCGTGGGCCGCGAGAAATCGATCAAGGCGCTGGATCTGGCCATGCAGAGCGACAAGAAGATCCTGCTGGTCGCTCAGAAGAGCGCCGAGGTCGATGATCCCCAGGTCGACGATATCCACGAGATCGGGACCCTGTCGAGCATCCTGCAGCTGCTGAAGCTGCCCGACGGCACCGTCAAGGTGCTGGTCGAGGGCGCCGAACGCGCCCGGGTGAAGTCCTTTGTCGAAACCGACGAATATTTCTCCGCCGCGATCGATCGGGTCGGCGATACCATCAAGGACGAACGCGAGGTCGAGGTCCTGATGCGTTCGCTCATGACCCTGTTCGATCAGTATGTGAAATTGAACAAGAAGGTGCCGCCGGAGATCCTCAGTTCCCTGTCCGGGATCGAGGATGCCAGCCGCCTGGCCGATACCATCGCCGCCCACATGTCGCTCAAGCTCGAGGAGAAGCAGAAGATCCTCGAGATCGATTCCGTGCGCGAGCGCCTCGAGCATCTGATGGGGCTGATCGAGGGCGAAATCGACATCATGCAGATCGAGAAGCGCATCCGCGGCCGCGTCAAGCAGCAGATGGAGAAGAGCCAGCGCGAGTACTATCTCAACGAGCAGATGAAGGCCATCCAGAAGGAGCTGGGTGAACTGGAGGACGCGCCCAACGAGATCGAGGACCTGCAGCGCAAGATCGAAAAGGCGGGCATGAGCAAGGAAGCCCGCGAGAAGGCCGAGGCCGAACTGAACAAGCTCAAGCTGATGTCGCCGATGTCAGCCGAAGCCACGGTCGTGCGCAACTACATCGACTGGCTGGTCTCGGTGCCGTGGAAGAAGAAGACCAAGATCCGTCATGACCTGGCCAATGCCGAGAAGATCCTGGATGAGGATCACTACGGCCTGGAGAAGGTCAAGGAACGCATCCTTGAATACCTCGCCGTACAGCAGCGCGTGCGCAAGCTGAAAGGCCCGATCCTGTGCCTGGTGGGCCCGCCCGGTGTCGGCAAGACCTCGCTCGGCCGCTCCATCGCCCGCGCCACCAATCGCAAGTTCGTGCGCACCTCGCTGGGCGGCGTGCGCGACGAGGCCGAGATCCGCGGCCACCGGCGGACCTACATCGGTTCGCTGCCGGGCAAGGTGGTGCAGAACATGTCCAAGGTCGGCGTGCGCAACCCGCTGTACCTGCTGGATGAGATCGACAAGATGTCGATGGACTTCCGCGGCGATCCCAGTTCGGCACTGCTGGAGGTGCTGGATCCCGAGCAGAACAACACCTTCGCCGATCACTACCTGGAGGTCGACTTCGACCTGTCGGACGTGATGTTCGTGGCCACGGCCAATTCGCTGAACATCCCGGGGCCGCTGCTCGACCGCATGGAGGTGATCCGCATCCCCGGCTACACCGAGGACGAGAAGATCAACATCGCCAGGCGTTATCTGCTGCCCAAGCAGATCAAGGCCAACGGTCTCAAGGAGAACGAGATCAAGGTCAGCGAGGCGGCCCTGCGCGACGCGGTGCGCTACTACACCCGCGAGGCCGGAGTGCGTAACCTGGAGCGTGAGGTGGCCAAGATCTGCCGCAAGGTGGTCAAGGAGCTGCTGCTCAAGGGCGATGGCGACAAGACCGTCAGTGTCACGCCGAAGAACCTGGACAAGTACCTGGGCGTGCGCCGGTTCCGCTACGGCCGGGCCGAGGAGAACGATCAGGTTGGTCAGGTCACCGGTCTGGCCTGGACCGAGGTCGGCGGCGAACTGCTGACCATCGAGTCAGCGGTCGTGCCGGGCAAGGGTCGCTGGACCCATACCGGTCAGCTCGGCGACGTGATGAAGGAGTCCATCCAGGCCGCCACCACGGTGGTGCGCAGCCGCTGCGACATGCTGGACATCGATCCCGAGTTCTACCACAAATTCGATATCCACGTGCACGTGCCCGAGGGCGCCACGCCCAAGGACGGTCCCAGTGCCGGTATCGGCATGTGCACCGCGCTGGTCTCGGCGCTGACCGAGATCCCGGTGCGGGCCGATGTCGCCATGACCGGCGAGATCACCCTGCGGGGCGAGGTACTGCCGATCGGCGGTCTGAAGGAGAAGCTCCTGGCCGCACACCGCGGCGGTATCACCACGGTGCTGATTCCCGAGGAAAACAAGAAGGACCTGGCGGAGATTCCGAAAAACGTCAAGGACAAACTGGAGATCATTCCGGTCAAGTGGATCGACGAGGTGTTGGAAGTGGCGCTGCATCACATGCCGACTCCGCGCACCTCCGAGACGGAAGCCGAGCAGGAAACGCTGCCGGAAAAGAAAAAGTCCAAGAGCAAGCCCAAGGGCTCGCGTGTCAGGGCACATTAACTCCGGTAGATAAGTCAATGTAAAACGAAGCGCGTTGTCTTTTTGACGACGCGCTTCTCTTTTGCGCCTGCACAACAGACCGAACGCCGCAGCGGAAAACGGGAATACCTTTATTGACAGTTCCGAAGCGGCCTTGTATAAAAGCCGCGTGCCACGATATTTGTAATCTCATATCGACTATATCCGACTCCGGCATATCCGATTACGGATTGCGAGTCTAAGTCCGGATTTCTTACCGCGGATCGTCGCGAGGGCGTCGATGCAGTTGTAGATGCAGGGCGCACGCAGTGCAGGACGGCGCCGGCGTAGCTGACACTACGTCAAGCCGGCTGGAGCGAGTACGCGCTGCAGATACAACTGCATCGGCGGTCGCAGTAGATTAGCGGTGAGAAATGCGGGCTAAAACTGGCCGCTCTCGATTTCTTTCTCATCACATCCCAAATCCAAGGGGGAATGGTAGATTATGAATAAAGCTGAACTGATTGACGCCGTTGCCGATGCCGCGAACCTGTCCAAGGCCGATGCCACCCGCGCGGTTGATGCCGTGCTGGATTCCGTGACAGGTGCCCTGAAGAAGGGGGAGCAGGTCAGCCTGGTCGGCTTCGGTACCTTCGAGGTTCGCGAGCGCGCCGCCCGCCAGGGCCGCAATCCGCAGACCGGCGCGACCATCCAGATTGCCGCCTCCAAGGCGCCCGCATTCAAGGCTGGAAAAGCGCTGAAGGATGCCGTAAACTAAGCACTTCGTTTCGCCCTATTTTGCATTCTCAGCGACACGAGAAACGGCGAGATGCAAGGCGCACGCGCGCCGGAAGGGGATCCCCTTTCAAGTGTGTGCAACGCAGCAGATGGCCGTTTCTCGTGTCGCCCGAAGGGAGCCCTCCCAATCAACCAAGGCTGTGTTACAGCCCTTGGAAAGGGATGAGCCATTCCCTGCGGACTGTGCCTTGCCTTGGTTGATTGGGAGGGCTCTGAGAAAGCAAAATAGGGCGAACCGGAGTGCCATCTGCTTTTGAGGGTGCTTAGCTCAGCCGGGAGAGCATCGCCCTTACAAGGCGAGGGTCGGGGGTTCGATCCCCTCAGCACCCACCAAACTGCGGACCGGTAGTTCAGCTGGTTAGAATGCCGGCCTGTCACGCCGGAGGTCGCGGGTTCGAGTCCCGTCCGGTCCGCCACTACATCGAAGGGCGCCTTGCGAGGCGCCCTTTTTGTTTGTACAGTTGCCCACTTCGTGTGCCGCTTTATAAGCCTGAAAATCATTGATGGCCACGGAATACACGGAAAGCACGGAAATACAAGGGCAGAAACTTAGATAGCGGCTCTGTCTGGCCCGCTGCATGTCGTTCCGGCGCAGACCGGAAAAACGCGTAGCGTGTTGAACGCCCGCAGCGAGTAATCCAGAAACCGACGTGGTTGGATTCCCTCTTTCACGGACGACGTAGAGGCCTGATCGCAGCGATTTATACTGCCCTTTGCGCAAACCAGTATGGTTCCACCTCCATGCCGGCTTTGACGCCAGGGGCATGACGGAGTGCTAATTTTTTCAGTGTTTTCCGTGTATTCCGTGGCTATTATGTTTTTTTGGATAATCAATCCGGGAATACATCATGCTGCAAGCCATTCGCGACCGCGTTACCGGCATCATCGCCTGGGTCATCGTCGGCCTGATCTCCGTCACCTTTGCCCTGTGGGGGGTGGACTCCTATCTGCGCGGCGGTGCCCAGACCTACGCGGCCAAGGTCAATGATACCGAGATCAGCACCGACCAGTACCGTCTGGGGCTGCGCCAGCAGGCCAATCGCATGCAGGCCATGCTGGGCGAACGCTTCGATCGTGCCATCCTGAGTACCCCGGAGTTCAAGCGTGCCGTGCTCGACCGCCTGGTCGAGGAGGAACTGCTGCTGCAGGCTGCCGATGATTACGGCCTGAGCATCAGTGACAGCTATCTTGCCGCCCGCATCCATGCCGACAGCAGCTTCCAGGTCGACGGCGAATTCGATCCCGAACGCTACAAGAACCTGTTGTCCCAGCAGGGCATGTCGCCATCGCTGTACGAGCACCAGCTGCGCCGCTCGCTGCTGATCAACCAACTGGTCAACAGTGTCTCCACCTCCAGCATCGTCACGGATGCGGCCGTCACCCAGGGGCTGCGCCTGCAGAACCAGATGCGCGAGATTGCCTTCCTGCGCCTGTCGCTGGCACCGCGGCTCGAGCAGGTCGAGGTCAGCGAGGAGGCGATTGCCGCCTATTACGAGAACAACAGCGGGCAGTTCGTGGAACCGCAACGGGTTCGATTGAGCTATATCGAACTCACGCTGGAAGGTCTGCGTGAGGAGATCAGTATCGACGAGACCCGTCTGCGCGAACTGTACGAGGCAGAAAAGGAACGTCTTGCCGGCGACGAACAGCTGCGTGCGCGGCATATCCTGATCGAACTGCCCGAGGATGCCGGCGCGGCAGCCGAGGCCGCGGCGCGCGACCGTGCCCGTGCCATCCGTCAGCAGCTGCAGGAAGGCGCCGATTTTGCCGAACTGGCCAGGGCCGAATCCGACGATCCCGGTTCCGCCGCCCAGGGCGGGGATCTGGGTTTCTTCAGCCGCGGCTTCATGGTGCCCGAGTTCGAGACGGCGGCCTTTGCGCTGGAACCGGGTCAGATCAGCGAACCGGTACGCACGCCCTTCGGTTTTCACGTCATCGAGGTGACCGACGTGCGTGCCAAGGAGGTGCCGGGCTTCGAGGAAATGCGCGATGAACTGTACCGTCGCGCCACCCAGGACGAGGCCGAGCAGCGCTTCTATGACATCGCCGACCGGCTGTCGCAGCTGACCTTCGAGATTCCGGATTCACTGCAGCCTGCCGCCGACGAACTGGGCCTGGAGATCCGGACCAGCGACTGGATCACCGAGACCGGTGGCGCCGGTATCGGGCAGTACGAGCAGGTGCTGGCTGCCGCCTTCAGCGAGGACGTGCTGGATCAGCGCAACAACAGCCAGCCGCTGGAGGTCGAACCCAATCATGTGCTGGTGGTGCGGGTGGCCGAACACCAGCCGTCGCAGCCGCAGCCGCTGGAAGCGGTCAGGGATGATATCCGTCAGCGCCTGGCGCGCGAGCAGGCCGCCGAGCAGCTGCAGGAGCGGGGCGAGGCCCTGCTGGGGCAGCTGGAAGGCGGCGAGGCCGATCTGGAGTCTCTGGCCTCGCAGCCGGATGTCGACCTGGAGACGCCGGGCGCGATCCGGCGTGGCGATCCCCGGGTGGATCCGACTATTGCCGCCCGGGCCTTCAAGCTGCCGCGCCATGCCGACGGCAGCGTGACCCGCGAGGGATTCGCCGACAGCAGCGGCAACTATATCGTGCTGGAGTTGCGGGACGTGCAGGAGCCCGACCTGCAGGCGGTGGGCGCAAACGAGCGTCAGGGATTCCGGCGTAATCTGCTGCAGCTGTACGGCTCGGTCGAGGCCCAGGCGCTGGTCGAGCAGCTCAAGGCCGGGGCCGAGATCGAACTCAACGAGCAGCTGATCGAAGACTGATCGCCTGAATGCCGACCCGCCTCGCCCTGCACTGGCAGATCCTCATCGCCCTGATCCTGGCGGTGATCGCCGGGCAGCTCAGCGGCACGGAGGCCGGCATCGCCGGCGTCAGCTTCTACGCCGTCTATGATTTTCTGGGCACGCTGTTTCTCAATGCCCTGAAGATGCTGATCGTGCCGCTGATCATGGCCTCGATCATCTCCGGCATCGCCGGAGTGGGGCAGGGCGGCAGCCTCGGCCGGCTCGGCGGCCGCACCCTCCTGTACTATCTCGCCTCCAGCCTGATCGCCATCCTCATCGGCCTGGCCCTGGTCAATCTCATCACTCCCGGGATCGTCGACGGCGAACCGGCACGCGACATCATCGGCCTGCAGGCCGCGGATGCAGAACTGGAGCAGGTGACCGGCAGGGGTGCCGGGGATATTGCCGATGTATTCCTGCGCATGGTCCCACCCAACGTCATCGATGCCGCCACCAACAACGGCCAGATGCTGGGTGTGATCTTCTTCAGCCTGCTGTTCGGGTATTTCATGGCCCGCATCGAGGAGCCCTATGCCGAGAGCCTGTATACCTTCTGGCAGGGCGTCTATGAGGTGATGATGCGCATCACCGACCTGGTGATGCGCTTTGCCCCGATCGGGGTGTTCGCCCTGGTGGCCCGGGTCATGGCCGATACCGGTCTGGGGGCCTTCGTGCCGCTGCTCAGCTTCGCCCTGACCGTACTGGCGGCGCTGGCGCTGCATGCCTTCGTGGCCCTGCCGCTGATCCTGATGCTCATTGCCCGAGTGCGCCCGGGCCGGCACTACCGGGCCGTGGCGCCGGCCATGCTGACCGCCTTCTCCACCGCTTCCTCCTCGGCCACCCTGCCCATTACCATGGAGTGCGTGCAGGACAATGCGAAGGTCTCACGGCGGACCAGCAGCTTCGTGCTGCCGCTGGGCGCGACCGTGAACATGGACGGCACCGCCCTCTATGAATGCGTCGCCGCCATCTTCATTGCCCAGGCCTACGGACTGGATCTGAGTTTCGCCCAGCAGTTCACCATTGTGGTGATCGCGCTGCTGACCTCGGTCGGTGTGGCCGGCATCCCCGCCGCCAGCCTGGTCGCCATCACCATCATCCTCGCCGCCATCGGCCTGCCGGCCGAGGCCATCGGCCTGATCCTGGCCGTGGACCGCATCCTGGATATGTGCCGCACCAGCGTGAACGTGTTCAGCGATTCCTGCGCCGCGGTGGTGATCGGCCGGCTGGAAGGGGAGGAGGGGATTCTTGCGGATGAGGACGGTCAGGCACGGCGGGCATAACGCAGAGGACGCGGAGGCGCAAAGATAAAATGCCGTTAAGGAAACTCTGAAAATTACTCTTTCCGTCATTCCCGCGAAGGCGGGAATCCAGTATTGCGCAGGATAGTCAGACGCTGGATCCCCGCCTTCGCGGGGATGACGCAGCTGAAGCAAGTACCTTTATCTTTGAAAAACTCTGCGCCTTCGCGTCTCTGCGTCCTCTGCGTTGAAGCCGCAATCGTTCACAACCCCTCTATTCCATCTCCGGCGCGCCGACGATGTTGTAGCCGCCGTCGACATAGGTGATCTCGCCGGTGATGCCGCTGGCCAGGTCCGAGCACAGGAAGGCGGCGGCGTTGCCGACTTCCTCGATGCTGACATTGCGCCGCAGCGGGGCGTTCTGCTCGCCATACTCCAGCAGCTTGCGGAAGTTGCCGATGCCGGAGGCGGCCAGGGTGCGGATCGGGCCGGCCGAGACGGCATTCACCCGGGTGCCTTCCGGGCCCAGGCTGTAGGCCAGAAAGCGCACGTTGGCCTCCAGGCTGGCCTTGGCCAGACCCATGACGTTGTAGCTGGGCATGGCGCGCACCGCCCCCAGGTAGCTCAGGGTGAGCAGGGCGCCGTTGCGGCCGGCCATCAGCGGACGCGCCGCCTTGGCCAGGGCGGCGAAGCTGTAGGAACTGATGTCATGGGCGGTGGCAAAGTTGTCGCGGGTCACGCTGTCGACGAAGCTGCCTTCCAGCGCCTCCTTGGGGGCAAAGGCCACGGAATGGACCAGGATATCCAGGCCGTCCCAGCGCTTGCCCAGTTCGGTGAAGACCTTGTCGATCTGCTCATCCGAACTCACGTCCAGCGGCAGGGTGATGTCCGAGCCCAGTTCGCCAGCCATTTTCTCGACCCGGCCCTGGAGCTTTTCGTTCTGGTAGGTAAAGGCCAGTTCCGCGCCTTCACGCTGCATGGCCTGGGCGATGCCCCAGGCGATGGAGCGGTTGCTGGCCAGGCCGACGATGAGTGCGCGTTTTCCGGCGAGAAATCCCATAACCCTGTCCTTCGTATGTCCATGTGGGAAACCCGGTAAGGTACCGAAAAACGCCGGTCACGGAAAGGGCGGTCATGCCGGAGGCAAAATCGCTTGCTGCATCCGGTTGGCACATCGCTATAATGCAAGTCCATGACAATACCGATAAAACAGCTCGGTGGCCTGCTCGCACTCTGCTGGCTGCTACTGTCCGGCTGCGATGAGCAGCCCTGGAACAGTCCCTATCCCGCCGGCGAGCAGGCCGAGAACATTCTCTACTCTTCCTTCGAGGAACGTCCCAAGCACCTGGACCCGGCCCGTTCCTACAGTTCCAACGAGGTGGTGTTCCTGGGCCAGATCTATGAGCCGCCGCTGCAGTACCACTATCTCAAGCGTCCCTACGAGCTGATCCCGCGCTCGGCCGAGACCGTTCCCGAACCCGTGTATCTGGATGCTGCAGGCAATGAGTTGCCCGCGGATGCGCCGGCCGGGGACGTGGCCTACAGTGAATACCGCATCAGAATCCGGCCGGGGATACGCTATCAACCGCACCCGGCCTTTGCCGCAAATGAGGCAGGCGAGTACCTCTACCATGAACTGAGCCCGGGCGAGATGGAAGGCCGTCACGCCCTGCAGGATTTCCCGCATACCGGGAGCCGGGAACTGGTGGCGTCGGATTTCGTCTACCAGATCAAGCGCCTTGCCCACCCGGCGCTGCATTCGCCGATCCTGGGCCTGATGAGCGAGTACATCGTGGGTCTGGCCGACTATGCCGACACCTTGGGGCGGGTCTGGAATGAACTCAAGCAGAGCAACGGGAACAATGACGGTCTCTATCTCGACCTGCGCGAACATCCGCTGCCGGGAGTCGAGGCCATCGACCGCTATACCTATCGCATCCGCATCAAGGGACGCTATCCGCAGATGGTCTACTGGCTGGCCATGCCCTTCTTTGCGCCGGTGCCGTGGGAGGTGGACTATTTCTTCTCCCAGCCCGGTATGAAGTCACGCAACCTGACACTCGACTGGTATCCGGTGGGCACCGGCCCCTACCGCCTGACCGTGAACAACCCGAACCTGGAAATGGTGCTGGAGCGCAATCCCAATTTCCGCGGCGAGACCTATCCTGCCGAGGGCGAGCCCGGCGACCGCGAGGCGGGGCTGCTGCAGGACACCGGCAAGCCCATTCCCTTCATCGATAAGGCAGTGTTCAAGCTGGAGAAGGAACAGATTCCCTACTGGAACAAGTTCCTGCAGGGATATTACGACAGTTCCGGCATCAGTTCCGACAGTTTCGACCAGGCCATCAAGGTGGGCGAGGGCGGCGAGGTCGGGCTTACGCAGGACATGCAGGAAAAGGGCATCAGGCTGCAGACTGCGGTGGCTACTTCCATCTTCTACATGGGCTTCAACATGCTCGATCCGGTGGTGGGCGGTGACAGCGAACGCGCCCGCAAACTGCGCCGCGCCATTGCCATCGCCATGGATTACGAGGAGTTCATTTCCATCTTCCTCAATGGCCGCGGCGTACCGGCGCAGGGGCCGATCCCACCGGGGATTTTCGGCCATCGTGACGGCGAGGCCGGCATCAATCCCCATGTCTATGACTGGATCGACGGCGAGCCGCAGCGCAGACCGATCGAGGCGGCCAGACGCCTGCTGGCCGAGGCCGGCTATCCCGGAGGGCGCGACGCCGAAACCGGCAGCCCACTGGTGCTGTATTTCGACACCACCGGCGGCGGGCCGGACGACAAGGCGCGCATGGACTGGCTGCGCAAGCAGTTCGATAAACTTGATATTCAGCTGGTGATCCGCGCCACCGACTACAACCGCTTCCAGGACAAGATGCGCAACGGCACGGCGCAGATCTTCCAGTGGGGCTGGAATGCCGATTACCCGGATCCGGAGAACTTCCTGTTCCTGCTCTATGGCGAGAACAGCAAGGCGGAGAAGAACGGCGAGAATGCGGCCAATTACCGCAACGGGGAATTCGACCGGCTGTTCGAACGGATGAAGAACATGGACAATGGTCCGCAGCGTCAGGCGCTGATCGACGAGATGCTGGCCATTGCCCGCCGTGACGGTCCCTGGCTCTGGGGCTTTTATCCCAAGAGCTTCAGTCTGCATCATGCCTGGCTGAAGAACAACAAACCCAATCTGATGGCGCGCAACACACTCAAGTACAAGCGTATTGACACCGAACTGCGCCAGCGTCTGCGACGGGAGTGGAACTCGCCGATGCTGTGGCCGCTGGTATTGGCTGGCATCCTGCTCGTGGCGGCAACCGTGCCGGCTGTGATCGGCTACCGCCGGCGCATGTACATGCGCGGAAGGCAGGACTGATGCTGGCCTACATCTTCCGCCGCGTCCTCTACGCCCTGCCGATATTGATCGGGGTCAACCTGATCACCTTCGCCCTGTTCTTCGTGGTCAACACCCCCGACGACATGGCGCGCATGCACCTGGGCATGAAGCGGGTCACGCCTGAGGCGATCGAATCCTGGAAGGCCGAACACGGCTATGACCGGCCGCTGCTGTACAATGCGGCGGCGGACGGGGTCGATAGCCTGACCGATACCATCTTCTTTGAGAAGTCGGTCAAGCTGTTCGCTTTCCAGTTCGGTCAGTCCGACAGCGGCCGTGACATCGGCCATGATATCCGCCAGCGCATGTGGCCGAGCCTGCTGATCGCCCTGCCGACCCTGCTGATCGGGCTGGCGGTCTATCTGAGCTTCGCGCTGCTGCTGGCCTTTTTCCGCGGCAGCTACATCGACATCGGCGGCGTGGTGTTGTGCATTGTCCTGATGTCGATCTCGGCGCTGTTCTATATCATCGGCGGTCAGTATCTGGTGGGCAAGATGCTGCACCTGGTGCCGATTTCCGGTTTCGATACCGGCTGGCAGGCGCTCAAGTTCACCATTCTCCCGGTGCTGATCGGCGTGGTCGCCGCCATCGGCAGCAATGGCCGCTTCTACCGTGCCATCTTCCTGGAGGAACTGGGCCGCGACTATGTCCGTACGGCGCGCGCCAAGGGCACCAGCGAGCCGCGCCTGATGTTCCGCCACGTGCTCAAGAACGCCATGATCCCGGTGCTGACCAACATCGTGGTCATCCTGCCGCTGCTGTTCATGGGCAGTCTGATCATGGAGTCCTTCTTCGGTATCCCGGGCCTGGGCAGCTACACCATCGATGCCATCCAGAATCAGGATTTCGCCATCGTGCGTTCCATGGTCTTCCTAGGCTCGGTGCTCTACATCCTCGGCCTGCTGCTGACCGATATCTCCTACACCCTGGTCGACCCGAGGATACGCCTGTCATGAAGCCGGTGATCCTCTGGACCGATGCGCTGATCTGGCTGCTGGTGGCGGTCATCGTCTTCACGGGTCTCTACATGCGCCGCAAGCCCCACCTGCGCGAGCCCTGGCAGCGGGTGATCCGCAGCCGCATGGGCATGTCCGCGCTGGTGGTGCTGTTGGCCTTCGTTCTGATCGGGCTGCTGGACTCGCTGCATTTCCGCGAGGCCCTTCCGGACCAGGCGGCGGGCGAGGAGGTGCATTATTCCGGCGAGGTGCTGAGCCTGTTCGACAAACTGGTCGGACCGCTGCGTACCCAGGTGGAGAAGACCTATTCGGCGCCGTTCTCGGCCTGGCTGTACATGAAGGAGATGATCGAGCGCCCCGACGGCAGCCAGGTCCGGGATTACCCGCGGCTGGAATATGGCGCGGCGCACCTGGCCGACCCGGTAAACGAGCGGGGACCGGACATCGCCCGCCGTCTCGGGCTGGCCACGCTGCAGACCCTGGCTGGCATGGGGCTGGTGCTGCTCATCACCTCCGCCCTGGTGGCCAGGCGCTACCGGCAGGGACTGGGCCCGGCACTGGGCAGAAGCCTGCGCGGCGGCACGGCGCTGCCGCTGCCCACACTCCTGCTGACCCTGGGTGCGCTGCTCTGGCTGTTGTTCGCCAGCATCAACCTGGCCGGGGCCTACCACGTTTTCGGCACTGACAAGGTGGGGCAGGATGTCTTCTATCAGGCCCTGAAAAGCGTCCGCACCGGATTGGTCATCGGTACCCTGACCACTCTCATCATGCTGCCCTTCGCCGTCCTGCTCGGGATCATGGCCGGCTATTTCCGCGGCTGGGTGGATGATGTCATCCAGTATCTCTACACCACGCTGAATTCCATCCCCGGGGTGCTGCTGATCGCCGCCGCGGTGCTGATGATGCAGGTCTACATGGATACCCATCCGGAGTTGTTCGAGACCATGGCCGAGCGGGCCGACCTGCGACTGCTGTTCCTGTGCATCATACTCGGCGTGACCAGTTGGACCGGTCTGTGCCGCATGCTGCGCGGAGAAACCCTGAAACTGCGCGAATTGGACTATATCCAGGCCGCCACCGCCTTCGGCGTGCCGAATTTCGTGGTCATCCTGCGCCACATCCTGCCCAATGTGATGCACATCGTGCTGATCGCCGTGGTGCTGGACTTCAGCGGCCTGGTGCTGGCCGAGGCGGTACTGTCCTATGTCGGCGTCGGCGTGGATCCGACCATGAACAGCTGGGGCAACATGATCAACCGCGCCCGCCTGGAGATGGCGCGCGAACCCATGGTCTGGTGGTCGCTGTTGGCCGCCTTCATTTTCATGTTCACCCTGGTGCTGGCGGCGAACCTGTTTTCCGATGTGGTCCGCGATGCCTTCGACCCGCGGCTGCGGGAGCAGCGTGGGTGATGTCCGGGGCCTGGTGACGGGAACGCAATGGGCACGAAGGAAACAAAGACACTGCTTTACTTGATTTCATCGCAAAATTCACGAAGCCGTCATTCCCGCGCAGGCGGGAATCCAGATGCCGCTGCGGTTACTGGATTACTCGCTTCGCTCGCCCTTCGGGCCGCCCTGCGGGCGTTCAACGCGCTCCGCGCTTTTGTCCGGCCTGCGCCGGGATGACGGGGAGACGGAAAACGGGCTTTATGTATTCTGATGTCCTTTGTGCACTTTGTGGTAATGGAAATCCTTTCACTACTGGGTAAATAATGTCCGACAAGCTGCTCACAGTCCGGGATCTGCAGGTGCGCTTCGGCGCGGGCGAGGGCGCGGTGCGCGCCGTCGACGGGATCAGCCTGGAGATCGATCGCGGCGAGACCCTGGCGCTGCTGGGTGAATCCGGCTGCGGCAAATCCATGACCGCGCTGGCGCTGCTGCGGCTGCTGCCGCAGCCGGCCGGGCACATCGCCGGCGGGCAGGTGCTGCTGGAGGGGCAGGATCTGCTGGCGCTGCCCGAGGTGGGCATGCGCCGCATCCGCGGCGGGCGCATCGCCATGATCTTCCAGGAGCCCATGACCTCGCTCAACCCGGTGATGACGGTCGGCCGTCAGATCGGCGAGGTGCTGGCCGCGCACAAGGGTCTGCAGGGACGGGCGGCGACGGCCCGGGCCGTCGAGCTGCTGGACCTGGTCGGGATCCCCGATCCCGCCCGCCGGGTGGACGAATACCCGCATCAGCTCTCCGGCGGCATGAAGCAGCGGGTGATGATCGCCATGGCGCTGGCCGGCGAGCCGGACCTGCTGATCGCCGACGAGCCGACCACGGCACTGGATGTCACCATCCAGGCCCAGGTGCTGGAGCTGATGCGCGATATCCAGCGTGAGACCGGTATGGCCATGCTGCTGATCACCCATGACCTGGGCGTGGTCGCCGGGATGGCCGACCGGGTGGCGGTGATGTATGCCGGCCAGATCGTCGAGCAGGCCGACCGCAGGGCCTTCTTCGAGGAACCGCGCCATCCCTACAGCCGCAAGCTGTTCGCCGCCCTGCCGGATATGGACAAGCGCGACCGGCCGCTGACCGTGATTCCCGGCACCGTGCCGCCCCTGAACCAGCGTTTCCATGCCTGCCGCTTTGCCGAGCGTTGTGAATCCGCCTGGCAGACCTGCCGCGAGCTCGAGCCCGCCTGGCTGGAGGATACCGGCGGGCGGGGAGTGCGCTGCCATCTGTACGATCCGAACCATCCACATCCGGCCGCGGCCGCAGCCGTCGCCGCGTCCGAAAAGCTGGGCAAGCGCACGGCCGCGCCGCGCGAGCTCCTTGACGTGAGCGGACTCAAGGTGCATTTCCCCATCCACAAGGGGCTGTTCAAGCGCACGGTCGGGCATGTCTATGCCGTGGACGATGTCGATATCCGTATCCCCAGCGGCTGCACCCTGGCGCTGGTGGGCGAGTCGGGCTGCGGCAAGACCACGGTGGGCAAGTCCATTCTGCAGCTGCTGCGTCCCACCGCCGGCAGCGTGCGGTTCGACGGCGACGAACTGACCCGGCTGCGCGGCGAGGCGTTGCGCCGCCGGCGCCGCGAATTCCAGATCATCTTCCAGGATCCCTTCTCCTCCATGAACCCACGCATGCAGGTCGGGGAGATCATCGAGGAAGGCATGGTGGCGCAGGGCCTGCTGCCGGATACGGCTGCGCGCGAGCGGCGAGTGGCTGAACTGCTGGATCAGGTCGGGCTGCGCCCCGAACATGCCCGACGCTATCCGCACGAGTTCTCGGGTGGCCAGCGTCAGCGCATCTGCGTGGCGCGCGCCCTGGCGGTGGAACCTCGGCTGATCATCTGCGACGAGCCCACCAGCGCGCTGGACGTCTCGGTCCAGGCGCAGATCCTGAATCTGCTCAAGCGACTGCAGCTGGAACTTGACCTGGCCTACCTGTTCATCACCCATAACATCTCAGTGGTGGCCTATCTCGCCGACCGCGTGGCCGTGATGTACCTGGGCCGCATCGTGGAGGAGGGGCCGGTCGACCGGGTGCTGACCGATCCGCAGCACCCCTACACCCAGGCGCTGCTCTCGGCTGTACCGACCCTCGATGCCGGCGGCGGGCGCGAGGTGATCCGGCTGGAAGGCGATATTCCCTCGCCCTCGAATCCGCCGGCCGGCTGTCATTTCCACCCCCGCTGTCCGCAGGCCATGGAACGCTGCCGCCGGGCCTATCCCGAGCGCTTCGAGCGGGGATCGGAGCACTGGGCCCGCTGCTGGCTGCTGGAATAGTCGCAACCCGGCGCCGGTGGTATATACACTACGGATGTGCGCGAACCGGCGCACAAGCAGGGCTGTCTCTGTCACACGATCGCGCAGTACCCGACATGCACAGAGTTGATTGATGTCGTTGAACCCGGAGAAGCATTGTGATTGAAATCTGGAAACGTCTGGTGCTGCCGGTACTGCTGGCCGGCTTCA
The DNA here is from genome assembly GCF_002356355.1 of Thiohalobacter thiocyanaticus. NCBI lineage: Bacteria > Pseudomonadati > Pseudomonadota > Gammaproteobacteria > Thiohalobacterales > Thiohalobacteraceae > Thiohalobacter > Thiohalobacter thiocyanaticus. The sequence goes on from NZ_AP018052.1 coordinate 1,678,310, forward strand.
GCCTGTCCGCCCTGGCCGCGGAGACCCATGATCGGCTTCTGCTGCGATTGCAGGAGGGCGTCGATGAGACCGCATTCCTGCAGCGGATCGGCGAGCGTTTCGCGCGCGATTTCGTCATTCAGCGCCGTCTCGGATATACCCTGGTGCTGAATTTCACTCCCGCCCTGCCACGCACCGGGGCCGCGGATCTGGCAGTGCAGGTCGATTCACTGCCGGAGGTGATGTATGCACAGCTGCCGGGCGGCCGCCTGCAGCCGCAGTTCGTGCCCAACGATGCCCTCTATCCCAATCAGTGGCATCTGTTCGATACCTACGGCATCAATGCCCAGGAGGCCTGGGATCGCACGCGCGGCAGCAGCAGCGTGGTCATCGCCCAGGTCGACACCGGCATCCTCGGCCACGAGGATCTGGACAGCGGCCGCGTGCTACCCGGATACGACTTCGTCTCCGACCCCTTCATGGCCAATGACGGCGACGGCATGGACGCCGACCCCACCGACCCCGGCGACGCGGTGGCCCAGGATGAATGCGGCAACGGCAACGATGCGGCAGACAGTTCCTGGCACGGCCTGCTGGTGGCCGGCATCATGCTGGCGACGGCCGACAACACCCTGGGCGTGGTCGGCGTGGATCATCGCGCCCGGCTGCTGCCGGTGCGTGCCTTCGGCAGGTGCGGCGGGGACTTCGTCGACATCCTCACCGGCATGAGCTGGGCGGCCGGGCTGCCGGTCACGGACGAGGCGGACAACCCGATCCCCGACAATCCCAACCCGGCCGATGTGATCAATCTCAGCTTTGCCGGCAGCGGCTCCTGCGATCCCGTCATCCAGGACATCATCGACCAGATCCGGGCCCGCGGCGTGGTGCTGGTGGCGGCGGCCGGCAACGAGGGCATGCCGGATATGAGCAGTGTGCTGCCGGCCAACTGTACGGGGGTGATCGCGGTGGCGGCCACCACCCGCACCGGCGATCGGGCCGGGTATTCGAATTACGGCGCGGAGATCGAGATTTCCGCCCCCGGCGGGGAGGGATTCGAATCGATCCTGACCCTTCACAACACGGGCGATATCACAGCGGAGTTCGATGATTACGCGGCCTTCAACGGTACCAGCATGGCCGCGGCGCAGGTCAGTGCGGCGGTGGCACTGATGCGCGCCGTGGATGGCGATGTTTCACCCGCGACCGTGACCAGCCTGCTGATCAACTCGGCGCAGCCCTTCCCCGGGGGCAGCACCTGCGCCACGACGATCTGCGGGGCCGGCATCCTGGATCTGGATGCCGCCCTGCAGCAGGTCGCGCAGTCCGGCTCGGCCGCCGTGGACAGCGGCGGCGGGGGCTGCATGCTCGCAGGACAGGATCGCCATGACCTCGGGCTGACACTGCTGCTGACGCTGCTGCTGGTGGGCCGTCTGGCCGGGCGGCGTGCCTCCAATCCGTAACGTCGCTGTGTGTATTCCCCCGGCCCGGGGTGCTAGAATCCCGAGCCTTTGAGTCAATTATTCCAGCAGTCGAGGTCACCATGACGCAGTCCTTTCATCCCCCCGTTCGTACCCTGATGGGTCCCGGTCCGTCCGATGTGAACCCGCGCATCCTGGAGGCCATGAGCCGGCCCACCATCGGCCATCTGGATCCGATGTTCGTACAGATGATGGACGAGATGAAGGGCCTGCTGCGCTATGCCTTCCAGACCGACTATGACCTGGCCATGCCGGTCTCCGCGCCCGGTTCGGCCGGTATGGAGACCTGTTTCGTCAACCTGGTCGAGCCGGGCGACAAGGTCATCGTGTGCCAGAATGGCGTGTTCGGCGGCCGCATGAAGGAGAACGTCGAACGCTGCGGCGCCACCCCCGTGATGGTGGAAGACGAGTGGGGCCGGGCGGTGGACGTGCACAAGGTCGAGGACGCGCTCAAGGCCAATCCGGATGCGAAGATCCTGGCCTTCGTTCACGCCGAAACTTCCACCGGCGCCATGTCGGACGCCAAGGCCCTGGCCGAACTGGCCCGCCGGCATGACTGTCTGACCATCGTCGATACCGTCACCTCGCTGGGCGGCTGCGAGCTCAAGGTCGGGGAGTGGGGGCTGGACGCCGTCTATTCCGGCACTCAGAAATGCCTGTCCTGCGTGCCGGGCCTGTCGCCGGTCACCTTCAGCGAGCGCGCCCTGGAGGTGGTAAAGAACCGCCGGCACAAGGTGCAGAGCTGGTTCCTGGATCTGAACCTGGTGCTGGGCTACTGGGGCTCGGGCGGCAAACGTGCCTATCATCACACCGCACCGGTCAACACCCTGTATGCCCTGCACGAGGCCCTGGTGCTGCTGCAGGAGGAGGGCATCGAGAATGCCTGGACCCGCCACCGCAAGCATCATGAGGCGCTCAAGGCCGGTTTCGAGGCCATGGGACTGAACTTCGTGGTCCCGGAAGGCGAGCGCCTGCCCCAGCTCAATGCCGTCACCATTCCCGAGGGGGTGGAAGACGCCGCCGTGCGCACGCGCCTGCTGACGGAGTACAACCTGGAGATCGGCGCCGGCCTGGGGGCCCTGGCCGGCAAGGTCTGGCGGGTGGGGCTGATGGGCTTTGCCTGCAACCGCACCAACGTGCTGACCTGCCTGGGCGCGATGGATGCCGTGCTCAGCGATATGGGCGCGAAGATCGACGCCGGCAGGGCGGTCGAGGCGGCCATGGCCTGTTACCGTGGGCAGGACTGACACCGCGAGAGGCACTGGCCTACAGGCGCCGGCGCCGGCTGCCGACGGCGGGATCCGCGGCCGCGTGATCTGTGAGCCATTCATTTGACAAGCCGGTCGGGCAGGCTGTTACAGTGACAGGCTGTAATCGACCATGAGGTAGAGCATGATGGCATTTGTTTCCGATTTCAGTCAGTCACTGCGCAAACTGCTGCCGGCCCTGGCCGCGGGCGTGGTGCTGGCGGGGGCGCTGGGCAGCGCCGGTGTGCGCGCCGAGTCACCGGCTCCGGGCGCGCAGCAACAGCAACAGCAACTCAGCCCGGAACAGACTCAGCAGGTGCAGCGTTTCCAGCAACTGCAGGCCGAACTGCAGGGACTGCAGCAGCAACTCGGCGCGATCCAGGAGAAGACCCTGGAGGCACGGCCCGAACTGGCGCAGCAGCAGGAGGATTTCGAGCAGCTGGTGATGGAGCAGATGCGCGCCAACGGCCATCAGCCCGAGCAGGAATTCGAACAGATCCAGGCCCTGCAGGAAAAGGTCCAGGACCAGAACCTGTCCGAAGATCAGCGCCGCGGTCACTACGACGAATATCGCCAGGCGGTGATGGAATTCCAGCAGGCCCAGCAGCAGGTCATGCAGCAGGAACAGGTGCAGTCGGCCCGCCAGGAACTGAACCAGGCCATGCTGACCGCGATGAAATCCGAGGATTCCAGGACCGAGTCGCTGCTGCAGGATATGCAGAACAAGCAGCAGCAGATGATGGAGATCCGCAACTCGGTCATGGGCGGGCAGTAAGCACGCAACTCCCCGTCCCGGCATGGACCGGTCGACTGAGACCGCCTCGGGACGCCACCAGGCCGATTTCCGGCCGGCCTGGTGGCTGCCATCGCCACATCTGCAGACCCTGTGGCCGGTGCTGGCGCGCCGGCCCCGGCGCCTTGCGCTGGCCCGCGAGCGAGTCGAACTCGCCGATGGCGATTTCATCGATCTGGCCGCCTGCGGTCCGGAATCCGGACCGGGGGTGCTGATCATCCACGGGCTGGAAGGCTCGCTGAGCTCCCACTACGCCACCCCCCTCCTGCATGCCCTGGCCGCGGCCGGCTGCCGCGCCCGGTTCATGCACCTGCGCGGCTGCAGTGAGGAGCCGAACCGCCTGGCCCGCAGTTACCATTCCGGCGCCAGCGACGATCTGCGCGAGGTGCTGGCCTGGCTGCGCGCGCGTGATTGCGCGCCACGGGCCGCGGTGGGCTTCTCCCTGGGCGGAAACCTGCTGCTCAAGCACCTGGGCGAAAGCGGCGCGGACAGTGGTCTGGAGTGCGCCGTGGCCGTGTCGGTCCCCTTCCGGCTGGAGGCTGCGGTACAGCGAATGAATAAAGGGATTTCAAGGATATATGGAAGATATCTCCTCAATCGCTTGAAATTCTCCTATCGCCGCCGCTGCCGGCACCGGGCGGCAGTGCTGGAGGTGGATCTGGATGGCATCGACAGTATCCGCGCCTTCGACGACCGCATCACCGCCCCGCTCAACGGCTTTGCCGATGCCGCTGACTACTACCGTCGCTGCAGCGCTGCCGGCTTTGTCGGTGCCATCGTCACACCGACCCTGATCCTGCATGCCCGTGACGACCCCTTCATGTATCCCGATACGGTGCCGGACCCCGGCGATCTGGGGCCGGGCGTGACCCTGGCGCTGTCCGCGCACGGCGGTCATGTCGGCTTCGTCGCCGGACGCTTCCCCTGGCGGCCGGTCTACTGGGCCGAGCAGCGTATCCTGGCCTGGTTGCGCCCACGTCTGCTGCTGCCCTGAGGCTTACTTCTCCAGCCGCTCGAGCAGGTGCTCGAGCTTCTGCGCCACCACGTCCCAGACCGCCATCGGCCCGGCCTGACGGATCTCGTCCTTTTCCCACTGCTCCTGTGGCGTCTGCCTGAGTGTTTCGACCTTGCCCGCCAGCGCCTGGCGCTGGTCCCGGATTTCGGCCAGTTCTGCATGTGTGGCAGGTGTGACGCCCTTGCTTCCGGCCCGGGCCATGAGTTCGTCAATGCGCTTGAGCCGTGCCTCGTACTCCCGGATGTGCTGTTCGATCAGCTGGTCGGTGTGGTTCATGTGTCTTCCCTCTGCCTGTCAGCACGCTGCCTGACCGGAAGTATTGTTCGAGACGGGCCGATTTCAAGCCCCCGTCCGGCGGCGGGTTGAATCCGACAGCCGCCGACTCCAGTCTGGAAACTCGACTATGCTTGACATGCATTTCAATCACGGAGGTGGACATGATGGATGCGGCTCAATGGGAAACCGCCCGACTCGATCCAACCGCGGTCTTTCGCCGTCCCCGCGAACTGATGGCGCGGGCCGATCTGAATGATGCACAGAAGATCGAACTCCTGCGGCGTTGGGAATACGATGCCCGCGAACTGGAGATCGCCGAGGAGGAGAACATGCCGGCGCCCGGCGAGTCTGATGATCTGCTGGACGAGATACTGGACTGCCTGCGCCAACTGGAGGCGGGTGCAAGTTAGCGGGATTTTCCCCGGCCGATGGATCAGGCACAATGCCCTGACATGGATCCAGCCGGCGGGGGTATATGAACAGGACAATCCTGGCGATTGTGGTGGTATTGGTGGTGCTGGGCGCACTGTATTTCTGGCAGCAACCGCCGCCGCAGACGCTCACCCCCGCTCCCGAACCTGCCCGCTCCATACAGGAAGCCGAACCCCCGGCTCCAGAGTACCCGGTGCCGGAGCCGTCGTCGGCCCTGGATGCCGGTGACGGCGGCGGGATGGAGCCGCCGCCGGGGGCCGCGCCGGCGCCGGGACCGGAGCCCGCGCCGCCACTGCCCGCACTCGGCGAGAGCGATCCGCTGGCCGCCCAGGCCCTGCAGACCGTATTCACCGCCGGCGATGCCCTGGGATTGTTCAATATCGACGGTTTCATCCGGCGTCTGGTGGTGACCGTCGACAATCTGCCGCGGACCAGGTTGCCACTGAAGCAGCTGGCGGTACAGACCGCGCCGGAGCGGTTTCTGGTCCGGGCCGGCGCGGGCGAGGATGAATATTTCATCCGGCCGGAGAACTACCGCCGCTACATCCCCCATGTCCGTCTGCTGGAATCCCTGGATACCGCGACCTTCGCCGGGCTCTATATCCGCTATTACCCGCTGTTCCAGGCCGCCTACGAGGAACTCGGCTATCCCGACGCCTACTTCAACGACCGCCTGGTGGAAGTGATCGATCACCTGCTGGCCACGCCCGAGGTCAGCGACCCGATCCGGCTGGCGCGCCCGCATGTGTTGTATCAGTACGCCGATCCCGAACTGGAGGCGCTGTCAGCCGGGCAGAAGACACTGATCCGTATCGGACCGGACAATGCCCGCCGGGTGAAGGTGAAACTGCGCGAGATCCGTGCGCGCCTGACCCGGCTCGAGATCGAGTGAATCAGCGCATGTAGGCGTAGCCTTCCTCCTGCTGCAGGCGCACGATCTCGGCATCCGCCATCGGCACCATCTGCACGAAGCCGTGTATATCCTTCGGGGCATAGCCGTGGCCCCGCGCGGCAATGCGGCACATGCGGAACTCGATGATTCCGCCGACCGTCAGGCTCTGGGCGCGGCGCATCAGTTCCCGGTAGCGGTCGTGATTCTCCAGGGCGAAGAAGTCGATCTCGCCGCCGTGCAGGACCAGCACGATGGAGGCATCGAACGGATCGGCGCCGTAGACATTATTCAGATAACTGGCACGATCGAGCACACCCTCGAACTGTTCCATGCTGCCGGCGCTGACATCGTAGAGCACCTTGTGCGGTGCATACTCGATCTCGAGCTGGTTATCGGCCGCCGTGCCCCAGGGGGCATTGTCGCCGGCGGCGACGGCGAGGTTGCAGATCAGCAGGAGGGGAAACAGGATCAGGGCGCGCATGTGAGCTCCTTGTGCGGATGGGTCGTCAGACCCCGCATATTACCGCTCCCCGGAATTCAATGCATGCCCCGCATTTCCCACGCCGGAAAAAACAAACCCCGCACCTTAGCGCGGGGTCTGCATGCTCATTGCCGCTGCAGCGAGCTCAGCCCTGGGCCACGACGTTCGCGGCCTGCGGTCCCTTGGGCCCCTGTTCGACATCGAAGGTCACGGACTGACCCTCGAGCAGGGTCTTGAAGCCCTTGCCCTGGATCGCCGAGAAATGCACGAAGACATCCGAACCGCCGTCCTCGGGAGTAATGAAGCCGAAGCCCTTGGATTCGTTGAACCACTTCACAGTACCTGTAGCCATGAAACATACCTCTAGCACTTGACTGACGATGATGACAGATTGCATGCGAGGAAGACGGCGTGGGGAGGGCGCAAGCCAGACACCTGAGTTCATGCAATCAATTTCAGTTTACCCCAGCATCCGCATATGTACAGTAAAAAAGCGCCGGTTTTGTCATGTTGCTGTCATCCGCTCCGGATGTGCATTCAGGGCAGCTGAAAGCCGCCGCCGGGCATGCCGCCGCCGAATCCGCCTCCGGGACCGCCCATGCCCTCACCGCCACCTTTGGGAAGGACAATGGAGGAAGCCGCCTCGCGGCGCATCTCCTCGAGTTCCTGCATGGTGCGTTCCACGGCCTGCTCGGTCGCCTCGCTGAACTTGTCCACGGCCTCAGCCAGGGTGGCGGCAGGGATCTCGAAGTTCAATGGCAGAGCCCCGGCAGGGGTCATCAGTTGTGCCTGTCCCACATAGACCACTGTGCGTCCGGGATCGGTGGCGCCCTCGGCGGTGACGGGAGTCAGCACCCGGATACTGCCCACCCGGCGGTCGGTGATCACTTCCTCGCGATACAGATCGGCGGCGTCCATCTGCGGGCTGTCGAGGCTTTCATCCTGTTGCATGGTCGCTTATCCTCATGGATGGTTTCAGTTGGACAACAGCCTAGCAGATTTGCACGCCAGGCTGGGAGGGGAACATGCCGATCGATCCCGAAGACACCGACCGCGACGGGCTGCTGCAGCGCAGGGAGGCCCTGCGTGAGCGTCTCGATGCGATAAAGCAGGATTATGCCGCCGGCCTGGATCCCGATTCGGGGGAGCGTGCGCAGCAACTGGAGAACGCCGAAGTGCTGGCGGCCATCGCCCGCAGCACCGCCGAGGAACTGGAGGAGGTCGAGCGCCTGTTGCAGGGGCTGCCGGCAGAAGGGGGGCCGCGGAAGGACTGAGTCCGGCCGCAGCTGTGCCATGGACCTGCAGATCACGCCCGAGCTGACATTGCCGGAGGAGGAACTCGAGATCAGCGCGGTGCGGGCCCAGGGCGCCGGCGGCCAGAACGTGAACAAACTGGCCACGGCCATTCATCTGCGCTTCGATATCCCCGCCTCCTCGCTGCCCGAGACCTGCAAACAGCGGTTGCTCGCCCGCCGCGACCGCCGCATAACCCGCGACGGGGTGCTCGTGATCAAGGCCCAGGCCGCACGCACCCAGGAGCGCAACCGTGCCCAGGCCCTGGAGCGCCTGCGCGAGTTGATTCGCAGCGCGCTCACGCCGCCGAAACGGCGAATCCCCACCAAGCCCTCGCGCAGTGCGCGCCAGCGCCGGCTGGAAGCCAAGAAACGCCGGGGCCAGGACAAGGCGCTGCGGCGCAAACTGGATGTTTAACTATCCTCAATGCATGCCTGCATGCGGGCGCCTGTTGCGCGGACTGCAATAACCCTGTCTTTTCTGCGCCTGCGTTTGCAGCCGCCATGGCGTCATGGCACTCTCCGGGACAGTCCCGGCGTCGTGATTCCCGCACGGCGCTGCAGGAAACGACTGAAGGAACGGGCATGAGTCAGACCCTGACGCAGGAACGCGATGCCGGCAGCAGCCTCCCCCTGCTGGATCGGCAACAGGCACGGCACGACTATGGCGCGGTACGGGCCATGACCGAAACCCTGTGCCGGCCGCTGCAGCCGGAAGACTGTCTGCTGCAGAGCATTACCGAGACCAGCCCGCCCAAGTGGCACCTGGCGCACGTGAGCTGGTTCTTCGAGACCTTCCTGCTGCAGGAATACCTGCCCGCCTACCGGCCCTTCAATCCGCGCTTCCGCTACCTGTTCAATTCCTATTACGAGCAACTCGACGGCTACCACCCGCGGGCGCGGCGCGGGCTGTTGTCGCGCCCGGACCTGGACACGGTGTATCGCTACCGGGCCTGGGTCGATGAACACATGCAGGCCCTGATCGATCAGGCGGAGGCAGAACACTGGCCGGATATCGCGCTGCGGCTGGCCATCGGGCTCAACCACGAGCAGCAGCACCAGGAACTGATTCTGACCGATCTCAAGCACAACTTCTGGGTCAATCCGCTGCTGCCGGCCTATCGCGAGGAGCTGCCGCGGTCCGAAGGCCGCGCCGCGCCGCTGGACTGGCATGAATATCCGGGCGGCGTGCAGGAGATCGGCTGCGGCGGCGACGGCTACGCCTTCGACAACGAACGGCCCCGGCATCGGGTCTACATCGCGCCCTGGCGCCTGGCCAGCCGGCCGGTGATCAACGCCGAATACCTCGCCTTCATGGATGCCGGCGGCTATCGCCGGCCCGAACTGTGGCTGTCCGACGGTTGGGCGACGGTGCAGCGTCTGGGCTGGCGGGCGCCGCTGTACTGGCTGCAGCAGGATGGCGACTGGTGGCAGTACACGCTCGGCGGCCTCAGACCGCTCAATCCCGATGAGACGGTCTGTCACGTGAGCTACTACGAGGCCGATGCCTTTGCCCGCTGGGCCGGAAAGCGCCTGCCCGGCGAGCAGGAATGGGAGGTCGCCGCGGCGCAGCGGCCCGTGGCCGGCAACCTGCGCGAGGCCGGCCGGCTGCATCCGGGCATCGCCACGGCGCCGGGTCTGCAGCAACTCTACGGCGATGTGTGGGAATGGACCTCCAGTCCCTACACGGCCTATCCCGGCTACCGGGCCCCGGCCGGCGCACTGGGTGAATACAACGGCAAGTTCATGTGCAATCAGCAGGTGCTGCGCGGCGGCTCCTGCGTCACACCGGCAGACCATGTCCGGCCCAGTTATCGCAATTTCTTCTATCCCCATGACCGCTGGCAGTTCATGGGGCTGAGACTGGCGGAGGATGCGGAATGAATCCGCCGCACGAATCTGCCGTGCAATTCCATGATATGCACCCGCCGGCAGAGGATCTGCGTGCGGAGGTGCTGCATGGCCTGGCACAGCGCCCGCGGCGTATTCCGCCCAAGTTCTTCTATGACCAGCGCGGCTCGGAGTTGTTCGAGGCCATCACCGATACCCCGGAGTATTATCCCACCCGCACCGAACTTGGTTTGCTGGAGGCGCACGGCGAGGCGATGGCGGAACTGCTCGGCCGCGGCGGTGTGCTGTTGGAACTGGGCTCGGGCAGCAGCCGCAAGATCCGGCTGCTGCTCGACGCCCTGCGGCCGGCACTCTACATGCCGCTGGACATCTCACGAGAGTTCCTGCTGCTGTCCGCCGGTGAACTGGCCCGTGACTATCCCGCTATCCGGGTGCACGCCGCCTGCGTGGATTATTCACAGGGCCTGGCGCTGCCCGCACTGCCGGAAGGGCTGCCGCGCGCGGCTTTCTTCCCCGGCTCCAGCATCGGCAACTTCGAGCCGGACCAGGCCCGGCAGCTGCTCGCGCATGTCACCCGCGCCCTGGGTCCGGGCGGCCGGCTGCTGATCGGCGTGGACCTGCAGAAGGACCCGGCCATCCTCAACGCCGCCTATAACGATGCTACCGGTGTGACCGCTGCCTTCAACCGCAACCTGCTGGTGCGTATCAACCGCGAGCTGGGCGCGGATTTCGACCTGGCGCACTTTCACCACCGGGCCTTCTACGCCCCCGGGCACGGTCGGGTCGAGATGCACCTGATCAGCGACTGCCTGCAGCAGGTGCGGCTGGACGGTCAACGTTTCCGGTTCGAGGCCGGCGAGGGCATCCATACCGAATGCTCCTACAAGTACAGCGTGGAGGGTTTTCAGACCCTGGCGGCCCGGGCCGGTTTCGCGCCGCTGGCGGTCTGGACCGATCGCGATCAGTTGTTCAGCGTACACTGCCTGGAGGTGGCCGCCTGAGCGGCGCCGATCCCGATCGGGTAGAATGAGGCGGATGGACCCGCAGCCCCACACCCGCGACGATCCGGCCGAGGCGGCCCGCCGCGTCCTGCGTGACACCTTCGGTTACACCGATTTCCGTCCTCACCAGCAGCGCATCATCGAGCAGCTCACCGTCGGCGAGGACGCCTTCGTACTCATGCCCACCGGTGGCGGCAAGTCCCTGTGCTACCAGATCCCAGCCCTGCTGCGATCCGGCACGGCGCTGGTGGTCTCGCCCCTGATCTCACTGATGCAGGATCAGGTCGCCGCCCTGCAGGCCAACGGCGTGGCCGCGGCCGGCTACAACTCGAACCTGGACAGTGACAGCGCCCGCCAGGTGCTGGCACGTCTGCACGCCGGTGAGCTGGACCTGCTCTATGTCAGCCCGGAACGGCTGCTGAGCGAGGGCTTCCTGGAACGCCTGCAGGAGATCCCGCTGGCCCTGATCGCCATCGACGAAGCCCATTGTGTGTCCCAGTGGGGGCATGATTTCCGGCCTGAATATGCCCGCCTGGGCGGGCTGGCCGAGCATTTTCCGGACGTGCCGCGCGCGCATCGCGCTGACCGCCACCGCTGATGTCCAGACCCGCGCCGATATCCTGCGGGTGCTCAGACTGACAGGCGCACGCGAGCACGTCACCGGTTTCGACCGGCCCAACATCCGCTACACCGTGCTGGAGAAGCACAAGCCCTTCGAGCAGCTGCTGGCCTTTCTGGAGACGCGTCCGGAGCAGGCCGGCATCGTCTATGCCCTGAGCCGCAAGCGGGTCGACGAGGTGGCGCAGCGGCTGGCCGAGCGCGGTCTGCGCGCCGCCGCCTACCACGCCGGCCTTCCGGGCGAGCAGCGCCGCCGGGTGCAGGAGGACTTCCTGCGCGACCGGCTCGACCTGGTGGTTGCCACGGTAGCCTTCGGCATGGGCATCGACAAGCCCAATGTGCGCTTCGTCGTCCATTACGACCTGCCGCGCAACATCGAGGGCTATTATCAGGAGACCGGGCGGGCAGGGCGCGACGGCCTGCCGGCCGAGGCGCTGCTGCTGCACGGCCAGCAGGATATCGTCACCGCCCGTCGGCTGGTGGACAATACCGAGGATCCCGACCAGCGCCGCATCGAGCTGCACAAGCTCAATGCCATGGTGGACTTCGCCGAAAGCGGCGTGTGCCGCCGGCGTATCCTGCTGCACTACTTCGACCAGAGCCTGGAGCAGGACTGCGGCAACTGCGATGTCTGCCTGGATCCGCCCGAGCGCTTCGATGCCACGGTGCCGGCGCAGATGGCCCTGTCGTGCGTGTACCGGGTCGGCCAGCGCTTCGGTATCAAGCATGTGGTCGATGTATTGCGCGGACTGGACAACGAACGCATCCGCCGACTCGGTCATGACCGTCTCTCCACCTACGGCATCGGCAGCGAGACCAGCGAACAGGACTGGGTGTCCATCGTGCGCCAGCTGATCCACCTGGGCTACCTGACCCAGGACGTCGCCAACTACTCGGTATTGAAACTCACCGAACGTGCCCGGCCGCTGCTGCGCGGTGAGCGGAACCTGGAACTGGCCCGGCCGCGGGTGCGCGAACGCAGCCGCAAGCGTCCGCGTGCCGCCGCCGCGGAAGGTCCCTATGACGAGGCCCTGTTCGAGGAACTGCGCGCCCTGCGCAAACGCCTGGCCGAGGCCCAGGGCGTGCCGCCCTACATCATCTTCGGCGACGCCAGCCTGATCCAGATGGCGCGTGCCAAACCCCGTGACGCCGAGGCGCTGCTGGCCATCAGCGGCGTCGGCCAGACCAAGTTCGAGCGTTACGGCAGCGACTTTCTGCAGACGATCAGCGCCTGGTGTGAGGCGCAGACGTCATAAGAAAATATGATCACCGGTCATTCAATCATTCATGCGCCGGGCATTGTCAGCCGGCTGTTCTGAACTAGGCTTGGGGTAACGGGCGTATCTGTCTGTCCGCACACTTACTGGAGGTGGACGATGAGACGACTCTATTTTCTCCTGCCTGACCTGGAAGTGACTCACAAGGCGGTCGAGGAGTTGCTGCTGCAGCGAATCGACGATCGTCATATACATGTCATGGCCCGGGACGACAGCGAACTGGGTGACCTGCCCCGCGCCTCGCTGGCCCAGCGCAGCGACTTCATTCCCGGCATTGAACGCGGCATCACCTTCGGCGGAGCGACCGGCATCGTCGCCGGACTGGTGGCCCTGCTGATGCCGGAGGTGGTGATCACCGGCGGGGCGATCCTCGCCATGGGCCTGGTCGGTGCCGGCATGGGCGCCTGGGCGGGCGGCATGATCGGCCTGGATGTGCCCAACAGCCAGATGCGGCGCTTCGAACAGCCGCTGGCGCAGGGACAGATCCTGCTGATGGTGGATGTCCCCAAGGGCCGTGTGCACGAGATCGAGGCATCGGTGCGCAAGCATCATCCCGAGGCCGGCTACGGCGGTACCGAGCCCACCATTCCCGCCTTTCCCTGATTCTCCGACGCAGCACATAAAAAAGGCCCCGCCATGGCGGGGCCCCGTCGGGTGCGGCCGAGCCGGGATCAGCGTTCCAGGGTGCGCGGATCCTTCGGTGCCACCAGTCCGCTGCGGGTGGCATACCAGGCCGCGACGGCCTCGATGTCGGCCTCGGACAGGCCGGCGGCCATGGGCGCCATGATGGCGTTTTTGCGCTCGCCGCTCTGGTACTGGGCCAGGGAGTAGGCCAGGTAGTCGGCATGCTGACCGGCCAGGCGCGGGTACATGGGATTGTCGCTGTTGCCGTCCACGCCGTGGCAGGCCTGGCAGGTCTTTTCCGCGATCTCCCGGCCGCGCTCCAGATCGCCGCCGGCCTGCGCGGCGCCTGCCACGGTCAGCAGGCAGGCGGATGCAATATAAGACAGGGCTTTCATCGGTTCACTCCTCGGTGCAATCGGTATCAGTTCCCAAGCTGGGAGAAATAGGCGGCGATATCCTGCATGTCCTGCTCGCTCAGCGACGCGGCCTGGGCGTGCATGGTGCCATGCGGGCGCTGGCCGTCCTGATAGGCCTTCAGCGCGTCGACGATGTACTGCGCGTGCTGGCCACCGAGTTTCGGCACGTGGAAGGTGGGGTAGGCGTTGTTGTAGCTGGGAACGCCGTGGCAGCCCATGCAGGTGAAGGCCTTGTCCTTGCCGGCGACCGGATCGCCCGCGGCGGCCGCACCCAGCGGCAGGCAGCCGGCGGCAGCCAGCATCAGCAGCCCTGATAGATGCTTTGTCTTCATAGTCCTCGCTCTCGTGGTTACGGGTTGGTGGTTTGTGTTTATTTTGTGAGGCTCGGACCGGGCGCGTCGGAAAGGCGTCTTGTTCTGGTTTCGGTTCCGGCCGGTGTTCGCCCGATTATAAACAAAATCGTCTCAATATCACGCTTTTGCACGGCGATGATAACAGGTGCTTGTAGCCCCATAATCCAGGTTTTGGGTCGCGTTATGCGCCCGCCGCGCTGAGCACCCCCTGCACGACGAACCAGATCGTGAGAATGAACGCCAGGGTGGCCACCAGTCCCACTGCGATGTAGACCAGTGGGCGGCCGCGGGTGAAATCCTCCTGGTGCCGGCCGCTGCCCTGCACGCCGAAGAAACTCGCCAGTACGCTGAACACCACGCGGCGCAGGGGCGGGGGATCTGAATCATGATCATCTGTTCGGGACATCAAGGCTCCTGATTGCAGTCGCATCACAAAGCTGTGTGGTCAATCGCTGCATGCGTCTGCTCAGTCTATCGACTTTGGGGAGTTCATGTAAGTCCGCCGAAGGCGGACTACAGCGACATGATGGAATATTAGATTATGCTTATTGATTTCTGTGGCGCATGCAGGCGCAGTGTCTGATGGTCGCACTGTGCCCGCGCTCGCAGTGGGCGGCCGGTAATGCCAGCCATGCATTCAAGATTCCCGGAGATGGCCGAAAATCAGGTATGGTAGAAGCCAACGTTTTTCTGAATCGGGTTTGAGGAGAGTCGGGAGTGCATATCCACATGCGTTTCTTACTGGCGTTGTTGTCCGCTTGCTGGCTGGCGACTGCCGCAGCTGAGGTCGCTCCAGTCGGTGCCGATTATGAAGCAGCGCTATCGGCCTATAATAACGATGATGTACAGACCGCTGTCATCCTGCTCAAGAATATTCTCCAGAAACACCCTGACAACCTTTCCGCCCATGTGCTGCTTGGCAAGGCCTATCTGAAAACCGGTGATGCCGCCGGCGCGGAGAAGGAACTCCGCATCGCGGATCGTCTGGGTGCGGACCCGTCTCTGACCACGGTTGCGTGGGCGCGCGCGCTGAAGCAACAGCGTGAATATCAGGAGGCATTGGGGCTTGCAGATCCGGAGCGGTTCCCCGCTGTAGTGCAGGCGCAACTGCTGGTCGTACATGGCCATATCCATCTTGAAACACGTCAGCCCGAGGCGGCCCGCGATGTTTTCGCCGATGCTGTAAGACTGCAGCCCGAAGCTATAGAGCCTGTGCTCGGCCAGGCCCTTGCCGAACTGCAACTGGGTCAGGTCGAGCAGGCGCGGGGCTACGTTGCGCGTGCTCTCGAACTCGACGACGGCGCCGCGGACGTTTGGCAGGTACGCGCCTCGATCGAGTATGCCGCCGGTGCGCTGGAACAGGCATTGAAGTATTACGGCCGTGCCTTGGAGTATGTGCCCGGCCATCTGGCGGCGCGGATGGGACGGGCCGGTGTCTATATCGATCTCGAGCGTTACGCGTCGGCCGTGAAGGATCTCGAAACCCTGCGCGAGCAGCATCCATACGATCCTCGCGCGAACTATATGCTGGCCGTTGCCCATGGCAGACTCGGCAACGCGAGCGAGGCCCAGCAGGCCCTGGCCGATGCGGGGCAGGTGCTCAACCAGATGCCGCGTGAGCAACTTGTCAGCGACGGGGCCAGTCTGCTCCTGTCCGGCCTGGTTAACTTCAGCCGCGGTGCCTGGGAAGAGGCCTATCGTGATCTGAGCGAGACGGTCAAGCTCTATCCCGATCAGACCAGCGCGCGCAAATTGCTGGCGCGTATCCACGTTCAGCGCGAGGAGTACACACAAGCCATCGATGTGCTGGAGCCTCTGATAATGAGCGGTGCTGCGGATTACCAGAGCCTGACCATGCTGGGAACAGCGTTGGTGAAGACGGGTCGCTACGACAAGGCTGAGCGATACCTGGAGCAGGCGATGGCTCATGACAACGAAGGCGCAGAGGCAAGAATGCAGCACGCGCTTGTCAGTCTTGCCACCGGGCGCGACGAGCAGGCGATGGCGAACCTGCAGGAACTGCTGGACAACGGTGGCCTGGCGAGCAGTGCTGGTATGACATTGGTCGTCCTGCATCTGCGGCGCAATGACCCCCAGGCTGCGATCCGGTTGGCGCAGCAGCTGTTGCAGCAGGATCCTGACGACAAGCGTTTGCGGAACCTGCTGGGCGCCGCTCAACTTGCAGCCGGCCGTTTCACGGACGCGCGTGCGACTTTCAACGCCATACTCGAACATGACCCGAAGTACATGCCTGCCCGGATCAATCTGGGCAAGCTCGCGGTGCGAAAGGAGAACTATCAACAGGCGCGGTCGATTTTCGAGGATATTCTCCGGACAGACCCCGAGCATACGCTGACACTGATCGAAATGGCGCGGCTGGAGCGCGCCATGGGTCAATCCGAAGCGGCAATCGCCTGGCTGCGCAAGGCTGTGGCGCACGACAGACGCTCGATCGACGGGGCACTGGAACTGGTCGGACTCTACCTTTCACTGGGTCGTGCCGACGCGGCAACCGAAGTGGCAACGGCGATTTCCGACGAGATGGAGGACAGCCTGCCGGTGCTGCAGGCGCTGGTGCGTAGCCACCTGGCCCAGGGGAGCGCAGACCTGGCCAGAGTGAATCTCGACCGCATGTCAAAGCTCGCGGGTTTTGACAGCGGTTGGATGTTCCGTATTGCACAACTGCAATTGCAGGCGAAGGATGAGGCCGCGGCCATGTTTTCCCTGCGCAAGGCCCTGGCGGAGCGTCCTGAGTTCCTCCGCGCCGGGGTTATGCTGACGGAACTTTATCTTCAGGGCGGGAAATACATACTGGCGATGGAACAGGCCCAGGCGCTGCAGCAGGCCAACCCGGATTCCAGCGAGGGCTACCGCCTGGCAGGCGATATTCACCATGCCCGTGGTGAGGTTGAAGCTGCACTGGCATCCTATCGTGCCGGGTTGGTGCGGGAAGAGGACCCGCGCCTTGTCGTTGCGCAGTACCGGGTGCTGCTGGCGCAGGACCGGTTGCAAGCCGGGGTGGCGCTGCTGGAAGATTGGCTGCAACGGCGGCCGCAGGCCTCCCTGGTGCGCTTTGCGCTGGCTGACGGACTATTGCGGCTCGGTGACCATGCCCGGGCTGCTGCGGCCTATGAAACCCTGGTCGCGGACGGCTTCAATCCGCCGCTGGTGCTCAATAATCTCGCCAACACCTATCTCGAACTCGGCGATGATCGGGCCCTGGCTACGGCAAGACGCGCCCATGCTCTCGATCCGGATTCCGCCATGCTCAATGACACACTGGGTTGGATCCTGGTGAACCGGGGGCAGTCCGGTGAGGCATTGCCCTACCTGCGCCATGCGCACGCCCGTGCCGCCGGGAATCCCGAAATCCGTTACCACATTGCCGTGGCGCTGCAGCAGCAGGGTAGAAATCGGGAAGCCCGGCGCGAGTTCCAGGCGGCCCTCGCCGGCGCGGCAACCTTTCCCGGTCGCGACGATGCCCGGATGCGGCTGCAGGCGCTTGATCATGCTGCTGACTCCTGAGTGTCAGTAATTTTAACAATACTCCCGGTGCTTCCTGGGGGGTATTCTTCAACCAGTTGAAATTCAAGCTGAAGTAGATGTGGCTGGATTATTGCTTAAAAATATTCAAAGCATAAGAATGGAGCCCTTATGTCATTTTTCCGGACAGGAATGCCGACACAATCAATCAGCAGCAGGTGACCAACATGGCATTTCGCAAATCCTTGATCGTGACATCTGTACTGGGTTCAGTGTTGTCGCTGATGAGCGCACAGGCTGTGGCGGGGGTGTGGCAGTTCGCCAACCACAGCGGCAGTATCAACTGCGTCAGCGGTTGTGGCAGTACCGCCTATGGCAACAGCATGATGTTTCAGGGCTCGGACGGCTCTCAGGTCGAAGTCAGCGCCTGGGCGAATACGGCCGGCGGCGGCAACACCGACCTGGCGGGTGCCAGTCTGCGCGACTACAGTCACGGCCTGGGCGTGTACAACGCCGATGGTGACGGTCAGCACGGTGTGGACAACTCCGGACGTTTCGACTCGGTCCTGTTCAGTTTCCAGGGCCAGGAAGTGACCCTGAGCCAGATCGACGTCACCGGCTGGGGCGGCAGAAGCTATCGCGACATCGATATTTCGGTACTTGCCTATACCGGTGCCGGGGCTCCGGGGCTGGCCGGTTATGAATACGGCGAATTGGCCAGCAGCGGCTGGACCCTGGTCCAGAATTCCACCGGCCCGTCGGTGGCATACGATGGCCAGCACTATGTCCACAACCTTGCCGCCACGACCGTGAAGTCCAGCTACTGGTTGATCGGCGCACTCAACCCGGCGTTCTGGAGCGGCAGCAGCAATTACATCGGCAACGACTACTTCAAGATCTACTCGCTGGCCGGCACCACGCCCCCGAGCACCGTGTCGGAACCGGCAACCCTGGCGCTGTTGATGGCGGGGCTGCCGTTGATGCTGCGTGCTCGTCGCCGTCGAGTGATGTGACTGCGCACCGGCAGCGGTCGTGAAAGAGGGCCTCCGGCCCTCTTTTTTTGTTGTCAGGAAACCTGAATCTCCTCCCTCAAACGGTTTATACTCCCGGCAGATTGCCTGCTGCAGAAATCCCTGATTGTGATATCAAACATCCCAGATGCTGTTCGTGCCGTCCAGCCCAACCTGTTTCTGATCGGGGCGATGAAATCCGGTACCACCAGCCTGCATGCGCTGCTCGCCATGCATCCCCAGGTGTTCATGTGCGAGCCGAAGGAGCCGTGCTATTTCCTGGACCCGGACCAGCTCAGGCGCTACTGGCCGGAGATGTGGGAGCGCCGCTACTGGGAGAGCGAGGCGGCCTACCTGAAGCTGTTTGCCGCGGCCGGCGATGTCCCCGTCATCGGCGAATCCAGTACCGACTACAGCAAGCTGCCGCGGTTTGCCGGCGTGGTGGAGAGGATCCGGGCCTTTAATCCGCAGGCGCGCTTCATCTACATCATGCGCGATCCGGTCGAGCGCACCCTGAGCCATTACTGGCACATGGTCACGCACCGGGCCGAGCGCCGGGACATGCTCACGGCGCTGCGCGAGGAGCCGCACTACCTCGAGGTCAGCCATTACGCCCGCCAGCTGCGGCCCTATCTCGACGCCTTCACGGGAGAGCGCATTCTCACCCTGACCTTCGAGGCGCTGCAGTCGGATCCGCTCACTACGGTGCAGCAGGTATTCGCCTGGCTGGGCGTGGACCCCGATTTCGTGCCGCCGGATCCGGCCAAGCGCGAAAACGTCACTGCCGAACGCGTCCAGCAGGTCAGCGGCAGGGGGTTGCTGCACCGGCTGCGCCACTCCCGGTTGTGGGACCGGGTCGGCCCCTGGGTCCCGGCGGGCGTGCGCAGGCTCGGTGTCAGGCTGTCCCAGAAGGAGGTCGATCGCGCCGACGTCGACCGCCGGGCGGCCGTGGACTACCTGCGTCCGATCCAGCGTGAACAGACCGAGGAACTCCGCCGACTGCTCGGCTGCGACTTCCCCGAGTGGAAGACCCTTTACGGCTGAGCCGAGCGCATGCCCATGCCCATGCCCGACCATTCCCCCCGGTTCTCGGTCATCATCCCCGCCTACAACAGCGAGGCGACCATTGCTGCCGCCATCGATTCCGTGTTGGCGCAGAGCTGGCCGGCACACGAGTTGATCATCGTCGACGACGGCTCCAGCGACGCTACCGCCGACCGCATCCTGGCCTATGGCGAACGGGTCCGCTACATCCATCAGTCCAACGCCGGCGTATCCGCCGCCCGCAATCATGGCATCCGCGCCGCGAGCGGCGACTGGCTCGCCTTTCTGGATGCCGACGATCTGTACCTGCCCGACCGCCTGAGGTGGCATGCCGAATGGATACAACGCAATCCGGGGCTGGATTTCTACGTCGGCAACTTCGAACACCGCGATGAGACCGGCAGGCCGCTCGGCACCGGCATGGCAGGCACCGCGGTCGGTCAGCGGCTGCTGGAGCAGGCCGGCGGCCGGCGTGAAGTCATCATGGAAGGCGAGGATATCCTGCAGTTCATCGAGCACCAGTTCTCCGACGTCCGCTGCCTGAGCGTACCCAAGCCGCTGATGGAGGCGGTCGGCGGTTTCCCTGCGGGCATTGCGGTGGGCGAGGACGTCTATTGCATCGTCCAGCTGTGTGCCCGCGCCCGGGCCGTCGGCGTGATCACCGCGCCGATGGCGGTATACACCGTACATGACACCGGGGCGATCCGTTCCGACAGCCTGCGGGCGCAGGCCGAATCCGTGGTCACCTTCACCCGGCTGCGGTCAGATCTGCGGGATGCGGATCCCGGTGTGGGCCGGGCGCTCAGGGCCCTGGTGCGGCGGGTACGGCGCGACTGGGCCACGGCGCTGCTGCGCCAGGGGCGGCGCGCGGAGGCGATCAGGGCGATCCTGCCGGAGTTGATCGAATCCCCCGGTCCGACGGCACTGCGTGACCTGCTGTCGGTGCTGCGCGGCGTCAAAGGCCGGGCGTAGGAGGGGTGAAGCGCAGCGCAACCCATCGCAATCGGCATGATGGGTTACGCTGCGCTTCACCCCTCCTGCTTCACGCAGGCCTCGTAGATCATGGCCGTGTACAGCCGCGCAGCGCGGCGCACTTCCTCCAGCGCCACATGCTCGCCGCGGGTGTGGGCGACCTCCAGCCGGCCCGGACCGCAGATCACCGGCACCGCGCCGCTCTGGTGGAACAGGCTGCCGTCGGAATGCGAGCGGAAGGCCACCGGCTCCCAGGCCAGTCCGCAGGCGCCATAGGCTGCGCTCAACGGCGTCAGCAGGGGATGGTCGGCAGGATTGGCGTAGCCGGGGCCCCAGAAGATGTTCTCGTACTCCAGCCGGCAGGTCGGGTGCGTCTCGCGGGCGCGCAGCATCGCCATCTCGATCAGACCGTCGACCTCGGTCCGGTCCACTCCCGGCGGGGCATGGATGTCGATGGCGGCCTCGCAGTCCTCGGCTACCACGAACTGATCGGCGCCGCCGCGGATTTCGCGCGGATTGATGGTGAGCTGGCGCGCGAACTCGGCCTCGCTGCCGACCTGGAGCAGCTGCTGCATCCATTCCAGCATGGCGTGGATGGCGCTGGCGCCGACCTCGGGCAGTGCGGCATGGGCGCGGGTGCCGCGCGCACTCAGCCGGCACTCGTAGTAGCTGTAGTGATTGATGCAGGGCGTGAGTCCGGTGGGTTCGCCGATGACCACCAGCGGCGCGGTATGGGCCTGCAGCAGGGCCTCGGCGCCGTCGCCGTATTCCTCCTCGCCCACCACCAGGGCGATGCACAGCCCGTGTTTGAATTCCGCGCCGGCCTCGTGCAGCGCGGTCACCGCCTCGACGATGGCGGCGCAGCCGGACTTCATGTCGGCCGTGCCGAGGCCGTGCAGGACGTCATCCTCGCGGCGCAGGGCCTGCTCCTCCTCGTCGATCATGGGTACGGTGTCGACATGCCCGACCCACATGAAGGCCGGCGGGGTCGGGCCGAGCTGGACGATCAGATTGGCGCGGGCATCGCCCATGGTGCCGCCTGGGGTTTCCACCGGCTGACGCAGGTAGCTGATGCCGGCCTGCGCCAGCTGCGAGGCAAACACCTCCATGGCCGGCTCCTCGGCGAAGGAGGGGCTGTACTGGGCCACGGCCTCGGTCAGCAGTTCGACCAGGCGGTCATCGTTGATCTGTTCCAGTATGTCTTTCAGTGACTGCGTCATGATCCAGGGTCTCGCTGTCCGGTGGCGGCTTCAGTCCAGGCCTTCATCGCGCAGGCGCTGATAATCGGGGTGACTGGTCAGGTTCTTGCTCAGGTAGACGTGCTTGTCCTCGTTGCCGAAGCCGTGACGGTGGAAGAAGGCGATGGCGGCCGCGTTGGCCGCGTCGGTGTCCACGATCATCATGCGGGCGCCGGTCCGGATGAAGGTCTCGGTCAGGGCGTCGACCAGCTGCGAGGCGATGCCGCTGCGCTTGAGGTCGGGCTCCACCGCCAGCCACATCAGGTAGCCGTAGGTCCAGGCGCTCTTGCGCTTGTTGATCAGGGTGCCGAGCGCGAAGCCGACCACCCGGTCGTCACGCTCGGCAACCAGGCAGTACTCGCCATCAGAGGAGAACAGCCCGACCGCCTCGTACTCGTCCCAGGTCCGGTACAGGCTGGGCCATTTGTCGGCGGTGAACACACGCTCGCCCAGGGCGTAGACGGTGGAGAGATCCTCGAGTTCCATTTCCCGGATATGGAGGGCGGCGGCGGGATCGGTGGACATGGTCATGATGCCTTTGTTGCGGTTCGAAGTGACAGTCGCAGCCTACCTGAGGGCCGCAGTTCTGTCAGCATGGATGTTCCGGCTGGCCAGGTGGACACGCCCGCTCCCGCGATGCTGGAGGATGCTTCAGGTTCCCTCCTGCCAGGAGCTCAGGTAGTCGCGCTGTTCCCCGGTCAGGTTGTCGATGTCGATGCCCATGGCCGCCAGCTTGAGCCGGGCGACCTCGCGGTCGATCTCCGCGGGAACCGGATGCACCTGCGCTGCCAGTTCGCGCCCGTGTTGCGCCAGGTGCACCACTGCCAGCAGCTGGTTGGCGAAGCTCATGTCCATGACCGCCGAGGGGTGACCTTCGGCCGCGGCCAGGTTGACCAGCCGGCCCTCGGCCAGCAGGCACAGGCGCCGGCCGTCGGCCAGCAAGAATTCCTCGACCGAGGCCCGCGGCCGCCGCCGCTCGACCGCCAGGGCCTCCAGTGCGGGGATGTTGATCTCCACGTTGAAGTGGCCCGAGTTGGCCAGTACGCAGCCGTCCTTCATGCGTTCGAAGTGAGTCCGGTCCACCACGTGTTTGTCACCGGTGGCAGTGACGATGAAATCGGCGATCGCCGCCGCCTCCCGCAGCGGCAGGACGCGGAAGCCGTCCATGGCCGCTTCCAGCGCCCGCAACGGCTCGACCTCGGTGACGATCACATGCGCGCCATGGCCCTTTGCCCGCATGGCGATGCCGCGGCCGCACCAGCCGTAGCCGCACACCACGAAGGTCTTGCCGGCGAGCAGGATGTTGGTGGCCCGGATCAGTCCGTCCAGGGTGCTCTGGCCGGTGCCGTAGCGGTTGTCGAACAGGTGCTTGGTCTGGGCGTCGTTGACCGCGATCACCGGGTAGCTCAGCGCGCCCTCGGCGGCCATCGCCCGCAGCCGGATGACGCCGGTGGTGGTTTCCTCGGTGCCGCCGAGCATGCTGTCGATCAGGTCCCGTCGGCGTTTGTGGATCTCGCTGACCAGGTCGGCACCATCGTCCAGGGTGATGACGGGGCGGTGATCGAGCGCGGCATTGATATGGCCATAGTAGGTCTCGGTGGACTCGCCGCGGATGGCGAACACCGGGATGCCGTGATCCCCGGCCAGGGCGGCGGCCACGTCGTCCTGGGTGCTCAGCGGATTGCTGGCGCACAGCACGACCTCGGCGCCGGCGGCCTGCAGGGCCAGGGCCAGGTTGGCGGTCTCGGTGGTGATGTGCAGGCAGCCGCTGATGTGCAGCCCGGCCAGGGGGCGCTCGCGGCCCAGGCGTTCACTCAGCTGGCGCAGCACCGGCATTTCCCGGGCGGCCCAGGCGATGCGCTCGCGGCCGCCGGCGGCCAGGTCGGGGTTCTTGATATCTGCCATGTATGACACCATGGTGGGTTGGAAATAATGACGGATTGTCCATTTTTTTCTTAGGTTAAGATAGTATGTACTGCGTCAGGTGTCTGTCCGGAGACACGACACGCGCCTGAATTGGCCAGCTAGCGGAAGGGGATGACATTGGATATCGAGGCGATACGAAAAAGCTACAAGCGTTACGCCGCCGGCTACGATCTGCTGTTCGGCGGGGTATTTCACGCCGGACGTACCACCCTGGTCCAGCGCATGGACCTGCAACCGGGCGACCGGGTGCTGGAGGTGGGCGTGGGCACGGGGCTGTCGCTGCCGATGTATCCCGCCGACGTGGAGATCGTCGGCATCGATCTCTCGCCCGAGATGCTGGAGCGGGCCGAACGGCGCTGCCGGCGCCTGGGCATGCAGTCCCGGGTCCGGCTGGAACTGATGGATGCCGAGGACATGAGCTTCGATGATGCCAGCTTCGACAAGGTGGCCGCCATGTACGTCGCCACCGTCTCGCCCCGGCCGGCGCGCCTGATCGAGGAGATGGGGCGGGTATGCAAGCCCGGGGGCGATCTGTTCATTCTCAACCACTTCTCCAGTGCCAACCCGGTGCTCGGCGGCATCGAGCGGCTGCTGGCGCCGTTGTCGCGGCGCCTGGGCTGGCGGCCGGATTTCTCGCTGGAGGAATTCCTGTGGGAGACCCGCCTCGATCTGGTGGAACGTATTCCGGTGAACCTGTTCGGCTACTGGATGCTGTTGCATGCGCGCAACCGCATGGATATGCCGATGTCGATGGCCGCGCCCCTGTCACAGACCGCGGCACGGGCCGAGTAGACCCCGGCGGCGGCGGAGCGGAGCAACGGCGAGGACTTGCACCGGCAGCGGATTTTGGGTAAACCCGGAAGGAAACGATGTCGAGGAGTCGATATGTTGAACAAGCGGGATCAGGCTCAGGATTCTTACCCAGCCGGCAACGGGACCCCTGAACGTCCCCGTATCACTCAGGTGGACAACGCCGGCGAGAGTGCGCGCCAGTCCGGCAACTGGCTGGTGCGACGCCTGTTCGACCTGGCCGGACAGCCGCCAGTGGCGGTCCGGCTGTGGGACGGCTCCGAGTATGCCTCCAGCCGGACCGAACCGGTCGCCCGTCTGCACATCCATGACCGTCGTGCCCTGCAGAAGCTGCTGGGCAACCCCCATTACGAGTTCGGCGAGCTCTACAGCGCCGGGCGCATCGAGGTGGAGGGCAACCTGGCCGAGTTTCTGGATGTGGTCTATCGCCATCTGCACAAGGTCCGCCGCGACGGCCTGCGCGGTCGGCTGGTGCGCCTGCTGGCCCGGCGTCAGGGCAATACCGAGGACCGCGCCCGCCAGAACATCACCCATCACTACGACATCGGCAACGACTTCTACCGGCTGTGGCTGGATGAGAACATGGTCTACACCTGTGCCTATTATCCGCATTCCGAAGCCGGTCTGGAGCTGGCGCAGACCGCTAAGCTGGACCATGTCTGCCGCAAGCTGCGGCTGCAGCCCGGCGACCGGGTGGCCGAGGCCGGCTGCGGCTGGGGCGCGCTGGCACTGCACATGGCGCGCCACTACGGTGTCCACGTCAAGGCCTACAATATCTCCCGCGAACAGCTGGCCTTTGCCCGCGAGCGGGCCCGCGCCGAAGGGCTGGACGACCGGGTCGAATTCATCGAGGACGACTACCGTGCCATCCAGGGCGAATTCGACGCCTTTGTCTCGGTGGGCATGCTGGAACACGTGGGCGTGGACAACTACGGCGCCCTGGGCGAGACCATCGATCGGGTGCTGGCGCCCCATGGCCGCGGCCTGATCCACACCATCGGCCGTGACGCTCCCGGCCCCATGAACGAATGGATCGAACGGCGCATCTTCCCCGGCGCCTATCCTCCCAGCCTGAGCGAGATCACCGAAATACTCGAACCCTGGGGGCTGTCGGTGCTGGACGTGGAGAACATCCGTCTGCACTACGCCCGCACCCTGGAGCACTGGCTGGAGCGTTACGATGCCAACGCCGACCGCGTGCGCGACATGTTCGATGACACCTTCGTCCGCGCCTGGCGGCTGTACCTGGCCGGCTCCATCGCCGCCTTCACCAGCGGCGCCCTGCAGCTGTTCCAGGTGGTGTTCAACCGCCACGGCAGCAACGAACTGCCCTGGACCCGCGACTATATCTACCGGGAGCCGGCATGAGCGGGGAACGCTGCGACGCCCTGATCGTCGGCGGCGGTCCGTCCGGGGCGACCTGCGCCCGCGAGTTGCGCCGCGCCGGGCTGGATGTCGTCATCCTGGACAAGAAGACCTTCCCGCGGGACAAGGTGTGCGCCGGCTGGGTCACACCGCTGGTGCTCCAGACCCTGGAGATCGATCGCGACGACTATGCCGACGGCCGGGTACTGCAGCCGATCAGCAGTTTCCGCAGCGGCATGATCGGCGGTGATGCGGTGGAGGTCGACTATGCGGAGGTGGTCAGCTATGGCATCCGCCGCTGCGAGTTCGACGATTATCTGCTCCGGCGCAGCGATGCCCGACTGTTGCTCGGCGAGCCACTGAAGCAAATGGAGCGCCGCGAGGGTGAATGGCTCATCAACGACCGTCTGCGCACGCCGCTGGTGATCGGAGCCGGCGGCCACTTCTGCCCGGTGGCGAAACAACTCGGCGCCCGCGTCGGCAGCGGTGAGCCGGTGGTCGCGGCCAAGGAGATCGAGTTCGAGATGACGCCGGCGCAGCGTCAGGCCTGTCGGGTCGATGCGCGCCGGCCGGAGTTGTACTTCTGCCGTGACCTCAAGGGCTACGGCTGGATCTTCCGCAAGGGGGATTACCTGAATATCGGCCTGGGCCGTGAGGACAATCACCGGCTGTCCGAGCACATCGACGCCTTCATGGACTGGCTCAAGGCCAGCGGGCGCATTCCCGCGGACATCGATCATCGCTTCAAGGGTCATGCCTACCTGCTCTATGCCCACGGCAACCGGCCGCTCATCGACGACGGTGTGCTGCTGATCGGCGACGCCGCCGGCCTGGCCTATCCCCAGAGCGGGGAGGGCATCCGGCCGGCGATCGAGTCCGCCGTGCTGGCCGCGCAGACCCTGCGCGAGGCCGACGGCGATTACAGCGTCGCCCGTCTCGCGCCCTATCGCCAGCGGCTGGAGGCCCGTTTCGGACCGCTGGAGACGAATGACTACAGCATGATCCCCGACGGCCTGCGTCAGCGTCTGGCCGCGCCGCTGCTGAAGAACCGCTGGTTTACCCGCCACGTGGTGCTGGATCGCTGGTTCCTCCATGTGCATCAGCCGCCGCTGCGCACGGCGGCCTGAGCCAGGCCCTATCCCGCATGGCTCGTCCCGAGCCAGAATCCCAGACTCCGGCGAATGAACTCATCCACCGGGATGTAATACGACCCGTCGCAGGAAAAGGTCAGCCCCACCATGCCGTTGATCAGGTTCAGCGAGCCCGAGCGCAGATAGATGTTGGTGTCCAGGGTGCGCAGTGCCCGGAACTGTTCGAACACCGCCTCGATCCGGTCCGCCGCGACACTGGCCCGTTGCGAATAGCTGCAGGGCGGATAGGCGAGGCAGATCTCCGGGTCCAGGATCTCCTCCACTCCGTGCACGCGATAGGACCAGGGATCGTTCAGCAGCCAGAGCGTGACCCGGGAACTGGAGTAGTGCAGCTTGAGATGAAAGACGCCGTGTCCCTGCATCAGCGTCTGTGCCATCGCGTGGGTGGCCTGAATGTGTTCATCCAGGAAACTCTGCGTGCGTTCCTGAGCGAAGATCCCGCCGCGGATGGCCGGATCGCCCCTGAATTGCTGCTGCCGGCGGAGCAGCGCGGTGACGGGTGTGGTCAACGGCAGGTCGCGCAGCCGGAAGTCCGCCAGCACGAAGCCCAGCAGCCGCTCATCCGCGCTCACTGCCTGCACGGCGGTGATGCAGGGCTCGTGGTCGAGCCGGTCGAGATAGATGTTCGACAACACGAAGCCGCGGTAGGGCAGGGTGGATTCCAGGTAGGGGCGGTCGGCCAGGTCCTGCTCGCGTTTGTCCGAATCGATGCGGCCATGACCGACGTTGGAGGACACCTGCTTCAGATCCGGTGCGATGGCATAGAGATGATTGCAGTAGGGCAGTGATTCCAGAGCCTGATGCAGACACCGATCCAGCGCGTCGTTGTCATCCCATACCGGCCTGCAGCAATCGGCCAGCTGATTCAGGGGCGCATCAATCAATGCCGCTATGGCGCGTTTCTTGGCCGAGACCTCCTGCCTCAATTCGTCCATGGTGTCTGGCTTCTCCCCGCCGCCGTGACAATCTGCATTTGTCAGGCACTATTCGTGCCTGATCCCGACTGTGGGGAAAAACAGGGGCCTGCAGTACTCGGTGTGTGGAGGCCGGGACGGTAGAGGTGCAATCAGGGCGTGGTATGCGCCCTGATTGTGCAGGGAATGACGTTTATCGCTGTTCAGGCCGGCCGGTGCGCCCGGCCGCCTCTGTCGCTGAGGCAGGCATCAGTGATGCAGCGGATGCCAGGGCCGGCCCATCGGATCCCGGTTCAGCAGCGCCCACACCACCAGCCCCGCCATGATCACGGCAAGCACCAGCGGTACTGTGTAGATCAGGCCGTCCTCGTAGCCGTTGAAGTTGAGAAAACGCTGGTTGGCGACCAGTCCGGCATGAATCAGCACCAGGGCGGCGCCGGGGACGGTCAGGGCGGAGCCGCGCAGATGCGGGAAGGTCATGGCGTAGACGATATAGGGTACCAGGCCGGCCAGGATCACGCTGACCCAGAGTTCATGGCCCATGGCCGGTTGCGGCGCCAGGCCGGAGATGAACGCCAGCACCGCGCCTGCGGCCAGCATCCAGTAGGCGAAAACACGATAACCGGGGGTGTGCTCCATGACAGCCTCCTCGCGGGGGACCCGCTTTGCGCTTGCAGTCTCACGAGTATAGAAGCCCTCGGCAACAGGGAAGTTCCATAACCCCACGCGGTATCGGTTTATCGCCGACCCTGTTCCCTGTAGTTTGGTCAATTGATCGTCATTGCGAGGCGCGAAGCGCCGCGGCAATCTCTTGCCGATCGAGTCTGCGTTGGGGGCTTGCCACGCCCCGCCCGCGATGACGTTGTGCTCTGAAAACGGGTAAAATCCGACTCTCAATACCCACTCCACCAACCGGACACCGACGTGGCAAAACCCGCCATCTGCGTGCGCGGCGCGCGCCAGAACAACCTCAAGCATCTCGACCTCGACCTGCCTCTGAACGAGTTCATTGTCGTCACCGGCGTGAGCGGCTCGGGCAAGTCCTCGCTCGCCTTCGACACCGTCTATGCCGAGGGCCAGCGCCGCTATGTGGAGACCTTCTCGCCCTATGCGCGCCAGTTCCTGGACCGCATGGACAAGCCCGGCGCCGACCGCATCGACGGCATCCCGCCGGCGATCGCCATCGACCAGACCAACCCGGTGCGCACCTCGCGCTCCACGGTCGGCACCATGACCGAGCTGAACGATCACCTCAAGCTGCTGTTCGCCCGCGCCGCGCAGCTGTACTGCCGCGGCTGCGGTGCCCGGGTGCGCCGCGACACGCCGCAGAGCATTGCCGACAGCCTGCTGCAGCGCGCGGATGCCTCGGCCTCGCGCGCCAGCATCAGCTTCACCATTCAGGTTCCGGACAACTTCAGCCTGGAGGAGGTCGAGGGCCTGCTCGGCCAGCAGGGCTATACCCGCATCCAGCGTCTTGAGGGCAAACGCCTGGAGGTGGTGCAGGATAGGCTGCGGCTGGAGCCCGCAAAACGCGAGCGTCTCACCGAGGCGCTGGAGGCCGCGCTCAAGCACGGCCATGGGCATGTGAACATCCAGCCGCTGGATGACGCGGGTAATGCACAGACCGCCTGGCGCTATTCCAGTGAACTGCACTGCGCCGACTGCGACATCCACTATGCGCCGGTGATCCCCAACAGCTTCTCCTTCAACTCCCCGGTCGGCGCCTGCGAGACCTGCCGCGGTTTCGGCCGCACCCAGGGCATCGACTACAACCTGGTCATCCCCGATCCCGCGCGCAGCCTGGCCGACGGCGCGATCAAGCCCTGGCAGACCGACAGCTACATCGAGGCCCAGGGTGATCTGATGCGCTTCGCGCACAGGCGCGGCATCCCCACCGATATCCCCTGGCAGGAGCTGACCGAGGAGCAGCAGCGCTGGGTGATCGAGGGCGAGGGCGACTGGGACGAAGGTGTCTGGTACGGCGTGCAGCGCTTCTTCGCCTGGCTGGAGACCAAAAGCTACAAGATGCACATCCGGGTGCTGCTGTCGCGCTATCGGGCCTACAACGAGTGCCCCGCCTGTCGCGGCGCGCGCCTGAAGCCGGAACCGCTGCTGTGGCGGCTGGGTACACGGGGCAATACCGATAACGCACTCACCCCTGATCAGCGCTTTTATCCGCCCGGCATGCAGTTGTCCCGCGAGCGGCTGGAACAGCTGCCCGGCTTGACCATCCACGACCTGATGCTGCTGCCGCTGGACCGCGTCCTGCGCCTGTTCGAGCAGCTGCAACTGCCGAAGCCACTGGACGAGGCCACCGAGTTGCTGCTGGCCGAGATCCGTTCGCGCCTGGGCTACCTGGTCGAGGTCGGCCTCGGGTATCTCGCCCTGGATCGGCAGTCACGCACCCTCAGCGGTGGCGAGGTGCAGCGCATCAACCTCACCACCGCGCTTGGCACCTCGCTGGTCAATACCCTGTTCGTGCTGGACGAGCCCAGCATCGGCCTGCACCCGCGCGACATCGACCGCATGACCGGCGTACTGCGCCGGCTGCGCGATGCCGGCAACACCCTGCTGGTGGTCGAGCACGACCCGCAGATCATGCTCGCCGCCGACCGCATCCTGGACATGGGCCCGGGGCCGGGCGAGCGCGGCGGCGAGGCGGTGTTCTTCGGCACGCCGAAACAGTTGCTGCGCAACAGGCGTTCGCTCACCGCGCAATACCTGCGCGGCGAGAAGTCCGTCGTGGATGACGAGGACGCCGCGTCGCCGCCGGAGCCGGACGGCCCCTGCATCGAGGTGCAGGGCGCCGCCGCGCATAATCTGAAACAGATCGACGTGCGCCTGCCGCTCAACCGGCTGGTGTGCGTGACCGGCGTGTCCGGCTCGGGCAAGTCCACCCTGATGCAGACCGTGCTCTACAACGGCCTGCGCAAGCTCAAGGGCAGCCCGGTGGACCCGCCCGGCGAGCACCGGGCCATCAGCGGCCATGAGCATATCGATGCAGTGGTGCTGGTGGACCAGTCCGCCATCGGCAAGACCACCCGCTCCAACCCGGCCAGCTATGTCGGGGCCTGGAACGCCATCCGCGAACGCTTCGCTGCTCATCCCGAGGCGCGCGAGCGCGGCTACAAACCCGGCACCTTCAGCTTCAACTCCGGCGACGGCCGCTGCCCCACCTGCGGCGGCAACGGTTTTGAACACGTGGAGATGCAGTTCCTGAGCGACGTCTACATCCGCTGCCCCGACTGCGACGGCAGCCGCTACCGCCCCGAGGTGCTGGAGATCCGGCTGCCGCCGCCGGCCGGAAGCCGGGAAGGCGCGGTCTCGGTGGCCGATGTGCTGGCCATGACCGTGACCGAGGCGCTGGACTTCTTCGCCGGGGACGCCGCCGTGCAGCAGGCGCTGGAGCCGCTGGCCGCCGTGGGGCTGGACTATCTCACCCTGGGCCAGCCGGTGCCGACCCTGTCCGGCGGCGAGGCCCAGCGCCTGAAGCTCGCCGGCCATCTGGCCAAGACCGGCGGCAAGGCGAAGGGCAGGGGCAGGAACAAGAGCAAAGGTACACCGCGCACCCTGTTCCTGTTCGACGAGCCCACCACCGGCCTGCACTTCGACGATATCCACAAGCTGCTGCAGGCCTTCCGCCGGCTGCAGGCCGAGGGCCACTCGCTGGTGGTGATCGAACACAACCTGGATGTGATCGGCGCCGCCGACTGGGTGATCGACATCGGTCCCGAGGGCGGGGAGGGCGGCGGCGAGCTGGTGTTCGCCGGGACGCCGCAGGCGTTAATGAGGACCGCTGACCTCAATGCTCCGTCATCCCCGCGCAGGCGGGGATCCACAGACTGCGGAAGCCTGGATCCCCGCCTGCGCGGGGATGACGGGAAAGGACGGGTGGCCAGCCATACCGGCCTGGCCTTACTCGACTACGCCGCCAGCCTCGCCCAGGCCCGCGTCCCGACCGACCTCGAAACCACGGCGAATAAAGCGGCGCCCGCCGCCTCCCGCCACATCGAGATCCGCCATGCCCGCGAACACAACCTGAAGAACGTCACCGTCGACATCCCGCGCGGGAAGTTCTCCGTCATCACCGGCGTGTCCGGCTCGGGCAAGTCCACGCTCGCCTTCGACATCCTGTTCAACGAGGGCCAGCGCCGTTACCTGGAATCGCTCAACGCCTATGCCCGCCAGTTCGTGCAGCCGGCGGCGCGTGCCGACGTGGACGCCATTCTCGGCATCCCGCCCACCGTGGCCATCGAGCAGCGCACCAGCCGCGGCGGGCGCAAGTCCACCGTGGCCACGCTGACCGAGATCCATCACTTCCTGCGCCTGCTGTTCGTCAAGCTCGGCACCCAGTACTGCCCCGACTGCATGATCCCGGTGGAGCCGCAGACCCCGGCCTCCATCCTGGCCCGGGTGATGCGCGACTATCGCAACAAATCGATCAGGGTGCTCGCTCCAATGGTGGTGGCGCGCAAGGGCTACTACACCGACCTGGCCAAATGGGCGCTGGCGCGCGGCTATGAACACCTGCGCGTCGATGGCGAACTCACTCCGACCGCCGACTGGCCGCGCCTGGATCGCTACAAGGAGCACGACATCGAACTGCCGGTGGGCGAGGTGAAGGTGGCGCCCAAACTGGAAGGCCGACTGCGCGAGCTGATCCAGCTCGGCCTGGACCTGGGCAAGGGCGTCATCCAGCTGCTGCCCGACAGCGGCCCCGGCAGCAGCAGGGGCGTGACCTTCTCCATCCACCGCGCCTGCCCCGGCTGCGGCCGCAGCTTCGACGAACTGGACCCGCGGCTGTTCTCCTACAACTCCAAACATGGCTGGTGCCAGGCCTGCTACGGCACCGGCCTGCGTCTGGCCGGCTTCGACGCGGAACAGACCGGGGAAGAAACCTGGTGGAACGACTGGTGGGAAGGCGAAGAGAGCGCCTGCCCCGCCTGCGAGGGCCAGCGGCTCAACCCCGTGGCGCTGGCGGTCTACTATCGTGACAGCTCCATCGCCGAACTGGCCGGTCTGACCGTCAGTGACGCCGGCAAGCACTTCGACCGGCTGCGCCCGAAGGGCCGGGAGGCCGAGATCGCCCGCGACATCTTGCCCGAGCTGCGCAGCCGCCTGGGGTTCCTGCAGGACGTGGGCCTGGGCTATCTCA
Source organism: Thiohalobacter thiocyanaticus (assembly GCF_002356355.1). NCBI lineage: Bacteria > Pseudomonadati > Pseudomonadota > Gammaproteobacteria > Thiohalobacterales > Thiohalobacteraceae > Thiohalobacter > Thiohalobacter thiocyanaticus. The sequence continues at coordinate 1,711,403 of NZ_AP018052.1, forward strand.
CCCTGGACCGCGCCGCGCCGACCCTGTCCGGCGGCGAGGCCCAGCGCATCCGCCTGGCCGCCCAGCTCGGCTCCAACCTGCGCGGGGTGTGCTACATCCTGGACGAGCCCACCATCGGTCTGCATCCACGCGATAATCAGATGCTGCTCGATACCCTCGGCCGGCTGGAGGGCAAGGGCAACACCATTGTGGTGGTGGAGCACGACGAGGACACCATCCGCCGCGCCGAGCATGTCATCGACCTCGGCCCCGGCGCCGGGGTGCAGGGCGGCGAGGTGGTCGCCGCCGGCACCGTCAATCAGCTGATGAAAAATCCGGCCTCGCTCACCGGCAGGTTCCTCGCCCATCCGCTCAGGCACCCGCTGAGTGAACGCCGCCCGGTGCGTATCAAGGGCAAGGGGGCCGACGCCTTCATCGCGATCCAGGGCGCGCGCCTGCACAACCTGAAGAACCTGGATGTGCGCTTCCCCGTGGGCCGGCTGATCGGCGTATCCGGTGTCTCCGGCTCCGGCAAGTCCACCCTGGTGCGCGAGGTGCTGCAGACCAACCTGCACGCCCTGCTGCAGCGCGGCAAAGCCAAAGGCAAAAAGACGCCGGCACTGATCGGCTGCAGGGATATACAGGGCATCGAGCATCTCAAGCGTGTGCTCGAGGTGGACCAGACTCCCATCGGCAAGACCCCGCGCTCCTGCCCGGCCACCTACATCGGCTTCTGGGACGACATCCGCAGGCTGTTCGCCGGCACCCCCGAGGCACGCCTGCGCGGCTACGGCCCGGGCCGTTTCTCCTTCAATGTGAAGGGCGGGCGCTGCGAGGCCTGCGAGGGGCAGGGGTTCAAGAAGGTCGAGATGAGTTTCCTGCCGGACGTGAAGGTGCCCTGCGAGGTGTGCAATGGCGCCCGCTTCAACCGCGAGACGCTGGAGGTCCTCTATAAGGACAAGAGCATCGGCGAGGTGCTGGCCATGGATGTGCGCGAGGCCGTGGATTTCTTCAAGGCCCACCCGAAGATCCACCGTGCCCTGCAGCTGCTGGACGACGTCGGCCTGGGCTACCTCACCCTGGGCCAGCAGAGTCCGACGCTGTCCGGCGGCGAGGCCCAGCGCATCAAGCTGGTCAGTGAACTGGCCAAGGCCAGAACCGACGCGGCCGAGCCGGCCACCCGCCCCGGCACCCTCTACATCCTGGACGAACCCACCGTCGGTCTGCACATGGCCGACGTCGAAAAGCTCATCCAGGTCCTGCACCGCCTGGTCGGTGCCGGCCACACCGTGGTGGTGATCGAACACAACCTGGATGTGCTCGCCGAGGCCGACTGGCTCATCGACCTGGGCCCGGAAGGCGGCGCGGGCGGCGGCCGCGTCGTTGCCCAGGGCACACCGGAATCCCTCAGTGCCAGCAGGAAATCCCACACTGCCCGCTTCCTCAAGGATTTTCTGGGTGGATAAGCCATTTCACAACTCCTCCAGAACCTGTACCCTCTGTGGCCGCGCCGTGCCCCTGACCTTCCATCACCTCATCCCGCGCAAGGTCCACCGCCGCAATCACTTCGTCAGGCACTACAGCCGGGAGCAGCTCGCCGCGGGCATCCATGTCTGCCGCCTCTGTCACAATGGCATCCACAATGCCCACGACGAGATGACGCTGGCGAAGGAACTGAACACCCTGGAGAAGTTGCAGCGGGACGACCAGATCAGGCGACACGTGCAGTGGGTGGCGAAGCAGAAGACATAGCCGATCAGCATCAGGCCGTCATTGCGGGGAGCGCGGCGACATGGCAATCTCCGATTTGCCGAAATCGGTCGCTATCGAGCTGCGGGCCTGGTGGTGGATCATCGGGATTGCATTTTGCCGCCGCGCCCCTGTGTCATTTCAACCGACACCATTGAACCGGATATTCAGGTAGATCATCACATCACCATGAGCATGAAGCTGACACAAAAACGCTTTCTGAAAGGCACCCGGGAATTCGAGATAATCGATGATGCCATTCATGTGCGGATAAAGACGCCATTCAATAAGGAAAAATTGACGGTGTCGCTGTCGATGTTGAACCCCAACCCCGTCGTCAACCAGGCATGTCTTGAGTTTCATGGTCGCGATACAAACGAGCCGGTGCTGTCGCTTTTGCTGAACCAGCCGAACCCCGAGGAATTCGATGCCTTTGTCGAGGCGCTGAAGCGGCGGGTGCTGGAAGAATACAGCGTTGCCGCCGGGGTAAAGGCAGCTTCTCATTCCGGCGAATTCGATGGGAATCATCATCATGAACCGCCGGAATTCGAGGAATCCCATGATATTCGACTGCGGGTCAAGGTGCAGGCTGTTGATGCAGAGAGGATTGAGCACGCGATTCAGATGCTGGAAACCTATCTTGTTGCCGACGATATCAAACCCCTGCTCTCTGCCCTGGAGGCACTGAAAGCAGAGCCTCGGAATGAATCGTGTCTGGTGCAGGTGGCGGCCGCGTTCAATGACCTGAAGGGGATGCAGGGTGCAGTACTGACGTATGCGCCATATCTCAGCATCCTGTTTTCCGATAATCCATTCGAATAAGGCGGATCGAGGGAGGCAGTCAGGCTGCGGAAATCTTGCGGGCACATGGGCCAGCGGTTTTCATGACTGCTTATCCAGTTCCGGATAATGCCGGAAGATCCCATCCTCGTTGAAAGCCAGCCGCCGCTGCGTGGTGAGATAGGCCGCCGGATTCGGTCGTCCGGCCACCCGGTCATGCAGGGCGACCAGGCCGGGGATATCCGGCTCGATCCCCGCCATCAGCTTCGGAAAGGCATAGCGCAGACCGGCCACGAGCTGGAACATGGACAGATCCACGTAGCTGAGACTGCGGCCGAGCATCCAGCCGCGTTGGCCGCCGTTGTGCTGGAGTACGCCCTCGAAATAGCCCAGCAGTTCCGGGGCGCGTTCCTCCCGGAAGTATTTCGCCCGGCGCCGTGACTCGGGCTTCTGATCCTCGTAGTAGAGATTTGCGCCGATGGGATGGTGGGTGTCGTGGATATCCACCAGAAAATCCTCCACGGTCAGCTGCAGCTGGTGTGCCCACAGCCGGCCGGCCTCTGAATCGGGCGCCAGGCCCAGCCGCGGCCCCAGGTAGTGCAGGATATTGGCGGTCTGAGCGATGACCAGCCTGCCGGCCCGCAGGAAGGGCGGGGCGAAAGGTGGGTGTTTCAACTCCGGGCTCTGCATCAGGTCCAGCATCCTCTGCATGCCGGCGGCGCCCTCGCGGGCCACATCGACATAGTCGGCGCCGGCTGTCTCCAGTGCCAGCCGCACGAATTCACCGCGGCCCTGGATGGCGGGCCAGTAGAAGAGTTCGTAGCGCATGCTGTCTCCTTGAATCCGACTGGGTGGCATCCATGAATATAGATCAGCCGCGATCCGGTTCTATACTTTCCTTAATCCCGGCAACAGTCAGGGGGGCATGCCACGCGGCCATTCTTGTTATTGCCGTACCCTTCGTGCCAGCCGTCTGCAATGGGCAGTAACGGCCTGTTTCATTCGGAGTCAATTTATCGAATCCTGTCCACACTCTGCCATGCCAGCCTGCCAGGCCGGTAATAAACAGCGAAATTCCCAATAAGGAGGTGCCCAATGTCTGAAAGCAAATGCCCGGTGATGCACGGTGGCGCAACGGAGATCGGCATGTCGAACATGGACTGGTGGCCCAGGGCGCTGAACCTCGACATCCTGCATCAGCACGACCGCAAGACGAACCCGATGGGGGCAGACTTCAACTATCGGGATGAGGTCAGAAAACTCGATTTTGACGCCCTCAGGAAAGACCTGCATGCCCTGATGACCGACAGCCAGGACTGGTGGCCGGCGGACTGGGGTCACTATGGCGGCCTGATGATCCGCATGTCCTGGCACGCGGCCGGCTCCTACCGTATGCAGGATGGCCGCGGGGGTGCCGGTGCCGGCAACCAGCGCTTTGCGCCGCTAAACTCCTGGCCGGACAACGCCAACCTGGACAAGGCCCGGCGTCTGCTCTGGCCGATCAAGAAGAAATATGGCAACAAGCTGAGTTGGGCCGATTTGATCGCCTATGCCGGCACCATCGCCTATGAGTCCATGGGCCTGAAGACCTTCGGGTTCGGTTTTGGCCGAGAGGACATCTGGCACCCGGAAAAGGACACCTACTGGGGCTCGGAGAAGGAATGGCTCGCCCCCAGCGATAATCCTCACAGCCGCTATTCCGGCGAGCGCGATCTGGAAAACCCGCTGGCCGCGGTGATGATGGGGCTGATCTACGTCAACCCCGAGGGTGTGGACGGCAATCCTGACCCGCTGAAGACCGCCCATGACGTTCGCGTTACCTTTGAGCGCATGGCCATGAACGACGAGGAAACCGTTGCCCTGACCGCCGGCGGTCATACCGTGGGTAAAACTCACGGCAACGGCGATGCGGCGCTGCTGGGTCCGGAACCCGAAGCCGCCGATGTGGAAGAGCAGGGCCTGGGCTGGAACAACCACACCCGGCGCGGCGTCGGGCGCGATACGGTCACCAGCGGCATTGAGGGGGCCTGGACGTCCGACCCCACCCGGTTCGACATGGGCTACTTCGATATGCTGCTCGATCATGAGTGGCAATCGGTGAAGAGCCCTGCCGGCGCCTGGCAGTGGGAACCGGTCGACATCCGGGAAGAGGACATGCCCGTTGATGTGGAAGACCCTTCGATCCGCTGCAAACCGATCATGACCGATGCCGATATGGCGATGAAGATGGACCCGGTCTACCGCGGGATCATGGAGAAATTCCGCGCGGATCCCGCTGCGTTCAATGATGCCTTCGCGCGGGCCTGGTTCAAACTGACGCACCGCGACATGGGGCCGAAGGCGCGCTATATCGGTCCCGATGTGCCCGATGAAGATCTGATCTGGCAGGATCCGGTGCCGGCGGGCAGGACGGACTACGATATCCAGGCCGTGAAGGACAGGATCGCCGCCTGCGGTCTGAGCATCAGCGACATGGTTGCCACTGCCTGGGACAGCGCCAGAACCTTCCGTGGTTCCGACAACCGCGGCGGTGCCAACGGCGCGCGCATCCGCCTGGCCCCGATGAAGGACTGGGAAGGTAATGAGCCCCAGCGCCTGAGCAGGGTGCTGGATGTGCTCGAACCGATCGCGGCCGACAGTGGCGCCAGCCTGGCGGATGTCATCGTCCTCGCGGGTAACGTTGGCATTGAGCAGGCGGCAAAGGCTGCCGGCTTCGACATCAGCGTTCCCTTCGCGCCCGGCCGCGGTGATGCCACTGACGCGATGACCGATGCCGAATCATTCGAGCCATTGGAACCCCTCCACGACGGTTACCGCAACTGGCTCAAGCAGGACTATATCGTCAGCGCCGAGGAAATGATGCTCGATCGCACCCAGCTGATGGGCCTGACCGCGCCGGAGATGACCGTGCTGGTGGGTGGTATGCGGGTGCTCGGCACCAATCACGGCGGCAGCCGCCACGGTGTGTTCACCGATCGCGAAGGGGCTCTGACAAATGACTTCTTCGTCAATCTGACCGATATGAGTTACGCCTGGAAGCCGGCCGGCAATAACCTGTATGAAGTTCGTGACCGCAGGACGGATCAGGTCAAATGGACGGCCACGCGGGTGGATCTCATATTCGGCTCCAACTCGATCCTGCGTGCCTATGCCGAGGTCTATGCGCAGGACGACAACCAGGAGAAGTTCGTTCGGGACTTTGTCGAGGCCTGGACCAAAGTGATGAATGCAGATCGCTTCGATCTGGCCTGAGCCCGCTGAACGTCGCCGTGCCGCACCGTATCGCGGCGCGGCGATGTCTCGAAGGGACAAGGGCGGCGACGAATGATAATGATTGCGGTTCGACGCCCACTCCATATTTGATTCTTACATGCATCTGAATCCCGGCCGGAGCCTGCCTTGGCGCAGCCCGGTCATCAGAATGACCCGATGCCCGCCGCCCCTGAATGTAGAAGCCTCGGAATCCGCTTCTATACTTGAATCAACCCCGGGATGGCGCCGAGGAGGCGGTGAGCATGAAATATGTCGTCAGCCTGTATCTGCTGCTGTGCAGCATTCCCCTGCATGCCGGGATCACCGAGCCGGACTGCACGCAACTCCTGTCGTGGGCGGCGCAGCATGATCAGAAGCAGCAGTGGCAGGTCACTCCCCGTTATCAGTTTCCCGGCATCAGCCGCGATGAGGTCCTGATGCCGCTGTTCGGCGAGTCGGTAACCCGCTGGTCGATGGAGGATTTCCGCAATCTCAGCCAGTGGATGCGCACGTGCCGCCAGCAGTTTCTGCAGGACGGCGACCCTGCCGCTGCCCGGACCCTGGCGACCGCCAGCGGGGCCATGATGCGGCTGACCGGCTATGTCCAGCAGTTTGACCGTAGCCGCGGCGAGGCGGAGCAGGCCGTCGCCGGTCTCCTGGCCGCACCCGAATCGCAAGGCAGGGCAGCGGCGATCGAACTGGCACAGCAGGCCCTGCGCGGAACCAATATCCGGCGTGAACTGCGCAATGTGCCGCGCGAGTTCATGCGGCCGCTGATGGGGCTGACCAATATCCACGGCCTGCTGCCGCAGCGGGATATCGAGGCCCTGCAGGCGCAGCTGGGCAGCGGCGGGGGCGTTGCCGGGACCAGTGCTGACAGGGTGCCGGGTAGGGCGGATGTCGAAGCGCAGAAGGACGCGCAGAGCCGTGCGGTCGCATCGCAGTCGCCGGATCGCCGGGCGACTCCACCGCCGACGACGACGGAGCAGCCGGAGCCCTCTGCGCCGGCTGAGTCCCGGGTCGTCGCTTCCCAGTCCCTCGACGTGCCGGATATCTCGCAGATCGAACTGCTGCCGCCTCCGTTGCAGGGCGGCGCCGATGTCACGCAGACGCGGCTGGTGGGCGTTCGCCTCGGCATGCCGCTGGAGGCCGCGATCGAGGCGGTGCAGCAGGCGGGGTTCCGGCTCAAGGACAAGGGCGGTAGTCTGCACAAGCTGGGGGTGTACCAGTACTGGCTGGATTTCGCCGAACTGGAGAAGGGCGAGACCGTACCCTTTCCCGGCACAATGACGCCGGCGGAATCCCGGGCCTACCAGACCCGGCTCGGCATCCAGAGCGTGCAGTCAGGCAAAGTTTCGCTGGTGGCCTACGAGGGGCGGGTGGGCAGGATCAGCGTCAGCGCGAGCACCTTCGATGGCCCTGATGCTGTGAAAGCCTATGTGCTCGAGCGCCTGGGTGAACCGCACACGCTGGAGGGATATCCCGACGTTCGCTGGTACATGGTCTGGCATCAGGACCGGGACAAGCAGACCATCGACGACACCCAGCTGCGCATCGAGGCCAAACAGACGCAGTACACCGATCTTGTGCGCAATCTCAACGTGCCCTATACCCGAATCAGCTATTCGGCCTGGCTGTGCGGGACTCTGCCCAGATGCATGGAATGACCCTGCCTCAGGCACGGAAAAAGCTGACGCTGACATGAATCGACACCAGCAAGGAGGAGCAAGCATGCGCATAGCACGCGAAGACATACCGGTGCGGATCGACGTCCCGGGCGCGACCGCGCGCCAGCAGACCGATTTCGGCGATGTGTCCGGCTACGGCCGGATGGGGGCGGAGTATTTCTCCTTCGGCGCCGGCACCGATATCACCGAACTGCTGCACGGTCTGGAGGGCGATGCCTGTCAGTCCCCGCACTGGGGCTATGTGGTGGGCGGCCGCATCACGGCCATCTACCAGAACGGCGAGGAGGAGACCTCGACGACCGGGGATCTGTTCTACTGGCCGCCCGGCCACAGTGTGCGCGCCGAGGAGGATACCGACATCGTCATGTTCAGCCCGCAGGAGGAGCACGGCCGGGTCATCGACCATGTGCTGAACAGGCTCGGCGGCTGAGTCCGGCGGGCAGGGAAGGTCCGTATGGGCGGTGACAAACGGTGCTGATTCGGTTTTAATCCCCCGGTCACTGCCTATTGTCGCAAGGCCATCAGGGATTGATGCAATGAAAAAGAGAATCGTGATCTGCGCGGACGGCACCTGGAACCGTCCGGAGAAGGACCTCGCCCAGGATTTTCCCACCAATGTGTTGAAACTCGCCCGGGCCATTGCGCCCGTCGGCACCGATGGCGTGCCGCAGCAGGTGTTCTACGACTGGGGCGTGGGCTCCTACTACGACCCGGTCGTCGGCGGGGCCACCGGCAAGGGCCTGCACAAGAACATCATGGACGATTACCGCTATATCGTGCAGAACTACAAGCCCGGTGACGAATTGTACCTGTTCGGCTTCAGCCGCGGCGCCTACACCGTCCGCTGCCTGTGCGGTCTGATCAACAATATCGGCATCGTCACCCGACCGGTGGCGCACCTGATTCAGCAGGCCTTCGATCACTACAAGAATCCGGCCCGGGCCTACAAGCCCGATGGCGAGAAATCGATCGAGTTCCGGGAGGCGCATTCCCACCCCTCCCGGGAGGTGGAGTTCGTCGGCGTCTGGGACACGGTGGGGGCGATGGGTATCCCGATCTCCTTCCTGGGCCTGTTCGACGACAGGGACGAATTTTACGACACCAAGCTCGGCCGCAATGTCCGCGTGGCCCGCCACGCCATGGCGATCGACGAGCGTCGCATCGATTTCATGCCCACGGTCTGGGAACCGCGCGCCGATATCGACATCCGGCAGGTGTGGTTTGCCGGCGCGCACAGCAATGTCGGCGGCAGCTACAAGCCGGATGCGGACGGCAGGGTGTTGTCCGATGTCCCGCTGGTGTGGATGGTGAACGAGGCCACCCAGGCCGGCCTCAGCGTCGAACCCCACCTGGGCGAGCAGATCCACGGCAGCCCGTTCGCCACGGTGCACGATTCCCGGCGCAAGTTCTACCGGCTGCGGCAGGAATACCTGCGTCCCATCGACCACGGCAAGGGTGAGGTGCTGATCCACAGTTCGGTGCGCCAGCGCTACGAGGGTGACCCCGACTACCGGCCGCAGAACCTGGTGGAGTACCTGGACGAGTTCGGTTGGCCGGATGAGATGGCTGAATGAGCCTGCCTGGTCCCGGCGTGTAGCCTTCGGCGGTGACGGAGATATCCCTGAAATCGCCGTTTGTCCCGTGTCAGTAACTGATACGACACCTCCGGATTATTTCCGGCATCTGAACATATAATATATTTTTCAAATATTATTATATGGTTCAGTTCAAGTAATTTCTCAAGGGGTCGCTAACCGGGCATCAGCAACTGAAGAGGTATACTGTCTGCAGCTTTGCTGTGTTATTCGGGATGTACGAATAGCCTGGAACCCGAGGCTTCCAGTCGGGCTTTGATGTCCACATAAGCCAACAGACTATACACAGTGGTGAAAAATGAATAAAAACCGTCTATTCCTTCCGTGTTTGTATCTGCTTGCTGGCTGCGGTGGTGGTGGGGGCGATGCCTCCGGTCCGTCAACCGGCTATTTCGTTGACTCTCCGGTTGCAGGCGTAGGTTATAGCACCGCAACCCAGTCCGGCCTGACCGGCGCCGACGGCAGCTTTCTCTACCTGCCGGGTGAGGAGATCACCTTCACCCTTGGCGCTGTCGTGCTGGGTGGTGGTCAGGCCAGAGCCACCATGACACCTTTTGATCTGTTTCCCGATGCGAGCGTGCCGGACAGCCAACAGGCGATCTATTCCCTATTGCGGCAGATCCCGGAAAATAGCGGCCCGCGAATCAGGCTACCTGAAGGGGCAACCCTGGAGCAGCTGGTGCCCGGCGCCATCCAGGCGATCAACCAGCTGGTGCTCCTGCAGGCACTGGACAGTGATGGCAATCCCGAGAACGGGATATCCATCGAATCCGGTATGTTGGAACTGCTAGAGCATACCGAGATCGACTTCGCGCAGTCACCGAATGATTTCCACCGGGATTCCGAACTCGAACACGTTGTCCAGATGGGGGTGGGCGCCGGTCTGCTTGCGAGCACGCGGATTCCCTCTCCCGCTCAGGCTCTGGCCCATTTCTCCGCCGCCCAGGGGGTGGGCTTCACTGCTGCCCGTCCTGTTGCCTATGAGGAGGATGATGATAATGACGGCGTGGCAGACAAGCGGGAAGAGTATGAATATGACGAGGATGGCCGTCTCGTTATAGAACGCGATGACAATGACGGCGACGGTGTCTTCGACACCATTATGAATACCACCTATGCCGAGAACGGCCGGATTCTGGAACGCGATCGCGGGGACTGGAAGATGGCCTACCAATATGATGCTCAGGACCGCCTGGTGAGAACGGCCGAGGATTATGAAGGCGATGGCATAGACGATCAGTGTCGCTTCTACGTCTGGGGTGAGGACGGTAAGCTGGAAAGTGAAAGTCGCGATGACGGTTGTGACGGAACTGCGCAAAGAGCAGAGGATTTTGCCTATGACGCCTTCGGCAATCTGATCCGTGAGCGTCTTGACTCGAACGGTGACGGTGTCTGGGATCGCATCGAGGTGTACGAGTTCTCGGACAGCGACCATCCGCGCACCCGGACCGGAGAACGTATTGATACGGATGCGGACGGGGACTGGAACTTCATCGGAGCAGTCATACTGACAGCGGCCGGGGCTACCAGTGTTTACAAGCACGATTCAGGCGCTGATGGGGCCTGGGATTATATTGCTAATTATTTCTATGACGATGCCGGGTACGCTACAGGTCTGGAGGAGGACAATGATGGCGATGGACAGGTGGATCGTATCGCCCGGTATGATTACGATGCCCTGGGTAACCTGATGAAGTTCGCGGACGATACTGATGCCGACGGCGTGGCCGAGCGGATTGATGAATATGCGTATGCCAATGCTTCTTATCCCCGGGGCGTGACCGCCTACACTGAGGATCATGACGGTGATGGCGTGGCTGATGAGATCGATAGCTACATCTACGATGCCCAGGGGCGGCGGGTGCGAGAGGAGTATGACGGGAATGCCGACGGTGTGCTGGAGACGGTCGAGTTTTATATATACGATGCGGCTGGCAACTTCATCGAGGAGTCGGAGGACCGCGATGCCGATGGCGACAAGGATTATATCCTGACCCGCACCTATGACGCGAACGGTATGCAGTTGACGGAGAGCCAGGACTTCGATGGAGATGGCGTGGTCGATCGTGTGTATTCGTGGGAATACGAAGCCGGAACCGCGGTGAATCTGGTGTTCGAATTACAGGATCAGGCGGAAAGGTGATTGTGTCGATCGTGATTGCCGTATGCAAGGCCCTGGACTGGGAAGTGGTGAATCTGACATGGCTCATTCCCGCTCCAGGGCCAGGCTGGTTCAGTACTGATCGTCGGGCGAATCGATCCGGGCATAGACCCGGCTCCCGCCGTCCTTCTGCAGCAGCAATACTTCATAGGGCATGAACTTGTCACCGACCTCCATGCCGGGGCTGCCCACCGGCATGGCCGGGACGCTCAGGCCTTTGGCGTCTGCCGGCGGATCGGCGAGGAAGCGGGCCACGATCCGGGCCGGGACATGGCCTTCGAAGATGTAGCCGGTCTGCTCGCCCACGGCGGTGTGGCAGGACCGGTAGGCGGGCCAGATATCGTGCTCGCGCTTGATCCGGCCGAGATCGGCCACGTCGATCGGGGTGACGGCGAAGCCGTTGGCTTCCATGTGATCGATCCACTTGCCGCAGCAGCCGCAGGTCGGGCTCTTGTGCACCACCAGCCGGTCCAGTTGTTCGGCCAGTGCCGGATGGAAGGCGAGGGCGGTGGTCAGGGCCAGGGCGGCGAGGGTTCGGATGGGTGTCGACATATTGGGTTTCCTTTCAGCTTTCTGATCAGCCAGCGAAGCTGGCGTCATCCGGTTGCGTCTGTGACGGTACTGCCCCGGTCGTTATTCCAGGCCGCCGCGGTGACTGGATTACTCGCTGCGCTCGCCCTACTACCCTGAAGGGCATAAAGGGCCGCCCTTCGGGCGTTCAACACGCTGCGCGCTTTTGTCCTGCCTGCCCAGGAATCACGCAAGCGAAGGCCTCAGCCTGAACGGCCGGGTATGGCTCGATGCATTCACGCGGTCGCCGCCAGCTGCGCATCGAGTCCGGCACGGATGCGCTGCTTGAGCGCGGCCAGGTCGCGGCAGGCAGCGATGGCCTGGCGGTCCAGCAGCAGTTCGGGGCCGTCGCCGGTATCCAGCAGCACGGCCGGCGGTTGCAATTCCGCCCCGCCGTGGCGGGCCCGGTATTCATCCCGGTGCAGGAATTCCTGCTCGAGCGGCAGCGATTCCAGGAAGGCCACCCACTCCTTGCGGATCCGGAAATGCCCGTGGGTCAGGGTGCACAGGTCGCAGGAATAGGTCTGCGGCGACAGGATCTTGTGCGCGATGTCGGTGGCGGTGTTGAACAGGCCGCTGTCGGCGTTGTAGACGAAGATCAGTTTGTCGGCTGAGTGATGCATGGCCGCCTCCGCTGGCTGTCATTACCGGATTGGACCACGAAATCAGTGCCGGGTTTCCTCCACCGGCAGACCGGCACTGCGCCATTCGGGATAGCCTTCCTCCAGCCGCCGGGCCTGGTAGCCGCGCCGGCGCAACTCGGCCACGGCGTCGTAGGAGAGCACGCAGTAGGGACCGCGGCAGTAGGCGATGACTTCCCGGTCAGCGGGGAGGGCGGCGAGTTGCTTTTCCAGCGAGTCCAGGGGGATATTGACCGCGCCTGGAAGATGGCCGGCCGCATATTCCTCCTCGGGCCGTACATCCAGCACAGTGACCTCGCCGCGTTTCAGCCGCTTCATGAGTTCCTGTGCCGCGACCGGTTCCATGCTGTCCTTGACGGTGAGATAGGTATCGACCAGCTGGTCGATCTCGGCCAGGTGGCGGTTGGCCACACGGCGCATGGCGTCCAGCAGCGCGACCACGTCCTCGCCGGAGAGCCTGTAGTAGATGCGCTGGCCTTCACGGCGGGTTTCCACCAGCCCGGCCTGGCGCAGTTGCTGCAGGTGCTGCGAGGTGTTGGCCACGCTGAGACCCGCGACCTGCGCCAGTGCCTCCACGCTGCGCTCGCCCTGGCCCAGGTATTCAATCAGGGCCAGGCGGTGGGCGTTGCCCAGGACCTTGCCGACGCGGGCGAACTGGGTGAACAGGGCATGTTTGACGTTGAAGCTCATTGACGCGATCCCGGGTGGCGTATATTGTATTCAATAGATCAATTGAATAATATTACCAGAATATCTCCGGCGCCGGCCGGATGCAAGCGAGAGGATCGGACCATGGCAGGCGAAAGCTGGATACTGGCCTACGAGGCGCAGATACGCCTCGGGTTCTTCGTCGGTGTGTTCGCTTTGATGGCGCTGTGGGAAATTCTGGCCCCGCGGCGCATGCCCGGCCACAGCAAATCGGTGCGCTGGTCCAACAATCTGGGTCTGGTGGTGCTCAACACGGTGCTGTTGCGGCTGGTGTTCCCGGCCGCGGCCGTGGGCATGGCGGCCTTCGCCCAGGCCCAGGGCTGGGGCATGTTCAATTATCTGGAGGTTCCCTTCTGGCTGGCAGTGCTGGCCTCGGTGGTGGCGCTGGATTTCTTCATCTGGCTGCAGCATGTGATGGTGCATGCCGTCCCGGCGCTGTGGCGCCTGCACCGGGTGCATCATGCCGATCTGGACTATGACGTCACCACCGGCCTGCGCTTCCATCCGCTGGAGATCCTGCTGTCCATGCTGATCAAGTTCGGCGTGATCGTCGTGCTGGGTCCGCCGGTCCTGGCCGTGGTGCTGTTCGAGGTGCTGCTCAACGCCACCTCCATGTTCAATCACGGCAATGTGCGCATCCCGGTTGCGCTGGACCGGGCACTGCGCTGGTTCGTGGTTACGCCGGACATGCACCGGGTGCATCATTCGATCGAGGACGACGAGACCAACAGCAACTTCGGCTTCAACCTGCCCTGGTGGGACCGGCTGCTGGGCACCTACCGCGACCAGCCGCGCGCCGGCCACGAGGGCATGACCATCGGTATCCGCACCTTCCGCGAGGACAAATGGTGCAGCTGGCTGCCGGGGCTGCTGAGCATTCCCTTCAGCCGCGGCACTGCCGGCTATGCCATCAACCGGCGCAAGTGGGGGGAGGGCGAATGAAGTCCACCGGCCGTCTCCTGCTGCTGGCGTTGCTGGCAGCCGGCATTGCCCTGGCAGTGATCTACCGCGACCGCTTCGATGTGGCCGCGCTGGAGGCCTGGATCGGCGAGGCCGGAGCGGTCGCGCCGCTGGCCTTCATGGCCCTGTATGCCATCGCCGCGGTGCTGTTCCTGCCCGGCTCGGTGATGACCCTGGCCGGCGGCGCCCTGTTCGGGCCGGTGCTGGGCACCTTCTACAACCTGACCGGCGCCACCCTGGGCGCGGCCCTGGCCTTCCTGGTGGCACGCTACCTGGCCTCGGACTGGGTGGCGCGGCGCACCGGCGGCCGGCTGAAGCAGTTGATCCAGGGCGTGGAGGCCGAGGGCTGGCGCTTCGTCGCCTTCGTGCGCCTGGTGCCGCTGTTTCCCTTCAACCTGCTCAACTACGCCCTGGGGCTGACCCGCATCCGGTTCCTGCATTACCTCATTGCCACCTGGATCTGCATGCTGCCGGGCGCGCTGGCCTATACCTACCTCGGCTATGCCGGGCGCGAGGCGGTGGCCGGCGGCGAGGGCCTGATCCAGAAGGGGCTGCTGGCACTGGCGCTGCTGGCGGTGGTGGCCTTCCTGCCGCGGCTGATCGCCATCATCCGCAAGGGCAAACTGCTGCCCACGGATGAACTCAAGCGACGGCTGGATGCCGGAGAGGATCTGCTGCTGCTGGATGTGCGCAAACCGGAGGATTATCACGGTGAGCTGGGCCACATCTCCGGTGCGGTGAATATCCCGCTGGAGGAACTGCCGCAGCGTCTGGATGAGCTCGGTGAGTACCAGGAGCGCCCGGTGGCGACCGTGTGTCGCACCGACCGCATGTCGGCCGCCGCGGCCCGGCTGCTGGTCCAGCAGGGGTTTGCCGATGTGCATGTGGTGCGCAAGGGCATGGTGAGCTGGAATCAGCAGGGTTATCCTGTGGAGAAGTGATGGCTGGTCCATATGAAATTGTCACGTTGCTCTCGCAATGACAGCATGTAGGTCGGGTTAGCGAAGCGTAACCCGACAACCGGCGAGATGTGTTGGGTTACGACGCTGCGCGTCTAACCCAACCTGCATGGATGTATAGAGACGGTGGCACTTTACTGACAATCCACTGTCCAACACGCAAACTCATAGCCTTCAGGAGTCCGACCGGCATGCACGCCACCCTGCCATTACTGCGCGAAACAGATTTCCCGCCCATCCGCCGCGGCCCGCTGCAGACCCTGCAGGTCAATCTCGGCTACAAGTGCAACCAGAGTTGTCTGCACTGTCATGTGAATGCCGGTCCCACCCGCAGCGAGATGATGGACGGTACCACTCTGCAGATGGTGGTGGCCTTCCTGCAGGCCAGCGGCGTGCGGCAGCTGGATCTGACCGGCGGCGCACCCGAACTGCATCCCCGCTTCCGCGAACTGGTCAGTGTGGCACGCGCGCTGGAGGTGGAGGTCATCGACCGCTGCAACCTCACCATCCTGGAGGAGCCCGGCCAGGAGGATCTGGCCGACTTCCTGGCCGAACACCGGGTCGGCATCATCGCCTCGCTGCCCTGCTATCTGGAAGAGAACGTGGAAAACCAGCGCGGCAAGGGCGTGTATGGCGCCAGCATCCGCGGCCTGCGGCGGTTGAACGCCCTGGGCTACGGGCAGCCCGACAGCGGGCTGGAACTCAATCTGATGTACAACCCGGTCGGTCCCTGGCTGCCACCGCCGCAGGCCGGTCTGGAGGCCGATTACCGGCGCGAACTGGCTGAACGCGAGGGCGTGGTATTCAACCGCCTGTATGCGCTGACCAACATGCCCATCGCCCGCTTCGGCAGCACCCTGATCTCGCATGACGGGTTCGAGGATTACATGGCCCTGCTCAAGTCGGCGCACTGTCCGGACAACCTGAATACGGTGATGTGCCGGAGTCTGATCAGCGTCGACTGGCAGGGTTACGTCTACGACTGCGATTTCAACCAGATGCTCGGGCTCGCCCTGGGAGACGATCGCCCGACCCATCTGTCCGAACTGATCGGCCGGGACCTTGACGCCCGCCCCATTGCCGTGGCCGATCACTGCTATGGCTGCACGGCAGGGCAGGGCAGCAGCTGCGGCGGGGCGCTGGGTGGCTGAACGGCTGTCCATCATCATCCCGGCCCTGAACGAGGCCGGGGGTATCGTCGGTCTGCTCGATGCGCTGCAGCCGCTGCGTGGGCAGGGCCATGAGGTCATACTGGTCGACGGCGGCAGTCAGGATGCCACGCTCGAACTGGCCCGCCCGTATATCGATGCGGCGCTGCAGAGCGCCCCGGGCCGGGCGCGGCAGATGAACGCCGGTGCGCGGGCGGCGGGCGGCGATATTCTCTGGTTCGTGCATGCGGATACCCGGCTCGGTCATGGGCATGCCGCGGCGCTGCTGCAGGCAATGCAAGCCGATCCGGACCGGGCGTGGGGACGATTCGATGTGCGCATCAACGGCCGTGCCCCTCTGCTGGGGTGGGTGGCCCGGATGATGAATCTGCGCTCGCGCCTGACCGGCATTGCCACCGGCGATCAGGGCATCTTTGTGCGACGCGCTGCGTTTCTGGACATCGGCGGCTATGCCGATCAGCCGCTGATGGAGGACATCGAACTGAGCCGGGCGCTTAAACGCATCAGTCCGCCGCTGTGCCTGCGTCAGTGCATCGAAACCTCCGGCCGGCGCTGGGAGCAGGGCGGAGTGGTCCGCATCATCCTGCTGATGTGGAGCCTGCGTCTGGGTTATTTCCTGGGCCTGGCGCCCGAGCGCCTGGCCCGGCTTTACACTTGAGGATATGGCTGCGAAACCCACTGAATCCACAAAGGAAGCTCTGATCAATCCGTCATGCCGGCGAAGGCCGGCATCCAGGTGTCTGATGCCTCTGGATCCCGGCCTTCGCCGGGATGACGAAGAAGGAATCAATCAGAAGTTTCCTCGAGGAATACGGTTCGTGGATTTCCCGGGTTTGGTGGTCAGTCAGGCGAGTCGCCCGGAATGAGTCGTACAGCCAGATACCCGGGTGCCCGCCTGCTGCTGTTCGCACGCAGCCCGGTGCGCGGCCGGGTCAAGCGCCGCCTGGCGGCCGAGATGGGCGAACAGGCGGCCTTTGACATTCATTGCGCCATGACCGCGTACCTGGCCGGCATGGCAGGCGGGGCTGCCCTGATGCCGGCCTGCCTGTATGCCTGGCCCGATGTCGATTCACCCTGGCTGCAGAACCTGGCCGCACGTCATGCCCTGCAACTCCGGGCGCAGCAGGGCAGTGACCTGGGCGAGCGCATGGGCAATGCCCTGGCGGCCGAACTGCGACACGCCGATTTCGCGATCCTGATCGGCAGCGACTGCCCCGGTATCGATCCGGCCTATATTGAAGCTGCCGCCGCGCGGCTGCAGGCGGGCGTGCCCTGGGTGTTCGGACCGGCCATCGACGGTGGCTACGGTCTGGTGGGTACCTGCCGTGCCGATCCGGCGCCCTTCCGGAATATCGACTGGGGTACGGCAGAAGTCATGGCGCAGACCCGCGACCGCTGCCGCGCAGCCGGCCTGGCGTGGGAGGAGTTGGATGCATTGTATGATATCGATACCCGTGAGGACTGGCTGCGGCTGCAGCGCGACAGGCCGGAATTGTGCGGAAATCTGGTCTGGTAACGGGGTGACGTAGGATGGGTGAAGCAAGGCGTAACCCATCATGGCGCAGACTGCCGACGATGGGTTTCGGCGCCCTGCGCCTGCACCCATCCTACATTCTGTTAATACCGAACAGGAGTAATGGCCATGAGCGAACAACGATCCGATGATATCCGCAACGCCGTGCGCAGCAGCTATGCCGCCGTGGCCGAGGCCAGCGAGGCCGGCGACTGCTGCGGGGTGGAGTCGAGCTGCTGCGGGGTGTCCGACGATGCCGCCATCAATGCCCTGATCTCGACCCGACTGGGCTACAGTCAGGCCGACCTCGAGAGCGTCCCGGAAGGCGCGGACATGGGCCTGGGCTGCGGCAACCCGCGCGCCATCGCCAGTCTGCAGCCGGGCGAAACGGTACTGGACCTGGGCAGCGGCGGCGGCTTCGATGCCTTTCTGGCCGCGGCCGAGGTCGGTGCCTCCGGCCGGGTGATCGGCGTGGACATGACGCCCGAGATGCTGGCCAAGGCGCGCGCCAATGCCCGCAAGGGCAACTATTCGCAGGTCGAATTCCGCCTCGGCGAGATCGAGCACCTGCCGGTGAGTGATGGCAGCGTCGATGTCATCATCTCCAACTGCGTGATCAACCTGTCACCGGACAAGGCGCAGGTCTTTCGCGAGGCCTTCCGGGTGCTGAGGCCGGGCGGGCGTCTGGCCATCTCCGACGTGGTGGCCGGCACCGAGTTGCCGGAGGCGATGCAACAGGATCTGCAGCTGCACTCGGCCTGTGTGTCCGGCGCCTCCACCGCCGCGGAACTGACCGCGATACTGGCGGCGGCGGGTTTCGCCGACATCCGCATCGAGCCGAAGGACGCGTCGCGCGAGTTCATCCGCGACTGGGTGCCCGGCAGCAGGGTGGAGGACTATGTGCTGTCCGCGACCATCGAGGCAGTCAAGCCCCAGGCCGGACAGGTGAAGGGATCTTGAAAATCACAGGCCGATCCCCATCTGATCGGCATGGAGTTATCGACAGCGGATTTTCGCCATGCCTGAAGCACTGCATCTCGTCTGTCCGCATTGCCAATCGGTCAATCGCATCCCGTCCATGCGCCTGGGCGAGGGGCCCAAATGCGGTAAATGCCACCGGCCGCTGTTCACCGGCGAACCGGTCGACTTGACCCAGGCCGGATTCCAGAAGCAGTTCGAACGCAGCGACATCCCGCTGCTGGTCGATTTCTGGGCCCCCTGGTGCGGGCCGTGCAAGATGATGGCGCCGCAGTTCACCCAGGCCGCGCGGCAGCTCGAACCGCAGCTGCGGCTGGCCAAGGTCAACACCGAGGTCGAGCAGTCACTGGCCGCGCATTTCGGCATCCGCAGCATTCCCACCCTGGCCCTGTTCGCCCGGGGCCGCGAACTGGCCCGCCAGCCCGGCGCGATGGGCGCGGCCGATATCGTGCGCTGGGTGAAACACCACCTCCCCCGCTGAAAGCTGATCGCTGCCCCGGTCGGTACTGTCCCGCCGGACCGGTCCGATCGCCGGGTTTCATTCCGAAACGCGGATCAAATTCCACAAATCCCGGCCGTTACATGACATGCAGACGCCCTGTATGATGCATTTCCAGCGGGGCGTGGCGGACACTGCCGGGCACCCAGGCCGGCTCTCCGTGCTGGAAGTTAATGAACTGATTTTTATGGAAATCATGTCCGCCAGGGACAGAGCACCGGCGAGCGCCACGATATGCAGAGTCCGCCAACCGACCAGCGCCGCTTCAGCCGCAGCCGCAGTGCCCTGCGGGTGACCTTCTATTACGCCCTGTTCGGCATTGCCTGGATCCTGTCCAGCGACTGGCTGGTGCGCCTGATCGCCGTGGATGCAGACATGTTGCACAGTCTGCAGAACCTCAAGGGGCTGGCCTATGTGCTGCTGTCTGCACTCCTGATCTATGCCCTGATCCGGCACGAGAACCGCAATACCGTCAGCGTGCTCCAGGCGCTCACCACCGAGCGCGAGCGCCTGGCCGGGATCATCGAGGGCACCCGGGTCGGGACCTGGGAGTGGCACATCCCCAGCGGCCGGACCGTGTTCAACGAGCGCTGGGCGGAGCTGATCGGCTACCGCCTGGATGAGTTGATGCCCACCACCATCAGGACCTGGGAAGACCGCGTCCACCCCGAAGACCTGCCACGGGCGCGTAATGCCCTGCAGCGCCATCTGCGCGGCGAACTGGATTACTACGACATCGAACACCGGATGCGCCACCGGGACGGCCACTGGATCTGGATTCATGACCGTGGCCGGGTGCTGGAGTGGGACGACCAGGGCCAGCCGCTGCGCATGCTCGGCACCCACACCGATGTCAGCCGGCGCAAGCGCAACGAGGCCGAGATCGCCCATACCAACCGGCTGTATGCCACCCTCAGCGAGACCAATCAGGCGATCGTGCGCTTCAGCAACCAGGATGAGTTGTTCCGGCAGGTGTGCGATATCGCGGCGAAGTACGGCGGCTTCCGACTGGCCTGGATCGGCCTGCCCGATGCCGACGGCTGGCTGCAGGTGGCTGCCGCCAGCGGGGAACTGGATTATCTCCAGGGATTGCAGGTCTCGGTCGATGCCGGCCGGCCCGAAGGCGGCGGCCCCAGCGGCTGCGCCTTCCGCGAACGCCGACATCAGATCAACAACAACTTCAGCGCCAACCGGGATACCCGGCCCTGGCTGCAGCGGGCTGAGCAGGTCGGTTTCGGGGCCTCTGCCGCCTTTCCCCTGGTCTGCGAGGGCGAGGTCTTCGGGGTGTTCAACATCTACGCCGACACGCCCGGTTATTTCAAGGAACGCGAAATAACACTGCTCGACGAGATGGCGGCCGACATCGGCTTCGGGGTGGAGAACCACCGCCGCCGGCTGCGCCAGATCCGCAGCGAGGCGCGTTTCCATGCCATTGCCGACGGCTTCCCCGACGCCATCGTGCTGGCCGATCCCGAACGGCGCATCGAGTGGATCAACCCGGGATTCGAGCAGACCTTCGGCTACCGGCTGGAGGAACTGCAGGGACAACCGACCCGGATGCTCTATGCCGACGAAAACGATTTCAGTGAGCAGGGGCGGCTGCACTACCACAGCGGGGCGCACACGAGACAATCCCCTTACGAGATGGTGTACCGGAAACAGGATGGTACGGATTTCGTCGGCGAGACCATCGGCACGCCGCTGCGCAGCGAGGAGGGCGAGCTGCTCGGCTATGCGGCAGTGATCCGGGATGTGACCGAGCGCCGCCGCACGGAGGACCGGCTGCGCATCGCCGCGGCCGCCTTCGAGGTCGAGAACGGCATCATGATCACGGACCGGGATCTGCGCATCGAGCAGGTCAACCAGGCCTTCACCCGCATTACCGGCTATACGGCAGAGGAGGCGATCGGCACCACGCCTGAGCTCCTCAAATCCGGCCGCCACAGCGCACGCTTCTACGTGCGGATGTGGCGCGACATCCTCCGTCAGGGCTACTGGCAGGGCGAGGTCTGGAACCGCAAGAAGGACGGCGAGATCTATCCGGGATGGCTGACCATCAGCGTGGTGCACGACACGGCCGGTGAGGTGACCCACTACATCGGCTCGTTCACCGACATCTCGGACCGCAAGGCGGCCGAGCAGCGCATCCATCAGCTGGCTTTCTATGATCCGCTGACCCAGCTCGCCAACCGACGCCTGTTCCTCGACCGGCTCGAACACGCCCGGGCCACCAGCGAGCGCAGCCGCCAGCACGGGGCGGTTCTGATCCTCGACCTGGATCACTTCAAGCTGCTCAACGACACTCAGGGGCACCATGCCGGTGACGAACTGCTGATCGAGGTCGGTCGCCGCATCCGGCGCCAGGTACGGGACTCCGATACCGTGGCGCGGCTGGGCGGCGATGAATTCGTGGTGCTGCTGGAAGCGCTGGCCGAGGACCGTGATCAGGCCGCGGGCTATGTCAGCGAGGTCGCGTCCAAGATCCATGAAGGCCTGATCCAGCCCTACAGCCTGGCCGGAATCAGTGACTACCGTCTCACCGCCAGCCTGGGCGTGACCCTGTTCCAGGGGCGGGAGTCGAGCCAGGAGGAACTGCTCAAGCAGGCCGACGTCGCCCTCTATGAGGGCAAGTCGGCCGGGCGCAATGCCATCCGCTTCTTCAATCCCGACATGCAGCACAAGGTCGAGCAGCGCGCCAGCATGGAGACGGCGCTGTCCCGGGCGCTGGAACAGCGCGAGTTCGAGTTGTACTACCAGCCGCAGATCGACCGCGAGGGTGGGCTGCTGGGCGCCGAGGTACTGCTGCGCTGGATCCCGGAACCGGGCAAGCCGGTCTCCCCGGCCGAGTTCATTCCGCTGGCCGAGGATACCGGGCTGATCGTGCCGCTCGGCTACTGGGTGCTGGAAACCGCCTGTCTGCAGCTGCGAGCCTGGCAGCAGCAGTGCCCGGAGCGGGGTTTCAGTCTGGCGGTGAATATCAGCGCGCGGCAGTTCCACCAGCATGATTTCATCCGCCGGCTGCAGGAGATCATCGAACGCAGCGGCGCGGATCCGTGCGGTCTGAAGCTGGAGCTCACCGAGTCTGTGGTCCTGGACGACATCGCCGGCGTGATCGAGAAGATCGACGGTCTGCGCCGGCTCGGCCTGGGCTTTTCCATGGATGATTTCGGTACCGGCTACTCATCGCTGTCCTATCTCAAGCGCCTGCCGCTGGACCAGCTCAAGATCGACACCTCCTTCGTTCGCGACCTGGCGCATTCGGCCAACGATCTGGCCATCGTGCGCGCCATCATCGCCATGGGGCACTCGCTCAACCTGCACGTCATCGCCGAGGGCGTGGAGACCGCCGAGCAGAAGGTCTACCTGGAGCGCTACGGCTGCGATGCCTACCAGGGCTATCTGTTCGGCCGTCCCATGGCTGCCCGCGAGTTCGAGTCCCGCTTCATCGTTGCCGCCGCCCGGATGGACTAGGCCGGCGCCGCGACCACCCCCGTGTCTTCACTGCCATAATTCTGTAATATGCGCCTGTGTCCCGACCGTTCCTGGGAGCAGGCGTTTGAAAGCAAATACCAAAGTCGCTGCCATACGCAGTCCTGAATACTTCCGGCTGACCGCCGGTCTGGTCTTCATGATCGGCGTGTTCGCCTTCGGCATCTGGCACGCCGGGCATCTGCCCACGCTGAGCGGCACCGGCCTGCTGCTGCTGGTCGCCTCGGCCATCGTCGGCGCCTACATGGCCATGAACATCGGCGCCAACGACGTGGCCAACAACATGGGCCCGGCGGTGGGTTCGAAGGCCGTGAGCATGGGCTGGGCGATTGTGATCGCGGCTGTGTTCGAGGCCCTGGGCGCGATCATCGCCGGCGGCGAGGTGGTGAGTACCATCAAGGGCGGCATCATCGATCCGTCCCAGATCGCCCAGGTGTCCGATTTCGCCTGGCTGATGCTGGCCGCGCTGCTGGGCGCGGCCCTGTGGCTGAACCTGGCCACCGCCCTGGGCGCGCCGGTCTCCACCACTCATTCCATCATCGGTGCGGTCATGGGCGCCGGTGTAGCGGCCGGCGGCTGGGGCCTGGTCAACTGGGTCACCATTGGCAAGATCGTGGCCAGCTGGGTGATTTCGCCGCTGCTGGGCGGTGTGATCGCCGTGGCCATCCTGTATTTCATCAAGCGCAGCATCACCTACCGGCGTGACATGAATCAGGCCGCGGGACGCATCATGCCCTGGCTGGTGGCCCTGATGGCCTGGGCCTTCACGACCTTCATGCTGATCAAGGGCCTCGGCGCGATCCTGCGTCTGCCCATCGGCCAGGCCGTGGGTGTTGGCCTGGTGGTGGCCGCTGTGGTATTTGCCCTGATTCGCACGCCGCTGCGCCGGGCGGCCGCGGCCGGCAACAATGACAAGAAGGCGGTCAACCAGCTGTTCACCTGGCCGCTGGTGTTCGCCGCCGCGCTGCTGAGTTTTGCCCATGGGGCGAACGACGTAGCCAACGCCATCGGCCCGCTGGCGGCCATCTACGAGACCATTCGCACCGGCGAGGTGGCGGGCAAGGCGCCGGCGCCGCTGTGGATTCTGGTGCTGGGCGCGCTTGGCCTGGCGGCGGGGCTGGCGCTGTACGGATCCAAACTGATCCGGACCGTAGGCAAGGAGATCACAGAACTGGACCGCATGCGCGCCTTTGCCATCGCACTGTCCGCAACCCTGACCGTGATCCTGGCCGCCCAACTCGGTATGCCGGTCTCCACTACCCATGTCACCATCGGTGCCCTGTTCGGCGTGGGCTTCCTGCGCGAGTACCTCAAGACCAACTACGCCAAGATGGAGAAGATCATCCATGCCGGCCACAAGGGCAGTGATCTGGCCGCGGTCGAAGCCTATATGAAGGCCTTCGAGATGGCCCCGGTGGCCGAGAAGCGGGTGATGCTGGCGGAGATGAAGCGCCGCGCCAAGGCCAATGATCCGGACGCACTGGTCTTTGCCAAGAAGGAACGCAAGGCGATGAAGAAGGCCTACAAGAGCGAACTGGTGAAGCGCTCCATGGTGCTGCGCATCGTCGCCGCCTGGGTCATCACCGTCCCCGCCACCGCCGTGCTGGCCGCACTGCTGTTCCGGATCACCACCTGGTGGGATCCGGGGCTCTAGCCCGCGACAGATTCGTCCGGGCCGCCCCGATGCTTCAGTCCGGCAAAGGGCTCACTTCCGCAGCCGGCTGAACACATAATCATGGTCGCGCTGCGAGGTGTGGCACTGGAAGCAGGCCGTGTCGGCCTCCTTTCCCACGGCACGTCGCCCACGGTCGCCCTCGGCGAAGCCCTCGAAGCCCCAGCCGCCGGTTTCGGCATAGCGTCCGCTGTCCTTGTGCATCACCCCCAGCACCTTGCGTGATCCCTCGGTGACCGCATTGCCCCCGTGCTCGGCCTCGAGCAGATCGAACACGATGACCGCGCCGTCCGGGAAGCTGCCTGCCTGATAGCCCTCCAGTGCCGCATCATTGGCGTACAGATGATGGATGCCGCCGAAGGCCTCGTACAGATCATGACCTTCCTCGATCACCATACTCTTGACGTGGTGCCAGTCGCGGTAGTCCTCGGGATAGGGCACGCCATTGTCGTCCGCGAGGATGGGGGCTGAACTGATTCCGGCCAGGATGGCGAGTGAGAGTGCAGTACGGATCATGATAATCCCTCCTTTATATATAATAAACAATTAACTATAGTATTAACTTAATACAGATTATATGAATCGAGTCGATACAAAATGAAGTATTGACCCGACGCGCCTGCTTGTCAATAAATGCTTTGAGGCGATACATTATGAGTATGAACCTCTCTGCCTTACTGCTCGAACGCCTGGGTGCATTGATCCATCAATCCGTGCGTGAGGACGCCGCCCGTCACGGCCTGCTGCCCATCCATGTGCAGGTGCTCGGCTACCTGGCCCAGGCCAACCGCTACAGCGATCTGCCCATTGCCATCGCCGAATACTTCGGTATTACCCGCGGCACCGTGTCCCAGTCCCTGGCGGTACTGGAGCGCAAGGGCCTGCTGGTCAAGCGGCCGGACCCGAAACACGGCCGACGCATCCACCTGGAACTGACCCGGGCGGGCAGGGCGGTGCTCGAGCGCAGCTGGGCGCAGCGGCTGGATGCGGCACTGGCCGCGGCCGATGCCGGAGGCGAGGCGCTCGAGATCGGGCTGCGGTCGCTGCTGGCAGAACTGCAGCGCCTCAATGGCCAGCGGGCCTTCGGTATCTGTCGTCAGTGTGTGCATTTCCAGGGCAGCCCGGAGAATGCCAGCTGCGGCCTGACCGGTGAGCCCCTTGCCGAAGAGCAGACCGGGCGGTTGTGTCGTGAGTGGTCGCAGGCGGGTGGACAGGAAAGCTAGACCGGGGCGGTCAGCGCGACAGACGCATGTCCGTACAGGAGTGATGAACCGCCCCGGGTTTCGCGGAGGCTGTTTGGTTTAAGTCAGGGCGCGATTGCCTCCTGACTGACGAGTTGCCGGTAATAGAACGCTACGGTTTCCATATGCGTCGCAACCGTTTCCGCCAGGGCGCCCGTTCAGGCTTTTGACGCGACGATGATCATTGCGACGAACACACCGCCGGCCAGGGCAACCAGGCTGTATCGCCTGTGCTCCTGTTCCGCCCGGGGCAGCAGGTGGGTGGCGCCGACATAGACCAGGGCGCCGGCGGACAGCGACAGCAGGGCGCCCAGCATATCCCGGTCAATCGCGCTGATGAAGGGATAGGAGACCAGCATGCCCAGCGGCGTGGTTGCCGCAGCCGCCAGGAACGCCAGGAGCACGGCCCTGCGCTCGGCGATGCCGCCGCGTACGAGTAGCAGATAGGTGATGATGCCTTCCGGAAATTCGTGCAGCACCATCCCCAGGGTCGCCAGGTAGCCCGTGAGGATGCTGACAGTGAAGGTGATGGAGTAGATAAAGCCGTCAATGAGGGAGTGCAAACCGATGCCGAGCATGGGGATCAGGCCGATGGCATAGTCCTTCCGCTCGGGATCGCGTTCGCAGACGAAGGCAGTGACGAATCGATTGAACAGGTGCAGTCCCAGGAACCCGGCCAGCAGCCAGAAGGGTGCCTGAGGATTCATTGAGAAGGATTTCGGGATGATGTGCAGAAAGGAAGCTGATACCAGCACCCCCGCCGCGAAGCACATGAAGTAGGTGGTGTTGCGATGTCCCCAGGCGGTGAAACGTCGGATGGTATAGATGCCCAGGCTCGTCACCAGGGCGGCAAGGCTGCTTGCGATCAGGGCAGTCCAGAAGCTGTTTTCCATCACTGGCCTTTATCGTGTCGGGCTGCGGCGGCAAATCAAAAAGCCGCCCCGGATCGGGGCGGCTTGGTTGTGGCGGATCAGATCGCCTTCTTGCAGAAGTACCAGTCGGTGCATTCGTAGCCTTCGTTCATGCGCTTCTCGGCATCATCCGCGGTTCCGGGCGGCGGCACGATGACCTTATCGCCCGGCTGCCAGCCTTCCGGCGTGGCGACCTTGTTCTGGTCCGAGGTCTGCAGGGCCGACACCAGGCGCACGAACTCCGGAATCGAGCGGCCGTTGGTCATCGGGTAGTAGACCATGGCGCGCAGGATGCCCTTGTCGTCGATGATGAAGGTCGCCCGTACCGCGGAGGTGTCGGCCGCCCCCGGATGGATCATGCCGTAGGCCTTCGCCACCTTCATGCTCAGGTCCTCGATGATCGGGAACGGGATCTCGACTCCGAACTTCTCCTTGATGTTGCGCACCCAGGCCACGTGCGAGTAGTAGCTGTCGATGGACAGGCCGAGCAGGTCGCAGTTCAGCTTCTGGAACTCCGGATAGGCCTGGGCGAAGGCCATGAACTCGGTGGTGCACACCGGGGTGAAGTCGGCCGGGTGCGAGAACAGCACCAGCCACTTGCCCTTGTAATCGGACAGCTTCTTCACGCCGTGGGTGGTCTTGGCCTCGAAGTCCGGGGCCGGTTCGTTTATGTGGGGCATGCCGTAGGACTGGGTTTCGGTGTCATTGCTCATGAGGGGTCTCCTTGTCTGAATTACTGCATGATTCGTTGAACACGGTTGCTACTATAGAGCGGCCGTGAACTTCTGTTAAATCGATTGTTACAATTTATCTGATAGGCGATACCTATTGTTGTCGCCTTGTCGACATCCGCTGCGGCCGTGGCTTCTGTTCCGGCTATGTCCCTGGCCGTTGCCGGTTGCTGCGCAGCGGCGGAAGGCCGGCAGATGACGCTGCTGCGAGGCCGCCTGCAGATTGCGCAGCACCGCAAGTATGTCCTCGCGGTGGGTGGTCTGCAGCAGGCGCTCGTACATTTCGCCATTGGCGATCTCGGCGGCCACGCCCGCGGCACAGGCCTCCTGCAGGCTGGCGTAGCGTTCCACCCGGCCCGGCCAGGGATTGGCGGGCACCGGCAGGCCATGGTTCAGGAACAGGGAGCGTACGGCCTCAATGTGACGGGCCTCGGCCTCGCGAATGTTGCTGAACGGCCTGACCTCGCCGAAATCCCGGATCACCTGGTCGTAGGTCGCCCAGGCGCGATACTCATCGTCGAGTGCCTCGTGGAGGGTGCGGATTTCGGCTTCGGTCAGGATATCCATGAATACAGGATAGGCGTTGCAGCCTGCAGATGCGCTGACCTGCGTCAGCTGAACGCCTGCCGAGACGGATTACTGGAAGGCCTGCCCGGGTTTCGCGCCCAGGGCCCTGACGATGCGCGCCAGCGGACAGAAGCCGGTGAAGGCCGACTGCAGCAGATTGGCGCCCACGAAGGCGGTCAGCCACAGCCAGTACGGACTGTGCAACTGGGCCAGGACAAGGCTGAGCAGCACCATTGCACCGGCGAAGGCAAGCACGATACGGTCGATTGACATCCTGTTTCTCCCTGCTTAAGACAGCCATCCGGATCCGCCATGCCGATCCGGTAGGCTGAGATATAGCCCATATCCGGTGGCTTGTCAGGGGGGGGCGGTGCCGACAGGCGCGGATGCTGCTTGTTCCGGGGGGGTCAGCCACCCGCGATGATGATCGCCAGCGCAGCTGCGTAAATGGTCAGGATCAGCGCACTCTCGAAGCCGATCCGGCCGATGCCATAGGTCTCGCGCCGCACCAGCCCCAGCAGCAGAATGCCGGTCATCAGGATGCTGACCAGGCCCCAGGTCATCTGCACCGGCGCCATGTCGTGATAGATGGGCCCGCCGGGGTAGCCCGCGTCGGCGGCGGCCACGACCAGCATGTTGAAGCAGTTGGTACCGAAGATGTTGCTTACCGCCAGCGTGAGCGCGCCGGCCCGGATGGCCGCGATGGTGGTGACCAGTTCGGGCGTGGAGGTGGCCACCGCGGTGAACAGGCCGCCGACCAGGGTTTCGGACAACCCGGACTGATCGCTGATGACCTTGGCGGCCTCCATCAGGACCCAGCCGGCCAGGCCGGTCACCGCGGCCAGGACGATGAAGCTGAGCCAGGCCAGGCTCAGTCCGCCGCGGCGGTGATGTACCGGTTTGTCCGGCACGGTCTGGCGGGTGTGCCGCGGGAACCACATGGGACGTTCCTCTGACCGCATGACCAGATGCAGGCCGAACAGGTAGGCGGCCACGATAATGGGGGTGACCGGATGCACACCGCCCAGGGCCACCGGTGGCGTGGCGATCGCGAGCAGCGGCAGGGTCAGCAGCACGATCAGCAGTGCCGCCAGCATCAGGGTGGTGGGGGAGGCGGCCGCGTGTTCCAGGTTGGCCTTGCGGTAGACCACGTCCGCAATGCCGAGAAACACCAGATTCACCGCCATGCTGCCCATGACATTGCTCATGGCCAGGTCGGGCCGGGCGTCCAGCGCCGCGCTCAGGGTGGCGGCGAAGTCAGGCAGCGAGGTCACGCCCGCGAGCAGGAAGATGCCGAACAGGGCCTCGCCGAGACCGGTGCGGTCGGCCAGCTCGTCGGCCACCCGCGCCAGCCGGCTGCCGGCGGTGACGATGACCAGGGCGGCGGCGCTGAAGGCGATGATGCTGGCGGTCAGGGATTCGAACATCCGGGGGGTCTCAGCTTATTGCGTCGTGTTTTGATTGTAGGCTGGGCTGAGCAGAGCGAAGTTGCGTAGGTCGGATCAGGCCGCAGGCCGTAATCCGACTTCGCGTTGTCGGGTTACGCTCCGCTGACCCGACCTACCGCACTGCACTCATCCTGCAACCCATCATTGGCGCTACAGCAGACCATACGCCAGCCAGCCGGTATACCCAATATAACAGGCCAGCAGCACGCCGCCTTCGAAGCGATTGACCCGGCCCGGTCCCCGGAAGCCGTAACCGAACACGAACAGCGACAGCGTCAGTACGCCCATCACCAGCATGTCGCGGGAGAACACCTCCGGTCCCGCCGCCAGCGGGGCGATGGCGCCGGCGATGCCGACCACGGCCAGGGTGTTGAACAGGTTGGAGCCGATGATGTTGCCCAGTGCCAGGTCATGCTCGCCCTTGCGCGCCGCGATGATGGAGGAGGCCAGCTCCGGCAGCGAGGTGCCGATGGCGACCACCGTCAGGCCGATGACGAGATCGCTCACGCCGAGCTGCTGGGCGATGGTCACTGCGCCCCAGACCAGCAGCCGGGAGCTGGCGATCAGCACCAGCAGGCCGATGCCCAGCCACAGCAGCGCCCGTGGCAGGGGCATGGGGTGGGCCGCCAGTTCCTGATCCATTTCAGCACCCAGCGCGTCGCTGCGCCCGCGCAGCCCCTGGCGGATGCTCCAGCCCATGATGAGGACGAACACCGCCAGCAGCGCCAGGGCGTCCGTCCGGCTCACGCTGCCGTCATGAAGCTGCCAGGCGGCCAGGGCGGTCACGGCGGCGAGCAGCGGCAGCTCCTTGCGCAGCACCTGCGAATGTACGGCGATGGGACTGAGCAGGGCGGTGATGCCGAGGATCAGCGCGATGTTGGTGATGTTGGAACCGTAGGCATTGCCCAGCGCGATGCCCGGATTGCCCTGGGCCGCGGCCAGGCCCGAGACGACCATCTCCGGGGCCGAGGTGCCGAAGCCGACCACCACCATGCCGATCAGCAGCGCCGGCATGCCGAAGTGCCGGGCCAGGGCCGCGGCGCCGGCGACGAAGCGATCGGCACTCCAGATCAGCAGGGCGAAACCGGCGATGACGGCGAGCAGGGGGATAGTCATACAGGGTCACTCAAGGGCGTCATCCCCGCGTAGCCGGGGATCCAGCAACCACGGCGGCTGATGGATTCCCGCCTGCGCGGGAATGACGGTGTCTGCAGTCCAGGCTGCATCATAACAGCTGCCGTCTCGGCGACAACTCCATCCGGGCTAGTGCACCCACCGAGGCTGAAATATAATGCGCGCTGCACCGGGTCCGCCCCACCATTCACCCGTAATCAGGAATGCCCTCAATGTCCGATCCCAGCATCATCTACACCGAGACCGACGAAGCCCCGGCCCTGGCGACCCATTCCTTCCTGCCCATGGTGCAGGCCTTCACATCGGCGGCCGGCATCCGGGTCGAGACCCGCGACATTTCGCTGGCCGGGCGCATCATCGCCGCCTTCCCCGAGCGGCTGACCGAGGCCCAGCGCCGTCCCGATGCCCTGGCCGAACTGGGTGAACTGGCAAAGACGCCGGAAGCCAGCATCATCAAGCTGCCCAACATCAGTGCCTCCATCCCTCAGCTCAATGCCGCCATCCGCGAACTGCAGGCGCAGGGTTATGACCTGCCGGACTATCCGCACGAACCGGTCGATGCCGAAGAGGAGCAGATCAAGGCGCGCTACGCGAAGGTGCTGGGCAGCGCGGTCAATCCGGTGCTGCGCGAGGGCAACTCGGACCGGCGCGTGGCCGGGGCGGTGAAGGAATATGCCCGCCGGCATCCGCATCGCAT
Source organism: Thiohalobacter thiocyanaticus (assembly GCF_002356355.1). NCBI lineage: Bacteria > Pseudomonadati > Pseudomonadota > Gammaproteobacteria > Thiohalobacterales > Thiohalobacteraceae > Thiohalobacter > Thiohalobacter thiocyanaticus. The sequence continues at coordinate 1,742,494 of NZ_AP018052.1, forward strand.
GGGCGCATGGTCCGCGGACTCGAAGACCCGCGTGGCCTCGATGGAGAGTGGGGATTTCCACGGCAGCGAACAGTCCGCGGTCATCGACACCGCCGGCGGGGTGAAGATCGAACTGGTCGGCGAGGACGGCGGCACGCAGGTGCTGAAGGAGAAGGTCGCAGTGGGCGCGGGCGAGGTCATCGACGCCTCGGTCATGAACTGCGGCACCCTGCGTGAGTTCTTCGAACAGGCTGCCGAACAGGCGAAACGGGACGGCGTGCTGCTGTCGCTGCATCTCAAGGCCACCATGATGAAGGTTTCCGACCCCATCATCTTCGGCCATGCGGTGAGCGTCTATTTCAGGGAAGTGTTCGACAAGCATGCCGAGACCTTCAAACAGCTCGGCGTCGATCCACGCTACGGCATGGCGGACCTGTATACCCGACTGCAGGAACTGCCCGAGGACCGGCGTCAGGCGATCGAGGCCGACATCCAGGCGGTGTATGAAAGCCGGCCCGAGCTGGCCATGGTTGATTCCAGTCGCGGCATCACCAACCTGCATGTGCCCAGCGACGTCATCATCGATGCCTCCATGCCCGCGGCCATCCGCGCCGGCGGGAAGATGTGGGGACCGGACGACGGCCAGCATGACACCCTGGCCATGATCCCGGACCGCAACTATGCCGGCGTCTACCAGGCCACCATCGACTTCTGCAAACAGCACGGCGCCTTCGATCCCGCCACCATGGGCAGTGTCAGCAATGTGGGTCTGATGGCGCAGAAGGCCGAGGAGTACGGCTCGCACGACAAGACCTTCGAGATCCCGGCCGCCGGCACGGTGCGCGTGATCGATACGCAGGGCAGGGTGCTGCTCGAGCATGCGGTCGAGGCCGGCGACATCTGGCGCATGTGCCAGACGAAGGACCTGCCCATCCGCGACTGGGTCAAGCTGGCCGTGACCCGCGCCCGGCTCACCGGTCAGCCGGCGGTGTTCTGGCTGGACCCGGAGCGCGCCCACGACGCCAATCTGATCGCCAGGGTCGAGGCGTATCTTCAGGAGCACGACACCGACGGGCTGGAGATCCGCATCATGACGCCGGCCGAGGCCACCCGCTACACCCTGGAGCGGATGCGGCGCGGCGAGGACACCATCTCGGTCACCGGCAACGTGCTGCGCGACTATCTCACCGACCTGTTCCCCATCCTGGAGTTGGGCACCAGCGCCAAGATGCTTTCCATCGTGCCGCTGCTGGCCGGCGGCGGTCTGTACGAGACCGGCGCCGGCGGCTCTGCGCCCAAGCACGTGCAGCAACTGCTGGAGCAGAATCACCTGCGCTGGGATTCGCTGGGCGAGTTCCTGGCCCTGGCGGTGGCGCTGGAGGAGTACGGCCGCAAGCAGGACAATGCCCGCGCCGGTGTGATCGCCCGGGCCCTGCATCAGGCCAACAGCGACTACCTCAACAACAACAAGTCGCCCTCGCGCAAGGTCGGCGAACCGGACACCCGGGCCAGTCATTATTACCTGACCCTGTACTGGGCCCGGGCGCTGGCGGCGCAGGACGAGGATGCCGGGCTGAAGGAGATCTTCGCTCCGGTGGCGCAGCGGCTGCAGGAAGCCGAGCAGACGATTCTCGATGAGCTGAACGCAGTGCAGGGAACGCCGGCGGATCTGGGGGGGTATTATCATCCCGACAGGGCAAAGACCGCGGCGGTGATGCGGCCCAGTGCGACGCTCAATACCGTTATCGATCAACTTAAATGACAGTTACACGTCCGTCATTGTGAGGAACGAAGTGACGCAGCAATCTCCTGCCGGCTGATACTGCGGTGTGGGATTGCCACGCTGCGCTCGCGATGACAGCTAAGTCACTACCACGCGATTCCGCCCTTCCTCCTTGGCCCGGTACAGCGCCTCGTCGGCGCGCTTGACCAGGCTGTCGAGGCTGTCGCCGGGCTGGTACTGGGTGACCCCGAGGCTGATGGTGACGCGGCCGGCGCCGGTGAACAGTGTTCCGGCGATGCGTCGGCGCAGTCCCTCTGCGGCCCGGCCCGCGCCCTCGATCCCGGTTTCGGGCAACAGGACGATGAACTCCTCACCGCCCCAGCGGGCCGGGATGTCGGTGTCCCGGACCTGCTCCCTGACGATGGCGGCCAGTTCGCTCAGCACGGCGTCGCCGACATCATGGCCGTGGCGGTCGTTGATGCGCTTGAAGTGATCGATATCGAACATGATCACGGCAAAGGGCCGCTGGTAACGGTTGGTGCGCTCGATCTCCTGGAGCAGCAGTTCCTCGAACTTGCGCCGGTTGTTCAGGCCGGTCAGTACGTCGTGACTGGCCTGATGCTCCAGTTCCCCGGCCAGGCGCTTGCGCGCCAGCGCTGCGCCGATGAGATCCGCGCTCACCTGCAGCGGTCTGATCTCGGCGGGTCGCAGGCTCGGCCGCGGTTCGGGGAAGGACAGGATCAGTATCCCTTCCAGCGTACCGTCCCGCAGTATGGGCAGGCACAGCACCGATTGAGCGCCGCCGGCCTCCAGCAGCGAGTATTCGATGCTGTCCCTGCCGGCCCGGTCGCGGCTGACGATCACGGCCTCACCGCGAATGAGCCGGGTCTGATAGGGCGCGACCACCACGGCCGGGATATGGAAGTCGGCCTTCAGTGGCCCAGTGCCGGGGGCGCACCACTGCAGAAACAGGTCGAAGCCGCCGGTCTCGTCGCTGTAATCCAGCAGGCTGCAGCGGCTGGCTGCCATGTTCTCGCCCAGCCGGGTGATGGCGTTGGTAATACCGTCACCGGTGCCTCCCACGCCGCAGTTGAGCAGCCGGAGCGAGATTTCGCGTACCTGTCCCTCCATTTCCAATTGCCGCACCAGCTTCGCCTCGGCCCGTTTGCGGGCCGTGATATCGACCGCGGTGGAGACAATCCGCTCGCGGCCGCCCACCGGCACCAGCTGCAGAAAGACGTCTTCCCAGATCTCGCTGCCGTCGAGGCGCCGGGTACGCCATTCGAAGCGCTGCGGCCCTGCCTCGCGTGTGCGCTGGAACAGTTCCCTGGCCTCCTGCAGCGAATAGGGCGGTTCCGACCAGATGGCGCGGCTCACGAAGGCCGCATGGTTCAGCGCCTCGACACTGTCCACGCCGTAGCTGGCCAGGGCCTTTTCACTGGCCTGCAGGACTTCCATGCTGTCCGGATCATGGACCATGACCGATACGGCGGCATTGTCGAACAGGGCCTGGTACTGTCGGCCGCGTCCCTCCAGTTCCCGGGTGCGGGTCCTGAGCCGGGCCGCGAGCAGGGTGCGTTCGCTGCGCAGGGCACGCAGATACACGGCCAGGAAGATCGCTGCCAGCAGCAGTCCCAGTGCGAACTGCAGGGACACCACCCAGGGCGGCGTGACCTCGACGGTTTCGATCGGCTGGGCCGGGGCTTGTGATTCGGCAACTGCAGGTATGGCGTGGCTTGCAGCGACGAGGAGGAGCAGTGATACGCACAATGCGGCGGGTCTTGCAATTATGTTACGCATTATGTCTGTCCATTCTAGCCGGTGTACCGATGGCGGACCAGACAACGGTCTGTAATACGCATTGCTTTTGTGGATAATGGCCGGGTACATCTTTCCGCACAGGCTGGTTCCCCGGTCAGGCGCCGTGCTAAGGTCGCCCCGGCTTTCATCAAGGCAGTTTCATGACCCAGAACACTCTCTATTGGCACGACTACGAAACCTTCGGTCTGGATCCCAGGCGCGACCGCCCGGTGCAGTTCGCCGGCATCCGTACCGACGAAGAACTGAACATCATCGGCGAACCGCTCAATATCCTCGCCCGGCCGGCACCGGACAGCCTGCCGCACCCGATCTCCTCGCTCATCACCGGCATCACCCCGCAGCAGGCACTGGAGCAGGGCCTGCCCGAGGCGGAGTTCATCGCCCGCATCCTGGCCGAACTCGCGCAGCCCGGCACCTGCGGCGTGGGTTACAACTCCATGCGCTTCGATGACGAGGTCACCCGCAATACCCTCTACCGGAACCTCTACGATCCCTATGGCCGCGAGTGGCAGAACGGCAACTCGCGCTGGGATCTGATCGACGTGGTGCGTGCCTGTCATGACCTGCGACCGGAGGGCATCGTCTGGCCGCAACGCGAGGATGCCGCCCGCCCCAGCTACAAGCTGGAGGAACTCACGGTCGCCAACGGCATCGCCCATGAACAGGCGCACGATGCCCTGGCCGATGTTCATGCCACCCTGGCCATGGCGCAGCTGATCCGGAACAAACAGCCGAAGCTGTATGACTTTCTCTATCAGCTGCGGCGCAAGCAGGCAGTACTCAAGTACATCGATCTCAAGGAGATGACACCTATCCTGCACACCTCGGGCATGTACGGCAGCGACCACGGCAATACCCGCATGGTGGTACCCGTCGCCGCTCACCCGGTGAACAAGAACAGCATCATCGTATTCGATCTGTCGCAGGATCCCTCGCTGCTGCTCGATCATGGAGTGAAGACGCTGACCGAGCGCCTGTATACCGCCAGCGAGGATCTGCCCGAGGGGGTGGAGCGGCCCGCGCTCAAGCAGCTGCTGGTGAACAAGTGCCCGGTGATCGCACCCACCTCGACCCTGACCGGCGAGGCCGCGGCACGGCTCAACATCGACCTCATGGCCTGCCGCCGGAACCGCCAGCGGCTGCTGGACGCGCGTAAGGAGGTACAGAAGAAGCTGGCGAAGATCTTCGAACCGCGCGAGTTCGAGCCTGTCAGTGATCCCGATCTGATGATCTATGCCGGCGGCTTCTTCGACGACAAGGACAAGGCCCTGATGGAGCGGGTCCACCAGACGCCACCCGATCAGCTTGATGGTCAGGGCTGGAACTTCAGCGATGAACGTCTGGGCGAGATGCTGTTTCGCTATCGTGCCCGCAATTATCCCGAAACACTCGGGCCCGAGGACCAGGACCGTTGGCTGGCGCATTGCCGTGCCCGTCTGCTGGAGGGCGAGGCGGGGCATCTGAGTTTCAGCGGCTTTCGCGAGGAACTGGATCAGCTGCGCGCCGAACTGACAGATGATGCCGGCAAGCAGGCGCTGCTCGACGAGGTGGCGGCCTTCGGTCGGGAACTCGAACGCTTCGTCCAGGGCCGGGTCTGAGGCCGGCGGTTCGCGCCGACTTCCCATAATCGTAATTCATGGGAGGGCAAAGTAAATTTAATATGCTATTTTTGATCGATTTTACCCATAGTCATCCGGCGTGGTCGCTGTTAAAATGCGCGGCTTAGTGTGGATTCCTTCGCTGATACAGGTGGGGCGGACTACACTTTGCGGATCCGGACTTTTCTGCCTGGAATGCCAGGCGGCGGCAGGCAGAGCAGCCGATCAGGAAATGAAAACAGTTATCATTTGGGGCGCTCTCTGACCGCCGCGATGGTTCCACGGCACGTGCGCAGCGTCGCTGCAGCGTTTTTCGGATCACATCGGGTTACGGAATCGGCATGGCCGAGGCCGTCAATGCCTGCAGATGACAACATACAGCTGGGCCTGTAATCAGAAATACTTATGGTCCCAGAAATCTTAACTTGTTGTAATGGCGTTTAAATCCATTCACACTCCGGGCCACAGAAACATAAGCTGAGGAGACTCGAGTCCATGATCGCGAACAACCCCTTCGCCGAACTTGCGCAAGTTTCGGCATTTATTTCTCCTTCCATCATGCAGGGGTACGTCATCCTGATGGTCATTCTGGTTGCCGTTGGCACCATTCTTGACATGATGCACAAGAAGAGTGCCCAGTACTTCTTCGAGAATGCCAAGCAGGCAGAGAAAAGTGCCAAGCGCACCCTGAGCGGAGGCGAGAAGGCCTCGCTCGCGATGCAGACTGTCGCCAGCGAAGTCCTGACCTCGTCGGAGTTCAAGAATCCCCGTCGTCGTGCCTCGCACCTGCTCACCATGTGGGGTTTCATCGTCTTTGTCGTCAGCACCGCCGTCCTGATCTTCGGCTATGCAACGTCGGCCGAGGCCGGCATCTGGCCGCTGCTGTGGCACCTGGGCGCGCTGTCCCTCGCCGTCGGCGGTTACTGGTTCTGGTTCGCCATCCGTGTCGATCTCTTCTCTGAAGGCGTGAAGTGGTACAACTTCAACGGTCGCGGCGACATCTTCATTGTCGGCCTGCTCGCCACCTCGACCTTCGCACTGCTCTGGTCCTTCACCATGGGCGGCGGCGCAGTGAATACGCTGTTCTTCGTGCTGTTCATCGCCAGCGCCACGGTACTGTTCGGCAGCGTCTACTGGTCCAAGTTCGCGCACATGTTCTTCAAGCCTGCTGCGGCTTACCAGAAGAAGTGCATCAAGGCGGACGGTTCGCGTGAGAATCTGCCTGATGACTATGATCTGTCGGATCCCGCCGTCCAGAAACGGTATCCTGATATCCCGGAATACATGGGCAGCAACCCGCCCAATATGGGGCTCGGTATCAACCGCGAACCCCCTCGTCACTACTAATTAATTTTCAAAAGTAAGGAGTATTTCATGCCAACTTTTGTATATATGACTCGTTGTGACGGTTGTGGTCATTGTGTCGATATCTGCCCGTCAGACATCATGCACATCGACAAGGTCACCCGTCGCGCCTACAACATCGAACCCAATATGTGCTGGGAGTGCTACTCCTGCGTCAAGGCCTGCCCGCATCAGGCAATCGACGTTCGGGGCTATGCAGACTTCGCCCCGCTGGGTCACTCGGTCCGAGTGAAGCGTGACGAGGAGAAGGGCGTTATCGCCTGGCGCATCAAGTTCCGCAACGGCCAGAAAGACATCGATCTGCTGGCGCCCATCACGACCAAGCCCTGGGGAACCTGTATCCCTCAGCTTGCCGATGTGTCGGCGCCTACACAGGAGCAGCGCGACAGCCAGCTGCTGTTCAACGAACCCAAATACATACGGCTCGACGATGGTGATATACACACCCTCAAGTCAAATGGCCTGAAAATGAAAGCAGGGGTGTACTACTGATGGCTTACGAAACAATCGTTGAAGACAATATCGATATCCTGGTCTGCGGCGCAGGCCTCGGTGGTACCGGTGCTGCATGGGAAGCCAGGTACTGGGGACAGAACAAGAAGATCGTCATCGCCGAGAAGGCAAACATCGATCGTTCCGGTGCTGTAGCGCAGGGGCTGTACGCCATCAACTGCTACATGGGAACCCGTTTCGGGGAGAACAACCCGGAAGATCACGTCCGCTATGCGCGCATCGACCTGATGGGCATGGTGCGTGAGGATCTGCTGTTCGACATGGCGCGTCACGTGGACTCCGCCGTGCACCAGTTCGAAGAGTGGGGTCTGCCCCTGATGCGCGATCCCAAGACCGGTGCCTATCAGCGTGAAGGCCGTTGGCAGATCATGATTCACGGTGAGTCCTATAAGCCGATCGTCGCGGAAGCCGCGAAGAAGTCGGCCGACAAGGTGTTCAACCGTATCTGCGTCACCCATCTGCTGATGGACGAGTCCAAGGACAACCGTGTCGCTGGTGCTGTCGGATTCAACGTCCGCACCGGTAACTACCACGTGTTCAAGTCCAAGACCGTTATCGTCGCCGCCGGTGGCGCCTCCAACATCTACAAGCCGCGTTCAGTCGGTGAGGGTGCCGGCCGTGTCTGGTACGCCCCCTGGTCCTCGGGTTCGGCCTACGGCCTGCTGATCGGCGCCGGCGCCAAGATGACCCAGATGGAGAACCGCATCGTACTGGCTCGCTTCAAGGACGGTTACGGTCCGGTGGGTGCCTACTTCCTGCACCTCAAGACCTACACCCAGAACTGCCTGGGTGAAGAGTACGAATCCAAGTGGTGGCCGCAGCTGCAGGAGATGGTCGGCAAGGAATATCTGGATCCGGAAGCGTCTCACCGGACCCACCGCCCGATCCCGACCTGCCTGCGTAACCATGCGCTGATCAGCGAGGTCAACGCCGGTCGTGGTCCGATTCACATGGTGACCATGGAAGCCTTCCAGGACCCGCATCTGGAAGAAATCGGCTGGCACAACTTCCTGGGTATGACCGTCGGTCAGGCAGTGCTCTGGGCGGCCACCGACGTGGATCCGAAGAACGAGAACCCGGAACTGACGACCTCCGAGCCCTATGTCATGGGTTCGCACGCCACCGGTTGCGGCGCCTGGTGCTCAGGTCCGGAAGATATCTCTCCGGAGGAGTACTTCTGGGGCTATAACCGCATGACCACGGTCGAAGGTTTGTTCGGTGCCGGTGACGCCGTCGGCGGTACTCCGCACGCGTTCTCCTCGGGTTCCTTCACCGAAGGCCGTCTGGCCGCCAAGGCTGCCTGCAGGTACATCGACGACGGTAAGGCTGAAGGTATCGTCGTGTCCGAGAAGCAGATCGAAGATCGCAGGAAAGAGATCTACAAGCCGATGGAGCATTACCGTATCTACCGCAACGAGATCACTGCGGGTACGGTCAATCCCAACTACATCAATCCGCGTCAGGGCCTGGATCGCCTGCAGAAGCTGATGGATGAGTATGCCGGCGGCGTAACGGTCAACTACATGACCAACGAGAAGCTGCTGCACATCGGCCTCAAGAAGCTCAAGATTCTGGAAGAGGATCTTGAGAAGATCGCTGCAGAGGATGTCCATGAACTGCTGCGTGCATGGGAGCTGAAGCATCGTCTTCTCACCTCCGAGGCCGTCATGCAGCATACCCTGTTCCGTAAGGAAACCCGCTGGCCCGGCTACTACTACCGCGGCGACGCACTCAAGGTGGATGACGAGAACTGGCACGTGTTGACCGTTTCCCGTCGCGACCCGAAGACCGGGGAATACACCATGGAGAAGGCGCCTTGTTATCACCTGGTGGGTGAGGACGAGTAGTCACACATACGACAGGGATGTAATGCGAGGGATCTCTACGAACGGTAGAGATCCCTCGGTTTTCCGGCCGGACCTGAAAAGATCAACAGCTGTTGATCTTTTTTCGTTATTACGGCGACAACGATCTATTGACTCGGTGGACAGATGAATATGACGACTGAAGCATCCACAGAAGGACAGGACTTCAAAAATATCCTGGACCATACCGATGAGGAACTGCAGGCGATCGCTCATCCCATGTGGGAAGAACTGATCGAGTATTCGAACAAGGGACAGTACGGTAAATTCATCAAGAAGTTTTCCTACAACCTGCTGTTCGGCCTGAACGAAGTCGAGGTGGGCAAGCAGTTTGTCAAGAGTGAACTGACGCGCAGCCTGGATCCGAATTATGACTTCCTGGGCTTTATCCGCCGCGGCGAGCATGTCACATGTCTGTACCGTGTCAGAAGCACCAAGAAGGAAGGTGAGTGGCTGGGGCGTATGGTGCTCGGCTACGAGGACGGCGAAGTCAGAATTTTCGGTGCCTCCATCTTCTAGAATGTTACCAGCTTTATCGAGACCATCATGACCGAGATCAGCAAGGACATCATCACGGACGGTAAATACGTCGAACTTAAATACAAGGTCATCGACGTCAAGACCGACAGTGTTTTAACCGAAATCGAGTACCCTCTGGGCTACGTGCAGGGCGTCAATGAGGTACTGGCCCCGGCCGTCATGCAGAAGCTGGAAGGCAGGGCGGCAGGCGACACGATCGAGGTGCCGATCGACTGCAATCAGCTCTACGGCCCCAGAGATGAATCCCTGGTCATTACCGAAAACATCAATAACGTCCCTGAGGAGTACCGCGAGGTCGGTACGGCCATCCTGATGGAGAATGACAGGGGGCAGACCAAGAGCTTCCTGGTGACGCGTATCGCCGGCGATTACATTACCATCGACGGCAACAATCCCCTGTGTGGGCGGCAGGTGATTTTCAAGCTCGAGGTCCTGACAGTCCGCGACGCGACTGAGGAAGAGATCGAGTTCGGCGGTAAGGTGGAAAAGGGGCCGGATCTGTCCGGGGCCGGCAAGCAGGTGCCGATCTGAAGTCGTCTATGGCTGCCTGATCGGTTGCCGGGGGACGGTAGAGATTGAGGAAGTGAAAGAACGAGTGGCCGCGCGCCCGTAAGGGGTCGCGCGGCGCTTCGTTTCAGGGGCGCTTCGGGGTCTGGTATGCCTGCTCTTTCTGGAACGATTCCCAGATGGTGTCGTAGCCCACGTAACCCTTTTCATTCGGCTCTTTCTGACGGGTGATCAGATAACGGGACTTGCCTTCGGGAACCTTGGGTCGGGTCTTGGGTGCGTCGCTCATAATTCATCTCCTCTGGGCAGTAGAAACGGCAGTTGAATAAACCACTTATCTCAAACTCCCAATTCTACCGCAGCATGCATCATTTGCCAATGTCTACAGTGCGTATCCTGCCGGCAATTCCAGCCCACTGATATTCAGCGAAAGCAAAAGGGCCACCCTTTCGGGTGGCCCTTTGTGTTTGGTGGGCGGCGACTACCGAAAACGTCGCATAACATATTGTTTTAATGAATAACTATATGATTGCAATTATGAAGATGCCCCCAAAGCTGCCCCCAGGGTCATCGGTTACCGAGGGACATCTACGCCTACGAGAGCAAGGCTAGGAGGGACTGGCGGCGCGCAGTTGGTCCAGGTAGCCATCGCACCCAGTAAAGTAGCCATCCACTGCCTTCATGACGTCCGCAAGCGTTGGTAGGTGCAGATCGCTATAAGCCACTGGAACGGGGTTGCCTTTGCGATCGACTGGGTATCGGTAGGAGTACGAGCGAGGGTCGATCTTTGCGAATTCGAGGATAATTTCACCGACTACCGGATCAGCTTCATCCGGATCTTCGGTGCCGTAGCGTTCCAGCATCGCCAAGAATTCGCTCCAGAGGGCAGCAAGGTCATGGGTTTCCCAATTGGCGCGTATACCGACCGCTGGACCATATGTCGCCAACTGGTATTTCAAGGTAAGTTCTAAAAACTGCCGATAGTTGAAAATGATTGGAAAGACGAGTGTGTCCCGCGCCGGGCGATCGTTCGCTGACCTCTCCACCATCAAGTCGGCTGCCTCCTTGTAGCCCGTCATCATGAGCACCAATCGGGTGAATTCATTATCTGCAATATTCGCGTTGTCGAACGGATCGTCGGCAACGACAAACGGCTTGTCGCCTGCTGTGGGCCACCGGAATTCAGTCGTCAGAATGTCTTCGAACGATTTACGCTTTGCCATGTCTCTGACCGTCGGGTAAATGCAACAAATTCTCAGTCGAGTTTACACCCAATCATCTGACGATTCGCCCAGCAGATTCAGCCGCGCCGCCATGCCGGCCAGCGAAATCTGCACAAACGCATCGTGCTGCGCGGTCAACCGCTCGAAGGTGTTCCAGTGCATCCCCTTGGGCTTCCAGCCTTCGCCATTGAGGATGCCCGGCTCCCATCCCAGCTTGTCGCGGATGCGGTCGGCACGCCTTACCGCTCGGTCGTCCCAGGTTTCCCGCTGACTGGGATAGGCCAATTGGTAACAGTGACGACAAGCGAAAATGCCGCCGCCGTAGAGGATCGCCACGCGCCGACCGCAACCACGGGCAGGGCAGAGGAACCAGGGTCGTTTCCCGCCAAGGTGGCAGGCGGTCCAGTCGAGATAGACGGGGTAGCTTTCGTCTTTCCAGTCCTCGCCGCCGCTTCGGTGCCGGTAGTTGAGGATCACGCGGCCCGGTTCGGTGAGCACGCGGATGGAGGCGACTACTTCGCCAAGGCGCGACCACTGCCAGCCGAAGGATTGGTGCGGCACGAGCAGGCCATCCCGTTTCCAACGCCGCACGTCGATGGAGCGGTAATCGTCGGTGGTGTCCTTTGCTCCCCAGTACCAATGCCGTCCGCTACCCATGCCACCCATGTTCACCTCCATATTTTTTAACCGAAATCATTTGGGAAATTCACCTTTTTGTTTCGGCCCTTGTGGGCCTTGGTTGGTCGTCACGGGTTTGCTGTGGCCTTGGTAAAAAGCGTTCGCAATATCGCCGGTCCGTGTCCCACAATCCGGCGATAGCCTCCGGCTCGCCTTTGGCGCAGTGGCCAAGGTGCGGATGGTCGATTCGCTCAAAGTGGATGCAGTCGGCGCAGCGGACGGAGCAGGGTCGCTGTATCGGTTTATCCGCTGCCCGATTCCAGCACCAGGGGCAGCCCAGCACTTCGCCGGAGAACCACAACCAGATCGGGCCGCAGTGCTTGCAGGTGGCCTGTTCGGTGTAGTGCTCCGGGCGTTTGTCCTGATCCATTTCCCGGCGCTGCACAAGTGAGCGGGCGAATGCGGCGAGCGTGTCGGCACTGACCGCGCCTTTACCCCAGTCCTCGATGTCTTCCGCTGCGAGTGCTTCCTTTACCTCGGGGGCGTGATGTCGAGTCCGTTGCAGGCGTCGGCCAGTGCCTCCAGTAGCTTGGAGTTTTCCTGTTCTGAATCCCTATACGCAGAATCCGCACTATCCGCACAATTGCCCTGCTCGGTGGGGTTCTGCGCATTCTGCGAATTGTGCGTATAGAGGGTTTCCGTTGAAGCGGGAACACCGAGGGTTTCGCGCCAGCTCATCGCCAAGCCCTCGCAATCTCTGGCCTGACCCGCACTATGGGCGAGGGCGGGCGGCCCGGTCCGTCTCGCAGTGGTTCGGTTACCTCCAGGTAGCCACGCTCTTCCAGCGCATCCAGGGCTTCGCGTAGCATGGCGACGCGGGGGAAGGTGCCGCGCAGGGCGTTGAAGGCTTCGCGCACGGTGAAGCGGTCCAACCGGCCCCGTTCGATCCAGTCCCACACCAGGCGGGCGGCGGCAATGGTGGGATCGGCGCCCATCATGTCCAGTGCCGCCAGACTGTGACGGGTGATAACGGCCATGATCTCCAACGCGGCGGTCATGGTTTCAGCGGTGATGGCGGCCTCCCATGGTGTGCCGTGGGCGTGCTTGATGCCGTGCAATACCCCGGCCAGCCGTGCCGCCGCGCCCGGTGCCTTGCCTGCCCAATCGGTGAAGTGCTCCAACTCCCGACCCGGTTGCATCTGCACCTCGATGGCTTGAGCGAAGGCGTACCACTCCGCATAAGCTTCATCACTCAGGCGCAGCAGGTGGGAGCGTTGCTCGCCATGTTCGTCAGTGACGGGTTCCCAATCGAGCATGGCGCGGAGGCCGGCCGCATAGGCGTCGCGCACGCCTTCCGGAACGGGCTTGGACTGCAAGGCGCGATAGCCCAGCGGGGATGGCGGTAGCAGATAAAGAAACCGCCCCAACAGTCCCCGGCCCCGGAATCCCGGTTTAGCCGCCAGTCCCCGCAACACATCCGGCTGTGGGCTTAGGCCGATACTCAGGCGCGGGCCTTTCAGGAAGACCGGCGGACGGCTCCCCCGGTCCACGCGTTCCGCGTCCCCGCTATGGGCTTTCAACACCAGGTCCAGGTTGGGGATGCCGTTGGAGTAGCGGCCTTGCAGTAGATCGAAGACGCCGCCCTCCGACGACAGCCAGGCCATGCACTCGCCATGCTCGGCCAGCAGTGCGCCCAGTCGCTCCGGGGTGGCGTCTGATGTCCAAATCTGCGGCTGCATGGGGATGTCGGGAAGTTCGGCCTCGATGTCGGCCGCCTCCCGCGCAAGCTCCGCCGCCTTGCCGTTGTCTTTCTCCTTGGCGGCCTTGTTGCGCTTCTCTTTGGCGCGGGCTTCCAAGGTCTTGCGTTCGCTGGTGATGCGCTTGATCTCAGGCTCAAGGATGGCAGCCTGATCCCTTTCCCAGGCGACCAGCGGCGCGGTCGCGGCGGACTGCACCGCGCTCTTGCGGTTGCCAGGCGGCAGGGCCACCACGGCCCACAGGTTGCAGGGCTCAAAGTAACCCGGCTTCACCATCACCCGCAGACGGCGGGCGGCAGCGGTGGCACAGGCGACCAGGACCATCCCGGCCGCCAGTTCCGGTGGCGTCTCGGTATCGGTCGCAATGGCGCGGGCGTAGTCGCCGGCCCAGCCGGGCAGGTGTACGAGATCGAGGCGGGGAAGATTGGGCGCATCCAGCGGCACCAGTTCCGGCCAATCCTCGGGCGGTGGCGCGGCGGTCTTCAGCAGGTCGGCGCTCATGCTTCACCTCGCGCCAGCCACACGGCCAGATCGTTGAAGTCCGTCAGGTGCTCGGGTGCGTCTTTCGGCCACTGGGGCAGGGCGAGCAGCGCATCCGATGCAATAGCGGCGGCCTTGGCCTTGGTGGCGCCGGGATTCCCCGCCGTCAGCCGGTCATCGTCCCCCGCAATCACCAGTTCGGCGGATGGCCAACGGCGGCGGGCAGCCATTGCAACCGGTTCCAGGTTGCCCGCGTCGATGGCCGCCAGTACCAGCGCGGTGGGTTCGTCCTCGGCCAGGGTGCAGCCGGTGGCCCAGCCCTCGCAGATGAGGACACGGGCGGGGTTTCCCATCTCACCTGCCACGGGAATGAAGCAGCCCCGTTTGCGCCCGCCGGAGAGCAGCAACTTACCGCCATCGGTGGCGATGAATTGCAGGCTGGTCAGCTTCCCAGTGAAGTCCATTACCGGCAGCGTCAACGCGCCTTTGTGAATCCTCGCGCCGTGCGGCTGGATGCACTTGCGGGCAAGATAGGGGTGCGTCTTTGGGGTGGGGGTTGCCGCGTTCCAGATTGCAGCGGCACGTTTCGCCGCCTCGGTCTGCCGGGCGCGCTGCTCAGCCTCGGTCTGTTGTTTCGCGGCTTCCACCCGGCGCGCGAATGCGGTCCGTTCGGCCCGTGAAAAGGGTTTGTTGCGCTTCGCCTGCCAGGTGTTCGAGAGACCGGAGGACCAGTCTCCGAAGCAACCACCCAGCCCGTCATCGAACAACAGGCACCAGCCCGCCCGGTTGGCCGGGCGTTTACCGGCGCCGGGGAAGCGATACAGCTTGCCCGCTTCCAGAACGTCCGGCGGCTCCAGCCCGGCGGATCGCATAGCGTCGCGGAATTGGGAGATCGCATTATTCATCGTGCGTACCTCCCATGCGGTTGATCCGCTGCGCCAGTCCGATGGGGAACCAGCCCCAAACGGCCAGGGTGACGACGGCCGCTTTTACGCGGCAACCGATGCCGGTAGAATGACAGGTGTGCTTAGAAGTCTTCAGGGTCGCCTGGTGCCAGCCAGCGCGGCCCTTTCTGTTTCTGGTCATCGCTCTGGCCTCCCCTTACCGTGCAGCCTTACGGCTGGCCTCGATCTGCCGGTTCAGCCAGGCATTCACCTCCGCCTCTACCCAACCCACGGCACGGCCGCCGAGGGAGACGGGCTTCGGGAAGCTGCCTTCCGAAATACGCAGATAGATGGTGGAGCGAGAAAGGCCGGTGCGAGCCTTGACGGCGGGAAGTCTGAGGATTGCGGTAGCCATGTTTGCGCCTCCTGAGGCGTTGTTGAACATGGCTCCATTGCGAACGAGCTAGGGGACTGTCCTTCAAGCTGTCTCGTGGAATGCCGCCCCAGGCCGCAGTGCAGCGCGATTTCAGCGACAGTACGAGCTAGCCCCTGTCGGCGTTACCAGCCCAGGCTGGGTTTCTTTGGCTCGGTTTCCTCCTGTAAAAGCTGTTTCACGCGGGTGACGGAAATCCCTTCCTCTTCGGCGACGGTCTTCAGGAATGCCTTGACGCCCTTGGCCTTGAGTTCGTCCACGCGCCTCTTGAGACGTTCCCGGCGTTGGGTTGCCGATTCGGTATCCCCGGCCCCGGCGACGGGTTGATCGACCAATCGGGTCAGCCGCCGCTTGTCCACCTTGAAGTTATTGCCCTCAAGTGTGAGCACTTCGGTGAGCTCGATGGAATGACCGGCCAGGTTCAGGGTGAGCGCGCCTTCGGTCGTCAACACAACGTGGCTGGCGTGCTTCTTTCCCTTGAGTAACCCGACTTCCCAGCGGGCGGCATCGGTGTCGCCGGTTCCGGAGCGATGCAGGTCAAGCAGGTTTGCCACCACGGCGGCGATCGATTCGGCGGATACCTGCCATTGCGCCAAGTCGCCTGCTGGCACCGGCACGCGGTTTATATCGCTGCGCTTGTCGCAAACGATGAATGCACGCGGATCGTTTCCTGGATTCGTCAGGACATGCACGGGCATGATGCATTCCCGCTCGCAGCCGGGACATGCCACACTAGTGGCCGGGCGGGCTTTCTTCATCAAGCCGCTATTCGTCATCGCCTTAACGGCCTCGGCCGGCCAGCCGTTCAGCTCATGATCGCTGATGAGGATCGCCGCGCCATTCTGCGCGCCGACGCGCCCAAGGAGTTCGACCAGGACGGATTCCGGGCTCATACCCCACCGGGCACAAGCGCTTCAGCCGCTTCCGCCGCTTCTTCTTGCTCCGGTTCTTTGGGCTCGATCCCGGAGGCTTCCAGCATGTCGCGCAGCTTCAGGTCCAGTTCGTCATACTTGAGGGAGCAGGAATTGGGGTGGGTGATGCGAATGGTGACCGACTTGGCGGGCTTGTCGTTGTCTACGACCACCGAGGCCGACAGCTCCACCTGGGTGACGTTATATAGATGCAGCGGCACGGACTTTCCAACCTTGTCGAGCAAGGTATAGACAGCATCCGGGTCCTGGGAGGCATCCGCCTCCAGCGTGATGCGGTCGCCCTTGTTCACCCGTGAGGAGAGCCGCAGCTTTTTCACCGCGACGCTTTCAATGCCACTACCCACCGCGTAGGTGAAATCAAAGCTCTTGTGGAGCAGAGGGCTCAGGTCGTAGACGCGCTCGTCCTTCGGGTCGGGTGGCAACTGGTCCAGTTTCAGGATCGCCGTGGCGAACATTCCCTGCAACGGCTCCACCGCCTTCTTCGGGCCACGGAAGTTCAGGTCCAGCGTGCCTTCCTTCTGAGAGTAAACGAAGATCACCTCAAAGGCGGGGTTGTGCGGGCGGCGGCCAAATTCGCCGTCCACCCACTCGATGCTTTGCTGGGAGTAGTCCTCGGGATAGGCGAAGAAGTAATCCAGGTCGCCCCGGCGGTAGGGCTCCACCACGCAGTTGTTGCCCCGGCCTTCGGTATGGTGGAAGTAGTTGCGGATCTGGTCGGCCAGTTGGCGGAGGCTGGCCTCGTCCACCGCCGCCGGCTTGTGGCCCATGTTCTTGCGCTTGCGCCAGTAGGGCAGGGTGTCGGCGTGATAGAAGCGGGTGGCCCCTTTCCAGCACTCGCCATGGTCCAGGTAGGTCACCATCGCCCGATGGTAGTGATTGGGCAGCGCCGACAGGGTTTCGATGAAATCCATCAGCTTGTCCTGCTCCGCCTGCATCTGCCAGCGCGCCTCGTCGATGATGGCCCGGAAACCCTTCTCGCAGCCCAGTTCAAAGATGTCCTGGAACTCGGCATCCATGGCCTTGCGTTCATCCTCGGGCAGCACCAGCCAGGCGTCGAACAGCGCATCCGGCTTGGTCTCCTTCATGGCGCCAAAGTCCAGGTCGGCTAGGAGCCCTCGGCCCTGGAAGTACCGGGCCAGCAAGGCATTGGGCACCTGCCGGAAGAAGCTGCGGGTCGAGTAATGCCGGGTCATCGAGACGCCTCCTGCGGGTTGTGGCCACACCCATTGGATTATGCTGGATTTTACTGTACATTGCAGTACATTCTCAGTCTACCAATCCGAGGGCGAAGATGGCCACCGCCAAGACTACGACCCTGACCTTCCGCATCGAGCCGGGCCTGAAAGAGGCGCTGCGCGAGGCTGCGAACCGTGAGCATCGTTCCATCGCCAACATGGTGGAAGTGCTAATCCGGGACTATTGCGGGCGCAATGGCATCA
This sequence comes from Thiohalobacter thiocyanaticus, assembly GCF_002356355.1. Classification (NCBI taxonomy): domain Bacteria; kingdom Pseudomonadati; phylum Pseudomonadota; class Gammaproteobacteria; order Thiohalobacterales; family Thiohalobacteraceae; genus Thiohalobacter; species Thiohalobacter thiocyanaticus. The sequence goes on from NZ_AP018052.1 coordinate 1,760,171, forward strand.
CTATTCCGGAGCAGCGAGAACTGCTTCGTGATAGCGGCAAGGATTAAAAGCGCAACCGCCGCCGGGAGATGCCTGCCATGAAACTGATCGACAATATCAATGAGCTTCTCGGGGATGATCTGCGGCGGACCATTAAGCCCGGCGCGAAGCTCAAGATCGCCGCGTCCTGTTTCTCAATCTACGCATTCGCAGAGCTGAAGGAGCAGCTGGAATCCATCGAATCCCTGGAGTTCATTTTTACATCACCGACCTTCGTCCCGGATGAAGTGACGGATAGCGGTCGCAAGGTTCGGCGCGAGTTTCATATCCCCAAGGCAGAGCGGGAACGGAGCTTCTACGGTAGCGAGTTCGAGATACAGTTAAAGAACAAGCTGACGCAGCGGGCTATCGCCAGGGAGTGCGCCGATTGGATGCGGCGCAAGGCAGCCTTCCGCTCCAATCGTAGTAAAGCACCGATGCAACAGTTCGCCTGCGTCAACACGGGAAACGGAGAAGCCGTCTATCAACCTCTTTATGGTTTCACCGCCGTCGACCTGGGTTACCAGCAAGGCGACGCAGTTTCGAATTTCGTGAACAGGTTCGACGATCCCACTTACACCGGAAATTTTCTTCGGCTATTCGATCAGATCTGGAACGATCCGGAAAAAATCGAGGACGTGACCGAGAGGCTTTGCGACCACATTGCTTCCGTCTACCAGGAAAATTCACCGGAGCGCATCTACTTTCTGATGCTCTACAACATCTTCAACGAATTTCTGGAAGACATCAGCGAGGACGTCCTGCCGAACGACCGCACCGGCTATCAGGACAGCCTGATCTGGAACAGGCTCTACAGCTTCCAGCGGGACGGGGCGACTGGCATTATCAACAAACTGGAAACCTACAACGGCTGCATCCTGGCTGACAGCGTGGGCCTTGGCAAAACGTTTACGGCGTTGGCCGTTATCAAGTATTACGAGCTGCGCAATCGTTCCGTGCTGGTGCTCTGCCCCAAGAAGCTGGCGGACAACTGGCTCAACTACAACCGGAACCTCACCACCAATCCACTGGCGAAGGATCGGTTCAACTACGAGGTCCTCTGCCATACGGACCTTCAGCGCACCAGCGGAGAATCCTTCGGCACCCGCCTGGATCGGGTCAACTGGGGCAATTACGACCTGGTGGTGATCGACGAATCACACAACTTCCGCAACAACGACGTCTTCAAGGATCGGGAGACCCGCTACCAGAAGCTGATGAACAAGGTGATTCGTGAAGGGGTCAAGACCAAGGTCCTGATGCTCTCCGCAACGCCGGTCAACAATCGCTTTACCGACCTGCGCAATCAGCTCGCGTTGGCCTATGAAGGCGAATCCGATGCGCTTAGCGCCAAGCTGAGGACGGAGACCGACATCGAGGAAATCTTCCGCCGCGCCCAGACCGCCTTCAACGCCTGGTCCCGGTTGCCGCCGGATGAGCGCACGGCAGACGCCATTCTGGATGCGCTGGACTTTGACTTCTTCGAGTTGCTGGACAGCGTCACCATCGCCCGCTCCAGGAAGCACATCGAGCAGTTCTACGACACGACGGAAATCGGCACCTTCCCGGAGCGTCTCAAACCGCTGGCCTTTCACCCGCCATTGACACAGCGCAGCGACGTGATCGGGTTCAACGAGATCTACACGCAGCTGTCCACGGTCAAGCTCGCCGTCTATGCCCCGGTGAATTACATCCTGCCTAGCCGCTTGGCGAAGTACGAGGCGCTCTACGATACCGAGGTCTCCAGCGGCGGTGGTCGGCTAAAGCAGGCCGACCGTGAGCGCAGCCTCCAGGCGCTAATGACCACCAACCTGCTCAAACGTCTGGAAAGCTCGGTAGAAGCCTTCCGCATCACCCTGCAAAAGCTCCAGGACAACCACACCCGCACCCTGGAGAAAATCGCGACCTACAAGAAAACCGGCCGCGACCCTGGCTTTGCGGATGTCACGGCCGGCTTTGCGGATGCAGAACCGGAGGACGAAGAATTCCTGGCCGCAGACGATGAGTCCATCGGCGGCAAGGTGCGCATCAGCCTGGCCGACATGGATCTGCCGTCCTGGGAGCGGGACCTTGAGGCGGATCTGAGCATCATTGCGGCCTTGCTGGCCGAGATGCAAAAAGTCACCCCGGAGGACGACACCAAGCTGCAACACATCAAGGCGCACATCAACGACAAGATCAACGCGCCCATCAATCCCGGCAATCGCAAGGTCATCATCTTCACGGCCTTCGCGGATACCGCCCATTACCTCTACCGCCACCTGGTGCCCGGGGTTCTCGAAGCGCACGGCCTGCACAGCGCCATCGTGACGGGCTCTGATGCGCCCAAATCAACGCTGGGCAGGGGCTACGACTTCCAGTCCCTGCTGACCCTGTTCGCGCCCAATGCCAAGGACAAACACTATGTCTTGCCGGACGAGTCCAACGAGATCGACCTCCTGATCGCCACCGACTGCATTTCCGAAGGGCAGAACCTTCAGGACTGCGATTACCTGATCAACTACGACATCCACTGGAACCCGGTGCGCATCATCCAGCGCTTTGGGCGCATCGACCGCATCGGCTCCCCCAACGCCAGCATCCAGCTGGTCAACTACTGGCCGGACATCAGCCTGGACGAGTACATCAACCTCAAGGAACGGGTCGAAAACCGCATGGTCATCGTCGATGCCACCGCGACGGGTGACGACAATCTGCTCGATACCGAGGCCAGTGAAATCGCCTACCGCAAGGAGCAGCTCCGCCGCCTCCAGGAAGAGGTGATCGACATGGAAGACGTCAAGACCGGCGTTTCCATCACCGACCTGGGGCTCAACGACTTCCGCATGGACCTGCTCAATTACATCAAGACCCACGGCGAGCTGGCTAACCTGCCCAGCGGCCTGCACGCCGCGGTCCCTGCGGACAGCGACCGTGGCCTGGTGCCGGGGGTAATCTTCACCCTGCGTAACCGCAACCATGCGGTGAACATCCAGCAGCAGAACCGCTTGCACCCGTTCTACCTGGTCTATATCGCCAATGACGGCGAAATTATCGCCAACCATACCGAAGTAAAGCCTCTGCTGGACCTGGCCCGCGCCGCGTGCCGGGGGCGGGGTGACCCCATCCAGGCCGCCTGCCAACCCTTTAACCAGGCCACCGACGACGGCCGCAACATGGGCTTCTATTCCGACCTGCTGGACCAGGCCATCCGCAGCATCGTTCAGGTGCAGGATGAAAAGGACCTGGACAGCCTGTTCACCGGATCACGCACCAGCGCTCTCACCAACCCCATTGCCGGGCTGGATGACTTCGAACTGCTGTCTTTCATCGTGGTGCAGGAGGCGCGATGACCGAGCAAACAGGCCATCCGGCACTCATCGACTACCCCGAGCGCGCGCGGGTGGGCCGGGTGGTGCCCAAGAATCGCATCGTGGTGTCTGGTGCGCCGGGTCGGCGCGTGCGCGATAAGCTCACCAGCCAGGTGGCCCGAATCACCTGGCAGTACAAGTTGGCACAGGAAACGCTGAACCTGAAGGGCAGCAAGGCAGTGCCGGAAATTCAGATATTCCGTGTAGCGCTGAAGCCGGCCGGTGTCACCGATGAGTTGCCGGTGGATGTGTTGAAGTGCATCGACCGTGCTATTGGCTTTCCCATCATCTTTGAGCTGACCAGCAGCCGCGAGGACGGCGCAACCCGTGATGCTATCCGGGTAGCGGCCACCTACAAGCGGCCCAGTGAGGCCGATGCCAGCAAGTGGGTGCTTGACGACTACTTTGCCACTGACTGGCTTCCGGCGGACACACTCCGAACACCGCTGCCGGTGGCGCTGGATTTGTCCCGGCTTTATGAGCAGCTTCTGCGCGAACTGCTCCCCATCCAGGCTCGGCCGGGCGAGTCTATGGTGGCCCTTATGGAGCGCCACAGCCGCATTACAGCAAAGCAACGCGAGTGCCGGCGACTGGAAGCCCGCATTCAGCGGGAAAAACAATTCAACCGCAAGGTCGAGCTCAACCGCCAGCTACGGGCGTTGAAGGCGGAACTCGACACCTTGCGAGAAACGACCATCGAAGGAAATAAGCAACATGGCTGAAGAACCGACCCTCGACAAGCTGAAAATGCACAGCCCCGATCTGAGTCAGGACAACATCGCCAAGATTCGCGAGCTGTTCCCCGGCTGCGTAACCGAGGCCCGGGACGAGGTGACCGGGAAGCTGCGTCTGGCGGTGGATTTTGATCACCTGCGTCAGGAACTGAGCGACCATATCGTGGAGGGGGGGCAGGAGCGGTATCGATTGGACTGGCCGGGGAAGCGAGAGGCGCTGGCGCTGGCGAATGCGCCGATTGACCAAGCGCTGCGGCCAGCTCCGGAGGAAAGTTTACAGTTCGAAGCCACCAAAAACTTGTTTGTTGAGGGCGACAACCTTACCGCGCTCAAGTTGATTCAGGACACCTATCTTGGGCAGATTAAGCTTATCTATATCGACCCACCCTATAACACGGGAAAAGACTTCCTCTATCGCGATAGCTTTGCTTCTGACCAGGTGACGCAGGAGCTTGCTGCAGGTGAGCGGAGCGAGGAGGGAGCCCGCTTGGTAGCAAATCCGGAAGGAAATGGGCGGTTTCACTCCAGCTGGCTGACGATGATGGCGCCGCGCCTAAGGCTAGCCCGGAACCTCCTGAAGCGCGATGGAGCCATTTTTGTTTCCTGCGACGAAGGTGAGCAGCCACGCCTGCGTTTGATTATGGACGAGATATTCGGCCAGGCCAACTTCGTGGCCGATATGGTATGGGCGGCTGGGCGAAAGAATGATTCGCGGCTTGTGTCAGTCTCTCACGAGTACATCGTTTGCTATGCGCGTGACGCGGAGTACCTACGGGAAAACAAAGTCGTATGGCGCCAACGCAAAAAGGGGCTGGATGAAATCTATGCTCAGTATGAGCGGCTGAAGCGGCGGCATGGCAACGATTACCAAGCGATGACTGAGGGATTGAAAGAATGGTATCGGCAGCTTGCGGATGGCCATCCCGCCAAGGCGCATAAGCACTATAGCAATATTGATAATCGTGGAATTTACTTTGCGGCTGATATCTCTTGGCCCGGTGGCGGCGGCCCCAAGTATGAGGTTATGCATCCGGTTACCAAGCGACCTGTAAAAGTTCCAGCGCGGGGCTGGATGACGCCTGATTCTAATAAGATGGAAGAGTGGATTCGCGATAATAGGGTGCACTTCGGCGAAACCGAGGAGTCGGTACCCTGCATAAAGAAATACCTCAAGGACAGTGAGTACCAGACGCCTTACAGCGTGTTCTATCAGGACGGTCGGGCCGCTTCGAAACGCCTGCGCGCACTGATGGGGGGCGACCTGTTTAACTTCCCCAAGGATGAACTGGTGCTACAAGAAGTCATCGAGATGATGACTGAGGGAGATGACATCATTCTGGATTTCTTTGCCGGCTCTTCAACTACAGCCCATTCAGTCATGCTTCAGAACGCCGCCGACGGTGGCAACCGCAGGTTCATCATGGTTCAGCTCGATGAGACCGCGGACGATAAGTCTGAAGCATACAAAGCCGGCTTCAAGACCATTCCCGAGGTCAGCCGCGAACGCATCCGCCGCGCCGGCAAGAGAATAATTGAGGGCGGCGACTGCCACGCCGACTGGAACCGCGATGTCGGCTTCCGGGTGCTCAAGATAGATACCTCCAACATGAAGGACGTCTACTATCGCCCCGACGAGCTGAAGCAGTCCGACCTGCTCGATATGGTCGATAACGTGAAGGAGGACCGCACCGCCGAGGACCTGCTGTTCCAGGTCTTGGTTGATTGGGGCGTGGACCTGACGCTGCCCGTTCGCCGGGAGACGGTGCAGGGCAAGACCGTATTCTTCGTCGACGACAACGCCCTGGTCGCCTGCTTTGACCAGGGCGTCACGGAAGAACTGGTGAAAGAACTGGCCGGCCACGAGCCCCTGCGCGTGGTCTTCCGCGACAACGGTTTCGTCTCGGACGCAGTCAAGATCAATGTGGAGCAGGTCTTCCGCCAGCTCTCGCCCACTACCGAAGTCAAGTCGATTTGAGGGCGGCGAGGGAATAATTATGAAGTTTAAGTTCAAGGTCCAGCCCTACCAGACCAACGCCGTTAACGATGTGGTGGGCTGTTTCGCCGGCCAGCCCATGACGTCGGGGTTGAGCTACCGCATCGACCCGGGCCGCACGGCGCAGGCGAGCGCCTTCGAGGAAGGGTTCAAGAATGCCGATATTGCGCTGTCCGAGGCACAAATTCTGGAGAACATCCAGAAGGTCCAGCGGCGGCAGAACCTGTCGGTATCGTCGTCCTTGACCGATTTCACGACCTTCAACAAAAAGGGCGAGCGAGTGGCGGCGCCAGCGGCCTACAAGAAGGACGCGCTGGCCGCCACTCGCGTTCATCTCGATGTGGAGATGGAGACCGGCACGGGGAAGACCTACTGCTACATCAAGTCCATTTTCGAGATGAACAAGAGCTATGGCTGGTCGAAGTTCATCATCATAGTACCGTCGATCGCCATTCGTGAAGGGGTGTACAAGTCCTTCCAGGTGACCGCCGAGCATTTTACCGAGAGCTACGGCAAGAAGGCGCGATTCTTCATCTACAACTCCAAGCGCCTGCATGAGGTGGAGAGCTTCTCCTCGGATGCCGGGATCAACGTGATGATCATGAACATCCAGGCGTTCAACGCGCGCGGCAAGGACAACCGCCGGATCTACGATGAGCTGGACGACTTCCAGTCGCGCAAGCCCATTGATGTGATCGCCTCCAACCGCCCGATCCTCATTCTGGATGAGCCCCAGAAAATGGAGGGCAAGGCCACCATGGAGGCCCTGCCCAAGTTCAAGCCGCTGTTCATCCTGCGCTACTCGGCCACACACCGCGCCCAGCATAACCGTGTGCACCGGCTGGACGCCCTCGATGCCTACAACCAAAAGCTGGTGAAGAAAATCGCGGTGCGGGGCATTCAGACTCGTGGCCTGGCCGGGACCAATGCCTACCTCTATCTGGAGGGCATCGACATCTCGAAGAAGGCCCCCGTGGCCCGTGTCGAGCTGGAAGTGAAACTGAAGTCGGGCGAGATCAAGCGGCAGCTGCGCCGACTGGAATTCCGTGATGACCTGTTCGTCGAATCGGGCGAACTGGATCAGTACCGGGGATTCACCATCAGCCAGATCGATGCGGTCAACGATACGGTGGAGTTCACCAATGGCGCTGTATTGAAGGCCGGCGAGGCCAGCGGCGATGTCACCGAGCGCGACATCCGGCGCATCCAGATCCGCGAGACCATCAAGGCGCACCTGGACAAGGAAAAGCAGCTCTTCGCCCAGGGCATCAAGGTGCTGTCGTTGTTCTTTATCGATGAGGTGGCCAAGTACCGCGACTATGACCAGGCCGATGAGAAAGGTGAGTACGCCCGGGTCTTCGAGGAGGAGTACGCCCTGCTCAAGGATGAGTATCTGTCGGAGCTGACGATCGACAACGAAACGTATCGGAAGTACCTGGATAACATCGAACCGGGCAGCACGCACAACGGCTACTTCTCGATCGACAAGAAAACCAACCGGCTCAAGGACCCGGCGGTCGGCGCTCGCTCGGTCGATTCCGATGATGTTGACGCCTACGACCTGATCCTGAAGGACAAGGAACGCCTGCTGGACTTTGCCGAGCCGACCCGGTTCATCTTCTCCCATTCCGCGTTGCGCGAGGGCTGGGACAATCCAAACGTGTTCGTCATGTGCATGCTCAAGCACAGCGACAACACCATTTCCCGTCGCCAGGAAGTTGGCCGGGGGCTGCGCCTGAGCGTCGACCAGCACGGCGATCGTATGGACCATCCGGCCGTTGTGCACGACATCAATGTGCTGACGGTGGTGGCGAGCGAAAGCTACAAGGACTTTGTGGCGGGACTGCAGCAAGAGATTTCGGAGACTTTGTCATCGCGTCCGCGCCAGGCGACGGAAGCCTATTTTACGGGTAAGACGATTACCACGGACCAGGGAACGACCGAAGTAACCGCCGCGATGGCGAAGCAGATCTATCGCTATCTTCTGAAGAATGACTACACGGACGATGCCGACCATATCGTCAGTGCCTACCATGATGCCAAGGCCGCCGGGACGCTTGCGGAGCTGCCCGAAGAGCTGAAGCCCCACGCGGAGCAGGTCTTCCAACTGATCGACAGCGTGTTCAGCGACGCGCAAATTCCGAAGGTGGATGACGGGCGTAAACCCAAAACCAACCCTCTCAATACGAACTTCGAGAAGAAAGAGTTCCAGGAGCTGTGGGCGCGGATCAATCGCAAGGCGGTGTACCGGGTCGAGTTCGATTCAGCGGAACTGATCAGGAAGTGCGTCAGTGCGCTGGACAAGGAGCTGCGCGTCACCCCTCTACAATACACCGTGCAGGCAGGTGTTCAGAACGATGGCTTGACTGATGAGCAGCTGCGGCGTGGTGACGGATTTGAGGTGCAAGAGACCACGACCGAGTACGGAGACTCAATTCATTCTGTCGTGAGGTACGACCTGATCGGCAAAGTTGCAGCGAATGCGGAGCTCACTCGAGACACGGCCGCGACGATCCTGGGCCGGATTCAGACCGCAGTGTTCGGACAGTTCAAACAAAACCCCGAACAGTTTATTTCCGAGGCCTCGCGTATCATTGCTGAGCAGAAGGCATCCATGGTTATCGAACGTTTGGCCTACGATGAGGTGGATGAGCGCTATGACGCTGACATCTTTACCGCTAACCAGACCGCGCAGGACTTTTCGCGCGCTACGGCGAAACTCAAGAACCACGTCTACGACTACGCGATCACGGACTCTGACGTGGAAAGGGAATTCGTCAAAGAGCTGGATACGAGTAGCGAAGTCGTCGTCTACGCCAAGCTGCCGCGCGGCTTTCTGATTCCAACCCCGGTCGGTGATTACAACCCAGATTGGGCCATATCCTTCAAGGCCGGCACTGTGAGGCACATCTACTTTGTGGCAGAGACTAAGGGGACGATGTCCTCGATGAAGCTGCGTGAGATCGAGAAAACGAAGATCGAATGCGCCCGTAAATTCTTCACCGAAATCAGTCAGAGGATCACTGAAGACCGCGTCAAGTATGACGTCGTCACGGATTACGCAAGGCTGATGGATGTGGTTGGACGGGTTGCCAGTACCTGATCGAGGGTTTCGCTTCGCCGGTGAACGGAACCTCCGTCCGATCCGGCATCGAACATTCAGTTGCCCGGCGCACAGATCATCAGGCCGGGGTTAAGGGCTTCGGACCGCCCGTCACGCCGCTTGCAAGCTACGCGGCAAGCGCCGCGCCGGGCTGCGTCGTGCCAGGATTCGGGGCCGCCAGACTGCCTCCGCAAGCTCCGGCAGACTGGCTCCGTGGCTTCGTTCGACGCCTGGCCCCTTCGTTCCCGCCCGCACTCCGCCACGGCACCCTTCGCCCCAAAAGACGGGGCCAAGGGCTTGCGGCTCCGCAGCGGGCTGCGCCGTGCCGGGATTTACCGCTGCCGGATGCTTTGCAACCGGCTCGGTGGCTTCGGTCAGCGTTGGTTCCCTTCGTTGGTTCCCTTCGTTGGTTCCCTTCGTTGCCGCTTGCGCGGTGGCACTGGCAGGCCCGGCATTCGCCCGGCCTGCCGCGCCCCCGCACGGCGCTGCGCTTTCCCGCCCGCAATTATCTCAGGCTTCGGTAAAGGTTCGGTGCGCCCTGCCCAGCCAGGGTCGGTGTCGGCAACTGAACATAATGCTGGGAATTATGCGCAGCACAAAAGGCGTGCTGTCCGCTTCGCCGCATAATTTGCATTATGTGTAAGTTGCCTCCGCCTGTTCTTGACCCCCCGCCCGCCTGCCCGTCCGCCCCCAAGGGGCTCCCTGGGGGCTTCGCTCAGGCGCTCTGATTCATCGGAATGACTTCGGCGCCGGCTTTCAGCTTGTCGAGGTAGTCCGCCCACTTCTGCATCATCTTCCGCCGCTCCCGTAGGTGGGCCGTGCGGTTGTAGGCGCGTCCGTTCGGATCGCGCACGGCGTGGGCGAGCTGGTGCTCGATGAAGTCAGGCCGAAAGCCCAGTACTTCATCCAGGATGGTACGCGCCATCGCCCGGAAGCCGTGGCCGCTCATTTCTTCCTTGCTGATTCCCATGCGTCGCATGGCTGCGAGGATGGCGTTATCGCTCATGGGCTTGTCGCCCCTGGGATTCCGGGCGCTGGGGAAAACGTATCGGCCGTTGCCTGTGAGGGGATGCAGCTCGCGGAGGATGTCCATGGCCTGGCGGGAGAGGGGGACGATATGCGGTGTATTGGTCTTCTTCACCGTATAGCGCCACTCCGCTGCATCCAGATCGATGTCGGCCCATTCGGCATGGCGCAGTTCGCCGGGGCGGACGAACACCAGCGGCGCAAGGCGCAGGGCGCAGCGCACGGGGAGGGTGCCTTCATACCCATCCAGAGCGCGTAATACCTCGGCTACTTTCTTGGGCTCGGTGACGGAGGCGAAATGCGTTCCCTTGACCGGTGGCAACGCGCCGCGCAGATCGCCGGTGGGGTCACGTTCGGCCCGGCCGGTCGCCACGGCATAGCGGAACACCTGGCCACAATTGCCAAGGGCACGATGCGCGGTTTCCAGGGCGCCGCGCTGCTCAATTCGACGAATGACTTCCAGCAGTTGCGGGGCGGTGATGTCGGCGACGGGCTTGCCGCCGAGCCACGGGAAGATGTCGCGCTCCAGGCGGCGGATGATTCGGTCGCCGTGATTGGCTGACCAGTTGGGGGAGTGCTTGGCGTACCATTCGCGGGCGACCGCCTCGAAGCTGTTGGCCGCTCGCTCCACCTTCGCGGCCTTGGTGGCCTTGCGGTTTTCGCTGGGGTCGATGTCATTGGCCAGCAGCTTGCGCGCCTCGTCCCGCCGATCACGGGCATCCTTCAGGGATACATCGGGATAGACACCCAGGGAGAGCCGCTTCTCCTTGCCCCCATATCGGTACTTCAGCCGCCACCACTTGCCCCCGCTGGGGGCAACTTCCAGATACAGCCCGCCGCCGTCAAAGAGCTTCCGGGCCTTATCGCCGGCTTTGGCGTTGCGGATGGCGGTATCGGTGAGGGGCATGGGGGCAACTCCCTGTGCTTGTTGTGCTGTTGCCCCTAATGCTGCCCCCAGTTGCCCCCGGATGTCAATGGATGCTGTAGGGCCTCCATGGACCGGAATTGCAGGTAATTCGTTGAAATCAGGCAATAAAAAAGCCGTCCTAGGACGGCTTTGGATGTTGAATTGGTGGAGGCGGCGAGAATCGAACTCGCGTCCGCAGGTCCTCCGCCATCGGCTCTACATGCTTATCCGCGCCTTTGTATTTAACTGCCGGCTACCCGACGGGCAGGGAAGACCAACAGCGATTCCGGTTGGAGTTTAACGAATCTGCCCCGGACGAGCTTCATCGCGATCCTGTGAGAATCGACGCCTGAATGTCCCGTCTACCCGAAGGTATAAAGGACTCTGGACGCACAGGCACGGCTCCAGTCAGACGGCATTCTACCGGTTTTTAAGCGGCGAGTGCGTAGTTGTCGTCGTTGGCAACTATGATTGTACAGATGGATTTACGAGGGAATCTGTATCCTCGGCATGCACCTCAGGTTTTGTAACCCACGTCGAAACCAGGTCGCCCCCGATTTCGGTGTGTCTTCCCTAATATGCGGCCAATCAGCGGGTTTTTCAAGGCCGGATCTGCCGCATTCAGAACATAAGACAGGGGTTTGCCGGGAAAGTTCCCTTACCTGGCACCGGATTTCATGATCCGCTGCTTCTCCCGGGCCCAGTCGCGCTCCTTGATGGCGGCGCGCTTGTCGTGGGCCTTCTTGCCCTTGGCCAGGCCGATCTCCAGCTTGGCCCGGCCGCGCTTCCAGTACATGGCCAGCGGTATCAGGGCGTAGCCCTTGCGCTCCACGGCGCCGATCAGCTTGTCCAGTTCCTCGCGGTGCAGCAGCAGCTTGCGGGTGCGGGTGGGATCCGGATGGATGTGGGTGGAGGCGGTCAGCAGCGGGGTGATCAGGCAGCCGAAGAGAAAGGCCTCGCCGTCCTTGACGATGACATAGCTCTCGGTCAGCTGCACCTTGCCGGCACGCAGGCTCTTGACCTCCCAGCCCTCCAGGGCCAGGCCGGCCTCGAAGCGCTCCTCGATGTGATAGTCGTGGCGCGCCTTCTTGTTCAGGGCGATGGTGCTGCCGCCGCTGCCTGTTTTGTTGGATTTACTCTTGGCCATGACGCGCATTATACGGGCAGGCGCGGGCGCCGGCCATGAGAATCATAGCCCGGTCTATTGTGTAAGCGGCCGTTTTTCCGGACAATTGCCGGAAACAATACATCCAAGGGGGAAGTCCATGCCTGCACGCCGTACGTCGATCCACGGAGAGTGGTCATCGCGCCTGGCCTTCATTCTGGCCGCGACCGGTTCGGCAGTGGGACTGGGCAACATCTGGCGCTTCCCCTACGTGACCGGCGAGAGCGGCGGCGGTGCCTTCGTGATCCTCTATCTGGTCTGCGTGGCCGCCATCGGCCTGCCGGTGATGATGGCCGAAATCATGCTGGGCCGGCGCGGCCGCCAGAGCCCGATCAACACCATGCGTACCCTGGCCCGGGAAGAGGGGCGCAGCCCGGCCTGGCAGTACGTGGGCTGGCTGGGCATGGCGGCGGGTTTCCTGATCCTGTCCTTCTACAGCGTGATCGCCGGCTGGACTCTGGCCTATGCGCTGCGCACCGTCAGCGGCGTGTTCAACGGGGCGACCGCGGAGGGTGTGGCGGCCATCTTCGAAGAATTCATCAGCGATCCCGAGCGGCTGCTGGCCTGGCATACCATCTTCATGGTGATGACCACCATCGTGGTCTCGCGCGGGGTGAAAAGCGGCCTGGAGCAGGCGGTGCGCTACCTGATGCCGGCGCTGTTCGTGCTGCTGGTGGTGATGGTCGGCTATGCCATGAACACCGGCCAGTTCGAGCAGGCGGTGAACTACCTGTTCACGCCCGATTTCAGCAAGATCACCAGCGGCGTGGTACTGAACGCCATGGGCCAGGCCTTCTTCAGCCTCAGCCTGGGCATGGGCGCGATCATGATCTACGGCTCCTACCTCTCGCACACAGCCTCCATCCCGCGCACGGCGGCCATCATTGCCCTGATGGACACCCTGGTGGCGATCCTGGCCGGGCTGGCCATCTTCCCGCTGGTGTTCGAGTACGGACTCGCGCCCTCGGCCGGGCCGGGGCTGATCTTCCAGACCCTGCCCATCGCCTTCGGCCAGATGCCGGGCGGAGCGCTGGTCGGTTTCCTGTTCTTCGTGCTGCTGGTGTTCGCGGCCTGGACCTCGGCCATCTCCCTGGTCGAGCCGGTGGTGGCCTGGCTGGTGGAGAACCGCGGCATGCAGCGGGTCAAGGCCGCGGCGCTGACCGGACTGATGGCCTGGCTGTGCGGCATCCTGGCGCTGCTGTCACTCAACCTGTGGTCGGGCGATGCGCGCTTCACCTTCTTCGACAAGGGCTTCCTGGATCTGTTCGACTGGGTGACCTCCAATGTGATGCTGCCATTGGGCGGGCTGCTGATCTCGGTGTTCGCGGCCTGGATCATGACCCGCGAGTCCAGCCGCGGCGAACTGGGTCTGGCCAACGGCATGGGCTATACCCTGTGGCGGGTGCTGGTGCGCTATGTCACACCGGTGGCGATCGGACTGATTCTGCTGAACAAAACAGGTATCCTTACACCCTGAGCACAAGCAGATTCAGCCGTTCGCATGACAACCTCCATTCAACGCAGTGCCCTGGTGCCCTATACCCCGGCCGAGATGTTCGCCCTGGTCAGCGATATCGACACCTATGCCGATTTCCTGCCCTGGTGCAGCGCCTCGCGGGTGCTGGAGCGTCCGGACGAGGACCAGCTCAAGGCCCGGGTCGAGATCAGCAAAGGCGGCCTCCACAAGGCCTTCACCACCCATAACCGCCACCAGCAGGACAAGTGCATCGAGATGCGGCTGGTGGAGGGCCCGTTCAAGCGTCTGGAGGGGTTCTGGCAGTTCGACCCCATGGGTGAGACCGCCTGCAAGGTGTCGCTGGACCTGGAGTTCGAGTTCGCCAACCGGATGCTGTCGATGATGGTGGGGCCGGTGTTCAACCAGATCGCCAATACCCTGGTGGATGCCTTCCATGAACGCGCACGGCAGGTCTATGGAAAGCGCTGACCGCATCCAGGTGGAGGTGGCCTATGCCCGCCCGGACCAGCAGGTGATTCTGCCGCTGGAGGTGGCGCGCGGGACCACGCTGCGCCAGGCCATCGAGCAGTCCGGCATCCTGGAACAGTTCCCCGAGATCGACCTGGAACAGCAGCAGCTGGGTATTTTCGGCAAGCTCAACAAGCCGGACACCGAACTGCGCGAGGGCGACCGGGTGGAGATCTACCGATCGCTGATCGCCGATCCCAAGGAGGTGCGCAAACAGCGCGCGGCGGCGGGCAAGAAGATGAAGAAGGGCGGCGGGGATCTGGACAAGGAAGGGTGATTTTCATATCCCCTGACCCTGGCCCTCTCCCGCCAGGGGAGGTGGGATGGAAGTTCGCAGACCGGGCTAAGCGCAGCGTTCCAGGCAATCCCGGTGGCTGCCGGAAACGGGCCTGGCGGTCCTCATTCCAGCCTGCGACCTATCCACCGTCATTCCCGCGCAGGCGGGAATCCATGGGCCGCGGCGGTTTCCGGGTCCCGGCCTGCGCCGGGATGACGGTGTTATACCCTTGAGCAGGCGCCATCAGGACTTCGCCTGTTTTGCTAGCGCGGCAGTTCGTCGTCCTGGCTGAAGGTGATCCACTGCCACAGGCGCGACAGCAGCCCGCGCGGCTTGCGCTGCTGCGGCGGTACCGTGACCGTGGTGCTCTGCGGCGGTTCGGCGCCGGGGGCATCGGGATCCGGCCGCAGGTCGCCGGTGATCTCGCTCAACCGGTCGTTCTCGAACCGCAGGCTCACGTGGTAGCTCTCGCGTTCACCCCGACCCGGCTGCATCCAGTAGACATAATCCCAGCGGTCGGCGTGGAAGGTGTCGTCGACCATCGGCGTGCCCAGGATCAGCTGGACCTGGCGCTTGTCCATGCCCGGCTCCAGCCGGTTCAGGTCGTACTGTTCGACCACGTTGCCCTGCTGGACGTCGACGCGGTGCACGAACGGCAGGCGCTCGACGCCGGCGCAGCCACTGATCAGCAGGCTTGTCAAAACGGTTGAAGAAATGAGAAGCTTTCGCATAAGTATCAAAAATACCGGTCACGTCTGGGCGTTGTGCGCGGCATGATAACCCAATTGTGGCGGCGATTCACGGACACGGCATGAGGACAGCCAGGTGGAATCACAGGATCTGCGCAAAGTCGGTTTGAAGGTCACCCTGCCCAGGATGAAGATCCTGGAAATTCTGGAACAGAACGAGCAGCGTCACCTCAGTGCCGAGGATGTCTACAAGGCCCTGCTGGAGGCCGGAGAGGATATCGGCCTGGCCACGGTCTACCGGGTTCTGACCCAGTTCGAGACCGCCGGCCTGGTCACGCGCCATCACTTCGAGGGCGGGCATTCGGTGTTCGAGTTGTCCCAGGGCGAGCATCATGACCATATCCTGTGCGTCAAATGCGGCCGGGTGGACGAGTTCGTCGACGAGGTCATCGAGGAACGCCAGCACAAGATCGCCGAGAAGGCCGGTTACGAAATGACCGACCACAGCCTGTACATCTACGGGGTGTGCGAGAAGTGCCGCAAGGAGGGTTAAACTCCTTGCTCCCTCGTCATTGCGAGCAACGCGAAGCAATCTCCTAACGGTGGCGGTAGCCCGAACGAGATTGCCACGGCGCTTCGCGCCTCGCAATGACGAGGATTGTTATTTCCGCTGCGCCGTTTTCTTCTTTCCCTTCTTTTTCTTCGCTTCTCCCTGCTGCGCCCGCGCGATCATCTCCTCGGCGTGCCGGCGGGTGGAATCGGTGATCTCCATCCCCCCAGCATGCGGGCGATCTCGTCGCTGCGCTCGGTGTCGCTGAGCGCACGGATGCGGGTGCGGGTGCTGTCGTCGCCGGTGAGCTTGTGCACCTGGTAGTGCTGGTGGGCCTGGGCGGCGACCTGCGGCAGATGGGTCACGCACAGCACCTGGCTGCGTTCGCCCAGGCCGCGCAGCTGGCGGCCCACCACCTCTGCAATGGCGCCGCCGATGCCGCTGTCGACCTCATCGAATACCAGCGTGGGGGTCGTGGCGGCATCCTTGGCCACCACCTGGATGGCGAGGCTGATGCGGGAGAGTTCGCCGCCTGAAGCGACCCTGGCCAGGGCTTGCGGCGGCTGGCCCGGGTTGGCGCTGACCCGGAACTCGATCCGGTCCAGGCCATGTCGGCTCGGCTGCTCGTCCTCGAGCGCTTCGACCTGCACCTCGAAGCGCCCACCCGGCATGCCCAGTTCCTGCATCCCCTCGGTAATGGCCTGGCCCAGATCGGCGGCCGCCTTGCGCCGCTGCCTGCGCACCCCCAGGGCCTGCTCGCGCCAGGCCTGCTCCAGTGCGGTGATTTCCTGTGCCATGGCGTCGCGGTTCTGGTCGGCCTGTTCCAGGCGGGCCAGTTCGGTGCGGGTATCCTCCAGCAGCTGTGGCAGCGCCGCCGGCTCGATCCGGTGCTTGCGTGCCAGCTGCTGCAGGGCGGCGATGCGGCTCTCCAGATACTGCAGCCGCTCCGGGTCCAGCTCCAGCCGGTCCAGG
Organism: Thiohalobacter thiocyanaticus; assembly: GCF_002356355.1. Lineage (NCBI taxonomy): Bacteria > Pseudomonadati > Pseudomonadota > Gammaproteobacteria > Thiohalobacterales > Thiohalobacteraceae > Thiohalobacter > Thiohalobacter thiocyanaticus. The sequence continues at coordinate 1,776,939 of NZ_AP018052.1, forward strand.
AAGCGGCGCAGTTCGTCGGCCGCCTCGCGTGTCTGGACCTGAGCCGTGCCCAGCAGTTCCAGTACGCCTTTCAGCCGGTCATCGACGGTCTCGAAGCGTTCCAGCGCATCCACGCCCTGGCTGAGCAGGCCGTCGGCGCTGAGTTCGTCGTCATAGAGCCAGCCCAGGGTCTGGTTGCAGCGTTCGATCAGTTCGCCGGCATGCGCCAGGCGCCGGTGCTCGGCCTCGATCGCCTCCCACTCGCCGGGGGCGGGCGCCAGGCGTTCGAGCTCGTCGAGGTGGAAGCGCAGCAGGTCCAGCCGATCGTCGCGCTGACGGGCGGCGTCCTGCAGTTCATCCAGGGCCTGTCTGCGCTCGCGCCACTGGCGGTAGGCCGCGGCCAGCCGACTGATGGCGTCGGTGTGGCCGGCGTAGCTGTCCAGCAGCCTGCGCTGGGTGTCGCGCTGCATGAGCGACTGGTGTTCGTGCTGGCCGTGGATATCGACCAGACGGTCGCCGATGGCCCTGAGTTGCTGTACCGGCACCGGGCTGCCGTTGATATAGGCGCGCGAGCGGCCCTCGCGCAGAATCACCCGGCGCAGCTGGCATTCGCCGCCGGCGGCGAGATCCATTTCCTCCAGCGTCTGCTGGAGTGCAGGCAGGGCGCCGAGGTCGAACAGCACCGCCACCTCGGCCCGGTCGCAGCCGTGGCGGATGACGCCGGTGTCGGCACGGTCGCCCAGTGCCAGGCCCAGAGCGTCGATCAGGATGGACTTGCCCGCACCGGTCTCGCCGGTCAGCACGGTCATGCCGGCACGGAAATCGAGTTCCAGTTCGTCGACGATGACAAAGTCGCGGATGTGGATGTGGGTCAGCATAGGCGTCACAGAAGCGTGCTCAGCGTTCGTCATTGCGAGCGCAGCGCGGCAATCCCTTTACGTCGGCTGTAACGTCTGGAGATTGCTTCGTCACTTTGTTCCTCGCAATGACGTGATTCTTTCACTGGGTGATTGCAAACACTCACGAATGCACGCCCCAGCCGAACTTGCGCTGCAGGATGCCGAAATAATCATAGCCCGGCGTATGGATCAGGCGCAGCTGGTGTTCGTGTCGGCATACCCGTACCCGATCGCCTGGCATCAGGGTGAAATTGACCTGGCCGTCGCAGGTGACCTGGGCCTGGGTATCGTCCCCGTGCAGACCGATATCGATGATGGCGGCATCGTCGATGACAATGGGGCGGTTGTTCAGGCTGTGCGGACAGATGGGCACCAGACCGAAGGCATCCAGCCGCGGGTGCAGGATGGGCCCGCCGCCGGACAGGGCATAGGCGGTCGATCCGGTGGGGGTGCACACGATCAGACCATCGGCGCGCTGGGTGCTGAGCAGGTTGCCGTCGATGTGCACCTCCAGTTCGATCATGCGGGCGATATCCCACTTGTGCACCACCACGTCGTTCAGTGCATCGCTTGCGTTGACCACCTGGTCCCCGCGCAGGACGCGGGCATGCAGCAGGGTGCGGGATTCCTCGCGGTACTGGCCGCTGAGGATCCGGTCCAGATCATCCGTCATGTCCTCGGGCAGGATGTCGGTCATGAAGCCCAGCCGTCCCAGGTTGATGCCGATCAGGGCCACGCCGGCCGGGGCCAGGTCGCGGGCGGCGTTGAGCATGGTGCCGTCGCCCCCGACCACGATGGCCAGGTCGCAGGCGCCGGCCAGGGCCGGGCGCTCCAGCAGCGGCAGGTCGCCGGTGTCGATGCGTTCGCGCATGTCGGCCTCCAGCAGGATCTCCAGCCCGCGTCCGCGCAGGTAGGTGATGAGCCGGTGCAGGGTGTCGCGCACCCGCGGGTCGCCGGTTTTGCTGATCAGGCCGATCCGGGAAAATTCGTTGTGCATTGCTTCCCCCTTGAATGCTGGCGACAGTAGCACGAGCACCCCGCCAGCGGCAATGCTCGCCGGCGCCAACATCCTAATCATGTTGAAATTTTCGCCATTGTCCCGGCTTGACCCGGGCGCAGCGGGTTGCTAGCCTGTCAAGGACTTAGCACTCCTTTTCATTGAGTGCTAAGATCGAATCCAACCCTAGCCACCCCCTGACCACACATGAGCAGGCAGCCTCCCACCGAGTTGATGAACGAACGCGCCCAGCACCTGCTGCGGGTGCTGATCGACCGTTATATCCGTGAGGGTGAGCCGGTCGGCTCGCGTACCCTGGCGCGGGACTCGCGTCTGGACCTGAGTCCGGCCACGGTGCGCAACGTCATGTCCGACCTGGAGGAGATGGGCTTCGTCGCCGCGCCGCATACCTCGGCCGGCCGCATCCCGACGGTGCAGGGCTACCGCCTGTTCGTCGACAGCCTGCTCAACATCCAGCCGCTGGACTCGGTGCAGGTCGAGCAGCTGCGCCAGGAACTGTGGGCCGAGGAGACCGATTCCGGGCGCCTGATCGAGACCGCCTCCAACCTGCTCTCGGACATCACCCGGATGGCCGGGGTGGTGACCCTGCCGCGGCGCGAGCACGTCGCGCTGCGGCGGATCGACTTCCTGCCGCTGTCGCAGAACCGGATCCTGGTGATCCTGGTGATCAACGAGAAGGAGGTCCAGAACCGCATCATCCAGACCGAGCGCACCTTCAGTGCCTCGGAACTGGAGACCATTTCCAATTTCCTCAATGCCCACTTCGCCGGCAAGGACATCCACGCAGTGCGCACCCACCTGATCGACGAGATGCAGCAGGCGCGCCAGGACATGAACGACCTGATGATGTCGGTGGTCTCGGTGGCCGAAAAGGTGTTCTCCGGCGAGGACAGCGACGAGGAGGACTATGTCCTGGCCGGCCAGACCAACCTGATGCAGTTCCGCGAGCTGTCCGACGTGGAGAAGCTGCGCGAGTTGTTCGAGGCCTTCAACCGCAAACGTGACATCCTGCACCTGCTGGATAAGTGCATCTGCGCCAACGGGGTGCAGCTGTTCATCGGTGAGGAGTCCGGTTACCAGGTGCTGGACGAGTGCAGCCTGGTGACCGCCCCCTATTCGGTCGAGGGCGAGGTCATCGGGGTGCTGGGCGTGATCGGGCCCACCCGCATGGCCTACGACCGCATCATCCCCATCGTCGACGCCACCGCCCGTCTCCTGGGCGCGGCCTTGAATTCCAGGAACTGATCCCCAAATAGGACGCAAAGCCCGCGCAGCGAGGCATTTTGCCCCTCCCTTGTGTGAGTACCCGAGGGGCATAGAAGGGCTGCGCTGAGGGGCCCGCAGTTTCGGCAGACGGCGTGGCTGTCGTCGGCATCCTAATTTAATGTAGAATTTCACGAATATTATTTAACAATCTGAATTACGGAGATTATTTATGTCCGACCAGGAGAAGGTGACGACCGAGGCCAATGCGGACGCAGGCGACGAGGAGGCACCTGCGGCCGCGGCGCCGGGCGACGCCGGGGCCCGGCCCGAGGAGATGCAGGCCCTGCTCGAGGATGCCCGCAACAAGGCCGACGAACACTGGAATCAGTGCATCCGCCTGCAGGCCGAACTGGACAACCTGCGCAAGCGCGCCGAGCGCGACGTGGCCAATGCCCACAAGTTCGCCCTGGAGAAATTCGCCAACGACCTGCTGCCGGTCAGGGACAGCCTGGAGATGGGTATAGCCGCCGCCGGCGAGGGCAACGAGGTCGACCCGGTCAAGCTGAGGGAGGGTTCCGAGCTCACCCTGAAGATGCTGGCCGACAGCATGGCCCGGTTCGGGATCCAGCAGATCGATCCCCAGGGCCAGAAGTTCAATCCCGAATACCACGAGGCCATGTCGATGCAGGAACGCAGCGATGTCGAGCCCAACACCGTGGTCACCGTCATCCAGAAGGGCTACACCCTCAACGACCGGCTGATCCGCCCGGCCATGGTGATGGTGTCGCGGGCCCCGGCCCAGGATTCGCCGCAAATCGATGAACGTGCTTGAAACGACGGGAATCGCCCACATCTAGTGGGGCAGACATCGGATAACTGAGCAATCAGGGAACACAGACAAGATCCATTTGGAGAACAGCTATGGGAAAAATCATCGGAATCGATCTGGGCACCACCAACTCCTGCGTGGCGGTGATGGAGGGCGGCAAGGCCCGCGTCATCGAGAACAGCGAGGGTGACCGCACCACGCCGTCCATTGTCGCCTATGCCGAGGACGGCGAGGTCCTGGTCGGCCAGGCGGCCAAACGCCAGGCGGTGACCAACCCGACCAATACCCTGTTCGCCATCAAGCGCCTGATCGGCCGCCGCTTCCAGGACGACGAGGTCCAGAAGGACATCGATCTGGTCCCCTACAAGATCATGAAGGCCGACAACGGCGACGCCTGGGTCGAGGTCAAGGGCAAGAAGATGGCCCCGCCCGAGGTTTCCGCGCGCGTGCTGCAGAAGATGAAGAAGACCGCCGAGGACTACCTGGGCGAAGCCGTGACCGAGGCGGTCATCACCGTGCCGGCCTATTTCAATGATTCCCAGCGCCAGGCCACCAAGGACGCCGGCAAGATCGCCGGTCTGGAGGTCAAGCGCATCATCAACGAGCCGACCGCGGCCGCGCTGGCCTATGGCATGGACAAGGCCCAGGGCGATCGCAAGATCGCGGTCTACGACCTGGGCGGCGGCACCTTCGATATCTCCATCATCGAGATCGCCGACGTCGACGGCGAGCACCAGTTCGAGGTGCTGTCCACCAACGGCGACACCTTCCTCGGCGGCGAGGACTTCGACAAGCGTCTGATCGACTATCTGGCCGAGCAGTTCAAGAAGGACAGCGGCATCGACCTGCGCGGCGACGCGCTGGCCATGCAGCGTCTCAAGGAGGCTGCCGAGAAGGCCAAGATCGAACTGTCCTCCAGCCAGCAGACCGACATCAACCTGCCGTACATCACGGCGGATGCCTCGGGACCCAAGCACCTCAACGTCAAGGTGACCCGGGCCAAGTTCGAATCGCTGGTCGAGGATCTGATCGCCCGCACCATCGAGCCGTGCAGGAAGGCACTGCAGGATGCCGGCGAGTCGGTCGGCGATATCAATGACGTCATCCTGGTCGGCGGCATGACCCGCATGCCCAAGGTGCAGGAGGCGGTGAAGGACTTCTTCGGCAAGGAGCCGCGCAAGGACGTCAACCCGGACGAGGCCGTGGCCGTGGGCGCGGCCATCCAGGGCGGCGTGCTGGGCGGCGAGGTCAAGGACGTGCTGCTGCTCGACGTCACCCCGCTGTCGCTGGGCATCGAGACCCTGGGCGGCGTGATGACCAAGCTGATCGAGCGCAACACCACCATCCCGACCAAGGCCACGCAGGTGTTCTCCACCGCCGACGACAACCAGACCGCGGTGACCGTGCACGTGCTGCAGGGCGAGCGCGACCGCGCCGCCGACAACAAGTCGCTGGGCCGCTTCGACCTGAGCGACATCCCGCCGGCGCCGCGCGGCGTGCCGCAGATCGAGGTCGCCTTCGACATCGACGCCAACGGCATCCTCAACGTCTCGGCCAAGGACAAGGGCACCGGTAAGGAACAGAACATCGTCATCAAGGCCTCCAGCGGTCTCAACGACGACGAGATCGATCGCATGGTCAAGGACGCCGAGGCGCACAAGGAAGAGGACCGCAGGTTCCACGAGATGGTCGATGCCCGCAACCAGGCCGACAACATGATCCATGCGACCCGCAAGTCGCTGAAGGATCTCGGCGACAAGGTCACGGACGAGGAGAAGACCGAGGTCGAGAACGCGATCAAGGCGGTCGAGGAGGTCATGAACGGCGACGACAAGGAGGCCATCGAGCAGAAGACCGCCGCACTGGCCGAGGTCTCTGGTAAACTCGCTCAGCGTGTCTACCAGGAGCAGGGCGGTCAGGCCGGCGCGGCCGGCGCCGAGGCCGCGGGCGAGCAGGCCCAGGGCGGCGCTGAGTCCGGCGACGATGTGGTCGACGCCGAGTTCGAAGAGGTCAAGGAAGACAACAAGTAATCCCCGGGTTAGGGGGTAATGGGACTGGAGAGTCGAGACCTTGGCTGTGTCGGCTCACCGGTCCCGTTTGTGTTTGTTTCCCCGAGAGGGGATGCTGAAATATTCGGGTTTTGCATATGAGTGACAGCCACGACTTCCCGGCCGTCATTCCGGCGCAGGCCGGAATCCAGGTGCCGCAGCGATTACTGGAACCCGGCCTGCGTCGGGATGACAGGGATTTTCTGTTCCCGGACTCCAAACTTCGAGTCTCTGAATAATGGCAAAAAAAGATTTCTACGAAATTCTGGGTGTGCAGAAGAACGCCAGCGAGGCCGACATCAAGAAGGCCTATCGGCGCATGGCCCAGAAGTTTCATCCCGATCGCAATCCCGACGACGAGGAGGCGCTGAATCGCTTCAAGGAGGTCAAGGAGGCCTACGAGGTTCTGAGCGATGCACGCAAGCGTGCCGCCTATGACCAGTTCGGCCACGCCGGCGTCGATCCCAACATGGGCGGCGGTGCGGGCGGCGGCTTCGGCGGCGGCGGTGCCTCCTTCTCCGATATCTTTGGCGACGTGTTCGGCGACATCTTCGGCGGCGGCGCCGGTCGCGGCCCCGGCGGCCAGCGGGTCTACCGCGGCGCCGACCTGCGCTACAACCTGGATCTGACCCTGGAGGAGGCCGTTGCCGGCACCACGGTCAAGATCCGGGTGCCGGCCATGGTCGGCTGCACGGTGTGCGGCGGCAACGGGGCCAAGCCGGGCAGCAAGCCCGAGACCTGCACCACCTGCGGCGGTGTCGGTCAGGTGCGTATGCAGCAGGGCTTCTTCTCGGTGCAGCAGACCTGCCCGCGCTGTCACGGCAGCGGCTCCATCGTCAGCGACCCCTGCACCGCCTGCCAGGGCCACGGCCGGGTGCAGGAGAACAAGACCCTGTCGGTGAAGGTGCCGCCCGGTGTCGACACCGGCGACCGCATCCGCCTGGCCGGCGAGGGCGAGGCCGGGGAGAACGGGGGGCCGCCCGGCGATCTGTATGTCCAGATCCGGGTCAAGGAACATCCCATCTTCACCCGTGACGACAACCACCTGTTCTGCGAGGTGCCGATCCCGTTCGTCACCGCGGCGCTGGGCGGTGAACTCGAGGTGCCGACCCTGGAAGGCAAGGTCAAGCTCAAGATCCCGACCGAGACTCAGTCCGGCAAGCTGTTCCGGCTGCGCGGCAAGGGCGTGAAGCCGGTACGCGGCGGTCCCGTGGGCGATCTGATGTGCCGGGTGATGGTGGAGACACCGGTCAATCTCAACGAAAAGCAGAAGCAGATGCTGCGCGATTTCGAGTCCACCATGGACGAGAAGGGCGACAGCCACCACAACCCGCAGTCGCACTCCTGGCTGGACGGGGTGAAGAAGTTCTTCGAGGGCATCAAACTGTAAGTTGTCATTGCGAGCGCATGCGAAGCAATCTCTGAAATCAACCGCGGCGGTAGCGTCGCGAGATTGCTTCGCCTGACCCATAGAAACCCTTCGGGTTTCATCATGGGTACCCCACCCTTCGGGTCTGGGCATCGCAATTGACGGAAGGATCCAGGTGGTTAAATGACAACAAGAATCGCAATCGCCGGCGCCGCCGGCCGCATGGGCCGGCACCTGATCGAGGCCGCCCACAACACCGAGGGCACGCAGCCCGCCGTCGCCCTGGAGGCGCCCGGCCACCCCAGCCTGGGCTCGGATGCCGGCGTGCTGGCCGGCGTCGGTGAACTCGGGGTGAACGTGACCGACGACCTGGTCGCGCAGGCGGAGCGCTTCGATGTCCTGATCGACTTCACCATACCCGAGGCGACCCTGGCCAATGTCCGTGCCTGCCGCGCGGCCGGCCGGGCCATCGTCATCGGCACCACCGGCCTGAGCGATGATCAGAAATCCGAACTGGCCGGGGCCGCCCGGGACATCCCCGTTGTCTTCGCCCCCAACATGAGCGTCGGGGTGAATCTCTGTCTCAAGCTGCTGGACCTGGCCGCCCGGGTGCTGGGCGATACGGTCGACATCGAGGTCATCGAGGCCCATCACCGACACAAGATCGACGCCCCCTCCGGCACCGCCCTGCGCATGGGGGAGGTGGTGGCCGAAGCATTGGGGCGGGATCTGAAGGAATGCGCCGTCTACGGCCGCGAGGGCCGCACCGGCGAGCGCGACCGCCGCACCATCGGCTTCGAGACCATCCGCGCCGGCGACATCGTCGGCGAGCACACTGTCATGTTCGCGGGCGAAGGCGAACGGGTGGAGATCACCCACAAGGCCTCCAGCCGCATGACCTTCGCCAGCGGTGCGGTGCGCGCCGCGGCCTGGCTGGCCGACCGCCCGGCCGGGCTGTACGACATGCAGGACGTGCTGGGATTGAAGGACTGAGTTCCGTTCAGTGATGGGAACGCAGAGGACGCAGAGACGCTAAGGCGCAGAGTTGTTATATTTTTTTCAAGATCTTTGCGCCTCTGTGCCTCTGCGTCCTCTGCGTGCATCCCGCCACTGTCCGCACACCACACCGGGGCGGGAAATAACCCCACTCGATTAGACAGTTGAGAGGGCATCGGCTAAAATGTGGTCTCAATTCCAGCCGGCTGTTCTGGTCCGGTGACTGCAACACGAAATGATTGCCAGCGGGAGGCTCGGGGAGTGCTCCCGCTTTCCATATCCACGCCACAGGAACGGAGGCTTCCTTGAGGAAACCCGCCATACTGGTTCTCGAAGACGGCAGTGTCTTCCGGGGCGAATCCATTGGCGCCGACGGCCAGACCGTGGGCGAGGTGGTCTTCAACACCGCCATGACCGGCTATCAGGAAATCCTGACCGACCCTTCCTATTCCCGCCAGATCGTCACGCTGACCTATCCCCACATCGGCAACACCGGGATCAATGACGAGGACGAGGAATCGGCGCGCATCCAGAGCGCCGGGCTGGTGGTGCGCGACCTGCCGACCCGCTACAGCAACTGGCGTGCGCAGCGCTCACTGGGCGATTATCTGCGTGAGAGCGGCGTGGTCGGCATCGCCGACATCGACACCCGGCGACTGACCCGCATCCTGCGCGAGAAGGGCGCCCAGAACGGCTGCATCATCGCCGGTGACCAGCCCGACGAGGCCGCCGCCCTGGAGGCGGCGAAGGGCTTCCCGGGGCTGAAGGGGATGGACCTGGCGCGCGAGGTCACCACTGCCGAGCGCTACGAATGGGCCCAGGGCACCTGGAGCCTGGAGGACGGTCTGCCGGCCCCGGCCGCGGATCTGCCGCATCATGTGGTGGCCTATGATTTCGGCGTCAAGCGCAACATCCTGCGCATGCTGGCCGACCGCGGCTGCCGCCTGACGGTGGTGCCGGCGCAGACCCCGGCCGCCGAGGTGATGGCGCTCAAGCCCGACGGCGTGTTCCTGTCCAACGGCCCCGGTGATCCCGAGCCCTGCGACTATGCCATCGGCGCCATCCGCGAGCTGCTCGACGCCGATGTGCCGCTGTTCGGCATCTGCCTCGGCCACCAGCTGCTGGCCCTGGCCAGCGGGGCGAAGACGACCAAGATGAAGTTCGGCCACCACGGCGCCAATCATCCGGTGCAGGATCTCGAGGCCGGTACGGTCATGATCAGCAGCCAGAACCACGGCTTCGCGGTCGACGACCAGACCCTGCCGGACAACCTCAAGGCGACCCATCGCTCCCTGTTCGACGGCAGCCTGCAGGGCATCCAGCGCACCGACAAGCCGGCGTTCAGTTTCCAGGGCCACCCGGAGGCCAGTCCCGGCCCGCACGACGTTGCTCCACTGTTCGATCATTTCATTGAACTGATTGAATCGAACCGCCAAGGCGCCAAGTGATTACACAACGGTCAGGAATATTGGCTATTGCACCAAAGACGCCGTCATCCCCGCGCAGGCGGGGATCCAGTAACCGCGGCGGTATATGGATTCCCGCCTGCGCGGGAATGACGCTGCGCCGGCTGACGAACACGATTTTTAACCCTATATGTCCTTGGCGTACTTGGCGCCTTGGCGGTTGATTTGAACTATGCCCAAACGTACCGACATAGAAAGCATTCTCATCCTCGGCGCCGGCCCCATCGTGATCGGCCAGGCCTGCGAGTTCGACTACTCCGGGGCCCAGGCCTGCAAGGCCCTGCGCGAGGAGGGCTACCGGGTCATCCTGGTCAATTCCAATCCGGCCACCATCATGACCGACCCGGAGATGTCCGGTGCCACCTACATCGAGGCGGTGGACTGGCGCACGGTGGAGAAGATCATCGAAAAGGAGCGTCCGGACGCCCTGCTGCCCACCATGGGCGGGCAGACGGCGCTCAACTGCGCCCTGGACCTGGACCGCGAAGGCATCCTGGAGAAGTACGGCGTGGAGATGATCGGCGCCAGCAAGGACGCCATCGACAAGGCCGAGGACCGCGACCGCTTCCGTCAGGCCATGCGCAGAATCGGCCTGGACTTCCCGACCTCGGAGATGGCCCACAGCATGGAAGAGGCCATGCAGGTGCAGGAGAAGATCGGCTTCCCGACCATCATCCGGCCCTCCTTCACCCTGGGCGGCAGCGGCGGCGGCATCGCCTACAACAAGGAAGAGTTCATTGAGATCTGCGAGCGCGGCCTGGATCTGTCCCCGACCAACGAGCTGCTGATCGAGGAATCCGCGCTCGGCTGGAAGGAATACGAGATGGAGGTGGTGCGGGACAGAAAGGACAACTGCATCATCGTCTGCTCGATCGAGAATCTGGATCCCATGGGCATCCACACCGGCGACTCCATCACCGTCGCCCCGGCGCAGACGCTCACCGACAAGGAATACCAGATCATGCGCGACGCCTCCCTGGCGGTGCTGCGCGAGATCGGGGTGGAGACCGGCGGCTCCAACGTGCAGTTCGCCATCAATCCCGACAACGGCCGCATGATCATCATCGAGATGAACCCGCGCGTATCGCGTTCCTCGGCGCTGGCCTCCAAGGCGACCGGTTTCCCCATCGCCAAGGTCGCCGCCAAGCTGGCCGTGGGCTATACGCTGGACGAGCTGCAGAACGAGATCACCGGCGGCGCCACCCCGGCCTCGTTCGAGCCCTCGATCGACTATGTGGTAACCAAGATCCCGCGCTTCACCTTCGAGAAGTTCTCGCAGGCCCAGGCCTATCTCACCACCCAGATGAAGTCGGTGGGCGAAGTCATGGCCATCGGGCGCAATTTCCAGGAATCCTTCCAGAAGGCCCTGCGCGGCCTGGAGACCGGCATCGACGGCCTGAGCGAGAAGCTCGATCTGGCACACGAGGACACCAAGGACAGACTGCGCAGCGAACTCAAGCAGCCGGGCCCGGAACGCATCCTGTACCTGGGCGACGCCTTCCGCTTCGGCATGTCGCTGGACGAGGTGCATGAATACACCGCCATCGATCCCTGGTTCCTGGAGCAGATCGAGGAGATCATCCAGCTGGAAGCGATGGTGCAGGACAAGGGCATCGACGGCCTCGACCGCGACACCCTGTGGCGGCTCAAGCGCAAGGGCTTCGCCGACAGCCGGCTGGCGCATCTGGCCCGGGTGAAGGAATCCGCGGTGCGCGAACTGCGCCACCAGCACGGTCTGCGCCCGGCGTTCAAGCGGGTGGATACCTGCGCCGCCGAGTTCGCCACCGGCACCGCCTACATGTACTCCACCTACGAGGAGGAGTGCGAGGCCGAGCCGACGGACAGGAAGAAGATCATGGTGCTGGGCGGCGGCCCCAACCGCATCGGCCAGGGCATCGAGTTCGACTACTGCTGCGTGCACGCCGCCTTCGCCATGCGCGAGGACGGTTACGAGACCATCATGGTCAACTGCAACCCGGAGACGGTCTCCACCGACTACGACACCTCCGACCGGCTGTACTTCGAGCCGCTGACCCTGGAGGACGTGCTGGAGATCATCGAGAAGGAGCAGCCCGAGGGCGTGATCGTGCAGTACGGCGGCCAGACGCCGCTCAAGCTGGCGCGCGACCTGGAAGCGGCCGGCGCGCCCATCATCGGCACCTCGCCGGATTCCATCGATCTGGCCGAGGACCGTGAGCGCTTCCAGGACATGATCAACCGGCTCGGCCTCAAGCAGCCGCCCAACCGCACCGCGCGCACCGAGGAAGAGGCGCTCCGGCTGGCCGCCGAGATCGGCTATCCGCTGGTGGTGCGCCCGTCCTACGTACTGGGCGGCCGGGCCATGGAGATCGTCTATCAGGAGGAGGACCTGGCCCGCTACATGAACGACGCGGTCAAGGTCTCCAACGACTCCCCCGTGCTGCTGGACCGCTTCCTGGACGATGCCGTGGAGGTGGACGTGGACGCCATCTGCGACGGCAAGGATGTGCTCATCGGCGGCATCATGGAACACATCGAGCAGGCCGGCGTGCACTCGGGCGACTCCGCCTGTTCGCTGCCGCCCTATACCCTGAGCCTGGAAGCCCAGGAGCGCATGCGCGAACAGGTCGCAGCCATGGCGCGCGAACTGAAGGTGATCGGCCTGATGAACACCCAGTTCGCCATCAAGGGCGAGGAGATCTACATCATCGAGGTCAATCCGCGCGCCTCGCGCACCGTGCCCTATGTCTCCAAGGTCACCGGCAGGCCGCTGGCCAAGATCGCCGCCCGCTGCATGGCCGGCCGCTCGCTGGCCGATCAGGACGCGCTGGTGGAGACCGTGCCGACCTATTTCTCGGTCAAGGAGGCGGTGTTCCCCTTCATCAAGTTCCCGGGCGTGGATCCGATCCTCGGCCCGGAGATGAAGTCCACCGGCGAGGTCATGGGTGTGGGCCGCACCTTCGGCGCGGCCTTCGGCCGGGCCCAGCTCGGCGCCGGCGTGGTGCTGCCGCGCAGCGGCAAGATCTTCATCAGTGTGCGCGATACCGACAAGCCCGACGTGGTGGCGCTCGCCAGGGGCTTCGCCGACAAGGGCTTCTCCCTGGTGGCCACCCGCGGTACGGCCCGCGAGATCACCGCCGCCGGCATCAACTGCGAGATCGTCAACAAGGTGATCGAGGGCCGGCCGCACATCGTGGACATGATCAAGAATGACCAGATCAGCTACGTGGTCAACACCACCGAGGGCAAGCAGGCCATCGCCGACTCCTTTACCATCCGCCGCACGGCGTTGCATCATAAGGTGCATGTCAGCACGACCATGGCCCATGCCGAGGCCATCGTCATGGCGTTGGACGCCATCGACAATGCCGAGGTCAACCGGCTGCAGGATCTGCACAGGGAACTGGGGATGATCGAATGAGCAAGGTGCCACTGACCAAACGCGGTGCCGAGAAGCTGCGTGAGGAACTCAAGCAACTCAAGAACGTGGAGCGCCCCCGGGTGATCGAGGCCATCGCCGAGGCGCGTTCGCACGGTGACCTCAAGGAGAACGCCGAGTATCACGCCGCGCGCGAGCAGCAGAGTTTCATCGAGGGCCGGATCAAGGAGATCGAGGGCAAGCTCAGCCACGCCCAGGTGATCGATGTCACCAGCATGGAAAATACCGGCAAGGTGATCTTCGGTACCACCGTGGACCTGGCCGACGAGGACAGCGGCGAGGAATTCTCCTACCGGATCGTCGGCGAGGACGAGGCCGACATCAAGTCCGGTCTGCTGTCGGTCAATTCGCCCATCGCCCGGGCACTGATCGGCAAGCAGGAAGGCGATGTGGTCACCGTCTCCACCCCCGGCGGCGAGCGCAACTACGAGATCCTCGAAGTGCGGTATGTCTGAGATCTAGTGCGGCCCGCTGCTGCGCGTGACAGCCAATCCCTCCGCTCCCATGCAGGCCAAGATCGCCATCGCCGAACGCATCATCCTGACCCTGTGGGTCGGCGGCCTGTGGATGATCGGCTACCTGGCCGTGCCGCTCCTGTTTCATCAACTCGATGACACCCGCCTGGCCGGGCAGCTGGCGGGAGAGATGTTCCGGGCGCTGAACTGGTTCGGGCTGGCGGCGGGTGCGCTGCTGCTGATATCGAACCGGATGCAGGCGCGCCCGGGACTGGACTGGCGGGCGCTAACCCTGGTGTTGATGCTGGCGCTGATTCTGGTCAATGCCTTCGCCATCAGTCCGCTGATGCAGGAGCTCAAGGCCGGCGGTCTGGTGGCGGGCAGCGAGGCGGCGGCACGCTTTGGCCGTCTGCACGGACTGTCGTCCTTTCTCTATCTGATCCAGTCGCTGCTGGGGCTGGGGCTGGTTGTGTTCGGCATACGGCGCGGATAGGGGATTACTTCCCCAGTTCCACCCGCGGGCGCTGGGGATTGCGGCGGAACACCAGCGCGGTGTTGCCGACCCGCTGAACCAGCCGCAGTTTCAGCCGCTGGCACAGTTCCTCCAGCAACTGGTCGCGCAGTTCGCGATCGCCGACATTGAGCTTGATCTTCATCAGCTCGTGGTGCGCGACCGAGGAATCGATCTCCTCGATCACGCTTTCGGTCAGCCCCCTGCCGGCGACGGTGACCACGGGCTTGAGCTTGTGGCCGAGGCCGCGCAGATGGCGCAGCTGGGACTGGGTGAGATGCATGGACTGTCTGCCTGTGTCGGATTCTATGTCTGGGGCGGCATTATAGCCGCGGACGCATACGGATGAACATGGATGCATGCGGCATCCGCCAATTTCGAGGGCTTTGCTGTCGATACCCCGGTCCATGAAGCCTGTGCCTGGAACCTGTAGTCATGTCCCGCACCAAGAGCAGCCGCCGCTGGCTGAAGGAACATTTCGACGATGAATACGTGCTGCGCGCCCAGCGCGAGGGCTGGCGCTCGCGCGCCGTCTACAAACTGCAGGAACTGGACGAGAAGTACCGTCTGTTCAAGCCGGGTATGACGGTGGTGGACCTGGGGGCGGCGCCCGGGGCCTGGTCGCAGTATGCCGTGCAGAAAGTGGGGAAAACGGGCCGGGTCGTGGCCATGGACCTCCTGCCCGTCGAACCCATCGCCGGCGTGGATTTTCTGCAGGGCGATTTTCGCGATGACGAGGTGTATGCGCGGTTTCTGGAACTGGTCGGAAACACGCCGGTGGACCTTGTAATGTCGGACATCGCCCCCAATATCTCCGGGATGGAGGCCGTGGATCAGCCCCGTGCAATGTATCTGGTTGAACTGGCAGTCGATTTCGCCGAGCAGACGCTGCGCGAAGGCGGCACCTTCCTGGCCAAGGTGTTCCAGGGCGAAGGGTTCGATGAACTTGTGCGCGGATTGCGGGGTCGATACAGCAAGGTGATCGTGCGCAAGCCGAAGGCTTCACGGCCGCGTTCGCGCGAGGTCTATCTGCTGGCCGCAGGCCGGAAACTGTAGTAAGGTCAAACCCATTGTTTTATGGTCCGATTAACCCGGGTGGCTGCCGGGGTTTCAGGGGCCAGCTGAGATGAGTCGAGGTAATCCACTTTGAACGACATGGCCAAGAATCTTCTGCTCTGGGTCGTCATCGCCGTGGTCCTGATGGCGGTGTTCAACAACTTCGGCCCGCCGACCCAGCAGACCAACAGCATCGGCTATTCTGAATTCATCGCCCAGGTGAAATCCGGCCAGGTCCAGAACGTGGTCATCCAGAACCATACCGTCAAGGGCAAGCTCGCCAGCGGCGAGAGCTTCACCACCTACGCCCCCGATGATCCCAAGCTGATCGACGACCTGCTGGCCAACAACGTCACCGTCGAGGCCAAGCCTCCGGAGCAGCAGGGCGTGCTGACCCAGATCTTCATTTCCTGGTTCCCCATGCTGCTGCTGATCGCGGTGTGGATCTTCTTCATGCGCCAGATGCAGGGCGGTGCGGGCGGCCGCGGGGCCATGTCCTTCGGCAAGAGCCGGGCGCGCATGCTGGGCGAGGATCAGATCAAGGTCACCTTCAGCGATGTCGCCGGCGTGGAGGAGGCCAAGGAAGAGGTTGAGGAGCTGGTCGAGTTCCTGCGCGACCCGGGCAAGTTCCAGAAGCTCGGCGGCAAGATTCCCAAGGGCGTGCTGATGGTCGGCTCGCCGGGCACCGGCAAGACGCTGCTGGCCAAGGCCATCGCCGGCGAGGCCAAGGTGCCGTTCTTCACCATCTCCGGTTCCGACTTCGTCGAGATGTTCGTCGGCGTGGGCGCCTCGCGCGTGCGCGACATGTTCGAGCAGGCCAAGAAGCACGCCCCCTGCATCATCTTCATCGATGAGATCGATGCCGTGGGCCGTCACCGCGGCGCCGGTCTGGGCGGCGGCCACGACGAGCGCGAGCAGACGCTGAACCAGCTGCTGGTGGAAATGGACGGCTTCGAGGGCAACGAGGGCGTGATCGTCATCGCCGCCACCAACCGGCCCGACGTGCTCGACCCGGCGCTGCTGCGCCCCGGCCGCTTCGACCGCCAGGTGGTGGTGCCGCTGCCCGATGTGCGCGGCCGCGCCCAGATCCTGCAGGTGCACATGCGCAAGGTGCCCGCGGCCGACGACGTCGAGCCCATGATCATTGCCCGCGGCACCCCGGGTTTCTCCGGCGCCGATCTGGCCAACCTGGTCAACGAGGCCTCGCTGTTCGCCGCCCGCGCCAACAAGCGCGTGGTGGACATGGAGGACTTCGAGAAGGCCAAGGACAAGATCATGATGGGCGCCGAACGCCGCTCCATGGTGATGAGCGAGGAGGAGAAGCGTCTGACCGCCTATCACGAGGCCGGCCACGCCATCGTCGGCCGTCTGGTGCCGGAGCACGACCCGGTGCACAAGGTCTCGATCATCCCGCGCGGACGCGCCCTGGGCGTGACCCTGTTCCTGCCCGAGGATGACCGCCACAGCTTTACCAAGCAGCGCCTGGAGAGCCAGATCTCCAGCCTGTTCGGCGGCCGCCTGGCCGAGTTTCTCATCTTCGGCGCCGACAAGGTCACCACCGGCGCCTCCAATGACATCCAGCGTGCGACCGAGCTGGCGCGCAACATGGTCACCCGCTGGGGTCTGTCCGATCGGCTGGGACCGCTGTCCTATGGCGAGGAGGAGAACGAGGTCTTTCTGGGCCATTCGGTCACCCAGCACAAGAACATCTCCGATGACACGGCGCATGCCATCGACATGGAGATCCGTTCCATCATCGACAACAACTACAAGCGGGCCGAGTCCATCCTGACCGAGAACATGGACATCCTCCATGCCATGGCCCAGGCGCTGATCAAGTACGAGACCATCGACGCCAACCAGATCGACGATCTGATGGCACGGCGCGAGGTGCGTCCGCCGCGTGAATGGTCGGACAACCCGCCGCCCTCAGCGGGTACGGGTACGGCCACCGGCGACGAGCCGGAGAAGGGCCGCAAGGACAGCGGCGGCCCGATCGGCGATCCCGCCGGCCAGCACTGAGGCCCCTGCCACCCGCATCACGCCCCGCTTTGGCGGGGCGTTTTATTTTAACTGCATCAATCTTTTAAACGCAGAGGCGTTTATGTCCTTAGGGTGCGAAGTCGCAGAGAGCGCAATGAATTCATGTAGAATTATATTTTTTGTAACTTTGCGCCCTCTGCGTCCCTGCGTCTTTGCGTTGAATAAATTATTGGTAAACTTCCATGCAGCTTGAGTGCGGAAACCGCCGGCTGGACCTGAGCCGGCCGCGGGTGATGGGGGTTCTGAACGTCACGCCCGATTCCTTCTCCGACGGCGGCGCGTTTCTGGCCGCCGGACAGGCCGTGGCCCGGGCCCGGGAGATGGTCGCCGAGGGCGCGGACATCATCGACATCGGCGGCGAATCCACCCGCCCGGGGGCCGATCCGGTCAGCATCGAGGATGAACTGACGCGGGTGATCCCGGTCATCGAGGCCCTGCACGGACAGGTCGATGCCCTGCTGTCGGTCGATACCAGCAAGCCGGAGGTGATGCGGGCCGCGGTGGCCGCCGGGGCGGACATCATCAACGATGTCTGTGCCCTGCAGGCCCCGGGCGCACTGGAAGCGGCCGCCGAGGGCGGGGCGGCGGTGTGCCTGATGCATATGCAGGGTGAGCCACGCACCATGCAGGCAGATCCCCGCTATGAGAACGTGGTCACGGACGTGGCCGGATTTCTGCGCCAACGTGTTGCGGCCGCGGAGGCCGCGGGCATGGCCCGCGCGCGGCTGCTGGTCGATCCGGGCTTCGGTTTCGGCAAAACGCTGGCGCATAATCTCAGTCTGCTAAAGCACCTGCCCGACCTGGTCGATTCAGGGGTACCGGTACTGGTCGGGCTGTCGCGCAAGTCCATGATCGGCAAGCTGCTCGACCTGCCGGTGGAGCGGCGCCTGCAGCCCAGCGTGGCGCTGGCCGTGATCGCCGTGATGCAGGGGGCGCGCATCGTGCGGGTGCACGATGTGGCGCCCACGGTGCAGGCGCTGGCGATGTGCGCCGCCGTCGAGCAGGCCGAATAACAAGGAGCAGGGGATGTCACGCAAGTATTTTGGTACCGACGGAATCCGGGGGCGGGTCGGCGAGGCGCCGATCACCGCCGAGTTCATGCTCAAGCTGGGCTGGGCCGTGGGCCGGGTGCTGGGCCGCGACGGCTGCGACAGCGTGCTGATCGGCAAGGATACGCGTATCTCCGGCTACATGTTCGAGTCCGCCCTGGAGGCGGGCCTGTCGGCGGCCGGCATGGACATCCGCCTGCTCGGGCCCATGCCCACCCCGGCCATCGCCTATCTCACCCGCACCCTGCACTGCTGTGCGGGCATCGTCATCAGCGCCTCGCACAATGCCTACTACGACAATGGGGTGAAATTCTTCTCCGCCGAGGGCACCAAGCTGCCGGACGCCATCGAACTGGAGATCGAGGCCCAGCTGGACAAGCCGATGGCCACGGTCAGTTCCGACCGGCTGGGCAAGGCCGAGCGGGTCAGCGACGCCTCCGGTCGCTACATCGAGTTCTGCAAGAGCACCGTGCCCATGAGCATGAGCCTGCGCGGGCTCAGGCTGGTGGTCGACTGCGCCAACGGCGCCACCTACCATGTCGCGCCGGCAGTGTTCGACGAACTGGGTGCGGACGTCATCGCCATCGGCGATACACCGGACGGCCTGAACATCAACCGTGACTGCGGTTCTACCCGGCCCGAGCAGCTGATCCGCACCGTGCGGGAGGAGGGGGCGGACCTGGGTATCGCCTTCGACGGCGACGGCGACCGGGTGATCATGGTCGACCATACCGGCACGGAGCTCGACGGCGATGAACTGCTCTACATCATCGCCCGGTCACGCCACGAGGCCGGCAATCTCAATGGCGGCGTGGTCGGCACCCTGATGACCAATCTCGGCATGGAACACGCCCTGCAGGCCATCGGCATCCCGCTGCAGCGCGCCCGTGTCGGCGACCGCTATGTGCTGGAACTGCTGCAGCAGCAGGGTTGGGTGCTGGGCGGCGAGTCTTCCGGCCACATCATCTGCCTGGACCGTACCAGCACCGGCGACGGTATCGTCTCGGCCCTGCAGGTGCTCTACGAAATGGTGCGCAGCGGCCGCGCCCTGGCCGAACTGCGCGCGGACCTGACCAAGTACCCGCAGCACATGATCAATGTGCCCATCAGTCACAAGGCCAATCCCGATCATTCGGAAGCGGTACAGTCCGCGGTGCGGGCGGCCGAGGCCCGTCTGGCCGAACGCGGCCGGGTGCTGCTGCGGCCCTCTGGCACCGAACCGGTCATCCGCGTGATGGTCGAGGGCGAGGACCCCGAACTGGTGGCGCACGAGGCCCGGGTCCTGGCCGAGGTGGTTGCCGATGTCCTGGGCAAGGCCCGGGCGAGTTGAGTCTCGGCCAGGGCCGCGAAACCCGCTGATTCCGCCGCGATGGCAGGTCCGTAGCCCGCGTTTTTAATTGATTTTCTCCCGGTCTGTCGCTAAGCTAGCGCCCCGTTTTGTCAGGTAAAGGTATCGGAGGCACGGCATGCGGCAACCGCTGGTGGCAGGGAACTGGAAGATGAACGGCAACCTCGACAGCATCACCACGCTGGTCGAGGGCATCAAGGCCGGTCTGGGCGAGGTCAGGACCGCCGAGGTCGCCGTCTGCCCGCCCTTCGTCTACATTCCGCAGGTTGTGCAGATGCTGTCCGACAGCCCGGTGGCCGTCGGCTCCCAGGACATCAGCGACGAGGAGTCCGGCGCCTTCACCGGCGAGGTGGCCGGCCCGATGCTGCGCGACGTCGGCTGCAGCTATGCCATCGTGGGCCACTCCGAGCGCCGCAGTATCTATGGCGAGAGCGATGAGTTCACCGCTCGCAAGTTCGCCGCCGCCCGCAGGTTCGGCCTCACCCCGATTTTGTGCGTGGGCGAACTGCTGGAGGAGCGCGAGGCCGGCACCACCGAAGCCGTGGTCGGACGCCAGCTGGATGCCGTCATCGAACTCGAGGGTATCGCCGCCCTGGGCGAGGCCGTCATCGCCTACGAGCCGGTCTGGGCCATCGGCACCGGCAAGACCGCCAGCCCGGAACAGGCCCAGGAGGTGCACGCCTTCATCCGCGCCAAGCTGGCCGGACTGGATGCCGGTGTGGCTGACAAGATCCGGATTCTCTATGGCGGCAGCGTGAAGGCCGCCAATGCCGCCGAACTGTTCGCCATGGCAGACATCGACGGCGGCCTGATCGGCGGCGCTTCCCTGCAGGCCGGGGAATTCCTCGGCATCTGCACCGCGCCGGATAAGATTTGATTCAGGAATATTGATGTATACCATTCTTATTATTGTCCAGGTGTTGATTGCCATCGGGCTGGTCGTACTGATCCTGCTCCAGCATGGCAAGGGCGCCGATGCCGGCGCGGCCTTCGGCAGCGGGGCCTCCTCAACGGTATTCGGTTCCCAGGGCTCGGCGTCCTTTCTGACCCGGATCACCGCCGTGCTGGCGACCCTGTTCTTCCTCAACAGCCTCGCCCTGTCCACGGGTTTCGTGATGGGCGAGCGCGAACCTTCCAGCGTGGCAGAGCAGGTCAGCCCCGTCCCTGCCGCCGGGGAGGCAGCACCTGAGGATCTGCCCCCGATGGAACAGTCGCAGCCGCAGGAAAGCGCGCCGGCCGATGTCCCGGCCATGGACATGCCCGCGCAGGGAGAGCAGACGGCCGACGATCTGCCGCAGTAACAATGCCGTTTGCGGACGGCGCAGCAATCATTGCCGAAGTGGTGGAATTGGTAGACACGCTATCTTGAGGGGGTAGTGGCGCAAGCCGTGCCGGTTCGAGTCCGGCCTTCGGCACCATATAATCCATGTTGATGAATCGTGACAGGCCCCGTTTATGCGGGGCCTGCTGCGTTGCGGGCCGTCCATGGCGGAGCAGCGCTGACATGTCCTTGTGACAAAACCTGCTGCCAACTGACGGGATTTATTACAAACCGCCCCGACTTATGCCAGCCAAAATTAATTTTTTGGTATAACTGGTTAATATTGAAAATATTTTCGGCGTTTTCCTTGCTTGACACTCCTGGGTAATCTGCCTAGACTGCCTAGCCATTCTTTTGTAACGGCGCATGCATGGCGCTGGCCTCCCGGGTCGGTGCTACTGCGGTAACAACAACAGACAATCGCGTCGGCAAGCAAAAAGTTGAGACAGTCGGAGGCAGGCGATGCTGGAAAACTATCTACCGATACTCGTCTTTATCGGTATCGGTGTCGTGATCGGTGCCATCGCCATCGCGGTCGGTTTCCTGCTCGGTCCCCACAAGCCTGACAGCGAGAAGAATTCCCCCTACGAGTGTGGCTTCGAGGCCTTCGAGGACTCGCGCATGAAGTTCGACGTGCGCTACTACCTGGTTGCCATCCTGTTCATCATCTTCGACCTGGAAATCGCCTTCCTGTTTCCCTGGGCCATCGTACTTGAGGACATCGGCCTGTTCGGTTTCCTCGCCATGGCGGTGTTTCTCGGCATCCTGGTCATCGGCTTCATCTATGAATGGAAGAAGGGGGCGCTGGAGTGGGAATAGGCGGTTATGGGTGGCTTGATTCGATGAGGCGGGTGCAATCATGAGCATCGAAGGCATTCTCAAGCAGGGCGTGGTCACCACCACGGCGGACGCGCTCATCAACTGGGCCCGTACCGGCTCGCTCTGGCCCATGACCTTCGGTCTGGCCTGCTGCGCGGTGGAGATGATGCAGGCCGGTGCCTCGCGCTACGACCTGGACCGTTTCGGCGTGGTGTTCCGGCCCAGTCCGCGCCAGTCGGACGTGATGATCGTGGCCGGCACCCTGGTCAACAAGATGGCCCCGGCCCTACGCAAGGTCTACGACCAGATGTCGGAGCCGCGCTGGGTGATCTCCATGGGCTCCTGCGCCAATGGCGGTGGCTATTACCACTATTCCTATTCCGTCACCCGTGGCTGCGACCGCATCGTGCCGGTGGACATCTATGTGCCGGGCTGTCCGCCCACGGCCGAGGCGTTGCTCTACGGCATCATTCAGCTGCAGAACAAGATCAAGCGGACCAACACGATCGCGCGCTGAGCGCGATCCATGACGAGTGCATGGCATGGCCGGACGCATCGAGACATTGAAACAGCAGATCGACGAACGCTTCGGCGATCGGCTGGAGTCATCCATCCTCGATCTGGATGAATTGACGCTGGAGGTCGCCCCCGGAGACCTGCTCGAGGTCTGCGCCGCGCTGCGCGACGAGGCGGACTTGCGGTTTGAGCAGCTGATCGACGTCTGCGGCGTGGACTATCTCGGCTATGGCGATGCCGAGTGGGAGACCCGCGAGGCAAGCGGCCACGGCTTCAGCCGTGGCGTCGATGCCTCCACCGCCGGACGGCTGGCCTTCCTGCACCAGGAACTGTCGGTCGACACCGTCGAGGATTCGGGGGGGCGGCGCTTCGCCGCCGTCTACCAACTGCTGTCGGTGAGCAAGAATCAGCGCCTGCGCATCCGCTGCTTCGCCCCCGACGACGGCCTGCCGGTGATCCCGTCCGTGATCGACATCTGGAGCAGCGCCAACTGGTTCGAGCGCGAGGCCTTCGATCTGTACGGCATCATTTTCGAGGGCCACCCGGACCTGCGCCGGATCCTCACCGACTACGGCTTCATCGGTCATCCCTTCCGCAAGGATTTCCCGCTCAGCGGCAACGTCGAGGTGCGCTACGACGCCGAGAAGCAGCGGGTGGTCTACGAGCCGGTCAGCATCGAACCGCGGGTGCTGGTACCGAAGGTGATCCGTACAGAGACACGCAGGCGGAATGAGCCACCTGCAGAGGATTCGGAACCGGAGGCGGAATCGGTATAGTCCGGTGATGCAGATACAAGATACAGGATGTGGGAGACAGGTCATGAAAGCGGTTTGTATCTTGTCACTTGTATCCTGCGACTTTGCGAAGCGATAGCAAATGCCTGAAATACGCAACTACACCCTGAACTTCGGTCCCCAGCACCCGGCGGCGCACGGCGTGCTGCGCCTGGTGCTGGAGATGGACGGCGAGGTCATCGAGCGGGCCGATCCGCACATCGGCCTGCTGCATCGTGCCACCGAGAAGCTGGCCGAGAGCAAGCCCTACAACCAGAGCATCGGCTACATGGACCGGCTCGATTACGTGTCCATGATGTGCAACGAGCATGGTTACGTGCTGGCCATCGAAAAGCTGCTCGGCATCGAGGCGCCGGAACGGGCCCAGTACATCCGGGTGATGTTCGACGAGGTCACCCGCATCCTCAACCACCTGTTGTGGATCGGGGCGCACGCGCTGGATATCGGCGCCATGACCATGTTCCTCTACGCCTTCCGCGAGCGCGAGGACCTGATGGACTGCTACGAGGCGGTCTCCGGCGCGCGCATGCATGCGACCTACTACCGTCCGGGCGGGGTGTACCGCGACCTGCCGGATCGCATGCCGCAGTACCAGGCCTCCAAGTGGCACAGTGAGGCCGAAGTCAGGAAGATGAACGAGACCCGCCAGGGCTCGCTGCTGGACTTCCTCGAGGATTTCACCGAGCGTTTCCCGAAGTGCGTGGATGAGTACGAGACCCTGCTTACCGACAACCGTATCTGGAAGCAGCGTACGGTCGGCATCGGCGTAGTCTCGCCCGAGCGTGCTCTGCAACTGGGCTTCACCGGTCCGATGCTGCGCGGCTCCGGCATCGAGTGGGATTTGCGCAAGAAGCAGCCCTATGAAGTCTATGACCGGATGGATTTCGATATCCCGGTGGGTGTGCGCGGCGACTCCTATGACCGCTACCTGGTGCGCATCGAGGAGATGCGCCAGTCCAATCACATCATCCGCCAGTGCATCCGATGGCTGCGCGAGAATCCCGGTCCGGTGATCATCGACGACTACAAGATCATCCCGCCGCACCGCGAGGAGATGAAGGCGGACATGGAGGCCCTGATTCATCACTTCAAGCTGTTTACGGAAGGGTTCTGCGTGCCGGCGGGCGAGGCCTATGCCGCCATCGAACATCCCAAGGGCGAGTTCGGCGTCTATATGATCTCCGACGGCGCCAACAAGCCGTTCCGGGTCAAGATCCGTGCCCCCGGTTTCGCGCACCTGGCCGGATTGGATGAAATGGCCTGCGGGCACATGCTGGCCGACGTGGTGGCCATCATCGGCACCCAGGACATCGTGTTCGGTGAAATTGACCGGTGAGAGTTGATATGTTCAACGCAGAGACGCAGCCTTGTAGGTCGGATTAGCGCAGCGTAATCCGACAACCACGGCGGAAACGTCGGGTTACGCCCTATCGGGCTAACCCGACCTACAATGCTACAGATGCTTTTATGACTGTGACTGAAACCAACAAAGCGGAATACGAAATCCCCCCAGAGATCAGGGCGGAGATCGACCACTGGCTGGCGAAATACCCGCCGGACCAGAAGCGCTCCGCGGTGCTTTCTGCGCTGCATGCGGTACAGGCGCGCGAGGGCTGGATCCGGCCCGAACACATGGACGCAGTGGCGGCCTATCTGGACATGGCGCCGGTGTCGGTCTACGAAGTGGCCAGCTTCTATTCCATGATCGAGACCCGTGAGGTGGGCCGCAACACGGTGGCCATCTGCGCCAACATCTCCTGCATGCTGTGCGGCGCCGATGACCTGATCGCCCATGTGGAGCAGAAGCTGGGCATCCGGCGCGGTGAGTCCACCCCGGACGGGCGTATCTACCTGAAGCTGGAAGAGGAATGCCTGGCGGCCTGCGCCGGCGGCCCGATGATGGCGGTGAACGGGCATTATCACGAGAATCTGACGGTCGAGAAGATCGACCGGATTCTGGATGAACTCGAATGATTGATGGCCACGGAATACACGGAAAGCACGGACAGGCACCAGAAATGCAGAAAAGCATGACTGCATATGGCAGATCCGTGTTTTTCGCGGGGATAGAGATCTGATTATGGTCAACCAGGTTTGTTTCACGACGCTGCAATTCGACGAGCCCTGGACGCTGGAGAACTATCTCAGGGTCGGGGGTTACGAGGCGCTGCAGAAGATACTCCGCGAGAAGACCCCGCCCGAGGACGTGATTGAGCAGATCAAGCAATCCGCCCTGCGCGGACGCGGCGGCGCCGGCTTCCCCACCGGGGTGAAGTGGAGCTTCATGCCCCGCAATGCCCCGGTGCAGAAATACATCGTCTGCAATTCGGACGAATCCGAGCCCGGCACCTGCAAGGATCGCGATATCCTGCGCTACAACCCGCATTCCCTGATCGAGGGCATGGCGATCGCCGGCTACTGCATCGGGGCCAGTGTGGGCTACAACTACATGCGCGGCGAGTTCCATCACGAACCCTACGAGCGCTTCGAGGCCGCATTGAAGGAAGCCTATGAGGCGGGTTATCTCGGCCGAGGCATTCTCGGTTCGGACTTCGACTTCGATCTCTATTCCCATATCGGCGCCGGTGCCTATATCTGCGGCGAGGAGACCGCACTGCTGGAATCCCTGGAGGGCAAGAAGGGCCAGCCGCGCTTCAAGCCGCCGTTCCCGGCCAACTTCGGCCTCTACGGCCGGCCCACCACCATCAACAACACCGAGAGCCTGGCCTCGGTGCCGGCCATCGTGCGCAACGGCGCGGAGTGGTTCCTGAACCTGGGCAAGCCCAACAACGGCGGCGAGAAGCTGTTCAGCGTCTCCGGCCATGTAAACAGACCCGGCAACTACGAGGTGCCGTTGGGCATCCCCTTCAACGATCTGCTGGAAATGGCCGGAGGCGTGCGCACCGGGCACGCACTCAAGGCGGTGATCCCTGGCGGCTCCTCCATGCCGGTGCTGCCGGCGGAGATCATCACCCAGTGCACCATGGATTACGACTCGCTGGCCCAGCACGGCTCGGCCCTGGGCTCGGGCGGCATGATCGTGATGGATGACTCCACCTGCATGGTCAAGGCGCTGCTGCGTATCTCGCGCTTCTACTATGCCGAGTCCTGCGGCCAGTGCACTCCCTGCCGCGAAGGCACCGGCTGGATGCACCGGGTGATTCAGCGGATCTACGCGGGCAAGGGCCGGCCGGAGGACCTGGAACTTCTGGACGCCGCTGCCGGCCAGATCGAGGGCCGCACCATCTGTGCCTTCGGCGACGCCGCGGCCTGGCCGGTGCAGAGTTTTCTCAAGCATTTCCGCCATGAGTTCGCCTACATGATCGAACACAAGCGCTCCATGGTAACCGACACCACGGGAGAGGCGGCATGAGCGCGAAGCCCGAGATCCCGCCCGAGGACGCCATCAACGTCGAGATCAACGGCGAGACCTATCCGGCGCGCAAGGGCCAGATGATCATCGAGATCACCGATGAACACGGCATCACCGTGCCGCGCTTCTGCTACCACAAGAAGCTGCCCATCGCCGCCAACTGCCGCATGTGCCTGGTGCAGGTGGAGAAGGCGCCCAAGCCGCTGCCGGCCTGTGCCACCCCGGTTGCCGACGGCATGAAGATCTGGACCGACTCCGACTACGCCCGCGAGGCGCAGAAGTCGGTGATGGAGTTCCTGCTGATCAATCATCCGCTGGACTGCCCGATCTGCGATCAGGGCGGAGAGTGCGAACTGCAGGACGTCGCCCTGGGCTACGGCCGCAGCGTGTCGCGCTTCACCGAGAAGAAGCGCGTGGTCAAGGACGAGGATCTGGGCTCACTGATCGCCACCGATATGACCCGCTGCATCCACTGCACCCGCTGTGTGCGTTTCCTGGATGTCATCGGCGGCTTCAAGGAACTCGGCGGCGTGGGCCGCGGCGAGAACATGGCCATCCGCGCCTATGTGGGGCAGGGTGTCAGTTCCGAGATGTCGGGTAATGTCATCGACGTCTGCCCGGTGGGGGCGCTGACCTCCAAGCCGTTCCGTTTCCGCGCCCGGGCCTGGGAACTTACCCAGCACGCCAGTGTGGCACCCCACGACTGCGTCGGTTCCAATCTCTATCTGCACGCCCGCCGCGGCGATGTGCTCCGCGTGGTGCCGCGTGAGAACGAGGAGATAAACGAGGTCTGGCTGTCGGATCGTGACCGCTTCGGCTACGCGGGCCTGAACAGTCCGGAGCGCCTGGAACGGCCCATGATCAGGCGCGACGGCGACTGGCAGGAGACCGACTGGGAGACCGCCCTGCAGGCAGTCGCCGATATGCTGCGGGTCTACAGCGGCGAACGCGCCGCGCAGCTCGGGGTGCTGGTTTCGCCGACGGCCACAGTGGAAGAGATGTATCTGCTCAACCGCCTGAGTGAACAGCTCGAGTGCAGTAATATCGATCACCGCCTGCGCCAGAGCGATTTCAGCGACCAGGATCGCCTGCCCCTGTTCCCCTGGCTGGGCCAGCGCATCGAGGAGTTGGAGCAACAGCAGGCGGTGCTGTTGGTCGGTTCCAATATCCGCAAGGAGCAGCCGATTCTCGGCCATCGCCTGCGCAAGGCCTGTCTCAATGGCGCCGGCATTATGGCCATCAATCCGGTCGATTATGATTTCAATTTCGATCTGGTGGAAAAACTGATCCATGCCCCGCATGCGATGGTCGATGACCTGGCCGGTGTGGCCGCTGCCCTGCTGACCCTCAAACAGGAGGCGGCCCCGTCCGAACTGCATGGCGTGATCGCCCAGGCCAGCCCGGCCGAAGTCCATCAGCGCATCGCCGAACGCCTGAGCGAGGTTCGGCCGGCCACCGTTATGCTGGGCTCGACTGCCGCTGCACATCCTTCGGCCAATGCCCTGCGGGCGCTGGCGGGCTTCATCTGTGAACTGAGCGGCGCGACCCTGAGCCTGCTCTCGGACGGCGGCAACGGCGCCGGAGGCTGGCTCGCCGGGGTGCTGCCGCACCGCGGTCCGGCCGGCAGTGACCGTGACAGCACCGGTCTCGATGCGCGGGGCATGCTGGAGACGCCGCGCTCGGCCTATGTGCTGTACGGCTGCGAGCCGGAGTTCGATTTTGCCGATGCGCAGCAGGCCCGCGGGGCGTTCGCTCAGGCCGAGACAGTGGTTGCCTTCACGGCCTATGTCTCCGACAGCCTGCGCGAATGCGCGCGGGTGCTCCTGCCGATCAGCCCCTACAGCGAGACCTCAGGCACCTACGTCAATGTGGAAGGGCGCTGGCAGAGCTTCGCCGGTGCTGTGGCGCCGCGCGGTCAGGCCCGGCCGGGCTGGAAGGTCGTGCGGGTACTGGGCAATCTGCTGGGGTTGAAGGACTTCGACTACATGTCTTCCGAGGAAGTGCGCGACGAATTGCGCAGCCAGGCGGCAGACCGCCGGCCGCGCAACGAGCGGGTGCCGGGCGAGATGGTGCTGGCACCAGCGCCGGACGGCCTGCAGCGCATCGGCGATGTGCCCATCTATGCCGTCGACGGCATTGTGCGGCGGGCGCCCGCGCTGCAGGCGGCGACCGACGGTGGCGACGCCCAACTGCGGCTCAACCCTGCGCAGGCCGCGAGGCTGAATCTAGGCTCCGCCACCCAGGTCAGGGTGGAGCAGGGCGAGGCGCAGGCCGTACTGCAGCTGGTGCTGGATGAGCAGGTGCCCGAGGGTGCGGCCTGGATTCCGGCCGGCTGTCCGGCTACGCGCGAGCTGGGGGCGAATTTCGGCGGCGTTAAACTGAACTGGGTGTGATCGGTTAATGATGGAAGCAATCAAGGAAGTCAGCTGGATCCTGTTCCTCATCGGCGGCATCGTCACGCCGCTGATGCTGTGCGTGGCCTATCTGACCTTCGCCGAACGCAAGATCATCGGTGCGATCCAGGTCCGCATCGGCCCCAACCGGGTCGGTCCCGGCGGCTGGCTGCAGCCGATTGCCGATGCGGTGAAACTGTTGTTCAAGGAGATCATTCTCCCCACCCATGCCAACCGCTTCCTGTTCGTGATCGCGCCCATTCTGTCCATCGGACCGGCGCTGGCGGCCTGGGCGGTCATTCCCTTCGACAACGGCATGGTGCTGGCCGATATCGATGCCGGCCTGCTGTACGTACTGGCGCTGACCTCGGTAGGAGTCTACGGTGTGATCATTGCCGGTTGGGCCTCCAACTCCAAATACGCCTTCCTCGGTGCCATGCGCTCTGCGGCCCAGATCGTGGCCTACGAAATCGCCATGGGTTTTGCCCTGGTCGGGGTACTGATGGCCGGCGGCAGCCTCAATCTCAACGACATCGTGCTGGCCCAGAGCGGCAGCATCCTGCACTGGTTCTGGCTGCCGCTGCTGCCGCTGTTTCTGATCTATTTCATCTCCGGCGTGGCCGAGACCAACCGCGCGCCCTTCGACGTGGCCGAGGGCGAGTCCGAGATCGTGGCCGGCTTCCACGTCGAGTACTCCGGTATGGCCTTCGCGGTGTTCTTCCTGGCCGAGTACGCCAACATGATCCTGATCTCGGCGCTGGCCGCGCTGCTGTTCATGGGCGGCTGGCTGTCGCCGTTCCAGCCGCTGCCGGTCATCGGCGAACCGAGCATCATCTGGTTCCTGGCCAAGACGGCCGTGTTCCTGTTCTTCTTCCTGTGGTTCCGCGCCACCTTTCCCCGCTACCGCTACGACCAGATCATGCGGCTGGGCTGGAAGGTGTTTATTCCCATCACCATCATCTGGTTGCTGGTGGAGGGGGCGGCGATCGTCGCCGGCGTCGGGCCCTGGTTCGATTGATATGAATGGTGACCTGATATGCAAGCCCTGAAACATTACGTCAAGAGTCTGTTCCTGTGGGAACTCCTGATGGGCCTGCGACTGACCGGGCGCTATCTGTTCGCGCGCAAGATTACGGTCCAGTACCCGGAGGAGAAGACTCCGCAGTCGCCGCGCTTCCGCGGCCTGCATGCCCTGCGCCGCTATCCCAACGGCGAGGAGCGCTGCATCGCCTGCAAACTGTGCGAGGCGGTCTGTCCGGCGCTGGCCATCACCATCGAGGCCGCGCCGCGCGAGGACGGTACCCGGCGCACCACCCGCTACGACATCGATCTGTTCAAGTGTATCTTCTGCGGTTTCTGCGAAGAGTCCTGCCCGGTGGATTCCATCGTCGAGACGCGCATTTTCGAATACCACTTCGAAAACCGCGGCGAGCAGATCATGACCAAGGAAAAGCTGCTGGCCATCGGCGATAAGTACGAGGACCAGATTGCCGCCGATCGGACGGCGGACGCGTTGTATCGGTGACAGGCGTTGAAACGCGAAGGCGAATAAGGCGCGCGAAGGTAACAATAAGGCAATAAACCCACTATGACATTCGAGAAGTTCATCTTTTATGTATTCGCCGCGATCCTGGTGTTCGCGGCGGTACGCGTGATCACGGTGCGCAACCCGGTGCATGCCGCGCTGCACCTGGTGCTGGCCTTCTTCACCACCGCCGGCCTGTGGCTGCTGCTGGAGGCGGAGTTCCTCGCCATCACCCTGGTGCTGGTCTATGTCGGCGCGGTGATGGTGCTGTTCCTGTTCGTGGTCATGATGCTGGATATCAATGTCGCGCCGCTCAAGGAAGGCTTCGCCCGCTATCTGCCGGTGGCGTTGCCGGTGGCGATCCTGATGCTGGTCGAGATGCTGCTCGTCGTCGGCTCCCACTACTTCAGCGACGAGCGCATGCCGGCGCCGTCGCGCCATGGTGCCGATTACAGCAATACCCGAGAACTGGGCAGCGTGCTCTATACCGATTATGTGTATCCGTTCGAAATCGCCGCGGTCATCCTGTTGGTCGCAATCGTCGCCGCCATCGCGCTGACCCTGCGTCGGCGGCCGGATACCAAGTACCTCAATCCTGCCGATCAGATCAAGGTCCGGCGCGAGGACCGGGTGCGGGTGGTGAAGATGAAATCGGAATCCAGGGATTGATTGGCTTGCAGACGCAGATGCGGCGTGTACGGATGGACCTGGCCCTGTTTGAGGCGGGGGCTCCGGAGATGGCTGTCAGCTGAATTTGAATGATCAGTATATGCAAGACGGCATCAAAAAGTTATGCAGCAAACAATGACTTCGAGCGCCTTGGCGCGCCTTAGCGGTTTAATGGTCTGAATACGAAAAATGATTGAATTATCTGACTATCTGGTTCTGGGGGCGATCCTGTTCAGCCTGAGCGTGGCGGGGATCTTCCTCAACCGCAAAAACGTCATCATCCTGCTTATGGCCATCGAGTTGATGCTGCTGGCGGTGAACATGAACTTCGTTGCCTTCTCGTATTTCCTCGGCGACACGGCAGGGCAGGTGTTCGTATTCTTCATTCTCACCGTGGCGGCTGCGGAGGCGGCAATCGGGCTGGCCATCCTGGTGGTGCTGTTCCGCAATCGTCAGACCATCAATGTCGATGACCTCGACAGCATGAAGGGGTAGGGCATGGAACTCGTTTATCTCGCCATACCGCTCGCACCGCTCATCGGGGCCATCCTGGCCGGGCTGTTCGGCGGCCGGTTGGGCCGTGCCGGCGCCCACAGTGTGACCATCGGCGGTGTGGGCATCGCCTTCCTGCTGTCGCTGGTCGTGCTCAAGCATCATGTCATCGACGGTGCCGCTGCCTTCAACGACAGCGTCTATACCTGGATGGTTTCCGACGGCATCCGCTTCGAGATCGGCTTTCTGGTCGACAACCTGACCGTGCTGATGATCAATGTCGTCACCTTCGTCTCGCTGATGGTGCACATCTACACCATCGGCTACATGGCCGACGACGCCCACAACTGGCCCAGGGAAAGCCTGGCGGGGCGCAACAGCTACCAGCGTTTCTTCAGCTATATCGCCCTGTTCACCTTCGCCATGCTGATGCTGGTGATGTCCAACAATTTCCTGCAGCTGTTCTTCGGCTGGGAGGCGGTCGGGCTGGTCTCCTATCTGCTGATCGGCTTCTGGTCGAACCGGCCGAGCGCCATCTTCGCCAACCTCAAGGCGTTCCTGGTAAACCGCGTGGGCGATTTCGGTTTCCTGCTGGGTATCGCCGCCATCCTGATGTATTTCAACAGTCTGGACTACTGGGATGTATTCGCCGCTGCGCCGGCGCTGGCCGACGTCAATATCGAGATCTTCGACGGCCATGCCTGGTCACTGATGTCGGTGATCTGCATCCTGCTGTTCATCGGTGCCATGGGCAAGTCGGCCCAGGTGCCGCTGCACGTGTGGCTGCCCGATTCCATGGAAGGCCCGACACCCATTTCGGCCCTGATCCATGCCGCCACCATGGTCACGGCCGGCATCTTCATGGTGGCGCGCATGTCGCCCCTGTTCGAACTGTCCGAGGCGGCATTGAGCTTCGTGCTGGTGATCGGCGCCATTACCGCTCTGTTCATGGGCTTTCTGGGCCTGGTGCAGAACGACATCAAGCGGGTGGTGGCCTATTCCACCCTGTCGCAGCTCGGCTACATGACGGTCGCGCTCGGCGCCTCGGCCTATGCCGCCGGCATCTTCCATCTCATGACCCACGCCTTCTTCAAGGCGCTGCTGTTCCTGGGGGCGGGGTCGGTCATCATCGCCATGCACCACGACCAGGACATGCGCAATATGGGGGGGCTGCGCAAGTACATGCCCATTACCTGGCTGACCTCGCTGATCGGTTCGCTGGCGCTGATCGGCACGCCGTTCTTCTCGGGCTATTTTTCCAAGGACAGCATCATCGAGGCGGTTCACCTGTCCCAGATCCCCGGCTCTGATTTTGCCTATGTTGCCGTGCTGGCCGGGGTATTCGTCACCGCCCTGTACAGCTTCCGCATGTATTTCCTGGTGTTTCACGGCAAGCCACGGATGGACTCGCATACCCGCGAGCACCTGCACGAGACACCCTGGGTGGTGACCCTGCCGCTGGTGCTGCTGGCTATTCCCTCCATCTTTGCCGGCTACTGGATGGAACCGATTCTGTTCGGGAGCTATTTCGACGGGGTGATCCATGTGGCGCCCGCGCATGATGGCCTCGCGCAACTGGGCGAACATTTCCACGGCACCGTCGCTTTCGCGCTGCATGCGTTCGCCAATCCGGCCTTCTACCTGGCGCTGGCCGGGGTGCTGACGGCCTGGTACATCTATATGATCAATCCCGGGCTCGCCGACCGCGCGCAGCGCAATTTTTCCTGGCTCCACCGGCTGCTGGTCAACAAATACTATGCCGACGATTTCAACCAGACCGTGTTCGCGGGCGGGACACGCGGCATCGGCCATGCCCTGTGGCACCTGGGTGACCGCATCATCATCGACGGCCTGATCGTCAACGGCAGTGCCCGCGTGGTGGGCTGGGTTGCCGCCTTCACGCGCCATGTGCAGACCGGTTACCTGTACCACTATGCCTTCGCCATGATCCTGGGCCTGCTGGCCCTGATCAGCTGGACGGTATTCATGCGCTGAGTGCCGGCCGCCGGCAGAAGAAGAATCAAGGAAACCTGAATGTTGTCAGAACTGCCATTACTGAGCCTGTTGATCTGGGTGCCCATCCTGGGCGGCATTGCCGTGCTCGCGGCCGGCGACCGGGAACCCTGGGGTGCGCGGAGCCTGGCGCTGGTCGCATCACTGCTGACCTTCCTGCTCAGCATCCCCCTGTTCACCGGTTTCGAGACCGGTACGGCGGCGATGCAGTTCGAAGAGCTCAGGCCCTGGATCCCGGCCTTCAACGTCAATTATCACCTGGGCGTGGACGGGATCTCGGTCCCCCTGATCATCCTCACCACCTTCACCACCGTACTGGTGGTGCTGGCCGGCTGGGAGGTCATCCAGAAGCGCGTGGCCCAGTACATGGCCGCCTTCCTGATCATGGAAGGCCTGATGATCGGTGTGTTCGCGGCTCTCGATGCGGTGCTGTTCTATGTGTTCTGGGAAGGCATGCTGATCCCGATGTTCCTCATTATCGGTATCTGGGGCGGGCCGCGCCGGGTCTATGCCACCATCAAGTTCTTCCTCTATACCTTCTTCGGCTCGGTATTCATGCTGGTCGCCCTGATCTACATGTACATCCAGTCCGGCAGCTTCGGTATTCTGGATTTCCACCTGCTGCCGCTGGGTATAACCGAGCAGATCCTGATCTTCATCGCCTTTCTGCTGGCCTTCGCGGTCAAGGTGCCGATGTGGCCGGTGCATACCTGGCTGCCGGATGCGCACGTCGAGGCGCCCACCGGCGGTTCGGTGATCCTGGCGGCCATCATGCTCAAGATCGGCGGCTACGGTTTCCTGCGCTTCAGTCTGCCGATCACGCCTGATGCCAGCCAGCAACTGGACTGGCTCATCATCGGTCTGTCGCTGATCGCGGTGGTCTATATCGGCTTTGTCGCCATCGTGCAGCAGGACATGAAGAAGCTAATCGCCTATTCCTCCATCGCCCACATGGGCTTCGCCACCCTGGGCTTCTTCCTGATCTTTGGCATTCTCGAGAACACCGGCACGGTACAGGGCGCGTTGCTGGGACTGGAAGGCGGCATGGTGCAGATGGTATCGCACGGCTTTATTTCCGGGGCGCTGTTTCTGTGCGTGGGCGTGCTCTATGACCGTATGCACTCGCGCGAGATTGCCGACTACGGCGGGGTGGTGAATACCATGCCGATCTTCGGCGGTTTCATGGTGCTGTTCGCCATGGCCAACTCCGGTCTGCCGGGCACCTCCGGCTTCATCGGGGAGTTCATGGTGATCCTGGCGAGCTTCAAGGCGAATTTCTGGTACGCCTTCCTGGCGGCCACCACCCTGATCCTGGGCGCGGCCTACAGTCTGTGGCTGGTCAAGCGGGTGGTGTTCGGCGAGGTGGGTAACAAGCGGGTCGCCGAGCTGCAGGACGTGAACCGGCGTGAATTTTTCATCCTCGGGGTGCTGGCCGCGGCCGTGCTCCTGTTGGGCCTGTGGCCGGCGCCGCTGGTGGATTTGATGCATGCCACGCTGGAGAACCTGCTGGCGCATGTGATGGTGTCGAAGCTGTAATAAACGCTTCAACCGCAAACGCGAACAAGCACGCAAAGTATATTGTGTAACGATGATGCCGATGTCATGCGGCCATTCTGACTGGAACAGGGTATGCCAATAGAACCAATGGATTTTCAACTGCTGCTGCCGGAGATTTTCGTGCTCAGCATGGCCTGCATCGTGCTGGTGCTGGACCTGTTCATCCATGAGCGCAACCGGGTTATCACCTATGGCCTGTCGCAGCTGACCCTGTTCGGCGCCCTGGCGCTGGTGATTGCGCTGGCGGACGGCGAATCGCGTACGGCCATGTTCGGCACCTACGTGGCTGATCCGATGGCGTCGCTGGCCAAGGCCTTTGTGATGATCGTGGTATTCGCGGTATTCCTTTATTCCAAGGATTATCTGCGCCAACGCGACCTGTTCAAGGGCGAGTATTACGTACTCGGCCTGTTCGGCGTACTGGGCATGATGATCATGATTTCCGCCCACAGTTATCTGACTCTGTATCTGGGCCTGGAACTGCTCTCGCTGTCACTCTATGCCATGGTGGCCCTGCACCGCGATTCCGGCGTCGCCTCCGAGGCGGCGATGAAGTATTTCGTTCTCGGCGCGCTGGCCTCCGGCATGCTGCTTTACGGCATGTCGCTGCTCTATGGCATCACCGGCAGTCTGAACATCGCCGAGGTGGCCTCCAATATCCGTGCCATGGCGGAACTGGATCTGGCGCTGATCTTCGCCCTGTCGTTCGTCGTCCTGGGTCTGGCCTTCAAGCTGGGAGCCGTGCCGTTCCATATGTGGATTCCGGATGTCTACCATGGAGCGCCAACCTGTGTGACTCTCTTTATCGGCAGTGCACCCAAGATCGCCGCCTTCGCCATGGCGATGCGCCTGCTGGCCGAGTCCCTGGGCGGGGTGCAGGCCGACTGGAGCGGGATGCTGGCCATCCTGGCGGTGCTGTCCCTGGCCGTGGGCAATATCATTGCCATCGCCCAGGCCAATCTCAAACGCATGCTGGCCTATTCGACCATCTCGCATGTGGGCTTTCTGCTGCTGGGCATTCTCTCCGGTACGGTGGAGGGCTATGCCTCGGCGCTGTTCTACGCCATCACCTACGCCATCATGGCAGCGGCGGCCTTCGGGATGATCATCCTGCTCAGCCGCAGCGGTTTCGAGGCCGACGCCCTGGAGGACTTCAAGGGCCTGAATACCCGCAGCCCCTGGCATGCCTTTCTGATGCTGCTGGTGATGTTCTCCATGGCGGGTGTGCCGCCGACCGTGGGTTTCTACGCCAAGCTGGCCGTGATTCAGGCGGTGGTTGGTGTCGACCTGCTGTGGCTGGCGTTGGCCGCGGTGTTCTTCTCCATCATCGGTGCCTTCTACTACCTGCGGGTGGTCAAGCTGATGTATTTCGATGAGCCGGTGGATACCCAGCCGCTGCAATACGGGACCGACATGCATGTGGCCATCAGCGTCAATGGTCTGGCCATACTCCTGCTGGGGTTGTTTCCCGGTGCTCTGATGGGTGCCTGCATGGCCGCAATGGCGGGCTGACAGGGTCTGCCGCGGGCCGCCGGTTTCCGGTACAATCTCCCACAGCGCAAATAGCCTGCCGGAACCCGCATGTCTGATATTCATTTCTCCTGGCTGCTCATCCTGGTCGCCTTCCTGGCGGCAAATCTCCCCTGGCTGACAGAACGCCGATTCTTCCTGCTGCCCGCAGGACCCCAGACCAAGCCGGCCTGGTTCTGTTTAATGGAGTGGCTGGTGCTGTATTTTGTTGCCGGGGGCATCGCCCTGGGACTGGAACAGAAGAGCACCGGGGGTATCCACGTCCAGGACTGGGAATTCTACGTGGTGACCCTGTGCCTGTTCATGGTGTTCGCGCTGCCGGGTTTCATCTACCGCTATGACCTGAAGGCGCATCTGGAAAAGGCCAGGCGCAGGCGGCGATAATCTGCGGCGGGCTTGCAAAGCATCGGCCTTGTCATTAGAATGCGTTGTCTCTGTTGCGGGGTGGAGCAGTCTGGCAGCTCGTCGGGCTCATAACCCGAAGGTCGCAGGTTCAAATCCTGCCCCCGCTACCACTTTCCCTTTCTTGCCCGTTCTGGTTCCGCCGCACAGCTGCGGCCGGCAGCCGTCTGTTCAGTCCTCGGGAAAATCGATCTGAATCGCAGGGCTCGGGCTGACGATATGCACCGTGGCGTCGGCCTCTCGCAACGGCTCGATGAGTTCGGCGAGCGCCGCCAGGACGCCGACTTGTGCAGCCCGCTCCACCAGTTCGTGGCCGCCGTCCAGGTCAAGCGATTCCGCCCGGCTTCCCGCGGGTGCCAGGTGACTGCACAGGGCGAAGTGCGTATCGGGCGGCAACTGCAGTTCCAGCGGGGTCCGCTGGTCGATCAATCCCAGCGTTTCCCGAATTGTCTCCTTGCCTTCCCAGATAAGTATGGCGGGGTGAGCGGGCATGTGTGTCCTCTCCCTGTCTATTGCTTCAGATCCGCGATCAGGGCATCCAGCCCGTTGCGGCTGATTTGGGCCGAAAATTCCTTGCGATAGGTGAGTGCCAGGCTGATGCCGTCGATGGCCAGGTCCGCGATTTTCCAGCTCGCTGCGGTTTTGACCATGGTGTAGTCGACCTGGGCAGTGCCTCCCTTGGGCAGGGAAATGCGACTGCGTACCGTCACCTGATCGCTGCCGTTCGGATTGCGCAGGGGAGGGTAGCTGACCTCGTCGGCGTGCGCGAGAATCTCGTCGGTATAGGTGATCATGGAACTGACATAGGTGCGCATCAGGTGCTGCCTGAAACCTTCCATGAAGGCCGCCCGCTGCGCTTCGCTGGCGCTGCGCCAGTGCTTGCCCAGCACCCAGCGTGCGATGCGCTCGAAATCGATATGGGGCACCACGATCTGGTCGGCCAGCCGATAGGCGATGGCGTCGTCCTGGCGAATGGCCTCGCGCTGCTCGCGCAGGGCATCGACCATCCTGTTGGATACGCGGATTACCAGTTCGCGCGGATCCTGCTCGTTCCGGAGTTCGGCCTCGGCGGCACCCGCCGGTGCCTGGTACAGCAGCAGTCCAGCGAGCAGTATGATGAGAGTACCCGGATATTTCATGGCGGCAGCAAGCCCTGTCATGGATGTTTCATCCCCTCGTGATTCCAATACTGCGTGGCCAGTGTACCTGTCCCGGGCCGGACTGGATAGCGCCCGCGAGCGTCCGGCGGGGCGCTTGCAATCACCCGGACAGCGGTTATCTTTCTGGTAGTCCTGCCGCATCCATCCCCGCGGCAGTGCCAACGGGCCCTGACAGGAGCCGACATGTCCATCCCCGCGTACGCAACTATTGAAACCCGCCCGCTGGGGGGCGTGGAACTGGGCCGTCTGGATGCCTACTGGCGGGCGGCGAATTATCTGTCGGTCGGCCAGATCTATCTGCTCGACAACCCCCTGCTGGCCCGCAGCCTGGAACTGAAGGACGTCAAGCCGCGCCTGCTCGGCCACTGGGGGACGACACCCGGGTTGAATTTCATCTATCTGCACTGCAACCGGGTCATCCAGCGCGATGATCTGGACATGATCTTCATCACGGGCCCGGGCCACGGCGGGCCGGCGCTGGTGGCCAACACCTGGCTGGAGGGCAGCTACAGCGAGTTCTATCCCGATGTCACCCCCGATGCCGACGGTATGCGCAAGTTGTTCCGGCAGTTCTCCTTTCCGGGCGGCATTCCCAGTCATGTCGCGCCCGAAATACCCGGCTCGATCCACGAGGGCGGTGAGTTGGGATACTCGCTCGCGCATGCCTTCGGTGCGGTGTTCGACAACCCCGAACTTATCGCCTGTTGCGTGGTGGGCGACGGCGAGGCTGAGACCGGCCCGCTGGCCGCGGCCTGGCATTCGACCAAGTTCCTCAATCCCGCACGGGACGGCGCCGTACTGCCGGTTCTGCATCTGAACGGCTACAAGATCGCCAATCCCAGCCTGTTCGCCCGCATGGGCCGCGACGAGCTTGCCAGCCTGTTCACCGGCTATGGCTACGAGCCTTTGTTTGTCGAGGGCTGCGAGCCGGAGCCGATGCATCAGTCCATGGCCGCCGCCATGGACGCGGCCGTGGAGCGGATCCGGCAGATCCGCCAGCAGGCCCGCGATGGTGGCGAGCGGGGGCGTGCCCGCTGGCCTCTGATCATTCTGCGCAGTCCCAAGGGCTGGACCGGGCCGAAGGAGGTCGAGGGCAGGAAGGTCGAGGATTTCTGGCGTGCCCACCAGGTGCCTATCACCGGTCTGGACCGGCATCCGGAACGCCTGCAGCTGCTCGAGGACTGGATGCTGAGCTACCGGCCGCGGGAACTGTTCACGGAGCAGGGCGAACTGCTGCCGGAACTGGCCGCACTGGCGCCGGCCGGCGAGCGGCGCATGGGGGCCAACCCCCATGCCAACGGCGGCAGCCTGCTGCGGGACCTGAGCCTGCCGGATTACCGGGATTATGCCGTGATGGTGGAGGAACCCGGCCGGACCCGGGCCGAGGCCACCCGGGTGATGGGACAGCTGCTGCGGGACGTGATGCGCGCCAACCGCAAGCGCGCCAACTTCCGCGTCTTCGGCCCCGACGAGACCAGTTCCAACCGGCTGGATGCCCTGTTCGAGGAAACCGCCCGCACCTGGATGGAGCCGCGCCTGCCGGAGGACGAGCATCTCGCGCCCGACGGGCGGGTGATGGAGATCCTGAGCGAGCATACCTGCCAGGGCTGGCTGGAAGGCTATCTGCTCACCGGCCGCCACGGTCTGTTCTCCTGCTACGAGGCCTTCATCCACATTGTCGATTCCATGTTCAACCAGCACGCCAAGTGGCTCAAGGTTGCCGGCAGCGAGATCCCCTGGCGCCGCCCCATCGCCTCACTGAATTATCTGCTCACCTCCCATGTCTGGCGCCAGGACCACAACGGTTTCTCGCACCAGGACCCGGGCTTCATCGACCATGTGGTCAACAAGAAGGCCGATGTCATCCGCGTGTACCTGCCGCCGGATGCCAACACGCTGCTCCATGTCACCGACACGTGCCTGCGCTCACGCAATTTCATCAACGTGATCGTCGCCGGCAAACAGCCACAGCCGCAGTGGCTGGACATGGACGCCGCCATCAAGCACTGCAGCGCCGGCGTGGGTATCTGGCAGTGGGCCAGCAACGATCAGGGCGCGGAGCCGGACGTGGTCATGGCCTGCGCCGGCGATGTGCCCACGCTGGAGACCCTGGCGGCGGTGGCCTATCTGCGCGAACTGGTGCCGGACCTGAAGATCCGCGTGATCAACGTGGTGGACCTGATGACGCTGCAGCATCACACCGAGCATCCCCACGGCCTGAACGACCGGGAATTCGACACCCTGTTCACCACCGACAAGCCGGTCATCTTCGCCTATCACGGCTATCCCTGGCTGATCCACCGGCTGACCTACCGGCGCACCAATCACGCCAACCTGCACGTGCGCGGCTACAAGGAGGAGGGCACCACCACCACGCCCTTCGACATGGCGGTGCGCAACGACATCGACCGGTTCCATCTGGCCAGTGACGTGATCGACCGGGTGCCGCGACTGGGTTACCTGGCCGCCCATGCCAGGCAGGTGATCCGCGACAAGCTGATCGAGCACCGGGAATACATCCGGCGTTACGGCCAGGACCTGCCCGAGGTGCTGGAGTGGGAGTGGCCGTATTGACGGGGATGCAAGAGACAGATTGCAGGATGCAAGTCTTGTAGGTTGGGTTAGCCCGCAGGGCGTAACCCAACATGCTGCGGGTTGTCAGGTTGCGCTACGCTAACCCGACCTGCGTGCTGCTTTCATTGATGCAAGGAACCTCTGATTGATTCGTCATGCCCGCCTGCGCGGGAATGACGGAAAGGGTAATAATCAGAGTTTTCTTCGTGTATTTGTGTTCATTCGCGGCTCATATTCCCTGATCCAGCAACTCCGCCGCCTGCCGCGCCATCAACGCCTCCTCGTCGACGGGCATGACCCACGCTTCGACCCGGCTGTCGTCGGCGCTGATGCGCCGGCGTTCACCCAGTGCGGCTGAATTGAGGTCCGGATCCAGCCGGATGCCCAGATACTCCAGGCCTTCCAGGATGCCGGTGCGCACCGGCGCGGCGTTCTCGCCCACGCCGCCGCCGAACATGATGGCATCCACGCCGCTCAGCACGGCG
Organism: Thiohalobacter thiocyanaticus; assembly: GCF_002356355.1. Taxonomy (NCBI): domain Bacteria; kingdom Pseudomonadati; phylum Pseudomonadota; class Gammaproteobacteria; order Thiohalobacterales; family Thiohalobacteraceae; genus Thiohalobacter; species Thiohalobacter thiocyanaticus. Next base: position 1,818,252 of record NZ_AP018052.1, read on the forward strand.
GTGTAGGCGGCGACATACTTGCGGGCGCGGTAGCAGAACAGATCCACCGCCAGGCGCGACGGGGCGTCGTCCGCCTGCAGCAGGGTCTTCATGTCGCCGCTGCGGCCCGAGACGCCGAGCAGGCCGCTGTCGTGATTGAGCAGGGATTCCAGGCCGGCGTCCGACAGGCCCAGACTGCGCTTGAGATGGAACAGCAGACCGGGGTCGATATCGCCGCAGCGTGTGCGCATCATCAGGCCCTCCAGCGGGGTGAAGCCCATGGAGGTATCGAGTGCCCGGCCGTCCAGCGAAGCGGTGACGGAACAGCCGCCGCCGAGCTGCAGCGAAATGACCCGTCGCGGCATGGATGCCGCGCTGTGGCAGGCGGACAGTCCGGCCAGCATGGACTGGTGCGCGAGTCCGTGAAAGCCGTAACGGCGCAGCCCCTGCTCCGCGCTGATCCCATGCGGCAGCGGGTAGGTCGCGGCCACGGCCGGCAGGTCGTGATAGAAGCCGGTGTCGAAGCAGGCGATGTGCGGCAGTTCCGGCTCGAGCTGCGCACGCACCCGGCGCAGCAGGTCCAGGGCGTGCGGATTGTGCAGCGGCGCCAGTTCGCCGGCCTGTTCGATGGCCTGTTCGACCCGGGCCGAGATGCGGGCCGGCTGCCACAGCTGCGGGCCGCCGTGCACCACCCGGTGGACCGCGGCGTCCACCGGCAGGGGGATTGCCGCCAGCAGGCTGTCCAGCTGTTGCCCCAGCTGCTCGGGCGGCTGCTCCCGGTGATCCTGCCACAGGCAGTGCGCGGTTCCGGCCTCGATCCGGTACAGGGCGCTGCGCAGCGAGGAACTGCCGGCATTGAAGGCCAGTATCCGACTCATGCTGCTGGCGTGCGCCGCTGCCGGCGGCTCAGGTAGCGGCGGATGATCCATTTCTCCAGTTCCACGATCACCACCACGCTCAGTGCAATGAGCAGGATCCGACCCCAGGTGCCCGGATCGATGGGGGCGGTGCCGAAGAGGTACTGCATCGGGGGCAGATAGGTGAAGGCCAGTTGCAGCAGGATCAGCACGCCCACGGCGATCAGCACATAGCGATTGCCGGTCAGCCCCTCCCAGTTGAGCGAGGGCGCCAGCAGATAGCGGGCGCAGAACAGATAGAAGATCTCGAAGCTGACCAGGGTGTTGACCGCGATGGTGCGGGCGGTGTCGATCGGCACGCCGGCATTGCGTTCCAGGATGAACAGGCCGAAGCTGCCGCTGACCAGGATCACCGACACCAGCAGGATGCGCCAGATGAGAAAGCCTGTGAGCAGCGGCTCGCGCGCATCCCGCGGCGGCCGCTGCATGACGTCCTTCTCCGCCGGCTCGAAGGCCAGGGCCAGGGCCAGCGTCACGGCCGTGACCATATTCACCCACAGGATCTGTACCGGCGTGATCGGCAGCATGTAGCCGCCCAGGATGGCGGCGATGATGGCCAGGGCCTGGCCGCCGTTGGTGGGCAGAATGAACAGGATGGATTTCTTCAGGTTGTCGTAGACGGTGCGGCCTTCCTCCACGGCATGGGCGATGGAGGCGAAATTGTCGTCGGCCAGGACCATCTCGGAGGCCTCCTTGGAGACCTCGGTGCCCTTCATGCCCATGGCGATACCGACGTCGGCCCGTTTCAGGGCCGGGGCGTCGTTCACACCGTCGCCGGTCATGGCCACCACCGCACCGTCGGCCTGCAGCGTGGAGACCAGGCGCAGCTTGTGCTCCGGGCTGGTGCGCGCGAACACGCTGGCTTCAATCGCTGTCCGCTGCAGCTGGGCGTCGTCGTACTGGTCCAGGTCCGCGCCGCTGATCGCCTGGATGTCGTCGCCGATCCCCATCTGTTCGCCGATGCTCTTCGCCGTGACGGCATGATCGCCGGTGATCATCTTCACCCTGATGCCCGCGCTGCGGCAGGTCCGGATGGCGCGGATGGCGTCCTCGCGCGGTGGGTCGATCAGGCCGACCACCCCGAGCAGGGTGAGGCCGCCGTCGACGTCCTCGAAGCGCAACTCGCGCTGCTCGGGCGCGGCGCCGCGGTATGCCAGTGCCAGCAGCCGCTGGCCGCGTGCGGCCATGGCGTGCGTGCGGCGGGCCCACTCGTCGTGGTCCAGCGGGATGTCCTCACCCCGGACCCGCTGGCAGGTGCACATCTCCAGCACCCGCTCCGGCGCGCCCTTGAGATAGATGAAGGCGTGGCCGGCGTGGTCGTGGTGCAGGGTCGCCATGAACTTGTGCATGGATTCAAACGGGATCACGTCGGTGCGCGGCCACTGTTCATGCTGATACGCCGGATCCAGCCCGCCCTTGCGGCCGAGGGTGAGCAGGGCGCCCTCGGTGGGATCGCCGTGAATGTGCCAGCCCTGCTCGTCCCGGGTCAGGCTGCTGTCGTTGCACAGGATGCCGGCCCGCATGAGTTCCCTGAGCTCGGCCTCGGCGTCGGGGTCGACCGTCGCCTCGTCCAGACTGAAGCCGCCGTGCGGGTCGTAACCCGAGCCGCTGACCTCGAAGCGTTTGTTGTCGCAGACGATCTCCTGGACCATCATCTCGTTGTGGGTGAGCGTTCCGGTCTTGTCGGAGCAGATCACCGTGACCGAGCCCAGGGTCTCGACCGCCGGCAGCCGGCGAATGATGGCATTGCGCCGGGCCATGCGCTGCACGCCGATGGCCAGGGTGATGGTCATGATGGCCGGCAGGCCCTCCGGGATGGCGGCCACGGCCAGGCCGACCGCGGCCAGGAACATGTCGGCGGCGGAATAGGCCTGGAAGCCGACGCCGTAGACGAAGGTGGCCGTGGCCAGCACCAGGATGGCGCCGGTCAGCCAGCGCGCGAACTGCGCCATCTGCCGCAGCAGGGGCGTGGTCAGCGATTCGACCTGTCCCAGCATGCCGCTGATGCGGCCGATCTCGGTCCGCTCGCCGGTGGCGACCACCAGGCCCTGACCGTGGCCGTAGGTGACCAGGGTGCCGGAATAGGCCATGCAACTGCGGTCGCCCAGCACCGCTGTCTCCGCCACCGCCCCGGTGTTCTTTTCCACTGCCTCCGATTCGCCGGTGAGGATCGCCTCGTCGATGCGCAGATCCTTGACCTTGAACAGGCGTACATCGGCCGGGACCTTGTCGCCGGACTGCAGGCTGATGATGTCGCCGGGCACGACCTCGGTGGCGGGCAGGGTGATGAAGGCATTGCCGCGTTTGACCATGGCCTGCTGCGACAGCATGCGCCGGATGGCATCCAGGGCCTTTTCCGCCTTGCCTTCCTGGATGTGGCCGATCAGGGCGTTGATGAGCACCACCCCCAGGATCACGCCGCTGTCCACCCAGTGCTGCAGCAGCAGGGTGACCAGGGCCGCCGCCAGCAGCACATAGATCAGCAGATTGTGGAACTGCAGCAGAAAGCGTTGCACCCGGCTCTGCTTCTCGGGCGGGCGCAGCTCGTTGCGGCCGTATTCCTCCAGTCGTGTCTGCGCCGTCTGCGCGTCCAGACCGGCGGGGTCAGAGCGGAAATGTTCGAAGGCGGCCTGCGGCTCGCGGGCATGCCAGTCGGTGGTGGGGGAGGCGGGCTCGGCCATGCGTGGATTGGTTCCCTGCTGACGGAATGGAGTCATTCCGCATGCAGTCTAACCAATATAATACGGGCGGTGAACCGTCGGCTTCCGCGCCCCGGACGGAGCTCGACGCCGGGCGGAGTCAGGGCTTGCGGTGCCGATGCGCCCAGCGCGACAGCAGCAGCGCCGCCACGGCGAGTATGGCCACCACTGCGACGAACACGACCAGGGTGCGCGGCGTGGGATTGCGGATAATGGCCAGGATGCGATCGATCAGCAGGGCGATCGCCAGCATGCCCGGCGTCATGCCGAGCAGCGTGCCGAGCAGATAGTCCCTGAAAGTGACATGGGAGGCGCCGGCCACCAGGTTGATGATGCTGAAGGGGGCGACCGGGACCACCCGCAGCAGAAACACGGTCAGGATACCGCGCTCCCCGAGTCGGGCGCTGACCCGGTTGATGCGGTCCCCGGCCAACTGGCGGATGCCGCGCCGGCCCAGGTGGGCACCGACGGCGTAGCCGGACGCGGCGTTGGCGATCACGCCCAGCAGGGCATAGACAAAGCCGGCCAGGGCGCCGTAGGTCAGTATGGTCGCCACGATCAGGGCCGTAATCGGCATGATCAGCAGACCGCCGATCACGAACAGCACGATCACCACCAGCGGCCCGTAGCCGAAGTTGCGCACCGCCTCCAGCGTACCGAGCAGGCGCTGCGGATCGGCCCACTCCGACAGCGGTGTCAGGCGCCAGGCCAGGACCAGTGCCAGCAGCACCAGGCCCAGGATCAGCCAGCGATGGGAATGGCGTAGCGGCATGCGGCCTCGCAGGCGAATTCGGGCGGCTCAGTATACAGGCCCGGGCCATCAATATCTTCTATGCCTGCTAAAGAAATGCTCATGGATTGAACCTGCCGGGCGAGTCGCGCACAATTGCCGCCCACGCCGGGCGCCTGCCCGGGGAAACGATTCGACAGGTTGAAGGAGGAATTCCGTGAAGCTGATTCTTTTGGGCGCGCCCGGTGCGGGCAAGGGCACGGTCGCCAAGATGCTGACCGACATCGACGGTTCGGTGCAGATCTCCACTGGCGACATCCTGCGCGCCGCCGTGAAGGAGGGCACCGAGTTGGGCAAGCAGGCCGAGGCCTACATGAAGGCGGGCGACCTGGTCCCGGATGAACTCATCATGGGTATCATGGAACAGCGCCTGCAGGAACCGGACTGCGCCAACGGCTTTCTGCTCGATGGCTTCCCGCGCACCATTCCCCAGGCCGAGCAGCTCAAGGCGCTGATGGACAAGCTGGGGATCAAGCTGGACATGGCCGTCAATCTGGAAGTGCCGCGCGAGGTCATCCTCGATCGTCTGACCACCCGGCGCACCTGCACCAATTGCGGTGCCATCTACAACGTCAAGAGCGCACCGCCCAAGGTCGAAGGCGTGTGCGACAAGTGCGGCGGCAGCGTAGTGCAGCGTGACGACGAGACCGAGGAGGCCATTTCCAACCGCCTCGACGTCTACAACGAGAAGACCGCCCCGCTGGTCGAGTTCTACCGCAACGAAGGCCTGCTGCTGGATGTGAACGCCACTTCCAGCGATGAGGTGGTCAAGACCATCAAGGCCAGGCTCGCCGGCTGATTCCCGCTTCCGGCTGTCTCAAAACCCCCGCCCTGATGCGGGGGTTTTTGTTTCCCGAGGTGCCCGCAATACCGCATCCAGTATAATCCGGCCCATGTCCGTGCGCCGGTTTTTCATCCTCCTGCTCCTGATGCTGTGTCCGCAACTGCTGCCGGCCGCGGAAATCGATATACGTATCGAGGGCCTGGAACAGGACAGCCTGCGCGCCAACGTCCTGGCACTGCTGTCGCTGACCACACTGAAGGACCGCGAGGCACCCTCCGAGGTGCGGGTGCGGCGCTATTTCAACCTGGCCGAACGGGAGATCCGGACCGCGCTGGAACCCTTCGGTTATTACCGTCCGCGGATCGAGTCCCGTTTGCGGCGTACCGAGGCGGGCTGGCAGGCCAGCTTCGGCATCGATCCGGGCGAACCGGTCCGGGTGCGTGAACTGGCGCTGGAACTGCAGGGGCCGGGCCGCGAAGCACAGGATCTGCAGGCGCTGATCGATGACCCGCTGCTCGGCCTGGGCGAGGTGGCCGTGCATGCCCGCTACGAGGCCTTGAAGAAATCCCTGCTCGGCAAGGCACTGGAACTGGGTTATCTGGACGCCGCCTATACCCGTCACGAGTTGCGCATCGATCCGGCCGCCGGCAGCGCGACGGTGCTGCTGCAGCTGGACACCGGCCGGCGCTATCGCTTCGGTGAGATCAGCTTCGAGGCGGCCGGGCTGCGCGAAACCCTGTTGCGCCGGTATCTCAGCTTTGCTCCGGGTGAGCCCTATTCGGACCGCAAGCTGCTCGAGTTGCAGCGTGCCCTGCTCGACAGTGACTACTTCGAATCGGTCAGTGTAGTCGATCAGCGCGAGGCCGCGCAGGATTACGCCATTCCGATCGAAGTCCGCCTGGAGCCGCGCAAGCGCCACCGTTATACCGCGGGCATCGGTTTCGGTACCGATACAGGCGTGCGTGGCAAGCTGGGCTGGGAGGTGCGACGCATCAACAGCCGCGGCCACACCCTGTCCAGCGAACTGCGGGCCTCCGAGATCCGTCAGGGGGCGCATGTCGAATACGGTATTCCGGTGCGCAATCCACGCACCGACCGTCTGAGCTTCGCCGCCGCGGTCCAGCAGGAGGACAGCGCGACGATCGAGAGTGACTCCCGCACCCTGGCGGCGAATCTGAGCCGGGTCCGGGGACGACTGCGCGAGAATCTGTCGCTGACCTTCCTGGATGAGGATTTCCGCCTGGGCGATCAGAAGGGCAGTACCCGGTTGCTGATGCCCGGCGTGGCCTGGACCTACATCAAGGCCGACGATCCCCTGATCACCCGGCATGGTTGGCGGGCGCAGCTGGAACTGCGCGGGGCGACCCCGGAAATCATCTCCGAGACCCGCTTCCTGCAACTCGTCGTCGGCGCCAAGTACATCCTTCCCCTCGGTTCACGCGGACGCATTCTCACCCGCGGCCAGCTCGGCACCACCTGGATGTCGGACTTCGATGTGCTGCCGGCCTCGGTACGTTTCTTCGCCGGCGGCGACCGCAGCGTGCGCGGTTTCGATTATCAGAAGCTGGGTCCGACCGATGCCAGCGGAGAAGTGGTCGGCGGCCGGCACCTGCTGATCGGCAGCCTGGAATACGAGCACAGAATCAAGGGCAAGTGGCGTGCCGCGGTGTTCGTCGATACCGGCAACGCCTTCGACGATTTCGGTGATGAACTGGAAACCGGCGCCGGCATCGGCGTGCGCTGGGAATCACCCGTGGGCCTGCTGCGCGTCGACATCGCTTCGGCGGTCAGCCGTCCGGACAACCCGCTGCGCCTGCACATCACCCTGGGGCCGGACCTGTGACGGCACTGCGTCGCATCGGCTGGCTCGTCGGCGGTCTGCTGCTCCTGCTGCTGCTGGCATTGCTGTGGCTGACCCTGACCCCCAGCGGTCTGCGCACCGGCCTGGCGCTGACGGCCCGGCTGGTGCCGGGTGAACTAGGCTGGAAGGAGGTGAGCGGCCGCCTGGCCGGACCGCTGCAGATCCATGGTCTGCACTTCCGCGGCGCCGCCGGTGATTATCGCCTGCAACGGCTCGATTTCGACTGGTCGCCCACGGCCCTGGCCGACATGACCCTGGCTGTGGAACGGCTGCATCTGGACGGATTACGCCTGGCCCCGGCGCTCACGCCCGGAACGCCCTCTGCCGCTGCGGAACAATCCGCATTGCCCGATATCCGGCTGCCGCTGCGCATCAGGCTACGCGATGTGCAACTCAACGGCATGGAGTTCATACCGGCCGACGGCGCGGGGCAACGTATTGAACGGCTGCAGTTCAGCGCAGACGCTGCCGGCAGCAGGGTGACGTTGCAGCAGCTGGAACTGGCGCTGTCCGGCGTGACGGTGCAGGCCAGCGGCCGCATTGCCCTGGACTCCGGCAGTCAGACCCAACTCGATTTCCAGTGGCACGCGGCCCTGCCGGATTTGCCTGCCTATGCCGGTGCCGGCGCGTTGCGCGGCACTCCGGAGCTGCTGGTGCTGACGCATCGCCTGGAGCAGCCGGCCCCGGCCGGGCTTGCACTTCAGATCCGTCAGCCCCTGCGTGCTCCAGACTGGACGCTGGATCTGTCCCTGCCGATGACAGCATTGCAGCGTTTCGCCCCGGGGCTGCCTGCACATGCCCTGGGCCTGACGCTGCAGGCCGGTGGCGATCTCTCCGCGGCGCGTTTTGAAGCCAGTCTGGTCAGCGATCATCCCGATCTGCAGGAGCAACCGTTGAGTCTCAAGGGCCGGTTGCGCCACAGCGACTGGAACCATTACCACCTGGAGACGGCCGAACTCCAGCTGGCCGGGAGCCGGCTGCAGGTCAACGCCGACTGGACGCTCGATACTGCCAGCGGCCGGCTGGAACTGGATTGGCCGACCCTGGCCTGGCCACCGCTGACCCCGGTGTTCAGCGCTGCCGACGGCCGGCTGGTCTGGCAAGGCGGCGTGCAGGATTTCACGCTCGAACTGCAGACGGCTCTGGCCGGACAGGCCGTGCCGGCGGCGCAACTCGCCCTGCAGGGGCGTGGCGATGCAGAGGGATTTTCCCTGGACCGTTTCCGCGCCGGGCTGTTGGACGGTCAGGTGCAGGGGGAGGGTCGTATCGGCTGGGCCGATGCGCTGGACTGGCGCCTGCGCCTCAGCGCACAGGACATCGACCCCGGCCGCCACTGGCCGGACTGGCCGGGACGGCTGTCGGCAACGCTGGAGTCCGGCGGCGAGGTACGCGGTGAGGCGCTGACAGCCAACGTGGCGCTGCAGCAACTGGACGGCGAGTTGCGCGGCCTGCCGCTGGTCGGAAGCGGCAGCCTTGCCCTCGGCCCCGACGGTTGGCGCTTCGCCGATCTCGCATTGCGCACGGGCGAGAACCGGCTGACCCTGAACGGTGGACCGCACGAGGCGGACGGGATGCGCTGGTGGCTGGACTTCCCCGAACTGGCCGACACCCTGCCGGGCATCCGGGGTGCGGTGGCGGGTCAGGGCCGGTTGCGGGGTGTCTGGCCGCAGAGCCGGCTCACGGGTGAGTTGCGACTGGAGGCGCTGGAGCGCGCCGACCTGATGATGGCGCAGGCCGAGCTCGGCTTCGACGCCGGACTGGGCAGTCCGGATGCACCCCTGCAGTTCCAGCTCCAGGGCCGGGACTGGCAGTGGCAGGCGCGCGAACTGGCCAGTGTCAGCGCCGAACTCAGTGGCAGTCTGGCCGATCACCGCCTGCAACTGGAGGCGGACGGACCGTCGCATGGCCTGCAACTGACGCTGAATGGCAACTGGCAGGCACCGGACTGGAGCGGGCGCATCGCCCGGTTCGACTGGACCCTGCCGGAGACCGGCACCTGGACGCTGCAAGAGGCCGTGGCCATGACCCTGGGGCCCGAGGCCGCCCGGGTCGATCCCGTCTGCTGGCAGCAGGCGGCGGCCGCGCTGTGCCTGGAAGGCCATGCCGCGCAGGCCTGGAGCGACTGGCAGGCCGATGTGCGCCTGGACGGTCTGCCCCTGAACCGGCTGCAGCCCTGGCTGCCGGTCGGGGTCGTGTTCGATTCGACCCTGTCGGCGCGGCTGTCTGCGCAGCAGACGGAGGGCCGGCTGCGCAGCGAGGGCAGATTTGATCTGCCGGCCGGGACGGTGGCCTGGGGTGAGGGCGAGGGCCGACAACAACTCCCGCACGGCGCGGCTACCGTGGACTGGCGGCTGGATGCCGCGGGTCTGCAGGCCGATGCCCGGCTCGGACTGCTGGAACAGGATCGTCTGACCGCCGAGGTGACCCTGCCCGGTTTCCGGCCGGGGGCGGCGCTGGATCAGCAGCGCATGGCGGGCCGCCTGCAGGGTGAGGTCCGCCGGCTCGAGGTGATCGAACTCTTCGTTCCCGCCCTGACCCGGGTGCAGGGACAGCTGGACATCGACAGCCGCATCGCCGGCCGTCTGCTCGCCCCGGAACTGCAACTCGGCGCGCGGCTGCATGAGGCCGCCCTGTGGGTGCCGGCGGCCGGCATTCATCTCGAGGACATCGGGCTGCAACTGGACTCGGCTGCCGACGGACAGCTGCGGTTGCGGGGCGGGGCGCGTTCCGGCGCGGGCCGCATCGGGCTCGACGGCACTCTGGATCTGACCCGGTTGCCGGACTGGCGGTTGCAGCTTGGCGTTCAGGGCGAGGACTTCCTGGTGCTGGATATTCCGGAGGCGCGGTTGCCGGTCTCACCTGATCTGGAGCTGAAGGTGCAGCCGCCGCGAATCGATCTTGCTGGCCGTGTCCACGTCCCCGAGGCGCGGCTGGCACCGCGTGATTTCAGCGGCGCGGTCGGACCGTCACGCGACGTGGTTGTGGTCACAGGCGAGGCACAGCAGACGCCGCGCTGGTCGGTACATACGCGGGTGACGCTGAGTCTGGGTGAGGCGGTCATGTTCGAGGGCTACGGCCTGACCGGCCGCCTCGCCGGCCGGATCGAGTTGATCGACGAGCCGGGCCAGCTGACCCGCGCCCGGGGTGAACTGCAGGTGGTCGACGGCAGTTATGCGGCCTACGGCCAGACGCTCGACATCACCCAGGGCCGGGTCATCTACAGCGGGGGACCGGTGGACAATCCGGCGCTGGACGCCACCGCCGTGCGCCAGATCGACGAGGTCACCGCCGGCCTGCGGCTCGGAGGCTTCCTGCAGGATCCGCAGCTGGAACTGTTTTCACGTCCGGCCATGGCCGAGGGCGATGTCCTGTCCTATCTGATGCTGGGCCGGCCCATGGCCGGGGCGAGCGGCGCCGAGGGTCAGCTGTTGATGCGGGCCGCCACCGCCATGGGGGTGAAGGGCGGTAACGCCCTGGCCGGGCAGATCGGCGAGACCCTGGGGCTGGACGAGGTCAGCGTCAGCGGCGGTGGCAGCGGGGGAACGGCGGAGGACACCTCGCTGGTGCTGGGCAAGTATCTCTCGCCGCGATTGTACGTGAACTACAGCGTGGGCCTGTTCGAGCACCTGAGCACGCTGAACCTGCGCTATGAACTCAGCCGGCGCTGGTCCCTGGAAAGCGAGCTCGGGGTGGAGTCCGGGGTGGACCTGCTGTTCAACATCGAACGCTGATCCTTGACGTTAGGAGAGAGCAACGCAGAGGGCGCAGAGGCGCGGAGACGCAAAGGTCATAAAATAAAGGGTAGGCCGGGATAAGCCAGCATTTCCGGCAGACGTAGGTTGGGCTTCATTCCATTTCATAATGCTCAGCGTCTCAGCGCCTCTGCGCCCTCTGCGTTTATAGCATCAGTTTCAGCAGTGACCGCTGCCCCCCGGCTGGATATCAGCCATTGTCGTCCAGAATCCCGCCCGGCCCCAACCAGATGCCCAGATACAGTCGGGCCAGTTCCGGGTCGGGCTGGAACAGCACCTGCCGGCCGTTGTGGTCGAGTGTCAGGCCGCTGTCCCGGAGGCGGCACAGACGGTAGCGGTCGCCGGCCCGGATATCGACATAGGCCGCGTGCAACCGCGCCAGTCCGTCACTGAACGCCTGCAGTCGAGGCGTCGGGTGCTGCCGTTCCAGGATATGGTGTGCCGCCTCGATCAGGATTTCCCGCTCCAGGTCGCGATGGTAGCGGGCCTCGATGCAGGTGCTGGCATCGGCGGCTAGCAGCTGCGGCAGCGGCTGTGGCGCGGGGGCGTAGACACCGAGACTGTAGACCCGGAACAGGCCGGCATAACGGATGGTATCCTGCCGGATCAGTGACAGGCGATCCTCCCCGACCTCGACCGCGACCGGCAATGGCGCCTCCGCCTGCGCCGGTGTCGCCAGGGCCAGCAGCAGACCGGCCAGCCAGGTCCGGAGACGACACAGATACAACATGGCGACAGTTTTCATGGTGCGGTCGTCCCGGGATCGGTCTTCACGAACACCAGGGTGACCTCGCCCAGCCGGATACCCCATTTGCGCATGGTGGCCCGGTTGATCATCACCCGCTCGTCCTGCAGGAACATCCAGTCGTCGAAGTGCACGACATAGTGTTTCCCGCCCACTTCCAGCCGCAGTTTGTATTCCCAGTTCAGCGCATTGCCGTACTGGGCCCCGCGGGCGACCCCGACCACGTCGTCGGCCCGGCCCTCGTAATGATGTTCATCCAGCCGGTGAATGCGCCAGATGCGCTGCTGGCGCTCGCCGTCGGCATAGACGAAGTCCTCCTGCAGCACCAGTTCGTCGCCTTCCATACGGCCGTCGATATCGACGCGAAAGCGGCGCTTCACTTCGCCGCGCCGGTTCTGGAACATGCCCCAGGCCTGCAGCTCGCCCAGGAAATACTCCTCCAGCACCAGCGGCGGCTGCTGACCCTGATAGTCCTGTGCCTGCATGTGACTACAACCGGCGCTCAGCAGCAGGCTGCAGGCGATCAGAATCAGTACGGGCAATCTTGTCATCGGTCTCCTCCCGGGAACGGGCGCTGTCGCGCAGGGTGAGCAAATTGGTCTCGGTCAACGGCAGCCGCCACACCAGCCAGGTGGCGTAGAGCTTGATGATCACCGGCAGCAGGGCATAGAGCAGCGTCAGCCACAGTGTCTGTGTCGCTGTCGCGGGCTGTCCCGATTCGAATCCGGACAGCGATAGCAGGGGGAAGGCGATGCCCACGGCCATCGCCAGCGCCAGCTTGGTGAGCAGGCTCCACAGACCGAAGAGGGTGCCGGTGCGGTGCTGACCGGACACCAGCCGCTGCTGTTCGGCGACATCGGCCTGGATCGAGGCCGGCAGCGCCATGTCGATGCCCAGGCTGGCGCCGGTGAGCAGGCAGATGAGGGTGAAGGCGGCGACGTCCCCCGGCCCCAGCACGAGCACGCCGAGGAAGGCGAGACTGGCCAGCAGCATGGACAGGGCCCAGGTGCGGGCCTTGCCCAGGCGGCGCGCCAGCGCCTGCCACAGGGGCAGGGCGACCAGGCCGCTGAAGAAGTAGGCGCCGAGAAACAGCGGCAGCGAAGCCCCGGCCTGCAGCACCGTTTCCACATACAGAATGATCAGCGAGGCGGGGATGGCGTTGGCCATGCTGTTGCTGAAGAAGGCCAGCGACAGCCGCCGCAGCAGGGGATCCTCCATCAGTGCCCGCAGATAACCGGGCGCGGTGGCCCGTCGCGGTCCCGGTGCCGGTGTGCCCGCCAGCGTGACCAGCACCGCCGTCGGCAGCAGGAGGTACAGCAGCCAGGCCGCGTTCTGCATCAACCGGGCCAGCTGATCCGTGTGTCCGGTCAGCAGGGGCAGGGCGATCATCAGCATCGTGCCGAGGATGGTGAAGGCCTCGCGCGCGACGGTCACACTGGTGCGTGCATGATAGGCCTGGGTCAACTCCGCGCCCCAGGCCAGGTAGGGCACGGTGATCAGGGTCCAGCCGGTGTAACTGACCAGGCTCCACAGGAACAGGTAGGCGCCGCCGACATCGGCCGGCGGCATGAACAGACGGCTGATGCCGAACAGCAGCAGCAGGGTGCCGGCCAGCATCAGCGGCCGCAGCAGGCGCGAACCCTGGGAACTGCGGTCGCACCAGTAGCCGATCAATGGATCGGTGAACACATCCAGCGAGCGCGCCAGCAGGATGGCAATGCCCGCCGCCGCCAGTCCCACCTCCGGCAGGCCGGCGTAGAATGCGGGCAGGAACACGTACAGCGGCAGCCCGAGCGCGGCCAGCGGCAGCCCGGTCACGCCGTAGGCCAGCAGGGTGCGCTGCCAGTGCGGCAGGGTCAGGGGCACGGCGGCCGGATCAGGGTGGTCTGCATCAGATCGATGCGTCCGGTCATGAAGCCGGCCTCGCAATAGGCCAGGTAGTAGTGCCAGAGGCGGACAAACCGATCGTCGAAGCCCTGTTCCCGGACCCGGTTGCGGTTGAGCATGAAGCGGTGGTCCCAGTGGCGCAGGGTGCGGGCATAGTCCTCGCCCCGGAACTCGCAGCGGCTGATCTGGAACCCGGCGCGGGCGGCGTGGGCGGCGAACACCGGTACCGAGGGCAGCATGCCGCCGGGGAAGATGTATTTCTGGATGAAGTCGGCGCGCCGCACATAGCGCGCGAAGACGGCCGGGTCGATGGTGATGACCTGCAGAGCCGCACGGCCGCCGGGGCGCAGGCAGTTGAACACTGAAGTGAAGAAATCCGGCCAGTACTCGGTGCCGACGGCCTCGAACATCTCGATCGAAACCACATGATCGAAGCGGCCGCGTACATCCCGGTAGTCCTGCAGCCGCAGCTCGACGCGCGTGTTCAGGCCGGCGGCCGCGATGCGCGCGCGGGCATACTCATACTGGGCCGGCGACAGGGTGATGCCGGTGACGCGGTGGCCGCGGCGGCCGGCGTACTCGACAAAGCCGCCCCAGCCACAGCCGATCTCGAGGATGTGATCGCCGGGTGCGGCGTGCAGCGAGTCCAGCAACTCGGCGTACTTGCGCGTCTGGGCCGCCTCCAGCGCCTCGTCGGGCCGGGCGAAGCGGGCACCGGAGTAGGTCATGCCGGGATCAAGCCAGAGCCGGTAGAAGTCGTTGCCCAGGTCGTAGTGCCGGCGGATGTTGCGGCGGCTGCCGCGCCGGGTGTTGGCGCGCAGCCGGTGCTGCAGCCGGTCCAGCCCCGCCAGCGTCTGGCGCCCCGGGAAGGCCGCGCGCATGTGACGTTCATTGAGCGCCAGGACCTGCAGGGTGTCCGCCAGCCGGGTGCTGGACCAGTCGCCGCGCAGATAGGCCTGTGCCAGGCCCATGCCGGCATTGGCGATCAGCCGCAGGCTGAAACGCGCCGGACGCTGCAGTCGCATCACGCCGGCGGGTCCTTCCTGCTCACCGATGAAATCGAACCGGCGGCCGTCGGCCAGTTCCAGACGCAGGGAACCGATGCGGATGGCGCGCAGCAGGGGCAGCAGCAGCCGCAATGCGACGGGAAGCTGTTGCAGCTGCGGTTCGAGACGCAGCACCTTTTCTGTGGTCATGAACTGAACTCCTTGCGGGGCGGTGAGGGTTTGGGATGGAAGGGCACCCGTCGCAGCCACAGCTTCAGGGCCTGCCAGTGGATCATGGCCATGATCTTGAAGGTCATCAGCGGCATGCGCAGGGCGAGTGCCAGCCAGGTGCGGTCGCTGAGCGGGCGGCGCCGGCCGGTCTGCACCGCGGCCAGCAGCAGCCGGCCCTGCTGATATTCCCGGATGACGTACTGCAGGCGCGCGTCCGGGCGCGACAGCCGGAAGTGGTAGCGCGCCTGCATGTCGATGAAGGGCGAGACATGAAACCGCTTGTCGTGCTCGCCCGTGACCGGCCAGGCGAGCTGCGCTCCCTGTGCATGCAGGATGTAGGTATGGGACTCGCCGAAGGTGTTGTGCACCTCGCACAGGATGGCGATCAGCCCGCCGTCGGCGGCTTCGACATACCACAGGCTGAGCGGATTGAAGCCATAGCCCAGCAGCCGGGGGAAGCACAGCAGGTGGATGCGGGTGCCGGCAGACGGCAGACCGGCAGCGTCCAGCAGGCGTTCGGCCCAGGCGCGCAGGCTGCTGCCGTCGCGCGGACCGTGATCGCGGTCGTGGAAACTGAACAGATTGAAGCGATTGTGCGAGAACAGCCGACAGTGCGCGGCCGCCGCGTCGATGCGATCGACGTCGATGTAGAGACTGAACACCCGGTAGCGGAACCGGTAGGCCGCGGGAAAACAACGTCGGTGCATGACCTCGCCCGCATAGATGCACCCCGCCGCGGTCACCATGTCAGGCCGCGCCTCGACGATCAAGCCCGGTCACCCAGGGCGGCTGCACACCCAGCCGGTCGGCGACCTCCACCGCCGAGCGCAGGGCGTCCTCATGAAAGCCGTAGCCGAAGTAGGAGCCGCACAGCCACAGGCCGTCACGGCCCTGCAGCGATTGCAGTTGCGGCTGCCGGCGCAGGGCCTCGCTGTCATAGACCGGATGGTGATAGACCATGCGGGCATGCACGGTGTCCGGCGCCGGCTCCTGCAGCGGGTTGAGGGTGACGAAATACGGCTGTGGGTTGTCGAGTCGCTGCAGCCGGTTCATCCAGTAGGTCACGCAGACTGCGCGGCTGCCGGAGGTGTCAACTTCGGAACGGTAGTTCCAGGCCGACCAGACCCGGCGCAACCGCGGCATCAGGCGACTGTCGCTGTGCAGCACCGCCTGGTTCTCCTGATAGCGGAAGCCGGCCAGCGGCGCACGCGCGGCGCGCAACCCGGGGGAGAGCATGGCCCAGGCCTCGTCGGCGTGACAGGCCAGCACGACCTGATCGAAGTTGCCGAGTTCGCCGTCGGCGGTGTGCAGGGACCAGCGCCCGTCATCGCCGCGCCGGATCTGTTCCACCGGGCAGTCCCGCACGGCCCGCTGCCCGAGATCCCGCAGCATGGCCTTGACGTAGAGATAACTGCCGCCGCTCACCGTGCGCCACTGCGGCCGGTTGCGCAGGCTGAGCAGGCCGTGATTGGCGAAGAAGCGGCTGAAGCTGTGCATGGGATAGGCCAGCATGGCTTCCAGCGGGCAGGACCAGATCGCCGCCGCCATCGGCAGCAGATAGTGGTCACGCAGTTCGCGACCGTAACCTTGGTGTTCGAGGAAACCGCCCAGGGTCAGGGACGAGGTCTGCTGCAGCTGGCGGGTGGCCCGGCGGTTGAAGTCGAGGATCTCGCGCAGCATGCGCAGATGGCGCGGATCGGTCAGGCTGCCGGGGCGGGCGAACAGCGTCTGCAGACTGCTACCGGCGTATTCGATGCTGCCGGCGTCGATGGACGCCGAGAAGGACATGTCCGTGGGCTGGGTGTCCACCCCCAGCCAGTCGAACAGCCGGGTCAGGAGGGGGTAGTTCGGCTCATTGTAGACAATGAAACCGGTGTCCACGGGCACGCTGCCCGCCTTGCTGTCCACCTCCACGGTATGGGTGTGGCCACCGATGTAGGCATTGCGCTCCACCAGGGTGACATCGTAGCGCTCCCGTAGCAGCCAGGCTGTGCTCAGACCCGCCACACCGGCGCCGATCACCGCAATCCGATCCTTCATTGCACTTGCACCTGTACAAGTATTTGACTAAATACGAAGTCTTTGTACAAGTATTGTACAGATATTGCCGGGATGCAACGGATTCAGGGGCGGGGAAATGTCACGTTTTCAACACAATCGGTATTCAGCCTTCTGCTTGTTGTTTATGTGGTGATTTTCCTGGCGGAGACGCTCAGGTGCCGGAGTGGAGCCCGGCGCGGATGCTGCGCAGTGCCGGCAGGGCATCGGTGCCGACCGGCACCGCGCCGGCAGCGGCCAGTTCACGGGCATGGGTGACCGCATACTGACCGCCGATGAACAGGGGAATGTCCAATGCCCCGATCAGGGCCGGGAGTTCCTGCTCGACGACCTTCTTCGACGGGCGTGTGGACATGGACAGGATCACGCCTTCTGCTGCGGTCGCGTCGGCCACCGCGGTCAGTTCCGACAGCGGCATGTCCGGTCCCAGCATGACCAGCCGCAGGCCGTGACTGACCGCGGTGACCGCGAACAGCAGCATACCCAGCTCATGGTGCTCACCCGAGGGACTGCACAGGATCAGTCGCGGACCATGGCTCTGCAGGTTGCTGTGATGCAGCCGGGCGCCTAGCTTCTTGCGCAGGTAGGCGGTGAAGAAATGTTCCTGGGCAATGCCGGTATCCGATTGCTTCCAGCAGTTGCCCAGATGCTGCAACAGTGGGCGGATGAGCAGGGTATTGACGGTATCGATGGGGTAGAGGCCGAGGATTTCCTGGTACGCCTGTTCCAGGGTGCGTTCGTCAAAGCGGCCGATCGCCTCAAGCATCCGGGCGCGGTGCGTCTCCCAGATGTCGGCGTTGTCCTCGCGTATGCCGGCCGCTTCGGGAGCGCCCTGTTTGAGGCTGCGTACCACCTGGCTGATGGACTGACCCTCGTTCAGCAGTGTCGTCACCTGCTGGATGAGACGGATGTCATCGTCGCTGTAGAGGCGATGTCCGCTGTCGGTACGGTGCGGTTGCAACAGGCCGTAACGGCGCTCCCAGGCGCGCAGGGTGACGGGGTTGACGCCGGTGATCTCGGCCACATTGCGGATTGGGTAGTAGTGCGCTTGGGTTTCCATGCCGTGTCCCGTGCCGGTTGACTTGTACAATACTTGTACGATAATTATACACCAGTTTTGCACAGTGCCAAGGAGCGACCGGCATGGCCAACACCTGTTCGACAATCTGGCTGCTGGGCGCCAGTTCCGGCATTGGGGCGGAACTGGCGCCGGGGCTGCTGGCCCGCTGCGAGCGGCTGGTGATCTCGGCGCGGCGGCGCGAGCGCCTGGAGGCGGTGCGGGACACGCTGTCGGAGCGGGGCGGGGATGTCCGGGTGCTGCCGGTGGACGTGGTCGAGGCTGATGCCGTCGCTGCGGCCGCGCAGGACATCGCGCACCAGGTCGGCGTACCCGACCTGGTCATCTACAATGTGGGCGACTACGAACCCGCCGGCATGGATCAGCTCGACCCTGCCGTGTTCGAGCGCATCACCCGTATCAATTACCTCGGCGCGGTCAACTGCCTGGCCGCCGTGGTACCGATGATGCGCGCCAGCGGCGGTGGCCGCATCCTGATCAATGCCAGCCTGTCGGGCTATGCGGGACTGCCGCATGCCGCGGCCTACGGCCCGACCAAGGCGGCCCTGATCAATCTGGCCGAATCGCTGCACCCGGAACTGGCCCGGGCGGGAATCCATCTCGGCGTCATCAATCACGGTTTCGTCAGAACGCGTCTGACTGAAAAGAACGAATTCACCATGCCACAGCTGCTGGAACCGGCCACCGCCGCGGCAGCCATCCTTGAACATCTCGACGACCCGGGCTTCGAGATCCGGTTTCCGCGGCGTCTGGCCTTGATGCTGGGCCTGCTGCGGATGCTGCCGTATCGTCTGTTCTTCGCGCTGACGCGCAGGCTGGTGTAGACATGGCACAGGACATCGAGCACCTGACTGCTGCCCTGGCTGAGTTCTATGCGGAGCTTGCCCCGGCCGATCTGGAGCGTGTGGACGAGTTCTACGCCCCGGACGCCCACTTCCGGGATCCCTTCAACGACGTGCGTGGCACACCGGCGATCCGCGCGATCTACCGGCACATGTTCGCACAGCTGGATAACCCCCGCTTCGAGGTCCTGCATTGGGCCTGCCGGGACGACTGGGCCTGTATCCTGTGGCGGTTCCGCTTTTCCGCCCGCCGCCTGGCCGGCGGACGGCCGCTCGAGGTCGAGGGCATGTCCCGCGTCCGTTTCGACGCTGCCGGACGCGTGGCGGCCCATCACGATTACTGGGATCCGGCTGCCATCTATCGCCACATACCCGTGCTGCGTGGGCTGCTGGCCCTGCTGCAGCGCCGGTTGAGCGCAACCACCTGAGAGGCATCACGATGCTGGAACGCATGTCACTGCTGCGCAACGATCCCGACGACGCCCGCCGCCTGTTCGAGCGGGCGAGGACGGGCGATGTGGATGCCCAGTATGCGCTGGGCCTGAGCTACGCCGAGGGTCGGGGCGTGGCGATCAACGAAGCCAAGTCCTACTTCTGGCTCAGCCAGGCCTGCGCTCAGGGTGATGCCGAGGCGAACATCCTGCGCAACATCGTCGCGCGCGACATGTCGGAGACGGATTTCCAGCAGGCCCGGCGCCTGTGCGACACGCCCGATTACATTCGGCGGATCGAATTCTGAGCCGGTTTGGCGGGTATGTGCAGATGGTGCGACTCAAGCGCGGAGAACGCAAAGTCGCAGAGGTTTTATGATTTATAGTCCTTTGCGCCTCTGTGTCTCTGCGCCCTCTGCGTTGATATCACATCTGTCAGAAGACCACATTCAGCATGGTCAGCGACACCACCAGGAACAGCACCGTCATGATGCCGCCGGCGCGCATGAAGTCCGGTACCCGGTAGCCGCCCGGCCCCATGATCAGGGCATTGACCTGGTGGGTGGGGATGAGGAAGGAGTTGGAGGTGGCGATGGCCACGGTCAGGGCGTAGATGGCCGGATCGGCGCCGACCTGGACGGCGATATTGACCGCCAGCGGCACCAGCAGCACGGTGGCGCCGACGTTGGACATCACCAGGGTGAAGAAGGTCGCCAGCACGGCGATGGCGGCCTGGATGATCCAGGGCGCGGCCTCGCCGACCCGGGCCACCACCTCCTCGGCGATGTAGCGGGCGGTGCCGCTGGTCTCCACTGCCAGCCCCAGCGGGATCAGCGAAGCGAGCAGGAACACCGTCTTCCAACTCACCGCGCGGTAGGCCTCGTCGATCGACAGCACGCCGGAGAGCACCATACCCATGGCCCCGGTCAACAGCGCCACCGACAGCCGCAGGTCGGTGAACAGGACCAGTCCCAGCGTGATGGCAAAGAACAGCAGGGCGTGCGGCACCTTGTGCGGACGTTCCTCCTCGTGCGGATACTCGGTGGTGACGATAACGAAGTTGCGATCCCGCTCCAGTCGCGCCAGATCCGCCCAGGTGGTGTGTACCACCAGGGTGTCGCCGGACTCAAACGCAATGTCGCGTACGCCTTCGCCTTCGCGGCTCAGGGTCTTGCCGCCGCGGTGGATGGCCAGCAGTGACAGGCCGTAGGTCTTGCGCAGCCACAGCTCCCGGGCAGATTGACCGATCAGTTTGGAGCCGGGCGGAATGACGATCTCGGCGATACCCGCCTTGGTCGGCACCAGCACCTCGCTGAAACGGTCCAGATCCGCCCGCACCCGCAGTTGATGCTTGCCGGCAAAACTGTCCAGCGCCTCGCGCGTGCCGAGCAGGGCCAACCGGGTGCCGGGTTCGATGCCCAGGCTGCGGTCCACGCCGGCGGCGCCGACGCGGATGCCGTCGCCCTTGTCGAGGGCGATCACCCTTACCCGGTAGTCGTGTTCCATCTGGTCCAGGTCGTGTCCCACCAGCGGGCAGTTGGCGGGCACCTCTGCCTCCACGATGTCGTAGCCCACCCCGTAGACTTCCTGGAAATAGCGCTTGGTGTCCTCGCCGCGACTGCGACCTTCCTCGCCGGCAGCGCTGTCCGAGGGCAGCACGAAGCGCCCGGCCAGGATGAAATAGAGTACGCCGGTGGTGACCAGGGCGATGCCGATGGGGGTGATGGCGAACAGCCCGAAGGTCTCCATCTGCTGGTCCGGCGGCAGGCCCTTGTTGGAGGTGAGCAGCAGGTCGTTGAGCAGGATCACTGGACTGGAGCCGACCATGGTCATGGTGCCGCCGAGGATGGCGCAGAAGCCCATGGGCATGAGCAGACGCGACATGGGCAGGCCGGTGCGGGCCGAGATGCGTGAGACCACCGGCAGGAACAGAGCGGCCGCGCCCACATTCTGCATGAAGCTGGAAATGATCCCGACCGTGCCCGAGATCAGCGGGATCACGCGGGCCTCGGTGGAACCGCCGACGCGCAGGATGAAGCCGGCCACCTGGGTCATGATGCCGGTGCGGTCCAGGCCTGCCCCGATGATCATGACCGCGATGATGGAGATGACCGCATTACTGGCAAAGCCGGTGAACAGCTTATTCGGGTCGACCAGGCCCTGCTCCAGACCCATCAGGGGGGCGAACAGTGAACTCAGACCCAGCAGTACCATGACGCAGACGGCGGCCACGTCCACACCGACCACTTCGAAGGCGAACAGAAAGATGGTCAGCAGCAGGAAGGCGCAGACCCAGGCGATTTCCACCGAGGGCACCGCGCCGGCGATATAGACACCCGCCGCCAGGAACAGGACAGCGGCGATGATCTGTTTCTTGTTCAGACTGAGGCTTTCACTCACGTTCACACCTTGGGATTGGGCTGGTTAGGCGCCGGCGACCGGGGTGGAGCCTGCGCAAAGGTGCGTAATTCTACCAGCCGGAACGTGGAATGACAGATGTGGCGCCTGTTCGGGATCAGCGGCAGGGCCGGTGCAGGGCCAGAAAGCACTGCACCGTGTGCCGCACCACCCGATCGATCTCGGCCTGCGGGATCGCTTCCTCAAGGACCAGGGCGCGGGTGCGCAGCGAGCCGAGCAGGGCGCCGGTGAACTGCTGGGCGGCCAGGTCAGGGTCCTCGATGTCGAGCATTCCGCGCTCGCACAGGGTCTGCAGGTATTCGGCCAGCCGCCGGTTGCCGCGTTCGGGGCCGGATTCGTAATAGAGCCGGCCGACCCGCGGCAGGCGCCGGCTCTCGGCCACGATCAGCCGGTGCAGGGCCAGGGCCGAGGGTTCCAGCAGGCTGTCGAGCAGGAGGGTGGCGAATCGGGTCAGGATCCGCTCGATGCCGTCCTCGTCGGGTGAGGAGGACAGCAGTGTGTCCAGCAGTTCACTGCAGCGCTGGGTGATGATGGCCCGGAACAGGGCCTCCTTGTTGCCGAACTGGTTGTAGATGGTCTGCTTCGATACCCCTGCCGCGCGGGCGATGCGTTCCATGCTGGCCTGGTCGTAGCCCTGTTCCAGGAATATCTGCGTGGCCGCCTGGATGATGGCCAGCTGTTTTTCGGTGGCGGCCGGTGGAGAGCACTGGAGGGCAGGGGTACGGGACATCGGGAGACACAATCGAGTGGGCAATGAAGTTGGCAGGAATTTTTACAGATTTGGACTGGACCGTCCAGTCCAAGTCGTCCAGAATACGCGTTCATGCGTGGCCGCCCCGGCCGCCGCGCCCTGTAATGGAAATGAGGTGATGCCGTGATCAAGCGACTGATCATCGTCCTGCTGTTGCTGGCCGTCCTGTTCGGCGGCATCTTCGGCTGGAAATACCTGCAGATGCAGAAAATGATCGAGCAGGCGACCCAGCCGCCGCCGCCGGCGACCGTGGCCGCCGCCGAGGTCGAGCGTCAGCGCTGGCAGCCGAAGTTGCAGGCCGTGGGCAGCCTGACGGCATCCCAGGGCATCGACCTGACCCTGGAGCTTGCCGGCGTGGTGGAGTCGCTGGGGTTCGATTCGGGCCAGGCGGCCGTGGCCGACCAGGTCCTGCTGCAACTCGATGCCAGCGTGGACCGCGCTGTGCTCGAGGGGCTGGTGGCACAGCGCAAACTGGCGCAACTGCAGTTCGAGCGCAACCAGCGACTGCGGCGCGAGAACAGCGTCTCCCAGTCCGACCTGGACGCGGCCCGCGCCAGCCTGGACGAGGCCACCGCCGCGGTTGCCGCCCAGCGGGCGCGGCTGGACAAGATGACCCTGCGCGCGCCCTTTGCCGGCCGCCTGGGTATCCGCCGGATCGACCCGGGCCAGTACCTCACCCCCGGAGATCCGGTGGTGAGTCTGCAGGCGCTGGATCCGGTCTACGCCGATTTCAGTCTGCCGGAACGCTACCTGGACGATCTCGAACCCGGCCAGACCGTGACCCTCTCGGTGCAGGCCTATCCCGACGCGACCTTCGAGGGCACACTCAGCGCGCTCGAGTCGCGCATCGATCAGGGTTCGCGCCAGATCCGGGTACGCGCCACCCTGCCCAATCCCGATCAGCGCCTGCGTCCCGGCATGTTCGCCGAGGTGGAGGTCTGGCTGCCCGAGATCGAGGAGGTCCTGACCCTGCCGCGCCAGGCCGTGGTCTACAACCCCTACGGCAGCAGCGTGTTTCTGATCCAGGAACAGGAGGACGGCAGCCTGACCGTCCAGACCCGCCAGGTGCAGACCGGCGAGGTGCGCGACGGCCGCATCAGCATCACCCGCGGTCTGGAAGCCGGTGACCGGGTGGTCAGCGCCGGCCAGGTCAAACTGCGCAACGGCCAGGCCGTGACCATCGACAATTCGGCCGAAATGACCGGTGAGTTCGGTAAATGAAGCGCTTCACCGATATCTTCGTCCATCGTCCGGTGCTGGCCAGCGTGGTCAGCCTGCTGATCCTGGTCATCGGCCTGCGCTCACTCGGGCTGCTCGAGGTACGCCAGTATCCCGAGACCGAGAACACCGTGGTCACCGTGACCACCACCTATCCCGGTGCGAGTTCCGAACTGGTCAAGGGCTTCATCACCACCCCGCTGCAGCAGGCCATTGCCGAGGCCAACGGCATTGACTATCTGTTCGCCCGCAGTACCCAGGGGAGTTCGGTGATCGAGGCCCACATGGAGCTGAACTACGACGCCAACGCCGCTGTGGCCGAGATCCAGGCCAAGGTGGCCAGCCAGCGCAATGTGCTCCCGGCCGAGGCCGAGGATCCGGTGATCGACTCCACCACCGGCGACACCACCGCGCTGATGTACATGGCCTACTACAGCGAAGAGATGTCACCCTCGCAGATCACCGACTATCTGCTGCGGGTGGTGCAGCCCAAGCTGCAGGCGCTGCCGGGCGTGGCCAAGGCGGAACTGCTCGGCAACAAGATATTCGCCATGCGCATCTGGCTGGATCCGCAGCGCATGGCCGCGCTCGGGGTTTCGGCCCGGACGGTCGCCGAGGTGCTGCGCGAGAACAACTACCTGGCGGCGGTCGGTCAGTCCAAGGGCGCCTATGTGGCCATCGATCTGGGCGCCAACACCGACATCAGCCGGGCGCAGGACTTCCGCGATCTGGTGGTGCGTTCCGAGGACGGCAGCCTGGTGCGGCTGGGCGACATCGCCGTCCCCGAACTGGGTGCCGAGGACTACGATTCGACCAACTGGTACAAGGGCAAGCCGGCCATCTTCATCGGCATCGAACAGGCGCCCGGGGCCAACCCGCTGGATGTGGCCCGCCTGGTGCGTGATGTCATGCCGGAGATCCGCAGTCAGATGCCCGAGGGCCTGCAGGCCCACATCCCCTACGATGCCAGTGTCTTCATCGAGGATTCCATCAACGAGGTGTTCAAGACCATCGGCGAGGCGGTGCTGATCGTACTGGTGGTCATCTACCTGACCCTGGGCTCGATCCGGGCGGCCATCGTCCCGGCCATCGCCGTGCCACTGTCGCTGATCGGCGCCGGCATCATCATGCTGATGCTGGGCTTTTCGGTGAACCTGCTGACCCTGCTGGCGCTGGTGCTGGCCATCGGCCTGGTGGTCGACGATGCCATCATCGTGGTGGAGAACGTGCACCGCCACATCGAGGAGGGGTCGGGTCGGATCGAAGCCGCACTCAAGGGGGCGCGCGAGCTGGCCCTGCCCATCATCGCCATGACCACCACCCTGGTGGCGGTGTACGCACCGATCGGCTTCATGGGCGGACTGGTGGGCACCCTGTTCACCGAGTTCGCCTTCGCCCTGGCCGGGGCGGTGCTCATTTCCGGCGTGGTCGCGTTGACGCTCTCGCCCATGGTCTCCTCGCGTGTGCTCAAGCCCCACGGCCAGTCCGGGCGCTTCGAACAGCGCGTGGAGCGCTTCTTTAACTGGCTGGCCGACAGCTACCAGCGCAGCCTGCACGGTGCGCTGAGTTATCTGCCGGTGGTGCTGACCTTCGCCGGCGTGATCCTGGCGAGCATCTATTTCATGTTCGTCACCACGCCCAACGAACTGGCGCCCACCGAGGACCAGAGCATCCTGTTCTTCCAGGCCCGTGCCCCCCAGACCGCCACGCTGGAGTACAACGAGATCTACACCCGCCAGATCCTGGAGGCCTTCGAGTCCGTTCCGGAGTATCACGAGAGCTTCCTGATCCTCGGCTTCGGGCGCGATGCCAGCACCGTGTTCGGCGGCTTCAAGATGGAACCCCCGACCCGGCGCGAGCGCTCGCAGATGCAGGTCCAGCCGGAGGTGCAGGGCAAGCTGGCGGGCATCGCCGGGTTCCAGACCGCGGTCTTCCCGCGGCCCAGCCTGCCCGGCTCGGGCGGCGGCCTGCCGGTGCAGTTCGTCATCACCACCGATGCCGGCTACGAGCAGCTGGACCAGGTGGCCGATACGCTGATCGGCCGGGCCATGCAATCGGGCGATTTCATCTTCCTGCAGAAGACGGTGGAGTTCAGCCGGCCACGCGTCAACCTGGTCATCGACCGCGACCGGGCGGCGGACCTGGGCATCCGCATGCAGGACATCGCCGCCAATCTCGGCTCCATGCTCGGCGGCGGCTATGTCAATCGCTTCAATCTGGAGGGGCGCAGCTACAAGGTCATCCCCCAGGTGGCGCGCGAGTTCCGCCTCGAGCCGGAGGACCTAAAGCAGTACTACATACCCACGGCCTCCGGCGACATGGTGCCGCTGGCCTCCTTTGCCAGCCTGAGCGAGCAGGTCGAGCCCAGTCAGCGCACCCAGCACCAGCAGCTCAATGCCGTGACCGTGCAGGGCGTGATGGCCGGCGGCGTGACCCTGGGCGATGCGCTGAACCGTCTCGAGACCATCGCCGCCGAGGAATTCCCGCGCAACTTCGGCTGGGACTACACCGGCATGTCGCGCCAGTTCACCCAGCAGGGCAGCGCGCTGATCCTGACCTTCTTCATGTCCATCCTGGTGATCTACCTGGTGTTGGCCGCCCAGTTCGAGAGCTGGCGTGATCCGGTGATCATCCTGGTGTCGGTGCCCATGTCCATTGCCGGCGCCCTGATCTTCATGACTCTGGGTGTGGGCGGGGCGACGGTGAACATCTACACCCAGGTGGGTCTGATTACCCTGATCGGCCTGATCGCCAAGAACGGCATCCTGATCGTGGAATTTGCCAACCAGCTGCAGATCCGCGACAAGCTGTCGCGGCGCGCGGCGGTGGAGCAGGCCGCCGCCATCCGCCTGCGGCCCATCATCATGACCACCCTGGCCATGGTCATGGCCATGCTGCCGCTGCTGTTCGCCACCGGTCCCGGTGCGGTCAGCCGCCTGCACATCGGCCTGGTGATCGCCACCGGCCTGGGCATCGGCACCCTGTTCACCCTGTACGTGGTGCCGGCGGTCTACCTGCTGCTGGCGCGCGACCACCAGGCCGCGGCGAAAAAGGAGGCCGCCGAGACGTTGCCGGATGAGCAGACGCAGGAATCGTAGGATGGGTGGAGCGACGCGCAACCCATCGCAGTGCGGTTGAAATTGATGGGTTGCGGCGCAGGCGCCTCCACCCATCCTACGCTTGAAAACAGCCAAAACCGCTCCACAAAAAAACGGCCCGTCGAATGACGGGCCGTTTTTTATCACGGGATGTCAGAACGCGCTCAACGCCCGTCCCACCACTGGTCCCATTTGGGGCTGATCAGACTGCGCCATTTCGGACCCAGGCGCTCCTTCAGGTGCGCCGCCATCGCCTTGCGATCGGGGGCGCTCGGCAGGCGCTTGACGTCCTGGCCGGTTTCCTCGAACCGCTTCCTGACCAGGGTGCGGAAGGCTGTCTTGTAACCGTGCTTGGCGATCGACAGGCTGCGGGTCTTGAGGCCGGTGTCCTTGCGGTACCACTGGGCCTTCCAGGTCGCATGGTAGTAACCGTCCTTCTCGTGCAGCTGCAGACCTACACCCACAACGCCGGTGAAGTTGCGCGGATCGGTTTCGCGATAGTTGGCATAGGGCCCGGCCGCGCGCAGCTTGCGCGGAATCACGTTGTACTTGCGCACCAGCTGGTTGCGGTAGCGGATGGCGGCCTTTTTGGCCTTGTCGAACGAGCCATACTGGGCCAGGGAAAAGAACGCCGGTTCGAGCAGCTCACCATTCTTGACGATGCGTACCCAGACACCCTTGGAGTTGTGGTAGTCGGCGATGGTGAGGTAGGTGTCTCCGAGTTGCTTGATGACGGTATTGATTGAAGGCATGGATTTGTCGGCCTCTTGAATTGATTTGACAACTGCAAAATATTCTTTCTGTCTCCATCCCTGTGCCCCGTGCGCACCCGCATCGGGATCAATTTATTGTTGTTAGAGTGAAAGCGCTCAATTATAACAGGATATGGGTAATGATGTAACTTGCGCTCATGTCATGCGTGTCGCATGCATGGGTGGAGGGATGTGCCGTCGACGCGGCCGCTGTGACCGGACATGTCGCCGCCGTGTCGCCGGGCGTGGGGACGGTGTATCCACGACGCCCCCGCCCGGGGCGGCCGTCAGGATCCATAACGCCATGATTGTATTGGTATAAACCGCACCGGCTGGGGTCGTGCCCGACGCCCGGGCCGGGATGATTATCCTAAGCTGTTGTCTTGCAAGTCATTGCAGAGACTTTTATAATCCGCGTTGGTTGTCGAGCCTGGCAGCCGGGATTGAGGTGAAAGGTGGCCCCGTTCTCGGGGTCTTTTCATATCCGCGCCTGCTATCTTGTATTCAGGAACAGGCCGGCACCTGGAGTGGGCCGTAGGCCCATTTTTTGTTTGCGACAGCGGTGTGCCGGTTGAACGGTGCGGACAGGGCAAGGCGACCACGGCGAAAAGATGCGCAATGATCCGTTCAAGCTGCGGGAACTGCTGGAACCTGCGGTGCGCGCACTGGGTTACGAGCTGGTGGGGATCGAGTATCACCCCAGCGGCAAACACAGCGTGCTGCGTATATATATAGACAGTGAGGCCGGCATTACGCTGGACGACTGCACCGCGGTGAGTCATCAGGTCAGCGGCATCCTCGACGTGGAGGATCCGGTGCCGGGCCAGTACAGCCTGGAGATTTCCTCCCCGGGGCTTGACCGGCCGCTGTTCCAGGCCGCGGACTTTGAGCGCTTCCGGGGCAACAGGGTAAAGCTGCGTACGCGTCTGCCGGTGGGCGGGCAGCGCAAGTTCACCGGCCTGCTGCAGGGACTGCGGCAGGAGGATGTCGTCATCGTCGACGACAAGGGCAATGAAGTGTGCCTACCGCTGGATCAGATCGAGCAGGCACGATTGGTCCCTGAATTTCAGGGGTAATTTTTTCGACTCGGGTAGCCAGTCGGAGACAGGCAGTCATGAGCAAAGACATTTTAATGGTGGTCGACGCCGTCTCGAACGAGAAGGGCGTCGATAAAGAAATCATCTTCCAGGCCATCGAAGCGGCGCTGGCGTCCGCCACGAAGAAGCGTCACGGCGGCGGCATCGATGCGCGCGTGGCAATCGACCGCAGGACGGGGGACTACGAGACCTTCCGCCGCTGGCTGGTCGTCGACGACGAGGATGAGAATTTCGAATCCCCCGACTACCAGGTGCTCTACACCCGCGCGCAGCAGCTGCAGCCGGGCATCGAGGTGGGCGACTATATAGAAGAGCCGATCGAGTCCGAGGAATTCGGCCGCATCGCCGCCCAGACCGCCAAGCAGGTCATCGTGCAGAAGGTGCGCGAGGCCGAGCGGGCGCAGGTGGTGGAGGCCTACGAGGACAAGAAGGGCACGTTGGTCAACGGCACCGTCAAGCGGGTCGAGCGTGGCAATGTCCACCTGGATCTGGGCGAGGGCGTTGAGGCCTTCATCCCGCGCGAGTGGATGATCCCGCGCGAGTCGGTTCGCCCGGGTGACCGCCTGCGCGGCTTCCTGGTCGATGTGCGTTCCGAGCCGCGCGGCCCGCAGCTGTTCGTCAGCCGCGTCGCGCCGCAGTTTCTGATCGAACTGTTCACTATCGAGGTGCCGGAGATCGGCCAGGAACTGATCGAAATCCTGGGCGCGGCGCGCGATCCCGGCCTGCGCGCCAAGATCGCGGTGCGCTCGCTGGATCCGCGCATCGATCCGGTCGGCGCCTGCGTGGGCATGCGCGGCTCGCGCGTGCAGGCCGTGTCCAATGAACTGGCCGGCGAGCGTGTCGACATCATTCTCTGGGACGAGAATCCGGCCCAGTTCGTCATCAACGCCATGTCGCCGGCCGAGGTGGTCTCGATCGTGGTGGACGAGGATACCCACAGCATGGACATCGCGGTGGCCGAGGAGCAGCTCTCGCAGGCCATCGGCCGCGGCGGCCAGAACGTGCGCCTGGCCAGCCAGCTTTCCGGCTGGGAGCTCAACGTGATGACGGTGGAAGACGCCGAGCAGAAGAGCGAGCAGGAGGCCCAGCAGCTGCAGCAGATGTTCATGGAGCAGCTGGACGTCGACGAGGAGATCGCCGCCATCCTGGTGCAGGAAGGCTTTTCCAGCATCGACGAGATCGCCTATGTGCCGGCCTCGGAGCTGGTTCAGGTCGAGGAGTTCGACGAGGAGATCGTCGAGGAGCTGCGCGGGCGTGCCCGTGACGTGCTCCTGACCAAGGCGATCCAGAGCGAGGAGCAGATGCCGGACACCGAGCCGGCTCAGGATCTGCTCGATCTGGAGGGCATGGATCAGGATCTGGCCTACAAGCTGGCGGCCAAGGGTGTGTGCACCCAGGAGGACCTGGCCGAGCTTGCCGTCGACGAGTTGCAGGAAATCGCAGAGGATATGGACGAAGATCGCGCCGGTGCCCTGATCATGGCCGCGCGCGCTCCCTGGTTCGCGGAAGAGCAGCAGGGTTAACCAGGCAATAGAACCGCGCGCAGCGCGCTCTCTGTCCCCCTCTCCCTCAGGGAGAGGGTCGGGGTGAGGGAGCCGGTCATGGCGCCATGACCGTTCGGGAGAAGAGAGAAATTATGTCGGAAGTCACAGTCAAACAATTCGCTGAAGTCGTCGGGATTCCGGTCGACCGCCTGCTCACCCAGCTCGGCAACGCCGGGATCAGTGTGGGTGGCGCGGACGACACCATCTCCGACGACGAGAAGATGGAATTGTTGGCCTATCTGCGCAAGAGCCACGGCAAGCTGGGCAAGCAGGAAGAGTCCGGGCCGAAGAAGATCACGCTCAAGCGCAAGACCCACAGTGAACTGAAGGTCCCCTCGGCCCAGGGTCGCACCACCACGACCAAGACGGTCACGGTCGAAGTGCGCAAGAAGCGCACCTACGTCAAGCGCAGCGACATCCTGGAGGAAGAGGAGAAGCGGCTGCAGGCCGAGGCCGAGGAACGCGCCCGTCAGGAGGCCGAGGAGGCCGCCGCACGCAAGGCCGAGGAAGAACGCAAGGCGAAGGAAGAGGCCGAGCGCCAGGCCCGTGAGGAGGCCGAGCGCAAGCAGGCCGAGGAAGCGGCCGCGCGCGAGGCCGAGGCTCAGCGCATTGTCGAGGAACAGGCGCGCCAGCAGGCCGCCGAGGCCAAGCCGGGGGCCGCGCCGGAAGCCGACAAGGGCAAGGGCAAGAAGCAGCCCAAGCACAAGCGCCATGCCGAGCCGGCCGCGGATGAAGACCGCAAGCAGAGCCGCAAGTACGGCCGCGAGGAATTGCACGTCTCCGCCGACAAGAGCGGCAAGCGGCGCAAGAAATCGCGCCAGAGGTCGGTTTCCCTCAGCAGTTCCGACAAGCACGGCTTCGAGAAGCCGACCGCGCCGATTGTGCGTGAGGTCGGCATCCCCGAGAGCATCACGGTCGCCGAACTGGCGCAGAAGATGTCGGTCAAGGCCGCCGAGCTGATCAAGGTACTCATGAAGATGGGCGTGATGGCGACCATCAACGAGGTGCTTGACCAGGAAACCGCTCAGCTCATCGTCGAGGAAATGGGCCACAAGCCCAAGCTGCTCAGCGAGAACGAGATCGAGGAGGAACTGGTGCAGACCGAGGTCGAGGGCGAACGGGTTTCCCGCGCTCCGGTCGTGACCATCATGGGCCACGTCGATCACGGCAAGACCTCGCTGCTCGACTACATCCGCCGTACCAAGGTGGCTGCGGGCGAGGCCGGCGGGATCACTCAGCACATCGGTGCCTATCACGTCGACACCGACAAGGGCAGCATCTCCTTCCTGGATACACCGGGCCATGCGGCCTTTACCGCCATGCGCGCCCGCGGTGCCCAGATCACGGATATCGTCATCCTGGTGGTGGCTGCCGATGACGGCGTCATGCCGCAGACCGAGGAGGCCATCCAGCACGCCAGGGCCGCCGGCGTGCCGCTGGTGGTGGCGGTGAACAAGATCGACAAGCCCGAGGCCGATCCGGACCGGGTCAAGAACGAACTCGCCCAGCACGAGGTCATTCCCGAGGACTGGGGCGGCGACACCCAGTTCGTCAATGTCTCCGCCCACACCGGCGAGGGCGTCGACCAGCTGCTCGAGGCGGTGCTGCTGCAGGCCGAAGTGATGGAACTCAAGGCGGTCATCGACTGCCCGGCCAATGGCGTGATCATCGAATCCAGCCTTGACCGCGGGCGCGGTCCGGTCGCCACCGTGCTGGTGCGCAACGGCATTCTGCACAAGGGCGACGTGATCCTGAGCGGCAGTGAGTATGGCCGCGTGCGTGCCATGTTCGACGAGAAGGGTGAGCAGATCGAAGAGGCCGGTCCGACCATTCCGGCGCTGGTGCTGGGTTTGTCCGGCACCCCCAACGCCGGCGATGATGTCATGGTGGTCAAGGACGAGCGCAAGGCGCGCGAAGTGGCCAGCTTCCGCCAGGACAAGTCCCGCGACACCCGCCTGGCCCGCCAGAAGCAGGCGCGTCTGGACGAGGTCTTCAATCAGATGAGCGAGGGCGAGGTCAGCGACGTCAACCTGGTGCTCAAGGCCGACGTTCAGGGCAGCCTGGAGGCGCTACGCGATGCCTTGACCAAACTGTCCAACGACGAGGTCCGGGTCAAGGTGGTCTCCGGGGGCGTCGGCGGCATCAACGAGTCCGACGTCAACCTGGCCGCCGCCTCCGGCGCCATCATGATCGGCTTCAATGTCCGTGCCGATGCCGCCGCCCGCAGGCTGGTCGAGGAGCAGGGCGTCGACCTGCACTATTACAGTGTCATCTACGACGCTATCGACGAGGTCAAGAAGGCCATCAGCGGACTGCTTTCGCCCGAGATCCGCGAGGAGATCATCGGCCTGGCCGAGGTCAAGGACGTGTTCCGTTCCTCCAAGTTCGGTGCCATCGCCGGTTCCATGGTGGTCGAGGGTGTGGTCCGGCGCAGCGCGCCCATCCGCGTGCTGCGCGACAACGTGGTCGTCTACGAGGGCGAGCTGGAGTCCCTGCGCCGCCACAAGGACGATGTCAGCGAGGTGCGGGCCGGCACCGAGTGCGGCATCGGCGTGAAGGACTACAATGATGTCAAGCCCGGCGACCAGATCGAGGTCTTCGAGCGTACCGAGGTGAGCCGCACGGTCTGATCCGTCCGCGGCCGCCGCCGGTGCCCGTTGTACGCCTATGCCCAAAGACTATCCACGAACCCGCCGTGTCGGCGAACAGATCCAGCGAGAACTGGCCATGCTCGTGCGCGAGGAGATCAAGGATCCGCGCCTGGGTATGACCACCGTCTCGGCAGTCCATGTGTCGCGCGATTTCAGCCATGCCAAGGTCTACATAACGGTACTGGGTGATGCCGAGGTGCAGCGTCAGTCGCTGGAGGTGCTGCGACGGGCCGCCGGTTTCCTGCGTCGGGAACTGGGCCGGCGCATGCTGACCCGCACCGTTCCCGAACTGCATTTCGTCTATGACGAGTCCATCGAACGCGGCAGCCGCCTGGATGCGCTGATCGAGCAGGCCGTGACCGAGGACAAGGCCCGGCACCGGGACTAGCAGGGCCTGTGGGAAATCGCCACGTAATCCACCAAAGTAGCGTAGGTCGGATCAGCCCGCAGGGCGTAATCCGACGTTGGCCGCAGAAATGTCGGGTTACGCTGTGCTAACCCGACCTACGATCAAGTTTCATGAATCATTCACAGCCGAGGTAGAGACAACGATGGCGCGTCATCGTCCCAAGGGCAGAAACGTCAACGGCATCCTGTTGCTGGACAAGCCCACCGGTATCACATCCAACGAGGCGTTGCAGAGCGTCAAACGACTGTTCAAGGCCCGCAAGGCCGGGCATACCGGCAGCCTGGATCCGCTTGCCAGCGGCCTGCTGCCCATCTGCCTGGGCGAGGCGACCAAGGCCTCAGGCTTTCTGCTGGACGCCGACAAGCACTATCAGGTGCGCTGCAAGCTGGGCGAGAAGACCGCCACCGGCGATGCCGAGGGCGAGGTGACCGAGACCCGGCCGGTCGAGGGCATCGACGCTGCCCGCCTTGAGTCAGTGCTGGCCGGCTTCCGCGGCGAGATCGTCCAGATTCCGCCCATGTACTCGGCCGTCAAGCACCAGGGGCAGCGGCTGTACAAGCTGGCCCGTCAGGGGGTGGAGGTCGAACGTGAACCCCGGCATGTGACCATTCACAAGCTGATCCTCGAATCGATGGATCTGCCTTTCTTCGACCTCGATGTCCACTGCACCAAGGGCACCTATGTGCGCACCCTGGCCGAGGATATCGGTGAGGCGCTCGGCTGCGGCGCCCACGTCGCCGCCCTGAGGCGCCTGGGCGTGGGGCCGTATGACAGCGAAAAAATGGTGACTTTGGAAAAGCTTAAGGAACTGTCTGAAGATGGTTTCGAGGATCTGGACGCGCTCCTGCTACCGATCGAGAGCGCCCTGGCCCAGTGGCCGGATGTCCGGCTCAATGACGATGCCGCCTACTATGTGCGTCAGGGCCAGCCGGTGCAGGTGCCGCATGCCCCCACCAGCGGATGGGTGCGCATGTACCAGAATGGCGACCGCTTCCTCGGCATGGGCCAGATCCTGGATGACGGCCGGGTCGCCCCCCGCCGCTTGATGGGTGCCCGCTGAACTGCCCTCCGGAGTGGGCTAAGTTTCTGCCGCGATTGGAACTTGTGGCCCCTCTGGGGGGAAGTTACAATACGCGGCTTCGATACATCCGTATTTTTGGGAGAGAGTAAACAGATGTCATCACTGTCGGCTGAACAGAAGAGCGAAATCGTCAAGGATTTCCAGCAGGCGCCGGAAGATACCGGTTCGCCCGAGGTGCAGGTTGCGCTGCTGTCCGCGCGCATCACCCACCTGCAGGACCACTTCTCCGCTCACAAGCAGGATCACCATTCCCGCCGCGGTCTGCTGCGCATGGTCAATCAGCGCCGCAAGCTGCTGGATTACCTCAAGCGCAAGGACACCAAGCGTTACCAGGACCTGATCAGTCGTCTGGGTCTGCGTCGCTGACCGTCCACTGGAACAACAGCGCGATACCAGCGAACAACCGCCAAAACAGGATCTGCCCGTGAGTTTAGTCAAAAAGAGCTTTCAGTTCGGTGAGCACAACGTAACCCTGGAGACCGGCGAGATCGCCCGCCAGGCCACCGGGGCCGTGATGGTCAACATGGACGAGACCGTGGTGCTGGTCACCGTGGTCGGCAACAAGAAGGCGATGGAAGGGCGCGACTTCTTCCCGCTGACGGTGGACTACCAGGAACGTACCTATTCGGCGGGCAAGATCCCGGGCGGTTTCTTCCGGCGCGAGGGCAGGCCGAGCGAGAACGAGACTCTGGTATCCCGCCTCATTGACCGCCCGATCCGTCCGCTCTTTCCCAAAGGTTTCACCAACGAAGTCCAGGTCGTCGCCACTGTTCTCTCCCTGAATCCCGAAGTCGACCCGGATATACCTTCCCTGATCGGCACCTCCGCCGCGCTCAGCATCTCCGGTCTGCCCTTCAACGGCCCCATCGGTGCCGCCCGGGTCGGCTACATCGACGGCAACTACGTACTCAACCCGACCCATAGCCAGCTGGAAGAGTCCCAACTCGACCTGGTGGTGGCCGGCACGGCCAATGCCGTGCTGATGGTCGAGTCCGAAGCCAGGGAGTTGTCCGAGGAGACCATGCTCGGGGCGGTCATGTACGGCCACGAACAGTTCCAGGCGGCCATCAACGCCATCAACGAGCTCAAGGCCGAGGCCGGCAAGCCGGTCTGGGAACTGACCGCGGCCGCTACCGATACCGACGTGGCCGATGCCGTGGCCGCCGCCGGCAGGGAGGCGCTGACCGAGGCCTACCAGATCGCCGAGAAAATGGATCGCTACGGCCGTCTGGATGCCGTGCGCGAGGAGATCGTCCAGAAGCTGTGCGGCGAGGGTGCCGATCCGGCCTTCGATGAGGCCGCCGTGCAGTCCGCCATCGAGAAGCTGGAAAAACGCATCGTACGTGATCGCATCCTGGCGGGTGAGAAGCGCATCGACGGCCGCGACACTAAGACTGTACGCCCGATCACCATCCGCACCGGCGTGCTGCCCCGCGTTCACGGCTCGGCCCTGTTCACCCGCGGCGAGACCCAGGCCCTGGTGGTCACTACCCTGGGCACGGCTCGCGACGCCCAGATCATCGACGCCATTCAGGGCGAGCGCCGTGAGCACTTCATGCTGCATTACAATTTTCCGCCTTACTGCGTGGGCGAGACCGGCCGCGTGGGCTCGCCCAAGCGCCGCGAGATCGGCCACGGCCGGCTGGCCAAGCGCGGCGTGGCCGCAGTGATGCCGCCCCAGGAAGGCTTCCCCTACAGCATCCGCGTGGTCTCCGAGATCACCGAATCCAACGGCTCCAGTTCCATGGCCAGCGTGTGCGGCAGCAGCCTGGCGATGATGGACGCCGGGGTGCCGATCAAGGCGCCGGTGGCGGGTGTGGCCATGGGCCTGATCAAGGAAGGTGACAACTATGCCGTGCTGACCGACATCATGGGCGACGAGGATCATCTCGGCGACATGGACTTCAAGGTGGCCGGCACCAGCGATGGCGTGACCGCGCTGCAGATGGACATCAAGATCGACGGCATCACACGCGAGATCATGGAGGTGGCGCTGGAACAGGCCCATCAGGGCCGGCTGCACATCCTGGGCGAGATGAACAAGGTCATCTCCGCGCCGCGCGAGGACATGTCCAAGTTCGCGCCGCGCTACATCACCATGAAGATCAATCCGGACAAGATCCGCGACGTGATCGGCAAGGGCGGTGCCACCATCCGCGCCATCACCGAGGAGACCGGCACCAGCGTCGACATCGACGACAATGGCAACGTGAAGATCGCCTCCATCGATGCCACCGCCGGTGAGGAAGCGCGCAAGCGCATCGAACAGCTGACCGCCGACGTCGAGGTGGGCAAGATCTACGAGGGCAAGGTGGTCAAGCTGATGGACTTCGGCGCATTCGTGACCATCCTGCCCGGCAAGGACGGCCTGGTGCACATCTCCCAGATCTGCGAGGAGCGCGTGCAGAACGTCAGCGACAAGCTGAGTGAGGGCGACGTGGTCAGGGTCAAGGTGCTGGAAGTGGACAAGCAGGGCCGCATCCGCCTGAGCATGAAGGCCGTCAACGAGTAATATAAGCGGGACTGCGTCATTGCGCAGCGCATGACAGCGCCGCGGCTATCTCCCAACGGTGTATTCGAAATATCGGAGTTGACGCGCTTTGTCTGAATGACGTCGGTAAGGCGATCGCTGTCTCAGGAAAGGGGGCCCTCAGGTCCCCTTTTTCTGTGTGAACCGGGGTAACAAAAATGCAGACTGATACCCATGTATTCCTGATCGGTATCCTGTGCGGCCTGATCTTTCTCGGGTTTTCCTGGGTGTTGAACCGGCGCTTGATGCGCGGCCCCTTTCGTATCGATGCACTGGAAGTCGGCTTGTATGCCGCTACCGTGTTTCTTGTTGCGGTAACTTGCGAAATTCTGGTTAATTCCGGTTATGAAGCCCTGGTTGGCCGCAAACTGTGGGAATACCGGATCCTCCCCCTGTATGACGGCGACATCTCCCTGCTGGCATTCATCATCTGGCCTGTCTATGGTGTGCATCTGTATTTTTTTCGGCAGGTGCTGGCAAAACGCTTGCCGAAGCAATTCAACAGAGACCGCATCTATGCGATCGTGATAGGCCTTGACGCCCCCCTGTTCTACGAAGTCTGCGGCAATCTTCTGTTTCTCCTGCTTCTGGGCGAATACTACGCCTACTATCTTCCGGGCGAATTATTCCACCTGACATCGGTTCAGGTCATTCCGATATATATGGTATTCATTTATCTGGGGATGAAGATTCTGGATTGGTTCATGCGGGTTCGGTTCTACCGGTGGCCCTGGATTGTGTATTTAATGGGGCTGTTGGTGGTATCCAGTGCCTATGCCTGGTAGGGCGAAAACGCAGCAATAATAAATGCGGCTGAGCGATCAGCCGCATTTTCGGTTCCCCGCGAACCGCCGGGATCAGTTCATCCGGGTGTGCATCGTCTGGATGTATGAATACAGCGGCCGGGCCGGCGCATCATGCTGTACCTTGATCAGGTTCTTGTCCAGATCATGGCGCTTGTAGCCTACGTTGCGCTGTTCCCACACCAGGTTTCCGGAACTGGCGTCGAAGACCTTGATCAGACCGCCGGCACAGGCCACGGCGACGCGGCGGCTGTCAGGCGAGACATCGGTGGCGCAGCGCTTGCCCTCGGTGCGGGCGTCGGTTACCTGCAGTTCCCGCTCTTCGCCGGTCTGGACGTCCACCACGAAGACCTTGTCGGCCTTGCCGTAGGAGCGCGGCAGACCCTTCTCGTCGAAAGTGATGAAGGAGCGCTTGGGCTTGACCAGCACGAAATAGTTGAGATCGGGCGAGACACTGACAGAGGAAGTGCGGCCCTTGTTGACGGCCGAATTCTCACTCCAGGCCAGCTCTTTCTCGTTACCGGTTTCGATGTCATAGATGAAGTGCAGGGACACCAGACGGGTGGCCTCTTCATTGAAGTAAAGGGTGCTGAACTGGCGTGGTACCTGATACACCGCATCGGGATATTCCTCGATGACGCGCTTGTCCTGATCTTTCAGGTCGAGTACGGCGAACTGGTCGCGACCCACGTAGGCGACACGCTCGCCGTGATTCGCCACGCCGATGGCGTAGATCCCCGAGTCCAGCTTTTCCACTGTGCGTTTGATGCTCATGTCCTGCAGGTCGACGATATGCAGGGTGGAATCGTACTGGGCGATGGGCACCGGACGGTCGTTTTCGGACTTACAGGTGTTGACGACGACGGCGGCATAACGGCCGTTGTCAGAGGCGGCGACGGGGCCGACGAATTCATAGGCGTTTTCCGCATCGCAGCCGCTGGCCTGATGCTTGGCACTCAAGGGGATGCGGGCCGGCTGCCTGCTGTCAAGATTGAAATAACCGCCGATCAGATCCGGCAGCTGTACGTCGGTGCGATCCTGGATCCGGCCCAGCGAGCTCGGCAGCAGTACCACCTTGCCGTCCGGATAGTTGCCGGAGACGACGATGTCCTTGAAGCTGTGGATGTTCCAGCGGCGTTTGCCGACCCGGCCGTGCTGCTCACCGAAGATGGTCTGTATATCCGCCTGCTGACCGAAGGCCTTGACCAGCTTGCCGCTGCTTACATCCCACAGCTTGATGCCGCCACTG
Organism: Thiohalobacter thiocyanaticus; assembly: GCF_002356355.1. Classification (NCBI taxonomy): domain Bacteria; kingdom Pseudomonadati; phylum Pseudomonadota; class Gammaproteobacteria; order Thiohalobacterales; family Thiohalobacteraceae; genus Thiohalobacter; species Thiohalobacter thiocyanaticus. Next base: position 1,856,893 of record NZ_AP018052.1, read on the forward strand.
AAATTCTCGTCATATTCGAGGCTGTTGCCGCCGGAGCCACCCGTCACCAGATGCCTGCCATCGGCGGAGAACTGTACGGCATAAATGTCCTCGGCGCCGGCATGGGCCTGATTGAGGCTGAGATGGCTGACGAAGGCGAAGCTGACAATAAAGAGAGATTTCAGGCCATTCATAATAAAAGCTCGCTCTGGTCGAGGGGCCCGTGGGTCCCGTGTGCGTTGAGTTCCGGTTGTTGTTGTGCTCGGCACTGACACTTCCTTCAGGTTGTCCCGGCCGGGGCGATTTGAGCGCCAAATCCTTGACATCTGATTCTAGTTCAGGTAGCGGCATTTCTCCTGACGACTTGAACACAGGACAGGCAGGGCGCTGCAACGCCCCTGTTGCAGGCGCCGCAGAGTTAGGATTAATTTCTAATAAACAGAGTGTTATGTTTTTTCCACCCTGCAGCCGTTCCGATCCGGGCAGGACCACGGGCAGGGCAGGGATGGTGGGAGAGGGCGAGCGGGGGCGGCTGAAGCTGAGCCTGGAGGTCAGTCCGGACAGGCATCAAAATTTCGTCGGGCAGGCCCCGGACGGGGATCAGGCCAGCACGGTCTCGATCATGCGGCGCAGGGTCTCGACATCGAAGGGCTTGTCGAATACGGCCGATACGCCGCTCTGCTGCAGTGCGGCGATACGGCTTTCATCGGTGCGTGAACTGACCATGAGTACCGGCACGCCCGGCTGGCTGCTCTGGTTGCGGATGTAATCGACCAGTGCCTGGCCGTCCATCTCGGGCATGTAATAGTCGCTGATGATCAGGTCGTAGAAATTGTGGTCGATGAGTTCGCGTGCCTCGCGGCCGTTGGCGGCCTCGTCGATTTTTTCGATGCCGAGCCGCTCAAGAATGTGCCGCATGAAGCGCCGGCCGGTCTGCATGTCGTCGACCAGGAGGAGATTGAGCTCCTCGGCACTGTAGTGTCCCAGTTGCAGTGTGCCAGGCTCCAGGTAGTCCAGGGTGGAGTAGAGTGCGCGCTTGAGCTGTTCCTGGTCGAAGGGCTTGGGCAGGATGGCGGTCACACCGGCCTGGCGCAGCGGTTCCAGGTAGCGAAACCCGGTCTCGCTGGAGATGAGGATGAAGCCGATCTCTTCCGCAGCGGACAGTCCACGCATCTCCTGCAGCAGTTCGGTGCCGGTCCGGTCGGCCAGATGCATGGCGCTGACGACGAGATCGGGGCGTTTTGCCTGGATCTGGGTAAGCGCCTCGCCGGCCGTGCCTGCGCAACTCAGGTGTTCGATACCGAAATCCTGAAGCCAGTCGCGAACGATGCGTTGCTGGGTGGTGGATGGCTCGACCAGCAGTACATACAGCTGGGTAATATCCATGCAGCGGCCCTTTCCGGGTGGTTGATCTGTCAGCTACTGATTGGCGCGGTTTGCGGTCAACTCGTCGACCACGCCCGGATCGGCCAGGGTGGAGGTATCCCCCAGCGTGTCCAGTTCATTGGCGGCGATCTTGCGCAGGATGCGGCGCATGATCTTGCCCGAACGGGTCTTGGGCAGGGCCGGCGCCCATTGAATGACATCAGGCTTGGCGATGGGGCCGATTTCCTCGCGGACCAGGTCCACCAGTTCCTGACGCAGTTCGTCACTGGGCTCGATATCCTTGACCAGGGTGACATAGGCGTAGATGCCCTGACCCTTGACATCGTGGGGATAACCGACCACCGCGGCCTCGGCTACCGCCTTGTGCAGCACCAGTGCGCTTTCCACCTCGGCTGTGCCCAGCCGGTGGCCGGAGACATTGAGCACATCGTCCACCCGGCCGGTGATCCAGTAGTCGCCGTCGGCGTCGCGGCGGGCACCGTCGCCGGAGAAGTAGTAGCCCGGAAAGGCCTTGAAATAGGTGTCGATGAAGCGCTGGTGGTCACCGTAGACGGTGCGCATCTGGCCGGGCCAGGGGCGGGTGATGACCAGGCTGCCCTCACATTCGCCTTCGAGCAGTTTACCCTCGTTGTCGACGATACCCGGCACGACGCCGAAGAAGGGGCGGGTGGCCGAGCCGGGTTTCATCGGGATGGCACCGGGCAGGGAGGTGATCATGTGGCCGCCGGTCTCGGTCTGCCACCAGGTATCCACGATCGGGCAGCGGCCGTCGCCCACCACGTTGTAATACCATTCCCAGGCCTCCGGGTTGATGGGTTCGCCCACGGTCCCGAGCAGCTTGAGCGAACTGCGCTCGGTTGCCTGCACCGGCGCCTCGCCCTCGCGCATCAGGGCGCGGATGGCGGTTGGCGCGGTATAGAAGGTGTTGACCCGGTGCTTGTCCACCACCTGCCAGAAACGCGAGGCATCCGGCCAGGTGGGAACACCTTCGAATACGAGGCTGATGGCGCCATTGGCCAGCGGACCGTAGACGATGTAGGAATGGCCCGTGATCCACCCCACATCGGCGGTGCACCAGTAGATATCGCCGTCATGGTAATCGAAGGTGTACTTGTGGGTGATGGCGCAATAGAGCAGGTAGCCGCCGGTGGTGTGAAGCACGCCCTTGGGCTTGCCGGTGGAACCCGAGGTATAGAGGATGAACAGCGGATCCTCGGCATCCATTTCCTCGGCCGGACAGTCGGCGGAGGCCTCGGCCACTTCCTCGTGGTACCAGACGTCACGTTCCGGATGCCAGTCCACATTGCCGCCGGTACGCTTGACGGTGAATACCGTGTGCACATCGGGGCATGCGTTGAGCGCCTTGTCGGCGTTGGCCTTGAGCGGCACGTGGCGCCCGCCGCGCACACCCTCGTCGGCGGTCACAACGACCCGGCAGTCCGAATCCAGAATGCGGTCCTTGAGCGATTCCGGCGAGAAGCCGCCGAAGACCACCGAATGCACCGCCCCGATGCGCGCACAGGCGAGCATGGCGATGCAGGCCTCGGGGATCATGGGCATGTAGATGCAGACACGGTCGCCCTTTTTCACTCCCCGCGATTTGAGCGCATTGGCGAACCTGCACACGGCTGTGTGGAGTTCGCGATAGCTCAGCGTCTTGTCCATGGCGGGATCGTCGCCTTCCCAGATCAGGGCGGTCTGGTTGCCGCGGCTGTCCAGGTGGCGGTCAAGGCAGTTGTAGCAGGCATTGAGCCTGCCGCCCTCGAACCAGCGGATATGCGCCTGGTGATAGTCCCATTCCAACACCTTGTCCCAGGGCTTGAACCAGGTCAGGAACTGTTCGGCCTGTTCGGACCAGAAGCCCTCGGGATCCTCGATCGAACGGCGGTACATGCTGTCGTACTGCGCCGTGTCGATCAGGGCGTTGGCCGCGAAGTCATCCGGAACGGGATGGACCTTGATATCCGACATAGAGCCTCCTGGTGCCGATGGGTTGCCTGCGCCGGCCGCTTGATCAGGGCGCGGCGGCCGCTTCCAGTCCCGCGCGCGACGGGCAGGCCACCATTCTAGCCCAGAGCGGCCGTACATGTGGAGTCATGGCGGTGAGGCTGCACGACAACGCGAACACGCAGCCGGAATAAAAACCGGCTGCCGGATCTCTAGTGAGGGAGTGCCGGCAACATCGAAAACAGATTCATCTACACCGCGTCAGGAGGAACGAGATCATGAAACACATCATTGCCGCCGTGCTGGCCGGCCTGTTGGGGATGCTTTCCACAGCAGGCCTGGCCGGGGACTATGAAAAGCAGAAGGTGGTCTATCACATCAATTATGATGATCCAAAGCTGCAGACAGCTGCCATGCGCAATATCCAGAACCACATCAATGCGGTTGGCGCTGAAAATCTGGATGTGCGTGTCGTGATGCACGGCAATGGCCTGAGTTTGCTGCTGACCCCCGAAGCCGGCGAACGGCTGGAAAAGTTCAGAATCGGCAACGCCGATCAGAAGATGGCAGCGCGTATCGATGGGCTGCGCGGCCAGGGGGTGAAATTCAACGTCTGCAACAACACCGTGCGCGGACGCAACGTGGATATTGCCGCCGATCTGCATTACGTCAACGAAGAGGATATCGTGCCCAGCGGCGTGGCCGAGGTATCACATCTGCAGCAACAGGGTTTTACCTATATCAAACCCTGAGCGGTGGGCTGCCGGTCCGACGCCCGGATCAGATCTGATCCGGCGCCGGCTTTGTCAGGATTCCCCTGAGCCTGTCCACCTGCCAGTGATTCAGGGCCCAGTCCCAGAAACTGCTCAGCGACGCTGCCCGCAGCCGCTCAGGCGGGCTGAGTTCCAGAAAGGCGGCGGCCCGCCACAGCATTTCCACGGGATCGGCGTCCTCCAGTCCCGGCGCATGGGTCTGTTTGCTCAGCTTGTCACCCGCGGCATTGACCGCGACGGGAACGTGCATGTAGTTGGGCCGCGGCAGGCCGAGTTGGGTCTGCAGCCAGCACTGGCGCGGCGTCGAGCCCAGCAGGTCACTGCCGCGCACCACATCGGTAATGCCCTGGTCGGCGTCGTCGATGACCACGGCGAGCTGGTAGGCAAACAGGCCATCGGCACGGCGGATGACGAAGTCACCCAACTCCCGGCCGAGGTTCTGGCAGATGCGCCCCTGCAGCCGGTCCTGCAGGCCGATTTCCGCATCCGCAACCCGCAGCCTCACCGCCCGCGGCCTTTTGCCTGACGGCAGGCCCTCGCGGCAGGTTCCCGGATAGATCGGCCCCTCGGCACCGAAACGGGCGTCCTGCAGGATGTCCTGTCGGCTGCAGCCGCAGTGAAAGGCCTGCCCGCCGGCGAGCAGCCGCTCGAGTTCCGCCTGATAGACCTCGCTGCGCCGGCTCTGATACCAGACCGGCCCGTCCCATTCGAAACCGAACCGGTCAAGGGTGTGCAGGATGCTGTCGGCCGCCCCCGGCATCTCGCGCGGCGGATCCAGGTCCTCCATGCGCACCAGCCAGTGTCCGCTCCGGCTGCGGGCATCCAGATAACTCGCCATGGCGGCGATCAGGGAGCCGATATGCAGCGGCCCGGTGGGAGAGGGTGCGAAGCGGCCGCGATAGGGGATGTGGTTCATGGGGGGATTCTATCCAACCCATGCGAAGGGAGGGAACTGACGCCGGGCCGCTCCGGTCCGTCCCTGTCCGGACGGAACAGGGACGATTCCGGAACCAGCATACGCGCCTGCGGACCTATTTGCCCATGTGCTTCTCGCGGATCTCGTCGAGGGTCTTGCAGTCGATGCACAGCGTCGCAGTGGGACGGGCCTCCAGTCGGCGGATGCCGATCTCGATGCCGCAGGATTCGCAGTAGCCGTACTCGTCATGATCCAGCTTGTCCAGCGCCTCGTCGATCTTCTTGATCAGTTTGCGCTCGCGGTCGCGGGTGCGCAGCTCGAGACTGAACTCGGATTCCTGGGTCGCACGGTCGTTGGGGTCGGGGAAGTTGGCCGCCTCGTCCTGCATGTGATGCACGGTCCGGTCGACCTCTTCCATCAGTTCACGTTTCCAGGCCCAGAGCAGGTCGCGGAAGTGCGACTTCTGGTCCTCGTTCATGTACTCCTCGCCGGCCGCTTCCTGGTAGGGCGCGATCTCTTCGATCAGCGTGGTACCCTTGCCGCCGACCTTGTCTGCCGCGGGCGCCTTTCTGGCTGCCGGTTTTTTCGCCGCAGCCTTCTTCACCGCGGCCTTTTTCTTCACCGTGGCTTTCTTTGCCGTCGTCTTCTTGCCTGCGCTCTTTTTGGCAGCCGTTTTCCCGGCGGCAGCTTTCTTGACCGCTGCTTTTTTCTTCACCGCGGCCTTCTTGGCGGGCGCGGCCTTTTTCTTGACTGCGGTTTTCGCTGCCTTCTTTGCAACCGCCTTCTTCTTGGCGGTGGCCTTTTTCTTGGTAGCCATCCAGCTCTCCTACATGGATCGGTGACTGCGGATTGTCCCGGTTCAACGCCGACGGACCGTCACGGCGAAAAACTACAAGCGGGTAAGTTTCGGGATACAGGGAGCCCGAGTCAAGCCCGCAGACGGGCGATTTTCCCGCCTGCAGGGCCGTGACGATGAAAACCGGCCCCGGCTCGGGTAAGCTTGGCCGCCTTCATATCCTGGAGAAGCCCATTCGATGACGGAATTACAGGCATTGCTGTTTGATGTGGACGGAACCCTGGCCGAGACCGAGGAGGTCCACCGTGAGGCCTTCAACGCCGCGTTCGCCGCGGCCGGACTGGACTGGCACTGGGATCAGGCCACCTATGGTGATCTGCTGGGCGTGACCGGCGGGCGCGAGCGTATCCGTTTCTTCCTGGAGAAATACCGGCCTGCCTTCAGTCCGCCCGCCGACCTGGATGCCTGGATCGCCGATCTGCACAAGGCCAAGACCCGCATCTATACCGAACGTGTTGCCGGGGGCGGGGTGCCGCTGCGCCCCGGGGTGCGGCGGCTGCTGGAGGAGGCCCGCGCCGCCGGACTGCGGCTGGCCATCGCCACCACGACCACACCGGATAACGTCATCGCTCTGCTCAAGGCGAGTCTCGCACCGGATGCGGAGGACTGGTTCGAGTTGATCGCGGCGGGTGGCATCGTTCCCAGCAAGAAGCCCGCCCCGGATATCTATCACTATACCCTCGAGGCCATGCAACTGAGCCCGCAGGCCTGTCTGGCCCTGGAGGACTCGCACAACGGCCTGATTTCGGCACTGGCGGCCGACATCCCCACCCTGATCACGGTCAGCCATTACACCCGGGGGCAGGATTTCAGCGGCGCCGCCCTAGTGGTGGATCAGCTGGGCGAACCCGGTCAGCCGTTCCGGCTGCTGGCAGGCGAGGCGGGCGAGGCCGACTGTGTCGATGTCGCCCTGCTGCGGCGACTGCACCGCGCCTGCCGGAGCGCTGCGCCGGGACGCGCCGAGGCCCCCTGATGCCGCCGCGGGCCGCACGCCTGGGGGACATCCGCCCGTTTCATGTCATGCGCCTGCTGGAGCGAGCGCGTGAACTGGAGGCGAGCGGTCGGAATATCGTGCATCTGGAGATCGGTGAGCCGGATTTCGCCACGCCGCAGCCGATTGTCGCAGCCGGGCGTCAGGCCCTGGAGGACGGACGGGTGCACTATACGCCCGCACGCGGGCTGGCCACGCTGCGGCAGGCAGTTAGCGGGTATTATCGCGAGCGCTACGGCGTCGACGTCGATCCGAACCGCATCCTGATCACGCCGGGTGCCTCGGGTGCGCTGCAACTGGCATTGGCGGCGCTGGTCGATCCGGGCATGGGCGTGATGCTCTCCGACCCCGGTTATCCCTGCAACCGCAACCTGGTGCGGCTGGTCGAGGGCGTGGTGCGGGCGGTGCCGGTGGGGGCGGCCGATGGCTATCAGCTCACCCCGGAACTGGCTGCGGCACATTGGCGCGCCGACACGGCCGCACTGCTGGTCGCCACGCCGGCCAATCCTTCCGGTACGCTGCTGTCGCGTGCCGCCCTGGCGGAACTGGCCGAACTGTGCCGGAACCGCGGCGCGGCCCTGATCGTGGACGAGATCTACCAGGGCCTGACCTATGACGCCGAGGACATCACCGCGCTCGCGTTCGGCGAGGACATCTTCGTCATCAACAGTTTCTCCAAATTCTTCGGCATGACCGGCTGGCGCCTGGGCTGGCTGGTCGTCCCGGCCGATTATGCCGCCGACCTGGACGTACTGGCGCAGAATCTGTTTCTGGCGGCCGGGACCCTCTCCCAGCACGCCGCACTCGCCGCCTTCTCACCCGAGACGCGGGCAATCCTGGAACAGCGCCGGGAGACCTTCCGACAACGGCGCGATTTCCTGCTGCCCGCGCTGCGTGAACTGGGTTTCGATATTCCAGTCACCCCCGAAGGTGCCTTCTATCTCTATGCCAACTGCAGGGCATTGACCGGGAACAGCTTCGAATTCTCGCAGCGGCTGCTGGAGGAGGCCGGCGTGGCCCTCACGCCCGGGATCGACTTCGGCGATCACCGCGCCGGTGAGCATGTGCGCTTCGCCTACACCACCTCGCTGGAGGCGCTGGAGGAGGGGGTTGAGCGGCTGCGGCGGTTTCTCTGCGGACAGGCGTAGGATGGGTGGAGGCGCTTCGCGCCGCAACCCATCATGGTCCCTGGCCCGGCCCTGCGATGATGGGTTGCGCTGCGCTCCACCCATCCTACTCCGCCTGATCCAGATCTTTCATCCCCTTCACCCACAACGCCGTCGCCCCCGCCACCGCCGCCGGCATGGCGATGAAGTTCAGCACCGGGATCATGGTCATCAGCATCGCCCCGGTGCCGAAGCCGAGGGTCAGCAGTCGCCGCTCGCGGGCGCGCGCCCGCTGCGCCTTGAACAGCAGGCCATGGTTGCCGAGCGGCGGATCCAGGTATTCCAGGGCCAGCATCCAGGCGCTGAACAGGGCCCACAGAAAGGGCGCGAACAGGTTGAGCCCGGGGATCAGGAAGGTCAGCCCCACCGGGATGGCCCAGAGCACGAAATACAGCAGCTTCTGCACCTCCGCCAGCAGGGTGGCCGGCAGTTCCTTCAGCAACTGTTTCCAACTCTCGCCACCGGGCAGGGGCTGATCGGTCAGGTGCTTCTCCACCGCCTCGGCCAGCAGGCCGTTGAAGGGGGCGGCGATCAGGTTGGCCACCAGGGTGAAGCTGTAGAAGATGATCAACAGGGCGCTGATGGCCAGCAGCGGCCACAGCAGGTACTGCAGCCAGTCCAGCCAGGCCGGCAGCCAGCCCGTCACCATTGCCATCAACTGCTGAAACCAGCCATAGGCCGCGTAGAGCAGTCCGGCGAACAGCAGCAGATTGACCAGCAGCGGCACCAGCACGAAGCGGCGCAGGCGCGGACGCTGGATCAGGCGCAGGCCTTCGAGCATGAAGGCGAAGCCGCGGGGGAAGTCGGTCATGGTGTCGCTCCGTTTACAGTCCCTGTGCCAGCCGGGCACTGCCGTAGGCGGCCTCCTGCTGCGGGGCCAGGCTCACCTGACATTGCAGCAGTCGCGCCCGGATGGCCCGCCAGGGTGCATTGCCCGCCCCGCCGCCACTGCTCAGCACCTGCGTCGGCCAGGGGGCGCCCAGGTCGCGCAGTCGCCGATAGCCGCTGCGTTCGATGCGCGCCAGCCCTTCCAGTATGCCCTGGAAGAATTTCAGATCCGACGTCGGCCGCGGATGCAGCTTGGGCATGCGTCCGGGATCGTTCCAGGGGAAACGCTCGCCGGGGGCGGGGAGAGGATAGTATTCGAGACAGGTGGGGCGATCGGGTCGCAGGCGCGGGGTCAATGCAGCCAGATCGGCTTCGCTGAAGTGCTGCCGCAGCACTGCGCCGCCGGCATTGGACGCGCCGCCCGCCAGCCAGAGTTGACCCAGCCGGTGGCTGTAGATGCCATAGTCCGGGGCGAATACCGGCTGCGGGGACAGCACCTTGAGCACAAGGGTCGAGCCCAGCACTGTCACTGCCTGGCCGGGACGGCTGGCGCCGGTGGCGATCACGGCGGCCGTGCTGTCGGTGGTGCCGGCGCATATGGTCGCCGCCGTCGGAAATCCCCAGCGTCGGGCCAGGTCCGGCAGCAGCGGCCTCAGCGGCGTCCCGGCGGGCTGGATCGCCGGCAGCAGCCCGGCGTCCAACCCCAGCCGCTGCAGCCATTCCGGCCAGCGCCGCCGCACCGGATCGTAGCCCAGTTTCAGCGCGTTGTTCTCGTCGCCCTGATCGAAACGCCCGCTCAGCCGCCCTGCAATCCACTCGGCCTGGTGCAGGGCGCGTGCTCCCTGCACTGGATACCGCTCACGCAGCCACAGCAGCTTGGCCAGGCTCGAACTGGCGCTGTGTACCGGAGCCTCGGGCGGTGCGGCGGCGGCGATGTGTGCCAGCGGGTCGGCCGCACGGGCATCGTTGTACATCAGGGCCGGGGTCAGTGGTGTGCCGTCGGGGGCGCACAGCAGCAGGGTGGCGGCGGTGCCGTCCACGGCGACCCGCTCGACCCGCGCGAGGGCGCTGCGGGCCGCGAGTTCATCGAGTACCCGCTCCAGGGCCTGCCACCACTGGCCGGGATCCTGTGACACAGCCGTGCCGGCGCGCTGCGGCGCGGGCAGGCCGGTCCGCGCCTCGGCCAGGATGCTGCCATCAGAATCGATTGCGCAGGCGCGCACACCTGAGGTGCCGAAGTCGATGCCCAGGGCATGGGGCATCGGATCAGGGCAGGCTGACGGGCGGGGCGGGCTGCCAGTACTCGGCGCGGTATTCGGCCACCACGGTGGTATAGATGCCGCCGCGCACGTTGAACTCGGCGGTGAGTCGCATGAAGCGCGGCTGGATGGCCGCCACCAGATCGTCGAGGATGCGATTGGTCACCGCCTCGTGGAAGGCGCCCTCGTCACGGAAGGACCAGACATAGAGCTTGAGTGATTTCAGCTCGACGCATTTGTGCTCGGGCACGTATTCCAGGTCCAGGGTGGCGAAGTCCGGCTGACCGGTCTTGGGGCACAGACAGGTGAACTCGGGCACCCGGATGCGGATGGTGTAGTCGCGTTCGGGCTGTGGGTTATCGAAGGTTTCGAGGTCTTTACTGGGCTGGGACGGCATGGGTCGGGATACGGGATCGGGTTGCTGTGGCCGGAGCCTGGCTCCGGGGTGATCAGGGCTCGACGGTGCACGGTTCCGGCCCCGACGATTGTGGTAGGATACCGCACTTGCGCGGCGGGGCTCCAGACTGTTTGCCCGCCATTCCGTGCTGATGCCGCCACCGTCGGGAAGGAGTCCCGGACCGTGCCGGGTCAGCTTGTATCCAGAATCCTGAATCCTGTATCTTGCCCCGATGCGTCTGACCAAAATAAAACTGGCCGGTTTCAAGTCCTTCGTCGACCCCACCACCATCCATATCCCGACCAACCTGGTCGGCATCGTCGGCCCCAACGGCTGCGGCAAATCCAACACCATCGACGCCGTGCGCTGGGTCATGGGCGAATCCTCGGCCAAGCATTTGCGCGGCGACTCCATGGCGGATGTCATCTTCAACGGCTCCAACGCCCGCAAGCCGGTGGGGCATGCCAGCGTCGAACTGATCTTCGACAACAGCGAGGGCAAGGTCACCGGCCAGTACGCGCACTACAACGAGATCTCGATCAAGCGTCAGGTCTCGCGCGACGGCCAGTCCAACTACTATCTCAACGGCACCCGCTGCCGGCGTCGCGACATCACCGATATCTTCCTCGGCACCGGCCTGGGGCCGCGCAGCTACTCCATCATCGAACAGGGTATGATCTCGCGCCTGATCGAGGCCAAGCCGGAGGAACTGCGTATCTTCCTGGAAGAGGCCGCCGGTATCTCCAAGTACAAGGAGCGCCGCCGCGAGACCGAGAACCGGATCCGGCATACGCATGAAAACCTGGGTAGACTCAATGACTTGCGTGAGGAAATTGAGAAATATCTGGATAAGCTGCAGCGCCAGGCGCGCACCGCCGAACGCTACAAGGAGCTCAAGCAGCAGGAACGCCGGCTGCGGGCGGAACTGCTGACGCTGAAGTACTCGGCCCTGCATCATGAATTCGCCGACAAGGAGCGCGCCATCAAGGAGCAGGAGACGGCCCTGGAAGGCGTGGTCGCCGAGCAGCGTCACATCGAGGCCGAGATCGAGAAATCGCGTGAAGCCCTGGTCGAGGCCAACGAGACCTTCAACGAGGTGCAGGGCCGCTATTATGGCCTGGGTGCCGAGATCGCCCGGCTGGAACAGGCCATCCAGCACAGCAAGGAAAGCCGCCAGCGCCAGCAGGAGGAACTGAAGAAGGCCGAGCAGGCCTGGAACGAGGTCGAGGCCCACATCAGCGTCGACAGCAGGCGCCTGGAGGAGTTGGACGCCGAACTCACCGAAAAGCAGCCGGTACTGGAACAGCTTCAGGCCAGGGCGGAGACATCGCGCGAGGCGCTGCAGCAGGCCGAGCAGGCGATGCAGCAGTGGCAGACCGAGTGGGAAGACTTCAACCAGCGTGCCGCCGAGCCGCAGCAGACGGCCCAGGTGGAGCGCGCCCGCATCGATCAGCTGGAGCGCCAACTGACCCAGTACGAACAGCGCCTTTCCCGGATTGAGGAAGAGAAAAACCGTCTTTATGACAGTCAGTTACAGCATGAAATTGATGCTATTTCGAGCCAAGAGGCGGAGCATGCCGGGGCGGTCGAAACGAAACAGGCGGAACTCGATTCAGCGCGCAGCCGAATCAACGAGCTAAGAGAACAACTTCAAGGTCGTCAGCAGGAGTTGGAATCCCTGCACAGCCGTCAGCAGGAGACCCGCGGCCGGCTGGTGTCGCTGGAGGCGCTGCAGAAGGCGGCCCTGGGCAAGGAGGGCGGTGCGGTCGCAGCCTGGCTGGAGTCGCGCGGCCTGCATGAGGCGCCACGCCTGGCCGAGCAGCTGCAGGTCGAGCCCGGCTGGGAGCGCGCGGTCGAGACGGTGCTGGGGGCTTATCTGGAGGCCGTGTGCGTGGACGACCTTGCCCGACCGGCCCAGGCGCTGGAGGAATTGGGCGAAGGTTCCCTGACGCTGTTCGACACCTCGGTGAACACCGGCACCGCGCCCGCCGGTGACCGGGCGCTGGTGGCCAGGGTCAGTGCGCCCTGGGCCCTGGATGGCCTGTTCGATGGGGTGCAGGCCGTGGACAGTCTCCCCGAGGCCCTGGCGCTGCGCTCGCAGCTTGGTCCGGATCAGTCGGTCATCACCCGTGACGGCATCTGGCTGGGCGCGCGCTGGCTGCGCCTGAGCCGGGATCAGGATGCCCAGGCGGGTGTCCTGGAAAGAGAGAAGGAAATCAATGATCTGTCAAAGACTCTTGAGACTCTGGTTGAGGAAATAGAGCACAAGCAGACCGCTCTGCAGCAGGCCCGCGACGAACTGCACGGCCTGGAACAGCAGCGCGACGAACTGCAGACCGGGGTCAACCAGGCGCACCGCGCCCACAGCGATCTGCGCGCCCAGTTGAGTTCCAAGCGCTCGCGCCAGGAACAGATCCACAATCGACGCGAAGCCCTGGACAAGGAAGCCGGCGAGATCCGCGGCCAGCAGCAGAACGACACCGACACCCACGGCTCGGCCCGCAGCCGCCTGCACGAGGCCATGGCGCAGATGGATACCCTGGCGCGCGAACGCGAGCAGCGCGAGGCCGACCGCGAGCGTTACCGCCAAGCCCTGCAGACGGCGCGCCAGCAGGCCCAGACCGACCGTGACGAGGCCCATGGCCTGGCGATCCAGGTCGAGTCCATGCGCACCGCGCTCAAGAGCACCCGCGAGAACCTGGAACGCATGCAGGGCCAGCAGACCCACCTGCGCCAGCGCACCGAGGAACTGCAGCAGGCCATCGCCGCCGGCGAGGCGCCGCTGCGCGAGCAGGAGCAGGAACTGGAACGGCTGCTGGCGCAGCGCAGCGAGGTGGAGAAGGAACTGCAGGCCGCCCGCCGCTCCGTGGAGGAGATCGAGCACAACCTGCGCAGCCGGGAACAGAACCGCCAGCGCAAGGAACAGGACAGCCAGCGCCTGCGCGAGGAACTGGGCCAGCAGCGCATGGCCTGGCAGGAACTCAAGACCCGCAGCCAGACCCTGCTGGAGCAACTGAACGAGACCGGCTACGAGCTGGAAACCCTCAGGCAGGAGTTGTCGGAGCAGGCCAGCATCGAAGCCTGGTCAGACGAGCTGGAGAAGCTCGAGACCCGCATCCAGCGGCTGGGGCCGATCAACCTGGCGGCAATCGAGGAATTCGAGGAGCAGTCCAAGCGCAAGGAGTATCTGGATGCCCAGCACAAGGATCTGACCGATGCGCTGGAGACGCTGGAGAATGCCATTCGCAAGATCGACCGCGAGACCCGCACCCGGTTCAAGGAGACCTTCGACAAGGTCAACACCGGACTGCAGGCCATGTTCCCGCGCCTGTTCGGCGGCGGTCACGCCTACCTGGAATTGACCGGCGAGGATCTGCTGGATACCGGTGTGGCGGTCATGGCCCGGCCGCCGGGCAAGCGCAACAGCACCATCCACCTGCTCTCCGGCGGCGAGAAGGCGCTGACCGCCGTGGCGCTGGTGTTCGCCATCTTCGAACTCAACCCCTCGCCCTTCTGCATGCTCGACGAGGTGGATGCGCCGCTGGACGACGCCAATGTCGGGCGCTTCTGCGACATGGTGCGGGAGATGGCCGAGCGGGTGCAGTTCATCTTCATCACCCACAACAAGATCACCATGGAGTTGTCGAACCAGCTGATCGGCGTGACCATGAACGAGCCGGGCGTCTCGCGCCTGGTGGCGGTCGACATCGACGAGGCCGCGCAGATGGCGGCCATGTGAGTCCGGAAGGGGTAGTGCATGGAATCCTTGCGCTGGATACTGCTGGGGGTGGGAGTGCTGGTGATCGGAGGGGTCTACCTCTGGTCGCGTCGCCCCACCCGGACGCCGCGGGTCGAGCCCCGGGTCGAACCCGATACCCAGCCCGAGCCCGGTGATTTCGATATCGGCGGCGATTCCGCGCTGGAATCCGAAACCTTCAGCCAGGTCGAGCCGCCCCCGGCGGAGTCGGAACCCCGGGCCTGGCCGGATGCGATCGACCAGGAGCTGGAGGAACTGAGCGCCGCCATCAAGGAAGAACGTCAGGGCGGCCCGGCTGCGGCGCCGGCGCACCCGCCCGACGCGGTGGAGAAGATCATCGTCTTCTATCTCATTGCCCCGCGCGGCGAGCCCTTCAGCGGCAACGACATGGACCGCGCCTTCACCGAACTGGGGCTGGAGTACGGCGACATGCAGATCTATCACCGCATGGCGCCCGGCAGCTTCCGCCGACCGGTGTTCAGCATCGCCAATCTCACCGAGCCCGGCACCTTCGATCCCGCCGCGCTGGGGCACTTCACCACCCCGGGCCTGAGCCTGTTCCTGCAGCTGCCGGCTCCCATCGATTCGCTCAAGGCCTTTGACGATCTGGACGACACCGCGCACAGGCTTGCCGACATCCTCGGCGGCGAGTTGCGCGACGAGACCCGCAGTCCCCTGAGTCGCCAGCGCATCGACAACCTGCGCGAGGAGGTGGCCGAGTTCGAGCGCCGGCAGAAACTCAAGCACGCCGGCCGATGAGCGCCTCGAACAAGCTGCGGGAACGGGTCGAGCGGCTGCGCGAGCAGATTCGTCACCACAACTATCTCTACTATGCCCTCGACGCCCCCGAGATATCTGACGCCGAATACGACGCTCTCCTGCGCGAACTGCAGGAACTGGAGTCCGACCACCCCGAACTGGTCACCGCGGATTCGCCCACCCAGCGGGTCGGCGCCGAACCGGTGGCCGCCTTCGGCACGGTGCGCCACGAACTGCCCATGCTGTCGTTGGACAACGCCTTCTCCGACCAGGAGCTCGAGGACTTCGATCGCCGCATCCATGAGCGCCTGAAAACCGAGGAGGCGATCGAATACGCCGCCGAGCCCAAGCTGGACGGGCTGGCCGTGAGCCTGCTGTACGAAAAGGGCCGTCTGGTGCGCGGCGCGACCCGCGGCGACGGCGCCACCGGCGAGGACATCACCGCCAACGTGCGCACCATCGCCTCCATCCCCCTGAAGCTGGTCGGCAGGGATTATCCGGAACGCCTGGAGGTACGGGGCGAGGTCTACATGACCCACGCCGGCTTCAGGCGGCTCAACGAAGCGGCGGAACGGGAAGGCGGCAAGACCTTCGTCAACCCCCGCAATGCCGCGGCCGGCAGCCTGCGCCAGCTCGATCCGAAGGTCACGGCGAAGCGGCCGCTGGAATTCTTCTGCTATGGCGCCGGACGGGTCGAGGGTGCCGAACTGCCCGACCGCCACATCGATGTGCTGGAGCAGCTGAAGGCCTGGGGTCAGCGCATCTATCCCGAGATCCGCCGGGTCAAGGGGCTGGATGGCTGTCACGAGTACTATCAGGATATGGAGCGCCGGCGCGAATCCCTGGACTTCGATATCGACGGCGTCGTGTTCAAGGTCGATCGCCGCGACCTGCAGGAACGGCTCGGTTTCGTTTCCCGCGCCCCGCGCTGGGCCATTGCCCGCAAGTTCCCGGCCCAGGAGGTCAACACTGTGCTGCGCGAGGTGGAATGGCAGGTCGGGCGCACCGGCGTACTGACGCCGGTGGCGCGGCTGGAGCCGGTATTCGTCGGCGGGGTGACGGTCACCAACGCCACCCTGCACAACCCGGACGAGATCGAGCGCAAGGATATCCGCCTGGGCGATACCGTGGTGGTGCGTCGCGCCGGTGACGTGATTCCGCAGGTGGTTGCCGTGGTCAAGGCCAGACGCCCCAGGGGTGCGAAGCGCATCAGCCTGCCGAAGCGATGCCCCGTGTGTCACTCCGATGTGGTGCGCGACGAGGGCGCCGCCGCCCTGCGCTGCAGTGGCGGACTGCATTGCCCGGCCCAGCGCAAGGCCGGACTGATCCACTTCGCCTCGCGCCGCGCCATGGACATCGACGGCCTGGGCGACAAACTGATCGAGCAGCTGGTCGAGCGCGACCTGGTGCAGGATGCCGCCGATCTGTATGCGCTTACACAGGCGCAGCTCGCCGGCCTGGATCGCATGGCCGAGAAGTCGGCGCAGAACCTGATCCAGGCCCTGGACAGGAGCAAGACGGTCTCGCTGCCGCGCTTCATCCATGCACTGGGTATCCCAGAGGTCGGAGAAGCCACCGCCAAGGGCCTGGCCGCGCACTTCGGCAGTCTGGATGGCCTGATGGAGGCCGATGAAGCGGCACTGCAGGAGGTGCCGGATGTCGGCCCGGTGGTGGCGCGCGAGATCGCCACTTTCTTCAATCAGAAACATAACCGCCAGGTGATCGACAAACTGCGCCGCCACGGGATCGAACCGCCGGCGCAGAAGATCAAGCGCCGGGCAGAACTGCCGATCAAGGGGCAGACCTGGGTGTTGACCGGCGCGCTCGAGTCCATGACCCGTGACCAGGCGAAGGAGCGGCTGGAGGCGCTGGGCGCGAAGGTGACCGGCAGCGTGTCGAAGAAAACCGACTATGTTGTCGCCGGCAGCGAGGCGGGCTCCAAACTCACGAAGGCCGAGCAGTTGGGGGTCGAGGTGCTGGCTGAGGCCGCCTTCCTGAAACGGCTGGAGGAACTGGAACAGGGCAGGTGAGCACACCGCGCCTGCGCATCTCCGCACGCGAAGGGGCAGCGGCGGTTCGTGCCGTGCGGATCGCTCCCCGGCCGCTGGCAGCCTCCGGCCTCTGCCCGGGCCCGGAACCCGTTGCACCCCCCGGATGATCCTGCCATTGGCCCGCCAGGGCCGGGGGCGCATAATATGTAGGATGACGATCAGGGCCGGGATGCCCGCCACGCATGAATGGAACCGGACGAATAATGACAAGTACAGCACAGGGGCGCACCACTCCGCTCGGCGGCAAGTTCGGCAAGCTGATGGAAAGCTGCCGGCGCATGACCCGCTCGCATCTCGCGCCGCTCATCCACGCCCTGCTCGAGCAGGCGGAAATCGCATTGCTGGAAGCCGCCGACAAGGCCGGTGACAACCAGAAGCAGCTGCAGTATTTCGACACCATGAACCTGGTCAAGCGCAACCAGGACCGGCTCGCCGAGCGCTACCTGCAGGCGGTCGATGCCGGCTTCGAGAATTTCATCCAGGGACGGTTGCCGGCCACCGGCGGCAGCGGCCTGGCCGGCCTGAAGATGCAGCAGCTGGCACTGGTGGACAAGCAGGCCATCGAATACGAACTGCCGGTCAGGAACCTCGTCGCCAAGGCCAATGCCGCCTATGCCGATGCCCTCTACGGCCTCGACCAGCGCCTGGCCGTCGTCAATGGCGGTGACCGGGTGGCGGAGCCGGTCCAGCCCGGCGGACCGATGCAGCTGGCCCAGGCCTTCGCCGACGCGCTGCAGGATATCGAGATGGAAAAACCCGTCCTGCTGATCCTGTTCGCACTCTATGACCGCCATGTCATCCGCGAACTGCAGGCCTATTACGAGGAATACAACCGGCGGCTGGTCGGCGCCGGCATCCTGCCCAACCTGCGCTACGAGATCCGCAAGCATCATGATGCCCGACAGGCGCGGCCGACAGCGCCGCCCGCAGCCAGCGAGGCGCAGGGTGGCCGCGGCGCCGACAGCGGTTTCTCGGTGGTGGACGCCCCGGCGGGTGCCGCCGGCGAGGAGAGCATGCACCCACCTGCCAGCCGCGGGTCGGCCGGTCACGGCGGGTCCGGCGGCGGCACGGGCAATGCGATGCTTTCCGATGAGGAACTGGATCTGCTCACCGATCTGCGCCGTGGCGTGGCCTCGCATCGCGGCGAGGCAGAACCGGACAGCCGGCAGCTGCCGCCGGAACAGCGCGAATCCAGCCGCCGCCGCATCGTGCAGTCGGCCCAGAGCATCCAGGAGACCTATGCCGAGGGGGGTGGCGCGGCCCAGGATCTGGACCAGCTGATCACCAACCTGGAAGTGGATGCCGATCTGCTCGGCCATCTGCAGACGGTCATCGACACCGAGCGGCGCCAGATCGAAAGCGCAGTGGACCAGGCGGCGCTGGATCCCGAGGACGCCGACATCATCGACCTGGTCGGACTGCTGTTCGAGCGCATGCTGGCCGAGGAGCGTCTACCCAATGCGGTCAAGGCGCTGCTCAGTCGGCTGCACACGCCTTATCTCAAGATCGGACTGCTGGACAAGGCCTTCTTCATGCGCAACGAGCATCCGGCGCGGCGACTGCTGGACCGGATGGTCGATGCCGGCGCCCACTGGGTGGTCGAAGATGATCTGCAGCGCGGTATCTTTCCCTGCCTGCGCGAAACCGTGGAGCGGATCATGCAGGACTACGCGCAGGACCCACAGCTGTTCCAGGACCTGGAGCAGGGGCTTGGTTCGCACATCGAGGAACTCGAACACAAGACCGGGATCATCGAGAGCCGCGCCGTGGAGGCGGCCAACGGCCAGGAGCGGCTGGGGCAGGCACGGCGGCGCGCGCACGCCGAGATCGCCCGCATCGTCGCCGAACGCCATCTGCCCGAGGAGGCCGCCGTTCATCTGACCCAGGTCTGGGCGGAGAAGCTGATGTTCATCCTCCTGCGCGAGCATGACGGCGAGGCCAACCCGGCCTGGAAGCTGGCCACCCGGGTGCTGCAGGATATCGTCGACAGTATCGAACCCCCCGAATCCGAGGCCGAGTGCGAACGCCGTCGGGCACGGCTGCCGCGAATGCAGACGGCGATCCGCGACTCGCTGGGTGAACTGAGCGAATACGGGCGCAAGGATACGCCGGAACTGATGAAACGCATCCAGGCCTGGCAGGAGGCGGCCTGCGATCCCCAGGCCGCTCCCGCAACCACGCCGGTCCGGCTGGAGGTGCTGGATCTCACCCTGCCCGAGCAGGCCGGGACGGACTCGCCCGAAACCCGGCTCTCGGCCCTGGAGCAGACCCATGCCGAGCACCTGGAGCAGATCGATTACGGCACCTGGTTCCAGTTCATCGAGCCGGACAGCCGGCCGCGGCGACTGCGTCTGGCCTGGTACAGCAAGCTCAGCAAACGCTACCTGTTCGTCGATCCCATGGGGGTGAAGGCCGCCGAGTATTCGCGCGACCAGTTGGCGCGGCGGTTGGCCGCGGACACCGCCCGGATCGTGCAGCAGGACACCCGGGCCTTCGTCGACCGGGTCATGGATACGGTCCTGTCCTGGATCGCCGATAAGAACCCGACCAATCGATGAAATCTGGCTGACGGAGCCGTTAATGGAAGAGAAACGCCAACATGCCCGCAAGGCCGTTCCCGCCGGGGTCCGGGTCCGTGACCTGAATACCGGCCAGGAACTCGGCACCCTGCTGAACCTCTCGACCAGCGGCATGATGATCTTCTGCGAGCAGCCGCTGCCGGCCAATGCCGTCTACCAGTGCGAACTGGAACTCGGCGCTGCCGCCCGGAGCGGGGAACCACTGCGCCTCGGGGTGGAATCCCTCTGGTGCCAGGCCTCGGAACAGCCGGGGGCCTGGTGGGCCGGACTGCGGATCATCGATATCGAGCCCGGCCACAGCGCCAGCCTGGAGCGCTACCTGGACGAACTCTGACGTGCATGCGCGTGCGCAGGCATGTGTCCCGCTATGCTGTCGAACATGAAAGGTTTGCTGCTGTTTTCCCTGCTCCTGCTGTCGCCGCTGATGGGGCGCGCTCAGGATTTCCCCCTGCCGCCGCAGGACGTGGATCTGGTCGGCCGGGTCCAGGTGATCGAGGCTGCCCATGAGGATACCCTCCTGGATATCGCCCGCCGACATCAACTCGGCCACGACGAGATCCTGCTGGCCAATCCCGGCGTGGACCGCTGGCTGCCGGGAGACGGCACTGCGGTTACCCTGCCGACCCGTTTCATCCTGCCGGCCGGCGAGCGCGAAGGTCTGGTACTGAATGTGCCCGAAATGCGCCTTTACTATTATCCACCGGCAGCCGGCGGTGAAAGGCGGGTAGTGCGGACCTGGCCGGTCAGCGTCGGGCGCATGGACTGGAACACCCCGCTGGGCAGCTGGAAGATCATCCGCAAACAGACCGATCCGGCCTGGTATCCGCCCGCTTCGATCCGCGAGGAGGCCGCGGCCCGCGGCGAACCGCTGCCGGAGGTGGTGCCGGCAGGGCCCGACAACCCGCTCGGCCAGCATGCGCTGCGCCTGAGCGTGCCGGGCTATCTCATCCACGGCACCAACAAGCCCTGGGGCATCGGTATGCGGGTCACACACGGCTGTATCCGCATGTACCCGGAGGATGTTGCTGTCCTGTATGAACAGGTGCCGGTCGGCACGCCGGTGCGGATCGTCAACCAGACGGTGAAGGCGGGGTGGCTGCTGGGAACCCTGTACCTGGAGGTGCATCCCCCGCTGGAGGAGGACCGGCCCGGGCGTGATCAGCTGCTGTCCATTGCCCTGGATGCCATCGAGGCGGCGACCGAGGGGCGCCCGCCGGTGCGCCTGAGCGGCAGGCGGATCAAACAGGCGGTGGAGAATCCGAGCGGCTATCCGGTCGCGGTCTCGCTCCCGGAATGAGGCGCCGCCCTGCACAGGCCGGCAGGGCGGCGGTCCGTCTTACTTGTACATGGACTTCTTGAACATGCGGTCGATCTTGGCGTCGGTCTCCTCGGCCTTGGCCTTGGCGGCGGCCGCGTCGTCCTGGGCCTCTTCGGCCAGGGTGCGGGCGGCGGCCGCATCGCTCCTGGCCGCGGCGGCCTCGGCGGCGGCGGCGTCCGCGGTACTCTGCGCCCGTTCGATATCGGAACGCAGCTGATCGATTTCGCCGGTGCTGGCGCAGCCGCCGAGGGCGAAGGCGCCGAGGAGCAGGATGGCGCCGGTTCGTGTCGTTTGTTTCATTGTCGCGTCTCCCTGTGACGAGGGGTGGGTGAAAGAAACCTTCTGTGGTGAACGGGTCTCACATCGCAGTATATCCAAGCCCCGTGGCTATTCAATGACCACCCTCACGCCTTTGTCGATCCATTGAGCCAGATCATCCACCTGTTCGTTGGTCAGGGCGATGCAGCCCTCGGTCCAGTTGAAATCGGCATGCACCGCCGGGTCGCCATCCCCCAGCCCGTGAATGCCGATGTAACCGCCCAGGGCCGTATGCTGCGGCGGCTCGATGCCCCGCTGCAGGGCCTGGCGGATGCGCTCGAACTGCGTCGCTGTGATACGGCCTGCCTGCAGCCCGGCGCGGGCATGGGCGAGGTTGGGATAATCCAGGCCGTAGAAGCGGTGGAAGTCGGTGCGCGGGGCGATGCGCACGATGTGGAACTCGCCCAGCGGGGTCATGCCGTCGCCGGCACGCTTGGCCGTGGTGGTGCCGTAACGGCCGATGGCGATATTGTCGTAGGTGCGCAGCCGCTCACCATTGTGCATGACATGGAGTTCCAGGCGGTCGGTATCCACCCGCAGCCAGACCGGCGGCCGCTCCGGCGCTTCGGCCGCGGCCAGGCCGGTCAGCAGCAGGCAGAGCAGCCCCGCGCAGCCGCGCCTAAGCCGGCTCACCCGGGGCGTCCAGTTCGGCGGTCAGGGCCGTGGCGTCGATCGCCGCCCCCAGAAAGTCCGCCAGGCTGCGCAGGTCCTTCTCGGCATTGTCCAGGCAGGAGGTGCCGCCGGGCGAGGGCGTCATGTTGAAGATCGCGCCCTGGCCGGTGTCGATCTTGGCCTCGCCCATCAACAGCTTCGCATTGGGCTTGTCGATCAGCTGCGGGCGGATGCCGCCGAAACGGCGGGCGAAGCTGAGATCGCCATAGCGCAGACCCGGCACGATCTTGCGCACGTCCCGCAGGAACAGCCCCTTGCGCAGCACCGGCACCTCGAACAGCAGGTTCTTGGCCATGTAGTGGCGGATATCGCGGACCTTGAGCAGATCCCACAGCACCTGGGCCACCCGGCGGTCGAAGCGCAGCACGCGCAGGAAATCCGGCAGGGTGCGGTAGTTGTAGCGCTCCAGGATGGGCAGGATGAGCGCGGTGGGGCCGAAGCGGGTCTTGCCCGGCACCATCACGTCGGGATCGCCGTGGATGGCGGCAAAGGGCAGCTTGTCGTTCTGCACGGTATAGACCTTGCCGTTGAGGATCTGCGGGGTGAAGTAATAGCTGCCGGCCACCGGCAGGCAGGAATACTCCAGGCCATAGCCCAGATCCTGCGCCAGCTTGAGGCTGTGGCCGCCGGCGCAGACCACCAGCGCGCGGGTGCGGTAGCAGGCCTGGCCGCTGTCCACCCGCAGGCCGCCGTCTTCGATGACGATCTGCGTGACCGGTTCGTTGTAGCGCACATCCACCTGCTTGCCGGGCACGGCCCGGGCCTGGCGCAGGAAGGAGCGCGATACGGCGCCGAAGTCCACCGCCGTGTATTCATCGGTCGACCCCAGCGCCAGCAGCGGTTCCGGACGCAGGTGCCCGTCGGCGCCGGTGGCCACGGCCGGCTCGATGCGGGCGATGTCCTGCTTCTCCAGCAGCCGCAGCGCGGGATAGTGCGGGCTGAGGCTGTCGAAGCGTTTGCGCAGCCCCGCGCACTCGGTCTCGCCGACGCCCAGCACCATCTTGGGATACTTGAAGATCAGATGCTCGCGGTCCGGCTGGGCAAGACAGTAGTTGGCCAGCTTGCGCGCGGCCTGCTGCACCTTGAGCGCCTTGTCCAGGCTGTAGTTGGTCTCGATGTCGCCGCAGTGCAGGGTCTGGCTGTTGTTGCTGGAGAGGGTGTTGACCTGCGCCGGGGCGGCATACTTCTCCAGGATGCCGATGCGCTCGATATCGCTGTAGCGGGCCGCCAGGTACAGCAGGGCGGTGCCGGAGATGCCGGCACCGATGATGAGCAGGTCGTATTGATCGTTGGACATGCGTTGCCTGGATATGGTTATTGGAAAAATTCCAAATGTGGCGTCATTGCGAGGCGCGCAGCGCCGCGGCAATCCCTGACCAATGCGGATCCGGATGCTGAATCAGCCCGCATCGGCATCCAGCAATTCGATCCAATGTCGCACCGGCTGCTCAGATTCGGTCTGCAGATGCAGCTGGCAGCCGACGTTGGCGGTGGCGATGAGCTCGGGCCGGCCGGCTCCGAGCGCGGCCAGCTTGTTGTCGCGCAGCCGCGCGGCCAGTTCGGGCTGGGTGATGGAGTAGGTGCCGGCCGAGCCGCAGCACAGGTGTTTGTCCGCCACCGGCGTGAGCTGGTAGCCCAGCCGGGTGAGGATGCCCTCGACGATCTCCGGCAGCTGCTGGCCGTGCTGCAGGGTGCAGGGCGGATGATAGGCCACCCGGCGGCCGCCGCCGTCAATGTCCAATGCCCCGATATCCTCCTGTTGCAACACCTCGGCCGGATCCTTTGCCAGTTCACTGACCCGGACCGCTTTCTCGGCATATGCCGGATCGTCGGCCAGCAGCTTGCCGTATTCCTTGACGAAGACCCCGCAGCCGCTGGCGGTGACCAGGATCGCCTCGGCGCCCTGTTCGATGTCCGCCCACCAGGCATCGATGTTGCGCCGCATCATGGCGCGTGCCTCGTCGGCGGCGGCGAAGTGATGGCTCATGGCGCCGCAGCAGCCCGCCGCCGGTGCTTCGATGAGCTGAATGCCGAGCCGGTCCAGCACCCGGGCGGTGACCGCATTGGTGGCCGGGGTCGCGACCGACTGCACGCAGCCGGCCAGGGCCAGCATGCGGCGCGAATGGGTGACGGTCGGCCAGGCGGGCACGGCCTGTGCCGGCGGCAGCTTGTGCCGCAGTCCGGACGGCAGCAGCCGGGCGAAGCCCCGGCCGAGTCCGAGCAGGGGGCGGAAGCGTCTGGGATAAGGCAGAACCAGGCGCAGGGCGCGTTGCAGCAGCCGCTCAGCGGCAGGCCGCGGCAGCCGCCGGTCCAGCTCCTCGCGACCGATGTCGAGCAGGCGGTGATAGTTCACCCCCGAGGGGCAGGTGGTCTCGCAGGCGCGGCAGGTCAGGCAGCGGTCCAGGTGCAGGCGGGTATGGCTGCCGGGCTCGTTGCCTTCCAGCATCTGTTTGATGAGATAGATGCGGCCGCGCGGACTGTCCAGCTCGTCGCCCAGCAACTGATAGGTCGGGCAGGTGGCGGTGCAGAAGCCGCAGTGCACACAGCTGCGCAGGATGCGATCGGCCTCCTGGCCGGCGGCGGTGGCGAGCAGGGTTTCGGGCAGGCGCGTCTGCATCAGAGTTCCGGGTACATGCGGCCGGGATTGAGAATGCCCTGCGGGTCCAGCGAACGCTTGATGCGCTGGTGCAGGGCCAGCATGGGCGGTGGCAGCGGATGAAAGCGCGCTGTCGCCTCATCACCGTGACGATACAGGGTGGCGTGGCCGCCGGCCTCGGCTGCCTGACGGCGGATGCGCTCGGCCGGCTGGCGGCTGGCCAGCCAGCGCAGACCGCCGCCCCAGTCGATCAGTTGGGCCGCGTCCAGGCCCAGCGGCGGACTCGCCGGTGCCACCGCGCAGCGCCACAGTGGTGCCTGATGGCGGAAGAAGCTCAGTTCCTGCTCGCGCAGTCGGCGCCAGAAGCGGTCGGGATCGGGATGCGCCTCGCCGCCGAGCTTCCGGCTCGCCGCCTTCACCGCGGTCTCGGCGCCGCTCAGACGCAGGTACAGATGATCGCCGTCGTAGCAGGCGCCCGACAGGGGCAGGGGATCGCCGCCCCAGTCGTTCATCAGTTCGATGGCCTCGGCCTCGCTGCGTTCCTGCACCAGGGTCTGTTCCGTCTCGGGCCGCGGCAGCACCTTGAGGCTGGCTTCGAGGATCACGCCCAGGGTGCCGTGGGCGCCGACCTGCAGCCGCGAGAGATCGTAACCGGCGACGTTCTTCATCACCTCGCCGCCAAAGTGCAGGTCCTCGCCGCGGCCATTGAGCAGCCGGCAGCCCAGCATGAAATCACGCGCCGCCCCGGCCCAGGGCCGGCGCGGGCCGGACAGGCCGGCGGCCAGGGTGCCGCCCAGCGTGGCGGTGTCACCGTAATGCGGCGGCTCGAAGGCCAGCATCTGGCCCTCGGCGGCGAGCAGGTCCTCGATCTCGCGCAACGGCGTGCCGGCGCGGGCGGTGATGACCAGTTCGCTCGGCTCGTAGTGCAGGACACCGCTGTGATCGTGCAGCGACAGGGCTTCGCCCCTGACCGGATGGCCGAGAAAGGCCTTGGTGTTGCCGCCATGGAGGTGGAGTGGCATGCCGCTGTCGGCGGCAGTCCGCACCCGCTCTGCCAGTTCGACCGTCATGTCGCACATCAGAAGCGCTCCAGTTCCGGGTGCGGCAGCTGGCCCTGATGCACATGCATGGCGCCGAACTCGGCGCAGCGGTGCAGGGTGGGCACGGCCTTGCCGGGATTGAGCAGGCCGGCCGGATCGAAGGCCGCTTTGATGGCGTGGAACTGCGCCAGCTCCAGCGGCCGGAACTGGACGCACATCTGGTCGATCTTCTCCATGCCCACGCCATGCTCGCCGGTGATGGTGCCGCCGACCTCGACGCACAACTCCAGGATGCGGCCGCCGAATTCTTCGGTGCGTTCGAGCTCGCCCGGGTTGTTGGCATCGTAGAGGATGAGCGGATGCAGGTTGCCGTCGCCGGCGTGAAAGACGTTGGCCACGGCGAGGTCGTACTCACGTGACAATTCGCCGATGCGGGTGAGCACCTCGGCCAGGCGGCTGCGCGGGATGGTGCCATCCATGCAGTAGTAGTCCGGCGAGATCCGGCCCACGGCCGGGAAGGCGGCCTTGCGCCCCTGCCAGAAGCGGGCGCGCTCGGCCTCGTCGGTGGCGGTACGTACTTCCACCGCACCATGCGTCTGCAACAGCCGGCGCACCTGGCTGATATGTTCGGAGACCTCCTCGTTGGTGCCGTCCAGTTCGCACAGCAGGATGGCCTCGACCTCGGGATAGCCGGCATGCACGAAGTCCTCGGCGGCGCGGATGGCCAGCCGGTCCATCATCTCCAGTCCGGCCGGAATGATGCCGGCGGCAATGATCGCGCCGACCGCATGGCCGGCCCGGGCGACGTCGTCGAAGGCGGCCAGGATGACCTGGGCGCGTTCGGGAATCGGCAGCAGCTTGACGGTGACCTCGGTGATGACCCCGAGCATGCCCTCCGAGCCGGTCATCAGCGCCAGCAGGTCGTAACCGGGCGCATCGGGTGCGGCATTGCCGATGCGCAGCCGCTCGCCGTCGATGGTGAGTATTTCCAGTTCGACCAGGTTGTGCACGGTCAGGCCGTACTTGAGGCAGTGCACGCCGCCGGAATTCTCCGCCACATTGCCGCCGATGCTGCAGGCGATCTGGGAGGAGGGATCGGGCGCATAGTAGAGACCATAGGGTTTCGCCGCCTCGGAAATGGCCAGGTTGCGCACCCCGGGCTGGACCCGCGCGGTGCGGTTGCGCGGGTCGATGTCGAGGATGCGGTTGAATTTCGCCAGGCTGAGCAGGATCCCCTCGGTGTGGGGCAGGGCACCGCCCGACAGGCCGGTGCCGGCACCGCGCGCCACCACCGGGATGGCATGTCTGCTGGCATAGCCGAGCACGGCCCGGACCTGCTCCACCGTCTCCGGCAGCGCCACTGCCAGCGGCAGTTGCCGGTAGGCGGACAGGCCGTCGCACTCGTAGGGATGCAGGTCCTCGGGCAGGTGCAGCAGACCGGCATCGCCCAGCAGCGCCTGCAGATCGGCGATGATGCGGGCGCGGGAAGGACGTTCAACTGTGCTGGCGGCTGTGGACATCGGCTCTGCTGATCCGGTCGGGATACATGCAACTTTAACATTTATGTCCGGGAGATTAACCTTCGGCGGTCCGGGTTATTGCCGGGCCGCAGGCTTGCCCCGGCATGCGCGGCGCCGGACAATGCATCATCATTTCACTGAGCGGACACAGGACGTCACATGGACCCTCAATTCTGGCTCGAGCGCTGGGACAACAACCAGATCGGTTTTCATCAGGACGAGATCAACACGCACCTGCAGCGTTTCTGGCCGCAACTCGGCCTGGCGCCGGACAGTCATGTGTTCGTGCCGCTGGCCGGCAAGACGCTGGACCTGCTGTGGCTGGCCGCTCAGGGCCACCGGGTGACCGGGGTCGAGATCAGCGAACGGGCCGTGCGCGCCTTCTTCGACGAGAACGACCTGACGCCGCAGGTCCGTGACACGGACGGCTTCCGCCTGTGGCAGGCCGGTGAGATCACCCTCATGGAAGGCGACTATTTCGATCTGATACCGGAGGAACTCGGCCCGCTGGATGCCGTGTTCGACCGTGCTTCACTCATTGCCCTGCCGCCGGCCATGCGTCCGGGCTATGCCCGCCAGCTGCAACGGCTGGCCCCGGCCTGTCCCGTGCTGCTGGTCACACTGGACTATGATCAGGACGAAATGGACGGACCGCCCTTCGCCGTCAGTGCCGGGGAGGTCGAACAACTCTACGCGGCCAGCCACCGGATCAGTCCGCTGGACGTGCTGGATGTGCTGGCCGAAAACGCCCGCTTCCGCGAACGCGGTCTGACCCGGTTGGAGGAGCGCGTCTATCGGCTGGCGCCCCTCGCCTGACAGCCGGCCTCTGCGCTTTTCTCACGAAAACAGCCCGTTGTATTGCCTTTCTGCTAAGTTCTGACAGCTAACGGCCGTTATAGGCATTAGTCCCGTCCGCAGCGACGGCCGGCTGGATCCGGCCGCTGCTGGAAAGGGTCGAATAGTCTGTAAAACATGGTGTTACGTCAGGGATAGAGAAAGGATCGAGATTATGGAGCGCAGCCTGAGCGGCCGTCCGGCCGCTGCCCCGTCCCCGTTCCGCCGCCGCGCCGGCGCCCTGCTGCTGGCGGCTGGTCTGTGGCTGCTGGCGATGACGGCCTCGGCCGCCGACAGCGATTTCGTGGCCGCCGGGTCGAGCGCCGGCGTCGATGCAGTGTTGATCATCGACAGTTCCGGCAGCATGAAGGAGACCGATCCCCGGCGCATGCGGGTTCCCGCCGCGCGCATGTTCATCTCCCTGCTGGGCGATGACGACCGGGTGGGGGTGATCAGCTTCAGCGACAAGGGCTACCCGGTCGCCCACCTCACACCGGCTACCGAGGCCAATCACCGGCAGCTGTTCGCGGCCGTCGACAAGGTCTCCGCCCTCGGCGCCTATACCAACCTGCATGCCGCACTGGAAACCGGCCGCCGGATGCTGGACGCGGCGGACGGCGAGGATCGGCGGCGCCTGCTGCTGCTGATGTCCGACGGCAGGATGGACACGGGCGACTTCGACCAGGACCAGGCGCTCACCCGTGCCATCGAAGAGGACATGATCGGCGAATTGCGCGCAGCCGGCATCGAGGTCTACACCCTGGCCTTCACCGAGGCCTCGGACATGCCCCTGCTGCGTACCATCGCCAGCGGCACCGACGGCATTTCACGCCTGGCCTCGAATGACCGCGAACTGCACCGCGTCTTCAGTACCCTGTTCGAGAGTGCGAAGAAACCCGACATGCTGCCGATCGAGGGCGGCGAATTCCTGGTCGACGACGCCATCGAGGAGGTCACCGTGGTGGCCTCGAAGCACACGCCGGGCTCCGAGATCAAGTTGATCATGCCCGATGCGCGTGTCATCCGGCCCGAGGTCGCAGGCCCGGCCGTGCGCTGGCATGAATCCGACGGCTTCGACATGATCACCATCGACCAGCCGCCGGCCGGTACCTGGCGGCTGGTCTCCGACGGCGCCGACAACCGCGCCTACGTGGTGACCGACATGCGTCTGGAAGGCCGGCTCGATGTCACTGAGCCCGCCATCGGTGAACAGATGCAGGCCCGGGCCTGGCTGGAGCAGGGCGGCGAGCCGATCACGGCGGCCGAGATCCTCGATCACACCACCTTCCGGATGGAGATCATTCCGCCCGAAGGGGAGTCGCGGCACCTGTCGCTCGCTGCCGATGCAGCAGCCGATCCGGGCCGTTTCCTGCAGGACTTCGAATTCACCCGGCCGGGCTCGCATCGCATCCGGCTGATTGCCAGCGGCCAGACGTTCACGCGGGAGAAATCCCTGTTCGTGGAGGTGCCGCCGTTGCCGGAAGGGGCAACGTCGTCGACGCCTGAACCGGAAGCCGCAGTCGAGCCCGAATCCGAGCCCGCCGTCGAGGCAGAGCCCGAGCCTGCCGCCGAGCCCGAACCCGAGCCTGAACCTGAATCTCAGGCCGAGCCGGAACCGGAACCGGAGCCGGAGGCCGGAATCCCGCCGGCCCTGCAGGAGGAGATCATCGATCCGGCACCCGAAGCGGAAGACAAGGCGGAGACACAGACCGGGCCCGGCCTGGGCCTGATTCTGGGTCTGTTCGTCCTGGCCAATGTCATCATTGGCGCGGCGATCGGCGGTTTCATCTGGTGGCGCAGACGCCGTCGCCGCAAGGCCGCCGCCCGCGGCGAGGCGGATACCGAGTCAGACACAGACGCGGACGAACAGGACGAGGGTCCTGCAAAGGACTGACTGATCGCAACAGGCCGATGCCATGATACAACTGCACATATACGGCATGCTCGCCATCCTGGAGGTCCTGCTGCTGGTCTCCGTCGTGGCCGGCTGGCTGTATGTGCGCAACCGCCGGAACAACCGCACCATTGCCCACCTCACTGCCTCGCTGCAGCAGCGCGGCGAACCGGCCACCGCGTCCGAGCCACCGGTTGCAGATGCAGCGTCCACACACGCCGCCGCCGTTGACCAGAGCCGGAGCTTTTCCGATTTCCTGCGTGAGGAGTTGGATGCCTCCAGCGTCATGCTGGGCTCGGATGCAGCGCCGGAGTCCGGCAGCGCAGCCGACCCCGAGTCCGATTCCGCTGACGAGCAGGCGCAGGTGCGCCAGATGCTGGCTGCGCGCCACCAGTTCCTGCAACTGGAACTGGATACCCAGGACATGCGCCAGGATCCGCAGGCGCGGCGCCGGCATATCGTGGAGCAGATGCATAGCCTGCTGGCGACCTTCACCCCGGCCGCAGTCGGGACGGCGGAAACGGAGCCCGTCAGCGAACCGGATGCCGACAGCGACGCACTGGCACGCGAACAGCAGTTGGAAAGCCAGCTGTCGCACCTGCGCACCGTGGTCGGCAACCAGCAGGACGTGATGCGCGAACTGCGCCAGCTGCTGGAGCAGGAAATGGGCGAGTCCGAGGAGATGCGCGAGATCATCGCCAGGCTCCAGGACGCCGAGGCCAGCAGTCTCGAACTCGAACGTTCGCTCGAAGTGATGGGCAAGTCGACAGCATCGGGAACGGAGGCGGGCGGTTATCAGTCCAGTCCGGATTCCGACATGCTGCGTAATCTGGTCGGCAGCCAGCAGCAGACCATCAGCCGGCTGCAGACCATGCTCAAACAGTCCGTCGGCGAAAAGGAAACCTCGGTGGAGTTGCGCGACGCCATGGAAAAGATCCAGCGCTCGAACCAGGAACTGGGCACCTGCGTCATGGTGCTCGAGGACGAGAACAGCATGCTGCGTGACCAGATCCAGTCGCTGCAGTCGCAGCTGGATGACTTTCTGGGGGTGCAGGATACGACCGCCGACGCCGAGCGCGAGTCGCAGCCCGGGGCCGGTGTCGAAGCGGCGCAGGAAGAAGACGTGCTGAATGCAGAGTCGGAGGCCGCAGCAACGGCAAGCGAGCCGAGCCCCGATCCCGAACCCGTCGATGACACGCAGGTGCAGACGCACGCAGATCCCGATATCGCAGCGATGGCGGCCGGGGACGGGATCGAGACCGTTGACGCGGATGAGAGATTGAATGACATGGATGCCGCGCCCGCAACCGCTGCTGAACCGCAGGCAGAGCCCGAAACGGCAGCGGTCGAGGATATCGACGCCCTGCTGGAAGCCACCGCGTCCACAGCCGACGAACCGCCGCCGGAACAGTCGCCGGCGCCGGGCACGGCAAGCGGTACAGCAGACGATACCGGCGCATCCGACGAGGAAGGTAACCACGCCGGTATCAATACCCTGAAGGACATCGACCTCGACAGCGACGGGGACGCGACCCTGAGCGACGAGGACATCGACGCCCTGCTGTCGGGCCGGAAACAGAACTGAGTCTCAGCACCGGCGAGTCAATCTGGCAATCGGATTGCGCCTGACGTACCCTTGCCCGCTGTTGCAAGACGGATCAGCAGGCATGGCAAGCCGCCGCAAGAAAACATCCTCCCGCAAAGGTTCCGCATCCCGATCCCGCAAGAAGCGCCCGCAGCGCAGTTTTCCCTGGTTCCGGCTGCTGCTGGCAGTACTGGTGGTGGCGGCGGGGTATGGCGTCTATCTGGATGCGACCATCCGGGCCAAGTTCGAGGGCCAGCGCTGGGCGCTGCCGGCGCGTGTCTATGCCCAGCCGCTGGAACTGTATGCCGGTCTGGAACTGAGCCCGGCACGGTTTGCCGCCGCGTTGGAACGCGTGGGTTACCAGCAGGTGCCGGCCCTGCGCCATCCGGGCGAGTTCTCGCGCGACCGCAGCCGGTTTCACCTGCATACCCAACGCTTCCGCTTCTGGGATGCCGAAGAGCCGGCGCGGCGCCTGCGCATCGATTTCGCCGGCGACCGCATCAGTGGCATCAATGAACTGGCCGGCGGTCGGGCGGTGCCGATCGTCCGCCTGGAACCTGAGCAGATCGCGAGCATCTACCCCACCCACGGCGAGGACCGAATCCTGGTCAGTCTGGACGCGGTGCCGGAGTTCCTCACCGCTGCCCTGATCGTGACCGAGGACCGCGGTTTCTACGAGCACAGCGGCATCTCGCTGCGCGGCATCGCCCGCGCCCTGTTCGCCAATATCCGCGCCGGCGGAGTGGTGCAGGGCGGCAGCACCCTGACCCAGCAACTGGTCAAGAACTTCTTCCTCACCCGGGAACGGACCCTGGTGCGCAAGGGCAACGAGGCCCTGATGGCCCTGCTGCTGGAGTTGCATTACGACAAGAATGAAATCCTCGAGGCCTATCTCAACGAGGTCTACCTGGGCCAGGACGGGGCGCGCAGCATCCACGGCTTCGGTCTGGCCAGTCGCTTCTATTTCGGTCGCGCGCTGGAGGCGCTGGCCCCGGAGCAGATGGCGTTGCTGGTGGGGATGGTCAAGGGGCCGTCCTATTACGACCCGCGTCGCCATCCACAGCGGGCTCGGGAGCGGCGCAACCTGGTGCTGGACCTGCTGGCCGAACAGGGCCGGTTCGAACCCGCCGAGGCCGCCCGGCTCAAGGCCCGGCCGCTCGGCGTGGTGGAGAAACGCCGCCTGGCCAGCAACGCCCATCCCGCCTTCCTGGAACTGGTGCGCCACCAGCTGCAGCGCGACTACCGCGAGGAGGATCTGCGTTCCGAGGGTCTGCGCATCTTCACCACCCTGGATCCGCTGCTGCAGCGTACGGTCGAGACTCAGGCCGAGGCCCGGCTGGGGCAGCTGGAGCGCGGCTACCGGATCGAGGCCGGGGCCCTGCAGACCGCGGTGATCGTGACCCGCTACCAGAACGGCGAGGTGCTGGCCCTGCTCGGCGACCGCGACCCGCACGCCGCCGGCTTCAACCGGGCACTGGAGGCACGGCGCCAGGTGGGGTCCCTGATCAAGCCCTTCGTCTACCTGACCGCGCTGGATTCACGCGCCTACAGCCTGGCCAGCCGGTTGCAGGATGCCCCCCTCACCCTGGACATGCCGGTGGGCGATGCCTGGCAGCCGCGCAACTACGACAAGCAGTTCCGCGGCGAGGTGCTGCTGATCGATGCCCTGGTGGAATCACTGAACGTACCCACCGCCCGGATGGGGCTGGACATCGGGCTGGAACCGATCATCCAGACCCTGCGGCGGATGGGCTATCCGGACGACATCCGGCCGCTGCCCTCGCTGCTGCTGGGTGCGCTGGAACTGACCCCGCTGGAAGTCACCCAGCTGTATCAGGGCCTGGCGGCCAATGGTTTCCGCTCGCCGCTGCAGGCGATCCGCGAAGTGGTCGATGCCGAGGGCCTGCCGCTGCAGCGCTATCCGCTGGAGGTACAGCGGGTGGCCGATCCGGCCGCCGTATCCTTGGTACAATACGCCCTGCGCGAGGTGGCCAGGCGCGGGACCGCGAAGGCCCTGGGCGCGCGCTTCGGCGCGGACACGGGCCTGGCGGGCAAGACCGGCACTACCGACGATTTGCGCGACAGCTGGTTCGCCGGCTACGACGACGACCGCCTGATGGTGGTCTGGGTCGGGCGCGACGACAACCGCAGCATGGGGCTGACCGGCAGCCAGGGCGCGCTGCAGCTGTGGAGCGAGATCATGGCGCGCAGCGGGGTGTTGCCCTCGATCTACACCCCGGCGGCCGGGGTGAGTCTGGTCGAAATCGACCCGGCCAGCGGACTGCGGGCCGACCGTGGCTGCGAGGATCGGGTACAATGGCCCTTCATCGAGGGCACCGCGCCCGAAACCCTGGCGCCCTGCGCCCATGGCGACAACTCCGGCCCCGGCAACTGGTTCAGGCAATGGTTCGATTGACACAAATCCTGCTGCGTTTTCTGCCGCTGAGCGCTCTGCTGCTCGCGGCCTGCGCCACCGCGCCGCCGGGCGAGCGTGCCCCGGTGATCGACGCCGGCAGTCCGGCGGAATCGGATATCGGCGGCGCTGTGTCAAGCTCACCCCGCAGCGTGGATCAGGCCCCCACGACCGTGGAGGTAATACCGTTGGAGCGCGCCGCCCCGCCGGCCGGCAGCCCGGCCGTGGCCAGCCTGCTCGGTCAGGCCGAGGCGGCCAGCCGCGAGCGTGACTGGTCGGCGGCGGCCGTGTCACTGGAACGCGGTCTGCGCATCGAGCCGCGCAATCCGGTGCTGTGGAACCGTCTGGCCGAGGTCCGGCTGCAGCAGGGCCAGTTCCGCCAGGCCGAACAACTGGCGGCCAAATCGAACAGCCTCGCCGGCGGCGATCGCCTGCTGCAGACGCGCAACTGGCGCCTGATCGCCCGGGCCCGACGCCAGCTGGGGGACGAACCCGGCGCGGTGGAGGCCGAACGCCGGGCAGAAGCCTTTCGCTAACCGGCTGTCAACGTTGTAGAATGCCCACATTCTTCTGCTCTCCCTCGATGGGAGGGGTGAGGGAGGGTGAGTTTGACTGGGACTGCCTGCTCGCCCCCTGCGGCCTCCCCGTCGAGGGGAGGAGGAAGCGTCTACCGGGCAGAACGCGGCACAGCCCGGTTCAACTGGAGCGACCGGGCATCATGGCCGAACCGGAATCAAACCCTAACGACAGGCCGGCCGAGGACGAGAACCCCTACGCCGTCGACAAGCTGATCTCCCAGGCCCGGCGACTGGCCGCCGACTACTGGCGCGCCACCGGTAAGCCGTTGCCCGGCATCAGCGCCGAGATCGCTGAGAACGACGCCGCCCGATTGCTCGATCTGGAACTGGCCGAGGACCGCCAGGCCGGCTTTGATGCCGTCGGCCGCGGTGCGCGCGAGGGCCGCCGCATCCAGATCAAGTGCCGCACCATCTTCGATGAGAGCAAGTCCGGCCACCGCCTTGGCCAGCTCAAGCTGGACAGGGACTGGGACAGCGTGGTGCTGGTGCTGATGGACGACAGCTACGAGCCTACCGAGATCTACGAGGCCGACCGCGATGTCATCATCGAGACCATCGACGCGGCCGCCGCCAGCAAACGCAGCAAGCGCGGTCCCTTGTCCATCGCCCGTTTCAAGGCCATCGGCCGCCTGGTCTGGACCCGGGAGGAGGGCGTCCTCGAGAATGACGAGGGCTGAGGGCGGCATCAACGCAGAAGACACAGGGTGGAATTAATCGGATCACCGTCATTCCGGCGCAGGCCCGTAGGTCGGGTTAGCGTAGCGTAACCCGACACAGCCCGGTACGAGTCGGATTACGCCCTGCGGGCTAATCCGACCTACTTGTTGACTCACCAGAACCCTACCCTATCGTGACCGAACTCGACTCGACAGCCTTCGAACTCCTCGGCAGTACCGGCCCCTTCGCCGAACTGGTCAGCGGCTTCAATGTGCGCGAACCGCAGCTGCGCATGGCGGCAGCCGTGGAGCAGGCCATCGACGCCCGCGAGCAGCTGGTGGTCGAGGCCGGCACCGGCACCGGCAAGACCTACGCCTACCTGGTGCCGGTGCTGCACAGCGGCAAGCGCGCCATTCTCTCGACCGGCACCCGCCATCTGCAGGATCAGCTGTTCCACAGCGACCTGCCGCGGGTGTGCGAGGCGCTGGGCGTGCAGCCGAAGCTCGCCCTGCTCAAGGGCCGATCGAATTACCTGTGTCTGCACCGACTACAACTCACCCTGGAGGAAGGGCGCTTCGCCCGCCGCCGCCAGGCGGCCGAGGTGCAGGCCATCAACGACTGGTCCGGCCGCACCCGTACCGGTGATGTCAGCGAGTTGAGCGATGTCCCCGAGGATGCGCCGGTCTGGCCGCGCGTAACCTCCACGGCCGACAACTGCCTGGGCAGCGACTGTCCGTCCTACCGTGACTGCTTCGTACTCAAGGCCCGGCGCCGCGCCCAGGAGGCCGAGGTGGTGGTGGTCAACCATCATCTGCTCAGTGCCGACATGGCGCTCAAGGAGGAAGGCTTCGGCGAACTGCTGCCCGGCGCCGAGGTAGTGGTGATCGACGAGGCGCATCAGCTCCCCGAGACCGCTGCGCAGTTCTTCGGGCTGAGCCTGGGCAGCCGTCAGCTGCAGCAGCTGGCCCGCGATGCAAAGGCCGAGCACCTGCGCGAGGCAGGCGACATGCAGAACCTGCCCGACAGTGCCGATGCGCTGGACAAGGCCGCCGCCGACCTGCGTCTGGCCTTCGGTCAGGGCAACCGCCGCCTGCCCTGGAAGGATATCCGCCACAAGCCGGAGGTGGAGTCCGCGCTGGCGGATCTCAGGTCGGTGCTGGAGCAGCTGCGTACCTGGCTGGAGACCGCCGCGCCGCGCGGCAAGGGCCTGGAAGGCTGCTGGCACCGGGCCGAGCAGCTTGCCCACAAGCTGGCCCGCGTCTGCGCTGAGGCTGACGGCGAGTACGTCCAATGGCTGGAAACCTATACCCGCAGCTTCGCCATCCATCTCACGCCATTGAACGTGGCCGGCATCTTTCAGCAGCAACTGGCGCGGCTGCCGGCGACCTGGGTCTTCACTTCCGCGACCCTGGCCGTGGGACAGGACTTTCATCATTTCACCGGCCAGCTGGGCCTGCATGAGCCGCACACCCTGCAGCTTGAAAGCCCGTTCGATTTTCAGTCCAACAGCCTGCTGTATGTGCCGCCGGCGCTGCCCGAACCCAACAGTCCCAGCTACACCGGCGCCGTGATGGATCACGCCGAGCACCTGATCGAGGCCAGCGGCGGCCGCGCCTTCCTGTTGTTCACCAGCCATCGCGCCCTGCAGGCGGCGGCCGACCGGCTGCAGGAATCCGAGTACCCGGTACTGGTGCAGGGCCAGATGCCCAAGCGCGAACTGCTGCGCCGCTTCCGCGAGCTCGGCAACGCCGTGCTGCTCGGCACCAGCAGCTTCTGGGAAGGAGTGGACGTGCGCGGCGAGGCCCTGTCACTGGTGCTGATCGACAAGCTGCCCTTCGCCGCTCCCGGCGATCCGGTGGTACAGGCCCGCATCGATCGGCTGCGCGAGGCCGGCGGCAATCCCTTCATGGAGTTTCAGGTGCCGGGTGCGGTCATCACCCTCAAGCAGGGTGTGGGCCGCTTGATCCGCGACGCCGCCGACCGCGGCGTACTGGTGCTGTGCGATCCGCGCCTGCTCAACAAGCCCTACGGCCGGGTGTTCCGCCGCAGCCTGCCGCCCATGCCGCTCACGCGCGAGCTGCGTGAGGTCGAGGCCTTCTTCGCTGCAGGCATGACCGACAAGGGAGAGCAGGCCCGCGCATGACCGCCGCCGCCGATCGCATCCTGGCCCTGGATACGGCCACCGAGGCCTGCAGTGCCGCCCTGTATGTGCAGGGAGATATCACCTCGCGCTGCCTGGTGGACCCGCGCGGCCATGCGCGCAACCTGCTGCCGATGATCGAGGTGCTGCTGAGCGAGGCCGGTCTGAAACTGCAGCAGCTCGACGCCATTGCCTTCGGCCGCGGTCCCGGCAGCTTCACCGGCCTGCGCATCGCCGCCGGCATTACCCAGGGCCTGGCCTTTGCCGCCGGATTGCCTGTCATCCCGGTCTCGACCCTTGCCACCCTGGCACAGGGCGCCGACAACGACGCGGTGCTCGCCGCCATCGACGCCCGCATGCACGAGGTCTACTGGGCCGCTTTTAGCCGCGACCGCGACGGCGTCATGCAGCCGGTCGTGGAGGAGGCCGTGTGCCCGCCGGACCGCGTGACCTGTCCCGGCAGAGGCGAATGGCAGGCCCGCGGCAGCGGCTGGAAGGCCTACGGTGACGCCCTGAACAACCACTGCACCGGGCGCATCGTCCAGTACGAACCCGAGGCCCTGCCGCACGCCGCCGACATGATTCCCCTGGCCCTGCAACTGTACCGGCAGGGCCGGAGCGTCAGCGCCGGGCAGGCGGTGCCGGTCTACCTGCGCGACCAGGTGGTGCAGACCGCGAAGCTGGAATCGAAGTAATAAACGCCTTTGCGTTGAGATTTTAATGATTCAAGGAACAGTCATGGATCTAACCGTCCTGGAGGAAACCCGACAGATCGTCAGTGACAACACCCATGGCGGCGCTTCACTGCTGTTGTTTGCCCTGCTCAAGACACTGTCCGCCGAGAACGGTCAGTATCTCTACCTGCTGAACAAGCTGAAGGACATGACGCCCGAGACCCGCCGGCTCGCCTACCGACTGATGGAACTGATGGCGCAGGGGGGCAACGAGACCGGGGAGTGGAAGACCACAGTTGCCGAGATCGAGGAGATGATCCGCAAGGGTTGAGTCGCTGTCATCGCCACCTGCATGAAGGAGTCATTCGAGGAGTCGCCATGAAACCACTACAGCTTATTGCCCTGTTCTCACTGATGACCTGTACTGTCGTTGCCGGCTGTACCCATACCCGGCAGGCGCAATTGCTCAGTGTGTATAAATATGATGGCTCGGTGCAGTGTGAGGACGGCGGAATAACTGTCGAGAATATGCGGCGTGAGCTGGTCAATGCCGGGGTGGAGGTGATCTGCGGACAGAAGGCCCGGGACGGCAGGGCCTACCCCGCCATGTGCGGGGCGGCGACCGGCCGGATCAATGTCTACACCATCGACGCGACGGATCTTGATGCCGCCGAGGCACAGGGCTTCAAGTCGGTCGAGACGCTGCCCGACGCCCGGATTCCGCCCTGCGAATAGCCGTTTTCGCGGTTATTCCGCTACCGCCTTCTGAATCAGCGGCACCAGCGCCTCAGGCAGCTGGATGCCGCCGGTCAGAGCGAATTCCTGTGCCCGCGGCGACATCTTGCGCCAGGTGCGCTGGATGATGGTGATCCACTTCTCCTCATCGTATTCAGGGTGCTTGCCGGCGAACTCTTCCATGTAGTGTTCGATGAAGACGAGGGCGGCGATGTCCTCCACCATCTGGGTGTCCGGGTTGCGCTTGAGCGCCTTCTTGCCCACAGCCTGCTTGACGCGGTCGACGAAGGCCTCGTCGTAGCCGGCCTGTTCCAGCAGGGCGCCGACGGTTTCGGCATGGAAATCATAGAGGGCGGTGCGCCACTGATGGTAGCCCTTGCGGTCCATCGGGTAATCGCTGCGAGGCGATTTCCAGCGCTGGATATGCTGCGCGCGCACGGCCAGTTTGGCGGCGGCGTCGGCCTGCGGGTCGAAACGCTCGATCATGTCGCTCATGCGATGACCGTAGAGCAGTTCCTTGGGCCAGCTTTCACCGTCGACGGTTTCCTGGTTGGGGTCTTCGCGATTGGCGGCGTCGATCAGTTCGACGGCGCGGTCGAATTTAGCGGTATCTGACATGCAGGAATTCCTTGTTGTGATACCCGCAGAGTTTACCCCAGGCCCTGCGTTTCCAGCCAGCCGGACTTCTTCCTCGCTCCTCACTCCTCACCCCATAAAAAAACCCGCGCAGATGCGCGGGTTGTTGTATTAAGGGAGTGAGCGACGGAATCAGATGAACAGGCAGACGTCGGACTCGCGCGCCACCGGCATGAAGTAGGTCGCGCCGACATAATCCAGGCCGTCGATGAACTCGCTGGAATCGAAGCCGAACACGTCCACCGTCATCTGGCAGGCGGACATCTTCACCTCAGCCTCGATGCACAGCTCGCGCAGTTCCTCGACCGTGGCCACGCCCTTGTTCTTGAAGGTCTTCTTCATCAGGGAGGTGGCGACCTTCTCGAAGCCCGGGATGCCGGCCATGATCAGGTTGGGCATCGGCCAGGTGATGTTCTGGAACCACTTGGGACCGAAGGGCATCTTCATCGGCATGGCCGGGTTGCCCAGCGGGCTGACCTCGGAGGGGATCTCCTTCTTCAGCAGCAGCAGGCCGTAGAAGGTGAAGAAGATGTGGGTGTCCCAGCCCAGGGCCGCGGCGGTGGAGGCCAGGATGAAGGGCGGATAGGCCCAGTCCAGGGTGCCCTTGGTGGCGATCAGCGCCATGCTCGGGGTCTTGCTCTGTTCGATGGCCTGGAGCTTCTGCGGCAACAGTTCGTCGAGCTTCTGGTTCAGCCACTGGTCCATCTGTGCATTCGGTTCAGTCATGTGAGGTCTCCTCGATCGGTCATGTACAGGGTCCCTTTATTGCCGTCATGTTGTCTTGTGCGCGGGACGGCACGCGCCGGCTTCAATAGCCGAATTCACCCACCCAATCACCGGAACGGTGATCGATGCTCACCCATTTCGGGATAAAGGCATCGGCTCGCTTCGCCGGCATGGTCCTGACCGGCGGCTCGCCTTCCAGGGTATCGATATTGCAGACTTCGGCGACGATGGGGCGGAACAGCAGGCTGAGGCCGGGATAAAGCTCGACCGGTTCCAGTACCGACTCCGGTGCGGTATCCGCCTGGTGAAAGCGTAGACGCTTGCGCAGCAGACAGCTGAAAAACAACTCCATCTCCACCACCATCGCGGCGCCGAGCGCCTCAGCCGCCCGGCGGGCACGGGGTGTCAGGGTCGCGGTGATGGGTCTGCCCCGGAGGAAAACGGTAAAACTGCCTTCCGGCAAGGGCCGGGCCATGTCCCGGGCGGGGCGGGTCTGGATGGGTGTGCCGGTCATCAAAGGCCTCCTTCGCCGGTATGGGCCTGGAAAACAAACCAGTTGGTATGTAAAATAGACCCTCACCTGAGGAAAAGTCAAGTAAATGAGTATGTATTTATAAGCTACTGTTCTTGCAGGCATTGAAAACGATGGGACAAAAGAGGGGACGCCAGAGATCGCGCCCCGTATCATGGTCAGACTTATGTCAACCGAAGAACGCCACCGCACCCGCAATCCGGACGCCACCCGCCGGCGCATCCTGGAATCCGCCTATCAGGAGGTCTACCGTCACGGCTACCAGGGCACGCGTCTGGATGACGTGCTCAAGGCCACCGGGCTGACCAAGGGTGCGCTGTATCATCATTTCCCCAACAAGCAGGCCCTGGGCTACGCGGTGGTCGAGGATGTGATCCGCGGGATCATCAGCGACATCTGGCGCAAGCCGCTGGAGCAGGCCGAGGATCCACTGAGCAGCATCATTCATACCATCAGGCACATGGATCGCCTGGCCGGGGATCAGATCACCACCCTGGGCTGTCCGCTCAACAACCTGGCCCAGGAGATGTCGCCGCTGGACGAGGGCTTCCGCCGGCGCATCGACGCGGTGTACCAGGACTGGCGTGCCTGGTTGGCACGGGCGCTGGAGCGCGGCCGCGCCCGGGGCCGGATCCGGGCCGACGTGGACTGCGAACAGGTCGCCACCTTCATTGTGGCCGCCTTGACCGGCTGCATCGGCATCGCCAAGAATGCGCAGAGCAAGGAACCGCTCAATCACTGCGGCGCCGGCCTGATCAGCTATCTGGAGTCGCTGCGCGCCTGAGACCGCCGCCGATACCACACCAACGAGAATAATAACCGGATGATTACCCGACTGGCCGAACGGATCCTGCGTCTGCGCTGGCTGCTGATCCCGCTGCTGCTTGTGCTGACGCTGCTGGCCGGTGCAGGTGCGGGGAAACTGCACTTCACCAACGACTATCAGATCTTCTTCAGCAAGGAAAATCCCCAGCTGCTCGCCTTCGAGCGGCTGCAGGACACCTACACCCAGAACGACAACATCCTGTTCGTGCTGGCGCCCGAAGACAGTGAGGTATTCACCCGCGACACCCTGGCCGCGGTCGAGTGGCTGACCGAGCAGGCCTGGCAGATCCCCTATTCACTGCGGGTCGACTCCATCAGCAATTTCCAGCACACCTACGCCGAGGCCGACGATCTGGTGGTGGAAAACCTGGTCAGCAACGCCGCCGATCTGGACCCGGCAGAGATCGAGCGCATCCGCCGAGTCGCCCTGAGTGAACCGCTGCTGGTCAACCGTCTGATCGCCCCCGATGCCGAGGTTACCGGCGTGAACGTGGTGCTGCAGCTGCCGGGCGAAAACCTGACCGAGGAAACCCCCGAGGCGGTCGCGCACGCCCGGGACCTGGTCGAGCGCTTCCAGGCGCGCTACCCCGGCATCGAGGTCTACACCACCGGCATGGTGATGATGAACAACGCCTTCTCCGAGGAGACGCGGCACGATATGGCGACCCTGGTGCCGGCCATGTTCGCGTTGATCTTCGTGATCCTGCTGCTGTTGCTGCGTTCACTTACCGCCAGCCTTGCCACCTTCGTCGCTATCGGCCTGTCGATCCTCACCGCCATGGGCATGGCCGGCTGGCTTGGCATCACCC
This sequence comes from Thiohalobacter thiocyanaticus, assembly GCF_002356355.1. NCBI lineage: Bacteria > Pseudomonadati > Pseudomonadota > Gammaproteobacteria > Thiohalobacterales > Thiohalobacteraceae > Thiohalobacter > Thiohalobacter thiocyanaticus. The sequence continues at coordinate 1,899,039 of NZ_AP018052.1, forward strand.
TGTCGCCGCCATCGGCCTTTGCGCCGCAGATCATCATGACCCTGGCCCTGGCGAACTGCGTGCACGTGCTGGTCAATTTCCTGCACAACATGCGACTGGGTCACGCCCGCCGTCAGGCCATGCTGGAGAGTCTGCGCATCAACATCCAGCCTATCTTCCTGACCAGTCTGACCACCGCGATCGGCTTTCTCAGCATGAATTTCTCGGATGCGCCGCCGTTCCGGGATCTGGGCAACATCGTTGCCATGGGCATGGGCGCGGCCTTTGTGGCCTCGATCTTCCTGCTGCCCGCACTGATGCTGGTGCTGCCGCTGCGGGTACGTCCGCAGCCTGAGACCCGGCGCGTGGCGATGGACCGGCTGGCCGAGTTCTGTATCCGCCGCAAGCGCCCGCTGCTGTGGGGCATGAGCGCTCTGATCCTGCTGCTGATCGCCTTCATTCCCAGAAATGAACTCAATGACGAATTCGTCAAGTATTTCGATCCGTCCATCGAGTTCCGCGCCCACACCGATTTCGCTGTCGAGCATCTCACCGGCATGTACACCATCGAGTATTCGCTGCCGGCGGGCGAGCCGGGCGGCATCGCCGATCCGGGTTTCCTGAGTCGGGTCGAGGCCTTCGCCGACTGGTACCGGCAGCAACCGCAGGTGATGCACGTCAATACCTATACCGAAATCATGAAGCGCTTGAATATGAACCTGCATGGCGACGATCCGGATTGGTACCGTCTGCCACGGGAGCGCGAGCTGGCGGCCCAGTATCTGCTGCTCTACGAGATGTCACTGCCCTACGGACTGGATCTGAACAACCAGATCAACGTCGACAAGTCGTCCACGCGGCTGACCGTGACCGTGGAGTCAATGTCGTCCAACGATCTGCTGGCGCTCGAGGCGCGGGCCCAGGCCTGGCTGCAGGAGCACGCCCCGGAACAGGTAACGGAGGGGGCCAGTCCCACGGTGATGTTCGCGCATATCGGCAAGCGCAATATCCAGAGCATGCTGGGCGGCACCACGCTGGCCCTGGTGCTGATCTCTATGATCCTGATCCTGGCGCTGCGTTCGCTGCGCATCGGCCTGATCAGCCTGATCCCCAACCTGGTCCCGGCGGCCATGGCCTTCGGCCTGTGGGGGCTGCTGGTCGGGCAGGTGGGGCTGGCGCTGTCGGTGGTCACCGGCATGACGCTGGGCATCGTGGTGGACGATACGGTGCATTTTCTGAGCAAGTATCTGCGGGCGCGGCGCGAACAGCACCTGTCCAGCGAGCACGCCGTGCGCTATGCCTTCCACACGGTCGGTACGGCGCTGTGGATGACCACGCTGATACTGGCGGCCGGCTTTCTGGTGCTGGCGCAGTCCGCCTTCGAGGTCAACGCCGGGATGGGTATGCTCAGTGCCATGACCATCCTGCTGGCACTGCTGGCCGATTTCCTGCTGCTGCCGCCGCTGCTGATGGCGCTGGATCGACGGCGCAATTACTGATCCGGCCCGGTCCCTGCCTGCGGGTCATCCCCTGTCTTCCACCGGCAATACCGACCCAATCTTGATTCAAATCAAGCTTTGCAGCGTCATGACACGCCTGACAGGCAGTTCCGCTTCCCTGGCATAGATTCTGCTCTATCCTGTCTGACAGAATGCATTCACATTGCAGGAGAACAGTAATGGCACATATTGTCATCATCGGCGCCAGCACCGGCGGCATGCCCGCCGCCTACGAGATCAAGGAAGCCCTGGGCAGCGACCACAGGGTGACCGTCATCAACGCCACGCCGGATTTTCATTTCGTACCCTCCAATCCCTGGGTGGCCGTGGGCTGGCGCAGCCGTGCCGACATCAGCTTCGACATCAAGCCCAGGCTGGAGAACAAGGGTATCGATTTCATCCCGGTCGCGGTCAGCGAGATCAAGCCGGACGACAACAAGCTGGTCCTGACCGACGGCCAGGCCATCGACTACGACTACCTGGTGATCGCCACCGGTCCCAAACTGGCCTTCGACGAGATCGAGGGATTGGGGCCGGATGGCTTTACCGAGTCGGTCTGCACCGTCGGGCACGCGGAGAAGGCCTATGGCGGCTGGCAGAAATTCGTGCATGAACCGGGGCCGATCGTGGTCGGCGCGGTACAGGGTGCTTCCTGTTTCGGGCCGGCCTATGAATTCGCCTTCATCATGGACGCGGATCTGCGCAACCGTAAACTGCGCGACAAGGTCCCCATGACTTTCGTGACCTCAGAGCCCTACATCGGCCATCTCGGCCTGGGCGGGGTGGGCGATTCCAAGGGCATGATGGAATCCGAGCTGCGCCAGCGTCATATCAACTGGATCACCAACGCCAAGGTCGACCGGATCGAAGCCGGAAAGATGTACGTCTCCGAACACAATGACGATGGCGAGGTGATCAAGCAGCACGAACTGCCGTTCAACTATTCCATGATGCTTCCGGCCTTCAAGGGCGTGGATGCCGTTGCCGCCCTGGGCGAGGAACTGGTCAACCCGCGCGGCTTCGTCAAGGTCGACGAGTACCAGCGCAACCCCAAATGGCACAACATCTATTCCGTGGGCGTATGCATCGCCATCCCACCGGTGGAAGCCACGCCGGTGCCGACCGGCACACCCAAGACCGGCTACATGATCGAGTCCATGGTCACGGCCGTGGCGCACAACATAAAGAATGACCTGGAGAGCAAGCCCGTGGACCGGGAGGCGACCTGGAACGCCATCTGCCTGGCCGACATGGGCGATACCGGCGTGGCCTTCGTGGCCATGCCGCAGATCCCGCCGCGCAACGTCTCCTGGATGAAGAAGGGCAAATGGGTGCACTACGCCAAGGTCGCCTTCGAAAAATACTTTCTGTCCAAGATGAAGCGCGGCTCAACCGAGCCGGTGTACGAGAAGTACGTGCTGAAGGCGATAGGCATCGCCAAGCTCAAATAGGAAGGAAGACGCACTCATGGCCGCCTTCGCGGCCTGAGTGTCATAACATGTCATATTCGGAGGATTGTATCCGAACGTGACTTTTGCTGTCATTGGACGACACTGTCATGAACAATTCTGACTTGATACGGGAAGCCCCATGTCAAACCGAATCCGTCCCAGCTGTGAGCAGATCATCGATATCATGCCGAACCCCTTCGTGGTCATCGATGGCGATTTCAATATCGTCGCGGCCAATCGAAGCTACCGCGAGCGCTACGGTGTCGAGTCCGACCAGATAGTCGGTCGCAAGTGTCACCAGGTCTCACACCATTCCGATGAGCCCTGCAGCCACCATGGCGAGCACTGCCCGCTGGAGGAAGTCTTCAATCGGCGCCAGGCAACCCAGGTCATGCACATCCACTATGATGGCAACGGACGCGAGGAATACGTCCAGCTGCATGCCAGCCCCCTGCTGGATGACGACGGCCGGGTGCGCTATATCGGCGAAACCATTTTCCCGGTTGCGGCACCGGATGCGACCACCGATACCCTGCTGGTCGGCCGTTCAAGGCCGCTGCTGCGCATGACCAGTCTGCTGCAGCGGGTCGCCCCCACCCAGACCACGGCGCTGCTGCTGGGCGAAAGCGGGGTGGGCAAGGAGGAGGTGGCCAAGTACATCCACCATTATTCCCGTCGCGCCAACGGCGCCTTCATCGTGGTGGATTGCGGGGCGCTGGGCGAGAGCCTGATCGAGAGTGAGTTGTTCGGATACGAGAAGGGCGCCTTCACCGGCGCGGCCCAGCGCAAGAAGGGGCTGTTCGAGGCCGCCAACGGCGGTACCCTGTTCATCGACGAGGTGGGCGAACTGCCGCTGCCCCTGCAGACCAAACTTCTGCGGGTACTGGAAAGCGGGCAGATCCGGCGTATCGGGGGTACCGACTACATCGATGTGGACGTGCGCATCATCACCGCCACCAACCGCGATCTTCAGCGCATGGTCGCTGCCGGCGAGTTCCGCCAGGATCTGTATTATCGTCTGTCCGCCTTCCCGGTCTATGTCCCGACCCTGCGTGAACGCAAGGACGACATCCCGCAGCTGGCCGAGCACTTCCTCGCCGGCATGGAAGGGGCGGACCGGCACCTGCCGTTGTCCGCAGAGGTGATCGAGGCACTGCTGGATCATGATTATCCGGGCAATGTGCGCGAACTGCGCAATATCATCGAGCGGGCCGCCATCCTGGCCGCCGACGACATGATCCGGCCCGAGCACATCGTGTTCGAGGATACCCAGACGCCCATCGACACCCAGGTGCCCTCACACCGTACCGACACGCTGCTCTCGCGGCGCAGTGGCCGGCTCAGCGCGCAGGACGTGATGTCGGCCCTGGATCGAGCCAACGGCCACCGCGCCCGGGCCGCCGGGCTGCTGGGCGTGAGCGAACGCACCCTGTATCGCTACATCAGCAAGCTCAAGCTCGATATCAGCCATCCAGCACCCTGATCGGCAGTGGCCGACGCTGACATCCTGTCAGCCTCTGCCGTCATCCGGCAGCCGCTGTCAGACACCGACAGGTGCGGGCGCAAAAAATAAAAAGAGCGGCCACTGGCCGCTCCGTGAGGAACTCCGGCAACGCCGGGGTTACTTGGCCTTGCCCCCGACGGTGGTCAGACCCAGGATCTCCCAGTTCTGCATGCCGCCGCGATACCACTTGATCTTGTGCGCCGGGTAGCCGAACTTGAGCAGGGACTGGATGTTGTTCGGGGACTGGCCGCACCACATGCCGTTGCAGAACATCACCAGCGTCTTCACATTGCTGAAGTCCCACAGGCCTTCCTGCTTGCGCGCGCCGAACTGGTTTTCCAGGATATCCTCGATGGTGAAGGGATCGGAGCGGCTGGCATTGAGCTGGGTCCAGGGGATATTGACCGAGCCGGGGATGGTGCCGCGCTCGATCCAGTCCGGCGTGCGTGAATCGATGACCAGGATGCTGTCGTCGCCGTTCTCCTTGCGCTGCAGGTAGTCCAGCATCTCGGTCTCGGCGATGGTCTCTACGCCCGGCGCCAGTTGCATCGGCTGAATGCAGAAGGGCGGGCACTTGCGCGAGGTCTTGGAAAAGGCCGGATCGACCGTGTTCTTCTCGTTCTGATTGCGCATGATGGTGACCTTCTTGCCCTGATGGGTCACGGTCACGCTGGGAAGATCGGGCGTGATCTTGACGGCAAGCTCGTCATCGGCGGCCAGGGCCGGTGCGCTCAGGCACAGGCCCAGCAGGATGCTCGATACAGTGGTACGGATGCGATTCATCGCGTCTCTCCTCTCTGGTGTGTTATGCGTTGGTGGTTCGATTGCGCACCTGCCGGTGCACGGATGGATACGGTTGACCGCGTCAGCAATCGGGATCTTCGGGAATGACGGGTTCCTCGGTTCCGCCGTTGCCGTCATCGCCATCGGCGTCCTCTGCCGCCAGGGCAGGGTGGGCCGTGATCAGCGCCAGCAGGATAATGCTCCAGTAAGGCATCTCAGACTCTCCTCCATGGTGGCATTCATTCCGAGGCGGGACGGTCAGGGTTCGGCCGTATGCTCCCGCATCAGTGCCACTCGGTTCAAATAAGCCTCGCGGGCTATCTGAACGTCTTGCAGGAAGAGTGCCAACTCATCCAGGCGCAGCGCCTGGGGGCCGTCGACCAGGGCCTTTTCCGGCACCGGGTGGAAATCCACCAGCACCATGTTGGCCCCGGCGATCACGCCCTGGGCGGTGACGTGCATGGCATCGAGCAGCCGGTCGGGCGCGCGGTCGCGGCTGCCGACGGAATGGGAGGGATCGATGCACACAGGCAGGCGGCTGAGACGTTTGACCACCGGCACGTGGGCGAAGTCGACAAAGTTGCGGTGCGGATCGCCCATGTTGGTCTTCATGCCGCGCAGGCCGAACACGATCCGGCTGTTGCCCTCGCTGGCAAGATACTCGGCCGCGTTGAGCGATTCCTCCAGGGTGATGCCGAAGCCGCGCTTGAGCAGTACCGGCATCTCGGACTGGCGACCGACCGCTTTGAGCAGTTCGAAGTTCTGGGTGTTGCGGGTGCCGATCTGCAGCATCACGCCGGTCGGGTGCCCGGTCTGATCCAGGGCCTCGTGGATCTCGCGGACATGGTTTTCATGGGTGACCTCCATGGCGATGACACGGATGCCGTACTTGCCGGCCAGCTCGAACACATAGGGCAGACAGCTCTTGCCGTGGCCCTGGAAGGCGTAGGGACTGGTGCGCGGCTTGTAGGCGCCCATGCGGGTGCAGACCTGGCCGTGCTCCTGCAGCGCCTGCATCATCATCTCGACGTGCTTCGGCGTATCGACGGCGCACAGTCCGGCGAAGACATGCAGCTCGTGCTGGCTGAAGGTCACGCCCTTGTAGGTGAATTCCAGCGAACGCTCGTTGTCGTGATGGCGACCGATGATACGATACTCCTCAGAGATGCGCACCACCCGTTCCACCGTCGGCAGGGTGGACATCTCATCGACCGCGAGGACGCTGGTGTTGCCGATGAGATAGATCTCGGTCAGCGTTTGCTCGGCGCCCACCACCCGGTGCGTGCGGGTCTGGATGTTGGGCAGCTGCTCGAGAAAGTTCATCAGCTGCCGGTAGGCATCGGAGTCGGGATCGGTGTTGGGTTCGAGGATGAGGATCATGGGGCGCGGTCCTGTGAGATTGCCGGGATTGTTGTTGCTTTTGTGGGCTGTATACTAACGGAAAATTTCGACACCAGGCCAGTGAGTAGGATGGGTGTAGCACAGCGTAACCCATCGCCGTCCGCCGGCCGGGTGATGGGTTACGGCGCCGTGCGCCTTCACCCATCCTACTCGTCAACGGGAAATTTCGACACCAGGCCAGCGATATCATGAGCATCCACTGCCCCGGCCCGGCCAGCGCGGCCTTCGAGCAGGACTGGCGGCGCTTCGACCGCGAGCACCTCTGGCACCCCTACAGTTCGCTCACGCAGCCGATCACCGCCTACCCGGTGAGCGGCGCCAGCGGTTCCCGCATCCGGCTTGAGGACGGCCGCGAACTGATCGATGGCATGGCCAGCTGGTGGTCGGCCATCCACGGCTACAATCACCCGGCGCTCAATGCCGCCGTCCGCGATCAGCTGGATGCCGTGGCCCATGTCATGTTCGGCGGCCTGACCCACCGTCCGGCCGCGCGGCTGGGCGCCACCCTGATCGATATCACCCCGGAGCCGCTGCAATACGTCTTCTTCGCTGACTCCGGCTCGGTGTCGGTGGAGGTCGCCATCAAGATGGCGCTGCAGTACTGGTTCGCGCAGGGTCACAGCCAACGCAACAAGCTGCTCACCATCCGCGCCGGTTATCACGGCGACACCTTCGGCGCCATGTCGGTATGCGATCCGGTCGGCGGCATGCACCATCTGTTCACCGGTGTGCTGCCGCAGCATCTGTTCGCCCGCATGCCGGACTGCCGCAATGACGAGGAGTGGCGCGAATCCCAGCTCGCCGAACTCAGGCAGCATCTGGATCACGCCAGCCACGAGATCGCGGCGGTGATCCTCGAACCCATCGTGCAGGGCGCGGGCGGCATGCGCTTCTACTGTCCCGAATTCCTGCGCCGGGCGCGCGCTCTGTGCGATGCCCACGACGTGCTGCTGATCTTCGATGAGATCGCCACCGGTTTCGGCCGTACCGGCGAGTTGTTCGCCATGCACCATGCCGATGTGGTGCCCGATATCCTGTGCCTGGGCAAGGCCCTGACCGGCGGCTACATGACCCTGGCCGCGACCCTGTGCAACGCGCGGGTGGCCGAGGGCATCAGCGAACATGATCCGGGTGTGTTCATGCACGGGCCGACCTTCATGGCCAACCCGCTGGCCTGCAGCGTGGCGCAGGCCTCGCTGGAGTTGCTGCTGGAATCGGATTGGAAGACGAATATCGCCCGCATCGAGTCCGCGCTGGAAACCGGTCTCTCCCCCTGCCGGGAACTGGAACAGGTGCGCGACGTGCGGGTGCTGGGCGCGATCGGGGTGGTGGAGCTGATCCATCCGGTGGACATGCACACGCTGCCCGAGGCCTTCGTCCAGCGCGGGGTCTGGGTGCGCCCCTTCCGCAACCTGGTGTATGTGATGCCGCCCTACATCATCAGTGATGACGAACTGGCGACCCTGACCGGGGCGATGTGCGAGGTGGTGCGGGAGTGTTGCTGAGTAGTTCAGGCCCAGGCGGTGTGTAACGCAGAGGACGCGGAAACACGGAGGCGCAGAGTCTGATGGGGAAAAGCAAGGACCGTCATTGCGAGGAACGAAGTGACGTGGCAATCTCCAATCGGTTGCTATTGCCGCATGAGATTGCCACGCTGCGCTCGCAATGACGGGTCATATTTTTCCTTATGTAAGCGTCTTTAGCCTTGATATTCCTTAGCGCCTCCGCGCCTTAGCGCCCTCCGCGTTGCCAGCGCCACACCCCAGTCAACATCGCCAACTCAATCCCGATACCGCTTCACCATATCTCCATAGGCATCGATGCGCCGATCGCGCAGATAGGGCCAGAGCCGGCGCACCTGCTCGCTGCGGGCCAGGTCGATGTCGACGACCAGGGTCTCGGTCTCCCCGCCGGCGCGGGCCAGGATCTCGCCCTGGGGGCCGGCGACGAAGCTGCCGCCCCAGAACCGGCTGCCGGCGGTCTGGCCGGAGGGGTCGGGCTCGAAGCCGACCCGGTTGCAGGCCAGCACCGGAAGATTGTTGGCCACGGCGTGAGCGCGCTGGACCGTCTCCCAGGCCTCGCGCTGGCGCTGTTGCTCCTCGGGGGTGTCGTCCGGGTCCCAGCCGATGGCGGTGGGGTAGAGCAGCAGTTCGGCGCCGGCCAGGGCCATCAGGCGCGCGGCCTCGGGATACCACTGGTCCCAGCACACCAGCACCCCCAGCCGGCCGACGGCGGTGTCGATGGGGGTGAAGCCGAGATCGCCCGGGGTGAAGTAGAACTTTTCGTAATAGCCGGGATCGTCCGGGATGTGCATCTTGCGATAGCGTCCCGCCAGCCGGCCGTCGGCGTCCAGCACCACCGCGGTGTTGTGGTACAGGCCGGCGGCGCGGCGCTCGAACAGGGAGGCGACGATCACCACGCCGAGCTCGGCGGCCACAGCGCCAAGCCGATCGCTGCTCGGGCCGGGAATGGGTTCGGCCAGGTCGAAGTGGCGCGTCTCCTCGGTGACGCAGAAGTAGCGGCTGTTGTGCAATTCCTGCAGCAGCACCAACCTGGCCCCGCGCCCGGCGGCCTCGCGTACCCCCGCGAGCATGGTTTCCAGGTTGGCAGCGGTGTCTTCGCCGCAGCCGCGCTGCACCAATCCCACTGTCAGGGTCCGTGTCATACCGGTTCCTTCACGTCGCCCAGCACCCCGCGCGGCAGTTGCATGGTGACACAATGCAGGCTGCCGTACTGGCGGATCAAGGGACGGCAGTCCAATGCGACCAGCTCGCGGTCGGGGAAGGCGGCGGCCAGACGCTCGCATGCCAGCGCGTCCTGCGGATCACCGTACACCGGCACCAGCACGGCCTGGTTGAGAATCAGGAAATTGGCATAGGTCGCGGGCAGGCGCCGGCCTTCGTCGTCCCGGATCGGCGCCGGCAGGGGCAGGGGAATGAGCGTGTAGGGTTTGCCATCCGGCCGCCTGAGGGCCTCGAGTTCGCGCTGCATCTCCTGCAGCGGCACATAATGATGATCGGCCGGGTCCTCGCACTGCACATGGGCGATGGTGTGTTCGTCGCAGAAGCGGGCGAGGGTGTCGATGTGGCCGTCGGTGTCGTCGCCCTCCAGTACGCCGTGTTCCAGCCACAGGATGCGCTCCACACCCAGGTGCCCGCGCAGCCGCTGTTCGAGTTCGAAGCGGTCCAGTCCGGGATTGCGTCCGGGGCTGAGCAGACAGGACACCGTCGTCAGCAGGCTGCCGGCGCCGTCGACCTCGATGCTGCCGCCCTCGAGCACCAGATCGACCGGTTCCCGCGGGGTGGCGCCGAAGGCCCCGGCCTCGGCCAGGCGGGCGGTGATGCGGTTGTCGAGTTCGGCGGGGTATTTGCCGCCCCAGCCGTTGAAGTTGAAGTCCAGCAGTACCGGCCGGCCGGAACGCTGCACCGTGATCGGTCCGTGGTCACGGGCCCAGCTGTCGTTGGAGGCGGCCACATAGAGCTCGACCCGGTTGAGGTCGGCGCAGGAGTGCATCAGCAGATCGGCGACGTGGGCACGGTGGTCATCGTCATGGCAGGCGATCAGCGCGGTCTCGCGCTGCGCGATCTCGCAGGCCAGACGCGCGAACAGGGCGTCGACCTGGTCGATGTGGGCGGCCCAGTCGCCGTGATAATGCGGCCAGGTCAGCATGACCGCATCCTGCGGGGCCCATTCGGGCGGGAGGTAGGGACGGGTCATGCGGGGCAGGGTGAGGTCAGGGCTGGTCGCGGTGCACCACCGCGTGGATGACGCGGTCGTGCTCGAAATAGACAGTGAAATCCGGATAGTCCCAGCGGGTGATGGGCGGCTCGCCGATGGCGGCATGCGCCTCGCGCGGCGCCCCGAACCGGCTGCGCACGCTGTCCATCGAACTGCTCCGGGACGGGGTCTGCACCGAGGCGCTCTCTTCGACGGCCTTGATCAGCAGGACCTCGGCCCGGGCGGGCAGGGCCAGCAGCGTCAGGGCCAGGATGGCGAACAGGGGCGAAAACCGGTACATGGTTGAATCTCCTTGCAAAGCAGGCTTGGCGGCAACTATATCACGGCCCCTGTGGAATGCGAATCAGGCAGCATGCCGGTCCGCGGGCGGCGGTAAAGTCCCGCCCGCTGGTGCCGACATAGCTGGCATGAGCCGTTCCCGGATTCGCCATTGCTGGTTTATCGCCCTGGGACTGGGGCTGGGCATACCGGCCGCCCCGGCGCAGATCCCTGCCCAACACTATCAGGCGGATTTCGAGACCGCAGACTGGCGGGTGCAGGCTGACGGACGCGCCTGCGCACTGAGCCATGAGGTGCCGGGCTTCGGCTCGGTCCGCTTCGTCCAGCGCTGGGCCGAGCCGCTGCGCTTCCAGGTGCAGGTGCCGATGGCGGTCACCGACTATACCGCCGTCACCATCCGCTCGACTCCCGCCCCCTGGCAGCACCATGCCCAGGGCCGGGATATCGGTCGGGTGCCGGTCACCGGCACCATGCAGCCACTCGATCTGCGCGGCGCCACGGTGCGCACCCTGCTGCACGAACTGGAGCAGGGGCACTTCACGCGGCTGGACTGGCAGCCCGTCCAGGCCTCGGCCGAACCCCTGGCGGTGACGGTCTCGGCGGTGCGGTTGCGCCAGGCCCTGCCGGCGTTCCAGCGCTGCCTGGCCGGCATCATGCAACTCGATTTCATGCCGAGCGGCGAATACAGCGTGACCTTCGACAGCAATTCGACCCGCCTGGGCTATCTGGCCCGACGCGCGCTGGAACCGGCGGTGCAGCGTTACAAGGCCGGCCGCGGCATCACGCGTGTGGTGGTCGCCGGACACAGCGACCGCAGCGGCACGGCCATGGCCAACGAGAGGATCTCCCTGGCGCGTGCCCGCGCGGTGCGCGACTACCTCACCCGGCGCGGCATTCCCGCCAGCCGCATCGAGGTGCGCGGCTACGGCGAGCGCTGGCAGCCCGATCCCGGTAATCCGGCCGGCAACCGCCGCGCCACGGTCTGGCTGGTGGAGAAATAACCCCACGCCGAGCCGGCAACTGCGGGACCGTCCGCTGCCCTGAACACCCGCGCGATTCGCAATCACACGGAAGTGTGGTTTAATCCGCGCATGTTTCGCCCCTACGAAATCTTCATCGGGCTGCGCTATACCCGCGCCAAGCGTCGCAACCACTTCATCTCCTTCATCTCGCTGGTTTCCATCCTCGGCATCGCGCTGGGCGTGACCGCGCTGATCACGGTGCTGTCGGTGATGAACGGCTTCGAGAACGAATTGCGCACCCGCATCCTGGGCATGGCCTCGCACGCCACCATCAGCACCGCCGGCGGCGGCATCGACGACTGGGAAGGCATTGCGCGCCAGGTAACGCAGCATCCCGAGGTGATCGGTGCCGCGCCCTTTGTCCGCGGCGAGGCCATGCTGGCGTTGAACGAGCGGGTCAGCGGGGCCATGCTGCGCGGCATCCTCCCGGACCGGGAGGGGGCGGTCTCGGACGTGGGCGAACACATGAAGCTGGGCCGGCTCGGGGATCTGCGGGCCGGCGAGTACGGCATCGTGCTGGGCAGCGAGCTGGCCTACAGCCTGGGGGTGCAGGTGGGCGATCGTGTCACCGTCATCAGTCCGCAGGCCACCGTCACCGTCGCCGGGGCGCTGCCGCGGCTGCGCCGTTTCACCGTGGTCGGCCTGTTCGAGGTGGGCATGTACGAATACGACCGCGGCGTGGCCCTGGTGCATATGCAGGATGCGGCGAGGCTGTTCCGACTCGACGGCCAGGCCAGCGGGCTTCGGCTGCAGCTGCGCGACCTGTTCGAGGTCAAGCGGGTGGTCGCCGAGTTGAGCCGGGATCTGCCCGTGCGCTACCGGCTGTCCGACTGGACCCGCGAGCATTACAACTTCTTCCGCGCCATCCAGACCGAGAAGCGGGTCATGTTCGTGATCCTGGCCCTGATCGTCGCGGTGGCGGCGTTCAATATCGTCTCCACCCTGGTGATGGTGGTCACGGACAAGCAGGCCGACATCGCCATCCTGCGCACCCTGGGCGCGACCCCGGCCTCGGTGATGGCGGTGTTCACCATTCAGGGACTGGTCATCGGCATCTTCGGCACCCTGCTGGGCATGGCCGGCGGCATCGCCCTGGCATTGAACGTGGAGACCCTGGTGCCGGCCATCGAGCGCCTGTTCCAGGTCGAGTTCCTGCCGGCCGATGTCTACTACATCAGCAACCTGCCCTCGGATCTGAACTGGAACGACGTCTGGCGCATCAGTTCAGTGGCCTTCGTGCTGAGCCTGCTCGCCACCCTGTATCCGGCCTGGCGGGCCTCGCGCACCCAGCCGGCGGAGGCATTGCGCTATGAATGACGCAGGCATGCCGGTGGTCGAGTGCCGCAATCTGGGCAAGACCTTCATCCAGGGGCAGTACCGGGTGGAAGTGCTGCGCGGGGTGGATCTCACGGTGGCGCCGGGGGAACGCCTGGCGGTGGTCGGCGCCTCGGGCAGCGGCAAGAGCACGCTGCTGCATCTGCTCGGCGGACTGGATATCCCCAGCGCCGGCGAGATCCGGGTCGACGGCCGGCCGATCAACACGCTGAGCGACCGCGACCGCGGCCTGCTGCGCAACCGGGCGCTGGGTTTCGTCTACCAGTTCCATCATCTGCTGCCGGAGTTCAGTGCGCTGGAGAATGTCGCCATGCCGCTGTTGATCCGCGGCGAGCCGGTACACAGTGCGCGCGACCAGGCCGCCCGGCTGCTGACCCAGGTCGGGCTGGGCGGGCGGCTGCGGCACAAGCCGGGCGAACTGTCCGGCGGCGAGCGTCAGCGCGCGGCGCTGGCCCGGGCGCTGGTCACGCGGCCGCGCTGCGTGCTGGCCGACGAGCCGACCGGGAACCTGGACCGGGCCACCGCCGAGGAGGTCTACAGCCTGATGCTGGAACTGAACCAGGAATTCGACATCAGCTTCGTGATCGTCACTCATGACCCGTCGCTGGCCGCGCGCATGGACCGGGTGGTGGAACTGGTCGACGGGAAGATCAGTTACGAGGGAGAGTAGGATGGGTGGAGCGCAGCGCAACCCATCATGACGCGGTGAAACGATGGGTTGCGGCGCACCGCGCCTTCACCCATCCTACGAGAGTTCCCTCGGCACCGGCATCTTTTTGCGCCGATAGCGGCGAATGACATACAGGCGCCACAACAAGCGCACGCAGACATAGCCCAGGGCCGCCGCCAGCACGCCGGCGATCAGGCTGCCGAGCAGCAGCGGTTGCCACACACTGCCCAGGGTGTGCAGGGCGTCCCAGGTCAGGGTGAAATCCAGTTTCACCGGCGGCTCGCCCAGCAGCCAGGTACCCAGCCGATAGGTGGAATAGAATACCGGCGGCATGGTCAGCGGATTGGTGGTGAAGATCAGCACCACCGTTGCCGGCAGATTGACCCGCAGCCAGATCGCCAGCAGGGGACCGAGCAGCAGCTGGCCGGGGATCGGCAGCAGGGCGCAGAACAGGCCCAGCGCCACGCCGCCCGAGATCGAGCGCCGGTTCAGGTGCCACAGGTTCGGGTCATGCAGCCGGTGGCCGAAGCGGCGCAGCTGCGGATGATCGCGCAGCTTGACCGCGTCCGGCAGATATTTTCTGATCAGGTGTCTGGGCATGTCCTCTGCACCCGACCGGCAGGGAGGCCGGCCGCATCAATAATTCCTTGCAACGTGTTCAGGGACGAACATGTATCGCTACGCCATCGCCTTTCTCGGCGGCACCCTGTGCCTGCCCCTGTGCTTCAGCCGTCTGCCCGACCCGGTGTGGGGCTGGGCGCTCGGCGCACTCCTGCTGTTCAGCCTGGTGCGACGCCGGTTCCAGCTGGCCGCCGTCCTGGCCGGCCTGGCCGGCTTCTGGTGGCAGGCAGCGGTGCAACTGCAGTCCCAGCTGCCGCCGGCGCTCGAAGGCGAAGATATCATCCTGGTCGGCACGATCGATGACATCCCGGCCCGCGGGCCGCGGGTGCTGCGGTTTCCCTTCCGCGTCGAGGGACGCGAAGACGCGCCTCTCCCTATAGCGTTCCCGCGGCGCCTGCGCTTGAGCTGGTACGACCCGCAGCAACTGCCGCGGGTGGGGGAACGCTGGCGACTGCGGGTGCGGCTGAAGGCCCCCTGGAGTTTCCGCAACCCCGGCGGCTTCGATTACGAGGCCTGGCTGTTCCGCCAGCGCATCGGCGCCACCGGCTATGTGCGGGATCAGGCCGGCGCACGCCTGGGCGGACCGGCCTGGTACCGGCCGGCGGCCTGGCGTCAGGGTGTCCACGCGGCCCTGGAGGAACGGATGCGGTCGCGTCCGGGCGGGGCGGTGGTCCTGGCGCTGGCGCTGGGCGCCCGCCACGGGCTGACGGATGCGCAGTGGGAACTGTACCGGCTGACCGGCACCAGCCACCTGATGGCCATTTCGGGGCTGCATGTGGGGCTGGTCGCCGGGCTCTGCTTCGGGCTGGTCCGGCTGCTCTGGGCGGCCAGCCCGGCGCTGGTGCGGCGGCTGGCCGCGCCCCGGGCCGCAACGCTGGCGGCCATGAGCGGGGCCCTGGGCTATGCCGCCCTGGCCGGTTTCTCCATCCCCACCCAGCGGGCGCTGATCATGGTCTGGCTGGTCTGTGCGGCCCTCTGGCTGCAGCGGCAGCTGCATCCGCTGAACACCCTCGGGCTGGCCCTGATCCTGGTGCTGCTGCACGACCCGCTGGCGGTGCTGGGCAGCGGGTTCTGGCTGTCGTTCGGGGCGGTGCTGCTGCTGGTGCTGTTCCATCTGCGCCTGCGCCAGGCCGGGCCGGCCGCCACTCCCGCAGGGCGTTTCCGGCGCCTGGTCCAGGCCCAGCTGCTGCTCAGTCTCGGGCTGATGCCGCTGACCGTCCTCAACTTCCATACCGTCGCCTGGCTCTCCCCGCTGGCCAACCTGATCGCCATTCCCTGGGTCAGTCTGCTGGTGGTGCCCCTGACCCTGCTCGGTGTCGCGCTGTTCGCGCTGGCGCCCGGGCTGGGCGAGGCCCTGTGGGATCTGGCCGGGCTGGCCTACAGTGGCCTGGAATGGCTGCTGGCCCGGCTGGCGGCCCTGCCGCTGGCCGACCTGCATCTGGCCCGGCCAATGTGGGCAGTGGTCGCCGCCCTGGCCGGCATTCTCGGTCTGCTGCTCTGGCGCGGGCAGCCCCGGTACAGGTGGGCATTGCTGCTGTTGTTCCTGCCGCTGCTGCTGTATCCGACCCCGCGGCCGCCGCTGGGCACGGCCTGGGTGGACGTGCTGGACGTGGGTCAGGGCCTGGCCGTCGTGGTGCGTACCCGCAGCCACACGCTGGTCTACGACACCGGCCCCCGCTTCACCTCCGGACTGGACACCGGTGCCGCCGTGGTCGCGCCCTTCCTGCGCACGGTGGGGCGTACGGATGTCGACGCCCTCATCGTCAGTCATGGCGACAACGATCACAGCGGCGGTGCGCCCGCGCTGATCGCCGCCTTCGATCCGGTGCGGATACTCTACAGCGATCCGCCCGCGCCGGCCCCGCGGGCCAGGCCCTGCCGCGACGGCCAGGCCTGGAACTGGGATGGCGTGGACTTCCGCCTGCTGCATCCGGCCGACGCCGGCCGCGACCGCAACGATGCCTCCTGCGTGCTGCTGGTCGAGTCGGCGGCCGGCGCCCGACTGCTGCTGCCGGGCGATATCGAGGCCGGAGCGGAATATGCGCTGCTGCGCCGGCACGCTGCCAGCCTGCGGGCCGAGGTGCTGGTGAGTCCGCACCACGGCAGCCGCACCTCGTCGACGCCGGCTCTGGTCCGGAACGTGGCGCCGGGTCTGGTGATCCATCCGGCCGGGCGCGGCAATCGGTACGGCTTTCCGCATCCCGACGTCACCGCCCGCTATGCGGCAGTGGGCGCACGCCAGCCGATCAGCGGCTGCAGCGGCGCGCTGCAGCTGCATCTGGACGCGGCGGGCGAGGTACCGGCGCCGCCAGGTTACCGCGAACGCGCCCGTCGCCTGTGGCATCGGCCGGATCCGGGTTGTGCTCCAGCCCCCTCACCCTGACCCTCTCCCACCAGGGAAAAGGGGAGGTCTCGGAGACGGCCGAGCGAGACAGCATTGGTTTCCTTCTCCCCTCAGCGGGAGGGGGCCGGGGGGAGGGGGCAAGAGTGATGCATGAGCAGGCCCGAACCCGTATCATACGTCGGGTTTACGGAAACCTTGCGAGGGATGCCACGTGCTGGAACTGGTCAAAGCCGGCGGCTGGCTGATGCTGCCCATTATCGCCTGTTCGGTCATCGCCCTGGCGATCATCGGCGAGCGCCTGTGGATGCTGCGCATGCGCCGGGTGGTGCCGCGGCACCTGGTCGCCCAGGTCTGGACCTGGATCCGCGACCAGCAGCTGGACAATGTCCATATCCATTCCCTGCGCACCGGCTCACCCATGGGCCGGGTGCTGGCCGCCGGCCTGGTCAACCGCCACCATGACCGCGACGTCATGCTGGAGGCAATCCAGGACACCGGCCGCCACGCCGCCCTGGAACTGGAGCGTTACCTCAACAGCCTGGGCACCATCGCCGCCATCACCCCGCTGCTGGGCCTGCTCGGCACCGTGATCGGCATGATCAAGGTGTTCTCGGTCATCACCACCCAGGGCGTGGGCGATCCCGGCGTGCTCGCCGGCGGCATCTCCGAGGCGCTGATCACCACCGCCGCCGGCCTGACCGTGGCCATCCCCAGCCTGATGTTCTATCGCTACTTCCGCGGCAAGGTCGACATGCTGGTGGTGCGCATGGAGGAGGAATCCATGAAGCTGGTCGAGGTGATGCAGGGCGAGCGCGAGGCCGACATCGAAGGCGGGGAGGCGGCATGAAGCTGCGCACCCGCGAGCGGGCCGAGCCCGATGTCAATCTCACGCCGCTGATCGACGTCGTCTTCCTGCTGCTGATCTTCTTCATGATCTCGACCACCTTCGAGCGCGAGGCCCAGCTCAAGGTGGATCTGCCCGAGGCCAGCACCGAGGCGGCCGAGGCCCCGCCCGAGCGGCTGGAGGTCACCATCAAGGGCAGCGGCGATATCTACATCAACGATCAGCAGGTGGTGAACAACAAGCCGGAGACCATCAAGCGCGCCATCGAGGAACTGCTCGGCGACAAGCGCGACCTGCCCATGATCATCCGCGCCGACAGTGACAGCGCCCTGCAGTACGCCGTCACCCTGATGGACATCGCCCGTCAGCTCGAGATCAGGCAGGTGTCGCTGGCCACCGTGCAGACCGACGCCGGGCAGTGATGGCGGCTTCGGCCTGGGCCGACTACCGGCGGCTGCTGGCCTATGTCCGGCCCTACTGGAAGCCGTTCCTGCTCGCCAGCCTGGTGATGGCGGTCTACGGCGCGACCGACGCCATGTTCGCCGCCCTGATGAAGCCCATGCTGGACGAGGGCTTCGTCGCCCGCGACCCCGACATGATCCGGCTGGTGCCGCTGCTGCTGATCCTGCTATTCGTGTTCCGCGGCCTGACCGGCTTCGCCTCCAGCTACGGCATGAACTGGATCGGCCGGCGGGTGATCGAGACCCTGCGCGGCGAACTGTTCCGCAAGCTGGTGCGCCTGCCGGTGGCCTTCTATGACCGCAACAGCACCGGGGATCTGGTTGCCCGTTTGATCTATCACGTCGAGCAGGTCGCCCAGGCCAGCACCAACGCCGTCACCATCCTGATCCGCGACAGCTTCACCGTGATCTTCCTGCTGGCCTGGATGTTTCTCATCAACGGCTGGCTGGCGCTGCTGTTCCTGGTCATCGGACCGGTGATGGCCTGGCTCATCCGCAGCGTCAGCCGCCGGCTGCGCGAGGTCAACCGCCGCATCCAGGATTCCATGGGCGATGTCACCCACCTGGCCGAGGAGGCCGTGGCCGGCCAGCGCGTGGTCAAGGCCTTCGGCGGCGAGGCGGTGGAGGTGGCCGCCTTCGATGCCGTGAACCGGAAGAACCGCTCCCTGCAGATGAAGATGACCGCCACCAGCACGCTCAGCGTGCAGCTGGTGCAGCTGCTGGGCGCGATCACCTTCGCCCTGGTGATCTGGCTCGCCACCCGGCATCCGGACGCCGGCGACATCAGTGCCGGGGACTTCGTCTCCTTCATTACCGCCATGATGCTGCTGATGCCGCCACTCAAGCGCCTGACCAGCGTCAATGCCAGCCTGCAGCGCGGCATCGCCGCCGCCTCCAGCCTGTTCGGCCTGCTCGACGAGACGCCGGAGACGGATACGGGAACGAAAGCCTGCGAACGGGCGCAGGGCCGGCTGGAATTCGAGCAGGTGCGGTTCCGCTACGGCGCCGATCAGCCGCCGGTGCTCGAGGACGTGAGCTTCAGCGTCGAACCGGGACAGACCGTCGCCATAGTCGGGCGTTCCGGCAGCGGCAAGTCCACGCTCGCCAACCTCATCCCGCGCTTCTACGAACCCGGGTCCGGCCGCATCCGCCTCGACGGCATCGATCTGCACGACTACCGCCTGGCCGACCTGCGCCGCCAGATCGCCCTGGTCGGCCAGGAGGTGGTGCTGTTCAACGACACCGTCGCCCGCAACATCGCCTACGGCCAGTGCCAGGACGCGCCGCGCGCGGCCATTGAACGCGCCGCCGAACTGGCCAGCGCCATGGACTTCATCCGCGAACTGCCGCAGGGCCTGGACACCCCGGTGGGCGAACACGGCCTGCTGCTCTCCGGCGGCCAGCGCCAGCGCATCGCCATCGCCCGCGCCCTGCTCAAGGACGCGCCGATCCTGATCCTGGACGAGGCCACCTCGGCCCTGGACAGTGAATCCGAACGCGCCATCCAGGCCGCGCTGGAACGGCTGATGCAGGGCCGCACCACCCTGGTCATCGCCCATCGCCTGTCCACGGTGGAGCGGGCCGACTGCATCCTGGTGCTGGACCAGGGGCGGGTGGTGGAGGCCGGCCGCCACGCGGAACTGCTGGCGCGCGAGGGGCACTACGCCAGCCTGTACCGGCTGCAGTTCAGTGACCGCGACATTCCCCCCGCATGATCTGGAACCGCCTCTGGTACGAAGGCCATCCCCTGGCGCTGGCGCTGACCCCGCTGGCGCTGCTGTACTGCGCGGCGGTATGGTTGCGCCGCCAGGTCTACCGCCTGGGCCTGCGGCGCGTTCACCGGATGGGCGTGCCGGTGATCGTGGTCGGCAATATCACCGCCGGCGGCACCGGCAAGACCCCGCTGATCGCCTGGCTCGCCGCCCGGCTGCGTGAGCAGGGCTACCGGCCCGGCATCATCGCCCGCGGCTACGGCGGCAGGGCCCGCCACTGGCCGCAGCAGGTGCGCCCCGACAGCGACCCGCGCACGGTCGGTGACGAACCCGTGCTGCTGGCCCGGCGCACCGGCTGCCCCATGGCCGTCGGCCCGGACCGCGTCGCCGCCGCCCGCGCGCTGCTGCAGCACAGCGACTGCGACATCCTGATCAGCGACGACGGCCTGCAGCACTACGCCCTGGCGCGCGACATCGAGATCGCCGTGGTCGACGGCGACCGCCGCTACGGCAACGGCCTGTGCCTGCCCGCCGGCCCGCTGCGCGAACCCCGCTCGCGGCTGCAGGAAGTGGATCTGATCGTCTGCCACGGCACCCCCGGCCGCGGCGAGTTCGGCATGCACTATGTCGCAGGGCAACTGATCAATGTGCACGACCACGAGCAGCGTCTCGATCCCGACCAACTCCGCGGCCGGCAAGTAGATGCAGTCGCCGGCATCGGCCACCCCGAGCGCTTCTACCGCCTGCTGGAACGCCAGGGCCTCAACTGCCGCAAACAGCGCAGCTTCCGCGATCATCACGCCTACAGCGAGACAGATTTCGACTTCGCCGACGCCCACACCCCGGTCGTCATGACCGAAAAGGACGCCGTCAAATGCGAACGCCTGGCCCGGGACAACCTCTGGTACCTCCCCATCCAGGCCGAACTCGACCCGCGCATGGAATCCCGCCTGCAACGCCTGCTCCCTCAGTCCCGTCATCCCCGCGAAGGCGGGGATCCAGTGACAACAGCGGTATCTGGATCCCGGCCTACGCCGGGATGACGTTGAGAGGCAACACAACCGCGCTCTATACAACCATCTGAACGCCTTAGACGAACCCCCTGAATGCGTTACACTATCCCCACGCAATAACCACCCCCGGACACACCCATGGACAAAAAACTCCTCGACATCCTCGTCTGCCCCGTCTGCAAGGCCCCCCTGGTCTACCTCAAGGCCGAACAGGAACTGATCTGCCGCGGCGACCGCCTGGCCTATCCCATCCGCGACGGCATCCCGGTGCTGCTGGCCGACGAAGCCCGCGAACTCGGCCCGGAAGAGGAAGTGCCTGAGGGTCCGAAGACGGCATGAGCTTCAAGGTCGTCATCCCGGCGCGCTACGCCTCCAGCCGCCTGCCGGGCAAGCCGCTGCTGGAGATCGTCGGGCGCCCTATGCTCGAACACGTCTACCGCCGTGCTTGCGAGAGCGGGGCAGGGGAGGTCATCGTTGCCACCGACGACGACCGCATCCGCGAAGCCGCCGAAGCCTTCGGCGCCGGCGTCGCCATGACCGCCGCCGACCACCCCTCCGGCACCGACCGCATCGCCGAAGTGGCCGAGACCCGCGACTGGCCCGCCGACGCCATCATCGTCAACCTCCAGGGCGACGAACCCCTGATGCCACCGAGCCTGATCCGCACCGTCGCCGACGATCTAGAGGCCCACCCCGACGCCGACATCGCCACCCTGTGCGCCCCCATCGACTGCGCCGAGGACTTCTTCGACCCGCATATCGTGAAAGTGGTGCGCGACCACAAAGGCTATGCCCTGTATTTCAGCCGCGCCCCCATCCCCTGGGACCGCGACGAATTCGCCACCGGCAGCAAGACCCTGCCCAAGGGCGTGCCGCACCTGCGCCACATCGGCATGTACGCCTACCGTGCCGGTTTCCTGCAGCACTACCGACAGCTGGAACCCGCACCTATCGAGAACAGCGAAATGCTGGAACAACTGCGGGCGCTGTGGCACGGTGTACGTATCCATGTCGCCGAAGCGCCGGAGACGCCGGGGCATGGGGTGGATACGCAGGCTGATCTGGAACGGGTAGCGGGACTGCTGGCAGCGGAGTGAACGCCGGCGTTGAATCAGTGGCGAAAACCGAGTTGGAGTGAGTGAAACCCCTTTACACGCGGTCGCGATTATTGGCTGCAACACCAAAAACGCCGTCATCCCCGCGCAGGCGGGGATCCAGTATCTCCGACAGGAGAGATGCCTTACAAGATCGATCCATTGTGAGGTAATCATGCATTGGGATGTCACAAAAGTACGCCCACTGGACGACCACCAGATTTATGTCGAGTTGGAGGACGGTCGCAAGGACATATTCGACCTCAAGCCGTATCTGGATCATGGAGTGTTCAGAGAACTCAGGGATAAGGAGTATTTTTCCAGAGTCGGCATCGTGCTTGGGGCGGTCACCTGGCCGCATGAGCAGGATATTGCGCCAGAGACACTGATTTCAGGATTGAAGCCAGTAGAGCATAAACAAAACTTTGGCCAAACATGGATCGAATCGAGAAATATACTCTGACCCCAGATATCCCGGATATCGCAGGCTTGATGAAGCGTAATCAAATCAGTGCATGAATTAAATTGATGGCTTATATCAAAGAAGAAGTAAAGGAGGGGAAGGGATGATAGCAGTGGGAGTAAATCAGGAAACGGGTGAGACATACAAAGTAGATTCTGACGAAATCGACCGTGAATATATTGAATCAATGTCGATATTTAGGAAAGCAGATACTGAAATTAAGAAACAAATCGATAACCTGGATATATCGGCAGATGCAAAATCATTGCTCTATGCATTTTCAAGCGCCACGATAAAGGCTGGCGAGTACATCGTTAAGATAGGAAGAAAAATCATAGACTATGTATGCAGGATATTGGACGAATTTCCGAATACATCATTCGGCATGGTATTTGGCGCTATTGCGGGCTTTCTGGTCTCGTCAATTCCGCTTCTCGGTGTTGTGCTGGGGCCTTTAGTGGCACCGATTTTAATGGCGTTCGGCCTGTTTGGCGGATTGATGGAGGATTTGAAGGACAAGGCATTAGCAAGAAAAATCTCGGAGATTAATGGAAAATTCACTCCTCTGCGTGCGTAGGGAATCGTCGTGGAGCAAAAAAACAATAATCAGTGGTTCGATGATATAGATACAATCATTGATGAGCCGCTAAAATTCAAGGCAAGGCTTTCTATCGGTGAGAACGCTTACGCGTCACTCAGGGTAAAGAACAAGGTGATAGAAATCTGGGATGCACTTGGTGCGGCATCTACAGGTGCAGCCATTGCGCAATCATCAGCCGTGGCATCAACTTTTTTTGCACCAAGCTGGTTTCTTTCTGCTTTAGGGGTTGGAGCGGCGGCGACTCCCATCGGATGGGTTGTTGCGGCAGGATTGTTTACAGGCGGCGCCTGGGTGGGAATTAGTCGGTATGTAAAGAACAATACCAGCAGTCGCGTCACAGTCATTCCTCAATTCATTAATACACCGATGGACGTTCTGGCACTTGCCTTATTTGACCTTATCGCGCCTTTGGCCCTGAGGGTGGCAATCATTGATGGTGAAATTGACGAGTCAGAGAAAATATCGATAACCAACAGTTTTATTAATGATTGGGGGTATAACGAAGAGTTTGTCAATGAGGGGCTTTTATTCATTGAATCCAATATATCTGAATTTTCTATAGCAGAGCTCGCGAGCAGTCTGGCGGAATACAAGAAGGAAAACCCTGATTGCAGTTACGATGATATGTCAAAAGAAATTTTGCATCTTCTCAGGGAGGTGATCGAGGCAGATGGGAGGCTTGATGAAAGGGAGGATATGGCGATTGAGCGTATTGACCGAGTCTTCAAGGAAGTTAATAAACTAAAATTTAAATCGAGGATAAAATCAATCCTCGAAAAGCTTAGCACCAAAAGGTTCCATCGAGCACGTCCGGATCATTAAATATTAACGGGTACATCAGTGGCGGGGTCAGGTCTTGCATTGCAACACGCGAATGCTTGATTGCAAGACCTCACCCCGTTGTTAATGGGTAATCCATATTTTATGCTGAAGATGGTGAACACCCATTAAAACCCAACCCCTCTTCAAGGTCTGTATATTTACACAACAGGAAACAGATGATGCCGAAGCAGATTAGAAGGGAGGGCGGTAGCGTCAATTATCTTTTGCTATTTGTGATCATCCTGATGGCAGTAGTCATTGGCAACCTGGCATCGGACTGGATCGAGCTGAAGTGGGTTGAACATCAGACGGCGCAGGCAATATCTGCGTTCAATGATGAAATTAATGATGCAGCACAGGAGCAGCGCCAGCGCAACCTCCGTCTTCAACACCAGACGCAGGAAGAAAGAAAACGGAGTCCTACAGGGGTGAAGTTGGAAAGGGTATGCACCGATTGGATGCGGGCGGACGAGGAATACGATTCATATACCACGCAGACTGGTCGCGAGAAGCACTGCACAAACTATCGCAAGTTTATTCAATCGGGCATAATCCCGCGATCTAAGTGAATAATGGGGCAGCGCCCTTCATATGCCGGAATTCCTGCAAAAAGATATTTTGATGACCATGAACGGAAATGATCCTGACAGCCTGTACAAGACCTTATTGGAGTCGACCAAGGCCATCCCCTGGAAGATCAACTGGCAAAGCAAGGAGTTCGAGTACATCGGGCCCCAGATCGAGAAGTTGCTGGGCTGGACTCAGGACAGTTGGGCGACCGCCCAGGACTGGATCGACCGGATTCATCCGGAAGACCGTGAGGAGACGGCGAACCTGTGCGTCTCTCAATCCGAGCACGGCATTGATCACGAGGCCGATTACCGCGCTCTGACGGCCGACGGCGGCTATGTGTGGGTACGCGACGTGGTGCATGTCATCCGCGAGAATGGTGTTACCACCGCCCTGGTCGGCTTCATCTTTGACATCTCCGAGCGCAAACGCATGGAAGACGTGCTGGTCAAGCTGAACAAGCAGCTGGAGTCGTTTTCCTTCAATGATGCGCTGACCGGCGTCGCCAACCGGCGGATGTACGATCAGACCGTGGCAGCGGAATGGGCCCGTGCACAGCGGCATCAGGAGCCCCTGTCGCTGATCGTCCTGGATATCGACCATTTCAAGGCATACAACGACTGCCACGGTCATGTCACGGGCGATGACTGCCTGAAGACCGTCGCAAGCCTTCTGGAGGGGGTATCGTCACGCTCCACGGACCTGCTGGCCCGTTACGGCGGTGAGGAGTTCGTGCTGTTATTGCCCGATACCGATGCGCACGCGGCCCGGGCGATCGCGGAACGCTGCCGGCAGGCCGTTGAGGACAAGCAGATCCCGGTCGAGAACGGCATTGTGACGATCAGTGCGGGCGTGAGCACCCTGGTGCCGGCGGCCGACACGGATCCGTCGATGATTCTGGAGGCGGCGGACAGGATGCTCTATCTTGCCAAACAGCGCGGGCGTAACCGGGTCGAATGCAGCGCTCCGCCCGGCGATGAGGCCGCCGCCAGGCTTGGTGTAATTGACGGCGCCAAATGAAACGATTAACGCGACCGGATGTGAAATTTGCTTAGCAAATACTTCCAACTGCAGCTGTCCACTTCCGCCGGCATCTCCCTGCACGATGTCACGCCGCAGATCCGCGACTGCCTGGCTGACAGCGGCATTGACAACGGCTTTGTCACCATCACTTCCCGGCATACCACCACGGCCCTGACCATCAACGAGAACGAGGCGCGGCTGCTGGGGGATGTGAAGGCCTTCTTCACCCGCCTGGTCTCGCCGGGGGATGAATACCTGCATAACGATATCCATCTGCGGGACTGTCCGCCGGATGAGCCGGAGAATGCGCATTCGCACCTGGTGGCGATGCTGCTGGGCAGTTCGGAGGTGGTGCCGGTGAGTGAGGGGCGGCTGGTGCTGGGGCAGTATCAGTCTGTGCTGCTGGTAGAGCTGGATGGGCCGCGGGAGCGGACGGTGGCGGTGCAGGTGGTGGGGGAGTGAGGTACACGGTGCCGACTTCAGGTCAAATTCCACCGTCATTGCGAGTACCCAGAGGGCATAAACGAAGCGCGGCAATCTCACACGGCAGACTCAGCTGTTTGGAGATTGCCGCGTCACTTCGTTCCTCGCAATGACAAGGATATAAGGACGCAATGACGGGGTAGGCGGGGTGTCTTACTTCTCCTGCAGCGCCTCGAACAGCAACTCGATGTCCGGGTTCGGTCTGTGCTCGCGGTCGTAGAGGGGGATGGTGCGGGTCTGGGCGACACGGCGGGTGGCGTCGCCGAACTGGTTGGCCTGGATGGTCTTGTCCATGCCCAGGCATTCAACCACGACACAGGCTTCATCCTCCAGCACCTCCATGATGCGGCAGGCGCGGTCCTGCACCTGCACCACCTGGCCAATGGCGTTGCGCAGGCGCTGCAGGTCGTCGTTCGATTCGTGCTCGGATTCACTGTTCATTCCCGGATATTCAGCCATTCTTTCCGCCGTTGCAACTGCCCGGTGCGGCCTGCCTTCCCGAGGGTAAGTTATTGTTTTAGAATATGCGAATCTGGATTTACAGCAGTAACGGAATGAGACGACAGGTATGATTGATCAGAACAAGGTGCGGGTGTTGTTCGTCTGCATGGGCAACATCTGCCGCTCGCCCACGGCCCAGGGCGTATTCGAGAAGGTGGTCGATGAGGCCGGTCTGGGGCACCGGATCGAGATCCATTCCGCCGGGACCCATGCCTATCATGTGGGTGAACCGCCGGATACACGCGCCCAGGAGGCCGCCAGCAAACGCGGTTATGACCTGTCCGCGCAGCGTGCGCGCAAGGTGCAGGTCGAGGACTTCATCGAATTCGACTATGTGCTGGCCATGGATCGCAGCAACTATGCCGATCTGCAGGAACTGGTGCTGCCGGATTACGAACAGCGCCTGAAGCTGTTTCTGGAATTTGCCCGGGAACTGCAGGACACGGATGTGCCGGATCCCTACTATGGCGGCAGGCAGGGCTTCGAGCGGGTATTGGACCTGATCGAGGCGGCCTCGCAGGGGCTGCTCGAACACATCCGCATCGAGCACAAGCTCTAGCAATCAGGTAGGTCGGGTTAGCCCGTCAGGGCGTAACCCGATATGAGCCGTGCCAGGCCTGTCGGGTTACGCTTCGCTAACCCGACCTACAGTACTCGAACACATCCGCATCGAGCACAAGCTGTAGGATGGGTGAAGGCGCGTGGCGCCGTAACCCATCATCGTGTCATACCGGGCGATGATGGGTTGCGCTTCGCTCCACCCATCCTACGACTCTGCAACTGCTATTCCTTGTTGCCCACCACCTTGGCCGGGTCGTTCGACGCCGGGGCATCGCCCGCGGGCCTGTCGGCCTTCGGAGCCTGGGCCGGCTGCTCCGGCTTGGGCGCGGACTGCTGCTCCGGCTTCGGAGCCGGCGGCTCCGGCTTGGCTGCGGGCTGTTCCGGTTTCGGGGCCGCTTGTTCCGGCTTCGGTGCAGCAGGCTGCTCCGCCTTCGGGGCGGGCTTGTCCTGGGCGGCGGGCGGGGCTGCGGTGCCACTGCCGGAGCCTTCACCCCGGGCGGGCTTGTCGGCCTTTTCCGCCGGCGGCCGCTCCTGGGATGACTTCATCTCCACGACCTGACCGCCGCCGCTCTGACCCTGATTCTGGCCGCCGGCATCCTGCCTGGACTGATCGTCGCCGCCCTTGCCGCCAGCAGCCGGGGCTGATGCGCGGTTGTCCTTGTCCTCGGACTGGCCGTCGCCCTGGGCCTGCTGCTGGCCGCTCTCACCACGCTGGCGGTTGCCGCTCGAACGGCGTCGACCGCTGCCGCCGCGCCGGCCGCGCCGGCCGCCACGACTGCCGCGGGACTCCCGGGCCTGGCCCGACTCGGCACCGCCCTCGGCCTGGGGTTTGGCCTCGCTTTTGGCTTCGGGCTTCGCTTCCGGCTTGGCTTCGGCCCGCGGTTCTTCGCTCCTGGGCTTGCCCTTGCTCTTGTCCTGGGCCGGCTTCTCGCCGCCGGCTTCCTGCGGCTGGCGTTTGGGCTTGTTACGTCCACCGCCACTGCGGCCGCCGGCGCTTCGGCTGCGACCGCCGCCGTTGCGGCCGCCGCGGCTGTCCTGACGTCCCTTGCCGCCGTCACCGGCGCCCTTGCGCGGTTTCTCCTGCGCCTCGGTCTCCTCGGCGGGTTCCGGGGTGCCGAACAGGTTCGACCACAACCGCTTGAGCAGACCGGGCTGACCACCGCCGGCCGCCGGGCGGGCCGGGGCCGGGGCCTCGGCAGCGGGCGGCGGCACCGGGGAGGAGGGCACCAGCATCTTCACGGCCGGCTCTTCCGCCCGGCGGGTCACGGTCTCGCCGCCGGTCTCGGCCACTTCCACGCTTTCTTCCGGGATCAGTTCGAAGCTGGACACGGCCTGCTCGCCCTTGACCTCGTCGGTGCGCACGCGTCGGACCTCGTAGTTCGGCGTCTCCAGCGACGGGGTGGGGATGAGCATGACGTTGACCTTGTAGCGCTGCTCGATCTCGTACAGCGACTTGCGCTTCTCGTTGAGCAGGAAGGTCGCCACCTCGACCGGCACCAGCGCCACCACGCGCGCGGTCTTCTCCTTCATGGCGTTTTCCTCGACGATGCGCAGCACCGACAGGGCCAGGGATTCCACCCCGCGCACCGTGCCGTGGCCGTTGCAGCGCGGGCAGACGATCTGGCTGGACTCGCCCAGCGAGGGCCGCAGGCGCTGTCGCGACATCTCCAGCAGGCCGAAGCGCGAGATGCGTCCGACCTGGACCCGGGCGCGGTCCATCTTCAGCGCTTCCTTGAGGCGGTTCTCCACCTCGCGCTGATGCTTGGCCGCGGACATGTCGATGAAGTCGATGACGATCAGCCCGCCCAGGTCGCGGATGCGCAGCTGGCGGGCGACCTCGTCGGCCGCCTCCAGGTTGGTGTTGAGCGCGGTCTCCTCGATGTCGCTGCCCTTGGTGGCGCGCGCCGAGTTGATGTCGATGGACAGCAGCGCCTCGGTGTGGTCGATGACGATGGAGCCGCCCGAGGGCAGGGTGACGTCACGCTGGAAGGCCGACTCGATCTGGCTCTCGATCTGGTAGCGCGAGAACAGCGGCACCGGATCGTCGTAGCGCTTGAGCTTGTGCAGGTTGTGCGGCATGACGAGTTCCATGAACTCGCGCGCCCGCTGAAACACCTGGGCGTCGTCGATCATGATCTCGCCGATGTCCGAGCGCAGGTAGTCGCGCAGGGCCCGGATGATGACGTTGCTCTCCTGATAGATCAGGAACGGGGCCTGGCCCTCGTTGGCGGCGCCCTCGATCGCACTCCAGAGCTGGAGCAGGTAGTCCAGGTCCCACTGCAACTCCTCGGTGGAGCGGCCCACGCCGGCGGTGCGCACGATCAGGCCCATGCCGTCGGGGATGTTCAGCTCGGACATGATGTCGCGCACCTGGCTGCGGTCGTCGCCCTCGATGCGGCGCGACACGCCCCCGGCGCGCGGGTTGTTCGGCATCAGTACCAGGTAGCGCCCGGCCAGGCTGATGAAGGTGGTCAGCGCCGCACCCTTCTGGCCGCGCTCCTCCTTCTCCACCTGCACCACCAACTCCTGACCTTCCCTGACCGCATCCTTGATGCTGGGGCGGCCGTCGCCGGACAGGGCCTGTTCGGAGAAGTAGCTGCGGGCGATTTCCTTGAGCGGCAGAAAGCCGTGGCGGTCGGCGCCGTAATCGACGAAGGCCGCTTCCAGACTGGGCTCTACACGGGTGATCTTACCCTTGTAGATATTGGATTTTTTCTGCTCGCGGGAGGGGACCTCGATGTCGAGATCGTAGAGTTTCTGGCCATCGACCATGGCCACGCGCAACTCTTCGGGCTGAGTTGCATTGACTAGCATTCTTTTCATAGGTCTGTTCTCGCCGTTGCTCGACCCGTTTCAGGTCCGACCGCGCGGCGCGGCGCACAGGTGCCGCCGTCCAGGTGCGGTCCAGCAGCGGCTGCAGCCAGGGAGTCAGGCCCAGCAGCACCAGCAGTGCTGCCCGGGTCCGGTCCGTGAGGCCGGTCGTGCTTGACATGAAACAGGGAACAATCAAATTCATTGTGAAATAAAACCGTATTGCTCGTATCAACGACCGGGAGATACAACGGCGGGCGGCCAGACTTGACCGCAGGGGCTGTATCGCCCGGGGTGGCGTTGCGGCATGCGTGCGACCTGTTTGCTGTTGACAACTTGTCGGCGCGTGCTGCGCAGTCGCCTGCAAATCCGGTCCGCCGTGACGTGATGTCGCCGGCCAACCGGGCAAATCGACCTCCCAACTATATCAACGGCTTCCCCTCAAATCAATTGGTTAGCGTAAATATTTCCATTCTGCACGGGTGCCCGCGGCTGCTATGATAGCCGCCCATGAATACCGGCAAATCACAGGTTCAGGTGCGGGAAATCGGCCCCGAGGAGGCCGGTCAGCGCATCGATAACTATCTGCTGCGCATACTGAAAGGCGTGCCGAAGAGTCGCATCTACCGGCTGCTGCGCAAGGGCGAGGTCCGGGTCAACAAAGGCCGGATCCGCGCGGATTACCGGCTGGCGGCGGGGGACCGGGTCCGGATTCCGCCCGTGAGCACGGCGGCGGAGAAGCCCGGTCCCGGACCCGCCCCCGGCCGGCTGCTGACCGACCGCATCCTCTATGAGGATGATCGCCTGCTGGTCGTGGACAAGCCCGCCGGCATGGCGGTGCACGGCGGCAGCGGTCTGAGCTTCGGCGTGATCGAGGCCCTGCGCGGCAGCCGGCCGGAGGCGAAGTTCCTGGAACTGGTGCACCGGCTGGACCGCGAGACCTCCGGCTGCCTGATCCTGGCCAAGCGCCGCAGCGCTCTGCGGGCCCTGCACGAACAGCTGCGCGAGAACCGCATGGACAAGCGCTACTTCGCCCTGCTCCGGGGGCGGCTGGCGGCAGGACGCCAGCGGGTGGAGGCGCCGCTGCGCCGCAACCAGCTGCGCGGCGGCGAGCGCATGGTCCAGGTCGCGGAGGACGGCAAGCCGGCACGCACCGATTTCACTCTGGTGGAGGCCTGGCCCGGCGCCAGCCTGGTCGAGGCGGTACTGCACACCGGCCGCACCCATCAGATCCGGGTGCATGCCGCCCACCTCGGCCATCCCCTGGCCGGCGACGACAAGTACGGAGATCCGGACTTCAACCGGGTACTGAAGGCGCGCGGCCTGAACCGGCTGTTCCTGCACGCCCACTTCATCGCCTTCGACCACCCGGCCACGGGCGAGCGGGTTCAGGTCAGTGCGCCGCTGGACGCTGACCTGCGCGGGGTATTGGAAAGGCTGCACAGCGACCCCATTGAACAGAGCCCCGACGGGAACCGCGGGACAGCCTGACGCGCATTTGTCATGCGATCCGGGTAGAATGCGCGCCCCGGGAAGGAATCAGATATCTGATCCGCATTTTCATAATTAATAATCTGCTTTATAAAAACATTGCAAGCACAGGGAATCATGGATAATTGTCTTAATGAGCTGAAGCTCCTGGTATTCGACTGGGACGGAACCCTGATGGATTCCGAGGCCCAGATCGTCAGCTGCATGCAGGCTGCCGCCGCCGACCTCGCGCTGCCGGAACGCCGTCCGGAGGAAATCCGCGACATCATCGGTCTGGGCCTGAAGGAGGCCGTGACCCGCCTCTACCCCGATGATGGCGAGACCCTGGTGGAGGCGCTGTCCGACCGCTATCGCCAGCACTGGCTGGGCCAACTCGAGACCAGTACCCTGTTCCCGGGCGTGGTCGAGACCCTGCAGCTGCTCAAGGAGGAGGGCTTCCTGCTGGCGGTGGCCACCGGCAAGGGCCGCGCCGGGCTGGACCGGTCCCTGGCCATGACCGGCCTGGACACGGTTTTTCACACCACCCGCTGTGCCGACGAGACCCGCTCCAAACCGCATCCGCAGATGCTGCATGAAATCATGCAGGAACTCGGGGCCACCAGCGTACAGACCGCCATGATCGGCGACACCGAGTACGACCTGGCCATGGCCCGCAATGCCAAAGCCCATCCGGTTGCGGTATCGTACGGGGTACATGAATGGGAACGGCTGCAGCGCCATGCCCCGGTGGTGTGCCTGGAACAGTTCACCGATATCAACGACTGGCTGGCCGAACTGCGGCAGCAACCGCCGCCCCTGACCGCCAACCAGACGGCATAGGACAGGGCAGATGAGCGACGACAACTGGGTGGAACCGCCGGGCGGCGATAAGTCTGAACGGAATCAGCCGTCACGGGAGCGCGGCCCGGATGCGAACTGGGAGCGCGACCTGCTCAACCGTCTGGCCTTCGCCTCGCTCACCGAGCAGCGCCGCGCCCGACGCTGGGGCATCCTGTTCAAGATCCTGATCTTCGTCTATCTGTTCGGCCTGCTGTTCCTGGCCCGCACCGATCAGTGGGATGCCACCAGCGTCACCCAGCACCAGCACACAGCCCTGGTGGATCTGAGCGGCGTGATCGCCGCCGGCAGCCCGGCCAATGCCGACACCCTGGCCCGGGGGCTGCGCCGGGCCTTCGAGGCCAGGAAGTCGGCCGGCGTGATCCTGCGCATCAACAGCCCCGGCGGCAGCCCGGTGCAGGCGGCCTACATCAACAACGAGATCGCCCGGCTGCGCGAGCAGTACCCGGACAAGCCCATCTATGCCGTGGTGAGCGACATCTGCGCCTCCGGCGGCTATTACGTCGCCGCCGCCACCGACAAGATCTTCGTCAACGAATCCAGCATCATCGGCTCCATCGGCGTGCGCATGGACAGCTTCGGCTTCGTCGATGCCATCGATAAGCTGGGCATCGAACGCCGCCTGCTCACCGCCGGCGAGAACAAGGCCTTCCTCGATCCCTTCCTGCCCGCGCGCGAGGCGGACGTCGAGCACGTCGAGGCCCTGCTCGACGAGGTCCATCAGCAGTTCATCGATACCGTCAGGAAAGGCCGCGGTGATCGCCTGGTGAATGATCCGGCCATCTTCTCCGGCCTGATCTGGACCGGCGCCCGCGGCGTCGAACTCGGACTGGCCGACGGCTTCGGCAGCGCCGGCCAGGTGGCGCGCGACGTGATCGGCGCCGAGGAGATCATCGACTACACCCCGCGCCCGGACTTCTTCGAGCGCTTCGCCCGCCAGATCGGCGCCTCCCTCGGCCAGTCCCTGGGCACCACACTCGGGCTGGACGGGGCACGGCTGGAATAGCAACGCCGTCCCGACCCATCCCCGAACCGCGCTTACCCAGACCCTCCACGTCGTTCCCGCGCAGGCGGGAACCCGGTGTCAGGCGAAATCGCCGAACACTGGATCCCCGCCTGCGCGGGGATGACGCAACAATATTTGCGGCTGGCCGAAGCATCAAACCGCAAAGGCGCCGAAGGCTGGGAATTTCCCTTTCGTCATCCCGGCGCAGGCCGGACAAAAGCGCGCAGCGCGTTGAACGCCCGGAGGGCGGCCCGAAGGGCGAGCGCAGCGAGTAATCCAGAAACCACTGCAGTAACGCAGGTCGGGTTGCGTTTCAGAGCGGATGCCCCAGCAGGCCGAGCACGCCGACCGCGATCAGATAGATCGCCACGACTATGTTCAGCAGGCGCGGCTGGACCAGAATCAGGATGCCCGCCACCAGGGCGATGAGCGGCGCGAGTTCGATATGCAGGGTCATGCGTACCTCCTTGGCTCGAATATTCGGTGAAGCAGGCCGGGGCAACCTGAAAGGCCTAACCCGACCTGCGTTACAGATTAACCCCGTCATTGCCACGCTTCGCTCGCAATGACGGATATCTTTATCAAGGCAACCCCACTCCTTCCTCCGCCAGCATATCCACCAGCCGGATCAACGGCAGCCCGACCAGGGCATTGGGATCATCGCCCTGCATGCGCCGGAACAGGGTGACGCCAAGCGCCTCGGAACGAAAACTGCCGGCGCAGTTGTAGGGCTGCTCCTGTTCCAGATAACGCTCGATCTGTTCAGCGCTGAGATCGCGGAATTCGACGGAGTAGGGCACGACGTCGAGCTGAACGCGGTCCGATTCACTGTTATACAGACACAGCCCGGTAAGAAAGGTCACCTCGCGGCCGGACAGACGCGACAGCTGTTCGCGGGCGCGTTCATGGCTGCCCGGCTTGCCGAGGATTTCCTCGTCGACCACGGCGACCTGGTCCGAGCCGATGATCAGCGCCTGCGTCCAGACTGCGGCCACGGCGCGGGCCTTGGCCTCGGACAGCCGGGCGACCAGGTCGCGCGGCGACTCGCCGGGACGGGCGGATTCATCGATGTCCGGGCTGTGACACTCGAAGGGCAGGCCCAGCCTGGCCAGCAGTTCGCGGCGAAACGGCGAGCTGGAGCCGAGCACCAGCGTGTGTTCAGGGGATGCAGGGTTCGACATCAGGCAGGCTCGATTTCCAGCAGGGTTTCATCGGGATTGACGCGGTCGCCCTTGGCGATGTGGATAGCGCTCACCTTACCGGCGATGGGGGCCTGGATCTCGGTTTCCATCTTCATGGCCTCGGCCACCAGCAGGGGATCGCCGGCATTGACGGCGGCACCGACCTCGACCAGCACGTCGATCACGGTGCCCGGCATGGAAGTGGTGACATGGCCGTGCTGGGTGGCGCGGGGCCGGTTGCTGCCCCTGGGCTGTTTCGGCCGCGGGGCACCGCCCTCGTCGTATTCCAGTTCCTCCAGCGATTCCAGCAGGATCTCCTCGGGCACGCCGTCCACGCTGAGATAGAAGGGGCGCTTCTCCTGGCTCTTGTGGCCGGCGCCGGTCACCCAGATATGGTAGGTCTCGCCGTGCAGGGTGACGTTGAATTCGGTTGGCCGGCCCATATCACCGTTGCCCGGGGGCGGCTCCAGCGGTTCGGGGACAAGGGTTCCGTTGTTGCGATGCTCCAGGAACTCGCGGCCGATCTCGGGGAACATGGCATAGGTCAGGACGTCCTCTTCCGACTGCGCCAGTTCGCCGATCTCCCCGCGCAGGTTGTCCATCTCGGGAGTCAGCAGGTCGGCCGGACGCACATCGATCACGTCCTCATTGCCGATGGCCTGCTGACGCAGCATGGCGTTTACCTCGCCGGGCGCGCGGCCGTAGCGCCCCTGCAGATACAGCTTCACCTCGTTGGTGATGCTCTTGTAGCGCGCGCCGGTGAGCACGTTCATCACCGCCTGGGTGCCCACGATCTGCGAAGTCGGGGTGACCAGCGGCGGGTAGCCCAGGTCCTCGCGCACCCGCGGGATCTCGGCAAGGACCTCGTTCATCCGCCCCAGTTCGCCCTGTTCGCGCAGCTGGCTGTAGAGGTTGGAGATCATGCCGCCCGGCACCTGGTAGATCTGCACCCGGGTGTCCAGACCGGTGAAATCGCTCTCGAACTGGTGGTACTTCTTTCTCACCTCACGAAAATAGAAGCCGATTTCCTGCAGGGCATTAAGATCCAGCCCGGTGTCGTACTCGGTGCCGGCGAACGCGGCAACCATGCTCTCGGTGGGCGGATGGCTGGCCCCGCCGGCGAACGCGGAGATGGCGGTGTCGATGTGCTCGCAGCCGTTCTCCACCGCCTTGAGTTGGCACATCTCGGCCACGCCGGCAGTTGCGTGCATGTGCAGGTGCAGCGGGATATCCACGGCCTGTTCGAGACGGCGCACCAGTTCGCCGGCGACCATCGGGGTGAGCAGGCCGGCCATGTCCTTGATGGCGATGCTGTCGCAGCCCAGCTGTTCGAGCTCGCGCGCCATCGCCGTGAAGGTCTCGATGCCGTGCACCGGGCTGGTGGTGTAGGAGATCGTTCCCTGGGCATGCTTGCCGGTGGCCTTCACCGCGCGGATGGCGGTTTCCAGGTTACGGGTGTCGTTGAGTGCGTCGAAGATGCGGAACACGTCGATGCCGCCCGCGGCGGCGCGCTCGACGAAGGCGCTGACCACGTCGTCCGAATAGTGGCGGTAGCCGAGCAGGTTCTGCCCGCGCAGCAGCATCTGCAACCGCGCCTTGGGCAGGGCCTCGCGCAGCTGGCGCAGGCGCGCCCAGGGATCCTCCTTGAGATAGCGCAGACAGGCATCGAAGGTGGCTCCGCCCCAGACCTCCAGCGACCAGTAGCCGGCCGCATCCAGCTGTGGGCAGATGGGCAGCATGTCCGCGGTACGCATGCGCGTGGCGATCAGCGACTGGTGGCCGTCGCGCAGCACGAGTTCGGTGATGTGGGTCCTGGGCATATTCTGCGTGGTCCTGTTGCTCGTGCCGGGGAATGGGTGCAAGCGCCCGCAGGGCTGTTTCCCGGAACCCGGGGCATGCCTGTTCCCGGGCCGGTCGTCCGAGCGGACGGTCGTCTGTGATATTTGTTTCCCGGAATCTTACTGAAACGGCTACGGCTTCTCCACCGCCGAATGCTCGAGGCGCTGGTTCAGCCCCCGACGCCCGGGATATCCGGAATCGGAGCGGTTGTAGGCAGGGACGCAGGGATGCGGGCGATGGCAGAGGTATCTGGCCCCTGCCATCGCCAGTTCACGCGGTGGTTCACAAAGTCCGCAGGAAGGCGGTGAGCGCCTTCTTCTCATCACCGGTGAGCTGCACACCCGTGACCAGATTGAAGAATTCCACCGTATCCTCCAGGGTCATCAGTCTCCCGTCATGCAGATAAGGGGGGGAATCCTTGATGCCGCGCAGGGTGAAGCTCTTGATCGGCCCTTCGGCAGTGATCCACTGACCATTGATCAGCTTCGCGTCATAAAAGCGCTCGACCTTCAGGTCATGCATTTTGTTGTCGAGATAGAAGGGCGGTTGGTGGCATTCCACACAGCGCGCCTTGCCATGGAACAACTGTTCGCCCTTGATCTCGAGATCCGTCGCCTTGGACTTATCCAGTCGCCCGAAGACGTCGAGCTTCGGAGCCGGCGGGAAGTCGAACAGGTTCTGCATCTGCGCCATCAACGCCACCTGGCTGCTGCGATCGGGCAGATTCACGCCCTTCTTGGCCCCGATCACATGATCGCCGTCAAAATAGGCGGTGCGCTGCTCGAATTCGGTGAAGTCCTCTATCGAACGCAGGGAGCGTTTCGATCCATGGATCTGCTGGTTGAACATGCCGCGCAGACTGACGGTGTCGATGCGGAAGCGGGCGGTCTGCGGGCGGGTATCCGGATTCAGGTGAAAGGTGGCATTGGTGTGGCCGTTGGCATGGCAGTCCAGGCAGGACACGCCCAGACTGGGACGCTTGACCTTGCGGTCCTCGGTCTGGTTGAACTGCTGCTGGGGAAAGGGGGTCAGCAGCAGCCGCAGGCCTTCCATCTGCACCGGAGTGAGGATACCGTGCATGATCTCGTAATAGTTGTCGATGGACAGCAGCTTGCCCTGCGACACATCACCCAATTCCGGCCGCGTGGTGAGAAAGATCGGCGGCGGGAACTCGGGGGTGAGATGATCGGGCAGATCGAAGCGGGTGTCGAAGCGCTCCAGGTTGCGATCTTCCAGTTCGCGGATGCGTTCGATCTGGGCATCGGGAAACACCATGCCGCCGGTTTCGTGCTTGGAATGCGGCAAAGGCAGGAAACCCTTGGGGAACAGCCCCTTCTCGCGGATCTCCGCCGGCGACATGGCGGCGAGATCCTCCCAACTCACCCCCTCGGGGAGCTTGACCCGCGCCCCCTCCTGGACCGGCTTGCGCCCGCCCGACATCATCACATCGGAGGGACGGTCGCTCAAATCATAACGGCGCTCCAGAAGCTTGTTATGCCGCTCTTCATACTTCGGGCGCGCGTCGACGTCGGCTTTCATCATCGCCTCGAAACCTTTGTCGGGAACGACCGGCATATAGGTCTCGGCGATCGGGTCCACGCCCTCGGCAAGCCCCATTTTCTCATGTGGTTCATACCCGGCCCATGCCGGGGCGAGGGTCAGGCTCGCCAGCGCCGCAGCGGAGCCGAACCGACCCATGAATCGCTCCAGTCTCATGATGCACCTCCCTTTGATGGTTGGATGGAACCGCCAATGGTTCCCCGCATCTTAATCCGTTCCAGCGGAATAAAACTGCATGGGTAAGAATAGATAGTGGAGGGGGAGGTGCAAGCTCAGGAGGGAGAAACCGGACAGATGCCTTCGGGTTTCAGCAACCAGGACGGATGCTGTATCACTTCTGTTACAGGACAGTGGCCACAGGCGCGGCGGCAGGATACCGCCTGGTCGGATTCCCTGGCTTGGCAGCAGGCCGCCAACTCGTTGCAGTGACGTTGCCTGAATTCAGAAACCGGCGTGCGCGGCCACGGCCGCGGCGATCACGGCCGCCATTTCGCGGGTGGGACGGTGGACGCTGTAGCGGGTCAGTTCGGGGTGGGCCTCGACGAAGCCGGTGTCGAAGCGTCCGGCGCGGAATTCGGGGGTGCGCAGGATCTCGAGGAAATAGGGGATGGTGGTCTTGACCCCGTAGACCCCGATGTCGTGCAGCGCGCGTTCGGCCCGGTTCAGCAGCCCCTCCCAGTCCCTGGCCCAGACTGTCAGCTTGGCGCACATGGAATCGTAATAGGGCGGGATGTGGTAGCCGGTGTAGATGGCGGCATCCGTACGCACCCCCGGGCCGCCCGGGGCGAAGTAACGGGTGATGCGGCCGAAGCTGGGCAGGAAGTCGTTCTGCGGGTCCTCGGCGTTGATACGGAATTCCATGGCATAGCCGCGGCGCTGGATATCGGCCTGGCCATAGCGCAGCGGCAGACCGGCGGCAACGCGGATCTGCTCCTGCACGATGTCCACCCCGGTGATCTCCTCGGTTACCGTGTGTTCGACCTGCAGCCGGGTGTTCATTTCCATGAAGTAGAAGTTGTCCTCACCCTCGAGCAGGAACTCCACCGTGCCGGCGTTCTGGTAGCCCACCGCGCGGGCCGCCTTCACGGCATACTCGCCGATGCGCTCGCGCTGGGACGGGGTGAGTTGGGGCGAAGGGGCGATCTCGATCAGTTTCTGGTGCCGGCGCTGGATGGAGCAGTCGCGCTCGAACAGGTGGATGACGTTGCCCTGGCCGTCGGCCAGGATCTGCACCTCGATGTGGCGCGGATTCACCACGCACTTCTCCAGAAACACGTCGGCGCTGCCGAAGGCCTTCTGCGCCTCGGACAGCACCCGGTCGTAGTTGCGCCTGAGGGCTTCGGGGCTGTCGCAGCGGCGGATGCCGCGGCCGCCGCCGCCGGAGGTGGCCTTGAGCATCACCGGGTAACCGATCTCGCCGGCCAGTTCCAGGGCGGCCTCCAGACTGTCCAGATTGCCCTCGCTGCCGGGGACCACCGGCACCCCGGCGGCCTGCATGCTGCGCCGCGCCTCGGTCTTGTCGCCCATGCGCCGGATCACGCCGGCGTCCGGGCCGATGAAGCGGATGCCGCGCCGGGCGCAGATCTCGGCCAGTTCGGCGTTTTCCGACAGGAAGCCGTAACCGGGATGCAGGGCGTCGCAGCCGCTGGCGTGGGCAAGGTTCACGATCCGGTGGGCGTTCAGATAGCCGGCCACGGAGTCGGGGCCGATGTTGTAGGCCTCGTCGGCCTTCTTTACATGCAGGGCATGGCGGTCGGCGTCGGTGAAGATGGCGGCCGAGCGGATGCCCAGTTCCCGGCAGGCGCGCACGATGCGCACCGCGATCTCTCCCCGGTTGGCGATGAGTACCTTTTTTATCACGTTGATTTCGCGGGGTCTGTCCTGTGAGTGGAGCTGAACCCGGCATCGGCCGGGCACTGTGTCAGCGACTTCTACGGAAAAGCCCCGGGGCTGTCAATGCCAGAGGCCGCTGCGAAACCGTGTTTCAGTTCGCCTTTTTTGTTTTGACACAGGCGCTTGGAGCCATTATGATGCGCCGCTTATGCAACCGCGCCTGCCGGACTGGATCGACCCGGCGGCCCTGATTCGCCAGGGTCGTATTCTCGAAGGGACGCTGCCCGTAGCGCGTTTCGCGCGGCTGGCCGATCAGTTGCATGACAGCGACGGCGAGATCAGGGTGGAATTGCACTTCGGCCGCTTCGATGCCGGTGTCGAGGGCATCAAGGGGCGTATCACGGGTGAGTTGCACCTGACCTGTCAGCGCTGCCTGGGGCGGATGGACTTTCCGGTGGAGCAGGAGATCAGGCTCGGCCTGGTCGAATCGGAGGCCATGATCGAGCGTCTGCCCGAGGGCTTCGAGCCCCTGCTGGCGACGGAAGACAGGCTGGCCCTGACCGAACTCATCGAGGATGAACTGCTGCTGGCGGTGGCCGATTTTCCCAAGCATGCGGAATCGGAATGCCGGACGCAGGCGACTGATCAGGATTCCGCGGAGCGGGAGATCGCTGACACGGAACATGGCGACAACCCCTTCGCCGCATTGACGGATTTGAAGAAACACTAGGCACTTATTGCAGGAGCGACACCATGGCTGTCCAACAGAATCGCAAGACCCCCTCCAAGCGCGGCATGCGCCGTTCCCATGACGCCCTGAAGGGCAAGGCCCTGTCGATCGAGCCGACCACGGGCGAGACGCATCTGCGTCATCACATCAGCCCCGACGGCTACTATCGCGGCCGCAAGGTCATCGATCGCGACCTCGACTGAAACCGATCGGCCCGACCCCGCGGCGCGCGGCAGCCGGTCGGCTCGCGCGCCGCGCGCGTTTCTGCACCCGGGCCGGGACCCAGCAACGGACAACGACACGCGTGACGGATAGGGTAGTCATCTCGCTGGATGCCATGGGAGGCGACATCGGCCCCGGGGCCGTGGTGCCTGCAGCAGTCCAGGCGCTGTCGTCCAGTCCCGCGCTGGAACTCATCCTGGTCGGCGATCAGACCGTCCTCGAGACCCATCTCCAGGCCCATCGCCAGTTGCTGGAATCCGGCCGGCTGCGCCTCCACCACGCCAGCGAGGTGGTGGGCATGGACGAGTTGCCCTCGCGGGCGCTGCGTTTCAAGAAGGATTCGTCCATGCGCGTGGCCATCAACCTGGTCAAGGACGGCACCGCCCAGGCCGCGGTCAGCGCCGGCAACACCGGCGCGCTCATGGCCACGGCGCGTTACCTGCTCAAGACCCTGCCGGGCATCGACCGGCCCGCCATCCTCACTGCCATTCCCTCGATCCAGGGCCGCACCCTGATGCTGGACCTGGGCGCCAATGTCGACTGCACCGCCGAACACCTGTTCCAGTTCGCCGTCATGGGTTCGGTGCTCGCCCATGCCGTGGAGGGCATCGAGGCGCCGCGCGTCGGCCTGCTCAATATCGGCGAGGAGGAGATCAAGGGCAACGACCAGGTCAAGGAAGCCGCGCGCCTGCTGCATGACAGCTCGCTCAACTACATCGGCTTCGTCGAGGGCGATGCCGTCTATACCGGCGATGTGGATGTAGTGGTCTGCGACGGCTTCATCGGCAATGTGGCGCTCAAGACCAGCGAGGGCGTGGCGAAGATGATCGCCCAGTTCATGCGCGAGGAGTTCAAACGCAATCCGCTGACCCGGCTGGCCGGGCTGGTCGCGCTGCCGGTGCTGCGCGCCTTCCGGCGCCGGGTCGATCCGCGCAACTACAACGGCGCCAGCCTGCTGGGCCTGCGCGGCATTGTGATCAAGAGCCATGGCAGCGCCGATGCCCAGGCCTTTGCCCACGCCATCGAGGTGGCGGTCAAGGAGGTCGACAAGGCGGTCCCCGACCGCATCGACCATCAACTGGAAGCCCAATTGACTGAAAGGCAGGCGGTGTGACCTACGCACGCATCACAGGCACCGGCAGCTATCTGCCCGAGAAGGTGCTGACCAATCACGACCTGGAGCAGATGGTCGAGACCAACGACCAGTGGATCCGGGAACGCACCGGCATCGAGAAGCGTCACATCGCCGCCGACAACCAGACCACCTGCGATCTGGCCGAGCAGGCCGCCCGCCGGGCACTGGAAGCCGCCGGACGCAGCACCGACGACATCGATCTCATCATCGTCGCCACCACCACGCCGGACCGGGTCTTTCCCAGCACCGCCTGCCTGGTGCAGCAGCGCCTGGACATCCACGGCTGCGCGGCCTTCGACGTCCAGGCCGTTTGCACCGGCTTCGTCTACGCCCTGGGCGTGGCCGACAAGTTCATCCGCACCGGGGCGGCGAAATGCGCCCTGGTGATCGGTGCCGAGACGCTGTCACGCATCATCGACTGGACCGACCGCAGCACCTGCGTGCTGTTCGGCGACGGCGCCGGGGCGGTGATCCTCGAGGCGAGCGAAGCGCCGGGGATCCTGTCCACGCATCTGCACGCCGACGGCAACTATGAGAGCCTGCTGACGGTCAACGTGGGCGTCTCCACCCACTTCGATGCCGTGGCAAAGGGCGAGGCCTACATCCATATGAAGGGCAACGAGGTGTTCCGCATGGCCGTGAACACCCTCGGTCGCATCGTCGACGAGACGCTGGAAGCGAATCGGATGACCCAGGCCGACGTCGACTGGCTGATCCCGCACCAGGCCAACATCCGCATCATCAACGCCACCGCGCGCAAACTGAACATGCCGCCGGAACGCGTGGTGGTGACGGTCGACCAGCACGGCAACACCTCGGCCGCCTCGGTGCCGATGGCGCTGGACGTGGCCGTGCGCGACGGCCGCATCCAGCGCGGCGAAACGCTGCTGATGGAGGCCTTCGGCGGCGGCTTCACCTGGGGTTCGGCGCTGCTGAAATTTTGAATTGTGAACCACGTAGGTCGGGTTAGCCCGTAAGGGCGTAACCCGACGACACTCCGGCCGTATTCGTTGGGTTACGGGCTATCGCGCCTGACCCAACCTACAGCTTGTAGGTCGGGTTGGCCCGAAGGGCGTAACCCGACAGACACCAGGCATTGAAGTAAATGGATAACGCATGACTGACTTCGATTACACACTGGCCTACGTCTTCCCCGGCCAGGGCTCGCAGAGCGTGGGCATGCTGGCCGAACTGGCCGCCGCCCATCCCGTGGTGGGAGAGACCTTCGCCGAGGCCTCCGATGTGCTCGGCTATGACCTGTGGCAGCTCAGCCAGGACGGCCCGGCGGAGCAGCTCAACCAGACCGACCGGACCCAGCCGGCCATGCTCGCCGCCGGGGTGGCGGTGTGGCGGGTGCTGGCGCAGGCCACCGACAAGCGCCCGGCCATGCTCGCCGGCCACAGCCTGGGCGAATACAGCGCCCTGGTGTGCGCCGGGGTGCTGGAATTTGCCGCCGCGGTGAAACTGGTCGAGAGCCGTGCCCGGTTCATGCAGGAGGCCGTGCCGGCCGGAGCGGGCGCCATGGCGGCCATCCTCGGCCTGGATGACGATGCCGTGCGCGAGGTCTGCCGGCAGGCCGCCGAGGGTGAGGTGGTCGAACCGGTCAATTTCAACGCCCCCGGCCAGGTGGTCATTGCCGGTGGCGCGGCCGCCGTCGAGCGGGCCGTGACCCAGGCCAAGGCGGCCGGGGCCAGGCGCGCCGTGCCGCTGCCGGTCAGCGTGCCCTCGCACTGCAGCCTGATGCAGCCGGCGGCCGAGGCCCTGTCCGCCGAACTGGCCCGCACCGACCTGCGCCCGCCCAGCATCGACGTCATCCATAACGTCGATGTGCGCGCCCACAGCGATGCCAACGAGATCCGCGAACTGCTCGCCCGCCAGCTGCACAATCCGGTGCGCTGGGTCGAGACCGTCCAGTACATGCAGGCCGAAGGCGTGACCCGGCTGATCGAATGCGGGCCCGGCAAGGTACTGGCCGGACTGAACAAGCGCATCGCGAAGGAAATGACGGCGCTGCCGGTGTACGATCCGACCAGCCTGGAAGCGGCGCTGGAACAGATCTGAGGTATGGCCACGCAAGCATGCAATCCTGTTGTAGGTCGGGTTAGCCCGAAGGGCGTAACCCGACGTATCCGCCGTGAGTGTCGGGTTACGCTGCGCTAACCCGACCTACGGCTTGGGGTGGTCATCACAGCTTTTGAATGCAATGCAGGAACAAGGTGATTTGACATGAGTCTGGACAAACACATCGCCCTGGTCACCGGCGCCAGCCGCGGTATCGGCCAGGCCATCGCCCTGACCCTGGGCCGGCGCGGCGCCACCGTGATCGGCACCGCCACCAGCGACAACGGTGCGG
Organism: Thiohalobacter thiocyanaticus; assembly: GCF_002356355.1. Taxonomy (NCBI): domain Bacteria; kingdom Pseudomonadati; phylum Pseudomonadota; class Gammaproteobacteria; order Thiohalobacterales; family Thiohalobacteraceae; genus Thiohalobacter; species Thiohalobacter thiocyanaticus. Next base: position 1,942,811 of record NZ_AP018052.1, read on the forward strand.
ATGCCATCAGCAACACCTTCTCGAGCGAAGGGATCGAAGGCGCCGGCCGGGTGCTGGACGTCACCGACGCCGGCGGCGTCGATGCCCTGGTCAAGTCCATCGCAGACGAGTTCGGCACTCCCACCATTCTGGTCAACAATGCCGGCATCACCCGCGACAACCTGCTCATGCGCATGAAGCCGGAGGAGTGGGACGCGGTGATCGACGCCAATCTCAATTCCGTCTTCCGCCTGTCCCGGGCCTGTCTGCGCGGCATGATGAAGGCCAGACACGGCCGGATCATCAATATCGCCTCGGTGGTCGGTGTGAGCGGCAACCCGGGCCAGGCCAACTATGCCGCGGCCAAGGCCGGCATGATCGGTTTTGCCAAGTCCCTGGCCCGCGAGGTCGGCTCACGCGGCATCACCGTCAATACAGTGGCGCCCGGCTTCATCGACACCGACATGACCCGGGCCCTGCCCGAGGACCAGCGCCAGGCACTGCTGAGCAACATCCCGCTGGCCCGGCTCGGCGCGGTGGAAGACATTGCCAATGCCGTCGCATTTCTCGCCTCCGACGAAGCCGGCTACATCACGGGCGAGACACTGCATGTCAACGGCGGCATGTACATGGCCTGACCGTTTTTATAGAAAGTTTTTGTATTACGCTGTTATCTGGAAAGTTGTATCTTGAACCGGCAGGGCGCTGCGGCGAGGGTCCGCGGGCTGTTCAGACGGGATTTCCGCTGGATTAGCCCCAGGCTTTTCACTACAATACCGCCCGCAGTTTGCTGCCTGAAGTCTCGGAGGAAAGATTCACATGAGCAATATTGAAGAACGGGTTAAGAAGATTGTTGTCGAACAGCTGGGTGTGAAGGAAGATGAAGTCACCACGGGTGCTTCCTTCGTAGACGATCTGGGCGCAGATTCCCTGGATACCGTCGAACTGGTGATGGCCCTGGAAGAGGAATTCGAATGCGAAATCCCCGACGAGGAAGCCGAGAAGATCACCACCGTGCAGCAGGCGATCGACTACATCAACGCCAACCTGGGCTGAGCGCTCAGGCTGCAATTCAGCGCCGCTGCCACCCTGGTGGCTGCGGCCTTTTAGTATTTGCGAATCCCGAAACCCCGCAGGGAATACCCGGAGGCTGAATCCGGCCGAAGGACCATCGGGGTAGACCGATCCCATCTCCAAGAGGCGCTATCTTGTCACGTCGTCGCGTAGTCATCACCGGCCTGGGTGCCATCGCACCCGTCGGCCTGTCCGTGGATGAGGCCTGGGCCAGCATCAAGGCAGGGCAGGGCGGTATCCGCCCCATCACCAGCTTCGACACCTCGGCCTTCTCGGTGCGCTTCGGCGGAACGGTCGAGGGCTTCGAGATCACGGACTACCTGCCGTCCAAGGAAGCCCGCAAGATGGATCCCTTCATCCATTACGGCATGGCGGCAGGCATCCAGGCGATCCGCGACGCCGGTCTGGACGGTGCCTCCGACGAGGAGGGCCGCTTCGGCGTGGCCATCGGCTCGGGCATCGGCGGCCTGTGCACCATCGAGAAGAATCACGCCCTGCTGCTGGAGAGCGGTCCGCGCAAGATCTCGCCCTTTTTCGTACCCAGCAGCATCATCAACATGATTTCGGGCAACCTGTCCATCCTGCACGGCTTCCGCGGCCCCAACATCGCCATGGTCACCGCCTGCACCACCGGCACCCACAACATCGGCCAGGCTGCGCGCTATATCCAGTACGGCGAGGCCGATGTGATGGTCGCCGGCGGTGCCGAGATGGCGAGCACCCCGCTGGGGCTGGGCGGGTTTGCCGCCGCCCGCGCCCTGTCCACCCGCAATGACGATCCGGCCACGGCCAGCCGCCCCTGGGACAAGGACCGCGACGGCTTCGTACTGGGCGACGGCGCCGGGGTGCTGGTACTGGAGGAGCTCGAGCATGCCCGCAGCCGCGGGGCGAAGATCTACGCCGAGCTGATCGGCTACGGCATGAGCGGCGACGCCCATCACATGACCCAACCCGCCGAGGGCGGGGAGGGTGCCGTACGCTGCATGCGCGCCGCGCTCAAGGATGCCGGCATCGAGCCCGCCGCCATCGACTACATCAACGCCCACGGCACCTCCACCCCGGCCGGCGACAAGGCCGAGACCGACGCCATCAAGACCACCTTCGGCGAGCATGCCCACCGACTGGCCGTCAGCTCCACCAAGTCCATGACCGGGCACCTGCTGGGCGCGGCCGGGGGTGTTGAAGCGGTGTTCACCGCGCTGTCGCTGCGCGACCAGATCGCACCGCCCACCATCAACTACAGCACGCCGGATCCGGAGTGCGATCTCGACTATGTACCCAACACCGCGCGCGCGATGCAGATCGATATCGCCCTGTCCAATTCCTTCGGATTCGGCGGAACCAACGGCACCATCGTGATGCGCCGCTTCACCGACTGAGAGTCGGGTCCGCGGGCCGGACGCCATGACGGTTGCGCAATCGCTTTCTTCCGCCACGCTGCCCGCCGGCTTCGACCTGCTGGCGCTGCACGAGGCCTTTCCCGAGCGTTATCCCTTCCTGCTGGAAAGCGCCCTCAGCGGCACGCAGGGGCGCTATGACATCCTGTTCGCCTTTCCGGGCGAGACCCTGACGCTGCAGGCCCCGGGGCAATTGCAGGGCCCGGCCGCCGAATCCGCCAGCGGCTTTCTCCCGGCACTGGATGCCTGGTGGCGGGAAGCGGGCGGCCGCGACGACACGGCCGGTCTGCCCTTCAACGGCGGCTGGTTCCTGTTGCTGGGCTACGAACTGGCCCAGGAGGTCGAGCCGGTACTGCAACTCAGCCGAGCGCCGCACATGCCCTTCATCGCCACCGCCGTGCGCTGCCCGGCGGCGGTGATCGCCGACCGGCGCGACGGCAGCCTCCAGCTGGTAAGCGAATCCGATCCCGGCCTGGTACGGGTGATGCGCGAGGATATCGAACAGGCCGCCGCCCGCCCGCCGCCGGCCGCCGTGCCGCTGACGCTGTCGGGACAGACCGAGGAGGCCCCGCAGCATTATCTCGATGCGGTGGAACGCACTCTCGGCTACATTCGTGACGGCGATGTATTCCAGGTCAACCTGTCGCGTCTGTGGACCGCGGAGCTCGGCCAGCCGGTCACCCCCGCCGCACTCTACCGACGTCTGCGCGACCGCAATCCCGGCCCCTTCAACGGCCTGGCGGTATTCCCCGACTACGCCGTGATCAGCTCCTCGCCGGAACGTCTGGTGGAGGTGCGCGGCCGCCGGGTGAGCACGCGGCCCATCGCCGGCACCCGGCCGCGCGGACAGGGGGAGCAGGACCGTGAACTGTCGGACGAGTTGCTCGGCCACCCCAAGGAACGTGCCGAGCACATCATGCTCATCGATCTGGAACGCAATGACCTGGGGCGGGTCTGCCGGCCCGGCAGCATCGAGGTCGACGAGTTGATGCAGCTGGAGTCCTATGCCCATGTGCATCATATCGTCTCCAACATCCAGGGCGAGCTGCGCCCGGAGATCACGCCGGGCGAGGTGATCCGGGCGGTCTATCCCGGCGGCACCATCACCGGCTGTCCCAAGGTGCGCTGCATGCAGATCATCGCCGAACTCGAGGCCGGGGGGCGCGGCGCCTATACCGGCGCCATGGGTTATCTGAACCGCAATGGCGACATGGACCTGAACATCCTCATCCGTACCATCGAGCAGCGGGACCGCAGGCTGTATTGGCGCGCCGGCGCCGGCATCGTCTCGGATTCCAGGCCACAGCAGGAACTGGAGGAAACCCGCGCCAAGGCCCGCGGCCTGGTGCTGGCGCTGGAAAACACGCCCGAGGACGCGGCATGAGCGGAATCGAGTCGGCCTGGATCAACGGCGAGGCGCAGACGCGGATCGATGTACATGACCGCGGACTGCAGTTCGGCGACGGCCTGTTCGAAACCCTGGCCGTCATCGATGGCCGCATCATGCACTGGGAACGCCACCGGGCACGGCTCATGCGCGGCTGCCAGCGTCTGGGACTGCCCGAACCGCCCCGGGAACAACTCGAGCGGGAGCTGCAGACGGCCGCCGCCGACCAGCCGCGGGCGGTGCTGAAACTGCTGTACACCTGCGGTTGTTCGCTGCGCGGCTATGCCCGCCCGGACGACATCCGAGCGCAGCGTGTCCTGCTGCGCTCGGCCTGGCCGGCGGGGCTGGAAAGGCACAGTCCCGCCGGCCTGCGTATAATCTGGTGCCGGCACCGGCTGGCCAGCCAGCCGCGGCTCGCCGGCATCAAGCATCTCAACCGGCTGGACCAGGTCCTCGCCCGCGCCGAGTGGCAGGACCCGGAGATCAACGAGGGCCTGTTGCGTGACCAGGACGGTCACGTCATCGAGGGTGTTGCCAGCAATCTGTTCCTGGTACGCAACGGCGTGCTCCACACCCCACGGCTGGACAACTGCGGCGTGGCGGGCGTGATGCGCGAGCATCTGATGGCAAGCGCGCGCGCGGCAGGCATCGAAGTAATGGAAAGCTGTATGGACGAGAATGACGTGACCGGCGCGGATGAACTGTTCCTGTGCAACAGCCTGATGGGAATGCGCCCGGTCGCCCGGCTTGCCGGGCAGCGTTATGAAACCGGCCCCGTAACCCGGCGCCTGCTGTCGCTGATGAATCCGGAATCTGCATAACACGCATGGCTGTCAACGCGGGAAAATCCGTTCTCCATCGGCCGCTGGTGCTGATGCTGCTGACGCTCGCGATCGCCGTCGCCGGGGCAATCGGCTGGCTGTATCTGGACTACCAGCGGTTCCTGCGCACGCCGCTGGCACTGGACAGCGAGGGCCGGAACCTGGAGGTCAGGCCGGGCCAGAGCCTGTCCGGCCTGGCCTGGCAGCTGCACGAGGAGGGCCTGCTGGCGCATCCGCGTTATCTCGCCCTGCTGGGACGGATCAGCGGCGAGGCCGGGCGCATCCAGGCCGGGGAGTTCCATATCCCCGCCGGGGCCACACCGGGCCAGCTGCTGCACATACTCACCAGCGGGCGGGTGGTGCAGTATCCGGTTACCCTGATCGCGGGCTGGACCATCCAGCAGCTGCGTGCCCACCTGGCCGAGCAGCCGTTTCTCGACCACACCCTGGATGGCGTTGATGATGCCGAACTGATGCAGCGCCTGGAGCGGCCTGGACAGCACCCCGAGGGCTGGTTTCTGCCCGACACCTACCATTTCCCGCGCGGTACCCGTGATATTGTAGTCCTGCGCCGCGCCCTCCAGGCCATGGAGCGGCACCTGGAGCAGAATTGGGAGCGCCGTCGTCCGGACCTGCCGCTGGATTCGCCCTACGAGGCATTGATTCTGGCCTCGATCGTGGAAAAGGAAACCGGTATCCCCGAGGAACGGGCCCGCATCGCCGGCGTTTTCGTCCGGCGGCTGGAGCGGGGCATGCGGCTGCAGACCGACCCCACGGTGATCTACGGCATGGGCGATGCCTTCGACGGCAACATCCGGCGCCGTGATCTGCGCACCGACACCCCGTACAATACCTATACCCGCGGGGGGCTGCCGCCCACACCCATCGCCCTGCCCAGTGCCGAGGCGGTCACGGCCGTGATGCACCCGGCCGCAGGCGAGGCCTTGTATTTTGTTTCCCGCGGCGATGGCAGTCATGTCTTTTCCGCCACGTTGCAAGAACACAACCGGGCGGTACGCCGCTATCAGCTGAACCGTCCCTGAGCGCCGCCCGAGCTTCAGAGTTGATTGAGAGCATGCAGACCATACTGATCAAGTTGTGCCTGATGTTGTGCCTGGCGACTCCCGCCGGCGTGCTGCGCGCCGAATCCGCTGCAACCGGAGGTGAGGCGGCAACCGAAGCGGCCCCGGTCGACGAGACGAGCGGCTTCGAACAGGAGCTGCTCGACCCCTACGTCATCACGCCGCAACAGAAGGCGCGCCTGGATGCCGAGCGCGAATCCGGCCGCCGTCACGCCGACCCCGATGCCGCGGCGGCACGGGATGCGGCACCCGCGCAGACGGACACGGCGCCGGCCGCGGAATCCAGGGGTGAATCGGCACAGCCCGCTGTCCGCCCCGAACTGCACCCGCTGATCCGTTCCTTCCTCGAATCGCGCTACGGCCAGGAGCACTGCAGCGCGCCCAGCTACTGCGAGAACCTGGTCGAACTGCAATGCGTGAAGGACGGTGATGGTCCCATCTACTACTACAACAACGACAACGGCAGGCTGCTGATGACCTGCGGGCGTGCCTGCCTCGATCCCGACCCCTACGACGAGCGTGACTGCAAGAAGTGTCCTTATATCCCCTGGGTGGATTGCCAGGAACGGGCCTGGCGCGAGGAGCAGGAGCGGTTGCGCCGCGCCCGGGAGGAGGAAATCGCGCAGCTCGAAGCCGAGGCGAGCGAACGACAGGCGCGCGAGACGGAAATCCTCAAACAGATCGATGCCATCGAACAGGACTGCAATGCGCGCATTCGGGAACTGCAGCGCGAACTCGACTCACTGCAATGAGCGCCAGGGGATAAACCATGAGCGATGATCATACCGTTACCATTACCGACAACCGCACCGGAAAGTCCGTCGAGCTGCCGGTGAGCAAGGGCACCCACGGTGCACAGGTTTTCAGCCTCCAGGGCCTGCACGAAGGCCTGGGCATGTTCACCTATGACCCCGGCTATGCCGCCACGGCCAGCTGCCGCAGCAGCATCACCTACATCGACGGCGACGAGGGTACCCTGTTGTACCGCGGCTATCCCATCGAGCAGCTGGCCGAACACAGCGATTACCTTGAGGTCTGCTACTTGCTGCTCTATGGTGAGTTGCCGCAGCCGGCCGAGATGAATAAATTCCGTGAGATCATCAACCGCCACAGCATGGTCAACGAGGGCCTGCTGCGCTTCTATGACGGTTTCCGCTACGACGCCCATCCCATGGCCATCATGGTCGGGGTGGTTGGGGCGCTGTCGGCCTTCTATCACGACTCCACCGACGTGACCGACCCCTACCACCGCGAAATCTCCGCGCATCGGATGATCGCCAAGATGCCCACCCTGGCCGCGGCCAGCTACAAACACTCGGTCGGCCAGCCGATCATCTATCCGGACAACAGCCTGGGCTATGTCGACAATTTCCTGCGCATGATGTTCGCCGTGCCCTCCGAGCCCTACGAGGTCAATCCCGTGGCCTCGCGTGCGCTGGACCTGATGATGATCCTGCACGCCGATCACGAGCAGAACGCCAGTGCCTCCACCGTGCGCCTGGCCAGCAGTTCCGGCGCCAACCCCTTCGCAAGTGTGGCCGCCGGCATCGCCTCGCTGTGGGGACCGGCCCATGGCGGCGCCAACGAGGCGGTGGTGCAGATGCTGGAGTCGATCGAGTCGGTGAAGCAGGTCCCCGAACTGGTGGCCCGGGCCAAGGACAAATCCGACAGCTTCCGGCTGATGGGCTTCGGCCACCGCATCTACAAGCAGTATGACCCTCGCGCCAAGATCATCCGCCAGTCCTGCCATGACCTGCTGAATGAGCTGGGCTCGACCCGCGACCAGCCGCTGTTCGAGATCGCCCTGGAACTGGAGCGGATCGCGCTGGAGGACGATTACTTCAAGGAACGCAACCTCTATCCCAATGTCGATTTCTATTCCGGCATCATCCTGCGCGCCCTGGGCATCCCGCTCAGCATGTTCACCGTGATGTTCGTGATGTCACGCACCGTGGGCTGGATCGCCCAGTGGATGGAGATGATGGACGATCCGGAACAGCGCATCGGCCGGCCGCGCCAACTCTATGTGGGGCATTCCCGGCGCGATTACACCCCCATCGACCAACGCGGGGATTGAATCGACCGGGCGGGGAACTTGATGCGAATCAAGGTGACAGGACGGTAGGCGGGGCTAATCTCTGGCTCACACTCAGAGACTACCGGAGATCTCCGCATGAACCTGCGTCGCTGGCTGCGGCCCTTTCTGCACCTCAACATCCTGGCCGGGCTGCTGGCCTTCGCCGGGCTGGCCCTGTACCAGGCCCTCGGCGGCATGGCCGGCGCCACTCCCCTGAACCTGGCGGTAGCGGCCCTGTTCTACAGCTACCTGTTCTGGCTGGCCGAGATCTTCAGCCGTCCCGCGACGGCAACCGACGGGCGCCGTTCAGGTTCTGTTTAACCTGGCCCTGCTAGGCTCACTGGAACTCGGGCAGAAATTAATTTCATCCATGGATAAAATCGTTGTATCAATAAGTTATCTTTGAAACCCGACCTATTCGGAGTATATTTGACGGATTCGCATCCGGTGTGTTGACCCCAAACTACAGGAGAATACCGAAATGAAGAAGCTGATCATCACAGCCCTGGCGGGCGCAATGGCAGCAAGCAGCGGACTGGCGCTGGCCGAGCGCGGCGGCAAGGAAATCTATGACAGCAAGTGCTTTGCCTGCCACAGCACCGGTGCCGCCGGTGCCCCCAAGGTCGGCGACGCCGCCGCCTGGGCCCCGCGCATCGAGCAGGGCATGGACACCCTGATGAAGCACGCAAAGGAAGGCCTGAATGCCATGCCGCCCATGGGCACCTGCATGGACTGCAGCGACGCCGAAATGCAAGCGGCTGTGGAGTACATCATCGAGCAGTCCCAGTAAGACCGATCCACAGTCTGACGGATCCGGAACCGGGCATCGTGCCCGGTTTTGTATTTTTTAACCCCCTTTCAACGCAGAGGCACGGAGGCGCAGGGGACGCAAAGATATAGCAATTTTTGCAAGACGCCATCTACGTCGTAGGTCGGGTTAGCCCGAAGGGCGTAACCCGACATCCAGGCCGTATTCGTTGGGTTACGGCGCATCGCGCCTAACCCAACCTACAGAACTCTGCGTTCTCTGCGGCTTTGCGCCTCTGCGTTGAGATTTTTTCACGCTGCAACCCGCCCACGGATTCCATACAATAGGCGCATGATCGTCCTGTTCAACAAGCCCTTCCGGGTCCTGTCCCAGTTCCGCCGCGAGGGCGGGAAATCCAGCCTGCAGGACTACATCCCCGTCAAGGGCGTCTACCCGGCCGGTCGACTCGACTACGACAGCGAAGGCCTGCTGCTGCTGACCGACGAGGGCCGGCTGCAGCACCAGCTTTCCCACCCCAAGTTCGGCAAGGCCAAGGGCTATTGGGTGCAGGTCGAAGGCATACCGGAGGAAGCCGCGCTGGAACAGTTGCGCCAGGGCGTGGAACTCAAGGACGGCCCGACCCGGCCCGCCCGGGTCGAACGCATCGATTGCCCCGCGGTCTGGGACCGCGACCCGCCCATCCGCCAGCGCAAGTCGATTCCGACCTGCTGGCTGCGCCTGCTGATCGAGGAGGGGCGCAATCGCCAGGTGCGACGCATGACCGCCCATATCGGCCATCCCACCCTGCGCCTGATCCGCTATCGCATCGGCCGCTGGACCCTGGGTGAACTGGCGCCTGGCCAGTACCGCTGCGTCGGCAAGCCCACGACCGGAACGGCTGGCAGGCGCGCACGTGCCGCGTCCGGAACCGCACAACGAGGCCGGTCATGAAGGGGCGATTCATCACATTGGAAGGCGGGGAGGGAGTCGGTAAAACAACTAATATCAGATATATAGAATCTTTAATTAATGCAAAGAATAAAGTATTGGTCAGCACCCGCGAACCCGGTGGAACACCGCTGGCCGAGGCCGTGCGCGGCCTGTTGCTGGATCCCGCCCACCAGGGCATGCATCCGGACTGCGAGTTGCTGCTGATGTTCGCTGCCCGCGCCGAGCATCTGGACAAGGTGATCCGCCCGGCGCTGGAACACGGCGACTGGGTGCTGTGCGACCGCTTTACCGACGCCACCTACGCCTATCAGGGCTACGGCCGCGGACTCTCACTGGAACGGATCGCCGAACTGGAACAGCTGGTGCAGGGCGGGTTGCGCCCCGATCTGACCCTGCTGCTGGACGTTCCTGTAGAGATTGGCATGGAACGCGCAGGTAACCGCAGCGATCCGGACCGGTTTGAGCAGGAAAATCTGGAATTCTTCGAGCGTATCCGCCAGGGTTATCTGAACCGGGCCCGAGCCGAGCCGGAACGCTTTGCGGTCATCGACGCCGGACAGGATCTGGAAACCGTTCAGGCCGGGATTCGTCTGGCGCTGGAACGGTTGCTGGATGCTGACTGAGGCAATGGATTCCGGCCTGCGCCGGAATGACGGAAACAGGCAATCGCCGCTGAGCGTATTGTATAAAATACTTCACAATATATCTTTAACACTTTATTAATGAAAGAAATACACCCCTGGAATCTGTCCGCGTGGCAACAACTGCAGGCCCAACGCCAGGCCAACCGGCTGGCCCACGCCTACCTGTTCCACGGGCCGGCGGGAGTCGGCAAGCAGGATCTGGCCGAGGCCTTCGCCGCCAGCCTGCTGTGCCAGCAACCGGCCGCCGACGGGAGCGCCTGCGGTCACTGCAGCGCCTGCCAGCAGTTCGAGGCCGGCACGCATCCGGACAACCTGATCCTCGTCCCGGAGCCGGGCAAGACCCAGATCCAGATCGACCCGGTGCGTGAGCTCTGCGCCCGGCTCGGGCTGAAAAGCCACCAGGGCGGCTTCAAGGTGGCACGCATCGAGGGTGCCCACCGGCTCAACCGATCCGCGGCCAACAGCCTGCTCAAGACCCTGGAGGAACCGACCGATAACACGGTACTGGTGCTGATCACGGATCAGCCCTCGCGGCTGCTGGCCACCATCCGCAGTCGCTGTCAGGGACTGCGGCTGGCTGCGCCTCCGGCGGCCGGGGCCCGCGGCTGGCTGGCAACCCGCGTCGGCGACCATGATGCGGATCTGCTGCTGGCCCTGGCCGACGGCGCCCCGCTGACCGCGCTGGCCCTGACCGAGGGCGAGCATCTGACCCGGCGCCGGGTCTGGTTCGATCAGTGGCAGGCGCTGATCGACGGCCGCGAGGATGCGGTCGCGGTGGCCGCCGACTGGTCCGGTGCGGAGAACAACGCACCGCTGGAATGGATGAGTCAGTGGCTGATGGATCTGATACGCCTGCAGCAGGGCGAGCACGCGATACGCAATCTCGACCTGCTTGAACCCATGCAGGATATGGCCGAGGATATGGACCCGGTCACCCTGCACAATCTACTGGAGCAGGTCTGGCAGGCCCTGCAGATGACGGCGACCCCGGTCAACCGGCAGTCGCTGTTCGAGGACCTGCTGATCGCCTGGACGGCAGCGGGCAGACCCCGCAGGAGACGCAAACACGCATGAAACCCGGACGGCAAGGCATACTTTCACTGAGCATCAAGGACAAGGGCGCGCTGTACGCAGCCTACATGCCGTTCGTCAGGAACGGCGGCCTGTTCATCCCCACCAACAAAAGCTACCAGCTCGGCGACGAGGTGTTCATGCTGCTCACCCTGATGGACGAGGGCGAAAAGCTGCCGGTGGCGGGACGCATCATCTGGATCACCCCCAAGGGCGCCCAGGGCAGCCGGGCGGCCGGCATCGGCGTGCAGTTCAGCGACCAGGACGGCGGCAGCTGCCGCAACAAGATCGAGACCTATCTCGCCGGCGCGCTCAAGGCCGAACGCCCGACCCACACCATGTAGCCCGAGCCAAGCAGCAACGGGCCGACCGAATCCCCGTCATTGCGAGCGTAGCGTGGCAATCTCATACGGCGGGATTAGCCGGGTGGAGATTATTCGCTGTGCTCACCCCTTCGGGGCCGCCCTGCGGGCGTTCTGCGCTCACAAGCTCGCTTGTGCCGCGACACTTCGTTCCTCGCAATGACAGCCAGTTTTCGGCCTCCATCCTGCACCCTCACTACGATTGCGGTTTTGCCGCATCTCGGACTTAGCAACCACCCCCAAAATCCGTAGACTACACGGCCAGTCATACACCGCCGGACGGATACTGGAACCATGCTGATCGACTCCCACTGCCATCTCGACCGCCTCGACCTGAGCCGCTATCCCGGGGGCCTGCACCAGGCCCTGGACGAGGCCCGCGCCCACCAGGTCGGGCGCTTCCTGTGCATCTCCATCAGTCTCGAGGCCTATCCGGCCATGCGCGAGCTGATCGAGCCCGAGCCGGACGTGAGCGTCTCGGTCGGCGTGCACCCGACCGACGAGGTGCCGCAGGAGCCGACCGTGGAGGCTATCCTGGCCCATACCGACGACCCGCGCGTGGTTGCCATCGGCGAGACCGGGCTGGACTATTACTATGTAAAGGAGACGGCCGAACAGGAGATCCAGCGCAGCCGCTTCGCCACCCACATCGAGGCCGCGCGCGCCTGCCACAAGCCGCTGATCGTGCACACCCGGGATGCCCGCGAGGACACCCTCGCCCTGCTGCGCGAAGGCCATGCCGAGGAGCCCGGCGGCATCCTGCACTGCTTCACTGAAACCTGGGAAATGGCCCGTGCCGCGCTGGACCTGGGCTTCTACATCTCCTTTTCCGGCATCGTCACCTTCCGCAACGCCGAGGCCCTGCGCGAGGTGGCGCGCAAGGTGCCGTCCGACCGCATCCTGATCGAGACCGATTCCCCCTACCTGGCCCCGGTGCCCAAGCGCGGCAAGCCCAACGAGCCGGCCTATGTGCGCTTCGTGGCCGAATCCCTGGCCGAGACGCGCGGTGAACCGGTCGAGGAACTGATCGCGGCCTCCACCGAGAACTTCTTCCGGCTGTTTCCCTCCACCCGGGAGTCGTACCGGATCACCGCCTGATCCCACAGCTTCCCGCGGCTCACATCCCGTTAAAGTTTCCCCCGCCGTTTCCGCTAACGCCTTTACCGCCTGCGCATGAGCGCGGGTACCTGCTTGCACGGACGCCCTGAACGCAGAACAACACCAAGAGAGGGCGGAAATGGAACGACGCAGTCACGACCGTACCGCAACCTGCATCGACGTGGAAATCCGGCATCTGCACGGCTGCTGCCGCGGCCATATCCGCGACCTCGGCGGCTGCAGCATGTTCGTGGAGATCGAGGGCGGCAACTATCCCGCCACCGGCTCGCTGGTACAGCTCAATTTCGGCATCGATACCGGTTGGTGCCGGATCTCGCGCCAGGCCGGCGGCGAGGTAGCCCGCTGGGACGAACTGGGCGTGGCCATCCGCTTCGACACCGGTGACGGTATCAGCTGCGCCGTGATCGAGGAGATCCTCTACTACCAGCAGACGGCGCAGCGGCAGGATCGCCCGCTGACGGCGACCGACGCGGCCTGAGAAATGGCAGACCGGGGCAGAGGTCAAGCCCGCTGATAACGCGCGCCGCTCACCGTCATTCCCTCGCAGGCGGGAATCCATAACCGCCGAGGTGCCTGGATCCCCGCCTGCGCGGGGATGACGGGATGAACTGCAACCAGGCTCACACCGGCCGCGGCTTTCCATCATTGTCCAGCGCCACATAGACCAGATTGGCCTCGGTAACCTTGAGCCGGGCAATGCCTGCCCGGGAATCCCGTTCCACGACCACCTCCACGTGCACCGTAATGGAAGTGGTACCCACCTTCATCACCTCGGCATAACAGCTGACCAGATCGCCGACCAGCACCGGCTGATGGAACTGCAGCGAGTCCACCGCCACCGTGGCCACGCGGCCGCCGGCCCGGCGGTAGGCCGCGATGCTGCCGGCCACGTCCACCTGGGCCATGATCCAGCCGCCGAAGATGTCGCCGGCGGCATTGGTGTCCTGGGGAGAGGCCACCAGCCGCAGGGCTGGCTGGCGGTCATCGGCATCAGAATCGTTCATACAAGCTCAATGTCCTGCGTACATGCGGTCGATGTCCCCGGCCGCCTCTGCCGCCACCTTGTCGCGGCGCAGCTTCAGCGTCGGTGTCAGCAGGCCGGACTCGATGGTCCAGGCCTCCCGGTAGCAGGTGATGCCATGGATCTGGGCATAACCGGGGAAGGTCTTGATCTGTTCCCTGACGCGGGCCTCGGCGAGGGATTTGAACGGCTCGGTATTCAGCACGCCGGGCGTATCCGGGTCCACGTTCAGGCGTTTGAGTTCCAGCTGAGCCTGATCCGGGTTGACCACGATCAGCGCCGTCAGGAAGGGATGGCCATCGCCCAGGACCATGACCTGATCGAACAACGGATCCATGGAGATGGCCATCTCCATGTCCCCGGGCGGCACCTTCTCGCCGTTGGACAGGACGATGATCTCCTTGCAGCGGCCGGTAATCCAGACCCGGTCGCGCGCGTCCATGCGCACCTTGTCGCCGGTGTGCAGCCAGCCGTCGTCATCGATCATGGCCGCGGTCGCCTCCGGGTTGTCCCAGTAGCCCAACATCACGCCGGGACTGCGCACCAGCAGTTCGTCGCCTGCACCCAGCCGCACCTCGACATCGGGCAGCGGCAGGCCGGCGCTGTCGGGCACGTTGTCCTCCAGGGTGCTGGCACACAGCACCGGGCTGGTCTCGGTCAACCCGTAGCCCTGCAGCAGATTCAGCCCCAGCCCGACGAACAGCCGTGAGACCCGCGGCGGCAGGGCCGCGCCGCCGCTGATGGCAAGGCGCATGCGCCCGCCCAGTTTCTGCATCACCTTGCGCGCCACCAGCGCATCGAGCAGCGGCCAGGCCAGCAGGGCGGGGGACCAGCCGGTCCGGCCCTGGCGGTATTCGAACCGGCGCCAGCCCACCGTGACCGCGCTGTTGAACAGCGCCCGCGCGACCGGCGACTTCTCCTCCAGCTGGGCCTGGATCCTGTTGTACACGCGCTCGAAGATGCGCGGCACCGAGATCAGCACCGTGGGCCGGATCGCCAGCAGGTCCTCGGCCAGTTCGGGAATGGAGCGGTTGTAGGCCACCGCCGCGCCGCACATCATGCTCAAATAATAACCCACGGTGCGTTCGAAGGTATGCGACAGCGGCAGGAAGGACAGGAACAGATCGTCGGGGTAGACCGCTGCCATGCGCTGCGAGGCATGGGCGTTCCACAGGATGTTGACATGGCTGAGCATCACGCCCTTGGGCCGGCCGGTGGTACCCGAGGTGTAGACGATGGTGGCAAGCGTATCGGGATCGAGCGGCGCGACCTGCACCGCCTCGGCCGGGTCGGCATCGGTTTCCGGTCCGAGCCAGTCCTCCAGGCACCGCAGCCGCGGTTCATGGCCCGGGTCGCGGCAGCGCCGCACGCTGAGGATACGCAGCAGAAAGCCCAGCTCACCGCGCACCGGCTTGAGCAGATCCCAGTGCTCGTCGTCGCCGATCAGCAGCAGCTTCACCCCGGCGTTCTGCAGGATATAGGCGATGTTCTCGGCCCGGTCCTGGGTATAGAGGGGCACCATCACCAGCCCCAGCCCCGAGGCGGCGATATCGAACTGCACCCACTCGGGGGCGTTGCGCAGCATCAGGGCGACACGGTCCCCGGCCTCCAGATCCTCGCGGCGCAGTGCGGCCTGCCAGCGTGCGATGCGCAGGGCCATCTGATTCCAGCTCAGACTTTCCCAGCTGCCACTGTCGGGATTGTGATAACGGTAGGCCTCGGCGTCGCCGGAACGCCGCACCCGCTCCCGGAACAGGCCGGCCAGGGTGCCGGCTTCCTCCGGCGTGATGACATCGCGTTCTTTCATCTGAGTCAATCCGTCTCCTGTCGCTGCTCCCACCAGGGATCGGGGGCGAAGCGCCCGCCGTGGCGGGCCTCCAGATCGTGCAACTCTACCAGAATGGCCCCGGCGCTCCGATCGTCGGCATAGTGCATGGGGCCGCCGCGGAAGGGGGCGAAGCCGGTGCCGAAGATCATGCCGGCATCGAGCAGATCGCCGTCCTCGACCACACCCTCGCGCAGACAGGCGGCGGCCTCGTTGAGCAGCCGCAGCACCAGACGCGATTCGATATCCGTTGGTGCAGCACTGCCGCTGTCCCGGGTCTTGATCTGTTTGTCCTTGTGATAACGGTAGAAGCCGCGGCCCGACTTCTTCCCCAGATGGCCGTCCGCGACCAGTTGCTCCAGCCGCGCCGGCATGGCCAGGCCGAAGGCCTCGCCCAGAATGCGCGCCACGTGCAGGCAGATATCCAGGCCCACCGTGTCGGCCAGGGTGATGGGCCCCATGGGCATGCCGAAGGCCTCGGCGGCGGCATCGATGCGCGCCGGCGGCACGCCTTCCTCCACCAGTTCCACCGCCTCCAGCAGATAGGGCATGAGGATGCGGTTGACCAGGAAGCCCGGTTTGCTTGCCACCGGCAGCGGCAGGCGGTCGATGGCGCGGGTGAAGGCCAGGGCGCGGTCGACCACCTCCGGCGCGGTCTTCTCGCCGCGCACCACCTCGACCAGCTGCATGCGCGCCACCGGGTTGAAGAAGTGCAGACCAACCAGCCGCTGCGGCCGCGCCATCACTGACGCCAGTTCCTCCAACGGGATGCTGGAGGTATTGGTGGCGAGCAGCGCATCCGACTTCATCCGCGGCTCGATCGCCTGATAGAGCTGCTGCTTGGCCTCGCGGTCCTCGAAGATGGCCTCGATCACCACATCGGCATGCTCGACATGCTGCCCCCGATGGTCAGGGATCAACCGGTCCAGGGCGGCGGTGATCTCGCGCTGTATCTTCAGGCGCTTGCGGAACAGTTTCCCGGCGCGGCCGATGGCCGGGGCGATGCGCGCGGGGGACTGGTCCTGCAGGGTCACGCGCCAGCCCTGCAGGGCGCACCAGGCGGCGATGTCGCCGCCCATCACCCCGGCGCCGATGACATGCACGTGGGTGGGATCCGATTTATTCCCCTTGGCCAGTCCCTTGAGCCGGTCCTGCAGGAAGAAGACCCGCACCAGGTTCTGCGCCGTGTCGCCCCGGATCAGGTCGGCGACCGACTCGGCCTCGGCGTCCAGCATGGCACGGCGGTCGTCGCCGTGCTTCACCCACAGGTCGAGCAGGGCATAGGGGGCCGGGTAATGCTCGGGCCGGGCCTTCGCCGCCACCTTGCGCCGCATGAAGGCCGCCAGCAGCGGGCGCGCCAATCGGTGGTTGGCGGCGCGCTTCCACCAGGCCAGGCGGGGCAGGGCACGGGCCTCCTGCAGCAGGGTGCGCGCCGCGGTCTGCGCATGGCGCTCGGGCACGGCATGCTGCACCAGCCCCAGCCGCCGCGCCTGACGGGCCGAGACACTGCGCCCGGTCAGCATCAGGTCCAGTGCGGCCGGTGCGCCGATGGCGGCGATGGAACGCACACTGCCGCCGAAGCCGGGATGGATGCCGAGACGTACCTCGGGCAGACCGAGCCGGGTATTGGGCACATCCACCGCAATGCGGTAACGGCACGCCAGCGCCAGCTCCAGCCCGCCGCCCAGGCAGAAGCCCCGGATCAATGCCAGCGTGGGGCAGGGCAGGGCCTCCAGCCGGTCGCAGGCGGCCTGGCCACGGCGGATCAGTTCCAGCGCCTGGTCGCGGGATTCCAGATCGGTGAAGGCGCGCACATCGGCGCCGGCGATGAAGCCGTTGGGTTTGGCCGAGCGGATGACCAGACCGGCGGGCGGCGACTGTTCCAGCTGTTCCAGGGCCTGATTGAATTCCTCCAGCACCTGTTCAGTGAGTACATTGGTGCCGGCGTCGTGCCGATCCAGCGTCAGCCAGGCAATGCCGGCGGCATCGGTATCGAGCCTCCAGTCCTGCCAGCTCATGCCTGCACCTCCGGACGTTCCAGCAGCAGGGCGCCGCCCTGGCCGCCGCCGATGCACAGCGAGGCCACGCCACGCCGGACCTGCTCACGTTCCAGCACCTGCAGCAGGTGCAGCACGATGCGCGTCCCGCTGGCGCCGACCGGATGGCCGAGACTGACACCGCCGCCGTCGATGTTGAGCCGCTCGCGCGGGATGGGGTCGAAGGCGTTGTCGAGGCCGAGTTCCTCCCGGCAGTAGCCCGCATCCTGCCAGGCCGCCAGACAGGCCAGCACCTGGGCGGCGAAGGCCTCGTTGATCTCCCAGTAGTCGATATCCTGCGTTGTCAGTTCATGGCGCTGCAGCAGCGGGGCCATGGCATGCACCGGGCCCAGGCCCATCTGCCCCGGGTCCAGGCCGGCCCAGTGGCTGTCGACGATGCGGGCGCGCGGAGTGAGGCCGTGGCGCTCCACCGCGGCTTCCGAGGCCAGGATCAGCCAGGCCGCGCCATCGGTGACCTGGGCGCTGTTGCCGGCGGTGACACTGCCGAAGGGGCGGTCGAACACCGGCCGCAATGCTGCGAGTTGTTCCAGTGTGGTGTCGCGGCGCAGGCCGTCGTCCTCACACCAGTAGCGACCGTCGGGCGCATACAGCGGCTCGACCTCGTCCATATGCCCGGCATCATAAGCCGCGCCCAGGCGTTGATGACTGTGCAGGGCGTACTCGTCCATCGCCTCGCGGCTGATACCGAAGCGGTGCGCCAGCACCTCCGCGGTCTGGCCCATGGAAAGGCCCACCACCGGATCGGTCAGTCCGCGCAGCAGACCGATCACCGGTTTCAGGTGACCGGGGCGCAGCCGTGTCAGCTGTTTTGCGCGCGCGCCCAGGGAACGCGCCCGCATCCAGCCGCCCAGCCAGGCCACCATGGCGTGGCTCCAGAGCACCGGCGCGTGGCTCATGGCCTCGATGCCGCCGGCCAGCACCAGTTCGGAGCGGCCCAGGGCGATGTTGCGCAGGCCGGTGTCCAGCGCCTGCAGGCCCGAGGCGCAGTTGCGCTGCACGGTGAAGGCCGGCACCCGTTCGCCGCAGCCAAGCCGGAGCGCAACCACGCGGGCGATGTTGGCCTCGTCCGGGCCGGGCATGACGCAGCCGGCGATGACTTCATCGAGCCTATCCGGGGCAAACGGCTGCCGCAGCAGCAGGGAGCGCCCCGAATGCACGGCCAGATCGGCGGCCGCGAAGGGGCCGGGTGCGTTGCGGGCCTTGAGAAAGGGGGTGCGCAGTCCGTCGACAATATAGACCGGTGTCATCCTGCCTCCGCCTGGGTTGTGGGTATTGGTGTCCGGATACGGTCAGGGTTGTGGCCCAAGTCTGCCGGGTCGAAGGCATCGACCGCAATGACCTCGTGCCGCGCGGCGACGGCCGCGCGCACCCTGTCCGCGTCCGCTGCAGTGATCACACCCGCAGCGAGCGCGGCCTCCAGCCGCTGCTCCGGATCGCCGCTGTCCACCCGGCCCGCCTGCATCGCCGCGCGGATGCGCCGCAGCACCGGCTCGGCCTGCACACTCAGGGTCAGGGCAGTTTCCAACCGGTTCAGGGTCGCGTCAGGAGACTCGGGCAGAAACAGCCCGGCGGTCAGCCGATCGCGTGCTTCGCCGGGACGCAGCAGCAACTCCACCACCTGATCACACAGGGCATCGGAAGGCGGAGCGTAACTGCGGCCCAGCGGGAACAGCCACAGCCTCAGCAATCGGCCCAACCAGCGGTTGGGAAGGTTGTCGCACAATGCCAGCAACGCCTCCTGGGCGCGATGGGCGCATTCGCGCCAGGCCCATTCCACCAGCGGCCGGTCGGCCTCCGGACAGCCCTGGTCGTGGAACTGCTTGAGCGCAGCACTGCCGAGATAAAGGTTGCTCAGCACGTCGCCCAGCCGGGCCGAGAGGCGTTCGCGGCGCTTGAGGCTGCCGCCGAGGGTGAACATGGCCAGATCGGCACTGAGGGCGAAGGCCGTGCTCAGGCGGGTGAGTTGGCGATAGGCGACCACGGGCTCACCCCGCGGGCGGAAACCCAGCCGCTGCAATCGGGCGCCGGTCAGACCGTACCAGAGACAGCGCACGGCATTGCCCAGGCCCCAGCGCAGATGCGCGGTCAGGGCGCGGTCGAAGGCGAGCAGACCGGCCTCGGCGTCCGGATCCTGCACCGCCTCAAGTTCGCGCAGCACATAGGGATGGCTGCGCAACGCGCCCTGACCGAAGATGATCATGCTGCGGGTGAGGATGTTGGCGCCCTCGACCGTGATGCTGATGGGCACGGCCTGATACACCCGGCCGAGGAGATTGCGCGGTCCGAGGCAGATGCCGCTGCCGCCATGGATGTCCATGGCATGGTTGACCGTCTCGCGCATGCGTTCGGTCAGGTGATACTTGACGATGGCGGAGACCACCGCGGGCTGCTCGCCATTGTCCAGTGTGCTGCAGGTGAAGTCGCGCGCCGCCTCCATCAGATAGGTATTGCCGCCGATGCGCGCCAGCGCCTCGGCCACGCCCTCGAAGCGGCCGATGGGCTGACGGAACTGCCTGCGCACCGCGGCATAGGCGCCGGTGGCGCGCGAACAGAGCTTGCCCGCACCGGTGGCCAGCGCCGGCAGCGAGATGGAACGGCCGTCGGCCAGGCATTCCATCAGCATGCGCCAGCCCTGGCCCAGGCCGTCGCGGCCGCCGATGACCTGGTCGATCGGAATGAAGACATCATGGCCACGGTTGGGACCGTTCTGGAACGCCGAATTGAGCGGATAGTGGCGCCGGCCGATCTCCACCCCGGGCGCGTCGGTGGGAATCAGGGCCAGGGTGATGCCGAGATCCGGCTCACTGCCCAGATGGCCATCGGGATCGTAGAGATGAAAGGCCAGGCCCAGCAGGGTCGCCACCGGCCCCAGGGTGATGTAGCGCTTGTCCCAGTTCAGCCGGATGCCGAGCACCCGTTCGCCATCGAGCTCACCGAAGCACACCACCCCGGTATCCGGAAGGGAGGCGGCATCCGAACCGGCCTCGGGACCGGTCAGGGCGAAGCAGGGCACCTCCTCGCCGCGGGCCAGGCGCGGCAGGTAATGGTCCTTCTGTTCAGCAGTACCGTAGTGCAGCAGCAGCTTGGCCGGGCCCAGCGAGTTGGGCACCATCACTGTGACCGCCGCGGTCAGGCTGCGGCTGGCGATCTTCATCACCACCCGGGAATGGGCCTGGGCGCTGAATTCCAGGCCGCCGTACTGGCGGGGGATGATCATGCCGAAGAAGCCCTGCTGCTTGATGAAGTCCCAGACCTCGGGGGCGAGATCCGCGTCCTCGTGGGTGATGCGCCAGTCGTCCAGCTGCCGGCACAGATCCTCGACCGGGCCGTCGAGAAATGCCTGCTCGTGTTCGCTGAGTTCAGAGACGGGATAGCGGTGCAGGGCGTTCCAGTCGGGGCGGCCACTGAACAGTTCACCGTCCCAGCCCACGGTGCCGGCCTCCAGCGCCTCGCGCTCGGTCTGCGACAGGGGCGGCAGCACCCGTTTGAAGGTTCGGAACAAGGGCCGCATCAACAGGCGGCGGCGCCAGTCGGGTAGTCCTGTGAGCAGCGCCAGCCCAATCAGTGCCGCTGCCAGGATCCACAGCATTGTGCCCTGCATTGAAAACCTCCCGTCACCAGAGCATAGAAGTCTGGCAGTCAGCCGCGATCGACCTCCACGGAAACCGCTTCGCCCTCGTTCACGGAGTTCGGCGGCGGCGGGATGCCCTGCGGATACTGTCTGGCCACGTTCAGATCAAGCAGACGGACCATGCGATCGCGCCGGTCCCGGCAGATGTACTCCTCCTCCCAGGGCAGGTCGCGATACAGGGCCCGGTCCTTGAGACCCGGACAGGGATACTTGATGATCTCGAAATAGGGCGAGTAGTCGAAATCCCGCGGCGTATACAGGCGCGCATTGCGCTTGTACAGCCGCAACTCACCGTCCTCGCGCCGCTGCATCACGGGCAGCACGGGAAAATGCACGTCATTGAAGGCCGCCGCCAGCATGGAGGAGCAGACCGTACGGGTGGGGATGCCGGCGTTGTGCTCGAACAGCGACGAGCGCCACTGTCGCGGCAGCACGCCGTAGGGGAACAGGAAGCGCGCCAGGTCCAGCAGCTGGCGGATGTCGTACTCGCAGCCCAGGTGGCTGACCGCAAAGCGGATCACCCTCTGGGCATCACTCCGGGACAACCCCGTGGGCCGGCAGATGCGCAGATGATCGCGGCGATACTTGTGCAGCGGATGGACAACGGTGCCTTCGCCCAGCAGGGCCTCGATCACCAGCGGGTCGTTGGGATCGCCGTCGTAGAGATAGGAGACGTGCTCGCGCACACTGGGATCGTCGATATCGGCCAGCCGGCCGATGTAGAGCGCGGAATGGGTCCAGGGACTCTGGGTGAGGTTCTTGATGACATGGCTGACCCGGGCGCGGCCCTCCACCAGCAGCACATCGGCAGGACGGATCTCGTAGCTGAGGCGTTCGTAGTCACACAGCGGGGTCTGCTCGGCGGACGACTCTTGCGTCAGCCAGCGGGTGATACGGGCGGCGATCCAGGCCTTCAGTCCTCGCGCCATTGCGCTGCTCCCGGCCGTGCCTTGTGCCTGTAGGATTTGACCCCTTGAACAACCGAAGGTTGCCTTACCTTAAATATAGCGGCCTGGCTGGAGTAGAACTGAATACCCTGAAATCCGATACATATTATGTTGTTATGCCGGCCGCAAGTCAATCAAGCAACAATGACACTTACATTATTCCTCTTCACTGCCGCGCAGGCGGGAATGACGGAAAGAATGAGTGCGTTGAGAGCCGTTACAGCAAGTCGAGAAAGCGCTTGATTACACTCAACGGCATGTAGGCATGCGGCGACACCCGGATGCCGCCGGCGCGCTGAGCGCACTGCACCCCTGCCGTGCGCAGGCGCTGGAACAGATCGTCCACCGGCTCCTGCAACGGCCGGAAGGTGACAATGCCGGCCAGGCGGTCCGGCTGGGTGCGGGTGATCAGGGCATAGCGATCGGGCTGCGCCTGCAGCGCCGAGACGATTTGCTGCGAGCGCTGCAGCACCGCCGCGCCGACCCGATCCATGCCGATTTCCTCCAGCAGCGACAGGCTGGCCTCCAGCGCATAGATACCCAGCATGTTCGGACTGCCGCATTCGAACCGGCGGGCATCGGAGGCCACCTGCCAGTCGGGATTGTCGAAGTTGCCGGGCTCGGCCAGCATGTGCCAGCCGTACTCCAGCGGCTGCAATGTCTGCAGCAGTTCGCGACGGCAGTAGAACAGCGCCAGCCCCTCCGGCGCCAGCATCCACTTGTGCCCGTCGGCGACCACGAAATCCGCCCGCGCCGCGCGCACATCGAAGGGCAGGGCGCCGATCTGCTGAATGGCATCGACGCAGAACAGCACCTCGGCCTCCTCGCAGTGGCGGCCGATCCGCCGCAGGTCCAGCCGCAGCCCGGTGCCGTACTGCACCGCGCTGATGGCCACCAGGCGGGTGCGGTCGTCGACCTGATCGATCACCGCCTGTTCCGGGTCTTCGCCCGAGACATCGGCATAGCGGACCACGACGCCGCGCGGCCGGAGCGACTCCCAGACCACCCGGTTGGAGGGGAACTCCTGGTTGCTGATGACCACATTGTCGCCGGCCTGCCAGTCCAGCCCGGCAGCGATGAAGGACAGGCCCTCGGAGGTATTTTTCAGCAACGCGATCTCATCGCTCCCACGTGCCCCGATCAGCCGCTGCAGCCGTTCGCGCAGCCGCTGCTCGGTCTGCTGCCAATGCAGGTAGTGGCGCGAACCCTCATGCAGGTTCTCATCCGCAAAGGCCTGCACGGCCGCCGCCGTTCGCCGCGGCCAGGGCGAGACCGCGGCATGATTGAGATAGATCAGATCGGGCGCGAGTTCAAACTCGGCCTCCAGTTCGGTAATTTGCATGCAATTCTTCCTGATCAGGGCCGATTCGGCTCCAGCTTGCCATGGCGCCGGCCGGACTGGCAATTGGCTGTCACCAAAGGGTTGGCCGATCCCAGCCGGTGTCGCTTGACACAAGCGGGGGCATGAACAATGATCACAGTGTCCCTGGCGCCAAGCGAGAGGAAATGCCAATGGCTGAAGAGGAATCTGTAAGCTGCGCCCGGGTGACGAGCTCGGTTGCCGGCGAATCGCCGCCGGAATCGTCAGCGTCGCCCGAATCCACCATCAGAGAAGAGGTACCCAGGATGAGTGTACGTGTCGGACAGAAAGCCCCCGATTTCACCGCACCCGCCTATCACAAGGGCAGCTTCACCAATGTGACGCTGTCGGAGTTTGCCGGCAAGTGGGTGATGCTCTGTTTCTACCCCGGTGATTTCACCTTCGTCTGAGCTACTGAAGTGTCGGCGGTCGCCGCGAATTATCAGAAGCTCCAGGATCTGGGGGTTGAAGTCATCTCGGTCAGCGTGGACAGCCACTTCGTCCACAAGATCTGGAATGATGAGGAACTGAGCAAGATGGCCGATGGCGGTGTGCCATTCCACATGGTCGCCGATCAAGCCGGCAATGTCGGCCGGGCCTATGGATGCTGGGACGAGAGCCAGGGAGTCGAACTCCGCGGTCGTTTCATCATCGATCCCGACGGGGTCATCCAGGCCATGGAGGTGCTCACCCCGCCGGTCGGGCGCAAGCTCGCCGAAACGATACG
Source organism: Thiohalobacter thiocyanaticus (assembly GCF_002356355.1). Lineage (NCBI taxonomy): Bacteria > Pseudomonadati > Pseudomonadota > Gammaproteobacteria > Thiohalobacterales > Thiohalobacteraceae > Thiohalobacter > Thiohalobacter thiocyanaticus. The sequence goes on from NZ_AP018052.1 coordinate 1,967,091, forward strand.
CCAGATCCAGGCCTATCAGCACGTGCGCGCCACCCAGGGCAAGGAGGCCTGCCCCGCAGGCTGGGAACCGGGCAAACCCACTCTCAAGCCCGGGCCGGATCTGGTCGGCAAGGTGTGGGAGGTCTGGAACCCCTCCATGGAATAAGTCCGGCGCTGCTGCAGGCAACCGGCACCTCGAGACCCCGTCCCCAGTGGCGGTGTTTTTCTTTGGGTGACTGCAGCATGAGTTGTGCTATTCTGCGGGTGAGGTTTCTGTCCAGTTGGATGAAACATGCATCAACTCTCCAAACTGCCGTCCGTCAGCCGCATCCTCTCTGACACGCAAATCGCTGCGCTCGTGGATAGCCACGGGCAGACCGTCGTTACCCGGATCGTGCGTGACACCCTGTCCGCTGCCCGCGCCGCCGCCCGCACCGGCGAGCCTGTTCCCGATGTAACGAGCCTGGTCTCCAGGGTCGCCGACACCGCCCAGACGTTGGCCATGCCGCGCCTGCGTCCGGTCTACAACCTCACCGGCACGGTACTGCATACCAATCTCGGTCGAGCCCTGCTGCCGGAAGAGGCCGTCACCGCCCTGGTCACGGCCGCCCGCAGCCCCTGTGCGCTGGAGTACGACATCGAGGACGGCGGCCGCGGCGACCGCGATGACGTGGTCGCTGAATTGTTGTGCGAACTTACCGGCGCCGAGGCCGCGACCGTGGTCAACAACAATGCCGCCGCCGTGTTCCTGCTGCTCAATGCCCTGGTGCGGAAGAAGAAGAAAAAGGTCATCGTCTCGCGCGGAGAACTGATCGAGATCGGTGGCGCCTTCCGGATACCCGACATCATGCAGCGCGCCGGCGCAGACCTGGTCGAGGTCGGCACGACCAACCGCACCCATCTGACGGACTTCCGCGCCGCGATCACCAGACGCACGGCCATGCTGATGAAGATTCACACCAGCAACTACGCGATCCAGGGCTTCACCCATGCCGTTCCCGAACGTGAGTTGGCCGAACTGGCGCATGCGCATGAACTGCCCTTTATCGTCGACCTCGGCTCCGGCACCCTGACCGGGCTCGAGCGCTGGGGACTGCCGCACGAGCCCACGCCGGGCGAAAGCATTGCCGCCGGCGCCGATCTGGTGACCTTTTCCGGGGATAAGCTGCTCGGCGGTCCGCAGGCCGGATTGCTGGTCGGCCGCCGGGATCTGATCAAGCGGATCAAACGCAACCCGCTCAAGCGGGCACTACGTGTCGGCAAACTCACCCTGGCCGCGCTCGAGGCCGTGCTGCGGCTGTACCGTGATCCCGACCGCCTGGCGGAACGCCTGACCGCGCTGCAGCAGCTGACCCGCCCCGAAGCCGAGATCCGTGCCGCGACACAGCGCCTGCTGCCGGATGTGCAACGCGCCCTGAATGCACTGCCGGTAACGGTGGAAATCGTGCCGCTGCAGTCCCAGATCGGCTCCGGCTCGCTGCCCGTGGACCGATTGCCCTCGGCCGGTCTCGCCGTCAGGCCGCAGGGAAGGAAAAGCGGCGTGCTGCATCGCATCGAGACCGGTCTGCGCGAATTGCCGCGCCCGGTGATCGGCCGCATCGAAGATGGGGCGCTGCTGCTGGATCTGCGCTGCCTGCAGCGTCAGGAAGAAGACGGATTCCGGGCCAATCTCGCCCGTTTGTCATGCTCATAGGCACCGCCGGCCATATCGATCACGGCAAGACCACGCTGCTCAAGGCACTCACCGGCGTGGATGCCGACCGACTGCTGCAGGAAAAGGCCCGCGGCATCACCCTGGATCTCGGCTACGCCTACACACCGCTGACCGATGGCTCGGTACTCGGTTTCGTTGACGTACCCGGGCACGAAAAGCTGATCCGCAACATGCTTGCCGGCACGACCGCGATCGACTTCGCCCTGCTGGTGATCGCCGCCGACGACGGACCGATGCCGCAGACCCGCGAACACCTGGAACTGCTGGAACTGCTGGATATCGGGCAGGGAGCCGTCGCCCTGACCAAGACGGATACCGTCACAGCAGAGCGCCTTGAGCAGGTACGACAGGAAGTGGCCGATCTGCTGACCGGCACGGTGCTGGCGGCGAGTCCGGTTTTTCCCGTATCCGGGCGGACGGGGGAGGGCGTGGCGGCGCTGCGCAGCCACCTCGAGGCCACAACCGCTGCAATCAGCCGACCGCCGGCCGCAGGGCGTTTCCGTCTCGCCATCGACCGCTGTTTCGCGCTCTCCGGCGTCGGCACGATCGTGACCGGTACCGCCCATGCCGGCGCCGTTGCCGTGGGCGACAGGCTCAGCCTGGCGCCGGCGGGAGTCACGGCCCGGGTACGCGGCCTGCACGTGCAGGATCGGCCGGCCGAACGCGGGCAGGCGGGGGACCGCTGCGCGCTGGCGCTCAAGGGCAACTTCGACCGCCGCGACATCCGCCGCGGGATGTGGCTGGTCGATCCCGCGCTCGCCGTTTCACTGTCCCGCTTTCAGGCCGAACTGCGCGTGCCTGCCGGCCAGGCGGCGCTCAGACACATGCAAACCGTGCATGTGCATCTGGGCACCGACGATATCATCGGTCGGGTGGCATTGCTCGACGGCAAACGCGCCGAGCCGGGGCACACCGCGCTGGCAGAGATTCTGCTGGAGCGGGAAACCCTGTGTCTGCGCGGCGACCGCATCATCCTGCGCGATGCGGGCGCCCGGCGCACCGTCGCGGGGGGCAGGGTGCTCGACATTCATCCCCCTGCACGCCACAAGCGCAGCCCCGAACGGCTGCGCCTGCTGGACAGCCTGCGCAATGACGACCCGGCCGCCGGTCTGGAACTGATGGCAGACCAGTCCGCTACCGGCGTCGATCTGCACCGGTTCACTCTGAACTGGAATCTCGATGAGGCGCAGGCCAGAACGCTGTGGCAGCGGGCGGGCCTGCGCGTGGTCGAGGCGGGCGAATCCGCGATCGGCCTTTCGCAGGCAGCCTGGGACGGGCTCCGGCAGCGGCTGCTGGAGACCCTGGCCCGGGAACACGAACGCTCACCGGACATGATCGGTGTCGAGGCCGGACGGCTGCGCCGCATGACGGCCGTCAATCTGCAGCGCCCTGTTTTCGACGTCCTGGTGGACGAACTGCTGACCTGCGGAGCGATTGCGCAGACGCGGGCCTGGCTGCACCTCCCTGAGCATCACGTCAGCGTGAGCGACGACGACCGTGCACTGTTCAGCGAATTGAAGCCGCTGCTGCAAGCCGCCCCTTACAATCCCCCGCGCGTGCGCGACATCCACAAGGCGACGGGTATCCCCGAACCCGCCGTGCGGCAGCTGTTCAAGCGCCTCGCCCGTGCCGGTGAACTCTATCCCGTCGGCCACGATCACTATTTCACCGCCGGCGCCGTGGCGGAACTGGCCGCCATCGTCGCGCGACTCAACACAGAGCAGGGCGCCGCTCGCGCCGCCCCCTTCCGCGACATTCTCTTCCCCGAGGGCGGGGGAGGCCGTAAGGTGGCCATCCGGATTCTCGAGTTCTTCGACCGCATCGGTTACACTCGGCGCGAGCGCGATGACCATGTGCTGCGCGACAGCACGGCTGCGCTGCAATGGAGCGTGCGGTGACACGCATCAGATCCCTGGAAGAGATCGTTCCCCGGTGGGGCGCCCGGTCTTCAAAACCGGGAGGGGCTGTCAAGCGGTCCCTGGTAGGTTCGACTCCTGCTCTCTTCCGCCAATTCCCCGCCTGCCGATACATCTATCAGGACTCCGCCAGTGCCCACGTGCGGCGGCTGTTGCTGATGCGGTTTCGGACTGAATGACACCCTGGTCAAGGAGCTGATCATGTTCATGGATAACCCCGCAGAAAAGACCCGACCCACCATCCGTCTGACCGAATACAGCCACGGCGCCGGCTGCGGCTGCAAGATCGCCCCCAAACTGCTGGAGGAAATCCTCGCCAGCGATGCCACTGTCCCTGTCGATCCGCGGTTGCTGGTGGGCAATGACTCCAGGGATGATGCCGCTGTGTACGACCTCGGCAACGGCAGCTCCGTGATTTCCACCACGGACTTCTTCATGCCTATCGTGGACGACCCCTTCGAATTCGGCCAGATCGCGGCCACCAATGCCATCAGCGACATCTACGCCATGGGCGGCCGCCCCCTGATGGCCATCGCCATCTTCGGCTGGCCGATCGCCAAACTCGGGCCGGAGGTCGCCCGCGCCGTGATCGACGGTGGTCGCAGGGCCTGTGAACTGGCCGGCATCACTCTCGCAGGCGGGCATTCCATCGATGCGCCCGAGCCCATCTTCGGGCTGGCGGTCACTGGCAGTGTCGAAAACGGGTTTCTCACCCGCAACGATACGGCGGAGCCCGGCTGCCGGCTCTATCTGACCAAGCCTCTGGGCATCGGCATCCTGACCACGGCGCAGAAGCAAAAGAAGCTACAGCCGGAACACATCCGCCTGGCACCCGACACCATGTGCCAGCTCAATGATATCGGCGCCGAACTCGGCCGGCTCGACGGCGTCAGGGCCATGACCGATGTCACCGGCTTCGGCCTGCTGGGACACCTGCTGGAGATGTGCGAGGGCAGCGGTGTCTCGGCCCGCATCGATTACGCCGCCGTGCCCAAACTGCCCGAAGTCGAGCACTACCTGGAACTGGGCTGTTCGCCGGGTGGCGCACAACGCAACTTCGACAGCTACGGCCACAAGGTCGGCGTCCTGTCCGAGAACAGACGCAGGATCCTGTGTGATCCCCAGACCTCCGGCGGTCTGCTGGTGGCCGTTGCGCCGCAGGCGGAACCGGAATTTACTGCGCTGGCCCGTTCATTCGGTCTCAACGATCTCCGTCCCATCGGCAGCCTGCTGGAAAGGGAGCACGGCCCGGTTGTCGAAGTGGAATGACCCCCCGGCTATCGACTACTGATGCTCGTTTCGGCCTGTTCATAACTTCGCATAATGTATATTATGTTAAATAACAAGCACGGCTCACTCAATCCAGCTGTTTGTGTTGTTACAACCTAACCTTGGCAAACCTACAAGCTAAATCTGGCAACTGTTGCAACCTAAATCGGCAACGCGGCCTAATGGAAACGCAAGATCAGGCAATATTGCTCCGTGTTTTGAGCCACTCTCGTTGCGCAAACTTCCGATGCCGACCAGAAGCGGTCTCTGATTACCCGTCATTGCGAGGAGCGAAGCGACGTGGCAATCTCCTTCAGCCACAAATTTCCTCGAAAAGATCCCGCCATACCGGGTTTCCATCCTCTATCAACGCAACTTTCGCTTTTCTCGGCCTGCCCTTCAGCTGCTTCTCTCTTTCAATGGCCAGGTCCATTGTTTCAAAAAGCTCAAACCAGATCAGTCGCGTTACATTGTATTTTGCAGTAAATCCTCTGACTGCTTTGCTTTTATGTTCCCAGATGCGCTTTGGAAGATTGCTGGTGACGCCAATATACAGCGTGCCATTCGGCCGGTTGCATAGGATATAAACAGCAGGTTGCTTTTCCATTTCGTCATCCTTGACGATGATGGTTCGGCTGTATCTTTGGGAGATTGCCACGTCGCTGCGCTCCTCGCAATGACGTGGAACTTTTAACGTCCGCTGTGTGCCCGTTAGCACACTTTATTCTGTCTGTTTAATCACTTTTGGAGAATCCTCACGGGTGTAATAACCAACCGGATAGCCTTCCCAATCCCCCGCCTGCGCCGTTGCTAATACAGTCTTCAATTCCTCGACCCCTGTTGACGGGTCCAACCACTGCCCCCATGTCGACGGCGACAATATCGCCGGCATCCGCGCATGCACCTCGCCGACAACGGCATTGGCCTCGACCGTGACTATCGCACAGGAGTCGACTCCCTCCCCTGCTTCGTCATGTGGCTCCCAGCGTCCCCACAGGCCCGCCATGAAGAAGGGCTCACCGTCTTTGCGGTGGAAGTAATACTGCGGCTTGCGCTTCTCCCCGGTGTCTCTGGGTTCATAGAAGCCGTCCGCCGCAATCAGGCAGCGGAAGTGGCGGAATGGAAACTGCCACAGCCGGCTCGTCGCCAGGGTCTCCGCCTTGGCGTTGATGGTGGAGTATTTTGTCCTGGGTTCTTTCTCGAAGGGCGGGATGTAGGGCCAGTGCAGGGAGGTCAGCTCACGCTCACCAGTCGGATCCAGGTGACAGGCCAGGACGGACTGGCCCGGCAGGATATTGTAGCGAGGCGGGAGCGAGCCGACCTGGCAACGGGCCCGGGCAAGGGCGGCAAAGCGCTCAGGGGGCGTGATCCTGGCGAAGCGTCCACACATACCGTGTCATAACCATTTGATTCTTATATGTGTCCATCATACCCAACCCGCGCCCCGCTGCCCAGGGATTTCATGCCCCCTGAATAACTGTATATTCATACAGTGTGTATCGCCATTCTATATTTTCACGAGGGCCGGGCGGCAGACAGGCGCCCCTGTGTATTAACAAAAGGATTGTTCATTCGTTTTCCGTGGGCCTGGAAACCCCGGTGAACTTGAAAATGAGCTTGCTCAGGTAGCGTTCGGTCGGACGGAACACATACGCTGCGGCGGCGGGCATTATCGCGAAGAAGAACCGCTCTTCAGTATCCTGCGCGACGAACAGCACCAGCAGCACGACAATGACGAGCGTAATCAGTGCATATATCACCCAGGCCATCCTGAGATGGGATTGATATCTGTCGTTTTGCATGTTTTTCACCTGGTTCCCTTCAACTCATCCAGCACCTGATTGTATACCGCCAGATCCGAGGGCTGAAACAGCACACATCGAATCTGCTTCAGCTGTGTCAGTTTCTGTGCTGCAGCGGTCATGACGCCCAGCGCGATCCTGGTCGCCGCTTCCAGCGGGTAGCCGAACACACCGGTGGAGATGGCCGGAAAGGCAATCGATTCGATCCCGTTCTGCTCCGCCAGCTGCAGTGCCCGGCGATAGCAGCCGGCAAGCAGTTCATCGGCGGGCTCATCCACACCGTAGACCGGTCCCAGGCAGTGGATCACATACTTGTTCGGGAGGTTGTGCGCACTGGTGATCACGGCCTGACCGGGTTTGATGGGCGCCAGCGACCGGCACTCCTCGTCCAGGCCCGGGCCGGCGGCGCGGTGGATGGCGCCGGCCACGCCGCCGCCGGGGCGCAGCTGGGCGTTGGCGGCATTGACGACGGCGTCCATGTCGGCCTGGCTGGCGATGTCGCCAAGGGTGCACTCGATGGTGACGTTGTTGATGGTGCGGTGGGTCATGGTTTCCTCCTTATGTCCCCCCTCCTTGATCCTCCCCCATCAAGGGAGGCTAGCGCTTCTGGCGGGCCTGCATCAGGGCGGCGTATTCCTCGGGAGCGATGAGCTGGCGGATATCGACGAAGCTGCCGCTGTCGAATGTCTTCAGTCTGCCCACGACCTCCAGCACCCGTTCCGCCGCCGCGCGCGGGCCGGGCATGGTATCGGTGCCGCGGGCGGCGCGGATCCGACCCAGGGCCGGATATTCCCCGGGATCGGGCTCGACACAGAGATAGTCCATCATGGCGGTGTCGATCAGGCCGGGGGCGATGGCCGCGAGATGGGTATCCGGAAACTCATGGGAATACAGCCGCAGCAGCATGTTGAGTGCGGCCTTGGAGATGGCGTAGCCGTTCCAGCCCTTGTTGCCCAGCACGGCCGCCCCCGAGGAAATGCCCACGATCTGGTCGACTGCAATACCGAAATCCAGCAGCCAGTCCAGGATGATCTTGTTGGACCAGACATTGATGTCCATGCTGCGGCCCAGTTCCTCCAGCGAGGTGTCGTGCATGGGTTTGATCCGGCCCAGGATGCCGGCATTGAGGATGACCAGGTCCAGGCGCTCAACGCCGGCCAGCAGCTGTTCCAGGGCCGCCGGCACCGTCGCGAAATCGCCCAGATCGCAGCGGACGTCATGCACCCCCTCCAGGTCACAGCCGCGGCGGCTGCAGCCGTAGACCTCCCAGCCCCGGGCCAGGGCCGCTGCGCTGAAACCACGGCCGAGGCCGCTGCTGTTGCCGGTGATGAACAACCTCATACAGACTCCTGTTGTGCATGGTGCATACGATGATTCTGTCCTTGTGACAGTGGCGCTCGCAAGCACTCTTTGTTGCAATAATAAGAACAATATTTTCATAAACAGGTAATTAATTCATATTTTCACAATAGTTATACTCTCTGTCAGATGAACCGGGAGAAGCGACATGCTCCGTAACACCTCAACAGGCTATGGCTGGATCAGCATCCTGCTGCACTGGCTGGTGGCGCTCGTCATCATCGGACTGTTCGCGCTGGGATTGTGGATGACGGATCTGACCTATTACGATCCCTGGTACCGCGAGGCGCCGGCCATTCACAAATCCGTCGGGATACTGCTGTTCCTGGCAATTGTGCTGCGCCTGGCCTGGCGCTGGTGCAACCCGCGGCCTGTCCCGCTGTCGAATCACAAGCCCTGGGAGCGGCAGCTGGCGCACTGGACACATGTGCTGCTCTATGCCCTGCCCCTGCTGGTGATGGTCAGCGGCTACCTGATCTCCACCGCCGAGGGCCGGCCGGTGGAGGTGTTCGGCTGGTTCAGCGTTCCGGCCACATTCAGCGGTTACGAGCAGCAGGAGGACATCGCCGGCGAGATCCACGAGATTCTGGCCTTCATCCTGATCGGCCTGGCCTCTGTGCATGCCCTGGCTGCGCTCAAGCACCATTACATCGACCGCGACCGGACCCTGCGGCGCATGCTGCGGAGCCGGAATGACATGACCTGAAAGGTTGAAAACCTGCAATTCACCATCCCGGCGCAGGCCGGAATGACGATGATCAAACCCTTCTCACCAACACAAGGAGATACACCATGAAAACCCGGACCCTGACAGCCGCCCTCCTCGCCAGTGTTCTCAGCCTGCCCGGCCTGGCCGCGGCGGCGGACTATGTCATCGACACCAAGGATTCGCATGCCTTCATCCAGTTCCGCATCCCGCACCTGGGTTACAGCATGCTGCTCGGCCGCTTCAACGAGTTCGAGGGCCGCTTCAGCTATGACGAGGACAAGCCCGAGGCCTCCAGTGTCGAGGTGGTGATCCAGACCGCCAGCATCGACTCCAACCATGCCGAGCGCGACAAGCACCTGCGCGGCGAGGACTTCCTGGAGGTCGGGAAATACCCCGAGGCCCGCTTCGTCAGCACCGGCTTCACCGAGCATGGCGACGATACCGCCACGCTGGAGGGCGAACTGACCCTGCACGGCGTCACCCGGCCCATCAGCATCGAGGTCGAGCACATGGGGCACGGCCCGGATCCCTGGGGCGGCTACCGCCGCGGCTTCACCGGCACCACCACCCTGAAACTGGCCGATTTCAACATCGACTACGACCTGGGTCCGGCCTCGCGCGAGGTGGAGCTGTTCCTGTCGGTGGAGGGGATTCGCCAGGACTGAATCGAGGCGAACGCCCCTCACCCGGCCCTTTTATGCCCTATGGGGGCTCCCCCTCCGGGGAGAGGGGATTCATTTACGGGCCGGCAGGACTGCCGGCCCGATTTTTTTGTCTGCCGTATCAGGCATAATGGCCGCATGACAGGCACCAAGACCACGGTCGGCTGGCGCGAGTGGGTGGCCCTGCCCGAGTTGGGCGTTCCCTATCTCAAGGCCAAGATCGACACCGGCGCGCGCACCTCGGCCCTGCATACCTTCCTGATCGAGCCCTTTGACGAGGACGGTGTGCGCAAGGTCCGCATCGGCCTGCACCCGCATCAGAACCGCAGCGACATCGAGCATTTCACCGTAGCCGAGGTCATCGACGAACGCTGGGTGAGTGACTCCGGCGGGCACCGGGAAAAACGCTATGTCATTCGCACCGAGTTGCGGCTGGGCGCGACGACCTGGCCGATTGAGGTGACCCTGACCAACCGTGATAACATGCGTTTTCGCATGCTGCTGGGACGAACCGCCATGGCCGGACGGCTTGTGGTGGATCCACAGTCTTCCTACCTGGCGGGTGAAAAACCCTCCGCCGGCAAACACCGACACGCACAGGATTCCGGATGAACATCGCTATACTCTCCCGCCGCGCCTCGCTCTACTCCACCCGGCGCCTGGTCGAGGCCGCCAAGGAGCGCGGCCACGAAGTGCGGGTGATCGACACCCTGCGCTGCTATATGAACATCGCCTCGCACAAGCCGGAGGTGCATTACAAGGGCGAGAACCTGAGCGGCTTCGACGCCGTCATTCCGCGCATCGGCGCCTCCATTACCTTCTACGGCACCGCCGTGCTGCGTCAGTTCGAGATGATGGGCACCTTCCCGGTCAACGAGTCCGTCGCCATCACCCGCGCCCGTGACAAGCTGCGCTCGCTGCAGCTGCTCTCGCGCCGCGGCATCGGTCTGCCGATCACCGGCTTCGCCCATTCGCCGGATGACGTCGAAGACCTGATCAAGATGGTCGGCGGCGCCCCGCTGGTAATCAAACTGCTGGAAGGCACCCAGGGCATCGGCGTGGTGCTGGCCGAGACCCGTCAGGCCGCGGAGAGCGTGATCGAGGCCTTCATGGGGCTGCGCACCAACATCATGGTGCAGGAATACATCGGCGAAGCCAGAGGCTCCGACATCCGCTGCTTCGTCATCGGCGACAAGGTGGTCGCGGCCATGAAACGTCAGGCCAAGGAGGGCGAATTCCGCTCCAACCTGCATCGGGGCGGCTCCGCCACCCTGATCAAGATCACCCCCGAGGAGCGTTCCACCGCGGTGCGCGCGGCCAGGATCATGGGGCTGAACGTGGCCGGTGTGGACATCCTGCGTTCCAATCACGGCCCGGTGGTCATGGAGGTCAACTCCTCGCCCGGCCTGGAGGGCATCGAAAGCGCCACCGGCAAGGACATCGCCGGGATGATCATCCAGTTCATCGAGAAGAACGCCAAGTTCGGCAAGACGGGCACCAAGGGCAAGGGCTGAGGACAGGGCCTGGCATGCAAGCCGATCCACTCCACATCAACGGCCGGAGCATTGCGCCCGGCACCCGCACCACGCTGGAGCTGCCCATCACCCGGCTCTACACGCACACGCCCATCACCATGCCGGTGCAGATCGTGCGCGGCAACAAGGCCGGGCCGCACCTGTTCGTCAGTGCCGCCATCCACGGCGACGAACTCAACGGTGTGGAGATCATCCGCCGGGTACTGCGCTCGGCGGCGCTGAAGCGCCTGCGCGGCACCCTGATCGCCGTGCCCATCGTCAATGTGCAGGGTTTTCTGCAGCACTCGCGCGAACTGCCCGATCAACGCGATCTCAACCGGGTCTTCCCCGGCTCCGAAAAGGGCTCGCTGGCGGCACGCCTGGCACACACCTTCATGGAGGAGATCGTCGGCAATTCCACCCACGGCATCGACCTGCACACGGGTGCGCGCCACCGCTTCAACCTGCCGCACATCCGCGCCAACATGCACCTGCCTGATACCGAGGCCATGGCCAAGGCCTTCGGCACGCCGGTGGTGCTCAACGCCGACATCCGCGACGGTTCGCTGCGTCAGGCCGCCACCGAGGCCGAGATCCCCACCCTGCTCTACGAGGCCGGCGAGGCACTGCGCTTCGACGAGGTATCCATTCGCGCCGGTGTGCGCGGTGTGATCAATGTCATGCATTACCTGGGCATGCTGCCGCCGTCGAGTCGGAAAAAGAAGCGTCCCCGGGCCGAACCGGTGATCGCCGAGTCCAGCGCCTGGGTGCGCGCCCCCGGCAGCGGCATCCTGCGCCCGCTGATCGGCCTGGGTGCGCGGGTGCGCAAGGGCGACGTGCTCGGCATCGTCTCGGACCCCTTCGGCAGCCAGGAACGCGAAATCAAGTCCACCTACGCCGGGATCGTGATCGGCCGGACCCATCTGCCCATGGCCTATGAGGGCGAAGCGCTGTTTCACATTGCCCGCTTCGAGACGGTCGAGGACGTCGCCGCCCAGGTCGAAGCCTTCCAGGCCACTTACCAGATGGAAGAGTCTCATCCCGGCACGGCGACGTTCAATGACGAACCCGAGCCTTCATCCAACGAGTGACCTGTCGCCATGGCCGTGCGCAAGGTGAAACCGATCCGAAGCTTCAATTTCAAACCCGGCCGCGTACTTGCCGGGAAATATGAAGTGGTCAGTTCGCTCGGCTCCGGCTGGGAAGGCGAGGTGTATCTGGTGGTGGAGAAGGACACCGGCATCGAACGCGCGGCCAAGTTCTTCTACCCGCAGCGCAACCCGAACAACCGCAGCCTGCTCTTCTATGCCAAGAAACTGCACAAGCTGCGCAACTGCCCGATCCTGATCCAGTACCATACCCAGGACAGCGTCACCCTTCAGCGTCAGCCGGTGAAGTTCATCGTCTCGGATTATGTCGAGGGCGAGCTGTTGTCCAACTTCATCGAGGAACAGCCAGGCCAGCGGCTGGATTATTTTCAGGGCCTGCATCTTCTCTATACCCTGGCCCAGGGCATCGAGAGCATTCATCACATGGGCGAGTATCACGGCGACCTGCATACCGATAACATCATCGTGCAGCGCGCGGGACTCGCATTCGAAGTCAAGCTGGTGGACATGTACCACTGGGGACCGCCGACGGCACAGAACATCCGCCAGGACGTATTCGATCTTGTCCGTATTCTCTATGATGTCCTCGGCGGTCAGCGTCACTACGCACGCCAGCCGCAGCCGGTAAAATCGGTCATCAACGGCCTGAAACGCACTTTGATATTGAAAAAATTCAAAACTGCGGGACAATTGAGAGAATATCTTGAAAATCTGTCCTGGTAACGACAACCAATAACATGAAAAAAAGGATTGAGCTGGATCAGCCGCTGTTGATTGAACAGCAGAACGAGGAACGTTTCTTTCACATCACTGCGAACTCGCTGGAAGTCATCGCCTACAGCGCGGTATCACCGGAGAAGGAGACGCCGAACGAAGACTGTCTGGCAATCATCCCGCTGGATGGCAGAGAGTGTATCCTCGCTATTGCCGACGGCGCCGGCGGCACCCGCCAGGGCGGTGACGCCTCCCGGCTCGCGGTCGCCGCTCTCGAGCAGGTGCTGCGCGAGAAATCACCGGAACAGGACGTCCGCGCCTGCGTGCTCAATGCCTACGAGCTGGCCAATACCCGCATCATGGAGCTCGGTGTCGGCGCCAGCACCACCCTGACCGTGATCGAATATGCCGACGGCCGCATCCGTCCCTATCATGCCGGTGATACCATGATCATGCATGTCGGGCTGCGCGGCCGCATCAAGTACCAGACCGTCCCCCACTCCCCCACCGGCTACGCCGTCGAGGCCGGGTTGCTGGAAGAGGATGCGGCACTGCATCACGAGGATCGTCACCTGGTGACCAATATCCTCGGCCATGAGGATCTGCGGGTGGAAATCGGCTCCTTTGTCGACATGGCCCGTCACGATACCATCGTCATCGGCAGCGACGGGCTCTATGACAACCTGTACAAGGAGGAGATCATCGAGCGCATCCGCAAGGGCCCGCTGAACCGCGCCGCGCGCCGGCTGGCCGCCGACGTGCGCGAACGCATGCTCACCGAGAGGCGCCGCCAGCCCAGCAAGGCGGATGACTTGAGTTTCATGCTGATCCGGCGGAAACCAGCAACACCTCAACGCAGAGGCGCAAAGGCGCAGAGTACGCAAGGCAAAGATCATGGTTAAACAGCGTCATTCCCGCGTAGGCGGGAATCCATAACCCGCTGTGGCGTCTGGATCCCCGCCTACGCGGGGATGACGCTACTCTTAGTGTTACAGGCAATATTTCGCAGCTTTGTTTCCGTCACGTCACTTGTGATGCACATAAATAAAAAAGCCGCCCGGAGGCGGCTTTCGTCTTTCAGACCGGACAGCCCTCAGGCATTCAGGCTCTGATAGTAGTCCATCAGGATCTTGGCCACCTCGGGGCGGGAGAACTCCTTCGGCGGCGCCTCGCCCTTGCCCAGCATCTCGCGCACCTTGGTGCCGGACAGCAGGACGAAGTCCTCCTTGGAATGGTCCGGCGCCTCGCACATCATCACCACCTTGTTGAGCTTCTTCGAATAGGCAGTGTGATCGGCCTTGAATATCTCGATCTCCAGCGCGCCTGCAGGCACCTCTTCGTCGAAGATGGTCTGGGCGTCGAAGGGACCATAGTAGTCGCCCACGCCGGCGTGGTCGCGGCCGATGATGAAGTGGGTCGCGCCCATGTTCTGGCGGAAATAGGCGTGCAGTACCGCCTCGCGCGGGCCGGCGTAGAGCATGTCGAAGCCGTAGCCGGTGATCATGGCGCTGTTGGGCGGGAAGTACAGTTCCACCATCTTGCGGATGGCGGCGTCGCGCACCGGTGCCGGGATGTCACCGGGCTTGAGCTTGCCCAGCAGCATGTGGATGACCAGACCGTCGCAGCCCAGGCGGTCCATGGCCATGCGACACAGTTCCTCGTGTGCGCGGTGCATGGGGTTGCGGGTCTGGAAGGCGACGACCTTCTTCCAGCCGCGTTCCTGGATCTCGTTGCGGATCTCGACCGCGGTACGGAAGGTATCGGGGAAATCGGTCTGGAAATAGCTGAAATTGAGCACCTGGATGGGACCGGAAATGGCATAGCGGCCCTGGGAATTGAAGGCGGCCACACCGGGGTGTTCCGTATCGCTGGTGCGGTAGACCTTCTCGGTCATCAGCTTCATCTGCTCGTCGCTGACTTCCTCGATCGCTTCGATGTCCTGCACGGCGATCACGGGCTGGCCCTCGACGTTGGGATCGCGCAGGGCGATGCGCTTGGCATCCTTGATGGCAGAGATGTCCTCGACCAGGTTGAGGATAGGCACCGGGAAGAACTGGCCCGAGGTGGTCTTCATGGATTCCGCGCAGCTGACCGCGTCAGCGACGTTCATGTAACCCGTCAGCGGGGTGAAGTAACCGCCGCCCATCATGACCGCGTTGCCGGCAGCCGCTGAACTGATCACGATGGAAGGCAGGCTTTCGGCCTCATGCATCAGGGCGTCATGCTTGTCCGAATCGTAGACGAACAGCGGCTTGAGGGTGTCGGATCCTATCGGCTTGATCATTGTCTTCTCTCCTGGTGCTTGCTGCTCCCGCATGCACGGGCAATCAATTTGAAATCAGAGGCTTATGAATTCCCTGCGGGGGTTTTATCAATTCCGCCAATCATAACATGGATAGGTGCGGCTGCAGGCGGAAGCACGGGGAAATCCCCCGCTTTTGTGCCATCAAATTTTTTCTGTCTGTATAAATGCTTTGTATGTGCCCTGGCGACGGCCGGACGACACCACAGGTAGCTGAACGGAGGGTTATTTTTCCGCTGACAGGAAGGCGATCCAGCCGGGGTCGGCCTCGCCCTGGGTGGCGGGCTGGAAGTTGCCGTCGCCCTCGTTGGTCTCTTCATCCGTGCCTTCCCAGTACACGGTCACGCGTTTGAAGCCGGCCTCCTTCAGCAGTTCCTGCAACTCGGGCAGGGTCCACAGACGCCAGTGATAGGTGAAGGCCTTGTCCATGCGGGAACCGTCAGGGAAGCTGAAATGAATGTGACAGGTCATCGCCCCGGTGATGGGATCATAGAAGTCCTGATCCCAGATGTAGGTGAAGTCGTCGTGCTCGGTCTCTTCCTCCAGTTCCTGGAAGGCCTCATAGCCGCCGAAGGCGTCCATGATCAGCACGCCGTCATCTGTCAGGGCCTCGCGCACCCGCTCGAAATAACCGCGCAGTGCCTCCCGGGTCTTGAAGCCCTGGTAGCTGAAGTTCATGGCGATGATCAGGTCCGGTGCCTGCTCGGTTCGGATTTCCAGCACGTCGGCCTCAACCAGCTGCACCCGTTCCCGCTGCTCGGCTTCGAGCTGCGACAGGTTATGCTCGCGCGCCCAGTCCAGCACTTCGGTATCGAGGTCCACCCCGACCGCCCGGTTGTGCGGGTCGCGCCTGACCCACTCGCAGCACATCTGTGCCGTGCCGCAGAAATCCTCGCGCAGCAGATGGGGCTGACGTCCACGCAGACGCTCGAAGGTACCGTTGATGAATTCGAACTCGAACTCGGTGTCCTGCACCGAGTCCTGATAGAGGATGTGACGATCGGCCTGGCTGGCAAGCGCAGGCTTGTTCGTCCTGGCGCCCCTGCCCTTCTTGTGTTTCTTGCTCGATTTGGATGCTTTCATGGGCGTGCTTTATGCCACAGCGCCGTGACGAGGTAAAGTTTTATCCTGCCCTGCGGGGTTCAGGGAAGTGAATCCTGCGGCGGCTGATGCGACAATACCCCATCGATGGACGCGGGTGCTGAACGATGGCGGAAATCCATACCCTGTTGAACCTCCTGCTGGCACTTGCCCTGGGCCTGCTGATCGGCGCCGAGCGCGGCTGGGAGCGGCGCACCGCCGAGGAAGGCACGCGCCTGGCCGGCATTCGCACCTTCGGTCTGATCGGATTGCTGGGGGCGCTGTGGACGTTGCTGGCGAATGAACTGGGTGAAGTGCTGCTCGGCTTTGCCTTCGTGGCCTTCACCGGCTTGCTCATCATCAGCCACAGCCGCCAGGTCAGGGCCGACAGAGACTACGGGATTACCACCCTGGTCGCCGCCCTGCTCACCTTCGTCATCGGCGCCCTGGCCATGCGCGGGCAGCAGGCGGCCGCGGCCAGCGCAGCCGTGATAACGGCCTTTCTGCTCAGCCTCAAACCCCTGCTGCATGCCTGGATCCGCAGGATCGAGGAACCCGAACTGCTGGCCACCCTCAAGCTGCTGCTGATCTCAGTGGTCCTGCTGCCGGTTCTGCCCAACCGAGGATACGGACCCTGGTCCGCGCTCAACCCCTATGAACTGTGGTGGCTGGTGGTACTTATCGCCGGCATTTCCTTTTTCGGCTATATCGCCATGCGCATATTCGGCGCCGGCAAGGGGACATTGCTGACAGGATTTCTGGGCGGGGTAACCTCCTCCACTGCAACAACGCTGCATTTCTCCCGTCTGCAGGGAAAGGGCCTGCCGCCGTCCATGCTGGCGGCAGGCATCCTGATTGCTTCGGCGACCATGTTTCCACGGATGCTGCTGGAGATCGTCATTCTCAATCCATCCCTGGCCGTTCCCATGCTGGCGCCGCTGCTGGCCATGCTGGCCGTGGCCCTGGTCGGCGTGTTCTGGCTGTGGCGGCTGGCGGCGAGGAAGCGGGACAATCCGATCGAGGCCCCGCTGAGCAATCCCTTCCAACTCCTTCCGGCATTGAAGTTCGCCCTGCTGCTGGCACTGGTCATGCTGGCCACCGAGGCCCTGCATGCCTGGCTGGGTCAGCGCGGGTTGTACATCGCCGCCGGTATCAGCGGAGTGGCCGATGTGGACGCCATCACCCTGACCATTGCCCGCATGCCCGGCATAGAGGCCAATTCACAGGCGGCGGTAGGCGCCATGACGCTGGCTGCAATCGTCAACACCCTGTTCAAGGGCATCCTGGCTGCGGTGATCGGCGGTGCCGTACTGGCGAAGTATGTGCTGCCGCCGATGCTGGCGGTCGGGCTGGCGGGGGGGATGACTATCCTGCTGCTGTGATACCAGCGAGTAGGATGGGTGGAGCGCAGCGCAACCCATCGTTTCCCACCTGCAGATGGGTTGCGGCGCAAGCGCCTCCACCCATCCTACACGCTGTTATTTCCCTCGCCGCGGCCGGGCGACATGAATGGCGCGGTCATGCACGGCCAGGGCGGCCTCGTGGAAGGACTCCGACAGGGTCGGATGGGCAAACACAGTGAGCATGACGTCTTCCGCGCTGGCCTGCATCTCCAGGGCCAGCACGGCCTGGGCGATCAACTCCGAGGCATGCGGTCCGATCATGTGCGCCCCCAGCAGGCGGTCGGTATCGGCATCGGCCAGCAACTTGATGAAGCCATCGGTCTGACCGGCGGCGCGGGCACGGCCGCTGGCGGCGAAGGGAAAGACACCGCTGCGGTACTCAACCCCCTCTGTCTTCAGGGCCTGTTCGGTCTTGCCCGCCCAGGCGATCTCGGGCTGGGTATAGATGACCGAGGGGATGGCATCGTAGTTCAGGGAAGCATGATGCCCGGCGATCAGTTCGGCCACCATCACACCTTCTTCCGAGCCCTTGTGTGCCAGCATCGGGCCGCGCACGGCATCACCGATGGCATAGACCGTGGGCAGGTTGGTGCGGCATTGCTCATTGACATGGATGAACCCCCACTCGTCCAGCAGCAGTTGGCTCTCATCACTGGCCAGGCCCTGGGTATTGGGACGCCGCCCGACCGCCACGATCAGCCGATCGACCTGTTCCTGCTCCCTGCCCTTCGCGTCCTCGTATTCGATATGCACCTTGCTGCGTTTGATCTCGCACTCGGTGACACGCGCCCCCAGGCGGATATCCAGTCCCTGCTTGCGGAACTGGCGCAGCGCCTCCCTGCCGAGCTGCGCATCGGTCATGGACAGAAACTGTTCCTGGGCCTCGAGCAGGATCACTTCGCTGCCCAGGCGCTGCCAGACGCTGCCCAGTTCCAGCCCGATCACGCCGGCACCGATCACGCCCAGTCGCCTGGGCACGCTGTCGAAGGCCAGCGCCCCGGCGGAGTCGACGATCAGGTCATCGGTCAGCGGGATGTGGTCGATTTCCACCGGTGCGGAGCCGGGCGCAAGAATGACATGGCCGGCCTCCAGCGTCTGTGGTTTACCGCCGGCCGGGGTAACCTCGACCTGTGTGCCCGACACCAGCCGGCCCCGGCCCGCCAGCCAGGTGACGGCATTGGACTTGAACAACTGCTCGATGCCCTGGGTCAGTTCCTGCACCACCTTGTCCTTGCGTGCCATCATGGCCGCCAGATCGAGCTTCACGCCCTGACACAGTACCCCGTGCGTGGACAGTTCCTGCTGCGCCCGGACATAGAGTTCGGAGGATTCCAACAGGGCCTTGGAGGGAATGCAGCCGACATTCAGACAGGTTCCGCCCAGGGCCGGCCTGCCCTGCGGGGTGACCCACTCATCCACGCAGGCCGTGGCAAGCCCCAGCTGGGCACAGCGGATCGCGGCCACATAGCCGGCCGGTCCGGCACCGATCACCACCACATCGTATTTGTCCGTCATGCGCTCTTCCCCCCTGACATGCCGTCAGGTATCCCGTCAGACATCCAGCAGCAGGCGTGCCGGATCCTCGATCATATCCTTGATGGTGACCAGAAACTGCACCGCCTCGCGGCCGTCGATCAGGCGATGATCGTAGCTCAGTGCCAGGTACATCATCGGGCGGATGACCACTTCGCCGTTCTCGGCCATCGGCCGCTCCTGGATCCTGTGCATGCCGAGAATGCCGCTCTGGGGCGGATTGATGATGGGGGTGGACAGCATGGAGCCGAACACGCCGCCGTTGGTGATGGTGAAGGTGCCGCCCGTGATCTCATCCAGTTCCAGCCGCCCTTGCTGCGCCCGTTGGGCAAAGTCCAGGATGCGGCCTTCGATCTCGGCCAGGCCGAGCGCGTCGGCATCGCGCAGGATTGGCACCACCAGGCCGCGTGGCGAACTGACCGCGATGCCGATGTCGAAATAACCGTGGTAGACAACATCATTGCCGTCGATGGAGGCATTGACCTCCGGGAACCGACGCAGCGCCTCCACGGCCGCTTTGACGAAAAAGGACATGAACCCGAGTTTCACGCCGTGACGCGTCTCGAAGGCCTCGCGATAGCGCTGGCGCAGCTGCATGACCGGCTGCATGTCGACCTCGTTGAACGTCGTCAGGATGGCGGCATTGTGCTGCGCCTCAAGCAGGCGCTCCGCCACCCGTGCGCGCAGGCGGGTCATGGGCACGCGCTTCTCCTCGCGTCCTCCGGCCCCGGCAGCGGCGGCTGCCGCCGGTTCCGGCGGCGGCGGTGCGGGGGCCTTCTGCGGACGGGTCTGCGCAGCCTCCTGCCGGGCCTGATCGGCCGTCGTCACCTCACTGCCGTGTTCGAGGTGCTGTTCCACATCCTCCTTGAGGATGCGTCCGTCCTTACCCGTGCCGGTCACCTGCGAGGCTTCAATGCCGTGTTGTTCCAGCAGCCGTCGCGCCGAGGGTGAGACCGGCGGATTCGCGCCGCGGTTCTCGCTGTCCGCCTCCGTTCCGCCGGCTGCTGGTGAAGCGGCGGCGGTGGCCTCCGCCGTTCCACCCTCGCGCAGGCGGCCGATGACCTGGCCGGAGGTCACCACTTCACCCTCGCCCTGCTCGATACCCTCGAGCACGCCGGCGGCCGGCGCGGGAACCTCGAAGACAACCTTGTCGGTCTCGATCTCCACCAGGGTCTCGTCACGCGCGACCGCTTCGCCGGGCCGCTTGTTCCAGCGCAGCACAGTGCCGTCGGCGACCGATTCGGGGAAGCTGGGAACCTTGATTTCGACTGACATGGGCGTGTTCCTGTTATTGACTGTTCACTGGCCTGTACCTGTACTCTCCAGCCCCAGCGCCTCGGCCACCAGCCGGTGCTGCTGCTGCACATGCAGCCAGTTGTAGCCGACCGCAGGGGCAGCGGAAAAAGGCCGGCCGGCATATTCCAGCGGCGCGTCACAGGGCAGGGAGGCATACAGATGATGCTGGGTGGAATACCAGGCGCCCTGGTTCTTGGGCTCCTCCTGGCACCAGATGTAGGTTTCCACGTTGGGATACTGCTCCAGGGTCCGGCGCAGAATGCCTTCCGGGAAGGGATAGAGCCGCTCCAGGCGGATGATGGCGACATCGTTCAGTTCCACCTCGCGGCGCTTCTCCAGCAGGTCGTAGTAAACCTTGCCGCTGCACAGGATCACCCGGTTGACCGCTGCGGGGTCGAGCTCGTCGACCTCCGGAATGACGGCGTGGAATCCGCCCTCGGTCATATCCTCCAGCCGGCTGACCGCAAGGCGGTGACGCAGCAGGCTCTTCGGCGTCATGACCACCAGCGGCTTGCGGCAGGTGTTGAGCATCTGCTGGCGCAGAAGGTGAAAGATCTGCGCCGGCGTGGTCGGCACGCAGACCTGGATGTTCTGCTCCGCGCACAGTTGCAGGTAGCGCTCCAGGCGGGCCGAGGAATGCTCCGGGCCCTGCCCTTCGTAGCCGTGCGGCAGGAGCATCACCAGCCCGCACAGCCGGTTCCATTTCTGCTCGCCGGCACTGATGAACTGATCGATCACCACCTGCGCGTTGTTGGCGAAATCGCCGAACTGGGCCTCCCAGATCACCAGGGTGCCGGGATCAGTGGTGGCATAGCCGTATTCAAACGCCAGCACGGCCTCCTCCGAGAGCAGCGAGTTGATGACCAGGAAATTGGCCTGGTCCGCGCTGATATTGCGCAACGGCACATAGGGCGTGCCGTCGACCTGGTTGCTGATCACGGCATGCCGATGGAAGAAGGTGCCGCGTCCGCTGTCCTGCCCCGACAGACGCACCGGATAACCCTCGGTCAGCAGCGAGGCGTAGGCCATGGTCTCGGCATAGCCCCAGTCGATGGACAGGGCGCCGGCGGTCATCTTGCGCCGGTTCTCCATGATCTTGCCCACGTTGGAATGGATCTCGAATCCCTCGGGCAGACGCGACAGACCCTGCCAGAGCTGCTTCAGGCGGGCAGCGTCGATGGCCGTGTTCACTTCTGTGGTACAGGACTGACCGATGTAGGGCTTCCAGTCGACCGCATGCGGATACGGCGACTGCTCGGCGGGAATGAGCTCCTTCACCACACTGCGCCCGGCATCGAGCGCGTCCCGATACGCCTGCAGCATCTGTTCGGGAGCATCCGGCTCGATCAGGCCTGCGTCGATCAGGGTCTGGGCATACAGGCTGCGTGCCGAGGGCTTGTGCTTGATCGACTGGTACATCAGGGGCTGGGTGGCGGTGGGTTCGTCGGCCTCGCTGTGGCCGTGGCGGCGGTAGCAGACCAGGTCGATGACCACATCCTTGTGGTAGGTCATGCGATAGTCCAGCGCGATCCGGGTCACGAACAGCACTGCCTCGGGATCGTCGCCGTTGACGTGAAGGATGGGCGCATTGACCATTTTGGCAATGTCGGTGCAGTACTGGGTCGAGCGGGCATCGCGCTGGTATGAGGTGGTGAAGCCGATCTGGTTGTTGACCACCAGGTGCACCGTGCCCTTGGTGGAATAGCCGCGCGACTGCGACATGTTGAAGGTTTCCATCACCACGCCCTGCCCGGCAAAGGCGGCGTCGCCGTGGATCAGTACCGGCACCACGCTGGTGCCCTCCGTATCCCGACGCCGGTCCTGGCGTGCCCGCACCGAGCCCTCGACCACCGGATCGACGATCTCCAGATGCGAGGGATTGAAGGCCAGGTTGATATGCACCGGCCCGCCCCGGGTCTGGATGTCCGAGGAAAAGCCGAGGTGGTACTTCACGTCGCCCGACCCACTGCCCTCGTGCCCGGCCCTGCCCTCGAATTCCTGGAACAGTTCGGCCGGGGTCTTGCCCATGATGTTGACCAGCACGTTGAGCCGGCCGCGGTGCGCCATGCCGATGACGAGTTCCTTCACCCCGTGGACGCCGCCGCGCTGGATCAATTCGTCCAGGATGGGGATCAGGCTGTCGCCGCCCTCCAGCGAGAAGCGCTTCTGGCCCACATAACGATTGTGCAGGTAGCGCTCCAGCCCCTCGGCGGCAGTCAGCCGGTCGAGGATGCGCTGGCGGGTCTCGTCGGAGAAGCGCGGCGGCCCGGCGCAGGATTCCAGCCGCTGCTGCAGCCAGCGCTTCTCGCCGGTCTCGGTGATATGCATGTACTCGGCGCCGATATGACCGGCATAGGTACACTCGAGCAACTCCAGTATCTCGCGCAGGCTGGCCCGCTCCACCCCGGCCAGAGAGCCGGTATCGAAGATCCGGTCCAGGTCGGCCTCGGTCAGTCCGTGATGGGCGGGTTCGAGCTCGGGGATGTGCGGCCGTTCGCGCAGGCCCAGCGGGTCGATGTCAGCGATCTGATGGGCGCGGAAGCGATGGGCATTGATCAGCTGCAGCACCCGGATCTGTTTTTCCTCGTGGGAAGCCGCGGCAGCCGGCGCGCCGCGGCTGGAAGGCCGGCGTGCGAGTGAACGGAACTGTTCCCGCACCGGGGTGTGCGAGGCCTCGCGCTGGCGGGCATCGACGGCAGGCAGGGTATCGAAGAAGGTACGCCAGTGCTCCTCGACCTGGGCCGGATCCTCCAGGTAACGGTCATAGAGCGCATCCAGATAGGCGCCGTTGTGGCCGCTCAACTGGGAGTCCGCCCACAGCCGCTGCATACTCTTGAGTTTGACTCTGTCTTCCATGGAATGGATCTGGCCGTGTTTTACGAAAAAAGAAGGCAATTCCTGCGCCAATCCGCTTCAGACTCAAGTTTGAGACATCAATCGAGCGGAATCCACTCCCCGCAGCCGCGATCAGGATCCACGCGCACGTGGAACAAGTACGGTTTCATGCCATGGTGACTTGTTTTTGACGGAAATCGTCATAAACCCGCGGCCGCTTCCCGCCCACCGGGTTGTCCCCTCATACGTCATTCCCTACTCTTGATCAGGATTCCCGGATACAGACAAAGGCGTGACTGATGGATCTGATCAACCTGCTGCTGGAGGAATTCGACTGGGAAGTCCTGATCCTCACCAGTCTGCGAATCCTCCTCATCCTGGTCCTGATGTGGGGGCTGATGCTGCTGGCCCGACTCGGCCTGCGCCGGCTGGAACAGCGGCTGGTCCGGCGTGGCCAGGGTGCCGATGAGAGCCTGACCGAGGCAAGCAAGCGGGCCGAGACCCTGATCCGGCTGCTGCGCCAGGGCATCCGCATCGTGATCTGGGTCGTTGCCCTGCTGATCATCCTGCGCGAGCTCGGCGTGGACATCGCCCCTATTCTCGCCAGTGCCGGCATCGTCGGCCTGGCCGTGGGCTTCGGCGCCCAGAACCTGGTGCGCGACGTCATCGCCGGCTTTTTCATCATCCTGGAGAATCAGGTGCGGCTGGGTGACGTGGCCATCATCAACGGCACCGGCGGCCTGGTCGAGGCCATCAATTTCCGCACCCTGGTGCTGCGCGATCTCTCCGGTACCGTGCACGTCTTTCCCAACGGCACCATCACCACACTGTCCAATATGACCCGCGAGTGGTCCGGCTATGTGTTCGACATCGGCGTGGCCTACAAGGAGGACGTGGATACCGTCATCGGGATCATCCGGGAGGTCGGCGAGGAATTGGCCGCGGACGAGCACTTCGGCGCCCTCATTGTCGAACCCATCGAGGTGTTCGGACTGGACAACTTTGCCGACTCGGCAGTGGTCATCAAGGGCCGGCTCAAGACCCGGCCCATCCAGCAGTGGGCAGTGGGCCGGGAGTTCCGCCGCCGGCTGAAATACGCCTTTGATGCCCGCGGCATCGAGATCCCCTTCCCGCACCGCACCCTGTACGTGAACGACACCGACCGGGAGATCCTGCAGGCCCTGGCGCAGGCAGGCCGGACACAGGACCGGTGAACACGCCTCACCTTCCTCCCCCCTTGATGGGGGAGGATTGAGCAGCGGTGCTGAATCGCATCAACCATACCAGGGCATGCACTCGCTCTCGCCCGGCACTCGGGAAACCCGCTGCCGGGCGCTCTCCCAGCCCTGCTCCAGGCCCTGCCGCCAGTCGCGCACGAATTCCTCGATGGATGCGGCGAAATCCGGGTCCGGCTCGGCCCGGTTGATGCTGCAATGCACGGTAATGCGTCCTTCGCTGCCGGCGTTCTCCACCGTCAGCGTCCATTGCAGGGCATTGGGACACCCCGGCAGGGAGAAGCGGATGCCGTCCCGTATCACCTCCCGATGCACCCGGAACCGTCCCCACAGGCAGCTGATCTCGCCACGCTCGCCACTGTGCTCGAGCACCTCGGCGATGCCCGCGCACCATTGCGGCAGGGTTTCGATGCGGACGAACCGCTGCAGTTCCGGCGCACTCAACCGTGCCCGGGCATAGGCAAAGGCTTCCACTGACAACCTCCCGACCTGGTCATGGCGCCCATAAGACTGCCTGATGCACCAATAAGATTATTGCGGTTAATAGATAAGTACATTATAATATTTGTCAGTTATTCATTACGGATGCTTATCATTTATCCGAAAGAATAAATTGTTAATTCATAACTTTAAGGATGAAACTTAAATTAATGTCACAAGAGGATCTGTATCTCTTTATCATTGGACAGACCGACAATAACACACCCCTGCGGCCGCATAACTGGGCCGAGCGCTTCGCCGGCAACCTGGCCAGTTTCGGCCGCGACCGGCGGCTGCGCTATTCGGATGCCCTGGCACCGGTAATGCGCGACGGCATCAAGTGCCTGCGGGTGGCCAAGGCACTGGCCGACTCGCAGCCGGGGCTGGTCGATGACATCCTGCGCTTTGCCGACCTCCACGGCCTGACGGTCCGCAACCGGAGCGAACCGGAACTGGCACTGGCAAGCTGAACCGGCCCGCAACGCCACCACCGCCGGCGCGGGGACAGCAATGTCCCTGCCTGCTGAAACTCCCCCAAGGGGATAGCGACGGCATACCCCATGAGGCCAACTTCTGACCATTCGGAGCCGGTGCTACTATTGCGGGAGCGCAGGTAGCATCGGGGATGCCCGATGCCGCGCTGCGGACGTCTTCCTGCGAGTTGGAGCAAGTCACCATGGGCAGTGCCAACGACATTCCGGTAGAACTGGTCGAGGAGATCCGCGGCAAGGCCCTGCATGCACCGCGCCCGCGGGATCTCACTCCTGAGCAGCGTGACGCCCTTATCGATCGTATCAGGGGCCTGCTCGAGGCCAACAACGCCGTGCTCATCACCCATTACTATGTCGATGAGCAGTTGCAGATACTGACCGATGCCACCGGCGGCTATGTCGGCGACTCGCTGGGCATGGCCGATTACGGCAACAAGCATGCCGCCACCACCCTGGTGGTGATCGGTGTGCGCTTCATGGGCGAGACCGCCAAGATCCTCAATCCCGAGAAACGGGTGCTGATGCCCGACCTGGGCGCGGAATGCTCGCTCGACCTGAGTTGTCCCATCGACGCCTTCAGCGCCTTCTGCGACCAGCACCCGGACCGCACCGTGGTGGTCTATACCAACACCAGCGCCGAGGTGAAGGCCCGCGCCGACTGGGTGGTGACCTCCTCCAACGCGGTCGATATCGTCGCCCACCTGCACGCCAGGGGCGAGAAGATCATCTTTGCGCCCGACCGTCATCTGGGCCGCTACGTGCAGCAGAAGACCGGCGCCGACATCCTCAACTGGCAGGGCTTCTGCGTGGTGCATGACGAATTCAAGGCCAGCGAGCTCAAGCGCCTGATGGCTGAGCATCCCGAGGCCGAACTGATCGCCCATCCCGAATCCCCGGCCGAGGTGCTGGACATGGCCGATGCCATCGGCTCGACCACCCAGCTGATCAAGGCGGCGCAGGCATCCACGGCGAAGACGCTGATCGTGGCCACCGACATGGGTATCTTTCACAAGATGCACGAGGCCGCCCCGGACAAGCAGCTGATCGCTGTCCCCACCGGCGGCGAAAGCGCCACCTGCGTCAGCTGCGCCCACTGTCCCTGGATGGCCATGAACAGCCTGGAAAACCTCGCCGCAGTGCTGGAAAACGGCAGCGGCCACGAAATCCACATCGACGAGACAGTGCGCCGCAGGGCCCTCGTCCCCATCGAGCGCATGCTCGAATTCTCCCGCGCCCAGGGCAAGGTCTGAGCCTCAGCCCCGGCTTCCTGCGGTCCCGGCGTGCCACCTGGCCTCCGGCGTCGAAGCCTCACTTCCGAGCCATGCGCCGGCGCATCCCGTTCTGCGTCACGTATGACGGCGGCCGGCTTGGCTGCGCCGAGGCCGGTTTGCGCTGAACCCGG
Organism: Thiohalobacter thiocyanaticus; assembly: GCF_002356355.1. Classification (NCBI taxonomy): domain Bacteria; kingdom Pseudomonadati; phylum Pseudomonadota; class Gammaproteobacteria; order Thiohalobacterales; family Thiohalobacteraceae; genus Thiohalobacter; species Thiohalobacter thiocyanaticus. Next base: position 1,993,895 of record NZ_AP018052.1, read on the forward strand.
CGGCTGAAGTCGGAACAGATACCCCGGTCTGGCCCGACAGACCGCCGTCGGGCGTCCGTTGCCGGGACATCGGCCTCATGCAGCACCTATGTGCTGGCCGCGGCGCTGACACTGGGCTGGTGATATGGCTGTGGCAGCCGCTGGACAGGATGATCTGGACGGTCGCCGATCCACTGGCACGCGCCGCCATGTGGGGGCTGTTCGCCTTCGGCTGGCTGTACCTGGTGGCTGCGACCTACGTTACCGATCACTATGACCTGTTCGGCCTGCGCCAGGCCTGGCTGCATCTGCGCGGCAGGCAGTACAGGCCGGTGCCGTTCGTGCGCAAGTGGATGTACCGCTACAGTCGTCATCCCATGATGCTGGGCATCCTGATCGGAATCTGGGCCACGCCGGAGATGAGCGCGGGCCACCTGGCGCTGGCCCTGGGGCTGACCGGCTATATCGCCCTGGGTGTAATGCTCGAGGAGCGCGAGCTCGCCGGACACTTCGGCGAGCCCTATCGACGCTACCGGCGCGAGGTGGGTGCGCTGCTGCCCTGGGTCTAACTCTGCTGCGACTTGCCGCCGATGGCATCCAGCATCGGCTTGATCAGGTCCATCGGCACCGGGAAGACGATGGTCGAGTTCTGCTCGCCGGCGATGTCGGTCAGGGTCTGCAGATAGCGCAGCTGGATCGAACCGGGTTGACTGGCCAGTACCTTGTAGGCCTCGGCCAGCTTTTCCGAGGCCTGCATCTCGCCCTCGGCGTGGATCACCTTGGCCCGGCGCACCCGCTCGGCCTCGGCCTGCTTGGCAATGGAGCGGATCATGCTCTCGTCCAGGTCCACGTGCTTGATCTCCACGTTCGAGACCTTGATGCCCCAGGCATCGGTCTGGGAATCCAGCAGTTCCTGGATATCGTTGTTGAGCTTGTCGCGCTCCGACAGCATCTCGTCCAGGTCGTGCTTGCCCAGCACCGAGCGCAGCGTGGTCTGGGCCAGCTGGCTGGTGGCGGAATAGTAGTCCTCGACCTGGATGATGGCACGTTCAGAGTCGATCACCCGGAAGTAGAGCACCGCATTGACCTTCACCGAGACGTTGTCCTGGGAGATGACGTCCTGGCTGGGCACATCCATCACCACGATGCGCAAATCCACCCGCACCATCTGCTGGATGAAGGGAATGACGATGATCAGACCCGGCCCTTTCACTTTCCAGAACCGGCCGAGCATGAAGATCACGCCGCGCTCGTATTCGCGCAGAATGCGGAACATGGAAAACACCAGTGCCAGGACCAGTGCGGCGATGGTGACGATCGTAATCGGCATACCAGGACTCCTTCAGCGTGACAACGCCAGATTGAGAGTTGCAGTACCGACCATGGCCTCACTCCTCCTCGATCGGTTCGATTTCCAGCAGCAGTTCATCCATGCCGGTGACACGTATCCGCTGGCCCTGCCGCACCGGCCGAACGGCCCGGGCGCGCCAGTTCTCACCATGCACATGCACCCAGCCGCGGTCGCTGAAATCCTCGCGCGCCGTGCCCAGGGCACCGATCATCTGCTCCTGACCGCTGACGACAGGCCGCTCCCGCGCCTTGACCACCATGCCCAGCACGAAAATGAAGAAGGCGGCGCTGGTCACGCTCACCGTGGCGATCAGCGCCGGCGAGATGCCGTAGCCGGGCGCGTCGGTGTCGATCAGCATGATGGAACCGATGACGAAGGCGATCAGCCCGCCGATGCCCAGCGCCCCGAAACTGGGCACGAAGGCCTCGGCCGACATGAAGATGATGCCGAGGATGATCAGGCCCAGCCCGGCATAGTTCACCGGCAGTACCTGCAGCGCGAACAGGGCCAGGATCAGCGAGATGGCGCCGACCACGCCGGGGACGATGAAGCCCGGGTTGTAGAATTCCAGCAACAGCCCGTAGAAGCCGAGCAGGATGAGGATATAGGCAATGTTGGGGTCGGCGATCACCGCCAGCAGGCGGGTGCGCCAGTCGGGTTCGATGGTCTCGATCTGCATGTCCCGGGTGGCCAGGGTGCGCGTCTCGCCCTGGATCTCGAACTCGTAGCCATCGAGCGCCTGCATCAGTTCGGTCAGATTGGCTGCCACCAGATCGATCACCTCCCGCTCCAGCGCCTCCTCTGCCGCCAGGCTGGCCGCCTCACGCACCGCCTGCTCGGCCCAGTCGGCATTGCGCCCGCGCAGCTGCGCCAGCGAGCGGATATAGGCCACGGCGTCGTTGACCGCCTTGCGCTGCTTGGCATCGCCCGGCTCCGCCGCTGCCTGCTCGCCTTCCTGGGCAGCGTCCTGATCGGGCTGGCCCGGCGGTTTCGGCATGCCGCCGCCATCGTCGATCAGGTTCACCGGCGTGGCCGCGCCCAGGTTGGTCCCCGGCGCCATGGCGGCGATATGGCTGGCATACAGGATATAGGTGCCGGCGCTGGCCGCCCGCGCCCCGCGCGGGGCCACGAAGCTCGCCACCGGCACCGGCGAATTGAGGATGGCCTTGATGATGGAACGCATGGAGGTATCCAGTCCGCCCGGGGTGTCCAGGCGCAGGATCACCAGTTCGGCGCCTTCGGCTTCGGCGCTGGCCAGACCCCGTTCGATGAAATCCGCCGTGACCGGCCCGATGCCGCCCTCGATGTCCAGCAGCACGGCCGCCCCCTGGGCCTGCACTGCCGACGTCAGCGCCAGCAGAGCCGCCGCCAGCCACAACCGTATCGATGTCATTCCTGTGTCCTGTCGAAGTCCGCCGGGGTCATTGCTCGAACACGACCGCATCCGGATCGGCGCCGAGTTCGCTCAGGGCCTGATTGACTGAGTCGGTGAAGCCCGGCGGACCGCAGACATAGAAGTTCTGCCCGAAGTCGCTGATCCGTGTCTGCAGCAGCGCCTTGTCGATGCGTTGGTCGGCATAGCCCGGCGCGCTTTCCTGGGTGCAGGTGAACCACCCATGCGTGCCGAAATAGTGCCGCAGTTCGCGCTCGCAGATCACATCCGCCGGCGTCTTGTTGGAGAACAGCAGCTGACTCTGACCGAGCTCACCGCGTGCGGCCAGATCGCGCAGAATCGCGAGAAAAGGCGTGATGCCGGCACCGGCGGCGATGAACACCCCCGGGCCCTTGTAGCGGATGGTACCGAAGGATTCACTCATCAGCAGCCGGCTGCCGGGTTTGATGTCGCGCAGGTGCTGGGTCATGCCCTGATGGTCGGGATAACTCTTGATGGTGAATTCGAGCACCCGGTCACCCTTGATGGCGGTCGGGGTGAAGGGGCGCCCCTCCTCCCGCCAGTCGGGTTCATCGATCGCCAACTCCACCCCCTGACCCGGCGCGTAGTCGAGCCCCTCGGGCCATTCCACGATGTAGCGTTTCACATCATGCGTAACGAACCCGGTCATGAGCAGTGTGGCGGAGTAATCCATCGCTGCGGCTCCTGTAGCTGTCGCTGGCCTTACCCATACTAGGAACTCTAGCCCGGATTGGACAAGCCGCAAGTTTTCAACTTCCGGTATAAATTGGGAAAACAGCAGGTTATGGCGGGAAATTGCCAAGCCGTTTCCTGCCTTCTCCTCAGGGTTGTGGTGCGGCCGGGCCGATTGCCTGAGTTTATGAGATTCCCGGCAAGGTCATAAACAGATATTTTTTGTCCTGCTCCGGCACGCCAACTATGGTTCAAGGATTGAATCACGCAGTCGAGACCACACTGCATCAGCCAAGGAGGTGTTTCGATGAACACTCCCTCTCTACGCGAAACCGCCCGCGCCATGGTTGCACCCGGCAAGGGGATCCTGGCCATGGACGAGAGCACCCCTACCTGCGGCAAACGGCTGGAGGCCGTGGGGGTCGAGAACACGGAGGAGAACCGCATCGCCTACCGCAGCCTGTTGCTGGGCACACCGGGACTCGGCGACTACATCAGCGGCGCCATCCTCTATGACGAGACCCTGCGCCAGCAGAGCGCCGAGGGCGTGAGCTTCCCGCAACTGCTGCAGCAGCAGGGCATCATGCCCGGTATCAAGGTCGACACCGGGGCGAAGGAACTGGCCCTGCATGCCGGTGAGAAGGTCACCGAGGGGCTGGACGGCCTGCGCGAACGGCTGGAGGAATACCGGGGCTTCGGCGCGCGCTTCTGCAAATGGCGCGCGGTGATCACCATCGGCGAGTTCAAGCCCAGCATCGCCTGCCTGCAGGCCAACGCCCATGCCCTGGCCCGCTACGCCGCCCTGTGCCAGGAGGCCGGGCTGGTACCGATCGTCGAGCCCGAGGTGCTGATCAACGGCGCGCATACCCTCGAGACCAGCTATGATGTCACGGTCGAGACCCAGCGTCGGGTGTTCGATCAGCTGTATCGCCAGGACGTGGACTTCGCCGGCATGGTGCTCAAGCCCAGCATGGTGATCTCCGGCACCGACTGCCCGCAGCGCGCCCCGATGGAGGAAGTCGCCGAACAGACCCTGCGCTGTCTGCAGCAGACCGTGCCCGCGGCTGTGCCCGGCATCGCCTTTCTGTCCGGCGGCCAGGGCGACGAAGAGGCCACCCGCCATCTCAATGCCATGAACCTGCTGGCACGCGAACGTGCCCTGCCCTGGCGACTGACGTTTTCCTTTGCACGCGCCCTGCAGAATCCGGCATTGAAGATCTGGCAGGGCGAGCCGGCCAATCTCGACCCGGCGCGCAAGGCACTGCTGGCCCGGGCCAGGCTGAATGCGCTGGCAAGCAGCGGCGAGTACAACGAGGCACTGGAGCAGCAGGTGGCGGCCTGATCAATCAGCCACAAACCGCTCCTTTGCGAAAAAAACCCGCCTCACCGGCGGGTTCGTTCATCGGATCATCGATGGCAGATCAATCGTATACCGGGATCAGTGCATAGCCGTTGTTCTGGTAGCCCATCAGGCTGATGAAGCCGCTGCGTACCGGCTCAATGCCCGGCAGCAGGGTGTCGTTGTCCACGTTGAAGGCGGCAGTCGCACCATTGCAGGCCTCCATACGCACCCCCATCTCCTGCAGTCTGGTGATGCGCTTGGCGATGCTCTCCAACGCCGGGCCATAGTCCGCCTGCGTCTCCAATGTCGGCTCGGTGTTGATGAACTTCACCGAATGGGAGATGAAAACCATCACCAGGTCCGACTCCACACCTTCCTTGTCGAGATTGTCGATGTTGGTGATGATGGCCCCGAGATAGAAATCCAGCGCGTTCGCACTCGATTTCCGCACATCGTAGACAGCCCTGACCTGCTCGAGATCGCCGATTGCCGTGCGGTTGTCCAGTTCTGCCCCGGCCATGGAGACGACCGGAAGCAGGCCACCGATGAACAGGAGAATGGTCATGAACAGGCCGTCGCGCATCGGTTGGATCATTGCCTGGCTCCTTGTTGACTGTGGACGATAGGCGAGTGATTTTGAACTGGTGCCCGGGGCCGGACTTGAACCGGCACGGGGTTGCCCCCGAGGGATTTTAAGTCCCTTGCGTCTACCAATTTCGCCACCCGGGCCGGGCATGACGTCTGGCATTGTACAGATAATCAGATGATGCAGAAGGGAAGGAAAATGGAGGCTGGGCCCGGAGTCGAACCGAGGTACACGGATTTGCAGTCCGCTGCATAGCCACTCTGCCACCCAGCCAGGGTGTGGTGTGGTGCCTTGAAGCGAAAAAACCCCGGTCGCCTGGACCACGACCGGGGTTTCCCCGATGGAATTTGGAGCGGGAAACGAGATTCGAACTCGCGACCCCAACCTTGGCAAGGTTGTGCTCTACCAACTGAGCTATTCCCGCCCGAGAAGGTGCGTATTCTATCCTATCGCGCCCGGCTGTCAAGCCGCTAAGGAGTTGAATTCAGGACTAAGTCTACAGGTCGGATTTTACCAGCAGCGGCCAGGCCGCACGCAGGTAGAGAATCATCGACCACAGGGTCAGGATAGCGGCGATATAGAGGCAGATCATGCCGACGATGGCCGTGGGAAAACCGGCGATCGGCTCGCGATAGAGCAGCAGCAGCAGGGCGATCATCTGGGCCGTGGTCTTGATCTTGCCGATCACCGAGACGGCCACCCGGGCCCGCTCGCCGATCTCGGCCATCCATTCGCGCAGCGCGGAGATGGTGATCTCGCGGCCGATGATCACGGCGGCGGGGATGGCCATCAGCACCCCCGGCATGCCGGCCACCGGCACCCGCTCGATCAGCAGTACCAGGGCCGTGGCCACCATCAACTTGTCCGCCACCGGATCCAGAAAGGCGCCGAAGGCCGAGGTCTCCTCCCAGCGCCGGGCCAGGTAGCCGTCCAGCCAGTCGGTCAGGGCGGCGATGCCGAAGATGGCAGTGACCGCCACATGCGCCCAGCCGAACGGGAGATAGAACACCAGCACGAAGACCGGGATCAGGGCCAGGCGCAGCAGGGTAAGGAGATTGGGGAGATTATAATTCATAATATCAATAAGATAAAAACACTCATTAAAGTAGATTGATGATATAATTACCTGCTATCTTCTGCCCCCTTTTCAGTGAAAGTGGGACGAACAGGTATCCATAACCCGAATGGTGGCTGCATATGCCGGATTTCAGCCAATCCGTCATCCTCGCGAAGGCGGGGATCCATTCTCTCTCCTTGCTGCCAGGCACTGGATTCCCGCCTTCGCGGGAATGACGTGGCTGAAGTGGATGCCAGTCGTATCTAACCCGATTTTCCATCCTCTGTCGAAGACTCAATCCTCGCCGCCGTGAAAGGCGGCGTAGATCTGCCGGGCCAGTTCGCGGCTGATCCCCTTGACCCGGGCCAGGTCCTCGACCCCGGCACGCTCCACCTCGCGCAGCCCGCCGAACTGGCGCAGCAGCTGCTGCCGGCGCTTGGGTCCCACACCGGGAATCCCCTCCAGCGGCGAGCTGGTGCGAGCCTTGCCCCGGCGGTGGCGGTGGCCGGTGATGGCGAAGCGATGAGCCTCGTCGCGCACCTGCTGGATCAGGTGAAAGGCGCGCGAGTCCGCCGGCGGGTGCAACTCGCCCCGGCCCGGGACGATCAGGGTCTCATGTCCCGGCCGGCGTTCCGGCCCCTTGGCCACGCCGACGATCAGCACGCCCTGCACCTGCAACTCCTCCAGCACCTTCACCGCCATGCCGACCTGGCCCTTGCCGCCGTCGATGAGCAGGATGTCGGGCAATTTGCCCTCCCCCTCCTGCAGCCGCAGATAGCGTCGCTGCAGGGCCTGGGCCATGGCGGCGTAGTCGTCGCCGGGCTCGATGCCCTCGATATTGAAGCGCCGGTAGTCGGATTTGAGCGGCCCCTCGGCGTTGAACACCACGCAGGAGGCCACGGTGGCCTCGCCACGGGTATGGCTGATATCGAAGCATTCGATGCGTTCCGGCGGCTCCTCCAGGTTGAGCAGCTGCTGCAGATCCTCCATGCGCTGCTGCATGCCGCTGCGGCTGGCCAGCCGCGCCTGCAGGGCGTGCTCGGCATTGCGCTCGGCCATGGCCAGCCAGCGGGCGCGCTCGCCGCGCACCCGGTGGCGCAGCTCGACCCGGTGGCCGGCGCGCTCGGCCAGCACGGTCTCGATGAGTTCACGATCTTCCGGTTCGGCGTTGAGCAGAATGGTCTGCGGGACCTCGTGTTCGAGGTAGTACTGCACCAGGAAGGCGTGCAGCACCTCGTCCAGGCCGGCCTGGTCGGGCGCGCGCGGGAAGAACACCTTGTTGCCCAGGTTGCGCCCGGCGCGGATGTAGAACACCTGCACGCACACCAGCCCGCCCTGTTGCACCGCGGCGACGATGTCCAGATCGCCGCGCTCGCCGCTGACGTACTGGCGCTCCTGCACCCGGCGCAGGCTGGCGATCTGGTCGCGATAGCGCGCCGCCTGCTCGTATTCCAGCGCCTCTGCCGCCGCCTCCATGCGCTGGGCCAGTTCGTCGATGAGTTCGGTGTTCTTCCCCTCCAGGAAACGGATGGTCAGATCAACGTCCTCGGCATAGTCCCCAGGGCTGATATAGCCCACGCAGGGGGCGGTGCAACGCTTGATCTGGTACTGCAGGCAGGGCCGGGTACGGTTGGCGAAGAAGCTGTCCTCGCACTGGCGCACCCGGAACACCTTCTGCAGCAGATGCAGGCTCTCGCGCACCGCCGAGGCATTCGGATAGGGGCCGAAGTAGCGGCCTTTGCCGCGCTTTGCGCCGCGATGCACCGTGATGCGCGGATAGTCCTGATCGGTGGAGATGTAGATATAGGGATAGCTCTTGTCGTCGCGCAGCAGCACGTTGTAGCGCGGCTGGTGCGCCTTGATCAGGGTGTGTTCGAGGATCAGGGCCTCGCTTTCGGTATGAGTGACGGTGACCTCGATATCCGCCATCTGTGCCATCAGGGCCTGGGTCTTGATCGGCAGGCCCGACTTGCGGAAATAACTCGCCAGGCGGCGCTTGAGGTTGCGCGCCTTGCCGACATACAGCACCTCGCCGTTCGCATCCAGCATGCGGTACACACCCGGTCGCGGGGTGAGGGTGCGCAGAAATCCCTGCGCATCAAATGGACGGCTGGCGCGGGTTTCGTTCATCCGCAATCAGGCGGGCAACAGGCCACGGGCGCGGGCGACCACGGCCTGGAACATGGCTTCGGTCAGGCGCCGGGTCTGGGTGTTGTAACGACTGCAGTGGTAGGAGTCCAGCAGCCAGCGGCCGTCATCCAGTCGGTGTTCCGCGGCATGGGCGAAACGGTAGGCACTGAGCTTGCAGCCGAGCGCACGCAGTACCGCGTCGTGGGCGATCCTGCCCAGCGCCAGTACCACAGCCCCGGCCGGCAGATCCTTGAGTTCGGCCGCAAGATAGCCGTTGCAGGCGCGGATCTCCGTGGTCTGGGGTTTGTTCTGCGGCGGCAGGCACTTGACCGCGTTGGTGATGCGACAGTCACGCAGTTGCAGACCGTCGCCGCGGGCACGCGACTCCGGCGCGCTGGCAAACCCCTGTTCGTAGAGGGTCCGGTACAGCAGAATGCCGGCGTAGTCACCGGTGAAGGGGCGCCCGGTGGCATTGGCGCCGTGCATGCCCGGCGCCAGGCCGACGATCAACAGCCGTGCGGCCGCGTCGCCGAAGGGGGCAACCGGGGCGGCGTGATAATCGGGATGCTCGGCCTTCACGCCGTCGAGAAACTCAGCCAGCCGCGGGCAGGCCCGGCAGCCGCTGTCGAAATGGGTCTGGATCGTCATGGAAATCGGGTAATCGGCGCAAGCTGGAAACAGCCGGATTATCCCAGAAAACGGGCCGGACGTCAGACCGCGCGCCGACTCAGGCCCCGGGCCGGGCGCCGGCCGACTCGATCTCGATCACCCCGTGGCTGACCGCCAGGCGCATCAGTTCGATGTCGTTGTCCACGCCGAGCTTCTCGTAGAGCCGGTAGCGATAGGTATTGACCGTCTTCGGACTCAGGCACAGGCGATCGGAGATCTCCTGGATGCCGCGCCCCTGGGTGACCATCATCATCACCTGGATCTCGCGCTGGGACAGCTTCTCGAATGGCGAGCGCCCGCCGTTATTGAGCTTGGACAGCGCGATCTGCTGGGCCACCTCGGCGCACAGATAGCGCTCACCCTGCATCACGCTCAGGATGGCCTGGGTGATCTCCTCGACCGCGCATGACTTGGTGAGATAGCCCAGCGCGCCGGCCTCGAGCATGCGCGAGGGGAAGGGCTCGTCGGTATGCACCGTGACCACGATCACGCGGATCTCCGGGTGGATCTGGATCAGCTTGCGCAGGGTTTCCAGCCCGCCGATACCGGGCATGTTCACATCCAGGATGACCATATCGGGACGCGCATCGCGAACCACCTCGATCGCCTCCTCCCCGGTACTCGCCTCGCCGATCACCCGCACATTGGGGTCATCCTCGAGGATACGGCGTATCCCTGCCCGCACCAGGTCATGATCATCCACCAGCAACAACGAAATCATATCCTCCTCCCTGTGATTGATTGTTGTTCTGCCAGGTTCGTCATTCATGAATGTACAATACTGATTATGCGTATTTAATACCAGGATGCAATGTCGGTTGGACAACTGTTGTTGCAACTGCTTGACACCCTGCAGCCACAGGCCGATCCGCTTGCCGATCAAACACCTGCGGTCAACGGCAGGTGCATCACGGCAGGCACTGTTGCAAGGTCATTACACCTCCAGCTCGTCGCCGCTTCTCACCTCACCTCGCAGCCCTCTCCCAACACCAGAAAAAACAGTCAGTTGCATGGATTCAGCCGCCATGGCACAGGCCTTGCTCTTGCGTCTGTGTACAACCCTCAACAGCAAAGGAGCAGGACATGAAAAACCTATTCAGACCGGCACTGGTGACGGCCTCTGCCGCAGCCCTGGTGTTGAGCTACGCAGCCGGGGTGCAGGCGAACCCCAAGAACAAGTTCGGCAACGACAACGACGCCCATGTGACGTCGACCGCGACCGCCACTGCCAACGGCGGCGACGGCGGCTACGTCTATGGCGGTGACGGCGGTGAAGGCGGAGATGCCACTGCCGATTCCGCCACCGGCGGCGCAGGCGGTGCCGGCGGCGCGGCCGATACGGCCGGCGCCGGCGGGATGGGCGGTACTGCCACGGCCAACAGCGAATCCTTCAATTCCGACATCGAGGTGATCTCCTATCAGACCATGACCTCCACTGTCACCGGCGCTCCGGTCCGGATTCTGGGCGGCACCGGCGGCCAGGGCGGCGACGGCAGCGACGGCGCACTGGGTGTCGGCGCCTCGGTCGGCCTGGCCGGCGGCGGCGGCGACGGTGACGACGGCGGTGACGGCGGCCTCGGCGTCGGCGCCTCGGTCGGTCTTGCCGGAAGTGCGGCTGACGGCGGCGACGGTGACGATGGCGGCGACGGCGGCTACGGCGGCAGCGGTCATGCCGACTCCACGGCCAGCACCGGTTCCAGCTATGCCGGCAGCAACAGCGCCGACGGCGGCGATGCCAGCAGTGGCGAGGGCGGCGAAGGCACTGCCACCAACACCGCCGGCAATGGCGGCACCTCCGGCGGCAACAGTGCCAGCGGCGGCACTGCCACGGCCGGTAATGCCAGCGGCGCCGGCGGTGGCGGCGGGGCCGGCGGGGCCGGCGGCAGCGGCGGTGACGGCGGCACCGGCGGCAGCGCCACGGCCGGCGCGGCCACAGGCAGCGGCGGCGCAGGCGGCGCCGGTGGCAGCGGCGGTGACGGCGGCATGGCCACAGCCGGCGCGGCCACGGGTACCGGCGGCGCAGGCGGGGCCGGCGGCAACGGCGGCGAAGGCAGCGGCGGTGCGCTGACCACCGGTTCAGTGGCAGTGAACACCGGCGCGGGCACCTTCGGCGGCATTGCCAACATCAATGTCTCCTCCGGCCTGTACAACTCCACCCTGGGCGGCGTCTCGGTGGCGGCTCACTCCGATGTGAGCATCGGTAACTGATTCCACAAGGAGAATGATCATGTTGAACACAATCAAACCGATGTTGGTCACCGCCTCTGCCCTGGCCCTGGTCATGGCCTGGGGCGGCGCGCATGCCAACCCCAAAAACGTATTGTCCGAGAGCAGCAGTGCCTCGGCGGACTCGAGCGCGACGGCCACCGCCAATGGCGGCCAGGGCGGCGACGCGGTCGGGGGTAACGGCGGCGACGGCGGCAACGCCGATGCCGGCGAGGACGGCGAAACCAGCGCCACCGTCCAGGGTGGTGCCGGCGGCAATGGCGGCAGCGCCAGCATGGCCGGCGTCGGCGGCGCAGGCGGCACGGCCGAGGCCTACAGCGAATCCTTCAACAACAGCGTGGAAGTGATTTCGTATCAGGTCATGAGCTCCGAAGTGACCGGCGCCCCTGTCCGCATCCTGGGCGGCACCGGCGGTGACGGCGGTCATGGCGATGCCGGCGGCGCCGGTATAGGGGTCTCGGCCGCGCTGGCCGGCGGCGGTGGTGACGGCGACGACGGCGGTGACGGCGGGGCCGGGGTCGGGGTTTCCCTGGGGCTGTCGGCCAGCGGCGCCGAAGGTGGCGATGGCGACGACGGCGGTCATGCCGGTGACGGCGGCTACGGTGAAGGCTATTCCTCTGCCTCCAGCGCCGATGCCAGTTCCGGCGGCAACACCGCCGATGGCGGCAATGCCACCGACGGCAGCGAAAACACCGCCGGCGCCGGTGGTGATGCCGGCAGCAATACCGCCACCGGCAGCAATGCCACCTCGGCCGACGCCTCAGGCGCCGGTGGAGCCGGCGGCACCGGCGGGGCCGGTGGCAACGGCGGGGCCGGCGGGACCGGCGGCAGCGCCAGCGCCGGGGATGCCAGCGGCACCGGCGGCGGCGGCGGCGGCGGCGGCAACGGCGGCATCGGCGGTATGGCCACGGCCGGCGATGCGGCCGGGACCGGCGGCGCCGGTGGCAATGGCGGTGCCGGCGGTGCCGGTCACGGCGGTGCGCTGACCACCGGGGCCGTTAGCGTCGACACTGGCGCAGGCACCTTCGGCGGCATTGCCAACATCAATGTCTCCTCCGGCCTGTACAACTCCACCCTGGGCGGCGTTTCGGTGGCTGCCCATTCGGGTGTGAGCATCGGCAACGGGCCCTGAGGCATAAGGTCCGCTTCGGGTCTGCGCGGGGACGGCAGATCGTCCCCGCGCACCTGCACGTCAACCGCACGGGATGAGAGGGACACGCCCATGTGCCACCCCAGTCGAGAATTCAAACTCAGCAGCGCACTGGTCATGCTGTCGGTCTGGACCATCCTCGTCTTCGCCAGCCAGTCTGTCCACGCCGATGATGCGGCCACACCGGGACCCGACCAGTTCGCACAGCTTGCCCCGCTGGACAGCGCGGGGCTGGATGCACTGCGCGGACGCGACGGCGACAGTCATATCTCGCTCACCAGCAACCAGGACCTCAAGGCCACCGTCAACGGCAGCCTGATCGAGGCCGGCACCATGACCAGCGGCTCGGTTACCATCGCCGAGCGGGCCCTGGACAACTTCGGCGGCATCGGCCTGTTCAATATCGTCACCGGCAGCAACAATGCCGTGGATGCTGCCATCGGCGTGAACTTCAACCTGCAGTGACAGGCATGCGTCTCCATCCCTGCCCTGCTCTGCTGCTGGCACTGTCCGCCGCCCTGGTCGCGCCCGGCAGCGCCGCGGGCCAGCTGCGCCTGCATGCCTTTCCCGGCGCCTTTTCCCTGCCGGTGGAAAGCCAGATCGAAGCACGCTGGCAGACGGTGGTCAGGCAACAATACGATTTCAGCTGCGGCTCGGCCGCCGTGGCCACCCTGCTCACGTATCACTACACCTCGCCGGCAGGTGAGGATCAGGTGTTCCAGGAGATGTATGCGGCCGGCGACCAGGCCAAGATCCGCGCCGAGGGCTTCTCCATGCTGGACATGAAACGCTACCTGGACCGTCGCGGCCTGCAGACCGATGGCTTTCGCATGGACCTGGACAAACTGGCTGCACTGGGCGTGCCGGGGATCGTACTGGTCAATACCCGCGGCTATCGCCACTTCGTGGTGGTACGGGGGGTGCAGTCCGGCCGGGTACTGCTGGCCGACCCGGCCGCGGGCAACGTCGCCATTTCGCGTGCTGAATTCGAGCGGATCTGGAACGGGGTGGTGCTGGCCGCCCGCGGCCGACTGGAGACCGCCCGGACCCATTTCAACCTGGAACGCGACTGGCGCGACTGGCCGCGGGCCCCCATCCATGCCCCGACACGCCAGGCGGGCATGAGCCCGTTGCTGCTCAACCTGCCCGGCCGGCTCGAACTGGGCCGCTGACAGGCGCGATCGACATGTTCAATCCCACCCCGGCCACATACCGCAGTCTGCACAGCACCGCCCTCCTGCTGGCCCTCACGCTTGCCGCAGGTACGAGTCATGCGCATGACCCCTTCCCCGACCAGGTTCTCGCGGCTGCCGACCTGGCTGCGCTGCGCGGCGGTTTCTCCCTGCGCGGCCTGGAGATGGAATTCGGCGCCTCCCTGCGCAGTTTCCAGGACGGACGCCTGCTCATGGAAACCCTGGTCAATGTCACGGACCGCGGCACGCGCACCACCACGACCATTCCGCGGGCACTCGACACCCTGTCCCCCGGGCCGGACACGGCAGCGCGGACCGGCAGCCGTCCAGCGGCGGCCAACCGCGGCATCGAACTCAACGGCCTGGGCAACGCCGGGCGGGTTGTGGTGAACGATGCCCGCGGCGTGACCGCCTCCATCCATGAGGTGACCCGCCAGCGCATCCTCGGCGTCCTGGTCGGCCGTGCCACCGATACGGCCCTGCGCCAGGAGGCGCAGGTGGACGTCACCATCCGCAACTTCAGCCAGTTCCAGCAGACGGTTCGTCAGGCCATCCTCAATAACCACCTGGGACGCAGTTCCGCGCCCCTGCAATAAGGACTGTTCAGCCCGTTTGGGGTCAGAAGGTATAGGGCAGGCGCAGGGTCATGACCACATCCGGGGCATCGGCGGTCACACCCAGTTCCAGGTTGAGGTTCACCGCGGCGCGTTCGGTCAGCTGGAAACCGTAGCCGAGGAGCATGGCGCCGACGTCCAGACTGGAGGTCGACAGCTTCACGCCGTTGATCTCAGTGTCGGTCTCCTGGATGAAGTCATGCTTGTAGCCGAGGGTGAAAGAGGCCCGCGGATTGATGGCATAGCCCATGCCGAAGCTCAGGCGTACCGCATCGCCGGGGTCGACCTTGCCGATGGTCTGCTGGCCGAAGGTCTTGTTCACATCGTCCTCGATATGCCAGAGATAACCCAGGTTGGCGAAGAACACGGCGGGATCGGAGGGATACAGCAGGGTCAGACTCGGTTCCAGGGCATGAAAACCCGAGCCTGTTGCCAGTTCGGTCTCTATGCCGTCGCCGTTGCGGTTGACATCGAACGGCCCCCGGCCGGTCACGGACTTGTAGCGCAGGTTGCCGACATAGTACATATTGCCCGGCCAGCGCCAGTCTAACTGGTAGTGCAGCGCAAGCTCCAGATCACCGATACTGTCACCGTCCAGGGTGCGGCTGAAGGCCTCGCCCTCCACATCCGGGATGGTCGCCACCCGCCGGTCCTTGCGATAGACATAGGGCAGCTTCGCCTCCAGTTCCAGCCGGTCGGTCAGACCATAACGGCCGGTCAGGGAAACGGCCAGGTAATCCCGGTCCACGTCCACCGCTTCCAGCAGCCCGATCTGGAAGGCCTCCAGGATTTCCACCCCGATGAAGGTCAGACGATTGATCTGGGAATTGGAGAACTGCAGCCCCGGCTCCAGGATCAGCTGACCCCGGGGCGTGAGGACACCGCCCAGTTCGGGAATGGCGCGCACCTCGGGCGGCTCCGACACGCTCGCCGGCGGTGCCGTCCCGACCGGTTGCGCAGGCGGCGCAGAGGCTGCCTGCACCGCCGGGGCCGCCGCGGCGGGTCCGGCGCCACGCCGGTCCTCGAGTGCGGTCGCGGGCAGGGCCTGCCGGTTCAGGCTGTCGAGTGCCCGGCGCTGCTGCTGCAGACGCCGCTCCTGGGCAGCGATGGTGGCTGCCTGGCGCTCCAACTGGCGTTGCTGCTGGTCCAGCAGCCGTTCCATGCGTTCCAGCCGCTGCGCCAGGGAGTCCGCCTCGTCAGCGAACCCGGGCATGACCAGGACCAGGGTCAGCGTCAGGAGACTCAACCGCGCCCCGTACTGCATGACCAGCCTCCCGGTTCGAGTGACGCCTCGCCATTGATGCGCAGTTCCCTGATCCCCTCTGCGGGCGGCGGCTCCCGAGTCTGCCCGATCGGGATCCGGTGCTTGTCCAGCAACCGGTACAGGGTGACGCGGGAAATCCCCAGGGAGCGTGCCGCCTCGGAGAGATTGTTGCGTGCCAGACGCAGACTGGTGCGGATCGCCCGGCTCTCGGCTTCGGCCCGCACCTGCTGCAGGGAAGGCACCATCCGGCGGCCGTTGCGCCGATCCAGCCCCAGGTCGGCGGGTGTGATCAACCTGCCCTCGGCCATCACGATCGCCCGCCGCACCCGGTTGATCAGTTCCCGCACATTGCCGGGCCAGTCGTGGCGCAGCAGGCACTGCAGGGCCTGCTCGCTGAACCCCTTGACCTGCACTCCGCGTTCCCGGCCGAAGCGCTCGAACTGCTGCCAGGCCAGGGCCTCGATATCCTCGGTCCGCTCCCGCAGCGGCGGTACCTGCAACCGCAGCACATTCAGCCGGTAGTACAGGTCTTCGCGAAACCGCCCCTGATCCACGGCCAGTTCCAGGTCCTGGTGGGTGGCGGCAATGACGCGCGCATCGATGCGCACCGGCTGGGTGCCGCCAACCCGGTCCACCGTGCCTTCCTGCAGGAAGCGCAGCAGACTGGTCTGCTGCTCCAGCGGCAGGTCGCCGATTTCGTCCAGGAACAGGGTCCCGCCGGCTGCCGACTCGATGCGGCCGATCTTGCGCCGGACGGCCCCGGTAAAGGCCCCCTTCTCATGCCCGAACAGTTCCGACTGCACCAGGCTGGCCGGCAGCGCTGCACAATTGACCGCCACCAGCGGTCCGCTGGCGCGCAGGGAGCGACGATGAATCGCAAGCGCCGTGAGTTCCTTGCCGGAACCGGATTCGCCGGTGATCAGGACCGGTGCCTCGACCTGCCCGATCTTGTCGAGTTGCCGGAACAGCTGCCGCATGCACGCGCTGTTGCCGACCATGCCGCCTGCGGTGACCGCATCGCCTGCGGCCGTCGCATGGGCACTGGCACGGATGGCAGCCACGCCGGCGGCGTGCCCCAGGCTGTCCAGCAGGCGCCTGGAATCGACCGGGAAGGTATGAAAATCGAAGACGCCATCGGCCAGCAGCCGGGACAGGGCATCGGAGCGGACATCCTCCGGTTGAACCAGCGCCAGCCACTGGGTCTGTGTCTGGCTGTCGAGCAGCAACTGCTCGAAGTCCCGACAAGCGCGGGATGCGCTGGCATTGAGCCACGCCAGGCCCACCGGGCAGTGGCGGCTGGCGAGGCGCTGACGGGCTTCGTCCAGACTGCCGGCCAGCGAGATCCGCCAGCCGGCCTGTCCGAGTTGAAGGGCCAGATCCGTCCCGACGCGAACCGGATCCCAGAACAGCAGATTACGGGGTTCACTGGCCACGCGTCACCTCCTTGATGACAGGACCCTCGAAGCACACGTACGCCGTGAGACTGTCTGCAGGATTGACAGACGCCACCCCCTGCATGACTGGCCGCCATGCACGCTGGCCCGCTGAACTGCGGGCATGGGGTATCTTCTGCTGTCCGGGGCTGGGATCGTCCCGGGCCAGGGCACGGCGGCTATACCTCCCTGCCGTCTGACGGAGAATCAGCTCCTGGCTGATACGCCTTGGGAAGCATAGACAGGACTGTTGAACTGTCAAGCGGCAGCGCGTTTCAACAGCCGCCGCCGGGCATGTACGCCAAAGCCTACAAACGGTCCAGGTCAACCGTGACGCTGGGATGCCTTTCCTAACATGATTTGCAAAATGAGCGGCCGAACCGGAAGGTTCACTGCGCTCCGGAAGGATCGAAGAACTCGATTTTCATTTCATTCATGAAGGGACGATCAAAGACCAGATCCAGGTGCATGCCGGTAGGCTTGTGCTCTGCCATGATCTGCTGCAATTCCGGGATCCGTTCGGCCAGATAGGCGCAGGTGGCAGCGGCCATGGGTTCGTTGCCGTCCTCGACCGCCTGGATCAGTTGCAGCGCCACGAACTGGGCCCGCTGCAGTGAGTTCGGTGAATCCTGGCGGCCGGCAGGAAGCTGGATGCCCTGATCCATCTTCAGATCCATGCGATCCAGCGCCAGCTGTTGCTTGTGCGGCAGGGGTTTGGTGCGGTCATATTCGAGTTGTGACAGACCGTCGATCACCACGACCATTTTTTCAGTCATAGGAAGACCAGGAAACGATGGATGCTGAAATTGGCGGAGGGGGTGTCGGCCTCTCCGGTGTCTCAGTGTGTCGCAATATATCGCATTCTTCCCTATATTTACAGCGTTTCGTGAAATTCGCTTGTCTAGGGCTGTCTCATGCTGTAGCCTTAAATTGCAATTTTTTTGAGGGGTACCACGTGGGGAGTCTGAAAGCCCTTGTTGATGGCGGAGACACAGAACAAAAGCTTGATGGGTAGGTTGGCGTTCCGATGTGTACCTGATTCATATCGCTAGGGTTTCAAATCCCGAGTTCGACGGAGAAAACCATGCCGAAGAGAGCCAAGGAGCTGGGCGCAGCCGAAGTGCGCCGACTGAACAAGCCCGGTTTGAACCCCGTGGGCGGGGTGGCCGGACTGTATCTCCAAGTTGCCGAATCCGGCGCACGGAGCTGGATACTGCGCGTCACAGTCGGCAGCAAGCGCCGTGACATCGGCCTGGGGGGCTATCCTGATGTGCCCTTGGCACAGGCCCGCGAGAAGGCCCGAGAGATGCGAGAGCAGATCCGGGAGGGCGTTGACCCGGTATTGCAGCGCAAGGCTGCCAGGGATGCCCTGATAGCCGCACAGGCCAAGGTCATCACCTTCGATGAAGCCGCCCGGCGATTCATCAAGGCCAAGGCCCAGGAGTTCCGCAACCCCAAGCATACCGCCCAATGGGAGACCACCCTGCAAGCCTACGCCAGCCCCGTGATAGGCCGCCTCCCCGTCGATGCCGTCACCCTGCCCCATATCGTGCAGATACTTGAGCCGATATGGACGGAGAAAACCGAGACCGCCACCCGGCTGCGAGGGCGCATTGAGTCGGTCCTGTCATGGGCGACCGTCTCCGGGTTCCGGTCGGGAGACAACCCCGCCCGCTGGCGCGGCAATCTGGATGCCGTCCTGCCCAAGCCGGGCAAGCTGCGACAGGTCCAGCACTTCCGCGCCCTGCCCTGGGCCGAGGCCCCGGCCTTCATGGCCGCTCTGCGGGAGCGTGAGGGTGTCGGCTCGCGAGCGCTGGAGTTCCTGATACTCACCGCCGGCCGCTCTGGAGAGGTCCGCGGGGCGACCTGGGAGGAAATCGACCTGGAGGCCCGGACGTGGACCGTGCCGGCCGAACGGATGAAGGCGCAGCGGGAACATGTTGTGCCGCTCTGCCCCGATGCCGTGAAGCTGCTGAAGGCTCTGCCGCGCTTCGAGGATTGCCCCTATGTGTTCCCCTCCCCCCGTGGCAAGCAGCTCAGTGACGCCACCCTGTCCAAGGTCATGAAGCTGATGGGCGTGGAAGGCACGCCGCACGGGTTCCGCTCCACCTTCCGCGACTGGTGCGCCGAGCATACGAATTACCCGCGAGAGGTCGCCGAGAAGGCGCTGGCCCACACCATCCCCAACGCAGTAGAGCGGGCCTACCGACGCGGCGATCTGCTGACCAAGCGCACGCGGCTGATGCAGGAATGGGCACGGTATCTCAAGAGCCCGGCCAAGGCTGGCGAAGTTGTGTCGATTCAGAATAAGAGCGCCTGACATGGCCGGCAAAGTCACTTATAAAAAAACCGATTTGCATGCGGGCGGCTGGTATGGAACCCGCCCCTTAAGCGTTTCACAGCGTATGCAACTGAGTTGTTTAATAGGCCGCCGCCTATCATATAGAGAGGCAAGACGGATAGAAAAGTTTGCCAACGAGATCCGCGCAAATCTGCGGGTTATCAGCGATCCGAGCGTTAGTAATCAAGACATCAAGAGAACCCTTGCCGCCATTTCAAAACTTTCACCCGCAGAGGCAGAGGCAGCATATACAAAGGCTGATGATGACACCCGTTGCCTGATTGTTGATGCCTTGCTCGATTTGAACGCATGGGGGCCACGACCCAAAGGCGCAGACATTTGCCGAGCAGCCGCTACCGCCGTACCCCGTAAGAGATCCGGACGGCCCCAAAAAGGTGAGATAGTAGATCAGATGATTGCTGGTTCGCTCAAACTCTGGCGTGACTTAGGCGGCGATCCCGATGCAAAGGCATGGCACCGAGACGGTCAATCTAGCCCACTGGTCCGTTTTGTCCATATCATTGCCACAGAGGCCGAATACCCCACCGGCCTGGATCACATAGCCAAGGCAATTCGCCCCTATCTGAGCGGGTAAGGTTTTTCCCTGTGCTATAGATCACCGCATGCGGCTAGTTTGTACTCGTGTCCATGATTTAACACGAGGTAAGCCGCAATGGTTCCATTTCCCCAGCCGATCAAGCTAAACGGCTCAACTCGCTTTCCCCCGACCGCAATCCATGAGTGGGAGGCATCCCACGGCCTGGATCTGCCGCCGCTGACCGGGATGGTGAACGTCAAGCAACTCGCTGCGCGCTATGGCGTATCCGTTGCCACGATCTGGCGATGGGCGCAGAAGGCCCGCAAGGACGCCGCAGCATGAACAGCCCGACCCCTGACCAGATCCGCCGCGCCGCGCTGAATACCGTCCAGGCACCGCGCAACCGCACCGACGAAGCCCGACGCGCACTGCGCCAGCGGGCAAGGCCGCCCGAGCGGGAGGCCCTGGAGCGCAAGCTGCGCGGCACACCTTAACCATCGTCGTGAGGACGAAGGAGGCGAAATGCAGGAATTAAAAAACCCGGAGGCGGAGGCAACCGCGCACCGGGCACAAGCAATGGATACACAGCCGAATGATAGCGCCCTTGCGTTTGCGCTGCAATTGGCTGAATCCGGCCTGCCGGTGTTTCCCTGCCGAGAGGACAAATCGCCCCGGACCGCCCGAGGCTTCCATGACGCGAGCACTGACCCGACCACAATCAGGGGATGGTGGAGCCGTTGGCCCGGTGCCCTGATCGGCGTGCCGACCGGCCCTGTGACTGATCTGCTAGTGATTGACATTGATCCAGGCGGAGCGGACTGGCATAGCGAGCACGCCGCCGATCTGGCCTGTGGTCGCGTCCATCGGACCCAGCGCGGGCACCACCTGCTGTATCGGCACGTCAATGGCGTGAAATGCAGCGCGGGCAAGATTGCGCCCGGAGTCGATGTGCGGACCGATGGCGGATACGTCATATGGTGGCCTGCGCATGGACTGGAGGCAGTCGGCGACCTGGATGACATAGGCGAGGCCCCGGCGTGGCTGCTGGAGAAGCTGCGCGATCAAAAGCAGCACCAGTCGGCCATACAAGCCACAGGCGACACGATCCCGGAGCAGACCCGCAACACCACACTGACCAGCCTTGCGGGCAGTATGCGCCGCCGTGGGCTAAGTGCGGAGGAAATCGCGCCCGCACTGCACGCAATCAATGAGGCAAGGTGCCGCCCGCCCCTGGACCGTGCCGACGTTGACCGGATTGCGGCCAGTGTTGGGCAATATCCTCCAGCGAGTGAACAGGCACCGGCCTACACCGACGCAGGCAATGCGCAACGGCTTGTCGCGGCGCATGGCGAGGATCTGCGCTATGTCCCAGAGTTGGGATGGATGGCATGGGATGGCACCCAATGGGCGCGGGATGAATTGCTAGCGCGGCGCAAGGCAATCGAAACCGCCCGCGCCATATACAACGAAGCCGCCGCGCTGGAATCCACCGACGACCAGAAAGCAGCGGCGGCATGGGCAAAACAATCTCAGCAGGCCGGCAGGGTTCAGGCTGCCTTGTGGCTGGCACAACCGGACCTTGCCGCGCCTGTTGATGCGTTCGACCGCGATCCGTGGATATTCCCCGCGATCAATGGCGTGATCGACCTGCGGACCGGCGACTTGCACCCGCACCGCCGCGAGTACATGAACACCCGCGCCACTGCGGTTTACTTCGACGCCACAGCACTGTGCCCGACATGGGAGACCTTTCTGGCCCGTGTCCTGCCTGATGCGGAAGTCCGAACCCTGGTGCAACGGCTGGCCGGCTACTCGCTGACCGGCGCGACCAGTGAGCAAGTCCTGGCATTCCTGTACGGCACAGGGCGCAACGGGAAATCCGTATTCCTGGAGACCCTGGCCGCCTTGGCAGGCGATTACCACACCCCGACCCGAATCGAGACCTTGAGCGCAGGACGCGGCGCGGGCATCCCCAACGATGTTGCCGCCCTGGCCGGTGCGCGCCTTGTCACTGTTTCGGAGACCCCCGAGGGCGCCCGCCTGAATGAGTCCCTGGTGAAAGACCTGACCGGCGGCGACACGATTACAGCGCGGTTCCTGCGGCGTGAGTACTTCCAGTTTCAGCCGCAGTTCAAGCTATGGATTCGCGGCAACCACAAGCCCCAGATTCGCGGCACCGACGATGGTATCTGGCGGCGGCTGCTGCTGATCCCCTTCACGGTTCAGATTCCCGAGCGGGACGTAGACCCGAAGCTACCCGAGCGGCTGCGCGATGAACTGCCCGGCATCCTGGCATGGGCGGTGCGTGGCTGTCTGGATTGGCAGACCAATGGACTACAGCCGCCCGAGGCGGTCAAGGCCGCAGTGAGCACCTACCGCACTGAGATGGATATGTTGGGCGAGTTTATCGAGTCCTGCTGTGTGACCGACCCTGCCGAGGAGGCCCCCGCCGCCGCACTGTATGGACGCTACAGGGAATGGGCCACTTCAAACGGGCATCAGCCCGTATCAAGTATGCGTTTCGGCCTGGCCCTGGGGGAGCGTGGATTCAGCAAGATAAAAAGCGGGACTGTCCGCTGGCGTGGGATTGCCCTATCTGGACACTTGGACACTTTGGACACTTCTCCTAGTTCGTCAGATTCGCGCGCGCGCGATCCCGTTAATGCCGGAATAGTGTCCGAACTGTCCAACTGTCCGCAATGCGATGGCGAGGGCTGCCCGTGGTGTGGGGGTGGGGCATGAGGTGCGGAGATTGTGTCCGCCGCGTCCGAGGCCGTTGCACTGTCCATCGGGCCAAGGTCGGCATGAAACAGGACGCTACCCAGTGCCGCCAGTTCACCCACCGCTTGCGTCTGGAGGATCTGCCGCCCCGTTACCGCCGGCACGTCCGCCGGCTGGAGCAGCGAGAGGATGGCAGCCGGGCAATCCAGTTGCGAGCCACCGCCCGGCATGATCCAGAGTTGCGCGAATTCCTGTACCTGATGGTCGGGATCAAACTGGTGCCGGTGCAGCCGGTTGCACTGTCTGAGCCTGAGCCGCGACAGGAGGCCCCGAGACGGCAGGCGGGAGGTAATGCGGCATGACTGACAGATCTCCCGAGGGAGAGCCGGAGAGCTTGCAGCAGGGGCTTTTGGCTTATACCCGAGGCTGCCCTTGCGATGGCTGTGATCTGTGGAATTACTGCGCAGAGACTCAGCAGGAATGCAAGACATTCCGCCGGTGGGTACAGACTGGCAAGGCACCTGGCGATGTGGAGGCCCCATAGGGTGCATGAAGTTCCGCCCAGCATCCCCGGAAATCAACGCGCGAGTAAAAAAATCGCGCTGTCACATTATTTTTTTGGAAAGGTCGATGGAGAGAGACCCATAGCCCCAATAATCTTGAAAACAAGCGATTCCCGAAACCAACGCCGAAATTTTCTTTCGCTAATCCCGCCTAAAAACGGGAAAAACAGACCGGAAAAATGGAGAGACCACCATAGCCCCCTAAATCTTCAGAACCCTATGTGCGTTGACCAACGCGCCCCCTTTCTGTGCAGCAGCGGGAGTTTCAACAAGGGGGTATTAGAGGCCATACGAGACACTATGAAACAACAGGAGACACAGAGCATGACAAATCGAGATGAAGCAGTCCAACAATTCGCGGATGCACTGTCCGAGCTGGTATCGACCGGCATTGAGTCCCTGGACCCCGGCGCGAGCGATGTAGTGAGGCAGGCCGTGGCGCAAGGTCGGGCACGGATCACGGTTCACGCTGAAACTGGCCCGCTGACCATATCGTGCCGCCTGCGCGTCGATGACGAAGATGTGCCGCTGTTCGATATTGGGATGGAACAGGCGACAATGAACTGAATAGGGTTGCTGGATAAAACCACAGTGGTATACTCGGATGCGTGAACAAGCTATTCACAACCCAGAACAGCACGCTCCTGCGCGGAGGCGATGGTGGTGCTGTCGACAATTCCAAATTCATTTGGTGTCGGCAGGCGCAACCCCCTCCTACTGTGGAGACGCGAACCTACCGGCACGATGGAGGTTCGTATGAACACAGTAGCGCAGTTCAAAGAGCGGCTTAACGAAGCCCGCAACGATGTCCGCGACCTGATCGAGCTGAAAGGCGAGATCCGTGCGGCAGCATCTTCCCTCAATACCACTGCCAAAGCCGAGAAGCGCAACCTTAACGAGGTTGAGCAGCGCGAGTTCGATGCGCTGATGGACCTGGTGGAGGACGTCAACAAGGCGCACGAGGATGCCCTGGTTGAGCGTGAGCAGCAGCGCAGCGCGGCGGCGGCCCACCTTCGCGGCCAGCGTACCCACGAGCCGACCGATAGCGGCTGGATCACCCGCGACGGCAAGCCGGTCAACGTCCTGACCAAGGAACAGCGGGCCGCGCCGATCCTGTCCGATCCCAGCAGCGAGGTCCGTCTGGGCTCCCTCATCCGCGCAATGGCTCTCGGTCCGAAGAACGAGGCCGAACGCCGCGCCTTGTCTGAGGGTTCTGACTCAGCAGGCGGCTACACCGTCCCCAGCACTCTTATGGGCGATCTGGTGGACACCTTGCGGGCAAAGGCCCGCGTGATCGAGGCCGGGGCGCGCACCGTCCTGTTGCCGAGCAATGCCGTCATGATTGCCCGGCAGATCACGGACCCGAGCGCCACCTGGCACGCGGAGAACGCCGCCGACTTCAACGACTCTACCCCGACCTTTGCCGGTATCCGGTTCCAGGCGAAAACCCTGATCGGGCTGGTGAAGCTGTCGCGGGAACTGTTGGAGGATTCCATGAACATCGAGTCGGCCATCCTCAACAGCTTCGGCAAGTCCCTGGCCCTGGAGGTCGACCGCGTGGCCCTGGTGGGCTCTGGAGCCGGTAACGAGCCGCTGGGCATCGTCAACACCAGCGGCATCGGTCTGGTTTCTCAGCCGACGCCCGACGGTTTCCCGCTCTACGCGTGGGATTCGTTCTTTGATGCCATGTACGAGCTTCAGCAGGACAATGCCGGACCGCCTACGGCAGCCATCATGCACCCGCGCACCTGGCGGGACATTTACAGCATGAAGGACGGCGAAGGCCAGCCGCTGCGGCGTCCTGATCCCCTCGTTGACCTGCCGTTCCTGACCACGACTCAGATCCCGATTGATGACAGCTACGGCAGCGCCACCGATGCGACGAAGATGATTATGGGCGATTTCAATTCGCTGATGATCGGGGTTCGCACCGGCCTGCAAATTGATGTCCTACGGGAGCGGTATGCCGAGAACTACCAGTATGGGTTCCTGGCATCCATGCGCGTCGACGTCGCCCTTGAAACCCCTGAGTCCTTCGCCGTGGTCGAAGGCATCACCCCGGCATAAGGAGGCATCAAAATGTCACTGCTGAATCAGAACGTGAAAATCACCCCGGCCCTGGCCTACGCCAGCGGCACGGCTGACCGAAACGGCGCTGTCCTGGATATGCAGGGCTTTGAAGGTGTGATGATCGTTACCCACTTCGCCACCCTGGCAACAGGCGCGGTCACGTCCATCAAGGCGCAGTCCGGCACGGCTACCGGCATGGGCGATGCCGCCGATCTGGAGGACACCGGCCAGAGCGTGGCGGCAGACGATGACGATGAGATCTTTGTCATTGATCTGTTCCGGCCCCGCGAGCGGTATGTCCGCCTCGTGGTGGATAAGGACGGCAGCAACGCCACGGCGGAGAGCGCGACATACATTCAGTATGGGGCGAAGTACCCGCCGGTCAGCAACGCCACCGGCGTAACGCTGGAGGAACATCAGTCCCCCGCTGAGGGTACAGCTTGATGGAGTAGCGCACCTACGCGCCGGGATCAGTCGGAGAGTGCCCGTTCCTCATGCGAAAACCCCGACAGCCTGCGGCATCATCTCCGTGAGCAGTCATCTGCCAGGATGCGCGGCAGGCATACCCCCCGCCCTTTGTGGCGGGGTTTTTTATGCCCAGACACCGACCTACTCGCCCGTGCCGAGGCCCGCCTGCGCCCGGCTGGAGAGCTTCTTGTCGATGCCGGCTTCGGCGAGGGTGGGAACCTTGGCTTCTGGCGGTTCCGACTGAGTACCGCCAGAAGCGTCACGGCCCTTGAGCTGTCCCCGTGTTCCAGTATTCAGCCCCACCGTCTCCTTCTGCGCCCGTATAAGCTCGCCCGTCCATGGTGACGGACCCCCCAGACAAAACAACGCCGCCCGGAGGCGGCGCTGTGGCCCTGGCGCTGCTTGCTGGTGGCCCTGGCCTGGGCATCGGCGGGTTGACACCATTGGTTGCCACGTGAGACCCTTAAATCGTTCCCGCTCTGCCGTAGGCATCGGGCATTCGAGACTGCGCAAAGGTCCGCCCAGCGTAGCCGACTCAGGCCCGGCGATGACAAGCCGGCCTGAGCCGCGTTCAAGCCCCCGCTCTGGGGGCTTTGTCATTTCTGGGGCTCAGATGTGCGGCACCAGATGCCCGAGATTCAGGCCGTGCAGCACGCATCCGTATATTTGCCGCATGTGCTCCCTTCCCAGTCTCTGCGTGAAGTACAGGCGCTTCCCAGTCCGTGGGTCACGCTTGCCAACCCTGACCAGCTCCAGCCGGTGAAATCCCACCGTGTAGACCATATCGCCTTTGACCCATGAGGGGCGCTCCTGAAAGCGGCTCAGTTGCGGCAGTGCGGCACGTGGCAACTCCAGGTGATAGGGCATCACGGGGTCCGGCGGCTCAGTGCTCAAGGCGACCACCGTTACCAGATTGGGGCGTCCCTTCATGGTGGGCGAAAGCACCACCACGGGCCGCCCGGATTTGACCATTTCCGGTACCTTGAACCCCGAGGAGAAGTCACATAGCAGGATCTGGCCGACCTTCGGGTGAATTGTTATTGGCATAGGGGTGCAAGATACCGAATGCGGTCGGCAGGTACCACGTTTTGCAGTGGTGGCGGTCTGCATAGGGCAATGCTTGCCAGCGGTTGACTCGAATCCTAACCGCAGGGGTGCATTTTGAAAATGTTGGGCTGGAAGTTGGGTAAATCTGATATATCTATATAACTAATTGATTTATATGAATGATTGGCGGAGGGGGTGGGATTCGAACCCACGGAGGTCGTTAAACCTCGCCGGTTTTCAAGACCGGTGCTTTCAACCGCTCAGCCACCCCTCCGGTTGAACCTGATTGTACACTGCTGCTCTTGTCACACTGCCAGGGAACCCCGGCGCAACACTCCGGCATCGAGCCGGAGCGTCCCGCGAGGGGGTGGGATTATTCGGGCGCGCTGGCGCGCCCTCACCCCTTGCGGGGCCGCCACCGCTGCGCGGCGGCGTTGTCTCGTGCCTGACGGCACTCGGCTCGAACCCACGGAGGTCGTTAAACCTCGCCGGTTTTCAAGACCGGTGCTTTCAACCGCTCAGCCACCCCTCCGGTTGAACCTGATTGTACACTGCTGCTCTTGTCACACTGCCAGGGAACCCCGGCGCGACACTCCGGCTCGGCCGGGTTGCCGCCCGGAAGACAGCGACCGGACTGCAGGCGCCGCATTATGCCCCCCATGACAGCCGAAGCCAAGGTTTTTTCTATGGAAATCGCCCCATGCAATCGACTGCAGGCGCTTGTCCCGCCACCGCCATATCGGTATGCTGAACTTTAGATTGAGTCAAGCTGTCATAGTGGTAGCCAATCCACAGGAGGACGAACCGACAATGAATACCCCTGAACAGATGATGGCCCGCTCGCAGACGGCGATGCTGGCCACCAACAAGCTGCTGCGCAACACCTTCACCATGCTGTCCATGACCCTGATCTTCAGTGCCGTCATGGCCAGTGTCTCGATCGTGATGTCGGCCGGCTTCGGCCTCTCTCTGGTCGCCATGCTGGTGGCCTTCGGCCTGCTCTGGTTCGCGCTGCCGCGCACCGAGAACTCCGCTGCCGGCATCGGCGTGGTATTCGCCTTCACCGGCCTGATGGGCTTCAGCCTGGGGCCGATACTGAGCCACTATCTGGCGCTGCCCAACGGCGGCCAGCTCATCGCCACCGCCCTGGGCGGCACCGGGGTGATCTTCATGGGCCTGTCCGGCTACGCCATGACCACCAAACGCGATTTCAGCTTCATGGCGGGCTTCCTGTTCGTGGGCCTGATCGTGGTCATGATCGCCGCCATCGCCAACATCTTCCTGGCGATCCCGGCCATGTCGCTGGCCATCTCCGCCGCGGTGGTGCTGCTGATGAGCGGACTGATCCTGTTCGACGTCAGCCGCATCGTCAACGGCGGCGAGACCAATTACCTGCGCGCGACCGTGGCGCTGTATCTGGACATACACAACCTGTTCATACACCTGCTGCACCTGCTGGCCGCCTTCAGCGGGCGCGAATAGTCCGGCCGCCGGCATCGGCTGAAGCACGTCCAGGCCACGGTCTCCACCGTGGCCTGTTTTTTTGGAGAGAGAACCGCATGGAAATGTGGATGAAGATCGCGGTGGCGGCCCTGCTCGGGGTGATGGTCTGGAGGCTGTGGCCGGCGGCCAATCACTGGCTCAAACACGGCCCGCGCGGCAGCAGTCAGGACTGGCAGGCGGCACTGCTGCCGATCCTGGCAGTGGTGGCCTTTATCGTGCTGCTGATCCTGATGGTGCGGGGTTAGACCGCCGTGGCACTGGTGACCTCGAAATCCTCGAAGCTGTTCTTCAGCCAGCGGTAGGCCGTGTGCCGCGCCCAGCGGGTCAAGGCCTCATCGTTGTCGCGTTTCTGGAACACCCCCACCACCAGACCGATTTTGACGGTGTCCGGCGTATAGTGTTCGACCAGTTCGTTGTAGGCATTGAGCTGGGTCGGGCGCACCCCGGGCATGGTGAAGGCCACGGTCTGCACCGACAGGAAATTAAGGCTGGCGAAGATGGGCCGCAGCTTGCGGTGGATCTCCTCGCGCACCAGATTGGCGACGAACCAGCTGGTGTGCGAGACGGCCTCGAGCAGTTCCGGATCCAGACCGCCGTTGTTCTCGAAGAAATCCAGTGCCGGGTAATAGCCCAGTTCGTGTTCGCGCGCATAGGCCACCACCTGATCGGCCAGTTCGGTACCGATCACGTAGGGCGAGGACGGCAGGTGACGCTCGAACACATGTTCCGGCAACCGGACCCTTATGTTGAGCGCGATCTTGTTGAGTTGGATGGACACGGCGCTCAGCGCTTGCCCCGCAGCACCTGGAGATGGTCGAACAGGGGCGTGGTGACGGGTTCGATCTTGCGCCGCATCACGCTGCCGATGGCATCGGTGCGGGCGAAGATGGGCGCGACCAGCCGTTCGCCGACCCCGGCGAACACGCACAATGCCTGGACGGCATCGGCATGCTCAGGCACAGCTTCCAGCAGTTCGGCCAGCGGCGCATCCCCGCTGGCGGCCGGGTCCCGTCTGCGGGTTTCGGCCTGCATCAGCACGGCATCGATCTCGCACAGACGTTCGCCCGGCGCGGCCACCGGGCTGAAATAGTCCTTCAGCGCCTCGAACAACTCCACCACCACGTCCTGATTGTTGGGCTTGCGCAGCACGGTCTCGACCGTGCGCAGATAGGCCTGTCCGGCCGGGCTGTAGATCCGGTCCAGCAGCCGCGCGGCCGGGTTGCCCTGCTCCAGCAGCAAGGCCAGCGCGGGCCGCAGCGCCTCCAGGGCCGGATGCGGGGGCTGCTCCGCAGGCAGCGCATCCGGAACAGTCTGCAGAAAACCGACATAGTAGGTGTTCTTGTGGCGGGCACGCTCCCAGATCCGACTGCGGGCTTCGTCATCGATCAGCCCCGGCTGCAGGATCAGGCGCACGCTCTCGATCATGTCCTGGGGATTCTCCTCGAACGGCAGGAACTCGATCAGGAACGCGGCCAGTTCCCGCCCCAGATCGCTGGCGGCCACGCAGTCGCGGGCCAGCATCTTGCGGGCATTGTCGGCGCTGGGCATGGCCCACCAGGCCCGTCGGGCCAGGTCCTCGGTCAGGCCCCGGGCGTGGACCACGGCCACCACGGCCTCCGGCTCCCCCAGCATCAGCAGCTTGTCGAGGTTGTTGTCACGGGTCTGGCCCATGCGGGTCCAGCGTTTGAGATAGACCGGATAGCCGCCCGGCGAGCCCAGCACCTGGGTCGACAGCAACTCCTTGACCTGCTTGACGTACGATTCATCCCGACAGTTCGGATTGAGTCTGACCGCCGTCTCCCCCTGGGGCGAGAGGCCGTAGACAGTCATGGAGGATTCGTCGATGCGGACCGCCTCCAACTCGTTGGCCAGCATGACATTGAGGCGCAGGGCGTCTACCGAAGAAAGTTCCATTTTATATACAGCTGATTATAAGCATATCTTAATGTTGAACAGCAGGATTTTGGCCGCGCTCAGACGGCGTCGTCAAACCCGGCCAGTTTATAGAGCCGCCGGGCCTCTTCAAGATCCTGCTCCACCCCGTTGCCCTGCTCGTACATCATGGCCAGGGTCGTCAGCGAGCCCGCCATGCCCTGATCAGCGGCCATCTGGAACCATCTGGCCGCTTCCTCACCGTTTTTCTCGACACATTCGCCTTCGAGGTACATGAACCCCAGGCCGTGTTGCGCCAGGGCGTGGCCCTGCTCGGCGGCGGCGCGCATCCATTTATAGGCCAGTTCGTCATTGCGGGTCATGCCCAGGCCATTCTGATAAATGATCGCCAGCCGGTGCTGGGCCTCGGCGTTGCCCTGCTGGGCGAAAGGGCTCAGCATCTGTGCGGCGCGGGCAAAGTGCTTGGCCTCGAACGCCGCCATGGCGCTGCTGAAATCGACGTCGTCTTCGAATGACATGGTGCCTCCAGAGGGTGCTCTCATTCAGTGCAAACGAATAGTTTACCAAAATAATAAGGATTTAGAAAAGATGCGCCGCCTCTGCCTGAGGCTTGATTTTCCGGTAAATTCGCTCCTGCCGGCCCCGGCCGAGGCATCCCTCTATGGGGATATACGTCGCGCCCTGACTTGTCTGTATACTCCCCCACCCTGAAGTACTAGGGCCTGCTCTATGCTGGCGCGCCGATCCTGAATCCTCTGCAACCGCACGATTCCCTGGCGTCGGCTGCGGATGCGGTCCGGCAGACGCTCGCTTCGGGCACTGCGCCGACGCATTTTGACGCGGCAATCCGTTACCCCATCAGGGATGACGACTGTCGCAAAATAGTGGAAAATACACGGCTAACCGAGATCGAGATCAGTTCGAAGATCAGAGAAGGAGAAGCAAGCATGAACCCGCATCAGGCATACTATGACGCAGTGACCAAGATGGAAGAGGCTGGCGTCGACAGCGAATTCATCCAGGGCTGGCAGAGTGGCTACTGGCTGAACCCGGAGCGCGAAGAGCAGCGCATCACCGACGCCTACAAGGCCGGCTATGAGAAGGGCAAGGAAAAGGATCCGACCGGCTTCGAGGCGTGGGTCAAGAAGTAAGCCCCGCTCCAGCCCGACCCGAGACCCGCGATCACTGCCTCCACCCGGCAGTGATCGTGGGTTTTTTTATGGTTCGAAGTCCTGCACTGAAGAATGATTATTCGGATTAATTACATTGACTTGAATATCATTTTGAATGTCACGCCTCATTCAGGACCCAGCCGTCCGCTGTTGACCCGCCCGTTGCGGATAAGGTGTAGTTGATTACAAACAGAGCAGTTTCATTACAACAATAAAATCCTGGAGGGGAACTCATGTCAGATTCAGCAGCGCGTCTGATGCGGACGCTGATGTTGCTGTGTGCGTTCGGATCACCGGCCACCTTTGCCGCCGCCCCTCCCGCTCCCCCGGCCTCTCCTGATAGCCGGGGCTACGTTGTTCGGTTTCAGCCGGATGTCCTGCCCGACCGGGCGGCACGGCAACTCGAACAGGTCATCGGGGCCAGGCCGAGATACCTCTACCACCACGCCCTCCAGGGCATGGGCATCGACCTGCCCGCCGCCGCTGCTGAACGCCTGCGGCACCATCCCCTGGTTGCCGATGTGGAACAGGCGCGCAGCTTCGAGCTGCATGCCCAGCAGCTGCCCACGGGGATCGACCGCATCAACGCCGAACTTCATCCCGGCGCGGGCATCGACGGCAGCGAGTCCCTGGTGGATGTCGACATCGCCATTATCGACACCGGCGTGGAACTGAATCACCCCGACCTCAATGTCTACCAGTATGCCTACTGCTATCAGAAGACCCCGCGCTCGGGCACCTGCAATACGGGCGACAGCCGCGCCAATGATGTGCAGGGCCACGGCACCCATGTCGCCGGCATCGCCGCGGCCCGCGACAATGGTATCGGCGTGGTCGGGGTCGCGCCGGGCGCGCGCATCTGGGCCCTGAATGTCTTCGGCACCGATCCCGGTGCAGGCACGGGGCTGCTGGAAATCATCGCCGCCCTGGACTACGTGATTGCCAACGCCGCCCAGATCGAGGTTGTGAACATGAGCCTCGGCTTCACCCATGACGGCACCGGCAGCCGCAACTTCAATGAGGCCATCGACAACACCCTCGCTGCCGGCATAACCGTGGTGACCTCTGCCGGCAACGATGCCATCGATGTCATGTACACCAGCCCCGCCGATCATCCGGGCGTCATCACGGTGTCCGCCCTGGCCGATGGCGACGGACGGATCGGCGCCCGGGGAAGCCTGGGCTTCACCTACGCGACCGCCGATGGCAAATGCACTGAAAAGCAGGACGATTCCTTCGCCTGCTTCAGTAATTACGGCACCGGCGTGGACATCATGGCCCCCGGGGTGGAAATCCATTCCACCTATCTCGATGACGACTATGAGTATCTGCATGGCACCAGCATGGCCAGCCCGCATGTGGCCGGCGCCGCGGCCCTGTACCTCGCAGCCAATCCCGGCGCCGGCCCGGCCGACGTCAAGGCGGCCCTGATCGCCATGGGCGATCCCGCACCCTGCGGGGCTTCCCTGTCGCTGTGCGGGGATGATCCCGACGGGATTCAGGAACCGCTGGTCCTGCTCGCCCCGCATCCCGACACGGATGCCGACACGGTGCTGGATGACCTGGACAACTGTCCGGACGTCCATAATCCGGACCAGGCGGACAGGGATGGCGACGGCATCGGTGATGTCTGTGACAGCGACGGCGACGGCATCGACAACGGAAGCGACAATTGCCCGGACACGGCCAATGCCGACCAACGGGACCAGGATGGAGATGGGATCGGTGATGCCTGCGACAACTGCATCCTGCACGCCAATGCACCACAGCGGGATACGGACGGGGACGGCTACGGCAATCGCTGCGATGCGGATTTCAACAACGATGGCGCAGTGAACTTCTCGGATCTGGCCTATCTGAAATCAGCGTTCTTCAGCACCGACCCGCACGCGGACCTCAACGGTGACGGGGCCGTGAATTTCGCTGATCTGGCAATTCTGAAATCATTCTTCTTCAGCACCCCCGGTCCCAGCGCACTCGATCCATGAGCGTTCGGAATTATTTACACTTTCTCCACTGCCCCTTGCTCACCCATAGCACGTGGCCTGATTTTATCTTATGGATTTTCAGCGTATTAGGGGATTCTCGGGCTGAACACAACTGAACAAACCGCGCATGAGACGTCGAGATTCTTTTCATTCAGAGTAACCAAACTCAGTTTGATATTGCAGCCTCATGATAATAAAGCATCTTTTTTATCTGGCGTGATGCTTGCTATAGAACTTGCCAGAATAAAACTGAAGGGTAATCCAATGAAACTTTCTGCCAAAACATCCATTCGGTTTCTGTCCATGCTGGCAGCCCTGTTCACTGCAACGGCCAATGCCGCGTCCATCAGCCTGTCTCCCCAGACCACGCAGGCCGCGCCCGGTGACAGCCTGTCGTTTGATCTGCTCATCGATTTCTCGGGCGATCCGACGTTTGGCGGCGCAATTGATTTCTTCTTTGACAACAGCCTGCTGAGTTTCCAGGGATTCACAACCGCCACCACAACCCTCGTACTTGACCCTGCCTATGACCGCTCGCCGGACCCGGTCAGCAGCGGACTGGAAGGACTGGCTTTCGGGAGCGATTCGGGTCTGGAAGCGGGGATTGTAGGAACCCTGACCTTCCAGGCACTTGCGGCAGGCGATACAGCATTGACGATGGCGGTCACGACCGATCCGTTAAAGGGCGGTGATTTCTATTCAGCCGTCACGTACCAACAACAAGCCGTGACTTTCCTCGGTTCCCAGGTCGAGGTTTCCGCCGTCCCCGTCCCCGCCGCCGTCTGGCTGTTCGGCAGTGGTCTGATCGGCCTGGCGGGCATTGCCCGCCGCCGCAGCGCCTGAGGCATCAGCCTCAGGCCGTTTCCTCTCTGGGCAATTCCGGCAGCAGACTGGTGATGGCCCGTTTCATCGTCTTCATGAAAAACGGCACCTCGATGTCGATGACCTGAGTGGTCACCCACTTGCGCTGATGCTCACCCAGCACCCGCGTCACCGCGTCGCCGAAATAGCGTGACATCTGGAAACTCGGTTCGAAGTCGAAGAACCCGAACTCGGCATAGCCGTCCATGCGGTCATTGAGCAGTTCGATGAAGGGGGCGCGATAGTCGCCCGCGCCGCCGAGGTCGCGGCCGTTGTCCTGCACATAGTCGGCCAGTTTCTTCGCCAGGGCATTGATGAAGATCGCCCGCTCTTCCTCGTCCATCTTGTTGTAGACGATCCGGTCCACCGCATGCAGCAGGAAGGCCAGGTATTCCTCGAT
Source organism: Thiohalobacter thiocyanaticus (assembly GCF_002356355.1). NCBI lineage: Bacteria > Pseudomonadati > Pseudomonadota > Gammaproteobacteria > Thiohalobacterales > Thiohalobacteraceae > Thiohalobacter > Thiohalobacter thiocyanaticus. Next base: position 2,028,540 of record NZ_AP018052.1, read on the forward strand.
CACCGTCAGGCGCTGCATCTGGGTGTCGGTCTGGAAACCCTCGTTCTCCAGATTCAGCAGCGACTGCATGCACATCCGCCACAGGGTAAAGCTCAGCGCACTGGCCGTTTCCTCGATGGTGCGCTGCTTGTCCTGGTTGTTCCAACGGGTCTTGATACGCACGGAATAATTCCCCTGATTTACTGATTTATTTCAATAGGGTGAGCCATCTTATTGAAGCGAATTCCAGCCTGGATTGGCTTTGCATCCGCCCCGGCCCATGCTAGGATGCCAATAGTATACCATTTTACTCGGGATTTCACGGCAATCCGCCTCTGAGTGCCCTACTCTTGTTGGCGGAGGTCCCGTTGCAGAGGATGTTGAAATGCAGGACGAGTGGCGCAGCCTGAGAGACTCGGTACAGCACAACTGTCACATTTCCGATGCCGCGCACGCCGGAGACTACACCCTGTGCGTCTACCTGATGAAGATGCGTGAATTCTACCGCTGGGAGATGGGCTATGCCTACGCCGATTCCCTGCCCCATGAAGAGGTCGGCGACTGGCTGCGGGCGCGGGAACAGTTGTGGGAAGATCTCGAGGAGAGTGATTTCGTCCACCTTCCGGTCGGGGATCAGGCCATCGACCCGCTGGAGGCCGAGACGGTCAACACCCGACTGCTCCCCGAAGGACTGGTCTATTCGGCCGGTTACGGCCAGCGGGCCAAACCGCATTTTTTCCTCGGCCGGCTGGACCGGCACGAAGACACGGAAGAATACCGGCTGATCGTCGCCGGCGAGGAATTCGCCCGCGATCTCACTTCGCCCCCGGCCATGTCCCTGAACGGCACCATCTTCATCCGCCGCCAGGCCCTGCGCCAGATGATCTGGGAGAAGATGGAGGAATGGCGCTGGAACCGGCTGGACAATCCCATGGGCCGGGCCATCCGCTGCTACGACTTCGACACCGACCCCGACGGCGCCCTGGACGCCATGGCTGAGGGTCAGATCGATACCCTCATCCTGCACGAGATCGGCGAGGTCCAGTGCGGCCGCGAACTGGGCCCGGAGTGGGAGGAGATGCTGGCCAGCTTCCCGCGCTCCAAGGCCGAGATCCAGGCGCGCGCTGTGCGCGACAACCTGGCAGATGCCCTGTCCACCCTGCCCCGGCTGCTGGACAAGGCGGATTCGGCCAGCCTGCATTTCTACTTCGCCACCCTGACCAACATGCGCAAGAGCCTCATGCCCAGCCTGGTCGAGGCCTATCAGACCTGGCACCGGGAGGGCAACGATTCGGTGTTGAAACAGATCATCCAGCGCAGTCAGTCACACTGGCAGCGGGTGGCCGAGACCGTATTGGATGACTTCCGCCGCCACGGCCGCGATTCCATGCAGCGCATTCCCGACTTGATCGAGACCAACGCGCTGTAAGAGAATTGCCTCCTTTCCATTCCCGGTCGATTCAATGATGTCCCATGACAGCCCGCAGCGTGCGCCGCTGCGCACCCTCACCGAAATCCAGCCCAATTCCTTCATCTTCGAGCAGCCCAATGCCCTGCCCGACTTCATCTGCCAGGACATCATCCAGCGCTTCGAAGCGCATCAGGAGGAGCAGTACAGGGGCCGCATCGGCCAGACGGCGAACGAGGACGCCGGGGTGAAGAAGACCACCGACCTGGTGGTCAGCGGCAAGCCGCACTGGAAGGACGTGGACAACAATCTGTTCCGATCGCTGGGCATTGCCCTGCGCGAGTTCCGCGAGGCCTTTCCCTACTTCAAAGGCCCGTTCAAGGACATGGGCTACGGCATCCAGCGCTATGTGCCGGGCGAGTACTATCACTGGCACATCGACGGCGGCAGTCACGAGTTCAGTCAGCGCCAGCTGGTCGCCCTGTGGTATCTCAACGACGTGCCCGGACCCGGCGGCGAGACCGAGTTCCTGTTCCAGCAGGTCAAGGTGCGCCCCGAACAGGGCAAGCTGATCCTGTTCCCCCCTTTCTGGACCCACGAACACCGCGCCGTGGAACTGCATGAAGGCGTCAAATACATCGCCACCACCTGGGTGGTATTCGCCTGAGTGTCCCCCGACTTTCGTGTGAGCCGTCCCGTCAGCGACGCCGACTTCGAGCGCTATTTCGCCCTGCGCTGGCAGCTGCTGCGTGCACCCTGGGAGCAGCCGCGCGGCAGCGAGCGGGATGAGTTCGAAGACGTCGCCTTCCATCTGCAGGTGCAGGACCGCAGCGGCCGTCTGATCGGTATCGGGCGCCTGCACTGTATCGATGACACGCGGGGTCAGATCCGTTACATGGCCGTGGTCGATGCCTGGCGCGGCCGCGGCGTCGGCACGGCCCTGCTGCAGGCGCTCGAACAGCAGGCGCGGGACTGGGATCTGGGCGAAATCCGGCTGCATGCACGGCAGGCCGCGGTCGACTTCTATACCCATCACGGCTATGCAGTGGTCGCGCCCTCGCACACCCTGTTCGGCAGCATCCCGCACTTTCTCATGCGCAAACCGCTGCCATGACCCCGTTCGAACTGACCCTGCTCGTTCTGCTCGCCTTTGCCGGCAGCTTCATCCAGGCCCTGACCGGCTTTGCCCTGGGCCTGATCGTCATGGGCCTGGCCAGTCTGCTGGGACTGGCCTCCATTCCCTTTCTGGCCGCGGTGGTGAGCATGATCTCGATGGCCAACGGTGCCTGGGTCCTGGGCCGGCATCCCCGTGCCATCGACTGGCCGCAGCTGGGCTGGATGACCCTGGGGCTGGCACCCATGATCGCGCTGGGCATGGCCCTGCTGGCCTGGATGAACACGGCCACGCCGGTGCTGCTGCAGCAATTGCTGGGGGCGGTGATCCTGGCCGCGGCGCTGGTGCTGTTCTTCCGCCCGCATCCCCTGCCCCGCCCCTCGGGGGCGGCGGCCGGGCTGATCAGCGGCGCCGCCGGCGGGCTGCTGGGCGGTCTGTTCAGCACGGCGGGACCGCCGATCGTGTTCCACATCTACCGCCAGCCCTGGGACATGGCGCGCATCCGCTCGACCCTGCTGGCGATCTTCTTCCTCAGTACGCTGCTGCGCCTCATCGTGCAGATCCTGCGCGGCGAATTCGAGCCGGCCATGCTGGAGGCCGCGGCCTGGTGCCTGTTTCCGGTGCTGCTGGCCGCCCAGTTCGGTGCCCGTCTGACCCGGCATGTCCCCATTGTCCAGATGCGCCGGCTGGCGTTTGCCCTGCTGGCGATCTCCGGGCTCGGGCTGCTGCTGGTACGCGGCTGAGGCGCGCCCGTTTCACTCACTGATACGGTCACGCCCCGCGTGCTTGGCGCGGTAAAGCGCGGCATCCACGGCATTGAGCAGTTGGTCCCGGCCCTGCCCCGGCGCCAGGGCGGTCAGGCCGATGGACACAGTCACCCCGGGCAACGAACGGCCCTGGAAGTCCAGCACCGGATACTCGCGCACCGCCTGGCGCAACTGCTCGGCAATCCCGTGGGCAGCGGCGATATCGACCCCCGGGAACAGCGCGACGAACTCCTCGCCGCCGAAGCGGGCCGTGGTGTCGGCCACCCGCAGCCCACTCCGGATCGCCTGGGCCACGGCTTGCAGCGCACAGTCGCCCGCCAGGTGGCCGTGGGTATCGTTGTAGTGCTTGAAGTGATCCACATCGAGCATCAGGATTGACAACGCCTCGCCGCTGATACTGCAGCGCTGGATCTGCCGATCCAGCATCTCGCACAGCCAGCGCCGGTTGTGCATGCCGGTAAGCGGGTCCACCCGGGCATCGTGCTCGAAGGCACGCTGCATGCGCAGGCTCTCCAGGATCACCTCGTTGTCGTAGCGCAGCCGGCTGGACAGGGTGCGCATGAGGTTGCGCGCCACTACCGGAGCCATGCCGATCAGTTCCCACAGGGTAGCGGATTCGATCACCAGCAATTTGCAGTCGCTATCCGCCACCACCCGGGCCGAGGGCTGACCGCCATCGATCACGGACATCTCCCCGACGCACTGGCCTTCCATCAGGTAGGCCAGCGCCTGGTCTTCCTGGCCGGGATTGCGGACCTGGGCAAAACCGGAAATGATGATATAGACCGCATCGTTGCGGCGGGCCGGATCGAGCAGGGTCTGGCCGGCGAAGACCCGGACGATCTCGCAGCGTTCATTGACCCAGTGCAGCACATTGAGCGGCACCCCCTCGAACAGGGGCATGGTCGCAATCAGGTTGATATTCTTCGTGGTATTTTCTGCCTGCATATCCGGTATCCAGCATGTATCTGATGCTAGTTTGTCAGATTGCACGCAGTATTCTGTGGACCAGGGCACAAATCCCCGGCCGCGAAATGACCGCAAAAGGCAGGCGGGACCGAGGCGGGCGGCGGCCGGGATTTCGGATCAGTCCGGGCAGATGGCGCCCTGCTCGCGGGCCAGGGCATGGATGGCTGCAGCGGCCGGATAACCCGGCGCACCGTTCTGGAGAAAGGCCTGCCATTCGGCGTACAGACCCGCCATTTCGGGGTCGCTGCCCTGGCAGCCCAGTACCGTGATCACCGCCCCGCCGAGCCGCCAGGGGCCTTCGCCACGGATGCCGCCGCGAGCCAGATGAATGGCCCGCGCGGCCGGACGATGCAGATGCCAGAAGGGCTCGAAATACAGGAGGCCCTCGGGATGGGCAAAGCGTTCCACCATGATATGGCGGATGCCGTCGGGGTGACGGATCAGCAGCGGCGCGGTGACCTGCAGCAGTTCGGCCATGGCTCAGGCCAGATCGAAATCATGCTCGGTCATGTCACCTTCGAGATTGAGATGCACGGTTCTGATGCCGGGCATGCGCTTGAGCAGGTAGGCGGACATCATTACGCCAAGACTCTCATTGTGGCTTTCCAGTGCCGTGAGCAGCTTGTCGGCGACGATCTGGCAGCGCATGTAGACATCGGGATTGTCCACCCAGGTGCGGCTCATCTGATAGCCGCGGCTCATGTCCTCGTCCATGCGGCTGAAGAATTCTTCAGCCTCATCGAGCAGATGCTCGGGCACATCGATGGAATAGGTTTGTTCCCCTGCGTGAACATTCAGTATCATGGTCGACCTCTTGTGACTGGAGTCCCTGAACATGTTGTTGACGCTCTCCGGCGTGCTCGCCACCGAACAGCTGCAGCAGATCCGCACCCTGATGGCCGGTGCCCGGTTCCAGGATGGCCGGCTGTCCGCCGGGCGGGAAGCGAACCGGGTGAAACACAACGAAGAGATGGTTCAGGAGCAGGAACTATACACCAGGCTGAATAACATTGTGATGGGCTCCCTCGTGCAGCATGCGGTTTATCAACAGGCCGTACTGCCGCACCGCGTGGCCGCGCCCTTCTATGCGCGCTATGTCCCGGGCATGGATTACGGCGATCACGTCGACGACCCGGTCATGGGACCCATGGGGCAGCGCTACCGCTCGGATGTCTCCACCACTGTCTTTCTGAGCTCACCCGAAGACTATGAAGGCGGCGAACTGGTGATCCGCTCCAGCTTCGGCGAACAGCGGATCAAACTCGCGGCCGGCGATGCGGTCGTCTACCCCTCCTCCAGCACCCATCATGTGGCCCCGGTCAGCGCCGGGGAACGGCTGGTGGCGGTGACCTGGGCCCAGAGCCTGGTCCGGGACCCGGGTCGCCGCGAACTGCTCTACTCTCTGGCCCGGGCGCGCGACCTGCTGCTGGAGAAATCGCCCGACGAGCAGGAGACCACCCTGGTCAGCAACAGTTACACCAATCTGGTACGGATGTGGGCAGAGGTCTGAACCCCGCGGAGCCGGGCAATCCCCGGACATAAAAAAAGCCCCACCAGGTGAGGCTTTTTTCTGCAGTGCCGGGAGTCAGGCCTTGGAGCCGACTTCCTTGTGCGCCTGATCGACCACGGACATCGCCAGGTCGCGGTATTCCTTGCGGAAGCCGTCCAGGTCATGGCCGGACTCGGGTGCGTAGTAGTCCTTGGGATCGAGCCCGTTCTGGTGCTCGTATGCCATGAATTTCTTCTGCATTTCAATCATTTTCTTGATCGCTTCAGCCTTGTCGCTCATCGTACTCGCCTCCGGCTAGTGGGCCATAATCGTCGATTTTCAGGTGCTGGGCGGGACTATACCGTCACGGTCGGCCCGCAACTATATCCCAAATGGGCAAGGGGCTCCAGCGCTCAGTATCCGCCCTTGCGGCGGCTCTCCGGCAGCCCGGCGACCTTGCCGCCCTGCTTGGAGGGCATTTTCGGGAACAGCGCGTACATGTCCTTGCTGGTGGGCTTGGTGCCCCACTTGCTGGCCATCTCCTTGAGGATGGTGCGGTCGTTGGGCTGGTTCTGATTGTTGTTGAAGTATTCGTCACGCAGGTAGTGGATGATATCCCAGTGCTGATCGCTCAGCTGACCGATGCCGCCCTCGGCGTCGGCGATCACCTGCGCCAGATCCTCGGTCCACTCGTTGGGATCGTTGAGATAGCCGTTTTCGTTGGTTTCAATGGTCTTGCCGTTGAGTTCGTAAGCCATGACTCTTCCTCTGGTTCAAAGCCAATCACGGATCGGAAAATCACAAAGTCGCGGAATATACCCTGAAACGGGCAGTTTTGTAAATTAGCAAGTACTGATTGAAAGCGCCGCGGCCGTTGCCGCGGCGTACAGGCGTCAGTTGGTATCCTTCACCGCCTTGATGCCCTTGTGCGGAATGAACAGGCCGCAGCCGATCTTGCGGCCCTCGCCGATACCCTTCTGCTGCAGCATCACGGCCGACTCCGGCTCCAGATCGGCGATCATCAGGCTGCGCGTGTGCAGGATGCCGTCGGGGGTCTGAAAGGCATGGCTCTTGCCGGCCATCAGCTTGCGCACGGGGATGCCGAGCGACTTGATCCGGGCCGCCGCCCATTCCAGGAACTCCGCCTCCGACAGTCCGGGATCGGTCTTGACGTGACGGGAAAACAGCGTGGGCAGGGGGCTGAGCATCCTGAGGCTGGACTCGCCGACTTCCAGGGAATAGCCGTCGATGTCGAGAATCTGTCCCACCAGGGCCTCGGCATCCGCCTGGCGCGCCTTCGGGATACGCAGGCTCATGCGCGCGCGCCGCGACAGATGCAGCAACTCGTTGCTCACGTCCTCGGGCCGGTACCAGCCGTTTCCGGACTCGGCGCCGTGAATGAGGTGGATACCGGCAGCCTCCTCCTCCTCCAGCCAGGGCAGCGCCTCGAGCAGGGCGCTGGACAGGGCATGGGCGTGATCCAGCGGCAGCGTACGGGCCGTGATCCGGTAATTGATATCGATAATATCGTCCGGGACCTGGTAGGGCTTGTCCTCGTCCCGCTCTTCCTGCCAGAACATCATCTTTTACCACCTGATTTGAGCATCATGAAATTTCCAATATACCGGTATAACAGCAGTATTCATGCTGCTAACCGGATTTAAGCCATTATCTTCTGTTGGCCTGGGCAAAGGCTGCCTCGAGTCGATCCTCCCAGTCCACCGGCGTATCCTGGAACGGCGGCTTCACGTCCATGCGAAAGAACATCTCGCCCTGAGCAGCACGCTCCTGGATCTTCTCACACAGTTGATCGAAGGAATCCATCTCGTGTTCCTGCAGCAGGATCTCACTCAACCACAACATCAGTGCCTCCTCACGTGGCCGGCGACACGGTCGCCGCCGGCCGGATCTCGTCTATGGCCATGGGCTCAGGCCGGTGGGAACACCTCCTGCAAGGCGGTGCCCGCCACCCGGTCGTAATAGCGGGCCCGGTACAGCAGGCGCCCGCGGTCCGGATCGGGGTCGTCCCGAAATCCTGAGCGGTTATGTAGGGTATTATTGCAGATTATGCCCTGCCCCGACACCAGCCGATGGTGATAGACGTAGGGACAGTCCCCGCTCCAGAGCTCCTGCAGGAAGGCCGCCGCGGCCCGGGTATCGGGATCGTCCCGCCAGACGATGTTGCGGGTACGGGCGCTGTAGCGCATGTGCAGGGCGCCGGTTGCCGGATCGACGGAGAATACCGGCCCGCTGTGCGCCGGTCGGATGGTCCGGCCCTGCGACACGTTGGCCGGGATGGTCATGGCGGTCGGCGCCATCAGGGCCCGGATCCAGGCCGGATTGGCATCACGTATCAATATATATGCAAGTTCGTGATCCAGGAACGCACTCTCCCCGCCTGCGGCCGCCGGACGCACGCAGTGCATGACAATTCCCCGGATCTGCTGATCCGGGGAATTGTAATAGCCGTCGGTATGCCAACTCAGGCGCCGGTCGGTGTAGGGAATGTACTCGCCCTTGGCGCCGTCGCTGGAGACCTGCAACGAGGTGATGCTGTCAGCATCGGCGCACAGATTGCCGTCCAGCCGCTCCAGACCGAACTGTCGGCCCAGGGCGCGGATCGCGTGCTTGTCGGTGATGGCCGGATCGAACTGGTACAGCACCAGATTGACCCGCTGCAGACGATCCAGCATGGCCGCGTGCTCGGCGGGCGTCAGCCGCCGGGGATCGGCCAGCGACACCACCAGTTCGGCCGACGCCGGCAGGCGTGCCAGCTTGAGCTCGCGCCAGACCGCGTAGGCCGCCGCAGCCTCGGGATCGAAGGGGTTGCCCGGCAGTGAGGTCGCGGCAGTCATCTCGGGGGAGGCGGATATACCCATGGTCAAACGATTCTCCGGGGCATTCGGAACGCGGCTATTCTAGGGTGGGCAGGATGCTAAAAACCAGCCGTCTGTCCGGCTCGCGGCAGGCTCGGCGGCAGCTTGAGCGGGACGATTTTGTAAGTATATAATTAAACATTGATTATTTAAAATTCCCCGACAGAGAGCCTGCCAATATCCTGTCGTGGACCGGAATGGGGGACATTGCACACCTACTCCATTTGGGATAGTCTACTGCGGCCCAAACACCCCATGGGTAGGGTATTCACTTCGCGCTCAGGTACATAGACTTCCCAGCACGGAAAATCGGAGTGCTCAAGAAGGGTATCAGCACGCACGATTTGCACGCGGCCCGTGAGAAGCGGTCCGCGATCGACGTGGTACTCAAATAGAATTTAGATGTTGTAGTGGAACGGGTGCCGGCGGTGTTGTTCAAGGCGCCCGAAATGCACAACCAGCCATTCCAAACTCAAGGAGACCGACATGGCCGATAAGCACCATGAAACTCCGATGCTTGACGAACTGGAAAACGGCCCGTGGCCGAGCTTCATTTCCGGTATCAAGCGTCTGCGCGACACCCATGACAGCGACCGTATTCGCGGCATGGCCAACTCCCTGCTTGGTCAGCTCGAGCATTCTTATGAGACCCGCAAGGGCTACTGGAAAGGCGGTACGGTTTCCGTGTTCGGTTACGGCGGCGGCATCATCCCGCGTTTCTCCGAAGTCGGTCACGCCTTCCAGGAATCCAAGGAATTCCATACCCTGCGTGTGCAGCCGCCCGCAGGCAACATGTACACCACCGACATGCTGCGCCAGCTGGCCGACAGCTGGGAGAAGCACGGTTCCGGCCTGGTGACCTTCCACGGCCAGACCGGCAACATCATGTTCATCGGCACCAACACCGATGGCACCCAGCACTTCTTCGACGAGATCAATGACTACGGCTGGGACCTGGGTGGTGCCGGTCCGTGCGTGCGTACCGGCATGTCCTGCGTCGGTGCCGCCCGCTGCGAGATGTCCTGCGCCAACGAGCAGGTCATCCACCGCAAACTGCTGAACAACTTCACCGACGACGTGCACCGTCCGGCCCTGCCGTACAAGTTCAAGTTCAAGGTCTCCGGCTGCCCGAACGACTGCCAGAACGCCATCGAGCGTTCCGACTTCGCCATCATCGGCACCTGGCGCGACGAGATGCAGATCGACCAGGACGAAGTCAAGAACTACGTCGAGGCCAAGGGTCGCCAGTACATCATCGACAACGTCATCTCCCGTTGCCCGACCAACTGCATCAGCCTGAACGACGACGACACCATCACCGTCGACGATCACAACTGCGTACGCTGCATGCACTGCCTGAACGTCATGCCGAAGGCCCTGCACCCCGGCAACGACAAGGGCGTCACCATCCTGATCGGCGGCAAGCGCACCCTCAAGATCGGCGATCTGATGGGCACCGTCGTGGTTCCGTTCATGAAGCTGGAGAACGAGGAAGACTACGAGCGCATCACCGAGATGGGTGAGGAAATCATCGACTTCTGGGCCGAGAACGGTCTGGAGCACGAGCGCTGCGGCGAGATGATCGAGCGTATCGGCCTGGTCAACTTCCTCGAGGGCATCGGCATCGATCCCGACCCGAACATGGTTGCCTATCCGCGCCAGGTCTCCTACGTCCGCATGGACGGCTGGGACGAGGAAGCCGAGAAGTGGTTCCAGCGCAAGCAGGAACAGAAGGCTGCCAGCTGAGCAGGTCTCCAGTCTGCAATGGACCGGGGGCGCATCCCGCCCCCGGATCAAAACCGAGTTGTATTAATTTAAGTTCAGGAGAAGTCCATGGCACTTGAAGACATGCGCCAGCCGATCGAATCCGGCTGCCCTGACGGCTTCCAGTACACCCACCCGGTCATGATGAAGAACTATGGCCAGTGGAAGTGGCACGATCACCCGCGTCCGGGCGTGCTGCGTCACGTCGCCTACAGCGGCGACACCATCTGGACCGTCAAGGCCGGCACCCAGCGTATCCTCGACGTTTTCACCCTGCGCAAGCTGTGCGACATCGGCGATCAGTACGCCGACGGCTATGTCCGTTTCACCCTGCGCTCCAACATCGAGTACATGGTCACCGACGAGGCCAAGGTCGAGCCGCTGATCAAGGCACTGGAAGACGCCGGTTTCATCGTCGGCGGCACCGCCAACTCCGTATCCATGATCTCGCACACCCAGGGCTGGCTGCACTGCGACATCCCCGGCACCGACGCCTCCGGCGTGGTCAAGGCGATGATGGACGAGCTCATCGACGAGTTCCGCAACTGCAACATGCCCAACCGTGTGCACCTGACCACTTCCTGCTGCCAGATCAACTGCGGCGGTCAGGGCGACATCGCCATCAACGTCCAGCACACCAAGCCGCCGAAGATCAATCACGACCTGGTCTCCAACGTCTGCGAGCGTCCCTCCGTGGTTGCCCGCTGCCCGGTGGCAGCCATTCGTCCGGCCATGGTCAACGGCAAGCCCTCGCTGGAAGTTGACGAGAAGAAGTGCATCTGCTGCGGCGCCTGCTATCCGCCCTGCCCCCCGATGCAGATCAACGATGCCGAGCACACCAAGCTCGCCATCTGGGTGGGCGGCAATCACTCCAACGCCCGCGGCAAGCCGACCTTCCAGAAGCTGGTCGCTGCCGGCATCCCCAACAACCCGCCGCGCTGGCCCGAGGCAACCGCCATCGTCAAGCGCATCCTGAACGCCTACAAGGAAGGCGCCAAGGACTGGGAGCGCATCAACGACTGGATCGAGCGCATCGGCTGGCCCCGCTTCTTCGAGGTCACCGGCCTGCCGTTCACCAAGTACCACATCGACAACTGGAGAGGTGCGCGCAACAGCCTGAACGCCTCCACCCACATCCGCTTCTGAGCGGTCGGGCAGACAGGCTGTGCCAGTCGGTCAGGGTGCGGTTAGTGCACGGCGCTAACCGCACCACTTTAATCAGCTGACCGAATTGGATGTGCAACGAGTAGCGAAGGACGGAAGTAGATGAAACTCGCGGTAATGGTAAACGAAGGTCCCTATCAGCATCAGAGCGCGGACAGCGCCCTGCAGTTCACCAGGGCTGCGCTGGAAAAGGGCCATGAGGTGTTTCGTGTGTTCTTCTACCACGACGGTGTGAACAACGGCACACGGTTCGGCGTACCGCCCCAGGACGATCGCAACATCACCGTGCAGTGGTCCGAACTGGCCGAGAAACACAACATCGACCTGGTCGTATGTGTGGCCGCAGCCCAGCGCCGCGGCATCCTCGACGAGAACGAAGCCAAGCGTCACGGCAAGGACGGCGACAACATCGCCAACGGCTTCCGGATTTCGGGTCTGGGTCAGCTGATCGAGGCCGGCATCCAGTGCGACCGTCTGGTCGTGTTCGGTGATTGAGAGTTACTGACTAGAAGGTTTCAGAACTATGGAAAACGAGGGCGGTATCAAGAAGTTCATGTATGTGAACCGTAAGGCACCTTACGGGACCATTTACGCACTCGAATCCCTGGAGGTGGTCCTGATCGGCGCCGCTTTCGATCAGGATGTCAGCCTGGCATTCCTGGACGACGGTGTCTATCAGCTGGCCAAGGGCCAGGACACCAAGGACATCGGCATGAAGAACTTCTCGCCGATCTACAAGGTTCTCGGGGATTACGACATCAACAAGCTGTATGTCGAGAAGGAATCACTCGAAGCCCGCGGTCTCAGCCTCGACGACCTGCAGGAAATCACGTACGAGGACGAGGATGATGACTGGGAAGAAAAGCCCTCCATCCGTGTGGTCAGCGCCGACGAGCTGCGCGACCTGATGGATGAGCAGGACGTCGTTCTCAGTTTCTAATCAAGGGAGATTCAGTGATGGCAATGCTGCATACAGTCAACAAATCACCTTTCGAGAATCGCTCCCTGGATTCCTGCCTCGGCCGCATCAAGGACGGCGCCGCCGTGCTGCTGTTCGAGGACGCGGTCTATGGCGCGATGAAAGGCACCGCCGTTGCGGGCAAGGTTCAGTCCGCAATGGAGAAGAGCAAAGTCTACGTGTTAGGTCCTGATCTCAGGGCACGTGGTATGAGTGAGGATCAGGTCCTGGACGGTATCAACGTCGTCGATTACGGCGGATTCGTTGACCTGGTCACTGAACATGACAATGTTCAGGCCTGGCTCTAACGTCTTTTTTTCATTTTTGCTCCAACAGCACGAGGAGATCGATCATGGCAATCGAAGTAAACGGCAAGACCTTTGAGACCGATGAAGAGGGTTACCTGGCCAACCTGAACGACTGGGAGCCCGAAGTGGCGACCGCCATGGCCAAGGAAGACGGCACCGACCTGACCGAGAACCACTGGGAAGTGATCAACTTCCTGCGCGAGTACTATGAAGAGTACCAGATCGCTCCTGCAGTGCGCGTTCTGACCAAGGCCATCGGCAAGAAGCTGGGCAAGGAAAAGGGCAACAGCAAGTACCTCTACGAACTGTTCCCGTACGGCCCGGCCAAGCAGGCCTGCAAGTACGCTGGTCTGCCGAAGCCGACCGGCTGCGTCTGATCACGACACATTCGTGATTGCCGGGGGAGGTATTCCCTCCCCCATCATTACTACAGAATTGCAACAGTGAGGAGACGACGGTGTCGTTTGTGAGTATCGCTTACACCGCGCTGTTTTATGCCGCAGCGATCGTTTTTCTGGTTGGGGTGGGCGCGCGGATTTACCGCTACGCCAAGACACCGGCACCGCTGAAGATCCCCACCACGCCGGCACCCACGACCACGGGCGGCGTTGTTCTGCGCATGTTCCGCGAAGTCGTTTTCTTCCAGAGCCTGTTCCGCTCCAACAAGTGGATCTGGCTGTTCGGCTGGATCTTTCACTTCTCACTGTTACTGGTGCTGCTGCGCCACATCCGTTATTTCCAGGATCAGGTCTGGCTCTGGGTCACCCTGATCCAGCCCTTCGGTAAATACGCCGCCTTCGGCATGATCATCGGCCTGCTCGGCCTGTGGGCACGGCGCATCCTGGTTGACCGTGTGCGCTACATCAGCGCGCCGTCCGACCACCTGATGCTGGCCCTGCTGGTCGGCATCGGCCTCAGCGGCATGATGATGACCTTCGTCTCGCACACCGACATCGTGTCAGTCAAGGCGTTCTTCCTGGGTATGATGCGTTTCTCGCCGCAGGAACTGCCGACCGATCCGGCCCTGCTGATTCATCTGTTCCTGGTGGCAATGCTGCTGATCGTGTTCCCCATCAGCAAACTGCTGCACGCCCCCGGTGTATTCTTCAGCCCGACCCGAAATCAGGTCGACAACCCGCGCGAAAAGCGGCACCTGGCCCCCTGGGCCGCCGAGCTGGAAAAATAATCGCAGAGACTGTGACACCTTTGCGGCAGTAGACTTAGGAGCGAACCGTGGCTGATTTTGACGTACCCAAATTCAGAGAAATCCCCATCATCCCGAAGCTGCAGGAAGGGACGATGGAGCACAGCAAGCCGTATGTCGCCAAGGCCGACTTCCAGCAGCCGCTTGGCTATCCCGGCGAACTGCTGGACAACTGGAAGGAGGTCGCCATCGACAAGATGGGCGAACTGCTCGGTAAATACCGTTCCTTCCAGGTGTTTCTGGACGCCTGCGTCAAGTGCGGCGCCTGCACCGACAAGTGCCACTACTACCTCGGCACGACCGACCCCAAGAACATGCCGGTCGGCCGTCAGGACCTGCTGCGCAAGGTCTACCGTCGCTACTTCACCTTCGCGGGCAAGTACTTTCCCAAGCTGGTCGGCGCCCAGGACCTGACCGAGGAAGTGCTGGACGACTGGTACAGCTATTTCCATCAGTGCTCGCAGTGCCGGCGCTGCTCCGTGTTCTGCCCCTACGGCATCGACACCGCCGAGATCTCCATGGCCGCGCGCGAGATCATGGACGCGGTCGGCAAGGGCCAGAAGTACTGCAACGAGATCATCGGCAAGGTATTCAAGGTCGGCAACAACCTCGGCCTGCCGCAGCCCGCACTCGAGAATACGCTGGAGGGGATCGAAGAGGATGTCGAGGATGACACCGGCGTCAAGGTGCGCTACCCGCTGGACGAGAAAGGCGCCGAGGTCCTGCTGGTCACGCCGTCAGCCGACTTCTTCGCCGAACCCCACGTCGACGGCCTGATCGGCTACGGCAAGGTCTTCCACGAGGCCGGCATCAGCTGGACCCTGAGCTCGCACGCCTCCGAGGCGGCCAACTTCGGCATGTTCATCGGCTCCTACGAGAACATGAAGCGCGTGTCCATGCGCATCCGCGAGGCCGCGCTGGATCTGGGCGTGAAGCGCATCATCTTCGGCGAGTGCGGCCATGCCTGGCGCGTGGCCTACAGCTTCCTCAACACCCTGGCCGGGCCGTTCGACTTCCTTGATCCGAACTACCCGGTACCGCAGCATATCTGCGAGTTCACACACGATCTGATCAAGCAGGGCAAGCTGAACCTGGACAAGTCGCGCAACGATGACATGATCCTGACCTACCACGACTCCTGCAATGTCTCCCGTGCCTCGCGCATGGGTGACATGCCCGGCGGTCAGTTCACCATTCCGCGCGACATCATCAGGGCCAGCTGCAACAACTACTACGATATGTCCGCTGACACCATCTATGACAGCACCTACTGCTGCGGCGGCGGCGGCGGTCTGCTGACCGATGATTTGATGGAGTTGCGCGTCAAGGGCGCGCTGCCCCGCATGGAAGCGCTCAAGAAAGTTGTGGACGAACACGGCGTCACGCACATGGCCGCGATCTGCGCCATCTGCAAGAGCCAGTTCGCGAAGGTAATGCCGTACTACGGCTTCACCCTCGACCAGATCGTCAGTGTCCACCAGCTGGTCAGCAACGCGCTGATTCTGACCGGCCAGAAATCGGACGATGACGAGGACGAAGGTGACGAGGATTGATTTGCTTGCAGTAATTCGGACGTATAATTTTTAATCTCTAGATACGAATACCGGCATACCGGGTTCACCTAGATCAGGAGAACAGGCATGGCAACTTCCCAAGACGATATGAAACTCACTTTCCGCAAGTTCGAGGACGGCGAACACACCTGGAGCAGCATGCACGACAAGATTTTCGTCGCCGACGAATCTCACAAGTGCCCTGTTTACGTCCACCGTACGCCGCCCTGCCAGGGAAGCTGTCCGTCGGGTGAAGACATCCGCGGCTGGCTGCAGATCGTGCGCGGCATCGAGAAGCCGCCCCAGGACGTCAGCTGGCAGGAATATGCCTTCCGCCGCTCCACCGATGCCAACCCCTTCCCCGCCATGATGGGCCGCGTCTGCCCGGCGCCGTGCGAGGACGGCTGCAACCGCAACGAGGTCGAGGACTTCGTCGGCATCAACGCCGTCGAGCAGTTCATCGGCGACAGCGCCTACGAGGGCGGCTTCAAGTTCGAGTCTCCGGCACTGCAGACCGACAAGAAGGTCGCCATCATCGGCGGCGGCCCGGCCGGCATGTCCGCGGCCTATCACCTGCGCCGCCGCGGCATCGGCAGCTGCATCTTCGATGATCACGACAAGCTCGGCGGCATGATGGAGTACGGCATCCCGGGTTACCGTATCCCGCGTACCCACCTGACCCACGAGATCAACCGTATCGTCGAGATGGGCGACATCGAGGTCCGCACCAACACCCGCGTGGGCAAGGACGTGACCGTCGAGGAGCTGGAGAAGGAATTCGACGCCATCCTGTGGGCCATCGGCTGCAAGACCGGCCGCGGCCTGCCCGTCGAGGGCTGGGAAGGCACCCCGAACTGCGTCTCCGGTGTCGCCTTCCTGGAGGCCTACAACAAGGGCGATCTGCAGGTCACCGCCGACAAGGTGGTGTGCGTGGGTGGTGGTGACACCTCCATCGACGTGGTCTCCGTGGCCCGCCGCCTGGGCAAGATCTCCAACATCAACGAAAAGGACCGCCCGGAAGAGGTCGTTCACGGCTACACCGCGCACGACGCCGCCCTGACTGCTGCGCGCGAAGGCGCCGAGGTGACCCTGACCGCGCTGTTCCCGAAGGAAGAGATGACCGCCACCGAGCACGAGGTGCGTGATGCCCTGCACGAGGGTGTGACCATTCTCAATGAGGTCATGCCCGTCGCCCTGGTCAAGGACGACAGCGGCCGCGCCACCGCACTGCGCATGGCGAAGTGCGAGATCAAGGATGGCCGTCCGACCCCGGTCGAAGGCACCGAGTTCGACATCGAGGCCGACCTGATCGTGTCCGCCATCGGTCAGGGCGGTGACCTGATCGGACTTGAGGACTTCGACAATGGCCGCGGCCTGATGGATTCGGATCAGTTCTACCAGATCCCGAACCGTCCGGGGCACTTCGTCGCCGGCGACATCATTCGCCCGCACCTGCTGACCACCGCCATCGGCCAGGCCTCCATCGCGGCCGAGAGCATCGAGCACTATCTGAAGAACGAGTCGCAGGTCAAGCGCCCGAAGGTCGACAAGCACCACTTCAACCTGCTGTCCAAGCTGAACGAAGCGCACCTGTCGCCCATCGAGTTCCACGCAAACGAGGGTGATCTGCGCGGCACCTCCAGCGCCAAGTACGCGGTGCACAACTACGAGGACCGTGCCAGCTCCGAAATCATCCCGCACGACAAGCTGTTCCTGGGGCATTTCGGCTACGAGCCGCGTCTCAAGCGCAAGGAACACGGTCCGGGCGCCGAGGAAGTGCTGGGTCACTTTGAGGAACGCTACGACTGCTACACCGACGAAGAGGCCAAGGCCGAGGCCGACCGCTGCATGAGCTGCGGCATGTGCTTCGAGTGCGACAACTGCGTCATCTACTGCCCGCAGGACGCCGTCTATCGCGTCAAGAAGGATGAGGCGACCACCGGCCGCTACGTCGCTACCGACTACGATCGCTGCATCGGCTGCCACATCTGCTCGGATGTCTGCCCCACCGGCTACATCGATATGGCGATGGGTGAGTAAGTCGATCCCTACAGCAGCAGTTTAGGAGCGGACATGACGCGGTTGTTTCAATCCCTGCAGTCACTGGCTCTCGCAACCGGGATGGCCTTTCTGGCCATCCCGCTGCTTGCCAGCGCCGAGGTACCCCGGCCGGACATCCCCGAGGCCAATGCCCGCTACAGCGAGGCCCAGGGCTGTGTCGAGCCGACCGAGGAGATGCGCAAGAACCACATGGAGTACATCCTCCACCAGCGCGACGAGACCATGCGCCGGGGCGTACGCACCAAGCAGTACAGCCTGGAGGAATGCATCAACTGCCATGTCCCGAAACCTGAATCGGGCAAGGTTGTGCGCAGCGACAGCAAGGAGCATTTCTGCAGCAGCTGTCACAGCTATGCCGCGGTGAAGATCGACTGCTTCTCCTGTCATCGGGATACACCGATGCCGGATGCCGATACCACCATGCATCGGCTGGGCAGCGGCAAGGCCCATCACTTCACCGGGACAGAAGCCGAACTGACCGCGGATGCTCTGCGGGCAGTAACGGAGGAAGGACTGCAATGAGCGAGCATGTAGACACCTCACGCCGCCGCTTCCTCGGCGGGACTGCCGGTGCCGCCGCCGGCATCAGCATTGCCCCCGGCGTGTTTCTCAACCAGGTCGCGCAGGCCAAGCCCGCCGATCAGCCCGTCTCCAGTGACAATCGCTGGGGCATGCTGATCGATACCAACAAGTGCGGCGACGGTTGCGATGCGTGCGTGCGCGGCTGCATGGAGGAAAACGGCTGGGGCGATATCCACAACAGCGAGCCGCACTCCTCGCCCGAGCAGAAGGCGCAGTGGATCCGCATTGTCGAACTGCGCGATACCAGCACGGGCTACGCCCATCAGCTGCCGCTGATGTGCCAGCACTGCAAACATCCGCCCTGCGTGGACGTCTGCCCGACCGGTGCCTCCATGAAACGCGCCGACGGCATCGTGCTGGTCGACAAGCATATCTGCATCGGCTGCCGTTACTGCATGATGGCCTGCCCCTATAAGGCGCGTTCCTTCATCCACGAGGATCTGCAGGATCAGCTGGTCGTCGCTCCGCGCGGCAAGGGCACGGTGGAAAGCTGCACCCTGTGCGTTCATCGTGTCGACAAGGACGGGGCCGATGCCGTACCCGCCTGTGCCGAGGCCTGTGCCGCCGAAGGTCACGACGCCTTCGTCTTCGGGGATATGAACGATCCGAACAGCGAGATATCGCGTCAACTGGCACTGCACGGCGGCACCCAGATCCGTGCCGACCTGGGACTCGACCTGGGTGTACGCTATCGCGGCATCTGAACCCTCCTCCAAGACGCACAAGCATAAGAGCCAGGATCCATGAAGAAGACAATCCATTTCAGAGAAGTAACGAACAATGGAACGGGCTACTGGGGCCTGATCGGCATCCTCGGCCTGATCGTGGCCATCGGCCTGGGTGCCGCCTATTACATGGAACACCATGGCCATTATGTCACGGGGATGAACAACCAGATCGTGTGGGGCACCCCGCACGTCTTCGCTGTTTTCCTCATTGTTGCCGCCTCCGGGGCCCTGAATGTCGCCTCCATCGGTTCCGTATTCGGCAAGGCGCCGTACAAGCCGCTGGCCCCCCTCTCCGGCCTGCTTGCCATCGCCCTGCTTGTCGGTGGTCTGGCCATTCTGGTGCTCGATCTCGGCCGTCCGGACCGTCTGATCGTCGCCATGACCTATTACAACTTCAAATCGATCTTCGCCTGGAACATCATTCTGTACAACGGCTTCATCGCCATCGTCGCCGTGTATCTGTGGATGCTGATGGACCCGTCCAAGAAGCAGTACTCATCCACGGTCGGCCTGTTCGCCTTCCTGTGGCGCCTGATCCTCACCACCGGTACCGGCTCGATCTTCGGTTTCATCGTTGCCCGCCAGGCCTACGACGCAGCCATCATGGCGCCGCTGTTCGTGGTCATGTCCTTCTCCTTCGGCCTGGCCATCTACCTGCTGGTGCTGATGGCGGCGATGAGGTGGACCGAGCGTCCCCTCGGCGATGCCCTGGTGCGCCGCCTGAAGAACCTGCTCGGCGTATTCGTCGCCGGCGTGCTGTATTTCGTGCTGGCCTACCACCTCACCAACCTCTATGCCACCGAGCATCACGGCTACGAGCATTTTCTCCTGCTCGGCGGCGGCATCTACACCCAACTGTTCTGGATCGGCCAGATCCTGATCGGCAGCCTGGTCCCTCTGGCCATGCTGTATCACCCGAGTCTTGGCAAATCACGCGCCGCCATCGGCTGGGCCTGTGTCCTGATCATCCTCGGGGGCTGGCGCAGATGTACACCATCATCATCGGCGGCCAGGCCTACCCACTGGTCCTGTTCCCCGGGATGGAGGTCAGCAGCAGTTTCTACGACGGCGTGGTGGCCGAGTACAGCCCCGCCCTGCCCGAGTTCCTGCTTGGCATCGGCGGCTTCGGCATTGCCCTGATCGCCGTGGCGCTGGCCGTCAAGGTCCTGCCCTTCATGCCGCAGAAGCTGGATGATGCCAGCGCCGATCCGCACCATGCCGGAAGCAGCGCCGACGCCGCGGCCGGCAAAGCGGCCTGATCGCCGGATCTCCACCTCCATGCTGACAGAACGCGCGCAGCCGTCGCCGGTTGCGCGCGTTCCGTGTTTCTGAATCCATGCCCCGTTTCTATATCAGCGCCGCACACAAGTCCTCGGGCAAAACCACCCTGTCCCTGGGCCTCGCGGCGGCGCTGGCGCAGCAGGGCTTGAAGGTCCAGACCTTCAAGAAGGGACCGGACTACATCGACCCCATGTGGCTGCATGAGGCGAGCGGTCGCCCCTGCTACAACCTCGATTTCAACACCATGCAGCCGGACGAGATCCAGGCGCTGGTGGCTGCTCATCTACAGGGTGCGGACATCGGCCTGATCGAGGGCAACAAGGGTCTGTTCGACGGCATGGCGCTGGACCTGAGCAACAGCAATGCCGCGCTGGCGCGCCTGCTGGAAACCCCGGTCGTGCTGGTGATCGACGTCCAGGGCATGACCCGCGGCATCGCCCCCCTGCTGCTGGGCTACCAGCAGTTCGATCCGCAGTTGCGCATCGGCGGCGTGATCCTGAACAAGGTGGCCGGCAGTCGCCACGAAACCAAGCTCCGCGAGACCGTTGAGCACTACACCGACATCCCGGTGATCGGTGCCGTGCACCGCAACCCGGCCCTGCGCATCGATGAGCGTCACCTGGGCCTGGTACCGAGCAACGAGGCCTCCGGCGCCCGCGTCCTGATCGACGGCATTGCCGCCCGGATCCGGGACGAAGTCGACCTGTCCCTGCTGCGTGGGATTGCGGCCGCAGCACCCGCACTGCCGCCCGCCTCGATCCAACCGGCGGCTGCACCGTCCCGGATAAAGGTTCGCATCGGCATTGCCCGCGACGCCGCCTTCGGCTTCTACTACCCCGATGACCTGGAGGCACTGGAAGCGGCCGGCGCCACCCTGGTCCCGATCGATACCCTCAGCGATACCGCACTGCCGGCCATCGACGGTCTGTTCATCGGCGGCGGCTTTCCGGAGACCTGCATGGACCGGCTCGCGGCCAACACGGAACTGCGTCATGCCATCCATGCCGCCATCGAGGCGGGACTGCCCGCCTATGCCGAGTGCGGCGGCCTGATGTACCTGACCCGCAGCCTGCACTGGAACGAGCGGCGGGCGGAAATGGTCGGCATCATCCCGGCCGACACCGTCATGCATCCCCGCCCACAGGGCCGCGGCTACATCGTGCTGGAAGAGGAACACCCTGCACATCCCTGGCAGGGCACCCCCCCCACCGGGGCTGTCGCCGCCCACGAATTCCACTATTCAAGGCTGGAAAATTTCAACACCGACAGCGCGACCTTCGCCTACCGGGTGCTGCGCGGCAGCGGCATCGACGGCCGGCACGACGGCTATGTCTACAAGAACCTGCTGGCTTGCTATGCCCACCTGAGGGACACCAGTCAGTATCACTGGACCGCACGGTTCGTCGACTTTGTCCGTCGCTGCAAAAACCCCACGTAACACAGGTGATGGCGACGCCGCCCCGGCAGCTGTCATAAAATAGCCTGTGAAATTCACGCTTTAATCATTACGAGGTGTCATCCATGATCACCATTACCCCCGCCGCCGCCAAACAGATCAGAGAATCGGCCAAGCAGTCGCGCATGGAGGGCATGGCCCTGCGCATCGCCGCCGACCGCCAGTCCGACGGCAGCATCCACTACGGCATGGGTTTCGATGACCTGAATCGGGATGACGACACCCGCTATACCGCGGAAGGCATCGAACTGGTCATCGCCCCCACCAGCCGCGCCCTGCTGGACGGCACCGTGGTGGACTTCGTCGAGATAGAACCCGGCCAGTTCGAATTCATTTTCATGAACCCCAATGATGCCAATTACAAGCCGCCGGAAGACGCCGGCTGAGGCTTCCCGGCGCCCATTGCGGAACCGGCGCGGAGGGTTCCCGGCGGATGTCTGCCGGCGGTGAAGGTGGTATAGTGGGTGATTCAAGTCCGTTGTTTTCGCCCCGTCTTCCAGCACCATGGCATTGATTTTAGAGGCAGTACGTCACTGAGGTCGGATGAGCCAGGAATCCCTCGAACAGACCGAAACCCGGCGCCAGCGGGAGCCGCACGCGGAGACCTCCGGCGGCGGCATTTCACTGCGCAACCGGGTACTCAACCCCCTGCTCATGCCCATGCTCGGGCTGGGGCTGACCTTCCTGCTCTCGCTCGCTCATCTGTGGCTGGCCGAACCCGGCAGCGGCTTTTACATCCTCCAGACACTTCTGGCCGTGCTGGGTCTGGTGCTCGTGATCACAGGCATCATCCTGATCCGGCATGAACTCCTGCAGCCACTGCAGGAAATCCGCTCCTGGGCGACAATGATGCTGAATAACCAGCTCTCCAGCCGGATCCCGGTCCCGACCCAGGGTCTGTTCACGGATCTGATGCACGACATCAACCAACTCAGCGATCGTTTCCAGAGCCTGGAACTGGACATGGAAACCCAGGTTCGCAAGCAGACCCGCCACATCAAGCAGAAGACCCGATCGCTGGAGATCCTCTACGACGTCGCGGCCAGCATCAACAGTTCCCGCGATCTGGATGACCTGCTGACCCGCTTCCTGCACACCCTCAAGGAGGTGGTACAGGCCCGTGCCGCGACGGTGAGACTGCAGGGCAAGGACAACCAGATGCGTCTGGTCGCCAGTCTGGGACTGAGCGAGGACATCGTGCGCAAGGAACAGTACCTGCCCTCCGATCGCTGCCTGTGCGGCCAGGCCGCCACCGAGGGGTCGGTGCAGATGCATACCAGCCTGCGCACCTGCAACCGACTGGTCGGCAGCGATTTCTTCGACAATCAGGAAATCGAGATGATTGCCGTGCCGCTGCAGTACCGTGGTCGCACCCTGGGGGTGTACAACCTGTTCGTGGACAAGAGCAACAAGCTGGACAACGGCGTGGATCGCGAGTTGCTGGTCAGCATCGGCCGTCATCTCGGCATGGCGATCGAGAAGGCCGGCGTTGACGAGGAAGCCAACCGCCTGTCCATCATCGAGGAGCGCACCCGCATCGCCCACGAACTGCATGACTCGCTGGCACAGACCCTGGCCAGCCTGCGCTTCCAGGTCCGGGTTCTGGACGAAACCCTGCACCAGGGTGATGAATCCGCCCTGTGGGCCGAACTGGAGCGCATCGAGAACAGCCTGGATGAGGCCTACACCGAATTGCGCGGACTGATCGACCATTTCAGCGCGCCCATCGACCGCCGCGGTCTCATACCGGCGGTGGAGAAGGTTATCCAGCGTTTCCGCAATGAATCCGATATTCAGATCTTCCTGCAGCAGGAATGGGGCAATCGCGAACTGCCCGACGACATGGAAATCCAGGTGCTGCGCATCATTCAGGAGGCGCTGGCCAACGTGCGCAAGCACAGCCAGGCACACGTGGTGCGCGTACTGATGCGCGGCGATGCGGTCGGCAACTATACCGTGCTGATCGAAGACGACGGGGTCGGCATGGCCAGACCCAACAAAAGCGGCGGCCCGGGCGAACATGTGGGCCTGTCCATCATGGAGGAGCGCGCCCAGCGGCTCGGTGGACGCATCCGTATCGAATCCGAGCAGGGCGAAGGCACGCGCATCCAGGTAATGTTCAAGGCACCGCCCTCGACCCAGGTCAATCTGCAGGAAGTCAACATCCCGGTGGAAAATATCTCCCGATGAGTCTGCGCGTCATACTGATTGATGATCACACCCTGTTCCGGGTCGGCCTGCAGGGCCTGCTCTCCCACCGCGGCATCGAGATCGTTGCCGCAGTGGGCGACGGCAAGGAAGGCATCCGGCTGGCCGAGGAACTCAAGCCGGATGTCGTGCTGCTGGACATGCGCATGCCTGACATGGATGGACTCGGGGTTCTGCGGCAACTGCGCCAGAGCGGACTGAAAATGCCCATCGTCATGCTCACGACCAGCAGCAACGAACAGGATCTGGTCGAATCCCTGCGCAATGGTGCCCAGGGTTATCTGATCAAGGATATCGAACCTGACGACCTGGTCGTCGCCCTGCGCGAGATCGTTGCCGGCAAGACCGTGGTCGCCCCCGACCTGGCGCCGGTGCTGGCCAAGGTGGTCCAGGGTGAGAGCATCAGCACCCATGACGCCAGCACCAGCCCCTTCGATGAGCTCACACCGCGCGAGAGCGAGATCCTCGGCCTGCTCGCGGAGGGCCAGAGTAACAAGGCGATCGCCCGCAACCTCGGCATCTCCGACGGCACCGTGAAGCTGCATGTCAAGGCGATCCTGCGCAAGCTGGGCGTCCACTCCCGGGTCGAGGCCGCCGTGATCGCAGTCGAACAGGGCCTACGCTCCACCCGCGAGGATCTCGGCGGGCGCGAGGCCGAGTAAGCGCATAAGATTCCAAGCGGAGCACGCAATGAAGAAATACACCGATCTCATCGAGCAAGCCACCTCTCAGATCCAGGAAGTCTTTCCCTGGGACATGGAGGAACTGGAGCAGCACAAGGACAACATTCTGACGATCGACACCCGCGAGCCCCATGAATACGAAGCCATGCGCATCGAGGGTTCGCTCAACGTACCGCGCGGAATCCTGGAAACCGCCTGTGAATGGGGCTTCGACGAAACCGTCCCCGAACTGGTGGAGGCGCGCCACCGCCCGGTGGTCGTGGTGTGCCGCTCGGGCAACCGCAGCGCGCTGGCGGCCGTGACCATGCAGCAGCTCGGCTACGAGGATGTCTACTCCCTCAAGACCGGTCTGCGCGGCTGGAACGACTACGAACTGCCGCTGGTCGACAGCCAGGGCAACCGGGTCGACCCGGATGATGCCGAAGAGTACTTCACGCCCCATCTCAAACCCGAGCAGCTGCCGCCGGAGCAGCGCTGAAGCCGCAGCCCGACTGGCACCACCCGCACCACAGCCGCCTGGATTGCAGTATGAACTACAGCAGTAGCGATGATGCCCGATGGCTGCAGAAACATAGCGACGCCTCCCTGCGCCGCCTGCTGCCGCGCATCGAGGAACGCTACCGGGCCCGCACCGACCCTGCCGAATGGGCCGCCTACGTTGATCGACTGAAGACCTACTTCCCCAGACTGTTCAAGCGCCTGCACGGGCTGTATGGCCAGCACTACGACTTCTTCTATCACTTGGAGAGCATCCTGGCCTCGGCTACTGAGATGTGGCTCGAACGCCCCGCCGAGCTCAAGGCACTGGACGCCATGCGCGAACTGGATCCGCACTGGTACCAGTCCAACCGCATGGTCGGCGCCATGTGCTACGTGGATCTGTTCGCCGGCGATCTCGAGCGGTTGCGGGGTCGCATTCCCTATCTCACTGAACTCGGCATCAGCTACCTCCATCTGATGCCAGTATTCAAAGTGCCGCAGGGCGACAACGACGGCGGCTATGCCGTGAGCAGCTACCGCGGGATCGAGCCCCGCCTGGGCGAGATGGAGGACCTGCGCGAACTGGCGACCGAACTGCGCCATCACGGCATTTCGCTGGTGCTGGATTTCGTCTACAACCACACCTCGGATGAGCACGAGTGGGCCCAGCAGGCACTGCGCGGCGACGAGGAATATCAGGATTATTACCGCATGTTTCCCGACCGAAGCATGCCGGACGCCTTCGAACGCAGCATGGGCGAGATCTTTCCCGAGGACCATCCGGGCGCCTTCACTTACCGCAACCGGATCAAGCGGTGGGTCTGGACCACCTTCAACACCTTTCAGTGGGATCTCAACTACGAGAACCCGGTGGTATTCAACCGCATGCTGGAGGAGATGCTGTTCCTCGCCAACCAGGGCGTCGAGATACTGCGCCTGGACGCAGTGGCCTTCCTGTGGAAGCGTCTGGGCACGGACTGCCAGAACCTTCCCGAGGCGCACTGGATCATTCAGGCCTTCAACGCGCTGGTCAGCATCGCCGCCCCGGCGATGGTATTCAAATCCGAGGCCATCGTTCATCCCGACGAGGTCAGCAAGTACATCAGCCCCGAGGAATGTCCACTCTCCTACAACCCACAGCTGATGGCCCTGCTGTGGGACGCGCTTGCGACCCGCGACGTCAGGCTGCTGCACTATGCGATGGAACGCCGCTTCGCCATCCCCGAGGGCTGCGCCTGGGTCAACTATGTACGCTGCCATGACGACATCGGCTGGGCCTTCTGCGACCGGGACGTAGCAGCGGTGGGCTTCGATCCGCGTGCACACCGGGATTTTCTCACCCGTTTCTATACCAACCGCTTTGAAGGCAGCTTCGCCCGTGGCGCTCCCTTCCAGGAAAATCCCGCCACCGGCGACGCCCGCGTCTCGGGCACCTGCGCCTCGCTGTGCGGACTGGAAAAAGCGCTCGAGGAAGACGACGCAAACGAACAGGATCTGGCTGTACGACGCATCCTGCTGTTGCACGGAGTGATCATCACCATCGGTGGCATCCCGCTGATCTACCTGGGCGATGAGATCGGCATGCTCAACGATTACAGCTACGACGAGGATCCGGGCAAGGTGGGTGACTCACGCTGGCTGCACCGCTCCACCTTCGACTGGGAGCGGGCAGAACAACGCCGCAACACCTCCACCACCGTCGGTCGTATCTACCAGGGGATCCTGCGTCTGATTCAGCTGCGCCAGCAGAATGATGCCTTCCGTCGTACCGAAACCGAGATCGTCAACACCGGCAACCGGCACGTATTCGGCTTTTTCCGCAATCATGAACAGCACAGCCTGTTCGTGCTGGCCAACTTCAGCGAGCGCGAGCAGCGGCTGGAGGCGCGCTACCTGCGCATGATGGGCATGCGCAAGTCGATGGTGGACCTGTTCGCCGGTCGCACCATCATTGCCGCCCAGGAACTGGTGCTGGAGCCCTACCAGCTGATGGTCCTGTCGCGGCTGCATTGAAGGAGGCCGGGCAGCCGCCCGCAAAAGCAGACAACGCCATGAACGACAAGACCAACAAGCACCGTATCGTCATCGTAGGCGGCGGCGCCGGCGGACTGGAACTGGCCACCCGGCTGGGCAGGAAACTCGGCCGCCGCGGACGCGCCGACATCACCCTGGTGGACGCCAGTCGCACGCATATCTGGAAGCCCCTGCTGCATGAGGTCGCGGCCGGCACCTTCGACTCCTACGAGAATCAGCTGGAATATCTGGCCCAGGGGGCCAAGAACGGCTTTCACTTCCGGCTCGGCCGGATGGAGGGTCTGGACCGGGAAAAAAAGGAAATTCAGGTCGCCCCGACCTACAGCAGCGACGGAGAAGAGATCATCCCGCAGCGCACCTTCGGCTACGACACCCTGGTGATCGCCGTGGGCAGCGTGAGCAACGATTTCGGCATTCCCGGCGTCAAGCAGCACTGCCTGTTCCTGGATACCAAGACCCAGGCCGAGCAGTTCCAGACCCGACTGCTGGAATCCTATATCCATGCCCATGCCCAGAACCGGCCGCTGGAACTCAGTCAGCTCGACGTGGTGATCGCCGGCGGCGGCGCCACCGGCATCGAGCTGGCCGCGCAGCTGCACAAGGTATCACGGCTGTTCCGGGCCTACGGGCTGGAGACCATCACCCCGAACGCGATCCAGATCAGCATCGTGGAGGCGGCCGAGCGCATCCTGCCCGGCCTGCCCGAACGCCTGTCCCAGGCCACGCACGCCGAACTGAACCGGCTGGGTATCGATGTCATCACCGGTCAGCGGGTCACCGAGGTAACCGATCAGGGCGTGCGGACCGACAGTGATCAGTTCATCCCGGCAGCGATCAGGGTATGGGCCGCAGGCATCAAGGCGCCGGATTTCCTGCAGGACATTGCCGGACTGGAAACCAACCGCGGCAACCAGCTGGTGGTCCGCCCCACTCTGCAGACCACGCGTGATGACGCCATTTTCGCCCTCGGCGACTGCGCCGCCTGTCCCTGGCCGGAAAAGGACAGCCTGGTGCCGCCACGCGCGCAGGCCGCACACCAGCAGGCCTCGCACCTGTACCGGGTACTGCAGCAGCGCCTCAACGGCGAGCCGCTGTCGGAATATCACTATCGGGATTACGGCTCGCTGGTCTCGCTCGGCCGCTACAGTACGGTGGGCAATCTGATGGGGAACCTGACCGGTTCCGTGATGGTGGAAGGCTTTATCGCGCGGATGGTGTACCTGTCACTGTACAAGCTGCACCAGCTGGCGCTGTTCGGGTTCTACCGCACCACCATGCTGAGCATCTCGCACCTGTTCCGCGCGAGCGTGCATCCGGAGATCAAGCTGCACTAGTGCTGGGCACTGAGCCGCCGGCGTGCCGCAGCCGCCAGCCCGACCAGGCCGGAACCGAACAGCAGCAGTGCGCCCGGCACCGGAACGGCTGCCGGCGGGACCAGTCCGTCGGTCTCCATGGTCAGGAAGCCCAGCCCGCCCCGGGTCTCGGGGAAATAGCGCCCGAACAGGCCCACCTGCAGGTCCGCGCTCTCCAGACCGAGCAACAGGCTGGTGTAGTCGACGGCCAGCGCGAAACGGATCGCCAGCGACTCGTGCACGGCCTCCGTACCCGCGTTGATACCGCTTACCGTGGCCGGGCCGCTGATACCGAAGTCATAGGCGGGATCACGTTTCGCCGGATGCAGGGTACCGGGCCTGGCCAGCCCCTCCATCAGGTCCACCCGGCCCACGCTGCCGCTCTCGATGGCATTCAGGCCGGAGAAATAGCCATCACCGAAGAAATAGATATGCGGCAGCACCACCGAGGCCTCCGGGCCGATGTTGGCAAAGGTGAAAGTCACCTCGTCGGCTGCGCTCTGGCTGACATCGATACGGAACTGGGACTCGCCGATGGCACAGCCTACATCCACGTTGGGTCGGGTGGCAACGCAGACCGGATCGAGGGAGACGGCCTGCAGCAGACCGGGAAGCAGCAGCAGCAGACTGAGAAAACCGGTTTTGAAACGGGACATGGAACTACCTGTCGTTGGCATATGAGTCATCCAGCGATGTAATGCAATCACCAGGCCAGGTTTCTAACTTCCTAATATCGTATATATTTCCCTGAACCCTGGCTCAGCCGCTTTGAAAAATGTAACTAATTTCGACAAGGCGATTTCCGGGAAAATATCATCTCTATAATTTATTTTAATATCATTAAGATAAATTAATTAAAAAATCATAATTTTAGACTACAGCATTTTATATGAGGTTTTTTTGTAAGATATTGCTTACATATTCGGATAATTTTACATACATGGATGCGGCTCAACGCATCGCTGCGGGCAGGGTGGACCGGCAGGTGGGCGCGGAGTGATGACAACGGCCGTCCGGTCCCGTCTGGCCACGGGACCGGACGTGCCCTGAAGCAGGATCAGTCGTAGTGCTTGTGGTAACTGCGGCGGGTACCCGCGCGCTGCACGATCACACCGGAGATTTGGTGCAGGCCATCGATCTCAAGGGTGTCGTAACTGGAACGCATGGGCTTGAGGTAATAGCGGTCGTCCTGGACCAGCAACTGGCGGAAGATCAGGTCGTCCCCCTGCAGCCTGGCCAGCACGAAGCAGCCGTTCTGTACCACGCCGGAGGGATCGATGATGATGATGCAACCCTTGGCGAACTCGGGTTCCATACTGTCGTCGAGTACCTGCAGTGCAAACAGTTCCGCCTCGCCGCAGGAACCGGAATCGATCTGTATGTCGAGGGATTCGCTCATCGCTCACCTCCTGCCTGTACGGCATTGCTTGCAGTGGACCTCAACTGCGCCCGGCCTGGCCGTGCGAGCTGAAGACGGTGCCGGGAGTATGCTCCTCGGCCTGATACCACTCGAGTTTCTCATGCAGCTTGACCACCTCGCCGACGATGGTCAGGGTCGGCGCCCGTACCTCGGCCTGACGCACGATCTCGGGCAGGGTGCGGACCGTGCCGATGAGCACGCGCTGGTTGGGCGTGGTGCCCTGCTCCACCAGCGCAGCCGGCATGTCCGGTGACATGCCGTGCTCGACCAGCCGCTGGCTGATCACGGAAATGCCGGTCAGTCCCATGTAGAAGACCACGGTCTGGCGCGGCTGCACCAGGGCCGGCCAGTTCAGATCCAGATCCCCGGCCTTGAGATGCCCGGTCACGAAGGTCACCGACTGGGCGTAATCGCGATGCGTCAGCGGAATCCCGGAATAGCTGGCACAACCGGCGGCAGCGGTGATTCCGGGCACCACCTGAAACGGCACGCCCTCCTGGGCCAGGGTCTCGATCTCCTCGCCGCCGCGGCCGAAAATGAAGGGGTCTCCGCCCTTGAGCCGCAGTACCCGCTTGCCCTGCCTGGCATGCTCGACCAGCAGCTGATTGATGCCTTCCTGCGGTACGGCGTGGTTGTCCTTCTCCTTGCCGACATAGTAGCGCTCGGCATCGCGGCGGGTCATGTCCAGGATCGGCCCGGCCACCAGCCGGTCGTAGATGACCACATCGGCCTGCTGCATCAGCCGTACTGCGCGGAAGGTCAGCAGGTCGGGGTCGCCCGGCCCGGCGCCGACCAGGTAGACCTCGCCCATCTCGCGGCCGGCCGACTTGCCGGCCAGGGCATCCTCGAGCGCCTGGCGGGCCTCGTCGTCGCGTCCGGCGAACACCATTTCGGCGATCGGTCCCTGCAGTACCTCCTCCCAGAAATGGCGGCGTTTGCCCTCGTCCGGGATCGCAGACCGCGCCCTGTCACGATAGGCCTCGGCCATGGCCGCCAGCCGACCGTAGGTGGAGGGAATCAGGGTCTCCAGGCGGGCGCGCAGCTGGCGCGCCAGCACCGGGGAGGCACCGCCCGTGGACACGCTCACCAGTACCGGCGTCCGGTCCATGATGGAGGGAACGATGAAGCTGCACAGTTCGGCATTGTCGACCACATTGACCGGGATGCCGCGGGCCTGACACAACCCGGAGATGTGCGCATTGACGGCACTGTCATCGGTCGCGGCAATGACCAGGTGTTTGCCGTCGATGTCCGAGTCCTCGAACAGCCCCTGCCGCCACTGGATCGCCCCGCCGTCGGCCTGGCGCTGCAGTTCCGCTGTCAGGGCCGGGGCAACCAGGTGCACCTGCCCCTGCGCCCGCTGCAGCAGGGCCACCTTGCGCTGGGCCACTCCGCCCCCGCCGACCACCAGACAGGGTTTGTCGGCCAGGGTCAGGTAAATCGGTAAATAGTCCATCGATGCTGATCCAACGTGGGAGACAAGGCCGCGTTCAGGCACGCAACGCGGCGGGCAAAGCCGGGTTGCGCGCGCAGCCCGGACCGGGCGCAACTATAATTGTTTAGATACTGTTTTACAAGAGATTTCCAGAAAGACAGGAAGGGTTTTCAGCGCTGCGGGGGATCGCGTACTCAGGGGAAGCGCTTGCGGAAGCTGCCCATCAGGCTGTAGCCGTTGTCCTCGCCGGCCAGACCGAAGCCGGAACGGTCGATCAGGCGGATGCCCAGGCCGTAGCTGTCGAAGTTGCCCTCGGCGGCAATGCTGAGATCCGGATAGCCGTGTTCGAAGCCCACCCCCTGGCGATAGCTCTGCCCCATCTGCAGGGACAGGGACAGGCGCTCACTCACCGGCGCCTTCCAGCCCGCCTGATAGTAGAAACTGCGATCGCCGTCCATGCTCTGCGGCTCATCCAGATACCAGACCTGGCCACTGAACCCCTGGTAGCGGAAGCCGAGAAAGGCGTCATGATAATCGTGTCGGGACAGGCCCAGCGGTTCTACCGCGCGCTCCCGGCCGTGGGCCATGCCGGCATCCAGCGCCAGACCGTTGTCCAGGGTGTGGGACAGCTGCAGGCCCTGCGGGGCGGTATGAGCGGTGGCGCCGGCTGCGGCGTTGGCACGGTTGTAGCCGGCGAGCGGGTCACGCGCCAGGGCGGAGTCAGCCGTGGAAAAGGCCCAGCCTTCGTAACCCGACGCGGCATCCGCGGCCAGCGCCGGAAAGGCACAGGCCTGAGCACCCAGGAAGGTGCCCAGGGCCAGGGTCCGGAAGAACTGGTTGCCGTTGGCTGGCATGGCGGTCGTACGTGGCTGTGAGGCTCGATCAAATAGAATAATTTGACGCTAACATAGCACAGCGCGTTCCACCGATACAGGGTTCACACTTCCCGCCGGCGGCCAGGTCAGAGACCCTTTGAGACTGTACTGACTAAGCAACTGAATTGTCTCACAGGACGGCGCCGGCCACGGGGCGGGCCGGTGACCGGCTGGACTCAGTCCGTACCGGTATCGTCGCCCAGGCTGCGGGCGGCGATTTCGTAGAGATCCCGCGATACTCCGCCGGCGTCGCGCATCTTCTCCAACTCGGTCCGCATCCCGGCCTGGCGTGTCGGATTGTAGCGACGCCAGTCGGTGAAGGCCGCGGCCAGACGCGAGGCCACCTGGGGGTTGCGGCCATCGAGGGTACGGATCTGCTCACCGATGAAGCGGTAACCTGCACCTGAGGCCTGGTGGAACCCCACCGGATTGCCCTGGGCGAAGGCCCGCAGCAGCGCATAGACCTTGTTGGGATTGGTCAGGCTGAAGGCCGGATGGCCGGTCAGGGCCTGGACCCGCTCCAGGGTATCCGCACGGTCGGCGGTCGCCTGCAGGCTGAGCCACTTGTCCACTACCAGGGTGTCCTGCTGCCAGCGGCTGTAGAAATCCTCCAGAACCGCCTCTCGCTGCGGGCAGTCACTGTTGACCAGCGCCTGCAGCGCGGCCAGCGAGTCGGTCATGTTGCCGGCCTGCTCGTACTGGCGCAGGGCCAGCTGGTAGGCGGAGTCGTCCTCGCAGGCGATGAGATAGCTCAGGCACAGGTTGCGCAGTCGGCGCCGGCCGGCCGAGGCGGCATCCGGGCTGTAGGCGCCGGTCTCGGTCAGCTGCTCATAGCAGGCCTCCAGGTCCGGGCGCAGCGCCCGGGACAGGGTCAGGCGCAGGGCCTGGCGGGCGGTATGCAGCTGTTCCGGTTCGATCGGATCGACGAATTCGGCCAGATAGCCCTCGGCCGGCAGGGTCAGGGCCAGGGCACGCAGGGCCGGATCCAGGGCCGTGTCGGCCAGGGTCCGCCGGGCCGCCTCGATCAGGGGCCGGGCGGTGTCGGCATCCAGGGCCTGCGGTGGATGTGTCAGCAGCAGGCGCCGGGCCAGGGTCTGGCCGGCCTCCCAGCGGCAGAAGGGATCCCGCTCATGGGCCGAGAGCAATGCCAGTTCCGCATCGGTGTAGTCCAGCGCCAGCTTGACCGGCGCGGAGAAACCGCGCAGCAGCACCGGCACCGGCTCGGCCGGAATGTCCTGGAAGACGAAGGTCTCCTCCTCCCGGCACAACTCCAGTACCCGCGATTCGCCGCCGGCTGCAGCCTCGCCGTACAGCCGCAGCGGCAGCGCCCTGCCCTCGCGGTCGCACAGCCCCATGGCCACCGGGATGTGGAAGGGCTGCTTGTCCGACTGTCCCGGCGTGGGCGGGCAGTGCTGGCGCAGGGTCAGGGCACAGGTACGGGCCTGCGGGTCGTAGTGACGCTCCAACTCGAGTTCGGGTGTGCCGGCCTGGTCGTACCAGCGCCGGAACTGCTGCAGGCTGACACCGGTGGCCGCCTCCATGGCATTGACGAAGTCATCCGTGGTCACGGCCTGACCATCATGGCGTTCAAAGTACAGATCGCAGCCGCGGCGAAAACCCTCGGTGCCAAGCAGGGTGTGCAGCATCCGCACCACCTCGGCGCCCTTGTTGTAGACGGTCACGGTATAGAAGTTGTCGATGGCAACATAGTGATCCGGCTTGACCGGGTGTGCCATGGGGCCGGCATCCTCGCGGAACTGGTGGGTGCGCAGAATGTTGACGTCGCCGATACGCTGCACGCCGCGCGAGTTCATGTCGGATGAGAACTCCTGGTCGCGGAACACGGTGAAGCCTTCCTTGAGGCTCAGCTGGAACCAGTCCCGGCAGGTCACCCGGTTGCCTGACCAGTTGTGGAAATACTCATGGCCGATGACACTCTCGATATTCTGATAATCGGCATCGGTCGCCGTATCCGGGCGCGCCAGCACATAACGCGAATTGAAGACATTGAGGCCCTTGTTCTCCATTGCGCCCATGTTGAAATCATCGACGGCAACGATCATGTAACGATCAAGATCATATTCCCGGCCGTAGACCTCCTCGTCCCAGCGCATGGCGTGCTTGAGCGAGGCCATGGCATGATCGCACTTGTCCAGATTGTGCTTCTGCACATAGATATAGAGATCGACCTCGCGCCCGGAACGGGTCACGAAACGGTCCCGGATCCAGCCCAGGTCGCCGGCCACCAGGGCGAACAGGTAACAGGGCTTGGGGAAGGGATCCTGCCAGGTGACATAGTGACGGCCGTCCTCCAGCTCGCCGCTGGCGATCGGGTTGCCGTTGGACAGCAGCACCGGAGTGGCGACCTTGTCCGCGCGCAGGGTGGTGGTGAAGCGCGCCATCACATCCGGCCGGTCCGGATAGAAGGTGATACGGCGAAAGCCTTCGGCCTCGCACTGGGTGCAGAAGTTGCCGCTGGAGGTATAGAGCCCGGAGAGTTCGGTGTTGGCGCTCGGGTTGATGCGGGTCTCGATCTCCAGCACTCCGGTCTCGGGCAGCCCCCGGACCTCGAGACCAGCTTCATCCAGGCGATAGCGGTCTGCCGTCAGCGGCTCGCCGTCCAGGGCAATGCCCAGCAGTTCCAGCGCCTCGCCGTCGAGGTGCAGGGGCGTGTCCGGCCCGGTCTCCGGCGCCCGGCGAAACTGCAGCCGGGAACGCACCCGGGTCGCCTGCGGGTCCAGGTCGAACTCCAGTTCCACCGCCTCGATCTGCCAGGCCGGTGGCTGATAGTCCTTGAGATAGACAGTGGCGGGCTTCGGGGTGCTGGCTTTGCGGTCCATGGCGGGCGATTCCGGGTTGCTGTGTCACAGGACCCTTTATTCTGCCCGAATCGACGGGCTGTGGCATCCCATCCCGCCGGATCACGATGGCGACGGAACACACGGAATGCACGGACACATTGAAATCTTATGGCATCGTAGGTCGGGTTAGCGCAGCGTAACCCGACACTCACGGCGGAAACGTCGGGTTACGCCCTGTCGGGCTAACCCGACCTACGATGCTCATACAATGATAAGCCTGTCCGTGCTTTCCGTGTTTTCCGTGGCCATAAAAAAACCCTCCCTTTACAGGGAGGGTAAAGCTACACCCCTCGAAGAAAACGGTGTAAGCAGGTTTACGGCGATTACCGTAAATTCTTTAGTGTTGTTGGTATGACCAACAGATTCAGCCGTCGATGCAGCCCTGCGGCTCGGGCAGGCCGGCGATGCGCGAGCCCTGGCGCGAGGGTCCCTTGGGAAACAGCTTGTAGAGATAGTCCGCGCCGGCCTTTTCCGGACCGACCTCCTCGCGCATATGCCGCATCAGGATCTTGACCATCGGGCTGATGCCGTATTCGAAATAGAACCCGCGCAGGAAATTGAGGATCTCCCAGTGCTCCGCGGTCAGTTCGATGCCCTCCTTCTGGGCCATGTGGGCCGCAACCCGCTCATTCCAGCGGTGCAGATCGACCAGGTTGCCCGTGGGGGTGACCTCGTGGCGTTCGCCGTCGAAGTTGAAACTGCCCACGAAGTGGCCGGCCGCCCTGGACTGCTTGACCCTGGGATTGTCGGCGGCCCGGTTGGCGGCATAGGTACGCCGCTCCAGTTCAGCATCCAGATGCGGCATCGGCACGCCGGCGAGTTTGGAACCCTGCACCAGCACGTCGCCGGGAAACAGCGAATCCAGGCGTTCATCACGGGCCAACTCCGCGTGGCCCTCGCGCAGCAGGGCGCGCTTGAGCAGCTTGCGGACCGGCGAAACGTTGTATTCCCCATAATAGGCGCGCATCAGGTTGATCACGTCCCAGTGATCCTGGCTCAGGCTCACCCCCATGGCAGCGCCCATGGCTGCAGCGACCTCCGGAGTCCAGTCATCGAGGTTGTGCAGCCGTCCGTCCGGCATGAGCGGGACGGTCCTGCCGCCGACCTCCATCACGGCACCAGTGGAAAACTGGACGACATTCGAGGCTTGTGGCATGTCAGCACCTTTATCAATCTCTGTGTTGCAGGTTCAGCCTGGCTTGGCGTTGTCAGGCGGGAACATGGGCCGGTCGACTGCCGCGGCAACCATCCCCCTCATATCCGCTTTAGCGGTCCCCGACAGACGATCTTGAATCCTGCGATGGCAATTCAGGTTAAAATTCATTATGTTAGATATTTCTAATATTGTGGCGGCGCGCCGGCGTCTGGCCGTTGCCGGCACCAGCGGCTATCCTGACGGGCACCAGCAGACAGCCGCATCCCCATGAGAAAGGAAATTGCAATACACTGCGATCAGCGCATCCAGACGCTCCTGCTCGAGGCCCTGGAGAACTATGTCGATGTCGCTTTCCCGCCCCAC
This sequence comes from Thiohalobacter thiocyanaticus, assembly GCF_002356355.1. Classification (NCBI taxonomy): domain Bacteria; kingdom Pseudomonadati; phylum Pseudomonadota; class Gammaproteobacteria; order Thiohalobacterales; family Thiohalobacteraceae; genus Thiohalobacter; species Thiohalobacter thiocyanaticus. The sequence goes on from NZ_AP018052.1 coordinate 2,065,068, forward strand.
AGTTCCGACTGTGCCCAGGTCGCACGCAGCGCGCTGCAGGATGCAATCGCCGGCCTGCGCACGGAGTTCGCCAGCCAGGGCCAGGCCAGCTACAACAAGCGACTGCGCGCCATGTTCCGGAAAGGCATCAAGCTGCATTATCAGTTGCAGGAGGCCGACAGCGGACGCTCGCATGCCGCCGAACGGGAATTATCGCTGGCCGTGGTCGGCGGTGAACCTGCCGGCGCCGCAGAGTTGGAACGCGCTCGCAGTCAGGACGCCGGACCGACGGCTTGAGGCGCAGTGCTGTCGGGGGGATAATTCCGCCGCTGCGGCGTGGCAACGGGATTGCCCCGCCGGGGCGCATCTACGCTAACGACAGCCATTGACGGCATCTGCCTGCATCAGCCGATCGCAATTCAGACCCTGTAACCAACCGCATCGACCTATGACCACAACGCCCCTGTTCAGTCGCGAGCCCGGCGCCCACGAGCGTCACCTGCGCCGGCGCTATGAAAACCCCCTCTTCCCTCCCGAGCGCCGCCGGATCGGCGACCGGGACGTGCTGGCTGCCCGTCTACGTGATCAGCAGCACCTCGAAGCCTTTCTGGAACGTTTTCACCAGGTGGTGCAGCGAGCAGTGAATCTCGACGCCAATGTCCAGAGCGACGTTATTCTGGAACTCAAGGAGGAACTGGATCGCTGCTACGAGGAGGCTGCCGGACTGGCGGGGGACCAGGCCCGCATCAAGGAGGCCATCGTAAAGCTGGTCGGCACCATCATGCGGGCCGTGCGACAGGGGGCGGAACACGACGCCGTGGCGCTGCGCAAGCTTGACGAAGAGGATCAGGCCCGCAGCCTGCACTACGAACTGCTGGAGGAGCCGCTGGTCGCCGACCTGCTCAATCCCGAAGACGTCATCCCTGAGGGCGATCTCATACCTGCATTGCTTGGCTGTGAACCCGCCGTGCTGGAGAAGGTGCTGACCCTGTTCAGCCCCGAGCAGATGACGGTGATGATCCGGGATGCGCGCAGCCTGCTGGAAAACACAACGTTGGAAGCCGGCGTCCTGGCGCTGGCCACGACCAACCTGGTGCGGATGGAAGCCGCGGCCACCGAACAGGCCGGCACCCATACCGTCAATTAGGAAGCGGCCGATCGCCGGTGTATAATTACCGGTCTGGCTGAGGCTGGCCGAAATAACAAACCGCACAAGGAACGAAGCCATGGGAATTCTGCGTCGTCGAAGCGTGGACGACCGGCGCTCCGGGCGTGACCGGCGCTGGACCGACGCTGCCGTCTGCAAGGGACTGAATCAGGACGTCTACCGCTTCCCCGACTGGTCGGAACAACTCATCCAGTTCCTCACCCGCTACCTGTTCTTCAGCCTCGGCATCCTGTTTTTCAATTTCACCCAGAACATCGAACCGGTCTGGCTCAGCCGCCTCGAACTCAATATCGCCTTCGGCGTATACTTCATCATCAACACCCTGAATTTCCTGCACGCCAGCCGTCACCCCATCTGTCCGGCCCGCTATCACTTCGCCATGTGGGTGGACATCGCCATCACCGCCATCTCGGTACTGAACGACCCCTACGCCATCCCGCCCTCCCTGCTGGTATTCATCATGGTGGTGCTCGGCAATGGCATGCGCTACGGCATGCGCCTGTTCGGCGAGGCGGTAATCGGATGCTTCGGCGCCGTGATGCTGGTATTCACCCTGCGTTACTCCAACATGGGCGAGCTGTTCACGCCGGGCATGCTGTTCCTGAACCTGTTCGGCGGCATCATCCTTGTCTACGCCTACATCCTGATGGGACGTATCGAGCAGTCGCGCCGCCAACTCGAACACAACAGCCGCATTGACCCCCTCACCGGTCTCATGAACCGGGGCGCACTTATGGAGCTTTCCGACGGACTATTCCAGAAGCTTGGCGGCGGCCCGCACCGCGCCGTGGTCATGTTCGCCGACATGGACAAATTCAAACAGGTCAACGATACCTATGGTCACGGTACCGGCGACGAGGTCCTGCGCAGGGTTGCCGAAATCATGCGCGGTTCGCTGCGAGGTACCGATCTCGCCGCCCGCATCGGCGGTGACGAGTTCGTGCTGGTACTCACCGACATCACCCTGGACGAAGCTGAGTTGGTCGCCACCCGCATCCAGGAACAGATCGCGCAGTATGCCTGTGACCATCGACTGCCCTGCAGCGTGACCATTGCCCTCGGCGAAGCCCCGACGCATGGCCGCAGCCTCGATGCGATTCTCGACCACGTCGACCGCGCCCTGTACAAATGCAAGCGCACCCGCAACTGCACCGGCATCATGCGCGCCGACCTGGTGCAACCGGAGCAGGTGCCGGCGTGAGTTGTACGCTCGGGCTGCTGCGTCACGCCAAGTCCGACTGGGAAACGGGACGTGCGGATATGGACCGGCCGTTGAACCAGCGCGGCAGCAGGGACGCACCCCGCATCGGCCGCTGGCTGCGCAGCCGGGGTTCATGGCGGCCGCAGTTGATCCTGAGTTCAACCGCAGTACGGGCGCGGCAGACCATCGCGGCCGTGATCGAACAGGCGGGGCTGGAGGATGTTGAACTGCGCTGGGAAGATGGCCTCTATCTGGCCAGCCGCAGGGCGTTGCTTGAGCAGGTGCGCGCCCTGCCCCCAGCCTGCAACAGCGTGCTGCTGGTCGGTCATAATCCAGGGCTGGAAGAACTACTGGAGGATCTGAGCCGGACGCCGGTGCCAATCACAGACAGCGGCAAGGTATTCACCACCGCCAATCTGGCGCTGCTGCAACTGGACAGTGAATGGAAGAATGCCGATCGCGGCAGCGCTGAACTGCTGGAACTGGTGCGGCCGCGGGATCTGGAGTGATTCGGGTTGATTATCCGGCTGCTGCGTTATACACACCCCCGGCACATCCTCATCCCCCAGGCCGGATCACCTCCACCCCCCCCATGTAGGATCGCAGCGCCTCCGGCACAGTGACGCTGCCGTCGGCCTGCTGATGGTTCTCCAGGATCGCCACCAGGGTGCGGCCCACCGCCAGGCCGGAGCCGTTGAGGGTATGCAGCAACTCCGGCTTGCCGGTATCCGGGTTGCGCCAGCGGGCCTGCATGCGCCGCGCCTGGAAGTCCTCGAAGTTGCTGCAGGAGGAGATCTCGCGGTACTTCGCCTGTCCCGGCAGCCACACCTCGATGTCGTAGGTCTTGGCGGCGGAGAAGCCGATATCGCCGGTGCACAGGGTCACCACACGGTAGGGCAGTTCCAGCCGCTGCAGGATCACTTCGGCGTGGCCGGTCAGCGCCTCGAGCGCCTCGTAGGACTGCCCCGGCGGCACCATCTGCACCAGCTCCACCTTCTCGAACTGATGCTGGCGGATCATGCCCCGGGTGTCGCGGCCATAGGAGCCGGCCTCGCTGCGGAAACAGGGCGTGTGGCAGGTAAAGCGCAGCGGCAGCTGCTCCGCGATCTCGCCGCGCAGGATATTGGTCACCGGCACCTCGGCGGTGGGGATGAGATAGAACCGCGGATCGCTGGTGGTGGCGAACAGGTCCTCCTCGAACTTGGGCAGCTGGCCGGTGCCGCGCAGGCTGTCGGCGTTGACCAGGTAGGGCACATAGACCTCCTGGTAGCCGTGCTCGCGGGTGTGCACGTCCAGCATGAACTGGATCAGGGCGCGGTGCAGCCGGGCCATGTCGCCGCGCATGAGGGTGAAGCGCGCCCCGGCGATCTTGACCGCAGTGTCGAAGTCCAGACCGTTGCCGCCGGTGCCGACGTCGACATGGTCGCGCGGCTCGAAATCGAACTGCCGCGGCTCGCCCCAACGGCGCACTTCGATGTTGTCGTCTTCGCTGTCACCATCCGGCACTGAATCATGCGGAAGGTTGGGAATGGCCATCAGGACTTCATTGAGCTCGCCCTGCAGGGTTTCGAGCCTGGCCTTGGCGGCATCGAGCTGCTCGCCCAGCCCGGCCACCTCGTCCAGCAGCGGCTGGATGTCCTCGCCCTGGGCCTTGGCCTTGCCGATGGCCTTGGAGCGGCGGTTGCGCTCGGCCTGCAGCTGTTCCGTATCCACCTGCAATGACTTGCGCTCCGCCTCCAGGGCGCGCAGCCGCTCGACATCCAGGGTGAAGCCGCGCCGCGCCAGTTGCTGCGCGGTCTGTTCCAGCTCGGTTCTCAATAACTTCGGATCCAGCATGGTTTGCCTTTGGTTGTATGATCTCAACGTAGGTCGGGTTAGCCCGCCAGGGCGTAACCCGACACCGTCCATCGCAACTGTCGGGTTACGCTATCGCTAACCCGACCTACGCCAGCGTTTGAGTTATTCGTGTACCGTGGCCGGCCAGGTCACGACATGACCCGGCGCGATCTGATCTTTCTGGTGTTCCAGTATCCGTTCGACCTTCTCCGGCGTGTCGAAGAACTCGATCACCAGCGGCAGGTCCAGCGCCAGGTCCACCAGCCGCGCCTCGTGCATCTGCCCCGAGGGACCGAAACCGCTGACGGCCCGGAACACGGTCACCCCGCGCACCTCTTCCTCGTCGTGCAGCCGCCGGACCAGGTGGCTGTGTCGTTCCTCAACATCCGTCATATAGATACGTACGAAGGTAACTTCGACCTGCTTCATAACTGCCTCCCGAGCGCCATGCCGAGACCCGCTGCCCCGATGCACAGCAGTACGCTCAGCATCACATTTGCCGCCGCCCGTCCCAGCTCGCCGGCCTGCATCAGGTTCAGGGTTTCCAGCGAAAAGGTGGAAAAGGTAGTGAAGGCCCCCAACAGCCCGACCAGCCAGAAGGCGCGCAGCGCTGGAGCAACCGCCAGCCGCTCGACCAGCAGGATGAACAGCAGCCCCATCAGCAGGCTGCCGAGCACATTGACCACCAGGGTGCCCCAGGGAAACTCCCGCCCCCACCAGTGATGGACACCGGTGGAAATTCCATAGCGCAGCACCGAACCCAGCGCGCCGCCCAGGGCGATGGCCAGCCACTGGATCATGAGGCGCGGAGTCCTGTCAGGGTCGGTGGTCGCATGGGCGGCTATGTTACACCAGGTAAGCGATTATTATAAAAGAGCGCCACGGAATACACGGAAAACACGGACAAATTCATTATTGCTGTCCTGGCATCCTGCATCGTCCAATAACGTCATTCCGGCGTATGCCGGAATGACGGGAGAACTGTCAGATATTGCCAACATCTTAATCATCTTTTCCGTGTTTTCCGTGTATTCCGTGGCGCTCTTCGCTCTTCAATCAGATTCATCCCGCGCCCGCCGGTCCAGTTCGCGCAGGTGGGCCAGCTTGTCGCGGATCTTCAACTCCAGCCCGCGCGGCACCGGATCATAGTAATGCGGCCGCGGCATACCTTCGGGGAAATAGTCCTCGCCGGCGGCATAGGCCTCGGGCTCGTCGTGGGCATAGCGGTATTCGCGCCCGTAGCCCAGTTCCTTCATCAGCTTGGTCGGCGCGTTGCGCAGGTGAATGGGCACCTCCAGCGAGCCGTATCTGCCGATCTCGCGGCGGGCGGCGTTGTAGGCCATGTAGACGGCGTTGCTCTTCGGTGCGCAGGCCAGGTACAGCACCGCCTGAGCCAGGGCCAGCTCGCCCTCGGGACTGCCCAGGCGTTCCTGCACGTCCCAGCAATTCAGGCACAACTCCAGGGCGCGCGGATCGGCGTTGCCGATGTCCTCCGAGGCCATGCGCACAATGCGCCGCGCCAGGTACAGCGGGTCGCAGCCGCCGTCGAGCATCCGCACCAACCAGTAGAGTGCGGCGTCCGGTGCCGAGCCGCGCACCGACTTGTGCAGCGCCGAGATCTGGTCATAGAAGGCCTCGCCGCCCTTGTCGAACTGGCGCAGCCCGCCCGAGGCCACCTCGTTGACCACGGCCTCGGGGATCACCATGGCGCCGTCCTGCTCGACGGCCAGGTCGGCGGCGATCTCCAGCAGGTTGAGCACCCGCCGGGCATCGCCGTCGGCGGCCCGGCACAGGCGGTCGCGCAGTTCCGGGGCGAGTTCGATCCGGCGTTCACCCAGGCCGCGTTCGGTGTCTTCCAGCGCCTCGTCCAGGATCCGGCGCAGGGTCTCCGGCTCCAGGCGCTTGAGCACATAGGTACGTGCGCGCGACAGCAGGGCGTTGTTCAATTCGAACGAAGGATTCTCGGTGGTCGCACCGACGAACAGCACGGTGCCGTCCTCGACATGCGGCAGGAAGGCATCCTGCTGCGACTTGTTGAAGCGGTGCACCTCGTCGACGAACAGGATGGTCGGGCGGTTGTAGGCCTCGCGCAGCTGGCGGGCATGCTCGACCGCCTGGCGGATGTCCTTCACCCCGGCCAGCACCGCCGACAGGGTCATGAACTCGGCCCCGGCGGTGCGCGCCAGCAGCCGCGCCAGGGTGGTCTTGCCGGTGCCGGGCGGACCCCAGAAGATCATCGAATGCAGACGCCCGGCCTCGATGGCCGCGCGCAGCGGCTTGCCCGGCCCGAGCAGATGCTCCTGGCCGATGAACTCGTCCAGCGTGCGCGGCCGCATGCGGTCGGCCAGGGGGCGGTAGGCGGTTTCGCTGTCCTGCATGTGGTGTTATCCCAGAATTCAAGAGCGCCACGGAATACACGGAAAACACGGACAATACTTGATTGATCGAGACGCTAATGCCCGAAAGATATCCCGCCATTCCGGCGTATGCCGGAATGACGGGAAAAGCTGACCACTGCCGCCGACCATCCTTAGGAACCTCTGATTAATTCACTCAGTCTCGTCATTGCGAGCCACGCGAAGCAATCTCGTACAGCAGAATCAATCGGTTGGAGATTGCCACGGCGCTACGCGCCTCGCAATGACGAATAAATCAGAGGTTCCCTTAATCATTTTCCGTGTTTTCCGTGTATTCCGTGGCGCTCTTTTACGCTCTTCAATGCTCCCCGCCCAGCACATCCGTGCCCGGCGGCGGATCGAAGCGGAACAGTTCGGGGTCGAGTTCGACATTGCGCTGCGCGTTGGTGAAGCGGATATCGGTACGCTGGCCGAAGCTGTCGTGCAGAATCATGCGGCGCAGCATGCCGTCGGCGAAGCCCAGGTGAATGGCCTCAAACTGGCTGTCTGCATCGCGCGGCATGAGCTCGACCCAGGCGATGTCGCCCTCCCCGCCCACGGCGGCGATCTGAAAGACCTCGGCCGGGTCCTCCACGCTGCTCAGCAGCACCGCCGGGGTACCCATCAACACCTCCTCCTGGGGCTTGCGCGTGGCCTGCTCCAGGTCGGCGTCGTAGGTCCAGAGGGTACGGCCGTCGCCCAGGATGACCTGGGTGTAGGGCTCGGCATAGTTCCAGCGGAACCGGCCGGGGCGCTGGATGAAGACCTCGCCAGAGCCTTCCTGCACACGGTCGCCGTGGCGGTCCAGGACCTCCTGGGTGAAATCGGCCCGGAAGCTGCGCAGGCCGTCGAAGAAGGCGGTGAACACCGCCGGCGGCTCGGCTCGCGCGGAGTTGAACAGCAGAAACAGGAATGCAGCGAGAAGCCAGGCGGTTCGGTTCAATACGCTAGACATGCTGTGACCTCTCAATCCTGGGGCGGCGGCGGCGCGAGCACCTCGCGCGAGCCGTTGGCCTCCAGCGGCCCGACGATGCCGGCCGCTTCCATGGCCTCGATCATGCGTGCGGCGCGGTTGTAGCCGATCTTGAGCCGGCGCTGCACGCCGGAGATGGAGGCCCGCCGGGTCTCGGTGACGATCTGCACCGCCTGATCGTAGAGCGGATCGGACTCGCTGTCCTCGCCGCCGATGGGTGCCTCGCCCGGCAGTTCGCCACCGGGCACGTTGTCCTGCAGGATCTCCTCGATATAGTCGGGCGCGCCGCTGCCCTGCAGATGATTCACCACCTTGTGCACTTCCTGGTCGGAGACGAAGGCGCCGTGCACACGCATTGGCAGGCCGGTGCCGGGCGGCAGGTAGAGCATGTCGCCGTGGCCCAGCAGCTGCTCGGCACCCATCTGGTCAAGGATGGTGCGCGAGTCCACCTTGCTCGAGACCTGGAAGGCGATGCGGGTCGGAATATTGGCCTTGATCAGGCCGGTGATGACGTCCACCGAGGGCCGCTGGGTGGCCAGGATCAGGTGCACGCCGGCGGCGCGTGCCTTCTGCGCCAGCCGGGCGATGAGCTCCTCCACCTTCTTGCCGACCACCATCATCATGTCGGCCAGCTCGTCGACGATGACCACGATGTAGGGCAGCTTGTCCAGGGTGGGATGCTCGGTCTCGTCCATGTGCTCTTCCGGCTTCCACAGCGGATCGGGAATGGGCTCGCCGCGGTCGATGGCCTCTTTGACCTTGCGGTTGTAGTTGAGGATGTTGCGCACCCCGAGCGCGGCCATCAGCTTGTAGCGCCGCTCCATCTCGGCCACGCACCAGCGCAGCGCGTTCTGCGCCTCCTTCATGTCGGTCACGACCGGCGTGAGCAGGTGCGGAATGCCCTCGTAGATGGACAGCTCCAGCATCTTGGGGTCGATCATGATCAGGCGCACATCCTGCGGCAGGGTCTTGTACAGGATGCTGAGGATCATGGCATTGATGGCCACCGACTTGCCCGAGCCGGTGGTGCCCGCCACCAGCAGGTGCGGCATGCGCGCCAGGTCGGCCACGATGGGCTGGCCGCTGATGTCCTTGCCCAGCGCCAGGGTCAGCGGCGAGCTGGAATCGTCGTAGGCGCTGGATTTGACGATCTCGCTCAGGGTGACGATCTCGCGGTGCTCGTTGGGGATCTCCAGCCCCACCACCGACTTGCCCGGGATGATCTCCACCACCCGCACGCTGATGGTCGACAGGGCCCGGGCCAGGTCCTTGGCCAGGTTGGTGATCTGGCTGACCTTCACCCCGGTGCCGGGCTGCAGCTCGAAGCGGGTGATGACCGGGCCGGGGCTGACCGCGACCACCTCGACCTCGATGCCGAAGTCGGCCAGCTTCATCTCCACCAGCCGCGACATGGCCTGCAGGGCCTCCTCGGAATAGCCGCCGACCTTCTTCTGCGGCTCGTCCAGCAGCGCCAGCGGCGGCAGCTCGGAATTGGGCGGCGGGTCGAACAATGGAACCTGGCGTTCCTTCTCCTCGCGCTCGCTGGACTCCACCGTCTTGATCACCGGCTCGATCCTGACCGGCTTGCGTTTCTCGACCTTCTTCTTCTCGGTCCGGACCACCTCTTCGCGCTCGCGCACCGCCTTGCGGCTTTCGAGGTAATCCTTCGCCTGGCGCAGCTTCTGCCGGGCCAGGCTCAACCCCTCCAGCACCAGCCGCCCGGTCTGGTCCATGAGGGCGAACCAGGACAGGCCGGTGAACAGGGTCACCCCGGCCAGGAACAGGGCCAGCAGCAGCAGGGTCGCGCCCAGAAAACTGAAAGGCCCGGCCAGGCCGCCGCCGATGAAGTTGCCGAGGATGCCGCCGGCGCTGAGAGGCAGTGCGCCTTGGGCGATGGCGAAGTGCAGACTGGCCAGACCGCAGCCGGCCGCCACGGTGAGCAGGAAGCCGGCCCAGCGGATGCCCAGCACCCGGTAGTCGATCTCGTCGCGGCCGTCACGGCCGCGGAAGATCAGCCAGCCGCTGAAGGCGATCATCACCGGGAACAGGTAGGCCAGGTAACCGATCAGGTAGAGCAGCACGTCGGCGAACCAGGCACCGACCGCGCCGCCCAGGTTCCGGACGTCGCCGCGCGGCCCGCTGTGCGACCAGCCGGGATCGTCGTGGTGATAGGTCAGCAGCGCGAACAGAAAATAGAGCGCGATCGCCGCCAGCACGATGAGCGCACCCTCACGCACACCGCGACTGACATGGTGTCGCAGCGGGACCGGGTTCACCTTCTTGCGTTTTGCCTGAGCCAAGATGAGAAATCTTTGTAGGTTTATCGTCTAACTATATTGACTTAAAAGGAAATCGGCCGCAACCAAAATCAATGCTTGCCGCCCAGTGCGGCTTTCACTGCCGGGTGGACCACATCACCGGCATGGATATTGATGCCAGCCGCCAGGCCCGCGTCGGTGGTCCAGTTCTGCTCCCCGGCCAGCAACAGGGCGTAGGGCAGCACCGCCGCCGACAGCGCCTGGGAGGCACTGCGCGGCACCGCCCCGGGCATGTTGGTCACGCCGAAGTGCACAATGCCGTTCCAGTCATAGGTGGGTGCGCTGTAGTCGGTCGGATGGATGGTCTCGATGCAGCCGCCCTGGTCGACGGAGATGTCCACCACCGCGCCGCCGGGCGCCATCCGCTCCACCATCGACGCCGGTACCACATGCGGGGCGCGGGCGCCGGGAATGAGCACCGCCCCGATCAGCAGGTCGCTGGCCGCCACCGCCTCGGCCACAGCGTCCTGGTAGGGATACAGGGCGGTGACATTGGGCCCGAGTTCACGCATGGCCTCCAGCCGTTCGCGCTTCTTGTCGAACACCGTCACTTCTGCACCCATGGCGGCCGCAAAGGCGGCGGCATTGCCCCCGGCAAAACCGCCGCCGATGACGGTCACCCGGCCGCGTTCCGCTGCCGGCAGTCCGCCCAGCAGCATCCCCTTCCCGCCCTGGGGAGTATGCAGCAGGGTGGCGCCGATCTGCACTGCCAGGCGGCCGGCGATGTCGCTCATGGGGGCGAGCAGCGGCAGACCGCCGGCGCGGGTCACGGTCTCGAAGCCGATGGCGGTCAGACCGATGGCCTGCAGTTGCCGGGCCAGTTGCACCTCGGCGGCCAGATGCAGGTAGCAGAACAGCAGATGATCCGCACGCAGGTGCTCGAGATCCCCCGCCACCGGCTCCTTGACCTTGATGATCAGTTCACCATGGCTATAGACCGCCTCGGCATCGGGCAGGACTTCCACGCCGGCGGCGCGGAATTCATCGTCGGTATAGCCGGACTGCAGCCCGGCGCCGGCCTCGACCGCCACCGCATGGCCGGCCTGGACCAGGTCGGCGCAGGCCGCCGGGATCAGCCCGACCCGACCCTCGAGCGTCTTGATCTCCTTCGGTATCCCGATGCGCATGCCCTCTCCTTTACCCCCCCGATCAAAGCCCGTACCATTACGGCGCGTCGTGCATACGGCGAAGATTCCCAGGTCCCTGGCCCCTGCCAGTCAATGCGGAGCCATTATACATGAGCGAACCCAAGCACTCTCGTCTACTGATTCTCGGATCCGGCCCGGCCGGCTACACCGCCGCGATCTATGCCGCGCGCGCCAATCTCAACCCCGTCCTCATCACGGGCCTCGAGCAGGGCGGCCAGCTGATGACGACCACCGAGGTGGAAAACTGGCCCGGCGGCGCCGCGGATCTGCAGGGACCGCAACTGATGGACGAGATGCGCCAGCACACCGAGCGCTTCGACGCCGAAATCGTCTTCGATCACATCAACAGCGTCGACCTCAAGCAGCGCCCGTTTCAGCTCAAGGGCGATTCCGGCAACTACACCTGCGACGCCCTCATCATTGCCACCGGCGCTTCGGCCATGTACCTGGGCCTGGATTCAGAAGAGGCGTTCAAGGGCCGGGGCGTATCGGCCTGCGCGACCTGCGACGGCTTCTTCTACCGCGACAAGAAGGTGGCTGTCATCGGCGGCGGCAACACCGCCGTGGAAGAGGCCCTGTATCTGGCCAACATCGCCTCGCACGTGACCCTGGTGCACCGCCGTGATGCCCTGCGTGCCGAGAAGATCCTGCAGGACCGGCTGTTTGCCAAGGAGAAGGAAGGCAAGGTCGGCATCGAATGGAACCATGTGCTCGATGAGGTGCTGGGCGACGACGCCGGCGTGACCGGCATGCGCCTGAAGAACACCCAGGACGACTCCACGAAGGAGATCGACGTCCACGGCGTGTTCATCGCCATCGGCCACAAGCCCAACACCGACATGTTCGAAGGCCAGCTGGACATGGCGCACGGCTACATCAAGGTGAAGAGCGGCACCGAGGGCAACGCCACCGCCGCCAGCGTGGAAGGCGTGTTCGCCGCCGGCGATGTCATGGATCACGTCTACCGCCAGGCCATCACCTCCGCCGGCACCGGCTGCATGGCCGCGCTGGACGCCGAGAAGTACCTCGACAACCTGGACCAGAACGCCAGTCATTATTGAGATGCCTTGGCTCAACGCAAAGGCGCTAAGGACGCAGAGAAACCTATAAGATTGATACGTCATTGCGAGGAGCGAAGCGACGTGGCAATCTCCCACTGATCCTGTCTGCGTTAAAAGATTGTCGCGCTGCGCTCGCAATGACGGATACAGATGAAATTCCTCTGCGCCCTTTGCATTAATGCCGCGAGTTCACAAGTAACAGCCGGTTATTAAAGCCCGCCATTGGTGGGCTTTTTTGCACCCTCGTTCCGGGTACACTCTGCCCCATGCAGATCCGTATCAGTCACAGCCTCGACGAGGTTTCCGCCGCCGACTGGAACCGCCTCAATCCGGACGGCAACCCCTTCCTTCGCCACGAGTTCCTCGCCGCGCTGGAACACCACGACTGCGTGGGCCAGACCTTCGGCTGGCTGCCGCATCACCTGCTGGCCTTTGACGACCAGCGCCGGCTGGTCGGGGCCGTGCCCTTGTACTTGAAGACCAACTCCTATGGCGAATTCGTCTTCGACTGGGCCTGGGCCGACGCCAGCGAGCGTGCCGGCATGCCCTGGTACCCCAAGGCGGTGGCGGCCGTACCCTATACCCCCGTCACCGGGCGGCGGCTGCTGATCGATCCGACGCTGTCCGATCCCGAACCGGTGCGCCGCGGGCTGATCGAAGCCGCCGGGGTACTGGCCCGCGAGCAGGGCCTGTCGTCGCTGCACTGGCTGTTTCCCGATGCGAGCGACACCGACAGCCTGGAGGATGCCGGTTTTCTGCTGCGAATGGGCTGCCAGTACCACTGGACCCAGCCGGGCTACCGCGACTTCGACGATTTTCTCGACAGCTTCAGCGCCCACAAGCGCAAGAAACTCAAGCGCGAACGGCGGCGGGTCATCGAGGCGGGCATCGAGCACCGCATCGTCCATGGCCATGAGGCCGATGAGAGCGACTGGCGGACCCTGCATCGCTTCTATCAATCCACTTTCGATAAAAAGTGGGGCACGGCCACCCTGAATCTGCCCTTCTTCCGCGAACTCGGCGCCGCCATGGGCGAGCAGGTGGTGCTGATCTTTGCCGGCATCGACGGTCGGCCGGTGGCCGGGGCCCTGTGCTTTCGCAGCCAGGGCGCGTTGTACGGCCGGCACTGGGGCTGCGAGGCCGACTACCATAGCCTTCACTTCGAGACCTGCTACTATCAGGGCATCGACTACTGCATCCGGGAGGGCCTGAGCCTGTTCGAACCCGGTGCCCAGGGCGAACACAAGGTCAGCCGGGGATTTCTGCCCACGCCGACCTGGTCGGCGCACTGGATCGCCCAGCCCCGGCTGCGGGAGGCGATCGCGGATTTCCTGTCACGGGAGCAGCGGGCCATGCGCGACTACATCCACACCCTCAACGCGGAACACCTGCCCTACAAGGCCGACCGGCTGCCGCCGGCCGCCCGTCACGTGCGTCGCATCGACTGAAACTGCGATGACCCGGCGTCAATCCGCCCCCTACTGGCTCAACCCGGCCAACCCGCGCGCCCCCTTTCCCCCGGTGGAACTGGCGCTGCGCGAGCCGGACGGACTGCTGGCCGTGGGCGGCGGCCTGGAACCCGAGCGCCTGCTCAACGCCTACCGCCATGGCATCTTCCCCTGGTACAGCGAGGGACAACCCATCCTCTGGTGGTCGCCGGACCCGCGCACGGTCCTGTTTCCGGAACAGCTCAAGGTTTCGCGCAGCCTGGCCAAGACCTTGCGGCAGCGGCGTTTCGAGGTCAGTCTGGACACGGATTTCGCGGGCGTGATCCGCGGCTGTGCCGAGCCGCGCCGGGACGAGCCCGGCACCTGGATCACCACCGAGATCCGCCAGGCCTACGAGCGTCTGCACGGGATGGGTCTGGCCCACTCGGTAGAGACCTGGCAGGACGGCCAGCTGGTCGGTGGGCTGTACGGCGTGGCCCTGGGCCGGGTCTTTTTCGGCGAGTCCATGTTCAGCCGCACCAGCGACGCCTCCAAGGTTGCCTTCGTGCATCTGGTGCGCCAACTCGCGGCCTGGGACTTTGCCCTGATCGACTGTCAGGTCCATACCCGCCACCTTGCCAGCCTTGGCGCGGTCGATATCCCCCGGCGCGACTTCATCCAGCGGCTCGAGGCGGCCCTGCAGTACCCGCACCGGCGCGGACCCTGGCGGTTTGACAGCCCTGAGGGGGTTGCCTAACCTGCAGGCAGGGTCACCATGACCGCATTGCAGCACAGCCCCGCATGAACCGTCCCACCGACATCCAACTCTATGTCACCCCGCCGCAGCAATGCAGCTATCTGCCGGATCGGGAGGCGGTCAGTATCTTCGTCGAGCCGGGGACCGCGGACAATCCCATCTACAGCCACCTCATCCGACACGGCTTCCGCCGCAGCGGCGAGCACATCTACCGACCGGCCTGTCCCGGCTGCCAGGCCTGTATCTCGGTGCGCATCCCGGTGGCCCGCTTCACGCCCTCACGGCGCGACCGGCGCTGCCGCAAACGCAATCAGGATCTGGTAGGGCACTGGCTGAAGGGGCACTATGCCCCGGAATATTTCGAGCTCTATCAGCGTTACCTGGCTGCCCGCCATCCCGGCGGCGGAATGGATAAAACCTCCCCGACCCAGTTTCGCCAGTTTCTGCTCAGCCGCTGGAGCCAGACCCTGTTTCTCGAACTGCGGCTGGATGAGCAGCTGATGGCCGTAGCCTGCACCGATCTGGTCGATGACGGTCTGTCGGCGGTCTATACCTTCTTCGAACCCGGCGCCGAGTCCCGCGGTCTGGGCAACTACGCCATCTTGCAGCAGATCGATCTGGCCAGACGCCTGCATCTGGACTGGGTGTATCTGGGCTACTGGATTGAAAATTCTCCCAAAATGGCTTACAAACGCCGCTTCCGCCCACTTCAGGGCTACCAGGGCGACCGCTGGCGGGAGTTACCTGACGAGCCTTGAGAGCGCCACGGAATACACGGAAAACACGGACAAAAACCATTCAGCATTGCCGATCGCACCGCGCCACGGCAATGGGAATACGGCTTTTACAATTATTTCGTCCGTGCTTTCCGTGTTTTCCGTGGCTATTTGTGTTTTACGTGGCACGCTGAGCCGCTATAATGCGCCATTCGCCAAGTCACTGAATTGAAGGTTTATGGCCAAAGAAGACCACATTGAAATGGAAGGCCGGGTGCTGGAGACCCTGCCCAACACCATGTTCCGCGTCGAACTCGAGAACGGCCACGTCGTCACTGCCCACATCTCGGGCAAGATGCGCAAGCACTACATCCGTATCCTGACCGGCGACAAGGTCACGGTGCAGCTGACCCCCTACGATCTGAGCAAGGGCCGCATCGTCTACCGTTCCCGCTGATCCCGCCCTCTCCTGCATCAATCCGAGTTTGCCCCAGCCCATAAAAAAAACCGCCCAACCGGGACGGTCGGGCGGTGATGTTGTGCGGCCGGCGGGGATCAGGCTTCCTCTTCCTCCGGAATCTCGATCTCGAGTTCGCCGTCCCTGAGGTGTACATGCACCTCGCCGCCCTTGACCAGGCGACCGAACAGCAGCTCCTCGGCCAGCGGCTTCTTGATGTACTCCTGCACCACCCGCGCCATCGGGCGGGCGCCCATCTTCGGATCGTAGCCCTTCTCGGCCAGCCACAGCCGCGCCTCGTCATCAACGTGCAGGGACACGCCCTTGTCCTGCAGCTGCGCTTCCAGTTCGAAGATGAACTTGTTGACCACCTGCGCGACCATGGTGGGATCCAGTGACTTGAACTGGATGATCCCGTCCAGACGATTGCGGAACTCCGGAGTGAACAGGCGCTTTATCGCCTCCATGCCGTCGGTGGTGTGATCCTGCCGGGTAAAGCCGATCGAACGCCGGTCCATATCCTGCGCCCCCGCATTGGTGGTCATAACGATGATCACGTTGCGGAAATCCACCTTGCGGCCGTTGTTGTCGGTGAGCGTGCCGTGGTCCATCACCTGCAGCAGCAGATTGAACACTTCCGGATGGGCCTTTTCGATCTCGTCGAGCAGCACCACCGAATGTGGGTGTTTGAGTACCTCATCGGTCAGCAGACCGCCCTGGTCGAAACCGACATAGCCCGGCGGCGCGCCGATCAGCCGCGAGACCGTGTGGCGTTCCATGTATTCGGACATATCGAAACGAATCAGTTCGATCCCCAGGTGCAGCGCCAGCTGTCGGGTAACCTCGGTCTTGCCCACTCCGGTAGGACCGGCAAACAGATAGGAACCGACCGGCTTGCGCTCGTCACGCAGACCGGAACGCGCCATCTTGATCGAGGCCGCGAGTGATTCCACAGCCTCGTCCTGGCCGAAGATGACCAGTTTGAGATCGCGCGCCAGGTTGCGGAGCTTGTCCTTGTCAGTGGTGGACACACTCTTCGGCGGAATCCGTGCGATCTTCGAGACGATCATTTCGATATCGTTCACGCCGATGGTCTTCTTGCGCCTGGACGGCGGCTGCAGGCGCTGATTGGCGCCGGCCTCGTCGATGATATCGATGGCCTTGTCCGGCAGGTGGCGGTCGGTGATGTAGCGGTCGGACAACTCGGCAGCCGCATGCAGCGCCTTGGAGGAGTACTTCACCTCGTGGTGCTGCTCGAACACCGGCTTCAGGCCCTTGAGTATCTGCACCGTCTCGTTGACCGTGGGCTCGCGTACGTCGATCTTCTGGAACCTGCGGGCCAGGGCGCGGTCCTTCTCGAAGATACCGCGGTATTCCTGGTAGGTGGTCGAGCCGATGCACTTGAGCTCGCCGTTGGCCAGCATCGGCTTGATCAGGTTGGAGGCATCCATCACCCCGCCGGAGGCGGCACCCGCCCCGATGATGGTGTGGATCTCGTCGATGAACAGCACCGCACCCGGTTCCTTGCGCAACTGGGCCAGTACCGCCTTGAGGCGCTTTTCGAAATCACCGCGATACTTGGTGCCGGCCACCAGCGCCCCCAGATCCAGCGCGTAGATAACACTGTCCTTGAGCACCTCGGGCACCTGGCCATCGACGATCATGCGCGCCAGACCTTCGGCCAGAGCGGTCTTGCCCACGCCGGCCTCGCCCACGTAGAGCGGGTTGTTCTTGCGCCGTCGGCACAGGATCTGCACGGTGCGCTCGATCTCTTCGGCGCGACCGATGAGCGGATCGATCTTGCCCTGGCGGGCAAGTTCGTTGAGATTGGTGGCAAAGGTCTCCAGCGGGTTGCTCTTGCCGCCCGCCTCGCCGGCTGCCTCGGCCTCCTCGCCGGCCTGGCCGCCCAGTTCCTCCTGGTCGCCGACCTTGGAGATGCCATGAGAGATGTAGTTGACCACGTCCAGCCGGGTGACGTCCTGCTTGTTGAGGAAGTAGACCGCCTGGGATTCCTGCTCGCTGAAAATGGCCACCAGCACATTGGCGCCGGTGACTTCCTTGTTGCCCGAGGACTGCACGTGGAACACCGCACGTTGCAGCACCCGCTGAAACCCGAGGGTGGGCTGGGTCTCGCGGTTGTCGTGCTCGGGCAGCCGCGGGGTGGTCTCCTCGATGAAGGCTTCCAGTTCCTGCTTGAGCTTCCCGGTATCGGCGGCGCAGGCGCGCAGGACCTCGGCGGCGGCGGGGTTGTCCAGCAAGGCGAGCAGCAGGTGCTCGACCGTCATGAATTCATGCCGTTTTTCCCGGGCCTCCTTGAAGGCCAGGTTGAGGGTGAATTCCAGTTCCTTGCTCAGCATAGAATCGTACCTCTGTAACCGCCTCAGGCCTCCTCCAGAGTACACAGGAGCGGGTGTTGATGTTGCCGCGAAAAATCGTTGACCTGGTATACCTTGGTCTCGGCAATTTCATGGGTGTAGACCCCGCAGATGCCCTTTCCACGCGTATGCACGTGCAGCATGATCTGGGTGGCCTTCTCGCGCGACATGGAAAAGAAGGTTTCCAGTACTTCGACCACGAACTCCATGGGAGTGTAATCGTCGTTCAGCAGTACGACCTTGTACAGCGGCGGCTTCTTTAGCTTGGGCTTGTCCTCCTGGACAGCGAGCCCGTCATCCTGGTTCGGTTGCTTGGGTTCCTGGCTCATGGCAGTGATCTTACGCGAAATCATTCCGTCCTGTCGCGGCGCTACAGTCATCAATATATAGGGATCGTGAGGCGGATTTAAACCCTTTGATAAGTGATTGAATTCACTTTTCGCCCGGCGTCGGCCAAGGGGGGGTTCACCGTTGCCTGGACCGCCCGGGAATACTTGACTATTTTAGTCAAGAGTATAAAGTTGCCCGTGTCGGATCCGGTGATGCGACAGGAGGAGTCTCCCGGCGAACGCTTCGGCGTTGCGGAGCACAGAACAAACCACACAGCAATAAGCGGTCGTGAACCGCAGCGGTAAACGAGGTAAGTACGTATGGCAATCGGTACAGTGAAGTGGTTCAGTAATGCCAAAGGCTATGGCTTTATTGAACCCGAAGGCGGCGGTGAGGATGTGTTCGCCCATTTCACCGTGATAGAGGCGGAAGGATACCGCACCCTCAAGGAAGGACAGAAGGTGGAATACGAATACAAGGAAGGCCCGAAGGGTCTGCTCGCCACCCGCATCGACCCTTCAATCAGCTAGGATCTGTCCTGGCCCTGCATGCGCGCGATCACCGCGTCGCCAAAGGCGCTGCAGCCCAGTTCGGTCGCTCCTTCCCGTTCCCGGGCCAGATCGCCGGTCACCTGACCCGCGGCGATCGCTCCGGCCAGCCCGGTGACGACACAGTCGGCCGCTTCCTGCCAGCCGATATGACGCAGCAGCATTTCCGCGGACAGGATCAGTGAACTGGGATTGGCCCGATCCTGCCCGGCAATATCGGGGGCGGTACCGTGCGTGGCTTCGAACAGCGCCACCGTGTCCGACAGGTTGGCGCCGGGCGCGATACCGATGCCGCCGACCTGAGCCGCAGCGGCATCCGAGATGTAATCCCCGTTGAGATTGAGTGTGGCAATGACGTCGCAGCGTTCCGGTTGCAGCAGCAGCTGCTGCAGGAAGGCATCGGCGATGACATCATCGATAACGATCTCCCGGCCCGTCTGCGGACTGGAAAATGACAGCCAGGGGCCGCCATCCTTGTCCCTGGCACCGAACTCGTGTCGGGCCAGTGCATAGCCCCAGTCGCGGAAGGCCCCTTCGGTGAATTTCATGATGTTGCCCTTGTGCACGAGGGTCACCCGGCCCCGATCCTGGTCAACGGCGTACTGGATGGCCTTGCGTACCAGGCGTTCAGTACCTTCGCGCGAGACCGGCTTGATACCGATGCCGGAACTGCCCGGGAAGCGGATCTGACTTACATCGAGTTCCTGTTGCAGAAACGCCAGCAGTTTCTTCACTTCAGGCGTACCCTCCGCCCACTCGATGCCGGCATAGATGTCCTCCGAGTTCTCCCGGAAGATCACCATGTCGCTCTTCTCCGGATGCCGGACCGGGCTCGGCGTTCCCGGGTAGTAGCGCACCGGCCGCAGGCAGACATACAGATCCAGCTGCTGGCGCAGGGCGACATTGATGGAGCGGATACCGCCCCCCACCGGGGTGGTCAGCGGTCCCTTGATGGCGATGGCATGATCGCGGATGGCCGCAACCGTCTCGTCCGGCAGCCAGGTGTTTTCGCCATAGATCGCATTGGATTTCTCGCCGGCGTAGATCTCCATCCAGGCCAGCCGGCGCTTGCCGCCATAGGCCTTGTCCACCGCCGCATCCACTACCCGGCGCATGACCGGCGTGATGTCCACGCCGATGCCGTCGCCCTCGATGAAGGGAATCACCGGGTGATCGGGCACCGTGAGGGAGTAGTCCGCGTTGACCCGGATGCGTTCACCCGCGGCGGGGACCTCGATCTTCTGATACGCCATGCTGTTGCACTCCTGCCGCACATCGACACGGTGCCAGTTTAGCATGATGTTCAAGGGGCGACTCCATCAGAGCACCCGTCATTGCGAGCACCCGAAGGGCATAAACGAAGCGTGGCAATCCCGTACGGCAGGCTCAGCCGTAAGGAGATTGCCGTGGCGCGTCGCCATAGAATCCCTTCGGGCTTCATTAGGGCAACCCCATCCTCCGGGCCCGGGCACCGTAATGACGGGGCATACAAACAAAAACCCCCGCACTGGGCGGGGGTCGTTGTCCTGCACTGTCGTGCAGAGGATCTTGCCCGACGCTTCAGATTTCGCCGCCGGCGGCCTGGATCAGGGCCTCCTCGATGGCGTTCGGTGCGCACATGATGTTGAAGAAGGTGGCACCGGTCTCACTGGCGATCATCGGCAGATGCGGCCAGCTGATGGCGATGCGGAAGCGGGCATACAGGGCATACACATCACCGCCTGAGACCAGGATCTCGTAAGGCAGGTGACCGGTGGAACGCAGCTGATCCTTGTCCACGCGGCTCATGATGTACTCGTCACCGGAGCAGCCTTCGCTGAGGCCCACGCCGAACACAGTCTCTTCCTTGCCGGGGATGTCGATGCGATAGACCTTGGTGGCGCCGCCGCGGGCACTGGCCAGGCCTTCCTCGACAGCCTTGATGGCCTCCTCATGGCTGTCGTACTGAGCCAGTTCGGACGGATCGTCGAAGTACTCCATACCGAACATGTAATGATACTTGCGCAGGTCCTTGGAGCTCAGTTGCTCTTCACCGGTACCGAACTCGGTCTGCTTGCCCAGGGCGTCCTTGAGCTTGGCCGCGGCGTTGGTCAGGCTGGACTCGTCATCCAGGCGGTAGGCATTACCGTAGTACTCGGGATTGGTGTAGGAAACCTGGATCTCCTCGCCCACCTGGGTCAGGGTGACGCGCTGACCTGCCGCGTAGCCGCCGAACTCGGAGCTGGCCGCGGCCTGCTTCAGTTCGTCGTTGGTGATGGCCAGAATCAGAGCACCCTCGTAGGGGGTGTAGGAACCGACGATCTCGAAGCCCGCCGAGGTCACCTTGGACTTGACCTCATCGGCCACGGCATTGATGTCACCGCTGGTGGTATAGGCCAGGCTGAACGGCTTCAACTCCTCGGCCGACACTGCACTGCTGGCGGTGAAGGCGAACACTGCACCTGCAAGACAGATTTTCTTGATTGCATTGATCATTGTGCAACTCCTCCGTTACATGATTTATTCTGGAAATGTCGGAACTCTGCCCGATCGGTTTTATCTTCCCGCCGTGCCGGCAGTTCCCTGGCCGGATCCCGACGGTGATGGGCAATAGTAATCCATCGAGCCGCTTTTGATGTCAAGCGAAAAAGACAAAAAATCGACGCCTGTGCAGATTAGCCTTTACAACCGACTGAAACCAAAATTTTATTAGTATTCACTAATCTTTTAACATTACATCGGCTCCGGCATCCCCGACCGGCCCCAGAACCCACTGGAGTTGCACTGCATTCATGACCTGGAAACCGCATGTCACCGTCGCCGCCGTCATCGAACACAGCGGTTACTTCCTCTGTGTGGAGGAGACCATCGAGGGTCGGTCACGGCTGAACCAGCCGGCCGGTCACCTGGAGCCGGGCGAATCCCTGACCGATGCGATCATCCGCGAGGTTCGCGAGGAAACCACGCGCGCTTTCACCCCCGAAGCGCTGGTCGGTGTGTACCTGTGGCGCGCGGGACCACGACACCCCACCTTCCTGCGGGTGACCTTCACCGGCTATGTGGATGAATCCGATCCGGCGTTGCAGACGGATACCGAGATCGACGCCAACGTCTGGCTCAGTCCGGACGACATCCGCACGCGGCGCCGGGAGTGGCGCAGCCCGCTGGTGATGCAGTGCATCGACGACTATCTGGCCGGGCAGCGCTATCCCCTGTCACTGCTGCGCAGCCTGGTGGACGCAACACCGTGACGCGACCGGTGGACACACGCGTGATCGTGGGCCTGTCCGGCGGCGTGGACTCGGCCGTCGCCGCCCTGCGGTTGCTGGAACAGGGATTTGAGGTCGAAGGCCTGTTCATGAAGAACTGGGACGAGGACGATGCCGACGGCCACTGCCCCGCGGCCGAAGACCTGGCCGATGCCGAAGCCGTGGCCGAACGCCTGGGCATGAAACTGCACAAGGTGAATTTCTCGGCCGAGTACTGGGACCGGGTGTTCGAGTATTTCCTGGCCGAGTATCGCGCCGGACGCACACCCAATCCGGACGTACTCTGCAATCGCGAGATCAAGTTCCGTGCCTTCCTGGACTACGCCCTCTCACTGGGCGCCGACGGCATAGCCACCGGTCATTACGCCCGCATCGATTCCACGGCGGGCGGGGTGCGCCTGCTCAAGGGTGTGGATGACAACAAGGATCAGTCCTATTTTCTTTATCTGCTGACGCAGGCACAACTCAGCCACAGCCGCTTCCCGCTGGGCGGGATGCACAAGGATGAGGTCCGTGCCCGCGCCCGCCAGGCCGGCTTCCCCAATCACGCCAAGAAGGACAGCACCGGCATCTGCTTCATCGGCGAGCGCCGCTTCAATACCTTCCTGAAGCAATACCTGCCGGCACAGCCGGGGGAGATCGTGGATGAAGCCGGCCACATACTCGGCGAGCACCAGGGCCTGATGTATCACACCATCGGCCAGCGCCAGGGGCTGGGCATCGGCGGCCGGGCCGACAGCAGCGGCGCGCCCTGGTACGTGGCCGACAAGGATCTGGAGCACAACCGCCTGCTCGTGGTCCAGGGCGGCAACCACCCGCGGCTGCTGCACACCGGACTCACCCTGACTCGTCTGCACTGGATCAACGGGTCCGCGCCGCAGCAGCCGCTCGCATGCAGCGCCAGGATCCGCTACCGCCAGAGCGATCAGCCATGCCTGCTCGAACCGCGTGGCGCTCAGCACTGGCAGGTGCGGTTCGACTCGGCCCAACGGGCCATCACGCCGGGACAGGCGGTGGTGTTCTATCAGGGCGAGGAATGCCTGGGCGGCGGGACCATAGAGGCAGGATTCAACCCGTAGGTTGGGCCGAGCTATAGTGTCAATCCGGACTTGATCATCACTCAACACGGTCCGCATACTTGGCACCAGCCAACCACCACCAGCCGTCATGAGCCAATCCCTGTCCGATCGCTGTCTCGCCCTTGCCGGCGTCTTCCAGTCCGCCCTGCTGGTACGCGAGTACGCCCACAACGGCCGCGCCGACAGTGCCGAGCGCGAAACCCTGATACGCAGCCTGCTGATCACCGACCCGGCCAGCACCGCCGAGGTCTACGGCGGCGTCGAACCGCTGCGGCGCGGGCTGGAGGGCCTGATCCAGCGCCTCGGCGGCGGCCGCGGCGCCGCGCCGGAGATGGAAACCACACGCTACGCCATCGCCCTGCTGCATCTCGCTCACAAGCTGCAGCGCCGTCGGGATCTGATGGATATCCTGGCCGAGGGCATTACCCAGGCCAAACACCAGGCAGAGTATTTTTCCCCCGCCCACGAGAACGTGATCGCCGCGCTGGCCGATCTGTATCAGCAGACCGTGAGCACCCTCACACCGCGCATCATGGTTCAGGGCGAGGCCGCTGTGCTGGGCAACCCTGACAACCAGAACTGGATCCGCGCCCTGCTGCTGGCCGGGATTCGTTCCGCCGTGCTGTGGGAACAGTCCGGCGGCCGGCGCTGGCAGCTGCTGGTACGGCGCAAGGCGCTGCTGCAGGCGGCACGTTCGCTGCTGGAGACCACCGGCACCGCCGTCTAGGCCACAGAGGCAACGGGACGGTAGCGGATGCGATTGCGGCCGTCGTGTTTGGCCTGGTAGAGGTACTTGTCGGCGACGGAAATCAGGCTGTCCAGATTGGGATGTTCAACATCGCGCTCGGCAACTCCGAAGCTGGCAGTGACCGTGATGATGTCATCACCCCACCGCAGGCGGACGGCCTCGATGGCCTGACGCAGCCGCTCCGCCAGCGCAGCCGCTTCCTCCAGCCCGGTTTCGGGCAGCAGCAGGATGAACTCCTCCCCACCCCAGCGCGCCGCCACGTCCTGTTGACGGATGGTGTCGATGATCACCTCCGCCACCGTGATCAACACCTTGTCGCCGTAGGCATGGCCATAGCTGTCGTTGATGCGCTTGAAGCAGTCGATATCCAGCAGCACCACGGCCAGCGGATGCCCCTGGCGATGGGCGATATTCCAGACGGGCCGGGCCTCGTCGGTGAAGGCACGACGGTTTTTCATCCCGGTCAGCGGGTCCTGCCGCGCCAGCTGCTCGGCCAGCAGACGTTCGGACTGGCCGACCCGGAACTGATAGGTCAGTGCCAGCGCCAGCAGGGTGGCATCCAGCAGCATGCCGATATCGACGGCGCGGTAGGTCCAGACACTGGTGGGAATGTAGCCCCAGACCGCCAGTGCCGTGGTTGCCGCGCCGGCCATGGCCGCGACCGCCGCCAGCAGGAAGTAACGGGCCGCGCGCATGCCGCCGCGTACGGCCAGCAGGCCCAGCGACAGCATGATCAGGGTGAACAGGGTGACAAAGCTGAACGCCACCAGCAGGGCGAAATACTGGCTGCTGAACAGCGCGGCCAGCCCCAGCAGCCCGACGCCGGCGCCGATATAGGCCAGCACCGCGCGATGCACACGCGGAAAGTTGCAGCGCGTCTCCAGGAAGCTCAGGGCGAAGGCCAGCCCCGCCACTCCGTAGAGCACCATCAGCACCGGATTGGACCACTGCGCCCAGCCCGGGCTGTCCGGCCACAGCCAGCGGAAACCGTGTCCGGTATAGGCGATGTTCATCAGCAGGAATGCGCCCAGATAGAGCGAGTACAGGCCATAGCGCGGCACGCCCAGACCGGCATAGAGCATCAGGTTGTAGATCAGCAGCGCCAGCAGAAAACCGTACAACACTCCATAGCTGTACTGCTGCAGCGTGGCATGGCTGCGGGCCTGCTCGGGCGCGTGCAGGTACAGCGGTATCAGCATCGGGTCCGGGGTCTGCACCCTGATGAAGACCTCTGACCTGCCCGGGACGAAACTGTGCTGGAATACGAAATGGCGACTGTCCACACTGCGATGCGCAAACGGCAGACTGTCGCCCGCCTGATCCATCGCCAGGGTCCGGCCATCCTGGCGGACATAGAATTCGACCCGATCCAGCCAGGTGGTCTCCACCGACAACTGCCGTCGCAACGGTTCGCCGGTGTCGTTGACCACCCTGAAATGCAGCCACACCGGCCGCGCGCCGATGCCGTAGTTCAGGATCGGGGCAGCAGCGGGCCTGAAGCTGTCCGCAGCGAGCGCCGCAACCGCCTGCTGCAGTACCAGCCGGTCACCGGTTTCCTGGTAATAGCTGACGGAGGCGCCGATCGGCCCCTCGTGGACAGCCGTCAGTGACAGCGGCGCAGCGGCCGGCGCCAGGCCGGGGATCAGGGTCAGCAGCAGGGCGAAATACCGCAGCCACGGCCATGGCCGAACCCGCCGGGCAGGGTTGCGCTCGTGCGCCCGCGGCCCTGCGTCGCGTGGCGCGGCATCGTAATCATTCATCTGCGTCATTGATGGGGGTGGTAACGTCGGTCAGTTTCCCTGGCGGGCGCCCGTTCAATCATAGCGGCGGAGGCCCCGGCAGCTTGACCGACAGGGATCGCGTTAGGCACGCATATAATAATAACCAATCACATTAATTTTGCTCTGTATCATACTGTTGTTAAATATATTATTTAACCCTTACTTTCGAGATCCACAGGCATGTCGTTGTTTCGGCTTGCATTTCCGACTACTCAGCCGGCGCCAAATCCGACATAATGGCGCGCTTGCCGGAAACCCGTTTTCCCCCGGCCCGGCTTCGCCCCCGAATCAGAACCAGACAGGAGTCAGCATGGCCAACAGCTTCGGCGCCCGCGCCTCCCTCACCGTCGGCGACAACACCCTCGAGATCTACCGGCTGGACGCCCTCGAGGACCGCTTTTCCGTCTCCCGCCTGCCCTTCTCGCTGAAGATCCTGCTGGAGAACCTGCTGCGCTTCGAGGACGACAAGACCGTCAGCGCCGCCGATATCGAGGCCCTGGCCCAGTGGAATCCACAGGCCGAGCCCGAGCGCGAGATCGCCTACCGCCCGGCCCGGGTGCTGATGCAGGACTTCACCGGTGTGCCCGCCGTGGTGGATCTGGCCGCCATGCGCGACGCCATGCAGGCCCTGGGCGGCGACCCGGACAAGATCAACCCGCTGCAGCCGGCGGAGCTGGTCATCGACCACTCGGTGCAGATCGATGCCTTCGGCAACAAGGACGCCATGGACATCAACGCCAGGCTGGAGTATCAGCGCAACCGCGAACGCTACAGCTTCCTCAAGTGGGGCCAGAAGGCCTTCTCCAACTTCAAGGTGGTGCCGCCGGACACCGGCATCGTGCACCAGGTGAACATCGAATACCTGGCCCGCGTCGTCTTCGCCAAGGACAACGACGGCGTGCTGCAGGCCTACCCCGACACCCTGGTCGGCACCGACTCCCACACCACCATGGTCAACGGTCTGGGCGTGCTGGGCTGGGGCGTGGGCGGCATCGAGGCCGAGGCCGCCATGCTGGGCCAGCCGGTGTCCATGCTGATCCCGCAGGTGGTGGGCTTCAAACTGACCGGCGCCCTGCCCGAGGGCGCGACCGCCACCGACCTGGTGCTGACCGTGGTCGAGATGCTGCGCCGCCACGGCGTGGTGGGCAAGTTCGTCGAGTTCTACGGCGACGGCCTGCAGCACCTGTCGCTGGCCGACCGCGCCACCATCGCCAACATGGCCCCCGAGTACGGGGCGACCTGCGGCATCTTTCCCATCGATGAAGAAACCCTGAACTACCTGCGCCTGACCGGCCGCGACGACGACCAGGTCGCCCTGGTGGAGGCCTATGCCAGGGAACAGGGCATGTTCCACACCGCGGACACCCCGGATGCCGAATACAGTTCCACCCTGGAGCTGGACATGGGCACCGTGGTGCCCAGCATCGCCGGGCCCAAGCGGCCGCAGGACCGCATCGCGCTGACCGAGTCGAAGACAAAGTTCGAGCAGGCCCTGAAGCAGCTCCAGGAGGAGCGCAACCTCAGCAGCAGGCCGGCGAAGGGCAGCATCGACGGCCGCGAGTTCGAGCTCAACGACGGCTCGGTGGTGATCGCCTCCATCACCTCCTGCACCAACACCTCCAACCCCTCGGTCATGCTGGGCGCCGGCCTGGTGGCCAAGAAGGCGCTGGAGCGCGGCGTCACGGTCAAGCCCTGGGTGAAGACCTCGCTCGCCCCCGGCTCCCAGGTGGTCACCGAATACCTCAACCAGGCCGGGCTGATGGATGACCTGGAGGCGCTGGGCTTCCACGTCATCGGCTACGGCTGTGCGACCTGCATCGGCAACTCCGGGCCGCTGCCGGAGCCGGTCTCCAAGGCCATCGCCGAGGGTGATCTGTCGGTGTGCTCGGTGCTGTCCGGCAACCGCAACTTCGAGGGCCGGGTGCATGCCGAGGTGCGCATGAACTACCTGGCCTCGCCGCCGCTGGTGGTCGCCTACGCCATCGCCGGCACCATGGACATCGACCTGTTCAACGACCCCATCGCCACGGATAAGGACGGCAACCCGGTCACGTTGAAGGATCTCTGGCCCACCCAGAAGGAGATCAGCGACATCGTCGCCAGCAGCGTGAACCGCGACGAGTTCACCCAGGTCTACGACGACATCTACAAGGGCGAGGCACGCTGGGCCGAGCTGGCCTCCCCCGAGGGCCAGCTGTTCGGCTGGGACGACGACTCCACCTACATCCAGAAGCCGCCCTACTTCGAAGGCATGAGCAAGACGCCCGGCGAGGTGAAGGACATCCAGGGCGCCCGGGTGCTGGCCCTGCTGGGCGACTCGGTCACCACCGACCACATCTCGCCCGCCGGCGCCATCAAGGCCGACACCCCGGCCGGCAAGTTCCTGCTCGAGCACGGGGTGCAGCAGAGCGACTTCAACTCCCTGGGCTCGCGCCGCGGCAACCACGAGGTGATGATGCGCGGCACCTTCGCCAACATCCGCCTGCGCAACCTGCTTGCCCCCGGCACCGAGGGCGGCGTGACCATTCACGTGCCCAGCGGCGAGAAGATGTCCATCTATGACGCCGCCATGAAGTATCAGGCCGAGGGCACCCCCAGCCTGGTCATCGCCGGCAAGGAATACGGCTCCGGCTCCTCGCGCGACTGGGCCGCCAAGGGCCCCAGCCTGCTGGGCGTGCACGCCGTGCTGGCCGAGAGCTACGAGCGCATCCACCGCACCAACCTGGTGTGCATGGGCGTGCTGCCGCTGCAGTTCATGGACGGCGAGAACGTCGCCGCCCACGGCCTGACCGGCCACGAGACCTACAGCATCGAGGGCCTGGGCGACGGCTCGGCCAAGACCGTGACCGTGCGCGCGACCACCGAGGACGGCCACGAGAAGACCTTCACCGCCCGCGTACGCATCGACACCCCGCAGGAGGTCGAGTACTACCGCCACGGCGGCATCCTGCACTATGTGCTGCGCCAGCTGGCGGGGTGAGATAAACCCTTTACCCTTTAAACGCAGAGACGCGGAGACGCAGAGATCGCAAAGTTATAGAAATAGCCTGACTAACCTGGTACGTCATTCCGGCGCAGGCCGGAATCCAGTACCCGCGGCGGTTTCTGGATCCCGGCCTGCGCCGGGATGACGGGGATGGTTAAGGTGTTTATCACACTCCAGGGTTCTTTGCGTTCTCTGCGCCTCTGCGCCTCTGCGTTGAATATCTTCAATAGGTAAACAACCATGGACCTGACATCCCTCACCGCCGTCTCCCCCATCGACGGCCGCTACGGCCGCAGGACCGAGGCCCTGCGCCCCATCTTCAGCGAATACGGCCTGATCAAGCACCGGGTGCTGGTCGAGGTGCGCTGGCTGCAGGCCCTGGCCGCGCACCCGGCCATCGCGGAGGTCCCGCCCTTCGGCGAGCACGCCGACAATGTGCTCAACGGCATCGTCGACAACTTCAACGAGGAGGACGCGCAGCGGGTCAAGAACATCGAGCGCACCACCAACCACGACGTCAAGGCGGTGGAGTACTTTCTCAAGGAGAAGATCGCCGGCAACCAGGAACTGGAGGCGGTCAGCGAGTTCATCCACTTCGCCTGCACCTCCGAGGACATCAACAACCTGGCCTACGCCCTGATGCTGCGCGAGGGCCGCGCCCAGGTGCTGCTGCCGCAGCTGGACAGCGTCATCGACGCCATCGCCCGCCTGGCCGAGGCGCACGCCGGGGTGCCGATGCTCTCGCGCACCCACGGCCAGCCCGCCTCGCCCACCACCCTGGGCAAGGAGATGGCCAACGTGGTCCACCGCCTGCAGCGCCAGCGCGGCCAGCTCACCGCCGTGCCCATGCTGGGCAAGATCAACGGCGCGGTCGGCAACTACAACGCCCACTTGATCACCTACCCCGAGGTCGACTGGCCGGCCTTCGCCGAGGCCTTCATCACCAACAAACTCGGGCTGGACTGGAATCCTTACACCATCCAGATCGAGCCGCACGACTACATCGCCGAGCTGTTCGACGTGCTGGGCCGGATCAACACCATCCTGATCGACTTCGCCCGCGACGTCTGGGGCTACATCTCGCTGGGCTACTTCAAGCAGAAGACGGTCGCCGGCGAGGTGGGCTCCTCGACCATGCCGCACAAGGTCAACCCCATCGACTTCGAGAACGCCGAAGGCAACCTGGGGCTGGCCAACGCCATCTTCGACCACCTGGCCGCCAAGCTGCCCGTCTCGCGCTGGCAGCGCGACCTCACCGACTCCACCGTGCTGCGCAACCTGGGGGTGGGCATCGCCCACAGCGTGATCGCCTTCGATTCGCTTGGCCGCGGCATCGGCAAGCTGGAGGCCAACCCGACGCGCCTGGCCGAGGATCTGGATGCCACCTGGGAAGTCCTGGCCGAGGCCGTGCAGACCGTCATGCGCCGCTACGGCATCGAGAAGCCCTACGAGAAGCTCAAGGAACTCACCCGCGGCAAGGGCATCGACGCCGAATCCATGCAGGCTTTCATCGACAACCTCGACATCCCCGCCGAGGCGAAGGAGCGGCTGAAGTCTCTCACCCCTGCCACCTACACCGGCAACGCCGCCGAGCAGGCCCGAAACATCAGGTAGGTCGGGTCAGCCCGGTGGGCGTAACCCGACATCCCTCCGGCGACGTGTCGGGTTACGCTGCGCTAACCCGACCTACAATCGCCCGTTTTTCCTGCCGTTCCCAAATGCCCCCGATTCCGGCACCATATCCCCATGACCGACGCCGCCGCCCCCGAAACCGGCTTTCTCATCGCCCGCGCCGACTGGGAAACCGACGCCACCGCCATCCGCGCCATCCGCACGACCGTGTTCGTCGAGGAACAGGGTATCGATCCTGAACTGGAATTCGACGGCGCGGATCCACTCTGCGTCCATTACCTCGCCTACGCCATCGACGGCCGCCCCATCGCCACCGCGCGCATGGCCGCCGACGGCCGCATCGGCCGCATGGCCGTACTGCCCGACTACCGCAACCAGGGCGTGGGCAGTGCCCTGCTGTTGAGCCTGATCGAACTGGCCGGCGAGCATGAACTGGACGAGGTCTATGTGCACGCCCAGGCGAGCGCCGCCACCTTCTATCACCAGCACGGCTTCATCGCCACCGGCGAGCCGTTCGCGGAGGCCGGCATCACCCACTACAGCATGTCCCGTTTCTGCGAGACCTTCCCGACCCGCGAGGACGGGTAAAGACACCATGTCCGACTTCGCCGAAGCCCTTGCCAGCCTGAATCCCGAACTCGGTCAGACCGAAGGCGAGTTCACCCTCAGGACCCGAGACGACAACCGCCTGGCCGTGGACACCCTGCTCCCGCTGGCGCATCGACGCATCGAAATCTTCACCCGCGACCTCGACCCCCAGCTCTACGACCGCAGCCCCGTGATCGAGGCCATGGCGCAGTTCGCCCTGCGTCACCGCAACTGCCGCATCCGCATCCTCACCCACGACGCGGAGCCGGCCGTGAAGGCCGGCAACCGGCTGATCGAACTCTGCCGGCGCCTGAGCAGCTACGCCGAGATCCGCCGCAGCCACGAGGACTACCGCGAACGCAGCGACAGCTTCCTGCTGGTGGACGATTACGGTTTACTGGAACGCAAGCTCGCCAGCCGCTTCGAGGGTCGGGTGAGTTTCAAGCTGCCACTGGAGGTGCGCCGCCTGCGCAGCGAGTTCGACGAGATCTGGGAGCGCAGCAGCACCGATCCGGAACTGCGGCGGCTGCATCTTTAATTGTGCGGCCTCAGCGGCCCAGGGCGCGGGCGTGGTAGGCAAGGTGCTCGCCGATGAAGCTGGCGATGAAATGGTAGCTGTGATCATAGTCCGGCTGGCGCCGCAACCTGAGCGGAAAATCCCGCTCGGCACAGGCCTGCTCCAGTGCCTCGGGCAGCAGCTGCTCGGCCAGGAACTCATCGGCCGTACCCTGATCGATCAGCAGCTCGATCGGCTCGGCCCCGGCCCGGACCAGACAGGTGGCGTCATAGGCTTCCCAGTCCCGGCGGTCCTCGCCCAGGTAGGCACTGAAGCAGCCCTCGCCCCAGCCGCAGCGCACCGGGTGGCAGATGGGGGCGAAGGCGGAGACGGAGCGGTAGAGGCCGGGCTCGCGCAGGGCGCAGACCAGGGCCCCGTGCCCGCCCATGGAGTGGCCGCTGATGCTGCGCAGCCCCGGCACCAGCGGCAGCGCGCCCTCGACCAGGGCCGGCAGCTCGCGGGTGACGTAGTGGTACATCCGGTAGTGGCGCGACCAGGGTGCGCGGGTGGCATCGACGTAGAAGCCCGCGCCCTGCCCCAGATCGTAACGCTCCGGCGCGTCGGGCACCTCCTCGCCGCGCGGACTGGTGTCCGGAATCACCAGGGCAAGCCCCAGTTCGGCGGCATAGCGCTGGGCGCCGGCCTTGACCCGGAAGTTGTCGTCGGTGCAGGTCAGGCCCGACAGCCAGTACAGGCTGGGCACCGGGCCCTGCTCCGCCTGCGGCGGCAGGTAAACCGAGAAGGTCATCGGGCAGTTGCAGCTGGTGGAGTCGTGGCGATAGCGTTCCAGCCAGCCGCCTGACTCCTTCACGCGTTCGATGCGTTCCATGGTCAGCCCCTCAGAAGATGATGACCGAGCGGATGCTCTTGCCGGCATGCATCAGATCAAACGCGGTGTTGATCTCCTCCAGCGGCAGGGTGTGGGTGACCAGGCGATCGATTTCGATCCGGCCGTTCAGATACTGCTCGACATAGTCCGGCAGCTGACTGCGGCCCTTGACCCCGCCGAAGGCCGATCCCTTCCAGGTCCTGCCGGTTACCAGCTGAAACGGCCGGGTATGAATCTCCTGGCCGGCGCCGGCCACGCCGATGATGGTGGACACGCCCCAGCCCATGTGACAGCACTCCAGGGCCTCGCGCATCACCTCGACATTGCCGATGCACTCGAAGGAATAGTCCACCCCGCCGCCCGTCATCTCCACGATCGCCTCGGTGACGGTGGTGCCCAGCTCGGCCGGGTTGACGCAGTCCGTGGCCCCCAGGGCGCGGGCCATCTCGAACTTGTCCGGATTGACGTCGACGGCGATGATACGGTCGGCCTGGGCCATCACCGCACCCTGGATCACCGACAGGCCGATGCCGCCGAGGCCGAACACGGCCACGCTGGAACCCGGCTCGACCTGCGCGGTATTGCGCACGGCGCCGATGCCGGTGGTGATGCCGCAGCCAAGCAGGCATACCTTGTCCAGCGGCGCGGCGGGATTGACCTTGGCGAGCGCGATCTCCGGCACCACGGTATATTCCGAGAAGGTGGAGCAGCCCATGTAATGATAGATCGGCTTGCCCTTATGCGAGAAGCGCCGGGTATGGTCGGGCATGTAGCCGGTCCAGACGGTGGCGGCGATGGACTGGCAGAGATTGGTCTTGGGAGAACGGCAATACTCGCACTCCCCGCATTCAGGGATATACAGCGGTATGACGTGATCGCCGGGCTTGAGCCCCTTCACGCCCGGGCCGCATTCCACCACTTCGCAGCCACCCTCGTGGCCGAGCACACAGGGAAAGGCCCCCTCCGGATCCTCGCCCGACAGGGTGAAGGCATCGGTGTGACAGACCCCGGAGGCCACCACCTTGAGCAGGACCTCCCCCTCCTTCGGCCCCTCGACGTCGATTTCCTCGATGGACAGGGGCTGTCTGGGTGCCCAGGCGACCGCAGCGCGTGCTTTCATGGATTCAACCTCGGATGGTGGAAAACAAAGGTCGGATTGTTGCAGAAAACACCGTCGATTTCGACACCGCAGGACAACCCTGTACGGCCCCGGCGTCACGGGTGCGCAGGCACTGCAACGCTCCCTGTCCCCGCCCCGGGGTGATCGTGTATCCTGATCCCCTCAGGCAATCCATGCGACAGATACCATCATGACGCGCTGCCCAGGTTTCGTGTTTCCGCTGCTTCTCCTGCAGGGCATCCTGACCGGCGTACGCGCGACTGGTGGCATGCGCAACGGGAAGACGATGCAGGGCCCGGGACGATCCCGGTATCCGGGGTTTCTGCGCCGCCTTGGCAACCACAGTGATTGAAATCCCGGATAAGCCTCCCGCCCGCGGCGCATCGCGGGTGGAGACCGCCAACCCAGCCCCTGACAGCCAGCGCCGATGCCAAGCTTACTGACGTCCATCCCCGCCCTTGCCCTCGCCTTCGTCTTCCTCTGGAATTCCGGCTTCATCGGCGCCGAATACGGCCTGCCCGACGCCGGCACCTTCACCCTGCTGTTCTGGCGCTACACCGCCCTGACCCTGGCGCTGGCACTGTTTCTGGCCTGGCACCGGCGCCTGGAATGGCCCGGCATGGAGGCCGCGGGCCACGCCGCCCTGGTGGGCGCGCTGGCCCACGGCGTCTGGCTGGCCTGCGTACTGCTGTCACTGGAACAGGGTGTGCCCGCCGGCATCGTCGCCCTGGTGGTCGCCCTGCAGCCGCTGGCCACCGGTGCCTTCTCAGGACGGATGACCGGCGAGAGCACGAGTGCCCGGCAATGGGCCGGACTGATACTGGGATTCTGCGGGGTGGCGGTCGCCGTCGGCGCCCGCATCGACTGGAACGACAGCGGCTCCGTATTCGGCTACCTCATCCCGCTCGGCTCGGTGGCGGCCATTACCCTGGCCAGCCTGCTGCAGCGCCGGCGGGAGGTACTGGGCAGAGTGGTCATGCCGCTGGACCTGACCCTGTTCTACCAGAGCCTGGCAACAGCCCTGGCGCTCGCCCTGCCCGCCGTGGCCGTGGAACAGCTGGCGACCCACTGGACGCCGCGATTCCTGGCCACCATGGCCTGGCTCATCTTCGCCGTCTCCCTCGGCGCCTATGGCCTGATGTGGCTGCTGCTGGCACGGATTGACGCGGTACGCGTCGCCAGCCTGTTCTACCTGGGCCCGCCGGTCACCATGCTGATGGCCTGGATCGCGTTCGGGGATCGTTTGCTCGGGACCGATATCGCCGGTCTGATGATTGCGGCCGTGGGTGTGGTGCTGGTTCAGGGCGTTCGCCGACGCCCCGGTTGAGCTGAAGTCGGGGGCGCAGATGCCCCGGCTTCATATCGCCGCACGGAACCCCATGCCCGGGTGATTACTCAGACCGATCCTCCGGTTCCCGGTCCGGCGTCTTGTAGCCGTGGATCATGGCCGAGACCAGGCCGCTGCGCTCTTTGATCTCCGCCGCCACCACCGCCAGGATATGCAGGACTGCCGCACCGCTGAGCACGAAGAAGACCCATTCATGCAGCGTGATGTAGGGCTTACGGAAGGCGCGCATCGCCTCCCAGGCCGCCGGATCGACCAGCGTCTTGTCGCCCGGCACCAGCGTCGCCGGGTCCACACCCGCTGCGGCGACCCAGCCGGCGATCCAGCCGCCGAGCGGCGGATAATAAATATCGGTTCCGGCCAGTACCAGCCCCGTCACGCCCTGCACCGTCAACAGCACGAACAGCACCAGCACCATCAGGCGACCGAGCGGATTATGCCCCAGATAGCGACGCGGCTCACCGCCGGCCAGACTGCGCAGATATGCCCCGAGTTCGCTGAAATAGCCGCGCCCGAAGGGCAGGACAGCACCCCAGCGCGCATAACGGCTGCCGACGAATCCCCACAGATAGCGCCAGAGGAGATTCAGCACCATCACGTAGCCGACCCACACATGGAAGGTTTTGAGAAATACCTTGGCCTCGGCGGAAATACCCAGCGCCTTGCCGTTGTAGATGATCAGGCCGATGGCCAGGAGCAGCAGCACGCTGGTGAAGTTGACCCAGTGGAACACGCGCACGGAGCGGTCCCAGACGCGGTAGGTCTCGTTTTCTGACTGTGTCATTATGTTCGCCTCGGTTTACGGATCTGGAAACAGGATACCGCCTTCAGCTGAATTCAAACTGAAAGCAGACAGCTGAGGACTGAGGGCTGACACCGGAATGACGGATCAATCAACGCCCCCCTTGCAGTCGTTTCAGCATACGTTTCAGCGATCCAGCCAACCGTTCATGCATGCCTTCAGGCTCAACCCCTTTCACACAGCCCAATACGAATCGTTCCCTGCGCTCAGACATCCAGTCCTGCTTGTAAGCGTCATTGCCGGTCAGAAAATCGATCTCATCCACCGCTTCGGCATCGATCACGTATTCCATCATAAAACTGGTGAGTATCGATCCCGGCGAATACTGCCTCCACGCCTCATCATACGCCAGCCTGAAGATGTTCGCCTTGCCGTGGAGCACAAACCAGAGTTGAGCCGCGACAGGCTTGGCCTGAACATAAAGAACTGCCAGCCGCGACCAGCCCGACCTCGAAATCCCGGCCACAACACCGTCAAGAAAATCCGCATATTGTTCATTCGCCTTCCAGCTGGCCGTATAAACTGCGTGATAGTCGGGCATTGCCTGCGGCACCTCCAGCCCGGCAAACAGGCGAATTTCATAGCCGTGCTCGCGTTCGAGCTTGCGTTTCTTGCGGGCAATGGTATTGCGCAACCTCCCAGGACGGGCCGCCATGTAGTCTTCATACGATTCCCCCTGTACACGATAAATCCAGCTGTACAGGCGAAAATCATAATCACAACTGAATCCGACCGATTCCAGGCTCCGTTGCAAGCCGCGCATTCTGTCATCATCGTCGGCAACCGGCTCCAGGAGCAAGGCACGGATCGACAGCCGGCTCAAACCTTCTGCCAGGCATTCGAGGATCCGCTGTTGATCATTCTCCGCAAGCAGAAAACTGTAAAGCGAGGTGTATCGGTGCCTGAGGGCATACCAGGCATGTCCGGCCCGCCGCATAAGCGGCAGGATCGCCAGCACGTCATCTTCTGCCACCACGCAGGCCAACACCAAAGCCTGATCATCATCAAGGGCAGAGGCAGTCAGTGCCTCAAACCACGGGCGGGAGAGAAAAACACTGTTCATTTCCCCCTGCCTGAAAAGCGCATCGGCACTCTCCGGCAGTTGGTTCCAGTCGGTATAGCAAACGAACTTCATCAACAAGCCCGGCAGAAACGGCGGCGGCGCCTCCGATCACCCCTTCTCTGTGTCCGCTGTTTCTGCCACAGCCAATGCCTGTACTGCTGCAACATCCTCATCCAGCAGAAGTCCCTTCCGGGCATAAACCAGTGCCCGGGCCGAATGCCGCAGTGCGGCCTGGCGCATCACCGCATGCCCCGCCGCTGCCAGCGTCGCCATCGCCTTCTGCACCCGGATCGCCACCTCCAGAGAAGCACACCCATCACGTTCTATCGCAATAAAGGCATCGTCGAACATATCCTCGACCGAAAGTTCGGGCACCATTATCCGGTCGTACAGGATCTCGGCAGTCTCACCCTCATCCAGGGGAGCGGACCAGAACAGGAACAGCCGGACCAGTGTACCGCAGACATCGATCGCAGTGCCCGGGTCATTCACCGCAGGCGACAGTGCGCGGGCGGCAATCTGGGAAAGCACCACCAGCCCGTAGCGCGGATCCTCGTAGTAGGTGCGTTGCTTATCGATCTTGAACGCAGCAGCAACCACGTGCGGCTCCCAGTCCTTCGCATCTGCATCAGCCATCACATAGGCCAGCACCCGTTCCGGGCTGACGAAGGAACCGGGCAGCACCACCACCCGAACCTTCCCGTCAATCTGTTCAGCGAATTCCTGCAGGCTGGCGACATCGATTCGCTGCACATACCCCGCCGACTCGGCGGTAACAGCCACGCCCGAGTCGTTTTCCGGGTCGTCCTGAACGGCGCAAAGCGTCGGCGCAATCCGGCGCTGCCCGAGCGCATTGACGGTCGCCTCCTCCACCTGATCGACCGTATTGCCCAATCGGCCCAGCCTTGCGATGCGGTCCACCCAGTAGACAAAGGTCAGAATCACCAGTCCGAACACGAAAGCCGTGAACAGGAACAACACAAAAATTCCCGCCCCCCCGAAAAAACCGTTCTTGGCTGCCGTCAGACCCACAATACTGAAGATGAAGGCACCGATGAAAGTGGAAAGCGCCCGTTGAGAGATGTCATCGGCGATGACCAGGGCGAAGGAGCGCGGCGATGCCGTGGTACTGGCCGAGGCGTAGGCTGAGACCATCGACGCGACTGCGAAAGTAGCGATGACCAGCATGCTGGAGGCCATGATGGAAAGCAGCGATTCAACGGATTCGGCCGAGACACGTGGCAACACAGTCGCCAGCCGGGTATAGCTGTCGGCCTTCGAGGCGGCCAGCGCCGCCGCAATGGACAGCAACCCGACCATCAGCGGCTTGACCCACAAACGCTCCTGCAGTTGCACAAAGATGAACCTGGCCCGACTCACCATACCGTTCACAGTCATTTCAGCGTCCCTTCAGATACACAGAAACCCGCGACGGCGAATCAGGCTACAATGATGGCGCGAATCCGGTTCTGCATACAGGAATGCGCGTCCCGAACACCCGTTCATCGGGCCCGCAAATGCGGCGCTGAAACAGTTGCCTACCGCCCTTTCAGCATACGCTTCATCGATTCAATCAACAGCCCATACCGTCCGGGCAGCTTGGCTTGTTTCACGCAGCCCAACGCGAAACGCTCCCTGCGCTCCGACATCCAGTCCTGCTTGTAGGCGTCGTTTCCCGTCAGAAAGTCGACCTCTTCCACCCCGTCGGCATCGATCACGTACTCCATCAGGAAACTGGTGAGTATCGAACCCGGCGAATAGCGCCGCCATGCCTCGTCATATGCCAGCCTGAAGATACTCGCCTTGCCATGCAGCACGAACCAGAGCTGCGCGGCAACCGGCTTCCCCTTGGCATAGAGAACCCCCAGTCTGGTCCAGCCCGGTCGCGAAAAGCCCGCCACCATGCCGTCCAGGAATCCCGCGTACTGCTCATTTGCCTTCCAGCTGGCTGTGTAGACCGCATGGTAAGCGGCCAGCGCCGGCGGCACCGCGTCTCCAGCGAACAGACGGATCGCGCAGCCGTGTTCACGCTCGAGCTTGCGCCGCTTGCGGGCGATGGTGTTGCCCAGCCTGGCGGGTCGGGCCGCCATATAGTCCGCATGAGACCGCCCCTGCACACGATGAATCCAGTTGTACAGGCGAAAGCTGCGATCACAGCTGTATCCGGCCGCCTCCAGCGCCCGTTGCAGACCATTTATCCTGCTGTCATTGTCAGCAACCGGCTCCAGCAGCAATGCCTGCAGCGGCAGCCGACTCAGACCTTCGGCGAGGCAGGCGAGGACCTCCGACTGATCATCATCCGCGAGCAACAGACTGTAAAGCGGAGTATAGCGGTGCCTGAGAGAGTACCAGGTATTTCCGGCGCAGCGCTTCAGGGGCAGGATCGCCAGCACCGCACCGCCCGCCACCACGCAGGCCAGCACCAGGGTCTGACCCTGATCAAGCGCGGTGGCCGCCAGGTTCTCGAACCAGGGGCGGGAGAAAAAGATACTGTCCTGCTCGCCCTGTGCGAAGAGCACATTGGCACTTTCCGGAAGTTCACTCCAGTCGGAGTAACATATGAAGTTCATCAACAAGGCTGGCGATAGAGAAGTTCCGGGATTCAGGAAAAGAGTGCCGACCCCTTCATTACAACGAAAAGGCGGCCGGGTTGAGCGCCGGGTTAGACCAAGCTGGTACCATTATCAACCTCCTTATCGGGTACAGCCAAAACAACTTCTCCTTGTGAATTGTAAAATCCTGTTATCAGACATTCAGACTTGATGGGACCGATTTGCTTCGGTGGAAAGTTGACGACTCCAATTAGCTTTTTCCCCATCAGCTCATCTTTACTGTAGAGAGTTGAATGTCTTTGGTAATCCGCTTCGAATAGCGGCCCTGACGAATTTTCTCAGCCTCCTTGCCCTTGAACGATTTGATCATAACGCCAATGCTACCGCGCCGCATTAGTATTATCCAGCGCCCCGATTTCTGGTCTCGTGAGTTCTAACGAGATGAATAAGGGGCCGAACACGGCCTGCCCGACGCCGGCACCTTCACCCTGCTGCTCTGGCGCTACGCCGCCCTGAGCCTGGTGCTGGCACTGGTGCTCGCCCTGCAGCCGCTGGCAACGGGCACCTTCTCAGGGTGGATGGCCGGAGAAACCGCGAGTGCGCGACAATGGACAGGACTGGTACTGAGGGTTCTGCGGCGTGGCGTTCACCGTCTGCGCCCGCAGCAACTGGGACGACAGCGGCTCCATCTTCGGCTATCTCATCCAGTTCGGCTCGATGGCGGCCATTACGCTGGCCAGCCTGCAGCAGCGTCGTCGGGAGGTACTGGCGTCCCATTGGAGTCCCGGGTTCCTTGCCACCATGGCCCAGCTCATCCTCGCGGTATCCCTGGACGGCTATGGCCTGATGTGGCTGCTGCTGGCACGAATTGACGCTATGCGCGTCGCCAGCCTGTTCTATCTGGGACCGCCGGGCACCATGCTGATGACCTGGATCGCATTCTGGGGTCACCTGTTCGCGACCGATATCACCGGGTTGGTGATTGCGGTCGCTGGTGTGGTGCTGGCTCAGGGCGTTCACCAACGCCTCAGCTGAGCGGAAATCAGGGTGCGGGCGCCCTGACTTCAGGCTGCTGTCACGCAACCCACTGCCTTGGCGATCATTCAGGCCGATCCTCCGGTTTCCGGTCCGGCGTCTTGTAGCCGTGGATCATGGCCGAGACCAGGCCGCTGCGACTCCGGATCTCGAGGACCACCACGGCAAGGACATGCAGCAGCGCTGCACCGCTGAGCACGAAAAAGACCCACTTATGCAGCGTGATGTAGGGCTTGCGGAAGCCGCGCATCGCCTCCCAGGCCGCCGGATCGACCAGCGCCTTGTCGCCCGGGACCAGCGTCGCCGGATCCACGCCGGTCGCGGCGACCCAGCCGGCGATCCAGCCGCCGAGCGGCGGATAGTAGATGTCGGTGCCGGCCAGTACCAGACCCGTCGCGGCCTGCACAGTCAGCAGTACGAACAGCACCAGTACCATCAGGCGGCCGAGCGGATTGTGCCCCAGGTAGCGACGCGGCTCAGCGCTGACCAGGCTGCGCAGATACGCGCCCAGTTCGCTGAAATAACCGCGTCCGAAGGACAGGACAGTAGCCCAGCGCCCGTACCGGCTGCCGACGAACCCCCACAGGTAGCGCCATGCCAGATTCAGGGCCAACACGTAGCCGACCCAAACATGGAAGGTTTTGAGGAAGACCTTGGCCTCGGCGGAAATGCCCAGCGCCTTGTTGTTGTAGATGATCAGGCCGATGGTCAGGAGCAGCAACACGGCGGAGAAATTGACCCAGTGGAAGACGCGCACGGAGCGATCCCATACGCGATATGTTTTAGTTTCAGGTTGCGCCATCGGTGTTTCGCCCCGGTCTACGGATTCGGCTGACAAGATACCGCCATCAGCTGAATTCAAACTGAAAAATTGTATCAGTGAAGAATCAGTATCAGGAAAAGCCGGATTGATTTCCTTTGCGTCATCCCGGCGTCGGCGGGATCCAGGGAAAATCAGCCACATGGCTGCCGATCGGGGCCCGACCGGCTTGTGGGCCGGCTGAGCATTACCGAACTTCCCGCATGGACCACTGGAGCAGAAATATCCTCGGTGCATCTTGATCTCCCTCAACCTATACTTCAGCCTGCACGACTGGATGCTGGTCAGGCAAAAGATGGATAGGTGATATGCGTTACCTTGCACTTGTAACGGACTACGACGGGACACTGGTTTCAGATGACAGGGTATCGGAGCCTGTCGCGCAGGCCCTGGAGCGCCTGAGGGTTTCCGGCAGGCGGGCGATTCTGGTTACCGGTCGACGGCTTGACGATCTGCTTGCGGTCTGTCCCTGCGCACGGTTGTTCGACCTCGTGGTAGCAGAGAACGGCGGCATCGTCTACGACCCGCACAGCCGCGAAGAGACGCAGCTTGCCCCTTCCCCATCCAAGCTGCTGATACAGGGCCTGCAGAGGCATGGGGTCGAGCCGCTTGAGGTCGGACAGGTCCTGGTGGCGACACAGGCGCCGCACCGCACGGTGGTCCAGGACCTCATCTGGGAACTCGGTCTCGAAGCCCAGGTGATCGGTAATCGCGGTGCGGTGATGGTGCTCCCGGCAGGTGTCAACAAGGCGACGGGGCTCGAGTACGCACTGCGTGAACTGGGGCTTTCGCGCCACGAAGTGGTGGGAGTCGGTGACGCGGAGAACGATCACTCCTTCCTGGAGCGCTGTGAGTGCGCCGTGGCAGTGGCCAACGCGGCACCGTCCATCAAGGCGATTGCCACCTTCGTCACCACGGCCGAGAACGGGAACGGGGTTATCGAGCTGATCGATGAATTGATCACTGACGATCTGGACCGGGTGACCGGCACGCTGCCACAACATCTGGTCCTGTTCGGCAAACGCTCGGATGCAACCACGGTGCAACTTCCACCTTACGATCACAACATACTGGTTGCCGGGCCTTCCGGCAGCGGCAAATCCACCCTCGCCGCCGGCGTCGTCGAGCGCCTCATCGAAAAGGATTACCAGGTTTGTATCGTCGACCCGGAGGGTGATTACGGAACGCTGCGCGACGTGGTGGCGCTCGGCAACCAGTGGCGTGCACCGAGTGTGGCCGAGGTGGTGTCGATACTCGAAGACGCCAGGGTCAATGTCAGCGTCAACCTGCTTGGCATCGCATTGGGCGATCGGCCGGATTTCTTCGCCCAACTCATACCCAACCTGCAGGCCATGCGCGCCCGCACCGGACGGCCACACTGGCTGCTCGTGGACGAGGCGCACCACATGCTGCCCAGCACCTGGGGTCACGCCGCCTCCGTGCTGCCGCAACAACTCCACGAGACCATCCTGGTCACCGTGCATCCCGACCAGGTGGCCCCGGCCATCCTCGCACCGATCGACGTGGTTGTGGCCATCGGGCATTCACCGGAAAAGACCCTTGGGGAGTTCGCCACCGCAACGAACCAGCCGCTGGCCTGGCCCGAGGGCTTGTCCTATCAACCGGATTACGTCGTCGTCTGGTACCTCCGGGACGGACAGCCGCCGTTTTCGATGCAGCCACAACGTGGGCGGGCCGAGCGCATCCGCCACCACCGCAAGTATGCGGAAGGCAATCTGCGCTGGCACAGCTTCTATTTCCGCGGCCCGGACAATCATCATAACCTGAAGGCGCAGAACCTCCATGTCTTTTCCCAGATCGGCGAGGGCATCGACGAGTCAACCTGGATGTTTCATCTCCGCCGCGGCGATTATTCGCGTTGGTTCCGCCACGTGATCAAGGATGATTATCTCGCTGACGAGACAGGGCGCATCGAGCGGCGTGCCGACCTCGCGCCCTGGCAGACACGACAGATGATCCGGGAGTTGATCAATGCCCGCTACACACTGCCCGAATAACGCGGCCGCATATGGATGTCAGCGTGTGCGCCCTCGTTGCGGGCATGGACGCGCAGAAAACCCTGAACCCTCTCAGCATTCTGCCGGTGTGCGCGAGTCCGCCGGGTCGGTGGGTGGCCTTCGCCGCAAGGGCCTTCGGTCTGTCGCGGGCGAATCCACGCAGCCGCTGCCGGAATTCACCTGAAGGAAACCGTTTTCGAAGCCGCCGATATCCAGGAACTCGAAGCGCCTGCATGGCCCGGAGCGCCCCGTCCTGGGATGATGGATTGAACACCCATGATTTGGTCGGAGAGCCAGCACGATGAGAAAGAATGAAACAAGCCCGGGCGCTACGATGCCCCCGGAAGATGCCTCGAACGAGACCATCCGCCATTTCGTCCAGACGGCGCATGCGGTCGATCTGGCCGCCTGGCTTGCGGAGCTTCCGCAAGACCTGGCGCAGGAGCAGATTCTGGCACTGGCGCAGCCCCGGCAGGCCGAAACCTTCAGCTATCTTTCGCTCGACGTTCAGGCAGCGCTCGCCCGACGGCTGGGTCGCCGGGAATTGGCGGAAATCGTCACCCGGATGGAAGCCGACGACCGCGTCGACCTGTTCAACCA
Organism: Thiohalobacter thiocyanaticus; assembly: GCF_002356355.1. Lineage (NCBI taxonomy): Bacteria > Pseudomonadati > Pseudomonadota > Gammaproteobacteria > Thiohalobacterales > Thiohalobacteraceae > Thiohalobacter > Thiohalobacter thiocyanaticus. The sequence goes on from NZ_AP018052.1 coordinate 2,108,560, forward strand.
TCTAAAACCAGAAGAACAGCAGCGGCTGCTGCGCGATCTTGCGCAGGAGGAGCGCGAGGATATCCGGCGCCTGTCGACCTATGCCGAAGAAACCGCTGGTGCAATAATGACCTCGGACTATGCGACGCTGGCCACATCCATGTCGGCGCATGAAGCGATCGAGGTGCTGCGGCGTGAGGCGCCCGAGAAGGAAACCATCTACCGGTCCTATGTCCTCGACGCCGACCGCCGGCTGATCGGCTCGGTTCGACTGGTGGAATTGATCCTGGCTGGCACCGATACGTTGATCGCCGAAATCATGGACCCGGATCCAATGGCTGTCACGCTGGACACGGATCAGGAGGAAGTCGCCCGGTTGATCGCACGCTATGATCTGACGGCACTGCCGGTAATCGATGAGCATGGCAGACTGGTCGGAATCATCACGCGCGACGACGCGGAAGATGTGATGCAGCGTGAGACCACGGAGGATTTTCAGAAGATCGCCACGGTCATCCCGTTTTCGCAGAGTATACGCGAGGCCGGCAAGAGTGTACTTTATAAAAAGCGGATCTTCTGGCTTGCGCTGCTGGTATTCGGCAACCTGTTTTCGGGCGCGGGGATCGCGTTCTTCGAGGAGACGATCCTGGCCTATGTGGCACTTGTATTCTTTCTTCCGCTGCTAATCGACAGCGGCGGCAATGCCGGGTCTCAGGCGGCCACCCTGATGGTGCGCGCGCTGGCCACGGGCGACGCGGCATTGAAAGACTGGCGCGACCTGATTCTACGCGAGTTGACGATCGCGACGGCGCTGGGGGCGACCATGGCGCTCATTGTCTCGCCGATCGGGTTGCTGCGTGGCGGCTCCGACATCGCGCTTGTAGTGAGCCTGACGATGATGCTGGTCGTCATCGTCGGGAGCTTGGTGGGGATGTCGCTTCCGTTTCTGCTCAGCCGGCTGCGCCTCGACCCCGCGACCGCCAGCGCGCCGCTGATCACAACGATATCGGATGTGGTCGGCGTGCTGATCTATTTCTCGCTTGCGACATCGATACTGGGCCCCTGATCCGGGCTATCCCCGGGCCCTGTACCGTCCAGTGTGCGACAGATCAGGACATCGCAGGCTGCATTGTTCAAGACCCGCTGGGTGACGCTGCCGAGCAGCGCCCGGCGGATCCTGCCCGTGCCACCGGGTCCCAGCACGATCAGGCCCACCTTCGGGCTCCATGTCGCCCGTACCAGTGATGTCGCCGGATCGCCGGCAAGGACCCGCGCCATGCCTCTTATCGGGCGTGGGTCCAGCCTTTTGGAAGCAGCGTTCAGCTCGGCTTTCGCCTTGCGCACCAGGGCCTGGCGATGGGCCGCTACGCTTTGGCCAACGCCCGCGTGCAGCATCGCCGCTTCGAGTTGGGGCGGGATCTGCACCACATGGATCAGGTAGAGTCCGGCCTGCGGAAGCAACGCGGCCGCGAACGGTACAAGCGCATCGGAGTCATCCGCCGTGGCAGTGGCCACCACAACACGCTGATAGGCCCGCGTGGCCGGGCGTTTGACCACCAGCACCGGCGAGTTACTCGCACGGATCACCCGATCCGTCGTCGAACCTATGATTTTATCCGCCACCGAATCGCGCTGATGCGCCCGCATCACGACCAGATCGGCATTGCCTTCATCGATCAGGTCAATCAGACGCAGGAACGGGGATCCGGTCTCGATGCGAATATCGATGGTGTCAACGCCGGCCGCCTGTTCTGCAACCGCAGCCTCGACACGTCCGTAGGCCTCGATCCGCATCTGCTGCTGGATGCGCATCAGCTCAGTGGAGGCAGAATCGAACCCGGTGAGGCTGTCGATGACATGGGCCACAGTGAGCCTTGCCCGGTGGGCGCGAGCGATTTCCACGGCCCGCGTCAGTACCGGATCATCCTGCGGGAACTGACCCACAGCGGCGATGATGTGCCGCGCCTGAATCATTGCACCACCCGGCACATCACGGAGGCACAGCCAGGACGTCGCACCGGGCCTCACGCAAGGTGTGCATTGCAACGCTGCCGATCATGAGATGGCCGATACCTCTTGCGCTGCGTGTGCCGATGGCTATGAGGTCCGCAGGCAGGTCAGTGGCAGCGCGCACGATCGTTGTATCCGCGTCGCCACGACAGAGCAGAAAGTCCACGGCCCCCGGGTCGAGACCCGCGGCATCTGCGAAGCGGCGCAGTTTCTGCTCGTAAATGTGTTCACGTTCCTGAGCTGTCGCCGGCAAGTGATGGTTCGCTTCGTTGTGCGCAACCGAGCCGTCGTCAGGTGCGGCTGCATCGGCGTGCATGATCAGCAGCCTTTCCCGGGGCGCAAGGCGGTGGACAAGCTCCAGCGCCTTGCGCGATGTATCGGAGAAATCGACGGGTACCAAAACCCGTTGATACCGATAGGCGGGTTTCGTCCTGACCACCAGAACAGGGCACGCGCCGTTACCCACTATCTTCTCTGCCAGTGTACCGAGAAGACGATCACGCATGAGGTGTCGGCCGTGGGCCCCGATGACGACCAGTTCGATGGAGCGCTCGCGCACTTCGTCAAGGATCTGCGTCAGCGGATCGCCGACCCGGGTCCGGATGTCTACGGACGCTGGGCCCGGGGCCTGATTACGCTCGAGCTGACGGCGCAGCTCGGACTGTGCCTCCTGCCGGAGCACCTGCACCGCCTTCTGCGGTGTTTTCGCCAACCGTTCCCAGGCCGCACTGGGCACGCCCGGGCCGTCGACAGGCTCGACGATATGAAGGACGCTGAGCACGGCATCGTGCTGCGCGGCGATCCGCCACCCACGCGACAGGGCACGATTCGCTCTCGGCGAAAGGTCGCTCGCAACCAGAATCTGTCTGATCTGCTCGGCCATGGGGTCCCCTTGTCTGATTTGCTTATTCAAGCGCTCATGACGGTACGCAGACTTAATTATTGAATATACCGCTGCTTCTGTCGAGCACGGACAACCCGCTTGCAACCGAAATCCGCGTGCACCCGGGACGCCGGTTCCACGGATTCGCGTGCTGCTGACTTGGCTGCGTTCAGCAGGACTCATGCGGCTGTAATCGCTTGACATACAACACCCCTTCTATACAGTTGCACTGATTGAGGCAGGTGTTGCGCCAGGAAAGCGAGACCGCCTTATTATCATCATTTCATGATGTTAGAGACGCCTGGTTGAACATTGAAACCACTGCATCACGGATCCGGATCGGGATGAAGCTTTGTGGTTTCGATCGACATGCCGCATAAATCAAGGCGGCATCAGGCCGGTGCTGATCGATGGAGCAGATGAATTGTCGGCTTTCAAAAATATTCTCTGTGTAGTGGACGTCAACGAGAAGTGTACAGCTGCCGTGGAACGCGCTGTCACGCTGGCCGTAAACAACCAGGCACGCCTGACTGTGATCGACGTGATCGATCGCGTGACCGTCGGCATCGGCATGCCGGACGGAGGGCCGTTTTCCGTTGATCTTCAGGCTGCGATGGCAGCCGATCGCGCACAGGCGCTGAAAGCGTTGATTGATCCTTATCGTGAACGGATGCCGATCAACACGAAGGTGCGCACCGGTATTCGTTTTCTGGAAAGCATTCGTCAGGTGTTAGACGAGGAACACGACTTGGTGATCAAGGTTCCCGAAACGCTGACCTGGCTGGGCCGATTGTTCGGCAGTGATGATATGAACCTGTTACGCGAGTGCCCGTGCCCGGTCTGGCTCGTCAAACCGCAGGCGGAAGAATCCTACCGGCGGGTCCTGGCGGCGGTCGATGTAGACGACGCCTATCCCCCGGCGGAGCAGAAATCACGGCATGCGCTGAATCAACACATCCTTGAAACGGCAGCTGCACTGGCACTATCCGAGTTTGCCGAACTGCATGTCGTCTATGTCTTGCAGGCGGTCGGCGAAAGCGCCATGCGTGGCGCCTTTACACATATCCCGGAGGCGGAAATTACCAGCTACGTGGAGCGGACCAGACGCCGGCACAGGACCCGCCTGGACGAGCTCATGCACGCAGCCACCGACAAGCTTGGCCAGGAGGCGGCGGAGCACCTCAATCCCAGAACGCATATGGTGAAAGGCTGGGCCCGTGAAAAGATCCCGGCGCTGGCCAAACTGCTTACGGCCGATGTCATAGTTATGGGGACCGTGGCCCGCACCGGCATCCCGGGCTTCATCATGGGCAACACGGCCGAGATGATCCTGAATCAGATCGACTGTTCGGTACTCGCCATCAAGCCCCCCGGTTTTGAAACGTTGGTGATACCGGAGGACTGACTATCCCGGTCCGGCTGGTTATCAACCCCCACCCGCCTGCGGCGGCTGGCCTGACTTGGCAGGCACCCGCCACAACGGCTATGCTGGCACGAATTGGCGACACCCGCCGTGAGGACAGGTATCTGCCTGCATCAACAATGCCACTCAATCACCGTCTCGCCTGCCTTCTCTGCCTGCTCCTGCCGCTCTGGCTGGCCTGGACCGCGCCCGCTTTCGCTGCCGCTGAGCTCGAATCGATCTCCCTGCACAACCGCCCGGCCGAACAGATCATCCCGCTGCTGCATCCGCATCTGGAGGCCGGCGAGGCGCTGACCGGGCAGGGTTTTCAGCTCATCCTGCGGGCGCGGGCGGAGCGGGTGAAGGAACTGAAGGGGCTGATCGCGCAGCTGGACGCGGCGCCGGCGCGGCTGCGGATCAGTGTGCGGCGGGCGTCGGTGGCGGAGATCGAACGGGACAACCGGCGATCAGGCGCAGGGGTCCGTGTTGACGGGGACGGGACCGCGCTCAGGGGCAGGGTCACCATCCAGCGCACCGAGACCCGGTCACACGAGCGTGATACGCACAGGGTGAGCGCCCTGGAGGGCGAACCGGCCTACATCGCCGAGGGGCTGGCCTTCCCGAGTGTTGGCAGCCAAGTGTACATCATCAACGGGCGCGAGGTGATCAGCAACACCGTCGAGTACCGGCAGCTGGAATCCGGCTTCTATGCCCTGGCCCGGATCAATGGCGATCAGGTCACGGTCACGGCCAGTCCGAAGCAGGAGGCGCTGAGCCCGCGTGGGGGCGGGCTGGTGGAGTCCGAGGCGCTCGTGACCACGGTGCGCGGGCCGGTCGGGCAGTGGCTGGAACTGGGCGGGCGGACGGCGTCGGTCGAGCGCCGCGGTTCGGGGGTTGTGCATCGTACCGAGAGCAAGGAACATGAAGCGAATCCGATCTGGATCAAGGTGGATGTTCTGGAGGGGGAGTAGAGTCTGCTATTGAGGGCTGGTCGCAGTAATGCCCCCTCACCCTGCCCTTTTATGCCCTGTGGGTACTCCCGCGAGGGGATAGGGGAATGTGAAGATGATCAGCCGTTATGGAATCTGATACCAATAACAACGCCCCTGCCGATCAGGCCATCACCCAGGTACTGGCGGCCGAGCGCGAGGCCCGGGCGCAGGTCGAGCAGTGTCGCGAGGAGGCCGCCCAGCAACTCAAGCAGGCCCGTCTGCATGCGGCACGCGTCCGTCAGCGCACCGATCACCGCATCACCCGGGTCCACCGCCTGTGCCTGGCGACGAGCCGGCACGAGCTGGATGCCCTGCGCCGGGAACGCCACGAAGCGCTGATGGAGCGGCTGGCGCGGCTGCAGCCGGATGAGCAGCGGCTGGAGCAGGCCGCCCAGCGGCTGGCCATGGAGCTCATCATGGGCGAGGCGGAGAAACCGCCGCCGTGACCAATCCCTGCATCTTTCCCGGCGTGCGGCTGCAGGCCCGGCTCGGCCGGCGCCTGGACGAACGCGACTGGCAGCGCCTGGGCAGCGTGCGCGATGCCCAGCACCTGATCGACAGCCTGCTGCAGACCTCTGCCGCGGGCTGGGTACGCGGCCTGGACAGCGGCAGTTCCGCCGAACTGGCCGAGCAGCAGCTCAAGCTGCGGGCCGGCGAGCAGACCGAAGAGATCGCCCGCTGGTATCCCCGCCCCTGGCGCGCGGCCATTCGCTGGACCCGCATCCTGACCTGGCTCGACACCCTGCGCCGGCAGCAGACGGCGCTCGGCACCGGCGAACTGCTGCGGCTGGCACCCACGCCGCTGGAACCGCTGGCCGGTCACGAGGACGAGGCCGCACTGAAGCACCTGCACGAGACCGACTTCGCCCCGCTGCTGCCGGCGCTCGGCACGGGCGAGAATCTCTACAGCGCCTGGTACGAGCACTGGCTCGGCCTCTGGCCCGGCCCCGACCGCACATTGCAGCGCCGCCTGACTGATGTCGGCCGGCGTCTGCACCTGGCGCATTCCGCCGTCAGCCTCGGCGAACAGGATCCGGCCGCTGCCTCGATGCTGCTGCTGCGACCGCTGCATCAGCATCCGTTCACACCGGTCGCGCCCTTCGCCTATCTGGCCATACAGGCGCTGGACCTGACCGGGTTGCGCCGGCTGCTGATCGACCGGCTGCTGTTCGTTCACGGAGAGGCGGCCTGATGCGTCCGGTGCCCGCTCACTGGTTCGAGGCACTGGTGGCGCGCGATGACATGACGCACGCCATGGAGCAGCTTGCCCGCACCGGGCTGATCCAGCTCGAACCCGGCGTGCCCGCGCGCGCCGAAGCCTCGCTGCGCGACCTGCAGGGGCTGTACCAGCAGTACCACGAACTGCGGCAGCGCGACGGCGGCTACTGGCCGGACAGTGACATCCGCCCCGGCACCCACCACGGCCGCCCGGCCACGACCTATGCCCGCGCCCTGGAACAGCTGCGCAGCTGGCGCGAGGACAACGACCGTCTGATCCACACCCTGGAGGTGCGCCTGCGCGAGCAGACCCGGTATCGCCACCTGCTGGTCTGGCTGAAGCATCTCGAGGGCGCCGCCACACTCGATCAGACATTCGACTTGGGCGCGCTGCACCGCATCGGTCCCTGGCTGGACTACCGGCTGGTGCTGTGCCCGCCGGAATGTGACGTCGATTTCAACAGCGACGACCTGCTGCTGCTCAATGCCCCGGTCGAGCCGGACCTGTACCGGCTGGTGATCGGCGGCCGCGAACGTATGGCGCAACTCGACAACCAGCTGCTGCAGACCGAGGTGATGCAGCTCAGCCTGCCCGACTGGCTGAGCGGCCGGCCGCCGCAGGCCATCGCCGCGCTCGAGCACCGGCTGGATCAGACACAACAGGAGCTGCGCCGACTGCAGGCCGCACTGGAGGCCTCGCACGCCAGCGCCGGGCTGCACACCGCGTTGGGCGATATCGCCCGGCTGAACTGGTTCATGCAGCATATCGAATACCACCTGGAATCCGACCACCTCGCCTGGGTACACGGCTGGACCATCGCCGGCTCCGCCGGGAAACTGCAGCAGGCACTGGCAGATGAGGGCGCACGCGGCCTGGTGCACTTCACCCCGCCGCCAGAGGGCATGGAGCCGCCGCTGACATTGCGCCACACAGGCTGGAACCGCGCCTTCGAACTGTTCCCGCGTCTGCTGGGCATGCCCGGGCGTGACGAGTTCGATCCCACTGCCCTGCTGGCCTGGGTGGTCCCGCTACTGTTCGGTTATATGTTCGGTGACGTGGGTCAGGGACTGGTGATCCTGCTGGCCGGGGTACTGCTGCGTCGCCGCGTGCCGCAGCTGACCATTCTCATCCCGGCAGGAATCAGTGCCATGATCTTCGGCCTGCTCTACGGCAGTGTGTTCAGCATCGAGGGTCTGATCCCGGCACTGTGGCTGCATCCGATGCAGCACCCGCTGCTGCTCCTGGGTATTCCGCTGGCCGGGGGCGCGCTGCTGCTGCTCATCGGACTGGTGCTGGCCGGATTGCAGGCGAACTGGGCCGGCCAGCGGCGGCGCTGGTGGCTGGGCCAGGCGCCGGTGATCCTGCTGTATCTGGGTCTGCTGCTGCTGTTCATCGCGCCGCCGCTGGCCCAGGTGCTGCTGCTCGGCGGGCTCGCCGCCTATCTGGCCGGCCATGCCCGGCTGGCGCCGGCGCGGCCGCTGCGCGCCGCGCTGCTGGCGCTGGCCGAACTGGTGGAATCGCTGTTCCAGCTGATCATCAATACTTTGTCCTTCGCCCGCGTCGGCGCCTTCGCCCTGGCCCATGCCGCCCTGTCGCAGGCGGTGATGGCGCTGATGGGCATCACCGGCTCGGTCATCGGCACGGCACTGGTATTCCTGCTGGGCAACCTGCTGATCCTGGTGCTGGAGGGACTGGTGGTCTCGATCCAGACCACGCGTCTGGTGCTGTTCGAATTCTTCATCCGGTTCCTGCGCAGCACCGGGCGGGGCTTCGTGCCGCTGCCGGCGCCGGGTTATGGTAATGCCCCGGCCGGATGAACCGGTGGCAGCCTGAACACCAAACCAAGGAGAACAACCATGCCACGTTATCGCTTCGCCCTCGGGATGACCGCCGTGACCCTGGTCTGGGCCGTGCTGGGTTCGCTGCTGCTGTGGCTGCCGGGCCTGGGCCTGGCCGAAACGGCAACCGCGGTAGCGGCCGGGATCGATCCGGAGGTCCGCAAGTGGGGCTACATGGCGGCAGCCCTGGCCACCGGCCTGTCGTCGCTGGGCGCCGGTTTCGCCGTGGCCTCGGTGGGCAGTGCCGCCGTTGGTGCCATCGCCGAGAAGCCCGAGGTGTTCGGACGCACCCTCATCTTCGTCGGCCTCGCGGAAGGCATCGCCATCTATGGCCTTATCATTTCCATTCTGATTCTCAATGCGTTGACGGCATGAGCGTACCGCACTACATCGGCGATGCCGACACCGCCGCCGCCCTGCGCCTGGCGGGCGTTCAGGTCTATGTGCCCGGCGAGGACGAGGACGCTGAGGCATTGTTCCAGCGGCGCCTGGCCGAAACCGATTTCCTGCTGCTGGGTACGGCCTTCGCCCAGCGGCTGCCGCCCCAGACCCTGAAGGCAGCCCTGCAGGCGGGCCAGCCGCTGGTGGCGGTGATCCCGGACGTGCTGGGCGCGGAGGATTTCATCGGCGAATCGGTCCGGCTGCGCCGGGAACTGGGCTGGGGAAGCGCGACATGACGCCTGATGTGCAGACCAGCACCGAGGCGCTGCGCCGGCTGATCCGGGAGAGCGCCGAGGCCCAGTGCCGCGAGATTGAACAGCAGACCCGTGTCGAAGCCCGCGACCTGCTGCGCCGGTCCCGCCGCGAGGCATGCGAGCGGGTGCATCAGACGATCGAACACGAGCGTCAGCAGCACGCCCGGCGCCTGGACCACGAACGCGCCGCGCTGGAAAGCCATGACCGTCAGCAGCTGCTGGAGGCCACCCGCCGTACCCTGGGCCGCGCCTGGCAGGAACTTGAGGGCATGCTTGCTGCCCTGTGGCAGGCGCACGAATGCCGCAGCGAGTGGATCCGCAGCCTGTTCGAACAGGCCCTGGAACGCCTGCCGCCCGGGCACTGGCGCATCGAGCATCCGCTGCCCTTCCCGGAGGAGATCGATGCCGACTGGCAGCGGCGGCTGCGCGAGTACAACGGCCGGGAACCGGAGTGGATCGCCCGGGCCGGGATCCGCGCCGGCCTGCGCATCCGCGTCGGCGGCGTGCACCTGGATGCCACCCTGGACGGCCTGCTGGCCGACCGCACCCAGCTGGAGGCACGGCTGCTGGATCACATCGAGCGCTGCATGGACATCGAAGCGGGAGGCAGTCCCCATGGCTGAGGCACGTCTGCGCTGGGTTGCGGGGCCTGTCATCCGTGCCGTTCCCGAGGGCGATTTCGCCATCAACGAGGCGGTACTGATCGGTGAGCGCCGGCTGCTGGGCGAGATCATCCGTCTGACCCGCGAGGAGATCGTCATCCAGGTCTACGAGGATACGACCGGCCTGCGCCCCGGCGTGCGCATCCACGGCACCGGTTACCCCCTGTCGGTGAAACTCGGCCCGGCGCTGCTGGGCAACATCTTCGATGGCCTGCTGCGGCCGCTGGCCGGCGGTGATGCCATCTATGTGGAACCCGGCATGCGCGCCGCACCGGAGCAGCGTTTCAGTTTCACGCCGAAGCTGAAGATCGGCGATGCGGTCAACGGCGGCGAGGTCTTCGGCGAGGTCAGCCGCAATGGGGTGAACCAGCGGCTGCTGATTCCGCCGGACATCGGTGGCAGGATCGAGACCATCGAGTCCGTCGGCGACTATACCGATACGACCGACCTGCTCACCGTCGCGACTGCCGACGGCGAGACACGCAACCTCGGCATGCAGCACACCTGGCCGGTGCGCGTGCCGCGTCCGGTCGCGAAGCGCCTGCCGCCGGACCGGCCCATGATCACCGGCCAGCGCATCCTCGACACCCTGTTCCCCATCGCCCGCGGCGGCAAGGCCGCCCTGCCCGGCGGCTTCGGCACCGGCAAGACGGTGCTGCAGGAGAGCCTGGCCAAGTGGTGCGACGCCGACATCATCATCTACGTGGGCTGCGGCGAGCGCGGCAACGAGATGGCCGGCGTGCTGCATGAGTTCCCGCAACTGCAGGACCCGCGAACCGGCCGCTCGCTGATGGAACGTACCCTGATCATCGCCAACACCTCCAACATGCCGGTGGCGGCGCGCGAGGCCAGCATCTACACCGGCGTGACCGTGGCCGAGTACTTCCGCGACCAGGGTCTGCATGTGGCCCTGATGGCCGACTCCACCAGCCGCTGGGCCGAGGCGCTGCGCGAGGTATCGGGACGGCTGGGTGAGCTGCCCGGCGAAGCCGGCTATCCCGCCTATCTGAGCAGCCGCCTGGCCAGCTTCTACGAACGCGCCGGGCGCGTCACCGGCCTGTGCGGCGAGGAGGGATCGCTGTCCATCATCGGCGCGGTCAGCCCGCCCTCGGGGGATTTCTCCGAGCCGGTCACCACCCACACCAAGCGCTACGTGCGCAGTTTCTGGGGCCTGGACCGCGACCGCGCCCAGGCCCGCTTCTATCCGGCCGTGCATCCGCTCCAGTCCTATGCCGAGGCGGTCGACGAACTGGCCGGCTGGTGGCGCGAACGCGGCAGTCCGCACTGGCTGGAACGCCGTGCCCGGCTGCTGCAGATCCTGGAGGAACAGGACCAGCTCGAGCGCATGGCGCGTATCGTCGGCAAGGATGCGCTGCCCCCGCGCCAGCAGTGCATCCTGCTGGCCGGCGAGTTGATCAACCAGGGCTACCTGATGCAGTCCTCCTTCTCCCCGAACGATCGCTATGCCTCGCCCGAACGCCAGACGGTGATGCTGGCGCTGATCACCCGCTACATCGATCTGGCGCTGCAGGCGGTGGAACAGGGGGTGAGCGTGGACGCGCTGCGCGGCATGCCCGTCCTGCGCAAGCTGCAGCGCATGAAGGAGGACCTGGGCGAGGAGGCACTGGACGCCTACGCCGAACTCGAGCATGAGTTGGACGATGCCTTTGCCAAGTCCCAAAAGGAAACTGCAGATGAAGGCTGACCTGTACGCCGCCGGCAACGCCACCCGCATCGACGGCCCGCTGCTGTTCCTGCAGCGCAGTCTCGACGTGGGCCTGAACGAGGCCGTGGAGGTCAGCGGCGCCGACGGCCGGCCGCGGCTGGGCCGCGTGGCCGCACTGGACGATGACTTCATGACCATCGAGGTGCTGGAGACCACCCAGGGCCTGGCGCTCAGCGAGACCCGGGTGCGCTTCCGCGGCGCACCGCTGCATTTCAGTCTCGGGCCCGACCTGCTCGGGCGCGTCTATGACGGCGTCGGCCGGGTGATCGACGGCGGCCCGCCCATCGCCGCCGAACAGCACCTGCGCATCGAAGGTCTGGCGCTGAATCCGGCGCGGCGTGCCAGTCCGGCGGACTTCATCGAGACCGGCATCAGCAGTATCGACATCATGGACAGCCTGGTGCGCGGCCAGAAGCTGCCCATCTTCTCGGGCGGCGGCCTGCCGCATGACAGCCTCGCCATCCAGCTGGCACGTCAGGCGCGGCTGCGTGGCGACGACGCCGGACGCTTCTCCATCGTCTTCGCCGGTATCGGCATCCCCCACGACACCGCCGAGCAGTTCCGCACCGCCATGGAACGCAGCGGCGTGCTGGGCCATACCGCCCTGTTCCTGAACCTGGCCTCCGACTCCAGTGTGCAGCGCCTGCTTACACCGCGCTTCGCGCTGACCGCGGCCGAGTACCTTGCCTACGAACGGGGCCACCACGTACTGGTCATCCTCACCGACCTCACCAACTACTGCGAAGCCCTGCGCGAGGTCTCGGCCAGCCACGGCGAGATACCCAGCCGCAAGGGCTATCCCGGCTACATGTATTCGGACCTCGCCACCCTGTACGAACGCGCCGGCATCATCGAGGGCCGCGGCGGCTCACTCACCCAGATCCCCATTCTGAGCATGCCCTCGGACGACATCAGTCATCCCATACCTGATCTCACCGGTTATATCACCGAGGGCCAGATCGTGCTCGACCGCAACCTTCACCGGCGCGGCCTGTACCCGCCGGTGAAGGTGCTGCCCAGCCTGTCGCGACTGATGAAGGACGGCACCGGGCGCGGCTTCACCCACGAGGACCACCCCGACCTGGCCAACCAGCTGTATGCCGCCTACGCCCGCGCGGTACAGGTGCGGGTGCTGGCCAACGTGGTCGGCGAGGACGGCCTGACCGAGACCGACCGCTACTACCTGCGCTTCGGCGACCAGTTCGAGCGCGAGTTCGTCGCCCAGGCCGCGCGCCGCAGCCTGGAGGCCAGCATGGAGATCGGCTGGCGCCTGCTCGCCGCCCTGCCCGCCGCCGAGCTGCACCGGCTGAACGACGCCCAGATCGCGAAGTACATCGAGCCGCATCATGCCTGACTCGAGTCCCCATTTGTCACCCCCTTTCTGCTGCGACGCACGACGGTAGGAAATGGAGACTTCTGCCACCACCCACGCCGATCTGCTGGAGCTGCGCGACGAGCGCGGCGTAATGCAGGAGGGTTTCCATTTCCTGGACGAAAAGCGCTTGATGCTGGCGACGGAATGCCTGCGCGAGCTCAACGAACTGGAGACGCTCGAGATTGACGCCGTGGCCGGCCGTGAGCGGGTGCGCGAGGCGCTGCGCGCCCTGGTACGCGAACAGGGCCTGGCCGGCAGCCGCACCCTGCCCGCGTTGCTGCAACTGACGACCGACTTTCACTTTCTGCGCCGCAACTTTCTCGGCACCCGCGTGCTCAGCGGTGATCCGGGTCTGTTGGAGGAACCGGTCAGGCAGCTGTCGCGTGAGGCCCCGGGACGCGACTGCGCCGAGGCCGTGGTCGAATGGCTGCGTCGGCTGGCACGCATGGCGGTCCTGACGCATAATCTGACGGCACTGGTGGCCGACTACCGGCGCACCGAGCGTCGCGCACGGGCCATCGAGGATGTACTGCTGCCCGAAAACGAACAACGCATCCATGAGCTGGAGGACCGGCTCGAAGACGTCGACCAGGAAGAGGCCATCCGCGTGCGCCTGTCCCAGTCGACCGACTGAAACTGTCGCACAAGCACATGAACACCCAACGCCTGCGCATTCATCTGACGCTGTCCGCCGACGAGGTACTGCGCTACTACCGCGGCGAGGTCGACAGCGTCCTGGCCCGGACCCCGGACGGGATTTCGGTGCGCTTTCCGGTGGAGGCCCTGCGCCCCCATGTGCTGCGGAACGGGGTACAGGGCTGGTTCGAGCTGGAGTTCGACGGCAACCGGAAGTTCGTCGCCCTGCATCGCATATCGGACTGATTCCTCAGTATCGTAGGTTGGGTCAGGCGCGCAGCGCCGTAACCCAACAGGTTGCAGCCGCGATTTGTCGGGTTACGCTGCGGCTGACCCGACCTACGCAGTACGCCCCACATTGATCCCGATCGACAGCCGGCTGTCGCCGGAAAGGTTCGGTGTCACCCAGTGCAGCGCATCGGGCGCAAACAACACCATCCGCCCGGCCCGCGGCCGCACCAGCAGGCGCTGTCCTCCCTCCTCCACCGCCAGGCAGCCGGCGTTGTCCGGCACCTGGACATAGTAGACGCAGGAGACCAGTTCATCGTCGTCGTCATGGGTGTGCGGCAGGGTACGGCCGCCCGGCGGCGTGTCATTGAACCAGAAGCCGGCCCGATAATCGCCGGGGACACCGCCATGCAGCCGCGCAGTCACGGCGCAGGCCGCCCGCAGCACCGGCTCGATCGCCGGCAGGCGTTCGCGTCCGATATAGATGTTCTCGTAGCGCCCCGCGAAGAAATGGCTGCGTCGCTCCACGCCGGCGGCGAGCTGATCATGATAGGCCGGCAGCAGTTCGCGGTTCAGGGCCGCGGCCCCGGGCAGATCCAGTACCTTCACAGGCGGGCAGTCGCGAAGCTCGATCGGAGATGGCATCATGTATAAAGCTTGATTCATACAGAATGTAGGTCGGGTTAGCGCAGCGTAACCCGACACTTGCCGGCGGATGTCGGGTTACGCCTTGCAGGCTGATCCAACCTGCGTCATTACCATCCGGTTTCCGCCAGGATGAGGTGTATAAGGAGCCAGAATTCTACCATGACCCGACTCCATCCCCGCCTGGAACAGGACTGTCACTACGTCAGCCGCCTGGATCTGTGCCACCTGCTGCTGATGAATGACTGCAATTATCCCTGGTGCATCCTCGTTCCCGACCGGGAGGACATCAGCGAGATCCATCAGCTGGAGGAAGCCGACCAGCAGCAGCTGATCCGCGAGTCCTCGCGCCTGGCCCGCGGCCTGACACGGCTGTACCGGCCGGACAAGCTCAACATCGCTGCCATCGGCAACCTGGTACCGCAGCTGCATCTGCATCACGTGGTACGTTATATCGGCGATCCGGCCTGGCCGAAGCCGGTGTGGGGCCATGCCCCCGCCCGTCCCTACACGACTGAAGCGGCGGACGAGGCCGTTGCACGTCTGCAGGAGGTCATCGCCCGGTCTGTGTAGGATGGGTGGAGACGCATCGTGCCGCAACCCATCACCGGAGCGGGTACGATGGGTTGCGCTGCGCTCCACCCATCCTACGCCTGCGCTTCCGTTTTCACCTTCTCTTCCTCCGACCTGACCAGAGTCAGCAGCGTCCACCCAGGTCCGAACTCCAGATCCCTGTCCTCGACGATCACGCGCAGCCTGCCGCGCGGATCGATGGCGAACAGCAGGATGCCCTTGTCGAAGTATTTTTCGTAATAGGCATCGAAATCGAAACTCTCGCTCAGCCTGGTCTCGTGCATCTCGGCGCCGAGGCTGATCCACTCGGCCAGATGCTGGTAGGTCAGTTCCCTGCTGAAGGCGATGTAGCCCGCCTCGGGTTTGTCCTGTGCCTTCTCGCCCTCTTCCCTGCTGAGCAGCGTATAGAGATTCCCTTCGCCGAATTCACGTCGATAGCGCACCACCGCCAGTGCATTGACCTCGCGCTGGGGTGACAATGCCAGCAGCCGGCCCAGTCCGACCAGGTCCAGCCGCCGGTCGGCATCCTGGGACACCGGATGACCGTAGAAGGTCTTCAAACCATGCATGCGTGCAGTGCGCACATAGGACCAGTTGGTATCGCACAGCAGACAATCATAGTCATGCTTGACCAGGCTCTCGGCCAGGGTGCGCGCCACCGGGTTGGCGCCGACGATGAGAAAACCGCTGGGTTCGGGCTCGGCCACCTTCAGCGCCCGCGCCAGCAGCCCCGCGGTCGCGCTCTGCAGCACCACAGTACCGATGATCACGATGAAGGTCAGCGGCACCAGCAATTCGGCGGCCGCATACCCCTGCTGCTGCAGTTGCAGTGAGAAGATCGCCGCCACGGCCGCAGCCACGATGCCGCGCGGGGCGATCCACGACAGCAGCGCACGCTCGCGCCAGTTCAGATTGGAACCGAAGGCCGCCACCATCACCTTGAGCGGCCGGGCCACGAACTGCAGAATGGCGAGTACCGCCAGTGCCGGCCAGCCGAGCGCCTGGATCTGGCCCAGATCGAGTCGCGCGGCGAGCAGGATGAACAGCCCGGAGATCAACAATACACTCAGGCTTTCCTTGAAATTGAGGATATGCTCGATGTTCAGGTCCTTGCGGTTGGCCAACCAGATGCCCATGACCGTCACGCTGAGCAGCCCGGACTCGGCCATCAGGGTATCGGAGGCGGCGAACACCACGAACACCAGTACCAGGGCCGCGACGTTATGCAGATACTCCGGCATCAGGTGCCGACGCAGGATCTGCTCCAGGGCGAAGCCGCCGCCACCGCCCACCAGCACTCCGATCAATATGGTCTTGGCGAACTGCAGCAGGGTATGTTCCAGCGCCTGACTGCCCTGGCCGGAGATGATGAATTCGAACACCAGCACCGCCAGCAGCGCGCCCAGCGGGTCGATGACGATCCCCTCCCAGCGCAGGATGTTGCTGATGCGGCTGTTGGGCCGCACGGTACGCAGCATAGGCACGATCACGGTCGGACCGGTCACCACCATGATGGCGCCGAACAGGATCGCGAGTTCCAGGGGAAAGGCAAGCAGATAATGAGTGGCCAGGCTGACCACGGCCCAGGTGACCAGCACCCCGCTGCTGACCATGCGTCGCACCACCGTCTCCAGCCCGGCGATCTCGCGAAAGCGCAGCGTGAGCGCCCCCTCGAACAGGATCACACCGACCGACAGGGAGATGATGGGAAACAGCAATTCGCCGAACAGGGCATCCGGGTTCAGCCAGCCGGTCACCGGGCCGGCAACGATACCGGAGAGCAGCAGGAACAGGATCGCCGGCAGCTTGACCCACCAGGCGAACCACTGACACAGGATGGCCAGCAGGCCGATCAGCGCCAGGGTCAGGAGGATATCGGTATGCATGCAGCTGCGGCTTTTCTATGGTTTAGGCTGCAGTCTATGCAATACCCATCGAAGGGACAAGATTGAACTGTGAACGGGCAGCCCCGTATTGCATCCTGATAAACCGGATTTCACTATATCCGTCATCCCCGCGCAGGCTGTAGGTCGGGTTAGCGCAGCGTAACCCGACATGCCATGAGTGCGTCGGGTTACGCCTTTCAGGCTAACCCGACCTACATCACTGCATGGAACCTCAGCTGTCCTCGGCCGGCAGCGGCTGCTTGATGCTGACCGCGCCGCGCACCTGGCCGGCGCTGTAGCCGACAGCCTGGTCATGGGGATAGGCCGATTCGATGGCCTGCCTGACATCGGCCGGCATCTGCTCGCGCTCGCCATGGCAGGTCAGGCATACCGGCTTGGTGCCGATGGCCTTCATGTAGCGGAAGTAGCGCTGGCCGTCGGCCTCGGTCACGACCTCGGTGAATTCGAGCTCAGCCGGTTTTCTGCCCGCCTCGACCTGATGGTGAAACTCTTCCAGTACCCCGGCCTCCCAGTCGTCGGCCATGCCCAGCATGGGGTTGCGCACGCGGTCGCTGACCCGGGTGACCCGCCAGCCGTTGCGGCGCGACAATTCGCCGGCGATCTGCGGCGCGACGTCGCGGCAGACGGTGATGGCCGCGGCCGGGCCGGCGGTCTTCATCTCCTGCTGCAGGGTCCCGCCCAGCTTCTGGATCAGTTCCATGGAGGCATTGCGCGCCGCTTCGGTGCGTGCGGCCTCATCCACCTCGGCCAGCACCGTACCGGAACCGGCAACAACAGCCGACAGCAGTACCGATTTCAGGATGGTTCCGTGCATGGTGATCTCCTTGATTGTTCAGACCTGGCAGCGAGTCTAGCCAACACTGGCCGTGGCGGACTTGGCCTGGATCAAGAATCACAACGATACCCGGAGATGGATTACCAGAAGCGCACCCGGCCGGTATCCAGGTGGATGAAATTGGATTTCGGGTAATATCCCACGCCGCCGGCCTGCAGCGCCAGCGCCGCCTCGCGCAGCCTGGACAACTTCACGCCCGGCAGACGGACGTCGATGGCGCGGCCCTGCATGTGCAGGCTGCGCTTGGCCACGCCGTTGCTCTGGCTGCTCAGCATGGCATTGGTGGCAGGCGAGCGGTAGCCGGAAATGACGTGGTAGGGGCGCTCCACGCCCACCGAGCGCTGCAGCACGTAGAGCTGATCGAGCAGGGCCGGATCCATCTCCCAGACCTCGCCGCTGCGGTGATCGCGCAGCAGATGATTCAGGTCGGTCAGGGCGGAACTGGCATAGTCGCCATCGCGCCAGTAAACCACCTCGGTGGACTCACCGGTGTGCAGGTTGTGCAGGGCCAGTTCGCGCCGCGTCGGCGTTCCGATGCGGGCCAGTGCCGCCGGGCTGCTCAGGAGCGCGCCGAGACCGGCGATATTCTTGATAAAGCCTCGTCTATTCAAATGCTTGGTCATAAACAGTCCATCTTGTTCAAAGTCTTGGGCAGGTACAGACATGCATTGCCCGTGCCACAGTTCAGGCCCCAGTATACCGTCACGACGGAAAAATTCCGGGAAGCCGTTCAGAAAATCGGGTTATTGGACGGCCGCTTCGGATTCGGATTCCGCCTGCGTCCCCAACCACTGCGCCATGCGGCGGTCCCGGCCATAAACGTCATTGACGAAATGAGCCCGACCTTCGTCATCGACCCACACCGTCCAATACAGCACGTACACGGGCAGCGGTTCGGGCAGCCGGATGCTGCGGGTCTCCCTGCTTGCGATCACTTCGCGGATCGCGTCTGCGCTCCAGTCCTCCTCCGTCCCGGCGAGTACCCGCTCGGCCAGTGCGACCGGTTCCTCCACCCGGATGCAGCCCGAACTGAAGGTGCGCACGGTACGCTCGAACAGGTGCCGTGCCGGTGTATCGTGCAGGTAGACATCGAAACGGTTGGGCAGCATGAACTTGATCCGGCCCAGACTGTTCTGCGGCCCCGGGTCCTGGCGCAGGCGATAGGGAAACTGGGCCGGCCGCACCCGCTGCCAGTCGATTTCGGCGGGATCGATCTCCCTGGCCTCCGGACTCCAGCCCTCCAGGATCCGGTAGCCGTTGGCGGCGAGATAGCCGGGATCGGCAATCTGCTGCGGAAGCAGGTCTTCGCGCATGTTGCGCTCGGGCACATTCCAGTAGGGATTGAACACCAGATAGCTCATGCGGCCGACAAAGGCCGGCGTCGAGCGGTAGGGCTTGCCGATGATCACACGCATGTCCTGCGTGACCTGATCGTGCTCGACCAGCTGCAGTCGGAAACCGGCGATGTTGACCATGATGTGACGCGTACCCAGATCGTGCGGCAGCCAGCGCCAACGCTCCAGATTGAGCAGGATCTGCTGAATACGCTCGGTGGCTGTCACATTCAGCGCCTGCAGCGTATCCGGGCCGACGATGCCGTCGGGCTCGATGCCACGCAGCTGCTGGAACCTTTTCAGCGTCTGTTCCAGGTGGGAATCGAACAGGTATTCGTCGCCTTCCCAGTCCACCGGAAATCCCTCCAGCCACAACCGCTGGCGCAGCGTGGCCACGCGCAGGTCGCGCGCGCCCGGCCGCAGCAGCGGCCCGGGTTCCAGGGCCGGCCAACCGCCGCTTGCGGCCAGGCCGCGATAGCGCACCAGCAGGTCCTGGAGTTGTCGGTATTCGGGGTGCGGCGGCGCCAGGGCGGCGAGCGTCGCTTCCAGGCGGGTGTTGTCCAGCACCCGGGCCAGCAACGCCTCGGCATCCAGGCTGTCCGGCTCGATGTGCCATGCCGGATCGATCAGCTGCGGGCGGTTGCGGCCGCTGTACAGATGTCGGGCATAGGCCAGAAAAGCATCGGTCAACAGGACATCGATCTGGACCAGGTCAGCCTCCGGCCTGCTCGGCAGCAGCGCCATCAGTTCATGCAGGTGATAATCGCTGACCGACAGGCCATGTTCGGGACTCTGCTCGAGGATCGCGATCAGTTGCTTCGCGGCCGGGACCGGTCGGCGTTCGAATATATCCCACCAGACCGGAAGGTAGCCGCGCTGGGAATAGAACCGCTGCAGCGCCTCCCAGTCCAGGCCACGGCAGGTCATCTGCGTCTCGGCACGGGTGACGAAGTGTTCGATTCCATTGCGCAGATCGACGCTGTCGGGACCGGCCGCGGCCGCCGGCCATGCCGTCAGCAACAGGGCGTATGCAAACAGACGTCGGAGAATATTGAGGAAAAACGGTTCAGACACGATTTTGAACGGTAATGGGATGATCCGATGACCCGGCTGCAGGGCGGGACCGCAGGCGGGTCACAGCGTTTCGATGTGCTCCACCACCAATTGTAAACTGCATTGGCCGCGAAAGGCATTACTGTCGGCCCGGTAGGCCAGATGCAGTTCCGCGCCCGCCTCCAGCACATGCTGCGCCGCCGCGTGAAAGGCGATGGCATCCAGGTTCCGGCCGGAGCGCGGTTCGCGCAGTTGCAGCTTGAGGTGATGCTCACCGACCACGCGCTGGCCGACCAGTTCGAAATCGCCGTCGAACACCGGTTCGGGAAAGGCCTGCCCCCAGGGACCGGCGGCCCGCAGTAGTTCGGCGGTCTCCAGGCTGAGCTCGTCCGGGGCGAGTTCACCGTCGCTGTATACAACCCCATGCAGGGCCTGTTCATCCAGGTGCCGGCGCACCTCGGCATCGAAGGCGGCCTTGAACTCAGCCAGCGCGGATTCGGCCAGGCTCAGTCCCGCGGCCATGGCGTGACCACCGAACTTGCGGATCAACTCCGGATGGCGCGCGGCAACGGCGTCAAGCACATCGCGGATATGCAGTCCCGGCACCGAGCGGGCCGAGCCCTTGAGTTCATCCTCGCCGGCGCGCGCAAAGGCGATCACCGGACGGTGCCAGGCCTCCTTGACCCGCGCGGCCAGGATCCCGATCACACCCTGATGCCAGTCCGGATTGTACAGGCACACCCCGACCGGCAGTTCGGCCGCTTCGTCCAGGTGCAATGCCTCCAGTTCGCGCAGCGCCTCCTCCTTCATCTGCGTCTCGACCTCGCGCCGCTCGCGGTTCAGGCCGTCCAGGGTGGCGGCCAGGCTGCGCGCCTCGGCCATGGAGTCGGCCAGCAGGCAATCGATGCCGATGCGCATATCCTCCATGCGCCCGGCGGCATTGAGCCGGGGGCCGACGGCGAAGCCGAGGTCGGAAGCCACGCAGCGCCTCGGGTCGCGCCCGGCCGCCTGCAGCAGCGCGGTGATGCCCGGCACGCACTGGCCGGCACGGATGCGGCGCAGGCCCTGCTCGACCAGGATGCGATTGTTGTGATCCAGCGGCACCACATCGGCCACCGTGCCCAGCGCGACCAGATCCAGCAGCGCGGCCAGATTGGGCTCGTCGATCCCGCGGGCATTGAACCAGCCGGTCTCACGCAGCCGGGCCCGCAGGGCCGACAGGACATAGAAGGCCACCCCGACGCCGGCGAGGTGCTTGCTGGGGAAGGGGTCGCCCGGCAGGTTGGGATTGACGATGGCCTCGGCCGGCGGCAGCACTGCGCCCGGCAGGTGATGGTCGGTCACCAGCACCTGCACCCCGGCGGCCTGGGCAGCGGCCACCCCCTGGTGGCTGGAGACGCCGTTGTCCACCGTCATGATCAGATCGGGCCGGCGTTCAAGTGCAACGTCGACGATCTCGGGCGTGAGTCCGTAGCCGTACTCGAAGCGGTTGGGCACCAGGAACTCGACCTGACGCGCACCCAGGGCGCGCAGCGCCCGCACGCACAGGGCGCTGCTGGTCGCGCCGTCGGCATCGAAATCGCCGACGATCAGGATGCGGCTGTCGCCGGTCAGCGCATGCTCCAGCAGATCGACCGCCGTAGCCAGCCCACCCAGCTGCTCCGGCCGGTGCAGACGTTTGAGCGCATGCTCCAGCTCTTCCGGACGGCTCACGCCACGCGCGGCATAGACGCGGCGCAGCACGGCCGGCAGGCTGTCGGGCAGTTCGGCGGGATCGACCTGCGGCTCGCGGCGGACGATGCGTTTGTGGCGGGACGGATGCGTCATGGACTCGATGTATATTGGTGATTCTCGTGATTGCGGGTACCCAGAGGGAATGACACTTAGTTAGCCGTCATTGCGAGCGCAGCGTGGCAATCTCATACTGCAGAATCAACCGGTTGGAGATTGCCACGGCGCTACGCGCCTCGCAATGACGAATAAATCATTGGTTCCTTAAGCCTGTAGGTCGGGTTAGCGCAGCGTAACCCGACAGGTCAGCCATGGGCGCGTCGGGTTACGCCTTTCAGGCCAACCCGACCTGCATGACTGCGTCTGCTGGTCATTGCAGGTATGCGGAAAATCGCTTGTCGCGGCGCCAGAACCGGAAGCGATGCCGGCCTTGGTAGTGAAAAACCGCGCCGTTGCAGGGCAGCAGGCTGACCCGTTGCACTCTGCCTGAACGCACGGCGGCGAGCAGCGGCTGGAACCAGGCGGCCTCCAGTTCCATGACGGCCTGCGACCAATGTTCAAGATCCCGATAGGCCAGCGGCTGCAGCAGTCCCGTCAGGTGAATCCAGTGCTGCCCCGGACCCACCGAGGCCAGCCAGTGGGCGGGATCGGCGGGCAGCGGCCGGGCGTTGACCGACAGGTGCCGGCCGATGCCCTGCACCAGCGGATCATCGGCCCACAGGGTCCTGAACTCCGTCTGGCCGTCGACCAGCTCGCCTTCGCCCCAGAGCCAGATACCGTTGATCATGGGCCGGCCGGACTGCTGGCGCTGCTGGTTCACCGGCTGCTGGAACAGCAGCATCTGCCACTCGTTGAGCAGGGCATGCCAGCGGGAGGAGTCGCGACCTGCCGGCAGCAGGGGATCGATGTCACGGCCGCGGGCATACGGCAGCGGAGTCGTGGTGATGCCGGCTGCGTCCGGCAGGTGCAGGTACCAGTGCTCCGGCGTCACGCATTCCAGCCGCATACTGCTGTCCGCCTCGAAGGCGTTGAAGGCAGCGCACAAGGCCCGCGCTTCCCCGGCAGTGACATTCAGATCGGCATCGAACAGAAGCACCCGGTCCTGGTCGGCGCGCAGATGCACCGGATCGGCGCACAGCAATTCACCCGGACCGCCCATGCCGCCGGTCTCGCCGAGGTAGCGCAGCCGGGCCGCGGGCAGCGCGCCGCGCGGATAGCCGCCGAGTCCGGCCAGCGCCTCGAATGCATCACGCGGCCCGCGGCCGCGATCGGCGCGGGACAGCAGACGGCTCAGCGCCGGTACCGCGGGCAGGTCGATCTGCGCCGGGTCGAGGCCGGCCAGCGGCCCCAGAAGGCCGGGAATGCACAGGCTCAGTTCGATCAGTTCAATTGCCTTCCATCCCCTTGAGGATGGCATCGCGCACCGCGTCCAGGGTGGCATCGATGGTCAGCATGGTCCCGTCGGCCCGGCACTGGCTGATGGCGGTATCCGGATCCTTCAGACCGTTGCCGGTCAGGGTGCAGACGATGGAACTGCCCTCGGGGATCTTCCCGTTCTTCACGTCGCGCAGCGCGCCGGCCAGCGAGGCGGCCGAGGCCGGTTCGCAGAACACGCCCTCGTTCTGCGCCAGCAGTTTCTGCGCAGCCAGGATCTCCTCATCGGTGCATTCGTCGAACCAGCCGCCGGACTCCTCCCTGACCTTCCAGGCCTGGTCCCAGGACTGGGGATGGCCGATGCGGATGGCCGTGGCCACGGTGTCGGGATCGTCCACCATGGCGCCGCGCATGAAGGGCGCGCTGCCCGCGGCCTGGTAACCGATCATCTTCGGCCGGTTGCCGACGATGGCGCCGCCGGCGTAGCTGCAGTGACCCTTGCAGAAGGTGCAGGCCTCGGTCACGTGATCGCCCGAGCCGGAGGAGTACTCGCAGTAGCCGATCCAGTGGGCGGTGATGTTGCCGGCATTGCCCACCGGCAGACAGTGATAATCCGGGGCCCGACCCAGTTCCTCGACGATCTCGAAGGCGGCCGTCTTCTGGCCCTGCAGCCGGTAGGGATTGATGGAATTGACGATGGTCACCGGCGCGGCCTCGGCCACCTCCTTGACCAGACGCATGCCGGCATCGAAGTTGCCGCGGATCTGCAGCACCACCGCACCGTGCATCATGGCCTGGGCCAGTTTGCCCATGGCGATCTTGCCCTCGGGAATGAGCACGAAGGCGGTGATGCCGGCGCGGGCGGCATAGGCCGCGGCTGCCGCCGAGGTGTTGCCGGTGGAGGCGCAGATGATGGCCTTGCTGCCCTCCTCCACCGCGCGCGTGACCGCCATGGTCATGCCGCGGTCCTTGAACGAGCCGGTCGGGTTCAGGCCCTCGAATTTGACGTAGATGTCGACCTCCTTGCCGATCACACGCGGGATGTTGTTCAGCCGGATCAGCGGCGTGTTGCCCTCGCCCAGGCTGATGATGCGGGTGTCGTCATGGACGGGCAGCCGGTCGCGGTACTTGTCGATCAGACCGGTGTAGCGGGTACGGAATGGCATGGTGGGCCCTCGGTTTGATGTATATAAAACTGAACCACGTAGGTCGGGTTAGCGCAGCGTAACCCGACATGCCCGGCGGACTGCGTCGGGTTACGCCCTGCCGGGCTAACCCGACCTACGCCACTTGGCGCCCTTGGCGCCTTGGCGGTTCAAGAATATTCAAATCAGTTCAACTCGCATCCAGATGCTCGAGACGGATGCGGGTAACCTTGTCCTCGATGTGCTCCAGCGCCTCGATGGCGGCGATGGCCTCGTTCATCGCCCCCTCGGTGACCCGGTGGGTTAGGATGATCACCGGCACCCGGGTCGCGCCTTCGACCGGTTCCTTCTGCAGGATGGCCTCGATGCTGATTGCGCGCTGGGCCAGGATGCGGGTGACATCGCTGAGCACGCCCGGCTTGTCCTGGGCGCACAGGCGCAGGTAATAGGCCGTCTCCACTGCCTCCATGGGCAGGATGGGCGTATCCGACAATGCATCGGGCTGGAAGGCCAGGTGCGGCACCCGGTTCTCGGGATCGGCGGTCAGCACCCGGGTGACATCGACGATGTCGGCCACCACGGCCGAGGCGGTCGGCTCGGCGCCGGCGCCGGCGCCATAGTACAGGGTGGGGCCGACGGCATCACCCTTGACCAGGACGGCGTTCATCACGCCGTCGACATTGGCGATCAGGCGCCGCTCCGGGATCAGGGTGGGATGCACCCGCAGTTCGATGCCGTCCGGGGTGCGGCGGGAAAAGCCCAGGTGCTTGATGCGGTAGCCGAGTTCGCCGGCATAGGCCACATCGTCGCGGGTGATGTTGCTGATGCCCTCGGTGTAGGTGCGGTCGAACTGCAGCGGCACGCCGAAGGCGATGGAGGCCAGGATGGTCAGCTTGTGCGCGGCGTCGATGCCCTCGACGTCGAAGGTCGGATCGGCCTCGGCATAGCCCAGCGCCTGGGCCTCGGCCAGCACGTCGGCGAAGTCGCGGCCCTTGTCGCGCATCTCGGTGAGGATGAAGTTGCCGGTGCCGTTGATGATGCCGGCCATCCACTCGATCTGGTTGGCGGCCAGGCCCTCGCGCACCGCCTTGATGATGGGGATGCCGCCGCCGACCGCGGCCTCGAAGGCCACCATCAAGCCCTGGTCCTGGGCCGCCTTGAAGATCTCGTTGCCATGCAGGGCGATCAGCGCCTTGTTGGCGGTGACCACGTGCTTGCCGTTCCCGATCGCCCTGAGCACCAGTTCCTTGGCCGGAGAATAACCGCCGATCAACTCGACGATGATGTCGATCTCCGGGTCGTCGACCACCTTGAAGGCGTCGTCGGAAACCTGAATGCCCTCGATGCCGGGCAGACGCGCCGGGTCGTATTCGCGCGCCGCGGCGTGCACGATCTCGATGCCGCGGCCGGCACGGCGCGCGATCTCCGCGGCGTTGCGCCGCAGCACGTTGAAGGTGCCGCCGCCGACGGTACCCAGGCCCAGCAGGCCGACCTTGACCGGTTTCACTTCAGTTCACTCCTTGTTGTCTTGAATGGCCACGGAATACACGGAAGAACACGGAAAAATGCAAGTCAAAGGACATAAAAATAGACAAAAATCGTCATTCCGGCATGCGCCGGTATGACGGGAAAACTGTCAGGCATTGATGTTTCAATGCATCATGCTCTTTCCGTGTTTTTCCGTGTATTCCGTGGCCATGATCATGTTCGCATTCACCCCGCCGAGGCCTTCTTCTGGTCCCGCCGGAACATGTCGCGGATGCCGCGCACCGCCTGGCGGGTACGGTGTTCATTCTCGATCAGGCCGAAGCGCACATAGTCGTCGCCGTAGTCGCCGAAGCCGATCCCCGGCGAGACCGCCACCCTGGCCTCGGCCAGCAGCTTCTTGGAGAACTCCAGCGAGCCCAGGTGCCGGTACTGTTCGGGAATGGGCGCCCAGACGAACATGGTTCCCTTCGGCTTCTCCACTTCCCAGCCCAGGGCGTTGAGGCCGTCGCACAGCACGTCGCGGCGCTTGCGGTAGAGTTCGCGAATCTCCTCGACACAGTCCTGCGGCCCTTCCAGGGCGCTGATGGCCGCGACCTGGATGGGCGTGAACATGCCGTAATCGAGATAGGATTTCATCCGCGCCAGCGCGGCGACCAGGGTCTCGTTGCCGCACATGAAACCGACCCGCCAGCCGGGCATGTTGTAGCTCTTGGACAGGGAAAAGAACTCCACCGCCACCTCGCGCGCCCCCGGTACCTGCAGGATGGACGGTGCGGTGTAGCCGTCGAACACCAGGTCGGCATAGGCCAGGTCCTGCACCACCCAGATCTGGTGTTCGCGGGCGATGGCCACCACCCGTTCGAAGAACTCCAGGTCCACGCACTGGGTGGTCGGGTTGCCGGGGAAGTTCAGCACCAGCATCTTGGGCTTGGGCCAGGAATCCTTGATCGCCTTCTCAAGTTCGACGAAGAAGTCGATGTGCGGCACCAGCGGCACATGGCGGATATCGGCGCCGGCGATGACGAAGCCGTAGGGATGAATGGGATAGGCCGGGTTGGGCACCAGCACCGCATCGCCCGGCCCCACCGTGGCCAGGGCCAGATGCGCCAGGCCCTCCTTGGAACCGATGGTGACGATGGCCTCGGTCTCGGGATCCAGATCCACGTCGTAGCGCTGCTTGTACCAGCGGCAGATGGCCCGGCGCAGCCGCGGGATACCGCGCGAAAGCGAATAACGGTGGGTGTCCCGGCGCTGGGCGGCCTCGACCAGCTTGGCGACGATGTGATCCGGCGTGGGCTGATCGGGATTGCCCATGCCGAAGTCGATGATGTCCTCCCCCCGCGCTCGCGCCTTTGCCTTCAACTCGTTGACAATATTGAAAACATAGGGAGGAAGGCGTTTGATGCGCTGAAATTCGTCCAACAAGGCTGGGTACCCGAGTCTGTGTGCTGCCGGTTTATGAAATCGAACGCTGCAATTTACTTAAATTGCGCCGGATATACAAGAGAGACAACACACAGATCCAAAACTAGCTTACTGAATTTTATAAGGTTATACGCATGCCGCGGATTGAGCCCCGTAGGTCGGGTTAGCCCGGCAGGGCGTAACCCGACGTGATCCACACAGACATGTCGGGTTACGCTGCGCTAACCCGACCTACGCATACCGGGACGCCGTCTTGCACCCGGGTGCCGCGGGCGACTATCTTGTGTCCATGCACTTCGCCCAGGACACCAATACCGGCAGCTACGCCATCCGCGGCTATGGCCCCGGCGAGATCCGGATCAACGAGGATGTCTACCGGGAAAGCCTCATCATCTCGGCCACCCGGCTGAGCACCGACTGGCCGCCCGAGACCATGGCCGAGTTGCAGCTGGAGCACATCGATGTCCTGCTCGGAATGGAACCCGAGATCCTGGTGCTGGGCACGGGAGCGAGCCTGCGGTTTCCGCAAGCGGCCATCATGCACCGGGTCCAGGCCGCCGGGGTGGGGTTGGAGGTGATGGACACCGCCGCGGCCTGCCGCACCTTTGCCGTGCTGGCCTCGGAGGACCGCAATGTGGTGGCGGCGTTGATGATGATCTGAGCGCAAACCTTATACGCATGGGGGAAGCGGACGTAGGTCGGGTTAGCCTGAAAGGCGTAACCCGACAGGATTCGCGCTGTATTGTAGGGTTACGCTGCGCTAACCCGACCTACATTTCTGCTTCTTCTGGATCCCGGCGTGCGCCGGGATGACGAAAGGGAAATTATTCAGGGATTACCTGATTCATCGCAACAGCGCATCATGGGAGAAGCCCTCGCTCTCCAGTATCTCGCGCAGACGCCTGAGCGCATCCATCTGGATCTGACGCACCCGTTCACGGGTCACGCCGATCTCCCTTCCCACTTCCTCCAGGGTACAGGTCTTGTGGCCGTGCAGGCCGAAGCGGCGCTCCACCACATCGCGCTGCTTGGGGTTGAGTTGATCCAGCCAGAAGTCCAGATTGTCGTGGACGTCATCATCGGCCAGCAGGTCGGAGGGGTCGGGGTTGTTCTCGTCCGGCAGGGCATCGAGCAGCGAGCGATGCGAGTCGCCGCCGATGGGTGAGTCCATCGAGGCAGTCTTCTCGTTCAGCCCCAGCAGGCGCTCGACGTCCTCGAGCGGCTTGTCCAGCAACTCGGCGATCTCTTCGGGCGAGGGTTCATGGTCGAGTTTCTGCGCCAGCTTGCGCGCCGCACGCAGATAGACGTTGATCTCCTTGACGATGTGAATCGGCAGACGCACGGTGCGGGTCTGGTTCATCAGCGCCCGCTCGATGGTCTGGCGGATCCACCAGGTGGCATAGGTGGAGAAACGGAAGCCGCGCTCGGGATCGAACTTCTCCACCGCGCGGATCAGGCCCAGATTGCCCTCCTCGATCAGATCCAGCAGGGCCAGGCCGCGGTTCATGTAGCGCCGGGCGATCTTGACCACCAGCCGCAGGTTGCTCTCGATCATCCGCTGGCGGCCGGACTCGTCGCCGCGCTGGGCCAGGCGTGAATAGTAGACCTCTTCCTCGGCCGTCAGCAGCGGCGCGAAGCCGATCTCGTTCAGGTACAGCCGGGTGGCATCGATCTGGTGATCCGGCACGGCACCGGCCTCGAACACGACCTCCTCTTCGGCTGCGGGCTGTTCAAGTTCGGGGTCTTCGTCGTTGTCTTCGAGTTGCGCGGCCTGGATGCCGCTGGCGGAAATGTCGACCTTCGGATTCTTTGCCATGGGATTCCCCTCGCTTCATTATCCCGGCAAGACTGCATCAGTGGCGACGCGGCAGGTACTGCAGCGGATCCACCGGCTTGCCTTTACGGCGGATCTCGAAGTGCAGCTGGGTTCGGTTGGTCCCACTGCTGCCCATCAGGGCCAGCACCTGCCCGGCCTTGACCACATCGCCCTCGCTGACCAGCAGCTTGTCGTTGTGACCATAGGCACTGAGATAATCCTCACTGTGCTTCACGATGATAAGCCTGCCATAACCGACAAGTCCACTGCCGCTGTAGACGATTCTTCCCGCCGCCGCCGCGCGGATTTTTTCGCCTTTTTCCCCACTTATTGTAATGCCTTTCTTGCCGGGCGAGTTCGGGTCGAACGGGCGCAGGATCCGGCCCTGCACCGGCCAGCGCCAGGTGCTGACCCGATCCGGATAGCTGTAACGGTCAGGGGCGGTCGTCGGGGCGCGCGGGGCGGGGCTGGAACGGACCCGGATATCCCGTTCGGGGGCGGGGGCCGGGCGCGATGCCGGAGCCGGTGCCGGCCGGGAATCTGCCCGGGCCGAGGGCGCGGCCGGGCGCAGCCGCAGCCGCTGATTCACATAGATGGTGTAGGGCGAACCGATGCCGTTCCAGCTGGCCAGCTGCTGGTAGTCCAGGCCGTATTTCCAGGCAATGGAATACAGGCTCTCGCCGCGCTCAACGCTGTGGTAGGACGGCCGGTCAAGATCGGGCTCGCCGCGTACACCGACCGGGGCCAGCGCACGCCCGCCGCAGCCGCCCAGCAGGACCGCCAGCAGCAGCAACCGGACGAACTGGGACAGCACCCGCCGCATCAGCCCCTCAGCAACAGATAGGCCACCACCCCGCCGCCGATCACCAGCCAGCCCAGGGCCTCGACATAGCGGTGCAGGGCCGCCTCCAGCCGCGGCCCGCCCCAGGCCAGCAGACCGGCCACCAGAAAGAAGCGCGCTCCGCGCCCCACGGCCGAGGCGATGATAAAAGGAAACAGCGCCATGGACAGGCTGCCGGCGGCGATGGTGAAGATCTTGTAGGGAATGGGCGAGAAGCCGGCGATGAACACCGTCCAGAACCCCCACTCGGCGAACCAGTCACGGGCATGCAGATACTTGTCCCAGTAGCCGGCCTCGTGCAGCAGCGGCTCGACCAGTTCGAAGGCGAACACGCCGATGGCGTAACCGAGGATGCCGCCGAGCACCGAGGCCAGTGTGGTCAGCCCGGCGTAGTGCCAGGCCCGGTCGGGACGGGCCAGGCTCATGGGGGCGAGCATCACGTCCGGCGGGATGGGGAAGAAGGACGATTCGGCGAAGCTCAGCCCGGCCAGGTAACGCTCGGCATGCGGATGACGCGACCAGCGCATCACCCGCGTATACAGGCCGCCGAACAGGCGCATCAGCCCAGCCCCCCCAGCAGCGGCACGAAGCTGACCAGTTCCAGGTTCTCCTGCTCGCAGACATTGCCGCGGCGGGTGATCACCGCCAGGCGCTGCTCGCGGGCGCTGCCGATGGGTGCGACCATGCGTCCGCCGTCGGCCAGCTGCTCCAGCAGGGCGGTCGGGATCTGCTCCGGGGCGGCGGTGAGCAGGATGGCGTCGAACGGCCCCTTGGAGGCCCAGCCGATGCTGCCGTCGCTGTGCTTGAGCTGGACATTGTGCAGCCCCAGACTGCGCAGGCGCTGGCGCACCTGGCGCAGCAGCGGATCGATCCGCTCGACCGTGAATACCTTCTCCACCAGCTGGGCCAGGATGGCGGCCTGGTAGCCCGAGCCGGTGCCCACCTCCAGCACCGTCTTCGGATTGCCCTTCATGATCTCCTCGGTCATGCGCGCGACAATGTAGGGCTGGGAGATGGTCTGGCCGTAACCGATGGGCAGGGCCGTGTCCTCGTAGGCGCGGCTGGACAGCGCCTCGTCCACGAACAGGTGGCGCGGCGTCTTGCGCATGACCTCCAGTACCGCCGGGTTGCTGATACCCTTGTCCTTGAGCCGCTGCACCAGCCGGTCGCGCGTGCGCTGCGAGGTCATGCCGATGCCGTCGTACTGTTTGCGCATCTACTGCTCCAGCCAGCCTGCCACCTTGTCCAGGGCGTCGTAGCGGGTCAGATCCACCTGGATCGGGGTGATCGAGACCGCGTGGTGACGCACGGCATGAAAATCGGTGCCCTGCCCCGCGTCCTGCTCGGCCCCGGCCGGGCCGACCCAGTAGATCGGCCGGCCGCGTGGATCCTCCATGCGGATGACCGGCTCGGACTTGTGGCGATGGCCGAGCCGGGTGGCCTGGAAGCCGGTCAGATCCTCCCAGGGCACATCCGGCACATTCACGTTGAGGATGGTATCGGCCGGCAGCGGGTCGCGCTGCAGCTTGTCCACCAGCCAGCGCGCCACCCGGGCGGCGGTGTCGAAGAACTGGGGCTGGGCGGCCACGCAGGAGACCGCAATCGCGGGCAGTCCCAGAAAACGGCCCTCCATGGCCGCCGCGACGGTGCCGGAGTAGAGCACGTCGTCGCCCATGTTGGCGCCGGCGTTGATGCCCGAGACTACGATATCCGGTTCCTGCTCCACCAGGCCGGTGATGGCCAGGTGCACGCAGTCGGTGGGGGTGCCATCGACGCTGTAGAAGCCGTTGTCCTGGCGGGTCATGCGCAGGGGGCTGTCCAGGGTGAGGGAGTTGGAGGCGCCGCTGCGGTTGCGGTCGGGGGCGACCACGGTGATGTCCCCCAGCGGGCGCAGGGCCTCGGCCAGGGCCGCCAGGCCCGGGGCATGATAGCCGTCGTCGTTGCTGAGAAGCAGGTGCATAGAGTGATTCGAAAAAGTCGCGTTGTACCAGAATGAAATCATACTGGAAGCCCGGCGACCTGTCGCATGGTCATTGCGCCGGGGTTCGTGGCAAGATGCCCCCATGAGCAAGCCGCGTCGCCCCAAATCGACCCTGACCGAGGCCGACCGGGCGCTGTTCCGGGACAGTGTCGGGCCGGTGCGCCCCCTGCGCCGGGACCGGGTCGAACTGCGCCCGCCGCCGCCGACGCCACGGCCGCAGTTCCGTGAGCAGGACGATCTGGCCGTGCTGCGCGACATGCTCTCCGACGAATACGACCCGGCCGAGCTGGAGACCGGAGAGGAACTGCTGTTCGCCCGGCCCGGCCTGCAGCACCGGCTGCTGAAGCGGCTGCGGCGCGGCCAGTTCGCGGTCGCCGCCGAGTGCGACCTGCATGGCATGCGGGTACCGGAGGCGCGCCAAGCCCTGGTGGCCTTCCTGAACCGCTGCCGGCGCAGTCAGCAGACCTGCGTGCGCATCATCCACGGCAAGGGCCACGGCTCGGTACAGCGCATCCCGGTGCTCAAGCACAAGGTCGCCCGCTGGCTGCAGCAGCGCGACGAGGTGCTGGCCTTCTGCTCGGCCCGACCGGTGGACGGCGGCACCGGGGCGATCTATGTGCTGCTCAAGGCGCTGCGGTGAGGTGGTGCATCTCTGGGCTGGATGCTGTCAACGCAGTGATGTAGGTCGGGTTAGCGCAGCGTAACCCGACATGCCGCGGAGGGTGTCGGGTTACGCCTTTCAGGCTAACCCGACCTACGCCTTGGGCGATGTCAACGCGGAAACGCAGGGTTGTTCTTTCCAATAATTGAAACCTTTGCGCCTCCGCGTTCCCCTCGCCGCAGTCACTAGTCCCACTCCACCAGCTGCTCCAGCAGCACAGTGGCATAGCTGCCGGCAGGCAGGCCGAACTCCAGCCACAGATCGCCACCCTCCGGCGTCACCCGCAACCCTTCCACCCGTACCCGCAGGGCCCGGCGGTCCAGTTCCATCCCTGCCCGCTCCAGCCCCTCGCACAGCGCGGCTTCCGGTTCCAGGCAGGCCGCTTCCAGCCGCGCGCATTCATCGCCGGCCAGCGACTCGCCCCGCCCCCACAACGCCCCGGTGGGATGGATCTCCTGCGCGGCCAGGCGGGATTGAATCTCATCATCGCACGCCGGGACGGCGAACAGGGCGCTGCGCCCGTCCAGTTGCATCACATCGCCGGACAGGCAGCGATCCCAGTCACCGCGGCGCACCCGCTCGGCCAGAATCCGGTTGAACAGATAACTGCGGGCCGCGGACAGATACAGGCTGCGTTTCTGGCGCGGCAGGCGTCGGCGCGGATCGGCGAACATGCGCCGGGCCGCCGCCAGATTGCCGCCCTCCCGGCCGAAACGCTGCGCGCCGAAATAGTTGGGCAGGCCGCGGGAAGCGATCACCTCTGTCCGTTCCAGCAGGGCATCGACATCGCCGGTAAAGTCGCGCAGCCGCAGGCGGAAACGATTGCCGCGCAGCGCGCCCCGGCGCAGCTTGCGCGAATGCCGCCGCGCCTCGAGCACGGTCACGCCCTCGGCGTCCAGTACGGACCAGTCGGGATCCGCGCGCCCCGGCAGCTGCACCGAAAACCACTGCTCGGTCACGGCGTGGCGGTCCTTCAATCCGGCGTAGCTGACGTCACGTGATTTCACCCCGGCCAGGCGCGCCAGCTGCCCGGCCACCCAGTCGGTGTTCTGGCCGCGTTTGCGCACCCGCAACCAGGCATGCTCGCCCTGATCCGCAGGTTCCACCAGGGGCTGCTCGATGACGACGAAATCCTCGGGCTCGACGCGCAGCCGGCCGCGGCCGAGCGGCGGGCCGAAGGCAGGATGGTATTCCATTCGCTATCCTTTTGAGACTTGCGTGAATGGTGAACATGTGGACCCGTAGGTTGGGTCAGGCGCGGCAGCGCCGTAACCCGACGAATCCGGTCCGGGATGTTGGGTTACGCCATTTGGGCCAACCCAACCTGGGAATTTCACGAAATATGCAAACATCAATAATGGGTGGGCATGACGGGACGGGTTTATATCGGCACCTCCGGCTACCAGTACCGGCACTGGCGCGGCCCGGTGTACCCGCAGAAGCTGCCGCAGCGGGCCTGGTTCGACTATTACAGCCACCGCTTCGACACGGTCGAGATCAACAACACCTTCTACCGGCTGCCGGAAGCGGATACCTTCCAGCGCTGGCGCGAAGCCGCGCCGGCGGGCTTTGTCTACGCCCTCAAGGTCAGCCGTTATCTCACCCATGTCAAATACCTCAAGGCGCCGGCGCAGCCGGTCAGACGCTTCCTCGAACGCGCCCGGCTGCTGGGCGACGCACTCGGTCCATTGCTGATCCAGCTCCCGCCCCACTGGGGCCCGAACCTCGACCGCCTGGACGGTCTGCTCGCCTGCCTGCCGTCCGGCTATCGCTGGACCCTGGAACTGCGCCATCCGGGGTGGCTGGATGATACCGTATTCGACCGGCTCAGGGAGGCCGGCGTGGGATTGTGCATCCACGACCTGCTGCCGGAGCATCCCCGGATCGCCACCGCCGACTGGCTCTACCTGCGCTATCACGGCATCGATTACAGCCACCGCTACAGCCATCAGTATCTGACGGCCGAGGCGGAGCGGCTGGCCGACCGGGTCCGGGATGGAATGGATCTGTACGCCTACTTCAACAACGACGCGGCGGGTCATGCCTTTCACAACGCTGCCCAGCTGCGTCGTTATCTGCACGACCGGCTGTCATGGGGAAGCCGTTAGTGCTCAGGCAAGTGCAATGCGGTCATAGTAGCGGCCGCGGAACAGCAGTCTGGGCCGCTCGGCGGAATCGATGAAGGCGGTCCGGTCATGCAGCACATTGTTGCTGATCAGGCCCATGCCCGGCTGCAGGGTGCCGCGCAGAACGCAGCTGGATGACTCATCCTGCAGCAGGGATTCCAGACAGGCCCGGGCCTCCTGAACCGGACCCTCCGCCTTCCAGACGGCATTGCGTTGGCGCGCTGTATACCGCATGTGCAGGGCGCCGGTCTGCGGATCGATGCTGAATACCGGCCCGGAGCGGGCCGGTCGGGGGCTCCCGCCCGCCTGGGTACCGGCAGGAATGGTAAGCGCATCGGGCGCCATCAGCGCCCGGACATAGTCGGGGTTGAGATTGCGCAGCAGGATATAGGCGAGTTCGGGATCGAGCAGCCCGTTGCTGCCGCCGGCCGCCGCAGGCTGCGCACAGTGCAGCAGCAGTCCACGGATCTGCCGATCCGGGGCATTGTAGTAGCCGTCGGTATGCCAGCTGATGGCGCGGTCGGTATAGGGGATGTAGCCGCTTCGGGTTCCATCGGCCGCCACGCTCAGCGGGGTCAGGCCGTCGGAATCCGCCAGCCAGTTGCGATCGAGCCGCCGCAGACCGAAGCGTTGCCCCAGGGCCATCACCACATCGCGCTCCACGCCCGGCGGGCCGGCATAGATCACCATGTTGGCGCGCCGGATGCGGTCGGCCATCGCCTCGTACTCAGCCGTGGTCAGGCGATAGGGATCGCCGATCTCAACCACCAGGTCTTCCAACCGGCGGGGATAGCCGGCCAGCCTGGCCTCGCTCCAGCGCGCAAAGGCCGCGGGATTGTTCAGGTCAAAGGGATCGGGCATGCAGGCGGCATGCATGGAAGACATGATCTGCTCCGGCGTATCGGTACGACGCTCGGCAGTCTAACCCTGCGCACGCTGACAGGGTTTGACATGCATCAACCCCCCCCGCTCGGATGACGGTCTCATGAACAGATTCCAGACTGTGACGGCCATCATGGCCGCCGCCGTTCAGGCTCCTATCATGACGCCGTACCCGTAATCGCGATTTCGCACGGACGGATGCAGTACCCGCAAATCAACGGAGCGGTCATGGAACGAATCCTATCCCTCAATCACTTCCGGTATCTGATGGTATTCATCTTCACCGGAATATTCCTCATCCTGACACTCGTCCTGACAGGGATCACGGTCGCCAGCATCTGGCATGGCTTTGCCGGCGATACCGATCTGGTGGAATCGTTCATCAAGGCCATCAACACCGCCGTCGTCGCCCTGGCCACCTTCGAACTCGGGCTGGTCGTGCACAAGGAATACCGGAGCGACGAAACCCACGTCATCGTGGTGCTGCGCCGCACCCTGCCCCGCTTCATCAGTATCGTCTGCATCGCACTGGCGCTCGAGGGGCTGCTCATGGTGATCAAGTACAGTCAGCTGGAAATGGCCGGCAATCTGTTCTACCCCGTTGCCATCATCGTCAGCGCCGCCCTGCTGCTGGCCGCCCTCGGGGTGTTCCTGCGCCTGTCCGACGGAGTCGATGACAACCACTTCGATACCGGGATGCCGCAACACGCCGCGGCAGAAGGCTCGCCCGCGGGAATGCTGCATCCGGCAACTGACCCGCAGACGCCGTCCGGCATTTTGTGATGCCGTTCACAATTGCGGCGCCGGGGCTTGGATAGACTCTGGCTCAGGAACATGCATCAACGGATGAGGCGCGTGTCATGCACCGGCGCCTCGGCATGAGGCCGGGGTGCGCCGTCTGTGGAGTCCGTCATGATCACCCGACCGGTCTGGGCCCTGATCTTCAGCGCCACCCTGTTCCTGGTTGTCTCGACCAGCATCTATCTGCGCACTCATCCGGATACACTGTCAGGGCTGTTCACCCGCGAGCCCGAACCGCCGGAATACCGCATCGGCACCTTCTACGCCGAGGGCGCGGAAGGCACACAACAGATCATGGCCATCCATGATTTTCTGCGCACTCAGGACGGCGTGCTCTATGTCCGCATCGAGACCGGCAATTATTTCGTGATCAAATTCGACCGCAACCGCTTCGACTGGAAAAACGCCTGGCGCGCCATCCGCTACAACGACTGGGCAAAATTCAGCGCCAGCGATTTCGTGGTCTCCAGGCCCTGAGGTCCGCTGCCACTGCGGTTCAGCCGCACAACGGCCCCACCTGGTACCACCTCCGGCACTTGAACCGTTCCTCGCAGCGACGCAGCTGGGCACCGTATTCCCGCGCTGTGTGATCGACGCGATCGGCCACGCGCAGCAGCCACCTTTTGTTCCGGTAGGTGCCACGGCGGTAACCGCCATGGCCCTCATGGTAGGCGAGATAGAGGTTCTTCGGGTCCCATTTGGAAATACCGAGCACTCTGTTGCTCTTGTGGTTGTACCAGCCGACGAAATCCAGCGCGTCCTCCATATCCGAACGGCTCTTGAACAGGCCGCCGGTCTCGCGTCGGTAGTCCTTCCAGGCCGGGTCCTGGATCTGGGCATAGCCCTCGGCCGATGAGGGCCGCCCCAGCGGGATGAACAGGAACCACTCGAACGGCGGTTTGGCATCATGCCGGTAGCTGGATTCGTGGCGCACGAAGGCCATGAGGATATGCGCCGGCACGCCCCACCTGTCCTCCGACTGCTTGGCGTAGTCGTACCAGTCGGGATGCTGGTCGAACACCGCGCACAGGTCGTGCTGCTGTTTCGGCGGGCTGGCGGCGCAGCCGGCCAGGGCCAATACCAGCAGAATCATTGCCGTCCGTTTCATATTCAACATGGATACAGTCATCGCATTCCTACACCTTGTCGGGTTACGCCCTGTGGGCTAACCCGACCTACTCTTCTGACCCGACCTGCCCGCTTCACTCATTGCGGCGGAATCCTGTCGGGTTACGCCCTTCGGGCTAACCCGACCTACGTTGGCATCTTGTCTTATCCCGTAGGTCGGGTTAGCGAAGCGTAACCCGACAAAAATTCAACTCAATCCCGACACTCAATACAGATTACGCTGGAATCCGACAAAAACTTCCCGAATATTTTTCACTTCGCCCAGCTCATATACCGCGTCATCAACTGTATTGTATTTCAGTGTGATCAGCTGCGGCAGCTTCTCGGTATCGAGCTCGGTGACGCCGCGCTCGATATAGTGATTCAGCACAAAATCCAAGAACTCCCGCTGATGAAAATCATAGGGCCGGAATATGTCCTCGCGGTGAAGCGCCACCCGCTCGGCCCGGGTCACCGGCGGCAGGGCGAAGGCGATGTAGGCCAGCACATCGTAGAGATCACTGTTCTCGGCCTCGATCAGCTTCCCGATCTCGCGCAACTGCTCGATGCCATAGCCCTTCTCCTCCAGCCCCGCCAGCAGCCGGCGACGGGTTTCGGGATCGCTCCACAGCTCGCGCAGCTCATCCTCGTTGCGGAACAGCTCCGGCAGCTCGCCGAACAACCGCTGGACGAACTCGGCCGCCGAGATGGGTTTGCCGTCCGGGCTCCAGAAACTGGTGGCGGCCATGTGCTGTATGGTCCGTTCCTTGCCGTCCGCGAGTTTAACCTTCACCTTCCGGCGGTTGTCACAGACACAGGGATACTCGCCACAGACGGGACATGCCTCTGGCGGTGGTTTCTCGCACACACAGGGCCGCTGGCCGCAGACCGGACAGGGCCGGGGCGGGTCCACCACGCAGGTGCAGGGGCTGTTGCCGCAGCGACCGCAGGGCTCGGGCGGCAGCGGCTCACCGTCCCATTCCTCATCTTCGAAGTGTTCGTAGGCCTTCACGAAGTCGTGGATGGTGAAGTAGTCCTTGCCCTCGAACAGGCGGGTGCCGCGGCCGATGATCTGCTTGAACTCGATCATGGAATTCACCGGCCGCATCAGCACGATGTGGCGCACATTGCGGGCGTCCACGCCGGTGGAGAGCTTCTGCGAGGTGGTGAGGACGGTCGGGATGGTCTTTTCGTTGTCCTGGAAGGCACGCAGCCAGCGCTCGCCTTCGGCGCCGTCGTTGGCGGTGACCCGTTCGCAGTAGTGCGGATCGGGGTTGGACTTCATCTGGTTGACCAGGTCCCGCACCGCCAGCGCATGCTCCTGGGTGGCGCAGAACACCAGGGTCTTCTCGCGCGGGTCGATACTTTCCAGGAACAGCTTCACCCGATACTTCTCGCGCGCTTCGATCTCGATGACCCGGTTGAAGTCGTCCTCGATGTAGCGCTTTCCCTCCTCTATCTCGCCTTCCACCACCTGATCGTCCGAGGTGTAGACATACTCGTCCAGGGTGGTGGCGATCTGGCGAACCTTGAACGGGGTGAGGAAACCGTCGTTGATGCCGTCCTTGAGGGAATAGATGTACACCGGCTCGCCGAAGTAGTCGTAGGTGTCGGCGTTAGCGTCGCGCCGGGGCGTGGCGGTCAGCCCCAACTGCACGGCGGGGCTGAAGTACTCCAGGATGCCGCGCCAGGTGCTCTCATCGTTGGCTCCGCCCCGGTGGCACTCGTCGATGACGATGAAATCGAAGAAATCCGGCGGATAGTCGCCGAAGCTGGGCTGCGGATTGCCCTCGGCGTCGCGCCCGCTCATGAAGGTCTGGAAGATGGTGAAGAACAGGCTGCCGTTCTTGGGCACACGGCCCTTCTTGCGGATCGACTCCGGATCGATCCGCACCAGGGCGTCGTCGGGAAAGGCCGAGAAAGCGTTGAAGGCCTGATCGGCCAGGATGTTGCGGTCGGCCAGGAACAGGATACGCGGCAACCGCCCCGTCTCCCCGCTCTCCCGTGCCACCAGGCTCCAGCGGGCGTGGAACAGTTTCCAGGCGATCTGGAAGGCGATGGCCGTCTTGCCGGTGCCGGTGGCGAGTGTCAGCAGGATGCGGTCGCGACCGTCGGCAATGGCCTCCAGGGCGCTGTTGATAGCGTTGTGCTGATAGTAGCGCGCCTCCCAAGCCCCGCCCCGGGCCTCGAAGGGCACCGCCCCGAAGCGCTCGCGCCAGACCTTGCGCTCGGCGAAGGTCGCATTCCACAGGTCATCCGGCGCCGGCCAGGCCTCCACCGGCCCTTCCGTGCCGGTGTGCATATCCACCCGGTAGATGTCCTCGCCGTTGGTGGCGAA
This sequence comes from Thiohalobacter thiocyanaticus, assembly GCF_002356355.1. Lineage (NCBI taxonomy): Bacteria > Pseudomonadati > Pseudomonadota > Gammaproteobacteria > Thiohalobacterales > Thiohalobacteraceae > Thiohalobacter > Thiohalobacter thiocyanaticus. Next base: position 2,148,268 of record NZ_AP018052.1, read on the forward strand.
GGCGTAGCGCGCCTGCAGCCGCTCGGCGTAACGCTTGGCCTGGCCCAAGCCCTCGGTCACCGGCAGGCCGCACTTCTTGGCCTCGATCACCGCAAGATTCTGCCCCCGGTAGGTCAGGACGTAATCCGCGATATCCCGCTGCCCGCGACGGCCACCGCCGATCAGGCGACCGGGCGCAATAATCACCTCACGCCTGGGCCTGCTGCCGTCGACCACGCCCCAGCCGGCCTCCTTCAGGGCCGGGTCGATGAGTTCGGCGCGGGTTTCGGCTTCATTCATTGCTGACAGCCATCAGATAATCAAAACCCGATCAGGGAATATTGTCGTGCCCGGGTTTCTTAATATGTTGTTTTTGATAAATTATTAAGCAACACAATATCGGTTGTCTCTGCCCGAGTCAAAGCCCGCTCAGGAAAATCTTCTTATTACCCCATGTCGGGTTACGCCCTTCGGGCTAACCCGACCTACGAAAATGAAGCACGGCTGATGTAGGTCGGGTTAGCGCAGCGTAACCCGACACGGCGGTCACTCCCGCCCAACCCCCTCAAAATCCACGCACCCACCACCCCAATCAGGCGGATACGCCCCCATCCCCACATACCGATGAAAACTCGACCAGGCCCAATCCGCTACCGACCCCACATAGCCATGCTTCACCGGGTTGTAATGGATATATTCCACATGCCGCACATAATCATCAGCGTCGCGCAACGTATGTTCCCAGTATCGGTGCTGCCAGACCCCGCCTTCGCCCCTTTTCGCCTGGCGCTGCGAAGCCATTCCGCGCAACAACGGATCGCAATGCCGGGTAAACCCCGTCTTGATCAGCCGCCAGCGGGTCGCGAAATCCGCATCGCCCTCCGGCAGCGTCCAGATGCAATGCAGATGGTCGGGCAGGATCACCACCGCATCCATCCGGAACGGGTAGCGGGTCCGGACCGACCGAAAGGCCTCGCGCAGCACAGCGACCGAATTCATGCGGGTCAGAATCGGCCGGCGGCCGGCCGTCACCAGCGTGAAAAAGAAACACCCGCCCGCCACGAAATTGCGTCGGTAGTTCATAACGACATCCTTGTCGTAATTGCATATTGTTCACGTTGCCGAACAACCCCCACACCACCCCGTAGGTCGGGTTAGCGAAGCGTAACCCGACACATAACGCCGGAATCCCGTCGGGTTACGCCCTTCGGGCTAACCCGACCTACGCCTCGCCATGCACGGCCGCGGTCATGCCACGGCCTCCTGCACCTCGTCTTCGGCCTTGTCCGCCGTCAGCTCGCCGGAGAAGGCCTTTTGCAGGAGGGATTGTTTGAGTTCGGCAAGAGCTGAAAGCTTTTTCCTATATATATTTTCCAATTCACCCGTCGTTTGACGATGCTCGTTCAATTTCAGAATGATATTTTCCTGCTGATCGATTGGTGGCATTGGAACCCGGATTTCCTTTAGCACCTTCACAGAAGCAACGTTTTTCATCGCTGCCCCAACAGAATGCTTGGAGATTTCATTCAGAAAAGCACCTGACTCCATCCAGAATTTCAGGAATTCAGATAGAACATCATTGGATGGCGTCAACTTCAGTAATGCCTGATTGATAATTCCACGCTTCAGACCTGATGGCGCTATAGAGACTTTACCCATTGTGCCAGAACAACTCATGATAAGATCTCCCGGCTTCAGCTCAAATCTGGCCATTTGCTGAAATTTACCGCCGTCAACAAAATACCTGACCTCATCAAACTGGTTATTTATGGCATGTTGTTGCTCATATACTGCATAGCCTTCCGGAACAAATATCGATTTCTTGAGACTCCCTCCAAAAGGGCCACGAACAAACTCACATACGTCACCAAAGCGGACTTTTGAATATTTTTCATCAAGCACCTGAAACAGGGAATTCAAATAACTCTCAAACAACTCCCGCGCATTGGCGAGGTTCTTTTCGGTATTGGCGATGGCCGTTTCAATCCCCGCGAAGGTCTCATCGAGAATGGCGACGATGCGTTTTTGTTCAGCCACAGACGGCAAAGGTATCGGATGATTTTCAATAAATTCTTTCGGTACACGTTTGTGACCGACCGCGCCGGACATAACGCTGGCACCGGCTTCCCTAAAGCTATCTTGCGAAAGAAAATAAAAAAGGAATTCCGGATCAAGCTCATCGCCAGATCTGAATACGATGAATTCACTCGACCCAAATCCAATCCCATTGGTTAGGCCACGCGCGATACCCAGCTTTCCATTCTCGAAACACGGAGTAATCTTTGCTAGCAACACATCACCCTCCGCAAAGTAGGTATAGCTCCCCGCGACTTCGGATAACCGTCTGTCGGTAGTCAGCCGCAGTTGTTTTTCGCGAATTCCAAGCTGATCCATCGGGACGAAGGACACTAAATCATCATCTGCAAGCCGCAGCTTAGCCTCTCTTTTGGGAGGCTTAATCTGACAAACATCACTCAATGCACGCCAATCCCAGTCAGGTCTCATAACATCCCCCTAATCCCCTCCAGAATCTCCTCACTCTCCCGATCCAGCGTCTCGATCTCGTTGATGATGACCTCCGGATCGCGCAGGGGATCCTCCTCGACCTTGTTGGGATTCTTCACCGACAGGTCCCAGGTCTCCGGGTCGATGTCCTCGATGTTCACGGTCCAGGATTCATCGGAGTCGGCAAAACTCGCCTGCAGCTCGACGAATTCCTGCAGGTCGTCATCGTTGAGCGGGCTGGTCTTGCCCAGGCTGCGGCCGGGGTCGAGGTGGTAGTACCAGATGTTCTGCGTGGGCCGGCCCTTCTCAAAAAAGAGCACCACGGTCTTCACGCCGGCGCCGAGGAAGGTGCCGCCGGGGCAGTCGAGGATGGTGTGCAGGTTGCAGTTCTCCAGCAGTTCCCGGCGCAGGGCGCGGGAGGCGTTGTCGGAGTTGGAAAGGAAGGTGTTCTTGATGACGATGGCCGCGCGGCCGCCGGCCTTGAGATGCTTGATGAAGTGCTGCAGGAACAGGAAGGCGGTCTCGCCGGTCCTGATATCGAAGTTGTTCTGTATCTCCTTGCGCTCCTTGCCGCCGAATGGCGGGTTGGCGAGGATGATGTCGAAGCGGTTCTTCTCCTGGATGTCGGCGAGCTTCTCGGTGAGGCTGTTGGTGTGGATGATGTTGGGCGCCTCGATGCCGTGCAGGATCATGTTCATCAGCCCGATGACATAGGGCAGGCTCTTCTTCTCCTTGGCGGTGAAGGTGCGGGTCTGCAGGGTTTCCAGGTCCTGGGTGGAGAGCTTCGGATGGTTGGCCCCGTCCGGGCCCTCGGGGCCGTAGCGCAGGTAGTCGTAGGCCTCGCACAGGAAGCCGCAGGAACCGGCCGCGGCGTCGTAGATGGTTTCGCCGATCCGCGGGTCGATCACCCGGATCATGGCGCGGATCAACGGGCGCGGGGTGTAGTACTCGCCGCCGTTGCGCCCGGCGTTGCCCATGTTGCGGATCTTGGCCTCGTAGAGGTGCGACAGCTCGTGCTTCTCCTTCTGGGAGCGGAAGCTGAGTGCGTCCACATATTCCAGGGCGTCGCGCAGACTGTAGCCACTCTGGAACTTGTTGCGGATCTCGCTGAAGATCTCGCCGATCTTGTACTCGATGGTGTCGGTGTTCGCGGCGCGTTCGCGGAAGCCCTGCAGGTAGGGGAACAGCTCGGTGTTGACGAAGGTGATCAGGTCGGGGCCGGTCAGGGCATTGTCGTGATCGAAATTGCCCTCCTCGTCCTTGGGCGCGGCCCAGCTGGACCAGCGGAAGGCCTCTTCAATGATGGGTGCATAATCCTTGCCGCGGAGTTCCGCCTCATCGGCCCGCCTGCGTTCCAGGTCGTCCAGATACTTGAGAAACAGCATCCAGGAGGTCTGCTCGGTGTAGTCCAGCTCGGTGGCGCAGCCGGCTTCCTTCCACAGGACGTTATCGATGTTCTTGAAGGTCTGCTCGAACATTGGGGCGGTCGGTTCCCGTTTGCGGTCGGCCGGACGTGGCGCGGGCCTGGGTTTGGGGGTTGCCTGTCTGGCGGGCGGTTCAGATTCGAATTCGGTTTCGGGCTCTGATTCAGGCTCGGGCGGCTCGTTGCCGAGCAGTCGGTCGATCAGGGGCTGCTTCTCGCGGCCGCTGCTGTCCAGGCCCTGCGCCTCGCACAGGGTCTTGAGTTCGGCACGCTTGAGTGCGTGCAGCAGGTACTCGACCGGCAGGCTGCGCTTGCGGCTGAGGATGGCGACGAAATCGGGTTTGTTCAGGCCGGTGAGGCCCTCGATGCCGAAATCGGCGGCGAGTTCGCGGCCGCGGGCGAGGGTCAGGGTTTCGAAGATCTGTTTGCGGGTGATGCTCATCTGCGGTTGTTATTCTGTTGGTAGCTGCATGTTTTCTGAACAGACGCGGCATATGTCGGGTTACGCCCTGCGGGCTAACCCGACCTACGTACTGCATATTTTCTGAACAGACGCGGCATATGTCGGGTTACGCCCTGCGGGCTAACCCGACCTACGTACTGCATATTTTCTGAACAGGCGCGGCATATGTCGGGTTACGTCCTGCGGGCTAACCCGACCTACGTACTTGTCCCGGCGGAATCCTGTCGGGTTACGCCCTGCGGGCTAACCCGAGCTATGTGCCCGTTGCGGCGGAACCCTGTCGGGTTACGCCCTCACGGGCTAACCCGACCTACTCTGCTCCTGCACTTCGTAGGTCGGGTTAGCGTAGCGTAACCCGACAACGATCACCAAACCCGTCCTACAGGTTTTCAATCAGCACGACGGCGAAGGCCGCGATGCCCTCGCCGCGGCCGGTGAAGCCCATCCGCTCGGTGGTGGTGGCCTTGACGTTGACGCCGTCGGGGTCGAGGTTCAGATCGGCGGCGATGTTGGCGCGCATGGTCTCGATATAGGGGGCGAGTTTCGGGGCCTGGGCGATGAGGGTGAGATCGGCGTTGACCACACGGTAGCCCTTCGCCGCGATCTTCTGCATGACCTCGCGCAGCAGCACGCGGCTGTCCGCGCCTTTGTACTGCGGATCGCTGTCGGGGAAGTGCCGGCCGATATCGCCCAGGGCGGCGGCACCCAGCAGGGCATCGCACAGGGCGTGCAGGGCGACGTCGCCGTCGGAGTGGGCTTCCAGCCCCTGATCATGCGGGATCTCGACCCCGCCCAGCACCAGCCGGCCGCCCGGCTTGAAGGCATGGGCATCGAAGCCCTGTCCGATTCTCATAACCGCTCCTGCTGTTGCAGATAAAATCCGGCCAGGGCCAGGTCCTCGGGCCGGGTGATCTTCAGGTTGTCGGCGTGGCCCTCGACCAGTTTCGGTTTCAGGCCAAGGTGTTCGACGGCGAAGGCCTCGTCGGTCACGGGCCGGGCGTCGTCGCGGGCGCGGACCAGGGCCTCGTGCAGGGTCTGCAGCCGGAACATCTGCGGGGTGAGCGCGTGCCAGATGACACTGCGATCGAGGGTGGCGACCACGCGGCCCTGGTCGTCGGCCTCCTTCATGGTGTCGCGGGTGGGCACGGCCAGCAGGCCGCCGACCTCGTCCTCAGTCAGGGTATCCATGAGATTTGCAATATCCTCGCGCCGCAGGCAGGGCCGGGCGGCGTCGTGGACCAGCACCCAGTCGTCGGGGTGCGCCTGCGTGAGCAGGTTGAGAATGCCACTGAGGACGGAGTCGCTGCGTTCGGCGCCGCCCGGCGCCTCGATGAGGGGACGCGGAGCCGAATACCGCAGTGTCTTCCAGTAGGGATCGTCGACAGCATGGACAACGCAGACGGCCTGGATGCGCGGCTCCTCGTAGAGGGCATCCAGGGTGTGTTCAAGCACCGTCTGGCGCCCGAGCGGCAGGTACTGCTTGGGCACCTCGGCGCCCATGCGGCGGCCGATGCCGGCGGCGGGGACGACGGCCCAGTAGCGTTGGCTGTGTGACATAAGCAGGTGTCCAGGTCCCGTAGGTCGGATCAGCCCGTCAGGGCGTAATCCGACACCCGTAGGCAGCCCTGTCGGGTTACGCTGCGCTAACCCGACCTACAGAGCTAATCATCCGTTTCTTTCCTGTCGGACTCGATGACCTGATAGAAGGTCTCGCCGTCGCGGATCATGCCCAGTTCACTGCGGGCACGCTCCTCGACCGCTTCAAGTCCCTGCTTGAGGTCCTGCACCTCGGCGTCCAGGGCGCGGTTGCGCTCGCGCAGTTCCTCGTTCTCGGCCCCCTGTTCCGCGACCGCGCCCTTGAGGTGCCAGACCTCGGCCAGGCTGCCCTCCCCCACCCACAGCTTGTACTGCAGGCCGAGGAAGATCAGGCCGAGGATCAGCAGCAACCAGCGCATCAGCGCGGTGCCCACCTATCCCAGCTGCTTGAAGGCACTGCGCCCGGCATAGCTGGCCAGGGTCTGGAGCTGGTCCTCGATGCGCATCAGCCGGTTGTACTTGGCCACCCGGTCGGAGCGCGACAGCGAACCGGTCTTGATCTGGGTGGAGGCGGTGCCCACGGCGATGTCGGCAATGCTCACGTCCTCGGTCTCGCCGGAACGATGGGAGACCACTGAGCTGTAACCGGCCCTGGCGGCCAGTTCGATCGCCTCTAGGGTCTCGCTCAGGGTGCCGATCTGGTTGACCTTGATCAGGATGGAGTTGGCGATGTCCTTGTCGATACCTTCCTGCAGGATCTTCGGGTTGGTGACGAACAGGTCGTCGCCGACCAGCTGCACCTTCTCGCCCAGCCTCTCGGTCAGCGCCTTCCAGCCGTCCCAGTCGTCCTCGGCCATGCCGTCCTCGATGCTGATGATCGGGTACTTGTCGCACCAGTCGGCCAGATACTCGACGAACTCGGCCGAACTGAAGCTCCTGCCTTCGGATTCCAGTACGTATTTGCCGTCTTTGTAAAACTCACTGCTGGCCGCGTCCAAGCCGAGGAATATCTCCTCGCCGGCGGCGAAACCGGCCTTCTCGATCGCCTCCAGGATCACCTCGATGGCGGCCTCGTTGGAGGGCAGGTCCGGAGCGAAGCCGCCCTCGTCGCCGACCGTGGTGGCAAGACCGCGCCCGGCCAGCACGGCCTTGAGCGCATGGAAGACCTCGGCGCCGTAGCGCACCGCCTCGCGGAAGGTGGCCGCGCCCACCGGCAGGATCATGAACTCCTGCATGTCCACGCTGTTGCTGGCATGCGCCCCGCCATTGAGGATGTTCATCATGGGCACCGGCAGGGTGAAGGGGCCCTTGCCGCCCAGCAGCCGGTACAGCGGCTGATCGGTCTCGCGCGCGCGGGCCTGGGCATTGGCCAGCGATACCGCCAGGATGGCGTTGGCGCCCAGGCGCGACTTGTTCTCGCTGCCATCGAGCTCGATCAGCTTCTCATCGATCTGCTTCTGGGCCTTCGCGTCCATGCCGAGCAGGGCCTCGCGGATCTCGGTGTTGACGTTCTCCACGGCCTGCAGCACGCCCTTGCCGTTGTAGCGGTGCTTGTCGCCGTCGCGCAACTCCACCGCCTCGCGGCTGCCGGTGGAGGCCCCGGAAGGCACGGCAGCGCGGCCCACGGCACCGGATTCCAGCAGCACGTCGGCCTCGACGGTGGGGTTGCCGCGCGAATCCAGGATCTCGCGCGCGCGGACATTATTAATCTGAGACATCTTTTCTCCAGATTTCTTCTAGTTACGATTTAAACTTAAAGTCGATTACCCGGCATGAATGGCGCCAATTCTAGCGCACTCGGGAGGGTTTGTCGTGGCGGGTTCGGGTGTCCGCTGTGCCGGCATGCAGGTCGGGTTAGCGTAGCGTAACCCGACAGGAACGCGGCAATAACGTCGGGTTACGCCCTGTCGGGCTAACCCGACCTACAAGGATGCACCTACATCAACTCCGCCTCGGCAAACCCCCGCTCCTTCACCGCCGCGTCGATGACCTTCAGCGTGGCCAGCAGATTTTCCATGCTGCCCAGCGGCCAGGCATTGGGGCCGTCGGACAGGGCCTCGGCCGGATTGGGATGGGTCTCCATGAACAGACCGGAGACGCCGGCGGCCACGGCGGCGCGCGCCAGCACCGGGACGAACTCGCGCTGGCCGCCGGAGCTGGTGCCCTGCCCGCCCGGCTGCTGCACCGAGTGGGTGGCGTCGAACACCACCGGGGCGCCGGTCGCGCGCATGATGGCAAGCCCGCGCATGTCCGAGATCAGGGTGTTGTAGCCGAAGGACACGCCGCGCTCGCACACCATGATCTGGTCGTTGCCGACCTCGCGCGCCTTGTCGACCACGTTCTGCATGTCCCAGGGGGCGAGGAACTGGCCTTTCTTGATATTCACCGGCCGGCCCTGGCGGGCGACATTCTGGATGAAGTTGGTCTGCCGGCAGAGGAAGGCCGGGGTCTGCAGCACATCGACCACGCTGGCGACCTCTTCCAGCGGCGTGTCCTCGTGCACGTCGGTCAGTACCGGCACGCCGATTTCATCCTTCACCTGCTGCAGGATACGCAGGCCCTCCTCCAGGCCGGGGCCGCGGAAGCTTCGGGTCGAGGAGCGGTTGGCCTTGTCGAAGGAGGACTTGTAGATGAACGGGATGCCGAGCCGGTCGGTGATGGCCTTGAGCTCGCCGGCGGTGTCCAGCGCCAGCTGCTCGCTCTCGATCACGCAGGGACCGGCGATAAGAAAGAAGGGCCGGTCCAGACCGACCTCGAAGCCACAGAGTTGCATGTTTGCCATTGAAGGTTACCGTAATTGATGCGGTCAGGCGGTGACGGCGTCCGTGGCCTGACTGCTGCCGGCGCTGCGGCCGTGTTCGCGCGCGGCGCGGATGAAACCGGAGAACAGCGGATGGCCGTCGCGCGGGGTGGAAGTGAATTCCGGGTGGAACTGGCAGGCCAGGAACCAGGGATGGTCGGCGATCTCGACCACCTCGACCAGTTCATCGTCCAGCGAGGTGCCGGACAGCACCAGCCCGGCCTGCTGCAGGCTGTCGCGGTAGTTGTTGTTGAACTCGTAGCGGTGCCGGTGGCGCTCTTCGATCACGTCCCGGCCGTAGAGCCGGTGCGCCAGCGAACCTTCCTGCAACCGGCACTTCTGCGCGCCCAGACGCATGGTGCCGCCGAGGTCGGAGTTCTCGTCGCGGCGCTCGATGGTGCCCGCCTCGGTCTTCCACTCGGTGATGAGTGCGATGACCGGATAGGGGGTGTCGGGCCGGAACTCGGTGCTGTGGGCATCCGCCAGGCCGGCCAGGTGCCGGGCATACTCGATCACCGCCACCTGCATGCCCAGGCAGATGCCCAGATAGGGGATGCCCTGCTCGCGGGCGTGCCGCACGGCGGCGATCTTGCCTTCCACGCCGCGCTCGCCGAAACCGCCCGGTACCAGCACGGCATCGACCCGGTCCAGGCAGCCGGTGCCCTCCTGCTCGATGACTTCGGAGTCGATATAGGTGATGTTCACCTTGGTGCGGGTATGGGCCCCGGCATGAATCAGGGCCTCGGACAGCGACTTGTAGGACTCGGTCAGGTTGACGTACTTGCCGACCATGGCCACGGTGACCTCGCCCTCGGGATGTTCCATGGCCTCGATCACCTGCTCCCACTCCTTCAGATCGGCCGGCGGCAGTTCCAGGCGCATCTTGTCGACCACGATGTCGTCCAGGTGCTGGCCGTGCAGTACGCGCGGGATCTTGTAGATATTGTCCACATCGGGGGCCGAGATCACCGCCCGCTCCTCGACGTTGGTGAACAGCGCGATCTTGCGCCGCTCGTCCTCGGGCAGCGGCCGGTCGGCGCGGCACAGCAGCACGTCGGGCTGGATACCGATGGAGCGCAGTTCCTTGACCGAGTGCTGGGTCGGCTTGGTCTTGATCTCGCCCGAAGCGGAGATATAAGGCACCAGGGTCAGGTGCATGAAGATGGCGCGCTCGTGCCCCAGTTCCACCCCCATCTGGCGGATGGCCTCCAGGAAGGGCAGCGACTCGATGTCGCCGACGGTGCCGCCGATCTCGACCATGGCGACGTCGGCATCGCCCGCGCCCTCGACGATGGAACGCTTGATCTCGTCGGTGATGTGCGGAATCACCTGCACGGTACCGCCCAGGTAGTCGCCGCGGCGCTCCTTGCGGATGACGTTCTCGTAGATCTGGCCGGTGGTGAAGTTGTTGCGCTTGGACATGGTGGTGCGCACGAAGCGCTCGTAATGCCCCAGGTCCAGATCGGTCTCGGTGCCGTCGGCGGTGACGAAAACCTCGCCGTGCTGGAATGGGCTCATGGTCCCCGGATCCACATTGATGTAGGGATCGAGCTTCATCAGGGTGACCTTGAGGCCGCGCGCCTCCAGGATGGCGGCAAGCGAGGCCGCGGCAATGCCTTTCCCCAGTGAGGAAACCACACCGCCGGTTATGAAGATGTATCGGGTCATGCGATCCAAGCAGTTGTCGAGGAGCGAGATTCAGCGGCCGGCGGGATGACGCGGGCGGCGCTACGGACGGGAGTCAACGATACCAGAACCCCCCCACCCGTACAACGCGACCCGCATCACAAACGGCTCCATTGCTGATCGTAGGTCGGGTTAGCGCAGCGTAACCCGACACGAAGCCGGCAAATGTCGGGTTACGCCCTCTCGGGCTAACCCGACCTACGGGTCGGGCGCAGAAAAGCGGGGCGGAATCAGCCCGGCAAACGGCTCCATTGCAATACCAGGCCGGGCTGCTCGCCGCGCGCCTGCCAGCCCTCCGCGAGCCACAGGCCGGCCACGGCAACGAGTTCATCGTCACAGTACACCAATGGCACGCGGTCGCGCTCCCAGGGGGGAATGCCGCGCTCCTGGAACAGGTGCTTGAGACTGTGGTGATGACCGCGACCGGCCGGGGCCAGGCGTTCGCCGCCGACGCGGAAACCGAGCTGCAGGCGACGGCCGGCGAGCGCCTCCCGGGCCAGCCCCTGCCCCGGCGTGGGCATGACCTCGAGCCGGCCTGCGGCGGCAGGGATATTCACGTCACCGCCGTCCCAGCCCTGTCGCTGGGCGGGCGGCACGGGCAGCGGCGGCATGGCATAGAGATCGTCCCGGTAACGGCGCACCTCGCCCCCGGGCCAGTGCACCCGCGGCATGGTATCGGCGCGGGCCCCCAGCACGCTCTGCTCGATCTGTTCCAGCACCGCCTCGCTGGGCATGAGCAGGCCCAGGCCATGCAGCCAGTAGCGCAGCAGGTTGCGCCGACGCGGCGGGGTGTAATGCAGCAGGGCCGCGACCGACAGGGTGGCCGGTCCCCGGCCGCCGACCTGCAGCAGATCGCTGATGGCCAGATCGACCTGCAGACTGGCGGCATCGGCCTGGTGGCGGGCCGCACGGGCCAGGGCACGTTTCACGCCCGGCCAGCGCGCCTGCAGCCGCGGCAGGATCTCGTGGCGCAGGAAGTTGCGGTCATAGTGCCGGTCGGCGTTGCTCGGATCCTCGATCCAGTCCAGATCCCGGTTCCGGGCCCACTCCAGCAGCTGGGCACGCGTGACCTCCAGCAGCGGCCGGCACAGCCAGCCCGGGCCGAACACGCTCACTGCGGGCATTCCCGCCAACCCCCTGGGTCCACTGCCGCGCAGCAGCTGCAGCAGCAGGGTCTCGGCCTGATCGTCCTCGTGATGGGCCGTGACCAGACAATGATCCGGTTGCAGCCACTCACGCAGCGCCCGATAGCGGGCCTCGCGCGCAGCGGCCTCGGGGCTCTCGCCCGGCCCGGGCCGGGCCTCGACCCGGTGCAGTTCAAAGGGGATGTCCAGCTCCTGGCACAGCGCCCGGCAGCGCTCACTCCAGTGCGCCGAGTCCGGCTGCAGCTGATGATCCACATGCACCGCACCCAGCGGCATCCCCAGCTGTTCGCGCTGATCGGCCAGCCGGTGCAGCAGAACGACCGAATCCAGACCGCCGCTCAATGCCACCCAGCAGGCCTGCGCCTGGGGAATCCATTCCTTGATGTGACGGGCGACCGGGGGGAGCGTCGAGGTGCTCAGAAGGGTCAGGCCTTTTCGTTGTACTCGCCGAACTCGAGCAGCCGGCGGTAGCGGGTCTCCAGCAGCGTATCCAGAGGCTGGCCGCGCAGGCTGTCCAACTCGCTCAGCAGCCGCGCCTTGAGCAGTTCCGCCATGCGTTCCGGATCGCGGTGGGCACCGCCCAGCGGTTCTTCGATGACGGTGTCGATCAGACCCAGTTCCAGCAGCCGGCGCGAGGTGATGCCCAGGGCCTCGGCGGCATCGGCGGCCTTCTCGGCGCTCTTCCACAGGATGGAGGCGCAGCCCTCGGGCGAGATGACCGAATAGGTGCTGTACTCCAGCATCAGCAAGCGGTCGCCCACACCGATGGCGAGCGCGCCGCCGGAGCCGCCCTCGCCAATGACGGTGCAGATGACAGGTGTCTTCAGTTCCGCCATGACCTGCAGGTTGCGGGCGATGGCCTCGCTCTGGCCGCGCTCCTCGGCGCCGATGCCGGGATAGGCGCCGGGGGTGTCAATGAAGGTCAGCACCGGCAGCTTGAAGCGCTCGGCCGTCTGCATCAACCGCAGCGCCTTGCGATAGCCCTCGGGGCGCGGCATGCCGAAGTTGCGGTGCAGCTTCTCCCGGGTGTCGCGGCCCTTCTGCTGGCCGATGATCATCACCGGCTCGCCCTCCAGCCGCGCCACGCCGCCGACAATGGCGGGGTCGTCGGCAAAGGTGCGGTCGCCGTGCAGTTCCTCGAAATCGGTGAAGATACGGGCGATGTAGTCCAGCAGATAGGGCCGCTGCGGATGCCGGGCCAGCTGGGCGACCTGCCAGGCATTGAGCCTGGAGAAGATGGACTGGGTCAGCGAGCGGCTCTTCTCTTCCAGGCGCCGGATCTCCTCGCTGATGTTGATCTCGGCATCGTCGCCCACATAGCGCAGTTCCTCGATTTTCGCCTCGAGTTCCGCGATGGGTTGTTCAAAATCCAGAAAGTTCAGGTTCATGGGGGCGTAAGGATACTCGGCTGCGGGTAGGGCGGCAACCGCTGCCGATGTTCAACACAAAGGCGCGAAGGCGCAGAGAACGCAGAGTTTTCAATCATGTAGGATGGGCTGGGCAGAGTAGTAGGTCGGGTTAGCGCAGCGTAACCCGACACTCGGCAGGAGATCCTGTCGGGTTACGCCCGAATGGGCTAACCCGACCTACCTCTCATACATCTTGCGTCCTCTGCGCCTTCGCGCCTCTGCGTTGAAGATTTTCACTTTCAGTGGGTATTGTACTCGACCTGCACCCGCCCTTCGCCGCCGGCCAGTTCGTCCAGGCGGTGCAGCAGTTCGTCGGCGGGCTGCACCCGCCACTCATTGCCCAGCATGATATGGGCCCGGGCGCGGTCGTTGTGGTAGTTGAGCCAGACCGGGCAGCGGCCCTCGCGATAGGGCTGCAGGGTCTCGGCCAGGTGCTGCATGAAGCCGTTGCCGGCACGCGCGGCGTCGACCTCGATCACCAGCCGGCGGGCGAAGGCGGCGCGGGCCTGGCTGATGTCGTAGATCTCGTCGGCGGTGAGCTGGTAGCCGCCGGAATAGTCGTCCAGCGCCAGTGAGCCCTTGATCACCAGCACCCGGTCCCTGGCCAGCAGGTTGCGGTGGGCCTCGAAGGTGTCGGAGAAGACCCTCACCTCGATGCGCGCGCTGCGATCATCCAGGGTGGCGAAGGCCATGCGGCCGCGCCGGGTGTTGCGCACCCGCAGGGCTATCACCAGACCGGCGAGCGTGACAGTGCGTTCCTGACCGCGGCTGTTGCCGCCGTCGGCCGGCACGCTGTCGGGGACGACATCGGCGATACGCCCGCTGGTGAAATGCGCCAGCTCGGCCTCGTAGCGGCAGATGGGATGGCCGCTGAGATACAGCCCCAGGGTTTCCTTCTCGCCGGTCAGGCGCTCATCCTCGGTCCACTCGGGCAGTTCGACCAGGTCCAGCGGCTTGTCCACCGGCGCCGGTCCGGCCTCGCCGAACAGGTCGTTCTGGCCCAGGTCGGCATCGCGCACATGCTGCTCGGCCAGTTTCAGCGCCATCGGCAGCTGCGCCATCAGGGTGGCGCGGTTGGAGCCGATCTCGTCCAGCGCCCCGGCCCGGATCAGTGCCTCCAGCACCCGGCGGTTGAGCTTGCGCAGATCCACCCGCCGGCAGAAATCGAACAGGTCCGCGAACGGCCCGTTGGCCTCGCGCTCGGCGATCATGCTTTCGATCGCGCCCTGGCCCACGCCCTTGATGGCCCCCAGACCGTAGACCACCGTATCCACGCCCTCGGCAGTGAAACGGTACATGGAACGGTTGACGCTGGGGGGGATGACGCCGAGTTGCATGTCGCGGCATTCGTCGATCAGGGTGACCACCTTGTCGGTGTTGTCCATGTCCGCCGACAGCACCGCCGCCATGAAGGCGGCCGGATAGTGCGCCTTGAGCCAGGCGGTCTGGTAGGAGACCAGGGCATAGGCCGCCGAGTGCGACTTGTTGAAGCCGTAGCCGGCGAACTTCTCCATCAGGTCGAAGATGTAGGTGGCGGTCTTCTCCTCCACCCCGCGCTCCAGTGCGCCCCGGGTGAAGATCTCGCGCTGCTTGGCCATCTCCTCGGGCTTCTTCTTGCCCATGGCGCGGCGCAGCAGGTCGGCGCCGCCCAGGGTGTAGCCGGCCAGCACCTGGGCGATCTGCATCACCTGCTCCTGGTACAGGATCACGCCGTAGGTGGGCGCCAGGATCGGCTCCAGATCGGGATGCGGGTATTCGACCCGCTGGCGCCCGTGTTTGCGGGCGATGAAGTCGTCCACCATGCCCGACTGCAGCGGCCCGGGGCGGAACAGCGCGACCAGGGCGATGATGTCCTCGAAGCTGTCCGGCTGCAGGCGCCGGATCAGGTCCTTCATGCCGCTGGACTCGAGCTGGAATACGGCGGTGGTTTTGCAGCCCTTGAGCAGCCTGAAGCTGTCCGGGTCGTCCAGCGGAATGGTCTCGATGTCCACGTCGGGCTCGCCGGCCTCGCGGCGGATGGCGTTCACGCTGCGCAGGGCCCAGTCGATGATGGTCAGGGTGCGCAGGCCGAGGAAGTCGAACTTGACCAGGCCGACCGCCTCGACGTCGTCCTTGTCGAACTGGCTGACGATGCTCTCCGAGCCGTGTTCGCAGTACAGCGGGGTGAAGTCGGTCAGCTTGGTCGGCGAGATCACCACGCCGCCGGCGTGCTTGCCGGCATTGCGCGCCAGGCCCTCCAGCGACTGCGCCAGCTCGATGATGCCGCGCACCTCCTCGTCCTCGTCGACCAGGCGTTTGAGTTCCTCCTCCTGCGCCAGCGCCTTGTCCAGGGTCATGCCGATCTCGAACGGGATCAGCTTGGCGATGCGGTCGACAAAGCCGTAGGGATGCCCGAGCACCCGGCCGACGTCGCGCACCACCGCCTTGGCCGCCATGGAGCCGTAGGTGATGATCTGCGAGACCTTCTCGCGGCCGTAGCGGCGGGCGACATAGTCGATGACGCGGTCGCGTCCCTCCATGCAGAAGTCGACGTCGAAGTCGGGCATGGACACGCGTTCGGGATTGAGGAAGCGCTCGAACAGCAGGTCGTAGGCGATGGGATCGAGATCGGTGATGGTCAGGGCATAGGCGACCAGCGAGCCGGCGCCCGAACCGCGCCCCGGCCCCACCGGCACGCCGTTGGACTTGGCCCACTGGATGAAGTCGGCCACGATGAGAAAGTAGCCGGGAAAACCCATCTGGTTGATGACGTCCAGTTCGATCTGCAGGCGCTCGTCATAGGGTCTGCGCTGCTCGGCGAATTCCGGGGCGGTGCGGTCGAACAGCTTGTCCAGGCGCTGCTCCAGGCCTGCGTGCGCCTGCTGATTGAAGTATTCCTCCATGGTCATCCCGTCGGGAATCGGGAATTCCGGCAGGAAGTTCTCGCCCAGGGTCAGTTCCAGGTTGCAGCGCCGGGCGATCTCGACCGTGTTCTCCAGCGCCTCGGGGATGTCGGCGAACAGCTCCGCCATCGCCTCCGGTGTCTTCAGGTACTGCTGATCGCTGTACAGGCGCGGCCGGCGCGGATCGTCCAGGGTGCGGCCGTCATGGATGCAGACGCGGGCTTCGTGGGCCTCGAAGCCATCGGCCTGGATGAAGCGCACATCGTTGGTGGCCACCACCGGCACGCCCTGTTGCGCGGCCAGGTCGACCGCGGCATGCAGGTAGTCCTCCTCGTACTCGCGGCCGGTGCGCTGCAATTCCAGGTAGAAGCGGTCGGGGAACAGACGCCGCCAGTCGGCGAGCAGGTCGGCAGCGACATCGGCGTGCCCGGCAAGCAACGCCTGACCGATGTCACCCTGACGTCCGCCCGACAGGGCGATCAGGCCGTCGGTCAGGCCGTCCAGCCAGTCGCGTTTCAATACCGGCACGCCGCCGTGCTGGCCCTCGGTGTAGGTGCGCGAAACCAGCTGCGACAGATTCAGATAGCCCTGGTTGTTCTGGCACAGCAGGGTCAGCCGGTGCGGCTGGTTGGGATCGTTGGGATTCTCCAGCCACAGGTCCACGCCGATGAGCGGCTTGAGCCCGCCGGCGATGGCCGCCTTGTAGAACTTGACCATGGCGAACAGGTTGCACTGGTCGGTGACTGCCACCGCCGGCATGCCCGCCGCGCGCGCCGCCTTGACCAGCGGCTTGATGCGCACAATCCCGTCGACCAGGGAGTACTCGGTGTGCAGGCGGAGATGGACGAAGGAGACGGGCATGGGGGCAAAGTTTCCGGCACCGCGGCGGGGGATGCAAGGCTTGACAGTTGGGCTCAGAGCCTGGGCGAGAACAACGCAGAGGGCACAGAGGCGCGGAGACGCAGAGTTTCATAAGGAAATACCTGAGGAAACTCTGATTAATTCGATGATTCTCGTCATTGCGAGCGTAGCGAAGCAATCTCACACTGCAGAATCAATCGGTTGGAGATCGCCGCGGCGCTACGCGCCTCGCAATGACGAATAAATCAGAGGTTCCCTGATTAATCCGTCATTGCGTTCCGGTTCACTCGTGGCGCAGGGCGTCGATCGGATCCAGGCGGGCCGCGCGGCGGGCCGGGAAGTAACCGAACATCACGCCGATGGCGGCGGAGAACACGAACGAAAGCAGGTTGATGGCCGGATCGAAGATATAGGGCACCGACATCAGGCCGGCGAGAAACACCGAGGCGCCCGCGGCCAGCAGAATACCGATCACACCGCCCAGGCTGGACAGCACCACCGCCTCGATCAGGAACTGCAGCAGCACGTCGCGCTCGAGCGCGCCGATGGCCAGGCGGATACCGATCTCGCGGGTACGCTCGGTGACCGACACCAGCATGATGTTCATGATGCCGATGCCGCCCACCAGCAGGCTCACCGCGGCCACCGCACCGAGCAGCAGGGTCAGGACGCGGGTGGTGCCGGTCAGGGTCTCGGCGATCTGGCGTGTATCCATGACCCGGAAGTCGTCATCCTCGAACTCGCTGATGTTGCGCCGCTCGCGCAGCAGCGAAATCAGTTGGGCCTTGACCCGGTCGATCGAGGCGCCGGCGGCCACCGAGACCATGATCATGCGCACATCCGTATTGCCGACCAGGCGCCGCTGCACCGTGCGCAGCGGCATGATCACGGTGTCGTCCTGATCCGAGCCCATCGCCGACTGGCCCTTGGCGCCGAGCAACCCGATCACCTCGCAGGCGAACTGCCGGATGCGGATCTCCGCACCCACCGGATTCTGCTGCCCGAACAGATTCTCCCGCACTGTCTCGCCGATCACGCACACCGCCTTGCCGGCGCGCTCCTCGAGTTCGGTGAAACTGCGCCCGGCGACGATCTCCCAGTTGGCGGCGGTGAAATAGGCGTTGCTGCTGCCGGTGACCGAGGTGGACCAGTTGCTGGCCTGGAACACGGCCGTCACTGCACTGCTCACCACCGGCGCCACCGCCGCCGTGCCGCCGATCTGGTTGCGCACCGCCTCGACGTCGGCGAGTTTGAAATTGGGTGCGGCCTCCGCCGCCGGGCCGAAGCGCTGGCCGGGGCGCACCATGAGCAGGTTGCTGCCCATGCTGGCGATCTGGTCGGCCACCGAGCGGGTGGCGCCGTTGCCCAGCGTCACCATGGTGATGACTGCGGCCACACCGATGACCACGCCGAGGATGGTCAGAAAGGAGCGCATCAGGTTGCGGCGGATGGCGCGCAGGGCCAGCATCAGGGTGTTCCACCACATCAGACCTGAGCCTCCGAGCGCGTGTCGCTGTCCACCCGCCCATCGACGAAGCGCACGACGCGCCGGGCGTAGGCGGCCATGTCCGGCTCGTGGGTAACCATCAACACGGTGATGCCGCTGTCGCGATTGAGGGCGGCGATCAGTTCCATGATTTCAACGCTGGTATGGGTGTCCAGGTTGCCGGTGGGCTCGTCGGCCAGCAGCACCCGGGGGCCGGTGACGATGGCGCGGGCGATGGCCACGCGCTGCTGCTGGCCGCCGGACAACTCCCCCGGGGTATGGTGCTCCCAGCCTTCGAGGCCGACCTGGGCCAGCGCGGCCCGGGCCGCGGCATGGCGGGCCGCGGCCGGCGCCCCGCGATAGATCAGCGGCAGTTCCACATTCTCCAGCGCGGTGGTGCGCGCCAGCAGATTGAAGCCCTGAAACACGAAACCGAGAAAGTGCCGCCGCAGCAGTGCGCGCTGGTCGCGCGTCAGCCGCTCCACCTGCATCCCCTGAAAGGCATAGCTGCCGCCGGAGGGCGTATCCAGGCAGCCGAGGATATTCATGGCCGTGGACTTGCCCGAGCCGCTCGGCCCCATCACCGCGATGAACTCCCCCGGCCGGACGTCCAGGTCGATGCCGCGCAGGGCCTGGAAGGCGGCCCGGCCCTGGCCGTAGGTCCTGGTGATCCCCTGCAGGCGGATCAGCGGCGCGTCGTCCGCGGTCATCGGGTCACCGACATCTCGGTAATGACCTCCATGCCGGGCTCGAGGCCGCCGCCGAGGATCTCGGTGACGCGGCCGTTGGTCGCGCCGGTCTCGACCGTCAGCCTGACCGCCTGTCCATCGCGCAGTACCCACAGACCCTGGCCGCCCCCGCCGCTGCCCGCGGTCCGGGGCCGGGAACTGCTCTGGGCCGGCCGCCGCGGCATCAGCGATCCGATCACGCCGCGGCCGGAATCCTCCGCCGCCGTCGCTGCCGGCGGCGTGAAGCGCAGCGCGGCATTGGGGACCAGCAGGGCGTCCTCGCGCACCAGGGTCGTGATCTCGGCCGTGCCGGTCATGCCCGGGCGCAGACTCAGATCCCGGTTGTCCACCTTGAGCACGGCCGGATAGGAGATCACGCCATCGCTGTCGGTGGCGTTGTAGCCGACACGGATGATCTCGGCCTCGAAGCGCCGTCCCGGCCAGGCATCGACGCTGAAGCCGGCCGGCTGCCCGGGCTGCACCTGGCCGACATCGGCCTCGTCCACGTCCACCCGCAGTTCCATCTGGGTCAGATCCTCGGCCAGCAGAAACAGGGTCACCGCCTGCAGCGAGGCGGCCACCGTCTGGCCCGGGTCGACCGCGCGCTCCAGCACCACGCCGTCGATGGGCGAACGGATGCGGGCCTTGTACAGGTTGGTCTCGTCGCTGCGCAGCGCGGCCCGCGCCTGGGCGACCCCGGCCTGCGCGCTGGCCACATCGGCTTCGGCCCGTGCCAGTTCGGCCTCGGCGGTCTCCATCTCGGCATGCGAGGGCACCTTGCCGCCGGACAGGCGTGAGACCTCGCGAAACCGCGCCAGCCGCGCCCGCACCTCGGTGACCGTGGCCTCGGCCTGTTCCAGGGCCGCTTCGGCCGCGGCCACCGTCGCGCGCGAGCGGGCCACCGCATCCTCGAACTTGGACAGGTCGAGTTCGGCCAGTATCTGGCCCTCGGTCACGCGGTCATCGTCGTCGACGAACACCGACTCGACCGTGCCGGACATCTCGCTGCCGACCTCCACCTGGTTGGTCGGCTCCAGCCGGCCGGTGGCCGATACCGTCACCACCAGCGTGCCGCGCTCCACGGTCTCGGTGCGGTACTGCGGCTTGCCGGCATCGCCATTGCCGCCGAACATGAAGTAGGCGGCCAGTAGCAGCAGAATCAGGCCGGCGATCAACGGCAGGCGCCAGCGGCGCAGCCGGCCGCCGCTGCCCTGCCGGGTCAGGATGGCTTCGAGGTCGGCGGCCGGACCGCCGTCGGGTCGGGAAGTATCGTTCATGGATCGATCCTGGTATGTGCTGTGTCCGGCGCCGCAACGGATGCGGATGCGGGCGCCCAGCCGCCGCCGAGGGCCTTGTAGAGCCGGATCTGGGCCGCCGCCAGCTCCCCGGTACTGCTGGCGAGCTGGTCCTCCAGGCTGAGCAGGCTGCGCTGGCTGTCGAGCACGGAGAGGAAATCGGCCAGCCCGGCGGCATAGCGCTGTTCGGCGATCGTATGGGCCTCCCGCGCCGCCGCCACGGCCCGGGCCAGGCGCTCCCGGCGTTCGGCGGTTGCGGCCACGTCGACCAGGGCGTTCTCCACCTCCTCGAGCGCGGCCAGTACCGCCGCCTCGTAGCCCAGCCGCGCCTGCTCGAGCAGCGCGTCCTGGATCCCGATGTTGGCGCGGATGCGGCCGGACTGGAAGATCGGCGCAGTGACGGCACCCAGCAGCGAACGGGCATCCGCGCCATTGTTGTTCAGACCGGACAGGCTCAACGCCTCCAGTCCGATGGAGCCGGACAGCCGGAAACCGGGATAACGCGCCGCCTCGGCCTGGCCCAGGCGGGCGGTCTGTGCCGCCAGCCGCCGTTCGGCGGCACGCACGTCCGGGCGTCGCCGCAGCACGTCGGCGGGAATGCCGACGGCGGCCGCGCGCCCGGCCAGGGGCACGGCGGCCGTCGCGGCAAGCCGTTCGCGCAGTGCGCCCGGATTCCGGCCCAGCAGTACCGCCAGCCGGTGTCGGGCCGCGCTCACCGCGCTGCGCAGCGCCGGCAGCGCGGCCTGCGCGCTCTCCAGATCGGTGCGCGCCTGGGCGACATCCAGTTCCGGCACCAGTCCCGCCTGCCAGCGCCAGCGGGTCAGGTCATGGGTTTCGCGGCGGGCGGCGACACTGGCCTCGGCCACGGCCAGGCGCCGCTGGGCCGTGCGCAGATCGGTGTAGTTCAGTACCACCTCGGCGGCCAGCGAGACCCGGGTGTCGCGCAGTGTCTCGAGGCTGGCGTCGAGTTCGGCGGCGGCGGCCTCGCGGCCGCGGCGCAGGCCGCCGAAGATGTCCGGCTCCCAGGCGGCGTCGAAGCCGGCGCTGTACAGATCGCGCGTGGCGCCGGTCCCGAGCGTTTCGCTCGACGTACTGCGGGCCGCCGAGGCCGCGGCGTCCAGTGCAGGCCCGAGCTGGGCGCCGGCCAGGGCGCGCCGCGCCCGCGCCTCGCGCAGCTGGGCCCGGGCGGTGGCCAGCTCGCGGTTGGCGGCCAGGGCCTCGTCCACCAGCGCGTTCAGCAGCGGATCCTCGAACTGGCGCCACCATTCGGCCAGCACGGCGGCATCCGGGGCGCGGGTATCGGTTGCCGTCCCCCAGTGCGCGGGCACCCCGGGTTGCGGTGCCTGGTAGTCCGGACCGACCGCGGCACAGGCGGACAACAGCGAGGCAATCACCGTGCAGAGCACGGCATGCGGCGGCAACAACAACGAATATCCGTGCGGCTTCATATCCTCTGTCCCGGCACGGCCCATGTCCATGTCCATGTCCATGAGCCACAAGTAACACGTATCCTAGCCTGTATTCGCCCGGGGGATCTGACCCACATCAAGCTCAGGGCGGGGATCCGGCGGTGCCGGCGGATACTGCACGCTCACGGTGAAGGGTGTGCAATCGCGGGCTGGAACAAGCACACCCCATCCGACATATACGGACAGTTGCCGGAAACGGGCCTGCAGCCGATCCGGCCTGTGAGACCGCTTTTCCCCGGCTCTAGCCTATCGGCCCCGTCCCTGTTCAATCAGGCGCCGCACCGGCGCATAGGAACGGCGATGGATGGGCGTCACCCCCAGGCGCTCCAGCGCGGCCAGATGGGCCTGGCAGGGATAGCCCTTGTGGCTGGCCAGACCGTAGCCGGGATACTGCGCATCCAGAGCGATCATCTCCGCGTCGCGCGCCACCTTGGCCAGGATGGAGGCGGCGCTGATGGCCTCGACCCGGCTGTCGCCCTTGATGACGGCCTGCGATGCGCAGGGCAGTTCGGGACAGCGGTTGCCGTCGATCAGGGCCAGTTCCGGCGCCACCCCCAGGGCGGCGACCGCGCGCTGCATGGCCAACAGACTGGCCTGGAGGATGTTGATGCGGTCGATCTCCTCGACCTCGGCCCGGCCCAGGGCCCAGGCCAGGGCCTGTTCCCGGATCTGAGCGGCCAGCACGCCGCGCCGCTTCTCGCTCAGGGTCTTGGAATCGGCCAGGCCCGACAGCGGCCGGGCCGGGTCCAGGATGACCGCGGCGGCCACCACCGGTCCGGCCAGGGGGCCGCGCCCGGCCTCGTCCACGCCGGCAACGCAACCGGTGGCATCGACAATGAAATCCAGTTCCGCCTGCTCAGGCATGGCCGGCCACCTCCAGCACCGCGGCCGCGGCGGCCTGGTCGGCATTGTGCTGCAACTCGGTGTGCAGTTCCCGGAAGCGTCGGGTCAGCAGGCTGCGACGGGCCGGATTGTGCAGCTGGTTGAGCAGCGCCTGGCCCAGATTGACCGGCGTGACCTCGTCCTGGATGTACTCGGGCACCAGGGCCTCGCCGGCCAGCAGGTTGGGCAGACTGTAGTGCGGCACCCTGACCAGCCGTTTCATCATCCAGTGGGTGGCCGGCGCCAGCCGGTAGGCCACTACCATGGGGCGCTTGAGCAGCATGGCCTCCAGCGCCGCGGTGCCCGAGGCCAGCAGCACCGCATCGGCGGCGGTCATGGCGGTGCGGGCGCGGCCGTCGAGCAGGGTCAGCGGCAGGTCCGCCGCACTGCGGGCAAGGATGGACTCGAACAGCTCCCGGGTCCGGGGACTGGCGCAGGGCACGATGAAATGCAGTCCGCGGTCGCGTTCCAGGCACCACTGCAGGGTCTCGATGAAGGGTTGCGCCAACCGCTGTACCTCGCCCAGCCGGCTGCCGGGGAGCACCGCCACCAGCGGACCGCGCTCGGGCAGTCCCAGCTGCTGCCGGGCGGCAGTCGCATCCGGCAGCAGCGGGATGCGCTCGGCCAGGGGATGGCCCACGAAGGTCACCGGCACGGCATGGCGGCGGTAGAATTCGGCCTCGAAGGGGAACAGGGTCAGCATCCGGTCCAGGCTACGCACGATGCGCTTGATGCGGTAGCCGCGCCAGGCCCACACCGACGGGCTGACATAGTGCAGTGTGCGGATGCCCTGCCGGTGCAGGCGGCGCTCCAGGCCCAGGTTGAAATCCGGGGCGTCGATGCCGACGAATACATCGGGCGGTTCGGCCAGCAGCTGCCGGGCCAGCCGGCGGCGCAGCCGCAACAACCCGGGCAGATGCCGCAGCACCTCCACCAGCCCCATCACCGACAGGGCCTCCATGGGATAGAGACTGCGGCAGCCCGCCGCCTGCATTTCCGGGCCGCCGATGCCCTCCACCATCAGTTCCCGCCTGCCGGCCAGCTGTTCGCGCAGGGCGTGGATCAGGCCGGCGCCGAGCTGGTCGCCCGAGGCCTCGCCCGCCACCATGGCGATGCGCAGCGGCGGAAGAGGTCTGGTCCGGCCGGTGTCGGTGGTTTCATCCATGACAGCTGAATCTTCAGCGCACGATGCCGCGGGTCTGCTGCTGCAGAAAGGCGATCAGAGACTGCACCTGCGCATCCCCGCCCTGCTCCGCCTGCAGCTGGACCAGCGCCTGTTCCAGCGGCAGGCCGCTGCGATACAGCGTCCGGTAGGCCTGCTTGAGTGCGCGCAGGCTGCCGGCGGAGAAATTGCGCCGCTTCAGGCCTTCGCTGTTGAGCCCGTGGACATGGGCGGGATGACCGGAAACCATCATGAAGGGCGGCACATCCTTGCCGATCACGCTGCCGAAGGCGGTGAAGGCATGGGCGCCGATGGCGCAGAACTGGTGCACCAGGGTGAAGCCGCCGAGGATGGCATGGTCACCGACCCGCACGTGCCCGGCCAGGGCGGTATTGTTGGCAAGGATGGTATGACTGCCGACATCGCAGTCGTGGGCGATATGCACATAGGCCATGATCCAGTTGTCATCGCCAAGGGTGGTGCGGCCGCGATCCTGCACGGTCCCGCGATGGATGGTGACCCCTTCGCGGATGGTGTTGTGGTTACCGATGACCAGTTCGGTGGGCTCGCCGGCGTATTTCTTGTCCTGCGGCGCCTCGCCGATGGAGGCGAACTGGTAGATACGGTTGTCGCGGCCGATGCGGGTGGGCCCGTTGATGACCACGTGCGGGCCGATGACCGTGCCCGCCTCGATGCTCACGTCAGGGCCGATCACGCTGAAGGGTCCGACCTCCACCCCGGTCGCCAGCATCGCGCCGGGATCGACCAGGGCCTGGGCATGAATCAAGATTCGACTGCCCTCTCGGTGCACATGAGTTCGGCGCTGGCGGCGAGCTTGCCGTCCACCTTCGCCTCGGCCTCGAACACCCAGATGCCGCGCCGGGTGTTCTTCACCCGCACATGCAGCATCAGTTGATCGCCCGGCTCGACCGGACGCTTGAAGCGGGCCTTGTCCACGCCCACCAGGTAGTAGAGTACGTTCTCCCTGCGCCCTTCCCGGCCCATACTGCGGAAGGCCAGCAGACCGGTGGCCTGGGCCAGCGCCTCGATGACGAGCACACCGGGCATGATGGGTTTTTCCGGAAAGTGCCCGTTGAAGAAGGGCTCGTTGAAACTGACGTTCTTGTAGCCCACCAGGTGTTCGCCGGCGACGTATTCGGTGACCCGGTCGATCAGCAGAAAAGGATAGCGATGCGGCAACTCCCGCATGATTTCATTGATGTCCATTAAAGTGTCAGTCATTCTCGTTGTCCGGTGATTTCTTATCGATTGCGCCGTCCCGCAGCGCGGTCAGCTGTTGTTCCAGACTCTGCAGCCGCCGGGCCATGTCATCGAGACGCCGCAGGCGGGCCTGGATACGGTTCCATTTATCCGCCGGCATGGCGGCGAGTCCGGAGGAATACACACCCGCCTCGGTGATGGAGCGGGTGACCATGGACATGCCGGTCACCACCGTGTGGTCGGCAATCTCCAGGTGCCCCACCACGCCCACACCGCCGGCCAGCAGGCAGTGGCTGCCGATGCGCGCACTGCCGGAGATACCCACACAGCCGGCAACGGCGGTATGTTCGCCGATATGGACGTTGTGCGCCACCTGGATCTGATTGTCGAGCTTGGCGCCGCCGGCAATGACCGTGTTCTCCAGCGCGCCGCGATCGACCGTGGTGTTGGCGCCGATCTCGACATCATCGCCGATCTCCACCCCGCCCAGCTGCGGCACCTTGAGCCAGCGGCCCTGATCCTTGGCGATGCCGAAACCGTCACTGCCGATCACCACGCCGGGATGCAGCAGACAGCCCCGGCCCAGCCTGACCTCGTGACACAGGGTGACATTGGCCACCAGCCGGGTGCCGGCACCCACACGCGCACCGCGGCCGACCAGGCAATTGGGGCCGAGCACACAGTCCTCACCGATGACCGCACCTGCTTCGATAACACAAAGTGGGCCGACACTTGCCGAGGTGTCGACCTGCGCCTGAGGATGCACCACGGCGCTGGGATGCACCCCGGGCGCGGGCGCAGGAAGTTCACTCAGCAGGGTCGCGGCGCGGGCATACGTGGCATAGGGGTTGTCGCTGACCAGCGCCGGCACCGGGCAGTCGGCCAGATCCTCGTCCGCGACGATGACTGCGCTGGCCCGGGTATTGTGGAGGTATTTGCGGTAAGCCGTATTCGCCAGGAAGCTCAGGCCGCCCTCGCGGCCCTGCTGCAGGGTGCAGACGCCGTCGATGCAGGTGGCGCCGTCTCCGACCAGGCGCACTTCCAGTTGACGCGCCAGCGCCTCAAGCGTCCAGGTCAAAGCAGCGCCCCGGATCAGTTGCCCCCGCGCCGCAGCTGTTCCAGCACGGCATCGGTAATATCGATGCGGTCGCTGGCGAAGACGACGCCCTCGAACAGCACCAGGTCATAGCCCTCCGCCTTGGCCAGGGCGACGATGGCATCGTTGAGCTCCTTCTGCAGCCTCGCCAGCAGTTCGTTGCGGCGGATATTCAGATCCTCACGGAACTCGTCCTGCGAGCGTTTCAGATCCCGCTTCTGGTTGAGCAGTTCGCGTTCGGCCTTGCTGCGCTCGGACTCGCTCATCACCGCGCCGTCACGGGTCAGCTTGTCCTCCATCTGCTTGATCTCGCGCTGCAGGGAGATCAACTCCTTCTCGCGCGGAGCGAATTCGGTTTCCATCTGCTTGCTGGCATCCTGGGCCTGCGGGGCCTCCTCCATCAGCTTGGCGGTATTGACGAAACCCACCTTGACCTCGGCCAGCACCGACAGGGGCAACACCAGCAGGG
This sequence comes from Thiohalobacter thiocyanaticus, assembly GCF_002356355.1. Taxonomy (NCBI): domain Bacteria; kingdom Pseudomonadati; phylum Pseudomonadota; class Gammaproteobacteria; order Thiohalobacterales; family Thiohalobacteraceae; genus Thiohalobacter; species Thiohalobacter thiocyanaticus. Next base: position 2,174,765 of record NZ_AP018052.1, read on the forward strand.
ACAGGGCGAAGATACGCATAAGCTTGTTCATGACTGATACCACTCCTCAGTTTCGTTGTCCGGGCCCGACATATCAGGCTGCCGGGTTGATAGCTCAGGGAATCTCTGATTATTTCCCCTTCCGTCATTCCCGCGAAGGCGGGAATCCAGTGGTTTCAGGACATGGATGCCCACTTTTGCGGGCATGACGAATAAATCAGCGCTTGCTCAGAAATTCGTGCCCACGGTGAACTGGAACACCTGCACATCGTCCTCGGGCTCGTCATTGAGCGGCTGGGCCAGACTGAAGGTCAACGCCCCCAGCGGAGACAGCCAGGTCGCGCCGACACCGACAGAATAGCGCAGTTCGTTCGCATCGAAGTCATCCACGTCTTCATAGACATTGCCGATATCGAAAAAGCCGAGCATGCGGAACGAGTTGGAATCGGCGAAGAAGGGCGGCGGGAAGATCAGTTCCACATTGCCCACCGTCTTGAAGGCACCGCCGATGGGGTCGTTGAAGCGGGCGTCACGCGGGCCGAGGGTATTGTCCTCCCAGCCGCGCACCGTGCGCACGCCGCCGGCGAAGAAGTTTTCGAAGAAGGGCAGCGCGTCGAAATCGCCATAAGCCCCGCCGTAGCCTATCTCGGCGTTGAGCGAGAGTGTGAACAGTTCGGTCAGCGGCAGGAATACCTGCTGGCGCAGATTGAGCTTGTAGTACTGCAGGTCCAGCCCCGGCACGGTCACCTCGGCCGACACACTCTGCAGCGTGCCCCGATCGGCGAAGATCGCACGGTTACGTGAATCATATGACCAGCTGCCGGTCAGCTTGAGGGTATCGAAGGTATCCCCCTCCGCATTGATGAAGTCCTCGACGATAAAGGGCGAGATGATCGTCGTGCCCAGTTCGATGTGCTCGTACTCGACATTGAGCCGGATCTGGTTGAATTCGCTGATGGGAATGCCATGGCTGACATTGCCGCCGAAGGAATCGACATTGTATTCGGCGATATTGGCCTCGGCCGCATCGGTCTCGCGGTAGAAGGCGCCGAAGCCGCGGCTGATGCCGTCGATGGTGTAATAGGGGTTGGAATAGTTGAAGCTGTACAGGGTGTCGTAGTCGCTGTTGTTGAAATTCACCGACAGCCGTTTGCCCGTCCCGAGGAAGTTGTTCTGACTGACGCTGGCATTGAGCAGCAGCCCCGAGGACTGGGCGTAGCCCACGCCCAGGATCAGGTTGCCCGAGGGGCGCTCCTTGACCGAGAAGTTGACATCCACCTGGTCGGGCGCGCCCGGGACCGCCGGGGTCTCGACATTGACCTCCTCGAAGAAGCCCAGCCGATCCAGGCGGGTACGCGAGCGCTCCACTGCCGAGGCCGAGAACCAGCCGCGCTCCATCTGGCGCATCTCCCGGCGCAGCACCTCGTCGCGGGTCTTGGTATTGCCGCGCATGTCGATGCGGCGCACATAGACACGCTTGCCGGGGTCGACGAAGAAGGTCACCTGCACCTCCTTGCTCTCCTCATCGACATCCGGAATGGTATTCACGTTGGCAAAGGCATAACCCTCGTTGCCCAGATACTCGCTGATGCGCTCGACCGTGTCGGACACCCGCTTGCGCGAAAAGATTTCTCCGGCATTGACCCCGACCAGCGGAAACAACTCCTCGGCGTCAACCACCAGGTCTCCCGACAACCGCACTTCCTTGATGCGGTACTGCGCCCCCTCCTGCAGGTTGATGGTGATGTAGATATCCTGCTTGTCCGGGGTGATCGACACCTGGGTGGAATCGATATTGAAGTTCAGATAACCGCGATCGAGGTAGAAGGAGCGCAGGGTTTCCAGGTCGCCGGCCAGCTTGCGCTTGGAGTACTGATCCTTGCCGGTATAGAAGGACAGCAGGGTCGGCGTGCTCAATTCGAACTCATCCAACAAGGTCTCGTCGTCATAGACCTCGTTGCCGACGATATTGATCTGCCTGATCCGGGCGGCCTTGCCCTCGGAGACGTCGATGGTGATCCCCACCCGGTTGCGCTCCAGCGGCGTGACGGTGGTGGTGATCTTGACTCCGTACTTGCCGCGCGAAAAGTACTGCACCCGCAATTCCTGCTCGACCTTCTCCAGCAGCGAGCGGTTGAATACCCGACCCTCGGCAAAGCCGATCTGCTTGAGCGAGTCCAGCAGCGGCTCGCTCTCGATGTCCTTGTTGCCGCTGATCTCGATGCTGGAAATGGCCGGGCGCTCGACCAGCGAGACCACCAGCACGCTGCCGTCGCGCTCCAACTGAACATCCTGGAAGAAGCCGGTGCGGAACAGCGCCCGGATCGCCTGCTCCGAACGCGCCTCGTCGAGGGTCTCGCCGGTCTTGACCGGGAGATAGTTGAACACGGTCCCGGCCGAGATGCGCTGCAGCCCCTCGACGCGGATGTCCTCCACGACGAAGGACGTGAAGGCGTGTGCGGCCAGCGGCAGCAGCCACGTCAGAAACAGAACCAGGGCAGTAGGTCGCATAGAGATTATTCTTCAGTCCAAGAGGTTGTGCGTCGCCATCAGCGCAGCAGGCGGGCAAAGTCATTGAAGATTGCCAGCGTCATCAACGCCAGCAGCAGCGCCAGACCGATACGCTGACCCAGCGCCTCGGTCTGTTCCGAGACCGGCCTGCCCCGCAAAAGCTCAATAAGGTAATACATCAGGTGGCCGCCATCCAGTACCGGAATGGGCAGCAGATTGAGCACGCCCAGGCTGATGCTCACCAGCGCCAGCAGACCGACGAATGCCGTCAGGCCGATGCTGGCGGTCTGCCCCGCGTACTGGGCGATGGTCAGGGGCCCGCTGATATTCTCCACCGAGGCCTGGCCGATGAGCATCTTCCACAGGGTGCGCAGCATCAACACGCTCATCTCGCCGGTGCGCGCCAGGCTGCGGCCTGCCGAGTCCAGCGGCCCGTAGCGGACCGTTGTGCGCAGATCCTCGCCGTAACCGGGCGGGATCTCGGGGCCGGCGCCGATGCGCCCGATCACCGCGTCCTCGACCTGTTTGCGCTCCGGGATGAGCTTGATCTGCAGCCGCTCGCCGTCGCGTTCGATCAGGGTATCGATGATCTTCGCCGGCCGGGCGCTGACGAAATCGACCCAGTCGGACCAGGTCGCGATGGGTTCGCCATTGGCCTCGATCACCCGGTCGCCCGGCTGCAGCCCGGCGCGTTCGGCCGGGCTGCCGGGCAGGATCTCGGCCATCACCGGCGGCAATGCCGGCCGCCACGGCAACAGTCCGAGCTTATCGGTGATGTCACCGCGATCAAGCAGACCCGCTACCTGGCCAAGGTCCAGCGTCAGGCTGCGTATATCACCCGCGGGTGAGGCCACCTGCAGGTTCAGCTGGCGCGCGTCCAGCGCCCCGTCGAGCAACGCAATCATGGCCTCGTTCCAGGACGGGATGTCGCGGCCGTCGATGCTGAGCAGTCGATCTTGCTGTACCAGCCCGGCCTCGGCGGCCGGCGAGCCCGGCGGGGGGGTGTCGATGACCGGCTTGAGCCCGGGCACACCACTGACGAACAGGAACCAGTAGGCCAGGATGGCGAACAGGAAATTAAAGAGCGGGCCCGCGGCCACGACCGCGATCCGCGCCAGCACCGGCTTGCGGTTGAAGGCGCGTCCCAGTTCCCGCTCGGGCACCGGCGCCTCGCGCTCGTCCAACATCTTCACGTAGCCGCCCAGCGGAATGGCGGCGATGACGAACTCGGTGCGGTCCGTGCCCCAGCGCCGCGACCAGAGCGGTTTGCCGAAGCCGATGGAGAAGCGCAGCACCTTCACGCCCATGCGCCGCGCCACCCAGAAGTGGCCGAATTCATGCACCGTCACCAGCAGGCCGATGGCGACGACGAAGGCGGCGATGGTGAACAGGATGCCGTTCACGAGACCGCCTGCCGGCGTCCGCGGGCGCACAGTTCGCGCGCCGCTTCGCGGGCGCTCGCGTCGGCCGCGAGCACGGCCTCCAGGCTGCCGGCCGGCTGCGGCGCGAGCCGCCCGAGCACGGCCTCGATCACCTCCGGGATGGAAGTGAAGGCCAGCCCTTCATCGAGAAAGGCCGCCACCGCGACCTCGTTGGCGGCATTGAGGATGGCCGGCGCGGTACCCCCGGCACGAATGGCCTCGTAGGCCAGGCGCAGGCAGGGGAAGCGGTCCAGATCCGGCGCTTCGAAGTCCAGCCGCCCCACCCCGACCAGGTCCAGCGGCGCCACGCCCGAGGCGATGCGCTGCGGCCAGGCCAGGGCATGGGCAATGGGCGTGCGCATGTCGGGATTGCCCAGCTGGGCCAGGACCGAACCGTCGTCATAGTCCACGAGCGAGTGAATCACGCTCTGCGGATGCAGTACCACCTCCACCCGGTCGACCTCGATGGCGAACAGCCAGCAGGCCTCGATCACCTCCAGACCCTTGTTCATCATGGTGGCGGAATCGACCGAGATCTTGCGCCCCATATCCCAGTTCGGGTGCGCCACCGCCTCGGCCGGCGTGACCCCGGCCAGTTCATCGAGGCGGCGGGTGCGGAAGGGACCGCCGGAGGCGGTGAGCAGGATACGGCGCACGCCCTGCGGCGGCTGACCGGCGATGTAGCCGTCGGGCATGCACTGGAACACGGCATTGTGTTCGGAATCGATGGGCAGCAGGGTGGCGCGGTGGCGGCGCACCTGCTCCATGAACAGGGCGCCGGACATGACCAGCGCCTCCTTGTTGGCCAGCAGCACCGTCTTGCCGGCGGCGGCGGCAGCCAGCGTGGGCGGCAGGCCGGCGGCACCGACGATGGCCGCCATGACAGAGTCGACCGCGTCCAGCGTGGCGACCTGCACCAGGCCGTCGTTGCCCGCCAGAACCCGGGTGTCGCTGCCGCCGCGGCGCAGCGCGGTCTCCAGGCGTTCGGCCGCAGCAGTGTCCGCCATTACGGCTAACTCGGGCCGGTGCCGCTCGCAGATACGCAGCATACCCGCGACGTCGGTGTTGGCGGTCACGGCAACGAGCCGATAGCGTTCGGGGTGCCGGGCCAGGACGTCGAGGGTGCTCAGGCCGATGGAGCCGGTTGCCCCGAGCAGGGTCACGCCTGTCTTGGTGTCACTATCCGCCATGATCAGTCCGGCATCAGTCCGAGGTAGAGCAGCCCGCCGACGAACACCGGCGGCGCGGCCAGCAGGCTGTCGACACGGTCCAGCACGCCGCCGTGACCGGGAATGAGTCGGCCACTGTCCTTGACCCCGACCTGGCGCTTGAGTGCGCTGATGAACAGGTCACCCACAATGGACAGAGCCACGGCGACCAGGTTCAACAGTACGAAGAGCAGCTGCTGGCGCGCGGTCCAGTTCGGCACCAGGCTCACGGCCACGGCCAGCACGGCACAGGCCAGCAGGGCCCCGGCGACCCCTTCCCAGGTCTTGCCCGGACTGATGCGCGGGGCCAGCTTGCGGCGGCCGAAGCGGCGGCCGGAGAAATAGGCCGCGCTGTCGGCGACCCAGATCAGCACCAGCAGGTACAGCACCCAGTAGCCGCCCTGCCCCGTCCCGTGCAGTGCGACCAGGGCGATCCAGGCCGGCACCAGCGCCGGCACCGCGGCCAGCCCCTTGATCAGCATCCGCCCGCGGCTCCAGTCGACCCGGGCCAGCCAGGCCAGCGCCAGCAGCCACCAGGCGGTGCCTGCGAGCAGCAGCGGTTCACGGGCCGTGACCGCCCAGCCGCTGCCCCAGGCCGCGTAGAACAGCACCGCTGCCAGCAGGGCAAAGCCCAGCCGCAGGGGCAGCACCGGCAGCGGGATCAGACGCGCCCATTCCCAGGCCCCCAGCACCAGCACAGCGGCAACTGCCGCGGCAAAGGCCGGGGTGGGCAGGGCCAGCACGCCCCAGACGACCAGCGGCAACAGAATCAGCGCTGTGATCAAACGCTGCTTAAGCACCCTGGATGCGCTCCACCTGCTCCCCGGTCTGACCGAAGCGGCGCTGGCGTCCGGCGTACCAGGCCAGCGCCTCCTCCAGGACCAGGGCATCGAAGTCCGGCCACAGCAGGTCGGTGAAATAGAGTTCGGTGTAGGCCAGTTGCCACAGCAGGTAGTTGCTGATGCGCTGCTCGCCACCGGTGCGGATGAACAGGTCGGGTTCGGGCAGATCGGCCAGGGACAGGCCGCGGGCGAAGGTCTCGGCATCGATCTGTTCCGGCGCGAGTTCCCCGGCCCGGACCCGCACGGCCAGCTGCCTGGCAGCCTCGACGATGTCCCAGCGGCCACCGTAATTGACGGCGATGGCCAGCTGCATGCCGGGATTGTCGCGGGTGCGCTGCTCGGATTCCTCCATCAGCCGGCACAGCCTGGCGGAAAAAGCGCTGCGATCGCCGATGAAGCGTACCCGCACACCGTTGGCGTGCAGATCCTCGATCTCCTTGCGCAGGGTATTGATGAACAGATCCATCAACAGCTTGACCTCGGTCGCCGGCCGGCGCCAGTTCTCGCTGCTGAAGGCGAACAGGGTGAGTGCGGCGATACCGCGCTTGCGGCAGGCCTCCACCACCCGGCGCACGGCTTTGACCCCCTCGCGGTGGCCTGCCGGGCGCGGCATGCCGTGACGGCGCGCCCAGCGGCCGTTGCCGTCCATGATGATGGCAAGGTGCCGGGGCAACTCGGCCGCGGTCGGCTTCGGGTCCAGGTGGCGGATATCGGTCATGACGTCGGCGCGCTCAGATCTCCATCAGGTCCTTTTCCTTGGTGGCCAGAACCTCGTCGACCTTGGCCACGTACTGATCGGTGAGTTTCTGGATGGCCTCGCCGGCGCGCCGCTCCTCGTCCTCGGAAATCTCCTTGTCCTTGAGCAGTTCCTTGAAGTCGTTCATGGCATCGCGGCGGATGTTGCGGATCGCCACCTTGGCGCCCTCGGCCTCGCTGCGCACCACCTTGATCAGATCGCGGCGCCGCTCCTCGGTCAGGGGCGGCATCGGGATGCGCATCACCGTGCCGGCCACGGCCGGGTTCAGGCCCAGGTCGGATTCCAGAATGGCCTTCTCCACCTTGGACACCATCGGCTTCTCCCAGGGTGTGACCACCAGGGTGCGGGCATCCTCTACATTGATGTTGGCCACCTGGTTGAGCGGCACCTCGCTGCCGTAGTACTCCACGGTGATGTGCTCGAGCAGGCTGGGATGGGCGCGCCCGGTGCGGATCTTGGACATCTCGGTCTTCAGCGCCTCGACGCTCTTGCCCATCCGGGTCCTGGCGTCCTGGGTGATTTCATCGATCACGACGCGACTCCTGTTTGGCTAACCATCGTTGCATTCATAACGTCATTCCACCCGGGTCCCGATCGCTTCGCCCGTGGCCGCGCGGCGCAGATTGCCCGGTTCGTGAATATTGAATACCTGCAGCGGCAGCCTGTTCTCACGACACAGCGCCAGCGCGGTGGTATCCATGACCATGAGCCGACGATCAATGGCCTCGTCATAGCTCAGATGCTCGAACCGTTCGGCATCGGGATTGCGCTTGGGATCGTCCGAATAGACGCCATCGACCTGGGTGGCCTTGAACAGAATATCCGCCTGGATCTCGATGGCCCGCAGGCTGGCGGCGGAATCGGTGGTGAAATAGGGATTGCCGGTGCCGCCGGCGAAGATCACCGCCCGCCCCTGCTCCAGATGGCGAATGGCGCGGTCGCGATCGAACGGCTCGCTCAGTGTACCCACGCTGAAGGCCGTCATCAGCCGACAGGGCGAACCCAGCCGGATCAGCGCATCCTGCATGGCCAGCGAGTTCATCACCGTGGCCAGCATGCCCATCTGATCGCCCTTGACCCGGTCCATGCCGGCGGCGGCCAGACCCGCACCGCGGAAGATGTTGCCGCCGCCGATCACCAGACCGACCTGAACCCCCTCCTTCAGCAGATCGCTGATCTCGGTCGCAAACCGGTTCAGGGTCGCAGGATCGATCCCCGACTCCATCGGGCCCATCAGGGCCTCGCCACTGAGCTTGAGCAGGATCCGCCGATAAGTGTCAGGCATAAAAATCTTCTTTATCAGAGCATTAAAAGGAAAATCTGATTTTTGACTTTAATACATCCCCGACGGGGCAGCGCTATTGTCGGTCTTTTTGCACTGAAATGCCACGCATGCAATGGGGCCGCAGTGCGGCCCCATCTCGGCATGCTCCGGCAGCGGCCGGTTTGAACCCGACCGGCTTATTCGCCGCGCACCTGCGCCATCACTTCGTCGGCGAAGTTTTCCTGCTTCTTCTCGATGCCCTCGCCGAGTTCCATGCGGTTGAAGCCGAGCACCCGGGTGCCGGCCTGCTCCAGCAGCTTGGCAACGCTGGTGTCCGGATCCTTGACGAAGGGCTGGCCCAGCAGGGTGATCTCCTTGAGATACTTGTTGATGCGGCCCTGGACCATCTTCTCGACGATGTCGGCCGGCTTGCCGCTCTCGGCGGCCTGGGCCTCGATGATCTCGCGCTCCTTGGCCAGCATCTCGGCCGGGACGTCCTGCTCGTCGACCGCGGCCGGACGGCTGGCGGCCACGTGCATGGCCAGATCCCGGGCCAGGTCGGGGTTGGCGTCGGCCAGTTCTACCAGCACGCCGATGCGGGTACCGTGCAGATAGGCGCCCAGATAGCCGTCAGTGGAGACGGTGACGAAGCGGCGCACGGCAATGTTCTCGCCCAGTTTGGCGACCAGCGCCTTGCGCGCCTCCTCGATGCTCTGGCTGTCGGCATCGCTCAGCGGCATGGCCAGCAGGGCATCCAGATCCGCCGGCTGGCTGGCCAGCACGCGTTTGGCGACCTTCTCGGCGAAGTCGCGGAACTCGTCCTTCTTGGCGACGAAGTCGGTCTCGCTGTTGACCTCGACCAGGGCGGCCTGCTTGCCGTCCTCGCCGGCCTCGATCACGATCAGGCCTTCGGCGGCCACCCGGCCTGCCTTCTTGTCGGCCTTGGCCAGCCCGGCCTTGCGCAGAACCTCGATGGCGGCGTCCATATCGCCGCCGGCCTCGGTCAGCGCCTTCTTGCACTCCATCATGCCGGAGCCGGTGCGCTCGCGAAGTTCTTTCACTTGTGCTGCAGAGATTGCCATGACGCTACTCCTGAAATCTTTTTAACCCCGTCGTTGGCAGGGTCTGGATAAAGGTGCCAACTATCGTCATCCACGGGATGGTCGACTTGAGTCGAGAACCTTGGGTTGATTCGTCATGCCCGCGCAGGCGGGCATCCATGTCTCTGAAACCCCTGGATCCCCGCTTTCGCGGGGATGACGGAAAGGGTGATTGTTCAGGGGTTCCTTGGCGCTTCGGCTCAGGCCTTGGCTTCGGCGCCTTCCCCGCCGGCCTCGTCGACCTCGACGAAGTCGTCCTCGCCCTCGGGAATGCGCACGGCGGTGCCGCGCCCGGCCAGTACGGCATCGGCTGCACCCTGCACATAGAGGCGGATGGCGCGAATGGCATCGTCATTGCCGGGGATCACGTAGTCGATGCCGTTGATGGAATTGTTGGTGTCCACCACGCCGATGACGGGCACGCCCAGTTTCCTGGCCTCGCTGACGGCGATCTTCTCGTGGCCGACATCGATGACGAACATGGCATCGGGGATGCCCTTCATGTTCTTGATACCGCCCAGGCTGCGCTCGAGCTTCTCCATCTCGCGGCGCAGCATCAGCGCCTCCTTCTTGCCGACCTGCTCGAAGGTGCCGTCGGTGGACATGGCCTCCAGGTCCTTGAGCCGGCGGATGGACTGGCGCACGGTCTTGTAGTTGGTGAGCATGCCGCCGAGCCAGCGGTGGCTGACGTAGGGCATGCCGCAGCGCTGCGCCTCCTCGGCGATGGCATCACGGGCCGAGCGCTTGGTGCCGACGAACAGGATGCTCCCGCCCTTGGCGGCAAGGCTGCCGAGGTAGTTCATCGCCTCGTTGTACAGCGGGAGGGTCTTTTCCAGGTTGATGATGTGGATCTTGCTGCGTTCACCGAAGATGAACGGCGCCATTTTGGGGTTCCAGAAGCGGGTCTGATGTCCGAAGTGCACGCCGGCTTCCAGCATCTGGCGCATGGTAACGTCTGCCATGAGATATCCTCTCGGGTTGGGCCTCCATACCCCCCATACAGCAACCCCTGTCAACCGGGCACCCCGCTGTATGTGTCGGAGTATGTGTGGTTTTTGAGATAAAAATTCGCCCTCACTCAGTGGGGGCGGCGCTTAACAAGCGCGACTTTATACCATAAACTGCCTGTCTCAACAATCTTCCCCGACACCCGCCCGACACGACGCAATCAGAAAATTCAGGATCTTACATGGCCGTTACTATCAAGTCCCTCGAGGAAATCGAAAAAATGCGCATTGCCGGCCGCCTGGCCGCGGATGTACTGCAGATGATCCGCCCCCACGTCAAGGCCGGGGTAACCACGGGCGAGCTGGATCGTATCTGCCATGATTTCATCGTCAACGAGCAGCAGGCCGTGCCGGCGCCGCTGAACTACCGCGGTTTTCCCAAGTCCATCTGCACCTCCATCAATCATCAGATCTGTCACGGCATCCCCGGGGACAAGAAGCTCAAGAACGGCGACATCCTCAATATCGACGTCACCGTGATCAAGGACGGTTATCACGGCGATACCAGCCGCATGTTCTGCGTCGGTGAACCCAGCGTACAGGCCGGGCGACTGATCCGGGTCTGCTACGACGCCATGCGCACCGGCATCGAGATGGTCAGACCCGGCGTGCAGCTCGGCGACATCGGCCATGCCATCCAGACCTTCGTCGAGTCCAACAACTACTCCGTGGTGCGCGAGTACTGCGGCCACGGCATCGGGCGGGAATTCCATGAGGATCCGCAGGTGCTGCATTACGGTCGTCCGGGCACCGGGCTGGAACTGCGGCCGGGGATGATCTTCACCATCGAACCCATGGTCAACGCCGGCAAGCGCCACACCAAGATGCTGCCCGACAACTGGACCGTGGTGACCAAGGACCACAGCCTCTCGGCCCAGTGGGAACATACCGTGCTGGTGACCGGGGACGGCTTCGAGGTGCTGACCCTGCATCCGTCCGAATCGCTGGATACCATGCCGGAATATCCATGATTGCCACCCCGGAACCCCGGATCCAGTTCCCCGACCGTCCGGCGCTGCCCGACATCCTGGACACCGGGGCGCTGGATGCGCAGCTGGCCGGCAACGCACGGCCGATGGCGGTACTGCGCGAGGCGCTGAAGCAGGGGGACGCCACCCTGCGCCATCACTTCGAGGCGGGCGCGCCCGCGCCGGAACTGGTCTACGGCCGCTGCTGGCTGATCGACCAGTTGCTGCGCCGGGCCTGGGCGCTGTACTTCGACCCGCAGGCCACTGACATCTCCCTCGTCGCGGTCGGCGGCTACGGCCGCGCCGAACTGCTGCCGGGTTCTGACATCGACCTCCTCATCCTGCTGGCGGAAGGCGCCGAGCCGGGCCATGCGGAAGCCATCCGCGAATTCCTCGCCGACCTCTGGGACATGGGGGTGGAGGTCGGTCACAGCGTGCGCACCATCGCCGAGTGCGTGGAACACGGCCGCGCCGACATCACCATCGCCACCAACCTGCTGGAGGCGCGCCACCTGACCGGCTCCCATGCCCTCTACGAGCAGATGCGCGAGCGCACCGGCCCGGAGCACATGTGGAATGGCCGCGACTTCTTCGACGCCAAGCTCAGGGAACAGGATGTCCGCCATCACAAGTACCACGACACCGCCTACAACCTGGAACCGAACATCAAGGAAAACCCCGGCGGACTGCGCGACATCCAGATGATCGGCTGGGTCGCCAAGCGCCACTACGGCGTGCTGACCCTGCACGGACTGGTCGAGCATGGCTTCCTTACCGAGCACGAATACGAAACCCTGGTCGAGGGCCAGTCCTTCCTCTGGCGCATCCGCTTCGCCCTGCACAGCCTCACCCGCCGGCGCGAAGACCGGCTGCTGTTCGACCATCAGCGCACGCTGGCCGCCCAACTCGGCTACCAGGCCGCGGATTCGCCCAACCTGTCGGTCGAGTTGTTCATGAAGGACTACTACCGCACGGTGTTCGAGCTCAATCGGCTCAACGAAATGCTGTTGCAGCTGTTCAAGGAGCAGATCCTCTATGCTGACGATTCCGCCGACCCGGTGGTCATCAACAAGCGGTTCCAGTCGCGCAAGGGCTTCATCGAGGTCGCCCACCCGAACGTATTCAGGCGCTACCCCTTCGCGCTGCTGGAGATCTTTCTGGTCATGGCCCAGCACCCCAATCTCAAGGGTGTGCGCGCCTCCACCATCCGCCTGATCCGGGACCACCGGCACCTGATCGACGAGGATTTCCGCAACGACCTGCGCAGCCGCGCCCTGTTCATGGAGATCATCCGCCAGCCCCACGGCGTGACTCACGAACTGCGGCGCATGAACCGCTACGGCATTCTCGCTGCCTATCTGCCGGTATTCGGCAGGATCGTCGGCCAGATGCAGTACGACCTGTTCCACGCCTTCACCGTGGATGAGCACACCCTGTTCGTGGTGCGCAACATCCGCCGGCTGACCGTGCCCGAATTCGCCCACGAACTGCCGTTTGCGAGCGAACTGATCAGGAAGATCCCCAAGCAGGAACTGCTGATCCTGGCCGCGCTGTTTCATGACATCGCCAAGGGCCGCGGCGGCGATCACTCCGAGCTCGGCGCCGATGAGGCGCGCCGCTTCTGCCAGCATCATGGCCTGAGCCGCTATGACTCCGAACTGGTGGCCTGGCTGGTGCAGAATCATCTGCTCATGTCGACCACGGCGCAGCGGCGCGATATCAGCGACCCGGCCGTGATCAACGAGTTTGCCCAGGCCGTGGGCAGCCGTATGCGTCTGAACTATCTCTACCTGCTGACCGTCGCCGATATCCGCGGCACCAACCAGGAGCTGTGGAACTCCTGGAAGGCGGCACTGCTGAGCGAACTCTACAACGTCACCAGCCAGGCCCTGCGCCGGGGGCTGGAGAACCCGCTCGACCAGGCCGAACTGGTCGCCGTCACCCGCCACCGCGCCCGTGACCGGCTGCTGGAGGACGGCTTCGACCAGGACCAGCTCGAACCGCTGTGGGACAACTTCACCGAGGAATACTTCCTGCGCCACTCGCCGGACGAGATCGTCTGGCAGACCCACGCCATCCTCGACCGGGACGATCCGCACGCCCCGCTGATCGCACTGCGCCCGAGCCCCGAACGCGGCGGCACCGAGATCTTCGTCTACATGCCGACCGACCCCGGTCTGTTCGAGCGTATCACCGCCATGCTCGACCAGATGGGGCTGGATGTCATGGACGCGCGCATCCTCACCTCCGAGGATCACTATGCCCTGGACAGCTACGTGGTACTGGACGATCACGGCCGGGCGATCGAGGATCCGGCCCGCATCCGCGAGATCCGCCAGGCCCTGATCCAGGGCCTGGGCAAGCCGCACGGCGAGGCCACCCGCGTGACCCGGCGGCCACCGCGCCAGTTCCGTCACTTCGATATCCGCACCCTGATCGAGTTCAAGCAGGACGCGCCCAACCAGCGCACCATCATGGAACTGATCACCGGCGACCGTCCCGGGCTGCTGTCGGCCGTGGCGCGCGCCTTCACCCACTGCGACGTCAATATCCGCAATGCCCGCATCGCCACCTTCGGCGCCCGTGCCGAGGACGTGTTCTACATCACTGACCACGACCACCGGCCGATCCGCGACCAGGCGGTGCTGGACTCCCTGCGTGAGCACATCATCAACGAGCTTGAGCAGAAAACGGACCAGGACCCGGCGTCTGGTACCTAGAACCTGCTTTCATTTACACTACACTCAAGGTAACGCAATCAGAAGGAAGGGAGATCGAACATGACCAAGCCCCCGCTGTACGAAACTCCGGACAAGCCAGCGATGCCGGATCCCGGCGACCCCATGGCGGATCTGGAGGAATGGTCGGAATCCCGTGCCCATACCCTGGCGACGGAAGAGGGTATCACCCTGAGTGACGAACACATGACGCTGCTGCACGGGCTGCGCGAACTGTATCGCAAGAATCCGCACTTCCACGCCCGGGAGGCGCTGGAGTGCATGGAGGACCGCACCGCAGCCAACGGCGGCAAGAAGCATCTCTACGAATTGTTTCCGAAGGGGCCGGTGCGCCAGGCCTGCAGGATCGCCGGTCTGCCGGTGCCGGCCGACGCCAAGAACGAATCCTTCGGCAGCGTGATGTAACCCCCTCCCGCCCGACCGGACCACGGCGACAGGCACCCTGCGGTGCCTGTCGTGTTCCGGCGCGGCTCGCCATCCCTGAGAACCGCAGAAATCCCATGCAGTTAAAAAACAAGTTCATTTATCGGCACTGCTTTGTCGCCGACTCGGCCATCCATGGCAAGGGCCTGTTCGCCAAGGCCTTCATTCCCGAAGACACCTACCTGGGCAGCTACATCGGACCGGCGGCCAGCCGCAACGGGCCGCATGTGCTGTGGGTAACGGATGAAAACGGCGTGCGCCGGGCCCGTGACGGCAAGAACTTCCTCCGCTACCTCAACCACAGCACCGAACCCAACGCCGCCTTCGACGGTTTCGACCTGTTCGCCCTGCGCGACATCCGGCCGCGGGAGGAAATCACCATCGATTACGGCGAGGAACCGAATCCCGACGACTGCCCGGGCTGAGCGATCAGTTCCACGGCGTTGCCATCGGGATCGCGGCAGAAGGCCGCCGCCCGACCCGAGCGGCTGCGACCGACCGCCACGCCGGCCGCCTCCAGCCGCGCCAGCACGCCCTCGAAGTCCGCCACCGACAACGCCAGATGCCGATCGCGCCCGCCATGCGCGGGCCGGTCCGCGACCGGGTCGGGATTGGGCAGTTCCAGCAGGTGGATCTGGGCCGCGCCCACATCCAGCCAGGCGCCCGGATAACCCAGATCGGGCCGGTCGGGGTTGACCGGCAGACCCAGCAGGTCGCGGTAGAATTCCAGCGCCCGCGCCGTATCGGCGACGATGACACTGACGTGGTGCAATCGGGTTGTCGTCATGCGGTATCTCCAGATCTTCGTAGGTCGGGTTAGCCCGGAGGGCGTAACCCGACACAACCCGCGGACCATGTCGGGTTACGCTGCGCTAACCCGACCTACCAAAACCGCAATCCTCCATTCAATCCACCTCCCCCTGCCGCCGCGCGGCATGTGCGGAGACATAGGCCGCGGCCACGATCAGTGCTCCGCCGCCCCATTCCTGCGGCTTGACCAGTTCGTGCGCCAGCAGGTAGGAGGACACCGCCCCGGCCACCAGCTCGAACAGCAGGATGACCGCCGAGCGGTGAATGGGCAGGTGGCTGACGCCGTACTGCACGGTCAGGGTCATCACCACGATGCCGAAGATGCCCAGTCCGACCGCACCCAGCCAGACGCCGCCGGCCACCGTCGGCACTTCAGTCTGCCCGGCCACGACCAGCATGGTCAGTGCCACGACAAGCACACCGACCCAGCTCACGGCGGTCTTGCTCCAGACGCTCAGCGCCTGCATGCGTCGGATCATCACGTTGCTGAGCGCAAAGCCGAACCCGGCCGAGACCGCCAGCCAGTCGCCGGTTCCCTGCGGCCAGGGCAGGCCGAGGGCCGGGTTCCAGAGCATGATAACGGCGCCGGTCAGCGCCATGGCGAACACCAGCCTGGCCTCGCGGCTGAGTCGCTCGCCCAGGATCAGCCGCGCCAGGATCACCGACCACAGCGGCGAGAGATAGAACAGCAGCAGCACCCGCATCACCGGGCCCTCGATCACCGCCAGTACGAAGGCCACATTGCACCAGCCGTTGGCCAGCGCCATCACCAGCAGGGCCTGCGGATCGCGGCGCAGTTCGCCGCCGTGACGCCACAGCAGCACCAGTCCGAGCAGCATGGCGGTGCTGTAGGCGATCAGAATGCTCCACAGGCCGTGCAGGCCGCCGCCTTCCAGCAGCCGCAGGGGGTACCAGACGGTACCCCACATGCAGGCGGCCAGCAGCAGGCTGAGGATGGGCAGCAGAGTCAAGTTGCGGTGTGTCACAGGATGGTGGATTGCGTATAATGTTCAGCTGTTTTGTCGGAAACCGCGCGGGCGCTGCCGGCGTGCGGCCGGCACACCATAACACGCCGACCGGCGTCAGGTATCAGGCTCAATCAGGACATGAACCCGGATCTGGAACGGCTGCAGCCCTACCCCTTCGAACGCCTGGCCCGGCTCAAGGCAGACGCCTCGCCGCCGGTGGACAGGGCCCATATCGATCTGTCCATCGGCGAGCCCAAGCATGCTGCCCCGCATTTTGTCGCCGAGGCCCTGATCAGTCACCTGCATGGCCTGTCGCAGTATCCGGTCACTCGCGGCCAGCCCGAACTGCGTCGTGCCGTCGCCGACTGGCTGAGCCGCCGTTTTCAGCTGCCGGCCGACAGCCTGGATCCGCAGACCATGGTGCTGCCGGTCAACGGCACCCGCGAGGCCCTGTTCGCCTTCGCCCAGGCCGTGGTCGACCGCAATGCGGCCCGGCCGCGGGTGCTCATGCCCAATCCCTTCTACCAGATCTACGAGGGCGCGGCCCTGCTGGCCGGCGCCGAGCCGGTTTTGCTCAACACCACCCCGGAATCGGGCTACCTGCCCGATTTCGACCGGGTGCCCGAGGCCGTCTGGGCCGACTGTCAGCTGCTCTATCTCTGCTCGCCCGGCAACCCCACCGGCACCGTGCTGAACATTGCGACGCTGCAGCGGCTGATCGAACTGGCCGAGCGGCATGACTTCATCCTCGCCGCCGACGAGTGCTATTCCGAGATCTATCCCGACGAGGCCGCGCCGCCGCCCGGCCTGCTGCAGGCCGCCGCCGCCATGGGCCGCACCGACTATCGCCGCTGCGTGGTATTCCACAGCCTGTCCAAGCGCTCCAACCTGCCGGGGCTGCGTTCGGGCTTCGTCGCCGGTGACGCCGAGGTGCTGCAGGCCTTCTTCCGCTATCGCACCTATCACGGTTGCGCCATGCCGCCGGCCACCCAGGCCGCCAGCCTGCAGGCCTGGCAGGACGAGGCGCACGTGCGCGACAATCGCGAACTGTACCGGCAGAAGTTCGCGGCCGTCACCGACATCCTGCAGCCGGTACTCGACGTCGCCCCGCCGCAGGCCGGCTTCTACCTGTGGCCGCGCACCCCGATCGCGGACACCGACTTCGCCCGCGGCCTGTTCGCCGAGGAACAGGTCACGGTGCTGCCCGGCAGTTTTCTTTCCCGCGACACCGACAGCGGCAACCCCGGTGCCGACCATGTACGCATGGCCCTGGTCGCGCCGCTGGAGGACTGCATCGAGGCCGCCCACCGCATCCGGTCATTCATCGAACGCATCAACCCCTAAAGGACACAGACCCATGAGCGAAATCCAGAGCATCATCGAGGAGGCCTTCGAGCGCCGCGCCGACATCAACCCGCGCAATGTCGAAACCCTGGTCAAGGAGGCGGTGCTGGAGGCGATGGGCATGCTGGACTCGGGCCAGGCCCGGGTGGCGGAGAAGATCGACGGCAACTGGGTGGTGCATGACTGGCTGAAGAAGGCCGTGCTGTTGTCCTTCCGCATCGAAGACAACGCCTTCATCAAGGGCGGCTACACCAACTACTACGACAAGGTGCCGTCCAAATATGCCGATTACAACTCGCGCGCCTTCCGCGACGACGGCGTGCGCGTGGTACCGCCGGCCACCGCCCGGCGCGGCAGCTACATCGCCCCCGGCGTGGTGCTGATGCCCTCCTACGTCAACATCGGCGCCTATGTCGACTCCGGCACCATGGTCGACACCTGGGCCACCGTGGGCTCCTGTGCCCAGATCGGGAAGAACGTGCATCTGTCCGGCGGTGTCGGCATCGGCGGCGTGCTGGAGCCGATCCAGGCCGCCCCCACCATCATCGAGGACAACTGCTTCATCGGCGCCCGCTCCGAGATCGTCGAGGGCGTGATCGTCGAGGAAGGTTCGGTCATCTCGATGGGCGTCTACATCGGCCAGAGCACCAAGATCTACGACCGCGACACCGGCGAGGTCCTCTACGGCCGGGTACCCGCCGGCTCGGTGGTGGTATCCGGCAACCTGCCCTCGAAGGACGGCAGCTACAGCCTGTACTGCGCCGTCATCGTGAAGAAGGTCGACGAGAAGACCCGCGGCAAGGTGGGCCTCAACGAACTGCTGCGGGATATCTGAATACAGGCCCCAGATGCTAGGTTCCAGGGCCGAGGTATAGTACCGTAGGTCGGGTCAGCCCGAAGGGCATAACCCGACGCCATCCGGCCCTGTGTCGGGTTACGCTGCGGCTGACCCGACCTACCTTGGACCTGGTACGCAGAACCTAGAACCTGATTTATGGCCGACAACCTCTTCACCCTCATCCTGACCGTCTTCGTCGGCGCGGGCCTGGCCGGCTGGGCCTCGCGCTTCGGGCGGTTGCACGCGGCCTGGGTAGCGGGGGTTACGGTACTGTTCGCGCTGGGCCATCTGTGGCGGCCGATGCAGGCGGTGTTCGCCGGCGAGACCCTGGTCAGCCGCACGGCCTGGATTCCCACCGCGGGGCTCGATCTCGGCTTCCGCCTCGACGGGCTGGGCCTGCTGTTCACCCTGCTCATCCTCGGCATCGGCCTGCTGATCGTCCTCTACGCCCGCTACTACCTGTCGCCGCGCGACTGCATGGGGCGCTTCTTCAGCTATCTGCTGCTGTTCATGGGCGCGATGCTGGGCATCGTGCTGTCGGAGAACATCATCCAGCTGCTGGTGTTCTGGGAGCTGACCAGCCTGACCTCGTTTCTGCTGATCAGCTACTGGCAGGACCGGCCGGAGGCGCGCCAGGGCGCGCGCATGGCCCTGGCCATCACCGGCGCGGGCGGACTGGCCATGCTGGGCGGCTTCATCCTGCTGGGCCAGATCGCGGGCAGCTACGAGTTGTCGGTGATCCTGGACTCGGGCCCGGAGATCCGCGCCCATCCGCTGTATGTGCCGATGCTGGTGCTGGTGCTGCTCGGCGCCTTCACCAAGTCGGCCCAGTTCCCGTTTCATTTCTGGCTGCCCAACGCCATGGCCGCGCCGACGCCGGTCTCGGCCTATCTGCACTCGGCCACCATGGTCAAGGCCGGCGTGTTCCTGCTGGCGCGCCTGTTCCCGGCCCTGTCGGGCACGCCGGAGTGGGCCTGGCTGGTCGGCGGCGCCGGCCTGGCCACCCTGCTGGTGGGCGCCGTCTTCGCCCTGTTCAAGCACGATCTGAAGGGCCTGCTGGCCTACTCCACCATCAGCCACCTGGGCCTGATCACCCTGCTGTTCGGCATCGGCACCCCGCTGGCGGCGGTGGCCGGCGTGTTCCACATCATCAATCACGCCATCTTCAAGGCCTCGCTGTTCATGGCCGCCGGCATCATCGACCACGAGACCGGCAGCCGCGACATGCGCCGGCTCAACGGCCTGTGGAAGTACATGCCGCACACCGCGCTGCTGGCGATGGTCGCGGCCGCCTCCATGGCCGGGGTGCCGCTGCTCAACGGCTTCCTGTCCAAGGAGATGTTCTTCGCCGAGGCGGTCAGCGCCAGCACCTATCTGCAGCTGGGCTGGCTGCTGCCGGCCCTGGTCACCCTGGCCGGCGTGTTCGCCGTGGCCTACTCCTTCCGCTTCATCCACGACGTCTTCTTCAACGGCGAGCCCATCGACCTGCCGAAGATGCCGCACGAGCCGCCGCGCTGGATGAAGGTGCCGGTGGAGATGCTGGTCGCGCTGTGCCTGCTGGTGGGTATCCTGCCGGGGCTGACCGTGGAGCCGATTCTCACCCTGGCCGCCGGCGGCGTGCTGCAGACCGCGCCGCCGCACTTTGATCTGGCCATCTGGCACGGCCTGAGTCCGGCGCTGCTGATGAGCGTGGTCGCGCTGGTCGGCGGCGGTCTGGTCTATGCCACGCGCTATCCGTTGTTCCGGCTGCACGACCGCTGCGAACCCCACTGCCAGGCGAAATCCGTATTCGACGCCCTGATGACCGGCCTGTTCGCCGCCGCGACCGGGCTGACCCGGGCCCTGGACAGCCGCTCGCTGCCGCGCATGGTCGCCCTGTTCGTGGCCTTCGCCGCCCTGCTGGGACTGACGGGCTGGCTCGGCGGCGGCGGGCCGCTGACCGGCAGCCGCGCCCTGCTGCCGATCGACGGCATCAGCCTGCTGGCCGCCGCCGGCCTGGTCGCGGCGGCGCTGGCCACCGTGATCCTGCACCGCCAGCGTCTGGTGGCACTGGTGCTGATCGGCGCGGTCGGCCTGGTGGTCTCGCTCATCTTCATCAAGTTCTCCGGCCCCGACCTGGCGCTGACCCAGCTGTCGGTGGAGGTGGTCACCATCGTGCTGCTGCTGCTGGCGCTTTACTTCCTGCCGCAGGAAGCGCCGGCGGACTCCTCCGTCCCGCGGCGCGCACGTGATGGCCTGCTGGCCGTGGCCGCCGGCACCGGCACCGGGCTGCTGGCCTGGGCGGTGCTGACCCGGCCGCTGGAGAGCATTTCGGATTACTTTCTCGCCAACAGCGTGCCGGGCGGCGGCGGCCACAACGTGGTCAATGTGATCCTGGTGGATTTCCGTGGCTTCGACACCCTGGGCGAGATCACGGTACTGGGCATCGCCGCGCTCGGGATCTACGCCATGCTGGAACACCTGGTCCTGCCCGGCCCGGCCTATGACAGCCGCGGCCGACCCTGGAACTGGGACATGCACCCGGCGGTGATGGCCTCGCTGACGCGGCTGCTGCTGCCGCTGGCGCTGCTGGTTTCGGCCTTCATCTTCCTGCGCGGACACAACCTGCCCGGCGGCGGCTTCATCGCCGGCCTGATCACCGCCGTGGCCATCATCATGCAGTACCTGGCCAACGGCGTGGAGTGGACCCAGTCGCGGCTGCCGGCCAACATGCACCCGCTGGTCGGGCTGGGCCTGCTGGTGGCCACCGCCACCGGCCTGGTGAGCCTGGTCTACGGTTATCCCTTCCTGACCTCGGCCTACAGCCATGTACACTGGCCGGTGGTCGGGGAGTTCGAGATCGCCTCGGCCATCGCCTTCGATCTCGGGGTGTACATGGTGGTCGTGGGCGCAACCCTGCTGATCCTCATCCACCTCGGCCTGATGCACAGCGCCAGCCATACGCCGCGCCCGACCGCCGGAGACTATCGCTGATGGAAGCCCTCGTTGCCGTCATCATCGGTGTGCTCACCGCCTGCGGGGTGTATCTCAGCCTGCGCCGGCGCAGCTTCCCCGTGGTGCTGGGCATCACCCTGCTGTCCTACGCGGTGAACCTGTTCCTGTTCGCCATGGGCCGGCTGACCATCGGCCGGCCGGCCGTCATTGACGCGGCCGCGGCCGGCTACACCGACCCGCTGCCGCAGGCGCTGGTACTGACCGCCATCGTCATCAGCTTCGCCATGACCGCCTTCGTCATCATGCTCGCACTCAAGGCCCGCGCCGAGCTGGGCGACGACCGGGTCGACGGGAACCGGCCGACATGATGCAGCATCTGGTCATCGCGCCCGTGCTGCTGCCGCTGCTGGCCGGTATCGCGCTGCTGCTGCTGCGGCCGCTGCCCATCGGCTGGCGCCGGGTGCTGAGTCTGCTGGCCGTGCTGGCGCAGGTGTGGCTG
The DNA here is from genome assembly GCF_002356355.1 of Thiohalobacter thiocyanaticus. Taxonomy (NCBI): domain Bacteria; kingdom Pseudomonadati; phylum Pseudomonadota; class Gammaproteobacteria; order Thiohalobacterales; family Thiohalobacteraceae; genus Thiohalobacter; species Thiohalobacter thiocyanaticus. The sequence continues at coordinate 2,196,376 of NZ_AP018052.1, forward strand.
GCCCTGCTGCTGCTCGGGCAGGCCGGTGACGGCGGCATTTTCACCTATGCCCTGGGCGACTGGCCGGCCCCCTATGGCATCGTGCTGGTGGCCGACCGGCTGGCCGCGGGCATGCTGCTGATCACTGCCCTGCTGGGCCTGCTGGCCCTGCTCTATGCCAGCCGCGGCACCGATCTGGAAGGCCGGCATTTCCATGTGCTGTTCCAGCTGCAGCTGTTCGGCCTGAACGGAGCCTTCCTCACCGGCGACCTGTTCAACCTGTTCGTCTTCTTCGAGATCCTGCTGCTGGCCTCCTACGGTCTGCTGCTGCACGGCGGCGGACCGGAGCGCACCCGCGCCGGGCTGCACTTCGTGGTCATCAACCTGGCCGGCTCCACCCTGTTCCTGTTCGCGGTCGGCACCCTCTACGGCGTGCTCGGCACCCTCAACATGGCCGATCTGGCCCGGCGCATGGCCCAGGTCGGCCCCGCCGAGTTGGGCCTGGTGCAGGCCGCCGGTCTACTGCTGTTCGGGGTGTTTGCCCTGAAGGCCGCGCTGGTGCCGCTGTACCTGTGGCTGCCCGCCGCCTATGCCGGCACCAGCGCGCCGGTGGCGGCCCTGTTCGCCGTCATGACCAAGGTCGGGGTCTACAGCATCGTGCGCCTGGACACCCTGATCTTCGGCGCGCAGGCCGGTGACAGCGCCCATCTGCTGGGCGACTGGCTGCTGCCGCTGGCGCTGCTCACGCTGGCCATCGGCATGGCCGGGGTGGTGGCCAGCACCGGCCTGCGCCAGCAGGCCGCCTACCTGGTCATCGCCTCGGTCGGCACCCTGCTCATCGCCGCCGGCCTGGGCACGGCCGGTGGGCTGGCCGCCGGTCTCTACTACCTGCCACACACCACCTTCGCCGCCGCCGCCCTGTTCCTGCTCGCCGACAGCATCGCCCGCCGCCGCGGCAAACTGGCCGACCGCTTCGCCCCGGACGGCACCCTGAGTCATCCACGCCTGCTGGGCGGGCTCTTCTTCATCACCGCCGTGCTGATCGCCGGCCTGCCGCCGCTGTCGGGCTTTGTGGCCAAGTTCCTCATCCTGCGCGCGGCCCTGCCGCATCCGGACCTGGCCTGGATAATGGCGGTGGTACTGGTGACCAGCCTGCTGGCGCTCATCGCCCTGGCCCGCAGCGGCAGTGTGCTGTTCTACCGCGCGCGCGTGGTCAATCCGCCGGCGGGCGGCGAGCGTCTGCTGCCGGAACTGGCGCCTGCCGCCGCCCTGCTGCTGCTGTGCCTGGGACTGGTCCTCTGGGCCGGGCCTGTGCACGAATACACCCTGCGCACGGCCCAGCAGCTGCATCACCCGCAGATCTATATCGACGCCGTACTGGGTCGGGAGGTCGCGCCATGATCCAGCGTCTGCTGCCGCATCCCCTGCTCACTCCCATCCTGGCCCTGGTCTGGATGCTGCTGGCGAACGAATTCAGTGCCGGGCACGCCGTGCTGGGCCTGCTGCTGGGCTGGGCCATCCCCATCTTCACCCTGCGCTTCTGGCCGGAGCAGACCCGCATCCGCCGGCCGCTGACCCTGCTGCGCTTCATCGCCGTGGTGCTGTATGACATCCTCATCGCCAACCTGGCCGTGGCGCAGCTCATCGTCAGCCGTCCCCGCCGCCTGCAGCCGGCCTTCCTGGAAGTGCCGCTGGATGTCCGTTCGGACCTGGCCATCAGCCTGCTGGCCAACACCATCTCGCTCACCCCGGGCACGGTCTCGGCCGAACTCTCGCCCGAGCGCGACCGACTGTTGGTGCACGCCCTGCACGCGACCGATACCGAGGCCCTGGTGGCGACCATCAAGACGCGCTACGAGGCACCGCTGAAGGAGATCTTCGAGGAATGATCGACACCGCGCTCACTATCGCCTTCACCCTGGTCGGGCTGGCCGTGGCGTTGAGCCTGTGGCGGCTGCTGCGCGGCCCGGACGCGCCGGATCGCATCCTGGCCCTGGATACCCTGTACGTGAACACCATCGCCCTGCTGGTGCTGTTCGGCATCCAGATCGACAGCAATATCTACTTCGAGGCGGCGCTGCTGATCGCCCTGATGGGCTTCGTGGGAACGGTCGCGCTGTGCAAGTATCTGCTGCGCGGGGACATCATCGAGTGAACATCATGCTGGAATACCTGCTTGCCTTCCTGATCATCGCCGGCGGCGCCTTCACCTTCATCGGCTCGCTGGGCCTGGCCCGGCTGCGCGATTTCTACAGCCGCCTGCACGGCCCGACCAAGGCCACCACCCTGGGCGTGGGCTGCGTGCTGATCGCCTCGGCGGTCTACTTCAGCCAAGGCGAGAGCGCCAGTTACCATGAGATCCTGATCACCCTGTTCCTGTTCATCACCGCGCCGGTCAGCGCCCACCTGCTGGCCAAGGCGGCGCTGCACCTGAAGCTGGCCTCGCTGGCGCGGCGGCCGGAGTCGGAAAACCTGGATTGATCGGGGCCGGCCGGGATGCCGGACACCGGGACCTCAGTCGTCGATCTCGATGCTGATGTCGCGATGCAGCTTATCGTTCTTGATCAGATCCGCCAGGCGCACGGGGCGCTTGGTTTCGACCTCGATCTCAAGATTGCCGCCCTTTTCGATGAAGCCCTGCAGGGCCTTGATACTGTCTTCGTCCAGGTCGCCCTCTGTCACCTGCTGTTTCATCTGCGGATTGACGCCGACATGCATCCCCGCCTTCATGGCTTCGAACGGCACCTCTTCCTCGTTCAGGGCCGTGGCATAGTTATATGAACCCAGGGCGGACAGCCGTGCCATTCGTTCGAAGGCACCGTAGTCCTCAAGCCCGGCACGGGCGCCGACCAGTTCGATACGGCCGAACTCGGCCAGCAGCTGCTGGGGCGCGAAGATGGCGGCCTGGATCTGTTTTTCGGGATCGATCTCGAACAGCGGTCGGGTTCGCTGCAGCCTGAGCTCGATTGCGTTACGGGCCAGGTTTTCCGCATCCAGTTCCACCGTCAGAGTGAGCTTTTCGTCATCACGCTCGTAGGCATACCCCACTGCGCCGTCGAGCCGGGTCTCCTTGATACCCAGGGTGCGCGCCAGCTTGAGCGGTTCGGCCAGCATCTGGTAGAGCATATTCTCCTGAATCCGGGTGGGGTCGGGATCGGTGACGAGTTCGTAGCCGCTGAAGCTGATGAGCTTGCGGTTTTCATCACGGGCGCCGGCGATTTTCACCCTGTCCAGCCGGCCGGTGATCCGCTGCTGCTGATCGCCGAATTCCATCACGACGATATTCAGATCCACACCTTTCAGCGCGATACTGTCTGACAGCGGCGAGTAGGAGGCGTCGTCATAGCGGATGGCATCGGTAAGGTCCTTGTCGTAGAGGAAATCCTCGAAGGCCTCCACCCCCTTGGCCGAGGCATAGAAATAGCCGCCGGCCAGCACGATGGCCAGCCCGGCGGCGCCACCATAGATCAGATTCTTGTTATTGAGTGCGCTCATGGCTGTGTCCTCAGGGATTGGCGGCCAGGTTGAATTCCATGTCGTCGTCCTCGTACCAGGCCTTCATCATGTCCTCGACCTCCATTTCCTCCAGACACTTGTCTGTCATGCAGGCCACGGCCTGATCCACGGCGATCTCGAATACCGGTCGGCCCTTGGCGTCGAACTCGAATCCGAATTCCGGCTCCATGCGGATCAGCATCCAGCCATCCAGTTCCACGCCGCTGGCGTTGTGGCTCACCTGCATGGCATAGGGCGCCTCGATCTCGCCATCGTCGGCCTCGACCAGCAGATGCAGCGGTCCGGGCAGGCGCACCCGACCGGCGTCCACCTGATTCAGATACTGGGCCGGATGGGCAAGTACCAGCGCCCCGCCCAGGGCGCTGCCGTGGTAGGCGCGGGTGCTGGTGAAGTCGATGCGATGCCGTGCCAGCTGCTCCTTCGCCAGCTGCAGCGTGGCATAGAACCGCACCCGGTCGTAGGGTGAGGCGTTGACCAGTTCCTGATACTGCCTGTCCAGGCTGGACTGGTGCTGCGCCCGCAGCTGGGCCAGGCGCTGGCGTTCCATCTCTGCACGTCTGCGCTCGGCCTCGGCAAAGGCGGCGCGCTTGGCCGCGAAGTCGGCATCGACCTGCACCATCCAGGGCGTGCCGCGCTGGCGCAGGGCACGGCCGGCCTTGTGGAAGGCGGTATCGGGATTCTGGGCGTTGAGATTCTTCTGATAGTCGGTGGTCGGCGTCAGGGAGAAGCTGTCGGTGATGACGAAGCTGACCTGGCTGAACTGATTGGTGTTGCTGTAGCCGTAGAAATCCCGGTATATCGCCGTGATCGACTGCGCCAGTGTCGTGGCGGCGGGATCGGCCTTGAGCGCGTCATTATCGGTGAGGACGATGAGCGGGGTGTTCTCCAGGCGCCAGACCTGGTTGTTGCCGTTCACATAGGTGGCGAAATAATGCGCCCGCAGTTCCGGGTCCTGCCCCAGCCAGACCAGCAGCTTGTCTGAGGTGAAGCTGCGGTTCCAGCGGTCCGTGGTGGTGGTCCTGTTGCGCGCCACCACCTGGCGCGGCAGACCGCGGTCGAGATTGAAGCCGTCGACCCAGTAGCCGTTCAACGTGGCGAAGGGCTGATTCTGCCCCTCGTAGTAGAAGCGGGCCTGAGTCGGGCGGTTCTTCACCCTGGAGTGGACATAGCCGTTGATGCAGTCATACTCCCGCGTCATTTCGAAACTCGGCCCGAACCGGGCCTGGAGATCGAAGAAGGCGCGGATGCGGCAGCCGTCGGTACGGCTCGTGATTTCCTGCGCCTCGCCGACCTCGCCGCTGACGCGGAGCAGGCCGCCGGGCTTCCAGCCGGCGATCTCCAGCGCCGGCGGCGCGGCCGGTGCCGGTTCGATCACTGTCTCAGCTGCGGCGGCCGGCGTGGGCGTGGGTGTGGGTGTGGATGCGGATGCGGGTGCGGATGCGGGTGCGGATTGGGCGGCTGCCGGGGCATCGGGGATGGATGCAGTCGCCGCAGCGGGCGGGGCGGAAGCCGGCTCGGACCCGGCGACCGCCGCGGCCGGCGGCGACACCGGTATCTGCTGGGCGATCCAGCCGTTGCCGCGTTCGGCCCGGCCGGTCCAGACGGACCGGTCCCCGGCCCGGCCCTCGATGCTCATGGTCTGCGCCTCGGCGCACTCGCGCACCAGCACATGCCCCAGCTTCTGCAGAATATCCAGATATTCCTCGGTCGCGAACCTGCCGGCGTCACCGCCACTGACCTGCATCCGGACGTCCTCCCGGCACCAGGGCTCGCCCAGCGCAGTAAAGGACATGTCCAGCGATTTGCTGTGGGCGAACACCTTGTCGGCATGCGCCGGCGCTATCATGCAACTGGCAAATGCGGCTGCCAGAACCCGCCGTTGATACTTCATGCCGCCTCCTCAGCCCAGTTCCCAGACGCCGTCGGGCTTCTGGCAGGCCTGGGTGGTTTCCTGCTCCGTACCCTTGTCGGTATTGACGCTGATCTCGACCTCGCGGCAGCCGCGCTGGGCGGTGACGGTGGAGCTGGAGGTCTCCACCGCATCCAGGTCGATGCCGGCGAAGCCCTCCTGCTTCGGCAGGGTTTCCACCTGTTCGCTGTCCAGGTCGATCCCCCTGGCCTGGGCGGCTTGCACCGGGTTGTAGGGCTGCACATAGTCCCCGTGGACATAGCCCATGGTCACGCCCTGCTTGGCCAGCATCAGCCAGCCGTTGTCGGTGCGTCCCGCCGAGGTGACCACATCACCGGTCTCCAGCGTGGTGATGATGCCGTAGCGGGTCCCCGGACCGGCCCGCACCCGCAGCGCGGACGTGGTTTCATACTGGCGGTTTTCCAGCTTGATGCTGGGCACGGCTTCAACCGTGCTCAGGCGTTTGATCTGCTTCGGCTCGCTCTGGTAACTGATCTCGCCGGTCTTGATCTCGGCCGAGGCACCGCTGCGGTCGCTGTTCCAGCTGGCCACGCCGGCGTTTTCCTGCTCCAGGGCTTCCACCGTGGAGGCGGCCAGGGCCTTGCGGTCCTGTTCGTCCAGGTGCCGGCCGATGGCCCGGCCGGCATAATAGCCCGCCGCACCCCCGATGGCCGCGCCCAGCCACTTGTTGTCGCCGGCCACGGCCGCGCCCAGCACGGCGCCGCCGATCGCGCCCAGGGTCGCGCCCCAGTCTTCCTTGGAGGGATTGCTCTGACAGCCGGCGGCCAGCGCCACGGCCAGAAGGGATGGAACCAGTGTCTTGGTCTGCATGGGCTCAACCTCAGATATTTATTGTTTTCCATCGGTTGCGGCGGACAGCCGCCATCTGAAGATCCACCCATACTTATAGCACGCGGCCCCCCATTCACAAGTCAGCATTTGCTTACATGAACTGTGCCGCCATTACTCCAATTCATGGACACGGCACAACCACGGCTGGGCTTGAACATCCCGCCCCCACTGATTCCATGCAGCCGGGACAGGGGACTCGCTGTTCGCAGAAATGGACAGAACTGGCCGGATGGCCGGTGCAGGGACGGCGGTTACAGGTCGGAAAGCTGATTCGAGGTACGACGCAGGTTGTAGCTGACGGTCCTGGCCAGATGGCGCAATATCTTCACCCCGACATGGGGCTCGGCCGCGATGATGGCATCCAGGCCCTGGCGGTCCAGCACCGTCACGGAGGCGGCCGATTCTGCCCGGATGGTGGCGGAGCGCGGCAGACCGTCGAGCAGGGCCATTTCACCGATGGCCGTACCGGCGCTGAAACGGGACACGATCTTTTCGTTGTTGTTGAAGTCCTTTTTGACGGCTTCCAGCTGTCCATCAGTGACAAAGGCGGCGAAGTCGCTCTGGTCGCCTTCGGCGAACAGGACATCGCCGGCATCCAGTTCAATGGTGCCGATGTAGGGGTCGATCTTCCTGAGGTCGTCCTCACTGAGCGCCCGGAACAGCGGCGTGTAGTCAATGCCATCCACGACAGCATCCTCCCTGCGAATCCCCGGCCGGAAGCCGTTCAACAGTCATAACGGCCGCCGGGCGGCCGTTCTGAAGCTTCCGCTCAGGGTCGCAGGCGGTAGATCCGACCGCTGTCGGTGGACAGATACAGCCAGCCTTCAGGACTTTCAGCCAGGGCCCGGATGCGTGCATCCAGATCCTGCAGCAGGCGCTGCTCGCCGACGGGGTTGCCGTCGGCATCGAGGGTGACGCGGTTGAGATGGCGCAGCTTCAGGGCACCGGAGAACAGGTCGCCCTGCCAGTCGGGAAAGGCCTGGCCGGAATACAGCAGCAGGCTGCCCGGGGCGATGGAGGGGATGTAGACCTTGACCGGATCCGTCATGCCCGGCTTCGATGTCGCCTCGCCGACATCGACCGGCCCCCAGTATTCCTGGCCGTGCGACACCACCGGCCAGCCATAGTTGGCACCGGGCGTGACCAGATTGATCTCGTCGCCGCCGCGCGGGCCGTGCTCAATCAGCCACAGGCGGTCGTGCCCGCTGTCGTAGACCAGGCCCTGCGGATTGCGATGGCCGTAGCTCCAGATCTCGGGCAGCACGTCCTCGCGGCCGACGAAGGGGTTGTCCTGCGGCACGCTGCCATCGAGCTTCAGGCGCAGCACGCTGCCGGCGTGGGTGGTCAGATCCTGACCATTGGGGCGCACGCCGCGGTCGCCGATGCCGAAGAACAGATGTCCCCTGCCGTCGAAGGCGATGCGGCTGCCGAAGTGGCGCGTGGTGTCGCTGCGGGATTGCGTGACGATCAGTTCCTGCCAGTCCGCCAGCCGGTCGCCGCTGAGCCGCGCCCGCGCCAGGGCGGTCGCGCCCTGGCCGTCCACCGCTTTGGCGTAGGTGAAATAGATCCAGCCGGTCTCGGCATGATCCGGCGCAGGGGCGATGTCCAGCAGACCGCCCTGCCCTTCGGCATACACCCCGGGTACACCGTCCAGGTAGCTGACCGCGCCGGTTGCGAGATTCAGCCGCCCGACCCGGCCCGCGCGTTCGGTGAACAGCAGGGTGCCGGCATCCAGAAACGCCATGCCCCAGGGAATGCCCAGTCCCTCGGCCACGGTCTCCAGACGCCGGTCGGCATCAGCCGCAACGCTCAACCCAACCGTCGTCAGCAGCCAGCCGAACAGCAGCACTCTGAGGCAGCACATGCGGCTTGTGCGTATGCGTTTCATCCTTACCTCCATCAGTTACAGCCCCTGTCCGCGGTGGCAGCCTGGGCCGGGACCGCGGGCGCCTGCATCGGCGGCAGGTCGGCCCGCATCAGGCGATTGGTGTCGGTGCCGAACCAGAGGGCGTGGTGTGACGGGTCATACACCATGTGGCGCACTGCACCGGCGCCGCCGGGGATGGGGCTGACGCCGAAGAAGCGCTCGCTATCCGGATCGAACCCCACCAGGCGGTTGGGATCGGGATGGGTCTCGACGAACCAGATGCGGCCGGCCGCGTCGGCAGCCATGGCATAGGGGCCGGCCTGCGCCGCCGGACTGTGGCGCCACTCCCTGAAGCCGCCGGTCAACGGCTGGTAGCGCCCCAGGTAGCCCTCGGCATAATCGACGTACCAGATGCCGCAGGCGTTGACGGCCAGACGGCGCGGCCGGGCCTCAGACCGCGGCAGTTCGATTTCGGTCAGTTGCATGTCGGGTGTGATCCGCGCCAGCTTATGCGTCCCGAACAACGCGACCCAGACGGTATCCTGGGCGTCGATGAGGATGCCGTAGGGGCGTGCCTTGGGCGTCGGGACATCGACATACCGGATCTCGCCGCTGTCACGATCGTAACGCCCGATCTGGTTGGCCCACTGGGCGGTGAACCAGAGCCGGCCCTTGGAGTCCTCGTACAGGGTATGCGGATCCTTGAGCTGTCCCTGCGGCATGGCGATGCGTTCGATGGCGCCGGTCTGCGGATCGATCCGACCCAGATGGGCATCCCGGTTGCCGGCGTACCAGATCTCCTGGTCGCGGGTGATATAGACGGTGTGCGGACCGGCGCCCTCGGGCAGATCGTAACGCCTGAAGGTTTCCGTCTCCGGATCGAACACGGCCGCATAGTCGCCGGTCTGCCCAACGAACCAGACCCGGCCGTCGGCGGCCAGCGCAGGATCCCGCGGCCGGGTGTTGGGCCATTCGACCTGCCAGTGGTCGATCCCGACCGATGTCTCCTGTGCCTGGACCGGCACCAGCATCAGGCCCAGCACGAAAGCCAGCAGCATGCGTATCATGAAGTTCCCCGCTCGGTGATTGCTGTTGACAGGATATGAGACACGCCGGGGCCGGACGGGTTCCTGAATCCCGCCTTACTCGATTTTGAGATAGGCAAAGCCCTGCTGTTGCAGTTCAGCGATACGCACCACGCCCGAACGGACCATTTCGACCCCTTGGTACAACTCGTCTTCGGACAGGCCGATTTCGGAACGGGTGATGTCGCACAGTTCCAGCTTCACACCGTGCACATCGACCAGGCTGCGCAGCCGGCCGCGCAGATTCTCGCGCCGCTCGCGCAATGCGGCGTCGGCCGCGAACGGGGTCTCGGCCAGCGCGTCCTCCGTCAGGAAGCGGATGCCGTGGGCGACGAAGACGATGCGCACGTCATAATCGCGCAGATCGCTCTTGTAGGTGGTGATCATGTTGTTGATGCTGGTCAGCATCGCACTGAAGCGGCGCGGATCGGAATAATCGGCGTGATAGACCACCTTCGCTTCCCCGTTCATGGCCTGCACCGGCGCGGCCGGCAGTAGCCAGACTGTGGCTGCGAACAGGGCGGCGGTCATCCACAGAATTGCGGCGCCGCGGCCGGCACTCTTTCCTGCTGCGGACATGGCATACCTCCTGGATTGATGCTCTCCAGGTTCAGTGTAGCAGTGCAGCCCGGCCCTGCCTGCCCCCGGCACTGGTGATCAATGTCCGCCGGGGTCCGCCGCACCGGGCGGGCAGCAGCTCGCGTGCGCGGGCACGCCGGCACGGGACTCGTACCAGTCGCGGCTGCGGTTGACCACCCGCACCGCCAGCAGCATCACCGGCACCTCGATCAGCACGCCGACCACCGTCGCCAGCGCCGCGCCCGACTCGAAGCCGAACAGCACAATGGCGGTGGCCACGGCCAGTTCAAAGAAATTGCTGGCACCGATCAGCGCCGAGGGGCCGGCCACGCAATGCGGGGACTTCACCGCCCGGTTGAGCAGATAGGCCAGCCCCGAGTTGAAGAAGACCTGGATCAGGATGGGCACGGCCAGCAGCGCGATGATCAGGGGCTGCTTGATGATCTGTTCCCCCTGAAAGCCGAACAGCAGCACCAGCGTGGCCAGCAGTGCCGCCAGCGAGACCGGATGCATCCGCTCCAGCACCCGCTGCAGGCGCAGATAGCCGTGTTCGTGATTGAGCAGCCAGCGCCGCCACAGGTTGGCAAGGATCAGCGGCACGACGATATAGAGCAGCACCGACAGCACCAGGGTGTCCCAGGGCACGCTGATGGCCGACAACCCCAGCAGCAGGCCCACGATGGGGGCGAAGGCGAAGATCATGATGACATCGTTGAGGGCCACCTGGGTCAGGGTGAAGTGCGGCTCGCCCTCGGTGAGGTGACTCCAGACGAAGACCATGGCCGTGCAGGGCGCAGCGGCCAGGATGATCAGTCCGGCGATATAGGACTCGATCTGCTCCGCCGGCAGCCAGGGCCGGAACAGCCAACCGATGAACAGCCAGCCCAGCAGCGCCATGGAGAAGGGTTTGACCGCCCAGTTCACGAACAGGGTCACACCCACGCCGCGCGCATGCCGGCGCACGCCCTTCAATGCACGCAGGTCGATCTTGAGCAGCATGGGGATGACCATCAACCAGATCAGCACCGCCACCGGCAGGTTGACCTGCGCGACTTCCATGCCGCCGATGACCTGGAAGCCGCCGTGGAAGAAATGCCCCAGCCCGATGCCGGCCAGGATGCACAGGAACACCCACAGGGTCAGGTAGCGTTCGAAAAAACCCATGTCGGCGCCGGCGGCGCGTCTGGCGGTGGTCTCGCACTGGCTACTCATGTTCGCTCCTGTGAAGATGTCGGGTTACGCTGCGTTGATCCGACCTGCGTTCTGAACTGCTGATGTCCGGCATAACGTAGGTTGGGTTAGGCGCACAGCGCCGTAACCCAACATGCCGCGGGCCGTCGGGTTACGCTGCGCTAACCCGACCTACGCGCTGAATCGTATATTTCCGTGCTTTCCGTGCTTTCCGTGTTTTCCGTGGCCATTCACACAGGCGGGTCATTGCTGCTGCTGTGCCTGCTCCTGCTGCAGCGGCTGCAGCAGTGCACGCACCCGGTCACGGATATCGTCACGCGCGGCGCGGAACACGGCCAGGATCTCGTCTTCCGTCCCGGTGGCCCGCGCCGGATCCTGCAGCGGCCAGTGCTCCCGGCGGGTGCCGGGCGGCAGTGCCGGGCAGTGCTCGTCGGCATGGCCGCACACCGTGATCACCAGGTCGGCCGCCTGCAGCATGGCGTCGGTCACGCGGGTGGATGCCTGGTCCGAGATATCCACGCCCGCCTCGGCCATCACGGCGATGGCGCGCGGATTCTGGCCATGGGACTCGATGCCGGCCGAGTCGATGTGCCAGCCCGCCGGGGCGAGCCGCCTGGCCCAGCCCTCGGCCATCTGGGAACGGCAGGAATTGCCGGTGCAGAGAAAGAGCAGGTTCATGAGCGGGTATACCTCGTTACGGGTTCATCACCTGAGCAGCGTGACTGCAACGCAGAGGACGTTTATGCCCTATGGGTACAAAGACGCTGAGGCGCACAGAAACGACTCATTCAGGCGCAGCAGGCACTGCCGGGCCGATCGGGCATGGCGGCCAGCGCGGCGTGATCCTCACTGAAGGGAGACTGATTGCCCACGCCCAGCGCCGTCTGCGCCACGACCTTTGCCGCCCAGTCGGGCAGCGCCTCATGCAGCCGGTAGTAGATCCACTGGCCCTGACGCCGGTCGCTGACCACACCGGCCTGGCGCAGCTGGGCCAGGTGGCGGGAGATCATGGGCTGGGACACGTGCAGGGCATGGGTCAGTTCGCACACGCACAACTCGCCTTCCCGCTGCAGCAGCAACAGGGCGCGCAGACGCAGCGGGTGGGCCAGGGCGGCGAACAGGCTGTCGGGTGAGATCTGCATGGCGACCGAATATACGGTATTCCGTATATATGGTCAACGGCATGTATTCAACCGGCAGACGCTGCACCGGGGGGGGGCGGGACAAGGGCCCGGGAGGGAGTATCCCGGTCGAATGGAACAGAAGCGGAAGAAAGCGTCAGAACGCCGGCTCGAGCATGCGCAGGCGCAGGTCCTCGCGCGAGTCGGTGAGCAGGCGCTGGATGGCCCCGCCCGGCATGGGTCGGCTGAACAGGAAGCCCTGGGCCTCGTGGCAGCCGTGTTCGCGCAGGAAGGCCAGCTGTTCGTAGGTCTCCACGCCCTCGGCCATGACGCGCATGTCCAGGGTCTGGCCCAGGGTGATGACGGTGCGGGCGATGGCCGCGCCGTCGGGCTTGTGGATGTCGCGCACGAAGGACTGGTCGAGCTTGATCTTGTTGATGGGAAAGCGGGTGAGATAGCTGAGCGAGGAATAGCCGGTGCCGAAATCGTCCACCGACACCTCCACGCCCAACTCGCGCAGCCGGCGCAGGGTGGAGATGGTGGTGTCGGCATCGCGCATGATCAGGCTTTCGGTCAGCTCGATCTCCAGCAGTTGCGGATCCACGCCGCTGGACTGCAGAGCGTTCATGATCGAGTCCAGCAGCTGCCGGTGGCGGAACTGCACCGGCGAGATGTTCACCGCCACCCGTACCGGCGGCAGTCCGGCCGCCTGCCACTCGGTGACCTGGCGACACGCCTCTTGCAGCACCCACTGGCCGATGTCCATGATCAGGCCGGTGCTTTCGGCCACCGGGATGAACTCGGCCGGCGAGATGGGCCCGCGTTCGCGCTGATTCCAGCGCAGCAGCGCTTCGACCCCGATCACCTGACCGGTTTCGATGCACAGCTGCGGCTGGAAATGCAGACTGAACTCGTCGCGCTGCAGCGCCAGACGCAGGTCGCGCTCGATGGTCGCCCGGCGCTGGACGATGCGATTGAGCTCGGCGACATAGAACTGGAACCGGTTGCGGCCTTCGCGCTTGGCCTTGTACATGGCCAGGTCGGCGTTCTTGAGCAGTTCGTCGGCATTGTGGTGATCGTCGAAGGGATACAGGGTCACGCCGATGCTGATGGCGGAATGGATCTCGTGATTATCGATGATGATCGGCTGGCTGACGGTATCGACGATGCGCTCGGCCAGTTCGGCGGCATCCTCCACCGAGTGCATGCTGGTCTGGATCACGCCGAACTCGTCGCCGCCGAAGCGGGCCACGGTATCGGTCTCGCGGGTGCAGCCCACGATGCGCGCCGAGACCTCCCTGAGCAGACGATCGCCCACGGCGTGGCCGAGGGTATCGTTGACGTCCTTGAAATTGTCCATGTCCAGGAACATCACCGCGATCAGGGTCTCGGAGCGGCGCGCCTGGGCCATGGACTGCAGCAGCCGGTCGCGGAACAGGGCCCGGTTGGGCAGCCCGGTGAGCATGTCGTAGTGGGCCAGGTACTGGGCCTGGTAGGCAGCATCGGAGCGGCGGCTGCTGTCGCGCGCCACGATCAGCACCGAGCGGATCTGGCCGTGGGCGTCGAACAGCGGCGAGCAGCGCGTCTCCACCCGCATCGGTTCGCCGCGGGCGTCGTGAATGTCGAATTCGTAATTGACCGGTTCACCGCTGACGGCCCGCCGGGCCAGCAGCACGAAGCGTTTCTGATGATGCGGTGCCACATAGTGCATCAGGCTGTTGCCGATGACTTCGTTGGCATCCCGGCAACTCAGCAGTCCCAGCCCGGCCGGATTGATCTCGATGATGCGGCCCTCGGCGTCCACCACCAGCACGCCCTCCATGTCGGTCTCGACCAGGCGCCGCAGCAGCTGTTCGCGCTCATGCAGCCGGGTCTGGATCTCGCGCCGTTCGGTCACATCCAGCCACGCCCCCTTGACCTGGCAGCGGCCGTCGACCTCCGGGTCGCAGACCCGGCGGTGATCGCGAATCCAACGATAACCGGTGTTGCGGAAGCGGAAGCGGTACTCGGCGTAGATTTCCCTGCGCTTGCCCAGGCGGGCGAAACTGACCTGCACCCGCTCCAGGTCATCGGGATGAACCTGCTGACTCCACCAGGACGGATCCCGGGCCTCCTGCGGCCGGTAACCGGTCAGGGCCCAGAGGTTGCTGCTCACCCAGTCCACTTCCAGCGACTGGGTTCCGGGATTCTGACTGCCACTGTAGAGGACAGCGGGAGAGGCCTGTAGTAAGGTATCGAGCTGGGAAAAATCCGCAGCGATACGGGTTTCAGGCACCTGGGTGGAATCTGGCATTATCTCGGACCCGAAGCTGTGAGCTGGCTGGACACTGGTCCCTGTCCATTCTTATTGACGCGGATCGGTCCGGACCGCCCCGCCGCGATTTTCGCTGCCGTAACCGGACCCTTCATGACAGACAGCGCCTGGCCGGCCCTCTTCCGTCAATTTGTCGACTTATCAGGGGAAACCTTTACCGGGAATTTGCACCCCGAGCCGCCAGCCCCCTGCCGAGACTTTTCCCGCCACCGGAATTAGGCGACAATAGGCATATTTCTCATCAGCTTATCCAGGGTTTATGAAAATAACATTATTTGGAATCACGTCCTGCGACACGGTGCGCAAGGCCCGCCGCTTCCTGGACCAGCAGGGCCTTGACTACCGCTTCCACGACTTCCGCGCCGACGGCCTGGAACCGAGCCGGGTCGATGACTGGCTGCGTCAACTCGACCCCGTCGCCCTGATCAACCGCCGCAGCACCAGCTGGCGTCAGCTGCCCGAGGCGCAGCGTGCCGATCTCGGCCCGGACGCGGTGAAGGCGCTGGTACTGGACAACCCGACCCTGATCAAGCGCCCGGTGCTGGAGATCGACGGCCGCATCGAGGTGGGCTTCAGCCCCGAGCGCTACCAGGAACTGCTGGCCTCATGAGCATGACCACCCTGGACCTGGCCCGCGACCTGATCGCCCGCAACTCGGTCACCCCCGATGACGCCGGCTGCCAGGCCATGATGGCCGAATTCCTGACCGCCCGCGGCTTCGACATCACCCCCCTGCCCTTCGGCGAGGTCAGCAACCTGTGGGCGCGGCGCGGTGACAGCGGACCGCTGTTCGTGTTCGCCGGCCACACCGACGTGGTGCCGACCGGCCCGCTCGAGGCCTGGGACAGCCCGCCCTTCGAACCCACGGAGCGCGACGGCTGGCTCTACGGCCGCGGCGCCGCCGACATGAAGGGCAGCCTGGCCGCCATGCTCACGGCCGTGGACCGCTTTCTCGCCACCCATCCCGAACCGCGCGGCTCCATCGCCTTCCTCATCACCAGCGACGAGGAAGGCCCCTCGGTGAACGGCACGGTCAAGGTGGTCGAGTGGCTGCAGGCGCAGGGGACGCGCATCGACTGGTGCCTGGTGGGCGAACCCTCCAGCAGCGAGCAGGTGGGCGATGTGATGAAGAACGGCCGCCGCGGCTCGCTGTCGGGTGAACTGCGCATCAAGGGCGTCCAGGGCCATGTCGCCTATCCGCACCTGGCCCGCAACCCGGTCCACCAGGCCGCCCCGGCCCTGGCCGAGCTGTGCGCGACCGAATGGGACGCGGGCAACGACCACTTTCCGCCCACCACCTTCCAGATCTCCAATGTCCAGGCCGGCACCGGGGCGAACAATGTCATCCCCGGCGAACTGATGCTGTTGTTCAACTTCCGTTATTCCACCGAGTCCGACGCCGACGGGCTCAAGCGCCGGGTGCATGAACTGCTCGACCGCCACGCGCTGGAATACGAACTGGACTGGACCCATTCCGGCGCCCCCTTCCTCACCCCGGCCGGCGAACTGGTCGAGGCCGCGCGCGCGGCGGTACGCGAGCGCTGCGGTTTCGAAGCGCAGCTGTCCACCGCCGGCGGCACCTCGGACGGTCGTTTCATCGCCCCGACCGGTGCCCAGGTCTTGGAACTGGGACCGGTGAATGCGACCATCCACAAGGTCAATGAATGTGTGCGCTGCGACGATCTCGAGCGCCTGTCAGTACTATACGAAACGATCCTGACCAAACTGCTCGCCTGAGCAGCGGCCCGGGGGATGGAGAAGATGAAGAGCCTTCACAGCGGTCGTCGGGGACCGTATCTGTTGCTGTCCGCCCTGCTGCTGCTCGGCGGCTGTTCCATGAACCAGCTGGTGGTGCGCTCCTCGATGGGGCTGATGGAGCAGAGCATCAGCGCCATGCACCGCGAGACCGATCTGGAACTGGCCCGCGCGGCCATGCCCGCCAACCTGAAGATGCTGGAAGGCATGATCGCCGCCGACCCCGGCAATGCCCGGCTGCAGCTGTATGCCGCCGAGGGCTATTACGGCTACAGCTTCGCCTTCGTCGAACTGAGCGATCCGCAGCGCGCCGCCGGCCTGTATGCGCGTTGCCGCGATTATGGTGCCTCCGCGCTGCGGCGGACCGGCTTCACGCCCGACATCTTCGACACGCCGCTGCGCGAACTCGAACAGGCCCTGCAGCAGGCCGGTGCCGCCCAGGTTCCGGCCCTGTTCTGGACCGCCTCCTGCTGGGCCAAACACATCGACCTCAACCGTGACGATCCCCGCAGCATCGCCCGCCTGGGCCGGGCCGCGGCCCTGATGCAGCGCGCACTGGAACTCGATCCGGACTACTACCACGGCGGCCCGCACCTGTTCTTCGGCGTCTATTACGGCAGCCGTCCGCCCATGCTGGGCGGCGACCCCGAACGCGCGCAGCAACACTTCAGCGCGGCCCGGGCCGCCAGCGGCGGCCGGATGCTGCTGGGCGAGGTGCTGCAGGCCGAGTTCCTCGACCGCCAGCTCATGGACCGCGAGGCCTTTCATGCCCGATTGACTGATGTGCTCGACACCGAACCCGCAAGCGATCCTGAACAGCTGGCCTTCGTCAATCAGGTCGCGCGCGAACGCGCACGCCGGCTGCTGGAGCGTGAAGCCGAATGGTTCTGATGCCCTGGAAACGAAGTCTGCCGACAAAGGCCTTATCGATGTATTCAGCGAGTCGCATACGCCCATACTATCCTTACCTGATTCGCGCCCCCCTCTGCCCGTCATCCCGGCGCAGTGCCTGTGCCGGACGCGATCCGGTACCGGGATCCCGGATCCGGCCGTCGCCGGGTAACCCACTGGATCCCGGCCTGCGCCGGGATGACGGCGTATTGATGAAGTTCATGACGGCAACACTTGTGCTGTTTCTGGCAATCACCATCAGCGGTCCCGTGCAGGCCGCCGACTACACCCTCAAGTTCGCCACCCTGGCCCCGCCCGGCTCGACCTGGATGAACCTGCTGGAGGACTGGGGCCGGGAGATCGAACGCCGCAGCGGGGGGCGGCTGGAACTCAAGTTCTACCCCGGCGGCGTGCAGGGCGACGAGCCGGACGTGCTGCGCAAGATCCGCTACCGCCAGCTCGACGGTGCCGCCTTCACCGGCTACGGCATCGGCAGCATCCATTCGCCGGCGCGGGTGCTGGAGTTCCCGTTCCTGTTCGACAGCTACGAGGAAATCGATCACGTCCGCAGCGAACTCATGGCGGAGATCGAAACCGGCTTTCGCGACAACGGCTACGAACTGCTGGGCTGGATGGAAGTCGGCTTCGTCTATTTCTTTTCCCAGCATCGCATCGAGGATTTCGAGGATCTGAAAAAGCGGCGCATCTGGCTGTGGCAGGGCGACCCGCTCGGTCAGGCCATGTTCGCCGCCGGCGATCTGGCCCCGGTGCCGCTGTCCATCACCGATGTCTACACCAGCCTGTCCACCGGCCTGATCGACACCGTCTACTGCACGCCGCTCGCGGCCATCGCCCTGCAGTGGCACACCCGGCTCGACTACATGAGCCAGCTGCCCATGGCCAACGGCATCGGCGCCCTGGTGGTGGCAAAACGCTTTTTCGACAAACTGCCCGCGGAGTTGCAGCAGGTGCTGCGCGAGACCGGCGCGCAGGCAAGCCGCGAGCTCATCCGCGCCACCCGCGCGGACAACGCCACCAGTCTGGAGGTGCTGCGCGAGGAAGGGATGGAGTTCGTCATGCCGCCGGAATCGCTGGATCGCGACGCCCTGCTGGAGATGCGCGACCAGGCCGCGGCGCAACTGACCGAGGACAGCTACATCCCGCGCTCGCTGTATGAGCGGACCCGGGAACTGCTGACCGAGTACCGGTCAACTCCGGCCGAAGGCACCACAACCGCCCACGGCGCCCATGACTGAAGCCCTGCAGCGGCTGCGCCGCCTGCTGGTCGGCTTCGAGACCGGCATGGCCGGGCTCAGCCTGCTGCTGCTGGTCCTGCTGACCCTGGGCCAGATCATTGCCCGCAACCTCTTCGACACCGGCCTGCCGGCGGCCGACAGCCTGACCCGCTATCTGGTCCTCTACATCACTTTCTTCGGCGCCGCCCTGGCCGCCGACGGCGACCGCCACATCAAGATCGACGTGGTCTGCGCCTGGCTGGCCAGCCCCTGGCGGTCACGCCTGTTCCGTCCGCTGCAGGCGCTCG
Organism: Thiohalobacter thiocyanaticus; assembly: GCF_002356355.1. Lineage (NCBI taxonomy): Bacteria > Pseudomonadati > Pseudomonadota > Gammaproteobacteria > Thiohalobacterales > Thiohalobacteraceae > Thiohalobacter > Thiohalobacter thiocyanaticus. The sequence continues at coordinate 2,214,978 of NZ_AP018052.1, forward strand.
GTGCCCTGATCTGCCTGCTGCTGTTCCAGGCCGCGCTGCGCTTCTGGCGTGACGAATGGCAGTACGCCGCCGATCACGAGCGCTGGCAGGTGCTGCTCAATCTGGTCATTCCGGTGGGCTTCGGCCTGCTGTGTCTGCATTTTCTGCTCGGCCTGCTGCTGGGCGAGCGCCGCACGGAGCCGCGACTGTGACACCGGCGGTGATCACCGCACTGGTGCTGCTCGCGGCCCTGGGACTGCCGCTGTTCGTGGTGCTCGGGGCCGGCGGCCTCTATGCCACCCACCGGATGGAACTGGATCCGGTGGTGCTGATCGTGGAACTGAACCGCCTGGCCAGCTCACCCAACCTCACCGCCATCCCCATGTTCACCTTCGCCGGCGTGGCGCTGGCCGCCGGCGGCGCGCCGCAGCGCCTGATCCGGCTGTTCAATGCCCTGTTCGGCTGGCTGCCCGGCGGGCTGGCGGCGGTCGCACTCACCGCCTGTGCCTTCTTCACCGCCTTCTCCGGCGCCTCGGGCGTGACCATCCTGGCACTGGGCGGACTGCTCTATCCCATGCTCAGTTGCCAGGGCTACCGCGAGCGCTTCTGCCTGGGCCTGCTGACTTCCTCCGGCTCGCTGGGCCTGCTGTTCCCGCCCAGCCTGGCCATCCTGCTCTACGGCATCGTCGCCGGCGTGAACATCGATGAACTCTTCCTGGCCGGCATCGTGCCCGGCACCCTGCTGCTGGTGATGCTGCTGCTGTACAGCATTTTCATGGGCTGCAAGTGCAGCGTACCGCGCCAGGGCTTCTCCATCCCGGAACTGCTGCGCGCGGTGCGCGCCGGCGTCTGGGACATCCTGCTGCCGGTGGGCATCGTGGTCGGCATCTTCGGCGGCTATGTCACGGTCAATGAGGCCGCCGCCTGCACCGCCGCCTATGTGCTGCTGCTCGAGTCCCTGATCTTCCGCAATATCAATCTCACCCGCCAGCTGCTGCCGCTGCTGCGCGATACCAGCCTGCTGGTGGGCAGCATCCTGATCATCCTGGCCGCGGCCATGGGACTGACCAATCTGCTCATCGACGCCCAGGTGCCGATGCAGCTGCTGGCCTGGGTGAAGACGCATGTGGATTCGCCGCTGGAGTTCCTGCTGCTGCTGAACCTGTTCCTGCTGGTCGTGGGCGCGATGATGGATATCTTCTCGGCCATCGTGGTGATCACGCCGCTGATCCTGCCGCTGGCGGCCCAGTTCGGCATCCACCCGGTGCATCTGGGCATCATCATGCTGGCCAACCTGGAGATCGGCTACAGCACCCCGCCGGTGGGCATCAACCTGTTCATCGCCAGCCAGCGCTTCGGCAAACCGATCCTGCTGCTGTTCCGCGCCGCCCTGCCCTTTCTCGCCATCATGCTGGTATGGCTGCTGATCGTGACCTACAACCCGGGGCTGTCGCTATGGTGGCAGAAGGGGTGATTAATACCACGTGCAGGTCGGATTAGCGGCAGCGTAACCCGACAACGCGGCGGCGAGCCGCGTCGGGTTACGCCCTGCCGGGCTAACCCGACCTACGATTTTCACGCACAAGCAATAGCAAGAGAATGTCACGGTAATTTTACCTCCAGTCCGGGATATCCCCAGCCACTGAGCGTTTTTTCCCGTCCCGGCTTCAGGTATCTTGCAACTCAGGAAACCATCGGAAAACGAGCCTATGAAAGCCCTGCTGATCGTGGCCCACGGCAGCCGCCGCACCGCCTCCAACGACGAAGTCCGGGAACTGACCGCGCGCATCCGCGAGCTGGCCGGCGCGCGCTTCGCTCAGGTCGACTGCGCCTTCCTGGAACTGGCCGAACCCTCGATCCCGGACGGGATCGAGTGCTGTGTGCAGAACGGCGCCGACGAGGTGGTGGTGCTGCCCTATTTCCTGTCCGCCGGCCGCCATGTCATCAGCGACATCCCCGGCGAGGTGGAAGGCAAGCAGCAGCAGTATCCGGACGTGAACATCCACATCGTCCCCTACCTGGGCTCGGCCGAGAGCATCCCCGAGTTGATGCTGCAGCTGGCGTCCTGAGCGTTCAGGCCTGGTGCTGTAAACGCCAAGAACGCAAAGGCGCCATCATCCTCCGCAACAGAGCCGTCATCCCGGCGAAGGCCGGGATCCAGTGACCACGGCGGTATCTGGATCCCCGCCTTCGCGGGGATGACGGTAGAGGTTAGGGCAACCGGAATTTATGCAATGATCGGATTAATACCGTCCAGACACGAGTAACCTACCGGTCGAAATAGCCGAACACGTCCTTGAGAATCTCCGTGGTCCGCGCCACCGGCTGTTCGCGGATGCGCTTCTCCTCTTCCGCCAGCTTCAGGAACAGGCCGTCCAGCGTCCGGTTGGTGACATAGGCATCCAGATCGAGGGTGTCCTCGGCCACGAAGGATTCCAGGAAGCCGGCGCGGGAGACGAACTGCTTGTAGCGCGAGGTCACCCCGACCCGGTCCATGTTCTCGCTCACGATCGGGCGGATCACCTCGGCCAGCTGCGCCGATGAATGCTGCTGGAAATAACGGGTGGCGGCATCGTCCCCGCCCTGGACGATACCGCGCGCGTCGCTGACCGACATGCCCTTGATGGTGTCGATCAGGATGTCCGTCGTCTGCGGGACGGCCTGTTCGGCGGCACGGTTCATCGACTCGATGAAGGCATCCGCGTAGCGGTCCTGCCCCAGCCGGCGCAGCAGCGACTCGGCCGTCTGCAGTTCCTGCGGCAGCGGAATCCGCACCGCCCGGTCCTGCAGGAAACCGCCCTGCCGGCCGAGCGTGTCCACGGCCCGTCGGACCCCGACCTGCAGCGCATCCAGCACGGCCTGAGTCATGGCCCCGGCATCCGGCGCCCCGGCGGCGGATTCCACCGCCGTTTCCGTCCCCGCATCCTGTCCGCCGCCGCCCAGCACGCCCTTGAGCATGTCCTGCCAGCCGGCCTGCGCCGGGGCAAGCGTCAGCCCCAGCACCGCGGCCAGCAGGCCGGCACGGCGGGGCATCGAATTGACACTCATGGCTTCCCTCCCGATCTGTCTGCAGTCATGACCGCAAGCCTAGCCCAGATCTCACCGCCGGGACAGCGCCGGCAACCGACCTCGCCTTGTCCGGGGCAGGCGCGGTATAATCCCGCCAGCCTCCTTCCGACGCCGCTGTTTCCTGCTCATGACCGATACCCCCTTCTGGCACCGCAAATCCCTCGACGAAATGACCCGCGCAGAATGGGAATCCCTCTGCGACGGCTGCGGCCTGTGCTGCCTGATCAAGTTCGAGGACATCGACACCGGCGAGTTGATCTACTCCAACATCGTCTGCCGTCACTTCGACGACCAGACCTCGCTGTGCCAGTGTTATGCAACGCGCTCGCAGAAGGTGCCGGACTGCTGGACCCTCACCCCGGAGAACATCCACGAACTGACCTGGCTGCCCGAGACCTGCGCCTACCGCCTGCTGCGCGACGGCGAAGACCTGGCCTGGTGGCACCCGCTGGTCTCGGGCGACCCGAATAGCGTGCATGAGGCCGGCATCGGCATCCGTCACAACTGCGTCAGTGAAGAGCATGTGCATGTCGACGACTGGCAGACCTTCTTCGATGAGATGACCGCCGAGGAAGAGGAAGACACCCCGGATCAGCCGGACGCCTCGCACGGCCGCGCATGAGCGAGGAGCGGGACAGCCTGTTCGCCGGCGAGCAGACCATGATCGTCGATTTCGCCTTCGACGCGCGTGTGGCTGCTGTCTTCCCCGACATGATCCGCCGCTCAGTGCCGGGCTACAGCGAGATCGTCAGCCTGACCGGGCTGTTCGGGCAGCGTTACGCCACGCCCGGTTCCAACATCTATGACCTCGGCTGCTCCCTGGGCGCCACCACCCTGTCCCTGCGCCGGCAGATCCCGCATGCCGACTGCCGCATCATCAGCGTGGACAACGCCGAGGCCATGGCCGGGCAGTGCCGCGCCCACGTCGAGGCCGATCCCGGCACGGTACCGGTGGAGGTGCGCTGCGCCGACATCCGCGAGGTGGCGATCGAGAACGCCTCGCTGGTGGTACTGAACTTCACCCTCCAGTTCCTGCCGCCGGACGAGCGCCTGCCGCTGCTGGAGCGCATTCACGCCGGGCTGCGCGACAATGGGGTGCTGGTGGTGTCGGAGAAGCTCGACTTCGCCAATGATCTCAGCCAGGCCTTCCATACCGACCTGCACCTGGCCTTCAAGCGCGCCAACGGCTACTCGGAGCTGGAGATCAGCCGCAAGCGCAGCGCGCTGGAACGGGTGCTGGTGCCGGACACCCTGGAACAGCACCGCGAGCGGCTGCAGTGGGCGGGCTTTCGCTGGATCGAGCCCTGGTACCAGTGCTTCAATTTCGCCTCGCTGGTGGCCTTCAAGCAGCGACCGGATCTGGCTGAATGAATCGATGGCCACGGAACACACGGAAAGCACGGACGTGCCACATAAGACATTCGCAGGTCGGGTTAGCCCAAAGGGCGTAACCCGACGCTGTGGGCTGTCACATCAATCACATTTAGTCTATCTGCCTCCTGTCGGGTTACCCTACGCTAACCCGACCTACAAATCTGATTGCCTTCAAACAGCGGCCGGATCCGGGTGAATGAATGGTGACGATTAACACACCAACGATGAATTCAGCAGAACCAGGCCAAACCTGATCCATCTCCGTTAAATAAATCCGTCATCCCGGCGCAGGCCGGGATGACGGATGTGGCTTGATCAGCGTTTCCAGAGTCATTTCGTATATTTCCGTGACGATGAACCAAGCATCCTTCAAGCTCGATCTTGCAGAATTGACCGCCGCCCTGCAGGACACCCCGCTGGCGGGCTGGGCCGAAGCGCTGCCGCAGACACTCGCCCCGCGCCTGGCGCCGGACAGCCACGGCGACCTGCCGGCCTGGCAGGCAGCCATCGCCGCCCTGCCCGACATCCGCGCCCGGCAGGTCGATCTGAACGCCCCCACCATCCGCATCGGCGCGGCGGACGAGATCGACGCCGCCACCCGGGAACGCATCGAGACCGCCTTGCGGCAACTGCACCCCTGGCGCAAGGGTCCGTTCGACATCTTCGGTCTCCACCTCGACACCGAATGGCGCTCGGACTGGAAATGGGACCGCATCGCGCCGCATCTCGCCCCGCTGGCCGGACGCCGGGTACTGGACGTGGGCAGCGGCAACGGCTACTTCGCCCTGCGCATGGCCGGCGCCGGCGCGGCGCTGGTGGTGGCCATCGATCCCATGCGGCTGTTCCTGATGCAGTTCGAGGCCCTGCGCCGGTTTTACGATACGGGCCGGGCCTTTGTGCTGCCGCTCGGCATCGAGGACTTCCCCGAGCGCAGCGAGACCTTCGACACCGTCTTCTCCATGGGCGTGCTCTATCACCGCCGTTCGCCGCTGGATCATCTAATCCAGCTGCGCGAAGCCCTGCGCCCCGGCGGCGAACTGGTGCTGGAGACCCTGGTCATCCCCGGCGGCGCCGGCCGGGTGCTGGTTCCGGACGGGCGCTATGCGCGCATGCGCAATGTGTGGTTCATCCCCACGGTGGCGGAACTGGAACGCTGGCTGGCCCGCTGCGGCCTGCGCGACATCCGCTGCGTCGACGAGGGCCCGACCACTGTCGAGGAACAGCGCAGCACCGACTGGATGCGCTTCGAGTCCCTGGCCCAGAGCCTGGACCCGGCCGACCCGACCCGCACCGTCGAGGGCCACCCCGCGTCGCGGCGGGCGGTGCTGCTCGCGCGGCGGCCCGGAGCAGCTTAAGAGCGCCACGGAATACACGGAAGGCACGGAAATATTAAAGAATCAAGAAAACTCTGATTTTTGTCCTTCCCGTCATTCCCGCGAAGGCGGGAATCCATTGACCGCGATGGCTTCTGGATTCCCGCCTTCGCGGGAATGACGGACAATTAGTCAAGTGGAGCCTCTATGAAATTTTTTATTCGTATTTTTCCGTGCTTTCCGTGTATTCCGTGGCGCTCTTGATCTTGATCTTGATCTTCACAACCATGACCCGCGCCCGCGTTTATGGGACAATTCCCCCCGCATGAACCGGAACACCGCCCCGGCGCCGGCGCCGGACAAGCCGTTCGACCCCCGCCATCCGCCCCTGCCGGAGGCTGGCGCGTGCCTGCGCTGGGGCCGGCTGTTCGGCGACAGCCTGGCGCTGGCGCTGGCCGCCGCGGCGCGCGACTACGCCGGCCCGGTGGTCCTGGTCACCCCCGACATGCCGCAGCTGGAGCAACTGCAGGGCCAACTCGGCTGGTTCAGCGGCGGCGACCTGGAACGGCTCAGTTTCCCCGACTGGGAGACCCTGCCCTACGACGCCTTCTCGCCGCACCAGGACATCATCTCCCAGCGTATCGAGACCCTGTACCGGCTGCCGGATTTCCATCAGGGCGTGCTGATCCTGCCGGTCTCCACCCTGATGCAGCGGGTCGCACCGCTGAGCTACATCCAGGGCCGCGGCCTGTCGGTGAAGGTCGGCGAGCGGCTGGACGTGGAGGCCATGCGGGCGCGCTTCGAGCAGGCCGGCTATACCTGTGTCGCCCAGGTCATGGAACACGGCGAGTTCGCGGTGCGCGGCTCGCTGCTGGACATCTACCCCATGGGCAGCGAACTGCCCTACCGTCTGGATCTGTTCGACGACGAGGTCGAGAGCATCCGCACCTTCGATCCCGACAGCCAGCGTTCGATCGAAAAGGTCGAGGCCATCCATCTGCTGCCGGCGCGCGAGTTCCCCTTCGATCCCGATGCCGTCAGCCGTTTCCGCCAGGCCTGGCGGGCCCGGTTCGAGGGCGATCCGCAGCGCAGCGCCGTCTACCGCGACGTCAGCCAGGGCATCAGCCCCAACGGCATCGAGTACTATCTGCCGCTGTTCTTCGAGCAGACCGCCAGCCTGCTGGACTACCTGCCCGCCGACTGCCTGTTCCTGCAGCTGCCCGGCTGCGACGCCGCCGCGCAGGACTTCTGGCAGCAACTCGAGGCCCGGCACGACCAGTACCGGCACGACCTCGAACGCCCGGTGCTGGCGCCGGATCAACTCTACCTGGGACTGGATGAACTGGAGCGGCACCTGGCCGCCAGCCGCCGGGTGGAGATTCTGCGCTTCGACGAAGGTGCCGCGGAAATCGTCAATTTCGCCACCTGCGGCCTGCCCGATGTCTCGCTCAAGCCGCGCGCGACGCAGCCGGCCGAACAACTCATGCAGTTCCTCGATCAGCACCCGGGCCGGGTGCTGATCACCGCCGAGTCCGCCGGCCGCCGCGAGCATCTGCTCGACAGCCTGCGCGACAACGGTCTGCGCCCGACGCCCGTGGAAGGCTGGCAGGCCTTCCTGGACAGTGACGCGCGATTGGCCATCGCCGTGGCGCCGCTGGAGCAGGGCCTGCGGCTGGAGGACGGCACGCTGGCCCTGCTCACCGAGACCCAGCTGCTGGGCCGGCGCGCCAGCCAGATCAGCCGGCGCAAACCGGCGCGCGACCCCGAGGCCATCATCCGCGATCTCACCGATCTCGCCGTCGGCGCGCCGGTGGTGCACGAGGAGCTGGGCGTGGGCCGCTATCTCGGCCTGCAGAAGCTCACCGCCGGCGGCCTGGAGAACGAGTTCCTCACCCTGGAGTACGCCGGTGGCGACAAGCTGTATGTGCCGGTCAACTCGCTGCACCTGATCAGCCGCTACACCGGCAGTTCGCCCGAGACCGCGCCGCTGCACAAGCTGGGCACCGATCACTGGGCCAAAGCCAAACGCAAGGCCGCCGAGAAGGCGCGCGACGTGGCCGCCGAACTGCTCGACATCTATGCCCGCCGTGCCGCCCGCCAGGGCCACAGCTTCGACATCCACAGCGACGAGTACCGCCAGTTCGCCGCCGCCTTCCCGTTCGAGGAGACCCCGGACCAGGAGCAGGCCATCGAAGCGGTGCTGGCCGACATGGCCGCCCCGCAGCCGATGGACCGGGTGGTGTGCGGCGACGTCGGCTTCGGCAAGACCGAGGTCGCCATGCGCGCGGCCTTCGTCGCCGCCACCAGCGGCCAGCAGGTCGCCCTGCTGGTGCCCACCACCCTGCTCGCGCAGCAGCACTACGAGAACTTCCGCGACCGTATGGCCGACTGGCCCATCCGCATCGAGGCGTTGTCGCGCTTCCGCTCCGGCAAGCAGCAGGAGACGATCCTGCAGCAACTCAGTGACGGCAAGGTCGACATCGTCATCGGCACCCACAAGCTGCTGCAGGAGAATGTGAAGTTCAAGCAGCTCGGGCTGGTCATCGTGGACGAGGAGCACCGCTTCGGCGTGCGCCAGAAGGAACGCCTCAAGGCCCTGCGCGCCGAGGTGGACATGCTCACGCTGACCGCCACGCCGATCCCGCGTACGCTGAACATGTCCCTGTCGGGACTGCGCGACCTGTCCATCATCGCCACCCCGCCGGCCCAGCGCCTGGCGGTGAAGACCTTCGTCGGCGAGTGGAACGACCAGACCATTCGCGAGGCCTGCCTGCGCGAGATCAAACGCGGCGGCCAGGTCTATTTTCTGCACAACCAGGTGGAGACCATCGACAAGGTCGCCCGCGAACTGGCCGAACTGGTGCCCGAGGCCGGCATCGCCATCGGCCACGGCCAGATGCGCGAGCGCGAACTGGAACAGGTGATGCTGGACTTCTACCACCGGCGCTTCAACCTGCTGGTATGCACCACCATCATCGAGAGCGGCATCGACGTCCCCACCGCCAACACCATCATCATCAACCGCGCCGACAAGCTGGGCCTGGCCCAGCTGCACCAGCTGCGCGGCCGCGTCGGCCGCTCGCACCACCGCGCCTATGCCTACCTGGTCACGCCGCCGGCGCGCGCCATGACCGCCGACGCGGTCAAGCGCCTGGAGGCCATCGCCTCACTGGAGGAACTGGGCGCGGGCTTCTCGCTCTCCACCCACGACCTGGAGATCCGCGGCGCCGGCGAACTGCTGGGCGACGAGCAGAGCGGCCAGATCCAGGAGATCGGTTTCAGCCTCTACACCGAGTTGCTGGAACGCGCCGTGGCAAGCCTCAAGGCCGGCAAGGAACCGCAGCTGGAACGGCCGCTGGAACATGGCGCCGAGATCGACCTGCGCATCCCCGCCCTGATCCCGGACGACTATGTACCGGACGTGCACGGCCGCCTGATCCTGTACAAGCGCATCGCCAACTGCCGTAGCGAGGACGAACTGCGCGAACTGCAGGTGGAGCTGATCGACCGCTTCGGGCTGCTGCCGCCGCAGGTGAAGAACCTGTTCGCCATCACCCGGCTCAAGCTCAGGGCGCTGCCGCTGGGCATCCGCAAGATCGACGCCGGCGAGACCGCCGGCCGCTTCGAATTCACCGAACAGCCGCAGGTCGATGCCGCCCGCATCGTGCAGCTGGTGCAGACCGCACCGGCGAACTACCGTCTGGACGGGGTGGAGAAGCTGCGCTTCACCCTGGACATGCCGGACGCCGAGACCCGGCTGGAGACCGTGGCCCGGCTGCTGAACGAGATCAGCCCCGAGGCCGCCTGAAAAAGGCCAACTGAATCCTGATAGTCCCGTCATTGCGAGCGAAGCGCGGCAATCTCGTAACACACCTGAAAACAGTTGAGGATTGCCGCGGCGCTCCGCGCCTCGCAATGACGATTAAACCAGAGGCTTATTTATGTTACTGCGTCGCCTGTTCCTGGCCACCCTTGCCCTGCTGATGAGCGCCGCTGTGCCGGCCGCTGACCAGTACGACGTGGAAATCATCGTCTACGCCAGCCTGGACCCGGACACCGGCGAGGAATACTGGCCGGCGCTGCAATCCGGCCCCGACCTCGCCTCGGCCTGGTACTTCGACCACACCCCGGCACTGCAGCCGCTGCCGCGCAAGGCCTACCGGCTCGATGCCATCACCGGCGCCCTGGCGCGTTCCAGACAGTATCGTCCCCTGCTCCACTTCGCCTGGCGCCAGCCGGGCTGGGAGCGTAATGCCGCCCTGCCCGTGCGCATCAACATCCCCCTCGGCAGCGCCCTGCCGGTGTACCCGGAAAGCCACCCTCTGCGCGCACCCGGCACCGTCACAGCGCCTTCCGGCCTGGCATCCGAATCCGCCTTCAGGGGAGAAATGCAGCTGCTGGAAGGCACCCTCATGGTCTACCGCTCACGCTACCTGCACCTGGTAGCGGACCTGGTCTATCAGGAACGCCTGGGTCCGTCAGCGGACAGCAGTCCGTACGGTGAGGACGGCGGCATCGTCTACCAACCCATCCGCCTGCAGCAGTCACGCCGCATGCGCAGCAACGAACTGCACTACCTGGACCATCCGCGGTTGGGGGTGATCGCACGGATCACGCCGGTTGAGGCAACAGAAGCATCAGAAGACAAAACCGAAGAAACTCCGGACTCCTCCCCTACAGAGTAATGTCCGCAGCCGACCAGGAGCGGATATTCTGCCAAAAAAAACGGCTCCCGAGGGTCTAGGCGTTACACAAAGGTGTTGCTCGTCTAAGCGGTTTTTGATTTAATCCCCCTATAATCTAAATGGGTTATAGGGGCTTTCTTTTGGGGAAGAAATCTTCCGGCGTGCGCGAATTTCGGGCCCCATCTTTGGGAAACCCACCCGATTGAAGAGGTGTCGCAGGAGATTTAGAATTCCGCGCGAAATTTCGCAGCCATAGTAGCGAGATTACGCATGATGGTGTTATCGCGCGCCTGGTGATGCGCGTCCGGCCTCAGGATCGCCATCAATAAAAAACAATTAAGGTCAAAGAATCCCTGACAGTAGACCAAGTGATGATCGCTGGTGCGATTGTACTGCGGTTGTTGCTTGGTCCATTGTCGAGTTTCTTCCGCCAGATGCAAATGCATAATTTGCTCGCTGCGAACGGAAGGCAGAGTGTGCGGATGATCGTATGGGATATCCCGACCAAAATAACTCGCAGGGATACCCGTTTCCTTGTACTGCTTGAAATCAGCTACAAGTTGATTCAATTCAGACTGACTGAGTTGCCTCTGAAGCAGCCGACTCTTGAAAACCCGCATCACTCAGAGAAGGAGCCTAAATCTTCTTCACTGGCTTGTTCCAGTAGTTTTTCCCCTTGTTCCGCGATTTCTCTCAACCGCGCAGCAGTTGGCCGGAAACGCCCCTCGAATGAATCGAATTGCTGACTTTGCTGTAAGACACTCAGCAGTGTTTCATAGACCTCGGCGCCGAGAATATAACCTGCCGTGCGATTGTTGGATAACACGGCAATTGCATGATCAGTGAAGTACGCCTGAGGTCTTTTGCGAAACTCGGTGATTGACACCGTCTCATCAGCAAGAATCTTTTGTACGCTCATTGCCTCTCTCGCATACAGAATAGAATACGTAGATGTGTACATAGTATAGTACATTTCTAAGTATATAACGTCAAGACTCCTACTAAGTTTTAACGAATAGTTCGATTGATTTAATAATCAATAAGTTATAACTATGTAAACGGAGATTTCCGGGAATCTAGATTGCATTGCGAGCAACACCTTTGTGTAACGCCTAGCCCGAGGGAGCCGCTTTTAAGAATACTACTGCTAAATACTTATGCAGCTTTCTTGCGCCTAGCCACACCAAAAAACCCAAGCAAACCTGAGAAAAATAGCCAGACTGTTGCTGGAAGCGGTATTGATGAAACCGACAAGCCAGCTCCCCCGTCAATAGGAGACGGTATAGTACGAACTCCTCCTATGTTTCCTGTTATTAAAAAACTAGAAAACGAACCTCTTTTCCATTCAAACCACTTCGGGTATGCAAAAGATTCATAATCTGTTAATTCATATTTAACTTCATCGCCATAATCCCCAAAATCAATATTAGAAGTATTATACAATTCCAAAGCGCCATCAGATAATGCTATATCGTAACTAATATCTGAAGACGCATCATAGGCAATACCGCCAATTCCACTAAAGCTTAAACCCGTAGCTTCATTATTCCAACCTATAACAAAATTATAGGCATCGGAAACAGTTGCATGGATATCCATGTATGAACCATCAATATAGATGTATGTGGCTTCTATACGTATCGCACTTGCTGACGCAATTAGTGGAAAACAAAATACTACACAGCAGCACGCAAAAACTCTCGGATAAAAAAAACCCATCATAAATCCTCATGTCGACCCCCTGTTATTAAAGGGTTTACAGGGGTGCATCTTCATATTCTCAGCAAGTCACATACCAGAAAACCATATCAATATTTTGTCACACAGTAAAAGCAGTAAAAGGGGTCGATGACAAATGAGAACGATTGCGGTTTGTCACCGACCCCTTTAATCACTTTAATCACCGACCCCTTTAATCCCCCTTTAATCCCGACAGACAGCCAACCCGCCGAGTGATGGTCCGTTACCGACCAGAAGCGGTCTCTGATTACCCGTCATTGCGAGGAGCGAAGCGACGTGGCAATCTCCTTCAGCCACAAATTTCCTCGAAAAGATCCCGCCATACCGGGTTTCCATCCTCTATCAACGCAACCTTCGCTTTTCTCGGCCTGCCCTTCAGCTGCTTCTCTCTTTCAATGGCCAGGTCCATTGTTTCAAAAAGCTCAAACCAGATCAGTCGCGTTACATTGTATTTTGCAGTAAATCCTCTGACTGTCTTGCTTCTATGTTGCCAGATCCGTTTTGGAAGATTGCTGGTGACACCAATATATAATGTGCCATGCGGCCGGTTGCACAGGATATACACAGCGGGCTTTTTTCCATTTCGTCATCCTTAACGATGATGATTTAGCTGTATCTTTGGGAGATTGCCACGTCGCTTTGCTCCTCGCAATGACGTGGTATCTTCAAAGTCCGCTAAGTGCCGACAGCGGAACTTCTGATACTCAGATTCAGCGAAAGGCAGGACTGTGAGCGAAGGTTATGGCAATATGGTTTTGATTACACAGCGCGCTTCAATTCTTCCCGTATTATTTTACGCAAGATGCTTTCAAGTTCCTTATCGTGCGCCTGTATATATTCCCTCAAGGCATTGTTAATCAGCGTCTGATAATTTCCACCACCACTTGCATGCACCCGGTTCTTGAAATGTTCGACAATATCCGTATCGAGCCGTATTGTGATCCGAACCTTGTTTGGATCGGATTTGACGACCGGTCCGCGCTTCGCTTTGGAAAAATCTTCAGCCATGGTGATCGAGACCTTGATAGTACTGTCTGATTTCACGTCTGGTTGCACGCCGGGCAGATATGATGCGTATGCGATTATTCCCACGCTCGGCATGCACCACATATAGGACTTTCAGGTACGGCCCCATTCCCAGGGTCTTGAACCTCAGTTCGCCGCTATCCCGATCCTCAATCGTCAGCGCATTCTCATCTTCGAGCGCAACCACTGCATCGGCGAAATCGACGCCATGCTTGCTGAGGTTATGGGCAGCCTTCCGTGGATCCCACTCATAGTCCATGATTTAATCGTATGCACAAATAGTGTACATATCAAGCCGGATTATCCGCTTATATATCAGTGAGATAAGGATTATTGAGTTTGTGATACGCCAATTCCACCCCTACTTCCCCAGCCACTGCAGCCGGTACAGGTCGTGCCGGCGGTCGCGCAAATTCTTCACCGTGCCGTTGTTGCGGGCCATGGTCAGGGTCTCGGGGCGCAGGTCGGCGATCGCGACGGTCTCGACATTCGGGGTGGTGTCGGCGGCGATGCCGTCGCGGGCGAAGGGGAAGTCGCAGGGGGTGAGGATGCAGCTCTGGGCATACTGGATGTCCATATTGGCGACATTGGGCAGGTTGCCGACATTGCCGGACATGACGACATATAGCTGGTTCTCCACCGCGCGGGCCTGGCAGCAGTAGCGCACCCGCAGGTAGCTCTGGCGCTCGTCGGTGCAGAAGGGGACGAACAGGATGCGGATGCCCTGGTCGGTGAGGTAACGCGCCAGTTCGGGGAACTCGGCGTCGTAGCAGATCAGCACGCCGATGGGGCCGCAGTCGGTGTCGATGGCGTGCAGGGTGCTGCCGCCCTCGATGTTCCACCAGTAGACCTCGTTGGGGGTGGGATGGATCTTGGGCTGCTCGTGCACGGTGCCGTCGCGCAGGAACACGTAGGAGATGTTCTCCACCCGGCCGGATTCGACCCGGGTGGGGTGCGAGCCGCCGATGATGTTGATGTTGTAGCGCAGCGCCATGTCGCGCAGGGCCTCGATCAGGCGCGGGGTGTACTTGGTCAGGGCCTCGATGGACTCGGCCGGTGAGAGCTGCTGGTCCTCGATGGACAGCAGCTGCAGGGTGAACATCTCGGGGAAGACCACGAAGTCGCCGGAGTAGTCGGCCACCACATCGACGAAATAGGCCACCATCTTCAGGAATTCGTCGAAGGACAGCACCCGGCGCTGCATGTACTGCACCGTGCCCACGCGGATGCTGTCGGGCAGGCGGCCGCCGTAGTCCTTGCTGGTTTTGACCTCCTCGTTGGTGGCCACCTTGGGGTTCTGCCAGCGCAGGTGGATGCCGTAGCCCATGGACTGGTGGTCGGCGGTCAGATAGCCCGGAATGATGTCGATGACCTCGAAGCCGTTGCGCAGCTGGAACGACAGCACCGGGTCGCGTGCCTGGCGCTCCCGGATCGCCTCGACATAGGCCTCGACTGAGCCGAATTTTTTCAGGCGTTTGGCCAGGGTGGGCAGCCGCCCGGCGAAGACGATGCCCTTCAGGCCCAGCCGCTGGCACAGCTGCTTGCGCGCGTTGTACAGGCGCTGGCCGAGTCGGTAGCCGCGGTAGTCGGGATCGACGCAGACCTCCATGCCGTAGAGCCAGTCGCCGTCCGGGTCGTGGCGTGAGGCGTGGCCGTTGCCGGTGATCTCGCCCCAGGTGTGACGCTTGAGCCCGACCGCCTCCTTCACCCGGAAGGTCGCGCAGTAACCCACCACCTTGTCATCGACCAGGATGACGAACTGGCCCTCGGGGAAATGGTTGATCTGGCCGCGCACCGCGCCCTCGGCATAGCCGTGCAGGCCGGTGCCGGTGTAGACGCGCTCGGACAGCTCGGCGATGGCCGGCACGTCGCCGAGCCGGGCGTTGCGCACCACCAGCTTGCTGGCGGGATCGGAAAGCTCGCGGGTCATGGACGTGGCCTACAGTGCCTTGATCTTCTCCAGCACCTCCTGCGCATGGCCTTCGGCGGATACGCCGTACAGGGCGTGGCGCACGGTACCGGCCTGGTCGACGATGAAGGTCGAGCGCACGATGCCCATCTTCTTCTCGCCGCCCTTGGCCTTTTCCTGCCAGACGCCGTACTGCTCGCACACGCTGGCATCGGGATCGGACAGCAGCTTCACGGTCAGGCCGTATTTGTCGCGGAAGGCGGCATGGCTGCCGCAGTCGTCGCGGCTGATGCCGAGCACCACCGTGTCGGCGGCGTCGAACTGCTCCTGCAGGGCGGTGAAGTCCTGCGCCTCGACGGTGCAGCCGGGGGTGTCGTCCTTGGGGTAGAAATAGATCACGACATTCTTCTCGCCCTTGAATCCGGACAGCTGGACCTGTTCGCCGTCGGTCTCCTCCAGACTGAAGTCGGGGGCGGTGTCGCCGGGGTTGAGCATGAATAACCTCCTTGCAGTCGACGTAGGCCGGGTTAGCCCGACAGGGCGTAACCCGACAGAATATCGCGATCATGTCGGGTTACGCTGCGCTAACCCGACCTATATGCTTTAAGACGTCGTCATTCCCGCATCCAGCACGTAGGTTGGGTTAGGTGCGCAGCACCGTAACCCAACATGCCGCGGACTGTCGGGTTACGCTACGCTAACCCGACCTACATGATAGACAATCCACTACAGCGCGGGAATCACCGCCTCCAGCAGGCCGCGCACCTTGGTCATGGCGTTCTTCAGATGCACCTCGATCTCCTCCATGGTGATGTGGCCGTCGCCTTCGCCGCGGCCGGCGGCCCAGTTGGCCACGACGGCACAGGAGGCATAGCACATGCCCTTCTCCGCCGCCAGGGCGGCCTCGGGCATGCCGGTCATGCCGACCATGTCGCAGCCGTCGCGCTCCAGCCGGTCGATCTCGGCGGCGGTCTCCAGGCGCGGGCCCTGGGTGGCGCCGTAGGTGCCGCGCTCGATGGCGGTGATGCCCTCGCGGCGCGTGGTCTCGATCAGCTTGCGGCGCAGCTCGATGCAGTAGGGATAGGTGAAGTCGATATGCGTGACGGCGCTGTCATCGTCGTCGAAGAAGGTGTTCTCCCGGCCCCAGGTGTAGTCGATGATCTGATCCGGGAAGGCCAGGGTCGCCGGCGCCATGCCGCGGGTGATGCCGCCCACGGCGGCCACGGCGATGATGTCCTGGATGCCGATGTGATGCAGCGCCCAGATGTTGGCGCGGTAATTGACCTTGTGCGGCGGGATGGTGTGGCCCGAGCCGTGACGCGGCAGGAACACCACCTGGGTGCCGCTGATGCGGCCGTGGGTGAGCGGCCCGGACGGCTCGCCGTAGGGCGTCTGCAGCACCTCGCGCCGCTCGATCTCCAGGTTCTTGAGCTTGTCCAGTCCGCTGCCGCCGATGATTGCCAGTTTTGCCATGAAGTGAGGTTCCTTGTTGCCTTATTCATCCACGGCGTAGATCGCCGGCAGATTGCGGTGATAACCGTGATAGTCCATGCCGCAGCCGAAGACATAGCGGTCCTCGACCTGCAGCCCGGTGAAATCCGCCTCGACCCCGTCCACGCAGCGGTCATGGCGCTTGCGCACCAGCACCGCGCTGTAGACCGTCGCGGCCCCTTCCTGCAGGCAGAAGTCCTTGATCGCCTCCAGGGTGAGGCCCTCGTCCAGGATGTCGTCCAGGATCAGCACGGTGCGGCCCTTGAGCGGGAAGTTGGGGCGGTTGATCCAGTACAGTTCCCCGCCCTTGGTGCGGCCGCGGTAGCGGGTGGCGTGGACATAATCCAGCTGCAGGGGGAAGTGCAGCCGCGGCAGCAACTGCCCGGCCAGCACGATGGCGCCGGTCATGACGCTGATCACCAGGGGGTTGGCATCCTGCATGCGTTCGGTGATGGCGGTGGCCATGCTGTCCAGGCTGTCCTGCACGACCTCGGCGCTGTGCACGCATTCGGCGCGTTCCAGCACCTGGCGGGCTTCGGTGGGGGTGATATCGGTCATTGGTCAGCTTTTGATTCTGGGGCTTCGGGTTGTATCCCGGGTAGGATGGGTGGAGGCGCCGGGCGCCGCAACCCATCGGATATCGAACGACGATGGGTTGCGCTTCGCTTCACCCATCCTACGGTTTTTATCATTCCAGGAGCCGCTTGATCTGGTCGCCGGCCCGTCTGGCGACCTTGTAGCCTTCCTCGATGGCCTCGGTCGCACGGTGGAACTCCAGCAACCGGATCTGGGACAGCCGCGGGGTCAGCAGCACGTCAGGCGGATCCCCGGCCATGCGCGCGCGGGTGATGCGCACCTGCATAATGTAAACACTTTGTGCCAGTACGTCGACCAGCGACGGCGGCGCACTCGCCTCGCGCTGGAAATAGCTTTTCCACTGCTCCATGGGCGCATGAAACAGGGTCTGGAACATGCCCTGCCAGTCGCCCTTGCGTAACATCTTGCCCCAGGCCTTCTGCGCCGACTCGTCCTCTTCGGCGGGCAGCGAGCGGGGTGGCTTGCCGGTACGCCGGCCGAGGATATCGGAGTTCAGATCCACCGCGATGATGCGCTCGGCGCCCAGCGCCCGGCACAGCGACACCGGCACCGGGTTGACCAGGCCGCCATCGACCAGCCAGCGGCCGTCCCGTTCCACCGGCGTGAACAGGCCCGGCAGCGCGATGGAGGCGCGCATGGCGTCCATCAGCGATCCGGATTGCAGCCATACCTCCTGGCCGTTGGACAGTTCCGTGGCCACGGCCGCGAACGGGCGATCCAGTTTATCGATCTCGGCGTCCTGCAACCGCTCGCGGAAGAAGTCCATCAGCTTGGTGCCCTGGAGCAGGCCGCCGGTGAAGGTCACGTCCAGGTAGCGGATGATGTCCTGCCATTCCAGCTGCTCCAGCCACTCGCGCAGGGTATCGAGCTGGCCGGCGGCCTCGGCACCGCCGACGATGGAACCGATGGAGGTGCCGCAGATCACATCCACATCGATGCCTTCGTCCTTCAGGTACTGGATGACACCGATATGCGCCCAGCCGCGCGCCGCGCCGCCGCCCAGGGCCAGGCCGATGCGCGGGCGGCGCCGGCTCACTGACCGCCCGCCGGGGCCGGGGCCGCATCTTCGTCGGGCGCATCCCCTTCATCATCACGTCCCAGCAGCAGCCGCTCCGGCACATGCAGGGTACGGGTCGGGTAGGCGATCTCGGCGCCGTGGCTGGCGATGATATCGGCGATCTTCAACAGGATCTCGTGTTTGATGCGGTGGAACTCGGTCCAGACCGTGGTATGGGTGAAGGTGTAGACCATGAAGTCGATGGACGAGGCATTGAAGGCGTTGAAGTAGACCATCAGGGTCTGGGAGTCATCAATCTCTTCATGCGTCTGCAGCATCTCCCGCACCTCGTCGGTGATGGCATGCATCTTGTCCATGTCGTCATAGCGGATGCCGATGGTCTCGAAGATGCGGCGGTGACTCATGCGCCGCGGGTTCTCCACGATGATGCTGGTGAAGACCGAGTTGGGCACGTACAGCGGCCGCTTGTCGAAGGTGCGGATGGTGGTGATGCGCCAGCCGATGTCCTCCACGACGCCCTCGATCTCGCGGTCCGGCGAGCGGATCCAGTCGCCGACATTGAAGGGGCGGTCCAGGTAGACCAGCATGGCACCGAAGAAATTGGCCAGCATGTCCTTGGCAGCGAAGCCCACCGCGATGCCGCCGATACCGCCGAAGGCCAGCACGCCGGAGATGCTGAACCCCAGCGTCTGCAGCACCACCAGAAAGGCGGTGATGATGACGGTGGCGCGCAGCAGCTTGCCGATGGCATCCAGGGTGGTGCGGTCGTAGGGCTTGTCGTCGCTCGCGTGCTGCTGCAGCACATTCTTCTGGACGTTGTTGATCAGGCGCAGCAGGAACCAGGCCATGACCGCGATCACGCCGACGTCGCGTATCGGGTCCACGGCGGTGAAGATGGGGGTATCCGTCTTGGCGTGGATGATCTCGGCGGCGAAGGCGATGCCGATGATCCAGATCAGCACCCGCACCGGCTTGCGCGCCGACTCGGCCAGCGCATCGTCCCAGGTGTTGCGGGTCTTCTGAAACCGCGCATACAGACGGTCGAGCAGCTTGCCGGCGATATAGCTCAGCAGCAGCGAGACGAAGACGATGATGAATACCTGGTAGATCCAGGTGTTTTCGGTGCTCCAGGCATACAGCGGCCTGATGTGTTCGATGAAGTTTTCCATGCGGATTGTGTTGTCTCACGGCGTTTCAGACGACCCCGCCATTGCGTGGCGCAATGCGCTGCGGCGATCTCGGAACAAGGGATCTGTGCGGCCAGAGATTGCCACGCTTCGCTCGCAATGACGAGAAATTAATTACGTTATTCCAGATCCATATCCAACAGCGGCTCGCTGTCATAGCCCTGCACTGCGGCCACCGCCTCGCGCCAGCGCCGCTCGCGGCGCAGTTCCTCCGGTGTCAGCGCCCGGCGGCCGTGCAGCCGGATCAGCCGCGCCTGCGAGGCCGGGTTCTCGTAGCCCTCCAGCGCCTCGACCACGGCCCGCGCCTCCCGCGGGCGATTGCAGACCAGGATCATGTCGCAACCGGCATTCAGCGCACTGCGGGCCCGCGCCACCATGTCGCCGGCGCGCTCGGCGGCGGCCATGCCGAGATCATCGCTGAAGATCACCCCCTGAAAGCGCAACTGCCGGCGCAGGTAATCCTGCAGCCAGAAAGCCGAGAAGCCGGCCAGGTCGGCATCGATCCGGGGATACAGCACATGGGCAACCATGATCCCGGCCAGGCCCTGATGAATCAAGCGCTCGAAGGGCAGCAGATCCTCCAGTTCCAGATCGGCCAGTTCGCGCTCGTCCACCGGCAGGTCCAGATGGGAGTCGGCCTCCACCCCGCCGTGGCCCGGGTAGTGCTTGCCCACCGCCGCCATGCCCGCGCTCTGCATGCCCTTCTGGTAGGCGTGGGCCAGTTCCGCCACCGCCTCCGGTCGGCGGTGGAAGGCGCGGTCGCCGATCACCGAACTGCGGCGGCGGTCGATGTCCAGCACCGGCGCGAAGCTCAGGTCCACGCCCATGGCGCGCAGTTCGCTGGCCATCAGCCAGCCGGTGGTCTCGGCCAGCGCAAGGGCACGGGCGCGGTCCTCGTCATAGACCCGGCCCAGTTCAGCCACCGGCGGCAGCCGGGTGAAACCGTCGCGGAAGCGCTGCACCCGCCCGCCTTCCTGGTCCACGGCGATGAGCAGCCGCGGGTCACGCAGACCGTGCAGTTCGTCGATGAGTTCCTGCAGCTGGTCGGGCGAAGTGTAGTTGCGGCTGAACAGAATCACCCCGCCGACCTCGGGCCGGCACAGCAGTTCGCGCTCCGCGGCGGTGGGCCGCAGACCCTCGATGTCCAGCATGACCGGTCCCAGTGACATGGTGGTTGTTTCCTTAATTGTTCATAGCGGGGCGTAGGATGGGTGAAGCGAAGCGTAACCCATCGCGGTGCGGCAGGACATGATGGGTTACGGCGCTTTGCGCCTTCACCCATCCTACGCAATAGTTCCGTTTATGTCCGTGGTCATTATGTCAACGCAGCCGCACATCCATCCGATCGCGCAGCCGATCGCCCAGCAGGTTCACCGCCAGGACTACCAGCAGCATGGCCGTGCCGGGCACCAGCACCATGTGCGGTGCGACCAGCAGGTAGCGGGTGCCGTCGCGGATCATGCTGCCCCAGGAGGCCGCCGGCGGTTGCACCCCCAGCCCCAGGAACGACAGCCCGGCCTCGGCGATCACGATGGAGGCCACGCCGAAGGTCGCCTCCACGATCAGGGGCGCGCTCAGCAGCGGGATCAGGTGGCGCAGGATGATCCGGCGCCGGCGGCTGCCCAGGGCAATCGCTGCGCTGACGTGCTCGCGCTGCTTCAGTGACAACACCTGGGCCCGGGCCAGGCGGGCGAAACCCACCCAGCCGACCAGGCTGAGGGCGATGACCACATTGCCGATCCCCGGCCCCAGTATACCGGCAAGCGCGATGGCCAGCAGGATTCCCGGGAAGGCGAGAAAGATGTCGATCACATGGACGATCATCCGGTCCGTCCAGCCCCCCAGGTAGCCGCTGACGCTGCCGATCAGGGTACCGGTCACGGCCGACAGGCTCACCACCCACAGCGCCACCCAGAAGGAGGTGCGGGCACCGGCGATCACCCGGTCCAGCAGCGGGCGGCCCAGGTCGTCGTAGCCCAGGCCGCCGGCCTCCCAGGGCGGGGCCAGGATCAGTTCCAGCCGGATGCGGTCGGGCTCGAGCGCGCCCACCCCGGCCAGCAGCGCGGCCAGCGCCCACAGCAGCAGGATGAGCAAGGGAAGCCGGCGCATCATCAGTCCGCCCCCAGCCGGATGCGCGGATCGATCCCGGCGTAGAGCAGATCGGTCAGCATGTTGACCAGCACATAGCTCAAACTGATGAGCAGGACGCAGGCCTGCACCAGGGGATAGTCGCGGCCCTGGATGGCCTCGATGGTCAGCGAGCCCAGGCCGGGCCAGCCGAACACCACCTCGGTGATCACCGCGCCGGCCAGCAGGGTGCCCAGCTGCAGGCCCAGCACCGTGATCACCGGCAGCAGCGCATTGGGCAGGGCGTGGCGGGTCAGCACCTGGCGCGTGGACAGACCGCGGGCATAGGCGCTGCGGATGAAATCCTCGCCCAGCACCTCCAGCACGCTGCTGCGCACCATGCGCGACAGCACCGCCGCCAGCGACAGGCCCAGGGTCAGCGCCGGCAGGATCAGCGCGCCGGGCGCGTCGCGGCCGCTGACCGGCAGCCAGCCCAGCCCGACCGCGAACAGCAGGATCAGCAGCGGCCCCAGCCAGAAGTTGGGGATGGACACCCCCAGCAGCGAGAAGGCCATCGCGCCGCGGTCCCAGCCGCTGTTGCGGCGCACCGCCGCCAGCAGCCCCAGCGGCAGTGCCAGCACCAGGGTGAAGGCCAGTGCGGCCAGCGCCAGTTCCAGGGTGGCGGGAATGCGTTCGGCCAGCAGTTCGCCGATCGGCCGGCGCTGCTGCAGCGACTGCCCCAGATCCCCCCGGGCCAGGCCGCCCAGGTAGTCGCCCAGCTGCGCCGTCAGCGGCCGGTCCAGTCCCAGCTGGTGGCGCAGCGCCTCGCGGTCAGCCGCCGTGGCGGCCTCGCCCAGCATCACGTCCACCGGGTCGCCGGGGATGAGATGGATCAGCAGGAACACCAGCACCACCACGCCCAGCACCACGACGGCGGTGCTGAGCAGGCGACGGGTCAGTTCAGCGAGCATATGTCTTGCCTGACGATGATATGGCTTGGTTTCATTGCAGACCTGTAGCTCGGGTCAGCGCAGCGTAACCCGACACAACCGCGGTATTTTGTCGGGTTACGCCCCGCGGGCTAACCCGACCTACGCGTAGGATGGGTGGAGGCGCATAGCGCCGTAACCCATCGGGTCAGTCTCGTGACGATGGGTTGCGCTTGGCTCCACCCATCCTACTGGATTAGCGTTGTAGGATGGGTGAAGACGCCGGGCGCCTTAACCCGCCACACCAAATCATGCAACGATGGGTTGCGCTGCGCTCCACCCATCCTACCGGATCAGTACCGGCAACCCCGTCTCCACCTGTTCGAACAGTTCCAGCAGATCGGCATTGCGCATGCGGATGCAGCCGTGCGAGGCCGGCACGCCCATGGGCTCGCTGTCCGGGCAGCCGTGGATGTAGATGTAGCGGCGCAGGGTGTCGACCGCCCCGCCGCGGTTGCAGCCGGGCTCCAGGCCGGTCAGCCACAGGATGCGGGTCAGGATCCAGTCCCGTCCCGGTGCGCTGGCGGCCAGTTCGGGGCTGTAGATCTCGCCGGTCGGCCGGCGGCCGACGAACACGGTATTGAGCGGGCAGTCGGCCCCGATGCGGATGCGGATGCGGTGCCAGCCGCGCGGGGTACAGCCGCTGCCGTCGCGCTCGCCCGGCCCGGCCGCACCGGTCGAGACCGGATATTCCAGTTGGGGCTCACCCTGCTCGATCAGCTGCAGGCGCTGATCGTCCAGCGTGACCCGCAGGTAGCGTCGCGGCGGCGTCTGTGTCATCTGCGCTGCACCTCGAGCAGCCCGTCGTAATTGCCGTGCAGGTTGAGGCGGTAACCCCGGATATCCGCCCGCGCGGCGTAGACATGATCCTCGTACCACAGCGGGACATACGGCAGGGTCTCCAGCAACCGCGCCTGGATGCGTCGATAATACGTGACCTGCTCGGTCTGTGTCTGCGCCGCCTCGGCCGCCTCGATCCAGGCATCGGTCTGCGCATCCCGATAGCGGCCGCGGTTGGCGCCGCCGGGCGGGAGCGAGGCGCTGTGGAACACGTGACGGAAGATGTCCGGGGTCTTGATGCCCACCCACATCAGGCTGTAGAGCTGAAAGCGCCCGGCCTTGATGTCGCCGTAGAAGGTGCCCCAGTCGTAGCTCTGCAGTCTGAGCCGGATGCCGACGCGGGCCAGCTGGTCCTGGAACACGGTGGCGATGCGCAGCCGCAGCGGATCGCTCGAGGTCTTGTAACTGAGCTCCAGCAGCCGCTGCGGGCCGTAGCCGAGTTCGCTCAGCAAGGCCCGGGCCCGATCCGGATCGTAGTCCACCCCGTCCAGTTCCGGGTGCCCGGCCCAGTGCCCGGGCGGCAGCAGCGCCCCGGCCGGCCGCGCCGCACCAGCCAGCAGATGCTCGATGATGGCGGCGCGGTCGATGGCGTGGGCCACGGCCCGGCGCAGGCGCGGGTCGCCGGTCTGCGCATCCTCGAGATTGAACCCGATATAACTGAAATTTGCGCCGCGATGGCGTTCGATCCGGATATCCTCGCGGCCGTCCAGGTAGCCGATCAGTTCGGCCGGCAGATCGTTCTGGATGATGTCCAGTTCACCGCGCTGCAGCTTGAGCACCCGCACCGTCGGGTCCTTCACCTGCTGGACGGCAAGCTGCTGGCCATCACTGCGCCGGCGCAGCCGCAGCTGGCCGTCGCCGCCCCGCTCGATCAGTTCCAGGGGGCCGCTGCCGATCGGTGCACGCTGAAAGTCATGCCCCTGCGCCAGCAGGCGGGCCGGCACGATGCCGATGACCAGATAACCGGGGAACAGCCGGTCGGCGCGATTCAGCAGAAACTCGACCGTGTCGGCGTCGACGGCGCTGACCTGCCCGATCAGACTGAGCAGGCCGCGGTGCGGTGATCCGGTGGCCGGATCCAGCACCGCCCGGTAGGTCGCGACCACGTCGGCGGCGGTCAGGGGCGCGCCGTCATGGAAGGGGGCGCGCTCAGGATCGAGATGAAAGCGGTAACGGGTCGGCGTCAGGCGCTCCCAGCGCGCCAGTTCCGGCACCGGCCGCTGCTGCGCGTCGAAATCGACCAGGGAGCGGTACAGCAGCCGGTTGACGCGCGCGGACGCCGCGTCGGTGGCGTGCAGCGGATCCAGGTTGGCGGGCCGCCCGGCAATGCCGAGCCGGATGACGTCCTCAGCAGGCGACTGGCAGGCCGGCGTCAGCAGGACCGCTGTCAGCAGCAGCAGGAGGCGCCAGCGGATCATCACCCGTCAGTCCCAACTCGGCCAGGGGTGCTCCGCCAGGTAGACATTGTAATAACGCGGATCGTCGGAAACCTCGGCCCCGGCCCAGTCCGGCCGTGCGAAGGCCTCGTCCTCGGCCTGCAGTTCGATCTCGGCCACCACCAGTCCGGCGTTGTCGCCCTCGAACACATCCACCTCCCACACATGCCCGGCCACCGGGACATGGTAGCGGGTCTTCTCCACCAGCCGGCCCAGGGAAAGCCGGTCCAGCATCTCCTCCGCCTCGGCCAGCGGGATGGCGTATTCGTATTCCAGTCGCCACACCCCCAGTTCGGCGCTCTTGATGTTGAGCCAGGCCCGATCGCCGGCGGTGCGCACCCGCACCGAGGCCTTGACGTCCGTGTCTCCGATCACCCGGGTCAGATAACCCTGGCGGTAGCGCACGCCGGCATCGGCGTCGTCGCGCCAGGCGTCGGAGGTGACCAGGAATTTGCGTTCGATTTCGATGGGCATATGAGTTATTCAAAATCCTTCAACGCAGAGGCGCGGAGACGCAGAGATTATTGAGGCAGGTGGATATCAGAATGATTATCCGCCATTCCGGCGCGGGCCGGAATGACGGGAAAACATGATCAGGGCTACCAACGTTTGTCGATAAATTTGCAATTTTTGCGATCTCTGCGCCTTTGTACCCATCGGGCATAAACGCCCCTGCGTTGAAGGTTTTCAACCATCATGACTCCCGGCCGCCGCGCGGATCGCCCGCGCCAGTTCGGCCAGGGCCGGGTCGGCCGGCGGCTGTCGGCCCATGAGCACTTCCAGCAGCACCTGATCCGGATACTCCAGCAACTGTTCCAGTCGCTGCACGCCGGCCGCATCCAGTTCATGGTAGCGGGAATCGACATAGGCCAGCAGCATCAGGTCCAACTCGCGCATGCCGCGCCGGCATTGCCACAGCAGGCGGGCGCGGCGGTTGTCGGATGCCGTCATCATTTCACCGTTGCGTAGAATGGGTGGAGGCGCCGTGCGCCGTAACCCATCGCCCGGGAGGACGATGATGGGTTGCGCTGCGCTCCACCCATCCTACATTCCGTGGCCATGAAAACTAGAGCGACCTCTTCAGCATGAGTTCCTTGATGTGACCGATGGCGCGGGTGGGGTTCAACCCCTTGGGACAGGCCTCCACGCAGTTCATGATGGTGTGGCAGCGGAACAGCTTGAACGGTCCTTCCAGGGCATCCAGACGCTCGTCGGTGGCCTGGTCGCGGCTGTCGGCGAGGAAGCGCCAGGACTGCAGCAGCGCGGCCGGCCCCAGAAACTTGTCCGGGTTCCACCAGAAGGACGGGCAGGAGGTCGAACAGCAGGCGCAGAGGATGCATTCGTACAGGCCGTCCAGGCGTTCGCGCTCGGCCGGGCTCTGCAGCCGTTCCACCTCCGGCTCGGGGTCCTCGTTGATCAGCCAGGGTCTGGCCGCGCGGTACTGCTGGTAGAAGGGTTCCAGATCCACGATCAGATCGCGCACCACCGGCATCCCCGGCAGCGGCCGCAGGGTCACCGGCTGTCTGAGTTCCTTGAGGGGCGTGATGCAGGCCAGGCCGTTGCGGCCGTTGATGTTCATGGCGTCCGAGCCGCACACCCCCTCCTGACAGGAGCGGCGGAAGCTGAGGCTTTCGTCCTGCGCCTTCAGCGCCAGCAGGGCATCGAGCAGCATCATGCCGGGCCTGATCTCCGACTCCGGGAGTTCGAGGTCCTGCATCCAGGGTTTGCCGTCGGTGTCCGGGTTGTAGCGGTAGATCGAGAATTTCATATGTAGCGCCGAGAGTCGAGGTTTCAGCCTGTGTAGGTCGGGTTAGCGAAGCGTAACCCGACGCGCGTCGCAGTGCACGTCTGTACCCTGCGTCTTGTATCCCATCAATACACCCGCTCCTTGGGCGGGAAAGTATCCACGCTCAGCGGTTTGATGCGTACCGGTTTGAAGTCCACCCGCTGCTCCTGCTTGTAGAACAGTGAATGCCTGAGCCAC
This sequence comes from Thiohalobacter thiocyanaticus, assembly GCF_002356355.1. Taxonomy (NCBI): domain Bacteria; kingdom Pseudomonadati; phylum Pseudomonadota; class Gammaproteobacteria; order Thiohalobacterales; family Thiohalobacteraceae; genus Thiohalobacter; species Thiohalobacter thiocyanaticus. Next base: position 2,241,682 of record NZ_AP018052.1, read on the forward strand.
TGGTTGTCGTCGCGCTCGGGATAGTCGATGCGCGAATGCGCGCCGCGGCTCTCGCGCCGCTCCAGCGCCGAGCACACGGTGGCCAGCGCCACATCCATCAGGTTCTCCAGTTCCAGCGCCTCGATGCGGGCGGTGTTGAACACCTTGCTGTGATCCTCGATGCCGGCATCGGCCAGCCGCGCCTGCAGGGCCAGCACCCGGTCCACCCCTTCGCGCAGCACCTCCTCGGTGCGGAAGACACCGCAGTAATCCTCCATCGTCCGCTGCAGTTCGCTGCGAATGCTGCTGACCCGCTCTCCTCCGGCCGGCCGGTCCCAGCGGGCCAGTCGCTCCAGCGCCCGGTCCACGCTGTCCTGGTTGAGCGGGCGGTGGTAGCGGTGCTCGGCCAGGAACTCGATGATGTGGTTGGCCGCGGCGCGGCCGAACACCAGGATGTCCAGCAGCGAGTTGCCGCCCAGGCGGTTGGCGCCGTGCACCGAGACGCAGGCGCATTCGCCGGCGGCGTACAGGCCCTGCACCGGCTCCTCCGGCCCGTGGTGTTCGGGGGCGACCACCTGGCCGGTACGGTTGGTCGGAATCCCGCCCATGGTGTAGTGCGCGGTGGGATAGACCGGGATGGGTTCGTGCGCCGGGTCGATGTGCAGGAAGGTCTTCACCGTATCGCGAATGCCGGGCAGACGCTTGGCCACCACCTCCTCGCCCAGGTGATCCAGCTTGAGCAGCACATGGTCCCGGTCCGGGCCGCAGCCGCGGCCTTCGCGCACCTCGGTGGCGATGGCCCGGCTGACCACGTCACGGCTGGCCAGATCCTTCACCCTGGGTGCATAGCGTTCCATGAAGCGTTCGCCGTCGCCGTTGAGCAGGTAGCCGCCCTCGCCGCGCGCGCCCTCGGTAATCAGCATGCCCTTGCCGGCGATGCCGGTGGGATGGAACTGGAAGAACTCCATGTCCTGCAGCGGAATGCCGGCCCGCAGCGCCATGGCCATGCCGTCGCCGGTGTTGATCAGGGCATTGGTGTTGGTACGGAACAGCTGCCCGGCCCCGCCGGTGGCCAGGAGCGTGGTCTTGGCCTCGATGACGATGGGCTCGCCGGTGGCGATGTCCACGGCCACGGCGCCCAGCACGGCACCCTCCTCCGGGTCCTGGATCAGGTCGAGGGCGAAGTATTCGTCGAAGAAATGGGTACGGGCGCGGATGTTCTGCTGATACAGCGAATGCAGGATGGCGTGGCCGGTGCGGTCGGCCGCGGCACAGGTGCGCGCGGCCTGCTCGCCGCCGAAGTTGCGGCTCTGACCGCCGAAGGCGCGCTGGTAGATGCGGCCGTTGTCCAGGCGCGAGAAGGGCACGCCCATGTGGTCCAGTTCATAGACCACCCGCGGCGCGGCCCGGCACATGTACTCGATGGCATCCTGGTCGCCCAGGTAGTCGCTGCCCTTGACGGTATCGAACATGTGCCAGTGCCAGTTGTCCGGCAGCACATTGGCCAGCGCGGCATTGACCCCGCCCTGGGCGGCCACCGTATGCGAGCGGGTGGGAAAGACCTTGGACACCACCGCCACATGGGCCTCGGCACGGGACAGCTGCAGCGCCGCCCGCAGACCGCCGCCGCCGGCACCGATGATCAGGGCATCGAATTTGCGCACCGGAAGGTTCATTGTCCCACCACCGAAAACACAACCCGCAGCGACCACAGCCCGGTCCCGCCCAGCACCAGCGCGACCAGCGCCATCAGACTCACCCGCGCGCCGGTAGGGCGTACATAGTCCATGATCACATCCCGCACCCCGACCCAGGCATGGATCAGCAGGGTGGCGATGAACAGGGCCGTGGCCAGGTTGGGCAGCGGCGCGGCCAGCCAGGCCTGCCACTGGGCGTGGCTGTGCAGCGGCTGCCACAGGAACCAGAGCCCGGTCACCAGGATATACAGGGCGATATAGGCGGCCGTGAAGCGCTGCAGCAGCCAGGCCCGCAGGCCGTGTGCCTGACGGCTCACAGCAGCCCCCCGACGAACAGCAGCGCGGCCAGCGGCGCGGCCAGGGTCGCCACCCAGGCCATGCGCCGGGCCGATGTCCGTTCCATGCCCAGGTCCAGGTCCAGCAACAGGAAGCGGATACCGGCGAACAGATGGTGAAAGACGATCCAGGCCAGAACCAGCAGTGCCGCCTGCCCGGCCGGGCCCTCGAGCCAGCCGGCGGCGCGCGCGTAACCCGCCGGATCGCGCAGTGACAGTTCCAGCAGCCAGGCCGCAAGCGGCAGCAGCAGGAACAGCAGCACGCCAGTCAGGCGGTGCAGGATGGAGGTCACCGCGCCGATGGGCTGGCGGATCAGCAGCAGGTTGAGAAATCTGGGGCGTGCGTCGTGGGGCATGGATTGCGGCTTTTTGGAGATTTTATAGCATTGCACCCTGGAAATTGCCATAAGAGTATCATTAAGGGATCTCTGACTTAGAATGGCACTTAGTTAGCGTCATTGCGAGCACCCAGAGGGCATAAACGAAGCGTGGCAATCTCGTACTGCAGAATCAATTGGTTGGAGATTGCCACGTCGCTTCGCTCCTCGCAATGACGTAATTAACCAGAGGTTCCTTAATCCGCCACGGTGCGCCAGACTGCGGGATTCATGCCGGATTTCCCTGCAATTCCTGCCTGAGATTGACGGCGACGCGCTGAAAATGATACTCAACGAGGCTGCCCACCAGGCCGCGGAGCGGATACGATCATGAAACAGCAGTGGAAGAATTTTCTCGAGGCCAACGGCGCCGAGTTCGACGACAACGGCGTGGTGACCAGCTTCGGCAGTCCCCGGCGTGAACTGAGCGTGGCCCTGACCGGCAATGTCTTCGCCGACCTGTCGGACATCGCTGTCATCGCCGCCCACGGCAGGGACGTCCAGTCCTTCCTCCAGGGCCAGTTCAGCAACGACATCACCAATGTCAGCGCCTCGCGCAGCCAGCTGTCCTCCTACTGCACGCCCAAGGGCCGCATGCTGGCCAATTTCCGCTTGTTCGCGCGCGACGACGGCGTCTATATCGCCCTGCCCGCGGCGCTCAGCGAAACCTTCCTGCAGCGGCTGCGCATGTTCGTACTCATGGCGGATGTCACCCTGGAAGACGTCAGCGAGAACTTCATTCACCTGGGGGTATCCGGCCCCGATGCCGCTTCCGAACTGGAAGCCATACTGGGCCAGGTACCGCAATCAGTCGACGACGCCCTGACCCGGGACGGCTGCACCCTGATCCGCACGCCGGGCATGCATCCCCGCTTCGAGATCTTCGGGACGCTCGAGTGCATGCAGAAACTGTGGGAGGCGCTCAATGTGCGCTGCGCCCCCGTCGGCCAGCCCGCCTGGGGCCTGCTGCGGGTGATGGCCGGCGTGCCCATGATCCAGCCGGGAACCAGCGAGGCCTTCGTGCCGCAGATGGCAAACATGGAACTGGTCAACGGCGTCAACTTCAAGAAGGGCTGTTACCCGGGCCAGGAAGTAGTGGCGCGCATGCAGTACCTGGGCAAGCTCAAGCGCCGCATGTACCTCGGTCGGATCGCCGTGGAACCGCCGCCGGAACCCGGCAATGAACTGTTCACTGCGGACCGACCCGATCAGGGCGTGGGCCGCATCGTCGAGGCCTATCCGCACCCCGATGGCGGCTGCATGGCGCTGGCGGTGACGCAGATCGAGAGCATACGTCAGGGGGAGGTGCACCTGGGCGCGGCCGACGGGCCGCTGTTCGAGCCGGCCGAACTGCCCTACGACCTGCCGGAGGCGGCCTCGGGCTGAAACGATAGCTGTAGGATGGGTGAAGGCGTGCTGCGCCGTAACCCATCGCCGCACCGTGCAACGATGGGTTGCGCTGCGCTCCACCCATCCTACCCGCTCATGCCGCGAAGGTTAATCAGGGATCACCCTACTCCAGCCAGCCGCTCTGGCGGATCTTCGCCTCCAGTTCGTCGGGCGGCATGGCGTGTCCGAAATGGAACCCCTGGGCGATGTCGCAGCCCAGTGCCTTGAGCCGGTTCAGCACCCGCGCGTTCTCCACGCCTTCGGCCACCACCGACAGGCCCAGGTTGTGCGCCAGATCGATGGTGGAATGCACGATCACCAGATCGTCGGGGTTGTGCTCCATCTCGATGACGAAGGAGCGATCGATCTTGAGTTCGCTGACGGGCAGGCGCTTGAGCCGGCTGAGCGAGGAATGGCCAGTGCCGAAATCGTCGATCGAGAAGGACACGCCGCGGCGCTGCAGCCGCAGCAGAGTCTGGCTGAGCCGGCCGTAATCGCTCAGGAACAGATTCTCCGTGATCTCCAGCATCAACCGGCCTTCCAGCCCCCACTTGTCCAGCAGGGTTTCGAGTTCATCCGGAAAGGCCGGATTGAGCAGACTGTGCACGGACAGGTTGACCGAGACCGTGAAATCGAAACCCTGGTCGCGCCAGCGCGCGGCCTGCTCCACCGCCGTGGACAGCGCCCATTGATTGAAGGCCGAGATCAAACGCGACTGTTCGAGGGAGTGGACAAAGGCTGTGGGTGAGATCAGACCGCGTTCGGGCTGGGGCCAGCGCGCCAGGGCCTCCACCCCGACCAGCCGGCCGCTGCGGATATCCAGCTTGGGCTGGTACTCCAGCCGGAATTGCTGTTCATTGAGCGCGCGGCGCAGATCCCCGAGCAGGATCAGCTGCTGCGGGCTGTAGCTGTCGTCGCTGGCATCGTACACCGCCAGGCTCTGCTTACTGGACTTGGCCTGGTACATGGCCATGTCGGCGTGACGCAGCAGGGTGGTCATGTCCCGGCCGTGGTCGGGATATACCGCGATACCGATGCTCGCGGTCATGGACAGGCTGTGGCCGTCGAGTTCGAAACTCGAGTCCAGCGAACGCAGCAGGTTGCCGGCGATCTCGGCGGCCTTGGCCTCATCGGCATTGGGCAGCAGCAAACCGAATTCATCCCCGCCCAGACGGCCGACCGTATCGGAGTAGCGGGTGATCTCGCCGAAGCGCTCACTGACCAGCTTGAGCAGGCGGTCGCCGAATTCGTGGCCGAAAGTGTCGTTGACCTCCTTGAACTGGTCCAGGTCGAGCAGCAGGATGGCCAGCGGCTGGGCGATCACGCCGGCCACGGTCAGGCCCTGCTGGATGCGGTCGCGGAACAGGGTGCGGTTGGGCAGGCCGGTCAGTTCGTCGTACAGCGACAGGTATTCCAGTTCGCGGTTGGCCGCGACCAGGGCCTCGTTGAGTTGCTGCAGCTGCTGCTGATAGCGCTCGGCATCCTGGCGGGCATGTTCCAGCTTCTCGAAGGCCAGGGCGTTTTCGAGCGCCACCACGACCTGAGAGGCAAACAGGCTGAGCAGATTCAGGTCGGCCCGGGTGAAATCCTCGCCGTCGAGTTTGCGCAGGCCGGCCAGACCGCCCAGGAAGGTGCCCTTGCCGATCAGCGGCACCATCAGGACAGTGCCCGCGCGCGCCTCCCAGTGGGTGCGTTCGCGCTCGTCGAGTTCGTCCAGCACCCCGCGCCACCAGGGCTTCTTGTTGCGCCAGACCCAGCCGCAGATGCCCTGGTTGATGGGCAGGCTCTCGCCCACGGCTTCCTGGGCATATTCGCCGGAACCGGCCTCGTAGGTGTAGTGGGTGCGTTCGGCATTGAGCACCGGGACCAGAACGGTCTCGGCCTGGATGATCTCACGGGCCCGGTCGGCGATCAGCTGCAGCACCAGAGCCGGATCCCGCTCACGGCCCACGGCCAGGGCGGTTTCCTTCAGCAGTTCAAGTTCGTATTCCCGCTGTCGCAGGCTGTTGCGCAGCGCCTCGAACTCCGGATCCGGGCGCCGGGTCGGGTTTCCCATGAAGCAACCTGTCGTTGTAATTGTAAGCGGCGAAACTTAACAAAAGTGTTTCGAATATAAAGTTATCTATTTATTATTCCTTTAAAAATACCTCTCCTGTCCCGTATAAGGCCAGATTGCACGGGGGCTGTCAAGTTCTGACGTGAGGCGTTGGACGTGAAATGAACGCGTAGGATGGGTGAAGCGCAGCGCAACCCATCGTGGCGCGGTCAATCGATGGGTTACGGCGTCATACGCCTTCACCCATCCTACACAATATTCTCACTCCCCCGCCTTGCGCATATGCGGAAACAGCAGCACATCGCGGATGGAGGGCGAGTCGGTGAACAGCATCACCAGCCGATCGATGCCGATGCCCTCGCCGGCGGTGGGCGGCATGCCGTGCTCCAGCGCGGCGACATAGTCGGCGTCGAAGTGCATGGCCTCCTCGTCGCCGGCCTCCTTCTCCTGCACCTGCTGGCGGAAGCGTTCGGCCTGGTCCTCGGCGTCGTTGAGCTCGGAGAAGCCGTTGGCGATCTCGCGCCCGCCGACGAAGAATTCGAAGCGGTCGGTGACGAAGGGATCGGCGTCACTGCGCCGGGCCAGCGGCGAGACCTCGGTGGGATAGGCGGTGATGAAGGTCGGGTCCTTGAGCCGGTGCTCGACCGTCTTCTCGAAGATCTCGATCTGCACCTTGCCCAGGCCGTAGCTGTCCTTCAAGGGAATCCCCAGTCCCTCGGCGACCTTGCGCGCCGCCTCCAGGTCGCTGATCCGGTCCTCGCTGATATCCGGATTGAAATGCAGGATGGATTCCTTGACGCTCATCCGCGCGAACGGCCGGGAGAAATCATAACTCTCGCCCTGGTAGTCGATCTGCTGGCTGCCGTGGATGTCGCGCGCCATGTCGCGCAGCAGGGTCTCGGTCAGATCCATCAGGTCGTGGTAGTCGGCGTAGGCCTGGTAGAACTCCAGCATGGTGAACTCGGGGTTGTGGCGCGTGGACAGGCCCTCGTTGCGGAAGTTGCGGTTGATCTCATAGACCTTCTCGAAGCCGCCGACCACCAGGCGCTTGAGGTAGAGCTCCGGCGCGATGCGCAGGAACAGCTGCATCTCCAGGGCATTGTGATGGGTGATGAAGGGCCGTGCCGCCGCCCCGCCCGGGATGGCCTGCATCATGGGCGTCTCGACCTCCAGGAAATCGCGCGCGTTAAGGAAATCGCGGATGTACTGGACGATGCGGGTACGCTTGCGGAACACCTCGCGCGAGACCTCGTTCATGATGAGGTCCAGGTAGCGCTGGCGGTAACGCGCCTCGGTATCGGTCAGGCCGTGGTACTTCTCCGGCAACGGGCGCAACGACTTGGTCAGCAGCCGCAGGCTGTCGACCTTCACACTCAACTCGCCGGTCTTGGTCTTGAACAGGACACCCTCGGCACCGAGGATGTCGCCCACATCCCAGCCCTTGAATTCCTGATAGCGGCCTTCGGGCAGGGCGTCGCGCTGCACGAACAGCTGGATGCGTCCGGACATGTCCAGCAACTGGGCGAAGCTGGCCTTGCCCATGACGCGCTTGGCCATCATGCGTCCGGCCACGCAGACGCGGATGGCGTTGTCGTCGAAGAACTCCGGCGCCTTGTCGCCGTACTCGGCGTGCAGTTCGGCGGCCACGACGTTGCGGCGGAAATCATTGGGGAAGGCCGCGCCCTGTTCGCGCAGCGCCTGCAGCTTGCGCCGGCGTTCGGCGATCAGGCGGTGTTCCTCTTCGCGGGTGTCGGTGGCGTTGGTCTCGTTGGCGTCGGTCATGGTCGATTCTGTCATCATTGAGAAAGAGAGGCTATTTAACCTTGGACGTCATCCCGGCGAAGGCCGGGATCCAGAACTCGCCGCGATCACTGGATTCCCGCCTTCGCGGGAATGACGGGAAGTTCTACAGGTCGGGTTAGTGCAGCGTAACCCGACATGCATGGCGGCGAATTCCGTCGGGTTACGCCCTGACGGGCTAACCCGACCTACGAAATTGTGAGTTGTCAGAGGCCGCTTTTCAGACTGGCCTCGATGAAGGGGTCCAGGTCGCCGTCCAGCACGGCCTGGGTGTTGCCCACCTCCACGCCGGTGCGCAGGTCCTTGATGCGCGACTGATCGAGCACATAGGAGCGGATCTGGCTGCCCCAGCCGATGTCGGATTTACTCTCCTCTACACTCTGCTGCTCGGCACGGCGCTTCTGCATCTCCATCTCGTACAGCTTGGCCTTGAGCTGCTTCATCGCCGAGGCGCGGTTCTTGTGCTGGGAGCGGTCGCTCTGACAGGCCACCACGATACCGCTGGGTTCGTGGGTGATGCGGATGGCGGACTCGGTGCGGTTGACGTGCTGGCCGCCGGCGCCGCTGGCGCGGTAGGTATCGACCCGCAGGTCGGCCGGATTGATGTCGATCTCGAAATCCTCGTCCACCTCGGGCGAGACGAACACCGAAGCGAAGGAGGTATGCCGCCGGTTGCCCGAATCATAGGGCGACTTGCGCACCAGCCGGTGCACCCCGGTCTCGGTGCGCAGCCAGCCGAAGGCATAGGGACCCTCGACCCTGACCGTGGCGCTCTTGATGCCGGCGACCTCGCCCTCGGAGGCCTCGACGATCTCGGTGGCAAAGCCGTGACGCTCGGCCCAGCGCAGATACATGCGCAGCAGCATCTCGGCCCAGTCCTGGGCCTCGGTGCCGCCGGAGCCGGCCTGGATATCCACGAAGGCATTGCTCTCGTCCATCTCGCCCGAGAACATGCGGCGGAATTCCATCGCCTCGACCTGCTTTTCCTGCTCGGCGACATCGGCCTCCACGGAACGGAAAGTCTCTTCGTCACCCTCCTCCGCGGCCAGTTCCGCCAGCTCGGCGGCATCGGTCAGCCGCCCGTCGAGTTCCTCCAGCGTGTGCACCACCTCGCTGAGCCGGGCGCGCTCCTGGCCCAACTGCTGGGCCTTTTCGGGCTCGTTCCAGACATTCGGGTCCTCGAGTTCGCGCTCGACCTCTTCCAGCCGCTCCTTCCTGCCGGCATAGTCAAAGATACCCCCTCAGGGACTCGCAGCGCCCTTGCAGATCCTTGATGCGGTTGATGACCGGATTGACTTCCAGCATGGTTCTCGATTCCTTGACTGATGAATTCCGCCCCGGGTCAGGGCCATATGCCCGTTTCCGGCAGTGAGTAGGATGGGTGAAGGCGCTCAGCGCCGTAACCCATCACCCGGCCCGGTGGACAGCGATGGGTTACGCTGCGCTTCACCCATCCTACTCACTGTTCCGCCCCGGCTCAGGAAGCGGCGATGCTGTTGGGATTCTCGCGCCGCTGGCGCACGGCCGCGGCCAGCTGTTCGAGCAGACCCACGGTCTCGTCCCAGCCGATGCAGGCATCGGTGATGCTCTGGCCGAAAACCAGTTCCCGGCCCGACACCACGTCCTGGCGGCCGCCCTTGAGATGGCTCTCGGCCATGATGCCGACGATGCGGCTGTCGCCGGCGGCGATCTGCCCGGCCACGTCCTCGCCCACGATGAGCTGACGCTTGTGCTGCTTCAGGCTGTTGGCATGACTGAAGTCCACCATCAGCCGCGGCGGCAGCCCGGCCGCTTCCAACTCCTGGCTGGCCTGGTCGATGCTCACGGCGTCGTAGTTGGGCTGCCTGCCCCCGCGCAGGATGATGTGACAGTCATCGTTGCCGCGGGTGGAGAAGATGGCCGAGTGCCCCTGCTTGGTCAGGGACAGGAAGTTATGCGGCTGCGAGGCCGAGCGGATGGCGTCGACCGCCACCCGCAAGGTGCCATCGGTGCCGTTCTTGAATCCGACCGGGCAGGACAGGCCGGAGGCCAGCTCACGGTGCACCTGGCTCTCGGTGGTGCGTGCCCCGATCGCGCCCCAACTGACCAGGTCGGCCACGTACTGGGGGCTGATCAGATCGAGGAACTCGGTCGCCGCCGGCACGCCCATCTCGTTCAGATCGCACAGCAGCTTGCGCGCCACGCGCAGCCCCTTGTTGATCTGGAAACTGCCGTCCAGGTCAGGGTCGTTGATCAGGCCCTTCCAGCCCACCGTGGTGCGCGGCTTCTCGAAATAGACCCGCATGACGACCAGCAGATCGTCGGACAGGGTGTCACGCATGACCTTGAGCCGGCGGGCGTATTCGATCGCCGCCGCCGGGTCGTGGATGGAACAGGGGCCGACAATGACCAGCAGCCGGCCGTCTTCGCCATGCAGTATGCGATGAATCGCCTCGCGGGTGGCGAACACCGTCTCCGAGGCGTTATCACTGATCGGATATTCCTCGTGTACCTGGGCGGGCGGACTGACTTCCCGGATCTCGCGGATGCGCAGATCGTCGGTGTGGTAATGCTTGTTCATCGGGGCGGTTTCCGGCGTTGGCACGGGCCTGCAGTGGTTGCGCTAAACCTCGCATTATCCCAGAAATCCGGCGCCCTGTCAGGCCGGAATGGCCGAGCGCAGGATGGGTGGAGCGAAGCGCAACCCATCGGTGCTCCGCGTGCGATGGGTTGCGGCGCGCAGCGCCTCCACCCATCCTGCCCGCGTAACAGGGGTGTCAGTCCTGTAGGTCGGGTTAGCCCGGCAGGGCGTAACCCGACAAATGCCGCGGAAGCCGTCGGGTTACGCTCCGCTAACCCGACCTACGGGAGTGCCGGGCAGATCAGTCCAGATCGAAGGAAGGCGGCGGCGGGTTGCCGTCGTGGATGCGGTTCCAGCGGTGCTGGCGGTAGGCCTCGCGGGTGAACAGATAGCCATCCAGCGCCGCGGTGTCGCGCACCCGACTGGCGCCGAGCAGGCGGGCCCGGGTGTCCACCACCCGCAGGGCGACCAGGCCGTACTTCCAGTTCTCGTCCTCGACATAATACAGCGGATTGAGATAGCCGTCGGGGACCATACCCACGGTGTCGCGCACCGTGCTCGGCCCCAGGAAGGGCAGCACCAGGTACCAGCCCTCGCCGAAGCCCCATCTGGCAAAGGTCTGGCCGAAATCCTCGTCGTGCCGGGGCAGCCCCATGGGTGTGGCGACATCGAACAACCCCAGCACGCCGAAGGTCGTATTGAAGATGAAGCGGGTGGAATCCCCAGCCCCCTGCTCGAACTTGCCCTGCAGGACCTGATTGGTCGCGGTCAGGGGTTCGCCCAGGTTGGAGTAGAAGTTGCTGACACGCCTGCGCGCCGGCGCCGGAACGTAATCCTGGTAACCCTGCGCCACCGGCTTGAGCAGGTAGCGGTCGAACTGCTCGTTGAACTGGTAGATGGCCCGGTTGACCGGCTCCAGCGGGTCACTGACCTCCTCTTCCGGCGCCATTACAGCACAGCCGGTGCTCAGCACGGCCGCCAGCAGAGGAAGGAAAAGGCGTGAGAGGAAAGGGCTGCAAGCTCCCTGCATTGTTGTTGTCTCCCCGGTGTACCACGGTCCTGCGTCGCACAACTGAACGGCAGGTTAGCAGAATTCTTGATTGGGAGACAGTTGAGGGAGGCGGGATTAACGCAGCGGACGCAAAGGCGCGGAGGCGCAATACATAAGAAAAAATGTCATGACCGTAGGATGGGTGAAGGCGCGTGCGCCGCAACCCATCGCTGGCGGTGGAAAATCGAATCGATGGGTTACGCTGCGCTCCACCCATCCTACGCGAGTTTGATTTGGTCGGGGCGAGAGGGTAAAGCCTGACCGTGCGTCCGGTGGACGCACGCAGCAGGCTGAACGCCCGCCGGGCCGGAAATCCGAACGCCCCATAAGAACAATCAACAGCCGAAGGCTGTAATACATTGATTTGGTCGGGGCGAGAGGGTGAGGGACGACCGTGCGTCCAGTGGACGCACGCAGCGGACCGAACGCCCGCAGGGCCGGAAATCCGAACGCCCCATAGAATAATTGACAGCCGAAGGCTGTAATACATTGATTTGGTCGGGGCGAGAGGATTCGAACCTCCGACCACCGCAACCCCATTGCGGTGCGCTACCAGACTGCGCTACGCCCCGTAAAAGAACGGCCTGCCCAGCGGGCAGGCCGCACATGATACCGATTTCCTTCGCCGGAGGGAACGTTCTTTGACACTTCCGTCATTGCGAGCGTAGCGTGGCAATCCCGTAATGAAGAATCAATCAGTTGGAGATTGCCGCGGCGCTACGCGCCTCGCAATGACGGGAATCAGTAATACCTCAGCGCTTGAGGATCTGCAGCAGTTCCTCGAGTTCCATGCGCATCTGGCGGATGATCTGCTGGCTCTGGTTGATATCGTCCCTGGCTTCGTCGCCGGACAGCCGCTGGCGTGCACCGCCGATGGTAAAGCCCTGTTCATACAACAGGCTGCGGATCTGGCGGATCATGATCACGTCATGGCGCTGGTAGTAGCGCCGGTTGCCGCGGCGCTTGACCGGCTTGAGCTGGGGGAATTCCTGCTCCCAGTAGCGCAGCACGTGCGGCTTCACACCGCACAGGTCACTGACCTCGCCGATGGTGAAATAACGCTTGCCGGGGATCGGGGGCAGTTCGTCGTTATTGCTCGCTTCCAGCATACGCCTCCACCCTCGACTTGAGTTTCTGGCCGGGCCGGAAGGTCACCACCCGCCGCGCGGTAATGGGAATCTCCTCGCCTGTCTTGGGGTTGCGGCCGGGGCGCTGGTTCTTGTCACGCAGGTCGAAATTACCGAACCCGGACAGCTTCACCTGGTGGCCGCTCTCGAGGGCGAGCCGCACCTCCTCGAAAAACATCTCCACCAGTTCCTTGGCCTCGCGCTTGTTCAGACCCAATTCTTCGAAAAGTCGTTCTGCCAGATCCGCCTTCGTCAACGCCATCGCTCTACTCTCTCAAGCTAGCTCCGAGATCCCGTTGCAGGGCCGTTGTCACTTCGTCCACGACCGCCTGCACGTCCTGATCGGTTAGTGTGCGTGAAGAATCCTGTAGAATCAAGCCTAAAGCGATGCTTTTTCGACCCGTTTCTATACCCTTGCCCTGGTAAACGTCAAACAGACGCAATTCCTTTAGCGTTTCGCCCGCCGCCAGGCGGATCCGCTCGGCCACCGCAGCCGCCGGCACCGCCTCGTCAACCAGCAGCGCCAGGTCGCGGCGGATGGCCGGGTAACGGGAAATCGGCTCGAAGGCTGCCTTGCGGCCTGTCGTCACTGGGGCAATTTCCAGTTCGAACAACTGGGTATCGGCAGGAAGTTCGAGTTCTTCTGCATGTCGTGGATGCAGGGTGCCGATCCAGCCCACCGAACGACCGTCGCACAGGACACGCGCCGAGCGGCCGGGGTGCAGCGCCGGATGCTGCGCGGCCTCGAAAGTGAAGGCCTCGAAGCGGCCGCCGAGACGCAGCAGCGCCTCCAGATCGGCCTTGGCGTCAAAGAAGTCCAGGTTCCCGTCAGCCACGCCCCACTGTTCCGGCAATGGCCGGCCACAGGCGACGCCTGCAATATATGATTCCTGTTTTATTTCATTATCTTCTGAAATAAAGTTAAGACCTGACTCGAATAATCGCACCCGCTCCTGCTGGCGCCGCAGGTTGTGCCCCAGCGCCCCGAGCAGCCCCGGCCAGAGCGAACTGCGCATCACCGCCAGATCGGCCGAAATCGGATTGGCCAGGGGGATGGGCTGACGGCCGGGCTCCAGGCGCCGCTGCAGGTCAGCGTCGACAAAGCTGTAGGTGATGGCCTCGCGGTAGCCGCGCTCGATCAGGCTCAGGCGCAGCCGGTTGAGCGGCACCTGCTCCTCGCGCTGCGGCGTCATCTGCAGCCGTCCGGCAGGCACCCGGCTGGGCAGCCGGTTGTAGCCGTGAACCCGGCCCAGTTCCTCGATCAGGTCGGCCTCGATGGCCAGGTCGAAACGGTGGCTGGGCGGGATGACCGACCAGTCCTCCCGCTCCGCATCCACGGCGCAGCCCAGCCCTTCCAGAATCCCGGCCACCTCGCCAGCCTTCAACTCGAAGCCGAGCAGGCGCCGGATGCGCTCGCTGCGCAGCCGGATGGCCGGTCTCCGCGGCAGGTGGGCGTCGCTGCAGACCTCGATCACCGGGCCGGGCCGGCCACCGCAGATATCGACCAGCAGCTGCGTGGCCCGATCCAGGGCGCGGAGCTGGAGTTCGGGATCCACACCGCGCTCGAAACGATAGGAAGAATCGGTCTGCAGGCCGTAGGCCCGCGCCCGCCCGGCAATATGCAGGGGATCGAAGAAGGCGCATTCCAGAAACACGTCGCGGGTGCTGTCGCTCACCCCGGAGCCTTCCCCGCCCATCACGCCGGCCAGGGCCAGCGGCTGGCGGGCGTCGGCGATCACCAGGGTGTCGGCGGCCAGCGCCACCTCGCGCCCGTCCAGCAGGGTGAGCTTCTCCCCCGCTTCGGCGAAGCGCACCCGGATACCGCCCTGCAGCCGCGCCAGATCGAAGCCGTGCATGGGCTGCCCCAGCTCCAGCAGCACATAGTTGGTGACGTCGATCACCGGCCCCAGCGGCCGGATACCGCCGCGGCGCAGCCGCTCCTGCAGCCACAGGGGGGTGACCGCCGCCGGATCGATGCCGCGGATCACCCGGCCCAGATAGCGCGGGCAGGCCGCCGGTGCGTCCACTGCCACCGGGAAGCTGTCCTCGACCTGCGTCGTGATCGGCGCGATGGCAGGCGGGGTCAGTTCGCAGTCATTGAGCAGCGCCACCTCGCGGGCGATGCCGGCCATGCCCAGGCAGTCGCCGCGGTTGGGGGTGAGATCGACCTCGATGATGCGGTCGTCGAGCTTGAGATAGTCGCGAATATCGGTCCCGAGCGGAGCGTCGGCAGGCAGCGCCATCAGCCCGGCATGCTCCTCGGACAGGCCCAGTTCGCGCGCCGAGCACAACATGCCGAAGGACTCCACCCCGCGCAGTTTGGCCTTCTTGATCTTCAGCCCGCCGGGCAGCCTGCCGCCGACCAGCGCCACCGGGGCGCGCATCCCCTGATGCACGTTGGGCGCCCCGCACACGATCTGCAGCGGATCACCGCCCTGCCCGGCCTCGACCCGGCACACGCGCAGCTTGTCCGCGTCCGGGTGCGGCGCGACCCCGACCACCTCGCCCACCACCACCGACTCGAACTCGCCGGCGGCCGGCTCGATCGAGTCGACCTCCAGCCCGGCCATGGTCAACTGCTCGGCCAGCTCCTTCGTGCCGACCGGCGGATCCACCCATTCACGCAACCACTGCTCGCTGACTTTCATTGTTTATCGTTCAGTTTGAATTGATTGATTGGATGGCCACGAAATCCACGAAAGTAATCATTGATTCGAGAAATCCTGCGTAGGTCGGGTTAGCCCGGCAGGGCGTAACCCGACGCGGTTCCCACCGTTGTGTCGGGTTACGCTGTCGCTAACCCGACCTACAGATTTAATGCTGGATACATTAATCATTTTCGTGGGTTTCGTGGATTTCGTGGCCATTACCCGAACTGCCGCAGAAACCGCAGATCGTTCTCGAAGAACAGCCGCAGGTCATTGACGCCGTAGCGCAGCATGGCCAGGCGCTCCACGCCCATGCCGAAGGCGAAGCCGGTGTACTGTTCGTTGTCGATGCCGACATGCTCGAACACCTTCGGGTGCACCATGCCGCAGCCCAGTACCTCCAGCCAGCCGGTGTGGCTGCACACCCGGCAGCCCTGGCCGTCGCACATGACGCATTCCATGTCCACCTCGGCCGAGGGTTCGGTGAAGGGGAAATAGGACGGGCGGAAACGCACGCCCAGGTCGCGCTCGAAGAAGTGCTTGAGAAAATCGTCCAGTATGCCCTTGAGATCGACGAAACTGACGTCGGTATCCACCATCAGGCCCTCGACCTGGTGGAACATGGGCGTGTGGGTCAGATCCGAATCGCAGCGATAGACCCGGCCCGGGGCGATGACGCGCAGCGGCGGCGTGCGGTTCTCCATCACCCGGATCTGCACCGGTGAGGTGTGGGTGCGCAGCACCCGGCCGTCCTCGAAGTAGAAGGTGTCGTGCATGGCGCGCGCCGGATGGTGGGCCGGGATGTTGAGCGCCTCAAAGTTGTGATAGTCGTCCTCGATCTCGGGACCGAGGGCGACCTCGAAGCCCAGCCCCGCGAACAGCGCCTCGATGCGCTCCAGGGTGCGGGTGACCGGATGCAGGCCGCCGCCGACCTGACCGCGACCCGGCAGGGTGACGTCGAGGGTCTCCCCGGCCAGACGGCGGTCGAGCTCGGCCTGCTGCAGCTCGCCCTTGCGCGCCTCGATGGCCTGCTGCACCGTCTCCTTGGCCTGGTTGATCACCTGGCCGGCCTGTTTGCGCTCTTCCGGCGGCAGCTGCCCGAGCTGCTTGAGCTGGGCGGTGAGCAGGCCCTTCTTGCCCAGGTACTGGACGCGGACATCATCCAGGGCGCGCAGGCTGTCGGCGGCGGCGACTGCGTCCAGAGCCTGTCGGGGCAGCTTGTCGATATCATCCTGCACGGGGGCGGATTCTCCTGTGTTGTTCTTTCAGCCTGAAACCTCAACGCAGAGGCGCAAAGGCGCAGAAATCGGATTGTTGAACCCGTCATCCCGGCGCAGGCCGGGATCCAGATACCGCTGCGGTCAATGGATTCCGGCCTGCGCCGGAATGACGGGAAATTAATTGACCCGATTATTCTTTGCGTTCTCTGCGCCTCGGCGTCTCTGCGTTGAGATCTTTCTGTCCGATCCAATCACCACGAAGAAAAAAGGGAAGGCACTACCGGCCTTCCCTTTTTGACTTGCCGCTGTCCGGCGACGCGTCGCCGTGAAAGCGTTCGCGGCCTCAGGCCGCCAGGTTGGCCTTGGCCTGCTCGGCGATCCTGGCGAAGGCCGCCTTGTCCTGCACGGCGATGTCGGCCAGCACCTTGCGATCGATCTCGATCTCGGCCTTCTTCAGGCCATTGATCAGTCGGCTGTAGGACAGACCGTTCTCGCGCGCGGCGGCGTTGATGCGCGCGATCCACAGGGCGCGGAACTGGCGCTTGCGCTGACGGCGGTCGCGATAGGCGTACTGGCCGGCCTTGATGACGGCCTGCTTGGCCACGCGGAAGACCTTGCGGCGGGCACCGTAGTAGCCCTTGGCCTTCTTCATGATCTTGTTGTGACGCTTGCGGGCTATCACACCACGTTTGACTCGTGCCATGGCTGATTACCTCCCGCTCACTTGAAGGGCAGCATCTGTTTGACTGCCGCCACATCCGCTTCGTGGATGTAGGCAGGGCTGCCAAGCTGACGCTTCCGCTTGCTGCTTTTCTTGGTCAGGATATGACGGCGATGGGACTGGAATCGCTTGAAACCGCCCTTGGCCGTCCGCTTGAAGCGCTTCGCGGCGCCCCGGTTGGACTTCATCTTCGGCATTGTGAATGCACTCCGTATTTGCAGGTCGCCCATCGGCGCCTGGAACATTGAACAAAAGCGATCGCGCGATCGCTCACTTTTTCGGGGACATGACCATGACCATCTGGCGACCTTCCATCTTCGGGAACTGCTCGACTGTGCCGTACTCTTCCAGGTCGGTCTTGACCCGTTCCAGCAAGTCGCGCCCGAGATCCTGGTGCGCCATCTCACGGCCGCGGAAGCGCAGGGTCACCTTGACCCTGTCCCCTTCCTCTAGGAAACGTATCAGGTTGCGGAGTTTGACCCGATAATCCCCTATGTCGGTGCCAGGCCGGAACTTGATCTCCTTGACCTGGACCTGCTTCTGCTTCTTCCTGGCGGACTGTTGCTTCTTCTGCTGATCGAACCGGAACTTGCCGTAATCCATGAGACGGCAGACCGGCGGCTCGGCATTGGGAGAAATCTCCACCAGATCGAGACTGGCTTCATCGGCCATTTCCAGCGCCCTGGCGATGGGAACCACGCCGATCTGTTCACCATCCTCTGCAACCAGCCGCACTTCCTGTGCCGTTATCTTCTCATTGATCCGGTGCTGCTCTTTTGGTTTAGCGATATCTCAGTCCTCCACTTGCATAACAATTCGGCCGTGGCTCGTGACCTCGGCGGCGAGACGTTCTGCGAACGTCTCCAGGGACATAGTGCCCAGATCCTTGCCGCCGCGGGTACGCACAGCCACGGTACCGGTTTCTGCCTCGCGGTCCCCCACCACCAGGAGGTAGGGCACACGCTGCAGTGTGTGCTCGCGGATTTTAAAGCCGATTTTCTCGTTTCTCAAGTCGGAAATGACCCGGATACCCTGATTTTGCAGGAATTCTTCTGCCCGATGGACAAAATCCGCCTGCCGGTCGGTGATATTGAGCAAAACCGCCTGCACCGGCGCCAGCCAGGTGGGGAATTTTCCCTCGTAGTGCTCGATCAGGATGCCGATGAAGCGCTCCAGCGAGCCCAGGATGGCCCGGTGCAGCATCACCGGGACCTGCTTGCTGCCGTCCTCGGCGATATAGGCCGCCCCCAGCCGGGCCGGCATGGAGAAATCCAGCTGGATGGTGCCCAGCTGCCAGACCCGGCCCAGGCAGTCCTTGAGCGAAAACTCGATCTTGGGACCGTAGAAGGCGCCCTCACCCGGCTGCAGTTCCCACTCCAGGTGCTTGTGGTTGAGCGCGTCCTCCAGGGCCTGTTCGGCCTTGTCCCACAGGGCGTCCTCGCCGACCCGCTGCTCGGGCCGGGTGGAGAGCTTGATCAGCACCTCCTCGAAGCCGAAGTCGCGGTAGACCTCGAACAGCAGGTCGATGAAGGCCGAGACCTCCTCCAGGATCTGCCCCTCGGTGCAGAAGATGTGGGCGTCGTCCTGGACGAAGCCACGCACCCGCATCAGGCCGTGCAGGGTGCCGGAGGGCTCGTTGCGGTGGCAGGAACCGAACTCGGCCAGGCGCAGCGGCAGGTCGCGGTAGCTCTTCAGCCCGTGGTTGTAGATCTGGATGTGGGCCGGGCAGTTCATCGGCTTGACCGCGTAGTCGCGGTTCTCCGAATGGGTGGTGAACATCATGTCCTGGAACTTCTCCCAGTGCCCGGACTTCTCCCACAGCGTGCGGTCGATCACCGAGGGGGTGTGCACCTCCTGGTAGCCGTGGCGGCGCAGCTTGTCGCGGATATAGTCCTGGATGCCCAGATACACCTGCCAGCCGCGGTCGTGCCAGAACACCATGCCCGGCGCTTCTTCCTGGGTATGGAACAGGTCCATGGCCTTGCCCAGTTTGCGGTGGTCGCGCTTCTCGGCCTCCTCCAGCCGCTTGAGATAGGCCTTGAGTTCCTTCTTGTCGCGCCAGGCGGTGCCGTAGATGCGCTGCAGCATCTCGTTGTCCGAGTCGCCGCGCCAGTAGGCGCCGGCCAGTTTCATCAGCTTGAAACCCTGACCGAGCCTGCCGGTGCTGGGCAGGTGCGGACCGCGGCAGACATCGAACCAGTCGCCCTGGCGATAGACCGAGATGGCCTCGTCCCCGGGAATGGCCCGGATGATCTCGGCCTTGTAGGTCTCGCCGATGGATTCGAAGGTGCGGATGGCCTCGTCGCGGTCCCAGACCTCGCGCTGGATGGGCAGGTCGCGCTTGACGATCTCCTGCATCCGCGCCTCGATCTGCTTGAGGTCCTCGGGGGTGAAGGGCTCGTCGCGGGCGAAGTCGTAGTAGAAGCCGTCCTCGATGGCCGGACCGATGGTGACCTGGGTGCCGGGATAGAGCTCCTGCACCGCCTGGGCCATGACATGGGCGGCATCGTGGCGCAGCAGTTCCAGGGCGTCCTCGTCCCGGCTGGTGACGATGGCCAGTTCGGCGTCCTGGTCTATAGTGTGACTGAGATCGACCATGCGGCCTTCGACCCTGCCGGCCAGGGCGGCCCTGGCCAGACCGGGGCCGATGTCGGCGGCGACGTCCCCGACGGTCACCGGGTGCTCGTAACTGCGCTGACTGCCATCGGGAAGGGTGATCGTGGGCATGCTGCTCTCCAGTGGTGACCGATACGAGGGGCCACATGATTTGTGTATGGCTGAAAGTATAAAAAGGGGACAGACCGGGCATCTGTCCCCTGTTCGATCAGGATTTGGTAGGCGCGATTGGACTCGAACCAACGACCCCCACCATGTCAAGGTGGTGCTCTAACCAACTGAGCTACGCGCCTGTCGAGCGCGCATACTCTACAGGAAGCCGCGGCAAAATCCAATACAAAATGGCCCGCGAATAAGGACCTTGCCCGTTTCCGTCCGCAGACGAGAGAAAAAACCGGCCCGGGCTTGCGAACCCGGATTTCATGAACTTTACTTAGACCAATTCTAAGTTGCGGTCTGAGCAGCCGCCGGAGGAGGCGGCTGTGGACCCGTCGCAACAATAACCAAGGAGGACAATGCCATGCTTCAGAAGCTACCCACTGTCGGCGCCCTGAGCCTGGCCCTGTTGTGCGGTCCGCTGCCCGCGCTCGGGGACACACCGCTGGGCCTGCCCCCGGTGCCCATTCCGGCCGACAATCCGCAGACGCCGGCCAAGATCGAACTGGGCGACCGGCTGTTCAACGATGTGCGCTTCAGCGCCGACGGCAAGGTCAGCTGCGCCACCTGCCACGACCCGTCCAAGGCCTTCACCGACAACAAACCGGTCTCGGAAGGCTTCAAGGGCCTGAGGGGCACCCGCAACGCCCCCACGGTCATCAACGCCGCCTACATGGAAACCCAGTTCTGGGACGGCCGCGAGCCGAGTCTGGAGGCGCAGTCCCTGCAGCCCCCCATCAACCCGGTCGAGGGCGGACTGGAGAACCATGACCCGATCCTGAAGACCATCCGCAACGACCCGCAGTACGTTCAGGCCTTCCGCGAGGTGTTCCAGGTGAGCCCGGACGAGATCACCATGGATCATGTCGCCAAGGCCATCGCCAGCTTCGAACGCACCCGGATCGCCGGCAACTCGCCCTTCGACCGCTGGTACTTCGGCGGTGAGGAAGACGCCATGACCGAGGCCCAGATCCGCGGCTTCCAGGTCTTCGTCGGCCAGGGGCGGTGCGTGTCCTGCCACCAGGTCGAGCAGACCCAGGCCCTGTTCACCGACAACCGTTTCCACAACATCGGCGTCGGCTTCAAGAACATTCAGGGCCGGGTTGCCGGGATCGCCGAGCAGTTCCTCCAGGCCAAGGCCGAGGGCGCGGACGTGGACAAGACCGTGCTGACCGATCCGGACGCCTCGGAACTGGGCCGCTTCGCTGTCAGCGAGGACATGACCGACGTGGCCGCCTTCAAGACCCCGACCCTGCGCAACATCGAACTCACCGCGCCCTACATGCATGACGGCAGCCAGGAGACCCTGGAGGACATGGTCGAGTTCTACAACAACGGCGGCCGGGTGAATCCCGACGATCCGGTCTCGCCCTTCCTCAGCGGCGGCATCCGTCCGCTCGACCTGTCCGATCAGCAGAAGGAGGACCTGATCGCCTTCCTCAAGGCGCTGACCAGTCCCAGCGTCGCCGCCGCCACCAAGTCCGCCGCCAATAACGCACAGTAAGGAGGGAACGCAGCATGAGCATGAAACGACGGGACTTTCTCAAGACCGGCGGCGCCCTGCTGGCCGCCGGCAGTCTGCCGCTGAGCCTGGTCGAAGTCGCCTTCGGCAAGGAATCGCCGCAGAACTTCACCTTCGCCTTCATTTCCGATTCGCACATCACCCACATCAAGGGCAACGAATTCGTGCGCAACTGGGACATGGGCCTCAAGCGTGCCATTGCCGAGGCCAACCTGATGACGCCGCGCCCGGATTTCATCATCTACGGCGGCGACATCGCCCAGCTCGGTACAAAGGAGGAGATCGACCACGGGCTGGAACTGATGGGCGCGCTGCGCGGCAAGGTGCACTATGTCATGGGCGAGCACGACTACTACGTGGATCTGGGCGACTACTGGCGCAAACAGCTCGGCCCGGACTATTACAGCTTCGATCACAAGGGCGTGCACTTCGTGGTGCTGAACAGCATCGTGACCTACGACGAGTGGACCCACCAGGACTGGGACAGCCCGATGGCCCGCATGAAGGAGATGGCGCGGCTGGACAACCCCAACGGCTCGCCCTTCATGGTCGGCCCGACCCAGCGCGAATGGCTGCGCAAGGACCTGGAGAAGGTCGACCGGGACACGCCCATCGTGGTGCTGTCGCACTCGCCGCTGCAGAAGATCTACAAGGGCTGGAACTTCTGGACCGACGATGCCGAGGAGGTTCAGGCCCTGCTCAAGCCGTTCAATAAGGTCACCGTGCTGTACGGCCATGTGCACCAGATCCAGTACAACCAGATCGGCAACATCAGTTTCCACGCCGTCATGGCCACCGCCTGGCCCTGGCCCTACCCCTCAACCTACAGCCAGGAAGCCAGCCATCTGCCCAAGCTGACAGTGGAGATGAACCGGGCCGACCCCTTCTTCGAACGCGATGCCACCGGCTGGCAGTTCATCAACATGGACAGCGGCAATATCGATGTGCACTACACCCTGCCGGACAACAGCAACCGGGTCGTCGCCTTCAACGAGGACAAGGGCCATCCGGAGGATACGAAGTATCAGGCCGAGGGCAACCAGATCCCGCCGCAGGAACACTATTGAGCATCGAAGGGAGAACAATCATGCTGACACGCATTACCAAGGCAGTCCTGTGCGCCGGGGCGCTCACGCTCGCGCAGCCGGCGGTCCAGGCCGACGAGTTCACCGAAGAGGACCTCAAGAGCTGGGAGGAACAGTTCATGACCGTGGTCGACCGCGGCAGCAAGCTGTTCCACGGCGGCCTGGAGAGCAAGAATACGGTCTCCTGCGACCAGTGCCATCCCAACGCCACCAACACCCACCCGGAGACCTACCCCAAGTTCCAGCAGCAGTTGGGCAAGGTGGCGGTGCTGTCGGAGATGATCAACTGGTGCATCGAGAACCCGCTGGAGACCGAACCGCTGGCGCTGGACGACCCGCGCATGACGGCGCTGCAGGCCTACATCACCTGGGAACGGCGGGGTGTGAAGCTGGCACCGGGCAAGCATTGACAACAATCAAGAGCAAGAGCGCCACGGAATACACGGAAAGCACGGACAAGTTAAAATAGCCGCACGTCGGGTTACGCCCTTCGGGCTTACCCGACCTGCGGCTTGCGGTCCAGTAGGCACCTGATTTCCGTCATCCCCGTACCGGCCTGCGCCGGCACAGGCTCCGGCGGGGATCCAGATATCGCCGCGGTCACTGGATCCCGGATTGCGCCGGGATGACGAGGGTAGGCGTGTAGGATGGGTGGAGGCGCTTGCGCCGCAACCCATCACTCTGCCGGGCAATGATGGGTTTCGCTGTGCTTCACCCATCCTACGCTACTACGCGCCTCGCAATGACGAATGAATCAGAAATTCCGTAGGTCGGGTTAGCGCAGCGTAACCCGACATTCCCCGCAGCGAGCGTCGGGTTACGCCCTCGGGCTAACCCGACCTACGGCTCTGACCCCAATCCTTTGTGTATTTTTCCGTGCTTTCCGTGTTTTCCGTGGCGCTCTTGAACTTGATCCTGCCTCACCCCGTTGCCGCATCATGCAGGCCCACCCCCAGTTCGGCCTGGCGGATGTGCTCGATCTCGTCGCGCAGCCGCGCGGCCTCCTCGAACTCCAGGTTGCGGGCGTGCTCGTGCATCTGCTGTTCGAGTTGTTTGATCCGGCGCTGGCGCTGCTCGGGTGACATGCGGCCGTATTCCAGCTGCTCTTCGGCCACCGCGGCGAAACGCCCGGCGGGGATCGGCGCATCGGGGCTGGCGCCTTCCATGATGTCGGCCACCGCCTTGCGGATGGACTGGGGCGTGATGCCGTGCTCCTCGTTGAAGGCCACCTGCTTGGCGCGGCGGCGCTCGGTCTCGCCGATGGCGCGCTCCATCGAGCCGGTGATGCTGTCGGCATAGAGAATGGCCTTGCCGTGCAGGTTGCGCGCCGCCCGGCCGATGGTCTGGATCAGGGAGCGGTCCGAGCGCAGGAAGCCCTCCTTGTCGGCGTCCAGGATCGCCACCAGCGACACCTCGGGGATGTCCAGGCCCTCGCGCAGCAGGTTGATCCCCACCAGCACGTCGAAGGCGCCCAGGCGCAGGTCGCGGATAATCTCCACCCGCTCCACCGTGTCGATGTCCGAGTGCAGATAGCGCACCCGCACCCCGTTCTCGGCCAGGTACTCGGTCAGGTCCTCGGCCATGCGCTTGGTCAGGGTGGTGACCAGCACCCGCTCGTCTGCCTCAGCCCGTAATTTCGCCTCGGACAGCAGGTCGTCGACCTGGGCGGCCACCGGGCGGATCTCGATTTCGGGATCGACCAGCCCGGTCGGGCGCACCACCTGCTCGACCACCTGGCCGGCATGCTCCGACTCGTAGGGCCCGGGGGTGGCGGAGACGAAGATGCCCTGCGGGGCCAGGCGCTCGAACTCGTCGAAGCGCAGTGGCCGGTTGTCCAGCGCCGACGGCAGGCGGAAACCGTATTCCACCAGGGTCTCCTTGCGCGAGCGATCGCCCTTGTACATGCCGCCGATCTGGGGAATGGTCACGTGCGACTCGTCGATCACCAGCAGGGCGTCCGGCGGCAGATAGTCGAACAGGGTCGGCGGCGGCTCGCCCGGCGCCCGACCGGAGAGGTAGCGCGAGTAGTTCTCGATGCCGTTGCAGTAGCCGAGTTCGGCCATCATCTCCAGGTCGAACTGGGTGCGCTGCTCCAGGCGCTGGGCCTCGACCAGCTTGTTGTTGTCATAGAGTTGTTTCAGCCGCTCCCTGAGCTCCGCCTTGATGCCGTCGATGGCGTCCAGGATGGTCTGGCGCGGGGTGACATAGTGGGTCTTGGGGTAGATGGTCACCCGGGGCACCCGGTTGAGCACCTCTCCGGTGAGCGGGTCGAACCAGGCCAGGCTCTCGATCTCGTCATCGAACAACTCTATGCGCACGGCGTCGCGCTCGGACTCGGCCGGGAAGATGTCGATCACCTCGCCGCGGGCGCGGTAGGTGCCGCGCTGCAGCTCGACGTCGTTGCGGGTGTACTGCAGCTCGGCCAGCCGGCGCAGCACCTGGCGCTGGTCGATACGGTCGCCGCGCACCAGGTGCAGCATCATGCTCAGGTAGGACTGGGGATCGCCCAGGCCGTAGATGGAGGAGACCGAGGCCACGATGATGGTGTCGCGCCGCTCCAGCAGCGCCTTGGTGGCCGACAGGCGCATCTGCTCGATGTGCTCGTTGACCGAGGCGTCCTTCTCGATGAAGGTGTCCGAGGCCGGGACGTAGGCCTCGGGCTGGTAGTAGTCGTAGTAGGAGACGAAGTACTCCACCGCGTTGCGGGGGAAGAATTCACGGAACTCACCATAGAGTTGGGCCGCCAGGGTCTTGTTCGGGGCCAGCACGATGGTCGGCCGCTGGATGCGCTGCACGACGTTGGCGATGGTGAAGGTCTTGCCCGAGCCGGTCACCCCCAGCAGGGTCTGGTGGGCCAGGCCGCTGTCCAGGCCCTCGACCAGCGCCTCGATGGCCGCGGGCTGGTCCCCGGCCGGCTGCATGTGGCTGGCAAGTTCGAATTCACGCGTCATGGGTTGATGTATCCATTGGTGTCACCCCCTCGCAGGCGGGGATGACGGAAAACGGGGCCCGGCTGGATCGCACTTCCGGTGACCTCCAGCCGCCGGCCCGCCAAACAGGAACTGGTCTGAAGATACCGGCTTTCGCGTGCATGTTGTGGACTTTTCAGTGCAATTGTCAGGTTAACAGGCCCTCACAATTACAGTATGATGTCAGGCCGGTCTGGCACTCAATCTCAAGCTCACAGGAACCGGCTTTGGCTACTTTAACACTTTCCCAGCGGGTCTCGCGCGTCAAACCCTCCCCCACCCTGGCCGTCACCGCCCGCGCCGCCGAGATGCGTGCGGCCGGCCGCGACGTCATCGGCCTGGGTGCCGGCGAACCGGATTTCGACACCCCCGACCACATCAAGGAAGCCGCCATTGCGGCCATCCGGGCCGGCGCGACCCGCTACACCGCGGTCGACGGCACCCCGGAACTGAAGCAGGCGGTGATCGACAAGTTCCAGCGCGAAAACGGCCTGGACTATGCGCCCGACCAGATCCTGGTCTCCTGCGGCGGCAAGCAGAGCTTCTTCAACCTGGCCCAGGCCCTGCTCAACACCGGCGACGAGGTCATCATCCCCTCGCCCTACTGGGTCTCCTACCCGGACATGGTGCTGCTGGCCGACGGCAACCCGGTGATCGTGGATGCCGGCATCGAGCAGGGTTTCAAGGTCCTGCCCGAACAGCTGGAAGCGGCCATCACCCCGCGCACCCGGCTGGTGGTGATCAACAGCCCCTCCAACCCCACCGGCATGGCCTACGACCGGGCCGAACTGGAGGCGCTGGGCGAGGTGCTGCGCCGCCATCCGCAGGTGCTGATCGCTACCGACGACATGTACGAGCACATCCGCTGGGCGGACGAACCCTTCGTCAACATCGTCAACGCCTGCCCGGACCTGTATGAGCGCACCATCGTCCTCAACGGGGTGTCCAAGGCCTACGCGATGACCGGCTGGCGCATCGGCTATGCCGGCGGCCCGGCCCCGCTGATCCAGGCGATGAAGAAGATCCAGTCCCAGAGCACTTCCAACCCGGCCGCGGTCTCCCAGGCCGCGGCCTGTGCGGCGCTCAACGGCGACCAGGCCTGTATCGCCACCATGCGCAAGGCC
Source organism: Thiohalobacter thiocyanaticus (assembly GCF_002356355.1). Lineage (NCBI taxonomy): Bacteria > Pseudomonadati > Pseudomonadota > Gammaproteobacteria > Thiohalobacterales > Thiohalobacteraceae > Thiohalobacter > Thiohalobacter thiocyanaticus. The sequence continues at coordinate 2,268,114 of NZ_AP018052.1, forward strand.
TTCAAACAGCGTCACGACTACCTGGTTGCCGCTCTGGACGCCCTGCCCGGCGTGCAGTGCCTGCCCGGCCACGGCACCTTCTACGCCTTCCCCGATATGCAGGGACTGATCGACGCCCGCAGCGATGTGCACACCGACATCGAACTGGCCGAGAAGCTGATCGAGGAAGTCAACGTGGCACTGGTACCCGGCTCGGCCTTCGGCGCGCCGGGCTACATGCGGCTGTCGTTTGCCACCTCGCTGGAGACGCTGCAGGAGGCGATCCGGCGGATCAGTCAGTTTCTGGAATAAGGCAAGATCAAGAGCGCCACGGAATACACGGAAAGCACGGAAATTTTGATTGCCGTGGCGCTTCGCGCCCGGCAATGCAGGAAAAGGTTTTCAACCCGGGATTTTCCGTGTGTTCCGTGTATTCCGTGGCGCTCTTTAACGCTCTTGATCCAATCCGGCGGCTCCAGTAAGATGTGCGCCTTTGAAAGACCCTTCCCCGGTAGCTCAGTCGGTAGAGCGGGTGACTGTTAATCACTAGGTCGGCGGTTCGAGCCCGTCCCGGGGAGCCAAACGCGAAAGCCCGCATCGGTCGATGCGGGCTTTTTTGTTTACGGCTTCCCGTAGGATGGGTGAAGCGAAGCGCAACCCATCATTGGCCCGCCAAGGCGATGGGTTGCGGCGCCACGGACGCCTCCACCCATCCTACCGACCAGCAACTTCCCCTCCTCCCCGGGAGAGGGGCCGGGGGTGAGGGTATAAAAGGCAATAACTCAGGCACTTTCCTGTTGGCCGAGGGAACCGCCGCAACGCGCGTCCAGGTATGCCCGGAACCCATCGGCAAGCTCAGGATGCTTGAGGGCATATTCCACCGTCGCCTTCAGATAGCCCAGTTTGCTGCCGCAGTCGTAGCGCGTGCCCTGGAACTCATAGGCCAGCACCTGTTCCTCCTGCAGCAGAGCGGCAATAGCATCGGTGAGCTGGATCTCGCCGCCGGCCCCGCGCGGGGTGTCCTCCAGCAGTTCGAAGATGCGCGGCGTGAGGATGTAGCGCCCCACCACCGCCAGATTGGACGGAGCATCCGCGGGGCTGGGCTTTTCCACGATGTTGCTGACCCGGCTCAACCCCTCGGCGATGGCATCGCACTTGACCACACCGTACTTGTCGGTCTCGCTGGGCGGAACTTCCTCCACCCCGAGGATGCTGCAACGGTTGTACTCGAAGGTCGCGGTCATCTGGGCAATGCAACTGCGCCCGCCCTCGCCGTCGATCAGATCGTCGGCCAGGATCACCGCAAAGGGATCATTGCCGATGACCGGCTTGGCGCACAGCACTGCGTGGCCCAGCCCCAGGGCCTCGGGCTGACGCACATAGACACAGGACACGCCGCTGGGCACGACATTGCGCACGATCTCCAGCAGCTCGTGCTTGTTCTTCTTCTCCAGCTCGGACTCCAGCTCGTAGCTCTTGTCGAAGTGATCCTCGATGGCACGCTTGCTGGAACTGGTCACGAACACCAGTTCCTCGATCCCGGCGCTGATGGCCTCCTCCGCTGCATACTGGATCAGCGGCTTGTCCACCACCGGCAGCATCTCCTTGGGATTGGCCTTGGTGGCCGGGAGGAAGCGGGTCCCCATCCCCGCCACTGGAAATACGGCTTTTTTTACTTGTATTTTCATATTGTTACACCTGTAATCGCAGACACCCGAACCTGCTGCAAGCATAACACAGGGCTGCGAAGGATTCAGGTCATGCCGGGAGTGTTCAGACAGGAACAAAGTGTGAAGATGTGACACCTGTCAAAGGCGAAACAGATTCCCCGTCATCCCCGCGAATGCGGGGATCCAGTAATCACTATCTGCAGTCTGTAGGTCGGGTTAGCGCAGCGTAACCCGACGCAGTGGCACACACCACCTCAGGCCTTGTGCGAGTCCAGCGGAATGACATTGGACGGCAGCGCAGCAGGCGGCGTGGGGCTGAGTTCAGGCACGAACTCATGCATCGCCCCACGCAGGCTGTCCTCGTCATACCGCTGGCAGGCCACCGAGATGTCGTGCAGCAGCTTCTGTAGCCGCTCCCAGTCCCAGGTGCGGTACCGGGCCAGCAGGATCTTGCTGTGCTCGGTGCTGACCAGGGTCTCTTTCTCGTGGAACAACTCCTCGTACAGCTTCTCGCCCGGCCGCAGACCGGTAAATTCGATTTCGATATCGCTGCCCGGCTCCAGTCCCGAGAGCCGGATCATCTGCTCGGCTAGGTAGACAATCTTGACCGGCTGCCCCATATCCAGCACGTAGATCTCGCCCCCCTTGCCCATCACCCCGGCCTGCAGGATCAGCTGACTGGCCTCGGGGATGGTCATGAAATAGCGGGTGATCTCGGGATGAGTGACCGTCACCGGCCCGCCCTGACGGATCTGCTCCAGGAACAGCGGCACCACGCTGCCGGCCGAGCCGAGCACATTGCCGAAGCGCACCGTGATGTAGCGGGTGGCCGAGTGCTGGCTGAGATTCTGGCAGTAGATCTCGGCCATACGCTTGGTCGCCCCCATGATGTTGGCCGGATTGACCGCCTTGTCGGTGGAGACCAGCACGAAGATCTCGCTGCCGAAACGGTCTGCAGCGTCGGCCACGGTACGGGTACCGATGACGTTGTTGTGGACGGCTTCGCGTACCTGCGGCTCCAACAGGGGGACATGCTTGTAGGCCGCGGCATGCAGGATAACCGCCGGGCGGTGGCGTTCGAATACCTGATCCACTGCGGATGGATCCGTCACGTCACAAAGCATCGAGACAATCTCGATATCAGGATACTGACGGGTCAGTTCATAATCGATTCTATAAAGGTTGTACTCAGAGTGATCAACGATGACGAGACGCGCCGGCCCCAGACGCGCAACCTGTCGACAGAGCTCGGAGCCAATGGAACCGCCGCCACCGCTCACCAGGATGCACTTGCCTGACATGCCCGCCCGGATCGCGGGCAGATCGAGCTTGACCGGATCACGACCGAGCAGGTCCTCGATGGACACCTCGCGCAGCGCACCCGTGCTGACACGACCCGCAATCAGATCGGCCATCTTGGGCAGCATGCGGAATTCGACTCCGGCCTCCTCGCACAATTCCACCACATAGCGGATCTGCTTCGAACTGGCCGAGGGCATGGCGATGATGACCATGTCGATGTCCAGTTCATCCACTAGGTCCGGAATCTGCCCGCAAGACCCGGCGACACGCACACCGTGTATATCTATACCACGTTTTCTCGGGTCATCGTCCACGAAGGCAATCGGCTGCAGACTGTGCTCTGGATCTCTGAACATATCCCGCACCAGCATCTCGCCACCGCGACCGGCACCCACAATAAGAACCCTTTTACCTTTGGTAAGGTAAAGCTTGCGGTCCTTGAACCACCGATAGAGGAAGCGGGGGCCGCCGAGCAGAAACATCAGCAGCAGCATATACAGCGGGAACAGGGATCGAGGCATCCCCTCGAGACGGCTGAACATGAATATGATGGCCATTGTGGCGAGGCCACCTACTACCACGGCCTTGATGATCCGGGCCAGATCCGGCATAGAGGCAAAACGCCAGTGGCCGCGATAGAGCCCGAAATAGATGAAGGCTCCCACCTGCAGCCCCATAACGAGAGGCAGCCAAAGCACAGACTCGTCCAGATACGCAGACGGAATCGCCTCGAAATTGAATCGAGTCCAGAGAGCGGCGAACCAAGCCACCGGCACCATAACCAGATCGTGCAGAAAAGCGGCCGCAGGAGTACGCATAAGATCAAATCGTTTTCTGGAATGCATCCGTTCTCTTATCATCACTCGTTGATCCCTGCTGCCTGCCGCCCTAACCAAAACCCCGCCCCTATTATACCCTCTTCGATTACATGATCCGTGACCACACGCATGTATCGGGCGATCTACAAGTGCTTGCTCCAAAATCACGCCAGGGAATTGATCGATATTGTATCCATAAATAATAGCATATTGAAGTGTGCCGCGGCCCGCCCATATTGACTCAGCGCGAAACTCTGAGCATTCACAATCACTGACAATATAAGCCAATACCCAGCATCACCGGCTGGCGTGTCGCAGGACATCCGTAAGAACATCACAGGTTTTGTCTATCTCATCACCGCTCAGTGTGGGATGCACGAGAAACATCAGGCTAGTCTCTCCGAGTTCCTTTGCGACAGGCAATCTGGGTTCCGGCCGCCACCCGGTATCATCAAAGGCCTTCTCCAGATAGACTTCGGAACAGGAGCCGGAAAAACATGGCACTCCTTTCTCGTTTATTACACCGAGAATACGGTCCCGATTCCAACCCGACATGAGTCGCTCAGTCCGTACAAACACGTAGTACTTGTACCAGGCATGCTCAATATCAGCAGGCACATCAGACACGCGCAGCGCTTCGATGTTACGGGCAGCCGACGAGATCGTATCAGCATTCCGTTTTCTATCGGAATGCCACTCTCTCATATGCAACAGCTGTATGCGGCCAATGGCAGCCTGCATTTCTGTCATTCGCCAGTTGGTACCGAAGGATTCGTGCAACCAGCGAAAACCGGTTGTATGCTCACGGTTGAATACCGCATCGAAACTCTTACCATGATCCTTATAGGCCCAGGCCTTTTTCCATAAAGCTTCATCATTGGTGGTAAGCATCCCACCCTCTCCACCTGTGGTCATGATCTTGTCCTGACAGAATGACCATGCGCCTACATGTCCGATACTTCCGACTGACTTGCATCTGTAAATCGCGCCATGTGCCTGAGCGCAATCTTCGACAACGTACAGGCTATGCCGTGTAGCCAGATCCATAATGTCATCCATGTCGCATGGCCAGCCAGCCAGATGCACACAGATCACAGCACGAGTACGCGACGACAGTACGCTCTCAATGCTATGTGCAGTGATGTTCTGGGAATCACGATCAATATCTGCAAATACCGGCGTCGCGCCGACTGCCACAACCGCGCTGGCCGAGGCGATGAATGTACGAGGTGTCACCACAACCTCGTCTCCCGGCCCAACATCCAATATTTTCAGCGCAAGCTCCAACGCCACGGTTCCGTTTGCTAGGGAAACAGCATAATCCGCTCCGCACCAGTCAGAGAATTCCCGCTCAAACGAGCGGCACTCTTCACCAGTCCAATAGTTGACATGATTCGATAACAGCACCCTATTCACTGCATCAGCTTCTTCCTGGGTGAACGAGGGCCAGGGCGAGAATGGTCCATTCAACATACGCAATCTCTTATCGGCCAGCTATGGTCTGCCAGATATACCGGATATCGCCAGACAAACTCCAGTTTTCGATATATTCCCGGTTCAGTCTGACTTTATCGGGAAAAATGACATCGCGATTATAGGCGTCAGGATCCGTATGTTCGGCGAGAATGGCCTCTTCATCACGATACTTCAGCGTCGCAGGACCGGTGATTCCAGGCCGGATCGACAGAATAATCCGGTCTTCGCCAGTCAATCGGTCTGCAAAACCCGGGACATCCGGCCTCGGACCCACGAAGCTCATATCACCACGAAGCACATTAATAAGCTGCGGTAGTTCATCAATTTTTGCTTTTCTCAGTAATCGCCCAAGATGCGTTATCCGGGGATCACCCCTGGCCGTCACAGTCGTATCAACTCCGGGAACATTTCGCATGGTCCGAATCTTGATGACTCTGAATAATCTGCCGTTCCGCCCGATTCGAGACTGGGTAAAAAAACCGTTCTGTCGAGTATCGATGGTTGCCGCAAGCCAGGCGAAAACAACCAACCACCAGGCAAACACAAGACCCAGTGAAGCACCCAGAATGTCGAAACCACGCTTGATCATCGCCTGCGATCTGGAGAGCGCCATCAGCCGTAACCATAGCGGGCCAATGTATGGCGAACCAGTCGATCGAGTCGTTGCAACGATGCCTCACCAAGCGCAGATCGCCCTTTTCCGATACTATCGGGGCGCACCCCCACTACTGCTGCTGCAATTTGATCAGAAGTCGCATCGATCTCGAGAAATTCTATGATTCGTGCAAATTCACTAGCTGGCGAATCAACAAAGTCCTCATAGGAGATCTCCAGCCAGCGTTCTTCAGGCATTGTTGCAAATGCATCGGCCGCCTTATCGACACAGGCCTGCCATTGAAGAGCACAAATCTCATCCAATGAATATTGTTTCAGCAACTCATCCATATCGTCCAGTTGAGGACCCCAGAAAGCCAGTCTTTCCTCCCGGGAAAGTAAACGATAGAGTCGATTCCAGAGATAGCGGCCACTATAGTATGGAAGATCAGAAAGTGGGACGAAACGAGCCTTTCTCATCAAGTACGGAATATCAAGTTTCGCCGTCCATCGTTTCATGGCGGAGCCCACAGCATCAAGGCCATCTCGACGTATAAACAGATACCTTGCATTGGGAATCACCGCATCCACAAATGGCACTCGAACAGAATTGGCGCAGGTTTTCTCCACCACTGTATGGGCACGGTAACGTCTTGCAACCCAGTTGAATTGCCTACGTATGTAAGAGCGCACAGACTCACCAGCCGCTTCAATGGGAAGTTCATCCGACGGATATCGCACATTCCCGTGACGCCAGATATAGTTGATCTCATCACAGGGCCATGTAGCCACACCTTCCAGCCGGGACAGCACATCCCGGAGCATATTTGTACCGGAACGCGGCGCACCGATTATAATAACCGGCTGATAATCCATCAGATATAAATCCCAAGACTACGGTACACACCCAGATAGGCTTCCTGCACGGCATGGATGTCAAACGCAGATCTAGCCAGTTCGTTGGCCCGACGACCCATCTTTAGCCTTCTGGAGTGATCTCGAAGTAATTCGAGGACCCTAACGGTCATCGCCTCTACATCCCGCTCCGGCACTAGGTAGCCCGTCTCTCCATTCCGGACAGCTTCACGCACACCTGGCACATCAAAAGCCACAGTAGCCAGCCCAGTGGCAGCGGCTTCCATCACAACACGTGGCACACCCTCACGGTAGTAAGAAGGGAACAATAGAAGATCTGCCTTCTCCAACAAGGGGACAACATCTGACAAGCGACCAAGATATTCAACATCCGATGCCTTGCTCAGCCAGTCCATACTCACCGAATCGGGGTGATTTGGCTCCTCTTCTCCAGCAAGGCAGAACCGCGCCTGTGGAATTTCCTTCCGCACTCGTCTTGCGATCCGCTCGAACTCCGGAATGCCCTTTTGATTGAGCAATCGCCCGAGCATAACTACTACAGGACGTTCTGGATCATGGTCGATACGATTTATGTAAGTAAACCGATCGAGTGGCACTCCAGAACCAGCTATCAATTCAGCACTTGCATCAGGAAGCCAGTGATTCTTTAGAAACATCGCGCGGTCATCACGGTTCTGAAAAATTGTGATATCCGCTCGCGGCAGTGCCATTCTATACCCAGCACTGGCAATTTGAGTGACAAGTCCACCCTTGACAAAGGCATGACCAAGGCCAGTGATCGTGTTTACAATCTTGACGGATTGACCGAGCTCTCCACGAGCGATCACCGTACCCATTATCACAGGTTTTGCGTGAAATAATTGCACCAGCGATGGTGTCCACTTTCGAATAATCTGACGAAACCTGCGATAGGCACACCAGTCTGCCAACGGCGAAACCCCACCACGATTGAATGTCATGGGCTCCAGCGACGCCCCTAAGTCTTCCAATACACGGCTATCCTCGTCATTCGCTGTTGCAAGTACCACCTGCCACCCATCAGCGAGAAACCTGTTAATCAGTTCTCGACGGGAACTGAGAAGCGCATATCCACGATTAGCTGCGAAGAGCACAGTTTTATTCTCATACATAAGACATTTATCCGGTATACGGAGAAGCCGGGCTTGTTTCAAGCCATGCCTGAAACATCAACACATCCCACAAGTGGAAATGCCACCGACCTTTTCCAGCAACATGTTCCTCCCACATTCGTCGGATCTGTACAGAATCAAAAAAGCCTTGTTCTCGCAACCGTTTTGCATCTAACAAACACTCAGCCCAGTCACGCAGTGGGCCACGTAGCCAATGCTCAATGGGCACACCAAAACCCTTCTTCGGACGATTCATCAATTCCGGAGGGACGTACCGAGAGAGCACCTGACGCAGTAGCCACTTGCCCTCACCATTGCGGTATTTGTATTGCATGGGCACCCGCCAGGCGAACTCCACTACTCGGTGATCCAGTAGTGGCACGCGAGCTTCAAGGCTCACAGCCATACTCGCACGATCTAGCTTTGTAAGAATATCATCGGGAAGGTAGGTCTTCATGTCTAAGTACATCATCTGCTCGCGAAGTCCGGGCAAATCTGGTAGCAGGTCGGGATAGTCGATAATTGTCTTAGGCTCATCGGCACCCAGCACAAACTCACCCGGATTCACGGCATGGGAGACAAGACTCCGATAGAAGGACTGGCCATCCTGATGCCCCAGGACATCCGCAAGTTTAGGCAGACGATCTGCAAGATTAGAGACTCGAAACCGGCGAGGTAGACGCCGTTGCAGAGCATCCAGGCTATGACCTGGTGCATATCTAAATACGGCGGACAGCATCGACCTTACTGGCCGAGGTAACAGTCGTAGCTTACTCCAAATCCGATAGCCAGTGACATAGCGGTTGTAACCACAAAACAACTCATCGCCACCGTCACCAGACAAGCTGACCGTAACATGCTTCCGGGCAAGCTCGCTGACAAGATAGGTCGGAATCTGCGAGGAATCAGAGAAAGGCTCATCATAAATAGCTGGCAACTTGGGAATCACAGCCAGCGCCTCTTCCGGTGTCACATAGAACTCAGTATGATCTGTGCCCAAATGGCCAGCCACTAGTTTGGCGTGTGGAGCCTCATCGTAGCTTTCCTCAAAAAAACCGATTGAGAAGGTCTTGACCGGCTGCTCGCTTTGTACCTGCATCAGTGCGGCAACTGTGGTCGAATCAAACCCTCCAGATAGAAAAGCGCCCAGCGGCACATCAGCTGCCATTCGTAGCTTGACGGCGTCACGCAACAAGATATCAAGCTCTTCAGTTAGCGCCTCCGGTTCACCAACAACAGCCCCAGCCCCGTTTTCTGCAACCAAAGCCAAATTCCAGTAGCAGATAGGTTCACCCACATCCCGTCCGCCATTACGAATAACCAGAAAATGCGCCGGAGGAAGCTTGGCAACTCCTCGGTAAATACTCCAGGGAGCAGGCACGCAATTATGCCGCATGTAGAGAGCCAACGCATCCCTGTCAACCTCTCCTCGCCAGTCTGGATGAACAGTCAGCGCCTTGAGTTCCGAACCAAATAACAGGGTATCACCGCAACGGCCATAATAGAGTGGCTTCTCCCCCATACGATCACGAGCGAGGAACAAAGTCCGCTCTGTCGCATCCCACACCGCAAAAGCGAACATCCCGTTCAACCGCTCAAGCGTTCCTCGAACCCCCCAATGTCGCAGAGCAGCAAGGAGCGTTTCCGTATCTGAGTGCCCACGCCAGTCAAACGAACCACCTGATCGCTCCAAATCCGATCGCAGGTCTTGATGATTATAGATTTCACCATTGTAGACAATAACATACCTCCCGCATGGGGACCGCATTGGCTGATGGCCAGCAGGAGAAAGATCAATAATCGACAGGCGTTGATGAGATAGTGCAATACCAGCATCGCGATCAGCCCAAGCACCAGCATCATCAGGGCCACGATGAAGCACTCCGGCTGCCATCTTACTGGCAGACGAAAGCATTGATGAGACATCATCTACATGGTGCGGATTAATAAATCCGGCTATGCCACACATTCGACGTTCCCTAATCCTTCCCAGCAATATGAGAGGTAATTTAAATAAAATTCAAACACTGAAGACTCATATTGTGCAGGCACACATTAGACTCATAATGCAGGCACACATTTTCCATATCGTACACATCGACTGTAAATGAGCGAAGCAGCTTGGTGTGCAACAATCAATGTGAACCAGAAGAAAGGATGTCGAAGCATATAATGAAAACTTGAAAATATTACTATAGATACCAATGCGCCAAATAAAAACAGATTATGTTTGACTATTATTTTCAAACTCAGAACAATAATAGAGACAAAGGCGACGAGTCCAATAATGCCAGAGATAGTAAACCAATCAATAAAGCTATTATGCGCCTCGCTGCCTGTATGTGGGGCAACAAAGCCTGAATGATTTCCAGGACCTAAGCCAAAGAGAGGAGAGTCCAGCCCAGCAAGAACGCCGTGCACCCACAAATCAAACCGCCTGTATGCCTGAAGATGCTGCTCCGAGCCTGCGCCATATACTTCCATAATAATATCTTGCGACATCAGCACAGCACTTAATAACACAATTACCATAACCAAGACCAGCATAACCATAACTGCGGATACCGGGATACGAAGATGAGTCTTGATATATTGCATGATAATGGCAATTATTATTGCGCCCACGCCACTCACCCAGCCAATAACTAGGGCATCACTTCGGGTAGCAAGACCAGCTATCAGCAGTGCGACTAGAGAAACAATAGCCATCATCCGATGTTTCGAACTATACGAATACAGAAACATCGCGAAAAATGGCATTGGCGAGAATATTAGCGCCAATTGGTTTGGGTTTTCTGATAACCCCTTCATTCTCTTTCCCATCCACCATTCAGCCCCACCAATCGAGACACCTGAAAAAGCAAAAGTCAAAAGAATTAATGCAAATAGACTACTTAGAATTACAGACAAACGAAGCATTCTGAGCGAAGACAATCTATCAGCGCTCAAATTGATGGTTAACAATAAAGTGAACCCTATCACAAACGACAAGGCCAGAAATTCTCGCCTCAGTTTATGCGGCGCTTCCAACACACCATTCTCATACGCAATCAACGTTCCCACAATAAGACTAACAAGAGATACAACCCAAAAAATCGAATAAGCGGTAGTTTGTTGACTAAATACGGTGTTTTTATGTATGACAGCGAGAAAGGTCAACCCAATCCAAATCACCAATCCAATTTCACCTACCCCTATAGGATATCCACTAAAACGAAGCTGTGTAGCTGAAATCATGATCAATGACAGCACTAGCAAGATTTCTCGCCACTTTCGCTGGAAAGATATTTTTAATTGAATCTGTATAACTCGCATTATTTCTTTGCCACCAGCAAATACCCACTTGGCGCAGTTGTTTCATGCGCCGTATAAAAATAATCAAACAAGAAAATAAGATGATTAAACAGCCTCAACATGACAAATGGCGACTGCAATACCCCCCTTCTTGAAAAGGAAGTAGTAATTAGGTCCGATATAACATGCAAACGATTCCCTTGACTCGAAATATCTATATGTGAGAATCCATCCAACCATATTTTCAACATTTCGTTTGTTGGTCTTACAAAATCGTTCGGGTGCGCATGCTGATGAAACATAAACGGCACTGTTGCTATAAACATTCCTCCCGGCATTAAAACGCGCTTAGTTTCGCGAATAAAAGCAAGCGGGTTATCCAAATGCTCAATTACTTCCGTCGCGACAACGCAATCAAATGCATTATCCTGAAATGGAAGTAAGTGAGCGTCAGCTTGGACGTCAATTCCACCGGACGCCCTATCAATATCGAATCTCAAATATCTATCGGCATTATAAAAATACCTGCGATATGGATCAGAGCCGGAGCCAGCAACCAGGACGCTACGACCACCAGATAGATCAAGCCCCCTCACGCCGCGTTTAACGAGGACATCACGCGTAGTAGGCAGTAGCCGTCTAATAATACGGCCTTTCCCCCGAGGATAAAGGGATGATATGAACGCCATTTACCTCACCTGAATTTGACTGATATGACTAACATACATATATTTTGACTATATGAATTCATCAACAATCGGATATTCTTTTTTATCAGCCTCCTCAAACAGATCTGGCGCCCCCTGCTGCCTCAAGAACCTCGCATACATAATCAGACCGCGTCTTCCACGCCACGAAATTATGATCATCTTTTTTATTTTTATTCTTATATTCTACTGCAGACCTGTAATCCGGTATCCGCAGTAGACTACCATCTATTTGAGGAACATATATTTCGAATCCCTGATTTATAAGATAGCGCGTAACATTCTGATCACTCCCATAGTCTTCATATATAAAAATTGAATTTCTTTTTGCTGTGTCAAGCGCCCCCTTAAAAGCCTCAATCTCAGCGCCTTCAACATCAAGCTTTATCAATACGCGATCTTGATCGGAAAACATTTTGTGATAGATATCGTCTACTGAGGTAGTGACAACTTTCACAAGTCGTTCAGATGGGGAAAATAACTTTATGTCGTTTACTTCGAGTTTCTCGATTGTTCCATCTACGATATGCCTTCCTGCATGACGCGAGCCCTCTGTAAATGAAATGGTGTTACCTGAAGACGAGTATAATGCAGCATTAATGCATTCAAATCGCGACTCATTTTTTTTTGCTGTTTGACATAATACGGAAAAAGTTTCATTAGATGCCTCAACCGCGACGCAGCTATGTGCACCCCAGGAAGGACTACTCAAAAGAGCGCTCCAGTACCCGAAATTTGCACCCCCATCTATAAATGAAAATTCGATCTGATATATGCGTGACAAGAACGCCTGCAGCCTACTCTCAAATGATTTACGCAACACAAGATAATAAAACCAGTATGGATCATAAACTGGAAAAATAAATAACGCGTCATCGCTCAATCTGATCTGTACGAGTGCATCACTGTACGGAAAGATTTTGCTAGCAATACCGATACCACGGACACGTCCCACCGGCCCTATAACCCTAGTGACCACCTGCATCAGATTTAAATGAAGCCTGTGAGCACGACTGTCTTCCACTAGTTGCGGACTGCCGTAAGAAGCCTTCATCTCCATACCATCTCCAAATCTAAATACTTATACACATTAAAGGTGGCGTTTTCTGGAGTACAAAGCACGACAATAAAGCAATACCAGCATCGCTTCGATGGCTATCGTCGTTACAACGCCTCCAATAACGCTGAACTCACGTATCAAAACAACACCGAGAATAAGCCCTATCGAAGTACCATATATATCCAGAACAACCTTCTTCCGGACTATACCTTTTCCGACCATAAGCGCACCTAGTGCGACAGCTAAAAATCTGAAAAATATTGCTGGGCTCAATAGCTGAAGAACCAATACGCTTTTATCGTATTCAGAGCCAAACAGAAATGGCATCACCCATGGAGACACAACAACTATTGCCGCTATAATTATCAGGCTCAAACTAAGTACTGCGTATAGACTTTTCTGAAATACATAATTTAATTTTATCGAATCACCCCATGCCCAACGATGCATCTTCGGCATCATATACCATCTATACAGGATTGTTGGAATAAGAAATACTGCGCTCAATACTACAAAAGCCACACTATAGATTGCTGCAGATTCTGGCCCTGAAAACACTTCCAGAAAAACAATCGCCAGTTGGTAATGAAGGACATAGAAGACTCCTGACGCCGCAAACCATTTTGCATTGGATAAAATATCTCGAATTGTTCCATGCCTAAATAACGCAGCCGAATCATCCTTCACACCGTGGCCGACTAATAATAACCGTCCTGCCGCCATTTCATAAATAATCAGTACCGGGATCGCCAGCAACAACGCATATATCGCAGCCAACATAGACGCCACGCCCATCAATCCAAGCCCTAGCCATGCAGCTGATAATGCTGCAATTAGCCTTGGTACATGAGGAATCATCGCCCAGAGCGACGTCTTATTATACCTCTCTTCCAATTGGTACCTGGCCACTGCAAGCGATGTTAATGATTGAAACGCGACCATTGGTAGCAATAAAATTAATGCTATTGATGTATTTTTATCAGATGCTCCAAACCATGCCCATAGCCCTCCCAAGAACAATGCTATCAATATTGTAAAACTTATAGTTTCAAGTGACGGCTTTACCCAGGCTATCGCACCCCAACCTTCTTGGCCAAACCGCGCAAGCCAAAACTCACTGATACCAAACGAAGCTATTGGGGAAAGAACCCGTGTTACCGCAAACGCGGCTGCAAGTGACCCATATTCCGCGGGTGAAAGGGTGCGCGCAAACAGTGCCTGGGATATAAATGTAAGACCAGCCCCACCGACAAGGGATAATCCGAGCAGCGCGATCTGCGTTAATTTTTTTGTATTTTGGTAACTCATAAATTAAATGCATCAACACTCAGAACGCATGAACCGCCACTCAGAAATCGGCTAGCACATAATTATATTACATATATTATATTGGGAATTATCTACCCTGATTAGCGCAGATGTATTATCCAGAAATCCATGCGAATGATGTATATTCCACCCGCTCACATGGACAACAATTAGGCATATACTAAATCGTATGACAGAATTTGATGCACTTGTCTAAAATCGAACCCATAGTTATTTTAATTTCTTTGAACGTATCTTTATGTCGTACTCAAGTCTGTTTTTTATATTTACTCATAAATTCCTTAATGAATGCGGAAAGTATTCCGAGCAAAACACCCAAAGCAATTGATAACGATAAAATCAGAGTTTTATTTGGTTTGTCAGGAACAGATGTCGGTTTCGCGGGACTATCAACATTTACTACTGATGTATTACTCAGATCAACAGATAGTGAATTCAGGTAATTTATCCGCTTTTGAAGCAGTTCAACATCAAGCAAAATATCTTTGCTGTTAATATTAACTTGATCTATCGTTTCGCTACTTAATTGAGCATCCATGTCCCGACTAAGTTTTTTAACCTCTATCTCTATAACTTGTTCGATATCGTCTGTGATTTTTTGTGCAGTATATCGTTCTATATATTTCACAAATTCATTCACTTTGGTTGCTGCATATTCGGGATCCCTGTGAGATAAACTTATAACTATGGCGGGAATATTGTTGACAGAACTGATCTTGAAGCTGCGCGGATTATTAGACCCAGAAAACCTGCTTCTGGCTTCTTCAGAATTACAATTTTTCACATACGACTCAAACACAGAAGTTGGCGTTATTGATTCTAGGCCGTACTTATTCAGAAGAGATTTTCCAGTAGTATAGCCTACTAGTTTGCCATCCTCCGTTTTCATTCCCCATAGCACCGGCTCCGCAAGAAGAAGCTCTTTGATATCTGATATATCCGGTGGAACTAGTCGTGAACTCACTGTATATACTGGCTCTTTTACTGATAAATATCCAATGGCCAGAGCAACCACAAACAGAAATACCCCGAATGCAATTAATTTATGCCTAGCCAATACACGAAAAAAATCAATCATGCTTAGTTCATCACCCTTCTCTACGCATGGAAGGATATATGCTGGCACTGGCTCCCCACTGGGAATGGACTCGGGCTGTTCTTTAGGCATGGGCTTTTTCCAGGAAGTTCTTGTGACAAAATCTAGTTTTATGAAGACTGTTCCACCCGGTCATACACATCCTCGAACCGCACGATGTCATCCTCACCCAGATAGCTGCCCGACTGCACCTCGATGATTTCCAGCGGGATGGTGCCGGGATTCTCCAACCGGTGCGTTGTACCGAGCGGGATGTAGGTGGACTGGTTCTCGGTCAGGATGAACACCTCCTCGCCGCGGGTGACGCGGGCGGTGCCGCGCACCACGATCCAGTGCTCGGCGCGGTGGTGGTGCATCTGCAGGGAAAGAGACGCGCCGGGTTTGACCACGATGCGTTTGACCTGGTAGCGCTCGCCCTTGTCGATACCTTCGTAGTCGCCCCAGGGACGGTACACCCGGCTGTGGAAGCGGAATTCGTCGCGGTCCTGTTTCTTCAGTTCGGCGACGATCTGCTTGACATCCTGGGAGCGCTGCCGGGGGGCGACCAGCAGGGCGTCGGGGGTATCCACGATAACCATATCCTCCAGCCCGATGGCGGCGACGAATCGGTCGTTGGACCAGATCAGGGAATTCTTCACGTCCTGCGCCAGCACGTCGCCCTGGGTCGCGTTGCCGCAGTCATCGCACTCGGCAATGTCCCAGATGGCGGACCAGGCGCCGACGTCGGACCAGCCGCTTTCCAGCGGTACCACGGCAGCCCGCTCGGTGCGTTCCATCACGGCATAGTCGATGGAGTTCTCGGGGCAGTTGATAAACTCTTCCTTCCCGACCCGGCAGAAGTCCAGGTCCTTGCGGCCGCTGTCGATGGCACGCTCGCAGGCCTGTCGGATCTCCGGCTCGAAACGCTCGATCTCCTCCAGCCAGCTGGAAGCCTGCATCACGAAGATGCCACTGTTCCAGTAATAGTCACCGGCATCGAGATAGCCCTGGGCCTGGTCGAGGTCGGGCTTCTCCACGAAGCGCTTGACCTTGAAGCGGCCGTCGCCGTCGAGAGTCTCGCCGCGCTGGATGTAGCCGTAGCCGGTCTCCGGCCGGGTGGGCTGGATGCCGAAGGTGACCAGATGGCCTTGTTCGGCCAGGGCCACGCCATCGGCCAGGGCACGGCGGAAGGCCTCGAGATCGGGGATGACATGATCGGCGGGCATCACCACCATCACGGCTTCGGGGTCCTGCTCCGCCAGAAACAGGGCGGCGACGGTGAGCGCGGGGGCGGTGTTGCGGCCTTCCGGTTCCAGGATGATGCCGGCGGGCCGGATGTCCAGCGCCTGCACCTGCTCGGCCACCAGGAAACGGTGTTCCTCGTTGCAGACGAACACCGGCGGCTCGCTGCCGGGGAAGCCCTGCAACCGGCGGGCGGTGGCCTGGAGCAGCGACTCGTCGCCGACGATGGGCATGAGCGGCTTGGGAAAATACTCCCGCGACATCGGCCACAGCCGGGAACCGGCCCCGCCGGTCAGGATCACTGGATAGACGGCCATCTCTCCCCCACAAATAAATGAATTATTTGCGCGGGATTATACGCGATTGTGGGGGTGCGGTAACCCGGGGTGGGCAGGAGGGATGCGGTGTTGCAGGAATCAGATCACAGTTTTCGGGACGAGAGAATGCTGCTCGGGAAGGGATGGCAAAGCGCGGCTGCAACCCCGGAGGTCCATGACACAGGCAAAACCGTCATTGCGGGCGAAGCCTGGCAATCCCTGACTGCAGAATCAATCGGTTGGAGATTGCCACGTCACTTCGTTCCTCGCAATGACGGGTAATTATGGCGTCAGGGCCGGGCCGCGTCCGCCACGGGTTGCGAGACGGTGATCGCCTCGGCGTTCTGCTCCAGGAACTTCGGTCCGAGGCCGCGCACCTGGGTCAACTCGCCCACGGCGACGAAGGGCCCGTGCTGGTCACGGTAGGCGATGATGGCCTGTGCCTTCGAGGGGCCGACACCCTTGAGTTGGGCCAGTTCCTCGGCGCTTGCGGTATTGACGTCGATCGGCTCGGCCAGCAGCGGCTGGGCGCCGAACAGGAACAGGGACAGGATCAGATAGGGAATGGACTTCCACATGGGGATTACCTCCGTGTAATGGTGTTGATTATTGATTGTGTTCCGTCCTTCCTGGACGGAATCTGAGGTTAGCCCGGGTTGGGGGTGGCGTCAAGTGACGGGCACCGATCCAACTCTGATTACCCCGTCATTGCGAGGCGCGTAGCGCCGCGGCAATCTCTAACCGACTAATTCTGCATTACGAGATTGCCATGCTGCGCTCGCAATGACGGAACCTACGGCGCCAACTCGCGATTGATGGCCTCCAGCACCGCCACCGGATCCTCCGCCTGGGTGATGGGCCGGCCGATCACCAGGTAGTGCGAGCCGGCGGCCAGGGCGTCGGCCGGGGTCATGATGCGCTGCTGGTCGTCGGTCGTGCTGCCGGCCGGGCGCACGCCGGGGGTGACCAGGACAAAACCGCTGCCCAGCTGCCCGGACAGCAGCCGGCTTTCCTGCGGCGAGCAGACCACGCCGTCCAGGCCGGCCGCCTGTGCCAGGCCGGCCAGGCGGGCGACATTGTCGGCCGGGCTGCCGGTCAGGCCCACCTCGGCCAGATCCCCTTCCCCCATGCTGGTCAGGATGGTCACCCCGATCAGCAGCGGCCGCCGCCCGCTGCGCCGCTCCAGCGCCTCGCGGGCGGTGACCATCATCCGGCTGCCGCCGAGTGTGTGCACATTCACCATCCACACGCCCAGATCGGCGGCCGCCTCGCAGGCACGCGCCACGGTGTTGGGGATGTCATGAAACTTGAGATCCAGAAAGATCTCGAAGCCCCGCCCCTGCAGTTCCTCGACCAGGGCGGGGCCGGCGCGGGTGAACAGTTCCTTGCCGATCTTGAGCCGGCAGCTGCCGGGTGTGAGCCGGCCGACGAAGTCCCGGGCCCGGGCAGCATCCGGGTAATCCAGGGCCACGATCACCCGTGAGTCGGTCTGCGCCTGCGTCATCATTCTCCCTCCACGCCATAGATCGGTTTGATGCGGTTCCATTCCTTGCAGCCGGGGCACTGCCAGTGCAACGCCTTGGCCTCGAAGCCGCAGTTGTGACAGCGATACCGGGGCCGGTCCTCCAGCAGCCGCGCAGTCAGGTCGCGCAGCAGCAGCAGGTCCTCGCGCGCCCTGCCCTCGCTGCTGCCCAGGTCCAGATGAATCATCCGCTCCAGGCCGCGGATGGAGGGCCGCTCACGCAGGTAGGCGGTCAGATATTCCACCGCGGCAGCGGCGCCGTCGCGGGCCTCGATCAGTTCCGACAGCATCAGCGCCGGCGTCACCCCCCGGTAACGACCGGCAATCTCCTGCAGATAGCGCATCAACTCCGGCTCCGCACCTTGTGCCGTGTAGCCCGCCTTCAGTTCGGGCAGCGCCTCGGGCAGGAAATCGATGTCCTGTTTCTCGATGCGTTTCAGCACCTGGACCGCGGTGCGGTGGTCACCTGCCTCGCGCGCCAGACGGGCCTGCAGGAGGCTGGCACGCACACAGTTCGGATCGTGGTTGAGTGCCCGCTTGAGCAGGCGCGTGGCGCCGGCGGCATCGCCGTGACGCATCGCCTGCTCGGCCTGCTCGCAGTGAAACTGCGCCACTACCGGATGCATGTGGCGCCCGTTCAACCCCTCCAGCCGGCGGGCGACCTGGATCGCCTTGTCCCATTCCTTTTCCTGCTGGTAGATGTCCAGCAGGTGCCCCAGCGCGGCCGGGGCATGGGCGCTGGTGTCCAGCAGCTCCTGCAGCAGGTTCTCGGCACGATCGAACAGGCCGGCACGCATGTAATCGCGGCTCAGCTCCAGCAGTGCGGTGTTGCGCTGATCACGCTCCAGCGTGGGGCGGGCGATCAGATTCTGATGGATGCGGATGGCACGGTCGACCTCGCCGCGGCGGCGGAACAGGTTGCCAAGGGCCATGTGGGTCTCGACCGTGTCGCTGTCGACTTCCAGCATGTCGACGAACACCTCGATCGCCTTGTCGGGCTGCTCATTGAGCAGTAAGTTCAGCCCTTTGAAATAGTGCTCATTGAGTTCCGGAGGGGGACGGCGCTGGCGCCGGCGTTCGCTGCGCACGGCCAGCAGCCAGCCGGAGGCGGCAGCCACGGGCAGGAGCAGCCAGAGCAGCGCCGACATGGTTCAGGGGCGGTCTTTGACGGGAAGCGATCGCAGGTTGGCGACCTCCTGCTCGGCCAGCCGGGTGCCGCGGCGCAGTTTACGGTTCTCACGCTTGAGCCGCAGAAGCATGAACCCGGCCACCAGCAGCCCCAGCACCGCGCCCAGTGCCAGCACCAGCACCACCAGCAGCGCCAGCGGCAGTTGCAGGCTGCCCAGCAGATAGTTCAATGTCACCTGCTGCGGATTGAGCACGGTGAAGGTGATGCCGACCCCGATCAGGAGCACCAGGGCAATCACCGACAGGATACGGGACATGGGATTCTCCTCGTGACGGGCCGTGGATTCATCGGATAGCGCAGCTGCGGCCCGCTACAGGCAAGACTTTATTGGGGCAGACGGGCGATGGCAACCGTCCGGGGAGCCGGAGGCGCCTCAGTTGCCGTTGTCGCTGGATTTGATCGGAGTGGTCGCGCGGGATTCGTTGACCCGTTCACGCATTTCCTTGCCGGGCTTGAAATGGGGGACGTACTTGGAGGACAGGGCAACGGCCTCGCCGGTCTTGGGATTGCGGCCGACGCGGGGCGGGCGGTAGTGCAGGGAGAAGCTGCCGAAGCCGCGGATCTCGATCCGCTGTCCGGTCGCCAGGGACTGACTCATCTGCTCCAGCAGGCTCTTGACCGCCAGTTCCACATCCTTGTAGTTCAGATGGCTGTTCTTGCTGGCAAGAATCTCGATCAGCTCTGACTTTGTCATTCGTCTTCTTCCTGATATCCGGGCCGGATGGCAAGTGGCGGCGGCCGCACGCGGGCGGCCGCCGGCGTCATTCCACTAGGAGTATGCCAAAAAGCACGCAAAAATCAATGCTTAGCCGAATAACACTCACACAAACCGCGGTTCAGCCTGTCCGTCATCCCCGCGCAGGCGGGTATCCAGCATTTGCCGGCTCTGCCAGGCACTGGATTCCCGCCTGAGGGAATGACGCGGCTGAAGCGAGTGCCATTCAGTGTTCAGCTGTTGCCCTTCTCTTCCATCTGCTCCTTCAGGATGTCCCCGAGGGTGGTGGTGGCGGAGCCGGACTTGGCATAATCCTGCACGGCCTCGGCTTCCTCGCCGAGTTCCTTGGCCTTGATCGACAGGCTCAGGGTGCGGTTCTTGCGGTCCACGCCCATGAACTTGGCCTCGACCTCTTCGCCTTCCTTGAGCACGGTGCGGGCGTCCTCGACCCGGTCACGGGCCAGTTCGGAGGCGCGCAGAATGCCTTCAATCCCTTCGCCGAGATCGATCACTGCTGCCTTTGCATCGACCTCCTTGACGGTTCCTTTAACGATGCTGCCCTTGGGATGGGCGGCCACGAAGTTGGAGAAGGGATCCTTTTCCAGCTGCTTCAGGCCCAGCGAGATGCGTTCGCGCTCGGGATCCACGGCCAGGACCACGGCCTCGACCTCGTCGCCCTTCTTGAAGTTGTGCACCACTTCCTCGCCGGTATCGCTCCAGGAGATATCCGACAGATGCACCAGACCGTCGATGCCGCCGTCCAGGCCGACGAAGATGCCGAAGTCGGTGATGGACTTGATCTGACCAGAGACCTTGTCACCCTTGTTGTGGGTGGCGGCGAACTCTTCCCAGGGATTGGCGTGGCACTGCTTCATGCCCAGGGAGATGCGGCGACGCTCCTCGTCGATGTCCAGCACCATGACCTCGACCTCGTCGCCCACGTGCACGACCTTGGCCGGGTTGACGTTCTTGTTGGTCCAGTCCATCTCGGAGACGTGCACCAGACCTTCCACGCCTTCCTCGATCTCGACGAAGCAACCGTAGTCGGCGATGTTGGTGACCTTGCCGAACAGGCGGGTGCTTTCGGGATAGCGGCGGGACAGATCCTCCCACGGATCGGTGCCCAGCTGCTTCATACCCAGGGAGACGCGGTTGCGCTCGCGGTCGAACTTGAGCACCTTGACCTCGATCTCGTCACCCACGGCGACCATCTCGCTCGGATGCTTGATGCGCTTCCAGGCCATGTCGGTGATGTGCAGCAGACCGTCGATGCCGCCCAGGTCCACGAACACGCCGTAATCGGTGAGGTTCTTGACGATGCCCTTGATGACCATGCCTTCCTGCAGGTTCTTGAGCAGTTCCTCGCGCTCGGCGCTGTATTCGGACTCGACCACCGCGCGGCGGGAGACCACCACGTTGTTGCGGCGCTGATCGAGCTTGATGACCTTGAATTCGAGTTCCTTATTCTCCAGGTAGGTGGTGTCGCGCACCGGGCGCACATCCACCAGCGAGCCGGGCAGGAAGGCGCGGATGTCCTTGATGTCGACGGTGAAGCCGCCCTTGACCTTGCCGCTGATCATGCCCTTGACGGTCTCGTTGTCTTCGTAGGCCTGTTCCAGTTCCTTCCAGACACGCGCGCGCTTGGCCTTCTCGCGCGACAGGCGGGTCTCGCCGAAACCGTCCTCGACGGAATCCAGGGCGACTTCCACGTCCTCGCCCACGTTGATCTCGAGTTCGCCCTGCTCGTTATAGAACTGTTCGACCGGAATCACGCCTTCCGATTTCAGTCCCGCGTTGACGATGACCACGTCCGGCTTGATGTCGACGACGGTGCCGGTGACGATGGATCCGGGGCGGAGTTCCTGTTTGGCCAGGCTCTCTTCGAACAGTTCTGCAAAGCTTTCGCTCATGGTTGACTCATTCCTTGAACCGCAACTGCGATTCACTTGTTGGGCCGCGCGGTCGGACAGACGAACCGTCACGGGTTGGTTGCAAAGACAAAGCCCGGATAAGGGCTATCCGGGCGCCGATTCGTACAAACGGGTATTATAGGCAGAAATGCGAAAAATATCACTAGTCTGGGTAGGCGCCGGGCACATTCGCCCCCTCACCCCGACCCTCTTCCCGGCGGGGAGAGGGAGCCAGCCTCCCCTCTCCCTTTGGGAGAGGGGCCGGGGGTGAGGGCATCAGGCGCCCAGCCGCCCCCGCACGATCCCCAACGCCGCCGCAATGCTGCCCTCGATATCCAGCCCTGAGGTATCCAGCTCCACGGCGTCCTCCGCCGGCTTCAGCGGCGCGACCGGCCGTTCCATGTCGCGCTTGTCGCGGGCCTCGATGGCCGCCACCAGTTCCGCAATGTCGGCCTCGATCCCCTTTTCCTTCAACTGGTTATAGCGGCGCCGGGCACGTTCCCCGGCGCTGGCGGTGAGAAAGATCTTCACCTCGGCCGCGGGAAAAACCACACTGCCCATGTCGCGACCGTCGGCCACCAGCCCCGGCGCGGCGCGAAAATCCCGCTGCAACTGCAGCAGCGCCTCGCGCACGCCCGGCAGGGCCGCCACCCGGGAGGCGGCGTCCCCGGCGGCCTCGCTGCGGATGGCCAGGCTGACCTCCTCGTCCCCGAGCCAGATGCGGTCGGAATCGGTGTCGAAGCGCACTTCCAGATGCCGGGCAAGATCGGCCAGTCCGGCCTCGTCGTCCAGCGCCACCCCCCGGTCCAGGGCGGCATGGGCCACCAGCCGGTAGAGGGCGCCGCTGTCGAGGAAATGCCAGCCCAGGCGGGTCGCCAGGGCCCGGCTGACCGTGCCCTTGCCCGAGCCACTGGGTCCATCGACGGCGACCACCGGTGCCTGATCACTCATTCGGTCACCCCAAGACCGGCCTGCTGGGCCAGCGCCACGAACTCGGGGAAGGAGGTGTTCACGTTGGCGCAGTCGTCGATGACGATCCCGGCCTCGGCACGCAGTCCGGCCATGGCGAAGCTCATGGCGATGCGGTGGTCGCCGTGGCTGTCGATCCGGCCGCCGCCGAGTTGCGGCTGACCCTCGATGACGATGCCGTCCGGCGTGGGCTCGGCGGACACGCCCAGCGCCTGCAGACCATCGGCCATCACCTGGATGCGGTCGCTTTCCTTGACCCGCAGTTCCTCGGCCCCGCGCAGCACCGTGCGGCCCTCGGCGCAGGCGGCGGCCACGAACAGGGCGGGAAACTCGTCGATGGCCAGCGGCACCAGTTCGGGCGGGATGTCGATGCCTTTGAGCGCGGCGGCGGTGATATGCAGATCGGCCACCGGTTCTCCGCCCAGCACCTGCTCGTTGGCAATATCGATGTTCGCGCCCATACGCTGGAGGATGTCGATCACCCCGGTGCGGGTCGGGTTCATACCCACCTGCTCCAGTACCAGGTCCGAGCCAGGCGCGATGCTGGCCCCCACCAGGAAGAAGGCCGCCGAGGAGATGTCGGCCGGCACCGTGATCGCGCCGCCGGTCAGCCGGCCGCCGCCGTCGAGGCAGGCGCGCGGCCCGTCGACTTCGACCGCGTAGCCCAGGCCCTGCAGCATGCGCTCGGTGTGGTCGCGGGTCGGCGCCGGCTCGGTGGTGCAGGTCCGGCCCGCGGCATAGAGCCCGGCCAGCAGGACGCAGGATTTCACCTGGGCGCTGGCCATGGGCAGGGCGTAGTCGATGCCCCGCAATGCCCGCCCCCCGGTGATTTTCAGCGGCGCGGTCCCGCCCGCCTCGCTGTCGATGCGTGCGCCCATTGCAGTCAGCGGATCGATGACCCGGCCCATGGGCCGCCGCGACAGGGAATCATCGCCGGTCAGGACGCTGTCGAAGGTTTGCCCGGCCAGCAGCCCGGCCAGCAGCCGCATGGAGGTGCCCGAGTTGCCCAGGTACAGCGGCTCGGGCGGCGGCTGCAGGCCGTGCATTCCCACGCCGTGGATGCGCACGCTGCCATCGTAGGGCCCCTCGATCTTCACACCCATGGCACGGAAGGCGGCCAGGGTGGCCAGGCTGTCCTCGCCCTCCAGGAAACCGGTCACGTCACTCACGCCCTCGGCCAGCGAACCCAGCATGATGGCGCGGTGCGACACGGATTTATCCCCCGGCACCTTGAACCGGCCTTCGAGCCGGCCACCGGGCTGGATGTGGAATTGTTTGTTGGTGTGGGTCAATTCGGGTTCCTGTTCATTCGATTCAAACGAGTAGGTCGGGTTAGCGCAGCGCAACCCGACAGCGTCGCGGCAAACGTCGGGTTACGCCCTGCGGACTAACCCGACCTACGTTACTGCCTTCCCGTCATTCCCGCGAAGGCGGGAATCCATGGGGTTCAGCGCGTAGACCGGAATAAGGGCCGGATGGCCCGTTTCCGGCATTCGATCCGGAGTGCCGGGAACACTGCGTTTATCCCGGCCTACGACTACGCGAATGACGCCTAACGCGGCGCATGCTCATCCCGCGCCCGCTTGGCGCGGCTGAAGATTTCCACCAGCCGTTCGCCGTCACGCGCCTGGATGGCCTCGGTCAGCGCGGTCAGGTCCACCTGGAAATGGGCGATCATCTCCAGGATGGCCTCGCGGTTGGCCAGGCAGATGTCGCGCCACATCACCGGGTCGCTGCCGGCGATGCGGGTGAAATCGCGGAAGCCGCCGGCGGCATATTGGAATATCTCGTCGTGTTCGTGCAAGCGCGCCAGGCTGTCGACCGTGGCATAGGCCAGGATGTGCGGCAGATGGCTGGTGGCGGCCAGCACCCGGTCGTGATGCTCGACCCCCATCTCCACCACCTCGGCCCCGGCCGTCTCCCACAGGCCGCGCACCCGCTCCACCGCCTCGGCATCCGTATGCGCCAGCGGGGTGAGGATCACCCGGCGCTGCCGGAACAGCTCGGCGAAGGAGGCCGCCACGCCGCTGCGCTCGGTCCCGGCGATGGGATGGCCCGGCACCAGGTTGGCCGGCACGCCGCCAAAGGCCTTCTGGGCGGCATCAACCACCGCACCCTTGGCGCTGCCGACATCGGTGATCACCGCATCCGGCGCCAGATGGGGCCTGATCTGTTTGAACACCGCTTCCATCGCGCCCATGGGCACGGCCACCAGCACCAGGTCGGCACCGGCGACCGCCTGTGCGGGATCGGTGTCATAGCGGTCGATCACGCCCAGGTCGACCGCCTGCTGCAGATGCTCGGCGCTGCGGCTGCAGCCGACAACCTCGCCCACCGCATCGTTCGCCCGCAGGGCGCGGGCCAGCGAACCGCCGATCAGTCCCACGCCGATGATGCAGAGGCGTTCAATCCGCATGGCTCAGAGCCCTCGTATGCAGCGAATGCAATAGCACGCTGCAATGCATTTTTCCGTCACCCCGGCGCAGGCCGGGGTCCAGATACCGCCGCGCCTACTGGATTCGGCCGCAGCCTGTGCCGGCGCAGGCCGATGCCGGAATGACGGAGTACACGCGGCTTCGATGTTCATGCCAGAACCTTTTCCAGCGCGGCGATGGCGCGGCTGTTCTCGGCCTCGGTGCCGATGGTGATGCGCAGATGGTTGGGCAGCCCATAGGCACCGATGGGCCGCACGATCACGCCCTCGCGCAGCAGCGCCTCGTAGACCGCACCGGCCGGGCGGCCGACATCCACGCTGAGGAAGTTGCCCACCGAAGGGATATACGCCAGTCCCAACTTGTCGCAGGCCGCCCGCCAGGCCTGCATGCCGGCGTCGTTCAAGGCCACGGCGCGGGCGATGTGCTCGGCATCGCCGAGTGCCACCTCGGCCGCGGCCAGGGCCAGGCTGTTCACGTTGAACGGCTGGCGCACACGGTTCAGCAGATCGGCCACCACCGGGCTGGACAGGGCATAGCCCACGCGCAGGCCGGCCAGGCCGTAGGCCTTGGAGAAGGTGCGGGTGATGACCAGGTTCGGCCAGCGGTCCAGCCAGGGAAGGCTGTCGGGATAGTCCGGCTCGCGGACATATTCGACATAGGCCTCGTCCAGCACCAGGATGACATCGCGCGGCACCTCGGCCAGGAAGGCCTCCAGTTCGCGCCCCGGTAGCCAGGTGCCGGTCGGGTTGTTGGGATTGGCGATGAACACCACCCGGGTGGTGTCATCGATGGCCGCGCGTATGGCCTGCAGATCGTGGCCGTGGTCGCGCGCCGGTGCCACCTGGGGTGTCGCACCGATGGCCTGGGTGACGATGGGATAGACCGCGAAGGCGTGCTCGGAGAACACCGCGCCGCGCCCCGGGGCCAGAAAGGCCCGGGCGATCAGTTCCAGCACGTCGTTGGAGCCGTTGCCCAGGGTGATCTGCTTCAGATCGACATCGTGGCGGTCGGCCAGCGCCCGCTTCAGACCGAAACCGTTGCCGTCCGGGTAACGGGCCAGTTCGGCGACATGGGCCTGAATGGCTTCCTTCACCCGCGGACTGGGACCGAGCGGGTTCTCGTTGGAGGCCAGCTTGACCGCGTCGCGCACGCCGTACTCGCGCTCCAGTTCGGACAGCGGCTTGCCCGGCTGATAGGGCTGCAGCCCCTGCACGCCGGCAGTGGCGCAGTCGAACAGGTAATGGCGTTCGTGGTCGTTCATCAATCACTCGATTCGCGGTTTTTCACTCGATCTGCAACGTAGGTCGGATTAGCCCGCAGGGCGTAATCCGACACCGGTGAGGCCCCTGTCGGATTACGCTGCGCCAACCCGACCAGCCTATTCCAAACCACAAACTCGTCATTCCGGCGCAGGCCGGAATCCAGGACCCACTGCGGTCACTGGATCCCGGCCTGCGCCGGGATGACGGGAAAACATTAATGCAGGTCAGCGGCGTAGGTCGGATCAGCCCAAAGGGCGTAATCCGACATCCGGCCGATCCCTGTCGGGTTACGCTGCGCCAACCCGACCTACATACTTCGGCGATCCATATGATCGCTCGAACCCGCTCACACCTGCGCCCGGGGGTACGACCCCAGCACCTTGAGAACGCTCGCCCGCTGTTCCAACTCGGCCAGCGCCGCTGCGACCTGCGCATCCCCGGCATGGCCTTCGATGTCGACGAAGAAGACATAATCCCAGACGCCGCGCCGTGAGGGCCGCGATTCGATGCGGGTCATGCTGATACCGTGCTCGTTGAACGGCGCCAGCAGGGTGTAGAGCGCGCCCGGTTCGTTGCGCACCGAGACCAGCAGCGAGGTCTTGTCCCGGCCCGAGGGCGCGACCGTCTGTTTGCCGATCACCAGGAAGCGGGTGGTGTTGCCCGGCTCGTCCTCGATGTTGCGCGCCAGCCGGTTCAGGCCGTACAACTCGGCGGCGGTTTCGCTCGCCACCGCGGCGCTGTCGGACTCGGCCGCGGCACGCCGTGCCGCCTCGCCGTTGCTGCTCACCGCGATGCGCTCGGCCTGCAGCAGGTTGGTGTCCAGCCATTCCCGGCACTGGGCCAGGGACTGCTGATGCGAGTACACCCGTTTGATGCCGGAGGTGTCAGCGGCCTTGCCGAGCAGGTGCAGTTCGATGCGCTGCTGCACCTCGCCGCAGATGTGCAGCGGCGAGCGCATGAACATGTCCAGGGTATGATTGACCACGCCTTCGGTGGAGTTCTCCACCGGCACCACGCCGTAGTGGGCGCTGCCCGATTCCACCTCGCGGAAGACCAGGTCGATCGAACCCAGGGCGGTGCTGCGAATGGAATGGCCGAAGTGCTTGAGCGCGGCGGCCTGGGTGAAGGTACCCTCGGGGCCGAGATAGGCGATGGTCAGCGGCTTCTCCAGCGCCAGGCAGGCGGACATGACCTCCCGGATCAGGCGCGCGGCCTCGTCATCGCTGAGCGGACCGGGATTGAGCTCGCGGATGCGCGCGAGTATCTGCGCCTCGCGGTCCGGGCGGTAGAAGTCGTTCATCTCGCCGGCGGCCTGCTTGATGCGCGCCACATCCTGGGCACAGCGCGCCCGCTGACTGATCAGCTCCAGCAGCTGGTCATCGATCCGGTCGATGCTCTCCCGGATGGCCTTGAGTTGGTCCGACTCGTTCATGGCTGCCGTTTGGTTGTTCTGTTTCACCTGGGTGATGGTAACGCAAAGGATGCGGAGGCGTTTATGCCCTATGGATACAGAGGCTATCAAATATATTCATCGTCATTGCGAGGCGCGTAGCGCCGCGGCAATCTCGTAACGCGGTAGCCTCAATCAAGAGATTGCTTCGTCACTTTGTTCCTCGCAATGACGGACCATTGCGCCTCCGCGGCCTCTGCGTTGATCCCGCCAAATTATCTACAGGGTACGCACCGCCAGCACACCCTCGATGGCCCTGATCTGGTCCAGACAGTCCTGGTCCACCTCGCCCTCGACGTCGACCAGGGTGTAGGCCAGTTCGCCGCGCGACTTGTTCAGCATGTCGATGATGTTGTGGCCAGTGTCGGCCAGCACGGTGGAGATCTGGCCCAGCATCTTGGGCACGTTGGCATTTACCACCGCCAGGCGCTGACCGTCGCTGCGCGGCATGAATACCTCGGGGAAATTGACCGAGTTGTGCACATTGCCATTTTCCAGGAACTCGCGCACCTGATCGGCCACCATGATGGCGCAGTTCTCCTCGGCCTCGCGGGTGGAGGCGCCCATATGCGGCAGGGTCACCACCTTGTCGTGGTTCTTCAGCAGGTTGCTGGGGAAATCGCAGACATAGCCGCCGACCTTGCCGGCATCGATCGCCTTGACCACGGCCTCGTCGTCGACGATGCCGTTGCGGGCGAAGTTGAGGATGACCACGCCGTCCTTCATGTTCTTCAGCCGGTCGGCATTGATCATGTGCTTGGTGGCATCGATCAGCGGCACATGGAAGCTGACATAGTCCACCCGACTGAGCAGGTCATCCACGCTGCTGGCACTCTGCACGTCGGACGACAGCTGCCAGGCGCGCTGCACGCTGATATCCGGATCGTAGCCGATCACGTTCATGCCCAGCGCCTTGGCCGCGTTGCACACCAGCACGCCGATCGCACCCAGGCCGATCACGCCCAGGGTACGCCCCGGCAGCTCGGTGCCGACGAAGTTCTTCTTGCCGGCCTCCACCGCCTTGCTGATGGCGGCGTCGTCGCCTTCCAGGTTGCGGGCGAAGTCCCAGGCCGGGCAGATGTTGCGTGAAGCCAGCAGCATGCCGGTCAGCACCAGTTCCTTGACCGCGTTGGCATTGGCGCCCGGGGCATTGAACACCGGGATGCCCAGTTCGCTCATCCTGTCCACCGGGATGTTGTTCACCCCGGCGCCGGCGCGGCCCACGGCCTTGAGCGAAGCCGGGATCTCCATGTCGTGCATCTTGTAGGAGCGCAGCAGGATGGCGTCCGGATGAGTGATCTCGGAGGCGATTTCGTAGTTGTCGCGCGGCAGCCGGTCCAGGCCGGTGACGGAGATGTTGTTGAGGGTGAGTATCTTGTACATGAAATTTATCCTACCAAAGAGCGATCAGAGCGCCGCGGAACCCACGGAAGACACGGAAAATTTTATTGTCATTGCCGTGGCGCTGCGCGCCCGGCAATGAAAAACCATAATCATTTCAATTCCGTGTTTTCCGTGTATTCCGTGGCGCTCTTGATTTACCCGTTGCGTTTTTCGAAATCGGCCATGAAGTCGATCAGCGCATCCACACCCGCCTCGGGCATGGCGTTGTAGATGCTGGCGCGCATGCCGCCGACGGAACGGTGGCCCTTGAGCGTGGTCAGCCCCTGGGCGGCTGCCTCCTTGAGGAAGGTGGCGTCCAGCTCCGGATTCGCCAGGGTGAAGGGCACGTTCATCCAGGAGCGGCACTCGGGATCGACCGGGTTGGCGTAGAAGTCCGAGCCGTCGATGGCGGCGTAGAGCTTGTCGGCCTTGCGCTTGTTGATCTCGGCCATGGCCTCAAGCCCGCCGTTGTCCCTGATCCACTTGAACACCAGTCCGGCCAGATACCAGCCGTAGGTCGGCGGGGTGTTGTACATGGAATCGGACTCGGCGTGGGTCTTGTAGTCGAACATGGTCGGGGTGCGCTCCATCGCCTGGCCGATGAGGTCCTCGCGCACGATCACCACGGTCAGGCCGGCCGGGCCGATGTTCTTCTGGGCGCCGGCATAGATCACGCCGTATTTCGACACGTCGATCGGGCGCGACAGGATGGTGGAGGACATGTCCGCCACCAGCGGCTTGTCGCCGACCTCCGGGATCCAGTGAAACTCCACCCCGCCGATGGTCTCGTTGGGGGTGTAGTGGACATAGGCAGCGTCATCGGCCAGCTGCCAGGAATCGAAGGCCGGGATGGTCATGAAGTTCTCGGACTCGGAGGTGGCGGCGACGTTGACGTTGCAATAGCGCTTGGCCTCGGCGATGGCCTTCTTGGACCAGGCGCCGGTGTTGATGTAGTCGGCCTTGGCGCCCCCGCGCAGCAGGTTCAGCGGCACCATGGCGAACTGGCTGCTGGCCCCGCCCTGCAGGAACAGCACCTTGTAGTTGTCGGGGATGCCCATGACCTGGCGCAGGTCGGCCTCGGCGGCCTCGGCGATGGACATGAACTCCTTGCCGCGGTGGCTCATTTCCATGACCGACATGCCGCTGCCCTGCCAGTCGACCAGTTCCTCCTGCGCCTGTTTCAGGACTGCCTCCGGCAGCATGGCCGGGCCGGCGCTGAAATTGTAGATACGACTCATAAAAGACTCCGATTACCGTGTATTCCTGTAGGATGGGTGGAGCGAAGCGCAACCCATCATGCGTGCCGGCCTGACGATGGGTTCCGGCGCACAACGCCTGCACCCATCCTACGACCTACGCCTCGCCTTCGGAGGCTTCCTCATCCTCCTCGGCCTCGGCGATGGCGTCGATGCCGACCAGCTTTTCGTCCTCGCCGACGCGGATCAGGCGCACGCCCTGGGTGTTGCGGCCCATGCGCGAGATCTCGTCCACGCGGGTACGCACCAGGGTGCCCATGTTGGTGATGAGCATGACCTCGTCGGTCTCGCTCACCAGCTTGGCGCCGACCACGGCGCCGTTGCGCTCGTTGGTCTGGACCGAGATCACGCCCTGGCCGCCGCGGCCATGCACCGGATACTCGTCGATCGGCGTGCGCTTGCCGTAACCGTGCTCGGTGGCGCTGAGCACATCGCCCTCGGCGGCGATCAGCATGCCGATGACCTGCTGGTCCGGCTGCAGCCGGATGCCGCGCACGCCGGCAGCGGTGCGGCCCATGGCACGCACGCTCTCCTCCTTGAAGCGGATGGCCTTGCCGGCGTCGGTGAACAGCATCACGTCCTGGTTGCCGTCGGTGACGGCCACGCCGATCAGCCAGTCCTGGTCGCGCAGTTCCAGGGCGATGATGCCGCTGCTGCGCGGCCGGGCGAAGGCGCGCAGCGGGGTCTTCTTGACCGTGCCATTGGCGGTGGCCATGAAGATGAAATCCTCGGTGTCGAAATCGCGGATCGGCAGCACGGCGTTGATGCGCTCGCCCTGCTCCAGCGGCAGCAGGTTGACAATGGGCTTGCCGCGGGCCTGGCGCCCGGCCACCGGCAACTGATAGACCTTGAGCCAGTACACCTTGCCGCGGCTGGAGAAGCACAGGATCGTATCGTGGGTGCTGGCGATGAACAGCTTGTCAATGAAGTCTTCCTGCTTGACGCTGGTCGCGCTCTTGCCGCGCCCGCCGCGGCGCTGGGCGGAGTATTCACTCAGCGGCTGGGCCTTGGCATAACCGGCGTGCGACAGGGTGACCACCACGTCTTCCTCGGTGATCAGATCCTCCAGCGCCAGGTCGGCCTCGGCCTCGCGGATCTCGGTGCGGCGTTCGTCGCCGAACTGGTCGCGCACCTGCATCAGCTCGTCGCGGATGACCTGCATCAGCCGTTCGGTGCTGTTGAGGATGGCGAGCAGGTCGTCGATCTTCTCCAGCAACTCGCGGTACTCGTCCAGGATCTTGTCCTGCTCCAGCCCGGTCAGCTGGTGCAGGCGCAGTTCCAGGATGGCCTGGGCCTGGGCCTCGGACAGGCGGTAACCGGCATCGGTCAGCCCCAGTCCCGGGGCCAGGCCGTCGGGGCGCGAGGCCTCGGCACCGGCGCGCTCCAGCATGTCCAGCACCAGACCCGGCGGCCAGGCGCGGCCCATCAGGCCCTGACGGGCCTCGGCGCGGCTGGGCGAGGTCTTGATCAGTTCGATGACCTCGTCGATGTTGGCCAGCGCCACCGCCAGGCCTTCCAGGATATGGGCCCGCTCGCGCGCCTTGCGCAGCTCGAACACGGTGCGGCGGGTGACCACCTCGCGGCGGTGGCGGATGAAGGACTCGAGGATGGCCTTGAGATTCAGCAGCCGCGGCTGGCCGTCGACCAGCGCGACCATGTTGATGCCGAACACGTTCTGCATCTGGGTCTGCTGGTAGAGGTTGTTCAGCACCACCTCCGAGACCTCGCCGCGCTTGAGTTCGATCACCATGCGCATACCGTCCTTGTCGGACTCGTCGCGCAGGTTGCTGATGCCGTCGATCTTCTTGTCCTTGACCAGTTCGGCGATCTTCTCCAGCAGGCGGGCCTTGTTGACCTGGTAGGGCAGTTCGGTGACCACGATGGTCTCGCGACCCTTGCTGTCCTCCTCGATCTCGGTGCGGGCGCGCACCTGTACCCGCCCGCGGCCGGTCAGGTAGGCCTCCTGGATGCCGCGCACGCCATTGATGATGCCGGCGGTGGGGAAGTCCGGGCCCGGGATGTACTCCATCAGTTCGCGGATCTCGATCTCGGGATTGTCGATCAGCGCGATACAGGCATTGATGACTTCGTTCAGGTTGTGCGGCGGGATGTTGGTCGCCATGCCCACGGCGATGCCGGCCGAGCCGTTGACCAGCAGATTGGGGAAGCGGGTCGGGAAGACCGAGGGTTCGCTCTCGGTCTCGTCGTAGTTGGGGATGAAATCGACCGTTTCCTTGTCGATGTCGGCCAGCATCTCGTGGGCGATGCGGGCCATGCGCACCTCGGTGTAACGCATGGCCGCCGGCGAGTCGCCGTCGATGGAGCCGAAGTTGCCCTGGCCGTCCACCAGCATGTAGCGCAGCGAAAACGGCTGCGCCATGCGCACGATGGTGTCATAGACGGCGGTGTCGCCGTGGGGATGGTACTTACCGATGACGTCACCGACCACGCGGGCCGACTTCTTATAGGCCTTGTTCCAGTCGTTGCCCAGTTCGCTCATGGCGAAGAGCACGCGCCGGTGGACCGGCTTGAGGCCATCCCGAACATCCGGCAGTGCCCGGCCCACGATCACGCTCATGGCGTAATCGAGGTAGGACTGCTTCATTTCATCTTCGAGATTGACGGGCAGGACTTCTTTGGCGAATTCGGCCATGGGTGCAGTCAGTCGGTAACGTTATTTATTGTGGGGTTCCTCCGACGCCGGCGCGGCTGAACCCCGCACAGGCGCTGTAATTCGATCAATACTACCACAGCCGGGGGGCAGCGTCCCAGAAAAACGCGCCTCAGATCGATCCTGAGGCGCTCAGGCGGGGTTTTGACCAGGAATCGGGTATATGACTGGAGTTTCCCCACCGTCATTCCCGCGCAGGCGGGACAAAAGCGCGCAGCGCGTTGAACGCCCGGAGGGCGGCCCGCAGGGTGAGCGAAGCGAATAATCCATAAACCGCCGCGGCTGCTGGATCCCCGCCTGCGCGGGGATGACGGGGTCTTGGGTGTTGCAGTGCGGTAGGTCGGGTTAGCGCAGCGTAACCCGACACCGGCCCGGGACACGTCGGGTTACGCCCTGCAGGCTAACCCGACCTACGTATTGCCCGGCAGAAATCAGGCCGCGGCTCGCGCCATCAGCGCGGCCAGCTTGTCGCGGTCGGGCCGTTCCACCACCCCGGCTTCGGTGACGATCACGTCCACCAGTTCCGCCGGGGTGATGTCGAAGGCCGGGTTCCAGGCCGCGGCGCCGGGCGCGGCGATATGTCGGCCGCCGGCGCCCAGCACCTCTTCCCCGGGCCGCTGTTCGATGGGAATGTCGGCGCCGGAGGCGGTGCCCAGGTCCACCGTGGAGGTGGGTGCGACCACCATGAATTTCACCCCGTGATGGCGTGCGGCCACGGCCAGCCCGTAGGTGCCGATCTTGTTGGCCACATCGCCGTTGGCGGCGATGCGGTCGGAACCGACGATCACCCACTGCACCTGCCCGGTATGCATCAGGTGTGCGGCGGCGGCATCGGCCAGCAGGGTCACCGGGATGCCGTCGCGGACCAGTTCCCATGCCGTCAGGCGCGCCCCCTGCAGCCAGGGCCGGGTCTCGTCGGCGAACACGCGCCGGATGCGGCCTTCGCCCCAGGCCTGACGGATCACGCCCAGCGCGGTGCCGAAGCCGCCGGTGGCCAGCGAGCCGGTGTTGCAATGGGTAAGCACGCCCTCGACTCCGTCGAGGAAGGCCGCACCCAGTTCGCCCATGCGGCGGTTGGCGGCGATATCCTCCTCATGGATGCGCCCGGCCTCGGCGGTCAGGGCCGGTACCGGGTCGCCGTCCAGACACTGGATCAGACCGCGCATCCGCGCCAGCGCCCAGCACAGGTTCACGGCCGTGGGCCGCGCGGCGGCCAGTTGCTCCAGGTCGGGCTCCAGCGCCGTCTTCCAGTCAGCGGGGTTTTCCCGGTAGCGCTGCCGCGCGGCGATGACAACGCCATAGGCAGCGGCGATGCCGATGGCGGGCGCGCCGCGCACCACCATATCGCGAATGGCATCGGCCACTGCGGCAGCGGTATCCAGCCGCAGCCAGCTTTCCGCATCCGGCAGCCGGCGCTGGTCGAGCAGGCGCAGTTCGCCTTCCTGCCACACCACCGCGCGAATGCTGTCAGGGGGTGTGTTCATGCTTCGTCTTCGACCGCCTGCGGTTCCAGCCGTTCCAGCCGGTAGCCGTGCTGGTAGACCGCGCCCAGCCTCCAGCCCTGCGCCGGGCTGATGCCGAGCTTGTTGCGCAGGCGGCTGACGTGGGTGTCGACGGTACGGGTGTTGAGTTCGGCCCGGGTGCCCCAGACTGCTTCCAGCAGGCGGCCACGGCTGATCAGCCGGCCCAGATTGCGGAACAGGTACAGGGCCAGGTCGAATTCCTTGTGGGTGAGATCGATCCTGTCGCCGTCCCGGTACAGGGTGCGACTGGCGGTATCGATGCGGTAGGGACCGAACTCCAGCACCTGCGCCCCCGGCGTGCTGGCCCGACGCGCCAGGGCCGTGACCCGGGCCAGCATCTCCAGCGGCTTGACCGGCTTGGCCATGTAGTCGTCGGCGCCGTGCTCCAGGGCGGTCACCACATCGCTTTCCCGGTCGCGCTGGGTGATGAACAGCACCGGTGTCGTGTCTCCCCGTTCGCCGCGCAGCCAGTCCAGCACCTCCAGCCCGCTGCCGTCGGGCAGAATCCAGTCAAGGATGAGCAGGTCGTAGTCCGCCTCCTGCAGCGCCGCGCGGAATCCGGCGCAGTCGTGCCGGACGCTGACCTGGTGGTCAGCCGCCTCCAGCCACACAGTCAGGGCCTCGGCCTGAAAAGTGTCGTCTTCAAGTAGAGCGATGCGCACCTCGATGCCCTCGTCTGTGACCCTGGCGCAGCCGGCACGGCAGGCCCGAAACCACCTCATAATTGTATACAGTTTGACACACTAGGCAGATGCTCTAAAGTCAGAGATATGTATAATCTGGTCCCAGAGCGGCCCGGGCGCGCCTCCCCTGCGCCTGCGGGCGACAAAGTTTTTTTCTTCTACCAATAAGGAGTAACAACAATGAACAAACTCAGCTACGCCATTCTGGTTGCCTCCACCATCACCCTGACCGGCACCGCCACGGCGGCCTCCGAGCGCACCTGCTCCTACGTCTACGATTCCGCCGGGATGGTGGTGCGCGACAGCGCCGGCGACTGCGTACGCACCAGCGGCTGGCGTCCCGAGGGCGCGATTGCCGAGTGCGAACCGGATATGAAGAAGCCCGAGCCGGTCGCCGAACCCGAGCCGGAACCGGCCCCGGTCCCGGCGCCGCAGCCGGTCTACAAGACCGTCAACCTGGGCGCCGGCGCCCTGTTCGACCTGAACAGCGACACACTGCGTGCCGACGGCAAGCGCGAACTGGACCAGCTGGTCTCCGACCTGGGGCAGCTGAGTGACGTGCAGAGTATCCAGATCGCCGGCCACACCGACAGCACCGGCGATGCCGCCTACAACAAGGACCTGTCCGTACGCCGCGCCAACGCGGTCAAGAACTACCTGCTGGAGAAGGGCGTGGATCCCAGCATCATGACCACCGTGGGCTGGGGCGAGACCAAGCCCATCGCTGACAACTCCACCCGTGCCGGCCGTGCCCAGAACCGCCGCGTGGAGATCACCATCAGCGGCGAGCAGCGGGTCCAGTAAGCACCGACCGTGGCTCTCTCCTCCCCCGTCGACCGGCGGGGGAGGCATTTCAGTCTGACCGGGACTTTCCCCCATGGATAAAATCAACGAATTTCTGCAATCGGATTTCGTCACCACCCAACTGATTCCCTGGGCCGTCAGCCTCGTCGTTGCCCTGCTGATCTTCTTCATCGGCCGCTGGATCGCCGGAAAGATCGTCAACATCAGCAAACGCATGATGGCCCGCGGCGGCATGGACAGCATGCTGTCGAACTTCCTCGGCAATATCCTCTATACCCTGCTGATCGCAGTCGTGATCATCGCCGCCCTCGACCACCTCGGCATCCAGACCACCTCCCTGCTCGCCGTTCTCGGTGCCGCCGGCCTGGCCGTGGGCCTGGCATTGAAGGACTCGCTGGCCAACTTCTCCTCCGGCGTGATGCTGATCGTCTTCCGCCCGTTCCGGGAAGGTGACTATGTGGAGGCCGGCGGCGTCGCCGGGACGGTGGAGAACGTCGGCATCTTCGCCACCACCATGCTCACGCCGGACAACCGCGAGATCATCGTGCCCAACGGCCAGATCTACGGCGGCACCATCACCAACGTCACCGCCCGCGAGACCCGCCGCCTCGACCTGGTGGTGGGCATCAGCTACAGCGACGACATCCGCAAGGCGCGCGAACTGGTCATGGAGATCATCAATCAGGAAGAACGCATCCTGAAGGATCCGGCTCCGGTGGTTAATGTCGCCGCACTGGGCGAGAGCAGCATCGATCTCAATGTGCGGCCCTGGGTCAACAAGGGCGATTACTGGAACGTGCGTGCGGATCTGCTGGAGACCATCAAGACCCGTTTCGATGAGAACGGCATCAGCATCCCGTTCCCGCAGCAGGACGTGTACATGCACGAGGTGAAGTCGGCCTGAACAACCTCAACGCAGAGGCGTTTATGCCCTATGGGTGCGAAGGCCGTAGAATATATCCATCGTCATTGCGAGGCGCGTAGCGCCGCGGCAATCTCGTAACCCGGCAGCCCGATCACGAGATTGCTTCGTCACTTTCGTTTCTCGCAATGACGGGGTTCTGCGCCTCCGCGCTCTCTGCGTTCCCACCGCCCAGCCTGAACAGTTGCGCCATCCGCCGCCCGTCGGCACACTGACGCGGGCACACAACCACCAAGAATTCCCATGCAAGACATCGATCTGCTGCTCCATGGCCGCTGGGTGATCCCGGTCGAGCCCGACGAACAGGTGCTCGAGCACCACTGCATCGCCGTCAATGACGGCCGCATCCTCGCCCTGTTGCCCAGCGCCCGGGCCGCGCAGCACTACCGGGCCGAAACCGAACTGCACCTGGACCACCACGCCCTGATCCCGGGCCTGATCAACGCCCATACCCACACCCCGATGAACCTGCTGCGCGGGCTGGCCGACGACCTGCCGATGATGGAGTGGCTGCACGAGCACATCTGGCCGGCCGAGCAGCGCTGGGTCAATGAAGAGTTCGTCCACGACGGCGGCCTGCTGGCCATGGCCGAGATGCTGCGCGGGGGCATCACCTGCTTCAATGACATGTACTTCTTTCCCGAGGTCACGGCCC
The DNA here is from genome assembly GCF_002356355.1 of Thiohalobacter thiocyanaticus. Classification (NCBI taxonomy): domain Bacteria; kingdom Pseudomonadati; phylum Pseudomonadota; class Gammaproteobacteria; order Thiohalobacterales; family Thiohalobacteraceae; genus Thiohalobacter; species Thiohalobacter thiocyanaticus. Next base: position 2,306,332 of record NZ_AP018052.1, read on the forward strand.
GCGCCGCCGCCCACCTGGGAATGCGTGCCTGTGTGGGCCTGATCGCCATCGACTTCCCCACCGTCTATGCCGGTGATGCAGACGAATACCTCGCCAAGGGCCTGGCGCTGCACGACAGCTACCGCAACGATCCACTGATCCGCACCGCCTTCGCCCCGCATGCGCCCTACAGCGTCTCCGATGCCCCGCTGCAGCGTATCCAGACCCTGGCCGATGAACTCGACATTCCGGTGCACATGCACGTGCACGAGACCGCCGACGAAGTCGGGCAGGGCCTGCAGCAGAACGGCGAGCGGCCGCTGGCGCGACTGGACCGGCTGGGGCTGCTCTCCCCCGCCCTGGTCGGGGTGCACATGACGCAACTCGACGATGACGAGATCGCGCGCCTGGCCGAGACCGGCAGCCACGTGGTGCACTGCCCCGAATCCAACCTCAAACTGGCCAGCGGCTTCTGCCCGGCAGCCCGGCTGGTGGCGGCCGGCGTCAATGTCGCCCTGGGTACCGACGGCGCGGCCAGCAACAATGACCTGGACCTGTTCAGCGAGATGCGCACCGCTGCCCTGCTGGGCAAGGCGGTCAGCAACGACGCCACCGCCCTGCCCGCCCACACTGTCCTGCGCATGGCCACCCTCAACGGCGCCCGCGCCCTGGGGCTGGGTGCCGAGACCGGCTCGCTGGAGACAGGCAAGTGGGCCGACATCACCGCCGTGGACCTGGCCACGCTGGAGAGCCAGCCGGTCTATCATCCGGTCTCGCAGCTGGTCTATGCCGCCGGCCGCCACCAGGTCAGCGACGTCTGGGTGGCGGGTCGCCACCTGCTCAAGGATCGGGTGCTGACGGGACTGGACAGCGACGAGCTGCTGGACAATGCCGCTCGCTGGCAGGCGCATCTGGCCGAACCGTAGGATGGGTGGAGCGCAGCGCAACCCATCGTTCACCGCACGTTCAACCGATGGGTTACGGCGCTGCGCGCCTCCACCCATCCTACCCTCGCCACCCGCCTTCGTTTATTACCTGCACAGCGTTATACTGCCCTCCATGACCTCCCACACCGACAACCTGGACCCGGCCGAGATCGCCAAGTTCGAGAGCCTGGCCGCACGCTGGTGGGACCCGCACAGCGAGTTCAAGCCGCTGCATGATATCAATCCGCTGCGGCTGGACTACATCCGCCAGCGGGCGCCGCTGGAGGGCCGGCACGTGATTGATGTCGGCTGCGGCGGCGGTCTGCTCAGCGAGGCCATGGCCCGGGCCGGCGCCACGGTCACCGGCATCGACATGGGCGAGGCACCGCTGTCGGTGGCCCGCCTGCACCTGCTGGAATCCGGCCTGGAGGTGGACTATCGCCAGACCACGGCCGAGGCCGTGGCGCACGAGCAGCCCGGACAGTTCGATGCGGTCACCTGCCTGGAGATGCTGGAGCACGTGCCCGATCCGGCCGCGGTGATCCGTGCCTGCGCCGAACTGGTCAAACCCGGCGGGCATGTGTTCTTCTCCACCATCAACCGCAACCCCAAGGCCTACGTCTTCGCCATCATCGGCGCCGAATACCTGCTGCGCATGCTGCCGAAGGGCACCCATGACTACCGCAAGTTCATCCGCCCCTCCGAGCTCGACGACTGGGCCCGCCGGGCCGGACTGGAGCTCGAGGATCTCACCGGCATGAGCTACAACCCGCTCACCCGTCACTACCGCCTGGGCCGGGATGTGGATGTGAACTACCTGGCCTGCTACCGGAAAGAAGACGGCACTCAGGACTGAGCCCGACTGCAGCGGCTTCAACGCAGACAACGCAAAGGATGAATACCGCCTGTTAAGCTGCCAGCTGCCGTCATCCCCGCGCAGGCGGGGACCCAGATACCACCGCTGTTGCTGGATCCCCGCATTCGCGGGGATGACGATGATGGGTATGACAACCTCAATTTATGCAATGATTGGGTCAATATCGCCCCCCCACTCCTGAACCCAGCCCCATGATCAAAACCGTTCTGTTCGACCTCGACGGCACCCTGGCCGACACGGCGCCGGACCTGGCCCACGCGCTCAACCGCACGCTCGAGGCCTTCGGCCGGCCGCCGCTGCCCTATGAACGCATCCGGCCCGTGGTTTCCCACGGCGGCGTGGCCCTGCTCCGGCTGGGGTTCGATCTCGGTCCCGGCGAGCCCGGCTACGACGAGCGCCGTGCGCACCTGCTCGAGGTCTACCGCGCCAACCTCACCCGGGAGACCCGACCCTTTCCGGGCATCCCGGAACTGCTCGACTGGCTGGAGGCCAGCGAGCGCAGCTGGGGCGTGGTCACCAACAAGCCGGCCTGGCTGACCGAACCCCTGCTGGAACAACTCGGACTGCTGGCGCGCGCCGCCGTGGTGGTCAGCGGCGACACGGTCGAACCGAACAAGCCGCATCCGGCCCCGCTGCTGCATGCCTGCCATCAGACCGGCAGCATGGCCGGGCAGTGTATATACGTAGGCGATGCCGAGCGCGACATCCAGGCAGGGCGGGCCGCGGGTATGCACACCCTGGTCGCGCTGTTCGGCTACCTCGCCGCCGCCGACGATCCGGCCGCCTGGCAGGCCGATGGCCTGATCAACGCGCCTGGAGACATCATGGAGTTCATTCTGAGCGCCGAAGCCAGCAAGCCGTCTGTTCGATAAACCGTTCGGTGGGCAGCATCCCGTTCGGCCAGTGAAGTGTTCCCGTCAGAAAAGCATCCGATGGGTTGCGCTGCGCTCCACCCATCCTACGCGTCTCCCCTCACTCCTCATCACCCCTTACCCCCCGCCCCCTGGCCCTGTACCATTGGCCGCATGAACGATCCTCTGCTGTTGAGCCTCACCGCCCTGGCCGGCCTGCTGCTGGGAACACTGATTACCTGGTGGCGCCTGCACCGTCGCGAGTCCGCCCTGCGTGAGGAAAAGGAGGAACTGGCCGCCGCGCTGGCCGCGGAACGCCGCGCCGCCGAGGAACGCGCCAGCGCCTATGCAACCACCCGCGAGCAACTCGGTCAGGCCTTCAGCGCCATGGCCAGCGAGGCGCTCAAGCACAACAGCAGCGAGTTCCTCAAGCTGGCGCAGGAAAACCTGCAACGCTACCAGTCCCAGGCCCAGCAGGATCTGGCCCAGCGCGAGAAGGCAGTGGAGAACCTGGTCAAGCCCATCCGCGAGGCCCTGACCAAGACCGAGGCCGAGGTCCGGCGCATGGAGAACGAACGCAAGGAGGCCTTCGGCGCGCTGAATCGCCACATCCAGACCATCGCCGAATCCCACCGCCTGCTGCAGACCGAGACCCGAAACCTGGTGCAGGCGCTGCGCCGCCCCGAGGTGCGCGGCCAGTGGGGCGAACTGACGCTCAAGCGCCTGGCCGAACTGGCCGGCATGGTCGAGCACTGCGACTTCGTTGAGCAGGTGCACAGCGAAGGCGAATCCGGCCGGCTGCGGCCCGACATGGTGGTGCGCATGCCCGACAGCCGCGAGATCATCGTCGATGCCAAGACCCCGCTGGATGCCTACCTCAGCGCGGTCGAGGCCACCGACGACGCGGTGCGCGAGCGCCATCTCGACAGCCATGCCCGCAACGTGCGTCAGCGGGTGCGCGAGCTTTCCGCCAAGGCCTACTGGCAGCAGTTCAGCAAATCGCCGGACTTCGTGGTGCTGTTCATCCCCGGCGATCAGTTCCTCAGTGCCGCGCTCGACCGCGACCACGCGCTGCTGGAGGACGCCCTGGCCAACAAGGTGGTACTGGCCACCCCCACCAGCCTGGTGGCCCTGCTGCGTGCCGTCGGCTACGGCTGGCGGCAGGCGGTGCTGGCCGAGAACGCCGAGCATATCCGCCAGGTCGGCGAGGAGGTCTACAGCCGCCTGGGCACCTTCGCCGAACACCTGGGGCGGCTGGGCAAGAGTCTGGACAGCAGCGTGAATGCCTATAACAAGGCAGTGGGCTCCTTCGACAGCCGGGTGCTGCCGGGCCTGCGCAAGTTCACCGAGATGGGCATCAGCGCGAAGAAGGAAGCCGGCCCGCTGGACCAGATCGAACGCGCCCCGCGCCAGGTGGAGGGCCGCGACGAGGCCGCCGATACGCCGCCCGATGTCCCGCATGAGCCATCCTGAACTCGCCCGCGCCTATCGCCACTGCCGCGCCCTGGCCCGCAGCCACTACGAGAACTTTCCCGTCGCCTCCCTGCTGCTGCCACGGCGACTGCGCGATCCGGTCGCGGCCATCTACGCCTTCGCCCGCCACGCCGACGACCTGGCCGATGAGGGCGACGCCCCGCCCGAGGCCCGCCTGGCGGCACTGGCGGACTGGGAGACCGGCCTGCTGGAGACGCTCGCCGGACAGCCCGCGCCGGAGCCGATCCTGCTGGCCTGCAGCAACAGCATCCTGCGCTTCGGTCTGCCGGTCGAACTGTTCCAGGATCTGCTCTCGGCCTTCCGCCAGGATGTCACTCAGACACGTTATGACGATTTCGGCGAACTGATGCAGTACTGCCGGCGCTCGGCCAACCCGGTCGGGCGGCTGCTGCTGCGCCTGCACGGGGTTGTCGATCCGCGCCGCGAGGCCGAGTCTGACGCCATCTGCAGCGCCCTGCAGCTGATCAACTTCTACCAGGACCTGCGCCAGGACATCCTGGAGAACGACCGCATCTATCTGCCCCTGGATGAGCTGGAACGGTTCGAGGTAAGCGAGGACGATCTGCGCGCCGGCCGCGACAGCACCGCGTTGCGCCGGCTGCTGCAGTTCCAGTACAACCGCGCCCGCAGGCTGCTGCGCAGCGGCGCACCGCTGGGCCGGGCCCTGCGCGGACGCTTCGGCCTGGAGATCCGCGCCATCGTGCTCGGCGGCAGCCGCGTACTGGACCGGCTGCAGAACAGCGCCCCCTTCGCCCGGCCGCGGCTGACGACCGGAGACCGGCTGTGGCTGTTGTGGCATGCGTTGAGAAAAACAGGCCCCGTTCCGCAGAAGTAGGATGGGTGGAGGCGCCTGCGCCGCAACCCATCATCCAGCCGCCCCGCGATGGGTTGCGCTGCGCTCCACCCATCCTACCAGCCGATTGCCACTGGGTAGGCTGGGTGAAGGCGCAGGCGCCGCAACCCATCTCTGGTCTCCCATCCCACAGGCGTTTTTTTTGGCCGCCGCAGGCCCTGTAGTATACTTGGGCTCCTTTCACACAGCCGCACGCAGCGGCCACAACCATACATTCATGGACCCAGCAGATTATTGCCAACGCAAGGCGGCAGGCAGCGGCTCCAGCTTCTATTACAGCTTCCGCTTCCTGCCGCCGGACCGCCGCGCCGCCATCATCGCCCTCTATGCCTTCTGTCGCGAAGTCGATGACGTTGTCGACGAATGCTCGGATCCGGGTGTGGCGCGCACCAAGCTGCAGTGGTGGCGCGAGGAGATCGACCGCGCCTTCAACGGCACACCCCAGCATCCCGTCACCCGCGCCCTGCAGGCGCAGTTCGAGCAGTACAACCTGCCGCGCGAATACTTTCTCGAAATCATCGACGGCATGGAAATGGATCTGGACCACCATCGCTACGCCGATTTCAGCGAACTGGCCCTGTACTGCTACCGCGTGGCCGGGGTAGTCGGGCTGCTGTCGGTGGAGATCTTCGGCTACCGCGACCGCGCCACACTGAACTACGCCACCGAACTGGGCACGGCCTTCCAGCTGACCAACATCATCCGCGACGTGCGCGAGGACGCCGCCCGCGGACGCATCTACCTGCCCATGGACGAACTGGAGCGCTTCGGGGTTTCGCCGCAGGACATCCTCGGCTTTCATGCCACCGGCGCCTTTCGCGATCTCATGGCCTTCCAGACCGGGCGTGCCCGCGAATACTACGCTCGCGCCTATGCCCGGCTGCCGGACGAGGATCGTTACGCCCAGCGCAGCGGCCTGGCCATGGCGGCCATATACGAAGCCACACTGGACGAGATCGAACGCGACGGCTTCAACGTGCTCACGGCACGCACCAGCCTCACCCCGCTGCGCAAGCTGTGGATCGCCTGGACCCGGGTACGGCGCGAACGCCGCCGGGCCCGGCGCCAGGGCCTGGCGCTGACATGAACGGCGTCGCGGGCAAGCGCTGCAGCGTCAGCGTGATCGGCGGCGGCTGGGCCGGACTCAGCGCCGCCGTCTACCTGGCCCGGTCCGGGGTTCCGGTCACCCTGATCGAGGCCGCCCGTCAACTCGGCGGCCGTGCCCGCTGCGTGCCCTTCGGCGACCAGCGGGTCGACAACGGCCAGCACCTGATGATCGGGGCCTACCACAACCTGCTGGACCTGCTGCAGGTACTCGGGCTGCGCGAGGAGGCGCTGTTCCAGCGTCACCCGCTCGGTCTGCGCTTCCGCTCTCCGGAGGGTCCCGGCTTCCGCCTGGAGGCCCGCGACCTGCCCGCCCCGCTGCACCTGCTCGCGGCCCTGTTCGGTGCCCGCGGCCTGAGCTGGCTGGAACGGTTCCGCCTCAGCCGCTTTCTGTACCGGGTCCAGCGCGGGCATATCGAACTCGACCGGGACATCAGCGCCCAGGCCTTTCTCATCAGTGAAAGACAGAGTCCGCGCCTGATTCGGCTGCTGTGGGATCCGCTGTGCCTGGCCAGTCTGAACACCCGGGTCAAGGAGGCCTCGGCGCGGCTGTTTCATACCGTATTGGATCACGCCTTCACCGACCGGGCCGAGGACAGTGAACTGCTGTTTCCGCGCACCGATCTGGGCACCGCCATTCCGGCGCCGGCCTTTCAGTACATCGAGGCCAACCAGGGCAAGGTGATCCTGAGCAAACGGGTGCACCACATCGACATCGAGGCCAACCGCTTTGTGGTCGAATGGCGCGAGGGTAAACTGGCCAGCGACCAGGTCGTCCTGGCCACCAGTCCGGTCATGACCCGACGGCTGCTCGCCCCGCATCCGGTCTTCGCGCCGACCACGCAGCGGCTGGCCCGGCTGCGCCAGTCGCCCATCTGCACGGTCTATCTGCAGTATCCCCCCGAGGTCGGCCTGGAGACGCCCATGCTGGGGCTGATGGACGGCACCGGTCAGTGGGTATTCGATCGCGCGCTGTGCGGACAGCCCGGTCTCATGGCCGTGGTCATCAGCGGTCCGGGCGAGCACCTGCAACTGGACAATGTCGCGCTCAGCGAGCGTATCGCCGGGGAACTGGCCGCCCTGTATCCAAACTGGCCGGCGCCGCGGGCGACACGGGTGATCCGGGAAAAACGCGCCACCTTCCATGCCGGGGTGGAGGTGGATCAGCTGCGCCCGGACCAGCGCAGCGCCGTGCCCGGACTGTGGCTGGCCGGGGACTACACCGCCACCGGCCTGCCCGCCACCCTGGAGGGGGCCGTGCTGAGCGGACGCCGGTGCGCCGAACAGATACTCGAGGAGTTTGAACAGTGACAGTCGAATCCGAATTCAACCTGGCATTGCATGACTGGCAGCCCGCGCCCGATCTGTTCGCCGATCGCGTGATGCTGATCACCGGCGCGGGCGACGGCATCGGCCGGGAACTGGCGCGGCAGTGCGCCGGCCATGGCGCGACCGTCATCCTGCTGGGCCGCACGGTGCGCAAGCTGGAATCCGTCTATGACGAGATCGTCGCTGCCGGTGCGCCCGAGCCGGTCATCCATCCCATGGACCTGGCCGGCGCTCAGCCCGAGGACTACATCACCCTGGCCGATGCCCTGGCCGAGCAGTTCGGCCGCCTGGACGCACTGGTGCACAACGCCGCCATGCTGGGGTCCCTGACGCCGATCACCCATTACCCCGGGGAACGCTGGTACCAGGTGATGCAGACCAACCTGCATGCGCCCTTCCTGCTCAGCCAGGCCTGCCTGGGTCTGCTCAATGCCGCCGGCGAGGCCCGCATGCTGTTCGTCGCCGATGAGGTGGGACGGCGTGCGCGCGCCTACTGGGGCGCCTATGCCGCTTCCAAGGCCGGCCTGGAGGCGCTGATGCAGACCCTGGCCGCGGAACTGGAGACCAATACCGGCATCCGCGTCAACAGCCTGGATCCGGGCGCCGTGCGCACCCGGCTGCGCACCCAGGCCTATCCCGGCGAGGACCCCAACCCGCTGCCGCTGCCGGCGGACGTGATCGATGGCTTCCTCTACCTGCTGGGACCCGACGGCCAGGCCCATACCGGACGGCAGTTCACCCGCACCCCGGAGGGTCGGTTGATCGGCTGAAGATCAGGAGCACGTTCAAGAGCGCCACGGAATACACGGAAAGCACGGACAATGTAATGTCTGGCGATGTTTCGTTTTCTGCCGTCATTCCGGCGTATGCCGGAATCCACAATCCACAGCGGTAGCTGGATCCCGGCATACGCCGGGATGACGATAAAGAGTAAGGCTTTCCTGTCATGCCGGGCCGCAAGGCGGCACGGCAAAGGTAATCAATATGTCCGTGTTTTCCGTGTATTCCGTGGCGCTCTTGATCTCTAATCCATCAGATCCACATGCACGCCCTGCGCCTCCAGCCGGTCGGCGCGGCTCTGGATGAAACGCTGCAGGTTGGGCTGATCCTGGTAGGCGCGGCTGGCGACATAGTCCATCACGGACTGGATATGAAAGGCGCGCAGATAGGCCTCGGCCCGGAACACCTCTTCGCCGCCGTCGAAGAACACCAGGCTGGGGGCGTACTTGACGCCGAGTTCGCGCGACCACTTGCGGGCAGTGGTCTGCCTGCCGGCAGGCGTGATCACCGGTGTGTCGGCCTGCATGTCCAGCAGCACCACGTCGAACCGGTCGATCAGTTCCCGGCTGGTCTCGCGCTCCAGGATGTCGGTGTGCAGTTCGTCGCAGGCCGGGCACTCCTTCTGCTCGAACAGCACCAGCAGCGGCTTGTCCAGGCCATGGCCGGACAGGTCATAGGGCGGCTGCAGATAATCCGGACTCGTGTGCAGCCTGCCGCTGGCCGCCGCCGGGGCCTGGCGCGCGGCAAATTCCTGGATGCTCATCTCCCGCTCGTGTCCGCCGGCCACATAGTCGAGCGCGACCTGGAACTGGTGCGGCGGATAATAGCCGTTCAGCCGCAGCACCCGGTTGCCCTGTTCGTCGAGAAAGATCAGGGTCGGGGTGTACATCACCTCCAGTTTCTCCGCCAGCCGCTTCTCGGTCGTCGCCTCGCCCTCGAGCGAGGTCACCTCGCGATCGCCCCACATGTTCAGCGCCAGCACATCGAAGTTCTCGCGGGTCTTGTCGACGATGTCCTTGAGCGAGAAATTGGTCTCGAGCAGTTTCTTGCAGTAGGGACAGCCGTCCTGATAGAAGTACAGGAGCAGGCGCTTGTCCGCCGCGGCCGCCTCCTGGACGTCCTCCGGGAGATCGAGGAAGGACTGCTTGAACCAGGCCGGGTGCTCATGGTATCCCGGGTTGACCATTCCCTCCTCCAGCCGTCCTTCTCCGGCGGCCAGCAGCATGGCCGGCCAGCCCAGCAGCAGTGCGGCCAGAGTACGAAGTGGTTGCAGTGACATCGTCTTCCTCCCTTCCGGAAACCGGGTTGATTCATGAATAGGACACCGGACGGGGGATACAAATTCCCTGCCGGTGCCGGCGTCAAGATGCCGACCTGCGGCAATCCGATGCCGCGGCCGCCACGCACGCCGGCCGCACGCCCCTGTCGTGGCCGCCCATATCCCATATTATGCTCATGGATATATCGGGTGTTTGAAAAACAACACAACAATTCATCAAGTTATCATCATTATTGGCAGTATCGTCAACTTTTCGACGCTTTACTGGCAAACCGCTCCAGGGAACTCGCTCCGGGATTGAAAAAGTAGCGTCAAGATATCGCCACGCTATTGACCTCTCCGGCAACTCCGTTTTCATGTTATTGTTATCAGTAGGTTTTGCCCGTATGTGCCGGAGTGGCACAGGATTCGCATAGTATTTTCCTGCCTCAGGGACATGGCAGTTGAAATCAAATGATTACGCTCAAGTCCGAAAGCAACAGCAAAGGAATCATCCCCATGGCCGCAGCACCCGTGCATGCGTTCGACCGTACCGAACTGGACAGTATCTCGGATGACCACGCCCGGCTGACCCGGGTATTGCAGACCACCCTGAGTCTGCCGCTGCTGCTCGAGTTGTTCTATACCGAACTGGCCGAGCGCCTGCCCCTGGACGGCCTGAGCTACGTCAACCCGGAGCCGCCCTGCGACTGCCGGCACGGGCGCCGCGCACGGCACAGCTGCAGCTATAACCTGGCATTGAGCGGCGCCGGCCTGGGCGAACTGGTGGTCTATCGCCGGCACGCCTTCACCGGCGAAGAGATCGCCCGGCTGGAAAACTATCTCTGCTGCCTGCTCTACCCGCTGCGCAATGCCCTGCTCTATCACGCCGCCCTGGCCCAGGCGCACAAGGATCCGCTGACCGGCATCCGCAACCGCGCCGCGCTGGAGGAGAATCTGGCCAGCGAAATCGCCCTGTCCCGGCGCCATGGTTCGGAACTGGCCCTGATCGTCTTCGATCTGGACAACTTCAAGCGCATCAACGATACCCACGGGCACCAGCGCGGCGACTGCGCCATCAAGGCCGCGGTGCAGGCCGCACTCGACTGCGCCCGCGACAGCGACAACCTGTACCGTTACGGCGGCGAGGAATTCGTCATGCTGCTGCGCAACACCGAGGCCAGGGGCGCCTGCATGCTGGCCGAGCGCATCCGCTCCAGCATCGAGAACCTGAGCATCGAATGCGACAAGGCCCGGATCCGCTTCACCGTCAGCGCCGGTGTGGCCTCTCTGCTGGCCGAGGATTCCGCCGACAGCCTGTTCGACCGCGCCGACCGCGCCCTGCTTCAGGCCAAGGAAAAGGGCCGCAACCGGGTGGTCTGCGCCAACCGCAGCTCCCCTGATTCCATCGCGTAGGATGGGTGGAGGCGCTTGCGCCGCAACCCATCATTTACCGCGCCGTGATGGGTTGCGCTGCGCTCCACCCATCCTACGCGATACCTCTGGCACGCCCCCACATCCCCGCCGCAGCCGGCAGGCCTCACACCGCGGCTTCGGCCGGCAGTAGTCCTTGGCATGGTTGACGATCAGGGCGTGATATTCGTTGAACAGCCGCACATCCCCGGGCAGCGCCGCCTCCACCGCCAGGCGCAGGCTGTCGTAGGGTTCGTCGCCTGCAATCAGTCCCAGACGCGTTAACAACCGCCGGGTGTAGGCGTCGATCACGAACACCGGCCGGTTGAAGGCATACAGCAGGATATCGTCGGCCGTCTCCGGACCGATGCCGCGCACCCCCAGCAGGGCCGTGCGCAGGGTGTGGGTACGACGCCGGCGCAGGCGCGCATAACCGCCCTGGTCCAGGTACCAGACACAGAACTCGCGCAGCCGCCGGGTCTTGATGTTGAAATAGCCGGAGGGACGCAGCCAGTCGGCGACCTGGTCGAAGTCTGTTGCGAGGAGACACTCCGGTGTCAGGCAGTCCGCCTGCCGGAGATTGGCGATGGCGCGCTCGACATTGGTCCAGGCGGTGTTCTGGGTGAGGATGGCGCCGACCATGACTTCGAACGGCGTCTCGCCCGGCCACCAGTGCTGGGGACCGTGCTGGGCATAGAGGTGATCGAAGGTCCGCAGCAGGACGCGTTTCGACAGCCGCAGCGACATGGATTCAGCGGCGGCGCGGTCCGGAACGGCGCGGCGGACCGCTGCGGGCCGCGGGCTTGCGTTTGGGTGCCGCCGGGGCCGTACGGACGCGCGGGGCATAGTCCTGCTTGTGCAGCCCGACCAGGTTCAGCAGCTGATTGACCGCGGCGGCGGGCAGGTTCTCCCAGCGGCCCTCCCTGAGACCGGGCGGCATCGCGACCGGCCCATAACGCACCCGGATCAGGCGGCTGACCTGCAGTCCCTGCGACTCCCACAGCCGCCGCACCTCGCGGTTGCGCCCCTCCTTCAGTACCACGTGATACCACTGGTTGGCGCCGCGGCCGCCGGCCTCGGTGATGGCTTCGAACCGCGCCATGCCCTCTTCCAGCTGCACGCCGCCGAGCAGGTTGTCGATCACCAGGCCATCGACCTGGCCGAACACCCGCACGGCATACTCCCGCTCGATCTGGCGCGAGGGATGCATCAACCGGTTGGCGAGTTCGCCGTCGTCGGTCAGCAGCAGCAGCCCGGAGGTATTGATATCCAGCCGGCCGACGGCGACCCAGCGGCCCTGCGTCAGCGGCGGCAGCCGGTCGAATACGCTCGGCCGGCCTTCGGGATCCCTGCGGCTGGTGATCTCGCCCTCGGGCTTGTGATAGGCGATCACGCGCGGAAAGGGGCGCTGTTCGGACACCATGACGGGCCTGCCATCGAGCAGCACCTGGTCGGCTTCGGAGACGGTCACGCCCAGGGTGGCAATCCGGCCGTTCACGCTCAGACGCCCGGCGCGGATCCACTCCTCAATCTGGCGGCGCGAGCCGAGGCCCTGGCGGGCGAGGACTTTCTGCAGGCGTTCGGGCATGGAATCAGGGGTCAGGTTTATGAGTTTCCCCTCCCTTGATGGAAGGGGCCAGGCGAGGGTGAAGTCTGGCGGCCCCGCCGTGCTCACCCCCGCCTCAATCCTCCCCCATCACGGGGGAGGCAGTCGGCTTAATGCAGCATCTCGGACGGTGGTTCGGCCGATGCCTGCTCGGCCGGGTCGCGCGGGGCCGTATCATCGGCAGCGGCCTGCGCTTCATCCTCCTCCCACGCCACCGCGGCGCTGGCCTGAATGTCGGTATCGTCAGGCGTGGCCGTGACATCGATGGCGGATGGATCCCCCAGCTCGTCCGGCACCGTCCCGGCATCGCTGAAATTCAGTTCGGCATTGATGCTGTCGATGTCGCGCAACTCGGCCAGGGTGGGCAGTTCGTCCAGCGACTTGAGATTGAAATAGTCCAGGAATTCCCGGGTGGTGCCGTACATGGCCGGCCGGCCCGGCACGTCGCGATGCCCCACCACCCGCACCCATTCGCGCTCCTGCAGGGTCTTCATGATGGTGGTGCTCACGCTGACACCGCGCACGTCCTCGATCTCGCCGCGGGTGATGGGCTGGCGATAGGCCACCAGGGCCAGGGTCTCCAGCAGGGCGCGCGAATACTTGGGCGCGCGCTCCTCCCACAGCCGCGAGATCCAGGGCTCGAGCTGCTGGCGCACCTGGATGCGGAAGCCGCTGGCGACCTCCCTCAGTTCCAGCCCGCGGCCGCTGTAATCCGCGTCCAGTTCCTTGAGGGCATCGCGCAGTTCGGTCTTGTCCGGGCGCTCGACCTCGCTGAACAGATTCTGCATCTGCTCCAGCGTCAGCGGCCGGCCCGCGGCCAGCAGGGCCGCTTCGAGAATGTGCTTCAGTGACAGATCGCTCATGTTGAATGCTTCGTCATCGATGTGTGTTAGTGCTTCCTGACCCGTTGCGGCAACAACACGGAGTGCGCAGAGGCGCGAAGGCGCAGTGATTGATATTTTCAAACCCCTCTGCGTTGACGTCACCACAGTTCAGCCAGCTGTAGGTCGGGTTAGCGCAGCGTAACCCGACAGCCCGCGACATGTCGGGTCACGGTGCTGCGCACCTAACCCAACCTACCTGGGCTGATTATCTCCTTCTCGTCATCCCCGCCTTCGCGGGGATGACGAGAAGAGAAGCTCCCAGAGTCACGGTTCAGGCACCCGCATCCGCGGTGGGTTCGGGGACCTCGGCCGGGGCCTCGCCGCCGGCGGCCTTGACGTAGATCGGGGCGTAGGGCTCGGCCTGGATCATCTCGATCAGGGACTCCTTGAGCAGTTCCAGGATGGCGAGGAAGGTCACCACCACGCCCATCCGCCCCTCCTCCACCTTGAACAGGTGGGTGAACTCCGAGAACTTGTCCCCGCTCACGCTGCTCAGTACCGCCGACATGCGCTCGCGCACCGACAGCGCCTCCATCTGCACATGATGGTGCGAGAACATGTCCGCACGCGACATCACGTCCTTGAACGCCAGCAGCAGTTCGCGCAGGTCGAGATCGGGCTGCTGCTTGACCTGCTGGCGCTCGGGGGCGGCCGCCTCGGCGGGGAAGACGTCGCGCTGCAGCCGCGGCAGTTCGTCGATATCCTCGGCGGCCTTCTTGTAGCGCTCGTATTCCTGCAGCCGGCGCACCAGTTCGGCCCGCGGGTCCTCCTCGTCGGAGTCCGCCTCCACCGGCCGCGGCAGCAGCATGCGCGACTTGATCTCGGCCAGCATGGCGGCCATGACCAGGTACTCGGCCGCCACCTCCAGCCGCAGTTCCTGCATCAGCCCGATGTAGTCCATGTACTGGCGGGTGATCTCGGCCACCGGGATGTCCAGCACATCCAGGTTCTGGCGTTTGATCAGATACAGCAGCAGATCGAGCGGGCCCTCGAAGGCCTCCAGGATCACCTCCAGGGCATCGGGCGGGATATACAGATCCTGCGGCAGCTCCAGCACCGCCTCGCCATGGACGATGGCGAAGGGCATTTCCACCTGGCGGGGCGGCTCGGGCGCGGTCTCGGGCGGGATATCAGTGTCGGTCATGCGCGGCGGCTCGGCGGGTGGTTGCAATGGTTCGGGATTCTACCGTAATTCCGGCCCGGGATGTGACGGGCGGCCGTGCCGCCCGTCATTGCGATGCCCCGACCCGAAGGGTGGGGTACCCATAATGAAGCCCGGAGGGTTTCAATGGGGCAGCGCCGTGGCAATCTCCCAACGTTACCTGCAACTTCATGAGATTGAAGTGCTTCGCTCGCAATGACAGAGGCTTTTTATTTATAATTCAAGCCAATTACGGAGCGAACTTCCTGTAGAGTCTCACGTGCCACGGCACGCGCCTCGTCGCAGCCCTCCTCGATGATGTTGCGCACCAGGTTGGGGTTGGCGGCGTACTCCTCGGCCCGCTCGCGCACCGGCTCCAATTCCTCCAGCACCTTGTCGATCACCGGCTGTTTGCACTCCAGGCAGCCGATGCCGGCGCTGCGGCAACCCTGATTCACCCAGTCGCGGGTAGTCTCGTCCGAGTACACCTGGTGCAGCTGCCAGACCGGACACTTCTCCGGATCGCCCGGATCGGTGCGCCGCACCCGGGCCGGGTCGGTGGGCATGGTGCGCAGCTTGCGGGTGATCGACTCCGGGTCCTCGCGTAGGCCGATGGTGTTGTTGTAGGACTTGGACATCTTCTGGCCGTCCAGGCCGGGCATCTTCGCGGCCGGGGTGAGCAGGGCCTGCGGCTCGGGCAGGATGATGCGCCCGCCGCCCTCCAGGTAGCCGAACAGGCGCTCGCGGTCGCCCAGCGACAGGTTCTGCTGCTCCTCCAGCAGGGCGCGCGCCACGGCCAGGGCCTCGGCATCGCCCTGCTCCTGATAGCGCCGGCGATGCTCGTTGTAGAGTTTGGCGTTCTTCTTCCCCATCTTCTTGACGGCGGCCTCGGCCTTGTCCTCGAACCCCGGCTCGCGGCCGTAGAGATGGTTGAAGCGGCGCGCCACCTCGCGGGTGAGTTCGACGTGCGCGACCTGGTCCTCGCCCACCGGCACGCCGGTGGCCTTGTAGACCAGGATGTCGGCGCTCTGCAGCAGCGGGTAGCCGAGGAAACCGTAGGTGGACAGATCCTTCTCCTGCAGCTTTTCCTGCTGGTCCTTGTAGGTCGGCACCCGTTCCAGCCAACCCAGCGGCGTGATCATGGACAACAGCAGGTGCAGTTCGGCGTGTTCGGGAATACGCGACTGGATGAACAGCTTGGCCGCCCCCGGGTTGACGCCGGCGGCCAGCCAGTCGATGACCATGTCCCAGACGCTGGCCGAGATGGTCTGCGGCTCGTCGTAGTGGGTGGTCAGGGCGTGCCAGTCGGCGACGAAGAAGAAGCAGTCGTACTCGTGCTGCAGCTTGATCCAGTTCTTCAGCACCCCGTGATAGTGCCCCAGATGCAGCTGGCCGGTCGGCCGCATGCCGGAGAGCACGCGGCCGTTTTGCACGACGGGTGTATTCAAGACGTCCTCCTACTGAATGAATGGCACTCGCATGAGCCGGATTTCAGCCTGTACGTCATTCCCGCGAAGGCGGGAATCCAGAGCCAGGCAGGGCGGACAATCCCTGAATCCCCGCCTTCGCGGGGATGACGAGGTAGCAGCAAGTGCCATTCCTCCTACTGAATGAGTATTTGTATTATCTGCCAGAAGCCCTGCGGAGCGAAACCCGACACCGGCAGCACCACGAACAGCACCAGGCTGATCAGCGGAAACAGGATCCAGCCCAGCAGCCCGGTCACCAGCAGCGCGATCAGGATCATGAAGCCGTAGGGCTCGATGCGGCTGAACTTCATGGCCATCCGGCCGGGCAGCAGCCCCGCCAGCACCCGGCCGCCGTCCAGGGGCGGCAGCGGCAGCAGGTTGAGCACCATCAGGATGATGTTGATGTAGATGCCGGCAATGGCCATCAGCAGCAGCGGTTCGAAGAACAGGTGGCCCTGCTTGAGCAGTCCCATGCTGAGCCGCGCCAGCAGCGCCCAGAGAAAGGCCATGGTCAGGTTCGACAGCGGCCCGGCGGCGGCCACCACGGCCATGTCGCGCATGGGATTACGCAGGTTGTTGAAGCTGACCGGCACCGGCTTGGCCCAGCCGAAGACGAAGCTGCCGGGCAGCAGCAGCATGATCGCCGGCACCAGCACGGTGCCGATGGGATCGATGTGCTTGACCGGGTTCAGGGTCAGCCGCCCCAGCATGTAGGCGGTGGTGTCGCCGTAGGCGCGGGCCACATAGCCGTGCGAGACCTCATGCACCGTGATGGCGAGCAGCACCGGCACCACCCACACCGCCAGCTGCTGGATCAGACTCAACTGCGAGATCATGCCAGCGCCTCGATCTCGCCCTGGCCCTGACGCAGCACCTCGGGCACCTCAGCGGTCATGTCCACCACCGTGGTCGGTTCCGGGCTGCAGGCCCCGGCGGCGATCACCGCACCCAGTTCGTGCTCCAGCCGCTCGCGGATCTCCTCGGGATCGTTCAGCGGCAGGCTTTCGCCCGGCAGGATGAGGGTGGAGCTCATCAGGGGTTCTCCCAGTTCATCGAGCAGCGCCTGGGTGACCCGATGGTCGGGCACGCGGATGCCGATGGTCTTGCGCTTGGGGTGCTGCAGCCGCCGCGGCACCTCGTGGGTGGCCTTGAAGATGAAGGTGTAGGGTCCGGGCGTATAGGTCTTGAGCAGCCGGAAGGCGGTGTTGTCCACCTTGGCATAGGCGGCGATCTCGGACAGGTCGCGGCAGACCAGGGTGAAATTATGCTTGTCTTCCAGACGGCGGATGCGGCGGATGCGTTCCATTGCCGCCTTGTCACCCACCAGGCAGCCCAGGGCATAGCTCGAATCGGTGGGATAGGCAATCACCTCGCCGGCGCGCAGCAGTTCCACCGCGCGGCGCACCAGGCGCGGCTGGGGATTGTCGGGATGGATGTCGAAGAACTGGCTCATGGGATCGGCTGCCGGGGATCAGGCGGCGTGCTGGGGCCAGGCCTGCCAGACCGGGGTCAGGTCCGCCGGCAACGCCGGCAGCCGGCCCAGTTCTATCCAGGCGTTTTCGGGACCGTGATAGTCGGAACCGCGTGAGGCCAGCAGTCCGCACTGGCGGGCCAGACTGGCCATATTGTGCATATCCTGCTGCGAATGGCTGCCCGAGACGACTTCCAGGCCCTCACCGCCGCAGTCGCGGAACTCAGCGATCAGACGCCGCAGCTTGCTGCCGGTGAGGCGGTAGCGCGCCGGATGGGCGATCACGGCCTGGCCGCCGGCCGCACGAATCCAGCCCACGGCCTCCTCCAGTCCGGCCCACTGGCCGGAGACATGCCCCGGCTTGTTCCTGATCAGAAACTTTTTGAATACGGCACGCAGGTCCTTCGCCCGGCCGATCTCGACCAGATAGCGGGCGAAGTGGGTGCGGCTGATCAGCACCCCCTGCGCATGCCGGCGGGCGCCCTCAGTGGCGCCCTCGATGCCGGCCTTCGCCAACTGGCGGCCGATCTCCTCGGCCCGCCAGACGCGGAATTCCTGCAGCCGTTCCAGTCCCGCGCGCAACTCCGGCGCCGCGGGATCGACGTTCAGCGCCACCACATGGATGGTCTGGCGGTTCCAGGTCACCGAGATCTCCACGCCCGGGATCAGCCGGATACCGGCCGCCCGGGCCGCCGACCGCGCCTCGTCGATGCCGCTCAGGGTGTCGTGGTCGGTCAGGGCCAGTACCTCGACCCCGGCGGCGGCGGCGCGCTCGACCAGCGCGGTCGGTGTGAGCGTGCCGTCGGACTGGCGCGAGTGGGTGTGCAGGTCGTAGTGCGTGAACATCCGGGCATTTTACCTGAATCCTCCGGCGCATGCCGCTTCGAGATGGCCACGAAACCCACCAAGCCCACGAAAATTTTATTCGGCGCCGGGCGCGCAGCACCGCGGCGAAGCAATGAACCGTTGGTGGATTTCGCGGGTTTCGTGGCCATTCGCAATCCACGCCGTCCGGGGTTGCCGGGCAGGCTATCGTCTGTTCACGCAAATCGGTTACCATGACAGCCCCGGCAACCACCCCGCTGGCCGGCACGGCCGCTCGGACAACATGAAATTCATATTCGATTTTCTCCCGATCCTGCTGTTCTTTGTCGCCTACAAGCTCTATGGCATCTATGTGGCGACGGCCGTGGCCATTGCCGTCACCCTGATCATGGTGGCCGGCTTCTGGCTCAGACACCGCCGGGTGGAGAAGATGCACCTGATCACCCTGATCATCATCTCCGTGTTCGGCGGCGCGACCCTGGCGCTGCAGGATCCGACCTTCATCATGTGGAAACCCACCATCGCCTACTGGTTATTTGCCCTGGTGTTTCTCGGCAGTCAGTATATCGGCGGCCGCTCCGTCACCGAGCGCATGATGGGCCACGCCATTACCGCCCCGGCACGCGTCTGGCGCGGACTCAACCTGTCATGGGTGGTCTTCTTCGTGGTGATGGGGGTGCTCAATCTGTATGTGGCCTACAACTTCGCCGAGGACACCTGGGTGAACTTCAAGCTGTTCGGGCTGATGTCCCTGTCGCTGGTGTTCATCCTGGGCCAGGGCATCGTCATCGCCCGCTATGCCGCCTCGCGTGAGGACAAGGCCGAGGAGGAATCCTGATGCTCTACGCCATCATCAGCCAGGATGTGGAGAACAGCCTGGAGCTGCGCAAGGCCAACCGCCCGGCGCATCTTGAACGCCTGGAACAGCTGCAGACCGAGGGCCGCCTGGTGCTGGCCGGTCCCTGTCCGGCGGCCGATACCGAGGAGCCCGGCCCGGCCGGCTTCACCGGCAGCCTGGTGGTGGCTGAGTTCGACTCCCAGGAAGCGGCCGAGGCCTGGGCCCAGGCCGACCCCTACCAGACCGGCGGGGTCTACGCCCAGGTGTCCGTCAAACCGTTCAAGAAGGTGTTTCCCAGATGACAGCAGAACGTGTCGCCATGATCCGTGAGCGCCTGACCGCGGCGCTGCAGCCCGAGGATCTCGAGATCCAGGACGATTCGGCCAGGCATGCCGGGCATGAGGGCGCCAAGGGCGGCGGCGGACATTTCAACGTCCGTATCGTCAGCCCGGCCTTCGCCGGCAGGAACCTGCTGGAACGCCACCGCATGGTCTACGATGCCCTGGGGGATGCCATGCACAGCGAGATCCACGCCCTCAGCATCGAGGCCAAGACCCCGGAAGAACTATAAAAGGACAGCCATGATGAAAAACCGCCTCGCCTCCCTGCTGCTCGCCGCCAGCCTGCCCCTGACCCCGGCGCTGGCCGCCGATGAGGACGTGGTCGCCCGCGTCAACGGCGAACCCGTCAGCCAGGCCATGCTCGACTTCTACCGGGCACAGAAACAACGCCAGCTCGGCGGCCGCGAGCCCGATCCCGACAACCTGCTGAAGGAAGTCATCGACATCGAACTGATGATCCAGGACGCGCACAGGCAGGGGCTGGACCAGCATCCCGAGTTGCAGCAGCAACTCGAGTTCTACCGTCAGAACCTGATGGTGAACATGGCCGCCCGCCAGTACCTGCAGCGTCACCCCGTCACCGAGGACGACATCCAGGCCGCCTACGAGGAACTGGCCGCCAGCCAGACCGGCAATGAGTACCATGCCCGTCACATCCTGGTCGACAGCGAGGCGCAGGCCCGGGAACTGATCAGCAGACTCGACGACGGCGCCGACTTCGCCGAACTGGCCAAGGCCGAATCCACCGGCCCCACCGGCCCCCGCGGCGGCGACCTGGGCTGGTTCTCGCCCGACCGCATGGTGAAGGAATTCTCCGAGGCCGTTCAGCAGATGGACAAGGGCGAGCACTCCAGCGCGCCGGTGAAGACACAGTTCGGCTGGCACGTCATCAAGCTGGAGGACACCCGCAAGGCCCAGGCACCGGCACTGGAAGAGGTACGTGAGCAGATCGTCAACCGGCTGAACAATCAGCGGCTGAGCGAGTACATGGCGGAGCTGCGCAAGGACGCGAAGATCGAGACGACCGAATAGTCTCCACCCGAATGAGGCCGGGCACGGCATGGCCCGGCAGCCACCCCCCATCCCCCCTTTCCTCATCCCGGCGCAGGCCGGGATGCGGGCAATCAGTCACCGGCGCTGTTGGCCTGGTTCCGTTCGCGGCTCTCCATCCCGTTGCCGGGGCGAACCACCCCGCAGAACAGCGGCGCCTTGCCGAAACGTTTCAGCCGGTAGACATCCATTTCCGTATCACTGAGATCGGCTTCGCGCACCAGGCGGTTGCGGTGGCGTTCGGCCAGTTCCGGCCAGGCCCCCGCCGGGACACCGCTGCGGACCAGCTGCGCCCGCGGGTCCGCCGCCGCTTCCGTCTGCGCCAAGCGTCCCTCACCGGTCGGGCTGGCCGTGACATGGATTTCGATCCTGGCCCGCGTCCGGTCGGAATCATCCAGCTTGATGCAGCCGTCACGATCGCTGGTCAGCCACAGATGCTGACTGGTGCCCAGTTCGCGGACATCACAGCCGTCGATCTCGCAGATATCCAGCACATCGTTGACGAACTGTCGCGGCTGCTCGACCGCCGTCAGCGTCAGGGCAATGCAGGTATAACGGCCCGGGATCAGATGCAGATTGTTGTCCGCGTCCAATTCACGGATGGCGGTATCGACAGTCACCGGGCCGCGGGCATGTTCCTGGGCCCGCAGCAGCAGCCGGCCGGTAATGCGGCGCAGCTGCAGGCCGTCGATCGGGGTCGGCCGGCGGTCCTGGCGCAGGCTGCGGGCATGGCGCGCACCGCGCGGAAGCCGGATCACGCCGACGCGGCGTTCAGGTCCGGCCGGCTCCGGTTCGGCCTCGGCGGCCGGCGGGCCGGCGGCGGGCGCCGGTTCAGGAGCGGACGGCGCGCCGACCTGTTCACTCAGGGCGCGGACCTGGCTGGACAGGTCATCCAGCCGGTGCGTGAGCTGTCGGATCAGATCGGCATCGGGATAGACGCTGGCCGTCTCGGCAGCGGCCGCGGGCGCCGCCGCCGGCGGTGCTGCCGGCGCTGCCTCGTCCGCCGGCAGCCGGGCCAGATAGTGCTGCCAGAACTCGTCGATGCCGTCCGTCACCGGCGCCGGGGATGTCAGCAGGCGCTCGGCCAGTTCCCCCAGCCGGCGGGCTGCCGGGGCATCGGGGGCGTGGGCCAGGAACGGGCGCTGCATACGGATGGCCTCGCTGACCCGGCTGTCGTAGGGCACCACACCCTGCAGCGGCAGGGAGCGCTGCAGGTAGACCCGGGCCACCTCGCGAAAACGCTCGAAGGTATGTTCGGCCAGGGCATGGGTACGGGCGTTGTTGACGATGACGCTGAGCCGGCCGGTGAAGCCGTCGCGGTAGAGCAGCTTGATCATGCCGTAGGCGTCGGTCAGCGAGGTGGGTTCGGGGGTGATGACCAGGCAGACCTCGGGCGAGGCCAGGATGATGGACATCACGCCCCGGCCGATGCCGGAGGAGGTATCGAACAGTACCAGATCGTAGTCCTTGAGCACCTCGAACTGGGACTGCAGCGGCTGCAGCCGGGCCGGCGGCAGGTTGGCCATGACGTCCACCCCCGAACTGCCCGGCACCACGTCCACGCCATACTCGGTGGGCAGCAGGATGTCACGCAGCGTGTAGCGTCCCTCGATCACATCGACCAGGGTGCGTTCGGGCTGGAGCTTGAGCAGGATGTCGACGTTGGCCAGGCCCAGGTCGGCGTCGAACAGGCAGACCTTGAGCCCGCGGCGGGCCGCCTCGACGGCGAGGTTGACGGCGACGAAGGTCTTGCCCACGCCGCCCTTGCCGCTGCTGATTGTGATGACCCGGGTCATGGGTAAGTCTTATTGTTGTCGCAGCCCCATAATCCCCGTTCCTCCCGGAACAGGACGCTTGCAGGGCATGGTAACAGTCCGGCCCGGCCCGGCCAACTGACAGGAAATCTTACAGTTTCAGCAGTTCGCTGTGCTGCTCGATGAATTCGCGGATGAAGTGCTGCGGCCGTGCGCTGCTGAAGCGGGCCTTCTCTTCGCCACGCTCGAACAGGATCAGGGTGGGAAAGCCGCGCACCCGGTAGTGGCCGGCCAGCTTCATGTTCTCGCCCTCGTCCACCTCCACCTTGGCCAGCCAGACCGCGCCGCCGAACCCGGCGATCACCCGCTCCAGCACCGGCGCGATGACCAGGCAGGGCGAACACCACTCGGCCCAGAGATCGACCAGGATCGGGCGTTCGTGCGAGGGGCTGAGCACCCGCGCCTCGAAATCGTCGTAATCGACATTGTAGATAGGGGTATCCCGCCGCTTGTCGTGCACTGTGCGCTCCGCTTGCCTTACTTGCCGTCGATGTAGAGCCGGTCATCAAAGGAACAGACCCAGGCCGGGCGCAGCGCGACCAGCATGGTCATGAGCATGCCGCTCATCAGCGCCTCGGAGAAGAAGATCAGCGGGAAGTAGGCCAGGTACTGGTGCCCCAGCCAGCCGAACTCGTGCAGACCCAGCCCCCACAGCAGCAGGGTGCCGCTGAGCGCGGCCAGCACGATGGACAGACCGCCGGCGAGAAAGGCATTGATGTAGACATAGATGAAGAAATTGTGCGGCAGCCGACGCCGGGCCAGGTCCAGCAGCAGCTGGGTGAACATGATCGGCAACAGGCCCATGAGCAGGACATTGAGCGCGAAGGTCTCGAATCCGGCATTGCCGTTCAGGGTGGTGCCCAGGGCCACCAGCGACACCCCGATGAAGGCATAGGCCCAGCCGACCATCAGGGTCAGCACGGTCACCCCCAGCAGGTGGAAGTTCAGCGCCGGGTGGATGCCCGCCTTGATGCTCCACAGCAGCAGCATGGTCACGCAGGCGGCGAAGTATACATGGGTGAAGCCGTTGTCGCGCAGCCGCCGGCGCGGCAGCACATACAGGGCCAGCGC
The DNA here is from genome assembly GCF_002356355.1 of Thiohalobacter thiocyanaticus. Classification (NCBI taxonomy): domain Bacteria; kingdom Pseudomonadati; phylum Pseudomonadota; class Gammaproteobacteria; order Thiohalobacterales; family Thiohalobacteraceae; genus Thiohalobacter; species Thiohalobacter thiocyanaticus. Next base: position 2,329,706 of record NZ_AP018052.1, read on the forward strand.
CAGCACCGGGATATAGATCAGGGCGCTCAGCCACAGCAGCCAGTCGGGCAGGAGTTGGGCGGGAAAGTCCATGGTCGCATTCAGATAGTTGATTTCACACTTCACGCATGGATGCGTCGAGACAGCCTCAACAACACAGCGTCATTCCCGCGCAGGCGGGAATCCACAAGCCGCCGCGGCAACTGGATCCCCGCCTGCGCGGGGATGACGGTATGGTTCGGTGTTGTTGCCAATATTTCCAACCGCTGAGTCATTATAGCCCGGGCAGCCCCAGCACCGCACGGGCGTTGGCACTGGTGGCGCGGGCGGCGTCCTCCGGCGTGATGCCGCGCACCCCGGCCAGGGCGGCCAGGCAGTCGGGCAGGTATTCGGGGCTGTTGCGCTCGCCCCGGTGGGCGGCCACGGTCAGGTCCGGCGCATCGGTCTCCAGCACGATGGACTCCAGCGGCAGGGCCGCAGCCAGTTCGCGCAGTTTGCGTGAACGCTCGAAGGTCAGCATGCCGCCGAAACCGAAACAGAAGCCCAGGTCGCGGTACTGCTGTGCCTGCTGCAGGCTGCCGTTGAAGGCATGGGCGATGCCGCCGCGCACCCGGATGCGCTTGAGTGACTGCAGCACCTGGTCGTGGGCCTTGCGCACATGCAGGATCACCGGCAGACCGGCATCCCGGGCGATGACCAGCTGCGCTTCGAACAGTTGCTGCTGGCGGTCGCGGTCCAGTTCGCGCAGCTGGAAATCCAGCCCGATCTCGCCCACGGCCACCGGCGCTGTCTCGGCGAGCAACCGCTCCAGCCGGTCGAGGTCGGCGTCGCGGTGACACGCCAGATAGACCGGATGCAGGCCCAGGGCGTAATGCACGCCGGGGCTGTTCCGCGCCAGTTCGATCAGCGGCAGCCATTCTTCGGCATGGATGCCGGGATTGACGAGGGTGGTCACGCCAGCCGCCTGTGCACGCCTGAGGACGGCTTCCCGATCGGAATCAAACTCCGGCACATCGAGGTGGCAGTGGGTGTCGATGAGTTCCATCAAGCAGATTCCAGGGGTGCGGCGGTTCTGGATCCCGGCCTGCGCCGGGATGACGGAAATAAACAGGCGGCGGGCCAGCCGCTACAAAACCGGATCCCGGGTCTCCGGCGGCAGCTGCAGATAGAAGCCCTGGCGGCGCAGGTGCTCGCGCACCTGCTCGGGATCGGCCCGGGCCAGGGTGCGTTCGGGATGCAGCTCCAGGGTCATGACCTGTTCGAGGTTGCCGAGCAGCTGCAGCAGCGAGTCGGGCACGCGGGAGAAATCGCCCTCACATTCGACATAGAGATAGGTATCGGCCTTGCGGTCGCCCTTGTAGATAACGCATTGCATAGGAGTCGGTCGCGGCTGCGGAAAACGGCCTGATTATACCCCGGGACGGCCTGCAGGCCGACGCGACCGGTGCGGGGTCGGCAAATCATAAGCGGATGCAAATAGACTGGGCCGAAGCTATAATCCAGCGTTTATTAGTGCAACAAGTATATTGCACATTGCAACAACTTGGCCGGAAGGGCAGAAGGATGTCGGGCATCACAATAAGAATCAACTACTTCACTATCCTGCTGGGTCTTGGCGCAATCCTGTTCGGAGGCGCCGCCGGCGCCACCGAAGCGGCGGGCCTCAGCCCGGAACTGGAGGCCGCGACCGCTGCCGGGAGCGCCTCGGCCCTGCCCTGGTGGGGCTGGGTGATCCTGCTGTTCGTCACCACCTTCCTCATGGGCATCGTCGCGGTGCTGGGGGGTGTGGGCGGCGGCGTGCTGTTCGTGCCCATCGTCGGCGGCTTCTTCCCCTTCGGCATGGACTTCGTCCGCGGCGCCGGCCTGATGGTCGCGCTGGCCGGGGCCCTGGCCGCGGGGCCGGGGCTGCTGCGCTCGGGCATGGCCAGCCTGCGCCTGGCCATGCCGCTGGCGCTGATCGCCTCGGCCTCGGCCATCGTCGGGGCCATGATCGGTCTGGCCCTGCCGGCCAACGTGGTCAACCTGGCGCTGGGCATCATCATCCTGGGCATCGTCGCCCTGATGTGGATGGCGAAGAAATCCGAATTCCCCGAGGTGCCCCGGGCCGACAACCTGTCCAGCGCGCTGCATATCACCGGCATCTATCACGATGCCGCCGCCGGCAAGGACATCAACTGGAAGGTCCACCGCACCGCCACCGGGCTGTCGCTGTTCGTGGGTATCGGCATCATGGCCGGCATGTTCGGTCTCGGCGCCGGCTGGGCCAACATCCCGGTGCTCAACCTGCTGATGGGCGCACCGCTCAAGGTGTCGGTCGCCAGTTCCAAGTTCATGCTCTCGATCGTCGACACCTCCGCTGCCTGGGTCTATCTGAACCAGGGGGCCATCCTGGCCATCATCACCGTACCTTCCATCATCGGCATCATGCTCGGATCGCTGCTGGGGGTGCGCCTGCTGAAGAAGGTCAACGCCTCGCTGGTGCGCAAGATCGTCATCGTCATGCTGCTGGTGGCCGGCTCACGCGCCCTGCTCAAGGGCCTGGGCATCTGACCAAGGAGACACACGTCATGGCACACACCGAACACGGCTCCGACTACGCCTCCCGCGAACAGATCGTTTATGCCGGGCTGCTCGATGCGGGCATGAAGCTCGGCTTCGTGCTGCTGGTGGTGACCTTCATGCTCTATGTCTTCGGCGTGATCACCCCGCATGTGCCGCTGGAGGAGATCACGCACTACTGGTCGATGCGCGCCCCCGACTACCTGGCCGCGGCCGACGTGCCGATCGGCTGGGGCTGGTTGGGACTGGCCGGCACGGGCGATTTCCTCAACTTCGTGCCGATCGCCTTCCTGTCGGCCGTCACCATTATCTGCTACATCCGGGTACTGCCGATCCTGCAGGCCAACGGCGACCGGCCCTATGTCGTGATCGCCGCGCTCGAGATCCTGGTGCTGGTGCTGGCCGCCTCCGGCATCCTGGCCGCCGGCCACTGACGCGACTTGGAGAACACCTGATGACAGAGCTTTCGCCCCTGGGGCGCTTCGAGCAGCTGCTGCTGGCCACCGACGGTTCGGAATATTCCGACGGCGCCGTGCGCCTGGCCCTGGAACTGGCCGCCAGATGCGGCGCCGCCCTGACCGTGATGACCGTGGTCATCTCCAACCCCGAGTACGACGCCCTGGCCCCGCAGCTGGCGGAAGCGGCGGGACAGGAGGCCAGGGACATCATGGACAGGGTCCGGGATCAGGCCAGGGCCGCCGGGGTGGAGGTCGAAACCGTGATCCGGCACGGCCAGGAACCGGTGGCGGAGATCCTCCAGCAGAGCGAGGACATGCAGGCCGATCTGCTGATCATGGGCCGCCGCGGCCGCCGCGGCCTGGCGCGGATGATGGTCGGGGACGCCACCGGCCGGATCTGCGGCATGGCCAGCTGCAGCGTTCTGGTCGCCCCCCGGGCGGCGCAGATGCCGCGCAGCCGCATCCTGGTGGCGACCGACGGCTCGCGCTATTCCGATGCCGCCGCCTACGCCGCCGGCCGGCTGGCCCGGCTGTGCGAACTGCCGCTCACGGTGGTGTCGGCGACCCTGCCGAGCCACAGTGAGGCGCGCCAGGCCGAGGCGCAGGAGGCCGCCCAACGCACCCTGCAGGCCTATCTCGATGACGGCCTGGAGGCCGAGGCGCGGGTGGATGCAGGCGACCGTCCGGAGACGGCCATCGTGCAGGCCGCCGCCAGCACCGGGGCCGATCTGATCGTGGTCGGCAGCCATGGCCGCAGCGGCCTGCAGAAGGTACTGCTGGGGTCGGTCTCGGAGCGGGTCATCGGCGCCGCGCCGGGGCCGGTGCTGGTGGTCAGGGCGGGCTGAGCGCGCCGCCTCTACTCCTGCGCCTCGTAGCGCTTGAGTTTGCGCCACAGGGAGACGCGATCGATGCCCAGGATGCGGGCGGCCCGGGTCTGGTTGCCGCCCACTTCCTGCAACACCCACTGGATGTAGTCGCGCTCCTGTTCCTCCAGCGACGGGATGCGTCCGTCCTTGCGCCGGAAGGTGCGGATGGACAGGTTGCGCAGATGCTCGGGCAGATGCCCGGTATCGATGGCATGCCCGGTGGCCAGGGCCACGCCGCGCTCGATGATGTTCTCCAGTTCGCGCACGTTGCCGGGAAAATCGTAGGCCGTCAGCAGCGCCATCGCCTCGGGCGTGATCTCGTCCACCGTCTTGTGCATCAACGCCGCGTGCCTGGCCAGGAAATGCTGGGCCAGCAGCGGAATGTCATCCCGGCGCTCGGCCAGCGCCGGCAGATGCAGATTGACCACGTTGAGCCGGAAGTACAGGTCCTGGCGGAAGGCACCGCTGTCCAGCGCCGCATCGATATCGCGATTGGTGGCCGCGATGAAACGCACATCCACCGGCACCGGCGTGGTCGACCCCAGCGGCAGCACCTCCCGCTCCTGCACCGCGCGCAGCAGCTTGACCTGCATGGCCGGCGACATCTCGGTGATCTCATCCAGAAACAGGGTGCCGCCCGAGGCGGCCTCGAGCAGACCGCGCTTGTCCGCGGCCGCCCCGGTGAAGGCGCCCTTGAGATGGCCGAACAGTTCGTTCGCCAGCAACTCTTCATTGAAGGCGCCGCAGTTGAACGCGACAAAGGCACCATCGCGACGCGTGCTGTGGGCATGGAGATAGCGGGCGAACAGTTCCTTGCCGGTACCGGATTCGCCGGTGAGGAGCACGTTGCAATCGGTGGGCGCGACCTGCCGCGCCGTCTCCAGCAGCGACTGCATGCGCCCGTCCTGGGTCAGGATGCGGACCCGGCCCCGGTAGCGCTCCACCTGCTCGCGCAGACTGCGGTTCTCGCGCTTGAGCTGGATCTTCTCCATCGCCTCGGCCACCACCTTGCGCACTTCGTCCAGGCGGAACGGCTTGGCGATGTAGTAAAAGGCCCCCTGCTTCATGGTCTCGACTGCCGAGTCGAGCGTGGCATACCCCGTTATCATCACCACTTCGGTATCGGGGCAGGTCTCGCGGCACTTCTTCAGGATCTGCATGCCGTCGACCTTTTCCATGCGCAGGTCGGTCAGCACCACATCGAAGGGCTGACGCTCCAGCAGCGCCAGCGCCCGACTCCCGCTCTGGGTGGCGGTGACCGCGTAGCCCGCCTTGGCCATGACGTGTTCCAGGTTCTTCAGCGCGATCTTCTCGTCATCGACGATCAGCAGCCTGCCCTCGCTCATGCCTCCCCCTCCCCTGCCGGCAGCCGGATGAAAAAGGCCGTACCCCGGCCGGGCACGCTTTCCACGGCAATGCAGCCGCCGTGTTCCTCGATGATCTCGAACACGATGAACAGCCCCAGTCCCGAACCCTGCCCCACGTCCCGGGTAGTGAAGAAGGGATCGAAGATGCGCGGCAGAATGTCGGCCGCAATGCCCGGGCCGTCGTCACGGATCTCGATCTCCACTGCCTCGCCCTGGCCCCGGCAGCGGCCGAAGGCCAGAAAATGCGGGCCGTCACCGCCCGCCCAGGCGTGCTCCTGCACCCGCCGGGCGCGGATATGCAGTGTGCCGCGGTTCTCCATCACCTCCAGCGCATTGCGGATCAGGTTGATGAAGGCCTGCTGCAGCCGCTGCTTGTCACCGTGCAGTTGCAGACCGGCCGGCAGATCCAGGTGGATGTTGACCCGGCTCGATACCTGGCCCCGCACCAGACGCAGCGTCTCCTCGATCAGTTCGGCCAGCGGCAGCGCCTGCCTGCGGAAAGGGACATCGCGCGCATAATCGAGCAGCGTGCGGACGATGTGCCGCGCGCGCAGCGTCTGCTCATCGATCTGGCCCAGCAGCTCACGCCGATAGTCCGGGTCGAGCTCGTCTCCCTCCTCGGTCAGAATTTGGCAGGATGATGAGATGTTAGACAACGGATTGTTCAGTTCATGCGCCACACCCGAGAGCAGCGTGCCCAGCGAGGCCAGCTTCTCCGCCCGCACCAGCTGGCGCTGGCGCAGTTCCAGTTCGCCCATGACATGATTGAAGGCCTGGGTCAGGGAGACGATCTCGCGGTGCGGGGAGGCCATGTCCAGCCGCGCCAGGCGGCCCTCGGCCACGGCCTCGATTCCCGCTTCCAGGCGCATGAGCGGGCGCGTCACGCGCCGCGACAGGAACTGACCGATGGCCACGGCCAGCAGCACCAGCAATGCCAGCGAGCCGAGCAGCAGCAGACGGTGGCGGTCCAGCGAGGCGCGCAGAAAACGCCGTTCCTCCTGGGCCAGGGCCTCAGCCGTGTCCACGATCTCGCGTCCGGTGAGGCGGATGGCCTGCTCCAGTTGCGTCCGCTCCGCCGCTGCGCCTTCCGCCAGTTCGGCGTAGCGCTGCATCTGGTCGGCATAGTCGGCCAGCGCCGTCTGCAGCGACTGCAGCCGGGCGGTGCTGGTGAAGGCCTCGAAGGCGGATTGGTGGAGCTCGAGCGTGCGCCGGGCCCGGTGCGCATACGCCAGCGCCTCGGTGATGTCCGCGGGCTGGTGATAGAGAAAGGCATTCTTCTCGAAGCGGCGGATTTCGAGCGCGAAGCCGAAGAACTCAGTGACATGCTCGCCGGCCATGACCCTGTCGCCGATCAGGCGCAGTTCCAGGATCGCCAGCAGCGACACCCCGACCAGCAGGGTGGCGAGCGCGTAGTAGCCCAGGGTGACCGTTTTGCGCAGCGAGGTCATGATCCGGAATGATAGCGGAAATTGCAGTTTGCAACACCTGTTACACAGCGTAACAGTCGTGAAAACAGCAAACTGCAGCCTCATCTGAGTAAAGGCCGGCCAGATCGTTACAATATGCAGCAGTCATGGACACTGCCTGCCCGCTGCAGGAATCCGGGTTTTCCTTTAAAAACAAGGTACTGCTGACCATTCCGGGGGTTGGCAGGGATTCTGCATCAGTCTATCAGGCTTTTCTAATTAACTGCAGGACCCCGGCCATGATCAAACGCCTGACCACCCGACTCGAACAGCTGCTGACCGCCGCCGCCTTTGCCGAGGCCGGCGAGACCGAGTTCGCGCGGCAGCTGCTCTGATTCCTTTCTGGTCTCGCCTCCTTTAAAGGGGTCGGTGACAAATGATAATGATTGCGTTTTGTCACCGACCCCTTTCAGAGGGTCAAGCCGGATCATTTCGGACCGGGCTGCCGCCTCGGCGCTGACCTCAACTGCGGCTCGCACCCGCCCAGCCGCGCCAGACGCCGGGCGCTCTCGCGCTCGATCAGCGCGCACAGCCCTTCCCTTACCAGGGCGGCGTTTTCGGTTATGCCGGTGATACGCTGCGCTGCGTCCAGCAGCTGATCATCGATGTTCAGGGTCATACGCATGACCGCACCTCATCCTGTCGATATACATCAAACAACCCGTCATATGACGCCAATTGCCGTAGTCCTGCGGCTGCCGACCGGACCGTCAGGCTGCGGCATTGTTGAGTGAGTGCAGCTTCTCCAGCGTATCCGGGTACTGACGAACCATCAGGATCAGAGCCGCCGCCTGGGCATTGGGTCTGGCGCGGCCTTGTTCCCAATTTTCGAGGGTTCGGGTCGACACACGCAGATGGCGGGCGAACACCGCACGGGACACATGCAGTTTTTCGCGCGTCTCCCGAATGGTGGCAGGATCGATCTCAAGCGGGGGCAATGCTTCAACCTCGTGGGTACGCAGCGTGATCTTGCCCTCGCGCTGCGAGCGCATGGCATCCACCCCTTCCATCAATTCATCAAACAGCTTGCGTTTCCTGCTCATCGCTTTCGCCTCCTGGCGGCCAACTCCTGTTGAATCGCCTGTTTAAGCAGTCGTTTTTCCTCGGCACTTAAATCCACCGCCTCGTCCTTGTCATACAGCGCAAAGAACCAGATCTGACCATCGTCGGTGAGATAGTAATAAATCACCCGCAAACCGCCCCGCTTTCCCTTGCCCCGGCGTGAATCCGGCCAGCGCAACTTGCGGAACCCGCCCGTCCCGGGAATCACATCACCGAGTTCCGGATTTTCCAGTAACGCGGCTTGCAGATCCCGATAGGCCTCATCCGTGAGGTAGTCCGCCAGTAACCGAGTAAATGGCGGCGCTTCCACAAACACCAGTTTCATGGAATCGAGTATACGTTATTTGCGTATAGTTTCAATCGAGGATTGAACTGTTCAGACAAATATTTGTTTTTGGATATCATTTCGTTCCGCCCATCGGCCGCCAGTGGTCTTCATACAACTGGATCTGGTGTGCAGGATCCACCCCTATCAACACAAAGTTGCGGATCAGATCCACCTGGTGCTCAACTCGCGTCCGGTGGAGTTCATGCTCTCGAAGATGTGCTGCGGATTACCCTGGTCCCGGCTCAACGAAATATCCACGATGATGCGCGTCGCGGTGGTCAGCCGCTGCCGCCCGTCGATCACCAGCAACGGCGACGGGCTGGAAACCTCATTCAGCCCCCTGTCGATATAGACATCGACCCGATGATGTCGGCGCTGATGCGCCCACTGCGCCCGGCGCGCAGAATCTCGTCCCACAACGACCGGCAGTGCAGCCCGGTTCAAAACCAGGTGCGCTGGTAAATGAGAATGACGAACTGGAGTGACTTTTCAGGAAGTCGAGGCGTTTGGCTTCGGCGGCTTTCATGGGGTCAGCGGCTGAAGCGTCTCGCATACTTCCCCGGAGATATCCGACGAACCATAAAAAAGGCCTGGAGCTTTGCACTCCAGGCCTTTTGCCTTTACTGGCGTCCCCTAGGGGAGGCTATGGTTTCCCTGTGGTGACCACCGTGGTGGAGATTGCGCTACCAATGCCTCGCAGCCGCCGTCCCTGGTGATTGACTCCCCATCGGGCAAGGATTACGCTTTACGAATACCGAATCGATGAGATATTCGTATGACATCAGTAACCATTTCAGAGAAATATCAAATCGTTATTCCAAAGGCCGCGCGCCAGGCATTGCACCTCAAGCCCGGAGAGAAGATCGAGGTGCTGGTGTATGACGGGCGACTCGAATTCATTCCCGTTCGGGACCTCAAAACTGCCCGGGGCTTCCTGAAGGGGATCGACACAGAGGTGCCACGCGACAAGGACCGGGTATGAACGTGGTGGACTCATCGGGTTGGCTCGAATATTTCGCCGACGCCCCCAATGCCGATTTCTTCTCAGCCGCAATTCTCGATACAGAGAAACTGCTGGTGCCTTCCATCAGCCTTCTGGAGGTCTTCAAGCGCGTCTGTCAGCAGCGGGATGAAAATGCCGCCCTGTCCGCGATCGCACTGATGCGCCAGGGTGAGATCATTGATCTCGACGGCGACCTTGCCTTGACCGCGGCGAAACTGGGTATTGATCATAAACTGCCGCTGGCCGATTCCGTGATACTCGCCTGTGCCCGTGTTCATAATGCCACGCTGTGGACGCAGGACGCGGACTTCGAAGGACTGAAGCAGGTGAAATATATCCCGAAACGGAGTTGAACAACCCGCAGATATATTCGCTATACAAGAAAGGCCCGGGATCAGAACCCCGGGCCTTTGATCGTAATGGCGTCCCCTAGGGGAGGCTATAGATCCCCTGTCTTAACAGCTATTTCCACTCTGAGACTGTGAGCGATAGAAGGAATTCCAGTTTTCTAGTTGAATAACATATAGTTATCTAATCACAGCATGGCTCAAGAATACCAATGGAGCCGAATATTAGATTTTATATATATACTTGAATAGCCGTGCGATATATCTTCTTTCGCGATCTGGTCAGCAATCCACCCAATGGAGCGTCCAGGATTGCTTTTGGCCAGCTGCACTGCCCTAGCCTGCCATTTCCTAGCTAATTTCAAGGCATTCCGGCTGCTGCGCTTCGCCATATAACCTCTATGTTCAAGCCTTCGAAGTGAACGGCACTAATCCAAACCTTGATCTTCCCATTAATCCTAGCAATACACCAACACCACTAAGAAGAAGCAGTAGCGGTGCTGGTAGAGGCACTGCACTTACAGCTAATGCTACACCATCCTGTGAAGCGGCACTGAATCCACTCAGATTCGTTGCATCCCCCGTCATCGGGTCAATTGCAAAGGTTCCCCACATATTCGTCCCGTAGAGCGTCCCGTCTCCGTAGGCTAGCGCCACCCCGTCTTGGGAGGCCGCGTTGAATCCACTCAGATTAGCTGCATCTCCCGTCAACGGGTCAATTGCGAAGGTACCCCACATATTCGTCCCATAGAGCGTCCCGTCTCCGTAGGCTAGCGCTACCCCGTCCTGCGAAGCGGCACTGAATCCGCTCAGATTCGTTGCAGCCCCGGTCAGCGGGTCAATCGCAAAGGTACCCCACATATTCGTCCCATACAAAGTCCCGCCCCCGTAGGCTAGCGCCACCCCGTCCTGCGAAGCGGCGCTGAATCCACTCAGGTTCGTTGCAGTCCCGGTCAGCGGATCGATTGCAAAAGTGCCCCACATATTCGTCCCATAGAGCGTCCCGTCTCCGTAGGCTAGCGCCACCCCGTCCTGCGAAGCGGCACTGAATCCGCTCAGATTCGTTGCAGTCCCGGTCAGCGGGTCAATCGCAAAGGTACCCCACATATTCGTCCCATACAAAGTCCCGCCCCCGTAGGCAAGCGCTACCCCGTCCTGGGAGGCCGCATTGAATACGCTAAGATTCGCTGCATCTCCCGTCAGCGGGTCAATTGCAAAGGTTCCCCATAAGTGTGTCCCATATATCGTGCTTGCTAAAACGTTCTTGGTAAGGACCAATATTACAATAAATGAGATTTTGTATATTTTCATGATCGCACCGTTATTGTTCTTAAAAGACAGGCATTCTTTACCCGTTGCGTCTGCCTACATTGTAGAAATCCAGTTTGAAGTCAGCTCTTGTCTGGAGAGAGTCAGCCACTATTCCACTTCGAGAAGTACGTTTTCAGCCGTTCCACCGTATGTCGCCATTTTGGTGTAGTAGGCTGGCAAACCGTATTCTGATTGCCAAACAAGCCAATTTCGTTCACCGCCTTGGACTCAGGCACCGTATCCAGCCAGTCAACACGAACGAAACATTCTGCCTTATCCGGATCATCAGCATTTTTCTTGTACAGTTCTGCAAATTTGAGTACGTCCAGCGCAGGCTTTTCACCTTCAGCGGTTTGCACTGTAAACTCCTTGACCGGCTGCACGGCCTCCGTAACACGCCCGACACCGACATAGCCCGTCTTTGGCACTTTCACCCATACCCGATCGCCAGGTGATAGCAGTTTCAACGTCTGGCTGTACCAACTCCCGCCACCCGCGCTGATAAAGCCATACTGGCGCGCATCTTCCCAACTACGGGAGTTCATATCCCCAAAGGAGACATAATACTCTCCATTCCAGGGCTCGTTCTCTGCCTTGGACTTGCTGGTACTTGCTACATTCACCTGTGTCTCGCCGGGATCAATCAGCCAGGCGCGACTCAAAAATTGCTCATCGCCATGCAGGAATACCTGGAAGAAAACAGCATTGATAGCAATATCGCGGGCATTGAGATAACCGATAATACGTTCAGTAGCGGGATCGAGTTCTGCGGCAACAATAATGATCTGATGCGATTGGTTAAGGTTTTCCTCATCCAAATCCGCGCCAAAATGATGCTGAAAATCCTCCTCAAGCTTCCCACCGTTGGAAAATCGCTGATAGATTTGTGCGATTCTATCAGTAGTCAGCTGCTCTACCCACGAGGCATAGTCCAGCGACTGAGCGATGACCTCGCGTGGGGTGCGGTTTCGCTTGAGTTCAATCAACACAAGCGAGCTATCGGGCGCAATAGCCAGCAGGTCGATGCGACCACCATGACTGGTGGACTCTTGCCTGCCAATCAACAGCCACTCACCGGAAAGGATGCGAGGATCAGTCACAATCATATCTTCCAACTGCTGTTCACTCGCGAGGTGGCTGGTGGGAAGTGCGACGGGGGCTTCACCGACCTTCCAAATAGCGTGTTGTATCGGCATTATTATTTTCCTTGATTGAGCTAGCCACAGTCACAGTAGTCGAACGATCTGGCTCAATGAGTATAACCTGGCCTGATTCCGCCTACTGGCGCCACAAAAACACTTCCTATTGACACTGTTACCCAGCAGGTTGTGTTTTAATTTCTTTGAGCTTTGTACTTGCCTTTCTTTTAAATGCGGCGAGATCAAGATCTGCCACATTTATTGAAATCTGGTCTGTGCCGTGTGCATGTGAAATAAGACGCTCATACGGTTGCTTATATGGTGCCTGAATTGTAGAGCCCCCAAATTCGCCTTTATTCACCAATGCGACATGCTGATACATATGATAATGCAGAGCCGAGGCCATTGTATCGAAGGTGGTTACGTCTTTGTTATGCGCAAGTATAACAAATAACTCTGACTTCCCCTTCAAATCACTAGCCAGCTTCAAGTCTGTTGCGTCATAGCAAATTGACGCCGTTATCCTGAATGGCCCTTCGTCAAATCCATCGACTTCTATGATGTGCTGACAAGGCCTTTCAGGACTAACCCCAAGGTCAATCTCGTTGTCCGTAGGAAAAAGCTTGCCCTGATCACGCACTATCCATTGTCGCCCCGTTATTCTGTAATCCGGTATCAACCATCTAGCCAGGTTGACCAACTTCCCATTTCTTTCCGTAAACACCATACCGGCAAGTATCATTGAACGTGTTTTATCCGCCAGCTGCTTCAGAAGGTCTAAATCATCGAGGTGAACACCTAGTTCTGGAAACACGATTAGGTCTGAAAACGGCCGATCTCCGTTGTTATCTGCATGTATTTTTGCTGCTAGCGTTTTATAAGTAATCCTGCATAACCGAGCCACATGTTCGCGGTTTGTATTTTTGATTAACGTGGAATTAAGCTCCGGATCTGCCTTCGAAAAGTCCGATCCTTTTGGTAACAATTGTTGTACGGTCACCAACCTGAATTCCCTGGCCGCGCTCTCTCTCGGGCGCTGAACATTGGTAATTAGTCCGGGCATATCCGACGCGTAGCAATACGTGTCGTTCAGCACACCAAGCCGCGTTTCCACGGAAGCTTGCAGAGAATCCAGATCCTCAATCAGTCGAATGTCATCATGAACGACATGCGTAGATTCGAAACCGGGCCATTGCAGGCACTTTCTTATCAACTCGGCTACCCAGTCCGTTACGGTAGCATACTCACCAACTAACGATTCTGGTGCATGCATCATCCCCATGCGCCGCTTAAACCATCCCGTTCGTAGCCCCTTATAACCGACAATTTTGCTCTTCTTCCACCGATTACTTGTAAAGTCATTCGAGCCAACAACGGCAGCACGCAATATCATTCCTATCCAATAGATCTCCGCTGAGTCCGAGATTTCCGAATTAATCCACGATGGCGTATCAAAGCGCGGGTCGGTATTGTGTATACTTTTAGCAGTGGATTTTAAACTCACTTCAGGCCGCCAAAGCTCTGCCCAATCGCTCTTCTTGGCTTGCACTTGCCCAATGATCAATTTGTCAGGAGCTATTCCTAGCGCAAGGCGGTCACAACGAATACCATCAATAAGCGCTAAAACCAGCTTTAATAGACCCGCTTCATGGATAAAGCCGTTGTTATCAGAGACGATTATTTTAGATAGGCGCTGCTGGACGTTTGGGCTTGGCACACCACCACTCGTAACAGGGATCGCCCACTGAAATTCATCCAGCAATTCCTTATTTGTTTTCTGGCGCTTTAGGCGTCTCCATAAACTAATCCAGAAATCCCCACCGCGAAGGGCAAAATCTTCAAGCACTCGCCTTTTCAGTGGCAAATCTACCACATCCATTTGCTCAGCCAGGAGAGATGCTACCGAATCATTATTTCCCGTGATCTGCGCTGCTACTTCGTATAGCGCGAGGTTCTGGCGATGAAGCTTCATTGCTGAACCAGCGAGGATGGTATGCAACATCCTTTGTATAGACCCGTCTGATTCCTGGCGCCGGACGGGTTTCTGCATAACGGCCAGCAACAGAAGCGCCTGTCTCTCTACAAACCCCGGCACCGAAGTTGCTGCAATCGTCCTTTGCGCATAGCGTGTGGCAAGATCGAGCATGGCGTCTGGGTCCGATGTCGACGGATAATCAATCCGTTGAAAATATCCATGGAAATCCACACAACTTCGGAATAGATCAGCGAGTAGATATTCAGCCTGTGCAGCGGTGATAGCATCAGAATCGCCACCACCGAAGTTTGTGCGGCGGAATATCGCTTCGAAAACAGGCTCTGCCAACAGGGGAGAGGGAAATATTTCAAGGGCTTTCCGCAAAACCAGGGCCAACGATGGATCTTGCATCCACGCCCAAATAAGCTTCTTCGCGAGCAGCTCACTTTCATTATCAAGGGGAGTAACGCCTGTATCCAATACCTCACCCGCGATCTTGCGCTTGTTACGCATCACAGCCTCAAGTCGGTTTGCTGCAAAGCGCTTCAACGTGTCATGACGAACATCGTGATCAAATTTCGCCAATTTGAGCAGCGCGTTATCCTTCGTCATCTCTGTCATTACAGGGATATCATCAGTTTTCAGTGTCAACAATCCCTCAAGTACACCCATGACGCTATCGAGAGTATCTCTGTCAGCAGGGCCGCTAATATCCTCTTGAAGACTCCTAATTCGTTCCGATAGTGTTCCCTTGTTATCGAGATCAGACAACGTGGTAACCTGAGTTTTTCCTTCATTTAACTCAAGAGATTCACCACCGAACTTGTGTAGCTTTTCGCAAACCCAATGGTTTACCTTATCCCCCAAAAACTCGCTGTCAATATCTACATCCAAACTGAAAACAAGCCGAATATCGTCCACATAACGGCAATAATCATGTAGAACAACTCCGGTGTTATTCGGAAGCGACTTTCCGATCTGCTTTCCAATAGCGGCATCAAACTCATGAAGATAGGCATTGGCGAAAAATCCCGCTGCAACCAGACCCTGCGGCAAACCGTTTCCGAGTTTGACAGATAAACTCTCCGCGACCTGATGATCTTTGTCACGCCAGCGCCAATCGAATATTCGACCCAAAGCTGACCAGAATTCCGAATCTAGCTCTTCCTCATAAAATTCCCGAGCGAGCTTTTGCAATCGTTCACTAAGAAGCTTCCGATCAATGCAATCGTAGAATTTCGACAGATCGAGACTGACGATAAATACATGCTCTTCATCAGTCTGGTTCAACGCAACCGAGCGCCCAATAGCTACAGGGCGTTTGAGAAATGCCTGATAGTCTGTAAAGAACTTCCTATAAGTTTCACCGTTCCCCCACCGGAACCAGGCCTGATCGTCTCTCCAATCACACATAAGTCGGTTGCCATAGCTATATACCTTATTATTTCTGGCTTCGAATGGATTGGAATTATCACAATCACCTTGGGCGGTTTCTACAACATCAGCCAAGCAAAGCATAGCGGCTGTGGCCCACGTTTGGTCTCGAATACTCAAGTGTGCCAGGGGCCTGATCGGTGGTTTATTAAGACGAACCTTAGCGGCCTCATCATCTAAACGACTTTCCGCTAACCAGCCATGTTTCTCATCAATAACCCATTTTTCACTCTTCGCAGCGGGGATAAGCTCTACCGGATACGGACATACATCGACCAAACGAATATCGTCGGCCCAACTCTTGGCGTTGGCTTCCAAACCGAGCGCAGATATATCGAGAGCCAAAGTATCGGCGTACCAATTGTGCGTACGCATATAGGCGTGGGTCTTCTTCCATGCCTGCGCCATTACCACACTGTCTGCAAGATGTTCAAGCGTTGGCTTTAGTTTTCTATACTTGTCTGCAATGAGTTTCACGGCCGCATAATTCCTTATGGCGCTTCATGCGTCATTATTACCGCTCGTTTTGCGTACCTTAGGCCACAGCTTGCTCTACGATGGCGTCGGCGAAATGCCTTTGGGTGTTTTGGGCGTCGGCGAGGCGCGACTTGAGCGCGTCGCACAGGAACATGAGTTCATCGACTTTGGCGACGATGCGGTGTTGTTCTGCAAGCGGTGGCAACGGAAAAATAGTACTAGCCAGGCGATTTAGTGCCATTTTTTGTACGCCGACTTGCTTGGTCTTATCTATAAATTGTTCCTGGCAAAATGCGGTAGAAAGCGCCTTGTATAGATAAATTTTTGAAACGAAGAATGGAGTAAGCCGTGCGGCATTTTCTGTTAAGTTCATTCCATCAAATTTATCCGGCACAAGGCCGCACTTTCCAATGGTCGCGCCAACAATAGTCATGTAGATGTCGTTTTTAGTAATGATGTACTGACTAATCTTCGAGTACATCGCTTCGTCGATGTACCTTAAATCCGAATCATCAATTGCCCCATCTTTCATATCGCTAACGCGTATGTAAATATAAGGGGTTGGATTAGACAAAAGTTGGTAGCCGTTCGATACACGCTTACCCCCTCGAATGTGAACCACCTGACCAAGCCTTACCCATTCCCATCCGTTCTTTTGCTCAAATGGCTTTTCATCCTCGCCTATCTCGGGCAACTTTTTCTCTTTCCTTATCTTTTTCTCTTTAACCAACCGCGTTTTTTCTTTGGCAATCTTTTCCAGCAACACACTCGCTGGTTCGTCGTTAGGGTCCTGGGGGACAAGCTTGCCCATGATGGCGAGTTGGAGGATGGTTTGTTTGAGTTGGTCGATACTGTGCTCGGTGGCGAACAGGGTGTCGAAGTGGCTGGCGATGCGGCTCCAGGCTTCGTCGAGGTCGTCTGCCGATTCGACGCTCGTCAGCGTGGCGAGCAGGGTCTCGACCAGGGCTTGGTGGGCTTCGAGGCTGTGGGTCTGTTGTTGTTCCAGTTGGTCGCACAGAGCCATGAGTTCGTCGACTTTGGAGACGATGCGGTGTTGTTCTGCTAACGGAGGAATTACCACAGGCAGTATATATGCTTCGTTACGACTTAGACCTGGCTTTATTCCTTTTCCTAAATTATCTAGCCCAAGTGTATGAAAGAGTTTAAATGTGAACTCCAAATCCATTGCACTAGGTGGAACGACACTGTAAGCAACATCAGTTACCCAGCAGCCATCACTTAGACATAAATTCAAAGCCCCAGCAGATCCTTTTCTACCAACCACTATGCACGGGCTCTCTATACTGTATTCGTTGTGCGTGCCTACTACACCATTTGAACCATATACAGGATATTCTCCGGTATTACTTCTTTTTACTTGGGGTAAATTGTTACCATATTCAAGTTCGAAAATATTTCCAAATCGAGCCCACTCCCATCCGACAGGCAATGCATATGGAATTTCATCTTTAGAAATTTTAGAAAGTGGTTGCGGTTTTTTAATTTTTCCTTCTTTTATCAACCGCGTCTTTTCGTCCGCGATCTTTTCCAGCAACACGCTTGCCGGTTCGTCGTTGGGGTCCTGCGACACCAGCTTGCCGCGTACGGCCAGTTCAAGGATCAGCTCGCGGAGTTTCTTGATGCCGTAGCCTTGCTGCTTGCCGTTGCTGCCACGCCCGGTGATGGACTTTGTGAGGATGGCCGAGGTCCAGAGGTCAAGGTTATCGGTGACTGGATTCCGGCTTTTGCCGGAATGACAAGGCTGATTGTATTCCGGATTCACGCCTGTGCGGGGATGACGCTTTTCGTTCATACCCTCTCCCCACTCAATGCCTGTTGCAGAATGTGCTTGAGCTGGTTGCGCAGATCGCTGATTTCGGCCTGTTGCTTTTCATATTTCTGCAACAGTTCGTCCGGGTCGTGGCTGACCTGCTCGCCGACGTGAGGGTTTTTGATGTCGAGGTTGTAGTTGCGGGCGATGATCTCATCGATGCCGACCTTCCAGGCCTGTTCGGTCTGTTTGCGTTTCTTGAATCCATTGGCCTCTTCGCCCCACCATTTGATTTCGGCCTCAAATTCCTCGAAACGCATGGGCTTGGTTTTGTTGTAGCTCTTGACGCCTTCGGGATAGGGGTGTTCGTAGTACCAGACCTGTTTCGTAGGCGTGCCCTTGGTGAAGAACAGCAGGTTGGTCTTGATGCCGGTGTAGGGATTGAACACACCGTTGGGCAGGCGCACGATGGTGTGTAGGTTGCACTCTTCCAGCAGGGTCTGTTTGAGACGGGTTTTCATACCTTCGCCGAACAGGAAGCCATCTGGCAGCACTACAGCGGCACGGCCGCCGTCCTTGAGCAGCTTGATAATGAGCGCCATGAATAGGTCGGCGGTTTCGCGGGTGCGGAAGTGGGACGGGAAGTTGTTTTCGATGCCGTCTTCTTCCATGCCGCCGAAGGGCGGGTTGGTGACGATGACGTTGACGCGGTCGGCGTTGCCGTAGTCCTTGTAAGGGCGGCTCAGGGTGTTGTCGTGTCTGATATTGGTAGGGGTATCGATGCCGTGCAGGATCATGTTGGTGACGGCCAGCATGTGCGGCAAGGCCTTTTTCTCCACACCGTGAATCGATGCTTGCAGGGTATCTTCGTCCGCGTGGCTTTTTACATAATTCTCACGCTTGTGATCGATGGTGCAGGTAAGAAAACCGCCGGTACCACATGCGGGATCGAGCACTTTCTCGTCCAGTTTGGGGTCAACGCGGTTGACGATGAAGCGAGTGACGGCTCGTGGCGTGTAGAACTCTCCGGCGTTCCCAGCGCTTTGCAGATCTTTGAGGATTTGCTCGTAGATACTGCCGAAGGTGTGACGATCACTCGTATTGTTGAAGTTGATTTCGCTGATCTTGTTGATTACCTGGCGGATCAGTGTGCCGGACTTCATGTAGTTGTAGGCGTCTTCGAACACTCCCCGTACCACCTGGGCGCGCTTGCCCTGGGCGCCGCTGGTGGGCAGCTTTTCCTTCAGATAGGGGAACAGTTGCACGTTGACGAAATCGGCCAGCTCCTCGCCAGTCATGCCTTCGGGGTCAGCGGCCCAGGCGCGCCAGCGCAAATGCTTGGGTAGCGGCGATTTGTAGTTGTCTTCCAGCAGCTCCAGCTCGGCCTCGCGGTCGTCGAAGATCTTGAGGAAGAACATCCACACCAACTGACTGATGCGCTGTGCATCGCCGTCAACGCCGACATCCTTGCGCATGATGTCCTGGATGGATTTGATAATGCCGCTAACGTTGCTCATTTAGTCCTTACTCGCCTCAATTCTGGTCATGCAGATTCATCCGGTTTAAACAGCTCCTGCTCGAGCTCTTCGATGGCGTGGTCAAAGCTGTTCTTGCCGCCAAAGACGTCATTGATAATTTCCACTGGGGTGCCTATGTCACTGAACGGTTTCAGTTTCAGCACCTTGGCACTTTCCAGGGTGCTGATGCCCTCATCAGCGTACTTGTCCAGCAGCGCGGTGAGCACGGCGCGGACCTGCTCGCCGTATTTGGTGAAGTAGTTGCGCTTTTTGACCTTGTTGGCCCGCTCCTTCCGCGTGAGTGGTGGCTGATCATAAGCGATATGGCAAATGAGATCGAAGTCGCCATAGTCCTTGCCAATTTCAGCGGCGAGATTATCCAGTACGATCCCGTGCTCTTCCAGCTCGTCGAGGATGGCCTGTTTTTTCTTCGCGCTATGCCAGCGGTTGAGGAACTCGTCTAGCGAGGCGTATTCCGACTGGATTTGCTTGCGGCTAAAGTCCTTGTAGGACTCGGTGATCAAATTGCCGTCCGGGCCAATGTATTCAATACGCTCGGAGATGATGCGGGCATCGACGCCGCTGACGCGAACCTTGTAGGTGCCGGGTTCTTCTTCGATGCCGCCTCCCTCGTCATCACCCTCCTCTGGCGGCGGGTCCGGTGGTACGGGATCGTCGTCATCGCCGGGTTCATAGACCACGGCCGCCTCGCCATCGAAGTCCGGGTCGCGGAACAGTTGGGTGGCCTTCTTGAAGTCCATGATGGTGAAGAACCACTTGTTGTTGTCTTCGTCGATGCGGGTGCCACGGCCGATGATCTGCTTGAAGATAGTCATCGAGGTGATGGTCTTGTCCAGCACGATGAGCTTGCACGTCCTGGCATCGACGCCGGTGGTGAGCAGCTCCGAGGTGGTGGCGATGACGGGAAACCTGCTTTCGGGGTCGATAAAGTTATCCAGCTCGGCCTTGCCCTCGACGCTGTCCCCGGTGATGCGCATGACGTACTTGGGGTTTTCGATGGCGATTTGGCCTGCGGCATTGACGATGGCGGCTCGCATGCGTTCGGCATGGTCGATGTCTTCGCAGAAGACGATAGTCTTGGCATAGGGATCGGTGGCGTTGAGATATTTCATGACTCGTTTGGCGACCAGCTTGGTACGCTGGTTCAGGACCAGGATACGGTCCATGTCTTTCTGATTGTATTCACGTTCGTCAATTGCCTGGCCCAGGTCGTCCACCATACCGGGCGGGGGCGTCCAGCCGAGGACGTCCTTGTCGATGTCGATGCGCACGACCTTGTACGGCGCGAGGAAGCCATCCTCGATGCCCTGCTTGAGGCTGTAGGTGTATACCGGCTCGCCGAAATAGGTGCTACTGGAGACGTATTTGGTCTCCTTGGGGGTAGCGGTCAGGCCGACTTGAATTGAATCAGAAAAATACTCAAGGATTTCCCGCCAGGCGGAATCATCCGCCGCACTGCCACGGTGACATTCATCGATGACGATCATATCGAAGAAGTCACGTGAAATATTCTTGAAAATCTTGTCTTCCTCGTCCGGCCCGGTGATCGCCTGATACAGGCCAAGGTAGACTTCATAGGACGGGTCGATCTTGCGGTTTTTGATCTTGGTCATCACTGCGCCAAAGGGCCTGAAGTCGTTGACCAGAGTCTGATCGACGAGGATGTTGCGGTCGGCGAGGAACAGGACGCGTTTAACTTTCCTGGCTTTCCATAGCCGCCAGATGATCTGGAAGGTCGTGTAGGTCTTGCCGGTGCCGGTGGCCATAACAAGCAACACGCGCCTTTTACCACTGGCCACCGCCTCGATCGTGCGGTTGATTGCCTCCACCTGGTAATAACGTGGTCCTTTGCCCGACATGTCTTCATGGTAGGGCTGAACGACCAGCGGCTCGGCCTGATCGTCAATACCGCGAAAGGTCTTGTACCTTTGCCAGAGGGCATCCGGCGTGGGGAAAGCCTCAAGGGGCAACTCGGTTTCGATCTCTTCGCCTGGCGCGGGTACCTTGTTGTGCACGGCGAAGGCATCGCCATTGGAGCTGAAGGCGCTGGGGACTTCCAGGATCTCAGCATAGCCCAATGCCTGCTGCATACCCTGGCTGACGGTATGGTTGTTGTCTTTGGCTTCCACCACGGCGATGGGAATACCCGGCTCCCAGGAGAGCACATAGTCAGCGAATTTTTTCTTCTTCTTGTTACGTGAGGACATGTTGCCCCGGACGATGACCGGGCCCGGCGTCAGGGTGACTTCGCGCCGAATCTGTCTGACAGGTTCCCAGCCCGCATCCTTTATGGCCGGGGAGATGAACAGGTCGCAGATATCGGTCTCACTGAGAGATTTTTTTTCTTTATTATCCATTTATATCGCTTTCTGGGAGTCGATAGCGGGCTATTTAATGTGGTCCGGGCTGATCTCCGGTCACGAGCTCAAATAATTCACCCACTTCGCAGTCAAACAGGTGGCACAATTTCTCCACCGCATCCAGTTCTACCCGCTGGGCGGTTTCGTTGTAGAGGCGCGTGACAGTGCTCCTGTTGAGCCCGGTTTGGCGGGCGACGTCCATTATTTTCATTTTACGCTCCCCCATCATACGGGAGAGATGGCAGCGGATCATTTGACTCTGCGCTCCTGAAAAGCAGGATGTTATACAGAATAACATTACTTGCTATTGGGCTAAAGGGGCAATAAAAGCTGTCCCCACAGATGGCAGGCAATAGGTTCAGCGTTCAGGCAGTTGCGTTAAGTTCGCTGTGGCATTCAAAATAAACCAGAGGGGCGCTCCGCCACGAGGATGCATAAGTAACCTATTGGTCATATTGACAAAAACACCAATCCCCCCTAAAGTTCACATAGAGAACAAATAGAGAACATAACAGATAGGCCTTTCTATGAGCCGGATTGAATGGACAGAACGAACTTGGAACCCAGTAACCGGCTGCACCAAGATTTCGCCAGGCTGCAAATATTGTTATGCAGAGACAATGTCACGGCGGCTTCAGGCCATGGGAACACCGGGCTATGAGGATGGCTTTAAGCTATCCACTCACCGCCATAGGCTAGAAGAACCGCGAAAAAGAAAAAAACCGACAATTTATTTTGTAAATTCAATGAGTGACCTTTTTCATCAGCAGGTCCCCCACGATTTTATTGAAGATGTTTTCAAGGTCATCTCAGATTGCCCGCAACATAATTTCCAGATCCTTACCAAGCGCCCCGAACGAATGGCTCGTTTCTTTAAACACCGGAATGTTCCTGATAACTGCTGGCTTGGCACAAGTGTAGAAAATCAAAAGCATGGGCTGCCCAGAATTGATATATTACGTTCTGTTAGCGCAAAAATCCGATTCCTATCAATTGAACCCCTGCTAGAGGATTTAGGCTCACTTAACCTGAGGGGAATCCACTGGGTCATTGTTGGAGGAGAGTCAGGACCCAAGTCGAGGCCGATGAAAGAGGAATGGGTAGAAAGGATCCGCAGGCAATGCCATTCCCAAAAGGTATCCTTTTTCTTTAAGCAATGGGGCGGATGGGGTGCCGATGGAATCAAGAGAGCCAAGAGCAAAAATGGTAGAACGCTCCACGGTAAGACATGGGATGAAATGCCAGACATACCAAGAAAATAGCCAATAACACCAATAACAAAGGACCAGAAAATGCCGAGAGCACACTATAATTTCACCCCAAACGGCCCCTTACCGGAAATTCATCAGCACAGTACCGCCAAACATGAAGTCCTCCGCTCGTACCTTAGCGCTTATTTCCGAACTCTTGCACCCTCGCATCAGCAAGAAGAACTCAAACTGACAATTGTCGACGGTTTCGCCGGTGGCGGCCTTTATACACATTCGCTAACACGTGAGATCGTATACGGCTCTCCATTTGTTTTCCTTGGAGCTGCAAAAGAGGCGGATTTCCTGCTCAATAAAGATCGCCACAAACCGCTCAGGATGAATATCGACTTCTTTTTTATAGAAAAGGACAAAGGCGCATTCTCTCTTTTGGAGAACACACTAAAACACGAGGGGTACAAGGATAGGATTGATAAAGATATAAAACTTATCAACGGCTCCTTTGCAGAACAAGTCAAACCTGTCACCGAATTCATTCGCAAGAAGAACCCAAAAAATGGTCGATCAATATTTCTTCTTGACCAATACGGCTATACCGATGTTCCTACATCGCTTATCAGAAACATACTGAAGACATTACCTTCTGCCGAAATCATCCTTACTTTCAATGTCGACTCTTTTATCAATTATGCCTCAGACAACCCCGTAACAAAGAATTTACTCGAAAAAGCTGAGATTCCTGACGCCCTGAAAGGGCGCTCAATAGACGACATCAAGAGCAAAGAGAAGGATTTCCGACTTTACATCCAAAGCTGCTTACATCAACAGCTAGTCCAATCATGCGGAGCCAGATACTACACAACATTTTTTATTAGAACAGAAGGCCATGGGGTATATTGGCTTGTCCACCTCTCACAACACCACCGAGCTAGAGATGTAATGACTACTGTCCATTGGTCAGTAAATAATCACTTTATACATTATGGAGGCCCTGGTTTAGACATGTATCATGTGCTCGGCTATGACCCGGCATCAGACAGCAGCATCTCTAATCAGCTCGAGCTTGGATTCTGTTTCGATGACCCAGCACAGGATAGATCGATAGCCATGCTCATGGAACAAATCCCGCATCATGTCTTTTCCCATGATGAAGGAATTTCCTTTGGTGAACTTTTCGCCACAACGTGCAACTCTTCACCCGCAGACAGCACAAGATACAAACAAGCTATTGCATCATTGGCAGAGCTGAAAGAAATTGAAATCTTTTCTCCCGAAGGAAATAGGAGACTAAAATCAACAACAATTAAAGACGGCGACAGACTTATACCATCAAGGCAATTAACGCTCTTGCTTGGCTAAAAATAGTTTATAGAGTGCTGACACCTTACCAGAGTATGTAATATCCGATAATATCATCGGGATAGCTAGGCTATCCTCACGCCCCTTTTGCACGCAGGCACCAGCGACAACCGCAATCCCGGCCACGGTTCTATTGCGACATGGGGGGCGCGAGGAACATACCCTGTAGTAATCCGCAACCTTCCAGCACGGCACTTATACGATTGCGTAGCGATTCGAGAAAAGCGCCTGCTCAGCGGACCACACCCTTACTGCAACTTTTTGACGGGCATCATCTCGTCTAATTCCATGAGAAATACTTTTTTCGACAGTTCCTCTGCAAGGACATTTATCTCATAGGTAATGCTCGCATGGAATTTCCTCAATAAATACTCACTGCGCAACATATTGGGATCAAATCCATATCCCGACACTCCATCCGATTCGATTTCAAACCGGATATCCATGTCGCCACGAAACAGGTAAAGTCCCCGCATACTGATGTACTTTATGAGCATCTCCACTTCATCTTCAGGTATATGCCGCTTAACCAATTCCCCCAAATTATAAATCGCCCCAAAAAAGCCGAAAATATATGGGATACCGTCTTGGTGCATATCCCAATCAACCCATATATCGCTGGGATCATACCCTAGACGTGCCAGCTCTCTTTCGACGAGCGACTGATGTAGTTCTTTTACCTGAATTGAAAATTCAGTGTCATCACAGTTCATACTGTTTCTCCTATTCGTTAGTTAGTGGTATATGGTATAGGTACAATCGAACCGAAACATGACACACATTTAGATCTTTTTTCCTTGAGAGTAATCTGATGATCGATTGTGTTGAGTTTTGCAATACGATTGCCTTGACAATACGTATTACATATTACGTATCGATATAAACCCCATGCGAATCTCAGGAAGACTCTTCGAGGTCACTTGAAGTCACTTCTCGACTTACTTTGGACATTAGGGTTTCCACTGCATGCGTGTGACTGTCGAGTCTCCCAAACAGCGACTCGTTGATATGCTTGAGGCTTGTGTTTTCTGCCTCCAGAGCAGCACGCACCTGTTCGGCCGATCGGAGTTGCACAGAGAGCTGATCCAGGGCAGTCTGCATTTGATCAACATGATCCTGCTGCTTGTCAAAGGCCGCGCTCAACGCCTCCAGCTCCTTCTCGGCGGCTTCCACTCGACCTTGGGCTGCCTGACGGATCGCCTCAATATCCGCGCGTGCGAGTTCCTGCGCCCGAGTCCAAAGGCTTGTTACGCTCTGCTCCATGGCCTGCGTTAGCTCGGAGGGAATTTGGCGAGGTGGGCCCTGCACTTCGGCTCGCCCCTCACGCAGAGTACGTAGATGAGCACCTATCGTTGTTAAGGACCCGGTATCTCCAAGGGCCTGACGTACAGCCAGCTGCGTAACAGCCTCGCCTCTTCTTTCCAATTCCGATACTGCGGATTTAACATCATCGAGTTTGATTCCTGATCTCGGCATGGTCGATCTCTTCTCGTTACGTAAAGGGTTTACTCCGATGGTAACCATCGGGGTAAGGGGTATAGGGGAAAAATCTGCATGAAGTGACATATTCAGGTATCACTCATCCCCCGACACCAATCGCTTAGCAGCACCGTGCTGTCCGGGAGCCGGTCTACGTATCCGAGCTTGGGTGCCAGCATCAACGCATCAGCGTTTCCGTGACGGCGGCGCCATTCGCTGCGTGCCAGGGCGATCAGTTTGCCCACTTGGTCACGGACACCCGAATATCCTGGGGTACGGTACAGGGAGCGTACCGCCCGGTTAATCTCTGTTGACACAGATCTTCGACTAGCCTGGATGATGCGCTCGCGCCACTGGCTGTAGCATTCGCGGGTCATACGCCAACTCCAGACTGCGCCACCGCCTTTGTCACGTCTACGAGTACGACGGATGAGTTCATAGTCATCGCCGACCCGCACCCGTCCTCGGGCATTCCGGGCATGCCTGAGTCGTTCCAGCCCATGTACCGCCCCCTCCCCCTCTGTTGCGAGAAGCCACCAGAGCAGCTGCGTAGGCGCCTCGGAGTTGACCAGAATAAACAACCTCGCGTTGGCTTGCCCCTTACGGCGGGCGTACGCCCTTTGATTCGCATTTCGGTGAACGGAGTAGCACTGCGCGAACTTCTCTGCCAGGCGCGGCGCTTTGTGTGCGGGGACGACACCGGCAGTGTGCCGCACATAACCCCGGCACACGGCGTCGAGGAGGCGCTGCATCACAATCGACTTGTGAAGGTAAATCTGAGGGTCATACATACCAATCTCTCCGTCATGGGACTGGTACATATAGGAATCAGGGAGGCGCATCGAGGATGTAATGTTGAGCGCAGGTGGTACATCAGCGCTAAGTTATTGATGCAAAAACTTCTTATGAATTCATCGGGGATGAATTCATAAGAAACTACAGGAGATTCCAATGTAGGGGTCTCATGGGACCCCTACATTCGCTATTAATAGACAGGACACTGGTATGTGGACGTCGCACGACGCACACAAACCGGGGGCCGGGCTCACCACCACATGGGGGCCTCACCAGCCCCCGACACCACTGTCTCTGACGCGAGAGCGTCGCGGTCAGCTTAACCAACTGACCAGGCCTGGACCTACCGATCCCGGCCGAACGTACGCCGTAGCGCAGTGCGGGTAATTCCGCTCGCTGCGCTGCAACGGGCGCTCAGGGCTGCAATGCCCTGTTCGACCCAATCCGCACCTTTGGTGAGATTGGGCGACGCGGAAACGGACCAATGGCGGATGGACGAATGTTCCTGAAACCGGCGGAATCCTGCCGCAGACGAAGTGGGCTGAAAATCCCCACCGAGGGGTGCTCGAAAGGGTACAACTCGGTCCCGACTGGTAGGCTGCACGCACTGTTCGAAAGGCAGTGAGGCCGTTAGGGGAAACCTGGAACGGCTGGTACCACCTGGGGCAACCTGGGTGGATCGCTGAATAGCTCAAGCCAGTAACGGCGGCCGCAGAGGTCGCTGTCGGGTAAGAGGACGATGCCAGTGCCAGCCCTGTAGTGGCTGGATGACTGAAACCGGAAGTGTTCATGCCGGTAAGGGAGGCGCTTTGGAATCTCTGCCCCCCGAAAACCGACAGGCCAGGTGGAAAACACCACGTCATGAACATGAGGTGCTGGCTAGAAATCGACGTTTGTGTGCTAACGCGGGAAGGCCTACGGAACGACGAACCACGGGTGGTACTGTGGGAGTTCTACGGCCGGGAGCGAGTGTGAGTAGACAATAAACCTCATAGGCGATTCAGTCGAAGCCGTGAGGGAGGCAAAGCCAGTCGGGAGTGGTATCCCGGTGTCGAAAACACTCAGCGTACGTGAAAAGAGACTGGGGGTGGAACCCCATGTGGTGTGTGAGCGCGTTCTAGCTGAACGGATGGTGCCGCAGATCTGGAACGTATGTCGGGGTGGTACCCGGCATCTCAACAATTGTGTTCAACCGTAGCGTGGAAAGGAGGACAAACTGCACGTGGCTATTTTTTGATTTGGGTTTGGCCAGCCCATTCTCCCCACCCGTTTGGGTGGGGAGTTCTTACAATTTGTCGGATCGAGCGTCCGTATGGATGGATGGGCAATAAGACTAGCTCTTCCCTTCAGCTCTCACTTTTCTTCTGCTGTTTAGATTTCCGGACAGCACCTTGGTAGTGCGAAGCACTGGAAACCGACAACACCAGATTCGCTACGGCGCTGAACGTGTCCGCAGGAAGCGCCTTGAGAGGAGCAAGAAGGTCCTCGGGCGAGACATTCGTGTCGCTTGCATTCTCTACCGGTTCGATAGGTTGCTCACCAGTGAGCAGCCAACCCACCCTGCATCCTAATCGCTGGGCCAGAGCAACGGCCTGCATGGCTGAAAGTTGGCGCCGTCCTGAGAGGTAGTGCCCCACCGCGCTGCGAGTAGCAACGTCCAGAGCAGACGCAATTTGATCATAGGTGAGGCCACGCCGGTCGAGCATCGTGCGGGCACGATCCGCCCACCCCTCAATATCGCGGTCCTCGCTCTTTTCGGAGAGTTCCACAGTGGATTCCTATTGACACAGAAGTGTACATATTGTACACTATGCATACATTAACGACAACGGAGCAACATGAAAAGAGGTTAGTATGACACACGTTATCAATGCAAATTTTGGTGGCCCTTTGCGGCCTCCTTCATGGCACGGACTAAGCTTGGGACTGAGCGCGACGGCAGCGACCCCCGCTTTACATGCCATGGCGGACACTGCCGCGACGGTCGGTATCCCAGTAATTCAGGTTGCCCTACTGCTTATATCGATAATTCTGGTCGTCTGGGGGCAGCGTGAGGATGACCTGCTCCCCATTTTGACTACCACGGTGAACTTAGTACAGTCTGTTTTCAGAGGAGAAAGCGGACATGAAGAAGAAGCGGTTTACCGAAGCGCAGATCATTGGATTTCTGAAGGAGGCCGAGGCCGGGGTGCCGGTCAAGGAGCTGTGCCGCAAGCACGGCTTCAGTGATGCCTCCTTCTACACCTGGCGGGCCAAGTATGGCGGCCTGGAGGTCACCGAGGCCAAGCGGCTCAAGGGCCTGGAGCAGGAGAACGCCCGGCTGAAGAAGCTGCTGGCCGAGTCGCTGCTCGACAAGGAGGCGCTGGAGGCCGCGCTGCGAAAAAAGTATTGACCCCGCAGGCACAGCGAGAGGCCGTGGCGGTGATGCGGGCCGAGACCGCCATCTCCGAGCGACGCGCCTGTGCCCTGGCGGGGATCTACCGCAGCACGTTGCGCTATGAACCCCGGCAGGCAGCCGAGACGACTACGCTGAAGGCGCGCATCATCGAGTTGGCCCAGGAGCGGCGCCGGTTCGGCTATCGACGCATCCATGCGCTGTTGCGCCGGGAGGGCCATGAGGTCAACCACAAGCGCGTCTACCGGCTCTACAGCGCGGCCAACCTGGCGGTAAAGCGTCGTAAGCGGCGCAAAGGGGTGATGGTACCCCGAGAGTCTCTGGTGCTGCCGACGCGGCGCAACGAGGTCTGGTCGATGGATTTTGTCATGGATGCGTTGGCCAACGGGCGGCGGATCAAGATCCTGACTGTGGTCGACGATTGCACCAAGGAGGCCATCGATCTGGCGGTGGATTTCGGGATCTCGGGCGAGTATGTCACCCGCATCCTGGATCAGGCGGCGCGGTTTCGAGGCTATCCGAAGGCCATCCGCACCGACCAGGGGCCGGAGTTTACCGGCCGGGCACTGGACCAATGGGCCTATGAGCATGGCATTCAGCTGAAGCTGATCCAGCCCGGCAAACCGACCCAGAATGCGTTTATCGAAAGCTTCAACGGTCGATTCCGGGACGAATGCCTGAACGAGCACTGGTTCCATACCCTGAGTCATGCCCGGGTTGTGATCCAGCAGTGGCGAACCGATTACAACGAGCAGCGGCCTCACTCCATGCTCGGCTACCGGACCCCGGCTGAGGCAGCTGAAGAGTTACGATCTTAACCAACCATGCAGGCTGAACTAAGAAAGACGTGGTAGTAATCTTGGGGGCAGGTCAAGGATACGAAGAAGCACAAAGAAATGCTGCGTGAAGTACTCGCGGATCTGCACAGTGAGTGGACGACTCAAAGAATCCACGAATATCGAATGCTGCACCAGCAGCAACGTAATATCCGCCAAAGGCGAGCTACCAAATACCGAATCTGATATCAGGAGGCCCTGCCCCTGCGGCAGGGTCTTTTGACCTGCAAGAACCATCATGAGCCAACCACCAGTGATACCGCATCTACGAGATACTGACACAGATCAAGTCCGGGTTCCGTCGCGTATCGAACGCCAGATAGCCCTCGCACTGGGGCATGAAGTGCAGATCACCAATACGAAACAATTGGCTCACGTGCAAATCGAACTGATACGGCATGGTGTCATTCAACGAGTCTGGAGTGCCATCCGGGCGGAATAACGCACTGCCTTCAGCAGGCTACAAGCGCATTGTTGACGTAAAGTTATTGCGTTTTTTTATATGGGTACGGTCATCCGAAGAAAATTTTTTCTCTATTAAAAGAGAGAAATTTTCTTTAAACCGGCCCCATGCCATAGAGGTAAATACGTTGGTCAACAAACCAGGACATATGCGAATGAAACGGCGCGGGCCTCCGTCCTGGAGGCAGATTCATGTCCACCAAAAAGAAAACCAGACGAAATGGGTCTGAGCAAAATATCAAGAGAGGAACATCCCCCACGATTCGGATGAAACCTTCAAAAGGAACCCCTCCACTCAAAGAAGCCGTTAAGGTCTTGCTGCCCATCGTCCTTGAAGAACATCATGAGGATATCTATGACTAAGCCGAAACAGAATGCGGTGATTTATCTAAGATCATCGAAAGATAGGTCCGATGTTTCGATCGCTGCACAACGCCGAAAGCTCAATGAGGTTGCAACCGAGCGTGGCCTAACCATCGTCAACGAATACACTGACGCCGTGGAGTCTGCGAAGTCAGCTCATCGGCCTGGTTTCCAAGCGCTGCTGCGAGACATAGATTCTCCACGACGCAACTGGACGATACTCCTGATGCACGATCATTCGCGCCTATCTCGCGAGCAGTTCATCGGACCTGTTTTTAGATACGAGGCTCGGCGCAAAGGTATTGACGTGATTTTTGCTACGGCCCCCGAAATGGATACAGTCTCGAAGGTCGTACTGGATGCGGTAATGGAATCAATGTCCGTCGTGCACAGCCTCCTATCCAAGCAAAAAGGCATAGACGGAATGAAAGAGAATGTGCATCAAGGGTATCGCGCCGGAGGGCGAGCGCCACGCGGCTACAAGCTGAAACACATTGAGACTGGCACCATACGCGATGGAGCCCCGGTCACGAAATCTGTTCTAGAACCCTCTGAAGATGCCCCCCTGATCGCCCGCTATCTGAAGGCCAGGGCGGCAGGAGTTCCACGAGCGAAGGTTATTCGCGACTTGAGCATTCCTTGGAGCGCATCGAGTATGATCGATATGGAATGGTCAGCTCTGACCTATGCCGGTTCGACGGTGTGGAACGTACGTAACGAGACGGACCCTGCTGGCGGCTATAAAGGAAAGTCCAAACGCAAACCCAGGAGTGAGTGGGTCGTAAAGGAAAATACCCACCCTGCCCTAATCACTTCCGTCGAGGCCTATAGGCTCCTCGAAGCGCTAGAAAGCGGTCTCATTGGCAAGGCTGTGTCTGAGGCCAAATCCGGCAATTCAAGCTACCTGCTGACAGGCCTTCTGAAGGCTCCTGACGGGCGCGACTGGCTCGGGGATGGGAAACGCCATTACCGGCTGAAAGCACTGGGAGAGGCAAAGGGACGCTGGCTGAGGATGAAAGATGTGGATGAGGCAGTAACCGGCAAACTTATGGAGGATATCCACTCCGACGCCTTCGTGAGCGCCCTGACAGCAGAGGCAAAGCGGCTCAATGCAGTGGAAAATGACCCGGCCAAGGACCTGCGCCAGCAAATCAATACCTTTACCGCGCAGATCAGCAAAGCAAGCGATCTGGCGCTTCAATTGGAAGATCCAGGGCCCATGATGCGTAAAATCAACGAGTTGGAGGCGAAACGAAAGTTACTTCAAGAGGAAGTTGCGCGCACCGAGAAGGACCACCAAGCCCGGCTCATGATGTCACAAGTCACCGACGAAATGGTCCGCAACGTGTTGAAAACCCTATCAAAGAACTTTGAAGAACTTCCAAGAGAAAAATGGAAAGAGCTTATCCAGGGCCTAGTCGAGAAGATCGAGCTAGACCCGGAAAGCTTGGGCTGCCAAATTCATTATCGCGTTGCGATCACAAACAGGCTATGTATGGCGTCCCCTAGGGGAGTCGAACCCCTGTCGCCGCCGTGAAAGGGCGGTGTCCTAGGCCTCTAGACGAAGGGGACGGAACTTGGTGGCGCTAGTTGCCGTCTGCCGGCCGGTGCAGCTGGGTGATGACGATCCCCGTCAGCAGTCCGGCAAAGCCGAGTGGAACCAGGGTCAGCAGCCGTACGGCGTTACTGTCGGCATCCATGAACAGGGCGGTGAAGCCTCCGATCAGTCCGACCGCGACCAGTACGGCACCCAGCCAGGCCAGGAAGCGACCGAATCGGTGCATGAAACCACTCGTGGTATTTGGTGGAGCTAGGCGGGATCGAACCGCCGACCTCCTGCATGCCATGCAGGCGCTCTCCCAGCTGAGCTATAGCCCCGAAAACGAAGCGCGAACTTTACGCCAGCGGTGGCAGGGTGTCAATACTGGGGCGCTCGCAAACCGGCAACTGTACCGAATGGCACTTACTTTAGCTGCGTCATCCCCGCGAAGGCGGGGATCCAGCATTTGTTTGCCCTCCCAGGCCCTGGATTCCCGCCTTCGCGGGAATGACGGAGAGAGTGAAGTCCGGCTTATGTAAGTGCCATTCGGAGCTGTACAGGCATTTTCCCCTCTCCCCGGTGGGAAGAGGGACTTTCGCGGGATCAGTCGTTGTCGGCCCCGGAGGGGAGGCTGGGCACCTCCGGCTCGGGTTCGTCCCTGTGCTGGCCGAAGGCCTGGCGGATGGCGACGAACTCGGCCAGCCGTTCCTGGATAGCGCGGTTCACACTGCCCTCGGCGAACAGGCCGTTGTCATCGGCCGTGCCGGCAGGCAGGCCGGTGAGCAGTTCCAGGGCGGCATCCACATGCGCGACCGGATAGACGGCGAACTCGCCGCGTTCGGCCGCGGCCACCACCTCGGGCTTGAGCATCAGGTGCGCCACGTTGCTGGCCGGGATGATCACGCCCTGGCGCCCGGTCAGGCCGCGGGCCTGGCACAGGTCGAAGAAGCCCTCGATCTTCTCGTTCACGGCGCCGATGGCCTGGACGTTGCCGTACTGGTCCACCGAGCCGGTCAGGGCCAGGTCCTGACGCAGGCCGAGCCGGGCCAGCGAGGACAGCAGTGCGCACAGTTCGGCCAGGGAGGCGCTGTCGCCCTCGATGCCGGCGTAGGACTGCTCGAAGGCCAGGCTGGCGGTCAGCGACAGCGGCTGGTCCGGCAGAAAGCGCATGCCCACATAGCTGGACAGGATGAACACGCCCTTGGAATGGATCGGCCCGCTCATCTCGACCTCGCGTTCGATGTTCACCACCTCGCCCTCGCCCAGGCGGGTCACCGCGGTGATGCGCACCGGCAGGCTGAAACGGAAGTTGCCCGGCTCCAGCACGGTCAGGCCGTTGACCTGGCCCACCTGGCTGCCCTCGGTATCGATATGCACCACGCCCTTGCGGATCTCCTCCAGCATGCGGTCGCGCAGCCGGTCCACGCGCTCGATGCGGGCAGTGAACGCGGTACGCACATCCTCGGCGCTGACGGTGTCGGCGTTGCGCCGGGCGGTGAAGTAGGCGGCCTCCTGCATCAGATCGGC
This sequence comes from Thiohalobacter thiocyanaticus, assembly GCF_002356355.1. NCBI lineage: Bacteria > Pseudomonadati > Pseudomonadota > Gammaproteobacteria > Thiohalobacterales > Thiohalobacteraceae > Thiohalobacter > Thiohalobacter thiocyanaticus. Next base: position 2,363,110 of record NZ_AP018052.1, read on the forward strand.
GATGCTGCGCATGTGCATGGACAGGCGCGCGTGATCGGCGGCCTCGCGCGCACTGTAGTCGATCATCGCCGCCACCGCTTCGCGATCGAGCGGCCGCAGCTGGTGCTTGCGCGCCAGGGTGGCGATCAGCCGCGCGAACAACTCAAAGTTCTCCGGGCTGCGCTCGATGTCGTCCTCGAAATCGGCCGCGACCTTGAACAGCTCCCCGAAGTCGGGATCGTATTCATACAGCAGGTAGTACAGCAGCCGGTCGCCCAGCAGCACGATCTTGAGATTCACCGGCACCGGTTCGGGCTCCAGCGAGACGGTGCTGATCAGGTTCAGGGACTGCCCGAGGGATTCGATCTTCAGTTCATGGGTCTCCAGCACCCGTTTGAGGGTCTCCCAGGCGAAGGGCTGCAGCAGCAGCCGGCGGGCGTCGATCACGAGATAGCCGCCGTTGGCCCGGTGCAGATCGCCGGCACGGATGAGGGTGAAATCCGTCATCAGCGCGCCCATCTGGGCCACATGCTCGATGCGCCCGAACAGCTGGCCATAGGTGGGATTGTCGGCATAGACCACCGGCGCGCCCTGCCCCTCCTCGTGCTCGACCAGCAGGTTCACGCCATAGCGCTTGAGCGGCCCGTGCATGAACTCCTCGGGCGTCATGCCCCCGTCCTCCTGGCGCAGGAACAGGCCGACGTTCTCGATCACGTCCTGCTCGACTGCGTCCAGGTGGGCCTGGATGGCGGGGAAGCTCTTGTAGGTATTGCGGATGGAATCGATGTAGCCGCCCACGGCCTGGCGGGTGAACTCGTAATTGAGCTGGCGCAGGCGTTCACGCCGCTCGCGCCGCCATTGCGGCAGGGTGCTCTGCAGCAGGTCCTGCAGTTCCTGTTCCAGTCGCCGGATGATGCGCTCGATGCGCTGCTGCTCGTCCCTGGGCAGCTTGGAGAAGCCCTCGGCATCGAGGATCCTGTCCTCGTAGATCGGCGCGAAGGTGAACTCGCCCGGGCGCTGGATCAGCTTGACCTGCTGCGACTCGCTGCGCGCGGCGAATTCGCGCATGGCGCGCTGCTCACGCTGATCGAACTCGTCCTCGATGCGCTTGAGCGCATGCTGGTACTCCTCGCTCTCGAAGGCCGAGGGCAGGGCCCCGCGCAACTCCTCGAGCAGGTGCAGCATCTCGCGACGAAAGCGCGCGCCCATGCCGGCCGGCAGCCGGATCAGGTGCGGCTGGTAGCTGTCGGTGAAATTGTTGACGTAGCAGATGTCCTGCGGGTCCGGCGCGGCAGCGGCCGCTTCGCGCAGGAAATTGTGCACGGCCGTCTGCTTGCCCACGCCGGGCGGGCCCAGCACGAACAGGTTGTAGCCATGGTTGTCGATGCCCACGCCGAAGCGGATCGCCTCCAGCGCCCGCGTCTGACCGACCATACCGCTGAGCGGCTCCAGGTCGTCCGTGGTGTGGAAGTCGAACTGCTGCGGATCACACAGGGCACACAGCTGCGCGGCGGGCAGGGGCGTCGGGCTTGTCGTCATGGCGGGTCCGTAGCATTGGGTGAACTGCCTATGCTAGCAAATCCTGCGCCCGCGGCCGAAGTCCGGATCGCGCCGGCTTGAGTTGGGTCAGGCCCGGCCGCATTCGTGGCCGCGTGCGCAGCGGCGCGCCTATACTTGAAACGATGACAGACACCGCCCTGAATCAGGCCCGGGCCCGGCTGCTGCGCGAGATCGAGCAGGAGTTCGCCTATACCGGCGCAATGACCGGCTGCCCGCAGCTGGACCCGCGGGTGCGGGCCGCGCTGGAGGCGGTGCCGCGCGAACATTTCATCCCCGCCCACCTGCGCCACCAGGCCTACGGCAACCACCCGCTGCCGATCGGCGACGGCCAGACCATTTCCCAGCCCTACATCGTCGCCCTGATGAGTCAGTGCCTGGCCCTGACGCCGCACTCCCGGGTGCTGGAGATCGGCACCGGCTCCGGCTACCAGGCCGCCATCCTGGCCCGGCTGGCCGCGCAGGTGTACAGCGTGGAGACGGTCGCCGCGCTCGGCCGCCTGGCACAGGAGCGACTGCAGGCGCTCGGCCTGGACAATGTGCACACCCGCATCGGCAACGGCCGTCTGGGCTGGCCGGAGGCCGCGCCCTTCGACGGCGTCATGATCACCGCCGCCTGCGAGCGCGTGCCGCCTGCCCTGCTGGAACAGCTGGCCCCGGCGGGACGCCTGATTGCGCCGATAGGCGGGACCTTCAGCCAGGAACTGATGCTCTATCGGAAGGCCGCCGATGGCCGGATCAGCAGCGAGGACCTGCTGCCGGTGATGTTCGTGCCGCTGGTCGACCGGGATGGCGGCGAACCGCAGGGGGCGGCTGCCGATGACTGACAGCAGCACTGTCGACGCCGCCTGGGAACATTTCCAGCATGGCGCCGACATCGGCATCCGCGGCGTCGGCGCCACCCCGGCCGCGGCCTTCAGCATGGCGGGGCTCGCCCTGACCGCCGTGATCACCCGGCCCGAAACCGTGCAGGCGAGGCAGTCACTCACCCTCGCCTGCCAGGCCCCGGACCTGGACTTTCTGTTCCTGGACTGGATCAACGCCCTGGTCTATGCCATGGCCACCGAAGGGCTGCTGTTCGCCCGCTACGAGGTCGCCATCGACAACGGCAGGCTGCAGGCCACGGCCTGGGGCGAGCCGGTGGACCGGGCCCGGCACCAGCCCGCGGTGGAGGTCAAGGGCGCGACCCTGACCGCGCTGGAGGTGCGGCAGCTTGCCGACGGCCGCTGGCTGGCGCAGTGCGTGGTGGATGTCTAGGCTTGGTCAGTAAGATGCGCATGAACCAGTAGGGGAAAAATTCCAGTGACCCCGTGTCCCCACGTCATTGCGAGCGTAGCGTGGCAATCCCGTAACGCATATCCTGCCTGTTAAAGATTGCCGCGGCGCTACGCGCCTCGCAATGACGAAGAATGTGAATGGCTCAAGAGAAACCGACGCCATGGACCCCGACCGCTTCACCCAACTCGACGCCACCACCTGGCAGATCCCGCAGCAGGGCAACATGCGGGTGCCGGGCATTCTGTATGCCGACCGGCAGCTCATCAGCGACATGGACGCCAAGGTCTGGGAACAGCTGACCAATGTCGCCGCCCTGCCCGGCATCGTGCAGGCCGCCTACGCCATGCCGGACGCGCACTGGGGCTACGGCTTTCCCATCGGCGGCGTGGCCGCCTTCGATCCCGACCAGGGCGGCGTGGTCTCGGCCGGCGGCGTGGGCTTCGACATCTCCTGCGGCGTGCGCACCCTGACCACCGGCCTGAGCGTGGACGAACTGCAGCCGCACCGCGAGACCCTGGCCGACTTCCTGCTCTACCGCATCCCCGCCGGCGTGGGCAGCACCGGCCGCATCCGGCTCAAGGACGCGGAGATGACCGCCATGCTCGAAGGCGGCGCCGACTGGGCGGTACGCCAGGGCTACGGCCGGCGCGAGGACCTGGAGCGGATAGAGGAACACGGCCGCATGGCCGGCGCCGTGCCCGAGGCCGTCTCCGAACGCGCCCGCAAGCGCCAGCGCGACGAGATGGGCACCCTGGGCTCGGGCAATCACTACCTGGAAGTGCAGGCGGTGAGTGAGATCTACGACCCCGAGGCGGCCACGGCCTTCGGGCTGCAGCCTGATGCCGTGGTGGTCAGCATCCACTGCGGCTCGCGCGGGCTGGGCCACCAGATCGGCACCGAGTTCCTGCGTGAAATGGCCTTGAGCGCCCAGCAGTATCACATCCGCCTGCCCGACCGGGAACTAGCCTGCGCCCCGCTGAACTCGCCGCTGGGGGAACGCTACCTGGGCGCGATGCGCGCCGGCATCAACTGCGCCCTGGCCAACCGCCAGATACTCACCCACCTCACCCGCGACGTGTTCGCGCACGTGCTGCCCGAGGCCGATCTGCAGCTGATCTATGACGTCTCCCACAATACCTGCAAGGAGGAGACGCACACGGTCGGCGGTGAAAAGCGCCGCCTGTTCGTGCACCGCAAGGGCGCGACCCGGGCGCTGGGGCCCGGTCACCCCGACCTGCCGGAGGCGTTTCTGGACAGCGGCCAGCCGGTGCTGATCGGCGGCTCCATGGGCACCGCCTCCTATGTACTGGCCGGCATGGCGACCAGCGAGGGCAGGTCCTTCGCCTCCGCCTGCCACGGCGCCGGCCGCGCCATGAGTCGGCACCAGGCCACCAAGCGCTGGCGCGGCGAAGACCTGATCGACGAACTGGCCGGCCGGGGGATTATCATTCGCAGCCACTCCTACCGCGGCGTGGCCGAGGAGGCCCCGGGCGCCTACAAGGATGTCAGCGCCGTGGTCGAGGCCGCCGAGCAGGCCGGCCTGGCACGCAAGGTGGCACGGCTGCGGCCGTTGATCTGTATCAAGGGCTAGAAGATCAAGAGCGCCACGGAATACACGGAAGGCACGGACAACATATGTTGTGTTAGGTGGATGAATGAAATTTTCATCGTCATTCCCGCCTTCGCGGGAATGACGGGTAACGGTAACGGGTGATTGGCCGTTTTATTACAATATGATTTTGTCCGTGTTTTCCGTGTATTCCGTGGCGCTCTTTACAAAGGTGATACATGCCCTCCGACAACGAACAGATCGCGGAAATCTTCGACGAAATCGCCGACCTGCTGGAGATCGAGGGCGACAACCCCTTCCGTATCCGCGCCTACCGCACTGCCGCCCGCAACCTGCGCGCGCTGAACAAGGACGTGCGCCGGATGCGCGAGGCCGGCGAGGACCTGACCGACTTCCCCGGCATCGGCAAGGACCTGGCCGCCAAGATCGAGGAGATCCTGGACACCGGCCGCTGCCGCGCCCTGGAGAAGCTGCGCAGGAAGGTGCCGCCCGATCTGGGTGAGTTGCTGCGCCTGCCCGGTATCGGTCCGAAGCGGGTCCATGCCCTGTACCACGAGCTCGATATCCAGAACCTGGAGCAGCTGCAGCGCGCCGCCCGTGACGGCGAGATCCGCGAATTGTCGGGCTTCGGCCCCAAGACCGAGGCGCGCCTCCTGGAGGCGGTGGAAAAGCACCGCGACAGCGAACGCCGCTTCAAGCTGGCCGAGGCGGCGCGTTACGCCGAACCGCTCCAGGCCTGGCTGGAGGGTGGCAAGAACATCGAGCAGGTGGTCATCGCCGGCAGCTACCGGCGGGCGAAGGAGACGGTCGGCGATCTGGATATCCTGGTGATCGCCCGCGACGGCAGGCAGGCCATTCAGCACTTCACCCACTATGAGGATGTCGACACCGTCGTCTCCAGCGGCAGCACCCGCGCCACCGTCATTCTCAGCAACGGCCTGCAGGTGGACCTGCGGGTGGTGCCGAAGGTCAGCTACGGCGCGGCCCTGCACTACTTCACCGGCAGCAAGGCGCACAACATCGCCGTGCGGCGCATCGCCCAGAAGAAGGGTTGGAAGATCAACGAATACGGCCTGTACGAGGGCGACAAACGCATCGCCGGTGAAACCGAGGCCAGTCTGTTCAAGCAGCTGGGGCTGGCGTATATCGAGCCCGAACTGCGCGAGAACCGCGGCGAGATCGAGGCCGCGCGCGAGGATAAATTACCGAAGCTGATCAAACTCACCGACCTGCGCGGCGACCTGCACTGTCACACCCGCGCCAGCGACGGTCAGGGCTCGCTCAGGGCCATGGCCGAGGCCGCACGCGACCGGGGCCTGGACTACCTGGCCATCACCGAGCACTCCAAGCACCTCGCCGTCGCCCATGGCCTGGACAGCGACCGGCTGCTGAAACAGGTCGACGCCATCGCCGAGTTGAACGACATCCTCGACGGCATCACCCTGCTCAGCGGCATCGAGGTGGACATCCTGGAGGACGGCAGCCTGGACCTGCCGGATGAGGTACTGGACAGACTGGATCTGGTGATCGGTGCCGTGCACAGCCAGTTCAACCTGAGCCGGAAACAACAGACCGAACGCATCCTGCGCGCCATGGACAGCCCGCACTTCACCCTGCTCGCGCACCCCAGCGGCCGGCTGATCGACAAACGCGAACCCTACGCCGTGGACATGGAACGCATCATCCACCAGGCCGCCCAGCGCGGCTGCTACCTGGAACTGAATGCCAACCCGGACCGGTTGGATCTGCTCGACAGCCACTGCCGGCTGGCGAAGGAGGAAGGGGTGCTGGTGAGCATCAACTCGGACGCGCACAGCCCGGCGGCCTTCGAGCACCTGCGCTTCGGCATCGGCCAGGCCCGGCGCGGCTGGCTGGAGAAGGACGACGTGCTCAACACCCGGTCATTGACCGCATTGCGCAAGCTGCTCAAACAAACCAGACAGTAGGATGGGGGCAGGCGCCCCGGCGCCGTAACCCATCATGCCCCGGACGCGACGATGGGTTGCGCTGCGCTCCACCCATCCTACAACTGCGTTATATCGTCCGTGCCTTCCGTGTATTCCGTGGCGCTCCTGAACCTCAGCCCGCATCCTCGAAATCGATGCTGATGCGGTCGCCCGCCACGGGGCGGAAATGGGTGTCGGCATAGGCCTGGTGGTCGGGGTGGTGCCTGTAGCTGTCCACCACCTCGGCATGGGCGAAACGCACCACCCAGCAGTGGCGGTATTTCGCGTCCTCGGCCAGGGCGTGGCCGGTGAACACCCGCCGCACACCGGGAATCTGCCCCAGGGTGTCGCGGCCGATGGCCATCAGTTCATCGACCTGCTGGGCATCGGCACCCTCGGTGTTGTACACGATCACATGCTCGACCTCCTGCCAGGGGGCGGCCTCGGCCAGCACGGCCTCGGCGCGGCCGGCGCTGCCCCACAGCCGGATGCAGCGCTCGACCTCCTCCTGGATGGCCGCGGCCGCCCCCTTGACCAGACCGGTGTAGCCGCAGCCACTGTCGGCATCGGCATTGGCGCGGATGCGGCGGGCGGCGGCATCGGACAGGGCAGTGTAATAATTGATCTTGGTCACACCGTTCTCGATCAGGGCAGTGAACTGGGCGTCGCTCAGCCCGGTGCCGCCGTGGATCACCAGGGGGATGCCCAGGGCCTGATTGATCCGGCCCAGACGCTCGATGTCCAGCTGCGGCTCGCCGCGCATGCGGCCGTGCACGGTGCCGATGGACACGGCCAGGAAGTCCACCCCGCTGCGCTCGACGTATTCGCTGGCCTCCTCCACCGAGGTGTAGATCACCTCGCCCGGGTGGCGCTCGGCGTCCTCGCCTTCCACCCCGGCGACATAGCCCAGTTCGCCCTCCACCGGCACCCCGCAACCGTGCGCCATGTCGACGATCCGGCGGGTATAGTTGACGTTGTCCTCGAACGGCTGGGTGGAGGCATCCACCATGACGCCGTTGCAGCCCAGGCGGATGCCGGCAATGGCGCTCTCCAGCGAGGCGCCGTGATCCAGATGGATGGCCACGGGCACGTTGGCGCGCCGCGCCGCGGCCTCGACCGCGGGCATGATGATCTCGAAGTCGAAATACTCGAAGTGGGATTCGGCCAGGCTCAGGATCACCGGGGCCTCGCAGCGCTCGGCCCCGTCGAGGATCCCCTGCAGAAAGTCCAGGCTGACCAGGTCGAAGGCACCGACGGCATAGCCGTTGCGGTGGGCATGCACGAGCATGTCTTTCATGTTCACCAGGGCCATGGAGGCACCCTCCTGTAGCGGCTTGACGGAAAACTCAGTCCGCTATTCTGCCCCAGGTGAACGATCAGAATAAATAAATATCCGAGATATGGGCCATAAGCTTTAACTTATGGAATGGATAAGTCACCATCATTACATAGATTGCGGTTACTATAACCGCCATCGTCATCCCCGCGCAGGCGGGGATCCAGATACCACGCGGTCACTGGATTCCCGCCTGCGCGGGAATGACTGGAAGCTTATCCTTACAGTAGTGCCTGGACGTGCTCACGCACCTCTTCGGCGCCATGCTGCACCAGATTCTTGTGCAGGGTCTCGGCTACGGTAGCCGCTACGCCCTGTGCGAGTACATCCCGCAGTACGCCGAGGAACTTCGGCGGTGCGACCAGCACCAGCCGGTCATAGGCCTTGTCGTTCAGACCCTGCTCCAGCCTGGCGGCGATCTCGCGGGCGAACTTCTGCATCTCCTCGACATGCGCCGATGTGGACTCGTCCAGCACATGCGGTCCACTGCCGGCCGTACCGCTGTCATGGCCGGGCCGGTCGCTCACCAGATCGCGTTCATGCAGCCGGCCTTCCGGATGCACCAGGTCCTCGCGCTCGACCAGATCCGCCCCCGCGTTCGCGGCCTCGTAGATCTTCGCCCGGCTGCTCTCGGCCACCACTATCCAGGTTCGACTCATGCTCCTGCCCTCCCGTCTTTGTTCCCTGCTCCAGATGGCACTTGGTTAACCGTCATTGCGATGCCCTGACCCGAAGGGATTCTATGAGAAAGCGCGGCAATCTCGTACCGCAGACCAGGTATTGGGAGATTGCCGCGTCACTTCGTTCCGCGCAATGACGGAAGAATGCAGGCTAACCAAGCAACACCCTCCCTTCATCCCTTTATAGAACAGGCCGGCGCCGGCCGTCATGATCTGGATCAGCTAACGTCGTGGGTATCGATGTATTCCAGCGCCCGGTCGATGCGCGCAAGGGTACGCTCGCGGCCGAGCAGGTAGAGGGTGACATCGATGGGCGGCGAGACCGGCCCGCCGGAGACGGCCACGCGCAGCGGCTGGGCCACCTTGCCCAGCTTCAGGTCCAGCGCCTCGCCCACTTCGCTCACTGCCTGATGGATCGTCTCCTGCTCCCAGGGTTCCAGCGCCGCCAGGCGCTGACGCAGCTGCGCCAGCGGCTCCCGGGCCTCGGCCTTGAGGTTCTTCTTCGCCGCCTTCTCGTCGTAACCCTCGATGTCGCGGTAGAAGAAGACGCTGTTTTGCGCCATTTCCACCAGGGTCCGGGCCCGTTCCTGCTGGGCCACCACCACCTCGCTCAGCTCCGGCGCCGGCGCCGGGTCCACATCCAGCTTGCTGAAGTGATAACTCAGGTGGCGCGCCACGTGCTGCGGCTCGCTGCTCTTGATGTAGTGCTGATTCAGCCACAGCAGCTTGTCCGGATTGAAGCTGGAGGCGGCCTTGTTGATGTCAGGAACGTCAAACAGCTCGATCATCTCCTCCACGGAAAAGATCTCCTGGTCGCCGTGGGACCAGCCCAGACGCACCAGGTAGTTGATCAGCGCCTCGGGCAAGTAGCCCTCTTCCCGGTACTGCATCACGCTCACCGCGCCATGACGCTTGGACAGACGCTTGCCGTCGTGACCCAGGATCATGGGCACATGGGCATAGACCGGCGGCTCCACCCCGAGCGCGCGCAGGATGTTGATCTGGCGCGGCGTGTTGTTCAGGTGATCGTCGCCGCGAATGACATGGGTGATATCCATGTCGGAGTCATCCACCACCACGGTCAGATTGTAGGTCGGCGAGCCGTCGGTGCGGGCGATGATCAGATCGTCCAGTTCGCTGTTGTTGAACACCACCCGGCCGCGGATCAGGTCATCGACCACCACCTGGCCATCCTGCGGGTTGCGGAAACGGATCACATGGGGCGCATCCGGCGACGGCGGCGCGGTGAGCGCGCGGCAATGACCGTCGTAGCGCGGCTTCTCCTTGCGCGCCATCTGCTCTTCACGCAGCTTCTCCAGGCGCTCCTTGCTGCAATAACATTTATAGGCGTGGCCGGATTCCAGCAGCTGATCGACAATGACCTTGTAACGGTCGAAGCGCTCGGTCTGATAGAAGGGCCCCTCGTCGTACTCCAGCCCCAGCCAGGTCATGCCCTCGAGGATGGCGTTGACCGACTCGCGGGTGGAGCGCTCGAGGTCGGTATCCTCGATGCGCAGCACGAAGCTGCCGCCGTGCTTGCGGGCGTAGAGCCAGGAAAAGAGCGCCGTGCGGGCGCCGCCGATGTGCAGATAGCCGGTCGGGCTGGGGGCGAAACGGGTACGTACGGTCATGGATATCCCACCCAGTGAGGTAAGCAGGCGCGCATTCTAGCAAATCGCGCCCGGACGGCGCGATGCCGGTACGCCACGGCCGGATGCGCAGCATCCGCCCTGAATACAGAGGCTTAGTCAGTCGCAAGGCGGGACCGGGGAGGGTCGCGGCTGGTGCAGTTGATTTTATATCCCTGACTCCGCTACTATTTGCCGCCTTCCCGGGCGGTTAGCTCAGCGGGAGAGCACTGCCTTCACACGGCAGGGGTCACTGGTTCAATCCCAGTACCGCCCACCATGAAATCAAGGACTTGACCGGAACCGGTCAGGTCCTTTTCTATTTCTGCCCCCGGTCTGCGCGTTGCAATCCCGGCCGGTTCCATGCTGAACTTGGCCGCATCCCCATCCGGTTGATTTTGCAGGGACTGACATGGAAGCGGAACTCAGGGAAATCCGTGATCACTTCGCCCAGTATCCCCCCTTTGACAACCTGAGCGATGGATTGCTCGACCAGGTGGCCGGCTCAGTCGAGATCAGCTACTTCAAGGCCGGCACCACCATCCTCGAGCGCGACGCGCCGACCCATACGCTTTATTACATTCGCAGCGGTGCCGTCGAGGTCTATCTGCACAACGGCCAACTGTACAACCAGCTGGGCGAGGGCGACATCTTCGGCCAGTTCGGACTGTTGCGTAATCATCGTGCGCGCTTTCCGGTCAAGGCCATCGAGGACACCCTGCTGTACCTGATTCCCGAACCCGTGTTCGAGCACCTGTGCGAAGAGGACGAGAACTTCGCGGACTTCGTCGAACTCACGGGCTCCCGTCTGAAGAGCACGGTGGAACAGAGGCTGCGCGACAACGACATGATCGCCACGCGCGTGCGCCGGCTCATCACCCGCATGCCGGTCATGATCGAGGAATCCGCCTCCGTGCAGGACGCCGCACGGCTGATGACCGAACATGACGTCTCCTCGGTCCTGGTGCTGGCACCGGGCAACGATGAGGATTCCGACCGGGTATTCACCGATACCGAAAACCGGCAATGGCGCCTGGCCGGCATGGTGACGGACAAGGATCTGCGTGTGCGCGTTCTCGCCGAAGGCGCCCCGGCCCGGACCCCGCTGTCTGCCATCACCCATGGCCGGCTGATCACGGTCCAGTCCGATGAATCGGTGAATGAAGCGATGCTGGTGATGCTGCGCAACAATATCCAGCGCCTTCCCATCCTGCACCGGCGGCGCCCGGTGGGCGTGGTGCACCTGTCCGACATCGTGCGCTACGAGACCAACAACAGCGCCTACCTGGTCAGCAACATCTTCAACCGGAGTTCGGTCAACGCCCTGGCGCGCCTTACCCCGGAGATCCGGGCCGCCTTCGTGCGGCTGGTGGATGAAGGCGCGACCTCGCAGATGATCGGCATCGCCATGTCGAGTGTGGGCCGCAGCCTGATGCGGCGCCTGATCGAACTCGCCGAGACCGAACTCGGGGAGCCACCCATTCCCTACTGCTTCATGGTGCATGGCTCGCTGGCGCGCAATGACCAGTCCATCACCACCGATCAGGACAATGCGATGGTGCTGCACGACTCCTTCAATCCGGAGCAGCACGATGCCTATTTCAGGGAACTCGCCCAACGCGTCAGCGACGGACTCGATGCCTGCGGCTACCCCTACTGCAAGGGCGGGATCATGGCCACCAACGAGCAGTGGCGCCAGCCGCTGTCACAGTGGAAGCGCTACTTCGAGACCTGGATCGCCAAACCCGACCCGCAACGGCTGCTGCACAGTTCGATCTTCTTCGATCTGGATGCCGTCTATGGCGAGGAGCGTTTCGTCGAGGAACTCCAGGATCTGATTGCCACCCGCGCCCAGGCCAGTCCGCTGTTCCTCGCCGCGCTGGCGCGCAACGCACTCAGCCGCACCCCGCCGCTGGGACTGTTCCGCACCTTCGTGCTGGAACAGGACGGCAAGCACAACAATTCCATCAACATCAAGCGCCGGGGCGTGGCACCGATGAACGACGTGATCCGGGTACATGCGCTGGGTGTGGGCTCACGCTCCCAGAACTGCTTTGAACGGCTCGATGACATCGAACAGGCCGGCGCCCTGCCCTCCGGGCAGACTGAGAAGCTGCGCTATGCACTGGAGTTTCTTTCCAGCGTACGCCTGCGCCACCAGGCCCATGAGATCAAGCACGAGCACCCGCCCGACAATTCCATCGATCCGGAGCAGGTCTCGGATGTCGACCGCCACAATCTCAAGGAGGCTTTCCAGGTACTGAGCAACGCCCAGAAGTTTCTGCGCTTCCGCTATCCCAGTCCCGGGCGGTGATCGCCATGTCGGATGACGCCCGGGGTCAGGGCGAAGCACCGAGTTGGCCCGAGTATTTCGCCCGCCAGACACAGGCCTGCAGAACCCCTGCGCTCAAACGCTTTTACGCTGCCGGACTACCGGCTGCAGATACCCCGATCGCCAACGCCTCCCTGCTGGCACTGGATTTCGAGACCACCGGACTGGATCCCCATCGGCACGCCATCGTCAGCATCGGCATGGTGCCGTTCAATCTGCGCAGCATCCGCCCGGCCGCAGGGCGCTACTGGGTCATCAAGCCGCAGCGGCCGTTGCGGGAGGAATCCATCGCCTTCCATCGCATTACGCACTCGGAAGTCGAGCACGCCCCGCCCTTCGAGGCCGTGCTCGACGACATTCTGGCCAGCCTTGCCGGACATCTGGTGGTCGTGCATTACCGCAACATCGAACGCCCGTTCCTGGATGCCGCAGTGATGGCCGCACTCGGCGAACACTGCCTGTTCCCGCTCATCGATACCATGGCGCTCGAGGCCCGGCACGAACGCATCGACCGCTGGCGGCGCCTCAAACGCTTCCTCGGCGTTCAGCCCACCTCCATCCGCCTGGCCGACAGCCGCGAACGCTATGGTCTGCCGGCCTACTCCTCCCATCATGCCAAGGTGGATGCGATGGCCACGGCCGAACTGTTCCAGGCCCAGATCGCGCGCCACTACTCGCCGGACACGCCGGTCTCCGAACTCTGGCTGTAGCCCCTGACAACCGGAGGGACATGAAAAAGGCGGCCGCGGCCGCCTTTTTTCACCGGGTCAGGAATACCCGCGCATGCGCATCGCTAGCGCGGCTCGCTTCTCAGCCCCATGACGATGGCAAAGCAGCCCACCAGCAGCACCAGGGTGAAGGGAAGTCCGGCGGAGACTGCGGCGGCCTGCAGCGCCGCCAGTCCACCGCCGAGCAGCAGCGCGATGGCGATGGCGCCCTCGATCACGCCCCAGAACACACGCTGCGGCTTGGGTGCATCGATCTTGCCGCCGGCCGTGATGGTATCGATCACCAGCGATCCCGAGTCCGAGGAGGTGACGAAGAACACGATCACCAGCACGATGCCGATGAAGGAGGTGATATCCGCCAGCGGCAGCTGCTCGAGCATCATGAACAGCTGCAGCTGCAACTCCGCATTTACGGCGCCCTCGAAACCTTCCTGGAGCTGCTTGATTGCCGTAGTACCGAAGGCCGTCATCCAGAACACCGACACGATCGACGGTATCAGCAGCACCGACACCAGAAATTCGCGCACCGTGCGCCCCCGGCTCACGCGGGCGATGAACATGCCCACGAAGGGCGACCAGCTGATCCACCAGGCCCAGTAGAAGGTGGTCCAGCCCTGGCTGAAATTGGCATCCTCCCGACCGAAGGGATTGGCCAGAAACGGCAACTCCATCAGGTAACTGCCCAGATTGGCGAAGAAGCCGGTGGCGATCATGAGCGTCGGTCCGACTAAGACCACGAACATCAGCAGCAGGAAGGCCAGGACCATGTTGATCTCGGACAGGCGCTTCACGCCCTTGTCCACGCCGGCCACGATGGAGAAGACCGCGATGGCGGTAATCCCCGTGATCAGCAGCACCAGCACGGTGTCGCCGCTGCCGAACCCGAACAGATGATTCAGCCCGGAGGCGGCCTGCTGGGCGCCGATCCCCAGCGAGGTGGCCAGCCCGAACAGGGTGGCGAACACCGCCAGGATATCGATGACATGCCCCGGCCAGCCCCAGATGCGCTCGCCCAGCAGCGGATAGAAGATGGAACGCACAGTCAGCGGCAGGCCCTTGTTGTAGGCGAAGATCGACAACGACAGCGCCACGATGGCGTAGATCGCCCACGGATGCAGACCCCAGTGGAAGATGGTGGCGGCCATCGCCAGCCGGGTGGAACCGGCCGGGTCATCGGCCGCCGCCCCCAGCGGGGCCCAATCGGTACGCACGCCGTCCTCGCCGACGCTGATGCCGCCGAACGCGGTGCCGTAATGACTGAGCGGTTCGGACACGCCGTAGAACATCAGGCCGATACCCATGCCCGCGGCGAACAGCATGGCGAACCAGGACGGCCGGGAGAAATCCGGGGTCGCCTTCGCCCCGCCGATGCGGATGCTGCCCAGTGGCGACAGGATCAGGCCCAGGCACAGGAGCACGAAGATATTGCCGGCGAGCAGGAACAACCAGGTCATGTGACTGTTGATCCAGTTCTTGATCCCGTCGAAGACCGTGGTCGACTGCTCGGGCAGGGCCAGGGTGAGCACGACGAAGGCGAGGATCACCAGCGAGGAGACGGCGAAGACCGCACCGTGGATGTCGATGTTCACCCCGAGCGGGCTGGCCTGGTAGTTGTCCTGACCGATCTGGTAATCGGTGTCGATCAGGTTGGCCGCGCCCTCGGGGGCGGGTACGCCGGTGGATTCGCTCAGCTTCTCCGGGGATTCTTCGGGTGTATTGGCCACGGAACTCTCCCTTGAATATCGGTTTGTTATTCCACTGCATCCGGCCGGACGAGAAACACGGATGCCTGGGTATGTGCAGCGATCTTGCTGCCGTTGGCCGGCATGATCGCATCGAGATGCCTGGGCAGGTGCGTGGCCATGACCACAAGGTCGGCACCGGTATCCCCGATCGCCTGGATCAGAATATCGTCCAGATCGGTCACCGGATCGTGGCTGTTGTAAACGCGGGCGCTGGGCTCATGCCCGTTGTCCGGGGCATGCTGGTGGGCGAACTCCCTGAGCTTCTGCTCGTATTCATCGGGAGTGCGCGCCACCGAACTGGGCTGGGAGGTCGTCACGCCGACATAGCTGAGCGCCGCCTGGTAGTGCCGCGCCAGATCGGCGGCGACAGTCAGTGATTTTTCCAACGCATTCAGATGCGCAAGATCCACCGGCACCATGATCCTGTTGAACATGAAGGGGCTCCTCTTGCAGTTATTCAGGTTATGAATTGTCGGCCGGACGGCTCTCCCTTGAAACCTGCCAGCATGGACGCGTTCGAGAGATTGCAAATCGCAGTTTAACGATTGTTATTGATCGAAAGTGTAGCAGGTGATCCCGAAACATAAATATTCTTCAGCAGCCGGTCAACAGTACGTACCGGGTGCCGGTAGGTCGGTCGGGATCACGCCGCCCCCTCGGGCGGCTCAGCCCTGAGCGCCGGATCCTGCCGGTAGTAGAGCGCGAGTTGCCGATACACCTGTGGGAATTCATGTCGCAAAACAGCCGGGGCCTCGAAGAAATACTCACTGGCAACGGCGAAGAACTCCGCCGGGTCCTCCGCCGCATAGGGGTCGACAAGCGTCTCCCGTCCCTGCCCGACCTGGCGCAGCAGCTGCTCGAAAGCCGCTGTGAAGATTTCCGACCATGCCTCCACGGCCATACCGCGATGCAGCGGCGGCAGTCCGTTGGCGCTTCCGGTCCGCATATCCAGCTTGTGCGCAAACTCATGGATGACGACATTGGTGCCGGGGCCGTGGGGCGAAGCCCCCGGCGCGGCATCCGCCCAGGACAGCACGACCGGACCGCCGTCCCAGGACTCGCCCGCCAGTTCATGCCGGCTGCTGTGCACCAGCCCGGCCTCATCCGTCTCCTCGCGCGGGGCAACGAAGGTATCGGGATAGAGGATGACGGTGGACCAGTCACGATACAGATCCAGTTCCAGATTCAGGATCAGCAGGCAGGCCTGTACCGCGACGTGCAATGCCATGGCCGGCGTCACCTCGAAACCGCGGGCGCCATAGAACTCCTTGTCATGCAGGAACAGGGTGGTCAGTTCGCGCAGCCTCTCCCGCTCGCCGGCGTCCAGTCCCTGCAGCACGGGCAGCGCAGCGGCGAGCTCATCCCATAGCGGATCCGCGATCGCATGACGCCGGAGGACCCGCCGGCGCCTCCAGCTTTTCAATTGCTGCAGCATCCACCCGCCTTTCCAAAATGTTACAGCCCCTGTTCCGGTTCGGAACACAAACACCGCGAGCCGTTCGATTGTGTCCTCTCCTCTCTTGATTATCAACTGGATAATCGGCTGGCACGGGCCTTGCCCTGGCATCGGGAGCTTTGTATTCGACACAACAACGACTACCGATGCATGGCCATCGGCAAGGGGGACCCATGGCCTGGAACCATCTGCTGTTTTACCGCTGGATTGCCTTCAATCTGGTCGGGGCCGCGCTGCTGCTGGTGTTCAGCGTGCAGGGCCTGGTGGCGCCGGTATTCAGTTCCGACAGTTCCCGCCTGACCTATGTCATCGCCGCCCTGTTCGTCTACGGCATGGTGCTGTGCGGCTACCGGGTATGGAAGACCAGCCGCGAGATCGACGCCGTCAAGCAGGGCGGCAAGGGCAAGCTGCGCGATTTCATCGACCTCAGCGCGCATACCGACCGCGAAAGCGTGAAGGAGGCCTTCGAAATCAAGTTGCTCGCGCGCATCGCCTTCGTCAAGTACATCGCCACCAGCCTGGTGACGCTGGGCCTGCTGGGCACGGTCATCGGCTTCATCCTGGTCCTGACCCAGGTGCCGGCCAACGCCGTGGGCGACAGTTCCCAGGTGGGCAAGCTGGTGGCGGTGCTCACCAACGGCATGGGCGTGGCGCTGTATACCACCCTGGTCGGCGCGGTGACCAATCTGTGGCTGAACGCCAACTACACCATGCTGCGCACCGGCGTCATCAACCTGATCGCGGCCATCCTGGAGTCGGCCGAGCCGGAAGCAGCCGCATGAGCAAGCACTTCTCCTTCGCCGCCGAGGCCGAGGACGATTCCGACGTCGTCTTCCGTGATGTCATCACCCTGGCCCTGCTGGGTTTCATCGCCCTGGTGATCATCCTCCTGCCGCACATCAACCCGCCGGAGAAGAAACGCACGGAGCAGGAGGTGGCCGCCCCCGGCAACGTGATGATCGAGGCCCGCTGGGATGACGACATCGACGCCGATGTCGATCTCTGGGTGCAGGGCCCGCAGGACCGGCCCGTCGGTTACTCCAACCTGGCCGGGGAGGTCTTCAACCTGCTGCGCGACGACATCGGCTTTCGCAATGACGTCTCGCAGCTGAATTACGAAAACGCCTACTCGCGCGGCATCGTGGAGGGCGAATACACGGTCAACCTGCACATGTACTTCAACCGCGCCGACAGCTGGCCGGTTCCGGTCACGGTGCTGGTCTCGACAGTGAAACCCTCCGGCACCACCCGTACCACCCGCCAGATCCTGGTCAGCGAGGTGGAGTTGCGTCGGCTGGGCGAAGAGTTGACGGTGTTCAACTTTCAGCTGGATGCGGACGGCGAACTGGTGGACGGAAGCGTCGGTTCAGCACCGAGAAAACTGGTCACCGCGCCCACCGGCGGCTACAACTTCGATGCCTACAAACAATGATGAATTCTCACCTCACTGCCCTGCTCGTCGCCTACCTGCTGCTGTGCCTGGGCTATGCCCTGTTCTCGCTCAAGACCACGCGCAGCTCACTGTTTCGGGGAATCAGCCTGATGTACCTGGGCGTCTCGGTCGGCCTGGCGCTGTATCTCTACAACCAGCTGCTGTCGCAGCCCCGCCCACTCAGCCAGGAATTCTTCAACAACGCCGAGGAGGCCGTGGTGCTGGCCACCCACCCGCGCAGCGGCGAGGCCATCTATCTCTGGCTGCAGCTGCCGGGCAGCCCGCAGCCGGCCTACTACGTCATGCCCTGGTCCGGTCAGGCCGCCGAGGAACTGGAAATCTCGCAGCGCGAGGCGCGCGAACACGGCGGCAGAGTGGTGATGAACGGGCCCTTCAACCAGGACCGTCGCCATGGCCTGCGGGCCGAGGAAGAGGAGCGCATCTTCTTTCCCGCAGTGCCGCCGCGTCCGCCGCTGAAGGAAGGCGAGACCAGCGGTGCGCCTGCCGCGCAGCGGTTCGAGCGGCCGCAGTGAATATCCATGCGCAGTATCAGACCAAACCACACTGGAGGAAAACAATGAAAGACAAGATCCTGTATACCCCGGGCGAGGCCATGGAACTGATGAAAACGGACAAGGTCATGCTGATCGATATCCGGGACAGCGACGACTATGCCGAGAGCCACATCCAGGGCGCAGTCAATCTTCCGGACATTTTCTATTACCTGGCCGAGACCACGCCGGAAGGACTGGAGAAGCTGCACGAGCATTTCCGCCAGCAGCTCTCCGCGATCGGACTGACCCCGGACACCACCGCCATCGTCTACGAGGATGCCTACGACAGCCGCTACGGCGGCTCCTGCCGCGGCTACTGGCTGCTGCGCTACCTGGGCCATGCCCGCACCGGCGTGCTGGACGGCGGCTTCAGCGCCTGGCTGGAGGAAGGCCTGCCCGCCGATGCCGAGCCGGTGCCGACCACGCCGGTCGAATTCGCCATCGACCCGCAGCCGGAGATGCTGGCGACGCGTGACGAGGTGCTGAACTGCCTGGACAAGCCGGACGTCAAGCTCCTGGACATCCGCGACCGGGTGGAATGGGATGCAAAGAGTTCCTCACCCTATGGCGTGGATTTCGCCCCCCGCAAGGGCCGCCTGCCGGGCGCGCGCTGGATGGAGTGGTACAGCTTCCTCGAGCGCGACGGCCAGATCCCGTATTTCAAGTCGCCCGACAGGATCCGGGCCCTGTGCGCCGAGTACGGACTCTACCCCGAGGACAACATCATCATCTATTGCTTCAAGGGCGCACGCGCCTCCAACACCTATGTGGCACTGAAGGAAGCCGGTTTCCAGAAGGTACGCAACTATTTCGGTTCCTGGAACGAATGGTCGCGCGATCCCCAGCTGCCCGCCAACGAAGAGGTGTTCGGCTGAGGGTCGTCGCATGTCCTACAGCGACGGCTTGGCGGTGGCCCACGTGGCCACCGTTTTTTTTGGAACCCGGCGCCACCCTCCTCCCCCGCATGCCCGGCTGTCCACCACCCGAATCCACCCCCGGTCACCGTCCATCCGGCATCAGGATAACGCCTGCCCGGCCGCTAAAGTGCAAGGCAGACATAAGCTGTTATCCTCATTTGCATGGGCACGGTGTCGAGCTCCATGCGAACACACTCAGAACCGTCGGGTGAATCACTGTGAGAAAGGCCATAGCGGGATTGCGAAGCCGTCTGCTGCTGCTGGTGCTGCTGGCCGTGATGCCGGCCTTTGCCCTGATCGGCTACAGCGCACATCTGCAGCGCCAGGGAGTGGAAGCCGCGGTCGAGGCACAGGCACTGCACATCGTTCAGGCCGCGATCCATGAAGAGCGTCAACTGATAAGCTCGACCCGACAGTTGCTGATGAGCATGGCACAGCTGCCGGCCGCGCGTCCGGACAGCGACCGCAGGCAGGCGTGCAACGAGATCCTGGCCATGCTGCGCCGGCCAAACCCGTCCTATCTCAACCTCGGCGTGGCCACGCCGGATGGCAACATATTCTGCAGCGCCCAGCCCTTCGATCGGGCGGTGAACATTGCCGATCGCAGTTATTTCCAGCGCGCCGTGCGCAACCGCGGGCTGGGTATCGGTGAATACCAGTCCGGGCGCATCACCGGCGCCCCGGTCATCGTTTTCGGCTATCCGGTACTGGACAGCAACGGTGGGATCACCGCAGTGGTGTTCGCCGCCCTCGGCCTGTCCTGGCTGGAAGATCTCATGTCCGGCCTGGAGCTGCAGCCGGGATCAAGCCTGATGGTCATGGACAGCGGGGGTACGATACTGGCGCGTTCTGCGGATTCCCCCTTCCATGCAGGCGACTCGATCAGCGAGCAGCCTTTGTTCGAGGCCATCGGACAGCATACGGACGGAACAGTGGTCACCCTGAAGGATGCATACGGGAAACCGACACTGTATGCCTTCGAATCGCTGCACGGCGACGCCAACGAACGCATCTACGTCAGCCTGGGCATCCCCGCGCAGGTGGCATTTGCCGAGGTCAACCATTATCTCTATCGCACCGGCTCCCTGCTGGCGCTCGTCTCCCTGCTGGTGTTCGCCGCCGCCTGGTTCGGGAGCGACATCCTGGTACTGCGGCGGGTCAACGCCCTGAAGGATACGGCAGGGGAACTGGCCGGAGGCAACCTGGCCCGCCGGACCGGACTGACACGTGGCAGCGATGAACTGGGTCAGCTGGCCGGCGCCTTCGATGACATGGCCGCCTCGCTGCAGCGCAGCAACCGCGCCCTGCACACCCTGAGCGCGTGCAATCACGCCGTCGTACGCGCCACCAGCGAAGCGGAACTGCTGCGCGGGGTATGCGACAACATCGTCGCCTTCGGCGGCCACCACGCCGCCTGGGTCGCCTTCAGGGACGAAACCGAACCCGAACGACTGCATCTGAAATCAATCGCAATGCAGGAAACCGACACGCCCGCAGACAGGGAGCCGTTGGGACTGCTGGACATGCAGGGAGACAACCATCCCCTGCGGGACGTCATCGAACTGGGCGAGACCTTCATCTGCCGGGATACATGTTCGGATCCAGCGATGGCGACATGGGCCGAGGCGGCACGGCAGCAGTCGATTCGCGCCGCGGCCCTGCTGCCGTTACAGCTCAACCACCGTCTTATCGGCGTTATGGGTATCTATGCCACCGAGAAGGACGCCTTCGACAGCCACGAAATCGCCCTGCTCGGCGAGGCGGCGGAGGACCTGGTGTACGGTGTTCGCGCCCTGCGCGTATCGGCGGCACACGAACAGGCGCACGCCACCATCGCCCACATGGCATACTACGATGCCCTGACTGAACTGCCCAATCATGCCAGCTTCGATGAAAGCCTGCATGAACGCCTGGAGGCAGCCTCGGCCACGGCCCTGCTGCTGATCGAGGTCGAGCGCTTCCACACCATCAACGAAACGCTCGGCTTTCATCACGGAGACAGTCTGCTCAATGATATCGGGGCGCGCCTCGGCCAGTGCCTGCCCGATACCGCGATCCTGACACGCATGCGCGGCAAGGAATTCGGCATACTGCTGCCGGACAACCGGCCCGAGTCGGCGCTGGCATGCGCCCGGGATATCATAACCACGCTGGAAGCCCCCTTTACCATCGAGGGGCTGAGCCTGTACGTGAGCGTCACCATCGGCATCAGCCTGTTCCCCGAGCATGGCGAGGAGGCCCCGGAACTGATCCGGCGGGCGGGCTCGGCGGTCCGCCAGGCCCGCCGCGCCGGCACGCATTATGCGCTGTATGTCCCGGAAGACGAGGCCCGGGCGCACCGGCGCCTGTCGCTGGCCGGGCAGCTGCGCGACGCCATCGACCGGGATGAACTGGTACTCCATTACCAGCCCAAGATCGATCTGCGCACGCACAGGCTGTGGGGCGTGGAGGCCCTGGTGCGCTGGAACCATCCCCGCGACGGCATGATTCCACCCGGTGAGTTCATATCGCTGGCCGAGGATACCGGCCTGATCAAGCCCCTGACGGACTGGGTGCTGAGCGCGGCCATGTGTCAGGCCACCCGCTGGCGCAGCCGGAACCGTCCGGTACCGATCTCGGTCAACCTCTCCGCCAACAACCTGCACGACGGGAGATTACTGGAAAAGATCGAACAGATGCTGAATACCTGCGATACCGATGTCGATCTGATAAAGCTGGAGTTGACCGAGAGCGCCCTGATGCTCAATCCCGACAAATCGCTGAACACCCTAAGACAGCTGCATGAACAAGGCTTCTCGCTGCTGATCGACGATTTCGGTACCGGCTATTCATCCCTGAGCTATCTGCAGAGGATGCCCGTCAGCGCGCTCAAGATCGACAAGAGCTTCGTCCAGGCAATGCTGGACGGCTGCGAATCCCTGACCATCGTCAGATCCACCATTGCGCTGGCCCATGATCTGGGCCTGACGGTGGTGGCCGAAGGGGTTGAGTCACAGGCGATGCTGCAGCAGCTCGAGCGGCTGGACTGCGACGTTGCCCAGGGCTATTACATCAGCCGGCCGCTGCCCGCCGATCAATTCGATGCCTGGCTGGATACCAGCCCCTATCAGCATTACGGCCCCGACACCGGGGACGCCTGAGGCAGTCAGGTCGACGCCGCCATCCCCGCCGGGGCGGCAGCGGATCAACCGCCGATCGATGGCAGTGGTGATAATGGTTCGCATGCTCAATACGGTTCAGGGCGGATTGCGCCGTGGTGCGCGACCGTTGTGCTAGGATATTGCTCTCCAGTCTGCAAGCGATTGGGAGTCTGTCTTGCTTCGCCGCCTCGTCCTGCTGTTGTCTCTGTTCCTGCTCGCACCCGCGGTGTACGCGGAGGCCGAAATCGAGCGCATCCGGCTCGGCGACGGCATCGACATGGACCTGCGCCGTTTCAGCGCCGGGGGCGACACCCTGCTGCTGGGCTTCCCCTGCGATCTGGGCCTGGGCCGGGCCGAGGCGCAGGCCGGTGAGGTGCTGTCGCGGCGCGGGATCGAGGTCTGGATGGCCGACCTGCTGGGGGCGCATTTCCTGCCCATCGCGCCCAGCAGCATGCGCAGCCTGGAAGGCCGCGAGGTGGCCCGGCTGATCCGGCATGCGGTGGAAACCACCGACAAACGCATCATCCTGATCGCCAGCGGCTATGGTGCCGTGCCGGCGCTGCGCGGCGCGCGCATCTGGCAGGCCGAGCGCCCGGAGGACACCCGACTGGGCGGCGCCATCCTGTTCTACCCGATGCTCAATGCAAGCAACCCCCAACCCGGCCAGCCCATGGACTACCTGCCGGTGGTGCATCAGACCCGGCTGCCGATCGTGATCATGCAACCGACCAACACCCCGGCCCGCTTCTGGGTCGACAAGCTCAGGCAGACGCTGGCACAGGGCGGCAGCCGGGTGCGGGTGGAACTGCTGCCGGGCGTGCGCGGTCACTTCTACGACCGCGAGGACGCCACCGAGGCGGAACGCGCCATGGCCCGGCGCCTGCCCGAACTGGTGGAACAGGCGTTGCAACAACTCAAGCAGATGGAGGCCCCATGATGCTGCGATTGTTCCTCCTGATACTGGCACTGACCGCCCCGCCGTTGTCGGCCGACGAACTGATGGAATACCGCGGCGAGCCGCTGCCCGCCTTCGCACTGCAGGACCTGGAGGGGAATAGCCACAGCCTGGAGGACTACCGGGGCAAGGTGGTGATGGTGAACTTCTGGGCCACCTACTGCCCGCCCTGCATCAAGGAAATGCCTTCCATGCAGCGGCTCAGCGACAAGCTCGGCGAGGAGCGGTTTGCCATCCTGGCGGTGAACATGGCCGAGCCGCGCGACGAGGTCGAGGGCTTTCTGCACAAGCACGATATCGACGTCAGTTTCCCCGTGCTGCTCGACCCGGACGGCACAGTGGTCTCGCAATGGATGATCACGGCCGTGCCGACCACCTTCATTCTCGATCCCGAGGGCAGGATCCGCTACGGCCTGTTCGGCGGCCTGGAGTGGGACAAGCCCGAGATCGTCGACACCCTGAGCGGGCTGATGCGCTGAGCCGGGCCGGCGGGGCTGATGAAGCGCCGCCCGGGCTCTATAATCAGACGGGCAGGCGGCGCCCCGGGGATTCGCGGCCGCAGTCTCAGCGCCATCCCCGATTGAAACAGAGGCGGGAATACCTGCCGCCGCTGATTCGTCTCTACCTTACAAGCCGCGCGGTATGCAGCGCTCGCCCGCCACCGCGCACCACAACAATACGCACCACAAAACCACCAGCAATACAAGGAGTTGACACTATGCGCATGACCCACAGCACCTCTGCTTTCGCCCTCGCCGCCGGCCTGGCCCTGGGCAGTGCCCTGCCGCTCACCGCCGTCGCCGGCTCGGTCGACAAGGCCCTGGATCAGGCCGCGACCGCCATCGCCGAGGCCAAGTCCAACGACTGGATCTGGCGCGATACCGAGAAATTCTTCAATGAGGCTCAGGAAGCCGCCAAGAAGGGCAACAAGGACGAGGCCATGAAGCTGGCCACCAAGGCCCGCGAACAGGCCGAGTTGGCCGTCAAGCAGTACCGGCTGGAGCAGGAGACGGACCGCAGTCTCTGATACGGCGGCTGTCTGCAGACAGAACCGTGGCGCCCCGGTCCAGGCCGGGGCGTTTTCGTTTCCGGCCGCCGCTTGCGCGGCGCATTGATCGATGCGAAGGTTGCAGGGTTGCCACTGATCGAGGCAGGTCGCCGCGACTATCGCCCGTGTCCCCATCCCTTCAGACCCTTCGCTGGTTGCTCACCGGTCGCGTCCAGGGCGTGGGCTTCCGTCCCTTCGTCTATCGTCTGGCGCTCGAACACGGCATCCACGGCTGGATCCGCAACCGCTCCGGCCAGGTCGAGATCCTGGGCCAGGGCGAGTCCGGTCGGCTGGCCCGGTTCGAACAGGCGCTGACTGCCCAGGCCCCGCCTGCCGCCGCACCGCGCATCGCCGCGCGCGAGTCGCTTGCCTGGCAGCGGCTGGAGAACTTCCGCATCAAGCCCAGCCGGTCCGACGCCCGGCCCTGGATCCATATCCCGCCTGATCACTTCGCCTGCCCCGAGTGCCTGGCCGAGATCCGCAATCCGGCCGACCGCCGCTACCACTATCCGTTCAACAACTGCACCCAGTGCGGGCCGCGCTACACCCTCATCCGCACCCTGCCCTATGACCGGCCCAACACCACCATGGCCGGCTTCGACCTGTGCCCGGCCTGTGCAGCCGAGTACCGCGAGCCGGCCGACCGGCGCTTTCATGCCGAACCCATCGCCTGTCCCGTCTGCGGCCCCTGGCTGAGCTACCGGCCTGGCATGGCCACGGCCGCAACCGCCGAAGGTGAAGCGGCGCTGACGGCCGCGGCAGCCGCGCTGCGCGACGGCGCCGTGCTGGCAGTCAAGGGGATCGGCGGTTATCACCTGATGTGCGCCGCCGCCGACCCGGCCGCCATCGAACGGTTGCGGGCGCGCAAACCGCGGCTGCACAAACCGCTGGCCGTGCTGTTTCCGGATGACGACACCCTGTTGCAGCAGGAGGTCAGCTGCAGCCGGGAGACCCTGGCCCGTCTGCGCAGCCCGCAGCGGCCGATCCTGCTGCTGCCGCGCGCGCCGCAGGCCACTCTGCCGGAGGCACTGGCGCCCGGGCTGCGCGAACTGGGGGTCATGCTGCCCTGCTCGCCGCTGCACAGCCTGCTGCTGGAGGCGGTCGGCGCCCCGCTGGTGGCCACCTCGGGCAATCTCAGCGGCGAGCCGGTGCTCACCGACAACGCCGAGGCGGATACCCGGCTGTCCGGGATCGCGGACGGCTTTCTGCATCACAACCGGCCCATCCAGCGCCCGGCCGATGACAGCGTGCAGCGGCCCATCGCCGGTGCCGTGCGCCCGCTGCGACTGGGCCGCGGCGACGCGCCGCTGGAGTTGGAACTCCCCCGGCCCGTGCCCGAACCGCTGCTCGCCGTGGGCGCCCACATGAAAAACACCCTGGCGCTGGCCTGGGACCGGCGCCTGATTGTCTCACCCCACATCGGCGATATGGGTGGTCGGCGCAGTCTGAGCGTGTTCGAACAGCTGGTCACGGACCTGCAGGCACTCTATGGCGTGCGCGCCGCACGACTGCTGTGCGACGCCCATCCCGATTACACCACCCACCGCTGGGCTTGTGAGACGCAGCTGCCGGTCACGCCGGTGTTCCATCATCATGCCCATGCCAGCGCCCTGTGCGGCGAACACGGCATCGACGAGCCCTGCCTGGTCTTTACCTGGGACGGCACCGGCTACGGCGCCGACGGCAGCCTGTGGGGCGGCGAGGCCCTCTACGGCCGGCCCGGCGACTGGCGGCATCTGGCCCGGTTGCGCCCGTTCCGTCTGCCCGGGGGCGACCGCGGCGGACGCGAGCCCTGGCGGGCGGCGGCGGCCCTGTGCTGGGAAAGCGGCGTCGGCTACACCCCACCGGTGCCGGCACCGGATCTGCTGCGCCAGGCCTGGCAGCGCGGCCTGAACGCACCGGCCACCAGCGCCGCCGGTCGCTTGTTCGATGCCGCCGCCAGTCTGACCGGACTGCTGGAGACGGCCAGCTATGAGGGCCAGGGGCCGATGTGGCTGGAACAGGCGGCTGCGAACTGCCCGGGCGAGGCGCTGGCGCTGCCGCTGAACACCGACAGCCTGCCCTGGCAGCTCGACTGGGCGCCCCTGCTGCCCCGTCTGCGCGACGCCGGCCGGCCGGCGGCACAGCGCGCCGCCGACTTTCACGCCAGCCTGGCTGCCGCCATCCGTGACCTTGCCCGGCGCGCGGCCGGGGTGCATGCCTTCACCCGTGTCGGTCTCACCGGCGGGGTGTTCCAGAACCGTCTGCTGACCGAGCTGGCGCAACGCCAGTTGCAGGACGCAGGCTTTCAGGTCTTGCTCTGCAGGCAGCTGCCCTGCAATGATGCCGGCATCAGTGCGGGACAGGTGTATGATTACCTCGGGAGTCGGTGCGGAGAAGATTGAGGACGCCCTGACCCATCCGTCATGCGGCGAAAGCGGGAATGACGCTGTACCAGCGTCGCCATATCTCCGGTCTTCTGATCAGCGTTTCCCCAACAGGGTTATGAACGACGATACCTACATCTCTCTGGCCCACGGCAACGGCGGCCGCTTCATGCGCGAACTGATCGAATCCGTGTTCCAGCGTCATCTCGGCAACCCGGCCCTGGACGTGCAGGCCGATGCCGTGAGGCTGCAACTGGGTGATGCGCACTGCCTGTTCACCACCGACGGTTTCACCGTCCAGCCGCTGGAATTCCCCGGCGGTGACATCGGCTCCCTGGCCGTGCACGGCACCACCAACGATCTGGCCGTGGCCGGCGCCGAACCGAAGTACCTCAGCCTCAACGCCTTCATCGAGGAGGGGCTGGAACTGGCGCTGCTGGACCGACTGATCGCCAGCCTGGCCGCGGCGGCGCGGGACATCGGGGTACAGGTGGTGGCCGGCGACACCAAGGTGCTGCGTCGTGGCGAGGGCGGCGGCCTGTACCTGGCCACCACCGGCATCGGCCTGGCCCTGCCCGGCCCGGTACTCGGGCTGGACCGGATCCGGCCCGGCGATGCGGTCCTGGTCAGCGGCCCGGTGGGCGATCACGGCATTGCGGTCATGCTGGCACGCGAGCAGTTCGGCCTGCGCGGCGATCTGCGCTCGGATGCCGCCAGCGTGCTGCCGCTCACCCGCGCCGCGCGTGATCTGGACGGACTGCGCTTCATGCGCGACCCCACCCGCGGCGGGCTGGCCAGCGTCTGTCACGAGATCAGCCGCGCCACCGGCCTGGGTGTGCGTCTGCGTGAGGCCGCGCTGCCGGTGCGCGATCCGGTACGGTCGGTGTGCGAAATGTTAGGCTATGACCCGCTGTACCTGGCCTGCGAGGGCCGGGTGGTGGCGGTGGTCGCGCCGGCGCAGGCCGAGGCCCTGCTGGCGCGCTGGCAGGCCCTGCCCGAGGGCAGCGAGGCCTGCCTGATCGGCACCCTGGAGGCCGGCGCCGACCGGGTGTTGCTGGAGACCGGCATCGGCGGCGAACGGCTGCTGGAGGAGCTCGAGGACGATCCGCTGCCGCGGATCTGCTGACTTTTCATTGCACCGCCATACCCGGAAGCGTGCGGGGAACGCTGCGCTTAACCCGGCCTGACATCCAGGGAACGAGGAGGTCTGGAACACCGTAGGTTGGGTTAGGCGCGACAGCGCCATAACCCAACGAACAGGCCTGAACGTTGGCTTACGCCCTGCGGGCTAACCCAACCTACAAGGCTTCGTCTGACTCCATACCCTGCAACCGTGCCGCCACCATCCGCGTCAGCGCCGGCCCCTGTTGCGCCAGCCAGTCGGCCGGCGTCTGACCGGCCTGCGGATCCACCACCAGCCCGAGGATGGACAGCCGCGGCCGCAACTCCAGCGCCGCCGCCAGTTCGACCACCTCGCGGATACCCAGGCCATGTGAGGAAAGGCCGCCGGCCGCTTCCAGTGCCTGCAGTGTCACCCAGCGCGGGCCGGCGTCCGGGCCTGTCACCGGCATGGCATCCAGCAGGATGACCCGGTCCAGAGCGTCCCAGTGCGGCAGCATGTCCGCCGGCGTGCGGCAGACATGCCAGCGGACAGACTCGACGGCCGGATGCCCGGACAGGGCGGTGCGCAGATAATCAATCGCGGCCCAGCCCAGGGCATCCACGCCCTGGGCGGAACCGACGCCGAAAACCCCTGCCTGCTCCTGTAAATGCGCCAAGCTTGACTCCGGTCAATGCGGCCTCCCGGCCGCGACGTAGGATGTCTGGATATCAGAAACAGCGTTGACACACATATTCGCGTCCGCACATGGGCGCCGGGCCGGACCGCTGCATGAGCGCTACCGCATCCAGACTGGAGACTATCATAACTGCGTTGCAGTCAGCCGAGCGCTTTCCGCATCCGGTCGGCGACTTCCGCGTGATCGAAACCCATATCTCATATATTCTGCTCACCGGCGGCATCGCCTACAAGTTCAAGAAGCCGGTCGACCTCGGATTTCTCGATTTCAGCACCCTCGAACAACGCCGCGAGGACTGTGAGGTTGAACTGGAACTCAACCGTCGCCTGGCCCCGGCGCTGTATCTCGATGTGGTCGCGGTGACCGGCACACCGGAAGACCCGCAACTCGGCGGCACCGGGGAGCCGATCGAATATGCGCTCAAGATGAAGCAGTTCGACGATACGCGTCGTCTGGACCGGCTCGCCGCCAGGGAAGAACTCACTACCGACCACATCGACCAGCTGGCCGCGACCCTGGCGGCCTTTCACCGCAGCCTGCCGCCGGCGCCGCCGGACAGCGGCTACGGCAGCTTCGAGGGCATCGCCGAACGCATCCGCGAGAACTTCAATCAGATCGACGCCCGCATCGATGAACCGGCCCTGCTGGCCGAGCTTGAACCGCTGCGGGAATGGTCCGAAACCCAGCTAGAGCAGCATCAGGACGACATGGAGCAGCGCCGGCGCGAGGGCTGGATCCGGGAATGCCACGGCGACCTGCACCTGGCCAACATGGTCGACATCGACGGCGGGGTGGAGATCTTCGACTGTCTGGAGTTCTCCCCCGACCTGCGCTGGATCGACACCCTGAGCGAGATCGCCTTCCTGCTGATGGACCTCGACTATCAGGGGCAGCATAACCTGGCCTGGCGCTTTCTGAACGAATACCTGGAATACGCCAACGACTACATGGGGCTGTCGCTGCTGAACGACTACCGCGTCTACCGCGCCATGGTGCGGGCCAAGGTCGCGGCCATCGAGTGCGAGCAGCACCGGGACGATACCGAGCGCGCCGAAGCGGCCCGTCACCAGCTAGTCCGCCATTTGAAGCTGGCGCGGGCCTATACCCAGAACCACGGCGCCACCCCCATCGTGCTCATGCACGGGCTGTCGGGTTCCGGCAAGAGCCGGCTGGCCCAGCAGCTGGCCGAGACCTGCAACTGCATCCGCATCCGCTCCGATGTGGAACGCAAGCGTCTGCTGGGCCTGTCACCGCTGGACTCCACCCATGCGCAGGGCGCCGACGCCTACAGCCCCTCGCTCACGCGCAAGACCTACCAGCGCCTCCAGGCACTGGCCTATGGCATCGTCGACGCCGGCCTGCCGGTGTTCGTCGACGCCACCTTCCTCATGCGCGAGCAACGGCAGAATTTCCAGCGCCTGGCCCAGGTGGCCGGCATCCCGCTGGTGATCCTCGACGTGGCCGCGCCCGAACCCGTACTGCGCCAGCGCATCCAGGCCCGCGCCCGCAGCGGCGGCGATCCCTCCGAGGCCGATCTCGCGGTACTCGATCAACAGCTGGAACACCAGGAACCGCTGACCGGGGACGAACGCCGGATCAGCATAGTCGTGGACACCTCGACCGAGGTGGATCTGGAGCGGCTGGTCAGCGAGATCCTGCAGCGGGCCCGGATCCGGCCGTCCGGCTGAGACCGCGCCGGATTCCTGTTATCCTGCGGTCTGGAAAACAGCAACCACCAGCGGGGAACTCACATGGGCATCGAAGTCGGCGGCCTGCTTGGCCTGATCCTTCTCATCCTGATCATCTGGGCCATTGTCAGTACAGTCCAGAGCACCGCCTCCACCGGCGCCAAGGTGGCCTGGATCCTGGTGCTGCTCATCCTGCCGCTGGTCGGCTTCATCGTCTGGCTGCTGGTCGGCCCCAAATCGGCCAGATAGAACCCGGCGGCGTTTATTCAGTCATTGCTTTCCGGGCTTCCAGCAGCTGCTGCTTCAACGTGCGCGCTGCCGGTCCGGCCTGCTCGAGAATCCTGTCGATGCGATTGAAGTGCAGCAGCCGCACGCCACTCGTATCCGGCTTGATGTAGATATCCGGCTTCCAGGCACGCATCCGCGCCGCGATGATGGACTGCTGCATGATTTCGAAGGTACTGAAGACCAGGCGATTCCATTCCACCTCATCCTGTCCGCCGTCCCGGCGTGAACCGGAGACATCGATTGCGACGATCAGGGCATGCCGACCTTCCAGCAGATCGAACGGCAGCGGATCCGAGGTCCCGCCGTCGATCAGCAGCTGCTCGCCACGCGGCACCGGCGCAAACAGGCCGGGCACCGCCATGCTCGCCCCGATTGCAGCAAACAGATCACCCTCCTTCAGCACCACCGTCTGGCCGCTCCAGTAATCCGTGGCGACGATCTCCAGCGGGATTTCCAACTCCGCAAAGGTTCGCGCCTCGATCTTCTCTGCCAGGAAGTCGAGAAAGCCGCCTGAGTCGATCAGCCCGCCGTTGTCGATATCGATCTCGACGAAGTCGGCGAATGTCAGCCCGGCATCCGGGTCGGCCAGCCGGGACAGGGCATCCAGGCTGGAACCGCCGAACTCGGCGAAGATGTCACGGATCTGCTGCGCACTCAGGCCCGCGGCATAGAGGGCACCGATCACCGCCCCGATGCTGGTGCCGGCAATGCGATCAGGGCGGATCGACAGATCATCGAAGACCTGCAGCATGGCGATGTGCGCCAGTCCTCCTGCCCCACCCGATCCCAGCGCCAGGCCGATGGACGGCCAGGGCGGCGGCGGGGCGTCATTGACCGCACCCACCACCTGCCCGGGAGCGGTCAGCAGTACCGAGGCGAACAACAGGGCGAAACACAGATCGGTGCTTCGGACCGCACGACCCGAAACTGTTGCGGGCGCAAACCGGTACATGGGCAGGGCGCGGCGCCTCAGCGCCGCACACTCAGGCGCAGGAAATGGGTCGCACAGGAGATGCAGGGATCATAGTTGCGGATGATCATCTCGCCCTGGCGTCGCAGGGCCTCCTCGTCGCGGTCCAGGCCGGCGCGGGTCAGGCCCAGCCGCAGGTCCTCCTCGATACGGGCCTGGTTCTGGCTGGTGGGCGGGACGATGGTAACGGCCTGCACCCGGCCCCGGTCGTCGAGGCGGTAGCGGTGCCAGAGAATGCCGCGCGGCGCCTCGGTCACCCAGGCCGCCGTTCCCGGGCCCGGGGTGGATTCCACATACGCCTTGTCCGGGCGATGGTAGTCGCGCAGCAGCCGCAGGGCCTCGTCGATGGCATACAGCAGTTCCACCGCGCGGGCGATGATGCTGTGATACATGTTGCGGCTGGGCAGTTCGATGCCGGCGGCGGCCAGGCGCTGGGTGAGTTCGCCCGGCAGCTGGTCGGCATTGAGGTTCAGCCGCGCCAGCGGCCCGACCAGGTAGGGCCGGCCGTCCAGGTGGGCATGCAGGGCGGTGGAATGCGGCGCCTGGAATTCGCGGAAGTGCCGTTCGAAGTCCTCCGGGTCCAGGTCGTGGCGGGCGCTGGAGACGATGCGTCCGGCGTTCATCGGGTATTCCTGCGGATGGCGCATGGCGACATTGACGAAGTCCTGTTCGTCCGCCGGCAGTTCCAGGGTGAACAGCCAGTCCAGCAGCGCCTCGGCCTCGACGCGGGCCGCGGTCAGCTCACCGACCATGGCCGCGACCTTGTGCGCTTCGGGGGCGTGGTGGAAACCGCCCACCCTGACCCCGATGGGATGCACGGCACGGCCGCCGAACAGGGCGATCAGCTCGTTGCCCAGCCCCTGCAGCCGCAGGCCGCGGCGCACCTGCTCGGGATAGTCGCGGGCCATGGCGGTGGCCGACTCGAAGCCGAGGAAATCCGGCGCGGCCAGTAAATGAATATGCAGGGCATGGCTCTGGATCCATTCGCCGCAGTACAGCACCCGGCGCATGTCGCGCACCCAGGGCGCGACCTCCACCCCCCAGGCCTTCTCGTAGGCGTGCACCGCGCTCATCTGGTAGGCCACCGGACAGATGCCGCAGATGCGCGCCACCCGGTCTATCACTGACTGGGCCTCGCAGCCCTCCAGGAATTTCTCGAACAGGCGCGGCGGCTCGTAGATCTCCAGCTTCAGTTCGGTGATGGCCCCGTTCTCGATGGCCAGATCCAGCGCGCCCTCGCCCTCCACCCGGGCCAGCACCGGCACCTTCACCGCGATTTTTTTCGATTCTGTCATTTGCGGTACCTGTTGCCGGCCGCGGTGAAGGGTTCGGCCTGGCTGTTGATGCCGTGATACTGCTCGCGCAGCTGTTCGGGCAGCAGCCCGAGCCCCTCGAACCAGTGCGACAGGGCATCGGTATTGGGATTCTCGGCCGGGCCGTAGCAGGCATAGCAGCCGCGCTCGAAGCTCGGGCACAGGGCGCCGCAGCCGGTGCGCGTCACCGGGCCCATGCAGGGCGTGCCGTGCGCCACCATGACGCACACGGCCTGACGACGCTTGCACTCCATGCATACCTTGTCCTGCTCCGCCGCCGGGGTGACGCCGCTCAGCAGCGCGCGCACGGCAGCGGTCACCTGGCGGGTGTTGACCGGACAGCCCCACAATTCCAGATCCACGTGCACGGCGGACCTGATCGGGCTGGCCGTGGTCAGGCTGTCCAGGTATTCGGGCGTGGCGTAGACCGCACTGTGCCAGGCATCGGCGTCGGTGAAGTTGCGCAGCGCCTGCAGCCCGCCGGCGGTGGCGCAGGCGCCGATGGTGACGAGGAAGCGGCTGTTCTTGCGTATGGCCTGGATGCGTTCCAGGTCATGGCGGGTATTGAGGCTGCCCTCGACGAAGGCGACATCCACCGGCGTGTTCTCGTCCAGCATGCCGGCCTCGGCGAAATGGACGATATCGACCATGGCGGACAGAGTGAGCAGGTCCTCGCCCATGTCCAGGAAGGCCAGCTGACAGCCGTCGCAGGAGCTGAACTTGTGCACGGCGACTTTCGGTTTGGCGGTTGATTCATCCATAGCGATACGCCTTTTTTATAAGAGCGCCACGGAATACACGGAAAGCACGGAAAATATGCATGTGAAACCCGAGTCGCCATTGCCGGGCGCGCAGCGCCACGGCAATGGCAATCCCAGACATTCCGTGTCTTCCGTGTATTCCGTGGCGCTCTTGAACTCGGTTGTCAAAACCCCTTCACTCCCAGCCGGCCGCTGATCTCGGGGTAGTTGAACACCGGTCCCTGGCGACAGAGGAAATCCTTGCCGTACTGACAGTGGCCGCACAGGCCCACGGCGCACTGCATGTTGCGCTCCATGCTGAGCCAGATCGACTCGGGCGTCACACCCAGTTCCAGCAGCCGGCGGATGGCGGCGATCATCATGGGCTCGGGCCCGCACAGCATGACCAGGGCCTGATCGATCGGCATGGTGAGCCGGTCGAACAGGTCGGTGACCAGGCCGACGTGCCAGTTCCAGCCGCTGCCGGCGACATCGGCCGCGAGTTGGACCTCGGTGTCCGGCCGGCCGCTCCAGGCCTCGTAGCGCTCGCGCCAGATCAGGTCGTCCATATGCTTCACGCCCTGGACGATGGCCAGGCGGCCGAAGCGCTCGCGGCGCTGCATGACGTAATTGATCACCGAGACCACCGGCGCGCAGCCCAGTCCGCCGGTGACCAGCAGCAGATCACGGCCGGCGGCCGCCTCCAGCGGCCAGCCGCGGCCGAACGGTCCGCGCAGGCCGATCCGGTCGCCGGGACGCAGCGCCTCCAGTCCGTGGGTGACGCGGCCGACGGCGCGCACGGTGTGCTGGATCTCATCGTCGTGCTCGGGATCGGAGACCACCGAGACAGGCACCTCGCCCACCCCGTAAAGATAGAGCATGTTGAACTGCCCCGGCGCGAAGCGGTAGGGCGCGGGCGCGGCCGGGTCATCCAGCTTCAGCCCCAGGGTGAATACGCTGGGGGTCTCCTGCACCCGGCTGACCACCTCGGCCTGCCAGGGCACCTGCAGGGAGGCGTTCATGTGCCGGCCTCCTTCAACAGCGCGCTCACCTCTTCGGTGATGTCGATGCCCACCGGGCACCAGGTGAGGCAGCGGCCGCAACCCACGCAGCCGCTGCGCCCGTACTGGTCATGCCAGCTGCCCAGCTTGTGGGTCAGCCACTGGCGGTAGCGCGAGCGGGTGTCCGGCCGCAGGGTGATGCCGTGGATGTAGCTGTGATTCTGCGTGAAGCAGGAGTCCCATTCCCGATAGTGGGTGGCGCTGCTGCCGTCCAGCGTCGGGACGTCGACCTGCTGATGGCAGAAACAGGTGGGACACACCGAGGTGCAGTTGCCGCAACTCAGGCAGCGTTCGGCCACCTGCGCCCAGCGCGGATGCTCCCAGGCGTTGAACAGATGCTCGCGC
This sequence comes from Thiohalobacter thiocyanaticus, assembly GCF_002356355.1. NCBI lineage: Bacteria > Pseudomonadati > Pseudomonadota > Gammaproteobacteria > Thiohalobacterales > Thiohalobacteraceae > Thiohalobacter > Thiohalobacter thiocyanaticus. Next base: position 2,397,961 of record NZ_AP018052.1, read on the forward strand.
AGATTGCCGGCGGGCATGGCGCGCGACTGGGCGGTGCTGGCCGCCTCGCGCTCGCGGTCGATCTGCGCCTGCTGCGCCTCGGTCACTGCCTGCAGCGGCAGTTGCTGCGCGATGGTCTCGCCTTTACTGCTGGCGGCGCGTACGGCATAGCCATCATCCAGTTCGTCCAGCACCAGGTCGCAGTCATCGCCGGCCTGAGGGCCGTCGCCGGTGGATACGCAGAAACAGGTCGCCGCGGGATGGGTGCAATTGACCGCCACCAGGAACAGGCCCTCGCGACGGCGCGCATAGTAAGGGTCCGTACTGCCCGCCCGGAGAAAGTGCTGGTCCTGCAGCGCCAGCGCGGCCAGATCGCAGGCGCGCACACCGATCACGGCCAGCGGCCGCGGCTCGGGCGCGGTGGACCGGAACTGCAAACGGCCCTCGCTGTCGCGCTCGCTTCGCCACAAGGGCTCGCGCGGGGCAAACAGGTGCGGCTTGAGCGCCTGCGGTCCGCAGGCCCAGGCGAAACAGCGCGGCGTGCCGGTTTCCCGGAGGCGATACTGGCCCGGTGCCTGGGTCTCCTCCATCCCCTGTGGCAGATCGGCGCCGGCGCTCACCTCGCGATACAGGATGGCGTCAGCGTCGACCCGCGGTCCGATGCAGTCATAACCGGCGCCATCGAGGGCCCGCAGCAGCGTATCGAACGCCTCCCGTGGCAGGAAGCCGCGTCGGACCGGAGACGTAGCGTTGACAGCCACCCGCGTCTAGCGTCTGAAGTGCCTGACCAGCAGACCGCCCAGAACGACCACCAGGGCAACGCCAGCGACCAGGGGCAGGATATGATCCGGATGCGTCAGCCAGTGCAGCAGGCTGTCACCCGGCGTGGTCGTCACGGCATGGCCTTCATGGGCATGAGCGCCCGTAACCGTTGCCAGTGACAGTATCGCGATCAGCCATTGCGTCGTGGAGCGTGTCATCGTTTCACCTCGTTGCGTGAAAATTCCAGTACAGGGATAGCGGGCAATTCCAGTGCCTGCAACCCTGTTTCTGCCGGGGTTGGATAAAACCACGTCATTGCGAGCGTAGCGTGGCAATCTCGTACCGCAGAAGCAACCTGATGGAGATTGCCGCGTCACTTCGTTCCTCGCAATGACGGCCGGTATGGGCCATTCGCCCGCCCCCGGCCGTCACCTTACTTTCACCTTGACCAGTTCCTCCCCCTCCGGATCGGTGACATGCACCGCGCAGGCGATGCAGGGGTCGAAGCTGTGGATGGTGCGCAGGATCTCGATCGGCTGCTTGGGATCATGCAGCTTGTGCCCAGCCAGGGCGGCCTCGTAGGGACCGTCGTTGCCCTCGGCATCACGCGGGCCGGCGTTCCAGGTGCTGGGCACCACAGCCTGATAGTTGGCGATCTTCTCGTCCTCGATCACGATCCAGTGCGCCAGCGCCCCGCGCGGCGCCTCCATGAAACCCACGCCCTGCGCCTTCTTCGGCCAGGTGGAGGGCTCCCATTTGGTCTCGTTGAAGGTCTTCACGTCACCGGCCTTGATGTTGGCGATCAGGTTGTCGTACCAGGTGCCCATGGCATCGGCGATGATCTTGGTCTCCAGGGTGCGGGCAGCGGTGCGGCCGAGGGTGGAGTACAGGCCTTCGACCGGCAGGTCCAGCTTGTTCAGCGTCATGTGCACCAGATCCTTTGTCTGCTCATGACCGCGGGCATAGAGCATCAGCACCCGGGCCAGCGGCCCGACCTCCACCGGCTTGCCGCGCCAGCGGGGGGATTTCATCCAGGAATAGTCCTGTTCCACATCGAGCTGGTCGTAGGGCGGCTTGGGACCGGTGTAATCGAGCTCGGTTTCGCCCTGGTAGGGATGCAGGCCGACGTCCTTGCCGTCCCGGTATTTGTACCAGGAATGGGAGACGAACTCCTGGATCTGGTCCTCGGCGTTGAGGTCCACCTCGTAGACGCGCGACAGATCGCGGTCCAGGATCACCCCGGAGGGAATCAGATAGCTGGAGGGATCGTCCATGCCCTGTTCCGGGAAGTCACCGTAGGTCATGAAATTGCCGATGCCCTCGCCCTGGAAGGCCCAGTCCTTGTAGAAACCGGCGATGGCCAGGGTATCGGGCACGTAGACCTGATCGACGAAATCGCGCATGCGCTCGATGATGGTCTTTACCTTCTGCAGGCCGACGGTGTTGATGGCCGTGCCCTCGGCGCCGCCGCGGAAGCGGCGCTGGCGGCCGGCACCGTCGCCGCCGGCGCTGATGGCGATGGCGGAAGGCGTGCCACCGACCAGGAAATTGGGATGCGGATTCTTGCCGCCGAAGATGGCATGCAGCCGCGCCACGTCACGCTGCCATTCCAGCGCCTCCAGATAATGCGCCACCGCCATCAGGTTGGCCTCGGGCGGCAGTTTGTAGGCCGGATGGCCCCAGTAGCCGTTGGCGAAGATGCCGAGCTGGCCGGACTCGACGAAGGTCTTCACCCGCTTCTGGATGTCGCTGAAATAGCCGGGTGAGGATTTGGCGTAGTTGCTGATCGACTGCGCCAGTTCCGAGGTCGCCCTGGGATCGGCCTTGAGTGCGGAGACCACGTCCACCCAGTCCAGGGCATGCAGGTGGTAGAAATGCATGACATGGTCGTGCACGTACTGGGCGGCGATCATCAGGTTGCGGATCAGCTGGGCATTGGGCGGAATGCTGTAATCCAGCGCATCCTCCACTGCCCGCACCGAGGCGATGCCGTGCACCAGGGTGCACACACCGCAGATGCGCTGGGCGAAGGCCCAAGCATCGCGTGGATCGCGCCCGCGCAGGATGATCTCGATGCCACGCACCATGGTACCGGAACTGTAGGCCTGGGTGATGCTGCCGTCAGCATCGGTTTCGGCCTCGATGCGCAGATGCCCCTCGATGCGGGTGATGGGATCGACGACGACGCGTTCTGCTGTCATGTCAGGGTCCTTTTATCTGGTGAATAATGGCCATGGAATACACGGAAAGCACGGACATATGGGGAATTGGGGTTTAATTGGCTACTTGACGAATTTCCCGTCATTCCGGCGCAGGCCGGGATGACGGGGTAGATTCCGGTTTGTGCCCCATTTGTATTGGGTATTGTCCGTGCTTTCCGTGTTTTCCGTGGCTAATGATTTTCACGTCTTCTCCGGCAGAAACTCCGCCAGCATCTCGGTCAGGCCCACCACCTCGATATCCTCCATGCGGTTCTCCTCCAGGCCTTCCTCGAGCATGTTGCGGCAGTTGGAACAGGCCGTGACCAACTTCTCCACCTGCAGACCGTCGAGTTGCTTCTTCTTGCGGCTGAACACCTGGGCCCGCAGCGGGTTGGCGCGCTCGTTGGCGCTCACGCCGCCGCCGCCGCCGCAGCACCAGTTCATCACCCCGGCATCGGGCATCTCGACGAAGTCCTCCGCCACCATGTTGAGCAGACTGCGCGGCTGCTGCACCACGCCGCCGCGGCGTACCAGCTGGCAGGGGTCGTGGAAGGTCACCCGCGCCGATTCCCTGCCGCTGGTCTGCAGCCGGCCCTCGGCGCGCAGTTCATCCAGCACCTCCAGGATATGCTTGACCTCGAACGGGTAGCTGCGCCCGATGAGGTTGGGCCCCTCCCAGCGCAGGGCGGTGTAGGCGTGGCCGCACTCGGGGCTGATAACGGTCCTGACCCCTAGCCGTTCGGCACTGTCGACAATGCGCTGCACCAGCTCCGCGGCCAGATCACTGGAGCCAATCTGAATGCCGCTGTTGGTGGCCTCGAAGGCGGTCGAGGACAGGGTCCAGGACACGCCGGCACGGTCGAATATCTCCGTGACCGCCCCGATGATCTCGTTGAACTGGGCGATCTCGGCAGAGGACAGCAGCATCAGGTACTCGGCGCCCTCGACATCCAGCGGCACCGTGAGGCCCGTCTCCTTCTCGGTGTGTTTGATCTGCGCCTTGAGGGTATCGATGGTCACCCCCATGGGACTGCCGATCTCGATGGCGCGGGTGGTGGCCATCTTCAACCCTTCCGGGGCATGACCGGAAGCGGCCATGGCCTCGCGCGACTTGCGGATCATGTAGGTGATGTCATTGCCGACCGGACACACGGCGGTGCAGCGCCCGCACAGGGTGCAGCCGTCGTAGATGAGCGTCTCCCACTCGGCCAGTTCCTCGTCGGTGATCTTCTTCTCCAGACCCAGCTTCGACAGCAACCGGCCCCAGAAGGTGAAGTTCTGCTTCCAGGCGCGGCGCAGCGGTTCGGTCTTGTAGATGGGCGTGTACTTCGGATCACCGGTCTCGGTGTAGAACAGGCAGGCATGGGCACACATGCCGCAGTGCACGCAGCTGTTGAAATAGGAGGCAATGGGCCCGTCGATCTGGTTGACGAAGGCGTTGAGACCGCGTTCGAGCGAGGGACTCATAGCTGGACTCCCTTGCGACCCATGGCCGCACCGTTGTAGTAGCGCGACACCGCGAAGGTGAAGGCGTGCATCAGCTTGGTGAAGGGAAACACCACCATCAGGATCTCCACGCTCAGGATATGCAGCGCCAGCATGGTGGTGTAGGGCACCACGTCCATGTGCATGGCCATGTAGCCGGTCACTACCGGCAGGGTGGTAACGACCCAGGCGATGTAGTCCTGAGATGTGGACAGGAAGCGGCGCACCGGGTCGACCAGCCGGTGCACCAGCAGCGCCACCAGCGCGGCGATGGTGAGAATGGACAGAAAATCGATCACTGGCGACGGCAGCCCGGCCCAGCCGAAACCCAGCACGTCCTTGAAGAACTGGATGTGGGGGATGAAAAACAGCAGTACCAGCAGGAAGCCGATGTGGAACACATAGCCGGCGATCAACACCAGCGGCGAGTTCTTCATCAGGCCCTCGCTCGGCAGGGAGCGCCGCCACACGGCACGCCAACCGGCCCGCGAGGCGCTGGCGCGCGGTCTGGACAGATCCGGCTTGCGCCCGATCAGCCACATTTCGATGAAGCGCATGAAGATCCCGACCAGGAATATCACAGTTGCATATTCCAGGCCCGGACCCCTTACCCAGTTGAGAAATTCCATATCGGTCTCCCCAGACCTGCCCTGCTACTCAATCAGCTCGTTTACTTGCCACGGAAACACATGGTATGGAACCGAAAATATTCATCCAATGGTTTGAATGGCTCTCGCATAACCCGGATACCCGCTTATCCGTCGTTCCCGCGAAGGCGGGAACCCAGTGTCCGGCAGAGCAGATACACACTGGATCCCCGCCTGCGCGGGGGTGACGAGGCTGGGGCAAGAGCCTGTTCACTGAATTGATTGCATTCCGTGTTGTTCCGTGTGCTTCCGTGGCCATGAATATCTAGTCCTTCAGATCATCCACCGTCATCTTCTCCCGGCTGGCGGCCGCCTTATGCTTCTGACTACGCGCATACAGCCCGGCGGCCGCGCCGGCCACAGCGCCGGCGGCGATCGCCCCGCCGGCCAGACCGGACAGGTCGCCGGTGGCCGCGCTCAGCGGTTTGTAGAAGCTGCCGGCATCCCAGAAATCCGGTTCCGAGCAACCGATACAGCCGTGACCGGATTCGATGGGGAAGCTGGTCCCCATGTTCCACTTGGCGGTGGCACAGGCGTTGTGTGTGGTCGGGCCCTTGCAGCCCAGTTCGTACAGGCACCAGCCCTTGCGCGCGCCCTCGTCGTCGAAGGTCTTGGCGAACTTGCCGGCGTCGTAGAAGGGCCGGCGGTAACAGCGATCATGGATGGAGTCGCCGAAGAAGGCCTTGGGCCGGCCCAGATCGTCGAGTTCGGGCACGCTGCCGAAAGTGAGGTAGTGCGCCAGCACGCCGGTGATGACCACCGGGATGGGCGGGCAGCCGGAGACGTTGATCAGCGGCTTGCTGGCGATGCTGCCGTCGGCCATCAGGGCGGCGACGCTCTTCGCCCCGGTGGGATTGGGATCGGCCTTGGGGATACCGCCGAAGGCGGCGCAGGAACCGATGGCCACCACGGCCGCGGCATCCTTGACCGTATGCGCCAGCATGTCCAGGTTGGTCATGCCCGCGATGGTGGAGTAGACACCGCCGTCAGCAACCGGAATGGAACCGTCGACCAGTACCAGATAACCGCCCTCCTCCATGGCCTGTTCGCGCGCCAGTTCGGCGGCTTCGCCGGCGGCGGCCTGCAGGGTGTGGTGATAGTCCAGCGAAATCAGGTCGAAGATCAGGTTCTCCACCGTCGGCGAGTGCGAGCGGGTCAGCGACTCGGTGCAGCCGGTGCACTCCTGGAACGACAGCCAGATCACCGAGGGGCGGGTGCGTTTGCCCAGGGCCTCGGCGATGGCCGGCGCCATGGTCGGCGGCAACGCCATCATGGAGGCGGTGGCCGCACAGAACTTGAGAAAGGCGCGGCGGCTGATGCCCTGTCGGGCCAGCTGCTGGGCAAGCGTCGGTCGTGTCATGCGGATTCTCCTGTGGGCAGCGCCTCGTGCAGGCGCTGCAGCCCTTCATGGATGTCTTCCTGCTGGGAACGGATAATCTCGGGACAGGCGGTGACTTCGACCTGCTGGGTCATGATTTCCCCGTCGCGGTTGCGATGCACCACCCACCAGATCCCCGGATAGGCTGTCTCGTGGATGGCCGTGGGGCCGAGGGAGTCGAGTTCGATACGCACCTCACCCACCCCCAGCCATTCACGCAGCAGTTCGTGCTCGGCCACCGGCATCGGCAGGCTGCGCAGGTCGATGACATGGGTCTCGCCGGTCCGGCGGAATATCTCCAGCCTTTCGGCCAGTTCCATCAACAGGGCCTGTACCGCCGGCGTGATGTCCGTGTCCGACACGACCTCATCCGCAACAGTGACGACCGGGATATCGTTCAGGCCGCCCACTGACGCCACCGTTGAATGAGCGAATGGATGGCCTCGCAGGCCGGCTCGATGGCCGCCTGCACCGCTTCGGTGGGCATATCGCCCCAGTCGACCTGCTCCGGCTGGATGGCGACCAGGGCGCGGCGCTGTGGCAGTGAATCGGTCAGGCGGGCGATGGCCAGCAGGTCGAGCAGACTGACCTCATGCACGCTGCGCTTGCGGTTGCTGCCGATGAATTCGTCCATGCCTTCGTTCTCGTAGACCTGAACGGTACCGGGCGCGGCATTGAGTTCGGCGGCATCGACAACGATAAGCCGATTGGTGGATTCGATGGCTTCGGCCAGGGTGAAGCTCAGGGTGCCGCCGTCCATGCAGGTCACGTTCCCGTCGAGCAGGGCAGCTTCTTCCAGCCGTTTTACGACATGGACGCCGACCCCTTCATCGCTGAGCAGGGTATTGCCGAGTCCAAGTACAAGGCAGTTGTTATTCATTCTTGAGCGTGTCTTTGTATGGACGCTTCCATGGACCCTATTATTGCCCCTGTGCGCCACAGGTCAACAGGTAATGGATTGACGCATATCAAGCGCCCTGCGGACAGGATATAGCAGAATGTGAAATACCTGTCTATCGGCCACTGCGCAGGTAATCCAGCAATGCCTGCTGCTCTTCCAGCGACAGCCGGAAACGGTGTTTGCGCAGCGCGGGCGCGGCCAGTTCGGCCTGCAGCCGGGCCGGCTCCATATCAGCAAAAACTGATATGGATCGATGGCAGGACTGGCAATTCTGCTCATACAGTGCCCTGCCCGTTTCGGTTGCCGTCCCGGACGAGCAGGCACTGACGCCCGCACCCAGCATCAGCAGTCCCAGCCACGCCCGCGCGGCAGAGCCTGCCGTCGCCACTCGCCTGTCGTGCATACCGCTGCCACTCCCTTATCGAAGTTATGGACTGAGTATGACAGCCATATGACGCGGCGCAAGGCGGTGCCTTGCATGCATGAACCAATCGTAGGACTATACTGGGAAACACCGGCCCAAACGCCCGATCACGGAGGCCCGCCCATGTGCCTGGGCATACCCATGCAGGTTCTCAATGTCGACGGTTTCGTCGCCCAGTGCGAGGCCAAGGGGGTACAGCGCGATGTCAGCCTGTTCCTGCTTCAGGATGAACCTCTGGCCCCGGGCGATTTCGTGATGGTGCACGTCGGCTACGCCATCCAGAAGATGAGCGCACAGGAGGCGCGTTCGGCCTGGGAACTCTACGATGAGATGCTGGGGCAACTGGAAGGCGGCGGCGTCGATGCATGAGCTGTCCGTGTGCCAGGGCATGCTGCGCCAGGTCAGCGACCTGGCCCGCCGTCACCGCGCCGAGAGGGTCTCGCGCATCGTGGTACGCATCGGCCCGCTTGCCGGGGTGGAACCCGAACTGCTGCGCCAGGCCTTTCCCATTGCCAGCGCCGGCACCCTGGCCGCGAGTGCCGATCTGGTCGTGGAGACGGACGCCCTGCGCGTGCACTGCAACGAATGCGGCACCGAATCCGAGGTCCGACCCAACCGGCTGCTGTGCAACCAATGCGGCTCCTGGCAGACCCGGCTCATCAGCGGGGACGAATTGCTGCTGGCCAGCGTGGAGTTCATCATGCCCGAAACCGAATCCGCTTATCTGAACTGAACGCATAACGGGAACTTACACCATGTGTGACACCTGCGGCTGCAACCTCACTCCCGGCAACCGTCACCTGCTGGAAATCGACGGCAAGCTCAGATTCACCCGTCAGGGACACGAAAGCGTGGAGGTACTGCAGGGCCTGCTGTCGGAAAACGACCGCCAGGCCGCCCACAACCGCGAACACTTCGACCGCCACGGCGTGCTGGCGGTCAATCTGATGTCCTCACCCGGCTCGGGCAAAACGGCGCTGCTGGAGGCGACCATCGATGCGCTGGGCAATGAACTGCGGATCGGCGTCATCGAGGGCGACCTGGAAACCGAGAACGACGCCGAGCGCATCCGCGCCCGCGGCGTGCCGGCCTTCCAGATCGCCACCGGCACCGCCTGCCACCTGGATGCCCACATGGTGCATGACGCCCTGCATCATCTGGACCTCGACGACCTGGACATCCTGTTCATCGAGAACGTCGGCAACCTGGTCTGTCCGGCCAGCTTCGATCTGGGTCATCATCGCAACGTCACCCTGCTGTCGGTGACCGAGGGCGACGACAAACCGGCCAAGTATCCGGTGATGTTCCGCGCCGCTGACCTGATGCTGCTGACCAAGGCCGACCTGCTGGCGGTGCTGGACGATTTCGACCCCGACCGCGCCACCCGCTGCCTGCGTGAACTGGCCAATCCCGCGCCCGTGTTCAATCTTTCGGCCCGCAAGGGGCAGGGTCTGGACGCCTGGCTGGACTGGCTGCGCGCCGAGGTCGACGCCCAGCGCGAACGCCGCGCGCGCAGCGAAACCCTGCGCCCGGCGATTCAGCCCGAGGGCGCGGCTTTGCACAGCGGCCCGCGCCCACACCCCTGAGGCCATCACCATGAGCGACTCCGCCGCCCGCCGCTGGCTGCAGCGCATCCACGACCTGGCTATCCGCGAGCCGGTGCGCATCATGAACGTCTGCGGCGGCCACGAACGCTCCATCACCCAGGCCGGGCTGCGCGGCGCCCTGCCGGAGAACATCGAACTGATTCCCGGACCGGGCTGTCCGGTGTGCGTATGCCCGGAAGAGGACGTCTATCACGCCATCCAGCTGGCCCTGAACGAGGATGTCATCCTGGTCGCCTTCGGCGACATGCTGCGGGTCCCGGTCAACGCCCCGAAGAAGGACCCGCGCTCGCTGGAACAGGCCCGGGCGGCCGGGGCCGACATCCGCCCCATCGCCTCACCCGCCGAGGCCGTGCGCATCGCCCGTGCCGAGCCTGGAAGGCCGGTGGTCTTCTTCGCCGCCGGTTTCGAGACCACCACCGCGCCGGTGGCCGCCATGCTGGCCGAGGGCGTGCCCGACAACCTGAGCGTACTGCTCTCGGGCCGACTGACCTGGCCGGCGGTGGCCATGCTGCTGGACTCCGAGCAGGCCGGCTTCGACTGCCTGGTCGCCCCCGGCCATGTCAGCACCGTGATGGGTCCGGAGGAATGGGAGTTCGTGGTCCAGCGCCACGGCATTCCGGCCGCCGTGGCCGGTTTCAGCCCGGAGTCGCTGCTGGCGGCCATGTACTCCACCCTGCGCCAGTACCGCGAGGGCCGGCCCTTCCTGGACAACTGCTATCCGGAACTGGTGCGCCCCGGCGGCAATACGGCCGCCCGCCGGCTGCTCGACCAGGTCATGGAGGTGGGTGACGCCAACTGGCGCGGCGTGGGCGTGATTCCGGACTCCGGCTTTCACCTGCGTGCGGCCTATGCTGCCCAGGATGCCCGCCGCCTGTATCCCGCCCAGCAGGACAGCGCGCGCAAGCGCGCCGGCCAGATGCCGCCCGGCTGCGACTGCGCCCGGGTGGTGCTGGGGAAGATCTATCCCAATGAATGCATCCTCTATGGCGCGGCCTGCACCCCGCGCCACCCCATCGGCCCCTGCATGGTCTCCGACGAGGGTGCGTGCCGCATCTGGTGGGCCGGCGGCGTGCGCGAGCGGGCGAAGGACACGGCCTGAGTTTTTGTCGGCCACGAAACCCCACGATAATGATTAGTGATGGCAACCTGTAGGTTGGGTTAGGCGCGACAGCGCCGTAACCCAACGAATACGGTCAAGGCTGTTGAGTTACGCCCTGCGGGCTAATCAACCTACAGCGCTTCCCCGTCATTCCCGCGAAGGCGGGAATCCAGAAGCCACCGAGGTCTATGGATTCCCGCCTTCGCGGGAATGACGGGTAGAGGGATATCACAGACTTCTTGAGCATTAAGGTGTCCGTGCTTTCCGTGCTTTCCGTGCTTTCCGTGCTTTCCGTGCTTTCCGTGCTTTCCGTGTTTTCCGTGGCCATTATAAAATTACGCAGCGAACAGCCAGAAATAGCCGATGTTGTAGAAGCAGTGCAGCCAGATCGGCGCGATCAGGCTGTCGTGCCGGTCGCGGAAATAACCGAACACCAGCGACGGCGCCAGCACCGCGGCCGCGGCCAGCGGCGGATGATTGATGAAATGCAGCGCAGTGAACACCAGGCTGGTGATGAGATTGGCCGGGGTGATGCCGAAGCGGGACACCCGCAGCCGCGGCCGCTCACGCAACCAGCCCTGCAGCAGGCCGCGGAACAGGACCTCCTCGACCACCGGATAGCCCAGCCCGAGCAGGACGAAGGCCTGAACGGCATGCAGCGGCCACAGCGGATCGGGTTCCGGCCGCAACCAGGCCAGCCCGGCCAGCCACAGCAGCACCGCTGCCAGATGGGCCAGCCAGAAATGACCGTCCCGCAGTACTGACCGCAGCCCGGCCGGCGACCTCATTCAGGCAGCAGTTGCAGGAAATCGGTACCGGTGGCGGTATTGCGCAGCCGCACCCGCTGAGCCACGAATTCCCGCTCCGGCACCTTCAGCCGGCCGTCGATGACGAAGTACAGCTGCGCCTCCTGCTCCTTGAGCATGCGGGCCCGATCCACCGATGCCTGTACATGGAAGGTGACATCCTCGATATAGAAGGTGTTCTCGTCCCGCCGCCAGGCGAATTCCTCACCGCGTTCGTAATAGGTCATGCAGCCGCGCCAGGAATCGGCGCGGAAGGGCTCCAGCCCGGTGAAGAAGTCCTCGTTGAGTACCACCCGGCGTGGCTGACACTCCTTGTAGACGCTGGCCTTGGCGGTGGGGTCGTCCACATGCCACTTGTCGCGCGGCAGTTTGCCGAGAAAGGCCGGGAAATCGTCCCAGATCAGCGGCTGGTAATGAATGCGGAAGGCCTCCGCCTGCGGCAACTCGAACACGAACCGCTGCTGATCGGCCTGGTAGTCGAGGAATACCGGCACCTGCAGCTGCGCCCGTTCGATCAGGCGGTGGCGGTCGCAGCCCACGCGCAGCCGCTCCAGTCGCAGCCGGTATTCCTCCCGGGTTTCGTACTCGCCGCGCGGCGGGGTGAATTCCTCCCGGGCCTTGCAGCGTTCGTACAGTTCCAGGTAATCCGCGAAGGTCAGTGACTGCTCCCCCGAATGAATCCGGGGATCGGCAGCCCTGGCGGTCATGCACAGCAGCAGTCCCAGCGCCAGGAGTAGTGTTCGCATGGCTTATCCTTTTCGGTGGCCGCGGAATGCGGGAAGGCGTCGTTTTGTTCCCGGCATCCTGTTAAGATTGCCGGAAATTAAACCAAAAGATTGAAAACATTGCGATATGGGAGATGATTCAATGCAGTCAGGTGCGATCCTGGTCACCGGCGGCGCCGGCTACATCGGCAGCCATGTGGTACGCCAGCTGGTCCGGCGCGGGGAGCGGGTGGTGGTGCTGGACAACCTCTCCACCGGCTTTGCCGAGGCGGTCCAGGGCGCCGAACTGGTGGTGGGGGACACCGGCGATGCCGCCCTGGTCGGCCGGCTGCTGACCGAGCATGGCATCGAATCCGTCCTGCACTTCGCCGCTCATACCGTGGTGCCGGAATCCGTTGAGAATCCGTTGAAATATTACGGCAACAACACCTGCCACACCCGCAGCCTGCTCAGCTGCTGCCAGCATCACGGGGTCAAGCATTTCATCTTCTCCTCCACGGCGGCGGTCTACGGCATCCCCGATTCGCCCTATTGCACCGAGGATACCCCGACCGATCCGATCAACGCCTACGGCGCCTCCAAGTTGATGAGCGAGATGATGCTGCGCGACCTCAGTCGCGCCAGCGATCTGCGGCATGTGGCGCTGCGCTACTTCAATGTCGCCGGCACCAGCCCCGACGGCGACATCGGCCAGTCAACGCCGCGCGCCACCCTGCTGATCAAGGTCGCCTGCGAGGTCGCCGCCGGCCGACGCGACCGCATGTACGTCTTCGGTACCGACTATCCCACCCCTGACGGCACCGGGGTGCGCGATTACATTCATGTGGAGGACCTTGCCGACGCCCACCTCAAGGCGCTGGACTACCTGCGCGACGGCGGTGACTCGGCCACGCTCAACTGCGGCTACGGCCACGGCTACAGCGTGCGCGAGGTGATCGAGGCGGTGGAACGCGTGGCCGGCCATCCCATTGCAGTGGAAGAGACCGACCGGCGCCCCGGTGACCCGCCGACCCTCATCGCCCGCTCCGAACGCGCTCGCGAAGTCCTTGGCTGGACCCCGCGCTACGACGACCTGGACTTCATCGTGCAGACCTCGCTGGAGTGGGAAAAGAAGCTCGCCGCCGGCACGGCCTACGGGGCCTGAACACAGCCACGCAATTCGCGTTGCAACGGGTAGGATGGGTGAAGCTCAGCGCAACCCATCATCACACCGCTGGAGACGATGGGTTACGGCGCACGCGCCTTCACCCATCCTACACACCGCACGACCTGCCGCCCCGGACAGGTAGGATGGGTGGAGAACACCCCGTCACTCCTCACTCCTCACCGCCTTGCGCACCAGATGCGGCAACAGCAGCTGCGGCGGCATGCGCAGGGCATGGCCGCGCAGATACAGCAACCAGCGCGCCAGCGGGCTGAAGGCATCATCGCAGTCGGGGTGCGGCGGACGCAGGGCGCGTGCCATCAGGGCGTCCATCAGACCGCGCACACCCTGACCGGGCAGAGCCCGATCCGTCCACTGCAGCAGCGCGTCCGGCACCGGTGTGCCCAGGATCTCCCGGCAGTAGCGCAGGGCATAGGCCAGCGGACGTGACAGCTGCAGTTCCCCGGCGCGCACCGGCAGGCGCTCCCAGACATCCGGGCTCGTCCCGGCCGCTGCGCGGAGCAGTCCGTCCAGGTCGACCAGGTCGCGCAGCCCATGCTCGAACTCGCCATCATGGAACAGATGGGTGGCGCTGTGCAGGATACGATCTTCGGCGGACAGGACATGCAGCTCGGGCGCGTCGATGCACTCGGCCGCCGCCAGCAGTTTTTCCGGATCCGGGCTGAGTCGTGCCGTCTCGGGCAGGATGTTGTGATGGACATCCAGCACCGTCCTGCGGCGGACATGGCGCAGCGGCGGCAACTCATGCATCCACTGGCGGTAGTAGCGCTGATCATAGGCGTCGTGATGCGTGGTCAACCACCCGGCCCAGTACAACGACTCCTCCACCGCATCCAGCTGCGCGCGCGGCACCAGGATATCCACGTCGCTGAACACCCGGCCGATCGCCACCGGCGACCCACTCATGAGATAGGCGGCGCCCTTCAGCAGCACCACCGGCACGCCCAGCGGCGCCAGGGCACGGCGGATGCGGTTGACCTCCCAGCGCACCACCCGGGCATGGGCGGCAGCGAAATTGCGGGCCGAATCCAGATGCCGCTGCACCGGCGGCGGCAGCGCCGCCGGCTCACAGACGGCGGCGACCTGGTGCGCCAGCCGGGCCAGCAGGTTGGCATGCCGGGCCTGGCGGATGAGCCGTTCCCAGGCGGGCGCATCCAGCGTGGCAGCCACCTCCGGCGCCCGCAGCACCCGAACCAGCAGGGGCAGGCCGGTGTCAGGCATGGGCGCCCCCGCTCAGGCGGTCGAACCAGGCGATGGCCTCGTCGAGATCGGCATAGCTCAGGTCGTGACAGCGACTTCCCTGCACCACGGCGGTGAGGGCCTGAAAGGCACGCTCGCCCAGCAGGCTGTAGTTGAAGGTGTTCTGCGCGATGCGCAGCAGGGTGCGTCCCGGCGTCTCGGACGCGGCCTGCGCCGGCACGGCATCGGGGCGGTAGCGGGGAAACACAATGGCCCCGGCCCGGACCGGTTCGTCCATGCCCTCGATGCTGGCACGCGGTACCCGCAGGTGGGCCACCGTGCCCTTGAGGGTGTCCAGCGCCGGCGGGCTGATGACCGCCTCGGGGGCAAAGCGGCGGATCACCTCGATGGAGGCGTTCTTCAGGCTCACCGGCCGTACCACCGGGATCAGTTCCAGGCGGTCCAGATCGATCACCGCCATCTCGTCTGACAGCAGCCGCCAGCCGCGCAGCACCAGCGCAGCGCAGAGCGTGCTCTTGCCCGCCCCCGGCTCGCCGGGCAGGATCACGCCCAGGCCGTTCCGCTCCACCACCGCCGAATGAATCAACAGATAGTGATGCATATGGCTGGTGATGCACCAGTTCAGCCCCCATTCCAGCAGCGGGTAGGCCTGGCTCAGGGGCAGCGGCTTGAACGGAATCCGGCCGTCCATGGCGAACTGCACCTGCGGCCGCCACCAGCGGCGCAGTGGGTTCGGGCTGAACAATCGCACCCGGAAGTCGGTGAATCCGTCGGGGTCGGCCAGGGGATAATCGGGATAGAGCAGCGCCAGGCCGGCCGCCACGGCGGGCAGGCGCGACTGGATGCGCGAAACGAAGGGGCCGGTTCTGACACAGATCCCCGGACCGGCCAGCTGCCCCGGCAGCCGCCCCGGGGCGATGGCGGCCAGGGTCAAGGCTCGACCTGCTCGATAATGTTCAATCGCTTGAGTTCTCCCAGGATGGTCTCAACCAGCGCCTGCGGCGGCCGCGCCGGTTCCGGGGATACTAACTCACTCAGGAGGGAAACCAAATCCGCGTCGCTGCGGGGCTGCTGCTCCAGGGCCCGGAGCAGTTCGGCGGCCAGGGGATCGAGCAGATGGGTGTCACCGCTGCCGCGGTGATAGATCGCGACCTCTCCGTCCCAGTCCACCCGGGCCAGCCCGGACGGACCGCAGACCTGCCAACGGCGGTCGGACATCACTGATAGGCGCAGAGGGTACTCTGGATAAAGGCGACGACCTGTTCGACGGTGAGGATCTTGCCATTGTTGCCCATGTAGTAGCCGGCGGCCGCACCGCCGTTGGCATCGACGTTGGCGTAGATGGCCTGGACATCGGCCGGACTCATGCCGTAGCCCGGGATGGCATAGGAATTGAGCAGGGCGGCGACGATATGGGCGCCGAACTGGTGCGGGTCCTGGTTGCCCTGCAGCCACAGCACCTGCATCAGGGTCTTGCCGGCGTAGTGCGGGTCGCTGCCGCTGAAGGTGCTGGGGCCGAAGAAGGGAGTGCCGTCGCTGTTGTAGCTGTTGCACTGACCCTTCCCCTTACCCTTACTGTTGGCACAGGTGCCCGGATCGAAGGGGGTGTGGTTCCAGTTGCCGTCGCCTCTGTCGGGCGTCTTCCAGGCCCCGGGGGTGAAACCGCAGGCGCAGTCGTCGTGGCCGTGATCGGACACGTTGCCGGACATGAAGCCGGAGATGGTGCACTCCGCGCCCAGCACCGGCCGGCTGCTCAGGCTCAGCAGCACCGGGGTCAGGGCCGCACCCTTGAGGATGCGGCGCCGGGTCCCGCTGCCGACGGGCGTTGCAGATTCTGATTCAACTATCTGATTTTCGGTTTTTTCTGTGTCTTTTTCAGTGGCCATTTTAAGCTGCATCCTGGACAGTGCCCGGACTGGAACGGGCAGATTCATACCTTAAGCTAAGCACATGCCATGCCATACAGAATTTATCATTGCCAAATCAAACAGCTGTGGTCCGACACGAAGCCCCGTGTCCGCAGGACAGCGGCAGTCATCCCGGATATGTAAAATTCTTTGACGCCTCCCGGTACCGGCGGTTTCGCGGCCGGTCTGTCTTGCGCGTTCCTGGAAAGATAGCACAGGCGCATGATTCCGGTTCAGTTCTGTGCCTGCCGGATGCGCTGCAGCAAGGCCGCGGCATGCGTGACCGGAATGGCGTAGCTGATGCCACTGGGATCGCTCAGGGCCGATTCCCGGGTCTCCTTGACGAATACCTTGTTAATAATTCCGACAACCCTGCCCGACTCCGGCTGATACAGCGGACTGCCGCTGTTGCCCGGGTAGGCGGTGCCATCGAGCTGATAGACATCATAGGGAGCCCGCAGACGCCGCACCGTGGCCGGATCGAGCTGGCTGGAGCGGTCGGCCGGGATCACGATGGGCGTGATGGCGGCAATCATGGCCCGATGGGTGGCGGGATACAGCCCCAGCACGGCGCCGATGGGGAACCCGGTGAACAGGTAGATGCCGCCCTCGCGCACCCGCGCCTGCGGGGCCAGTTCCAGCACCGGGACCGGGGCGCCCTCGATCCGCAGCACGGCCAGGTCATGCTTCGGATCGGAGGCATGCAGCCTGGCCCGGCGCAGTTCCGGACGACGCCCGCTGCCGACCATCACGGTAAGATACTCATGGTGCACGGCATCGAGTTCGTCCGGGATCACGTGCAGGTTGGTCAGGACGTGACGCCCGTCCAGCACGCCGAAGCCGGTCCCCAGCAGCCGGACCGGCGGCCGCCGGGTCTTCTGGAAGGTGCCGATCCCGACAATGGCCGGCTTGGTTCGATCGATGATGTCGGCATAGTCCGCGGCGGCGAGCGCTGGCGGAGCGCTGCATAACAGGGTCAGCACGGCCAGAAGCTTCAGCCAGGTAAACCGCATGTCACTGTGCCTTGTTGTTATCGAGCCGGATGAGGTTTAGGCGTTACAATACCCAAACGGCCGACAAATACAACGATCCCGCGATGCCCTCATGCGTTCACGCAGCGACATACGCCTGCTTCTTGTCCTGGCACTCAGCTATACCCTGCTGATCGCTTACGGCAGCCTGTATCCGCTCAGCGGCTGGCGGCTGCCGGCCGCCGGCTGGCTGCCCGACAGTCTGCTGCCGGGATTCAACGGCGCCGACGCGCTGCTGAACCTGCTGGTCTACATGCCGTTCGGCTTTCTCTGGGCCGGCCACCGGCGTCGCCGCGGCCGCACGGGCCTGGCCCCCGTGCTGCTGCTGGCGGCCGGCACCAGTCTCGGCCTGGAAGCCCTGCAGCACTTTCTGCCCGGGCGCACCACTTCGGGCCTGGACAGCCTGCTCAATATCACCGGCGCGGGGCTGGGCGCACTGCTGGCCACCGGCACCCGGACCGGCCTGCCGGGCTGGCTGCAACGCCAGCGGTTGCGCTGGCTGCGGGATGACGCCCCCGCCGCGGCGGCCGGGCTGACGGTGCTGCTGTGGCTGTTCATCGAACTCAGCCCCCTGCTGCCCGATCTCAGCCCGGGCGGCATCCGCCACAGCCTGCTGCCGCTGTACAACGGGCTGCGCAACCCGGCACTGCTGGACCTGCCGGCCGCCCTGGCACGGCTGGGCCTGGTGCTGGCCTTCGCCCTGGCCCTGCTGCAGCTGCTGAAACCGCAACAGCCGCGTCTGCGGCTGCTGGCGCTGCTGCTGCCGGCACTGCTGGCCGCCCGGGTACTGATCAGTGGCAGTCAGCTGTCACTCGATCTGGTGCTGGGCACCCTGCTCGGCTTCGGTCTGGTGCTGCTGCTGCGGCGGCGTGAAACCCTGTGGCCCTGGGTCGGCGCGGCCGCGGCGCTGTGCGGCTACATCCTCGCCCAGAGCCAGGTCGATCCCGGCGCCGCCCGGCTGCACCCGTTCAACTGGCGGCCCTTCTCCCCGCAGATCAGCCACGGCTTCGGGCTGACCGATGTCGCGGCCCAACTCTGGCCGTTTCTGGCCCTGGGCCTGTTCCTGCGGCAGACGCCGCTGGCCCGTGCCGGCGGTCTGCTGCTGTGGTCCGGGGTGCTGGCCATCGCGGCCCTCTCCTTCGGACTGGAGTGGCAGCAGCGCGGCCTGCCCGGGCGCCAGGGCGATATCACCGACGTGATCCTGGCCCTGCTCGGCTGGCTGCTGGCCTGGCTGCTGAGCGCCCCGCAGCCGCGCCCACGCCCGCTCCGGCCGCTGGCCGCCAGTCAGGCCCTGTACGCCTTCGGCATCCTGCTCGCTGCCAGCCTGGCCGCCACCCTGCTGATCCGCCCCCAGGCCGGCAACGCCGGGCAGGAACTGCAGGTGCGCGAGATCCCGGCGCCGGAGAGCCTGCCGGCGGCCGAACTGCCCGGCTTCCGCATGGCGCATCCGCGCCTGCCCTACCCGACACCCGACCAGCTGAAGATCATCCGCGCGGAAAACCCCCACTACCTGGAGCATCTGCAGCGCCGGGCCAGCGACGCCAACCGGCGCCATCACCGCGTCTTCGACGCCGTGATGGCCGAGGTGCTGGTCCCGGGCAGCCAGGATCTCGACCAGCTGCACGCCGAACTGCTCGAACTGGAACTGCGCTGGCGCGGCAATCAGCAGACCAAGCCGCTGGCCATGGCCTACGACTGGCTGTATGACAAATGGAGCGAGGCGCAGCGCGCCAGTCTGCTGGAGAAGACCCTGGATGCGTGCGAGTACCAGATCCGCTTCATTCGCCGCAACCAACTCTCGCCCTATAACGTGTATCTGTACAACAGCCCGTTCCAGGCCCTGATGGCCTGCGCCATCGCCGTACATGGCGACCACCCGCGCGCCGGGGCGGTGATGAATTTTACGCACCATTACTGGAAGGACAGCGTGCTGCCGGTCTGGCGGCAGGTGATGGGCGCGAACGGCGGCTGGCACGAGGGTGCCGAGTATGTCGCCATCGGCATCGGCGACGCCGTGTTCCAGCTGCCCAATATGTGGCGCGCCGCCACCGGCGAGGACCTGTTCGCCAGCGAGTCCGGACTGCGCGGCTTCGCCGACTTTCTGGTCCACCGCAAGCGGCCCGACGGCGAGGACATCCATCTCGGCGATGGCGGACTGTACGAGAACAGCGTGCCGGACGCCGCCGCCCTGGGCGTGGAACTGAACCATCCGGCGGTCTACAGCCTGGACGGCTGCCCGAACCCGAAACGCCCCCAGCCCCTGAGCTGGCCCTGGGGACCGCTGCCCGATACCGGCCTGTGCCGGCCCGGGGCCAGGCAGCAACTGCCTTTGAGCCATTACGCCGACGGCGTCGGCCTGCTGCTCGCGCGCAGCGACTGGTCGCCCGAGGCCACCTTCGTCAGCTTCAAGGCCGGCGACAACTACTGGTCGCACATGCACCTCGACCAGGGCGCCTTCACCATTTACAAGGGCGGCGCCCTGGCCATCGACAGCGGCATCTATCCGCAGCAGTACGGCTCCGATCATCACCTGAACTATGCCTACCAGAGCATCGCCCACAATGTGATCACGGTGACGGATCCGGCCGATACCGTGCCCCGGCACCAGGGCGACAGGATCCGCCACATCCACAACGACGGCGGCCAGCGTCGCATCGGCTCCGGCTGGGGCCTGGCCGCTCCGCTCGACCTGGAACACTGGCGGGAACAGTACGACCTCTACCACACCGCCGAGACCCTGGCCGTGTACCGGGATGCCGGCGCAGCGGTCAAACTGGCCGACCTCACCCCGGCCTACACCAACCGCCTGTCGGGCAAGGGCACCTTCGCCCACCGCACCCGGCGGGTGGAATCGCTGCGCCGGGCCTTCGTCTACGACCGGGTGCAGGATGCCGTCATCGTGTTCGACCGGGTCGAGGCCACCCGCGCCGACTTCACCAAGCGCTGGCTGCTGCACAGCCAGACCGAGCCGCGGGTCGAGGGCAGCGAGTTCCTGATCGAACTGCCACCCGGGCAGGATCGTCCCGGCCACGCCGGCGGCCGCCTGGAAGGTCATATCCTGCTGCCCGAACAGCCGCGCATCCAGCGCATCGGCGGTGAGGGTCAAGAGTTCCGGTTGGGCGACCGAAACTATGACGACGACGGCGCCGTCTATACGCGCATCGCCAAACGCGACGAGCGCGGCCGCACCCTGGAGCCGGGCGCCTGGCGCCTGGAGGTCAGCCCGTCCGCACCGGCCCGGCTGGACCACTATCTGGTGGTGATGCTGCCCTCGCTGCTGGATGCAGGGCGGGCGACCGAGGTCCGCCGCCTGCCCGATCGCGACAACGCCGTCGGCTGCGAGATCCGCAGCGGCGAACGCCGCAGCCAGTGGTGGTTCGCGCGCGACGGCTCGCAGGTGGAGCTTGTACGCTTTGACAAGGAAGGCGAGATTGAACGTCGCATCATCCGTTAACGACGGCTCCGCCCGTCACGCCCACTGACCCGCTGACCATGGCCCTGCAGGATTCGCTCCGTTCCGGCACCACCTGGCTGATCACCAAGGGCACGGGCAGCTTCGCCGTGCAATTCGTGTTCGGCGTGATCCTGGCCCGCCTGCTGGTGCCGGAAGAATTCGGCATGATGGTCACCATCCAGATCTTCACCGGCCTGGCCACGGTGGTGGCGGTGGGCGGCATGTCCAAGGCGCTGGTCCAGGCCCGCGAGGTGGAACAGCGCCACTACAATACCGCCTTCACCCTGCAGCTGCTGATCGGCACCGGCCTGTTTCTGCTGTTCTACCTCCTGGCCTGGCCCTTCGCCGCCTGGTACGACGACCCGCTGTACCGGCCGCTGCTGCAGACGGCGGCGGTGGGTTTCCTGCTGCGGCCGCTGATGAACACCCAGGCGGCCTGGATGCACCGCGAGATGCGCTTCAAGGCCTTCGCCCTGGTCTCCTTCGGCGGCATGTTCCTGTCGGGGCTGGCCGGCATCGCCATGGCCTGGCACGGCATGGGCGTATGGAGCCTGGTGCTGAGCGGTCTGCTCGGCACCTTCATCCAGATCCTGCTGAGCAAACGGGTGGTGCGTCTGCCGCTGACCCTGCAGCTGGACCGCCGGGCAGTGGGCGACCTCGGCCGCTACGGGGTACGAATCCAGGCCAACAATGTCGCCTTCCACATCAACCGCCAGGTGGAAAACTTTCTCATCAGCCGCACCCTGGGCGAGCATTTCCTCGGCCTGTACAACAAGGCCGGCAGCCTGTTCCAGATCCCGGCCGAGATGATCGGCACCCCGGCCTACGCCACCACCTTCCGCGCCCTGTCCAAGCTGCAGGACAACGCCGACCAGTCGCGCTGGCTGTACCGGCGCACGCTCAGCCTGGTCACCCTGTACATGCTGCCGATCTATGTCAGCCTGTTCTGGCTGGCGCCGGCCTTCATCACCCTGGTCTACGGTCCCAACTGGAG
Organism: Thiohalobacter thiocyanaticus; assembly: GCF_002356355.1. NCBI lineage: Bacteria > Pseudomonadati > Pseudomonadota > Gammaproteobacteria > Thiohalobacterales > Thiohalobacteraceae > Thiohalobacter > Thiohalobacter thiocyanaticus. The sequence goes on from NZ_AP018052.1 coordinate 2,419,726, forward strand.
CCCGGCCGCGCTGCCGCTGCAGATCCTGTCCCTGATCGGCCTCAGCCAGTGCATCATCCGGCCGTCGCGGGCGGTGACCGCGGCGCGCAACTGGCTGGGGCGGGAACTGGCGCTGCAGGTCGAGTCGGCGCTGGTCATTGCCGTGGGTTGCCTGATCGGACTGCGCTGGGGCATGGTCGGCGTGGCCTGGGCCATGGTGCCCTGCCAGGCCTGGATCGCGCTGCGCTTCTTCGCCCTGGCCCGGCGCAGCCTGGACGCACGCTGGTCGGATCTGCCGGCGGCCCTGGCCGCCCCGGTGCTGCTGAACCTGCTGCTGTTCGGCTTCCTGGCCGGGCTGGACGGCCTCTGGCAGCAGCAGCTGGGCAGCACCTTGAGCTGGCCCTATCTGTTCGGGATGGCGGCGGCGGCGGTGCTGTTCTATCTGCTGGTGTTTCTGGCGCTGCCACTGGCGGGTATCCGCGACGAGGCGCAGCGCTGGCGGCGCTGGCTGCTGCGCCGTGGCTGAATCGCCGGCCGGGCAGAGCGAGGCGCAACCCATCATCCCCGCCGCTGATGGGTTGCGGCGCAGAGCGCCTTCACCCATCCTACGCGCTGGCTGTCGTGTCGTTGCCGAGGTATCGCTGTCTCCATGAATCCGGAAAGGCCCCTGTTCATCGTCGGCGCGCCCCGCTCCGGCACCACCCTGCTGCTGTACATGCTGCGCTCGCATCCGCGGCTGTTCCTGCCCGGGGACGAATCGCACTTCTTCATCCCCCTGTACCGCCGCTACGGCCCGCAACCGCCGTTGGACCGCAGCGACCAGATTCAGGACCTGCTCCAGGCCATGCAGAAGCTGCGGCCGGTGTTCTTCCGCGAGTTTGTCGAGGCCGGCGACCCGCAGCTGGCCGGACTGGCCCGGGCCCTGGCCGCAGAACGGCCCGTCGGCCTGGCCGGGCTCATCGACGCTCTCTACCGGCATCTGGCCCGGCGCGCCGGCAAGGTGCGCTGGGGTGACAAGACCCCCTATTATGTCCAGCACCTGGACACCATCGACGCCCTGTTCCCGAACTGCCAGGTGGTGCATCTGATCCGCGACGGCCGCGACGTGGCCCTGTCCATGCTGGCGCGGCGCCACGACTTCGATGTCTATAACATCTATCACGCCGCCCGCTACTGGGAGGAATGCGTCGAGGCGGGCCGGCGCAGCGGCCGCCGGCTGGGGCCGGAGCGCTACCTGGAGCTGCGCTACGAGGACCTGCTGGACGCGCCGCAGGAGCAGCTCGAACGCCTGTGCGATTTCCTGCACGAACCCTACAGCGAGGAGATCCTCGACTTCGAACGTCCCGGCCAGATGGACAGCAAGCTGCTCAAGACCACGCCGCTGGTCTCGCAGGGACTGCAGCAGGGCAACGTCGGGAAGTGGCGCGAGCGCATGACGCCGCGCCAGATCGCCACCTTCGAACGGGCGGTACCGGACCTGCTGCGCGCATACGCTTACCCGCTGTCGGCAACCGTCGCGCCTCTGCCCCTGCCCCTGCGCGCCGGCTACCGGCTGCACAACCGGGTGCGCAAATGGTTCAACCGCACCTTTCACCAGCGCCCGGTGGCGCGTCTCTGAGCCGGCCTTGTAAGCCTCCGGCTATTGCCGGCCACACCGGAGCGGCGCTAAGCTCAGGGTTTGACCGAGGAAGCGGCCGTTACGAGCCGCGGCTGGTACTCAAGATATGCGCGAACACAGACAATACTGGAAACTGCTGGCGGCGGCGGCCGTGGTCGCCACCCTGGTCACCCTGGTCCTGACAGCCAAGTCACTGCTCGATTTCACCCGCACCGGGCCCGAGATCCGCGGCGAGATCCTGGACTCCTACAGTAGCTATGCCGCCCTTGCCATGCTGCGGCTGGCCGCCTGGACCTGGCTGATCTCATTCGCCCTGGCCAGCGTGGGCAGCGTAATCCATCTCGCCCGCTGCCAGAGCCATGGCCGCCCGGTCCGTTTCCTGCCGGCACTGATCTGGGCCGGGCTGGCCTGGAGCATCATCACCGGTGCCCTGTTCCTGCATCTGCTGCTCTACAACCCCTCCGGGATCATCGCCTCCTTCCTCTACGATCCGGCCAGGCTGTACCCGGTCTGGGATCTGCTCACCCCGACGCGGCTTACCCTGCTTCAGATCCTGATCATCGGGCTGCTGGGACTGGCCCTGCTGAGCGGCATCATGGCCGGACGCCGCCGCGGTGCCGTGGGCACCGCACGCTTTCTGACCGCCTACGCGATCGCCGGCGCCGCCCTGTACCTGGGGTTGAACTATCACCCTGAGCCGGTCAGCCACGGCCTGCAGGCCGGCACCACGACGCCGCGCATGAACCTGTTGATGATCGGCTCGGACACCCTGCGCGCCGACCGTTTCAGCGTCACCGGCTACGCGCGCGAACTCACCCCCTACATCGACGACCTGGCCCGCGAAGGCACCTTCTTCACCCAGGCCTATGTCCCGGTCGCCCGCACCGCGCCCAGCCTGGCGAGCATGCTCACCGGCGCCTGGCCGCAGCGCACCGGCATCCGCAGCAACTACATCGGGGATCCCGAGACCCGGCTTCCGGCGACCGGTCTGCCCGAACTGCTCAGCCGTGCCGGCTACCATACCGCCGCCGTCGGCGACTGGGCCGGCGGCGATCTGGCCAAGCTCAGCTTCGGCTACCGGAAGACCGACCTGCCGGAGGACCAGTGGAATATCAAATTTCTCATCCGCCAGGGCCCGAAGGACATCCGGCTGTTCCTGAGCCTGTTCGCCCACAACCCGCTGGGCAAGCGCCTGCTGCCCGAGATCTATTACCTCGCCGGCTTTCCCATCTATACCGAGATCACCTACAAGGCCAGGCAGCTGCTGAGCGAATACGCCGCCGGGGATCGCCCCTTTCACCTGAACGTGTTCATGGGTGCGACCCATGCGCCCTTCGGCTCGGAATACCCCTATTACAAGATGTTTGCGGCCGGGGACTATTACGGCGATTCCAAGTTCGCGCTGTCCGGCCTGACCGACCCCTCCTCCATCATCAAGCGCCAGGAGCAGGGCAAGGAGGCCTTCGATATCCAGCAGGTGATCGACCTCTACGACGGCGCGGTCAGGAGCTTCGATGATCAGGTCCGCGCCATTGTCGAGCACCTGGAATCACTGGGCCTGCGCGACAACACCCTGATCGTCATCTACAGCGATCACGGCACCGACCTGTTCGAGCGCCACACCTGGGGCCAGGGCAACAGCGTGGTCGGGGACGACCCCAGCGCCCGCATCCCGATATTGATCCTGGATCCACGCCACCGCGACGGCCGGGCGGTACACCGCACCGTGCGCAGCGTGGACCTCATGCCCACCCTGCTGGAACTGCTTGAGCTTCCGGTACCTGAATCGGTGGACGGCGTCTCGCTTGCCGGCTACCTGCAGCAGGCGGATTTCGATCTCGACCTGCCCGCCTTCCACGAGACCGGCGTCTGGCTGGGACAGATCCCCGGACTGCAGGACAATCACCTGCAATATCCGCCGCTGCTGGAGATGCTGGAGGTGCCGGACAAGCACACCGGCACGCTCGCGATCAAGCCGGAGTACCGGAGCCGGGTGATTCAGGCCAAGGACCGCATGATCCGCACCGACAAATGGAAACTGGTCTACCTGCCCATGCGCGACGGCGCCGAGTACTGGCTGTTCGACATCGAGAACGACCCGCTGTGCTATGACAACGTCATCGACGAATATCCGCAGGTCGCGGCCCGGCTGAAGCGGGAACTGATCGAATGGATGTCGCTGGAACCCGGTATGGAATGGGACGGCCAGTTGCTGCAGCCGCGGGCGGCGGGGAACGGATAGGGATGACAGCGGCCCGGACGGGCCGCCGCGGATTCAGGATCAGTCGTGCGCGATGGGCTTGTCGGTGAACAGGTAGTCGCGCAGTTCCTCGTCGAACTTGGGATCGCGCCGGCGGATCCATTCCAGAACCATGGCGGCGTGTTCCTTCTCCTCGTCGCGGTTGTGCTTGAGAATGGCGCGCAGCTCGTCGTCCTTGCAGGCGGTGACCCGCTGGTTGTACCAGTCCACCGCTTCCAGTTCCTCCATCAGGGAGGTGATGGCGCGATGCATATCGCGGGTCTCGTCATCCAGTTCCTCGACAGGTTCATGGTAACCTTCGTTCGCCACGCTGTTTCTCCTTCGCTGGTTTTCGGACAATGGGATCGGGGCACCCGATCGTGCGGCCATCCTACCCCATCCGGTGAAAACCGGACAATCAACTCCCCGACCGACGTCCGACAGCTTGCGATACTGCGGCTGACAGCGTTAATATAATAAAGTTACCGGCACGGTCCCGCCCGCTCAGGGGTAACAAACTCCCAGCCAGCCGGGAAAGCCCGTCTCCCGCAGGTCCAAGTCACTGTTTTTCCGACACCCAATCCCCACCGGAAATAATGTTGACTATTTTGGTCAACAATTATTAGAATACCCGACCAATTAGCTAAGGAAATTCGTCGGGGCCCGACACCCGGGAACCCACCGGAAAGTGGCAAAAATTGTACAATCCGGCTGGGATTCACCGTCGTCGCGAGACGACAGGACCGCGCCGCCGACCGCAACGGCCCCCCTGAACCAGGCCGGGCCCGGGCCAGCATCTTAAAGCAGGCAGCACCGAACACGCATCGGGTCTGCCGGGAGAGGAGCTCAATCGATGAGTACCGGAACCGAACAAGTCGACGAACTGATCCGCCAGGAATACGAGCACGGGTTTGTCACCGAAATCGAATCCGAGACCATTCCGCCGGGGCTCAACGAGGACGTGATCCGGCAGATCTCCGCCCGCAAGAACGAGCCCGAGTGGCTGCTCGAGTGGCGGCTGGAGGCCTATCGGCAGTGGCTGACCATGACCAAGCCCGAGTGGGCCTCGGTGCATCATCCGGACATCGACTTCCAGGCCATCTCCTATTACTCCTCGCCCAAGAAGAAGGACGGGCCCAAGAGCCTGGACGAGGTCGACCCCACCCTGCTGGAGACCTACGAGAAGCTGGGCATCCCGCTGGAGGAACAGAAGGCCCTGGCCGGCGTGGCGGTGGACGCGGTGTTCGACAGCGTCTCGGTGGCGACCACCTTCAAGGAGAAGCTGGCCGAGGCCGGCGTGATCTTCTGCTCCATCTCCGAGGCGGTGCAGGAGCATCCCGAGCTGGTCAAACAGTACCTGGGCTCGGTGGTGCCGGCGCGCGACAACTACTTCGCCGCCCTGAACACGGCCGTGTTCACCGACGGCACCTTTGTCTACATCCCCAAGGACACCCGCTGCCCGATGGAGCTGTCCACCTATTTCCGCATCAACGCGGCCAATACCGGCCAGTTCGAGCGCACCCTGATCATCGCCGACGACCGCAGCACGGTGAGCTACCTCGAGGGCTGCACCGCGCCCATGCGCGACGAGAACCAGCTGCACGCCGCCGTGGTCGAGCTGGTCGCGCTGGAGGATGCCTATATCAAGTATTCCACGGTGCAGAACTGGTACCCGGGCGACGAGCAGGGCAAGGGCGGCATCTACAACTTCGTCACCAAGCGCGGCGACTGCCGCGGCGACCGCTCGCACATCTCCTGGACCCAGGTCGAGACCGGCTCGGCCATCACCTGGAAGTATCCCAGCTGCATCCTGCGCGGCGACGACTCGCGCGGTGAGTTCTATTCCGTGGCCGTGACCAAGGGCCGCCAGCAGGCCGATACCGGCACCAAGATGATCCACATGGGCCGCAACACCCGCAGCACCATCGTCTCCAAGGGCATCTCGGCCGCCCACAGCAGCAATGCCTATCGCGGCCTGGTGCGCATGGCCCCGAAGGCCGAAAACGCGCGCAACCACACCCAGTGCGACTCGCTGCTGATCGGCGACAAGTGCGCCGCCCACACCTATCCCTACATGGAGGTGCGCAACCCGACCGCCAAGGTCGAGCACGAGGCGACCACCTCCAAGATCGGCGAGGACCAGCTCTTCTACTGCCGCCAGCGCGGCATGTCGGAAGAGGACGCCGTCTCCATGATCGTCAACGGCTTCTGCAAGGAAGTGTTCCAGGAGCTGCCCATGGAATTCGCCGCCGAGGCCCAGAAACTGTTGAGTGTCAGCCTGGAAGGCGCTGTCGGCTGAACCGAACCCGGATTAACGCAGGAGGATTATCAACATGCTGCTTTCTATCAAGGATCTCACGGTCGACGTCGACGGCCAGCCCATCCTCAAGGGCCTGAACCTGGAGGTCAACGCCGGCGAGGTGCACGCCATCATGGGCCCCAACGGCTCCGGCAAGAGCACCCTCGCCCATGTCCTGTCCGGCCGCGACGGCTACGAGGTCACCGGCGGCGAGGTCAGGTTCGAGGATCAGGACCTGCTCGACCTGGAGGTCGAGGAGCGCGCCCGCAAGGGCCTGTTCCTGGCCATGCAGTACCCGGTGGAGCTGCCCGGCGTGAACAACACCGTGTTCCTGCGCGAATCGCTGAATGCCATCCGCGCCGAACGCGGCGAGCCGGCGCTGAGCGCCGTTGATTTCATGAAGCTGATGCAGGAGAAGCTCAAGATCGTCGAGATGAAGCCCGACCTGCTCAAGCGCTCGGTCAATGCCGGCTTCTCCGGCGGTGAGAAGAAACGCAACGAGATCCTGCAGATGGCCGTGCTGGAGCCGAAACTGGCCATCCTGGACGAGACCGACTCGGGTCTGGACATCGACGCCCTGCGCATCGTCGCCGACGGGGTCAACGCCCTGCGCAGCCCCGAGCGCGGCATGATCCTGGTGACCCACTACCAGCGTCTGCTCGACTACATCGAGCCGGACTTCGTCCATGTGCTGGCCAACGGCAGGATCATCCGCTCGGGTGACAAGTCGCTGGCCCTGGAACTGGAAGAGAAGGGCTACAACTGGGTCCTCGAGGAGGCCGCGGCATGAGCGAGGCCCTCAAGCCTGTCGAGCACTACCGCGAGCTGATCGACGCCGCGCGGTCGACGCTGCCGGGCGCCGGCCAGCAGTGGCTGGAGACGCGCCGCCAGGCCGCGGCCGCCCGGTTCGAGGAACAGGGCTTTCCCACCCGCAAGGCCGAGGAGTGGCGCTACAGCAACATCGGCCAGGTGCTGGAACAGCCGTTCCGCTACCGCGACGAGGCCTTCGAGGCCCTGACCGACTCCGACATCGACGAGCTGCTGCTGGTGGAACAGCCCGCGGCCCGGCTGGTGTTCGCCAACGGTCGGCTGGTGCCGCACCTGTCGGCCACCGGCGGCCTGGACAGCGCCGTCAGCCTGATCAGCCTGCGCGATGCCATCGACAGTGACAGCGACTTCGTCGATCAGTGGCTGGGCAAGGCCATCATCGACAATGACCTGGAGACCTTCGAGGCCCTGAACACGGCCCTGCTCAACGACGGCATGTGCCTGTACATCCCGGCCGGGGTCGCCATCGAACAGCCCATCGAGGTGCTGTACCTGTCGGTGGGCCTGGACGAGCCCAGCGTGATGACGCCGCGCAACCTGATCGTGCTGGACCAGGGCGCCAGCGCCCGGCTGGTCGAGCAGTACGCCAGTACCACCGACGCGGCCTACTTCAACAACGGCCTGACCGAGATCATGCTCGGCGAGGACGCCGAACTGGAGCATGACCGGCTGCAGGACGAGGCCGCCCAGGCCTATCACATGAGCGTGATCCACCTGGCCCAGGCCGCGCGCAGCCGCTATCGCGGCATGGTGGCCAGCCTCGGCGGCACCTGGGCGCGCACCGAGTACCACACCGCATTCAGCGCCGAGGAAGCCAACTGCGAACTGGCCGGCTTCTACTTCGCCGGCGACGGCCAGCTCACCGACATCCATCTGGATGTACGCCACCCGGTGCCGCGCTGCAACAGCGAGCAGAAGTTCAAGGGCATCCTGGCCGGCAGGGGCAAGGCGGTGCTGGACGGTCGCATCCGCGTGATCCAGGACGCCCAGCAGACCGAGGCGCACCTGTCCAACGACACCCTGCTGCTGTCGCGCAGCGCCGAGGTCGACACCAAGCCACAGCTGGAGATCTTCGCCGACGACGTCAAGTGCAGTCACGGCACCACGGTCGGTCAGCTGGATCCGATGCAGTTGTTCTACCTGCGCGCCCGCGGCATCAATGCCGACACCGCCCGCAAGATGCTGTGCCTGGGTTTTGCCGACGAGGTGCTGGAAAGCTGTACGGTACCTGCCTTCATCGAGCGGGTCGACCAGAAGCTGCAGCATCGGCTGGCCGATGTGAACATCGACACGACCGCCAGCGGTTAACCACCTGGAAACACGGAGACAAGGCCATGTTTGAACGCATCGCCCGCTTCATCGACAAAGAGGAACTCGACCAGGCCGGTCAGGGCCACAGCGAGCCGGATCAGGACACGCCGCTGGAGGTCGAGGGCGACACCCTTGAGGAGCGTGTCATCGCCGCGCTGCGCACCGTCTATGACCCGGAAATCCCGGTCAATCTGTATGACCTGGGCCTGATCTACAAGATCGTGATCCACCAGGCCAGCGGCAAGGTCGACATCGACATGACCCTCACCGCCCCGGCCTGCCCGGTCGCCGGCAGCATGCCGGGCATGGTGGCCAAGGCGGTCAGGCGCCTGGAAGAGGTCAACGAGGTCAACGTGGAACTGGTCTGGGATCCGCCCTGGACCATGGACCGCATGAGCGACGAGGCCCGGCTTGAACTGGGCATGCTCTGACCCCAGTTTACGCACTACGAGTTTTGACGGGAGGCAATTGATGTCCATACAGCTTACCGAAGCGGCCGCCGAACGCGTCCGCACCATGCTGGCCAAACGCGGCGAAGGCCTCGGGCTGCGCCTGGGCACCCGCAAGAGCGGCTGCAGCGGCTTCGCCTACGTGGTCGATTACGCCGACGAGATCGGTGACGACGACCAGGTATTCGAATGCCATGGCGTGAAGGTCGTAGTCGACAGCAGGAGCATGCCCATGCTCGACGGCATGGAGCTCGACTATGTCCGCCAGAATGCCCTGAACGAGGGTTTCGAGTTCAACAACCCCAACGTCAAGGACAGCTGCGGCTGCGGCGAATCCTTCAGCGTCTGAAGGCCATTCACACCGGGCAGTAACGGGACAGGCATGACCGACCTACAGGAATTCGTCGACACCTTCGAACTGCTGGGCGACTGGGACCAGCGTTACCAGTACCTGATCGAACTGGGCGAGCAGCTGCCGCCCATGCCCGGGGAACTCAAGACCGAGGACAACCGGGTCAAGGGCTGCATGAGCACCGTGCATATACATGCCTACCCCGACCCGGAACAGCCGGGTGCGATCCAGTACCATGGCGACTGCGACACTGCCGTGATCAAGGGCGTTCTGGCCCTGCTGATCCAGCTCTCCAGCGGCCGCAGCGCCGCCGAGATCAATCAACTCGACATGGACGAGATCTTCGAAAAACTCCAGCTCGACGAGCAGCTCTCCCCCAACCGCCATATCGGCGTCTATGCCCTGTTCGAAATGATGAAGAACCAGGCCAGGGCGGCTCAGCAGAACGCCTCAACCCCGGCCTGAACCGGGCGCCGCAAGGGCGGCGAATGGAATATCGACACCCCCCTGCACCGTCACTATAGTCAGTTGAAGGCCGGAACTAATGCCAGGCCGGCGTGTCCTTCTTTCAGGGATCCCTGTCACAGAGACGGGCCGGAACTGCATCCGGATCCGGATACACTGGATTCCCGTCTGCGCGGGAATGACAGTCAGGTACGTCGAAACGGCTTGATACAAGCGCCACCAATACAGGAGGTCGATATGAAGCGGAAGAATTCCACGGGACTCACCCTGCTGCTCGGTCTCGGCATCACGGCCAGCGCCGGCGCCGAGGACATGCTCACCCAGAAGAACATCGGCCTGGATCTGGCCCGCGACATCGCCAACACCGCTGTCATGGACTGCCGCGAAAAGGGCTACCAGGTCAGCGCGGTTGTGGTTGACCGCAACGGCAACCTGCGTGCGGCCCTGCGCGACGACCTGGCCCCGCGCTTCACCCTGCAGATCTCGGAGGAGAAGGCCAACGCCGTCATCATGGGTGGCGTGGATACCGGTACCCTGATCAGTAACCGCGGCGACATCGCCCGCGAGCTCAACCATATCGACGGTCTGATCATGATGCGCGGCGGGGTCGAGATCCGCTCCGGCGGCAGCCTGATCGGCGCGGTGGGCGTGAGCGGCGCCCCGGGCGGCGACATCGACGAGGAATGCGCGGCCAATGCGGTGAAGGAATACGAGATGCGGCTGGAGTTCGCGGACTGATCTGAACAGGAACAGGGGCAAGAACAAGAGCGCCACGGAATACACGGAAAGCACGGACATAATTGATGACAAGTCGGAGGGCAATATTTGAGATTCCCTGTCATTCCGGCGCAGGCCGGAATCCAGAAACCACTGTGGTCAATGGATTCCGGCCTGCGCCGGAATGACGAGCCTCGAGTCAGGCGGGCCCTGTTCAGTTTTTACCAATATATTTTCCGTGTATTCCGTGTATTCCGTGGCGCTCTTGTCTCTCACAACAACGGCCGGGTCTTCTCCGCCACCGCCTCCCAGGCGAATTCGCGCTGCACCCGCTCCAGGGCATTGCGACTGAGACGACGCGCCAGCGCCTCGTCGCCGAGGATGCGCGCCAGCGCTTCGGTCACCTGATTGAGGTCGGCACCCTCGATGCGCAGCCCGGTCTCATCGTCCAGCACCGCCGATCCGGTGCCGCCCGCCTGACCGGCGATGGCTGGCGTACCGCAGGCCGCGGCCTCGATGAACACCATGCCGAAGCCCTCGGTGTCGCCGCCGATCTCGCGGTTGGGCATGGCGAACACATCCGCCGCGTTATACCAGCGCGGCAGATCCTCCGGGCTCACATGCCCGAGCAGGTGCACCCGCTCGCTCATCCCCTGTTCCGCGGCCAGACGGCGCAGGTAATCCTCGTCCTCGCCGATCCCGATCAGGGCATAGTGCACGTCGATGCCACGCTCGTGCAGCGCCGGCAGTGCCTGGATCACCTGGTCGAATCCCTTGCGCCGGGTCAGCCGGCCCACTGAGAGTATCAGCTTGGCGCCCTCGGCACCGATGCCGCGACGCAGATCTCCGATCTCCAGGCCGGGCCGGAAACGCCGGGTATCCACCCCGGGATAGATCAACCGGATGCGCGCCGCATCCACTCCCCTGACCAGCAGCAGATCCCGGGTGAAACGGCTGTTGGCGACCACGGTATCGGCATGGCGGTAGACGAAACGCAGCACGCGCTGCTTCAGCGGCGTGTTCCAGGTGGTGATCTCCTCGCCGTGGGCGTAGATCACCACCGGCTTGCCCAGCAGGCGACCGACCAGCAGCGCCACCATCCCCTCGGGCAATACCCGCCCGGCGTGCAGCGTGGCCACCGGTTGCCGCAATGTGATCGCAAAGGCCCGCCACAGCAGCTTGGCGTACATGGCCAGTGATTCAGGCCGCAACCACCAGTGCCGGGTCAGGCTGACACGGTGAATGGAGTTGGGATGATCGGCATCATGCGCCCGGCTGCCCGGCACCTCTGCCGTCAGGATATGGATATTCTTCCCTCCCAGACGCCGGTAAACCTCATCGAACCAGACCGCCGTGCCGCCCTTGGTCGGCAGGAACAATTCACTGATGACCAAGGCGGCCTTGTCCTGTAACTGGCTCATGCCTGCATCCCGGGGTCCAGGCCGCGCGGCCTAGGGCGCTGCATCCATGCCCGGAACGGTCGGCGGTGGCGCTGATGCAGCCGCTCCCTCCTGTTCTGCCTGACCGGGTTCGGGCGTCTGATCCTGGCGCCGGGACATCTCACCCAGTCTGCGCTGCAGAATAACGGCATCCGGAACAACCGCCAGCCCCTCCTGCAGCACCTGGCGAGCCGGCTCCGCCTTGCCGCGATCCAGATAGAAATCACTGAGCGCGGCATAGGCGGGCACATAATCCCGTTTGAGTTCGATGGCATGGCGCAGGGCCCGCTGTGCCTCGTGGTCGCGGCCGAGGCGCTGCAGCACCCGTGCCTTCTTCAGGTACAGTTCCGGCATCAGGACGAACCCCCTTGAGGCCCGGCTTTCCATGTATTCCAGATTGTTGAGGGCCGCTTCGTATTCACCTGAGGCCTGACGCGAGCCCAGGGGTTGACGATCGCCCCGCAGCAGCAGCAGCATGCCCTGGCAATAGTGATGCATGTGGAAATAGTCACTGCCGAACACGGAACGCCAGCGCTGGACCTCGGGATGCGCCAGGTCATTGCCCCAGCGCTGGGCACGCGGGACGCAGTAGGGCGGCAGCAGGCTGAGCTCCGCCGCCGAGGGATTGAAGGATCCAATGGCGCCGACGCCCGCCGGCAGCAGCAGGGGCGCGGCAAGGAAAATCCGCAGGCATTTCAACCAGTGCATGCTAGGCCCTTTAAAGTTTGTACAGATCGCGCCGATCGACTTTAGCATAATGAATTGACGAAAAAACCCAATACGGACCGCGGCGGCGGCAAGTGGACTTTTGTCAACAGTTCCAGGATCATACCGCAATCGACATTCGACCGGTTAGAACGCCCGCAACAACTGCAACCATACCTTAGAAGGACCTGTTCCGGAATGACCAACCTGTGCGGATGGATCGGCTTCACGGCCGGCCGGGCCCAGACCACGGAAATGGCCGAGGCCATGCTCTCGGCCTGTCCGCTGACGCCTGTGAATCGTTGTGTCCGCGAGCCGGCCTTCTGCGCCACGGCCGGACCGGCCGGGCAGGTGGTGGAAAGCCGCGGACTGCTCATCGCCCTGGCCGGCCAGCCCCGCTGGCAGCGTGAGACGCTGGAGGCGAAGGCCCTCGCCGAGCGTCTGGCCGGCGCCTTTCTCGAGCGCGGCCCGGCCTGTCTGGATCAGGTGCATGGTCACTTTGCACTCGCGATCATCGACCCGGCCCGCGCCACCGTCCTGTTGGCCACTGACCGGCTGGGGATCCATCCGCTGGCCTATCAGATCACCGCCGACGGCGTGGTGTTCGGGAGTTCCCTCAACAGCCTGCGCCGGCACCCGGACTTCATCGCCGACATCAATCCCCAGGCCCTGTTCGACTATCTCTATTTCCACATGGTGCCCAGCCCCGTCACCATCTACCGCCATACCTCCAAGCTCCTGCCCGGCCAGTACGTGCTGATCGAGGCGGATCGTTTCGATGCCGGATTCTACTGGCATCCCGAGTACCGGGACCGCCATGATCCGGAAGCTGCGCTGGCGACGGAACTCAAGACGCATCTGCACAACGCCGTCGAGCGCTGTCTGGATCCCGCCCTCGCCCCCACCGGCGCCTTTCTCAGCGGCGGTCTGGACAGCAGCACCGTGACCGGTGTCTATGCCGGTCTGACCGACAGTCCGGTGCAGGCCTATTCCATCGGCTTCGAGGCCGAGGGTTATGACGAAACCCCCTTCGCCCGCACCAGCGCCGATCATTTCGGCGCCCGGCTCAACACCTATTACGTCACGCCGGAGGATGTCACCAGCGCCCTGCCCCTGCTGGCACGCGCCTATGACGAGCCCTTCGGCAACGCCTCCGCCGTCGGCGCCTACTATTGCGCCCGTTTCGCCCGTGATGAGGGCATACGTTGCCTGCTGGCAGGCGACGGCGGAGATGAGTTGTTCGCCGGTAACGCCCGCTACGCCAAGCAGAAGGTGTTCGCCGTCTATGATGCCCTGCCCGGCATCCTGAAGCGGTCCCTGATCGAGCCGCTGGCGCTGCATCTGCCGCAGGGGGTTCCGCCGCTGCGCAAGCTCCGCAGCTATGTGGAACAGGCCCGCCTGCCCATGCCCGAACGCATGGAAAGCTACAACTTTCTGCATCGGACCCCGCTGCAGGAAATCTTCACCGCCGATTTCCTGGAGGGGATTGCCCCGGACGACCCGATCCGGAACATCCGCGAGGCCTACCAGCGCGCCGACTCGGACTCCATGCTCAAGAGCATGCTGCATCTGGACTGGAAGATCACCCTGGCCGACAATGACCTGCGCAAGGTCAGCCATACCTGCCAACTGGCCGGTGTGGAGGTCCGCTATCCCATGCTGGACCAGGAACTGGTGGAATTCAGCACCGGCATCCCCGACCGGCTGTTGATGCGGGGCCTGGAACTGCGTTCCTTCTACAAACGTTCACTGAGGGACTTCCTGCCGGCTGCGACGCTGGAGAAGAGCAAGCACGGTTTCGGACTGCCCTTCGGCGTCTGGATGTCCGAGGACCAACAGCTGCGCGAACTTGCCTATGACTCCCTGGCCGGATTCCGCCGCCGCGGCTATCTCAATCCCGGCTACCTGGACCGCCTGACCGACGCCCACCGCGACGGCCATTCCGCCTACTACGGCGTGATGATCTGGGTCATCATGATGCTGGAACTCTGGCTGCAGGAACACGCCTGAGCATGCTCCGGTCGCTGCTGTATTCACTGCGCTCCGAGGTGAACACCCGGCGGCTGCTGTCCGGCCTGCGCCGCGAACTTGCAACCGACACCCCCCTGCTGCTGGTGCATCAGATGGGTCGGGTCGGCTCCATGACCCTGGTCAACACGCTGCGCGCGATGCAGCTGCCCTGGCCGATCTATCACACTCATTACCTGAACCCGGACAATCTCGCCCGCAACATTGAGCGCCGGCAGAAGGTGCAGTGGTTTGTCTGGCAGCGACACCTGCGAGTGGCCCGCCTGCTCAGTGCGGCCATCACCCATCGTCTCGATGCCCGCCAGTGGTATATCGTATCCACCATACGCGAACCCGTCGGGCGCAACCTGTCCAACTTCATCCTCGACATCGAACGCTTCCACATCCCCGGTTTCTTCCGCCGCTATGAACGGGGCGAGATCGGCGTTGACCAGGCGCTGGAGGTCTTCTTCCGGGACTTCAACCACGACGCCCACACCGACTGGATTCGCGACGAACTCAACGCCAATTTCGGCCTTGATGTCTATCGGGAGCCGTTCGATCCGGCGCAGGGCTACCAGATCCTGCACCGCGACAATGTGCATGTACTGATCTTCCAGCTGGAGCGTTTCGACGAAGTGTTCAAGGCCGGGCTGGAGGCCTTCTTCGGCCGACCGGCGCCGGCGCGGCCCGTGCATACCCACATCAGCAGCGACGATGCACGGGCCGGCACCGCCTACCGCGAGATGCTCTCACGCATCCGACTGCCGCAGGATTACATCGAGCGCCTGTACGATTCCGAGTACATGCGGCATTTCTATACGCCCGAGCAGATCCGGGCCTTCCGCGACAAGTGGCGAAGGTCGGGCCCTTAGCAGAAACTCGCTCACTTGAACTCGCCGCTGCCGTCATCCCGGCGCAGGCCGGGATCCAGGGATCGCGGCGGTGACTGGATTCCGGCCTGCGCCGGAATGACGGTGATCGGCTGGCAGATGCCATTCGCCCTCTGGCCGCGCAGCTCCCATGACAGCCGACGATATCCGCTGTCTCCTATGCGCCTGACGGGGCCGCGCGTTGCCGGCGCCGCCCTCCTTTCGCCGATTGCGCCTCCGGTTGCGCTTGCGGTACTTGTGCCAGCTGCTGCCGCACCAGCACCCTGAGGATGACGATCATCGCAATCAGGTGATAATAAAGATCGAAATAAGCCAGCCCCAGAAAGGCGCCGGCGCTGGCATACCCCGCCAGGCTCACCTGGATCATCGCCGCCAGGTCCCGCGACCAGAGCAGATCCCCTCGCTCACGGGTATTGCGGATGATCCAGGTCGCCGATCGCCAGGTGAAGGAACCCAGCAGCAGGTAGATCAACAGGCCGGCAAAGCCGTGTTCGCCCAGCACCTCGAAGTAGATACTGTGCGCATCCTTGACGTCGTGCGGATCAGGGGCATAGTAGCGGAAATTGCGCCAGTGGAAGGCCTCGAAGCCGCCGCCGACCAGGGGGCGGTCCTGCGCCAGGTTGACGGCGAAGTGCCAGGCATTGATCCGGCCCTGGGCGGATTGATCCTCCTCATACTCCTTGATGGTATGCATGCGTTCGAACCAACTCTCGGGCATGACGGTCATCGCCACCGGCACCATCAGAGCCGCGAGAAGCAGCAGGGCGAAGCGCCGCCGGCTCTTCAGGATAAGCACCACCGCCATGACCGCCAGCCCGACCAGGGCACCGCGCGACTGGGTCCCGAGGATGGCGATCACGGTCAGCGCCATGGCCGCGGTGAACAGGTTGCGCTGCCATTTCCTGTCCCGCTGCAGCTGCAGGTAGCGCATCAGCGGCAGCGTCATGATCATGGCCAGCCCCAGTTCGTTGTTGCCGCCGATGAAGGAACCCAGCGGCCCCATGACGTGATAGCCGCCGCCGGTCATCAGGGTGAAGATACCCCCCTTCACCCCGTAGAATCCGAGCGAGAGCACGATCACCCACACCAGGAGATCGAGCCGGTCCCGATGCAGCATCAGCATCATGGTGACGAAGGTCATCACCTGGATCTTGACCACCTTCTCCAGCTGCAGGACGGAATACTCCTGCTGCAATGAAAATACGGTGGTCAGGCACATCCACAGCACGAATAACAGCAGCACAGCCGTTTCCCGGCTCCAGGGCAGGCGGATCTTCTCCTTCATGAACAGCATGGCGACCAGGGTGGTGGCGCCGATGATCATGGCGAAGGGTGCCTCGCGGGCGAAACCATAGGCCAGACGGTGCGGGTTCATGTAGCCGATCCAGGACCAGGCCAGGATGCCGATGTAAGGACGCCGGAGGATCAACGGCAGCAGTGCCAGCACGGCCACGGTGACAGCGATATCGCGAATCGGCATCTAGACGTTCCTTCCCTGTTGCGAGTCCACCTGACTGACCACATAACGGTACTTGCCGCTGCGCTCGGGCGGGATGCTGTCGACCTGCTCCACCCGGATCTCGACCCCTTCACCCAACCGCTGACCGAAGGCGGCCCTGATCTGCCCGATCGCGGCCGGATCGAAACCGGCATCGGTGACCAGCAGCACCCGGGTGAGATCGAGCGACTCCTGCACGATCTTGAAGGCCTGCACGCCGGGCCGGTCACGCACCTCGTAGATGAGCGCCAGCCCGTGCATCACCGTGCCGTCACGGGCGACGATGAAATCCGTGGTCCGCCCCTGGATTTCCTCCAGCAGCGGCAGTCCCCGGCCGCAGCTGCAGGCAGCGCTGCCGAGCACGGCGACATCGCCCGTGCGATAACGGATGAAGGGAAAATCCCGCGTGGCAAGGTGCGTCACCACGACCTCGCCCGCCGTGCCCGGCGGGACCGGCTCACCGTTCGCGTCCACTGTCTCGACAATGATGTCCTCGGCGGTGATGTGCATCCCGCCCGCGGGGCACTCGTGGGCAATGAAGCCGGCGTCGCGGCCGCCATAGCCGTTGGCCACCGGACAGCCGAACACGCGCTCGATCAGCTGGCGTTGATCCGGATACAGGCGCTCCGAGGTCACAAAGGCGACCCGGATGCCGAGATCGTCGAGCCGGCTGCCATCGGCCTCGGCCTGGCGGGCGATATGGGCGAACGCCGACGGGTAGCCGAACAGCATGCGCGGACGGAAACGACGGATCTGGTCGATGAAGCCCGCCACCTTCTCCGGCGACATCTCGAACGCCGCCAGCAGCCGGGTGCGCATCAGGCCATCACGCAGCCTGCGGAGGCGATCCTGTGCGCCCAACTCGATGGGCGAGCCCCACATGACGATCTCGCGATCGCCGATATCCACGTCCCACCAGCGGGTGGCGCGCCACTTGGCGGCGACATCGTGGCTGACCCGTTCGGTTCCGATGTAGAAGATCAACGGCTCACCGCTGGAACCGCCGGTGTTGAACCGGGCCAGGCCGCGGGCATCCCGCGCCTTGAGCCCGTCCAGATGGGCGCGGATGTCGGCCTTGCCCAGCAGCGGCAGCGACTGCAGGTCGGCGACATCGGTCACCGTCGCCGGATCAAAACCGTGGTCGGCGAACAGTCTCTGGTAATAGGGCACCCGGCGGCCGGCATGCAGCAGCAGCGCGCGCAGCCGCTCCAGCCGGTATTCGGCCAATTGTGCCGTCGGCCACCATTGCGAGGCCTCCAGCGCGCGGCGCACCGCCACCGTACTGTGGCCCTTGAGCCGTTCCTGCAAAGGAAACAGCAGGCCGGAGACCAGCCGGGTGTAGACGCCGCTCATGCCGCCTCCCCGGGCGCAGCCGGCAGCAGTGCGTGAAACCGTGCCAGCAGGGCATCACATTCCGCCCGCACTGCGGGCTCGATCGCCGGCGGCTGGCGTTTGCCGACCGAACTGGCCACCACCCGGCGGCTGTGCCAGGGCCGGTACGGCAGCCCGAGGAAGGCGAAGATGCGGGCGAACTCGGCCTGCGGCATCGCCACCAGTCGCTCGTAGCTGACCAGCAGCACCTTCTCGTCCCGGTCGAAACCCTGCTCGAAGAACAACACATTGCGCAGATACCACATCAGGGCGGCACCGCTGGCATCACTGAGTTCCGGACCCGCAAAGCGCCGCAGGAGGGCCTGGGTGGCATCGGACATGCCCTCGCCGCGCCAGTCGACAGCGAGCTTGTCCTGCGCCAGGCGCCGGATCTGGCTGGCGTGATTGCGGAAGGAGACCAGCATGGAATTGACCACGTCGTCGTAGTGACGCACGATCCAGACGATACGTGTCCCGGGAAAGCGCTGGCGCAGCTGCGGCAGCCGCTGCAGTTCGCACAGGGATTTGATGATGAAATGCGGGGCCCGGCAGCGCGCGTGCAGGGCGGCGATGATATCGGTCTCGCGCATACTGTAGTTGTCGAAGGCACGGGGATCGCGCTCGTGATAGACATCGGTGAGCAGGCTCTGTTCCAGCACATCCATCAGCATGTTGGTACCCGAGCGCTGCACCCCGGCGATGAAACTCACCGCCGCCGGGCCGCGCCGGCGCGGCCCGTGCCAGGCGTGCTGCACCAGCCATTTCAGCCGCAGCCAGAACTCCAGTTCCAGCCGGCCGAGGTAGTAAGCTGTTGCGCGTCGTCCCATCCCCAGCGTCCTGTCACACCTTCCCCAGCACCCGGGCATAGATCCCGAGCAGGGCCTCGACCCGTGTCTCCCAGCGATTGGCGCGGGCGTAGTCGATAATGGCCTGGCGATCCCAGTCATGCTCCAGTGCCGCCGCCAGCGCGGCCCGCAGCGCCTCGCCGTCGCCGAAGGGCACGATGCGGCCGAGTTCCGGCGCATTGACCACCTCGGCATTGCCGCCCACGTCGGTGGCCACCACGGGCAGGCCGCAGGCCATGGCCTCGAGGATCACGTTGGCCCAGCCCTCGTTGCGGGTGGCCAGTACGAACACATCGGCGGCGCTGAGCACGCCCTTGAGCTGCTCCGGCGGCAGGCTGCCGAGAAACTGCACCTGCGCCTCCAGCCCCAGAGTCGCCACCTGCGCCTTGAGTCGGTCGCTCCAGTCGCCCTCGGCGCTCGGCCCGCCGACCACCAGATAGCGCAACCCGGGGAACCGCTCGCGCAGCTGCGGCAGCTGCTCGATCACCCGGTGAAAGCCCTTGCGTTCGCACAGCCCGCCCACGGTAACCAGCACCTGCGCCTGCGCCGGCAGACCCAGCCGGCGGCGCGCCTCGTGCCGGTCCACCGGCTGGAACCGGTCGGTGTCCACGCCGTTCCCCACCACCGTGGCCTTGTCCGGTGATACCCCCAGTCCGATCGCCACCCGGCGCAGGGAATCCGACACGCTGATGACATGGCTCGCCCCCCGCAGCGCCTGCAGCAGCCGCGGCCGCAGGCCGGGGGTGCGGCTGTGGCGCGGCTCGGTGCCGCGCAGGGTCAGGGTCACCGGACGCCGCAGCCAGCGTCCCAGACGCACGGCGGCATAGCCGTCGGGATAGCCGAAATGGGCATCGACCAGGTCCACCCGGCCCTGCCGGTCCAGACGGCGCAGCAGCCGGCGGCTGCCCAGCGCCAGCATCAGGCCGTCGAAGCGCCGGCCGATTCCGGGCAGCGCCAGAAAGCGCGGATGGTACACCTCGATGCCCTGCTGGATCTCGTGCCGCGGGGCGGGCGGACGGTAATGCGGCCGGAAGCGGCGGATCAGCCCCTGCAGCGGAAACCAGGGCACGGGCGCCACCACGGTGAGCGGGCAGTGGGCGGCGACCCGGAACATGCGCTCGCGGATGAACAGGCCGGCGTGCGGCTGGCCGGGGTGCGGAAACAGGGTGGTGAACACCAGCAGCCGCGGTCCCCCGCTCATCCCGCCGCACCCTGGAGCAGGCGCGTGTACACGGATTGATAACGCCCGACGCTGACGGCCCAGTTGCGTTCCTGCTCCACGAAGTCCCGGCCCGCCCGGCGTCTTCCGGGCCAGTTGTGGCGGTCATCCAGCAGCGCCAGCACGGCGCGGGTCAGGGCCTGCGGATCACCGGCGCGGAACAGCTGCCCGGTCACCCCGTCCTCGATCAGTTCGCGGTGCCCGCCCACGTCCGAGGCCACCACCAGCTTGCCCTGGGCCATGGCCTCGAGCGGCTTGAGCGGCGTGACCAGCTCGGTCAGGCGCATGGGCAGGCGCGGATAGACGAAGGCATCCACCAGGCTGTAGTAGCGATGCACCTGGTCGTGCGGCACCCGGCCGACGAAGATGACCTGCGCCTCGAGTCCGAGTCCGGCGACGCGGGCCTTGAGCTTCTCCGCCTGCGGTCCGCCGCCCACCAGCAGCAATCTGATGTCGGCGCGCGCCCGCAGCAGGCCCGGCATCGCCTCCAGCAGCAGCGCCAGGCCCTCGTAGGCATAGAAGGAGCCGATGAAACCCAGCACGACTTTGTCTTCCAGGCCGAGTTCGGCAGCCAGTCCCGCGTCCCGCGGCAGATCGAACGCGAAGCGTTCGATATCCACGGCATTGGGGATGACGGTGATCTTTCCTGCTGCGACTCCACGGGCGACCAGATCACCGCGCAGCCCCTCGCAGATGGTGGTCACGGCGTCGGCGCGGCGCACCACATGGGTCTCCAGGGCGCGGGTCAGGCGATAGCGCAGATCGCCCTCGCGGCTGGTGCCGTGATCGACCGCGGCGTCCTCCCAGAAGGCACGGATCTCGTAGACCACCGGCAGTCCGAACTCGCGCCCGGCGCGCAGGGCGGCCAGACCGTTCAGGGCCGGTGAATGGGCATGCAGGATATCGGGCCGCTCGCGCGGGATGACCTCGCGCAGCCGGGCCAGGGTCGCCTGCACCACCGCCCACTGATCCAGCGGCGGGATGCGTGTGAGCGGCCCGCTCGGCGTGCGGCTGCGATAGAAATGCAGCCCGTCGCTGTCCTCCTCGCCGCCGTCGACCCCGGCCGGGGCATTGTGCTTGGGGCTGGTCAGGTGTGCCGTCTCCCAGCCCAGCCGGTGCTGCTGGGTCAGGATGGCCCGGGTGCGGAAGGTATAGCCGCTGTGCAGCGGGATGGAATGGTCGAGCACATGCAGGATCTTCATGCGTTCATGACCTGGCGCTGGAAGGAGGCATACATCAGCAGCGACCAGAGCACGGCGCTGTGATCGCGCTGGCCCGACTGGTGCTGATCGACCAGCCGGCGGATGAAGTCCGGATTGAACAGGCCGGTGTCCAGCAGGTCGGGACCGAGCAGGCTGCGGCGGACCTTCTCCCGCAGCGGGCCGCGGAACCAGGCCGCCAGCGGCACGGCGAAGCCCATCTTCTTCCGGTACAGGATGTCATCGGGCAGGTAGCGCTCCATGGCCCGCTTGAAGATCAGCTTGCCCTCGCGCTTGTGCAGCTTCAGCTGCGGCGGCAGGCCCGAGACCCATTCCACGAACTTGTGGTCCAGCACCGGTACCCGCACCTCCAGGCTGTGGGCCATGCTGGCCCGATCCACCTTGGTCAGGATATCCCCGGCGAGATAGGTCTTCATGTCCAGGTACTGGACCCGGGACAGGGGATGCTCGGGCGCGTTGTCCAGGTAGCGCCGGAACACCTCGATGCCGCGATAGCCGCCCAGGTCCCGGTTCAGTTCGGTGCTGTAAAGTTGGCGGCGCAGCGCATCCGGCAGGATGGAGAAGTTGTGGAAATAGCCCTCCAGGCTGTCGCGCGCCAGCGCCTGGAAGGTGGATTTGGCCCGCAGGTAGCGCGGCGCCCAGTCCAGCTTGGGGTACAGGCGCCCGGCAGTACCGAACAGCGGCCCGCGCAGCCAGCCCGGCAGCAGGCCGCGGAAGCGCTCCTCGTCCATATGCCAGCGATAGCGACGGTAACCGGCGAAGTTCTCGTCGCCGCCGTCGCCGGACAGCGCCACCGTCACCCGCCGCTTCGCCAGTTCGCACACCCGGTAGGTGGGCATGGCGGAACTGTCGGCGTAGGGCTCGTCATACAGGGTAGCCAGCCGGTCGATCAGTTCGAAGTCGTCCGGATTGACCTCCTCGACCTGGTGCCGGGTGTGATACTGCTCGGCCACCCGGGCGGCATACTCGCTTTCGTTGAAAGCCGGATCGCCGAAGGAGATGGAGCAGGTGTTGACAGGACCGTCGGACAGGCCGGCCATGAGCGCGACCACGGCACTGGAGTCGACCCCGCCGGAAAGAAAGGCCCCCAGCGGCACCTCGGCGATCATGCGGATATTGACCGCCTCGCGCAGCCGCTCGACCAGTTCGCGTTTGGCCTCCTCCGGGTTGCGCAGGCCGTTGTCCTGGAACGGCACGTCCCAGTAGGCGCGCGGCGCCGACGGGGCCTCGCCGCGCCGCAGTGTCAGGCAGTGCGCCGGCGGCAGCTTGCTGACCTGTTTGAAGATGCTGCGCGGATCGGGGATATAGCCGAAGGCGAAGTAATCCTCCACCGCATAGGGATCGATTTCGCGCGACAGCACCGGGTCGCACAGCAGCGATTTGATCTCGGAGGCAAACAGCAGGCGCCCGTCGGGCAGCAGCGCATAATGCAGCGGCTTGATGCCCAGCCGGTCGCGGGCCAGGAACAGGGTCTGGTGATTGCGATCCCAGATGGCGAAGGCGAACATGCCGCGGAACCGCTCGACGCAGGCCTCGCCCCACTCCTCCCAGGCATGCACGATGACCTCGGTGTCGCAGCGGGTCCGGAACCGGTGCCCGGCCTTGATCAGTTCATCGGTCAACTCGTGGAAGTTGTAGATCTCGCCGTTGTAGACCACGGCCACGCTGCCGTCCTCATTGAACAGCGGCTGATGACCGCCGGAGAGGTCGATGATGGACAGGCGCCGGTGCGCCAGACCGACGCCGGGCTCCACATGCACGCCGCCCTCGTCGGGGCCGCGATGGAACTGCAACTCGTTCATGCGCGAGAGCAGACCCTCGTCGATGGACATCATTCCCCGGGTATCGAATATACCGGCTATGCCGCACATGTTGCTGACCCTGAAAAAATCGCCACGAAATACTCCAATCCATTCATTATGAGTTACCCGGGCACTGCTGCTCATACACAGCCCGGTAGCGTTCCACCATCCGCTCCAGACTGAATTCGGTCTCGGCGCGCCGGCGGGCGGCGCGGCCGTGCCGTTCCCGCATAGCGGCATCCTGCACATAAGGCTTCAATGCCTGTGCCAACGCCTCGGGATCGGCGCGCGGCACCAGGGCGCCGGTCTCGCCGTCGAGCACCAGTTCAGCATTGCCTCCCACATCGGTCGCGATCACCGGCAGGCCGCAGGCCATGGCTTCCATCAGCGTATTGGAAATCCCCTCGGCCAGCGAGGGCAGCACGAACAGATCCAGCGCCGGCAGCAGTTCCGCCACGTCGTCGCGTGACCCGGCCAGCCAGGCCTGCGCCAGGAGGCCGGACGCCTCCAGTGCCTGTTCCAGCCGGGCGCGTTCACCGCCCTCCCCGATCAGCACCAGGCGCAGGCGCGAACTGATCTCCGGCGCCAGCCGCTGCAGCCGGACAAAGGCCCGGACCAGGCTGTGCTGGTCCTTGATCGCGGCCAGGCGCCCGACCGTGCCGATGAGGATGCTGTCGGCAGCAGCGAAACCAGCCGGCAGCCGGGCCCGCGCCTGCGCGCCGTCCGGGTGAAAACGCCCGATATCCACACCATTGATGATACGGGTCAGCCGCGCCGGCTGCACGCCGATGCGCGTGTCGAGATAACGCTCCAGATCGCGCGACAGGGGGATGAAGTGGTGAATGAAGGGCCGGAGCAGTCGCCGCTGCAGGATGTACTTGCGGTTGGTGCCATCCACATCCAGCACATCGCGACCGTGTTCCCCATGGATGCGGCAGGGTACGCCGGCCAGCCAGGCCGGCAGCTGCGCCTCCATCGCAGCCAGATTGCGCGAATGCACAATGTCCGGCCGCAGGCGCCGGAACAGCCGATGGAGCTGCACATACATGCGCCAGTCGTGGCCGGGACGCTTGTGCAGGGCATGGATCTGCACGTCGTCGCGTTCGATGCGGCGGCTGAAATCGGTGTAGTCGGTCAGGCTGACGATATGGTGCCGGAAGCGCTCGCGCGGCAGCCGGTTGATCAGGTTGACCACACCGTTCTCGAGACCGCCCACGCCAAAGTGATAAACGACATGCAGTATGGTCAGGGACGTGGGCGGCATGGCCGCCCGACTCATCCGTCACCCTCCCGGCTGCGCTGCCAGGCCAGTTCGATGCGCGCCTCCAGCCGCGGCAGCAGGTCACGCTGGAACCGGCGCAACGCCTCGCGGTCGGTGCTGCCGGCCGGATCCTCCTCGGTGAAGATCACGATGCCGACCGAGGGGCGGCCGTTGCCACGCAGCCGCTCCCAGGCCTCCAGCAGCTTGCCCAGGTAGGGGTTGGCCGTGTGGTGGCCGCCGATCCGGTACCAGTCGTGGATCAGCAGCCGCTGGGCGGCGGACTTGAGCCGGGTCTGGATGACCCGGCCGGGGCCGCCCTCGACGCTGACCCGGGATTCGCCCACCTGATGCCAGACCGGGTGTTTCTGCGCAATCATCACATTCTGCGAATTGATCAGCTCCGCCCCCTGGCGCGGCCGGGCGTAATAGGCCAGATACACGCCCACGCTGGCCTCGCCCTGCGCGAAGAAGCCCAGGGCCTCGGCGTCCATGCCCCGATAGTCGGGCTGCCAATCGGTGAAGGGCTCGACCCGCTGCCAGCCCGCGGCGGCTTCGGGCAGCGTCAGGGCGATGCGCTCCCGCTCCAGACCGATATCGCGCTCCAGCAATTGCGCGGCCACCGGCCAGGCGGCCAGCAGCAGGATGAGCAGCGCGAACAGGCCATAACGCGGAGCGCCGCCCGCAGCCGCCCCCGCACGCCCGGCCGGTGCCGGTACCGGCTCGGGTTCCTCGCGCCAGAAGCTGCCGATCCAGAACATCAGCAGCATCACGATGCCGAAGAAGACCCAGCCATAGATGAAGTGATCCACCCCGAGGGCCAGCTTCATGTCGCTGAGATGGGCGATCATCACGATCATGTAGGCACGCAGGCCGTTGGCGAGGATGGGCAGGGCGATGGCGAACAGGATGAACAGGATCCGCCGCCGCAGGCTGGTGTAGTTCAGATAGGCATACAGTGCCCCCATGGTGAGCGAGGCGATCAGGTAGCGGATGCCGCTGCAGGCCTCGACCACGGACCAGTTACCGCTGGGAATGCTGAAATAGGTTCCTTCCACGTAGACGGGGATGCCGCTGAGCTTGATCAGACTCACCGTGAACACAGCGGTGAAGTCCATCAACGGCGGAATCAGGCCCTCACCCATGGGCACGGCGAAGATCAGGAAGAACAGCGGAAAGGCGATCTGGCGCACCACCGCCCAGCCGAGCAGCGCCCACACCAGCAGCGGGATCATGGCAATGAAGCCGAGTTGCCTGATGACGGCCGCATCGACCACCTCGGCCAGCAGCCACAGCAGCCCCGGCAGCGGCAGCAGCCACAGCGCCCGGGCGTCGGCCGCCACCGGCGTCACGGCCAGGTGCTCGCGGCGGCGCCAGACCAGGAACAGCACGATGGGAAAGATCAGGAAGCCGTGGGCGAAGGTCTCGGAACGCGACCAGATATCGATCATCCCGGCCAGGGTCTGGTGATAGAACGCCAGCAGGGACAGCAGCGCGACCACGAACAGCAGCAGCTGTTGCTGCACGCCCGACGCCTGCATCTGCATGCTCGTCGACTGATTCATCATCCCCCCGGTACGGCCCCTGCGAGCAGCGCGTCCGCTGCCCGCCCTGTCCCCGGATCCAGCATCGCCTGCAGACGTGACAGGTTGATGTCCCAGTCGTAGCGGCGCCGGATCCAGTCGCGCGCAGCCGGCGCGGTCTGGCGTTCGCCCAGCAACTCCACCGCTGCGCTCACGAACTGCGCCTCGGTCTCGGCCCGGCGCAGGTCCGCGCCCACGGGATAATCGATGCCGTCCAGCGCCTGCGGGCTGGCGATCACCGGCCGGGCCATGGCCATGGCCTCGAGCACCTTGTTCTGCACCCCGCGGGCGATCCGCAGCGGCGCGACCGCGGCATGGGCATGCTCGAGATAGGGCCGGATGTCTTCCACCGCCCCGGTCACCCGCACCCCGGGCAGGCGCTCCAGCCGCCTGACCGCCTCGGTCGGCCGCGCGCCGACGATGGCGAACAGCGCATCCGGCACCTGCTCGCGCACGGCCGGGAAGATGTCGCTGGCAAACCAGTTCACCGCATCGGCGTTGGCCCAGTAATCCATGGCGCCGGTGAACACCAGCACCCGGGCCCCGGGATCAAAGGGGCTGTCGATCTCCGGCCGCGGGGTGAAATAGCCCCAGTCCACGCCGTTGTCGTAATAGCCGATATTGCATGCGGCCGGCACCCGCTGGGCGAACAGGGCCGCCTCTTCGGCCGAGACGAACACGCTGGCGTCGAAGCACTGCGCGATGCGGCGCTCGTAGCGGTCCAGCCGGCGTCCCTCGCGCCGGTAGACCCAGCTCATGGGCCAGCGCTGGGCACGGCTGTACTGTTCCCACTTGTCCGAATCCACGTCCACGAAGTCGATCACCCGCCGCAGGCCGGTGAACTCATCAGCGTCAAGATACTGGGCCATGGAAGAGGAAAACACGAAGGCGGTCTCGATGCCCTGCTCCGCCACGCATTGCCGCACCCAGTCCGCCATGCGCGCATCGCGGTAGTACGGCAGCGTCAGCGGCGCACCGGTAAGCAGCCCGCGCAGGCTGCGCAGTCGTGCCCGACGCGGCGGCAGCGGCAGCAGCCGGCACTGGCGGCACCAGCGCTGCAGCGTTTCGGCATAGCGCCAGTCGCGCGGGTCGTCGACGAAGGCGCCCAGATAGACCTGATAGCGCTCGGCCAGATAACGCAGGACGTGATAGGACCGGATCTTGTCCCCCTTGTTCGGGGGGTAGGGAATGCGGTGAGCGAGATAGAGAATCCGTTCCATGAGACACACTATCCCAGGTATTTGGCCAGATAGGGCCCGAGCGAACGGCTCAATCCCAGCGGCAGTTTCGACCACAGGTCGATGAACAGCTTGTATTTGGGGTTGGTCGGGCTGATGTTGGGCATGTCCGTGGCCCGGACCAGGTGGTATTCGTAATACAGCGGCTCGGGCTCGAAGCCCCAGTTCTTCTTGAAACTGTAGGAACCGGTACCCTGCTTGCTGCGGCCGTAATCGAACAGACGCACGCCGCGCTCGCAGCTGCGGCGCATCAGTTCCCAGTACATGAAGTCGTTGCCCTTGAGCTGGCGGGCGCTGGCCTTGCCGCCGCCATAGTAGGGCAGCACCTGGTCGCGGAAATAGAAGCTCATCACCGCGGCCACGGTCTCGCCGTCCTTGAGCACGGTCAGTATCTCGCAGTCGTCGCCGAATTCCTGCTTGAGATTCTCGAAGAAGCTGCGGGGAAACACCGGCGTGCCCAGGTTGCGCACGCTCTCGGAGTAGGCGTCGTAGAGCCGCTCCACGTCGGCGTCGATCTCGCTGACCAGACCGGCCTGGATGCCCTTGCGCACCATGGCGCGCTGCTTGCGTGGAATCGCCTGCAGGTTCACCTCCGGATCCGGATCCAGCGGCTTGCGGAAGGTGACATACAGATCCTTGGTCGGCCAGTCGCTGCAGGTCGCGCGCGGGTGGCGCAGTTCCAGGAAATCGACCTGCAGGCGTTCCGCCCGCTCGACCGCCGCCGCGATCAGGGCCTGGCGCGCGGCTTCATCCGCGGCGGCCACCCCACCATAGACGCAGAAGGGGGTGCTGACCAGCGAATTGCCGAACAACAGGCTCTTCAGCTGCCCCAGCGGCAGCACGCCCTGGATGTCGCCGTCGCGCTCGGCGTAGAGGCAGGTCATGGGGTGGCCGTAGGTGCGCTCGATGACGCGCTTCCAGCCGGCGCGATGAAAGAAGGTGGCCTCGGGACACTGCTGCACGAAGGCGTCCCAGCGCCCGGCGCTGGCGTCATCCAGTTCGCGGATCTGTACGGTGTCGCTCACGGCGCGTTCCATGCGGGGAACCTCGCTGCCGGGGTGAAGGTCTCGTCCATGCGCTGCCAGGCGAAATCCGTCAGCAGCCGTTGCAAGCGCGCCTCCATGCGCCGCAGATTGAGATAGTGCCGGAACCGGGTCCGTGCATTCAGCCCCGGCTGACGCGGCTGGTCCGGGTCGATCTCCCAGGGATGGAAATAGAACACGCACGGCTGACCGTCATCCTGATTGACCCGGCGCATGGCCCAGCGCGAGATCCGGTAGGGCAGCAGCCGGAAATAGCCGCCGCCACCGCAGGGCAGGTTGCGCGCGCCCAGACGCAGGGTGGTGACGGGCACCTCGACGAAGTCGCCGCCGTTGACCCGGAAGGCGAAGCGCGGCGCCTCGGGCATGCCGTAGAGGTCATGGTTGATGGGGTAGATGCTGGAGCTGTAGCGGTAGCCTTCCTCCTCCAGTACCGCCAGGGCCCAGAGGTTGTCGCGGCCGATGGAATAGCTGGCGGCGCGGTAACCGGTCACCGGCACGCCGGCGATGTCCTCCAGCAGCGCCTTGGTCCGGCGCACGTCGGCGCGGAAATCCTCCGGTCCCTGCTGGGTCACCCGGGTGTGCTGGAAGCCGTGGCTGGCCACTTCGTGGCCCTCGGCCACCATGCGCCGGATCAGCTGCGGATGGCGCTCGGCCACCCAGCCCAGGGTGAAGAAGGTGGCGCGCACCCCGGCCCGGCCGAACAGGTCCAGGATGCGCGCGGTGTTGCGTTCGACCCGGCGCGGCAACTGCTCCCAGTCGTCGCGGCGGATGAAGGGCTCGAAGGCCGAGACCTGGAAGTAGTCCTCCACGTCCACGGTCATGGCGTTGGCACAGGCAGAGCGAACAGTACTCATGAAACGGCCCTGGCGGCCTCCCGTCGGTCGTGCCAGTCGAGGATGATCTGCTTGATGCGCTGGGCCGCCTTACCGTCCCACAACTCGGGCACCCGGCCGCGCTTGCCGCCGGTGGCCAGCGTCTCCTCGACCACGGCGCGAATGCGCGCCACATCGGTGCCGACGATGGTGTTGGTGCCCTGGCTGACCGTGATGGGCCGCTCGGTGTTCTCGCGCAGGGTGATGCAGGGCACGCCCAGGGCGGTGGTTTCCTCCTGCAGGCCGCCGGAATCGGTCAGGACCAGGCGGGCACGGGACATCAGCCCCAGCAGTTCCAGGTAGCCCAGCGGCTCCAGGGTCAGGATGTCCGGGGTCTCGAGCAGTTCCATCAGGCCCATATCGCGGGCGCGGGCACGGGTGCGCGGATGCATGGGGAAGACGATGGGCGTGCGCGTACTGAGCTCACGGATCACCCCCAGCAGACGTCTGAGCACGACCGGTTCATCGACATTGGAGGGCCGGTGCAGGGTGAGTACGCCGAACCCGCGGCCATCCTGCAGAAAGCCCATGCCGCCGGCACGTTCCAGGGTCTGTTCGGCCGGCACTGCCCGGGACAGATGCCCCAGCAGGGTATCGATCATCACATTGCCGACGAAATGGATGCGCTCGTCGGCAATGCCCTCGCGCCGCAGGTTGTCGCGGGCGCCGGCCTCGGTCAGGAACAGCAGTTCGGAGAGTTGATCGGTCAGTACGCGGTTGATCTCTTCCGGCATGCCGCGGTCATAGCTGCGCAGCCCGGCCTCGACATGGATCACCGGCACGCCCTGCTTGGCCGCCACCAGGGCGCAGGCGATGGTGGAGTTCACATCGCCGACCACCAGCACGGCGTCCGGCGCCTCGGCCTCCAGCACCGGCTCGAAGCGGCGCATGATCTCGGCGGTCTGCTGGCTGTGGCTGCCGGAGCCGACCCCCAGGTCGATGTCCGGCTCCGGGATGCCGAGCTGATCGAAGAAGGCGGTCTTCATGGCGGCATCGTAATGCTGGCCGGTATGCACCAGGGTGGCGGTGAGCGGCTGCGGACCGCTGCGGAAAGCCGCCATCAGGGGCGCGATCTTCATGAAATTGGGTCGGGCACCGACGACACACAGCAGTTTGGGACGGGCGTTGGCACTCATGGATGCAGGACCTGTCAGTGGCGGATGAACGACGCAGGGATCAGGCCTTGTCGGCCTTCTTCAACTGTTCCAGGGCCTCGGAATAATCGACGTCGTCGCCGGAGAGCATGGCCATCATGATCAGTTTCTGCATCCGGTCGCGGTCCTTGCGTACCCGTTCCTCCAGCGCCTCGACCTTCTTCTCCAGCGCGATCAGGCGCCGCTCGGTGTCGGTGACCGTGTTGCTGGGACGGTCGGCTTCCGGGGCGGGCTCCGCCAGCCGGTTGTGCGGGGCCGGCTGGGCGGTGCGGGCGATGCGGTCAAGGTCCGGAGTTTCCTGGCGCTGCTCCTCGACCACGAACTGGACCGTATCGGCATTGAACTCGTGGATCTCCTCCAGACAACCGTAGAGGAACAGGCGGTCGCAGAGGTTGTTGATGCGCCGGGGCACGCCATCGCTGAATTCATGAATGGCGGCGAAGGCGGGCTCGGTGATGACCGGATCGTCCTGCCAGCCGACCAGCCGCAGCCGGTGCTTGACGTAGTCGATGGTCTCCTCCTGCTCCAGCGGCCCGAGGTGATAGGAGGCGATCACGCGCTGGCGGAACTGCTCCATGCCGGGCGACTGCAGGGTGTACTGGAACTCGCCCTGTCCGAGCAGGAAGCTCTGCAGCAGCGCCTTCTCGCCGACCTGGAAGTTGGACAGCATGCGCAACTCCTCCAGCGAGCGCGCCGGCAGGTTCTGCGACTCGTCCACCAGCAGCAGCAGCCGCTTGCCCTCGCGGGCGCGGGCGGTCATGAAGGTCTCCAGATTGCGCAGCACCTGGGCCTTGTCCGCACCCTGGCTCTGCAGGCCGAAGGCGGTGGCCACCGCGCGCACCAGGTCGTCGGATTCCAGCTGGGTGGTGACGATCTGGGCGGCGATGATGTTTTCCTGCTGCAGGCTGTTGAGCAGGGCGCGCGCCAGCGTGGTCTTGCCGGTGCCGATGTCGCCGGTGATGATGATGAAGCCCTCACCCAGCTGCAGTCCGTAGCGCAGGTAGGCCAGCGCCTTGGAATGGCCCCGGCTCTGAAACAGGAAGCGCGGATCCGGACTCAGCCGGAAGGGCTTGGATTTCAGATTGTAGAAGCGCTCGTACATCAGAACTCCATCCGCACTCTGGCGGTGATGCGGTTTTCCTCGTACTCGTTGGCGGCGCGATCCGACTCCTGCTCGGTGCGCCGCAGTTCCAGCGAGCCCCGGGCCCGGGGCGTGAAGTCGTGTTCCACCGACCACTGGGCGAACCAGAGCCGGTCGTCCTGGGTGCCGCTGGCGCGCAGGGTGTTGACCAGACCGCCGCGCAGGATGAAATCGGTGGTGCCGTCATAGGCCCAGCGCCAGGCGGCGTCGCCGCCGTTGACCCGCTCGGTGGTGCGGCTGGTCAGGAACAGCCGACGTTCGTTGAAGATGCGGCCGGTGAAGGTGCTGCGGCCGGTGTCGTAGCTGGCGGTGCCGCTGGCGCGTTTACGTTCGATGATCTCGTCGGTCAACACCAGCACGTCGACGGGAAGGAAAAACGATCCTGGCTGCGGCTGGTCGAAACTCACCTCGCCGGTGAAGAGATCCAGGTAGCCCCGCTCCAGTTCCGCCTGCTGCACCGTGGTGGTGTCCTCGTTATAGGTGGCGCTCAGGGTCAGCGCCGGCCCGCGGTGGCGGATACGCGCATCCCAGGCCGCGCCCAGAAGGGTGCCGACGTCGCGGTCGTAATAGGTGATCTCCACATCGGTGCGGCGGGTGGGGTTGAGCCGCAGGGTGGCGGTCTTGTACTCCTCGCCGTACAGGGCCTCCATGGCGTAGTAACGGCTGGGACGCCACAGGGCACCGCCGGCGACATAGCTGCCGTTCTCCACCTGGCGGGAACTGGGATAATCGTTGTCCTCGTTGCCGGCGCGGGCCAGCAGCCGGAAGCTGTCGGTCAGCCGGTAGGCGACATCGGCACGGGTGGACTCGAAGCTGGCGTTGGGTGCACTGCTGCGGCTGATGCGGTTGCGGTTGTGGTTCAGGGACCAGGTCACCACGCGCCAGAACCGGCCGCTGGCCAGGTTGATATCGGCGCCGTCGGCGCTGGAGTCGGAGGCGCCGCCGCTCTCATAGCGGATCTCGTCGCGGGTATAGCGGGCCAGGACTTCCACCTGGCCGCCGAAATCGTGCACCAGATAGGGACTGATGCGCAGGGTGCCGACATCGTCCAGATCGCCGGCGCCGGTCACCGTGTCCAGCGACAGGCGTCCGGACTGGTTGGTGTTGCGCTGGGTGTAGGTGGCCAGGGTATCCAGATAGAACCAGTCCGGCTTGAGCTCGAACTGGCCGGCCCCGAACAGCTTGTGATTGATGTCGTTACTGGAACTGGTATCGGCGAACAACAGCCCCTGCAGCTCGTAATCGAATTCCACCCGGGAGCGGCCGCCCTGCTTGCTGAGGTTCACCCCGGGGCTGACCTCGGTCACCAGGTCGGCGTCGCCGTCCGGTTCCAGTTCGATGTTATCGGTGAAGGTCTCGCTCAGGGTCAGGCGCGGCGTCACCTGCCAGCCCTGCGCCAACTCCTCCTCCTCGGCCAGAACCGCCGGACTGAGCAGGAGCGAGACCAGGGCCGGAACCAGCACGTATCCCTGTGGACGTTTGTTCTTATTGGCCGTATCCATAACCATAACCGTAGTAGTCCCCTCCGAATGTGCGGTGGCTCTTGTTCAATACCAGGCCGACGATCTC
Source organism: Thiohalobacter thiocyanaticus (assembly GCF_002356355.1). Classification (NCBI taxonomy): domain Bacteria; kingdom Pseudomonadati; phylum Pseudomonadota; class Gammaproteobacteria; order Thiohalobacterales; family Thiohalobacteraceae; genus Thiohalobacter; species Thiohalobacter thiocyanaticus. The sequence goes on from NZ_AP018052.1 coordinate 2,452,840, forward strand.
GGAGTCATTCAGCATGCCCAGGGCCTCGGTGACGATGCGCTGCGGCGTCCTGGATTCCTCGACCACCACCAGGATCTGCCCCATCAGCCCGGCCAGCACCCGGGCCTCGCTGGTCAGCATCAGCGGCGGTGAATCGAAGATGATGACCCGGTCCGGATAGCGCAATGACAACTCGTCGGCCAACCGGCGCATGTTGCTGCTACCGAGCAGTTCGGTCGAATGGGTGTGACGCTTGCCCGCCGGCAGCAGGCTCAGGCTGGGCACATTGGTGCGCAGCAGGGCATCCTGCACCCGGCACTCACCGAGCAGCACGTCGGTCAGGCCCTGACGGGCCGACACCCCCAGGCGCGAGGTCACTTCCGGCTTGGCGATATCGGCATCCACCAGCAGCACCGTCTTGTCCATCTCCATGGCGATGCTCATGGCCAGGTTGATGGCGGTGAAGGTCTTGCCCTCGCCGGCCACCGAACTGGTGACCATCACCAGGTTGGGATGCTCGACCTGAGAGGCCGACTCCCCCATCACATGGGCCAGGACCGGGCGCTTGATGCGCCGGAATTCCTCGGCCATGTAGTTATCCTTGGGATCGGCGCTGGGATCGAGGATACCATGCGCATAGAGGGCATCGATCCGGATCTGGGCATCCGGGTCGCGGGTATCGTTGAAACCGGGCGCCTCCGCAGCCGGCTGTGCGTAATCCTGGTGCGGGGTCGATCGGCGCGACTCCCGGGGCGCAGGTTCTGGCGCGGCTGCGGTGTCTTCGATCAGCTCGGGGGTATCGACCTTCTCCGCACCGCCCAGCTTCTCCATCGCCTTTTCGATTATGCTCATGCGGCTCTCCCCGTCAGGCCCGCAACAGGTTCAGGTTCAGTATCTCGGCGGTGACCACCAGACCGTACAGGCACAGGAGGCCCACGGTGGCCATGGCCAGTCCGGCCAGGGCCAGCCGGCGTTTCTTCAGATAGTCGTCGGTGTAGATCATGCACACGCTGCCGAACACCGGATGGCCGGTGAGTTCCTTGAGCAGGCGGGCATCCTCGAAGGTCGGGCGGATCTGATACAGGAGAAAGCCGATCCCGCCCCCGACGCCGAAGGCCAGGCCCAGCACGATCGACATGAACATCACGCGCGGCGGGCCGGAGGGCTCGATCGGCACCCGCGGCGGATCCACCACCCGGAACTTGACGTCATCGGCCGAGATGTCGGCCTGCTTGGACAGCTTGGCCGCCTCGCGCCGCTCCAGCAGTTCCTCGTAGTTTGCCTTGTTGACGTTGTAATCCCGGTTCAGGCGAGCCAGTTCGGCCTCGACCTGGGGAATGGTGTTGATCATTTCCCGGAGTTTGGCCACGCGCTCCTCGTACTCGTTCACCCGTACCTGCAGTCCGGCGATCTGGGACTCGGTCTCGCCGATCATGATCTTGAGCTGCTGGTAGACGGGATTGGCCTGCTGACCGCTGTCGGCCGAAGGCGGCTTGATCTGCGCGCGCTCCCGTTCCAGCTTGCGGATCAGGCCCTGGATCTCGATGACATCCGGGTGCTTGTTGGTATAGCGCAGCAGCAGGTCGTCGAGTTGCTGCTCCAGCGACCGGATGCGCGCATCCAGCGCCGCCCGTTCCGGCGACTCGCCGGCGCCGTACAGGGTGAACTCACTGGTCTGTTCCTCGAAGTCCTGCAGCTGGCGCTGCTGGGCGGCCAGGCGGTTCTCCAGTTCGCGCAACTGCAGCTGGGCGTTCTGCTGTTCGGCCAGCGCCGACTCCAGGCGCTTGTAATAGTCCTCGCCCTCCCCCGGCATCATACCGACGTGCTCACGCTTGAACTCGGCCAGCCGGTCCTCGGCCTCGCGCAGGCGCGACTCGTACTCCGCGATCTGGCGGTCGAGAAAATCCTGCGCGGCATCGGTATCGGCCCGGCTCTGGCCCAGGGTATTCTCCACGAAGATGGTCAGCAGCGACTGCACCACCCGTTTGGCCAGGTTGCGGTCACTGTCGGTGTAGGAAATGGTGTAGAGGTTTTCGTTGCGTGTGCTCTCGATGCGGATCTTGCTGCGCAGGCCCGAGATGAGGTCCTCCATCTGCTTCGGATTCTCGGCGCGCAGATCCAGATCGGTCATGCGCGCCAGCTGCTCGAGGTTGGGATTGCTGAGCAGGGTGCGGGTGATCAGCCCCACCTGCTCGACAGCGCCGGAATCGACGGCCAGGCCGCGCAGCAGCGGCCGCAGCATGGACTGGGTGTCCACATGCACCCGCGCCGAGGCCTGGTAGACGTCCGGCATGCGCAGCACCGCCGCCCAGCCTATGATGCAGACCAGCCAGGTCACGGCCATCATCATCCAGCGGTAACGCCACATACCGCGCGCATAACGGATCAGCTGATCGAGCAGCTCCTGCATGATTGCGACCTTCTCTCTCGGCTCAGAACCAGGCTTCGGGGATGATCAGGATATCGCCTGGCATCATGCCGACATTGGCCCGGATATCGCCGCCGTTGATCAGGTCGTCGATGCGCACATTGAACTGTCTGGACTCGCCATCGACCCTGCGCACCACGGTGGCGCGGTTGCCGGCGGCGAAATCGGTCAGTCCGCCCACCGCGATCATGACATCCAGCAGCGTCATGCCGTCACGGTAGGGAATGATCTTGGGATCGGAGGCCTGGCCGACCACCCGGATCTGGCTGTCGTAGGTTCCCTGGAAGCTGGTGACCATGACCGTCACCACCGGATTCTTCACGTAGGTGCCCAGCTTCTCCTCCATCACCCGGGCCAGCTCGGTCGGGGTACGACCGCTGGCCTGGATATCCTCGATCAGAGGCGTGGTGATGCGCCCGTCGGGCCGCACCGGCACGGTGCTGGACAACTCGGGGTTGCGCCAGACGAAGATGTTGACCGAATCGCCCGGGCCGATCACATAATCGGGCGACTGGGTCACGGCCGGCGGCTCGCCGCCGAGCTGCTCGTAATTGGTGGCGCAACCGGCCACGCCCAGCAGGGCAGCCGCCGCCAGGGCCATGAACTTGCAGGCGAGTGATCTGAGTTCCATTTTCACGAGTGAATCCCCTTAACGCGGTAGGTTGACGTTTTCAACATCATGAATTCTGATTATTTATCAAGCAACCGATGTCCAGGCCGCAGTGCCCACCCTCCCGGTGGAACCGGCGATCTTGTTGACACCCCGGCCAGTGTAACGACTCGCCCGTGGACGGGCTACCCGGAGCGGCCGCCGGCGCTGTACCGGCGGACTGTAAAGAACATCGGCAATACAGTGCGAAAGTATAGGGGAAAATCAGATTCCCGGTGTCAGCCAAGGCTGACACCGGGAATCTGTCAACCGGCCGCGCTGCGGGAGGCAGGGACCCGCAGGGTCGGCTGGTCGCCGGAGAGGGAGTCGATCAGGGCGCGGAAGTCAGGGCGCTTGCGCTGGATGGTCTCGAGCAGCTGCTCGGGCCGGGCAATCATGGGCTGACGCCGGCCGTGATAGTCGACAATCGGACCGATGGGGGTGAAATTGATGCCGAACCGGGTCAGCAGCCGGCTGAGTGAAGGCTCCATCACCGCGTACCAGTGGGTGATGCCTCGGCGGCGGCTCATGACGAACAGCATCGCAATCAGACCCAGCGAGATGTGGGGGAAGATGCGTCGCGCATCCTCGATCTGCTGTTCGGTGGCATATTCCAGTTCGCCGCTCACACCGGCGACCGTGCCCGACTCGCCCGGGCGGCGCTTGAATCCGCGGGCAACCGCGAAACGCGAGACTTCCGCCAGGTGCGCCCGGTCGACACCGAAGCGGTCAATCACCTTCTGGTCCAGCATCCCGGCGCACTGCAGTTCGACCGGGAAGGGGGTCTCGATGTCATCCGGGTCCGGCTGGATCAGACGCACCACGCCGGCGGGATAGCCGGTGCTGCGGTGCTGGACCAGGGCCTGCAGCGAGCGGGCATCGTAGGCGTCACGCTCCTGCCCGTCCGGGAAGGCCGCGGGGTCCTCGAAGCCGCGCTCCAGGCAGTAGACCTCGTAGCGCACCCGGTGGGCCCGTTCGCGCAACGGCTCGGTGGTGGCTTCCATTCCTTCGAGATAGCGGTAAAAACTGGTTAACAGATCCATGCCCAACCCCCAAAATTCAAATAAAAAAATCAAACACCTGTCACAAGCACTACATACGCCCTCTGACGCCGGACAACCGTTAAATCGTTCACATTTACGCCCATCGGCCAGCCCGGAGTGTCACGGGTCACAGCCAAACCTACCAGACTTTGATGTCAAAATCGGCCCGACAGGCGCATTCATTGAGCCGGAACCGTGAACCGGGTCACAAAGCCCGCAAAAGAGAATACAATAGGCCATTTCCGCCCCGCGGCCGGCAGCTGGACAACGGATATAACAAATGACGCCACCCGCGTACGACTATCAGGAAGCCGTTTCACGCAACCTCGGCTGGGTCACGCCCCGGGAGCAGGCCGTCCTGCGCGACCGGCGCGTGGCCATCGCCGGCATGGGTGGCGTCGGCGGCAGCCACCTGCTCACCCTCAGCCGACTGGGCGTGGGCGCCTTCTCCATCGCCGATTTCGATGACTTCGAACTGGCCAATTTCAACCGCCAGGCCGGGGCCATGTCCTCCACCCTGGGACAGCCCAAGGTGGATGTGCTGGCCCGGATGGCCGCCGACATCAACCCGGAAGTGGATCTGCGCCGGTTCCCGGCCGGCATCGGCGAGGCCGACCTGGAGGCCTTTCTGGATGATTGCGATCTGTATATCGATGGCCTGGATTTCTTTGCCATGGCCATCCGCCGGGCCATGTTCGCCGCCTGCCACCGGCTGGGCATCCCGGCGGTAACCGCCGCCCCGCTGGGCATGGGCACGGCGGTGCTGTGCTTTCTGCCCGGCGGCATGAGCTTCGAGGACTATTTCTGCCTCGAAGGCCGGGACGAGACCCAACAGCTGCTGCGCTTCCTGGTCGGACTGGCCCCGGCCGGCCTGCATCGGGCCTATCTGGTGGATCCGCGCAGTATCGACCTGGCCCGCCACCGCGGCCCCTCGACCAGCATGGGCTGCGAACTGGCCGCCGGCGCCGCCGCCAGCCAGGCGCTGAAGCTCCTGCTCAACCGCGGTCCGGTCCTGGCCGCTCCTCACGGCATCCAGTACGACGCCTACCGCAACCGCGCCCGACGCACCTGGCGGCCCGGCGGCAACCGGCATCCGCTGCAGCGGCTGACCCTGACCCTGGCGCGGCGGCAGATGCAGCGTCTGGCAGACGCCCCGAGCCCGCCGGCCGCCGCGCCTCCCGAGGCCACTCTGGACCGGGTCCTGGACCTGGCCCGCTGGGCGCCGAGCGGCGACAACACCCAGCCCTGGACCTTCGAGCGCGTCGACGCCGACCAGTTCATCATTCAGGGCTGTGATACCCGTGACCACTGTGTCTATGACCTCAACGGCCATGCCAGCCAGCTCGCTGTCGGCACCCTCCTGGCGACGGCCCGCATCGCGGCCAGCGGTGAAGGCTGCCGGCTGCAGGCCGGGTTCGAGCCCGACTCGCACGAGCAGGCTCCGCGGCTGCGGGTACGGCTGGAGCCGGATCCCACCGTCAGTCCCGATCCCCTGCGCCATTTCATCACCCACCGGGCTGTTCAGCGCCGCCCCCTGTCGACCCGGGCGCTGACCGCCCGGGAAAAGGCCCGGCTGGAGGCCGCCGTCGGGCCGGATTACGGGCTGGTATGGCTGGAGGGCTGGCGCTCGCGGCGGCAGATGGCCGGGCTGTTGTCACTGAACGGCAAGCTGCGTCTGACCCTGCCCGAGGCCTACCCCACCCACAGCAGCATCATCGAGTGGGGGGCCCGCTACAGCACCGACCGCATCCCGGAACAGGCCGTGGGGGTCGATTACCTCACCGCCCGCTTGATGCAATGGGTGCTCGGCAGCTGGAACCGGGTGGCCTTCATGAACCGCTACCTGGCCGGCACCCTGATGCCACGGCTGCAGCTCGATGTGCTGCCCGCCCTGCTGTGCGGCGCGCATTTCCTGCTCGTCGCCCCACGCCCGCCGGTGGACCACCGGGACTACATCGCCGGCGGCGAGGCCGTGCAGCGGTTCTGGCTCACCGCCAGCCGCCTGGGGCTGCAACTCCAGCCCGAATACACGCCGCTGGTGTTCGACGAATACGTCCGGCTGGACACACCCTTCACCGAACATGCGCCGTCCCGCGCGCGCGCGCGCCAGGTCAGCCAGCGGCTGCGTGAACTGTTCGGCCAGGAGGCCTGCCATCGGGCCCTCTTCCTGGGTCGGATCGGCGCCGGCGACCCGCCCCGGGCACGCTCGACACGCAAGCCCCTGGACAGCCTCATGCGTCCTGACTGAGTGATTGTCAGGCTTTTTTACAGAATATTTTTCATATTTTCCAGTTGGTTGCAACTGACCGGGCAAATCATCCCGGCGCAGCGCAATTGAGTGGCATGGCCGACGCCCGATCATGTCCATTTTTTTTACATTCACATCCGGCGCCATTCCTCGGCAATAATAAATATATGATTTTTAGTCATATTTTAAATTGGCACGCAAACTGCTTTGCTCTTGGCAACCCTGATACGTGCTATCAGCCTTCGAAAATCGGTACAACGGGAGTCGGATAATGAAAAAGCAACTCTTGGCAAGCCTTGGGGCAAGCATGCTGGCCGTCAGCGGCGCGGCCAATGCCGCCTTTCTGCTGGATGACTGGACCCTGGACGTGACAGGCGTCGACGGCCTGGTGGCCGGTGACGTGCTCGGCACACCGCACACCGTGGTCTCCGGGATCAGCCAGATGTCCTTCCTGGCCCAGGGGCTGTCGGTGACCAACGACACCAACGGCGACGGCCTGCCCAGCGTCGGCGAGACCTTCGACGTCTTCGCCAACGGCCGCATCAGCGACTTCGTCGACAACGGCGGCAGCAGCGTGTCCCCCATCCTGCTCAACACCGACGCCTCCTCCGGTGCCCAGAACGGCTGGGAAATGACCTTCACCTTCGAGGTGAGCGGCGCCTACACCGCGCTCAACGCCGGCTCCGCCGAGTTCACCCACCTGGCCGCCGGCATGGCGGGCACCACCGGTGAACTGAAGTTCTACATCGACGACATCACCGACGGCTCCAAGTCGGCCCTGTCCGCAGCCGCCCCGCAGGCTGACGACGGCACCCACATCGCCACCTTCCTGATCAGGGCCGGTGACGGCGGTGTCTTCAGCTTCCTGACCGGCGACGGCTCCGACGACGCCCGCTTCGAGCTCGACTGGGCCCTGCCCGGTGTGTTCCTGGACAAGGACGGCGACAGCCTGACCGCTGACGGCACCCTGATCGGCATGTCGGATTCCAACTTCGACTCCGATCCGGACGGCACCGGCACGCCCTTCAGCTTCAACATCGGCGCCTTCAACTGCGGCAACTCCGCCACCAACTTCTGCTTCGAGGAAGATGGCAGCTTCCGCATCCCCGAGCCGGGCATCCTGGCCCTGCTGGGCGCCGGCATCCTGGGGCTGACCCTGACGAGCCGCCGCCGCAAGTCCGCCTGATCGCACCAACTCAGGCACTCACGAAAAAGCCCGCAATTCAGATTGCGGGCTTTTTTTATGTACACTGCAAAAATATCACAACGCAGCGACGCCAGGGCACGCAGGACGCAGCTATTGTTGATCCAGTAGAAACTTCTCCTATCAGCAGGCCCGGTCATTGCCTATATTCGGTTATCATAACCGCGTCGTCATCCCCGCGCAGGCGGGGATCCAGTCACCACAGCGGTATCTGGATTCCCGCCTGCGCGGGAATGACGGAAATCAGTACTACATGATGTCTGACAGCTTCTTCATGCAACTGTCAGGTAAAACTCACGGTCTCTGCGCCTTTGCGCCTTCGCGGAGAGATCTTTTCCAATACCGAGAGCCAACCGGATAGAGCCCCGCCCATGCCCAGTCTCGCCATCGCCAGAGTCATGCTCCGGGAGTTGTTCACCTTCAGCCAGGTCGAGCGCGAGCCCGAGCCGGATCTGGTCATGGACGACCCGGACAAGGTGGCGGCCTATACCCGGGCCGGACGCGTGGACGGCGTCATGGCGCCGGTCTATCTCTTCCACGGCGCCAATATCCTGGAGATCCTGAAACCCGGCGACCGGGCCATCGATCTGGCCTGCGGCCCTGCCACCCAGCTGGGCATGGTGGCCGAACTCGCCCCCGAGGTGAATTTCACCGGCATCGATCTGTCCGATGAAATGCTCGGGATCGCGGAGCGCTACATCCAGGAACGGGGGTATGACAATGTCTCGCTGCTGCGCAGCGACATCAGCCGCCTGCAGGCCCTGGAGGACAACAGCGTGGATGCGGTCTTCTCCACCATGGCCCTGCACCATCTGCCGGACCCGGCGCATCTGGAGGCCACCTTCCGCGAGATCAGCCGGGTGCTCAGGCCCGGAGGCGGGATCTACCTGGCGGATTTCGCCCGGCTCAGGTCACCGGCCTCCATCCAGTACTTTGCCTACCAGTACGCGGACCGCCAGCCCGAGTTGTTCACGCTCGATTATCTCTACTCGCTCAAGGCGGCCTTCAGTGTGGCCGACTTCCGCGCCGCGACCGCGCACCTGGACGGCCGGGCCCGGCTCTACGCCCCGCATGTCATGCCCTTCATGCTGGCGGTAAAGAGTGCGGCACGCAGCACCGAGCAGGCGCGGCTGCGTCCGGCGCTGGCCGCAATCGCCGCCGCCCTGCCGCCGAATCACAAGACCGATCTGAAGGATCTGAAAACCATCTTCCGGCTGGCCGGGATGAAATGCGGCCTGGTGTGATCCCGGACGCGGTCCGGCTTCCCCTCATTCCACCGGCGCCCTGCCGTTGAGCTCCAGCATCCTGTTATAGGTATCCTTGACCGCCGGATTGTTGCGCTGCATCAGGTAGGCCTTCTCGGCATGCCGCAGGGCTTCTTCGGGCCGCTCCTCGGCAATCAGCATGGCGTAGTTGTTGAGCGCGGCGACATGATCCGGGGCCCGCTCGAGCAGACGCTGGTACAACTCCCTGGCCCGGGCGTGCGCCCCGGTCTGGATATAAACCCTCCCCAGGGCCGCCATCACCTCCAGATCCTCGCCTTCCTGTTTCAGCCAATCGTCCAGGACCGCCTCCGCCCGATCGGCTGCGCCGGTTCTGAGGTACTTGTCCGACAGCAGAATCGCGATCCGCGGCAGATGCAGTTGCTCATACAGCGCCTCGAAATACTGGATGGAGCCCTCCTCGTTGCCCTGGACCGACTCGAGGACGCCGGCGAACATCCTGGCTTCCCGACTGTCCGGGTAGAACTGCTCCAGCCGCGCGACCGTCGCTGCCGCGGTCTCGACCCGGCCTTCCAGCAGCGCGGCCTGGGACCGGATCATCAGCGCGGTGAAGTTCCTCTCATCCCGTTCCAGGATGCGCTGTGCCGCCGCAGCCGCCTGCTGCGGCTGCCCCAGCGCCAGCGAGGTACGGGCCCGCAGCTGCAGATACTCCAGACTGTCCAGAACCGAGGCCGGCAGCCCGCTGAGGGCATAGTCGGCGGAGGGGAAGTTGCCCTGTTCGAGATAGGCCCGTGCCAGGGCCAGCCCGGCCTGGGTACCAACGGCGCCGGATGTCTCGCTGCGCAGCAGACCGACCGCCTTGTCGTAGCGCCCGAGCAGCGTGTAGATATTCGCGGCACTGACGCGAGTGCGCGGATCGTTGTCATGCAGGGCACGCTCGATGTGAGTCTCGGCTGCCCCGGCCTCGCCACGCTGTGTCATGATCCGTGCCAGTCCGAGGTTGGCCCGGGGCTCCTGCGGCTCAATGGCCAGAATCCTGCGATAGTAGGACTCGGCGTCCTCCAGATCGCCCGAGCGCATATAGAACACAGCCAGATTGCTGAGCGCACCGATATCGTCGGGATCGGCCTCGATGGCGGCGAGGAAGGCGTCTTCGGCCTGCTCCGACTCGCCTCTGGAGGCATGAATCAGGGCACGCAGTTCGCGGAAATCGGCATTATCCGGGGACTCGGCAAGCACCGACTCGATCAGGGCCCCGGCCTTGTCGACTTCGCCCCTGTCGATCAGCTTGAGCGCGACCAGCTTGCGGATCTCCAGCGGCTCGGCCGCGCTCTCCACCACCTGGTCGATTTCGGCCAGACCGGCCTCGCTCTGCCCGGAGTCCAGCAGCAGCATGCCCAGGTTCATCCGGTAGGCAACGTTGTCGGGATCCTGGTCCAGCAGCGCATCGACCACCTCCCTGACCCGGGCCATGTCGCCAGCGCGCAGATAGGTTTCACCCAGCAGGGTCAGCACCGAAGGATCATCCGGCCGGATCTGTCTCAGACCCTGCAGCAGCTCAATGGCGCGGGGATAGTCGCCGAGCCGGAAAAAGACATGTGCGCGGATCTTGTCCAGCGGATAGAAGCTGCGTTGTATCGAACTGACGAAACGTTCGATATGGGTATTCGCCTGCTGATCGTTGCCCAGCGCATAGTGGGTCAGTCCCAGATACATATGGGCCGGGACAAAGGCGTCATAGGTACTGACCACGCGTTCGAAGTGACTCAGGGCCGGCGGGTAATCGGCCTCGGTGAACAGCAGCAGCCCCTCGATGTAATCAACCGCGGGGTGTCGGGGTGCAATCGCCTTGAGCTGTTTGAGATTGGCCACGGCCGCCTCGCGATCGGAGTCGGCCATCGCGATCAGCGCCAGATCGATGTAGACGTTGTAGAAACGCGCGCCCGCATCCACCGCAGCGAGAAGATGCCGCTTTGCCTGTTCCAGCGCCTGCAGCCGCAGGTAGAGCCGGCCGATCAATGCCTGGAGATAGGGGTCACCCGGCTCCAGGGCATCCAGACGTTCCCGGGCCGTCTCCCTGTCACCCTGGCCAAGCCTGTACATGATGCCGGCCAGCTGGACGTCGCCAAGCTCCGGCGCAAGCGACTCGGCCTGCTGCAGATAGGTCTGCGCCCGCCGAACATCCCTGGCCTGCAGTGTTGCCAGTGACTTGTACGCCAGTACCTGTGCAGTGACCGCGCTCCCCAGCCCCTCGGGTTCCAGCGCCAGCAGGCGCTGATGACTGGGCGCGGAATAATAGGCCCTGGCCAGCCGCGGATAGACGGCTGCCGGCGCCATGCCCAGTTCCAGCGCCTTCTCCAGTTCCTTGTAGGCCGCATCCAGCTTCCACTGCTTCATGTAGGCATCGGCGAGCAGCCACCTGGCCTCGATATCGTCGGGGTCGGCCCGCAGCAGATTCTTGAGATGGATCTCCGCCGCCTTGTAGTCGTACTCGGCAATCCGGCTTTTCGCCTCCAGGCGGGTCTCTTCCGGGGTCATTGAGTCAAAGCCGCAGGCGGCAAGCGCCAGGGCAAGTACACAGGTTGCAAGTATGACGGGCGCGTTGCGGAGCAATCTGCCAATACAAATCATCTGGAATAATCCGTGTCGGGGGGTTGTCAGTCTGCGCTGTTCAACTGCTGATACAGCGAGCGCGCCTGTTCGGGTCGGGACAGCTCATCGAACCGGCGTTCGATCTCCCTGAGTTCCAGCAGGGCAGCCTTGTTCTTGCCGTTGCGGTGATAGGCCGCTGCCAGGTGATAGCGGATATCGGGGATATGCGGGGCCAGCACCGCCGCTTCCTTCAGCAGCCGCTCGGCCTCGACCGGTCGGTCGTTCTTCAACAGCAGCCAGCCATAGGTATCGATGATCTCGGGACGTGAAGCCGACAGCTCATAGGCCCTGGCCGCGTACTCCAGCCCGCGTTCGGGATCCGTTTCGGCGGCGATGACCGCGGCATTGTTCAGCGCCGGGACGTTGTCCGGCTGCCTTTCGAGCACCGTCTGATATTCCTCCAGCGCGGCCGCGGACTCGCCGGCGCGACCGAGGTCGGAGGCATAGATCAGTCGAACATCGGTATCGTCAGGGTATGACTGCAGCCAGGTCTCAAGCACTGTCCGCGCCGGGCCGGTGTCTCCCTGCGCCTTATGCACACGGTAGAGCTTGGTCATCAGGGGACGCGTGGCGCTTCTGGCATAGGCCTGGCGATAGGCCTCAAGCGCCTCAGCCGGCGCCTGTCGGCGCATGTGAAAGTCACCTTCCAGTTCGAATCCCAGGCCGATGTCCGCATATTCTTCTTGCGTCCGTTCGATCAGGGCCAGGGCCTTGTCGTCCTGTCCCTGCGCGGCATAGGCCTCGGTCAGCAGAATCCGGGCTTCGATGTCCTCCACTCCCAGTTCCAGGGCACGTTCCAGCGGGGCGATGGCCTTGCCGGTCTCATTTCGCGCCAGATGCAGGCGGCCGAGCAGATAATGCGCATAGCCGTTTTCCGGCGTCTTTTCGACCAGTGATCTGATGGTGGCCTCGGCATTGGCATGGTTGCCGCTGTTGATCTGCACCAGGCCGAGCTTGGCAAGCACCCGCGGCTGTCCCGGATGCCGGCGGTCCAGATCGGACAATACGACCAGGGCCTTGTTCAACTCATCGTTGCGGGCCAGATAATCGGCATAGGCCAGTCCCGGCTGCAGTTCGCTCTCATGGCCTTCATAGGCCTTCCGGTACAGGTCCGCGGCGCCTTTCCGATCACCCGTGGCCTCGGCAAGTCTGGCCCGTGCCAGCAGTACCCCTGGTGATCCCGCCCCCTGGCGTTCGGCACGTTCGAGGATATCCGCGGCGGCGGCCGCATTGCCGTCCTGAAACTCGACATTGGCCAGGTTGATATAGGCAGCGGAGAACGCCGGATCCGCGTCGATCGCCTGCTGCAGGGTCTGACGCGCGGCCCTGCGCTCACCCATGGCCAGCTGGACCACAGCATGCAGATTGGCCGCTTCCGCGCTGTCCGGATACCTGTTGCGCATTGCCTCCACGGCACGCAAGGCGGCGGCATGATCCTCCAGCGCCATGTAGGACATGACCAGCAGGCGGTCATAGCCCATGCCGCCCTCGGCATCAGTGAGTGAACGCAGTTCCTCCAGTCCCGTTTCCCGGTCCCCCTGCAGAATGCGTCCCATCGCCAGCTGCGCCTGGACCGGCAGCGCTTCCGGCGCGATTTCCCGCGCCCGTTCCAGATACTCCATGGCCCGTTCGACCTCGCCGACCTGCATGTAGGCCGCACCGAGTTGAGCCAGATACCCGGCATTGTCCCTGGCGGCTTCGGCGGCCGGCTGCATGATCTCGATCGCCTCCTTCACCTTGCCCTGCTGCAGACTGATGCTGCCCAGCATCTGCCTTGCCGGTACATGCGCCGGGGCGTATTCCAGATAATCGCTCAGATAGAGCCGGGCCTGATCCAGATTGCCGCGCTGATGATGAATGGTCCCCAGGAACAGCATCGCCGGCGCGTGCTTGGGCTGCACCGACAGGACCTTGTTGAAGGCGGCGAGCGCCTGATCATGGTTGCCGGCACTGAATTCGAGCAGGCCATCAAGGTGTATCACCTGGGCGTTCTCCGGCAGCACTTCCAGCAACTCGTCGACAACCGGACGCGCCGCGGAGAACTCGCCCTGGACGATCAGCGCCTGGGCCTTGCCGAGACGGGCAACGATATCGTCCGGCCTGACCTCCAGCGCCCGGTCGAACCAGGTCACCGCCTCCGGTCGTTTCTCGGCCGCGAGAATCTGTGCCTTGACCAGGTTGGCACTGTAGCTGCCGCGATCGCTGTCCAGCGCCCGGTCGACAAGCTGGTGCGCCTGTGCATGATCGCCGGCGTTGTAGGCCAGCTGGGCCAGGCCGAGATGGGCATCGGCGTGCTTGTCGTCCAGGGTCAGCGCCTGGCGGAACTGCTCCTCGGCCTGAGTCAGTTCGCCCTGGGCCATCAGGGCCTGGGCACGCAGCACCCGGATATCGGCGGCCAGCGCCGCCGGATCATCCGCCGTGACCTCGATTTCCTGCAGTACCTCGTCGAACCTGGCCTGCCGCAGCAGGGACTGGGCCAGTCCGGTGACCCAGTCGGCGCGCGCCGCCTTTAGCCGCCGCGCCTGCCTGAACTCCTTTTCCGCCGCCGCGGCATCGCCGGTTTCGAGATGGATCCGGGCCAGCAGCAGCCGGGCATCACGGTTGTCCGGCGCCTCCTTCAGGGCGTTTTTCAGCTGGATCACCGCGGCCCGGTATTCCTGCCTGGCATAGTAGTCCCTGGCCTCCTCCAGATAGTCCGCGGCCACCGCGGTGATGGGAAGCAGCAGTCCTGCGATCATTCCCCGGATCAATCGTGTGCTGGCATGCATGGTCATATCCTTTTTATTCCGCTATTTCGCCTGGATATTCAGGTTGTATTTCTTTACCAGTGAATAGAAGGTGGGACGGGTGATGCCGAGCAGTTCGGCGGCCTGCGAAACATTGCCGGAGGCATACTGGTAGGCACGCAGCAGCGCCTTGCTTTCCGCTTCCTCGCGGATCTGACGCAGGTTGAAGGGCAGGGACTGGTCCTGATCGCCGGGGTCCAGTTCCAGGTCGGCGGCGGCGATGTGCTTGCCCTCAGCCATGATGATGGCGCGCTTGACCCGGTTCTCCAGTTCACGCACGTTGCCCGGCCAGCTGTAATTCTCGATCGCGGCCAGGGCGTCGGGGGCAAAGCGGACGGAATTCTTCTTGAACTGATCGGCATACTGATTGAGGAAATAATTCGCCAGCACCACCGCCTCGCCCTGACGCTCGCTCAGTGACGGGATATTGATGGTGATTTCGCTGATGCGATAGTAGAGATCCTCGCGGAAGGCGCCCTGCTGGATCTGTTCCTGCAGGTTGCGATGGGTGGCGCAGACCACGCGGACATCGACCGGGATCTCCTTGCGCCCGCCCACACGCACGATCACCCGTTCCTGCAGGAAGCGGAGCAGCTTGGCCTGCAACGGCAGCGGCAGATCACCCACCTCGTCCAGGAACAGGGTGCCGCCGTTGGCGCACTCGACGTTGCCCGGGGTAGTCTTGTTGGCGCCGGTGAAAGCGCCCTTCTCATAACCGAACAACTCGCTTTCCAGCAGGTTCTCCGGGATGGCGGCACAGTTGATGGCAATCCAGGGCTGGTCGGCGCGCGGGCTCAGTTCATGGAGGCTGCGGGCGAGCAGTTCCTTGCCGGTGCCGGAATCCCCCAGCAGCAGGGCCGTGGCATCGGTGGGCGCGAGCTTCTCGATCTTGCGGCAGACCTCGAGCATTTCGGGGCTGGTCGCGATGATGCCCGCCAGGGGGGATTCGGCGGCCGGATTCACACTCCGCTGCTGTTCTTCCAGTTCATGCAGATGCCAGGCCCGTTCCACGATGAAACCCAGCAGTTCCGGATCCGCCGGTTTCTGGCAGAACAGCCAGGCACCCTCAGCGATGGCGCGAATGGCATTTTCACTGTCGTTGTTGCCGGTGACCACGATCACCTTGGTCCTGGGCGCCAGGGACAGAATCTGGCCCAGCGTGGCCAGCCCCTCGGTGGCGCCGCCCGGGTCCGGCGGCAATCCCAGATCCAGCGTCACCACCGCCGGTTCGTGACGCCGCAGCTGGGCGATGGCGTTCTCGCGGTCACTGGCGGTGACGACCTCGAACTCATCGAATGACCATTTCAGCGCGCTTTGCAGACCGGGGTCATCCTCGACGATCAGCAGTGTTTTCTTCCTTGCGTTCACCTGTACTCCCACATCAGCTGAGGTGATCGGATTCCCCGCACATTCAGGCGACCTGCTCCTGCTCCGTGTCGGGGCAGGGCAACAGAATCCTGAAGGTTGATCCCGCACCCGGCTGGCTCTGCACCATGATATCGCCGCCCAGCGACCGGATGTATTCGCGACTCTCGTATGCACCGACCCCCATGCCGACGTCACCCTTGGTGGTGTCGAAGGGACGGAACAGGCGTTCCTGGATGAACTCGGGTTCCATGCCGATGCCGTCGTCACTGACGCTCACCTGGACATGCCCCTCCGTGCGCTCCACGCTGACCCGGACATGACCGTCCCGGGTAGTGGCCTGCTGGGCATTCTGCACGATATTGCGCAGGGCAGTGCGCAGCCGGTCCGGATCCACGGTCAACTCGATCTCCGCGAGCTCGTTGTGCAGTTGGGGACGGGGCTCATAGACGGACAACTCCTCCATCACCGAGTTCAACAGCCGCTCCAGCCTGATCGGGCGTGGCCGGTTCTCGCTCAATCCGGACTTGAGCAGATTCATCAGGCGGTTCATCTTGGTGACCGAGTGTTCCATTACGGCGACCACATCGTCGATAAAGGCCGGATTGTGTTTATGCTTGGCGGCGTTCTTGGTAATTATTGATTGTTGGGCAATTATATTCTTCAAATCATGAAGAATATAGGCCGAGAGCCGGTGGAAGCCCTCGAACTGCCGGGCCTCGGTGAGCGCCAGGTTGGCCTCGAGTTGCCCCAGGTAGGCCGCGGCCTGGCAGGTCGCGGTCTTGAGCAGGTCCATCACTTCCCAGTCCAGTCGCACCGTCGCCAGGGGCTTCGCGAGGAAAATCAGTCCGATAAGCTCCCCCCCGTCAAGCAGCGGCACAATCAGCCAGGCCTGGGGGATCTCGGGCAGCCACCCCGGCAGGTGCATGTCGGCATAGCGCTCCGGGCGCTCGCGCCATTCCTGCAGATCTATGACCCACCCATTGGCCTCGACGAAGCGCACCAGATCCGATTCCGCCTCCAGCATCCAGGCCGCCTCAAAGGGTTGGTTCCAGTGGGCAACCGGTGTGTAGGCCGTGGTCGAGCGGCGCAGCCACAGGATACCCGCCGGACTGTCCACGATGCTGGCCACGGCCCGGATCACGCAGACCCTGGGATCGGCTTCCTGTTTGCAGGCCGACAGGGTGCGGGTAAAGCGCAGCCACTGTTCGCGATAGTCGTACTGGTAATTGAAGAAGTGCTTGCTGAAGAATACCCGCAGCTGCGCCCGCGCATGCCCCGAAAACAACAGCGCGGCCAGCCCCAGCAGGGCGGCGGCGACAAACACAATCTGGAGAACATCCCCCCATTCGCCGCCTACCGCGCGGATATAGTAACCGGCTGCCGCCATCACCAGCAGATAAATGCCCGTTCCGATCAGAGTGGCCGTGTGAAAGACCATGCGCCTCGAGACAAAAACGTCCAGCGACCAGTCCGGATTGCGCGCGGCAGAAACCGCGATCAGAGGCACGGCCAGGGCATTGATCGCTCCGCGTGCCTGCCAGATCGCCGGATCCAGCTGATTGAACATCACCGCATTGGAATAGAGGATGAAATCATAGAGGTAGATCCCGGCAATCCCGAAGCACAGGTACTTGATTCCCCAGCGCTGGTCGGACTTGGTGTTGCGGAACAGGTTCTCGACCAGCCACAGCACACCCACCACCAGACCCAGATACAGGGCATAGACAAGCTTGAAGGGAATGGCATTGAAGATAGCCACCGGAAACAGCGGCAGCAGCGCCAGCAGCCCCGACAGGCCGTAGGCCGCCAGCGGCCCGGGCGAAAAAGCCCCGAAGAAGGTGGCCGCGCCGCGCTGGGTGCGCAGGATACCGAACAGGAAGATGAACCAGCCGATGAACCGCAGGGCCTCTGCCGTGGGGATGAAGACCACGGCAAGCGGATACTCTGCCGCCACCAGCATGGCATGCACAGCCCACAGCGCCGAGACGCCCACCCCTGCCAGCAGCACCCCGCCCTGAAGGCGGCCACGCCAGCCACTGGCAAGCACCAGCGTCAGGATCAGGTAGGCCAGAGCGGCCAGTCCGTAGCTGTATATACCGATGCTCAATCTTCCCTCGACGGTTTGATCGGTCCCGGTCAGATTCAGCAGTCAGCGAGACGCCCCGCCTGCATGCCGCTCAGCCCACCATCACGGGCCCGGATACCTGCATTATGAAAGTGCCGTGCCCGGCGGGCAATGCTGATGAGGAAACACAACCGGGCCGCGGCCGATTGACAGCGCCGGGGCTTCAGTGGGCCCCTTTGCCCATCAGAACAACCTCCACGGTCTGCACCAGTATCATCAGATCCAGCAGCAGGCTGTAGTTCTTCACATAGTACAGATCGTACTGCAGCTTCTCGAAGGCGTCCTCTTCCGAAGAGCCGTATTGGTAGCAGACCTGTGCCCAGCCGGTCAGTCCCGGTTTGACCCGGTGACGCTCGTTGTAATACGGGATCTTCTCGGCCAGCTGCTCCACGAACTCGGGCCGTTCCGGACGCGGCCCGACGAAACTCATGTTGCCCCGGAGCACATTGAAGATCTGCGGCAGTTCGTCCAGACGCACCTTGCGTATGATCCCGCCCACGCGCGTCACCCGGGCATCGTTGCGGCTGGCCCATTGGGCGCCGTCCTTTTCGGCATCCGTGCGCATGCTGCGGAACTTCACGATCCGGAAGGGACGGCCGTTTTCCCCGACCCGCACCTGACGGTACAGGATCGGCCCGCGGAAACCGCCCTCGACGAACACGGCGATGGCCACCACCAGCATGAACGGCAGCAGCAGCGGCAGCAGCACCAGGGCCAGCGTGAGATCGAACAGGCGCTTGAGATAAGCACGCACCGCCCCGCCCCGGAACCCGTCCGAGAGGAACATCCAACTCGGGTCCAGCACATCGAGTTTGATCTTGCCCAGTTCGCGCTCGAAGAAACTCAGCAGGTCGACCACGTCGACGCCGCTCATCTTGCAGTCCAGGATCTCGTCCACAGGCAGGCCGCGGCGACGGTCGTCCACCGCCACCACGATTTCGTCGATATCATGATCGGTGACATATTCTGCCAGCGGGCTGTCGATTTCGAGGATGCGTTCGGGATCGACCTGCTCCTCGGCATCGCCCATGCGGGCAAACCCGACCAGATGCAGTTCCCGCATGTCGCTGCTGCGCCGGTAGCGGGTGATCAGGGCGGCCTTTCTGCCCGTACCCAGCACCAGCACCCGCCGCTTGAGCATGGACTGGTCACCCAGGCGCAGGAACAGGCCGCGGGTGAGGACCAGCCCGAGCAGGCTGATGGAATAGGCGATGGCCAGTGCCCCGCGGCCGAGGAACAGTTCCGGCGCCAGGTAGAAGATCACCGCCAGCGGCACCAGGCTCAGCGCGAAACTGGCCATGGCGCGCAGCAGCAGGCCCTCGAAGCCGTCCCGGGTGCGCCGCTCGTACAGTCCCATCCCGGCCATGCTGAGTACCAGCGTCAGGGAGAACACGATCGCCTTGGGCCAGACCGGCTGGACGCTGGCCACGGTGGCCGGATCGGACTCCCAGAAGCGGATGGCCACGGCCCATTCGAAGGCGAGAAAGAAGAACACACCCTCGAGCACCGCCAGATAGAGAAAGGCGGTGGGGATGTAGTGGCGGAATATCCTGATCGTTGCCATTATGCCGTTCCATGGCGGAATGCGGGGCACTCCGCCGGGATTGTCACCTCGGTACAAGCCGCTTCCCGGAGGCGGCTTCCTTATAGTCTGGACTATATTGTGGCTATCGGCGGCCGGGAATGAAAATTGACCGCCAATGCGGACTACAGCAGCCGATCGATGGAATGCACCTTCAGCCCCCAGGCCAGCAGCGACCAGACCTTGTCGTTGGTCAGCCGCAGCCGCCCCACCAGCATCTCGATGATCTCGCGCAGCACCGGATAACCTATATCCGGATGGGCATCGAAGAAGCGCAGCAGTTCCACCCCGTCGAGCACGGCCAGTTCCACCGGTTCCAGCGTGGTCACGCTGGCCGAACGCGGGCCGGCATCGAACAGCGCCAGTTCGCCGAACACCGCGCCCGGCCCGAGGTCGCACACCCCGGGACGAATATGGCGCTCATCGTCCAGGCTGACGTCACCGGTGACGCGCACCCGCCCGCTGAGCAGCACATAGACTTCATCGCCCGGATCCCCGGCCCGGAACAGACAGTGGTTGGCCGGATAGTCGGCCCGGTGCCAGTACCTGCCCTCGGCGAATCCGGGGTGCTGCAGCAGCGACTGCAGAGACGGCACCACTGCAAGCCTCCCCTGTGCTCAGACCCTGTAGAAATCCCGGTACCAGTCCACGAAACGCGCCACCCCCTCCTCCACGGTGGTGGCGGGCTTGTAGCCGACATCGCGGATCAGGTCCTGGACGTCGGCGTAGGTATCCGGCACGTCACCGGGCTGCAGCGGCAGCATGTTCATCTCCGCCTTGCGGCCCAGGCAGTCCTCCAGCACCTTGATGTAGTGCAGCAGTTCCACCGGCTGATTGTTGCCGATGTTGTACAGCCGGTAAGGGGCGGTCGAGGAGGCCGAGTCCGGCGCGTCGCCGCTCCACTCGGGGTTGGGCTCGGGCACCCGGTCCAGGGTGCGGATCACACCCTCGACGATGTCGTCGATGTAGGTGAAATCGCGCCGATGCTTGCCGTAATTGAACACGTCGATGGGTTCGCCGGCCAGGATGCTGCGGGTGAACTTGAACAGCGCCATGTCCGGCCGCCCCCAGGGGCCGTAGACGGTGAAGAAGCGCAGCCCCGTGGTCGGGATCCGGTACAGGTGGCTGTAGGTATGCGCCATCAGCTCGTTGGCCTTCTTGGAGGCGGCGTACAGGCTGACCGGATGATCCACATTGTCGTGCACCGAGAAGGGCATCTTGGTATTGGCCCCGTAAACCGAACTGCTGGAGGCATAGACCAGGTGCTCGACCCCGTTGTGGCGGCAGCCCTCCAGGATGTTGGCGAAGCCGACCAGGTTGGTGTCGACATAGGCGAGCGGGTTCTCGATCGAATAGCGCACGCCGGCCTGAGCGGCCAGATTGACCACCCGCTGCGGCCGGTGCTGCTCGAACACCCGGGCGATGCCCTCCCGGTCCTCCAGGTCGATGCGCACATCGGTGTAGCCGGAGTGGCCGAGGGTGCGGTCCAGCCGCGCCTGCTTGAGGCTGACATCGTAATAGTCGTTGAGATTGTCGATGCCGATGACCTCGTCGCCGCGCTCGAGCAGCCGCAGCGCCAGTGTGGAGCCGATGAAACCCGCCGAACCCGTGATCAGAACCTTCATTATTCTCTCCCTTGCGAAATCTCGGCTGATACATGAACAAGATAAAACCCCAACGCAGAGTCGCACAGACGCGGGGGACGCAAAGCATCATTACTACAAAAAGCCTTGCATCCTCTGCGTCTGTGCGACTCTGCGTTGAAAATCGCTAGAGCCGCCCGTCCACCATCTCCGGCGGCAGCACGTATTTCACGTCGAACAGCACCGCGCCGGGTTTGCCCAGGGCGCGGATGCGCTCGGCACCCATCTCCACGAACTGGCGATGCGCCACGGCCAGAATAATGGCGTCGTAGCTGCCGGGTTCAGGCTCGGGGATGACCTCGATGCCGTATTCCTCGCGCGCCTCATCGGGATCGACCCAGGGATCGTAGACGTCCACGCGCGGATGGTAATCCCTGAACTCCGCGACCACATCCACCACCCGGGTGTTGCGCAGATCCGGGCAGTCCTCCTTGAAGGTCAGCCCCATGATCAGGATGTTGGCATCTGAAACGTGGATGCGCTTCTTGGTCATCAGCTTGATGACCTGCTCGGCCACAAAGGCGCCCATGCCGTCGTTCACCCGCCGCCCGGCCAGGATCATGCTGGGGTGATAGCCGATCTGCTACGCCTTGTGGGTCAGATAATAGGGATCCACGCCGATGCAGTGGCCGCCGACCAGGCCGGGGCGGAAGGGCAGGAAGTTCCACTTGGTGCCGGCGGCCTTGAGCACCTCCTCGGTGTCGATGCCGAGGCGGTTGAAGATCAGGGCCAGTTCGTTGACCAGGGCGATGTTGACGTCGCGCTGGGTGTTCTCGATCACCTTGGCGGCCTCGGCCACCCGGATGCTGCTGGCCTTGTGGGTGCCGGCCGTGATCACGGAACGGTACAGCGCATCGACGAACTCGGCCGTCTCCGGGGTCGAGCCCGAGGTGACCTTGAGGATGGTGGTGACGCGATGCTCCTTGTCGCCCGGATTGATGCGCTCGGGGCTGTAGCCGACGAAGAAGTCCCGGTTGAACGTCAGTCCGGACTCGGTCTCCATGATCGGCACGCAGACCTCCTCGGTCGCCCCCGGGTAGACGGTGGACTCGAAGATGGCGACATCGCCCGGCTTCAGCGCGCGACCGATGGTGCGGCTGGCGCCTTCCAGCGGCCGCAGGTCCGGACGCTTGGCGTCGTCGATCGGGGTGGGCACGGTGGCGATATAGACATTGGCATCGGCGAGTTCGCCGGCGTCGTCGGTGTAGCGCAGCCGGGCTGCCTGGTGCAGTTCCTCGTCGCTGACTTCCAGCGTGCTGTCATGGCCCCGGCGCAGCTCGGCGATGCGCCCGGCATTGATATCGAAGCCCAGGGTGTCATAGCGCCGG
The DNA here is from genome assembly GCF_002356355.1 of Thiohalobacter thiocyanaticus. Lineage (NCBI taxonomy): Bacteria > Pseudomonadati > Pseudomonadota > Gammaproteobacteria > Thiohalobacterales > Thiohalobacteraceae > Thiohalobacter > Thiohalobacter thiocyanaticus. The sequence continues at coordinate 2,475,098 of NZ_AP018052.1, forward strand.
CCGAACTCGACCGCCAGCGGCAGCCCCACATAGCCCAGTCCGACGACCGCGATCCGGGCCTGTTCCAGCTTCATCATCCTGATATACCCCTTGATTGTACTGAGTTTTATTCTCTCGACCGACACAACCGGCTCCCGCCGGGTATCGGCCCGTCGCCGCAGATTCTGTAACCGGGAGGAGGCGTCAGCTGTCGCCCGGGAGGGATTCCAGTTCCAGCCAGGCGCAGCTGCCGGCGGCGGCCAGCGTCTCCAGATAACGCCTGTGGGCCTCGCACTCGGTCGTGCTGGCCCGCAGTACCGGCAGCGGCGGGCGGTCCGCCGCCAGCCGGCGAATGGCCTGAGCCCCGCCCTGCCCGGCCTGCTCCGCCTCCCGGCCTTCCAGGGTGAGGCTGGTCTGGCCGCCGGTCATGTGCAGATAGACGTCGGCCAGGATCTCGGCGTCGAGCAGCGCTCCGTGCAGTTCGCGGTTGGAGTTGTCCACCTCGTAGCGCCGGCACAGGGCATCCAGGTTGTTCTTCTGCCCTGGATGCAGCCGCCGCGCCAGTTCCAGGGTATCCAGTACCGTGCAGTGATCCTCCAGCCGGCCCTGTCCTCCGCCCAACAGCGACAGTTCGTGGTTGATGAAGCCGACGTCGAAGGGGGCGTTGTGGATCACCAGTTCCGCCCCGCTGATGAACTTCAGGAAATCCTCTGCCACGTCGGCAAAGCGCGGTTTGTCGGTGAGGAACTCGTTGGTGATGCCATGGACCTCGATCGCGCCCTCGTCGATCTCGCGGTCCGGCTGCAGGTACTGGTGGAAGCTGCGGCGGGTGTGGCGCCGGTTGACCAGTTCCACACAGCCGATCTCGATGATCCGGTGCCCCTGGCTGGGCTCCAGGCCGGTGGTTTCGGTGTCCAGTACGATCTGCCGCATTATGCCCTTCCCCTCGCTTCATTCATGGCGGCCAGGTACCGTGGTGTGCATGCGCCTGACTGTTCCGGCAATAACGGAAGGTCGCAGAGGCACAGGGACGCGAAGAAAATAGAAGTTTCAGAACCTCTGCGCCTTTGCGTCCTCGGCGTTAATCTCACCATCGTCAAGTCAGTCCGCCAGTTCGTCGATGCCGCGGTTGGCCAGCTGGTCGGCACGTTCGTTCTCGGGGTGGCCGGTATGGCCGCGCACCCAGTGCCAGTCTACCTGATGTCGGGCCGCCAGTTCATCCAGTTCACGCCACAGATCGGCGTTCTTCACCGGTTTGCCGGCCGCGGTTTTCCAGTGTTTGCGCTTCCAGTTCGGCAGCCACTCGGTAATGCCCTTGCGCACATACTGCGAATCGGTGGTCAGCTGCACCCGGCAGGGGCGTTTGAGCGCCTCCAGCGCCCGGATGGCGGCCAGCAACTCCATGCGGTTGTTGGTGGTATGGAGCTCGCCACCGTAGAGTTCGCGTTCGTGGCCGCCGTAGCGCAGCACCGCGCCCCAGCCGCCGGGACCGGGATTGCCGCGGCACGCGCCGTCGGTGTAGATCTCGACTGTAGTGTTGTCGCTGGTCATGAACTTTTCGTGTCAGCCTCGGCGGGTGGGTTCGATCACACCGGGGGAGAGAAACCTGCGTCGCGGCCGCCAGCGTGGTCGGATGGGCGTCATGCCCACCACCCGTTTGCGGGCCAGCAGCAGGAATCCGGCATTGCCGGGGATGTGATTGACCGCCTCCAGCTGATCGAGAAAACGGGTCCGTTCCAGCAAGCCGGCATGGTTGACCGGCAGGCGGTACAGCAGCGGCTGCACCGCCAGGGTGTCGAATCCCAGCAGCGCCAGCCAGTCGCGCAGCCGGGCCACCCCCAGGAAACGCCCGCACCAGGGCAGCCGACCGCGCCAGCGGGTCAGCAGGCTGCGCCCGCCCCAGATCCCCCAGGGATTGAATCCCACGATGACCAGGTGCCCTTCCGGGATCAGACAGCGTTCGGCCTCGCGCAGGATCTGGTGCGGCTCGGCGGCAAACTCCAGCACATGCGGCAGCAGGATGACATCCAGGCTGTCGCTGCTGACCGGCCAGACATCATTGGCGCTCACCAGTCCGGTGCGGCCCGGGATGGCCTCCGGCGTCTGCACCACCCGGTGCTGCACCCGGCTGCTGTCCAGGGGATCCGCCTGCCAGGGCGGCGCCACGCTCAACAGGTGATAGCCGAACAGGGTCGTCAGACAGTCCCGTACCGCGGTCAGTTCGACCTGTTCCAGGGCCTGGCCGAGCGGGGTCCGGTACCATTCTTGCAAGCCGGGGAAGACCGGCATCGGACATTTGACGCTGTCGGATTGTTTTTTCAACCGCCGCATGGGCTTGCATCATAACCGAAGCGGGCCTGCGAGCGTGAGACAGGTTTGCTTGATTTCACCCCGGCCCGCTGTCAGGATTCGCGCGCATGATCCCAAAATACAACCTAGTACTGTGCACCCTCCTCGCCCTGGCCCTGGCTGCCTGCCAGACCCCGTGGGTGCGTGACGCGCAGCCCCGCGCCGGGGACGCGGCCCCGGCCGTCGCTGAACACCCGACCGCCACCCCCGAACCCGAGACGAAGACGACACCGCCGACCCCGGCCGCACCCGAGGCCCGCATCGAACCGGCCCCGCCGCCGGATCTCTGGACCCGGCTGCGTGCCGGTTTCACCCTGCCCACCCGTCTCGACGACCGCCGGGTCCAGCTGCATCTGCAGTGGTTCAAGCGTCACCCGCATTACCTCAGCCGGGTGGTAGAGCGGGCCGAACCCTACCTGCCCTGGATCCTGGACCGCATCGAACAGGCCGGGGTCCCCACCGAGATCGCCCTGCTGCCCATCGTGGAAAGCGGGTTCAATCCCTTTGCCTACTCCCACGGCCGCGCCGCCGGCCTGTGGCAGTTTATCCCGGCCACCGGCCGGCGCTTCGGGCTGGAACAGAACTGGTGGTATGACGGCCGCCGGGACTGGGTCGCCGCCACCGACGCCGCGCTGGCCTACCTGCAGGCCAACCACGCACGCTTCGACGGCGACTGGCTGCTGTCCCTGGCCGCCTACAATGCCGGTGAGGGTAACGTACTCAAGGCCCAGCGACGCAACCGGGCGCGCAACCGGGCCACCGATTTCTGGTCCCTGGATCTGCCGCGGGAGACGGAAAAGTACGTGCCCAAGCTGCTGGCGCTGCGCGAGGTCTTCACCCATCCCGCGGACTACGGCCTGGAACTGCCGCCGCTGGACCCGGACCAGCGCCTGGAACTGGTCGAGACCGGCGGCCAGCTGGACCTGGCGCTGGCCGCCGAACTGGCCGGGCTGCCGCTGGAGACCCTCTACCGGCTCAATCCCGGTTTCAACCGCTGGGCCACCCCGCCCGACGGGCCGCACCGGCTGGTGCTGCCGCACGGCGCATCTGCCAGATTCAGCCAGGCGCTGGCCGAACTGCCCGAGGCTCAGCGGGTACAGTGGCAACGCCACCGGGTCGCGGCCGGCGACACCCTGATCGGTCTGGCCAGTCAGTATCACACCACCGTGGCGCTGCTGCAGGAGGTCAACCAGCTGCGTGATCACCGCATCCGCCAGGGGGATCACCTGCTCATTCCCACTGCCCGGGAGTCGCTGGAGCGCTACAGCCTGTCGGCCGGCCAGCGCAAACTGGCGCTGCAGAACCGCAAGCGTGCCGGCAACAGGCAGGTGCATGTGGTGCGCGCGGGCGACAGCTTCTGGGATCTGGCGCGGCGCTACAAGGTGGGGGTGAGGGAACTGGCCGGCTGGAACAGCATGGCCCCGACCGATACCCTGCGGGTAGGGCAGAAACTGGTGGTCTGGACCCAGACGCCGGCAGCCGCCAATCCCAATATCGCCCTGCAGCGGGTGCGCTACCGGGTCCGCCAGGGGGATTCGCTGGCGCGCATCTCGCAGCGCTTCAAGGTCAGCATCCGCGACCTGGAGCAGTGGAACGATCTGGACCGCCGCCGCTACCTGCAGCCGGGCCAGGTACTGACCCTCTACGTCGACGTCACCCGCCAGGCCGGCAACGGTTGAGCCCGCGGCCCGCAATAGCGAGCAGGATGGGTGAAGCACAGCGCAACCCATCGCCAGCTGGATAATGGGTGCGGCGCCGCGCGCCTTCACCCATCCTACTTGCTCTGTAATCCTCGGCCCGCAATAGGATAAAATGGGCGGTCCGGGCACGCTGCCCGGGAGATTGTCAGCGACCCGGACCGATACCCGCCGCCATGCCCGATACCGCCCAGCAGACCGCCGCCTTCAGCACCGGGGAACAGGCCGGTTTTTCCCGTGACGGCTACGTCATCGTCCGCAACCTGGCACCGCCGGCCCTGATGCAGCGGCTGCTCGAGGTCGCCGAGGCCCAGCTGGCCGCCCAGGTGCCGCCGCTCGAATACGAGGCCGATCTGCACTACCCGGGCGCCCCCACCTCGCGCGAGCAGGCCGGCGGGCGCACCGTGCGCCGTCTGCTGCGCGCGCAGTCGCGCGACTGGGCCTTCAGCGAGTGGCTCACCCACCCGCCCCTGCTCAACCGGGTGCGTCAGCTGCTCGGCCCTGCGCTGATCGTGCCGCTGGCCCACCACAACTGCATCATGACCAAGCAGCCGCAGTTCAGTTCCGATACCGGCTGGCACCAGGACACCCGTTACTGGAATTTCACCCGCCCCGACCTGGTCAACGCCTGGCTGGCGCTGGGGCCGGAACGCGAAGACAACGGCTGCATGCGGCTGATCCCCGGCAGCCACCGGCTGGAACTGCCGCGTGAACGTTACGATGAACAGGAATTCTTCCGCGAGGACCTGGAAGAGAACCGCACGCTGATCGCGCAGCAGCAGATCGCCCTGCTGGAGCCGGGCGACGTGCTGTTCTTCCACGCCCGTACCCTGCACGCCGCCACCCGCAACTACAGCGACCGCACCAAGTACTCGGTGGTATTCACCTTCCGCGCCGCCGACAACCCGCCCAAACCAGGCACCCGCTCGGCCGGGGTGCCGGAACTGCTGCTGCCGGAGTAGGTCGGGGCAGCCGTAGGTCGGGTTAGCGCAGCGTAACCCGACACGCGGGGTAGACGTCGGGTTAGGCCTTGCAGGCTAACCCGACCTACGCCATCGATGAAGGTTCTGAAAATCCTCCGGGCGGTCAATGTCACGCAGGACGCCGGGATCGTCCGTCGGCACCCGGCGGAGCCGATGCGCATGCGCCTGCACGATCCCGCGCGCGCCGACATCGCCGTCGAGCTTGAGCAATGCGTCGCGATACGCCGCGCCGAAGCCCACCGGATGGCCCCGTTTTCCCGCGTACGCAGGCGCCCCGATCACATGTTCGTCTACAAGCGTGGCCGCGATGGCGGCAATGGTCTCCGGCCGGATGAACGGCATGTCCGCCAGGGCGATCACCCAGCCCGCCGCCGAATCCCGGGCCCGCACGCCGCAGGCAATGCTGGTCCCCATGCCCGCCTCGGCCCCGGGATTGACCACCACCGGTATGCCGGCAGCGCGCAGCAGCCCGGCCACGGCGCCATCGGCCTTTGCCACCACGGCGACGGTTTCAGGCAGCGCCAGGCGCAGGTTTTCAGCCGCGGCCAGGGCCAGCGGGGTGCCGTCCGGCAATGGCTGCAGCAGCTTGTCGCTGCCGAAGCGGCGACTCTGTCCAGCCGCCAGCAGGATACCCACGGGGCGGCTCATGCGGCGCTGATGCGGTGCACGCCGGCGGCGGGCGCCGCGGCATTACGCAGGGCGGTGATCTCGGCCAGGATGGCGACGGCGATCTCAGGCGGGGTGTGGCTGCCGATGGGCAGGCCGACCGGGGCGTGCAGACGCTGCAGCTGCGTCTCCGGCACCCCCAGGTCGCGCAGCCGTTGCCGGCGCAGTTCGCAGTTGCGGTGCGAGCCGATGGCGCCGACGTAGAAGGCATCGGAGGCCAGTGCGTCCAGCAGCGCCATATCGTCCAGCTTGGGGTCATGGGTCAGGGCCAGCACGATGCTGCGCGAATGGCCGGTATGGGCGGCGACGGCATCGTCGGGCATCAGGGTGACCAGCCGGGTGCCGGGCACCTGCCAGTCACGCGCGTACTCCTCCCGGGGATCGCAGACAATGACGTCGAAATCCAGCATCAGCCCCAGGCGCGAAACGTACTGGGAAAGATGCCCGGCCCCGATCAACAGCATGCGCCAGGCCGGTCCGAACACCCGGATGACACTCGACTCGCCGCAGGCAAAGGTCGGCTCCGGGCCGGCCGGCCGCAGCTGCACCCTGCCGCTGGCCGGATCGACTTCGCGCGCCAGCAGCCGGTGGCCGTCCATGGCCGCGAGCAGCGCATCCAGCTCGGCGGTATCGGTCAGCGCCTCGACCAGCAGCTCCAGCCGCCCGCCGCAGGGCAGACCGAAACGCGTCGCCTCCTCGCGGTTGACGCCATAGTCGATGCGGGTAGGCAGCTCGCCCAGTTCGCCGGACCGGTAGCGCGCCAGCAGATCCTCCTCCACGCAGCCGCCGGAGACCGAGCCGGCATGACTGCCATCGCGGCACATGACCAGCAGCGAGCCGGGCGGACGCGGCGAAGAGCCCCAGGTCTTCAGCACCGTGACCAGCGCCGGCTGGCGGCCGGCGGCCAGCCAGTCGCGGGCAGTCGTCAGGAGCCCGTAATCGTCGCTGCAGACGCGAGATCCGTTCATAACCTCGATCAGACCGCCAGCTGCAGTGGCAGCCGGTCGAAGTCCTGCCCGGTGAGTACGCTCAGGGCGTTGGCCACCGCCGGTGCGATCACCGGCGTGGCCGGCTCGCCCACACCGGTGGGCGGCTCGGTCGAGGGCACGATATGCACCTCGACCACGGGCATGCGGTCGATCCCCAGCACCTCGTAGCCGTCGAAATTGGACTGCACCACCTGCCCGTCCTCCAGCGTGATCTCGCTCATCAGGGCCGCGGCCAGGCCGAAGGCCATGCCGCCTTCCATCTGGGCACGGATATTGTCGGGATTGACCGCCACGCCGCAGTCCACGGCAATCACCACCCGCTCCACATTGATGCGTCCGTTGTCGCCGATGCTGACCTCGGCCACCTCGGCCACGTAGGAGTTGAAGGACTCGTGCACCGCCACCCCGCGTGCCCTGCCCTCCGGCAGCGGCCTACCCCAGCCGGCCTTCTGAGCGGCCAGTTCCAGCACGCCGAGGTGACGCGGATGGTCCTTGAGCAGCCCGCGGCGGTAGTCGACCGGATCGCGGCCGGCGGCGCGGGCCAGTCGGTCGATGAAGGTCTCGACGGCGAAGGCGGTGTGGGTCGAGCCTACCGAGCGCCACCACTGCACCGTGACCGGCAACTCGGTGGTGACCAGGTCCACCTCGAGATTGGGAATGGCATAGGGCAGATTGGCCGCGCCCTCCACCGAGGTGGCGTCCACCCCGTCCCTGACCATGCCGCCCTCCATGACGGTCCCGGTCATGATGGACTGGCCCACGATGCGGTGACGCCAGGCGACCGGCATGCCCTCGCCGTCCAGACCGGCCTCGAGCTCATGGTAGTAGAACGGCCGGTAGTAGCCGCCGAGCATATCGTCCTCGCGGGTCCAGACCAGTTTCACCGGGGCCTTGCCCGAGGCGGATTTCACAATATGCGCCGTCTCCACCAGGTAGTCCGAATGCGGATTGGCACGCCGGCCGAAGGAGCCGCCGGCATAGAGCATGTTGATCTTCACCTGTCCCGGCTCCAGGCCCAGTACCTGCGCCACGTTCTGCTGGTCGACGGTCTGGAACTGCTCGCCGTTCCAGATCTCGCAGCCGTCCTCGGTGAGTTGCATCACGCAGTTGAGCGGCTCCATGGCGGCGTGGGCCAGATAGGGCATGTGCATGGCCGCGGTCAGGCGGGTGGAGGCGCGCTCCAGCGCGGCGGCGGCATCGCCCTCGCTGCGCGCGACCGCCGCGGGTCCCTGCGCCCTGCCCCGGTAGTCGTCCAGGATCTCACGACTGCTCATGCGAAAGGCAGCGGATTCGTCCCACTCCACCTTGAGTGCTTCACGACCCTTGATGGCGCTCCAGGTATTGTCGGCGAGGACGGCCACGCCGGTCGGGATCCCGACCACTTCGGTGACACCCTTCACCTGCTTCGCCGCCGCAGCGTCGTAGGCCTTGACCCTGGCCCCGAAGCGCGGCGGATGCGCCACCACCGCCACGCGCATGCCGGGCAGTTGGATATCCTGGGTATAGACGGCGCTGCCGTCGAGCTTGGCCGCGTTGTCCAGTCGCGGCAGGAAGGTCCCGATCAGAGTGAATTCTCCGGGCTCCTTGAGCAGGACCTCCTCCGGTACCGGCTGCGCGGCCGCGGCCGCGGCCAGTTCGCCGAAGCGGGCCGTGCGGCCGCTGTCGGGATGGCTGAGCTCACCCTTGCTGACCCGGATCTCACTGGCCGGCACGCCCCATTCGGCCACGGCGGCCTGCACCAGCATATGGCGCGCCGTGGCGCCGGCCTGGCGCATCTGGGTGTAGGCGTTGGCGATGGCGGTACTGCCGCCGGTGCCCTGCAGTTTGCCCCAGTTCAGATTGTTGTAGCGCTCCGGATCGGCCGGCGCCGGCACCGGCACGATCTGCGACCAGTCGGCGTCGAGTTCCTCGGCCACCAGGGTGGCCAGCCCGGTGAAGGTGCCCTGCCCCATCTCCAGGTGCTTGATCACCACCTCGACGCGGTCGTCAGGCAGGATGCGAACGAAGGCGTTGGGCTCGAATTCGGCCTCGGGGGCGACCCGCGCCCCGGCCTGACCGGGACCGGCGGTGCCCGTATCAGCTTCGGGCTCGCGGCCGCAGCCGGGCAGGTACAGGGCCAGGGTCAGCCCGGCGCCGGTGGACAGGCTGCGGACCAGGAACTGGCGGCGGGTCAGGCTGAAGGGTGCGTTCATGCCTCACCTCCCTGCGCCCGGAGTGAGGCGGCCGCCTGCTTGATCGCCTGACGGATGCGGGCGTAGGTGTTGCAGCGGCACAGATTGCCCTGCATGGCGGCGTTGATGGCGGCGTCGTCCGGTTCGGCATTGCCGTTCAGCAGATCGATGGCGCTCATAATCTGGCCGGACTGGCAATAGCCGCACTGGACCACGTTCAGTTCGGCCCAGGCCGCACGCACCGCGCGTGCCGTGTCGGATTCCACCCCCTCGATGGTGGTGATGGCCTTGCCCTCGGCCGCGCTCACCGGGGTGACGCAGGACGGCAGGGCGTGGCCGTCCATGTGCACATAGCAGGCGCCGCAGCGGGCGATGCCGCAGCCGTACTTGGTGCCAGTCAGGCCCAGCACATCGCGCAGCGCCCACAGCAGCGGCATGTCGGGATCGACATCCAGTGACCGCGGCTCTCCGTTGACAGTGAGTTTGATCATGGGGACTCCCCGCTGTTGGTGTTCGCTTTCGGTGTCAAGGTGCAGTAACGCTTACTCAAGCGTCATGGCGATACACAGACCCATTGGGTGGGGTACCCATAGTGAAGCCCGAAGGGACTCTATGGGCACAACGCGGCAATCTCATACCGTGAAATCAGTTGGTTGGAGATTGCCACGTCACTCTGTTCCTCGCAATGACAGCCATCTCCCAGCTGAACTGAGCGCCATTCGCATCTGAGTATAGAAGCCGGTCCGTCACGCGTCTTCCCGACCCAGGTTACAAGTCGGCAACATGTCTCGCAATCCGCCGGCGCATGGCCGCATCCGGCAGCACTCCGCAGGCCGCGCCCAGATTCTGCCGCAGGTGGTCCACCCGCCGGGTGGCCGGGATGGCGCAGGTGACGGCGGGATGCGAAATGATGTATTTCAACAGCACCTGCGCCCAGTTGTCGCACTCGATCTCCGCCGCCCAGCCCGGCAGCGGGGCATTGCCGATATGCTCGAACAGGGCGCCGCGGCGAAACGGCCGGTTGACGATCACTGCCATGCCGCGGTCCCGGGCCAGCGGCAGCAGCGTCTGCTCGGCTTCCCGGTCCAGCACGTTGTAGGTGAACTGGACGAAATCCAGCGGCGCGCGCTGCATGATGCCGATCAGTTCCTCATGGCGGCGGCCGTGGGAGGTGGTCACGCCAACATAGCGGATCTCGCCCCGCGCCTTCATGGCGAACAGATTGGGCAGGTGGGTCTTCCAGTCCAGCAGGTTGTGCACCTGCATCAGATCGAGCCGCGGCAGGCCCCACAGCGCCTTGGAATGTTCCATCTGGACATAGCCTTGGCGGGCGGTGGTGGTCCAGACCTTGGTGGCGCCGAACAGGCCGCGATGATGGCCGATACGCTGCAGACAGCGGCCGATCACCTGTTCCGAGGTGCCGTACATGGGCGAGGAATCCACCATGCCGCCGCCCGCCTCGAGCAGGGTGCGCAGCACGGCGGTACGCTGCGCCAGCGCGCTTTCATTGCCGGGGTCGATACCGAAAGTCAGCCAGGTGCCCATCCCGATGACCGGAATGGCCGCATCGCTGCCCGGAATGGGGCGGGTGCGCCGGGGCTCGCAGCCGGCGTGGACCGGGCGCAGGGCGAGTGCCGCGCCCAGCCCGGCCAGCCCCTGCAGGAAGCGGCGGCGGTCAGAACGCACTGGCCACTCCCGCTGCAGCGTTTCTATTCCAGGTGATTCTCCAGTACATGCCGGTATTCACGGATACGTTGCACGTAGCGGACAGGTTCGGTGCCGCGGGCATAACCGTATTTGAGATCCTTGTAATATTCCTTCTTCGCCAGCAGCGGCAATACCTGCTTGAGGTCGCGCCAGTGATGCGGACTCAGATCCAGACGCCGCGCCAGGACCTGGGCATCGTGCATGTGGGCCCGGCCGAGGTTGTAGGCCGCCAGTGCCAGCCAGAGGCGGTCTTCGCCCGTCACCTCATCGGAGAAGCGCTCCATCATCCGCGCCAGGTACCTGGCGCCGCCGAAGATGCTCTGTTCCGGGTCCAGCCGGTTCTCCACCCCCATCGCGCGGGCGGTGCTCAGGGTCAGCATCATGATGCCGCGGACCCCGGTGGGCGAGCGGGCCCGGGCATTCCAGTGCGATTCCTGGTACCCCTGCGCGGCCAGCACCGTGTAGGGCAGCCCGTATTCCTCCGCTGCCTGCCGGAACAATCCGCGGTATTCGGGGAAGCGGGCATCGATACGGCGGATGTAGGTCCGGATGTCCACATAATCGAACACCTCGAAGAAACCATAGTAACGTTCCTGCAGGCTGGCAAGGCGGCCGCTGGCGGAGAAATCCTCAAACCAGTCGTGCACTGCGCGCTGCAGTGAATCGTTGCCGCGCGCAAGCATCCAGCCCAGGGACTGGGCGCGGGCGAGGTTCATGGGCGTGATCAACTCGGGAAAGTAGCGGCGATTGATGTCGACAATGGTGGAATCGGCCACGGTGCAGTCCAGCTCGCGCTCCCATACGGCGCGCAGCAGCTCTTCGGTAGTGCGCTCTGCAGTCTCCTGCCATTCCAGCCGCGGATGATCCTGCCGCAGCTGCTGCAGCCGCCGGCTGTAGCTGCTGTCGGCGATCACCTCAAGCTCGAGCCCGACCAGTTCCTCCACCGTCTCCGGCTGCACATTGTCGCGCCTGCACACCACCTGCTGGGTCACGTCCTGGTAGGCCGGTCCATAGGCGAACTGTTCGCGGCGACTGTCGAGGCGGGTCAGACCGGCCGCGGCCAGATCGCCCTCGCCCGCCTCCAGGGCCTGCAGAATCTCGGGCACACCGGCCTTGACGCGGTATTCGGCCTCTACGCCCAGATGGGCGGCGAAGGCCTCGACCATGTCGTGTTCGGGACCGGTCGGCGCGTCGTCACGGCCGATGTACCAGGTGGTGGGGGCGTTGCGGGTGAGGACCACCAGTTTGCCGGACTCGCGGATCGACGCCAGGTCCCGGTAGGCAATGCCGAAGTCCGGGGCCCGGCTGCAGCCCGGACTCATCAGCAGCATGACCAGCGGCAGGAGCAGAATGGCTCTGAAGTACATGGTTCCTCCTCACTCGCGGCAACAAGCCGGAGAGGCTTTCGACCGAGGTGTCAGGATACATCGCGACACCCAACGTCATTCACGCGCAGGCGGGAATCCGAAAACCCTCGCGGTGGCTGGATCCCCGCCTGCGCGGGGATGACGTAAGTGGCACGGGGGAGGCGATGTTTCTGGGTTTGCAATCAGTATTTCAGCCCCCCGCAAACCAGACCAGAATAACCGGATCAGCCGAAGCGGCTATGCAGGTACTGGTTGATGGCATCGGACTCGTACAGCCAGGTCACGCTGCCGTCGCCCTCCTCGATGCGCAGGCAGGGGACCTGAACCTTGCCGCCGCCGGCTTCGAGCGCCTGCCGGTGTCCGGGGTCATGCTGGGCATCGCGCAGTTCGATGTTCAATGCCAGCGCCCGCAGCGTGCGCCGCACCTTGATGCAGAAGGGACAGGTCCGGTACTGGTACAGTGCCAGACGGCGGGTGGCGGCATCCACTTCGGCCTGCTCGGCGGCACTGCGTTCGATCGGCTGGGCACGGCTGAGCTTTTCCCCCAGCAGCATGAAGGGACCGAGCACGGCGCGCACGCCGCGGAAGAAGAGTCGGATCAGTTGTCGCATGCGGATATTTTCATGATGATTTGATTTGAATTTATTCAACGCAGAGGCGTAAAGGCGCTAAGAACGCAAAGTAATTATTATTAACAAACAAACTCCTGAATGGTATTCATATACGTTCAGAACCTTTGCGTCCTCTGCGCCTTTGCGCCTCTGCGTTGAGAGATTTGGAACACAATCAGATCACAACCGCTTGCCGGCCAGGGTCGGGGGCTTGTCGGTGCGGGTCTCGAGCTTGAGATAGCTCACCAGCCGCACCGTACCCTCGGCGTGCAGGGCAGCGTGCACCTCCTGCACCGCCGCCAGGATGGCAGCGAGCTCGCCCTGGATGTTGGTGCCGGAGGCGTGGGTCTCGATGAGGAAGTCATGCCCCTGCAGCAGTTCCATCACGCGCATGATCTGGGGCCGGACCGAGACGCCGGTGCCGATGGGGACCACCTGAAATTCCGCTGTCGCCTGCATATCCGCCTCGCCTGCTTCAGGCACTCTGCTGCTTCACGTATTTCTGCTTGTCCGGGATCACGCCGCGCACACCGCCGCGCGGGTTTTCCATGTCGCCCCAGTAGCGGGGCATGACATGAATGTGCACATGCATGACCGACTGGCCAGCGGCGGGCCCGCAGTTCACGCCCACATTGTAGCCGTCCGGCTGGCGCTCGCGGTCGTTGAGCGCCTTGCACTCGTCAACCAGTTCCATGACGGCGATCTTCTCTTCCCGCGTCATGTCGAAATAATTCGCCACATGGCGCTTGGGCATGACCAGCATATGACCGGGCGAGACCGGATAGGTGTCGAAGCTGGCCCAGGCCAGTTCATTTTCCAGCACCTTGTCGTGCTGGCGGCAGAACAGACAGGTTTTTTCCGATTCAGACATGGAGCATTCACCGCTTGCTTGAAATCCAGCGCGGCATTATACCCCATTCGTTCCCGGAGAAGGCAGGTCCCGGGCAGGGTCTTTACAGGGCCTCGGGCGGCGTGGCCTCGAGTTTCCAGATATCGCGGTTGTATTCCTGCATGGTGCGGTCGGTGGAGAAACGCCCGCTGCGGGCGCTGTTGATGATGCTCATGCGGGTCCAGCGCGCCGGATCGCGATAGGCCGCAGCGGCCTGCGCCTGGGCGTCGGCATAACTGCGGAAATCGGCCAGCGTGAGCCAGGGATCGTCCGGGCTGGTCAGGGCCCGGATCAGGGGGGCGAACAGACCGGGTTCACCGGGACTGAACCGCTCGTCCTGCAACAGTTCCATCACCTGCTGCAGGTCAGGATCACTGTCGATGATCGCCTGCGGGCGGTAGTCGGCGCGGGTGGCGGCCACCTCTTCGGCGCTCAGGCCGAAGCGGAAGAAATTATCATCACCGACCTCGTCCAGGATCTCGATGTTGGCGCCGTCGTAGGTCCCGATGGTGATGGCGCCGTTCATCATGAACTTCATGTTGCCGGTCCCCGAGGCCTCCTTGCCGGCGGTGGAGATCTGCTCCGACAGGTCCGCGCCGGGGCAGATCAGTTCCATGCTGGAGACGCGGTAATTGGGCAGGAACACCACCCGGAGACGGTCGCCCACGTCCGGATCGCCATTGACCACCCGGGCCACATTGTTGATCAGCCGGATGATCAGCTTGGCCATGGCGTAGCCCGGTGCCGCCTTGCCGCCGATCAGTACGCAGCGCGGGGTCCAGTCGGTGGTGTCGCCGCGCTTGATGCGGGCATAGAGATGGATCACGTGCAGGCAGTTGAGCAATTGGCGCTTGTACTCGTGGATACGCTTGACCTGGATATCGAACAGGGCTTCGGGATCGAACACCACCCCGGTCTCGTCCCGGACCAGCGTCGCCAGACGTTGCTTGTTGAACTGCTTGACCTCGCGCCAGCGGCGCTGGAAATCGGCGTCTTCAGCCATGGCCTCGAGTTGCCTGAGTTGGGCAAGGTCAGTCACCCAGCCATCACCGATGCGCTCCGTGATCAGGCGATTCAGCTGCGGATTGCACATGGCCAGCCAGCGTCGCTGGGTCACGCCGTTGGTTTTGTTGTTGAACTTCTCCGGCCATAATTCGTAGAAGTCGCGGAACAGTCCTTCGGTGAGCAGCCGCGAGTGCAGGCCGGCCACGCCGTTGACCGAGAAGCTGCCGACGATGGCCAGCCAGGCCATACGCACCATGGGCGTGTCGCCCTCCTCGATCAGCGACATGCGCTGCAGCCGGACGGCATCGCCGGGCCAGCGCCGTCCGACCTCGTCCAGGAAACGGGCATTGATCTCGTAGATGATTTCCAGCAGCCGCGGCAGCAGCTTCTCGAACAGGTATACCGGCCACCTCTCCAGCGCCTCCGGCAACAGGGTATGGTTGGTGTAGGCCATGGAACGGGTGACGATGGACCAGGCCCGGTCCCAGTCCAGGCGCTGCTCATCGACCAGCAGCCGCATCAGCTCGGCCACGGCGATGCTGGGATGGGTATCATTGAGCTGGAAGCAGTTGCGTTCGGCCAGCTGCTCGAAGTCAGTGCCATTGAGCCGCAGGTGGCGGCGCAGCACGTCCTTGAGGCTGGCCGAAGCCAGGAAATACTGCTGGCGCAGCCGCAGTTCCTTGCCGTTCTCGCTGGCGTCGTTGGGATAGAGCACCATGGTGATGTGCTCGGCATCGTATTTGGACTCCACGGCCCGGTCATAGTCGCCGGCATTGAAATCGTCCAGGTCGAACTCGTCGGTGGAACTGGCTGACCACAGGCGCAGACTGTTGACGGTGTCGTTGCGATAGCCCGGCACCGGTACGTCGTAGGGCACGGCCAGCACATCGTGGGTGTCGACCCAGCGCACCCGCTGCTGTCCATCCTGATCGCGGTAGAACTCGGTACGCCCCCCGAAGTGGATGCGCTGGGTGTACTCGGGCCGCTCCAGTTCCCACACATGGCCGTCGCGCAGCCAGTGATCGGGCTCCTCGACCTGGCGGCCGTCGACGATCTCCTGACGGAACATTCCGTATTCATAGCGCAGGCCGTAGCCCAGCACCGGCAGCTGCAGGGTGGCGCAGCTGTCGAGGAAGCAGGCCGCCAGCCGGCCCAGACCGCCGTTGCCCAGCCCGGCATCATGCTCGGCCTCGGCCAGTTCCTCCAGGGCGATGCCGTAACGGTGCAGGAGTTCGCGTATGGCGTCGGTGATATCCAGGTTGAGCATGGCATTGCCGAGCGCCCGGCCCATGAGGAATTCCAGCGACAGGTAGCAGGTGCGCCTGGCATTGCGCTTCTCGTAGGCCGCCCGGGTGGCCTTCCAGCGCTCCATCAGGCGGTCGCGCACGGCATAGGCCAGGGCCTCGTACAGGTAATGATTGGTGCAGTGCTGCCGGTCCCGGCCCAGGGTACGATTGAAATAGCGCAGGAAGTCCTCATCCAGGGCCGGACCCTCCATCGCCAGCGGCGGCAGATCGGTCAGCTCGGGATGGACGGTGAGGATATTGGAACGATCCTGCTGCATGGACGCGGTCAGAAGGACCACTCCCGACGGTTGTCCGACGGCTGCATGCGATTGAGCCGGGCCATGGCCTCGTCGCGGCGCGCCAGCAGGGTGCTGTCCCCGAAACGGCTGAACACCTCTTCCTCGTAGGCATCGTGATCGAGCATCATCCGATACAGCGGCTCGAGCGAGGCCTCGAAGTGCTCGGATTCGCGGTGCCTGAGCACATAGGCGAGATCGTGCAGCATGCGGACAATGTCGTCATGGTCCTCGACCAGGCTGTCGATATCCTCGCGTGAATCGGCTACCGTCTCGCGAAACATGGGATAAAGCACCTCGTCCTCGATGCGCATGTGCAGTTTGAAGTCCTCCACGAATTCCCGGAACAGGCGCTCGGCCTCCTCCCACCGACCGGCGCCCGCGGCCAGTTCCACCTCGCGCAGGGCAGTCTCGTACTTGCGATGGTCATGGACCAGCCAGTTGTCGGTGGTGTTCATGGCGCCTCCCGGGGTATCCGTCCTACTCGGTTGACTATAACAAATGCGGGCCGGATTGCACGGTCCGCTGTCGGCTAGCGCGCAAACACCTCTGTCAGCAGGGCCTTCATCTTCTCCCAGGAATCCCGGTCGGCCGCGGCGTCGTACACCAGCGGCAGGTCGAATTTCTCCCCCATCGCGTCCGCGCCCGGATTGGTGAAGCTGTGCTTCACCCCGGGATAGCTGACGTAGGTATAGGCCGCGCCGGCCCGCTCCATCTCGGCGACGAAGGCCTGGATCTGTTCCAGTTTGACGAAGGGATCGGCACCGCCGTTGGCCACCAGGATCTCGGCCTGGATCACGCCCGGCCCGGCCGGATTGTCGGTGGTCAGGGAACCGTGGAAGCTGGCCACGGCGTCCAGCGGCAGGCCGCGGCGGGCCATCTCCAGCACCATGCCGCCGCCGAAGCAGTAGCCGATGGCGGCGATGTCATCCTCGCGCACCAGCGGATGCTGCTGCAGCCGCTGCATGGCGGCACGGAAGCGGGCCTCGGCCGCAGCCAGGTTGGACCTGACCTCGCCGGCGAACTTGCCCGCATCCTCAGGGTGGTCGGCGCGTTTGCCCTGGCCGTACATGTCCACCGCCAGGGCGACATAGCCCAGTTCGGCCAGCTGCCTGGCCCGATCGCGGGCATAGTCGTTGTGTCCCCACCACTCGTGTACCACCAGTACGCCCGGACGTTTGCCCTTGACCGCCTCGTCATGAGCAATGTAGCCGTGCAGTTCGGTGTCACCGCTGGTATAGACCACTTCCTCGCCGACCACTGCAGCCCCGGCCAGGGGAGCGGCAAGCAGCGCGGTCAGCACGATCAGAAAACGTCTCATGGCACCCTCCGGATGGTGTTGGTATTGCCCTGGATTGTAGCCGGGAATGCAGCGAACCGCACAGCGGAATCAGTCCGCTTCCAGGATGCGGCGGCGGATGCGCTGCTCTTCCGCGTCGCTCAGCAGCCCTTCGTCGTGCAGTTCCTGGATTACCCGCAGCTGACGCAGGCGGCGCTGGGCGGGAGACTCCACTGCCGCCTTCGGGGATGGCGCGGGGGCGGCGCCCGGGCGGGCCGGCGCCGCTCGGGCAGCGGGCGGTTCCAAGGCCGGCACGGCGGGGGCGACGGCGCCCGCAGACGCTCCGCAGTCCAGCTGCGCCACGATGCCCTGCTCGATATCGCTGCGCGTCACCCGCCGGCGATAATCGGTACAGCCATCCTTGCGCAGGATGATGATGCCGTAGAGGTCGACATCCTCCGGCGGGTAACTGTTGGGATAGATATCGCGCTCGGACAGGGTCAGGGGCGTGGTGCCTGCGCGGCCGGCGATGGTGAAGACCTGGGCCCCGGCCGGTTCGGAGTCGACGCGGAAGCGCTCCACCCCGAACGCGGCCGGCGCCTGACTGCCCAGACCCAGCGCCAGCAGCGCGGCAAGCGCGCGGCGCGGCAACTCAGAAGGCCGCATCGAATCCGAACAGGAAGTAGTGCTCGCGGCTGAGATGGCCGGTCCAGTACTGGCCGGTCTTGTCTTCCTTGTCCTGCAGATCCACATTGAGCTCGGCGATGCCCTTGACGTTGCGCATGAAATAGTAGGACGCGGTCAGCGTCAGGCTGTTGATGTCGATGCCTTCGTAGATGGTGTCGGTGTCATCCAGGTCGTTGGCATCGGCGTAGTTGTACAGCAGGGAATACGCCCAGCGGTCGTTGGGGATGTAGTCAACGCCGGCGAAACCGCCGGACCATTCATAGTCCCGATCCGGGCCGCCGTCGATGAAGCGGTCCCAGCGATTGTGCAGGAACTGGGCGTACCAGTGAATGTCCGGGCCGATGCTGCCCGAGGCATCCAGCCCCCAGACCTCCTTGTCGCGGTTGTGCAGCCCCTCGTCCAGCCCGGCCGGGCCGGTGATGCTGCGCTGCTTGCCGGTCAGGCCGAACAGGCCGACATTGACCGGACCGATATCGGTCCCGAGTCGGCCGAAGGCGGTCTTGCTGTTGTCGTTGTCGAACATGTTATCGGGCCGGTTCAGGCCGGGGCTGTTGAGATCGAAGCTGCTGCTCACCCCGTTGCCGTTGACCAGGCCGAGCGAGGCCTCGACCGGGCCGAGGTCGCGGCCGAACAGCACGCCGCGATCATAGGTGATGCCGGCCAGGCGGTAGGCCATGTAGTCCTGGAACGGCAGGCGCACCTCGCGCGGAAACATCAGATCCGAAATCTGAAACTGACCCAGCATCAGGCTGGTACCCGTGCCGAAAATATCGTCGTGCTGGAACCAGGCGTCCTCGACCACCACCTCGCCGTTACCGCCCTTCTCGGCGAAGATGGCATAGAAGTAATAGGTGATGTGGTCGCTGAGCGGTGCGCTGGACAGCAGCTTGATCAGATAGGGCGATTGGAAATCGGTGGTGGCCGAACGGCTGCTGCCGTCCAGCGGGTTGATGTTATCGGCCTGGCGCGCCTGCATGTAGGCCTGGGCGCGCACCGCCAGCGGCAGTTCCTTCGGCAGGGCCAGGCGCTCGTCGCCGCCCGACATCGTTCCGTCCTTCCAGTTGGGCAGGCGCATGTTGTTGGCCGCGAAGTGCTCCCCGAACTGGTTCAGCCTGGGGAAGGCCGAATGGCAGGCGGCGCAGCTCATATCGTACTTGCGGGCGAAGGCCGGCATGGCATCGGCGTCGGCGAACACGCCGGCGAGGAGGAAGATGCCGATGGCGGCAATGAGGCGGTGGAATGAAACAGTCATGGCCCGGTTCCCTGATCTTGTTGTCGGACTGCGAGAGAGCGCAATTTAAGCGCGGTTGGGGATCGCGCGTCAACGTCGGCTCTCCGGTCCCGGCGTTGCCATTGACCCAGATCAACCATGCGTCTGGATCCGGTCCTGCACCTCATGCACGCCCAGCACATACCAGGCATCCAGCTTGGCCAGGCGCTTCTCCTCGCGGCTGGAGACCGAGCCCTGCAGGATCACCCGGCCGTCGCGGGCCCTGACACTCAGCTGTTCGGCGTGCACCAGCGGATCCTTTTCCAGCACGATGCGCACGGCATCGGCCAGTTCCCCGTCGTTGTCACGCTCCGCCGGCACCACCCGCAGGTCATTCTGTACATCCTCGCAGCCGCCGGACCACCAGGCCAGGACATCCGCCAGGCGTCGATGGGTCAGGCTGCCGACCTGGCCGTGCAGCCCGACCACCCCGTCGGCGGCCTCGATCTCGATCCAGCCGCGCTCGCCGTTGTGACCCTCGCGGATGCGTTCGGTCACGCCGTTGCGGGTCACGCACAGCAGATAGTCGTTGAACGCCGATTCCTGGCTGAGGTTGCGCACCACCTCGTCGCGCAGCGCGCCGTCCTCCTCCACCTGGGCCGGCACCACCCGCAGGTGGTCCAGCACCGGCATCTGGTGGGCGATGCGGCGCACCACGGCCGCAGCACAACGCTTGGCGGCGATATTCTCCACCTCGCCTTCCAGAATCAGGCCGGAGTCGCGGTGGATGACCCGGATGGGATAATGGTGCATGTCGATTTCGGGATGATTGGCCAGCGCCGCCATGACCAGCCGCACCAGCCGATTGGAAGAGTTGTTGTCCATAAGGCCTCCCAATGCCGTCTTCTGCCTTCAAGTATAGGCCAGTCTGCAAGCGGGGCCGGATACCGGAACCGCGGCGCCCGCGCAGCCGCTCCCGCCCACGGCCGCGCCGGACTACCGGATTGATTTCAATTGTTTTACATTGACCGGGCCTGGGGCCACCACGGGAGACAACGCCATGCAGGACCCTGCCCGCGCCTACTGGAAGGCCAACCTCCGCCTGGTCGGCCTGCTGCTGATCATCTGGTTTCTGGTCTCCTACGTGTTCGGCATCCTGCTGGTGGAGCCGCTGAACAGCATCCGCCTGGGCGGCGTCAAGCTGGGCTTCTGGTTCGCCCAGCAGGGCTCCATCTACACCTTCCTGGTCCTGATCTTCGTCTACGCCATCGGGATGAACCGCCTGGACCGCCGCTTCGGCGTACACGAGGACTGAAGTCGCCATGGAACTGCAGACCCTGATCTACCTGGTGGTGGGCGCCACCTTCCTGCTCTACATCGGCATCGCCATCTGGGCCCGGGCGGGCAGCACCGGTGAGTTCTACGTCGCCGGCAAGGGCGTGCACCCGGTCGCCAACGGCATGGCCACGGCCGCGGACTGGATGTCGGCGGCCTCCTTCATCTCCATGGCCGGGCTGATCGCCTTCAGCGGCTACGACGCCTCGGTCTATCTGATGGGCTGGACCGGCGGCTATGTGCTGCTGGCCATGCTGCTCGCCCCCTACCTGCGCAAGTTCGGCAAGTTCACCGTGCCCGAGTTCATCGGCGAGCGCTACTATTCCCAGACCGCGCGGCTGGTGGCGGTGGTGTGCCTGATCGCGGCCTCCATCACCTATGTCATCGGCCAGATGAAGGGCGTGGGCGTGGCCTTCGGCCGGTTCCTGGAAGTGGAGTTCGAGACCGGGGTGCTGGTCGGCATGGGCATCGTCTTCTTCTATGCCGTGCTCGGCGGCATGAAGGGCATCACCTACACCCAGATCGCCCAGTACTGCGTGCTGATCTTCGCCTACACCGTGCCGGCCGTGTTCATCTCGCTGCAGCTCACCGGCACCCCCCTCCCGCAGCTGGGCCTGGGCAGCGAACTGGCCGGCAACGGCGCCTATATGCTGGACAAGCTGGATCGGATCATCACCGACCTGGGCTTTGCCGCCTACACCGAGCAGAAGGGGTCGACCCTGAATCTCAGTCTGCTGACCCTGTCGCTGATGATCGGCACCGCCGGCCTGCCGCACGTGATCATCCGTTTCTTCACCGTGCCGAAGGTGCGCGACGCGCGCTACTCGGCCGGCTGGGCGCTGCTGTTCATCGCCATCCTCTACACCACCGCGCCGGCGGTCGGCTCCATGGCCCGGCTCAACCTGACCGAGACGGTCCAGACCGGGCCGGTGGGCGAGCCCGGGGCCAACCTGCTGTATGCGGAGCGACCGCAGTGGTTCCGCACCTGGGAGACCACCGGGCTGCTGGCGTTCCAGGACAAGAACAACGACGGCCGCATCCAGTACTACAACGAAGCCGATCCCGACTTCGCCGAACGGGCGCGGCAGTGGGGCTGGGAGGGCAACGAACTGGTCACGGTCGACCGCGACATCATGGTGCTGGCCAACCCGGAAATCGCCGGGCTGCCCAACTGGGTCATCGCCCTGGTCGCCGCCGGCGGCCTGGCCGCGGCACTGTCCACCGCGGCGGGGCTGCTGCTGGCCATCTCCTCGGCCATCTCGCATGACCTGCTCAAGGGCGTACTCATGCCCGGCATCTCGGAGAAGCGCGAGTTGCTGGCCGGGCGTCTGGCCATGTTCGGCGCCATCGTCCTGGCCGGTTACCTGGGCATGAACCCGCCCGGCTTCGCCGCCGAGGTGGTGGCGCTGGCCTTCGGCCTGGCCGCCTCCTCCATCTTTCCGGCGCTGATGCTGGGCATCTTCCACAAGCGCATGAACCGCGCCGGCGCCGTGGCCGGCATGCTGGCCGGACTGGGCGCGACCCTGGTCTACATCTTCGTCTACAAGGGCTGGCTGTTCATCCCGGGCACCAACAACCTGCCCAACACGGCCGAACACTGGCTGCTGGGGATACAGCCCGAATCCTTCGGTGCGGTCGGCGCCCTGATCAATTTCGCCGTAGCCCTGGTGGTGGCGCGGGTCACCGCCGCCCCGCCCGAACACATCCAGCACCTGGTCGAGGACATCCGGGTGCCGCGCGCGGCCATACTCACCGCGCGGCGCTGAGCACGGCAGGCGGGAAGCATGGAAGTCGAACTGCTCGAGATCCGGGACTTTCTCGCCGCCCATGCGCCCTTCGATGTGCTGAGTCCGGAACTGCTGGAGGTGCTGCCGCGCCAGCTGGTCGTGCGCTATCTGCGCCGCGGCAGCCCCTTTCCCCCACCGACGCCGGAGACGCCGCCCTGTACATCGTGCGCAGCGGCGCCGTCGAACTGCGCGACAGCGACGGCACCCTGTCAGACAAGCTGGGTGAAGGCGACCTGTATGCCGGTTTGTGTGAAGCCGACTCCGCCGGCACCGGCGTCACGGTCGAGGACAGTCTGCTGTATCTGCTCGACTGCCGGGCCCTGGCCAGTCTGCGCGAGGCCTCGCCGGCCTTCGACCGCCAGTTCGCCGCCGACCGCGCCGAGCGCCTGCACCGGGCGAGCGCACCGCGGGCGGCCGCGGGACTGGATGTACTGAGCGTGAAGGCGGCCGACCTGCTCCACCGCGAGCCCGTGACCCTGGACGGCGACATGAACATCCGCCAGGCCGCACAACTCATGTCGGCCCAGCGGGTTTCCTCGGTACTGATCACCGAGGGCGAGGGCCTGGTCGGTCTGATCACCGACAGCGACCTGCGCCACCGCTGCCTGGCCAGGGGCCTGGGCGCGGACAGCCCGGCGCGCAGCATCATGACCCCGGACCCGGTCACCCTCGACGGCGAGGAGGTGCTGGCCGAGGCCCTGCTGCGCATGACCCGGCTGCAGGTCCATCACCTGCCGGTGCTGATACGCGGCCGGCTCGCCGGCATGCTGACCCTGTCCGACCTGGCCCGGCACCAGGGCGGCAGCCCGGTGCTGCTCGCCACCGACATCCAGCGCGCCGCCGACATCGAGACGCTGACCGCGATCAGCCGCCGGCTTCCTGAACTCCAATTACAGTTAGACAATGCCAATACCCGGGCCGCGCATATCGGTGCGGCCATCGCCTCGATCACCGACGCCCTCACCCGCCGGCTGCTGGAACTGGCCGAATCCCGGCTGGGATCGGCACCGGTGCCCTATGTCTGGGCCGCGGGCGGCTCCCAGGGCCGGCAGGAACAGACGGTGCACTCGGATCAGGATCATGCCCTGATCATCGCCGATGAGCTGAATGCGCCGGACAGGGAATACTTCACCGAACTCGCCCGCTTCGTCAGCGACGGCCTGAACGCCTGCGGTTTCCCCTATTGCCCGGGCAATGCCATGGCCAGCAACCCGCAGTGGCGCCAGCCGCTGCAGGTATGGGGCGACTGTTTCACCGGCTGGATCGAACGGCCGCAGCCGCAGGCGCTGATGCACGCCAGCATCTTCTTCGACCTGCGCGCCGTCCACGGCGAGGCCGCACTGCTGCACACCCTGCAGGAACAGGTACTGGCACAGACCCGCGCCAATCGCATCTTCATTGCCCACCTGACCGCCGCCGCCCTGCAGCACCGGCCGCCGCTGGGGTTTTTCCGCAATTTCGTGCTCATCCACGACGGCGAGCACGACGCCACCCTGGATCTCAAGCGCCGCGGCCTGCTCCCGATCGTCGACCTGGCCCGGGTCTATGCCCTGTCCGAGGGCATCGGCGCGGTCAACACCCGCGAGCGCCTGAAGGCGGCCATGGCCGCCGGCGCCCTCGGCCGTGACTTGGGCGGGAGTCTGCTGGATGCGCTGGAGTTCATCGCCGGGCTGCGCATCCACCACCAGTCGGACTGCCTGCGCGCCGGTCGCGCACCCGACAACTATCTGCCGCCGGATACGCTCTCCGCTCTGGAACGCAGCCACCTCAAGGACGCCTTCCGGCTGATCCAGAGCCTGCAGGCAACCCTCGGGAACCGCTACCAGGCGGGGCGCTTCGGCTGATGTGGACGCGGCTGCCCGGTGCGGACCTGCGCCGCCGCTGGCTGCGTCGGCGGCTGCCACCCAATCCCCTGCAGGCCTACCTGGCCGCGCCTCTGCCCGCACCCCGGGCCCGCTGTCGGGAACTGGAATTGCTGGCCCTGGACATCGAAACCAGCGGCCTGGATCCGGCCCGTGACCGCATCCTGAGCCTGGGGACGGTGGTCATCCGTGATCTGGCCGTCCAGCTCGACAGCGCCTGGTACCGGCTGGTACGGCCGGGCCGGGCGCTGACAGAGGACAATGTGCGCATCCATCGCATTACCGACGATCAGGCCGCGGCCGGCCTGCCGCTGCGTCTGGTCCTGCCCGAACTGCTGGAACAGCTGGCCGGCCGGGTGCTGCTGGCGCATCACGCCGCACTGGAACTGGGCTTTCTGAACCGGCTGTGCCGGGACTGGTACGACGCCCCGCTGCTGACCCGGGTGGTCGATACCCAGACCCTGGCGCGGCGGCGTCTGCAGCGCAGCGGCCAGGCCTTCCGCGGCCGCGATCTGCGCCTGCCCAACCTGCGTACCGAACTGGGGCTGCCGCGCTACCGTGCCCACCATGCGTTGAGTGATGCCTTGGCCACGGCGGAGTTGTTCCTGGCGCTGCTCCCGGACGCCGACTGCCGGTTGTCCGAGGTGCTGTGCTGAAGATCGGTCGGGGAGATACAAACGCAGAGGGCGCAAAGGCGCTGAGAGGCAAAGAATGCCATGCGCGTTGGATGCGCAACAGGCGAGCCTCAGGCCGGGACATCCGCCTCGGGTGTCGCCACCCGCTGCGCCCGCAGCAATTCAGTGATTTCTTCTGCCGGCAGCGGCCGGCTCAGCAGATAGCCCTGCACCAGATCGCAGCCGTGCTGACGCAGGAACTCGAGTTGGGCCGGCGTCTCCACACCCTCGGCGATGACGGTGCGGTTGAGGTTGTGTCCCAGGGCAATGGTGGCGGCCACGATGGCGGCATCGTCCGAGTCGTGGGTCAGATCCATGACGAAGGAGCGGTCGATCTTGAGCCGGTCGATGGGGAAGAGCTTGAGGTAGGCCAGGGAGGAATAGCCGGTGCCGAAGTCATCGATGGCCAGATGCACACCCATGGCCTTGAGCGCGCGCAGCATGGTCACGGTGGCATCGCCGTTATCCATCAGCACCGTCTCGGTCAGTTCCAGTTCCAGCCGGCCGGCGTCGAAACCGGTCTCCGCCAGGGTGCGTGAGATCACCTCGATCATGTCCTGGCGCTGGAACTGGCGCGAGGAGATGTTCACCGCGATGCGCTGCGGCAGCAGTCCCTGCTCCCGCCAGGCCACCCCCTGCTCGCAGGCCGCGCGCAGCACCCGGTTGCCGATGGGCACGATCAGGCCGCTGTGCTCGGCCGTAGGCATGAAGCGGTCGGGTCCGATCAGGCCGTGGACGGGGTGCTGCCAGCGCAGCAACACCTCCAGCCCCACCAGGGTGCCGCCGCCCAGATCCCACTGCGGCTGGAAATACAGCAGGAATTCGTCGCGTTCCAGCGCCTTGCGCAGTTCGTTTTCCAGCTGCAGGCGGTCATGCGCCTCGGCGTTCATCTCGGGGGTGTAGAACTGCACGCTGTGCCCGCCCTGGCGTTTACTGCGGTACATGGCGATATCGGCATTCTTGAGCAGGGTGGCGGCGTCCTCGGCATCGTCGGGATAAAGACTGATGCCGATGCTGGCAGTGACCGCGGTATCCTGACCGGCCAGCTGGTAAGGCCGGGCCAGCACTTCCAGCAGGCGCTCGGCCAGTTCGCCCACCCGCTGGAAATCGTCGGCATCGCTCAACAGTACCGTGAATTCGTCGCCGCCCAGCCGGGCCAGCTGATCATCGCTGCGCACGTTCTCGTCCAGACGCCGGGCCACGTCCTGCAGCAGCTGGTCGCCGACGTCATGTCCTAACGTGTCATTGATGAGCTTGAAGTTGTCCAGGTCCAGAAAGAAGATGCCGATCCTGGCCTGCTGGCGATGGGCATGCTGCAGGGCATGATTGAGCGCCGAGGTGAAGGCCGAGCGGTTGGCCAACCCGGTCAGTTTGTCGTAGTTGGCCAGTTCGAACAGGCGTTCCTCGACCTGCTTGCGCTCGATGGCGATGCCGGCCAGATGGGCGGCGCCGGTCAACAGTTCCAGGTCCTCCGGGCGGGGGGAGGCCACTTCCCGCTGGTAGATGCCGAAGGCGCCCAGCACCTCGCCGGCGGCGGACTTGACGGGCTCGGACCAGCAGGCGCGCAGGCCCGCGGCGGCGGCCGGTTCGCGCAGACCATCCCAGTAGGGGTGGGTCATGATGTCCTCGACGATGACCCGCTCGCCGGTGTAGCTCGCCGCACCGCAGGAGCCGACCCGGGGCCCGATCTCCAGGCCGTCGACCGCCTCGCAGTAATGCTGCGGCAGGCTGGGCGCGGCGCCGTGGCGCAGGTGCCGACCGTCCGCATCCAGCAGCAGGATGGAACACACAATGCCCGGACGTGCGGCCTCGGTCTCCTCGAGCAGGACATAAAGAATGTCCTGCAGCGGCTTGCCGGTGGCCAACTGCTCCAGGACCCTGCCATGGCCACGGCTGATCCGTTCGGCCCGGGTGCGCTCGCCGATCTCCCGCTCCAGGGTGGCGTTGGCCTGGCGCAGTTCGCGGGTTCCGGACTGGATGCGGTCTTCCTGCTCATTCAGCGTCTGCTGCAGTGAGTGCCTGGCCCGCTCGCGTTCGCCGATCACCGCCCCCAGCAGCAGGCCGGTCAGGCTCAACACCAGGATGTAGCCCTGCAGCAGCCAGACCGACTCCAGACCCGAGTCCCGCACGAAGGGGCCGGCGCCGTGGACGGTATTCCACAGACTGGTCAGACTCAGCAGGAACACCAGAACGGCGGTACCGCGGATGCCGCTGCGGAAGGCCGTCCAGGCCAGGAACGGCAGGGCCAGGAAGCTCAGCGGCAGACCGCTGCCCGGCGTGTTCAGCCAGCCGCCGAAGGCGCCATGCGTCACCACCAGGGCCAGGGCGATGATCAATGCCGATTCCAGCAGGCGGCGGCGGTTCCAGCCGCGGCCACCGACGTCATGCCAGCTGAGCAGTAACGGTGCCAGGGCCAGCGCACCGGCGGTGTTGCCCAGGCTCCAGATCCACCACATCAGGCCGGCGTCGTTCCAGCTCACCACCCCACCGAGGATCAGGGCGCCGACGCCCAGGGACGCGCTCAGGCAGGCGACGGCGGTGAACACGGCCAGCGCGAACAGCATGACGGTTCGCGCTCCCGCCAGGGGGTCGCCGCTGCCGCTCAGCCGCCGGAACAGCGCGGCACCGACCAGGGCCTCCAGCACATTGCCGGCATCCAGGCTCAGGGCCAGGGCCAGCGGCAGTTCCAGGATGAGGAGATCATGTGCCAGGGCCCCGAACAGGATGCCGGGCCAGACCCGCGCACCCAGGCGCAGCACCGCCGCCACGCCCAGACCGGTGGGCAGCCACAGGGGCGACCACAGGCCGATGTCCTGGCTGCTGGAGAGGACGAACTGCGAGCTCACCAGCGCGGCCAGGAAGTAGCCGGCGGCAAGCAGCAGCCAGGCAGCGGCCAGCCCCGCGGGCGTGGTCGGGGCGGGTGGGTATCGAACGTTCAAGGCTTCCCCATGGGACGGCACCGTCGGGCGCCGCTGACAACTCAACGAAAGGAGGTAAAACCTCCAGAAAATATACAGCTTATGACGCCATCCCTGGGTCGCAAGACAGTCATGGACAATACCCGCTCCGGGAGACGCGGGCAAATGCATTCCCCATTGGCCGGGGGCATCAGATCCCGCGCGCAGCCAGCGCCGGCAGACTGCCGAGCAGGCCCTGGCTGCTGATGATGGTCGGCTTGCCGTAATAGTAGCCCTGGCCCCAGTGGATGCCGATCTCGCGCAGCCGGGCCTCGGTCTCGGCAGTCTCGATGAACTCGGCCAGGGTGATGACGCCCAACTGCTCGGCCATGCCCTGAATGCCCTCGAGAATGGCCCTGACCTTGGGCTCGCTCACCCGCTGCACCAGACTGCCGTCGATCTTGATGAACTGCACCGGCAGATCGGCCAGATACTGGTAGGAGGAATAGCCGCTGCCGAAGTCGTCCAGCGCCAGCCGCAGGCCGAACTCGGTGAAGGGCAGCAGCAGTTCCCGGGCCTGGTCGATGTCGGCCAGCAGCTCGCGCTCGGTGATCTCGATGATCATGGGTTTGGTGTCGCCAATGGCATCGCCGCAGCCCCGGCAGTGCTCGCAGGCCGCGGCCAGGATCTCTTCGACCAGTTCGCGGTGACGCAGCAGATCGGCGGAGATGTTGACGAAGTGATTGAGCCGGTTCATGCCGGTCTTCAGCCCGGTCACGCAGTGGCTGAAGGCCTGCATCAGGATAGTGTGATCGATCCGGTGCAGCAGCTGCAGCTGCTGGGCGGCCTCGATGAAATCGCCGGCCGGAATGATGTCTCCATCGGGCGTGATCAGCCGTGCCAGGGTCTCCTCAGCCACCACCTCGCCGGTGGCCAGATCCACAATGGGCTGATAGGCCGCCACGATGCGCCGCTCGCGCAGGGCGGCATCGAGCATGTTGCCCAGGCTGTGCACATGCTGCTCGACCCGGCTGGCGCACACCACCCGGTCACGGCCGCTGCGCTTGGCCTGATACAGGGCGGAGTCGGCCGTGGCGATGAGCTTGTCCAGCGACTCACCATCCCCGGGGTAGCTGGCCACGCCCACGCTGACGGTGGCCTGCAACTCACCCGAGGACACGGCAATGGGGGTTTCCCGCACAGCGCGGCGAATGCGCTCGGCCAGGGTCAGGGCGGTCTCGCAATCGGTCTCGGGCATCAGGCAGATGAACTCCTCCCCGCCCCAGCGGCCGAGATAATCCTCGTTGCGCAGTACCGCGCGGGCGGCATCGGCCACGCAGCGCAATACGATATCCCCCTCGCGATGGCCCAGCCGGTCATTGACCAGCTTGAAGCGATCGATGTCGAACAGCAGCACCGAGAACGGCAGCTGGCGGCGCTGGCTGCGGGCCAGTTCGCGTTCCATGCTCTCCTGGATGCCTCGCCGGTTGAGCACACCGGTGAGCAGGTCATGGGTCGCGAGATGAGTGAGATTGTTCAGCAGCGCAGCCTGCTCCAGCGAAGCATTGCCCAGGTGCACAAAGGCCTGGAACAGTGCCATGCCGACCTGCTCGAAATAATCCGGCCAGTCGGCATACAGCACGATCAGCCCGTTCAGGCCATTGCCCGCCCGCCCCAGAGGCAGGGCCAGCAGGCTGCGCAGACCGGCCGCGCCCGCCGCTCCCCCGCTGGCGGGGATGTTGCCGCTGACCGCCTCCCAGCGGCGGATGGCATCACGCACCGGACAGTGCTCGGCCGCCTGCGGGCTGCGCGGGACCTGCACCGCCTCGGCATAGACCGCGGCCGGGCCGACCGCATACTCCGGATGCAGAATGGGCGTATCCAACTCACCCAGCACCAGCCAGGCCAGCTGGATGCGGGGACTGGCGGCCGGCAGGGCGTCGCAGATGGCCCGGAACATCATGGCCGGATCGGTACTGCGCATCATGCCGGCGGTGGCGGTGAGCAGCGCCCGCGACAGACGCAGGCGTTCATCGACACTGTCAATCCCGCTTGCGCTCATATCCGCCTCCGCCACCTGCGCCTACCTGCCCTGATACAGCAGCGACAAGGCCATGTTGGCCTGCTGCCCGAAATGCCTGAAACTGGAGTAATCGTCCTCGCGCAGCGGCCGCCGGCTGGGCAGACGATCGGCATAGAACAATCCGATGGCCCGGTTCTGGATCAGGATCGGCATGGCCATGAACGGCGCCTCGCCGGTCACATAACGGACCTCGTCGGTGACCAGACCGAGCAGGCGGGAATCGCTCTCGCGTGAAATCCAGCAGGGTTCGTGGCTGTCGAGCACGTGCAGAAAGATGTTGGCCTTGACCGGCGACACCTCGAAGGCGAAGTGCTGGCGCAGCGCCTGCTGGTCCCATCCCAGCACATAGCGGGCCTTGAGCTGGCTGCGGTCGCGGGACAGCAGGGCGAACAGGGTGCGGTCCATGCCCACGCCGCGGTAGATGCCTTCCAGCACCATCTCCAGCATCAGGTTGAAATCGAACCGCCCCTCGACCAGCGAGGTCACCTCGCGCAGGATCTTGAGTTGCAGCATGGGATCGGGTTCGGGGAAGCGGTTGATCTGTCCCGGTTCATCCTCGGCCTCGCGACGCACCCGCGCCCGCGGCTTCTGCGGCAGCGGGATCAGTTCCGAGGCATCGCCGGCACCGAAGCAGGCAGCGGCCTTCTGGGCTTCGCCGGCATTCCTGACCACCATCTGCTCCACATCATTGACCGGCAGGTACAGATTCTCCGCCAACCGGCTCAACAGCTGCTTCATCTCCGGCGTGTCCCAGCCCTGCTCGGCGGTCAGGGCCAGTTCGCGGGCCAGTTCCACGTTGCTCACGCGCGGATCGGCTTCGCCTTTGCCCTCCAGGGCGTTCTCCACCAGGGTGCCGAGCCGCCACTCGCGGGCCAGTTGCAGCGACAACTCATCGAAGGCGAAACCCAGCAGTTCGCGCTCCAGCACCACGGGATCGGCACCGGGCTGCTCCAACTCGGCGTTGAGCCGGTCGGCCACTTCGCTGGTATGGCCCCAGAAGGCCAGGCGCCCCAGGCTGAACAGCAGGGTGGCGATGAACACCTCCTCGGGGGAGCGGTCGCGCCGCTGCTGTGCGAAGGCGCGCGCCTGCACCGCGGCATGGATAGCCCGCGCCATGTCCGCCGCCAGACGCGCCTTGTTCGCCCCCCTGGCGGCCGACTCCACCACCGCGATGGACAGCGCCAGGCTGCGCACGGCATCGAAGCCCAGCAGCACCACCGCGCGTGAGACGGTGCTGATGCTCTTGGCCTGGGTGTTGTAGTAGGGACTGTTGGCGATGCGCAGCAGCTTGGCGGTCATGGCCGCATCCTGCAGGATCACGTTGGCCAGTTCCGAGGCCGAACTCTGACGGTCGGCCGCCATCCCCGAGATCGAGCGCAGGGTATGGGTGAAAATGGGCATGCCCTGCTGGCTCAGCACATCGACCCATTCGGCCAGGTTGCGCGGATTCTTCGCGTCAGGCTCGGGCGTGGACACCTGGGCGTCGGCCTGCAGGATTGCATCATCTGCCATAATGGACTCGGGAGGGGTTTAACGGCTTATCATAATATGTCGGACAGCAGCGCAAGGGCTTGAACCCCGGCTTGCCGGCTCAGAAAAACCCTATCAGCAACAGGAGGTTGTCATGCACGTCACTCTGGTCCAGGTTCATGTCCGGCCCGAACACCTGGAGGACTTCATCGCCGCGACCGAGGCCAATCACCGGGCCTCGATCCAGGAGCCGGGCAATCTGCGCTTCGACGTGCTGCAGTCGCCCGAGGACGCCACCCGCTTTCTGCTCTACGAGGCCTATACCGACACCGATGCGGCCCGGGCGCACAAGGACACCCCGCACTACCAGGCCTGGCGCGATGCGGTGGCCGACTGGATGGCCGAACCCCGCCAGGGCATCCCCTGGCGGGGCCTGTTCCCGCACGGCGGAGCCGGGGCATGATCGCGCCCTTCTCCCTCGCCCGCCTGCCGCGTATCGAATTCGGCAGCGGCCGGCTGCAGGGGGTACCCGCGCTGGCCGCCCGCTACGGCAGTCGTGCCCTGCTGATCACGGGTGCCCGCTCCTTCACCGATTCGCCCCACGCCGCCGGTCTGTATTCGGGGCTGAAGGAGGCGGGGCTGAGCTGGAAACAGTTCCAGGTGGCCGGCGAACCCTCGCCCGAACTGGTCGACGCCGCCGTGGCGAAATACCGTGACGGGGATTTCGCCGTGGTCATCGGCATCGGCGGCGGCAGCGTACTGGATGCCGCCAAGGCCGTCGCCGGGCTGCTGCGGGTGGGGAACTCGGTGATGGACTACCTGGAAGGCGTCGGCCCGGAACTGCCTTACGCGGGACCGGCCGTGCCCTTCATTGCCGTGCCGACCACCGCCGGCACCGGCAGCGAGGCGACCAAGAACGCCGTGCTCAGCCGCCAGGGCGAGACCGGCTTCAAGAAATCCTTCCGCGATGAGCAGCTGGTGCCGGAATACGCCGTGGTCGATCCCGACCTGCTCAGCGGCTGTCCGCCGGAGCTGATCGCGGCCAACGGCATGGACGCCCTGACCCAGCTGATCGAATCCTATGTCTCGTTGCGGGCCAACACCTTCACCGATGCGCTCGCCATCTCCGGGCTGCGGGCGGCGCGCGACGGCCTGCTGGACTGGTACCACCACGGCAGCAGCGCCCTGGAGGCGCGCGCCCGCATGGCCTATGCCGCCCTGATCTCGGGCATCACCCTGGCCCAGACCGGGCTGGGCTCGGTGCACGGCCTGGCCTCGCCGCTGGGCGCCTACTTCCCCATCGGTCATGGCGTGGTCTGCGGCACCCTCGTGGCCGAGGCGACGCGGGTCAACATCGATGTGATGCGCGAGCGCGAACCCGACAATCCGGCGCTGGCCAAGTACGCCCGCCTGGCCGAGATCCTGTGCCAGCAGCGCATCCGCGAGCCCGAGGCGGCCAGGGAAAAACTGGTACAGCTGCTCTATGACTGGACCGAACAGCTGGATCTGCCGGAGCTCGGCGAATTGGGCGTGGAAGCGACCGACCTGCCGCGCATCGTGGCCAGCAGCCGCGGCAGCAGCATGAAGACCAACCCGGTGGTCCTGACCGACGCCGATATCACCCACCTGCTGGAACAAAGGCTCTGACGATGACAAACAAACCCTTCGCCGAATCCAGTGAGCAGAACAAGCTGCCCATCCTGGCCGTGCTGCAACACGAATTCGCCGGCATCGAGAGTGTGCTGGAGATCGGCAGCGGCACCGGCCAGCATGCAGTCTTCTTCAGCACTGAACTGCCGCACCTGCGCTGGCACACCAGCGACGTGCGCGACATGCATGCGGGAATCGTACAGTGGCTGGAAGAGGCGGATCTGGCAAACCTGGTCCCGCCCATCGCCCTGGACGTGGCCACCGATGCCTGGCCGGAACAGAGCTTCGACGGCGTGTTCAGCGCCAACACCGTGCACATCATGCACTGGCACGAGGTGGAGGCCATGTTCCGCGGCATCGGCCGCATCCTCAGGTCGGGCGGCCGCTTCTGTCTGTACGGGCCGTTCAACTATCACGGCACCTACACCAGCCCGAGCAACGAACGCTTCGATCAGTGGTTGAAGGAACGCGACCCGGAAAGCGGCATCCGCGATGTGGATGATCTCAACGCCCTGGCGGAACAGGCGGGACTCAGGCCGGCCGAAGACTACGAAATGCCGGAGAACAACCGTATCCTGGTATGGGAAAAACCCGCCAATGCGGACTGAAGGCAGTAACCGGGCAGAGACACCCTCCCGGTCTGACGCCCGAGCGGACAGAAGGCTGGCCGACGCAACCGATCAGGCCGCGCGTGACGGCTTGCGGCCTGCGGCCACCGCTCAGGCCAGGGTAAAGCGCCGGACTTCGTGCTCGTGCTTGTGCTGTCCTGCCTCGCCCTGGCGCTCGATCACCTCGCGCACCGAGGGACGGGAGAGGAACTCCTCGAGGTTGATCTGGGCGAGGTAGTCGTAGATCTGCTGCGAGAGATTGTTCCACAACTCATGGGTCAGGCAGCGCTT
The DNA here is from genome assembly GCF_002356355.1 of Thiohalobacter thiocyanaticus. NCBI lineage: Bacteria > Pseudomonadati > Pseudomonadota > Gammaproteobacteria > Thiohalobacterales > Thiohalobacteraceae > Thiohalobacter > Thiohalobacter thiocyanaticus. The sequence continues at coordinate 2,508,926 of NZ_AP018052.1, forward strand.
GCCGCCCTGGCAGTTCTCCTGCCCCTCGCACAGGGTGGTGTCGACCTTCTCGTCGACGGCCAGGATGATGTCGGCCACCGAGATGTCGCACGGCGGCTTGGCCAGGCGGTAGCCGCCACCGGGCCCGCGTACACCCTTGACCAGACCCTGGCGGCGCAGCTTGGCGAACAGCTGCTCCAGGTAGGACAGGGAGATGCCCTGACAGCGCGAGATGTCCGCCAGCGTGACCGGCCCGGTGTCCTGATGCACCGCCAGATCCATCATTGCGGTGACCGCATAACGGCCCTTGGTTGAAAGTCGCATGAGGTATACCTGCAAATCCTTACATGATTAGTAAGGCTTTATACTAATCCTGAGCAAATCAGTCAACTATAAGGCGTGCAGGGTTTTTGCCGGGACACTGCCGGCGGAGCCGGCCGGCGACGGCGGTTATATCAGCGAAATCAACAGAGTGGAATAAAGTCGCGAGGCGCGCGGCTAGCGGAGCGGACCGCCGGCCAGGCCTTCCCAGTCCGGCAGCGCCGCATCGGCCTCCCCGGGCGGGAGGAAACGGTGTCCCTGGCGCAGGCAGTAGCCGAGCCATTTCTGCAGGAAACGGTTCATGTGCCACTTGCGGTCCAGACTGTAGCGGTTGCGCATCCGGTCATAGACGGCGTCCCGCCGCCCGCGCCGCCGGCCGCAGGCGATGACCTCGGCGAGGCGGGCATCGTGATACAGGCGTACGCGGATGTCCGGCGCGGGGAATTCACCCAACGCGTCCTGGAACAGATAGGTCAGTGACAGGGTGGTGGTGTAGCGGCTGCGTTCATGCAGGTGCAGATGCAGGTCAAGCGCCCGCGCCGCCTGCGAGACATAGCTGGTATCCAGCGCGTAGGCGTCCAGCTCCCGCAGCAGCTGGCGCAGGCGGATATAGTTGCACTCGTAGATGGCCATCAGATCACTCAGATCGTTCTGGCGACCGTGCAACCGGGTTTTGTGATCAGTAACCAGCATACTTGTCAGGATACCACAGTCGTTCGCATTTCAACCGAAAGCTATACCTCTAGCGGCCGTCACGCAATATCTTTCAGTACCACTTCAAAGCGGTGTCGGCAGACCCCATAATATAACGATACCATCCCTACCCTCAGCAGCCGCAGAGAGCCTCGATGTCCAGCCTTGAAATCCCGACCCAGCCCTTCCCCGACCAGCGCCCAGGTACCTCGGGGCTGCGCAAGAAGGTCAGGGTCTTTCAACAGCCGCATTACCTGGAGAATTTCGTCCAGTCCATCTTCGACAGCCTGGACGGGCTCGAGGGTCAGACCCTGGTCGTCGGCGGCGACGGACGCTATTACAACCGCAGCGCCATCCAGATCATCCTGAGAATGGCTGCGGCCAATGGCGTGGGCCGCATCCTGGTCGGACGCGACGGCATCCTCTCCACGCCGGCCGCCTCCTGCGTGATCCGCAAGTATCACTGCTTCGGCGGCATCATTCTCTCGGCCAGCCACAATCCGGCCGGCCCGGATGCGGATTTCGGCATCAAGTACAACACCGCCAACGGAGGTCCGGCGCCGGAACGCATCACCGAGGCCATTTTCAGCCGCAGCCGCGAACTCGACCGCTATCGCATCCTGGAGGCCGGGGACATCGACCTGTCCCGTACCGGCAGCACTGAACTGGGAGGCATGACGGTGGATGTCATCGATCCGGTGGACGACTATGCCGGCCTGATGGAGGAACTGTTCGACTTCGACCGCATCCGCACCCTGCTGCAGGGCGATTTCAGCCTGCGCTTCGATGCCATGCATGCCGTGACCGGTCCCTACGCCGAGGAGATCCTGGTGCGGCGCCTCGGCGCCCCGACCCGCAGCCTGATGCACACCGTGCCGCTGGAGGATTTTGCCGGCGGCCATCCCGACCCCAACCTCACCTATGCGCGCGAACTGGTGGATATCCTCTACGCCGACGACGCCCCGGACTTCGGCGCGGCCTCCGACGGCGACGGCGATCGCAACATGATATTGGGCCGCCGATTCTTCGTCACGCCAAGCGACAGCCTGGCCGTGCTCACCGCCAATGCCACCCTGGTGCCCGGCTATGCCGAGGGCCTCAAGGGCGTGGCCCGCTCCATGCCCACCAGCCAGGCCGCCGACCGGGTGGCCGCGGCACTCGGGATCAAGTGCTACGAGACCCCGACCGGCTGGAAGTTCTTCGGCAACCTGCTGGACGCCGGCGAGGTCACCCTGTGCGGCGAGGAGAGCTTCGGCACCGGCTCCGCGCATGTGCGGGAGAAGGACGGCCTGTGGGCGGTACTGTTCTGGCTCAATCTGCTGGCGGTGACCGGCAAGTCGGTCGAGCAGCTGGTACATGATCACTGGGCCACCTATGGCCGCAATTACTACTCCCGCCATGATTACGAGGATGTGGAAAGTGAGGGCGCGCACACCCTGATGCAGGCCCTCAGGCAGCGCCTGCCCGAGCTCCAGGGCCGGCGGCTGGGCGAGCACGAAGTCGCCTATGCCGACGACTTCCGCTACGAGGATCCCATCGATCAGAGTGTGAGCGAGGCTCAGGGCGTGCGCATCGGCTTCAGCGACGGCTCGCGCATGGTATTCCGACTCTCCGGCACCGGCACCCAGGGCGCGACCCTGCGCGTCTACCTGGAACGCTACGAGGCCGACCCCGACCAGCAACACCAGGATGCCCAGACCGCGCTGGCCGGACTGATCCGCCTGGCCGACGAGGTGGCCGGTATCCGCACCCATACCGGACGCGAGGCGCCGTCGGTGATTACATGAAGTCGAGTGCGGAGTGAAGGGGAAGCTATCCTCACTCCTCACTCCTCACCATCCTCACCACACTCGCCGCCAGCTCCTCGATCGACATGCGCGAGCTGTCCAACACCGGAATGTCCAGTCCTGCCAGCATCGTCTCGAACTGCCTGACCTCGCGGCGGCACTGCTCCAGTGACGCATAGCGGCTGCCGGGGCGGCGCTGCTCGCGCACCCGGTGCAGACGCTCCGGTTCGATGCGCAGCGCGATCAGCTTGTGACGGAAGGATCGCAGGCGCCCGGGCAACTGCGGACTGTCCAGATCCTCCTCGGTCAACGGATCGTTGGCCGCACGCAGGCCGTACTGCAGCGCCAGATAGAGCGAGGTCGGGGTCTTGCCGCTGCGCGACAGGCCGATCAGGATCAGGTCGGCATCCTGGTAGCGCTTGACCGCCACCCCGTCGTCGGTGGCGAGCGCGAACTCCAGGGCGCCGATACGATCGAGATAGCCATTGTCGGCCCCGCCATGGGTCTGGCCCCGGCGCGGCGTGGCCTCGGCATGCAGGGCCTCGGCCACCGGCCCCAGCAGGACGGCGTAGATGTCGAACACCGTACCCCGACAGCCGCGCAGCTGCTCGCGCAGGGGGGCATCGATCAGGGTGGCGAAGACCAGCGGCGGCACGCCGGCTGCCTCGGCGCTGGCGTCGATACGGTCGACCGCCGAGCAGAGCGCTGCAGCGGTATCGACAAAGGGTATGGTATGGATATCGAACTCCAGCCCGGTGAACTGCGACAGCAGACTGCGCGCCAGCTTCTCCACCGTGATGCCGGTGTGGTCGGACAGCAGAAAGACCGGATAGGGTGTCTCATCGCTCATCTTGCTTCCCGTCATGGAGAGGAAAGGCTATACCACACCTTGCGCCAGCATGGCATCGGCCACCTTGACGAATCCGGCCACATTGGCCCCGTCCACATAGCTGAAACCGCCGTCTTCGCGTTGCCCGTGTTCGAGACAGGCCTCGTGGATACTGCGCATGATGATGCGCAGACGGTCATCAACCTCATCCCGACGCCAGGACAAGCGCATGGCATTCTGACTCATCTCCAGTCCAGAGGTGGCCACACCGCCGGCATTGCACGCCTTGCTGGGTGCGTACAGCACGCCGTTATCCTCGAGGCATTTCACCGCCTCGGGTGTGCAGGGCATGTTGGCGCCCTCGGACACACACAGCACACCGTTTTTCACCAGCTGCTCGGCATCCCCCTCGTCCAGTTCATTCTGGGTCGCGCAGGGCAGGGCAACATCCACTGGCACATGCCACGGCCGCTTGCCGGGGATGAATTTCACCCGCACCCGTTCCGCGTAGTCGCTCACTCGTCCGTAGAGGTGGTTCTTCACTTCCATCAGTTCGGCCAGCTTCTCGGCGGTAAAGCCGTCTTCATCCACGATGACGCCGCTGGAATCCGAGACTGTCACCACCCTGCCGCCCAGGGCCGTGGCCTTCTCCACTGCATACTGTGCCACGTTGCCTGAACCGGACACGCCCACGCGCAGGCCATCCAGGCCGCGGCCCATGCGATTGAGCATCTCCTCGGCAAAATATACCGTGCCATAGCCGGTCGCCTCGGGGCGGATCAGAGAACCGCCGAAGCTCAGCCCTTTCCCGGTGAACACGCAGTCGGCACGATTGGTGAGCTTTTTCACCATGCCGGTCATGAATCCGACCTCGCGCGCGCCCACACCGATATCACCAGCCGGCACATCGGTATCGGAACCCACATGCCGGAACAGTTCCGCGGCAAAGGCCTGGCAGAAACGCATCACCTCGCCGGGACTGCGGCCCTTGGGATCGAAATCCGAGCCGCCCTTGCCCCCGCCCAGCGGCAGGGTGGTAAGCGCATTCTTGAAGGTCTGCTCAAAGGCGAGGAACTTCAGGATAGACAGATTCACCGAGGGATGGAAACGCAGCCCTCCCTTGTAGGGGCCGATCGCCGAACTGTACTGCACCCGATAGCCACGATTGACCTGCACCTCGCCCTGGTCGTTCACCCATGAAACGCGGAACATGACAATGCGCTCCGGCTCGACCAGTCGATCCAGCAGCCCGTGTTCGGCATATCTGGGATGCGTCTGGATGAAGGGCCAGAGGCTTTTCATCACCTTGGTGACCGCCTGCAGGAACTCCGGCTGGCCGGGATTGCGTTCTGCTACATGAGCGAGGAATTCATCAATCGAGTGATATTTCATGGAAACTCTCCTTAAGGCACCTTCCGCTACGATAAGGCTGCGACATCACCATAACCGGAGCGGGCCTCACGGTGCCGCTGCACCAGCGGGGTCAGCCGCGCATGATACAGCAACCTGACGCAGAAAGAGTAAGCAGCCGGGCACCTCATGCCACCATCCTGTTGGGAATCCGTTCACTCCTCTGCGGCCTGCCCGGAACAGGCCGCGGGAACGGCGGCCCGGCGACTCTGGTTTTATCCCGATCGGGCCCGTGCTAGGCTCGCAGACGGATCATATCCACACCCACACATCCCCTTCGGCAGGCAGGAACACAATGAACAGTCTGGTTGTCTGGTTCGAGGAACTGACTATCGATGACGTACCCAGCGTCGGCGGCAAGAACGCTTCGCTCGGCGAGATGGTACGCGAACTGACCGCGGCCGGCGTGCAGGTGCCCGGCGGCTTCGCCACCACCGCCGATGCCTACCGCACCTTCCTCGCCCATGAGGAACTGGATCAGCGCATCTACGCCGCGCTGCGCGAACTCGACATCGAGGACGTTCAGGCCCTGAGCCGCACCGGCGGTCAGATCCGACAATGGATCATGGATACACCCTTCCCCGCCGAACTGGAGACCGCCATCCGTGACGCCTATGCCGAGATGGAGCGTCGCCATACCGAGGGCGTCTCGGTGGCGGTGCGCTCCTCGGCCACGGCAGAGGATCTGCCCAACGCCTCCTTCGCCGGTCAGCAGGAGACCTTTCTCAACATCGCAGGCATCGACGCGGTGCTGCACGCGGTCAAGGGCGTATTCGCCTCCCTGTTCAACGACCGCGCCATCACCTACCGCGAACACCACGGCTTCGAGCACGATCAGGTGGCGCTCTCGGCCGGCGTGCAGCGCATGGTGCGCAGCGACATCGGCGCCTCCGGGGTGATGTTCACCCTGGACACCGAATCCGGCTTCCGCGACGCCGTCTTCATCACCGCCGCCTGGGGTCTGGGCGAGACCGTGGTGCAGGGTGCGGTCAATCCCGACGAGTTCTACCTGCACAAGCCGCTGCTGCGCGAGGGCAGACCCGCCATCATCCGTCGCATCCGCGGCGAGAAAGCCATCAAGATGGTCTACCGCGAGGCCGCGCCGGGCGAGCCGCCGGTGGAGACCGTGGAGGTTCCCGAGGCCGAGCGACTGCGGTTTGCACTCGACGACGACGACTTGATCGAGCTCGGGCGCCAGGCCATCACCATCGAGGATCACTACGGCCGGCCCATGGACATCGAATGGGCGAAGGACGGCGGCGACGGCGGCATCTTCATCGTCCAGGCCCGGCCCGAAACCGTAAAGAGCCGCAGCGACGCGTTGCAGCTGGAGGAATACCGTCTGCACGAACGCGGCGAGATTTTAGCCGAGGGCCGCGCCATCGGCGGCCGCATCGGCGACGGCCCGGCCCGCATCGTCGACCGCATCGAGGACATGCACCGGGTCGAGGCCGGCGATGTGCTGATCACCGACATGACCGACCCGGACTGGGAGCCGGTGATGAAACGCGCCGCGGCCATTGTCACCAACCGCGGCGGCCGCACCTGTCACGCCGCCATCATCGCCCGCGAGTTGGGTATCCCCGCGGTGGTCGGCTGCGGCGACGCCACCGAACAGGTCCCCGACGGCGCGGCCGTGACGGTCTCCTGCGCCGAGGGCGACGCCGGCAATGTCTATCGCGGCAAACTGGATTACGAACGCAGCACCCACGACCTGGACCGGCTGCCGGAACTGCCGGTGAAGATCATGATGAACGTCGCCAACCCCGATCAGGCCTTCAACTTCCAGGCCCTGCCCAATCACGGCGTCGGGCTGGCCCGGCTGGAGTTCATCATCAACAAGTCCATCGCCGTGCATCCACGCGCGGTATTGGAGTACGCCGGCCAGTCGGACGAGATCAAACAGCAGATCGACCGACTCAGCGCCGGCTATACCGACCCGATCAGTTTCTATGTCGACAAGCTGGCCGAGGGGATCAGCACCATCGCCGCCGCCTTCTGGCCGAAGAAGGTGATCGTGCGCATGTCGGACTTCAAGTCCAACGAATACGCCCACCTGCTTGGCGGGACGCAGTACGAGCCCGAGGAGGAAAATCCCATGCTGGGCTTCCGCGGTGCCGCGCGCTACATCAGCGAGGCCTTCCGGCCCTGTTTCGAACTGGAGTGCCGGGCGTTGAACAAGGTGCGCAAGGAGATCGGACTCACCAATGTGGATGTCATGATTCCCTTCGTGCGCACCCTGCAGGAGGCGGAACAGGTGGTCTCACTGCTTGCCGACAACGGCCTGAAGCGCGGCGAGGACGGGCTGCGCCTGATCATGATGTGCGAACTGCCCTCCAACCCGCTGCTGGCGGACGAGTTCCTGGAGCATTTCGACGGCTTCTCCATCGGCTCCAACGACCTCACCCAGCTCACCCTGGGACTGGACCGCGACTCCGGGCTGGTGTCGGCGAGCTTCGATGAACGCAACCCGGCGGTGAAGGCACTGATCGCCATGGCGATCGAGAAGTGCCGGGCCAAGGGGAAATACATCGGCATCTGCGGTCAGGGGCCCTCGGATCACCCCGATCTCGCCGCCTGGCTGATCGAGCAGGGCATCGAGACCGTCTCGCTCAACCCCGACAGCGTGCTCAAGACCTGGCTGCACCTGGCGAAGCGGCATCCGCAATAACTGCTGACTCTTCAGGGGGGTGACAGAAACGCAGAGCACGCAGAGTATTACGGTACTCCTGATTAATCCGATTACTCCCGTCATTGCGATGCCCTGACCCGAAGGGTAGGGTACTCATGATGGATCCCGAAGGGATTCTATGAGAAAGCGCGGCAATCTCGTAATGCAGGATCAATCGGTTGGAGATTGCCACGCTTCGCTCGCAATGACGAATTATTCAGAGGCATTTACATTTTTGAACCTCTGCGCCTCTGTGCCTTTGCGCCCTCTGCGTTCCCGGCGCAAAAGCAAACGATTACAACCTGATGAAATGCTCGCGGTAGAAGCGCAGTTCCTCGATGGACTCGCGGATATCGTCCAGGGCCTGGTGGGTGGCCTTCTTGGTGAAGCGCGACAGCAGGTCCGGCGTCCAGCGTGCGGCCAGCTCCTTGAGCGTGCTCACATCCAGGTTGCGGTAATGAAACCAGGCCTCCAGTTCGGGCATGCAGCGGGCGAGAAAGCGCCGGTCCTGGCAGATGCTGTTGCCGCACATGGGGGATCTGCCCTGGGGAACATGCTGACGCAGGAACTCCAGGGTCTGCAGTTCGGCGGCGCGCTCGTCGAGGCGGCTGTTCTTGACCCGCTCGATCAGGCCGGACTCGCCATGGGTCTTGCGGTTCCAGTCGTCCATGGCCTTCATCAACGCCTCGTCCTGGTGCACCGCCAGCACCGGGCCCTCGGCGACCAGGTTGAGGTTGGCATCGGTGACGATGGTGGCGATCTCGATGATGCGGTCGTTCTGGGTATCCAGACCGGTCATTTCCAGATCGATCCAGATGAGATTATTGGGATCCTGGGCCATGATATTGTGTGGAATTTCCTGTGCCTGAACTGTCCGGCCATGCTACCGAATGCCTTTCCCAAAGGCCAGCATCGACCGCCGGAGATGAAACACGGTTATTTGTCCGGATTTTGCCGGCCGACAGCGCTGGCCGGGCCCGGGAACCGGTGAGTATAATCCGGGTCAGTTCCAGCCAACATGCGGCATGCCATGAATCTCTACACCGCCATCTTTCTCGTTATGCTGCTCGCCACCGCCCTGACCCAGTGGTGGCTGGCGGCGCGGCACATGCGCTATATCCGCAATCACCGCGGGCAGGTGCCGGCGGCCTTTCGCGATCATATCCCGCTCGCATCCCACCGCAAGGCCGCCGACTATACCCTGGCCAAGACCCGGCTGGGACTGGCCGAGGGCGCATACGGCTACCTGATCCTGCTGGCCTGGACCCTGGGCGGCGGCCTGGCCCTGCTCAACGGGGCCTGGTCGCAGCTGGAGTGGAGCCCGTTGTGGACCGGCGTGGCGGTCATGCTCAGCCTGTTCATGCTCTCCAGCCTGCTGGACCTGCCGTTCTCGCTCTATCACACCTTCGGCCTGGAGGCGCGGTTCGGCTTCAACCGCACCGATCTCCCGACCTTCATCGGCGATATGCTGAAGAACGGTCTGCTCCTGCTGCTGCTGGGCACGCCGCTGATCGCCGTGGTGCTGTGGCTGATGCAGGCCTCGGGCAGCCTCTGGTGGCTGTACGTCTGGATTGTGTGGATGGGCTTCACCCTGCTGATGCTGTGGGCCTATCCGGCCTTCATCGCGCCGCTGTTCAACAAGTTCAGCCCGCTGGAAGACAATGAACTCAGACAGCGCATCGAGTCACTGCTGAGCCGTTGCGGCTTCACCAGCAACGGCATCTTCGTCATGGACGGCTCAAAACGCTCCGGGCACGGCAACGCCTACTTCACCGGCCTGGGCGAGAACAAGCGCATCGTCTTCTTCGATACCCTGCTCAAGTCGCTGGACCCGGACGAGGTCGAGGCCGTGCTGGCGCACGAACTGGGGCACTTCAAACACAAGCACGTGCACAAACGGCTGGTCTCCATGGCCCTGCTGAGCCTCGCCGGCCTGGCGGCACTGGGCTGGCTGATCCAGCAGCCGGCCTTCTTCCATGGCCTGGGCGTGAACGAGCCCTCGCTGCACATGGGCCTGATCCTGTTCCTGCTGGTCAGCCCGCTGTTCGGCTTCTTCCTGTCACCGCTGATGAACGCCCTGTCGCGCAAGCACGAGTTCGAGGCCGACGCCTACGCCGCCAGCCAGACGCGTGCCGGCGACCTGGTCCAGGCCCTGGTCAAGCTGTACCGGGAGAACGCCAGCACCCTGACGCCGGACCCGCTGTATTCCAGCTTCTATGACTCGCACCCACCCGCACCGGTGCGGGTCGCACAGCTGAACGCCAACACCAGGCAGCCTGCCTGAAGGAGCGTAGCCATGTTCATACGATCGATCCCATTGTTTCTGACCCTCGGCCTGCTGGCCGCCGGCCCTGCCGCGGCGGCAGATGCCCAGGCCGGCAAAAAGCTGCACGACCAGCACTGCATGCAGTGCCATGACAGCGGCGTCTATAGCCGTGAGGACCGCCGGGTCAATTCGCTGGAGGCCCTGCACAAGCAGGTAAGGCGCTGCGACGCCAGCCTGGGCCTGCGCTGGTTCGACCAGGACGTGGAAAATGTCGTAGAGTACCTGAATCAAACCCACTACCGATTCAAGTGAACCGACCATGACCACACCGCTCAAGGAACAGCACTGCAAACCGCTGCCCAAAGGCAGCCCGGCGCTGGTCCTGGACGAGGCCCAGGACAAGCTGAGCCAGTTGCATGACGACTGGACGCTGGACCGGGATACCCCTGCGTTGGTACGCAGCTTCAGGTTCAAGGATTTCTACCAGACCGTCGCCTTCGTCAACGCCGTGGCCTGGATCGCCAACCGGCAGGACCATCACCCCGACCTGGAGGTCAGCTACAACCGCTGCACGGTGCATTTCACCACCCATTCGGTCGGCGGGCTGTCGGACAACGACTTCATCTGCGCCGCCCGGGTGGACGCGCTGGAAGCGGGCAACGGCTGAAAGCGCCTCGCCGGAACCACAGGATGCCGCGCCGTAACCCGCTGAAGCCCCGCTCCGCGATCTCAGCGCAGACCGACATCCATACCGGCCAAGTGATCCGGCACCACGGCCGCAACGCCCTGGTGGAGGCCGAGAACGGGGAGCGGCTCGAATGCACTGCGCGCAAGCGGGTGCATGACCTGGCCTGCGGCGATCGGGTGGAATGGTCATCCGCGGGCGATGACCAGGGCGTAATCGAGCGCGTACTGCCACGTACCAGTGCCCTCTCCCGCCCCGATCATCGCGGCCGACCGCGGTCCCTGGCGGCCAACATCGACCAGTTGCTGATCGTCATCGCGCCCGCGCCCGAGCCCACCGCCGCCCTCATCGACCGCTACCTGATCGCCGCCGAACTGATGCCCGCCCGGCCGGCCCTGGTGCTGAACAAGACCGACCGGCTCACTGCCGACACGCGTACGCATATCGATGCCCTGCTGGCGGAATTCGCCGCCCTGGATATACCGGTGGTACGGGTGAATACCCGCGAGCCCGGTGCCCTGCAGCCGCTGATCGAACTGCTTGCCACCCACACCAGCATCCTGGTCGGCCAGTCGGGCGTGGGCAAATCCTCGCTGGTGAATACGCTGCTGCCGGAACACGAGATCCGCGTCGGCGAGTTGTCCGAGGCCAGCGGCCAGGGCCGGCATACCACCTCTGACACCACCCTCTATCATCTGCCGGGCGGCGGCAAGCTGATCGACTCACCCGGGGTGCGCGACTTTCATCTCTGGCACATCGACAAGGCGCAGCTGGAGCGGGGCTTTCGCGAATTCCACGACCCCGCCGGTCACTGCCGCTTCCACAATTGCCGGCACCTGAACGAGCCCGGCTGCGCAGTGCAGGCAGCGGTGGATGCCGGCGAGATCAGCGCGCGGCGGCTGGAGAGCTACCGCAAGCTGTATGCGCAACTGGAGGCGGCCGAAGAGCGACTTGGTGATTACTGATATCGTGTCTTCAGCGCTGTGTATCTGTCGGCAACCGCAGGTCGGGGCAGCCTGAAAGGCGCAAGCCGGCACCGACCGCGGCATGTCGGGTTACGCTGTACTAACCCGACCTGCGTGTACCAGGTCGGCAAATGCAGCGAATGCAGGTCAGTCTTCGCTTTGCTTTGTCCCGCCCAACCTGCAGCAACCTGATTGATTACCCTTTGCGCCTCCGTGTCTCTGCGTTCTCCGCGTTATTGTCACCCCGGCATGGCAGAACTCATCCCGGCGGCCACTGCATCGGCCGGCCGCCGAGCACGTGCAGGTGCAGATGGAATACCGACTGCCCGGCCTCTTCCAGGCAGTTCATCACGGTGCGATAGCCGCGCTGGTCCAGGCCGTCGATGCGCGCAACCTCCCGGGCGGCGAGATACATCTTCCCGACCAGCTCGGCCTGCGCCGGCTGCAGGTCGTTGAGGGTGGCGATATGCTGTTTCGGAATAACCAGCACATGGGTGGGGGCCTGTGGATTGATGTCGCGAAAGGCGATGACGTCGTCGGTTTCCAGTACGGTGTCGGGCTGGATCTCGCCGGCGGCCATCTTGCAGAACAGACAGTCGGTCATGGGACTCGCTCCTCCTCATCTTGAGATCATGATAACTTCGACCAGTGGTGAGGATAACGCAGAGTGCGCAAAGACGCAGAGTCGCAAAGGGTGTGAGGATCTTGTGATGACTCCGTCATTGCGATGCCCTGACTCGAAGGGGGGGATAGCCATAATGAAGCCCGCAGGGATTCCATGGCGCGCAGCGCCGTGGCACAAGCGGGCTTACGAGGGCACAACGCCTTTATGCCCCCTGGGTGCTCAGGGGCGAGCGTGGCGAATAATCGCCAACCGACTGATCACGCGGCACGAGATTGCTTCGCTGCGCTCGCAATGACGGAATACTTACTGCTCTTCGCGCCTCTGCGCACCCTGCGTTTATATCACCGAACCTCAGATGAAATAATCGACCGCGGTGCCGCGGTTGGCGTCGGGCTGGATCAGTTCGCGGGTATGGGAGAGGTAGGCGCCGACGGCTTGGCGGCCGGCGAAGTTGTCGGCAGCGCCTCTGCGCTGGCCGGTTGCGGCATCCTCGCCGCTCTCATACAGGCGTGAGCGCAGGAAGTCGCTGGTGGGGCTGTAACGGTGCTCGCTGCGGCTGCGTTCAAGCAGTTCGCCCTGAATGGCCTGCTCGGCGGCGTCGCGCGGGCGGCGCACGGCGGCGGGCTCGATCACCGGTTCGCCCCCGCGGCTGCGCTGGGCATGGGCGCCGGCCGACGTCGGGAGGCCCGCGCCGTGGGCGATGACAGGTAGGCGTGAGACGTCCATTCCGTGACCTTACCTTCCCTCGGGTGACAGGGTGGAGACTCAGAGGTCCCGGCGGCCGCTGAAGGCGTGCGACAGGGTGCCGCCGTCCACGTATTCTAGTTCACCCCCGAGCGGGATGCCATGCGCCAGGCGCGTGGCCCGGATGCCGTGGCTGCGGGCCAGATCGGCGATGTACTGGGCCGTGGCCTCGCCCTCCACTGTGGGATTGGTGGCGAGGATGATCTCGGCCACTTCGCCCCGGGCCAGGCGCTCCGCCAGCCGGTCCAGGCCGATATCGGCCGGTCCGATGCCGTCCAGGGGCGAGAGGTGACCCATGAGGACGAAATACAGGCCGCGGAAATCGGTGGCCTGTTCCACGGCGACGATGTCGGCCGGGGTCTCGACCACGCACAACTGGCTGCGGTCGCGGCTGTCACTGCGGCAGATGCCGCACACCGGCTCCTCGGTCAGAGTGCGGCACTGCTCGCAGTGGCCGACCTTGTCGATGGCATCGGTCAGCGCGGCGGCCAGCCGGCGGCCGCCCTCGCGGTCGCGCTCCAGCAGGTGGAAGGCCATGCGCTGGGCCGACTTGGGTCCCACGCCGGGCAGGCAGCGCAGCGCCTCGACCAGGCGTTGAATCGCCGGGGACAGGGACATGGGTCAGCGCTTCAGAACGGCATCTTGAAGCCGGGCGGAAGCCCCATGCCGGCGGTCAGCCCGGACATCTTCTCCTGGGTCGTCGCCTCGGCCTTGTGCACGGCGTCGTTCATGGCCGCAGCGATCAGATCCTCCAGCATCTCCTTGTCATCGCCGATCAGACTGTCGTCGATATTGACCCGGCGCACCTCGTTGCGGCAGGTCATCACCACCGTGACCATGCCGCCGCCGGCCTGACCGGTGACTTCCACGTTGGCCAGCTCCTCCTGGGCCTTCTGCATGTTGGCCTGCATCTGCTGGGCCTGCTTCATGATGTTGCCTAATCCGCCTTTCATTGCCTTTCCTCTCAGAAGTTTCCGAATACACCCAGAGTGAGTTCATGGGTTATGCGTTCATGCATCGTCCAGGGGCCGGATGCTGTCGGGCTGCACCCGGGCGTTGAAGGTATCCTGCAGCGCCCGGACCGTCTCGTCGGCGGCAATCGCACTCTCGGCGGCCTGCTGGCGCTCCTGGCTGCGCCGGGCCTGCTGCTGGGCCGGGGTCTCGGCCGGCGGCGGCGTCCCGCTGCCGCTGTCGATCTCCAGCCGCACCTCACGCCCCAGGCAGCGGTTCAGCGCCTCGGCCAGCTTGGCCTGCAGCGCCGGGGTCAGCAGGTGCTGGTGGGCCGGATCCAGATGCAGCTGCACCCGGCTGTCCCCGCAGCTGATCAGGGTGCAGTTCTCCGCCAGCTGTCCGGCCAGGCCGCGCAGGCCCATGGCGGCGATCAGGCCGGGCCAGTCGTCGCCGGCCGGCTGAGCCGCCCCGCTCCCTCCGGATGCCGTTGCAGTCGGCGCCGCGGGAGCCGAGGCCTGGCTTGCCGCCCCTGGGACACCCGGCCGCGCGGGCCGGGCCGGGGCCGCAGCGGCCGGCGTCTGCGCGGCCGCCGCCGGGCGGAAACTGAGCATGCGCAGCAGGATCATCTCCAGGCCGCCGCGCGGGTCCGGCGCCAGCGGCAGGTCGCGGCGGCCGATCAGGCCGATCTGATAGTGGAGTTGGACATCCTCGGGAGTCAGGGCCGCGGCCAGTTCGGCGATCACTTCCGGGGCATCGGCATATTCGTCCATCCCCTCCCCGGGCAATGCCTGGTGAACGGCAATGCGCTGCAGCACCGATAACAACTCGGCCAGCAGCGCGGCGAAATCGGTGCTGCGCTCGGCGGCATCGCCCACCCGCGCCAGCAGCGCCTTGCCGTCACCGGCCGCGAGCGCCCGCACCAGGTCGTAGACGAACTCGCGCTCGATGGTGCCGAGCATGGTGCGCACCTCGGCCTCGCGCACCTCGCCGCCGCCGTAGGCGATGGCCTGGTCCAGCAGGCTCAGGCCGTCGCGCATGCTGCCGTCGGCGGCGCGGGCCAGTTCGCGCAACGCCCCCGCCTCGGCATTGATGCCCTCGCGTTCCAGGATCTGCTCCAGGTAGTCACGGATCTGCTCCGGCGGCAGGCGCTTGAGGTTGAACTGCAGGCAGCGCGACAGGATGGTCACCGGCAGCTTCTGCGGATCGGTGGTCGCCAGCAGGAACTTCACGTGCGGCGGCGGCTCCTCCAGGGTCTTGAGCAGGGCGTTGAAACTGTGGTTGGAGAACATGTGCACCTCGTCGATGAGGTACACCTTGTAACGCCCGCGGGTGGGGGCGTACTGGACGTTCTCCAGCAGCTCGCGGGTCTCGTCGACCTTGGTGCGGGAAGCGGCATCGACCTCGATCAGATCAACGAAGCGCCCCTCGTCGATCTCGCGGCAGGCCGAGCATTCGCCGCAGGGATGCGAGCCGACGCCGGTCTCGCAGTTCAGGGACTTGGCCAGGATGCGGGCCAGGGTGGTCTTGCCCACACCGCGGGTACCGGTGAACAGATAGGCGTGGTGCAGGCGGTCATTGTCCAGCGCATTGACCAGCGCGCGCAGGACATGGGCCTGCCCCACCAGTTCAGCGAAGCTGCGGGGCCGCCATTTTCGGGCAAGAACCTGATAGGACATGTGATCAACTCAAACCGCAAACCGGGGACAGCCCCGAATGGCCGTTACGTAAAGCGGATTTCAGCCCGTCCGTCATTCCCGCGAAGGCGGGAATCCAGTACCCGGCAGGGCACACAGACGCTGGATCCCCGCCTTCGCGGGGATGACGCGGCCAAGGTAAGCGCCATTCGGGGCTGTCCCCAGTGTAGGGAATATTTCATGAAAGATGAATTAGGAGGCGGCCTGTACCCGCCACACTCCGGCACCCGAGTCCACTGCTGCCGCTGCTCCCTTCCGGGCCTGACGGGGTTCACAGCTTATCGTTGCGGAGGGACCGGCACAAGCCACCATTGACCGGTATTGCCAGGAGCCCGCAGGGTATAACAGTTTCCCATTTTCCTCAATCGCTTATTGCGCAAGTCTCATGCCGGTTTCAGCGCAGGGGAAAGACTTCCGCCCCTGCCTCGCCGGCCTGCTCCTGCGCCGGCCGGCGGCAGTCATAAACCGCATAGATACGTTCACCCTCGACGATTTCGCTCTCCGCCACCACCCGGTCGCCGTCCATGCGCGCCGCGCTGTTGCGCGCCAGCACATCCAGTTCCTGCTCGAGTTTGCGATAGCTGCGCGGGATCCCCGCCAGCCGGTCCAGCACCGACACCCGGGTGGTGCCGAGGCGCAGGCAGTCGGCCACCGCCTCCGCAGTCACCACCTGCACCTGCGCACCCGCGGGCGTGGGCTCCACCCAGGTGCAGGCCGACAACAGCAGGCAGGCGGCCCCGCCCAGGCACTTGCACAACAGATTACCCCGTATGACATCTAACATAGTTGTATAACACCATTGAGACCGTTGAACGCCGTTCGTGCATTATACTGATTATGCATGCCTGCCGACGCATATGCCGCGGCAGGCCGCACACAACAGCCCCGGCGCCACGCACCGGGCATTATTCCCTGCATACTCTGTGATTATATTTCACAATCATCCAAGACACTTGTAATACATGGAAAAATACCTGTTTTTCCCGCACATTTCCGCCCCCCACAGGAAATTAAACCGGAATCAGGGGTGAAAATTCACTCGGAAATCTGTAAGATATGCAGACTGTACATCACGGGTCAGCGTTGCCGCCCCTCCGGGACACGGGAACGCGACTGTCTCTGCCCTTAAGCGGGCAACGGTGTAACTCTTCCGTCATCGTGTTTTTTCGGCGGGCCATTGAGGTCCGCGACCATGAATCACTATCAGGACCGTTACGTCCTGTTTGCGATAAACGACAACTGGTGCCAAACCATCCCGGCGGAAGGTGAAATACCAGAAGTTAAGCGTAACTACCCGCTTTGCACGAGATCGCCCGTAGGACCGTTTGGCACCGCAACGGGAGGAAATACTGTGCAAAAAACTGCCCAGCAGAATTATGGCGACGACCCCCTCAAGGTCCGCGACACCGACCAGTACAAGGACGAATACGTTCATGGCTTCGTCGACAAGTGGGACGAACTGATCGACTGGGACGGCCGCGCCAACAGTGAAGGCGACTTCTTCATCCAGGCCCTCAAGGAACGCGGCGCCAAGAAGATCCTCGACGTCGCCTCCGGCACGGGCTTTCACTCCGTGCAATTGATGAAGGCCGGTTTCGAAGTGACCAGCGCGGACGGCAGTCCGGAAATGCTGGCCAAGGCCTTCGAGAATGCCCGCAAGCGCGGTCATATCCTGCGCACGGTCCACGCCGACTGGCGCTGGCTCAACCGCGACGTGCACGATCTCTACGATGCCGTCATTTGTCTGGGCAACTCCTTCACCCACCTGCATGACGAGAACGACCGCCGCAAGGCCCTGGCGGAATTCTACGCCACCCTGCGTCATGACGGCATCCTGATCCTGGACCAGCGCAACTACGACGCCATCCTGGACCACAAGGTTCAGCCGACGCACAACTATTACTACTGTGGCGACAATGTCAGCGCCTCGCCGGAATATGTCGACGACTCGCTGGCCCGGTTCCGTTACGAGTTCCCCGACAAGTCGGTGTATCACCTCAACATGTTCCCGCTGCGCAAGGACTACACGCGCCGCCTGATGAAGGAAGTGGGCTTCCAGAAGGTAACCACCTACGGTGATTTCCAGGAGACCTACCGCGAGGAAGAGCCCGACTTCTACATCCACATCGCTGAGAAGAAATATCATCAGCAGGAGGATACTGAATGAGTACCACCCCATCCTATTCCGAGGTCGTGGAGACGGCGCGCAGCTATTACAACAGCGATGACGCCGACAATTTCTACTTCCACGTCTGGGGCGGTGAAGACATCCATATCGGTCTGTACCAGGACGACCAGGAGCCCATTGCCGATGCCAGCCGCCGCACCGTGGAACGCATCGCCTCCAAGCTCGACAACCTGGGCCCGGACAGCTACGTCCTGGACGTGGGCGCCGGCTACGGCGGCGCCGCCCGCTACCTGGCGAAGACCTACGGCTGCCGGGTCGTTGCGCTCAACCTGAGCGAGAAGGAGAACGAACGCGACCGGCAGATGAACAGGGAGCAGGGCCTGGATCACCTGATCGAGGTGGTCGACGGCAACTTCGAGAACCTGCCCTACGACAGCGGCACCTTCGACGTGGTCTGGTCGCAGGACTCCTTCCTGCACAGCGGCCATCGTGACAAGGTGATCTCGGAGGCCGCGCGCGTGCTCAAGCCGGGCGGCGAGCTGATCTTCACCGACCCGATGCAGGCCGACGACTGCCCCGAGGACGTGCTGCAGCCGGTCTACGACCGCATCCACCTCAGCAGCCTGGGCTCGATCGGCTTCTACCGCGAGCAGGCCGCCCGCAACGGTCTCAAGGAAATCGAGATCGAGGATCTGACCGCGCGCCTGCCCGTCCATTACGGCCGCGTGCGCGAGGAACTGACCCGCAACCGCGACGATCTGGTGAACCGGGTCTCCGAAGAGTACATTGACCGCATGATCACCGGCCTGGGACACTGGGTCGATGCCGGCAGCAAGGGCTACCTGAGCTGGGGCATCCTGCATTTCCGCAAGACCGCGGACTGATCTGAATACACCCGGCCCGCGCCGCCGCCCGCGCGGCGGCAGACGGCCCGACTTTTTTCATTAACTCGACCGCACGAGGCGGTTGTCCAAAAACCCATCAGGAGGTTTACATGGCACGCGAATATATCGTGTCTTCCGAATCGGTAGGCGAGGGTCACCCGGACAAGGTGGCCGACAACGTTTCTGACGCCATTCTCGACGCCCTGCTCGCGCAGGATCCGCTCTCGCGCGTGGCCTGCGAGACCATGGTCAACACCGGCATGGCCATCATCTCCGGCGAGATCACCAGCAAGGCCACCGTCGACTACACCGACGTGGTGCGCGAGACCATCCTCGACATCGGCTACAACGACGGCGCCATGGGCTTCGACGGCAAGAACTGCGCCGTGCTGGTCGCGCTGGACAAGCAGTCTCCCGACATCGCCCAGGGCGTGGACGAGGGCACCGGTCTGGATCTGGACCAGGGCGCCGGCGACCAGGGCCTGATGTACGGCTATGCCACCAACGAGACCAATGAGCTGATGCCCATGCCGATCCAGTATGCGCACAAGCTGACCCAGCAGCAGACCAAGGTGCGCAAGGACGGCACCCTGCCGTGGCTGCGTCCGGACTGCAAATCGCAGGTCTCCGTGCGCTACGAGGGCAACGAGCCCAAGATGATCGACGCCGTGGTCCTGTCCACCCAGCACGCCGAGGACATCAGCTACGATCAGCTGAAGGAAGCCGTGATGGAGGAGATCATCAAGCCGATCATCCCGAGCAGCATGATCTCCGACAAGACCGAGTACTTCATCAACCCCACCGGGCGTTTCGTCATCGGCGGTCCGGTCGGCGACTGCGGCCTGACCGGGCGCAAGATCATCGTCGACACCTACGGCGGCGTGGGTCGTCACGGCGGCGGCGCCTTCTCCGGCAAGGATCCGACAAAGGTCGACCGCTCTGCTGCCTATGCCGCGCGCTACGTGGCCAAGAACGTGGTCGCCGCGGGCCTGGCCGACAAGTGCGAAGTGCAGGTCGCCTACGCCATCGGTGTGGCCAAGCCGGTCTCCATCCATGTCGAGACCTTCGGCACCGCCAAGATCGACGAGTCCAAGATCGAGGCCCTGATCCGCGCCCACTTCGACCTGCGGCCCAAGGGCATCGTGCAGATGCTGGACCTGCTGCGCCCGATCTACCGCAAGACCGCCTCCAACGGCCACTTCGGCCGCGAGGAGCCGGAATTCTCCTGGGAGAAGACCGACCGCGCCAAGGCCATGGCCGACGACGCCAACCTCAAGACGGCCTGAGCCGTCGCGGGGTAACCGCAGCAAGTCAAAGGCCCCTTTTCAGGGGCCTTTTTCTTTGCCTGACATATCGGCATCACACAAACTTCATTTCCCGGCAACATCTGCCTGCTAGCTTCACGGTACCCCTCAAACTGCCTGATCAGGAGGCAACAACCGTGAACGATCACGACGACAACAGCAGCAACAACTCGGGCAACCGCCCCTTCGCCGATATCCTGGAAACCCGTTTACACCGCCGTCAGGTGCTCAAGGGCGGCCTGGCCGTGGCCGCGACCGGTTTCTTCGCCGGGCCCGCGGTGGCGCAGGCCTTCGGCCGCGACGACCGGGGCCGTACCCCCTGGCAGCGCAATCCCCGCAATCGCGGTCTGATCAACTTCACCCCGGTCGCCATCGCCGACGGCAGCGGCCCCAATCCCGGTATCTCCCCGGATTACCAGTACGACATCATCCTGCCCTGGGGCGATCCGCTGGAACCCGGCGGCCCGGCCTACAGCTGGCCGCCCACGGCAGCCGATCAGGCGCTGCAGCTGGGTATCGGCCATGACGGCATGTGGTTCTTCCCCATGATCCACGAGCACGGCCGCCGCTTCGGCTGGGACGAGGACCGGGAGAACAACCCCTGGCGCGGCCGCGCGCTGGCCTTCGGCCAGGGCAATGACCACGGCGTGCTGTGCCTGAACCACGAGTTCGGCGGCAATGACCACGTACTGGGCAAACCGGTGCCGGAAAGCCTGGAGGACGTGCGCGCCTCCCAGCACGCCCATGGTGTATCGGTGGTCGAGATCCGCAAAGGCCATGGCCGCGATAATCGTTGGCAGCCGGTCCGGAGCAGGCTCTCGCGCCGCATTCACGTCAACACGCCGGTGAACTTCAGCGGCCCGGCGGCCGGCCACCCGCTGCTGCAGACCCCCAACGGCAACATCCCGCTCGGTACCGTCAACAACTGCGCCAACGGCTACACCCCCTGGGGCACCTACCTGACCTGCGAGGAGAACTTCAACGGCTACTTCGGCACCGAGGACCCGGCCTGGACGCCGAACGAATCGCAGCAGCGCTACGGCTTCCTCAACACCGGCTTCGGCTATGGCTGGCACCTGTTCGACAAGCGCTTCGACCTGGCCGACCCGGATTATCGCAACGAGGAAAACCGCTTCGGCTGGATCGTCGAGATCGACCCCTTCGATCCGACCCGGACCCCGGTCAAGCGTACCGCCCTGGGCCGCACCAAGCACGAGGGCGCCACGGTGCATGTCGACGACTATGGCCGCGTGGTGGTCTATTCCGGCGACGATCAGACCTTCGACTACATCTACAAGTTCGTCTCCGCCGACAACTGGCGCGCCATGCGCGCACGCGGCGAAAGCCCGCTGGATCACGGCACCCTGTACGTGGCCCGGTTCGGCGATGACGGCAACGGCGAATGGCTGGAACTGAGCATGAACATCCCGGCCCTGGCCGCCCGCTTCGCCGACATGGGCGAACTGCTGGTCAACACCCGCATCGCCGCCGACATCGTCGGTGCCACCCCGATGGACCGCCCGGAATGGGTCACGGTCGGCGCCGACGACAAGGTCTACTGCGCCCTGACCAACAACAGCCGGCGCAGTGTCGCCGACGGCCCCAACCCGCTGGCCCCGAACCCCGACGGTCACATCATCCGCTGGAGCGAGACCTCGGGCTTTGCCGGCACCACCTTCGTCTGGGACATCTTCCTGATCGCCGAGGACACCCACGCTGACGACCGGGAGGACACCTTCAGCGATCCCGACGGTCTGTGGGCCGACCCGGACGGCCGCCTGTTCATCGAGACCGACGGCGGCCAGAAGAAGGGACTGAACAACCAGCTGCTGGTGGCCGACATCAACAGCGGCGAACTGCGGCGTCTGTTCACCGGGGTCAGCGGCTGTGAAGTGACCGGGATTGCGGTCACGCCGGATCGGCGCACCCTGTTCGTCAATATCCAGCACCCGGGCGACGGCGATCCGAACCAGACCAACTTCCCTCTGCTCAATGCCGCGCCGGACGGCGTGACCATCCCGCGCGATGCCACCGTGGTGATCACCCGCCGGGACGGCGGCATCATCGGCGCCTGACCTGCGGGCCGCAAGGCCCGTCCCGCCCGCTGCACCGGCCCCGGTTCGCCACCGGGGCCGGTGTCTTTTCAACCCAGCCAGACATTGCCGATCAGTCGCGGATCACATCCGCCCGCTGCTGTACCAACCGCCCGTCGCGGTAATCGCGCATGGCCTGATGGATCTCGTCCTGGGTGTTCATGACGAAGGGGCCGTACTGCGCAATGGGCTCGCCGATCGGTTGTCCCGCCACCAGGATCAGGCGCGCACCCGCCTCACCGGCCGTCACGCCCACCCGCTCGCCCGTGTCCAGCACCGCCAGACTGTGTGCAGGCACGCCGGTGCCGGCCACTTCGACCGCCCCCTCGAACACATGAAGGAAGGCGGTATGCGTCACCGGCAGATCATGCTCGAAGCGCCGGCCGGGCTCCAGTGACACGTCCAGGTACTGCACCCGGGTATGCGGATCCTCCACCGGCCCGCACAGGCCGGCGTGCTCGCCGCTCAGCACCTTCACCTCCAGCCCCGGCTCCCGGTGCACCGGGAAGGCGGCGGCGCTGAATTCCTGGTAGGCCGGCGCACTCAGCTTGTCGCTGGCCGGCAGATTGATCCAGAGTTGGAAGCCGCGCATCAGCCCGGCGGACTGCTGCGGCATCTCCGAATGGATCACCCCGCCGGCGGCCTTCATCCACTGGGCGCCGCCGGATTGCAGGTCGCCCTGGTTGCCCATGCTGTCGCGGTGCAGCATGTGCCCGTCCAGCATATAGGTGAAGGTGACGAAGCCCCGGTGCGGATGGTCCGGAAAGCCGGCGATGTAGTCGTCGGGATTGTCGCTGCTGAAATGATCCAGCAGCAGGAAGGGATCCAGATTGCGCCGCGCCGGCGTACCCAGGGTGCGGCGCACGGTCACGCCCGCGCCTTCGGTGATCTCCTGCGCCGGAATGAGTTGTCTGACTTCGCGATAGGTCATCGCTGTTCTCCTTGTATAGCCGTTACTTCCTGCCGATGCCGGGAT
The DNA here is from genome assembly GCF_002356355.1 of Thiohalobacter thiocyanaticus. NCBI lineage: Bacteria > Pseudomonadati > Pseudomonadota > Gammaproteobacteria > Thiohalobacterales > Thiohalobacteraceae > Thiohalobacter > Thiohalobacter thiocyanaticus. Next base: position 2,531,931 of record NZ_AP018052.1, read on the forward strand.
GGCCCGGAGGTACCGTCCAATAACACCCTCCTTCAACGGGCGGGGAGACCCGCTTCCTCCCTCTTGATGGGGGAGGATTGAGGAGGGGGTGAGGCCCGGACTCCGGCAGGCACACTCTCCATGTCAGCGCCGCTGACTCATGCGGCCGCACGAAGCGCCGCGGCCGTCTCCGCAATCCGCCGCTGCGCCGCTGCCACCGCCTCATCCTGCTGCTGCATGATGCGATCGGCCGCAATGACCGTCACGTCCTCGATCCCCAGAAACCCCAGCACCTGCCGCAGATAGCCGCTGGCAAAGTCGATGTCGCTGCCCACGGGGGTACCGCCGCTGGCCAGCAGCAGGAAGGCCTGCCTGCCCCGCAGCAGCCCCTGCGGGCCGGACTCGGTGTAACGGAAGGTCTCGCCGACACGCGCCACCTGGTCGATCCAGGCCTTGAGACTGGCGGGAATGGAGAAATTGTAGATCGGTGTGCCGATCACCAGGACATCCGCGTCCTGCAGTTCCCGCACCAGCGCATCCGACTGTGCCAATGCCGCACGCTGCGCGGCATCGCGCTGTTCCGCCGGGGTATAGCTGGCCCCGATCCAGTCCGCGTCCACCACCGGCAGCCCCGCGGACACATCCCGTTCACGCAGCTGCAGATCGGGATGATGCGCGCGCAGCCTGTCCAGCAGGTGCGCGACCAGCCCCCGGCTGACCGAGCCCTGCTGACGGGCGCTGGCGGTGACGGTGAGAACATTGAGAGCGTTGGTCGTGTGATTCATGGCTGACTGCCTCCTGTGTTTGCGGCGGTCGCCCGGCCTGTCCGGACGGCATGTGATCAGCCTATCTGTTGAATTATTCAGAATAAATACTATTATTACGAATAGATTATTCTCGAATAAGGAACAATTGCATGGACCGTTTCGAGGCCCTGGAAAACTTTGTGCGCGTGGTCGAGGCCGGCAGCATCAGCGGCGCGGCCGAACGCCGTCAGGTAGCCAAGTCCGCGGTCAGCCGCCGCCTGACCGAACTGGAACAGCACCTGGGCGTGCAGCTGTTCCGCCGCACCACCCGGCGCATGGACCTCACCGACACCGGCCGCAGCCTGTACGAACGCGCCGTGCGTCTGCTCGCCGACCTGCAGGAGACCGAACTCGCGGTGTCCAGCGAGCACGGCGCCCTGTCCGGCAGTCTGCGGGTGGCCGCCCCCTTGAGCTTCGGGCTGCTGCACCTGACGCCCGCGGTCAACGACTTCATCCGCATGCACCCCGAAATCCGTTTCGATCTCGATTTCAATGACCGTCAGGTGGACATCCTGCAGGAGAGCTTCGATGTGGCCGTCCGCATCGCCGAACTGCCCGACTCCAGCCTGATCGCCCGCCCCATTGCACCCATCCGCAGCGTGCTGGCGGCCAGCCCCGCCTATCTCGATGCCCATGGCAGCCCCGCCAGCCCGCAGGAACTGGCACTGCACCGCTGCCTGCTCTACACCCACCTGCCCGACCCCGGCCTGTGGCGCTACCGTGATCCGCAGGGACATCCAGGCGAGGTCCGGGTCAGCGCGGCCCTGCAGGCCAACAACGGCGACTTTCTGCACCGGGCCGCGGTGGACGGCCACGGCATCGTGCTGCAACCGCTGTTCATCTGCTACCGGGCCATCGAGGCCGGCCAGCTGGTGCCGCTGCTCATCGACCATGAATGGCAGGGCGTACACGCCTACGCCGTCTACCCGCAGACACGGCACCTGTCCCAGCGGGTGCGCGCCTTCGTCGATTTCCTGGTCGAGCGCTTCGCCGGCGAGCCCTACTGGGAGCATTGTCTGAAGGCGTAGGATGGGTGGAGGCGCAATGCGCCGTAACCCATCATTTACCGCGCCGTGCAGCGATGGGAACGCTGCCTGAAGGCGTAGGATGGGTGAAGGCGCCTGCTGCGCCGCAACCCATCGTTTGCCGCGCCGCGATGGGTTGCGCTGCGCTCCACCCATCCTACCGGGCTCATAGTGTCATTCCAGCGCAGACCGGGATGACGGGAAAACCGTCAGTAGACCCGCAAGCATCAATCATTATTTGCATGACTCTGCGTCTCCGCGCCTCTGCGTCCTTTGCGTTTATGCCGCCCCACAGCTATAACCCGCATACAGCCTGCAGTTATACCGGGCCGCGGTTTAACGGCCGCCGCTTTTCCGCGACAATGGCCTTTTCCCCCGTAACCTAAGGAGTCGCCGTGAGCTGGACCAAATGGCTGCCCCTGCGCTTCATCCTGCGCCGCGCCGCCCGCAGCCAGGGGTTTCTCGACCCCATCGAGTTGATGGCACGGCTGCGCAGCTTCGCCCAGCCCTCCGAGGTGGGCGAGCCGGTGGAACTGCTGCGCGCCGGCGTGGTATTCCACGCCCGCGGTCTGATCAACAGCAAGGTGATCCAGCACAACCTGGACTGGGTCTGGCCCTACTGGATCGAGCGCCAGTTCGATCCGCACGATCCGGCCTTCATCCCGCGCGCCTTCTCCGTCTCGCACATCAATCTCACCCATCGCAACTGGACCGCCATCGGCTATCCCGACGCCGAGGCGCTGCCGCTGGTGGATCCGCGCGGCCTGCTCACGCCGGACTATGACGGCCCCTCGCTGGATGCCTGGGTGCTGCTGGACAGCGACGGCCGCGCCCTGCTGCCCTCGCGTGTCGCCGCCTGCGAGCAGCACCAGACGCTCGAACCGGAACCGGCCATCCACACCCGCACCTACCAGGACGGCCTGTCCCTGCACAGCACTTCGCGGGTGGTGCTCGATGCCTCCGGCCAGCCGGTTTGCGAACTGGATCTGGAGGCCGCCAGCACCACGCCCGCCTGGCTGGTGGTCTCGCTGCGCCCCTACAACCCGGAAGGCATCAGCTTCGTGCACGAGCTGACGCTGTCCGACGACCGCCGCCGCTGGAACGTCGACGGTGAACGGGAGATCGAGTTCAGCGCCCCGGCCGAACGTCATCACGTCTCCGACTACCGCGCCGGCGATGTCTACATCCACCTGCAGGACCAGGATGACCAGCCCGGCGGACGCTGCGAACTGGGCATGCTCACCGCCGCCGCCCTGTTCCCCATCGGCCAGGCCGACACGACCCGGCTGCAGGTGCGCATCCCCCTGAAACAGGAACGGCCCCTGCTGCGCAATGCCTGGCCCGCGCTGCGCGAAAAGACCTGCCGACTGGACTGCCCCGAACCGCGCTACCAGTTCCTGTACGACGCCGCCGTCGCCTCGCTGCTGCTGCACTCGCCGGATGACGTCTATCCCGGCCCCTATACCTACAAGCGCTTCTGGTTCCGCGATGCCGCCTTCATCATTCACGCCCTGCTGTGCCTGGGCCTGGATGAACGCGCCGAACGCGCCCTGGAGCGCTTCCCGCCGCGCCAGACCGCACGCGGTTACTTCCGCTCGCAGGAAGGCGAATGGGACGCCAACGGCGAAGTCCTGTGGATTCTGCGCCGGTTTGAGCAACTCACCGGCAGACGCCTGGGCACGCACTGGCACAACCCCATTGCGCGCGGCGCCCGCTGGATCACCCGCAAACGCCTGCCGGCCACACCCGCTTCGCCCCATGCCGGGCTGCTGCCGGCCGGCTTCAGTGCCGAGCACCTGGGCCCGAACGACTATTACTACTGGGACGATTTCTGGGGAGTGGCCGGACTGCGGGCCGCCGCCGAACTGCTGGCCGATGCCGAGCCGGAGGCGGCCCGCACCAGCGCCGCGGACGCCGAGGACTTCTCCGCCGCCATCGACCGCAGCCTGACCGGCTGCGCCGAGCGCCTCGGCCGCCCGGCCATGCCCGCCTCCCCCTACCGGCGCCTGGACGCCGGCGCCATCGGCTCGCTCGCCGTCGGCTATCCGCTGCAGCAGTGCGCCGCGGACGACCCCCGGCTGCTGGACTGCGTCGAGTTCCTGCTGGCTAACTGTTTTGTGAACGGCGCCTTCTTCCAGGACATGATCCATTCCGGACTCAATGCCTATCTCACCCTGCACGTGGCGCAGATCCTGCTGCGGGCGGGCGATCCCCGCTATCTCGAACTGATGGACACGGTGGCGGAACTGGCCAGCCCCACCGGTCAGTGGCCCGAGGCCATCCATCCGCGCACCGGCGGCGGCTGCATGGGCGACGGCCACCATGTCTGGGCCAGCGCCGAATGGGTGCTGATGCTGCGCAACGCCTTCGTGCGCGAGGAAGACGACAGACTGATCCTGGCCAGCGGGGTCCCCGCACGCTGGCTGGAGCAGACACAGCCGGTACGCTTCGGCCCGGCACCGACGCGCTTCGGCCGCGTCTCGGTGCAACTCACCCCGCAGCCGGGGGGCGACGTCCAACTGGACTGGCAGGCCGACTGGCACGCCGCCGCGCCCGTCATCGAGGCACGGCTGCCGGGCTTTGCGCCGGTCGAAGTGAATGACACCACCCGCAGTTTTATACTTTCGAAGCCTGCATAGTTATGGTCGCACATAGCCCTTCGATGTCATTCCGGCGCAGGCCGGAATCCGATACCCGCGGCGGCTTCTGGATCCCGGCCTGCGCCGGGATGACGGAATCACGTATTGCCTGCCCATGGGATCCACTGAGCCGCGTAGCCTTCATGTCATGAACATCGTCATCTTCACCAACACCTTCACCCCCCACGTCGGCGGCGTGGCCCGTTCGGTGCAGGCCTTCACCCGCCACTACCGCCAGCGCGGCCACCGGGTGCTGACGGTCGCCCCCGAGTTCAAGAACATGCCGGAAGCGGAAACCGACGTCATCCGGGTGCCGGCGATCCAGAACTTCAACGCCAGCGACTTCTCCGTTGCCCTGCCCATTCCCGCCGGCCTGAGCGAGGCGCTGGAGACATTCGCGCCCGATGTCGTCCATTCCCAACACCCCTTTCTGCTCGGCATGACCGCGGTACGCATGGCGCGTTACCTGCAGCGGCCGCTGGTGTTCACCCATCACACCCTGTATGAGCAGTACACCCATTACGTACCGGGCGACTCGCCCCTGCTCAGGCGTTTCGTCATCGAGCTGGCCACCCACTACGCCAACCTGGCCGACCAGGTGTTCGCCCCCAGTGAAAGCGTGCGCGACCTGCTGCATGCCCGCGGCGTGACCGTGCCGGTGCGGGTGGTACCCACCGGGGTGGAGGTGGCGGATTTCGCCAACGGGGATCGCGCCGCCTTCCGAGAGCGTCAGGACATTCCGGAGGACGCGTTCGTGGTCGGGCACCTGGGCCGGCTGGCGCCGGAGAAGAATCTGGAATTCCTCGCCCGCGCGGTGGCCGAATTCGTCCGCACCCGCAACAATGCCTGGTTCGTCGTGGTGGGCACCGGTACGTCCGAGCCCGCCATCCGTGAAACCTTCAGCCGCGCCGGCTGCGCCGACCGGCTGCAGATCCTGGGCACACAGCAGGGGCGCGACCTGGCGGATGCATTATCCGCCATGGATGTGTTCGGCTTCGCCTCGCACAGCGAGACCCAGGGCATGGTGCTGACCGAGGCCATGGCCGCCGGCCTGCCGGTAGTGGCACTGGATGCCTCCGGCGCGCGCGAGGTGGTGCGCGACCGGCACAACGGCCGGCTGCTGCGGGAGGAAAATGCGGATGATTTCTGTACCGCACTGGCATGGGTGCACGAACGCAGCCCGGAACAGCGCCGGCAGTTGAACGACGCGGCGCAGGCAACGGCGAGGGCGTTCTCCATGGACCGCTCCGCCGACAACGCCCTGGAGTGCTTCGCGCATCTGCGCCGGCAGCATCCCGAACACACGCGCGAGGAGGAATCGGCCTGGGAGCAGGTCCGTGCCCGCATCAAGGCCGAGTGGGACATCCTGCGCAGCCTGACCCGGGCCGGTGACGGGGCACTGAGCGACTACTGGTCCGACGACAAGCACAGGCCGCAATGAGCCGGCCGGGTTTCGCCGCCGGCCGGTCGCAGCCTGAGCACAGGTCGGATCAGCGCAGCGTAACCCGACACAGGGAGTCCGCGTCGGGTTATGCCCTGCCGGGCTGACCCGACCTGCGCAGGCGTGCGACCTGAGTGGGAGTCAGAACTCCGCGCAGACGGGGACTATACTTGCAGTGACCTCCGGTACAGCCACCGCAAAGGAAACCGCCCATGCTGCATGCCCGTCTCACCCGCACCCTGCGCCGGCCGGCGCTGACGCTCCTGGTTCCAATGCTGTTTCTGCTCACCGCCTGCGGCTCCGGCCTGTCTGGCAAGTACGCCGACGAGATGGGCATCATGGAGTACGAATTCGACTCCGACGGCACCGTCTACATGAACGCCATGGGCACCCGGGTCGCCGGTGAATACGAGATCGACGACAACAATGTCATCGTCCACGGCCCGCACGGCAACCTGGTATTCGAGCGGAAGGACGATCAGCTGATCGGCCCCATGGGCCTGATCCTCAGTCGCAGGGACTGAGGGCCACAGCACGTAGGTCGGGTTAGCCCGAAAGGGCGTAACCCGACACTTCCGCGGCGCTGTCGGGTTACGCTGCGCTAACCCGACCTACACGGCCGCTGAGGCCGCGGGCAGCCACTCGCCGCCGCGGCTGCGGCGGAACACGCCCTGCTCCGGATCGATGCGGAACAGGTACAGCCAGCCGTTGTCCACCAGCGCGGCGACGTTGGGGTTATCCGCCAGCACCTGCTCCATGGCCGCCTGCGGCGCCTCGATGAACACGCTCAGGCGCAGCGGCTCGTGCACCCAGTCGCGGCCATCGTGCAGCGACTGCAGCGCCAGGCCGATGCGCAGATCGCCGCCGTTGCCCTCCAGCACACCGAGGCGCCCGCCCACCACGTTGTGCAGCACCTTGTTGCCCGCCCCCAGGTGCTCGGGATCGACCACCGAGCCGTAGTACTGCAGGTTGATCCAGTTCGCCACCACCATGGGCGCGGTCATGATCAGCTTCAGCACCTGAAAGTCCTGATCGCGGGTCCAGTCGTATTCGTGCAGGAAGGCACGGCCCTCCAGTGACAGGTGCGCGGTGCGCGTGCGCGGCGCGGCGATGAAGGCGGCATTGCCGGCCAGGCCCCATTCGGGGCGCACCTGCGACCAGTCGCGGCTGCGCTGTTCCACTGTACGCCGGCGTTCGGCCTCCGTGTCCGGCACCTGCGTCACCAGCCAGGCCAGGCGTTCGGCCCGGCACAGGGCGCCTGCCTGGTCCAGTGCCCGCTCCAGCCGCGCCAGATCATCCGCGAGGCTCGTCGGCACCCGTTCCCGGTCCAGCAGGCTCACCGCATCGGTGGTCGTGTCGTGCAGGGCCGGCAGGAACCAGGTGTCATCCGGGATCTGCCTGCCCTGTTCCCGCAGGGCCGCGCGCACGTCGGCATCATTGAGCAGCGCCGCGGCCATGCGCACGCTGGCCGCGCCGGTCTGGCCGGCGCAGGCGCCGCAGTCCAGACCCGCCCGCTGGGGGTTATTCACGCTGCTGCTACCGTGTCCGGCCAGCAGCACCAGGCGCGGAAAGGGCGCCACCAGGCCCATGGCATCGAGAATGAACGCGGCCGCCCCGGGCCGGTCCCCGGCCGGGATACCGGTAGCGCCGTCCTGATCCCGCGCATCCAGATCAGGACCGAGCCGGGCCCGCTCCCGGGCCGACAGCCCGGCCGACTCGGGCGCAGACACCGGCGCGGTCCAGCCCAGGGAGTCGCTGATCAACCGGGGGGCATACAGCAGCAGACCGGCGGTCTCGACAAAGGAGAAACAGGAACTGGCGGAGAGCTTGAACTGCTTCCAGGCCTTGCCCAGTCCCAGCGCCAGCCGACGTCGGGAACCCAGTGCCGCCGTGTCCGCGCCGCCGCCGTCACCGGCTGTCTCGCAGACCTCGTAGCGGGCCGGCAGCAGCACCGGCAGATGATTCCGGGGGTAGTGCGCCCCCAACGGCCGGTAGCGGGCCATGACGCCGAAAAAGCCGGCAAAGCCCTGGGTATGGATATCCGCATCGGCGGTCTCCAGTGCCCGCCGGAACACCTCGGAGCGCACATCGATGCAGAAGGCGGCCAGGGCCAGCGGTCGCACCGTTCCGGTATGGGGTGCGGTCGCAGGGGCGTGACGCAGACCGGCGACGATCCGGCGCTGGTAGCCGATCTCCAGCGCCCGCTGCAGCAGCAGGTCGGTCTCCAGCGCGCGTGCCTGCGCCGACGCCAGCTGTTGGGGCCAGCAGCACAACGACTGGCGCCACTGCTCGACCCGCTCGGGCCGGTCGTCATTGCTGAGCAGGATCAATTCCCAGACCAGGCGGATGGCCAGCAACTCGACAATGTCGTCATCCGTGCCGCCCGCCAGTTCCGCTTCCCAGCGGCGGGCGCGCAGATAGCTGGCCCAGCCGCCGATGCAGGTCAGCACCAGGGTGAGAAAGTCCTGGTACCTGTCTGCCGGCACCCCGAGTTGCTGCAGGGCCGCGGGGATGGCCTCGCGCGCAGTCTCCGGCAGCGCGGCCAGCGGCGCCTCCACATCCGAAATCTCCATCCAGGCGGGACTGCGATCGATACGCAAATAGGCACGCCAGGCAGCATACAGACCGTCGCCGAAACGCGGCATGCGCCACAGGGCCTGTCCCTGGTCATACCAGGCCGCGCAGAACTGGCTGATCTGCTGAATGACATAACGCGACTGGGCGGGGCGGTAACGTTCGTCCAGCAGACTGGAATACAGCAGCGGGGCGCATGCCGGCGGCTCGGGTTCGCGCAGCGCACGCTGCAGTTGCTCCAGACCGAGGCGGGAATCCATTTCCGTCAGGGCCTGCTGCAGATCCGCCTGCGTGATCCGCCCGGCTTCGCACTGGCGTCGGTACCAGTCCCGTGGCGCGCTCAGGCGGCGACCCAGGATGCGCAGGTGGTACTCCGCCGCCTGCTCGAACGGCCGCTCCACATAGCCCAGGTAGGGGTTGGTCGCCACCATCGCATCCAGGGGCCAGAACGGCGGGATGCGATTGCACACCGCATCGATGAGGGGATTGATGTCGGAGGTCTCCGGCGCAGCGGTGTCAATGTCGATGCCCAGGTTCAGATTCGTCATGGCTCCAGACTCCTGTGCAGAGGATTCAGATTCGCAGCCGCTCAATCACTGCCAGACGGCACCCGCGCCCCGTTTACGCGAACCGCGGAAGCGGGCCGGCCAGATGCGATAGACCAGGCGCTCCACCGGCAGATCGATATACAGCCCGTTGTACAGATGCACGTACAGACGCTGCAGCCAGGGCGCCGTGCTGCGCGGAATGAGCACCGTCTGCATGAAGGACAGCCCGAGAAAGGCTACCGCCACCAGCCCGATCAGGGCGTACTCAAGCGAACTCGCAGTGGCGGGAATCGGACTGAGCACATCGGCGTAAACATGAGCGAACAGACTGTGCAGGGCGAAATACAGCGCAGCCACCAGCGCCGACAGCCCGCCCAGGCGCAGCCACAGCGCCGGTCCGAGCCCCAGACTCCGGCCGGCGGCCAGGAGTTGTGCCAAAGCCACGCTGAGAATGGTGCCCAGCGCCAGCAGGGCCGGCTCCCCGGCCGGCGTGACCCCCCACAGGGCGGCAATCCCGAAGCTGACGAAACCGCCGGCCACGAGCACGATGAACCAGTGCCCCGCGGTCAACGCCTGGCGGGCGGGCGGCGCCGGCGCGCGCAGCAGATCGACAATGCTGCCGGAGGACAAAAAGGCATGCGCCTTGTACAAGGAGTGCGCCAACAGGTGCAACAGGGCCAGCACGAACAGGCCCAGGCCCAACTCCACCAGCATGAAGCCCAACTGACCGGCGGTGGACCAGGCCAGCGAGCTCTTGATCGCCGTCTGGGTGAGCATGGCCAGCGAGGCCAGGGTCACGGTCACCAGGCCGACCAGCAGCAGCAGCACCAGGGCAGCACCCTCGGCCAACAGCAGTTCGTGGGTCCGCAGCACCAGGATGGGGCCGCTGTAGACGATGCCGGCGTGCAGCAGCGCGGATACCGGGGTCGGCGCCTCCATCACCTGCAGCAGCCAGCCGTGAAAGGGGAACTGACCGGTCTTGAGCACCGCATAGCCGACGATGAGCCAGGCGGCCAGGTGCAGCTGCCAGTTCAGCGTGACATCGCCGGCCGTCACGGCGGCGGCAAGGGCCTCGAACGACAGAGTGCCCATACCGAAGCCCAGCAACAGCGCCGCGGCCAGCAGACAGGCGTCGGCCCCACGGCTGAACAGCAGCTTCTTGTGCGCCACCATGCGTGCCGGCTGGCGCTGACTGTAATAGGTCAGCAGCCGGTTCAGACCGGTGCCGGTCAGGATGATGGCCAGTGCGAAGGTGAGCAGGTCGCCTGCGATCACCACCAGCATGAAGGCGCCCGCCGTCAACGCCAGCCAGCGGAAGAAGCTGCCGTGGCGGGCATCGCCCAGCAGATACTGGGTACTGAAACGCGCCACCAGCGCAGTAAGCAGTGCCACCAGTGCCAGGATGGTCAGACTCAGGCTGTCCACCATCACCGAAAAGGTACTCGCCCAGGCGGCGCCATCCTGCATACTGAACAGGCGATAGGTCGTAACATCGGACGGTTGCGTCAGTGTTGCGAACAACAGGACCACAACCACCAGGATGCCGGACAGGGCCGCGCCCTGGACCAGCCGGCTCATCCGCAGCGGACAGTCATTGGCCAGACGATCCGGCAGCAACCCGACAATGCCGAGCATCAGCGGGGAAACCAGAATCAACATCCCCGGTGACAACAGGGTATCCCACACCATTATGCCTCCCCGGTCCGGTCAGGACCTGCAAAGTCGCATAACACCTTGTGGGATCAAGCTAGCCTACCGGCGGGGAAAAATATAATTGCAATTGGCAATGCATATCATGCGATTTGACTGATGAATAAATTCCATCCCGTATCGATGGAATTCAGCATCGAATATTCAATTTCCGGTTATATTCATTTCCGTCGCCGCGGCGCCGGCCGGGATCCAGCGGCTGCACAGGCATCCGGATTCCCGCCTGGGCTGAGATAACGGGAGCGGTTGTCTGGCGCGTGCAAGGGCTCAGTGAAGAGGCGGGATACAGGCTTCAGTCACTATGCAGTACAAAGCGGCGGTGGAAACGCGCGGCCACCTCCCACAGTTCCCCGGTGAGGTAAGCCTTCACCTGCTCGCGCACCGTCACCGGCACCGGACCATAAAAGGCCTCGGCGATGCCGCCGGCGATACAGGCCTGGGTGTCGCTGTCACCACCCAGCGAGACGGCATTGCGCACGGCCGATTCCCAGTCCGCGGATTCCAGAAAGCAGATGATCGCCTCCGGCACCGAGCCCTGACAGGAAACATCGAAGCGATAGATCGGGCGGATCTGTGCCAGGCGGCGGCGAAGATCGTAGCCGGATCTGCGCTCGATCTCGTCGCGGACAGCCGTCTTGTCCATGCCCCGGCGCGCCAGGAACACGGCCAGCGCCACGGCCTGTGCGCCCCTGATGCCCTCGGGGTGGTCGTGGGTGCAGCGGGCCGAACGTGCGGCCTCGGCCAGCACCGTCTCGATTCTGTCACAGGCGTAACCCACCGGGCTCACCCGCATGGCCGAGCCGTTGCCGAAGCTGTGATAGGGGCTGGGATCGGGCGAGAACAGCCACTGGTGGAAGTTGCCGCCATAGCCGGCGTCAGGGTAACGCCGGCCATAGTGGCGCAGCGCCTGCGCGTACAGACGATTGTCGAGGATAGCCGCAGCCACGGCCACGCTCATCACGCTGTCGTCGGTAAAGCGGCTGCCCGGCCCGAACAGGGGAAACTCCGTGGTCTTGATCGGCGCGGCCTCGTAGACCGAACCGATGATGTCTCCGGCAATGGCGCCGATCATGCTGCCTGCCACCTCCTGTCGGTCCGGCCGGCCGGACAACGCCCCCGTCCTTGCCCTGGATCATGGATTCCCGCGTCCATAAGCATTAAATTATATGCAAATCTCTGTACATCAATCCCGATCCAGAAGGAGAGTCAACATGGTCGTTTTCCAGCCCCTTGCCGGCATCCGGCGCAGACCGCTCGTTGCCGCTGCCGCCCTCGCCGCCCTGCTCGGCACCGGCAGCGCCGCCGCCTACGACTGGAAACCCCTGCCGGAAGAACCGCCCTCCCCGAGCCACAACCCGACCACGCCGGCCAAGGTCGACCTGGGCCGGAAGCTGTTCTTCGATCCCCGCTATTCGGCCACCGGCACCGTTTCCTGCAACACCTGCCACAATGTCATGGAAGGCGGTGACGACGGCCGCCCGACCTCCATGGGCGTGCATGGCAAGACCGGACCGCGCAACTCGCCGACGGTGTGGAACTCGGCCTTCGCCTCGGTCCAGTTCTGGGACGGCCGGGCGAAGAACCTGGAGGAACAGGCCAAGGGACCGGTGCTGGCCGACGTGGAAATGGGCGTGAAGGAGCTGCAGGTCGCCCTCAACGTGGTGGCCTCGATCCCGGGCTACCAGGAACTGTTCAAGCAGGCCTTCCCCGAGGACGAGAATCCGGTCACCGTCGACAATGCCGCACGCGCCGTGGCCGCCTTCGAACGCACCCTGATCACCCCGAACAGCCCCTACGACCGCCACGTCAAGGGCGAGGAAGGCGCCATGAGCGAGCAGCAGATTCGCGGCATGCGCACCTTCAACGAGGTCGGCTGCACTGCCTGCCACGGCGGTCCGGCCTTCAATGGCCCGCAGCCCGAGCTGCCCGAAGGCAGCGGCTTCTACCAGAAGTTCCCCCTGTTCGCCGACAGCGCTTATGTGGAGAAATACCAGCTGCTGGCGGATACCGGCCGCCACCAGGTCACCGGCAAGGACGCGGACAAGTACATGTACAAGGTGCCGACCCTGCGCAACATCACCCTCACCGCCCCCTACTTCCACAACGGCGCGGTGAACAGCCTGCGCGAGGCAGTGCTGATCATGGGTGAGACACAGCTCAACAAGCAGCTGAGCGAACAGCAGGTCGATGACATCCTCGCCTTTCTCGAGGCCCTGACCGGCGAATTCCCGGCCATGCAACTGCCGCGCCTGCCCTCGCGCAGCGGCGAGTCGGTCATCCGCGACACCGTCACGCCGGTCACGGGCGGCGCACACTGAACCGCGCGGGTCCGGGGAGGGTACACCCCTACTCCAGGCGCCGGTAGCGCCAGTACGGGTCGTAGAACGGATCCCAGTAATAGGGGGCGGGATACGGCACATACTGGATTTCCCGGCGTCGGGGCCACAGATGGACCTGATCGGCCCGCAGCCGCGGCAGACTGAATTCGGCCTCGCCGATGCGCTGGGTGGCGGTTCCCTCGATGCGGCCGGTGAAGGTGACATGCCGGCCGCTGCTGTAAATGGCCGGATCGTAGAAGCCACTGGCACAGGCCCGGAAGCGACCGCTGGAGCGATCACTGTCCAGCGGCTCGCCCACCCGGTCCAGGGCAAGCCCCACCATGTCGAAACAGGTCATTCCATCCTGGGGCACGGCCTGCACCACGAGCCCGCCCCAGCGTACCCGTTGCCCGTCGGAGCGACCGTCACCGGCCTCGTCCGGCGTAATGTCCCGGTAGGGGCCGCCCGCCGCCAGATCGGGCGGCATGCTCACACAGCCGCTCAACAACAAGGCGATACCCGGCAACACCGAAAGGAAAAATCGCTGCATGACGGACTCCATCAGCCGTACCGGCGGATCGCCGGCTTGATACAGCAAGTGTAAGACATGCCCCGGGCCTGGCAACAGCGCAGACTCGCCCCGATCCGACCGGGCTGATATCCTCACGCCCCACCGCAGACAGGCCTCGACACTCCTTCCTGACCATGCAGACAGATGTCGTCATCATCGGCGCCAGCGCCGCCGGACTCATGTGCGCCGCCGAGGCGGGCAGACGCGGGCGCCGGGTAGTGGTACTCGATCATGCCAACAGGGCCGGGAAGAAGATCCTCATGTCCGGCGGCGGACGCTGCAACTTCACCAACCTGGACGTCAGCGCCGACAACTACATCTCCGACAACCCGCATTTCTGCAAATCGGCGCTCAGCCGCTACACCCAGTGGGACTTCATCGCCCTGGTCGACCGTTACGGCATCCCCTGGCACGAGCGGGATCACGGCCAGCTGTTCTGCAATGACAGCGCCCGCGACATCCTCGACATGCTGCTGAACGAATGCCGGAAGGCAGGGGTCGAGATCCGGCTGAACTGCGCCATTGATCGCATCGACAAGACCGATGCAGGCTTCACTATCGATAGCTCGAAGGGGATGTTCAAGGCCGGGGCCTGCGTCATCGCCACCGGCGGCCTGTCCATCCCGCGGATGTGTGCCAGTCCCTTCGGCTACCAGGTGGCCGGGCAGTTCGGCCACCGCATTGTCCCGACCCGCCCCGGCCTGGTGCCCTTTACCCTGCAGCCGGGCGACAAGGCGCGCTTCGCCGAACTCGCCGGCATCGCCGTGGACAGCCAGGTCAGCAATGCCCGCATCACGTTTCGGGAAAACCTCCTGTTCACCCACCGCGGCCTGAGCGGGCCGGCGATCCTGCAGATGTCCTCTTACTGGCAGCCGGGCGAGGCGGTCAGCATCAACCTGCTGCCCGATCTGGATGCGGCCGCCTGGCTGAAGACACGGCAGGCAGCACAACCCAACAGTCACCTGAAAACCGTACTGAGCGAATGGCTACCGAAACGCCTGATCAGTGCCATGCTCGGGACGGAATCGGCCGATCAACCCCTGCAGTCGCTCTCACATCGCCGGTTCGAGGCCATCGCCGAATCTCTGCAGCACTGGCAGCTCAGACCCAACGGCACCGAAGGCTACCGCACGGCAGAGGTCACCGTGGGCGGCGTGGACTGCGACGAACTGTCATCGAAAACCCTGGAATCGAAACGGGTAGCCGGCCTGTATTTCGTCGGCGAGGTGGTGGATGTCACCGGCTGGCTGGGCGGCTACAATTTCCAGTGGGCCTGGTCCTCGGGCTGGGCAGCGGGACAGGTCGTCTGAAGTCAGCGAAAGACTGACAATCCATCTCGAGAGTGACAGGGCGGTTACGCATCCCATCCACATCAAGCGGGATTTTCCATCCTGTACCATCACGCCCCCTTGCAATCCCGACGCAACACTGCGCGCAACCGCCCCGGCGTCGATCCCGGCATCGTCATCCATGACTGAGACCGATTGGATGTTAATGTAAGACAACAATCTGCCGATAAATCCACACGGTGCATTATCAAGGTCACGGGAGCCGCTGAGTGCAGCCGGAATGAGACAGTCTCCCTTGAACAACCCGGCGCGTTTCACACTGGAACAGGCCGCACGACCAGGCTTCCGAGTCCGCATGCAACCCACGCAGGATAACCACGACAATGAATGGGTATTTCCTGCAGAAAACCTGGCGTAATTATCGTATAGGCGTAAAATTTTGATTCACATTTTGCGTGCCAGCGGGGACAGGAAATGAACACTGTAAGCAGTATTGCCGGTTCTGGCGGGAGAGCCCGCGGTTACAGGAAACCGCGACTGGTTCACCGCCGGCATGACAGCAGCTCGCAGACCGGCGAGAAATCACAACACGTCCTCATCCTGGACGACCAGTCCATCGGCAGACGGATCCTCGAAGGGATCGTCCACACCCTCGACGACAAGATCGAGATCACCAGCTTCTCCGACCCGAACGAGGCGCTGCAGCAGATTCATGATGTCGCGCCCGATCTGATCCTCACTGATTACCGTATGCCGCAGATGAACGGTGTTGAGTTCATCAGGCGCGTCAGGAATATCAACAGCTGCTGTGATATCCCGATTGTCATGATTACGGTGGTCGGCGACCGCAGCGTCCGATACGAAGCACTCAACGCCGGGGCGACGGATTTTCTGACCCGGCCGCTGGATCAATACGAATGCCGCAGCCGCTGCCGCAATCTGCTGACCATCCGCAGACAGCAGACCATCATTCAGGATCGGGCAGACTGGCTGCAGACGCAGGTGGAGTTGGCCACCCGCCGGATAATCGCACGGGAACGTGAAACCCTGCTGCGGCTGGCCAAGGCGGGCGAATACCGGGACGAGGACACCGGCAACCACATTCTGCGCATCGCCAGGTACAGCCGCGCCATCGCCGAGCATCTCGGCCTCTCCAAGGCGGACTGTGACGAAATCGAGTACGCCTCGCCGATGCATGATATCGGCAAGATCGGAATCCCCGATCACATCCTGCTCAAATCAGGGAAACTCACCCCACAGGAGTGGGAATGGATGAAACAGCATACGGTGATCGGCCATGGCATACTGGCTGACAGCGATTCCCGCTTCATCCAGCTCGGCGCAGTCATCGCGCTCAGCCACCATGAAAAATTTGACGGAACCGGCTATCCTTACGGTCTCAGCGGCGAGGATATTCCGCTGGCGGCCCGGATCGTCGCCGTTGCCGACGTATACGATGCGCTCCGATCGACCCGCCCCTACAAACCGGCATGGGAGCGGCAGAAAGCGGTCGATTTCATAAACGAGCAGTCCGGGAAGCATTTCGATCCGGTCTGCGTCGAGGCCTTCAACAACCAGCTGGAGCTTATCGACGAGATCGAAATGCAGCTGAATGACACCACGGATCAGTGACTCTGAACAAGCGGGCTCGTGATTGATGCCCCCGGAACAAACGGACGTCTGGATGCAGTACAATCAATATACAATAAAAACTGCATGGAACAGGGCCAGGAAAACGCTGGCGGCCAGGGAAGACAGCGAACACGAACAGGCCCTCATCCGCCTCGCCATCGGCGGCATCATCTTCCTCTATTTCATCTCGCCGATGCCATTGCTCTGGGACGAGCATGAATCAAATCTTCTCTTCCCCAGACTGATCAGCGGCAGCTTCCTCCTGGTATCGCTGGGCATCATTGCCGCCATCCTGATAAGACCCGCGAAATCCACCGCCAGACGCCTGCTGGGCATGGTCGTCGATCTCGCCACCCTCTCCCTGGTTATGGCCCTGACGGGAGGCTACGGAACACCGCTGTTCGCCATCTATCTGTGGGTGATCGTCGGCAACGGCTTCCGTTACGGCGAGCGCTATGTGGACATCTCGATGGCACTGAGCCTTGTCGGCTTCTCCGCGGTTCTGCTGTTGAGCGAGTATTGGCAGCAGCACCTGGACATCGGCGTCAGCCTGCTGTTGCTGCTCATCATGCTGCCGCTCTACATCAAGGTACTGCTGCGCAAACTCTACGAGGCGATTCAGAAGGCCAACCAGGCCAACGAGGCGAAATCGCGCTTCCTGGCCAATATGAGCCACGAACTCCGCACCCCGCTCAACGGGGTTATCGGGATGAGCGAATTGCTGCAGGATACGCACCTGGATGACGAGCAGCGCGACCTGGTCAAGACGGTCCACCTCTCGGCAAGGACGCTGCTCGGCCTGATCAACAATGTTCTCGACCTCACCAGGATCGAGGCAGGCAAGACCAGCATAGAGAAGAACCGCTTCGATCTGCACTCGCTGGTAAACAGCACGGTGCGACTGCTCGAGGTACAGGGCAAACGCAAGGAACTGCTTGTCTCCGCCCATATCGACCCGCAGATTCCGTTCATGCTCGAGGGAGATGAACTTCACCTCAGGCAGGTACTGGTGAACCTGCTCGGCAACGCCATCAAATTCACCGATCACGGATCCGTAACGCTGCGCGTCCTGCCGGCGGGCGGAACCAGCTTCAAACCCCGCATACGTTTCGAAATCGAAGATACCGGGATCGGTATTGCGGAGGACAAACTCGACCACATCTTCGAGAATTTCAGCCAGGCCGATCACTCCGTCACACGACAGTATGGCGGCTCGGGACTGGGAACAACGATCGCCAAGCAGTTGGTGGAACTCATGGAGGGCACCATCGGCGTCCGGAGCACGCCGGGAGAGGGCTCCACCTTCTGGTTTGAAGTTCCGATGACACTACTGCGCGATGAGGTGGAAAGCGACAACGGCAGGCTGGAGTCAATGCGTATCCTGCTGCTCGCCAGCGAGAAGCTGGCTGCGGCAATCCGCCCTGCCCTGCGCGGCTGGGGGGTCGAGTTCGATTGGGCGACCACCCCTGCGCATGCGCTTTCGCTGATGCTGGAGGCAAGCGAGAGCGAATGCGCCTACGACGTGGCGCTGCTCGACCAGACCGCACTCAATATGGAGCCGGACCTGTTCGCCAGAGTCATTCGCAGCGACGACTCCATTATGGAGATCGCACTGATCCTCCTTGTGGACAGAGAGCTCGATCGTGTCGGCATGCACAGGCTTGAATGCGACTATTCCTCCGTCCTGTCGCAGCCGCCGGAGAAAACCTTTCTGTTCAACGCCATCCATGCCGCACGCAGCGAAGTGCAGCTGGATGAAAACGTCGTCACTCTATCCGACTACCACCGCCAGAACAGCAGCGTCTCCGAACTCAATATCCTCGTTGCCGAAGACAACGACATCAACCAGAAGGTTATCAACGGCATCCTCAAGCGCGCGGGACACCATGTCGACATCGTGGACGATGGCGAGAAAGCGCTGGATGCACTAACCGACGGCCGCCGACACTACGATCTTGCAATCCTCGACATGAACATGCCGCATAGCAGTGGCATCGAAGTGCTGAAGGCATTCCGATTCTACGATACTTCGGGTTCGGTACCGGTGATCATGGTCACCGCCGATGCCACGCTGGAGACAATGAACAGCTGCCTGGATGCCGGCGCACACGCCTATATCACCAAGCCGATCGACGCCCACAATCTTCTGGAGACGATTGCCGGACTGGTCAGGGGCGGTGAGGCAACCACAGGACGCACAGCGGACACTGAACGGCAAGGCAGGACCAGCAGCCTGACAAAGAACATCGTTCTCGACCAGGAAGCACTGAACCGTCTCGCCAATCTGGGTTCTGGAATCGACTTCGTGGCAGAACTTATCGATGGCTTCTGCGACGACAGTCGCGCACTGCTGCGCCGGGCGGAGCAGGCGATCGAGGAACAGGACTACCTTGATTTTCGCGAGGCGGTACACGCGCTCAAGGGTAGCGCGGTCGAACTCGGCGCCATAGAATTCGTGCAGCTCTGCGAAAAGACCGAAACGATCAAGCCCTATGAAATGTCGGGCGCCGCCCCCGCGAACAGCATGAGGCAGCTGCGCCTCGCCCATGGACACCTGCTCGAGACAATGCAGGGATATCTTACTCAACAACGCGAAATGCGTTGAAACCACCCCATTTTGCGGAATGGAGTGGCCCCAGAAAACCCCGTGCCGCAAGTCTCCTACTTGGCGTTCTGCCGACTGACAAGACGCTCCATCATACGCAGATCACGCTTCCCCAGGCGCAGCGCTGCTTCGACCCAGACCGTGGTGATAGCGAGAAGCTCCCTGTAATCCAGGGTATTGCAGATATCCCTGACCTCACGCATGGCACGATATCCGTTGGCAGCCCTGTCGGCACGCTTGATGTACTCGAGCACGGCCAACTCACCCTCACCCTTCTCAGCGAGGATATCCACCACCCCCATCTCATACAGTTCCTCGGCAGTGTAGAGTTGCCCGCTCAGAATCATCTGTTCGGCCCGCCCGGTACCGATTCTCCGCGACAGCAGGCTGTAGGCACCCATCCCCGGGAACAGATTGAACAGGATCTCAGGCAGTCCCATCCGGGTGCCGCGCTCCGCAATGAGCACGTTGCTCGACAGTGCCGCCTCGAATCCGCCGCCCAGCGCATCGCCCTGCACCAGCGATATCGTGGTCAGGTCGCGCTCCAGATGGACAATATTCTGGTAGAGAACATTGATGCATGCCTTGGCATAATCGAGCAGGCCATCATGATCACCGGCGGCGATCAGGGAACGGAACAGATTGAGATCACCGCCGAGATTGAAGACACCATCGACGTCGGAAGCAAGCACCAGATAACGGTAGTCACGCCCTCCCTCGCTATCCTGCTCCTGGCGGACGCAGGTGAACCACTGATCGATGTCCTGCAGCAACTCGGGATTGAAGCAGGGACGCGGTGCTGCATGCATAAAGTACCAGCCGACCCTGTACTTCTCCTCGTAGTGGGTTGTGAGGTGGCGGTAAGGGGTATTCTCGGAAATCTGAAGCGCTGAAACACGATCACTGGCCAGACTGTACATTGGTCTCTCCTGGGTAACGGTTGATAGTCTACGCAAATGCAACATCCCCTTGCGTATATATCAATGCCGGTGGAAATCCACAAATCCATCTGATCGGAAGCCGCAACCCTGCTGTAATAACCACTACGGCATTGATTAATAAATATTACACACATCAACAAATTACCCAATCGCACCCAGTTTGACCAGCGCTATAAACCTCACATGCTCCATTCTTATGACGGGCGCGTGATTCATGCTAAGCTGCGCGTATGATATGCGGGGCGCTACATGCGTTCGTTGTTGAGAGTCGTCAGCAGGAGACCTCCGCTGCCGCCCTCCCAAGGACCCAGGTCACTGAGCAGGCTCAAAGTGCACGGACTCCTGGAAAGCCGCGACTATGCGGAACTTCACAGCATCCTCAACTACCTCGGCATCGCCGCGTTCGTGATCGACGTTGAGGGCGACGACGTCTATCGTCTTGCCGCCATCAATGAACGCCATGAGCAGTTGACCGGGATGCGGCACGCCGACTGCGCGGGGCGGAGGATCGATGAGATCCTCTCTTTGGAGGTAGCCGAGCAGGTCAAGATCAACTATCGTCGCTGCGTACACCAACGCGCCCCCATTGACTACGACGAGAGCCTGGAGCTGCCAAACGGCACCAGTTACTGGCGCACCAACCTGGTACCCTATATCGATGCCTCGGGCCGGGTATTCCGCCTGCTGGGCACGTCCTTTGAAATCAGTCGCACCGTTCATCTGGAACAGAAAGCCCGCTACCAATCCAGCCTTCTGGATGCCTATCTGGAAGAGTCGCCCGATGGCATCCTGGTGGTAGATGCCGACAATCACATCAAAAACTGGAACCGGCGCTTTCTGGAAATCTGGAATATCCCGGCCGACGTCATGGATGCCCGTGATGGCGCCCGGGCACTGGAAATTGTCCGGGCGCAATTGCGGGATCCCGATGAATTCGTCGACCGGATCAGGGAGTTGTACCAGCGCCTGGATCAGGAGGAGAAGGAGCACCGGATCAGGATGCGCGACGGCCGCATCCTCGAGCGCTATTCCCGGGGTCTCAGGGATCGCGAAGGGACCTGGTGGGGACGGATCTGGTTCTACCGTGACATCACCGAGCAGGAACGAATCACGGAGAAACTGGTGCAGCTGTCCCGCACCGATATGCTGACGGATATCGCCAACCGGCGGGCATTCATGGACACACTGGCCGAGGAATACCAGCGCGCCCGCCGCTACGGGCACCCGTTCACAGTGCTCATGATCGATCTTGATCACTTCAAGGCCGTCAATGACCGCTACGGCCACGAGGGCGGCGACGCGGCCCTGAAGGCCTTCAGTCAGACGATCAAACCCATGCTGCGCCACACCGATCAGTTCGCACGCATGGGCGGGGAGGAATTCGCCCTCCTGCTTCCCGAAAGCGGCCTGGATGAGGCAATGCAACTCGCCGAACGCATTGGCCAGGCAGTCGCCGCAATCGAGGTGAACTGTCGACGCGGTTCCTTCGGGATAACCGCCAGCATCGGCGTCAGCGCACTGCAGCCGCAGGATGCCGACCCCGAGGAGCCCCTCGGCCGTGCCGACAGGGCGCTCTATACCGCAAAGGAGGCGGGCAGGAACCGGGTGGCCTGCAACTGAGAAGGATTGCCTGTGCTTCTCCCCGCAACGGCCGGTGGCGCAGCCCCGTCCGTCACGCCTCACGTCAGCCGCGCAGGGGATGCGGGGACACCACATTGGGACAGACCGCCCGCACCTCGTCATACAGGGCGGCCGGCGCCCGGACATAGCGTTGGGAGTGATGAAACGGGATCAGCGTCCCGACACCGGCGGCGGCTGCGATCTCGCCACAGGCCCGGGCAGTCAGATGGCCGGTGCGCTCGGCCTGGCCCGCCTCCGTCTCGCGAAAGACCGCCTCGCAGAAAAAGGTATGGGCACCCCGGGCCAGGCGGATCAGTCGTTCGCGATTGGCCGGGTTGTCGGCGAGATCGGTGGCATAGACCAGAGTCTGCCCCGGCTGGGACAGCAGCAGACGCTCAGCCAGTTCCCCGGCCCGGACGCTGCGGCCAGCGGGCAGCGTGATCGCCGCATCGACCGCGCCCTCGCCGATCCGGCGCTTGAGGTCGGTCAGCCAGGGCCCCGGCTCGACGCCCAGGGCCAGCAGGCGATCCTTGCGCACCTGCAGGAGCTGCGACGTCTCGTAGGCATAGGCCAGCACCGGGATACCGTGATCCAGTTTCACGGCCCGGATCCGGAACCCCGACTCGGTGTGCAGGACCCCGTCGTGGACGCACTGCTCGTCCAGTTCCTCCACCCGCTCCCGCCCGACCTGCAGACGAAAGCGGCGCAGACGGCTGTCGTCGTGCAGTTCATGGACCTCGAAGTGCGGGCCGCGCTCGCCGATCCGGTCCCAGCGGATGCCCTGGATCATGCCCTGGATATGCTGGTGCAAGCCAGGAGGACCATACAGGCGGCAGACCGTGGCCACGCCGACACGGGACCGCAGCAGCCGCAGGAAGCCCATGATGTGATCGGCATGGGCGTGGCTGATGAATACGTCCGTCACCTGATGCACCACCCGCACCGGCAGACGTTCGGATTCCCCCAGATCGAACAGCAGGCTGCGGCGTTGATGGCGCAGCCGCAGGTGCAGCAGCGGGTCGCCGAAGATCCCGTTGACCAGCATGGCGGTCCCTGTCCCCAGGGTCGCCACCGGTCGCGGCCCGCCGTCGTCGGGCCCGGCGCTGCGGGTGAGCATGTCCGGCGGCGGCCGGTACCAGGCTACGTGCGCGGCGGCGGGTGCAGCCGTCTCCAGTTCGCCGCGGGCATTGCGCGCGGCGTCGCGGATAACCAGGGCAGCCGCCGCCCCTGACGTCATGGCCAGCTGGGCACGCAACTGCCCGTCCTCGCAGCCGATGACCTCGCCCAGGGCCAGGGTCCGTTGCGCGGCATCCACCAGGGCCAGCTGTCGGCCACGCCAGGCGGCCGCCGCCCCGGCCGGCGGCGGCGTACCCACCACCGGCAGCCGCTCCAGTTCGAGGCTGACCTCCCCGGCCGCGGCCAGATACGCCTCCCACTGCCGCGTCCGGTTGCGGGCGCGCATGCGCCGCCCCGGCCGACGTGCCGAGGCCACGGCGGGCACCACCCGGGGTTGGCAGCCGCTGGCCGCCAACTCCTCGCGCAGCGGCGGGGAACTGACATGATGGGTCACGCACAATGCGACCTCGGCCGCGGTCACTTCAAGCAACCCAAGCAGCAGTTCCGCCCCGGCCACCCCACGCACCACGCCGGGGGCATCGATCAGCAGGGTACCCCCTGTGTCCCGCGCGAGCAGCCGCCCTACGGCAGCGAGCAGCGGCAGGCGGAAACGGCCGGCATCCAGGCTGCATAACGCCTCCATGGCAACCGGCTGCCAGCCAGTCCCGCACCACTGGCCAAGAGCGACGGCACCGGGCACCCCGAAGGCGGGGCTGCCCGGATCGGCACCGAGGCAGACGCAGTCACGTCCACGCGCCGCCAGCGCGGCTGCCAGACCCGCGGCCAGGGTGGATTTCCCGCTACCGGGTTCGCCGTACAGCAACACCCGGCGATCGGCCTTCGCCAGCACAGCCTCCAGCACCGCCTCCGCCGAAGGGGGCAGCAGGGGAATGGCAGTGGCTGAGGTCATAGGTTCAGATCCCGACCGGCAGCGGACCGATCTTGCTCCTGACTCAAGTGTACCGGACGATCCGTATGCTGTGACCGGAACAGACCCGGTCATGATGCAGATCCCCCCCGCTGCATTGTGGTTGGCGCCGGTACGCGGACCCGGCTCAGTCGAGTTTCAGCAGCGGATAACGCTGACGATCGGTACGGGACCAGAGGGACAAACCGGCCTGCTGGCCCAGCGTCTCGACGGCCAGGATGTAATCCGGATCCTCGAAGTCGATCTGTGTCTGCGCCTCGGAGGACGTATTCATAAGGATGTAGTGATCGAGTTGCTGCTCCTGCTCCTGACTCGAAAGCCGTCCCTTGAAGCCCCGGCGGTGCATGCGGACATGAAAACGCCTGCCTCCCAGTTCGCCAAGCCAGGGCACGATCGCCCGACGGCAGCCTTCTTCGAACCCCTCGACCGCCTGAAAGGTGAACCGGACAGTCACCGGCATCACCCGGGCCAGCGCCGAGCGCAAGCCCGGGTGCGACTCAAGATGGTCTGCCAGGCTGCGTATAAATCCTTGTATATCTGGGACCTGCATGAGCAGAACATTGTAGTAGTCAGTCTTGTAGACAGTGCCGAACCTGCTCAGCGCCTGGCGTACCAGGGTGTAAGTTCCATCCTGGACGGTAATAACGACATTCCAGTCCTGCATGGGAAGCCCCGCTCAATCGCCTGAAATCACGCCAGGGTAACTGTGATGATTTCCCCTTCCGTCATTCCCGCGAAGCCGGGAATCCAGCGGTTTGAGCGACATGGATGCCCGCCACCGAGGCATGACGAATACATCAGAGGTTCCCTGAAGTATAGACAGGTGTGGCGGGGGACCCTCGAATGTCCTGGCAGAGGACAACCGGCCGGTTATACCGGACGATGTGGCTCGGCTGTATGCTTACCCCCTGCTGAATTATCCTTCTGATCGCTCATCGCAACGACATCAGGGATGGGCGTCAGGTATAAAAAGTTCATTACGCATTTCCGAGGCAGGCATGCGACATGTCCAGCCGGCATGCCGACAGCGTCCGCGCCCGCCATCCCATCACAGACCGGACTCCGGATATCGCGGCGGTGGGCCCCTGGTCTATTCGCTTCACCCGACTGCCGGTCCGCCCTGTACCGGAATAACGTCGGCCAGCTGCTCTACTCGGCATTGATCTCCGACCTCGAGTTGTCTTCGGGCGAGGTACCACCAGCCCTCTCATTGGAACGAACGCTCTGAGAGAAAGCCACGCTGATCCACATCGAGTGCAGTCGCAACAAGTTAAAAACGAATATGCATCGCCTGTACCGACATAGACTCGAATCACCAATGCGGTTGGAACAGGCCTCCGGCAAGACAGCGCTCGATAATCGCGATCGAATCGATGGCCGTATTCGACACAAACAGGTCTTTTTCAACGCCGCGTTCATCAATCACGAGGCGCATCTGGCCAATGAACTCCTCCTGATCGCCGAGAACGGAGAGAACGCCGAACTACGAACAGACTATGCAAAGATGCTCGGCGCTGGGATGGGGTATAACAACCCACCGTCATTCACGACATCATCGCTGACATTCGTGAAGTGGAGCATGAGATAAACATTTGATGGGCACAAAAAAACCGGCTGCTGAGAGCCGGTTGTTTCGTGATTTGGCGGAGAGGGAGGGATTCGAACCCTCGATACGGGATTACCGTATACACACTTTCCAGGCGTGCTCCTTCAACCACTCGGACACCTCTCCGGAGATACGCGCCCGGTTTGCATCGGGACGACGAAAGCGGGGTAGGATAAACTGCCCCGGGAAAATTGTAAACCTGAACATTGCCAGTTCGATCAGATAGTTGAGGAAGCTGCGGGATGTGATATGGCGAAATCCCCGCTCCTGCAGCGGGCCTTGAGCAACGGGCGGCCGGCATACCGCTACGATAGCTGGCTTGCGCCACTGCAGAAACCGACTAACTTTCCTGAAGGCGGGCCGTTGCTGGCCTCAAATGCCGGACACACCACAAATAAACCAGGAGGCAGACATGCGGCGCTTGTATTTTCTCGTTCCCGATATCGGGACGGCGAAGGCCATCGTGGATGAGCTGCTCCTGGCCAGGATCGAGGAGCGGCGTATCCATGTACTGGCCCGGGAAGGCACGCCAATGGAAGATCTGCCCGAGGCGAAGCTGTCCCAGAAAAGCGACCTCGTGCCCGCCCTCGAACGCGGACTCGCCATCGGCGGTGCCGCCGGTATTCTTGCCGGGATCGTGGCCGTGAGCTTCCCTCCCGCCGGACTCGTTCTCGGTGGTGGGGCCATTCTGGCTACCGGCCTGACCGGTGCCGGTGTCGGTGCCCTTATGTCCAGCATGATCGGGGTGGATGTAGCGAATTCGCGGCTGAAGCAGTTTCAGCAGGCCATAGAGTCGGGAAAGCTGCTGATGATGGTCGATACCGACAAGGGCCGGGTCGAGGAGATCGAGAACAAAATCAAACAGCATCACCCCGAGGCCGAGGTTCACGGCACCGAGCCGACGATCCCTTCGTTTCCCTGAGGAAGCGTATTTTCCCGACCGCCCACCTGCGAGCAAGCGCCGACGTTTGAGTCACTGCGTTGCCTAGCGGATATAGGCGTCGCTGGCGTAGCGACGCATCATGCGGTGGCTGTTGAAGTAGGACGCGTTCTTGGCGATCACATTCTTCATCAACCGGAGCCAGCCTGCCCGGTCCTGGTAGAACAGCGGCAATACCACCTGATCGAGCTTCTCATACAGATGGGTGGCGTCATCGCCATCGGCATCACCATTGCCGATGGCCCAGCCGGTAACGCCCTCGATGCGCCCCTCGCTCCACCAGCCGTCCAGCACGCTCAGATGGGGCACGCCATTGAACGCCGCTTTCATGCCGCTGGTGCCCGAGGCCTCCCAGGGCGGCAGCGGAGTGTTGAGCCAGACATCGACGCCCGCGACCAGGGTCGCGGCCACCGCCATGTCGTAGTTGGGTATATAAGCGGTCTGGATCACTCCAGCCAGTTCATGCATGTGGGCGTGGATCGCCTCGATGGCGCGCTTGCCCTCCTCGTCCCGGGGATGTGCCTTGCCGGCCATCACGATCTGCAGCGGGTGGTTACCGGCAATCGCCTTCAACCGGGCGATGTCGCTGAACAGCAACTCAGGACGCTTGTAGGCGGTCATGCGGCGGGCGAAGCCGAGAGTAAAGGCCTCCGGGTCGAGCCCGATGCCGGTCCGGTCCCGGACCAGGGCCACAAGATCCCGCCGGGCAGCCTGATGCGCCTGCCAGACCGCCTCGTCCGAGAGGCAGCAATCGGCGCGCACCAGCAACTCCGGTTCGTGACTCCATCCTGGCAGGGACCGGTCGTAGAGGCCGGCGAAGGCGACATGGGTCCAGGTCTGGGGATGCACGCCATTGGTCACATAACGCACGTGGTAGCCGGGAAACAGGTGTTGCGAGGTCTCGGCATGACGGCGGGCGACGCCATTGACATAGTCGCTGCTGTTGAGCGCCAGCCGGGTCATGTTCAGCTGGTCCTCCCCGGCCAGGCGCCGGAGCGTCTGGCGGTCGATGAAATCCCCCAGCACCCGGTCGACCAGGTCATAGGGAAACTTGTCGTGTCCCGCCTCGACCGGGGTGTGGGTGGTGAAGTTGCACAGATCACGTACCCGCGGGATGTCGTAGGGGGTTTCGCCAGGCCGTAGATCGTCATTCGGGTAGGCATAGCGATTCATCAGTTCCAGGCACAGCAGGGCCGCATGGCCCTCGTTCATGTGGTACTGGCGCACCCGGAAACCGAGTGCATGCAGCATGCGCGCCCCGCCGATGCCAAGCACGATCTCCTGCTTCAGGCGATACGCGGCATCGCCGCCGTAGAGATAATGCGTCAGTTCGCAGTCGTCGGCGGAGTTCTCGCCCAGGTCCGTATCCAGCAGGATCACCGGCTGGCGGCCGCCCAGGCCGCCTTCCAGCACATACAGCCAGCCGCCGACCCAGACATCCCGCCCCTCGATGGGCACCACCACCCGTGCCTGCAACGGGCGGGCGCGCTCTGACGGCTCCCAGGGATCGGCCTCTTCCTGCTGGCGGCCGTTCGCGTCCAGCCGCTGGCGGAAATAGCCCTTGCGGCTGGCCAGGCTGACCGTGACCAGCGGCAGTTCCAGGTCCGCTGCAGAGCGGACCGTGTCGCCGGCGAGTACACCCAGGCCGCCGCTGTAGGTCGGGATGTCGGGTCGCAGCGCGACCTCCATCGTCAGATAGGCGATACGTTCAGTGTTAAGGAATTCACGCGGCATGGGTGCTGCCTCTACTCCCGCTGGCTGGCCACAGGCGCTTATAAGCGGTTCCTGTCATGCAGTAAGTATAGAGCTTGTTATGTTCGCACTTTCGGCGCTGTCGTCTGCGTGGTCGAACACAGGGTTCTCACCAGGGCCGCTCTCTCCGCCATATAAAAAGGGCCCCGGTTGGGGCCCTTTTTATATGGCGGAGAGAGAGGGATTCGAACCCTCGATGGAGCTTTTAACCCCATACTCCCTTAGCAGGGGAGCGCCTTCAGCCGCTCGGCCATCTCTCCGGGTTGGAAGATGCGTAGGATACCGGCGCGGCCGGTCGAGGTAAAGTATGTAACTCTGGAATCAAGGGCTTCCGGATCAGTCGCCCTTGGCGGTAGCGACGGGTTCCTCGCCGTTTTCCTTCTGGATGCGCTCGTAGATCTCCTCGCGGTGAACGGCGACGTCCTTGGGCGCATTCACCCCGATCCGAACCTGATTACCCTTCACCCCCAGAACGGTCACGGTCACTTCGTCACCGATCATCAGGGTTTCGCCAACCCGGCGAGTCAGAATCAACATGTGTTATCTCCTTAACACTTTCAATTACGAGCAACTCAAAAGAACCCGGTGCGGCCGGTAGCGCCAACATCCCACTGGTGCATGCACGTCAGCACACACTCTATGTCGGCACGGGCATCGGAAACTATAGTCAATTTTCCGTCCCCAGCCATTTATAGATTTCTATTTATTTCAGAATGTTGGCAACCCAAGCGCTGAGCGGCGACATTTTTCCGCGGCTCAACCCGCAGCCGGGGCCTCGAGCTGGAAGGCGTCGTGCAGCGCACGCACCCCCAGTTCGAGGTATTTT
The DNA here is from genome assembly GCF_002356355.1 of Thiohalobacter thiocyanaticus. Taxonomy (NCBI): domain Bacteria; kingdom Pseudomonadati; phylum Pseudomonadota; class Gammaproteobacteria; order Thiohalobacterales; family Thiohalobacteraceae; genus Thiohalobacter; species Thiohalobacter thiocyanaticus. The sequence continues at coordinate 2,560,797 of NZ_AP018052.1, forward strand.
TCGTCCACCACCACGGAAATCTTGATCTCCGAGGTCGAGATCATGCGGATATTGATACCCTCGTTGGCCAGGGTCTCGAACATGGTTGAGGCGATGCCGGCGTGGCTGCGCATGCCCACGCCCACCAGCGACAGCTTGACGATCTTGTCGTCGCCGGCCACCTCGCGCGCCCCCATCTCACCGGCGGTCCGGCGGACCACCTCAAGGGCGCGCTCGTAGTCGTTGCGGTGCACGGTGAAGGTGAAGTCGGTGGTCGCGCCGTCCGGGGCCATGTTCTGCACGATCATGTCCACCTCGATATTGGCCGCGGCCACCGGGCCGAGCAGCTTGTGCGCCACACCGGGCTGGTCGGGCACGCCCAGCACCGTGATCTTGGCCTCGTCGCGGTTGAAGGCGATGCCGGAAATCAGGGCGTTTTCCATGGTCTCATCCTCGTAGGTGATCAGGGTCCCGGGGCCCTCCTGGAAGGAGGACAGGACCCGCAGCGGGACATTGTACTTGCCGGCGAACTCGACCGAGCGGATCTGCAGTACCTTGGAGCCGAGGCTGGCCATCTCCAGCATCTCCTCGAAGGTGATGCGCTCCAGCCGGCGGGCATGGGGCACCACGCGCGGATCGGTGGTGTAGACACCGTCGACGTCGGTGAAGATCTGGCATTCATCGGCCTTGAGGGCGGCGGCCAGGGCCACGGCGGTGGTGTCCGAACCGCCCCGGCCCAGGGTGGTGATATTGCCCTGCTCGTCCACGCCCTGGAAGCCGGCGACGACCACCACCTTGCCTTCCTTCAGATCCTGCTGGATGCGGCTGCCGTCGATGCCCTGGATGCGGGCCTTGCAGTGGGCGTTGTCGGTCAGGATGTGGACCTGGCTGCCGGTATAGGACTTGGCCGGGCAGCCGCGCTTCTGCAGCGCCATGCTGAGCAGGGCGATGGTGACCTGCTCGCCGGTGGACAGCAGCACGTCCATCTCGCGCGGCGGCGGCGCCTCGCTCAGCGCGCGGGCCAGGCCGATGAGACGGTCGGTCTCGCCGCTCATGGCCGAGACCACCACCACCACGTCATCGCCGTTGTCGCGGTATTGCTTGATCTTGGCGGCGACGGCCTCGATGCGCTCGGGGCTGCCGACCGAGGTGCCGCCGAATTTCTGTACCAGCAGTGCCATGCGTGTAAACCCGATTGTCTGGCCCCGGGCGGGGCACGAAAGGCGTGAATTAAACTACAAATCGCGGCGGGATGAAACGCCCGATGGGATTTTCGGGCATGAAAACAATAAACGTCATTGCGAGGAACGAAGTGACGCGGCAATCTCTAACCGGCTGATTATGCGGGACGAGATTGCCACGCTACGCTCGCAATGACAGAGACCGCTCAGGCGCTCTGGCTTTCTGTCAGCACGGAGCGCACCCATTCCGGCACCGAGGCCAGGGCCGCGTCCAGATGCTCGGGCTGACTGCCGCCGGCCTGGGCCATGTCGGGCCGCCCGCCCCCCTTGCCACCCACCTGCCGGGCCACGTGATTGACCAGTTCGCCGGCCTTGACGCGCCCGGTCTCGGCCTTGGTCACGCCGGCGGCCAGGCTGATCTTGTCATCATTGACCGCGGCCAGCACGATGGCCGCTGCCCCCAGCTTGTTCTTGAGCTGGTCCAGGGTGTCGCGCAGCGACTTGGGATCGGCGCCGTCCAGGCGGGCGGCCAGCACCTGGATGCCCTCGACCTCCACCGCCTCGCTGGCCAGATCGCCGCCGCGGCTGCTGGCCAGCTTGCTCTTGAGCTGCTCCAGTTCCTTCTCCAGCTGGCGGTTCTTCTCCAGCAGCTGCTGCACCCGGGATTCGGCGTCCTGGCTGCTGCCCTTGACCAGGCGCGCGATGCGACCCAGCGCCTGCTCGGTCTGCTCGACGTAAGCCAGGGCCCGGTCGCCGGTGACCGCCTCGATGCGGCGCACGCCGGAGGCGATGCCGGTTTCATTGGTGATCTTGAACAGGCCGATATCGCCGACCCGCTCGACGTGGGTACCGCCGCACAGCTCGACCGAGAAGTCGCCCATGCTCAGCACCCGCACCTGATCGCCGTACTTCTCGCCGAACAGGGCCATGGCCCCGGCCTGCATGGCGGAATCGATGTCCATGATGCGGGTATCGACCGACACGTTGCGGCGGATCTGGTCGTTGACCATATTCTCGATGCGCTGCAGTTCCTCGGGCGTGATCGCCTGGGGATGGGAGAAATCGAAGCGCAGCCGCTCGGGCTCGACCAGCGAGCCCTTCTGCTGCACATGCTCGCCCAGCAGCCGGCGCAGGGCGGCGTGCAGCAGGTGGGTGGCGGAGTGGTTGAGCCGGGTGGCCTGGCGGCGTTCGGCGTCGACCCGGGCCTCGACCTGCTCGCCCAGCTTGAGTTCGCCGGATTCGAGCACGCCGATATGGGCGTGCGCGCCGGTGCCGCGCTTCTGGGTGTCGTTGACGGTGAAGCGGGCGCCGGCGGTCTCCAGCGTGCCGCTGTCGCCCACCTGGCCGCCGCTCTCGGCATAGAAGGGGGTGTTGTCCAGAATCACGATGCCCGACTCGCCGGCATGCAGCACCTCGACCGGCTCGGCGCCGCGGAACAGCGCGGCGATCCGGCCGCGGTCGATCAGGTGTTCGTAGCCGGTGAATTCGCTGCTGCACCGGACCTCGATGTCGCTGGAGTAGTCGGCGCCGAACTGGCTGGCGGCGCGAGCGCGCTCGCGCTGGGCGGCCATCTCGCGCTCGAAGCCGGCCATGTCCAGGGTGAGCTCGCGCTCGCGGGCGATGTCGGCGGTCAGATCCACCGGGAAGCCGTAGGTGTCATAGAGCTTGAACACCGTCTCACCCGGAATTTCCTTGCCGGACAGACCGGCGATATCGGCCTCCAGGATCTTCATACCCTGGTCCAGGGTCTCGGCGAAGCGTTCCTCTTCCTGTCGCAAGGCCCGCTCGACCTGGGCCTGCGCCTGCGTGAGTTCCGGATAGGCCTCACCCATCTCGGCGACCAGCGGCGCGACCAGCTTGTGGAAGAAGATGCCATCGGCGCCGAGGCGATAGCCGTGGCGCACGGCGCGGCGCACGATGCGGCGCAGCACATAGCCGCGGCCCTCGTTGGAGGGCAGCACGCCGTCGGTGATCAGGAAGGCGCAGGAGCGGATGTGATCGGCGATCACCCGCAGCGAACTCTGGCCCGCATCCTTCACCCCGACCACCTCGGCGGCGGCCAGGATCAGGTTGCGGAACAGGTCGATCTCGTAGTTGCTGTGCACGCCCTGCAGCACGGCGGCCAGGCGCTCCAGGCCCATGCCGGTATCCACCGAGGGCTTGGGCAGCGGGCTCATGTTGCCGTCCTTGTCCCGGTTGTACTGCATGAACACCAGGTTCCAGATCTCGATGTAGCGGTCGCCGTCCTCCTCCGGGGTGCCGGGCGGACCGCCTTCGACCTCGGGGCCGTGATCGTAGAAGATCTCGGTGCAGGGGCCGCAGGGGCCGGTGTCGCCCATGGACCAGAAGTTGTCGCTTTCGTATCTGGCCCCGCCGGGCTTGTCGCCGATGCGGGTGAAGCGATCGGGGTCGACGCCGATTTCGTTCAGCCAGATGTCGGCGGCCTCGTCGTCCTCCTCGTACACGGTCACCCACAGCTTCTCCGCCGGCAGACCGGCGGTCTGCGTCAGGAACTCCCAGGCGTACTGGATGGCCTCGCGCTTGAAATAGTCGCCGAAGCTGAAGTTGCCCAGCATCTCGAAGAAGGTGTGGTGGCGGGCGGTGTAGCCGACGTTCTCCAGGTCGTTGTGCTTGCCGCCGGCGCGCACGCAGCGCTGGGAACTGGCCGCGCGGCTGTAGCTGCGGGTCTCCTTGCCGACGAAGACATCCTTGAACTGGACCATGCCGGCATTGGTGAACAGCAGGGTCGGGTCGTTGGCCGGCACGAGCGGACTCGACGCCACGACCTCGTGGCCGCGCTCGCGGAAGAATTCCAGAAACAGGGTGCGGATGTCCGCGCTTGTCTTCATGCCGCTCATTCCCACAACCGTATGAATCGCGGTTGTCATGCCTGTGATCGTCATCCCGGTGCAGGCCGGGATCCAGATACCGCTGCGGCCACTGGATCCCGGCCTGCACCGGGATGACGGGTAATGTGTCGGGCCTGGACACAAGCCCGCTGGATCCGGCTCAAAGCTTACCTGATGCGGGACCGCGCGTCACCGGTCCGCCGGGTCGTTCTCCAGCGCGACGCGGCATTGCTCGGCGTCGAAACCGCGGTTGTTGAGAAACCGCAGCTGCCGGGCCTGCTCCCGGAAATCGGCCGGGGCCGCCGCCCCGAAGCGCTTGTGCCGGGCGGCGCGGGCGGCGGCGAACCAGTCCACCTCCAGCGCTCCCAGCGCCGCCGCGATCAGGCCGTCGTCAATGCCGCGCTCGCGCAGTTCCTGACGGATACGCACCGGGCCGTAGCCGCGCTGCTCGCGGCCGCGGGCATAGTGCTCGGCAAAGCGCGCCTCGCTCTGCAGCCCCTGCGCAGTCAGCTCCGCCAGCACCGGTTCAACCTCGTCAGAACCGTAGCCGCGCTGCTCCAGCTTGCGCAGCAGTTCCCGGCGACTGTGCTCGCGCCGGGCCAGCAGTTCGACCAGCTTGTGCTCGATCTCGACCGAACGGTCTCCCGGTTCCGGCATTTCGGCTTCGTCCTGTTCCGACATGATTCCGGGTCCCATAAAGACATTACCCGGCCGAAGCCGGGCAATATCCGTTACGCGAAGTCTTTGGACTTGTCTAGTGCGGTGATAATAACGCGGAGGGCGCAGAGGCACAGAGGCGCAAAGGTTTTTTCAATATATTGATCTTTCTTTGCGTCTCCGCGCCTCTGCGTTCATGCCACCGTCGCGACTAGTTCAGCGCCTCCGGCTCGGGCGCCTCGTCCATGGCCTCCTCGGCACTGGACTTGGGCTTGACCAGCAGTCTGGCCCGCAGCTGCTGATCGATGTCGTTGGCGATGTCCGGGTTTTCCTTGAGGAAGTTGCGCACGTTCTCCTTGCCCTGGCCGATGCGTTCGCCCTGGTAGGAGTACCAGGCGCCGGACTTCTCGACCAGGCCCTCGGCCACGCCCATGTCGATGATCTCGCCCTCGCGCGAGATGCCCTCGCCGTAAAGGATCTCGAACTCGACCTGCTTGAAGGGCGGGGCCATCTTGTTCTTGACCACCTTGACGCGGGTCTGGTTGCCGACGATCTCGTCGCCCTTCTTGATGGCACCGATGCGGCGGATGTCCAGGCGCACCGAGGAGTAGAACTTGAGGGCGTTGCCGCCGGTGGTGGTCTCGGGATTGCCGAACATGACGCCGATCTTCATGCGGATCTGGTTGATGAAGATGACCAGGGTGTTGGAGCGCTTGATGTTGCCGGTGAGCTTGCGCAGGGCCTGGGACATCAGGCGCGCCTGCAGGCCGACGTGGGAGTCGCCCATCTCGCCCTCGATCTCGGCCTTGGGGGTGAGCGCGGCGACCGAGTCGACCACCACCACGTCCACGGCGCCGGAGCGCACCAGCATGTCGGCGATCTCCAGCGCCTGTTCGCCGGTGTCGGGCTGGGAGACCAGCAGGTCGTCGACGTTCACGCCCAGCTTCTCGGCATAGGTGGGATCCAGCGCATGCTCGGCGTCGACGAAGGCGGCGGTGCCGCCGGTCTTCTGGCATTCGGCGATCGCCTGCAGGGTGAGCGTGGTCTTGCCGGAGGATTCCGGCCCGTAGATCTCGACCACGCGGCCGGCGGGCAGGCCGCCGATGCCCAGGGCCACGTCCAGTCCCAGCGAGCCGGTGGAGATGGCCTCGACATCGCGCACGGCGCCGACGTCGCCCATCCGCATCACGGCACCCTTGCCGAACTGTTTTTCGATCTGGTTGAGAGCGGCACTCAGGGCCTTGCGCTTGTTGTCGTCCATAGGGGTCTCCAGGCTGTGCTGTCAGGGGTGTTCGGGCCGTGCCCTTGTGGTTGTTTGTTATACTGGATGTTTATCCAGTTGTCCAGAGGGGCGGGCGCTTCCCCCATCCTACAACATCCCTCACCCGGGTAGGATGGGTGGAGCACAGCGCAACCCATCGCGGACCGCCCGGTCGATGGGTTACGGCGCTGCGCGCCTGTACCCATCCTACAAATTCCCGCCCGGGTAGGATGGGTGGAGCGCAGCGCAGCCCATCGCGGAGCGGCCAGACGATGGGTTACGGCGCTCCGCGCCTGCACCCATCCTACAATCCCCCCGATGGAACGGGTGAGGTGCAGCGCAACCCATCACGCAGCGGCCAGCGGCCAGGTCGCCAGCACCCGGTAGCCGCTGCCGTCGCCGGGGGACTCCACCAGGGCGAAGCTGCGCACCGCCCAGTCGATGGGCACGAATTCCGCCGGGGCCCGGCAGCGTCCGGCCTTGCGCGCCAGGGTGACGTGCGGCGCGAAAGGCCGGGTCTCCGGCGTGCCGCCGCAGTCGGCCAGGGCCGCGTTCAGCTGCCGGTACAGATCGACCAGCGCCGGCGGCGGCGCGGTCGGTCCCAGCCAGGCGATGCGGGCACGGCGGAAGTGGCCGAAGCGGTCCAGGCACAACTCAAAGGCCGGGCAGCGGATGGCCGCGGCCGCCTGAATCATGCAGTCGCGCCGTGCGGCCGGGGTCTGGCCCAGGAACACCAGGGTCAGGTGCAGGTTGCCCCGCGGGACCCGCCGGCCGCTGTCCCGGGCCGCGGCCGCGGCCGCGGCATCGAGCCGCTCGCGCACCCCGCCGTCCGGCCACAGGGCGAAGAACAGCCGCTGCGTCGCGTCAGTCGTGATGTCCGAGGGCTGCGAGAAGGCCATAGAGTGCCCGCTCCACCGCCTGGCGGCGTACCGCTTCGCGGTCGCCCGGCAGTTTCAGGGTTTCGGCGCGGGGCGCCTGGTGGAGCCGGTTCCAGGCGAAGCAGACAGTGCCGACCGGCTTGTCCTCGGTGCCGCCCTCGGGGCCGGCGATGCCACTGATGGCCACGGCCAGCTGCGCCCGGCTGTGCGCGAGGGCGCCGGCGGCCATCTCCCGGACCGTCGCCTCGCTCACCGCGCCCTGCGCCTCCAGCGTCGCCGGACTCACGCCCAGCAGGTCCTGCTTGGCGGCGTTGGTATAGGTGACGAAGCCCCGGTCGAACCAGTGCGAACTGCCGGGGGTGTCGGTGATGACCTTGGCCAGCCAGCCACCGGTGCAGGACTCGGCCACGGTCAGCATCACCCCGGCCTCGGTCGCCGCCCGGCCGAGCGCCCGGCTCAGGTCCGACAGCCGCGCTTCATTGCTATTGGTGCTCTGGGTCATGGATCAGCCTTGTAGGTCGGGTTGGCCCGGAGGGCATAACCCGACATATGCGGCAGCACCGCCGGGGTGTCAGGTTACGCTGCGCCAACCCGACCTACAACATACCCCGCCCGGGTAGGATGGGTGGAGCGCAGCGCAACCCATCGAGGCCGGTCGGTCGATGGGTTACGGTGCTCCGCGCCTGCACCCATCCTACTGCCCACCTTCTATCGGTCAGGATTTGTGCTCGAGGATGCGCACGCCGAGATTGTAGCCCTGGCCGTTGGCCGCGGGCTCCACCCGCACCACCTCGACCGCGGCATACAGCGGCGGCACCAGGGCCTTCTCCGGGACGATGCGCACCTCCAGCCGCGTGCCGGGGGCGAATTCCCGGTCGGTGTCGATGGACAGCCCCTGACTGCTCAGGTCCTGGGCATGGCCGTAGAAGGTCTCGCCGCTGGCCAGGTCCTTGCACTGGATCCGGGTGTCCAGCGCCATGCGCCGGAAGTCGCGTTTCTCGTCATAGTCTCGCCGCATGGGCACTGCTCTCCTCGGGATACGTCATTGCGAGCACAGCGCGGCAATCTCCAACCGGCTGATTCTGCATTATGAGATTGCCGCGCTGTGCTCGCAATGACGGAAAAAACGAGCCATCCCGCCGGCGCAAGGGAGCGGGTACCGCCGTGAGTGTGGCCTTGCCGGGACGAGGGACGTAAACTTCGCGCCATGACCGGGACCGCTCCAGCCAATGCCGCCCACACTCCAATGATGCAGCAGTACCTGCGCATCAAGGCCGGGCACCCCGACATCCTGGTCTTCTACCGCATGGGCGACTTCTACGAACTCTTCTATGATGACGCCCGCCGCGCCGCCGCCCTGCTCGACATCACCCTGACCCGACGCGGCCAGTCGGCCGGCGAGCCTATCCCCATGGCCGGCGTGCCGGTGCACAGCGTGGAGCAGTACCTGGGCCGGCTGCTCAAGCTGGGCGAGTCCGTGGCCATCTGCGAACAGGTCGGCGACCCGGCCAAGAGCAAGGGTCCGGTGGAGCGCAAGGTGGTGCGCATCGTTACCCCGGGCACGCTGACCGACGAGGCCCTGCTGGACGAGCGCCGCGACAACCTGCTGGCTGCCGTGGCGGTCGATGGCGAGGGCGACTACGGCCTGGCCGCGCTGGACCTGGCCAGCGGCCGCTTCACGGTGCAGGAACTGGCCGGCGAGGAGGCCCTGGCCGGCGAACTGGAGCGCCTGGCGCCGAGTGAGCTGCTGCTGCCGGAGGGCGCGGCCCTGCCCGCCTGGCTGAATGATCGCCCCGGCAGCCGCCAGCGCCCGGCCTGGCTGTTCGACACCGAGGCCGCCTATCGCCGGCTGACCGAGCAGTTCGGCACCCGGGATCTCACCGGCTTCGGCTGTCAGGGCCTGCCGCTGGCGGTGGGCGCGGCCGGCTGTCTGCTGGGCTATGTGCAGGAGACCCAGCGCGCGGCCCTGCCGCATCTGCGCGGCCTGGCCCACGAACGGCGCGAGGACGCCATCATTCTGGACGCCGCCAGCCGCCGCAACCTGGAACTCGACAGCGCGCCTTCGGGCGAGCGCCGCCACACCCTGCTCGGGGTGCTGGACACCGCCGCCACCAGCATGGGCAGCCGGCTGCTGCGGCGCTGGCTGCACCGGCCGTTGCGCGACACCGCCCGCCTGCATCAGCGTCATCAGTGCGTGGACGCGCTGCTCGATAACTGCAATTACGCCGCCTACCAGGACAGCCTGCGCGGTATCAGCGACATGGAGCGTATCCTCTCGCGCGTGGCGTTGAAATCGGCGCGGCCGCGCGACCTGGCCGGGCTGCGCGACAGCCTCGGCCAGCTGCCCGCACTGCGCGAGCAGCTGCGCGCCAGCGACGATCCGCTGGTGACCGAACTGCGCCAGCGCATCGGCGAGCATCCGCAGCTGCACAAGCTGCTGCGCCGCGCCATCATCGAATCGCCGCCGGTACTGATCCGCGACGGCGGCGTCATCGCCGCCGGCTACGACAGCGAGCTGGACGAGTTGCGCGGCCTGAGCGAGCATGCCGACCAGTTTCTGCTGGAACTGGAAAACCGCGAGCGCGAACGCACCGGCATCAGCACCCTGAAGGTGCGCTACAACCGGGTGCACGGCTATTACATCGAGGTGAGCAGAGCCCAGTCCGATCAGGTCCCGGCCGACTACCAGCGCCGCCAGACGCTCAAGGGCGCCGAGCGCTACATCACCCCGGAGTTGAAGCAGTTCGAGGACAAGGTGCTGAGCGCACGCGAACGCGCCCTGGCGCGGGAGAAGGCGCTCTACGACAGCCTGCTGGAGCAGCTGTGCGAGCATCTGGCCACGCTGCAGGGCTGTGCCGAGGGCCTGGCCGAACTGGACGTGCTGGCCACCCTGGCCGAACGCGCCGATGCCCTGGACCTGCGCCGGCCCAGCCTGTCCCCCACCCCGGGCCTGTCGATCCGCGCCGGCCGCCACCCGGTGGTGGAACAGGTGATGGACAGGCCTTTCGTGCCCAACGATGTCGAGTTCGACGACGCGCGCCGGATGCTCATCATCACCGGCCCCAACATGGGCGGCAAATCCACCTTCATGCGCCAGACCGCGCTGATCGTGCTGCTGGCGCACATCGGCAGCTTCGTGCCGGCGCAAGCGGCCGTGATCGGGCCGATCGACCGCATCTTCACCCGCATCGGCGCCTCGGACGATCTGGCCGGCGGGCGCTCCACCTTCATGGTGGAGATGACCGAGACCGCCAACATCCTGCACAACGCCAGCGAGCAGAGCCTGGTACTGATGGACGAGATCGGCCGCGGCACCAGCACCTACGACGGCCTGTCGCTGGCCTGGGCCTGTGCGGCGGACCTGGCGCAGCGCATCCGCGCCTTCACCCTGTTCGCCACCCACTACTTCGAACTCACCCAGCTGCCGGAGCACTACCCCGGCATCGCCAATGTGCACCTGGACGCCATGGAACACGGCGAGCGCATCGTCTTTCTGCACGCGGTCAAGGAGGGCCCGGCCGATCGCAGCTACGGCCTGCACGTGGCCGCGCTCGCCGGCATCCCGCAGCCGGTGCTGCGCCAGGCCCGGGAGCGACTGCGCGAACTGGAAGCCCAGCCGATCGAACCGGCCACCGCCGGCGCGGCCGACGGCCCCCAGCTGGGGCTGTTCTCCACCCCGGCCGACCATCCCCTGCTGGAGGCCCTGGAGGGCATCGAGCCCGACGAGCTCACCCCGCGCCAGGCCCTGGATGTGCTGTACAAGCTCAAGGGCCTGCTGGACTGACGCCGCTGCGCCCGACCCGCCACGAAACCGTCACATCAGCCGCCGTTCTCGCGCCTCACGTCACCCCTTAACCCTCTGAAATCAATACCATTCTCCAGCCGGCTGCCTTTTCTCCCCGCATGGCACCCATTTTGCTATTCAAATAAGAAACTTAGGTGTAGGTCGGGTTGGCGCCAGCGTAACCCGACAGGTACCGCTGATGTTGTCGGATTACGCCCTTACGGGCCAACCCGACCTGCCAACTCGGACATGAGGGCCCTTGCATCAGCCGGTTTTCGGTCTCTCCGTCATCCCCGCGAAAGCGGGGATCCATGCGCGGCCGAACCGACAAACGCTGGCCCCCTGCCGTCGCGGGATGACGCGGCACAAACAAGTGCCACTCAAACCGGATACAACAACAGCCCGGGGTCGCCCCCATCGGCAACAAGGACGCGTCATGCAACTGAACAAGATTTCGTTGAAGGCCATCACCATCGGCACCATCCTGCTGGTTGGCGCCACCACCGTGGCACTGGCCCTGTACTCCGGCAACCGCTACCGCGCGGCCGCCCTGACGGAACAGACCGACCTGAGTGAGCGCAAGCTGCAGACCCATGCCAGCCAGTTGCTGCAGCAACTCGAGCGCAACGCCCGTCTGGTCGGCCATGCGCTGGGCAATGATCCGGCGTTTCAGCACATCCTGGTCAACAGCGGCATGGGCAGCCGCCGGCTGGCCGCCTATCTGGAGCAGTCAATCCACGACCTGGGGCAGACCACCGGCCTGGAGGGCTACCGGGTCGGCGTCTATTCCGCCGACGGCGAGCCGCTGGCCGGCAGCGGTGAACTGGCCATGGACGGCGCCCTCGATCCCGAGACCCTGCAGGCCCGTCGGGGGGCGGGAGACAGCGGCCAGCTGCGTCTGACGCCGACCGGGCCGGTACTGAGCCTGACACTGCCGGCCGGCACCCCGCAACGCAGCGCCTGGCTGGAAATCCAGGCCGGACTGGACACCGCCGTGCAGCAGCTGGAGGCCGCACTGGGACAGCCGCTGCTGCTCGCCACCCGCACCGGCAAGCCGCTGTACCGCTCTCCCGACTGGCAGTCCGGCAGGCAGGGCGAGCGCATCAGTGTGCAGCACGTGCTGCAGGATGCCGCGGGCAGCCCCCTGCTCACCCTCAGTGCCCAGCAGCCGCAGGAACGACTGGTGGCCAACATGCTCGACGTGCGCAACCAGACCGCCGTGGCCTACGTGGTGCTGTTCGGCGGCGCGCTGCTGATCGCGCTGGGCATCTTCAACCGCTTCCTGTTCGCCCCGGTCAATGCCCTGATCCAGGACATGCGCCGCGGCGCCGACGGCGATCTGGACAGCCAGGTGCGCGAGGACCAGCTGCGCGAATTCAGCCTGCTGGGCCAGGCCTTCAACCGCATGACCCGCAAGATGAAGGAGAACCTGGAGCGCGAGCGCCAGGCCGCCGAGGACCTGACCGGCAAGGTGGAACTCATTCAGGAAGTCGTCGAGATGGCCGCCCGCGGCGACCTCACCGGCCAGCTGATGATCTATCGCGACGACGACATCATTTCGGAACTGGCCAGCGGCGTACAGGGCATGCTGGACAGTCTCAACAGCCTGGTCGCCCGCATCCAGCAGGCCGGCATCCAGGTGACCTCCTCGGTGACCGAGATCGCCGCCACCGCCAAGCAGCAGGAGGCCACGGTGAACGAACAGGCCGCCACCACCAACGAGATCCGCGCCACCGTGACCCAGATCTCGGCCACTTCCAACGAACTCGTCAACACCATGCACGAGGTCACCGACGTCGCGCTCAAGACCGCCGAGCAGGCCAACGCCGGGCGCAGTTCGCTCACCCGCATGGAGGAGACCATGCGCCACATGCTGGAGGCGACCAACACCATCAATTCCAAGCTGGCGGTGCTGAGCGAGAAGGCCGCCAACATCAACACCGTGGTGACCACCATCAACAAGGTCTCCGACCAGACCAACCTGCTGTCGCTCAACGCCGCCATCGAGGCGGAAAAGGCTGGCGAGTATGGCGTGGGCTTTTCCGTGGTGGCCACCGAGATCCGCCGCCTGGCCGACCAGACCGCCGTGGCGACCTGGGACATCGAACAGATGGTCAAGGAGATGCAGTCGGCGGTCTCGGCCGGCGTGATGGGCATGGAGAAGTTCTCCACCGAGGTGCGCACCGGCGTGGACGATGTGCGCAACGTCAGTTCGCAACTCGGACGCATCATCGAGGAGGTGGAGAATCTCATCCCGCGTTACGAGGAGGTGCACGAGGGCATGCAGTCGCAGGCCCAGGGTGCGAACCAGATCAACGATGCCATGGTGCAGCTGGCCGAGACCTCGCAGCAGACGGCCGAGTCGCTGCGCCAGTCCAACGGCGCCATCCAGCAACTCAACGAGGCGGCGCGCCGGCTGCAGGAAGGCGTCTCGCACATCAGGCTCAATGCCTGAGCGGGAGCGGCAACCGCCATGCTTCATGTGCTGTTTCATCTCGACGCCCAGCGCTACGCCCTGGACACCGGGCGGCTGATCGAGATCGTGCCCTTCGTGGAACTGCGTCCACTGCCGCGGGCACCGGCATACGTGGCCGGCCTGTTCGACTACCGCGGCCGCACGGTGCCGGTCATCGACCTGACCGCCTTGACGCTGGGTCGGTCCAGCCGGGTCCTGCACAGCACCCGCATCCTGGTCATCGACCATCCGCTCACGGCCGGCGGCAGCCGGCCGCTGGGCCTGCTGGCCGAACAGGTCGTGGAAACCCTCACGCTGGCGCCGGAGGCCTTCACCGACACCGGGGTGGAGATCCCCGATGCCCATTATCTCGGCCGGGTGGCCCGCGATGAACGCGGTCTGCTTCAGGCCGTGGAGGCGGATGCGCTGCTCACCCCCGAGGTGGAAGCGCTGCTGTTCCGGGACGTGGCCGCATGCAGCTGACCCGGATCGAGCAACTGCTGCAGGACACCATGGGGCTGAATGCCGCCTCCATCGGCTCCAGCGCCATCCAGCGTGCCGTGCGCGAGCGCATGCGGCGCACCCACATCGACGACAGCGAACGCTATCAGCAGCGCCTGGAAAGCAGCCCGGAGGAAATGCGCGAGCTGATCGAACTGGTGGTCATCCCCGAGACCTGGTTCTTCCGCAACTGGCACCCGTTCCAGGCCCTGAAGCGGCACCTGGAGCAGCACTGGCTGCCGCGCGCGGGCGAGCGCAGGCTGCGCCTGCTCAGCCTGCCCTGCTCGACCGGCGAGGAACCCTACACCCTGGCCATGGTGCTGGCCGACCTGGGGCTGGCCCCGGACCAGACCGAGGTGCACGGCGTGGACATCAGTCGGTACAACATCGATACCGCGCGCCTGGGCATCTACCGCCAGAACTCCTTCCGCGGCGACCATCTCGATTACCGTGACACCTGGTTCCGCCAGACCGATGACCGCTACCACCTGCACCCCGACATCCGCGACCGGGTCCGGTTCGAGCAGGGCAATCTGCTCGATCCGGAATTCAGCCGCGACCGCGCACCCTACGACGTGATCTTCTGCCGCAACCTGCTCATCTATTTCGACCGCCCGACCCAGGCGCAGGCCATCGACATCCTGGAAGGACTGCTCGGCCGCGACGGCCTGCTGTTCGTCGGCCATGCCGAGACCGGGGTGCTCGCCGGTCGCGGCTTCCGGTCACTGAACCTGCCGCAGAGTTTCGGTTTTCACCGCGAGCTCGGAACGGCCGGCGCCGCAGTCCCGGACGCACCCCGGCTGCGCCAGTCGCGCCGGTCACGGCGCACGCCGATCAGGCCGCGCCGCCAGCCGCGGCCGCACTGGATCGACCAGCGGGAGCAGGCCGTGGCCGCGCCGCCGCAGAGCGCGGCCGACCCGGGCGTGGAGCAACTCGAACAGGCCACCCGGCTGGCCGACGACGGCCACCTGGTCGAGGCGGCCGAGTTGTGCGAGCAGCTGCTGGAGGCCCAGGGCGCCCAGGCCCAGGCCCTGTATCTGCTGGGACTGATCCGTGATGCCGCCGGCGAGCCCGAGGAAGCCGAGCGTCTGCTGCGCCAGGCCATCTACCTGGATCCGGCGCACTGTCCCGCCATGCTGCACCTGGCCCTGGTGCTGCAGCGCCGCGGCGAGGCCCGGGCGGCGCAACGCATGCAGGAACGCCTTGAACGCTGCCAGCAACGCGAGGCTGCCAATACACGATGAACACGCGTGCCGACAGGGAATTCACCATCGACGACTGCTGGAACCGCATCGGCATCTGGCGCCGTGGGGGCGAGCCCTGCCCACGGCTGGCCGAGCTCATGCACTGTCACAACTGCGAGGTCTATTCCCGCGCTGGCCGACGCATGCTGGAACGCCCGCTGGCCGAGTCGGTGCGCGCCGAGTTCACCCGCAGCTATGCCGAGCCGCCGGCGGCGGCACAGCGGCACAACCGCAGTGCCCTCATCTTCCGGCTGGGCGACGAATGGCTGGGCCTGAACGGCCGCAGCGTCGACGAGATCACCGGCGCCCGTCCGGTGCAGCGACTGCCGAACGTACCCGGCAACCTGGTCAAGGGACTGGTCAACCTGCGCGGCGAGTTGCAGCTGTGCGTCTCGCTCGGCGGACTGCTGGGGCTGGAGCGCGGCGACCACACCCCGCGCATGGGCAGCGTCGGCATCGGCGATCGCATGATCCAGGTCCAGCGCGACGGTAAGCGTTATGTGTTCCCGGTCACCGAAGTGCACGGGCTGCATCGCTATCATGACAGTGAACTGCACAGCCCGCCGGCGACGCTGAGCAAGGCCCGCGGCACCTACACCCGCGGCGTCCTGAGCTGGCGCGAGGTCCAGGTAGGGATCCTCGACGACGACCTGATCTTCCACAGCCTGGAACGGAGCCTGCGATGAGCGGCCAGTCGATCAACCCGGTGATGCTGGAACTGTTCCGCACGGAACTGGAAAGCCATACCCGGGCGCTGGGCGAGGGCCTGCTGCAGCTGGAGGAGAATCCCGCGGCCAGCGCCCCGCTGGAGGGCCTGATGCGCGCCGCCCATTCCATCAAGGGCGCGGCCCGGATCGTGGATATCACGCCGGCGGTACGGCTGGCGCATGCCATGGAGGATGTGTTCGTCACTGCCCAGCAGGGGCGTCGCGCCCCCGCCGCCGCACACATCGATGCCCTGCTGCGGGCCACCGACCTGGTGCGCGGCATCGCCGCCCATGCCGATGACCCGGCCTGGCTGCAGCAGCAGGAGGCGGCCATCGACGCCATCGTACAGTCCCTGGGCGGTGAGGCCGCGGCGGCAACGGATCCGCCCACCGGCGCACAGCCCACCGCGCCGGTCACCCCCGGGTCCGCCGCTTCCGGCGGCGCGGCGCAAGCGGCAGACGCCGCGCCGGACGCGAACCTCGAGCCCGCCATGCTGGAGTTGTTCCGCGGCGAGGCCGGGGCCCAGCTGGCCATGCTGATGGACGGACTGCTGCAGCTGGAATCCGCACCCGGCGACAGTGTCGCCCACGAGCAGTTGATGCGCGCGGCCCATTCGCTCAAGGGCGCGGCCCGCATGGTCGGCATCGACACCGGAGTGCGGCTGGCGCACGCCATGGAGGATATCTTCGTTGCCGCCCAGCAGGGCGGGCTGGAACCCAGTCCCGAGGCGATAGACGTGCTGCTGCAGAGCACCGACATGCTGCAGCGCCTGAGCCAGAGTCCCGACATCGGTGACTGGTGCCGCCAGCATGCCGGCGAGGTCGACCGGCTGGGCGGCCTGCTGGCCGACGTCCTGGCCGGGCGCGAGGTTCAGCCCCCGGCTCCGACCGCCCCCAGCACGGAACCCACCCAGCCGGCCGCCGGCAGCGGCGCAACTCACGCCGCGGACAGTGCCATCCGGGTCTCCAGCGAAAGCCTCAACCGGCTGATGGGTCTGGCCGGCGAGGTTCAGGTCGAGGCGCGCTGGCTGCGGCCCTTCGCCGACGGCCTGCAGCACATCAAGCAGTATCAGTCGGAACTGATCGGGCTGCTGGACCGACTGCGCGACTACATGGACTCGCCCCGGGTCGACGATTTCGGCCGCAACCTGTTCAACGACGCCCTGCGCCGGGCCGGCGACTGCCGGCATCTGCTCAGCGATCGCCTGGGTGAACTGGAGGAATACGACCGCCGCACCCACAACCTGGCCGGCCGGCTCAGCCGCGAGGTGGTGGCCAGCCGGATGCGGCCCTTCGCCGACGGCGTGCATGGCTTCCAGCGCATGGTGCGCGACATCAGCCGCGCGCTGGGCAAGCAGGTGCGGCTGGACATCCGCGGGCTGGAGACCCGGGTCGACCGCGACATCCTGGAAAAGATCGAGGCGCCGCTCAATCACCTGCTGCGCAACGCCCTGGATCACGGCATCGAGACGCCGGAGGCGCGCGCCGCGGCCGGCAAGCCGGAACAGGCGCGGCTGCGTCTGGAGGCGATACACAGTGCCGGGATGCTGTCGATCATCGTCGAGGACGACGGCCGCGGCATGGACCTGGAGCTGCTGCGGCAGAAGGTGGTGGACAAGCAGCTGGTCAGCGCGGAAATGGCGAAGGATCTGAGCGAATCCGAGTTGATGGAGTTCATCTTCCTGCCCGGCTTCTCCACCCGCAGCGAGGTCACCGAGATCTCCGGGCGCGGCGTCGGTCTGGACGTGGTGCACAGCGTGGTCCAGGAGATGCACGGCCTGGTCAACGCGGTCTCGCACCCGGGCCGGGGCATGCGCTTCCACATGCAGCTGCCGCTCACGCTTTCCGTCATGCGCTCGCTGCTGGTGGAGATCGCCGGCGAACCCTATGCCGTGCCGCTGGCCCAGATCAACCGCACGCTCAAGCTCGACCGCGGCCAGATCCAGGTCCTGGAGGGGCGCCAGTACTTCACCCTGGGCAATCATCACATCGGCCTGGTGGCGGCCAACCAGCTGCTGGGCCTGCCCGAGGGGCCGCCGGATGAAGACGAGGCCTGCATCGTCGTGCTGGGCGAGCGCCTGGACCGCTACGGCTTCGTGGTCGACCGGTTCCTGGGCGAACGGACGCTGGTGGTCAACCCGCTGGATCAGCGCCTGGGCAAGCTCAAGGACATCGCCGCCTGCTCCATACTGGAAGACGGCCGTCCCTGTCTGATCCTGGATGTGGACGATCTGCTGCGCTCGGCCGACCTGGTGATCGCCGGCGGGCGTCTGGACCGGATCGAACAGGCCCGTTCGCACCAGGCGGTCAAGACCGGCAAGCGCATCCTGGTGGTGGACGACTCCATCACCGTGCGCGAGGTCGAGCGCAACATGCTCGCCAATATCGGCTACCAGGTCGAGGTGGCCGTCGACGGCATGGACGGCTGGAACGCCGTGCGCATGGGTGATTATGACCTGGTCATCAGCGACATCGACATGCCGCGCATGAACGGTTTCGAGTTCGTCAGCCAGATCAAGCAGGACCCGAACCTGAAACATACCCCGGTGATGATCGTCTCCTACAAGGACCGCGACGAGGACCGCACCCGCGGGCTGGAGGTCGGTGCCGACTATTACCTGACCAAGGGCAGTTTCCAGGACGCCACCCTGATCGATGCCGTGCAGGACCTGATCGGGGAGCCGTGAGCGTGTTTTATTCGGGTCTGCAGACGTAGGTCGGGTTAGCCCGCTGGGCGTAACCCGACGCTGGCCGCCATGCCTGTCGGGTTACGCTGCCGCTGACCCGACCTGCATATGATTTGTTTTTTTGAGTTGCTTTTTTGCTGTTTAAACGGAGTTAACCGCACATGCTGCGTATCGCCATCGTCAACGACATGCCGCTTGCCCGCCAGGTGCTGCAGCAGCTGATCCTGGCCAGCGGTCGCTACCGCATCGCCTGGGTGGCCGAGGACGGCGCCCAGGCCGTGGAACTGGCCGAACAGGACAAACCCGACATCATCCTGATGGATCTGATCATGCCGGAACTGGACGGCGTGGAGGCCACCCGGCGGATCATGCAGCGGGCCGCCTGCGCCATCGTCATCGTCACCTCCAGCGTGAACACCAACGCCGCACGGGTGTTCGAGGCCATGGGCGCGGGCGCCCTGGACGCGATCAACACCCCGGTACTGGGGCTGTCGGGCGAACAGGAGGGCCGGGAGCAGTTGCTCTACAAGCTCGACACCATCGCCCGGCTGGTCGAGGCCACGCGGCGGGTCCAGCCGCTGGACCGGCCGCAGCCGCCACCGCCGGCCGTACCGCACCGGGGCGAGTACCTGGTCGCCATCGGCGCCTCCACCGGGGGGCCGGCCGCCATCCGCACCATCCTGTCGGCCTTCCCGGACGGGTTCCCGGCCGCCTTCGTCATCATCCAGCACGTGGACGAGCAGTTCGCGCCCAGCTTCGCCCGCTGGCTGGACGAGGAAGTGGCCCTGCCGGTGCGTCTGGCCCGCCAGGGCGACCCGGTCCGGGTCGGCCAGGTGCTGGTCGCCGGCGGCGGCGAGGCCCATCTGGTGATGGACGAGCGGCAGCGCCTGGGCTACGCCCGGGAGCCGGAAAACTACCCCTACCGCCCGTCGGTTAACGTTTTTTTCGAATCCATGGCTCAATTTTGGACGCATCATGCCGTTGGTATCTTATTGACAGGGATGGGCCGCGACGGCGGCGCCGGGCTGCTGGCCCTGAAACAGGCCGGCTGTCATACTATCGCGCAGGATCGTGAGACCAGCGCCATCTATGGCATGCCCAAAACCGCCGCCGACCTGCAGGCAACCAGTGAAATCCTGCCGTTGAATCAGATTGCCGTCGCCATTGAAGAGGCGATCAGCCGCAACAAGGGATAGCATCACACAGCTCATGAAGGAATCCGCACTCATGCAGCCGCAGGCCAGCGAGACCGACACGGATCAGCCGTGCGTGGTGCTGCTGGTCGACGACCAGGAGATGGTGGCCGAGGGCATCCGCCGCATGGTGGAGGATGAACCGGGCATCGAGCTGCACTATTGCCAGGACCCGCGCAACGCCATCCAGATGGCCACTGAGCTCAAGGTCACGACCATCCTCCAGGACCTGGTCATGCCCGAGATCGACGGCATCATGCTGGTGCGCTTCTACCGCGCCAACCCGGTCACCCAGGACATCCCCGTGATCGTGCTCTCCAGCAAGGAGGATCCGTCCATCAAGAGCGACGCCTTCAGCTGCGGCGCCAACGACTACCTGGTCAAGCTGCCGGACAAGATCGAACTGGTGGCCCGGGTCCGCGCCCACTCGCGCAGCTACCTGCTGCAGAAGGAGCGCGACGCGGCCTATCACGCCCTGCGCGAGATCCAGCGCCAGCTCGAGGAAAGCAACACCCAGCTCGAGGAAAGCAACCGCGAGCTGCAGCGCCTGTCCTCGCTGGACGGCCTGACCGGCATCGCCAACCGCCGCCAGTTCGACAAGATGCTGGACAAGGAATGGCAGCGGGCCCTGCGCAACTGCACCGGCCTGGCGCTGGTCATGATCGACATCGACTACTTCAAGCTCTACAACGACACCCACGGCCATCAGCTCGGCGACGACTGCCTCAAGGTCGTGGCGCGCGAACTCGATCATGTCGTGCACCGTCCCTCCGACCTGGTGGCCCGCTACGGTGGCGAGGAATTCGCAGTGATCCTGCCCGACACCGACGAGGAAGGCGCGCTGCAGGTGGCCGAGAAGATGCAGCAGGTCATCCACGACCTCAACATCGAGCACGAGGCCTCGAAGGTCTCCGACCGCATCACGCTCAGCATCGGCATCGCCACCGCCAGTCCGCGCGGCGGCCTGCCCGACGACCTGCTCAAGCAGGCCGATGCCGCCCTCTACGAGGCCAAGAGCCAGGGCCGCAACCGCATCGTGGTCAAGTCCGACATCCCCGTCGCGGGCTGACCCGGCCGCCCGGCCGGTCTCGCCAAACCCTGCGTAATCCCCTATCATTACGGGCCGTTGACCGGAACTGATTACGGAGCCCGTTATGACCTTTGTCGTGGTTGAGAACTGTATCAAGTGCAAGTACACGGACTGTGTCGAGGTCTGCCCGGTCGACTGCTTCCACGAAGGCCCCAACTTCCTGGTCATCGATCCGGAGGAATGCATCGACTGCACCCTGTGCGAGCCCGAATGCCCGGCCGAGGCGATCTTCGCCGAGGACGACATCCCCGAGGGCCAGGAGCATTTCCTCGAACTCAACGCTGAACTGGCGCAGAACTGGCCGGTGCTCACCCAGAAGAAGGACGCGCCGGACGACGCCGACGAATGGAACGGCAAGCCGGACAAGCTGAAGCTGCTGGAAAAGTAGAAGACGGCGTGGGATGTCGTCGTCAGGTGCAGGCTGGGCTGAACGCAGTAAAGCCCAACCTGCGGACTGCCTGAAGGCGCAGGATGGGTGAAGGCGTTTGCGCCGCAACCCATCGTTTGCCGCCACTGCGATGGGTTGCGCTGCGCTTCACCCACCCTACCGGACTACCAGACCGCGGTCGGCACATGCACACATCACCTGTATCCACGGTCCAGCGCCACCCCTGGCACACCGACCTGCTGGCCGCGGCCGCCCACGCCATCCTGGAACGCTGGCACGAACACCTGCCGGATCTGTCGCGGCTCAACGTCATCCTGCCGCAGCCGCTGGCGGCCTCCGACCTGCGCCGCCGTCTGCTCGCGGCCCTGCCCGCCGGCGGCCCGGGCAGCCTGCTCGGCCCGCGCCTGCTCACCCTGTCCGACTACCTCGACACCCACCTGGATGCCCCGCAGCCGGTCTGGAGCCGGGAGGCCGGGCTGCTGGCCCTGGTCGAGGCCCTGCGCGGTCACGAGGCGCTGTTCGGCGACGAGGATACCTGGCGCCTGGCCGAACACCTGCTGGAGTTGTTCCAGGAGTTGACCCTGAACCGGGTCGAACTGGCGGATGCGGACGGCTTTCACCGGCGTCTGGGGCAGGCCTACCGCATCGCCGGCCGCCCCCCGCCGGCACTGGAACGCGAGGCCGGGATCGTCCACCGTCTGTGGCGGGCCTGGCATGAGCAGCTTGCCGCGCTCCGGGTCGAGGATCCGGCCCGGGCCAGGCTGCAGTGCCTGATACAGGCCGCTGTACCGGCCGCCGGTGAACTCGGGCTGGTGCTGGTAGGCGAACCGGAGCTCAACAGCGCCGAACGCGCCTGGCTGGCGCAGCGCCTGCAGCACCCGGACTGCCTGTGGCTGCGCCAGGACGGGAACACCGCCCTGGACGCGCTCTGCCCCGGCATCGACATCGTTGCCGACCCCACACCGCCCGCGGCCCGCTGTCTGGACAGCATTTATGCCGACACCGGGACCGCACCGGAGCTGCGCCGGCGCGCACTGGAGTTCGCCGCGGCGCATCCGGCAAGCCCGCTGCAGGGGCAGCTGGCGGTATTCGGTGCCGATTCGGCCGAGCAGGAGGCGCGCGCCATTGAACTGCGCATCCGCCAGTGGCTGCTGGAGGGCCGGCGCCGCCTGGGCATCGTCACCGAGGACCGGCGCCTGGCGCGGCGGGTGCGCGCCCTGCTGGAGCGCGCCGGGGTGACGCTCAACGATACCGGCGGCTGGGCCCTGTCCACCACCAGCGCGGCCACCGTGGTGGAGCGCTGGCTGGAATCGGTGGAGCAGGACTTCGAACACCGGCCGCTGCTGGATTTCCTCAAATCCCCCTTCGCCAGCGGCGCCGACCGCGAACAGCACCTGCTGCAGGTCTACCGGCTGGAGCAGGATGTCATCCTGCAGGGCCGCATCGCCCGCGGCATCCCCCGCTACCGCCGGCAGCTGGGCACCCGTCAGGAACTGCTGGGCGACTGGCCGGCCGCCGAGTACCAGGGCCTGTTCGCCCTGCTCGACCGGCTGGAGTCAGCCGCCGCGGGCCTGCGCGAATGCCTGACCGGCAGACATCCCGCCGAACGACTCCTGCAGGCCCTGCGCGACAGTCTGGACGAACTGGGCGTGTGGCGCGCCCTGGAACAGGATCCGGCGGGCGAACGCATCCTGCGGGTGTGGGAGCGGCTGCACAGCGCGGTGAACCTGACCCCGCTGGAACTCGACTGGACCGAGTTCCGCACCTGGTTCGGCCGCAGCCTGGAGACGGCCCACTTCACGCCGCCCGGCACCGGCGGCCCGGTGCGGCTGCTGTCGCTGGAGCAGAGCCAGGGCCTGCGCTTCGACGGGCTGATCCTGGCCGCCTGCGATGCCCGGCATCTGCCCGGCGGTCCGCCCACCGGCCCCTTCTTCAACGACCGGGTACGGCGCGAACTGGGCCTGCCGGTGTGGCGCGAACGCCTGGACCGGCGCTTCGCCCTGTTCCGCTGCCTGCTCGGCGCTGCCGGGCAGGTCCTGCTCACCCACCGGCGCGAGGATCAGGGCGAGCCGGTCCTGCCCAGCCCCTGGCTGGAACTGCTGCAGGGCTTCCACCGCCTGGCCTGGAATGACGACCTGGAAGACACCGGGCTGGCCGCCGCGCTCGACCAGCCCGCCAGCCGGGTCCGCCCCGCCGCCCCGCCGCCGCTGCCCGAACCGCCGGACCGTCCGCGCCCGATCCTGCCCGCGGGCCTGCGCCCGCCCCGGGTCAGCGCCAGCAGCCACCAGCGCCTGATCGACTGTCCCTATGCCTGGTTTGCCGCGGACGGCCTGGGCCTGAAACCGCCCGAGGCCATCCGCGAGGCACTGCAGAAACAGGATTACGGCGAGCGCGTGCACAGATGTCTGGAGGCCTTCCACGGCCGGGTGCGGGGCCTGCCCGGCCCCTTCGCGGAAACCCTGACCGAAGCCAACCGGGAGGCAGCCACTGCCCTGCTCAACCGCATCAGCGAGGCGGTGTTCGCCCGCGATCTGGAAGACAACTTCCAGCACCGCGGCTGGCT
This sequence comes from Thiohalobacter thiocyanaticus, assembly GCF_002356355.1. Lineage (NCBI taxonomy): Bacteria > Pseudomonadati > Pseudomonadota > Gammaproteobacteria > Thiohalobacterales > Thiohalobacteraceae > Thiohalobacter > Thiohalobacter thiocyanaticus. Next base: position 2,584,214 of record NZ_AP018052.1, read on the forward strand.
CAAACGCTGGCAGGTACGCATCCCGGAATACATCGACTGGCAGATCCGGCAGGCCCGCGGCTGGCAGGTCGAGTCAGTGGAGCAGCGCATCGAGCGGACGCTGGACCCGGAACTGACCCTGCGCGGCCGCCTCGACCGTATCGACCGCGGCGCCGAGGGACTGGCCATCCTCGACTACAAGACCGGCTACACCCCGGACCAGGAACAGGTCGAGGCCGGCGAGGCCGTGCAGCTGCCCTTCTATCGGCTGCTGCTGGATCAGCCGGTGAGACGCAGCAGCTACCTGCCGCTGGACGACAGGGGCAGGAAAATCCAGGACCGCATTGCATTGGAAACCGAGGATCTGGATCACCTCAGCCGGGCGGTACAGGCGCGCCTGGAGACAGTGACGGCGGAAATCGACGCCGGCGCCGGCCTGCCGGCCTGGGGTGACGAGGCAACCTGCCGCCGCTGCGACCTGGATGGCCTGTGCCGCAAGGCGGTATGGGATGAGTAGACACCGACTATAAAGAAAAAGGGCGGCCGCATGGCCGCCCTTCCCACGGGCATCCCTGTCCCCTTACTTCCCTGTAATCCTGTCCGTCCCGGACCTGTCCCTGTTGCTTCCCCTGGCTTGCACAGTTGTCCCTGTACTGTGTTTCGCCATGAAACAAGCGAATTCCGTGCCAAAGCTGGCGTACCATCCCAGGAATAATACTTTGTTTACTGTTTTCAATATATTTTAATCGAATCAGCTGTTGTCGGCAGCAGCGATCGCTGCCCTCACGCGGCGGAAATACGCCGCTGCCGCCGACATTCCGCCGCCGAGTTTACCGGCCTGCGGGGCTGACGTATGCTCTGCCGCCATGAACTCCCCTCTGGATGCGACCCGGCCGGCGGCCAACGCCACCGTCCATGCCTCGGCCGGCACCGGCAAGACCTGGCTGCTGGTCACCCGGCTGATGCGGCTGCTGCTGGCGGGGGTGGAGCCGGGCCGGGTCCTGGCGGTGACCTTCACCCGCAAGGCCGCCGCCGAGATGCTGGAGCGGCTCACCGAACGCCTGCGTCTGCTGGCCACGGTGCCGGACGCGGACCTCGATCCGCTGCTGGAACAGATGGGCGTGGCACCTGAGCCGGAACTCCGCCGGCAGGCCCGCCGGCTCTATGAGACCCTGCTGCGCGCCGACTTCAACCTGCGCGCCACCACCTTCCATTCGGTCTGCCAGGAGATCCTGCAGCGCTTCCCGCTGGAGGCCGGGGTCCCGCCGGGCTTCGAACTGCTGGAGGCCGAAGGCGACGCCCGCGACGCCGCCTGGGATGCCCTCTATGCCGAGGCCACCGCCGCGCCCGAGGGCGACATCGGACGGGCACTGGATACCCTGATGGACGGCTGCGGCGGTCTGGGCAGCGTGCAGACGGCGCTGGGCAGTTTTCTCGCCCACCGCATCGACTGGTGGGCCTACACCGACGGCCGGGACGACCCGGTCGCCTGGGCCGGGGAGCGGCTGCGCGAACAACTCGATATCGATCCGGACACCGATCCGGAACAGGTCTTCTTCAATGACCTGACCTGTCAGCGGCTGCAGCAGTTCCGTGACCTGCTGCTGCTGCATCCGACCGATACCCACACCCGGCAGGCCGCGGCCATCGATGCCGCCCTGAACACCGGCACACCGGCACCGACGCGCATCGAGGCCCTGTGGCCGGCGCTGCTGACGCAGAAAGGCGAACCGCTCAGCCGCAAGGCCAGCAAGACGCTGGAAAAGAAACTCGGCGCTGACGGCATGGAACGGCTGCTGGGACTGCATACCCGGCTGTGCGAGCAGTTCCTCGACCTGCTCGACGCCCGCCAGCGCCGCACCAACTGGGAGCTCAATCGCGCCTGGTATCATGCCGGCGCCCGGCTGCTGGAACAGTTCCAGGCCATCAAACGCAACCAGCGTCAGCTGGATTTCAGCGACCTGGAATGGCATGCCTATCAGTTATTGAACCGCAGCGAGCAGGCGCACTGGGTACAGTACAAGCTCGACAATCGCATCGATCACCTGCTGGTCGACGAGTTCCAGGACACCAACCCCACCCAGTGGCGCCTGCTGCTGCCGCTGCTGGAGGAACTGGCCGCCGGCAGCGAGCGGGCGCGCAGCGTGTTCCTGGTCGGTGACGAAAAGCAGTCCATCTACCGTTTCCGCCGCGCCGATTCGCGCCTGCTCGGCGCGGCCAGCGAATGGCTGGAACAACATCTCGCCAGCCGCCGCCACAGCCTGACGCACTCCCGGCGTTCGGCCGCGGCCATCATCGACTGCGTGAACCGGGTCTTCGCCCAGCCCGAACTGCACAGCCGCATGCCGCACTTCGAACCGCACGGCACCTTTCATCCCCATCTGTGGGGCCGGGTCGAACTGCTGCCCCTGATCCAGGCCGAGGCCGCACCTGAAGCCGAACCGGTGCCGGCACCCACCGGGTTGCGCGATCCGCTGCGCCAGCCGCGGGAACTGCCGCTGGATGATCGCTACTACCGCGAAGGCCGCCAGACCGCCGAGCGCATCCAGGCGCTCATCGCCGGCGGCTGCCTGCTGGAGGAAGGCGACCGGGCCCGCCCCGTGCGCTACGGCGACATCCTGATCCTGCTGCGCAGCCGCACCCATGCCGCCGACTACGAACGCGCCCTGCGCGACGCCGGCATCCCCTGCCTGGGCACCTCCCGCGGCGCCCTGCTCGACAGCCTGGAGGCGCGCGACCTGGAGGCGCTGCTGCAGACCCTGATCGCGCCGCACAACAACCTGGCCCTGGCCCAGGTGCTGCGCTCGCCCCTGTTTGCCGCCACGGATGCCGACCTGGTCCGCCTGGCCGGACTGAAGCAGGGCGACTGGATGGCCCGGCTGAGTGCACTGGCCGATGATCCGGCCACGCCGGAAGCCCTGCGCCGGGCCGCCGACTGCCTGCCGCGCTGGGACGAACGGGTCGGACGGCTGCCGGTGCATGACCTGCTGGACCGGGTCTTCTTCGAGGGGGACGTGCTGGCGCGCTACGCCGCGGCCACGCCGGCGGCGCTGCGGCCGCAGGTACTGGCCAACCTGCAGCGATTCCTGGAACTGGCGCTGGAAATCGACAGCGGCCGCTACCCCAGCCTGCCGCGCTTCCTGCAGCAGCTGAGCCGCCTGCGCGAACGCAGCGACGAGGCCCCGGACGACGCCCCGCCGGCGGCGGGCGACCGGGTGCGGATGCTCACCATCCACGGCGCCAAGGGCCTGGAGGCACCGGTGGTACTGCTGCTGGATGCCGCCGCGGCGGAACGCGACCGCAGCGCCTGGCAGGCGCTGGTGGACTGGCCGGCAAGCGACGCGCGCCCCCGCTATTTCCTGCTCAACCCGGGCCAGGCGCGGCGCGACCGCATCAGCCGCGACTGGCAGGCGGCCCAGCAGCAGGCCGAGGCGCGCGAGGACGCCAACCTGCTGTACGTGGCCCTGACCCGGGCGCGGCAGCTGCTGATCGTCTCCGGCACCGCCCCGGCCCGGGGCAGCGGCAGCGGCTGGCACGACCTGATCCGCACCGGGCTGGCACCGGAGACGCAAGCCCTCGACACGCCGCTGGTGCTGGAGACCGGCGTGGCGCCGGCTGCGGCGGCGAATGTTGCAACGCCGGCAGCGGCCGAAGCACCGGCCCCGGATCCGCGCCTGGCCCGACCGCTGGAATTTGCCCTGCCGCGCGACCGGCTGGCGCCGAGCCGCCGCAACGAGACCATCGCCGACAGCGAGGGTTTCGATGCCGACGGCCGCCTGCGCGGCCAGGCGGTGCACCTGTTGCTGGAGTGGCTGAGCGCGCCGGCCCCGATCAGCGCAGGGGTCGCCCTGCAGCGGCTGGCCGCCTGGGCGGGCCGGGATGCCATGCAGGACGACCTGCAGGCCTGGCTGGCCGAGGCCCGCGCCCTGCTCGCCCACCCCGGACTGGCCGACCTGTTCGACCCGGCCCGCTATGAAATGGCCTGGAAGGAGGTGCCGCTGCAGTACCTGGACGACGGCGTCCTGGTGGAGGGCATCGTCGATCGGCTGGTGCGCCGGGCCGACCGGCTGCTGCTCATCGATTACAAGACCCATCGGCTGGGCACCGCGCCGGCCGCGCAGCATGCCGCGTCCTTCCAGGGCCAGATGCGTTACTATGCCGCCGGCGCGCGGCGCCTGTGGCCGCAACTGCCCATTGAATGCGGTATCCTCTACACCCATTCGCGCGAGTTGGTGCTGCTGGATATCGATTGATACCTGCATATCCTGCGAACCTCGTAGGTCGGGTTAGCCCGAAGGGCGTAACCCGACGTTCACGGCGCAGCATCTCTGTCGGGTTACGCTTCGCCAACCCGACCTACATGCATCCATGCAATGATTCAGTAAGAGTATTGAAGGAGCCCCCATGAGCGACCATCCGAACGTAGTGGATGTCACCCTCGACACCTTCGAACAGGTCGTCATCGAAAACTCCCGCCGGGTCCCGGTGCTGGTCGATTTCTGGGCCGAGTGGTGCGGCCCTTGCCAGATGCAGCTACCGGTGCTGCTGCAGCTGGCCGAGGAATACGCCGGCCGCTTCCTGCTGGCCAAGGTCGACACCGAGGCCGAGCGCGGACTGGCCGAGTATTTCCAGATCCGCAGCATCCCCACCATGAAGCTGTTCCGCGACGGCCAGGTGGTCGAGGAGATCCTCGGCGCCCAGCCCGAGTCCGCCCTGCGCGCACTGCTGGACCGCTACCTGCCGCGCCCCTCCGACGCGGTGCGCGAGCAGGCGCTGGCCAGGGCCGAGGCCGGCCAGGGCGAGGAGGCCCTGGGCATGCTGCAGATCGCCGCCGCCGACGACCCCGACAACAGCCGCATCCAGCTCGACATCGCCCGCATCGCCATGCGCATCGGCCGGCTGGAGGAGGCGCGCAAGGCCCTGGCCAGCCTGCCGCTGGCAATCCAGGAAGAAGACGAAACCAAGCGTCTGTTCGCGCAGCTGGAACTGGCACGGGCGGCGGAGGATGCGCCGGATACCTCAGCGCTCGAACAGCAGGTCGCCGACGACGGCGCCAACCTGCAGGCGCGCGAACAGCTGGCCGCCCGCCACGCCCTGGCCGGCGACTACGAGGCCGCCATGCAGCAATACCTGGAGATCCTCAAGCGGGACAAGAACTACAACGAGGGCATCGCCCGGCGCGGTCTGATCGACATCTTCGAGATCCTCGGCAACCAGGGCGAACTGGTCAGCCGCTACCGGCGGCAGATGTCCAATTACCTGTTATGAGATACAAGATTCAGGATACAAGATACAAGTCAAACCCGAATGGCGCTTAGTTAAGCCACATAACACCCGTCATTGCGAGGAACGAAGTGACGTGGCAATCTCCAATCAATTGATTCTGCAGTATGAGATTGCCACGCTGCGCTCGCAATGACAGCCAACCAAGTGCCATTCAAGTCAAACCCCTTTGATCCTTGCACCTTGTCTCTTGCGTCTACATCATCGCAAGGGCTTGCCGTCCAGCGCGGCAGCCAGCTTCTCCGCCGGCACATAGCCGGGGATGATGCTGCCGTCCTCCATGACGATGGCGGGAGTGCCGCGCAGGCCGAAACCACGCACCAGTTCCATGTGTGCGTCGACCGGGTTGTCGCAGTGCGCGGTCGCCACGGGCCTGTCGTTCTTGGCGTCGGTCAGGGCCTGCTGACGGTCATCGGCGCACCAGACCGAGATGGCCTTGCGCCAGGACGGCGTGCCGGGACCACTGCGGGGGAAGAACAGGTAGCGCACCGTGATGCCGCGCGCGTTGAGCTCATCGACCTCCTGGTGCAGTTTGCGACAGTAGCCGCAGTCGATGTCGGTGAACACGGTCACGGTGTGCTCGGGCTTGTCGGCGGCGAAGATCACCATCCGCTCCTCGCCGATGCGCTGCAGTTCGGCCTGGATCAGTTCGCCCCGGCGCTGTTCGGTCACGTTCTCGCCGGTCTCGGTATTGAGAAAGGCGCCCTGCAACAGGAAGCGACCATCGGCGCTGACATAGAAGATCTGCGCCCCATAGGCGACCTCGTACAGGCCCGCGATCGGCCCCTCCCTGACCGCGTCCGGACTGCGCCCGGGCTGGAAGTCCTCCAGCGCCTGGCTGACCTTCTCCGGCAGTTCCAGCGCCAGTGCGGGTACGCTGACAAGACTCGCCAGCAGGGCCGTGAGTCCGGCCACAATTCGTTTCAAATCAGACATAAATCACAATCTCTGCAATGGTCGGGAAAGGCGTCTGCCCAGTGGGTTCGCCAGTATAGACGCCGGATGGGACGGAAAGTTTACACATTTCAACCGCACACCGCGATCAGCCGCGCGGGTGATGCTCGCCATGCAACTGCTGCAGCCGGGCCCGGGCCACGTGGGTGTAGATCTGGGTGGTGGACAGGTCGCTGTGGCCCAGCAGCAGCTGCACCACGCGCAGGTCGGCACCGTGATTGAGCAGATGGGTGGCGAAGGCGTGGCGCAGGGTGTGGGGCGAGATGGGACTGCGGATGCCGGCCGCAAGGGCATAACGCTTGATCCGGTGCCAGCAGGCCTGGCGGGTCAGGGGCGCACCACCGCGGCCGGGAAACAGGTAATCGCTGACCCGGCCGCGCAGCAGTGCCGGCCGCGACTGCCCGAGATAACGCTCGACCCAGCCGGCGGCCTCCTCGCCCAGCGGCACCAGCCGTTCCTTGTTGCCCTTGCCGGTGACCCGCACCACCCCCTGGCGCAGGTTGAGTTGCGGCAGCGTGAGCGCAATCAGTTCGCTCACCCGCAGGCCGCAGGCATAGACCAGTTCCAGCAGGGTGCGGTCGCGCAGCCCCAGGGCAGTGCGGGTGTCCGGTGCATCCAGCAGGGCCTCCACCTCGGCCTCGGTCAGCGCCTTGGGCAGGGGCCGGCCCAGCTTGGGCGAGTCGATGCGCGCAGTGGGATCGTCCCGGCGCCGACCCTCGCGCACCTGGAAGCGGTAGAAGCGGCGCAGGCTGGACAGGCCGCGAGCGGCGCTGCGCGCCTTGGCATTGCCGGCGCGGTGGGCCAGGTAGGCCAGCAGGTCGGCCTGGCCGGCCTGCCGCAGGCTGCAGCCGCGTCCGGCCAGCCAGCGGGCAAACTGGCTCAGGTCGCTGCGGTAGGCGGCAAGGGTATGCTCGCTCAGACCCGCCTCCATCCACAGGCGGTCGAGAAAGCCCTCGATCTCCTGACGATCGGATTCCGGCAGCGCTGGGAGGGTATCCGGTGAAATCACCCGGTTACTATGGCATCGTGGCCGTAAACCTGTCCATTGTCCGTACCCATGACCGAGTCCGACACCGATATCGCCAGACGCTTCCTGGCCCTGGTCCAGCAGCTGGTCGAGGAAACCCAGCCCGGCCGCCGGCCGCCGCGGGTGGACTGGGACAGTTCGCTGGATACGCTGGGCCTGGACAGTCTGGGCCGGCTGGAGTTGCTGCTGCGGATCGAGCGCGACCTGAAACTGCCCATCGATCAGGACCGCGCCCTGCCACTGGAAACCCCGCGGCAGTGGCTGGAACTGCTGGGCCGCACACCGCCGCCGGCAGCGGCCGCCGCGCCCGCTGCCACGGCCAACCGCGAGGTGCGCATCGCATCGCTGCCGGTGAGCGCCGACAGCCTGGGCGCGGTGCTGGCCCATCACGCCGAACACCACGGCGAGCGCACCCATCTCAGTTTCTACGCCAGTGAAGACCAGGTCACGCACCTGAGCTACACCCGGCTGTTCAGCCGCGCCCGGCAGGTCGCCGGCCACCTGCGCCGCATCCCGGTGGAGCCGGGCGACCGCGTCGCCCTGATGCTGCCCTCGGGCGTCGACTTCTTCGAATGCTTCTACGCCGTCCTGCTGGCCGGGGCCGTGCCGGTGCCGCTGTACCCGCCGGCCAGCCGCGCCCGCATCCTGGAGTTCATGCAGCGCCAGGTCAGTATCCTGACCAACGCCGGCGCCCGGCTGCTGATCACCGATGACCAGGTCGCGCCCTTCGCCGAGCGGCTGCAGCAGCAGGTTGAATCCCTGCAGGCGGTGCATACGCCCGAGCACTACCGCGCGGCCGCGCCCGAACATTTCCTGCCCGGCGGCGGCGCGGACCTGGCCCTGCTGCAGTACACCTCCGGCAGCACCGGCACCCCCAAGGGGGTGATGCTCAGCCACGCCAACCTGCTGGCCAATGTACGTGCCATGGGCGAGGCCAGCGCGGCCACGGCCGACGATGTGTTTGTGAGTTGGCTGCCGCTGTATCACGACATGGGCCTGATCGGCGCCTGCCTGGGTTCGCTCTATCACGGCATCCCGCTGGTGCTGATGTCGCCCCTGTCGTTCATCGCCAGGCCGATCCGCTGGCTGCAACTCATTGACCGTCACGGCGGGACCCTGTCGGCCGCACCCAACTTCGCCTACCAGCTGTGCGCCTCGCGACTGCAGGATGCCGACCTCGAGGGCCTGGACCTGTCCAGCTGGCGGCTGGCCTTCAACGGTGCCGAGCCGGTGCATGCCGGCACCCTGGAGGATTTCATAACACGGTTTGAACCGCTCGGATTCCGGCGTCAGGCCATGACCCCGGTCTACGGTCTGGCCGAGAACGCCGTGGGACTCGCCTTCCCGCCGCTGGAGCGCGGCCCGCGCATCGATCACATCGACCGCGAACGCCTGGCAACCACGAATCGCGCCGACGCAGTCGCCGCCGACCAGCCACAGGCCCTGGCCGTGGTCAGCGGCGGACGGGCCCTGCCCGACCACGCCATCCGGGTGGTGGATGAGCAGGATCAGCCGCTGCCCGAGCGGGTGCAGGGACAGATCCAGTTCCGCGGCCCCTCCGCCAGCGCCGGCTATTACCGCAATCCCGAGGCCACAGCCGGACTGTGCCGCGGCGACTGGCGCAACACCGGCGACTTCGGCTACCTGGCCGATGCCGAGATCTTCATCACCGGCCGCACCAAGGACGTGATCATCCGCGCCGGACGCAACCTCTATCCCTATGAACTGGAACAGGCCGTGGGCGACCTGGAGGGCATCCGCAAGGGCTCGGTGGCCGTGTTCGGCGCCAACTCCGCGGAGGAGGATACCGAACGCCTGGTGGTGCTGGCCGAGACCCGCGAGCGCGACCCGGACACCCGAGAGCGACTGCGTGAACAGATCCGCCAACTCGGCATCGACCTGCTGGAGACGCCGGTCGACGACGTGGTTCTGGCCCCGCCGCGCAGCGTGCTCAAGACCTCCAGCGGCAAGATCCGCCGCCGCGACTGCCGTCACCTCTACGAGCAGGGGAAACTGGGCGAGGGCGGCGAGACCGGACAGGTGGAAAGGCGGCTTAAAACCAGGTTATATGCCGGGGCCGCGATGACCGGGCTGCGGCGCCTGCTCCACCACAGCGTCGACCTCCTCTATGCCGGCTGGGCCTGGAGCCTGTTCGGCCTGTGCGCCCTGGCGGTCGGGCTGCTGGTACTGGTCCTGCCGAGCCGACGCCTGGCGCAGCGCAGCGCCCACTGGGGGGCCCGGGCCGGCCTGTGGCTGGCCGGCATCAGCCTGGACGTCAGGCACCGGGAACGCTTCGTGCGCGACCGCGCCCTGGTGGTGGTCGCCAACCATGCCAGCTACCTGGATGCCATCGTGCTGACCGCCGCCTACGACCACCCACTGCACTTCGTCGCCAAGCAGGAACTGGCCCGCTTTCCGCTGATGCGGCATGTACTGCGCAGGCTCGGCAACGAGTTCGTGCAGCGGGACGACGTCAGGGAGAGCATCGCCGCCAGTGAACGGCTGGTACGGCGGGTGCAGCAGGGCAACGGCATCGTGTTCTTCCCCGAGGGCACCTTCACCGCCGCCCCGGGCCTGCTCGCCTTCAAGCCGGGCGCCTTCCAGATCGCGGTGGACACCGCCACCCCGGTGCTGCCGGTGGCCATCCGCGGCACCCGGCAGATCCTGCGCGGCGACCGCTGGTTCCCGCGCCGCGGCCGGGTGGAAGTCCATACCGGCGAGCCGCTCGCGTCCGCGGGCGAAGGCTGGAGCGCGGTCATCGCGCTGCGCGACCGGGCGCGGGCGGTGATCCTGGCGCAGTGCGCGGAACCGGATCTGGTCCGGGACCCGGGTATGTGACGAGGGTTCAGGTGGTGCCGTCGTGACTGTAATAATCGCGGCGGGCCCCGTCCTGCAGGCGGAGAAAATCCTCGCCGCTGACCTCGATCAGCGCTTCATGATCGCCCGCCTCGAGGAAGACCCGGGCCAGGCTGGCGAGGTTTTCGTCGACGAAGGTTTCCAGGCCGTAGGCCGGACCGACCGGTGGAATGGCGCCGGCGGCGCAATCCGGAAACAACCGGTCCAACCCGGACTCGTCCGCCAGGCCGAAGCCGCGGTCGAGCTTTGCGTTCAGGGTTTCCAGGCGCAGCCAGTGGCTGGCCGGGATCACCACCATGGCCGGGCCCCGCTCATCCCGCACCACCACGGCCTTGGCGATGTGGTCCTCGGGGACGTGCGCGACGGCTGCCGTGTCGTGACTGGAAGCGGTGGCGGGATGCCGGAGCGTGCGCCAGGCAACACCGTGACGCTCCAGGTGCGCCTTCAGGGTCTGCGCCAGGGCCACCGGGCTTACCCCACGATATGATGCTTGCCGATGGCGTGCACGCTGCTCGCCTGCGGCCCGTCGTCGCCCATTTCCTCGTCGAAGCGGACCTCGTCCCCCGGCTCGAGCTGATCGAAATCCCCATTGACCAGGCTGTTGCGATGAAAATAGATATCCCTGCCGTCGGCGGTCTCGATGCGGCCGTGATCCCGGTCCAGTAGGCGGATGCGCCCGTGCGGCGGCGCCTCGTGATACTTAACGTGGCGCTTTTGCTTGTGGTTCAGCGCCTCGAGCTGGCGCCGGGCGGCATTGAAGGCATCGCGGAGCGCGACATAGACGTCCTCATGGGCGTGATTCTGACCGGGGTCGCGGCTGGCCACCAACTCGTGCCCGGGCAGGGTCAGGTCAACCCGCACCCGGTAGGTATTGCCCTTGTGGTGGTGACGGTGCTGCGCCTCCACCGCCACCCGGCAACTGGTGATGCTGGTGTGGAACTGTTCCAGCTTGTCGACCTTTTCCCGAACTGCCGCTTCCACGGCATCCGAGGGATCCATATTGCGAAAAGTGAGTTCCAGCGGAATCTGCATGGGCACCTCCCCGGCGCTGATGTTCTTCCCTGTCTTTGAATCTAGTACAGATCCCGCGCCACGGGTAATGACCGAAATCAAGGCCGGGACGAATCCCCGGCCTGTTCACTCCAGTTCGATCACCCCGCTGACGCTGACTGTGACCTCGCCCTCTCCGCCTTCCAGGGCCGGCGGCGCCGCCGCCTCGGCCATGGCCTGCATCCGCAGCAGCGGCTGCGGCTGGCCGCCGCCAGCGGCGTTCACACTGGCCTCGACCAGGTGGTAGGTTTCAGCGCCGAAACGCTGACGGATCTGACCGGCCCGCTGCTGAAAGCGCTCGATCGCCTGATCGATCAGGCGCGTCTCGACCGCCTCGCGGGTGGCAGCGGCGATGAAAAAGCCGGTGTGCTTGATCTGCAGCCGCTGCTGCAGGGTGCCGATCAGCTGCCCCAGCGCGGCGAAGTCACGGCCTTCCAGGCGCAGTTCCTGCAGCCCGCGCCAGCGTTCCGGCCGGTCCTTGCGATAGACGGGCGTGATGCGGTAGCTGCCGGTACTGACCGTGACGCCTTCGATGTCGCGACTCTGCTCCAGCGCCCAGCGCATGCTCCGGTTGATGCTGTCGGCCACCTCATCGGCCGAAGCCGCCTCGGTTTCGGCGGCCAGTACTGCCTGCATGCGGTCGTTGGCGACGCGTTCGCTCACCTCCACCTGGAAGCGGATGCGGTTGTAGTGGTCGTCCTCGGCAGCGGCAAGCGGCAGGGCCAGGGCGGCGAACAGGAGGGGGAACCCGCGAAGCAAAGGCGTCATGGAAGGTCTCCGGAAGCGATGAATGGATGCGTGGGATTCTACCCCCGTCCGCCCGCGGAAATGAAACAGCGCACAGTGCTAGAATCCCCTTGATGCAACCGTACCAGCTGCCCTGTCCTCAACCATGTCCGCCACCGCCACTGTGTGTCATGATCTCACCGGCCTGATTCTGGCCGGCGGCCGGGCCACCCGGCTGGGCGGGCGGGACAAGGGGTTGATCGAGGTGGGCGGCCACGCCCTGGTCGATTACGCCATCGCCGTCCTGCGCCAGTTCACACCGCGCATCCTGATCAGCGCCAACCGCCACCGGGCCGACTACGCCCGCCGCGGCTGGCCGGTACTGGCCGACGCGCTGGTCGATTACCCCGGCCCGCTGGCTGGCATCCTGACTGCGCTGGAACAGCTGGAAACAGAGCGCCTGCTGGTCATGCCCTGCGATACCCCGCTGGCATCGCCGGCACTGTTTGACCGGCTCGTCGCCGCCCAGGACAGTCAGGGCGGCATCGCCTGCCTGGCCCGCGACAGCGGACGGCTGCAGCCGACCTTCTGCCTGCTCAAACGCGAAGTGGCGCCGTCGCTGCGCCGGTTCCTGGACGCAGGCGAGCGCAAGACGCAGACCTGGCTGCAGTCGCTGACGCCGGTGATCGTGGACTGCAGCGACCACCCGGACTGGTTCGCCAACGTCAACACGCCGGAGGATCTGCGGCGCATCGAGGCTATGCTGTGAATGGCCACGCAATCCACGAAAACCACAAAAATGCCTTGTGTATGCATTGCCAGGCGCATAGCGCCATGGCAATGCAAGCAATAACCCCTTTAGTGGGTTTCGTGGATTGCGTGGCCATCAAGGGGTTGCAGTGATGCAAGAGTTGTTCAACCGACCGCCGGTGCTGGGCTTCGCCGCCTGGAGCGGCACCGGCAAGACCACCCTGCTGGAACAGTTGCTGCCACGGCTGCGCGCACAGGGCTTGCGCATCGGTCTGATCAAGCACGCCCACCATGACTTCGATATCGACCACCCCGGCAAGGACAGCCACCGGCTGCGCCAGGCCGGTGCCGGCCAGCTGCTGATCGCCTCCCGCCGGCGCTGGGCGCTGATGACGGAAACCCCGGAACAGGACGAGGCCGACCTCACCCAACTCATCGGGCAGCTGGACCGCGACGCACTGGACCTGATCCTGGTCGAGGGCTTTCGCCATGAACGCTTTCCCAAGCTGGAACTGCATCGCGCGGCCACCGGCAAACCCTTGCTTTATCCCGACGACGACTCGATCATGGCCGTGCTGAGCGATGCCGTGGTGGACACGACACTGCCGCAGCTGGACATCAACGACATCCCGGCCATCACTGCCTTCATTCTCGACTACGTCCGTTCAACCTGATGGATTCGCCATGACAGCCAGTAACCAGGACCCCTGTGCCGCCCCCGAACAGAAACTGCTGCCGGTCGCCGAGGCCCGGAGCCGCATCCTCGACGCCGTCGCGCCCATCGAGGGTGACGAGATGCTGCCGCTGCGCAGCGCCCTCGGCCGCATCCTGGCCGAGCCGGTGCGCGCCGGCATTGACGTGCCTGCCTTCGCCAATTCGGCCATGGACGGCTATGCCGTGCGCGGTGCCGACCTCGCTGCCGACACTGCCTGCGCATTCGAGTTGATCGGCCAGGCCATGGCCGGCACCCCCTTCGATGGTAGCGTAGGCCCGGGCCAGGCCGTGCGCATCATGACCGGGGCGGTGATACCCGAGGGGGCCGACACCGTGATCATGCAGGAGCAGGTCAAAGTCGACGGCAGGCGCGTGCGCATCGGTCCGGGGCAGAAGGCCGGTGCCAATGTCCGCCACGCCGGCGAGGACATCCGTGCCGGCGAGACGGTGCTGGAGGCCGGCATCCGGCTGCTGCCGCCGCAGCTGGGCGTGATCGCCTCGCTGGGCCAGGCCGAAGTGCGGGTCCGGCGCCGGCTGCGGGTGGCCTTCTTCTCCACCGGCGACGAACTGGTCGGGCTGGGCCAGCCGCTGGGACCGGGCCGGATCTACGACAGCAACCGCTACACCCTGCACGCCATGCTGACCCGGCTGGGCGCGGAGGTGATCGATCTGGGCGTGATACCCGACAGCCGCGATGCGGTGCGCATGGCCTTCGCCGACGCCGCCGCCCAGGCCGACGCAGTCATCACCTCCGGCGGGGTCTCGGTGGGCGAGGCCGACTATGTCAAGGAGACCCTGGAGGCCATGGGCGAAATCGACTTCTGGCGCATCGCCATGAAGCCCGGCAAACCGCTGGCCATCGGCCGCCTGGGCGCAGCGCGCTTCTTCGGCCTGCCCGGCAACCCGGTCTCGGTCATGGCCACCTTCTACCAGTTCACCCAGCCGGCGCTGGAGAAGATGATGGGCACCACCCCGGCGCCGCCGCCGCTGTTGCAGGCACGCGTCGCCGTAGCGCTGAAGAAAAGCCCCGGCCGGCTGGAGTTCCAGCGCGGCTTCATGGAGGCGACCGCCAACGGTGAGTTGCATGTCCGCCCCACCGGCGGCCAGGGCTCGCACCTGATGACGTCCATGAGCCGGGCCAACTGCTTCATCATTCTACCGGCCGAATCGGGCGGCGCCGAGGCCGGCGCGATGGTGCAGATCCAGCCCTTTGCCGGGTTGGTATAAGGCTGTTTACGGCCACGGAAGCACACGGAACAATCATGAATCCATCGCCAAACCCGTAGGTCGGATTAGCCCGAAGGGCGTAATCCGACACCCGGACCGCCCTGCTGTCGGGTTAGGCTGCGCTAACCCGACCTACAAGACTATGTTTTCCCGTCATTCCGGCACAGGCCGGGCTGACGACAATGGGCAGGGCAACCGCAATCATGCAATGATCGGGTTGAAACAGCCCGCATTCCGTCCCATGTTTGCGATCTATCATCGACGACGGGAACAACCAATGACAAGCCCCTCCGACGACGCCGAACGCATCATCACCTCGCAGCCGCCCCCGGAACCGGGCTCGGACCTGGCCCTGCCGGGCGAGGTCATGCCCAACACCCTGCACCTGCTGCCGCTGACCGAACGGCCCTTCTTTCCGGCCCAGAGCGTGCCGGTACTGATGAACGACACGCCCTGGGTGGACACCATCAAGGCCATCGGCGATACCGCCCATCAGCTGGCCGGGCTGGTGGTGGTCGATACCCGCGACGCCGACCAGGCGCAGCCCGAGGATTTCCGCCTCATCGGCACCGCCGTGCGCATGCATCATCCCATGCGCAATTCGGGCAAGCTCCAGTTCATCGCCGAGGGCCTGCAGCGCTTCCGCATCCTGGACTGGATATCGAAGCAGCCGCCCTACCTGGTGCGGGTGGAATTCCCCGACGACGTGCTCGATGAGGAGGAGCAACTCAAGGCCTACGGCATTGCCATCATCAACACCCTCAAGGAACTGGTGCCGCTCAATCCGCTCTACAGCGAGGAACTCAAGTTCTTCCTCAACCGCTTCAATCCCAACGAGCCCTCGGCGCTGACCGACTTCGCCGCCAGCCTGACCACCGCCTCGCGCGACGAACTGCAGGAGGTGCTGGAGACGCTTGACGTGCTGGAACGGATGAAGAAGGTCCTGGTGCTGATCAAGAAGGAACTGGAGGTCGCCCGCCTGCAGGTCGAGATCCGCGAACAGGTCGAGGAGAAGTTGAGCGAGCAGCAGCGCAAGTTCTTCCTGCGCGAGCAACTCAAGGCGATCCAGAAGGAACTCGGCATCTCCAAGGACGATCGGACCGCCGACAGTGAACGCTTCAAACAGCGGCTGGAGAACCTGGCGATGCCGGAGGCGGTGCAGCGGCGCATCGACGACGAACTGCAGAAGTTCTCGGTACTGGAATCCGGCTCGCCCGAATACGCCGTCACCCGCAACTACCTCGACTGGATGACGAGCATGCCCTGGGGCCG
Organism: Thiohalobacter thiocyanaticus; assembly: GCF_002356355.1. Taxonomy (NCBI): domain Bacteria; kingdom Pseudomonadati; phylum Pseudomonadota; class Gammaproteobacteria; order Thiohalobacterales; family Thiohalobacteraceae; genus Thiohalobacter; species Thiohalobacter thiocyanaticus. The sequence goes on from NZ_AP018052.1 coordinate 2,600,052, forward strand.
CTACTCCGAGGACAACCTCGACCTGGACCATGCCCGGGACATCCTGGCGCGTGACCATGACGGGCTGGAAGACGTCAAGGACCGCATCATCGAGTTTCTCGCCGTCGGCAACCTCAAGGGCGAGGTGGCCGGCTCCATCCTGCTGCTGGTCGGCCCGCCCGGCGTGGGCAAGACCTCCATCGGCCGCTCGGTGGCCGATGCCCTGGGTCGGCGCTTCTACCGCTTCAGCCTGGGCGGGATGCGCGACGAGGCCGAGATCAAGGGCCACCGCCGCACCTACATCGGCGCCATGCCGGGCAAGTTCGCCCAGGCACTCAAGGAGGCCGGGGTGGTCAACCCGGTGATCATGCTGGACGAGATCGACAAGATCGGCGCCTCCTTCCACGGCGATCCGGCCTCGGCCCTGCTGGAGGTGCTGGATCCGGAGCAGAACAGCGAGTTCCTGGATCACTACCTGGACGTACGGCTGGATCTGTCGAAGACCCTGTTCATCTGCACCGCCAACCAGCTCGACACCATCCCCTCCCCGCTGCTCGACCGCATGGAGGTGATCCGGCTGTCGGGCTACATCACCGAAGAGAAGGTGCTGATCGCGAAGCACCACCTGTGGCCGCGGCAGCTGGACAAGGCCGGCATCCCGCGCACCCGACTGCGGATCACCGACGCGGCCATCCGCCGCGTCATCGAGGGCTATGCCCGCGAGGCGGGCGTGCGCAACCTGGAGAAGCAGCTGCGCAAGCTGATCCGCAAGACCGCAGTGCAGTTCGTGGGCAGAAAATCAAAGGGTAAGGCGAAACCGGTGCGCATCGGCACGCAGCAGGTGGAGGCGTTGCTGGGCAAGCCGGTGTTCGCCCGCGAACGGCCCTTTGCCGGCGTGGGCATCGTCACCGGCCTGGCGTGGACCGCCCTGGGCGGCGCCACGCTCAACATCGAGGCCACCCTGGTGCACAGCAGGAACCGCGGCTTCAAGCTCACCGGCCAGCTGGGCGAAGTCATGCGCGAGTCCGCCGACATCGCCTACAGCTACGTCGCCAGTCACCTGCAGGAATTCGGCGGGCGCCGGGACTTCTTCGACGAGGCCTTCGTCCACCTGCACGTGCCCGAGGGCGCCACCCCCAAGGACGGGCCCTCGGCCGGCATCACCATGGCCACCGCCCTGCTGTCCCTGGCCCGCGGCCAGCGCATCAAACGGCCGGTCGCCATGACCGGCGAGCTGACCCTGACCGGGCGGGTACTGCCGGTGGGCGGCATCCGCGAGAAGGTCATCGCCGCGCGGCGCAACCGGGTGTTCGAGGTGATCCTGCCCGAGGCCAACCGGCGCGACTACGAGGAACTGCCCGGGCACATCACCGAGAAGATGACGGCGCATTTCGCCGCACGTTATCAGGATGTGGTTAGGCTGGTGTTTCCGGAATGAATATTACTACAGGGGGTGGGAACGCAGAGGACGCGGAGGCGCAGAGGCGCTGAGAAATATCGAAAAAATCAAACCTGCTGAATGCCTGACAGATCTTACGTCATCCCCGCGAAGGCGGGGATCCAGGAGCCACTGTGGTCAATAGATTCCCGCCTTCGCGGGAATGACGGCTGAAGTGAATGCCGTTCATTGTGTGGCAATCATTCTTTCCTTTGCGTCTCTGCGCCCTCTGCGTCAGTGGCGTAGAAGCCTGAACAGGCTCAACCCTGCTGCTGGTTCTGCTGCTGTTCCTCGATTTCCTTGCGCACCTGATCCATGTCCAACTCCTTGGCCTTGCCGATGAGCTCGTCCAGGGCGCTGCCGGGCAGCATGCCGGGCTGGGAGAAGATGATCACGCGCTCGCGGAAGATCATCAGGGTGGGAATGGAGCGGATCTGGAAGTAGGCCGCCAGTTCCTGCTGCGCCTCGGTGTCGACCTTGGCGAAAACGATGTCCGGATATTTCTCCGAGGCCTCCTCGAAGATGGGGGCGAAGTTCTTGCATGGGCCGCACCACTCGGCCCAGAAATCGATGAGCACGAAATCGTTGTCGGTGATGATCTGCTCGAAATTCTCTTTGGTCAGTTCGACGGTAGCCAAAACGGTTCTCCAGTCGGGGTAGGTTTGATCTCCAGTATAACGGCCCGTCCGGCCGGATGCCCAGGAATGCCGGCGGAATCCCGGCCGGATACGGGGAAATCAGGGAAAAACCGCGGGATTTTCAGTCGCTCGGGTCGCCGTTGTGGCCGCCGGCGCTCTTGCGGCCCTGGCTCTGGTAGGTCATATCCAGCTCGATGCGGTTGCGGCCCAGGCTCTTGGCGCGATAGAGCGCCTTGTCCACCCGCTCGATGAAACCGCTGGAGGTCTCGCCGGGCTTGTACAGCGCCAGGCCGGCGGAGAAGGTCGGCACCGGATGCACCTCGCCATTGGCCTGCCAGCGGGTTTCCTTGCAGCGTTCGGCCACCTTGTGCAGGGCCCGGCTGGCACCGTCGATGTCGGTGTTGGGCAGCAGCACGGCGAATTCCTCGCCGCCATAGCGCGCCACCAGGTCGTGATGGCGGAAGATGGACAGGATGTTCTTGGAATAGACCCGCAGTACCTCGTCGCCGGCGGCATGACCGTGCTCGTCATTGACCTCCTTGAAGTGGTCCAGATCGATCAGGGCCAGGGTCAGGGGGAAGCCGTAGCGCTGGACGCGGGCGACCTCGTCTTCCAGCCGGCGCAGGAAGGCGCGGCGGTTGGACAGGCCGGTCAACTCGTCGGTCAGGCTCAGCATGCGCACGCGGGAGAGTTCGTCGCTGAGCTGGCGGCTGTCGGATTCAAGCACCCGCAGGTACTGGTGGGTATGGTCCAGCTTCTCGGCCAGTTCCCGATTGCCGGCGATCAGTTTTTCCACCTCGCGCAGCAGGGTCCAGCGCAGATCCTCCAGCTGCTGGATACCTTCCGACTGTTTGAGCTCGCCCGCCACCACCTCCAGCAGTACGCCGAATTCCTGGTTCTGATTGATGGACTCGAGCACATGCTGGGCCAGCCCGGCCTGCAGTTCATCGAAGCCGCGCCGGCGCAGGCTGTCACGCTGCTCTTCGGTCAGGTCGGGCTCCGGGAGTTCGGCGTTGTCCGCCGCCGGGGTCTCGCGCCGCAGCACGGCCCGGGGACTGGCGTCTTCGTGGCCGGGCGCCTCGGGCTCTGCCGGCGGGGGCGGCGGCGGCGCTTCCGCCTGCGCCCGCCCGGCTGTGGCCTGCCCCGCCCCGGCCGCCGCGGACGGGGCCTCGATACCGAAGGCCTCCAGCAGTGGGCGCACCGCCTGGCCCAGCACGGCGGGATCGATATCAGCGGGATGCGGCGCCTGCTCGGGCAGCCGTTCAATGCTCAGGCGCAGTGCCTGCAGTTCGGCATGTGACAGGGGTGGCTGGAGCTGGTTCTGCAGCAGGCGCAGCTGGACCTGCAGCGGGTGACCGGCGGGCAGCATCCGGATCCAGGCGTCGAGCAGGCCGGCAGCAATGGCGGCATAGGCCGTCTGCACGTCGCAGTTCTCGCCCTGCAGGTCGCGCAGCATGGACTCGACCTGGTTGTAGATCAGCGCCCCCGCCTCGCTCTGGCGCAGGGCCGCGATCAGACGCAGGATCTTGGTGCCCGCCCCGGTCACTGTGGTTGGTTTTTCCTCTGCACCGGCCATGATCACGGTCCCCGTTCATCACGTCCATGTGCATTTGCTGGGCGCATGCCGCCCGAAAAGAACAAGCGAGGGTATCCGGAGATGAGGTTTGGTATGCCGCGGTATAGACTGCGTGATCTACTGATTCTATATACCGTTTATTATTCGGCTTCCAGTCTCTGCACTGGTCCTGCATCACCCGCCTGTAATCTGACGATCTGCAGGAATAGCCCCTTTTCCCGAAGACCGCAGTTGTGGGTAAGTTACCCTGATCACCATCAAACGACAACGCGCGCTCAGAGCGTCTGGAAAACTTTACATTACGCCTGTTAAGTTTTTGCTATGACCGGGGCGGGCACAGTGTGGGAGAGTTTCTGACAAAAACTAAATTATTTTTATTTATATCAGAATGTTAAGTTTTAAAAATCCGTGGAAGTCAATACGAATATTCTAATGATATGATTTTTATGTAAGAAATAACTTACAGATTGCCATAAATTATTTTGATCACCTGGATTGAATTTTCCTTGTTTCCACGGGCAATCCGTGCCGTATTTTTGGCACATCTGCGGCGCCCGGCAACTGTCCAGACGCCTGTTCAGGTCCCGGCAAGCGTGCCGGCCATACCGTCCAGTTCGCCGCCCTGCTCGATCAAGGACGCGGTCAACGCCTCCAGGACATCGGGTTCCACACCGATTCGTGTCAGGCTGGCAGTCGGCAGTTCCCCGTCAGGGGCGTCACCTATGTCATGACGTTTGAGCAGATGGTCGGTCAGCAGCACCAGATGCGAATACACGGCATGCTCACCGGCGTAGTCCGGATTGTGGTGTTCGCACACCGTGATCTGGATCTCGGCCGGCAGTTCCCAGGAGCGCATCAGCCAGCCGCCGAGACGGGCATGGCCCAGTTCGAAGGCATCCCGTGCCTGCCCCATGCCCAGCATGCACCGTTCCAGTGCGGTGACCGAGGCATCCGGCTGGGCCGCGGCGAGCTTGTTGAGCAGTTTGAACTCGGGTGGGAACAGATGGCCCAGCAGCAGAAATCCGAAGTTGTGCAGCAGCCCGGCCAGGTAGGCCATGCCGGGTTCGGGACGCAGTTCACGCGGCATCCGCCGCACGATGGCCTGGGCCAGCGCCGCGCTGTAGACCGCGTGGCGCCAGAAAGCGTGCAGGCCCAGCGGGCCGTCGACCGGATTGCGGAAGGAGCGGCCGGTGGCCAGCCCCAGGGCCATGTTCATGACCAGATCGAAGCCCAGGACCCGGGTGATGGCATCCTGGATGGAGTTGATACGGCCGCGGTAGCCATGCAGCGGCGAGGTGGCATAGCGCACCACCTGGGCGGCCAGGCTGGGGTCGAGTTCCACGATCGCCGCCAGGTCACTGATGTCGGCGTCGGGGTTGTGGCGCAGCTCGAGCACCCGACGCGCCATTTCCGGCATGGGCGGCAGTTCGTAGACGCATTCGATGCGACGGCAGATGTCGCCGTGGCGCGCAGTATTGGTCGCGGTCTCTGACAGCATGGCGATTCTCGATTCAGGCAACCCTGAGGCAACTCGGAAAATGGATGGCACCACCGGACCGAAGCAATATGCGTTCCAGTCGCGCTCGGGTTCCCTGTGCCTGTCTCGACTAGCGTCATGCTGGCAGAGCGCCTTGAAGCCCAAAGCGGAACTGGATCACATTCGGGGAGACACGTCATGCCGGGCATGACGTTTTTTTGACTGGATTGGCAAATTCCAGCGGAACCTGCCGCTGTCAGTTGAGCTGAACCCGCTGGCCCCAGGGCACCCCGGCCTTGCCCTTGACCAGCCACAACACCGGGTAGACCGGCTCCTGCCGGGGGAATTCACCCTCGGCATCGGTGAAGTAGATCAGCAGATCGGGGGCGCGGTCGCGCCGGGCGGCGTAGTCGAACACTGGGGTGAAGCGGGTGCCGCCACCGCCCTTGAACTCCCGCGGCAGCTTGAACTCCTCCCAGGGCTCGTATACCCAGGGGCCGTCTCCGGCCAGTTCGGAATCGCACACCAGCAGGGTGACCCGCGCCCGCACCTGGCCCTTGATGGCATCGATCTCGGAGACGAACTCGGCCATCTCCTCGGGATTGATGGAGCCGCTGGTATCGAGGGCCACCACCACGTCGATCTGCGAGGTGCGCAGGCTGGGCAGGATGGCCGCCCCCTCCCGGCGCGAGGGGCGGGAATAGTTGTAATCGTCGCGCGCCACCGAGGACATGTATTTGGCCAGCAGCATGCGCCAGGGCAGCTTGGGGGCGAGCAGGTGATCGACCAGCCGCGCCATGCCGGGGCTGAGCTTGCCGGCCTGCAGGGCCTGCTGGGCCGCGCCGGCGAGACGCTGCTGCCACTGGACCTGCAGCGATTCCTTCTCGGCCTCGGTCAGCGGTTTGGGCTGGGGCGCACCGCCGGCGGACGGATCCAGCTCGCCCTCGGAGGCCTCGCCGTCCCCGCCCTGATCGTCGTTTTTCGGCCGGCCGGCGCCGCCGCCGTCGTTGCTGCGGCCGTCGTCGGCATCATCGCTGTCGTAGAGGTGATCGTCGAGCGTTTCGGGCTCGTCATCCATGTCGTCCAGCGCCGGGTAGATCTCCTCGGCGGTCATGCCGTCGAACTCGTCCATCACCAGGGCGTTGGGCGGCGGCTTGAGCCCGTCCTTGATCAGCAGCGGATTGACCGCCAGGTCGCAGGCCAGGTCCCAGCGGTGCTTGACCCGGTGCTGGCGGCGGGCGAAGTGCGACAGGGCGCAGTGCAGCGCCTCGTGGGCCAGGATGAACTGGGCCTGCTCCAGGCTGAGGCTGTCGATGTACTGGGCGTTGTAGTAGAACTTGCGGGCGTCGGTGGCGGTGGTTCTGCACCATTTCGGGTCTGCCGCGACCATGGGCAGGCGCAGTACCAGCGCCCCCAGGAAGGGCTTGTCCAGGATCAGCCGCGTGCGCGCGGCACTCAGCTTGGTCTCGACATCCGCTGCCATGAACCGTTCCTCAGACGTCGTAGAGCATCACGTCGGCCACCGCCTTGGCCCAGCTGGAGAACTGCGGCACGTTGAACAGTTCCTGGCCGACGGCGCGGTGCATGTCCGAGACCAGCATCACGCCCATCTCGCGGTCGGGGAACTGACCGGCGTAGTCGATGATGCGGCCATAGACCTCCTGGGCCTCCCCGGTCTCACGATAGCGGATGGCCCGGCCGACCAGGGCACTGGCCACGGCGTACTGGAGATCGGTCTCCTTCGGCACCGGCACGGTCTCGCCGCGCACGATGGCGTCGACGTCCGGCAGCTTGTCCAGGTTGTCGACGAAGGCGCCCAGTTCGATGCCGGCTGAGGGGCCGACGCAGGCCTGCAGCGTCTCGACCAGCAGCCGCGGCTGGCCGGCGAACTTGTGCAGGGCGCGGTGGGCGAACTCCCAGGAGCGCGGCGACGGGAAGGCCACCGGGTTGTGGGCGGGATCGAAATCGAACAGCAACTCGGGCCGGAAGCGCAGGAAGGCAATCAGGCGCTCGTCGATGCCATGGGCATAGGCCCAGGCGACCCAGTCGTCCAGGTTCACGTCCAGTTCGAAGTGCGAGAAGCGGTTGGCCAGCGGTGCCGGCATGGTGTAGGTCACGCCGCGGTCGCCCTGGCGGTTGCCGGCGGCGAAGATGGCCCAGCCATCCGGCACCCGGTACTCGCCCAGGCGCCGGTCCAGGATCAGCTGATAGGCGGCGGCCGAGACGCTGGGCGGGGCCGAGGTGATCTCGTCCAGGAACAGGATGCCGGCCGTGCCATGGCGTTCGGCATTGGGCAGGATGGCCGGTATCGACCATTCGACGAAATCCCCCACCCGGAACGGAATGCCGCGCAGATCGCTCGGTTCCATCTGCGAGAGCCGGATATCGATCACCGGCACGCCGTGCTTTTCCGCGATCTGGGTGATCATCTGCGACTTGCCCACGCCCGGCGGTCCCCAGACCATGACCGGGGTGTGATGGCCTTCTTCGGCACTGACAAACTCGCGTTCCAGGACCGTCATCAACTGTGAGGGCCGCATGCATCCTCCATCGGATCAGCCGCCGACAGCCCGGCTGTCGGCGGTTCAGTCTCAAAACCACAATCTTACGCACATCAGCACCGAAATGCATGGTCAAGGCCCTGAAAAATTCAGGGTTTTGAGTTCGTGCCGGATGCAGGCGCACGCTCGTCGGCGCATCCCGGGCTCCGCTAAATAAACGCGCTCGCGGGTCGATATGCACTTAACAGCGCAGACGCCGGGCACAGGGGGGCCGGCGGAAACAACGAGGTCAGGGATGGGTGACAACAGAACACCGGACAAGAACGACAAGAGGTCTGATATGGGGCACAGCCCGAGAATCCTGGTCTGCGAACATGACGAAGCACTCCGCATCCAGCTGGCACGCAAACTCGAAAGCGCCGGTTTCTGGGTCGATACCGCCGGCAACGCCCGCCAGGCGCTGCGGCAACTGGAATGCCACAGCTTTGATGCCATGACCCTGAGCCTGCTGCTGGCGGACCAGGACAGCATCACCTTCCTGCACGATCTGAGTGTACTGGGCGTGGAATTGCCGATTCTGGTCACGTCCATGCGCACCGAGCGCGCATCCACCCTGCCGACCCGGCTGGCTGCGCAGCTCGATGTCGACCTGGAACTCGATGACGACGGCACCGAGCCCGAATGGGTGCGCAAGGCCGCCGACCAGGCGCGGGTGATCTTCGCCATCAAGACCGCCTGCCAGCGCTCGCGCAGCTATCAGCCCCGCATCCTGCATATCGAACCGGATGCCTTCAACGCCGGGCTGGTGAACGCGGCGCTGAACAGGAACTGCACCATCGAGCATGTCAGCGGCGTGGAGCGGCTGCCCGATGCCCTGTGCGCCGGGCCCTTCGATGTGATCCTGCTCAATCCCTCCATGGACGAGGAGCAGAGCCACTCGGCCCTGCAGCAGGTCTCCTGGGCCTTTCCCGGGGTGCCGATCGTGCTGCAGTCACAGTACGCCTTCACCCCGAACGGCAGCGACATTCATCCCATCGACAACGATACCGGCAGCATCGGCCTGGGGCTGATCGAGGCCCTGCGCCAGCGGGTGCTGTACAACATGGATGTCCCGGAAGTCGCCCACGCGTGAAGGGCTCCGCACGGCCGCCCACGCAGTCTGCTGGTTGGACCCGAGCGTCGTCATCCCCGCGCAGGCGGGAATGACGCCTTGCAACTCTGGCCAGGCATCACAGGCCTGTTACTACCGCCGCAACGGCGCCGGCTCGCCGGTCTCCCGCCAACGCAGATAATCCCGCAGGATCAGTTCGTGGTCGAAGGCCAGCGCCGGCGGCTCGCGGGGATCAAACAGTTCCAGATGCGTCGCATCGTCCGCCGCCTGCGGCTTGCCGCCCGCCTCGCCGACATAGACCGCGCTCACCGTATGCCCGCGCGGATCACGGTCCGGCGCGGAATAGCAGCCTAACAGGAATTTGAGCCGCACCGAGAGCGAGGTCTCCTCGCGTGCCTCACGCACCGCGGCCACCTCCAGCCGCTCGCCCTGATCGACGAAACCGCCCGGCAGCGCCCAGCCGTAAGGCGGATTGGCCCGTTCGATCAGGACCACCGGCCGGCCCGGGCGGTCGGTCAGTTCGATGATCACGTCAACGGTCAGCAGCGGTGTGTCGGGACGGGCCATGATTGCGGATCCGGGATTGAAGCTACATTTAAGTTTATGCTAATATTCTCAACGATATAGTTGGTCGAGAATCACCCGTACGCAAGGGTACCCCTGTCGTCCTGGACGCTTCCAGTCGACTTACCCCCCTTCTGAATCCGTTCCGGTTGTCTCGCCAGTGAGCCTGGCGCCTCCCGGGTGCGCACGCGCCCGGGCCGGGCCCGTATTGAATCTCTTCCGCGGCGACATGCGGATCACGGCACGCAGCGCTCGCGCGCGTTTTAACTGGACAACAAGATGACGCCCTATCTCAAGCACAACTGGTTCGGCAATCTGCGCGGCGACATCCTCGCCGGCACCGTGGTGGCCCTGGCGCTGATCCCGGAGGCGATCGCCTTTTCCATCATCGCCGGGGTGGATCCGAAGGTGGGCCTGTACGCCTCCTTCTGCATCGCGGTGGTGATCGCCTTCACCGGCGGCCGGCCGGGCATGATCTCGGCGGCCACCGGCGCCATGGCCCTGCTGATGGTGACCCTGGTGAAGGAACACGGGCTGGAATACCTGCTGGCCGCGACCCTGCTCACCGGGGTGCTGCAGATCCTGGCCGGCTATCTGAAGCTCGGTTCGCTGATGCGCTTCGTGTCGCATTCGGTGGTCACCGGCTTTGTGAATGCGCTGGCCATCCTGATCTTCATGGCCCAGCTGCCCGAACTCACCAATGTGACCTGGCATGTCTATGCCATGACCGCCGCCGGTCTGGGCATCATCTACCTGTTCCCCTACCTCACCCGGGCCGTGCCCTCGCCGCTGGTGACCATCGTCGTGCTGACCGCGGTGGCCATCGCCCTGGATCTGGACATCCGCACCGTGGGCGACATGGGCCAGCTGCCCGACACCCTGCCGGTGTTCCTGTGGCCGGAGGTCCCGCTCAACCTCGAAACCCTGAGCATCATCTTCCCCTACTCGGTCTCACTGGCCATGGTGGGGCTGCTGGAATCGCTGATGACCGCCACCATCATCGATGACCTCACCGACAGCGACAGCGACAAGAACCGCGAATGCAAGGGCCAGGGCATTGCCAACATCGGCGCCGGCCTGATGGGCGGCATGGCCGGCTGCGCCATGATCGGCCAGTCGGTGATCAATGTGAAATCGGGCGGCCGCACCCGCCTGTCCACCCTCACCGCCGGGGTGTTCCTGCTGCTGCTGATCGTATTCCTGGACGACTGGGTCGCGCAGATCCCGATGGCCGCCCTGGTCGCGGTGATGATTATGGTCTCCATCGGCACCTTCAGTTGGGAGTCGCTGCGCAACCTCAAGACCCACCCGATGAGCACCAATATCGTCATGCTCACCACCGTGGTGGTGGTGGTCGCCACGCACAACCTGGCCTGGGGCGTGTTCGTCGGCGTACTGCTGGCGGCCATGTTCTTCGCCAACAAGGTCGGCCAGTACAAGTATGTCGAATCCGAGCTCAGCGCGGACGCATCGACCCGCACCTACCGGGTGGTCGGCCAGGTGTTCTTTGCCTCGGCGGACAAATTCGTGGAATTCTTCGACTTCCGGGAGGCCGTGGACAAGGTCGTGATCGACCTGTGCCAGGCGCATTTCTGGGACATCACCGCCGTCGCCGCCCTGGACAAGGTGGTACTCAAGTTCCGCCGCGAGGGCACCGAGGTGGAGATCATCGGCCTCAACGAGGCCAGCACCACCATCGTCGACCGCTTCGCCGTGCATGACAAGCCCGACGCGGTGCAGAACCTGATGGGCCACTGAGAGGGAGACCCGCACCATGAGCCATGTCATCACCTGCATCGACGGCAGCGACGTCTCCACCGCGGCCTGCGACTACGGCGCCTGGGCCAGCCTGCGCCTGGACGCCCCGCTGGAATTCCTGCATGTGCTCGAAAAGACCGAGTACCCGGAGCAGAGCAACCTCAGCGGCAACATCGGCCTGGGCAGCCGCGAGGCGCTGCTGGAGGAACTGGCCGCGCTGGACGAGAAGCGCGGCCGCCTGGCCCTGGAACAGGGCAAGCTGATGCTGGAGGCGGCCAGGGAACGCGCCATTGCCGACGGGGTCGCGGCTCCGACCAGCCGCCAGCGCCACGGCAGCCTGGTCGAGACCCTGGCGGAGATGGAGGACGACATCCGCCTGCTGGTCATGGGCAAGCATGACGAGAACCTGGGCGAGCATGTCGGCAGCCGGCTGGAGAGCGTGGTGCGCATGCTGCACCGGCCGATCCTGATCACCACTCCCGAGTTCACCCCGCCGCAGCGGGTAATGCTCGCCTTCGACGGCAGCGACACCACCCGCAAGGGGGTGGAGATGGTCGCCGGCAGTCCCCTGTTCCGCGGCCTGCCCTGCCACCTGGTCATGATCGGCAGCGATAATGCGGCCAATCACGAGCAGCTGGACTGGGCCCGCCGCACCCTGGAGGCCGCCGGCTTCGAGGCGCCGGTTGCGCTGCACAGCGGCGAGGTCGAGCGGGTGTTGTGCGATTACCGTTCGGCGAACAATATCGACCTGCTGGTGATGGGCGCCTACGGCCACTCGGTGATCCGCCGCTTCCTGGTCGGCAGCACCACCACCAATGTGATGCGCAACGCCTCGGTGCCGGTGCTGCTGCTGCGCTGATGGTGACGAAAGGATTTCACCACAAAGGACACCAGGAGCACGCAGCAGATATATATGTAGGTTGGGTTAGGCGCGTAGCGCCGTAACCCAACAATCGCCGCCCGGTTTGTTGGGTTACGCCCTTACGGGCTAACCCAACCTACGATACTCCTAATATCCATATTGTTCGTCATTGCGAGGCGCGTAGCGCCGCGGCAACCTCATTACCAGACAGGAAAGCCGAAACAGATTGCCGCGCTGCGCTCGCAATGACGAAGGATAGTCGCTGCCCAGTGTTGGGTTACGGCGCTATGCGCCTAACCCAACCTGCATCTTGAGACAGGATTTTTCGCTTTGCGCTCTTGGCGCGCTTTGGTATGAAATCATGTTTCACTTCCCCGTCAGCCGCCGCCATTCACGCCGCGCCTTCTTGTCCGGGCGGCCGTGCGGCTGGGGTGCGGCGTTGTGCAACAGGCGGCGTTCGTCGCGCCGGGCCTCGCGCGCGGCGATGCTGTCCGCATCCTCGACATAGAGCCTTTCCGCCTCGCTGGCCGAACCGCGGCGTTCGGACAGGCCGGTCACCTCGACGCTGAATTCCAGCTCGCCCTTGCGGATGCGCAGGCGGTCGCCGATGCACAAGGCACGCGAAGGTTTGATCCGGCTGTCGTTGAGATGCACCTTGCCGCCGCTGACCGCCTCGGTGGCGAGGTTACGGGTCTTGAAGAAGCGCGCCGCCCACAGCCACTTGTCGATGCGGACCCTGTCTGCGCTCATGCGGCTCTCATGAGGGTTCATCCGCGGCCAGCTGTGCCGCCTGCCACAGTTCGTCGAACGGCACGGCACCGTCCAGGCGATGGGTACCGACGAAGAAGGTCGGGGTGGCGCGCACCTCGAGCTGGGCTGCGGCCAGACGGTAGCGTTTCAGGTTGTCCTCGAAGCGGGGATCGGACCAGGCCTGATCGCCCAGCGACTGTTCCAGCCCCTGCTCCTCGATAATGGCGCGCAGCACCGCCTCGTCGCCGAGGTTGCGGCCGTCGCGCAGGAAGGCCTCGAACAGGGCCCGGTGCAGGGGATAGAAGCTGGCCGCGCCCAGTTCCTTGGCCGCCTCGGCCAGCAGCAGCGCCTGATGCGAGTTGGCTGTGAAGCTGTGCTCGGCGAACTCCAGCCCCTCCTCGGCCGCCAGCACATCCAGGGCGGCCATCAGCTGCTCCCAGGTCTCGGGATCGTAGCCGAGCTCGCTCACCGGACGGCCCTCGGCCGGCGTCTCCGGATGGATCTCCAGCAGGCACCAGTTGATCTTCACCCGGAAGGATTCACGCAGCCGGTTCAGCCGCGCATCACCCACATAGCAGAACGGACAGATATAGTCCGAAAAGGCGGTGACCAGCAGTTCGCGCCTGGCATCAGTCACGGATCACTGCCCGGCAACCTTGAGCAACAGGCCGTTGAGCCGGCGCACGAAGGCTGCGGGGTCCTCGAGTTGGCCGCCTTCGGCCAGCATGGCCTGTTCGAACAGCACCCGGGTCCAGTCGCCGAACCGGGCCTCGTCCTGCTCGGCCTTCAGTTGGGCGACCAGGGCATGGTTCGGATTGATCTCCAGGATGGGCTGGGACACCGGCACATCATGCCCGGCCTGCTTCAGCACCCGCTGCAGATGCATGGCCATCTCGTTCTCCTCCAGCACCAGGCAGCTGGGGGAATCGGTCAGGCGGTGGCTGAGGCGGACCTCCTTGACCTCCTCGCCCAGCAGCGTCTGCATGCGCTCGAGGATGTCCTTGTACTCGCCCTCGGCCTGTTTGATCCCCTCCTGCTCCTGCTCATCCTCCAGCTGGTCCAGGTCCAGGTCGCCCTTGGCGATGGAGACCAGCGGTTTGCCGTCGTACTCGGCCAGATGCGAGACCAGCCACTCGTCGACACGGTCGGACAGCAGCAGCACCTCGATGCCCTTCTTGCGGAACACCTCCATGTGCGGGCTGTGACGGGCCGCGGTGTGGTTCTCGGCGGTGATGTAGTAGATCTTCTCCTGGCCTTCCTGCATGCGGCCGATGTAATCGTCCAGGGAGACCGTCTGCTCGGCGCCCTCGTTGTGGGTGGAGGCGAAGCGCAGCAGCCTGGCGATACGCTCGCGGTTGGCGAAGTCCTCGGCCGGGCCTTCCTTCATCACCATACCGAACTGCTGCCAGAACGCCTGGTACTGCTCCGGCTCGTTCTTCGCCAGATTTTCCAGTAACCCCAGCACCTTCTTCACCGAGGCGCCGCGGATGGTGTCGATCATGCGGTTGTGCTGCAGGATCTCGCGCGAGACGTTGAGCGGCAGATCGTCGGAGTCGACCACGCCGCGCACGAAACGCAGATACTGCGGCATCAGCTGCTCGGCGTCGTCCATGATGAACACCCGGCGCACATACAGCTTGATGCCGCGCCGGCGCTCGCGCTCGTACAGATCGAAGGGCGCGCGCTGGGGGATATACAGCAGCGAGGTGTAGCTCTGCCTGCCCTCGACATGATTGTGGGTCCAGGTCAGCGGGTCCTCGAAGTCGTGGGCGACATGCTTGTAGAACGCCTTGTACTCTTCGTCGCTGATCTCGGACTTCGGTCTTGCCCACAGGGCGGAGGCGCTGTTGACGGTCTCGTATTCGTCCTTGTCCTCGGCCTTCATCTCGATGGGCAGCGAGATATGATCCGAGTACTTGTGGATGATATTGCGCAGCCGGAAGGGCTCGAGGAACTCGTCCTCGTCCTCGCGCAGATGCAGGGTGACCTCGGTGCCGCGGCTCGGCCGGTCGATGTTCTCGATGGTGAACTCGCCCTCGCCCTGCGAGACCCAGCGCACGCCGTGCTCGGGTCCCAGGCCGGCGCGGCGGGTGGTCACGGTGACCTCATCGGCGACGATGAAGGCAGAATAGAAACCCACGCCGAACTGGCCGATCAGGTTGGCGTCCCTGGCCTTGTCGCCGGACAGGGCCTCGAGGAACTGGCGGGTGCCGGATCTGGCGATGGTGCCGATGTTCTCGATCACCTCCTCGCGGTTCATGCCGATGCCGTTATCGCTGACGGTGACGGTGCGCGCCTCCTTGTCATACTCGACCCGGATGCGCAGTCCGGTCTCGCCCTCGAACAGGGCGTCGTCGCCCAGGGCCTCGAAGCGCAGCTTGTCGCAGGCGTCCGAGGCATTGGAGATCAACTCTCGCAGGAAGATCTCCTTGTTCGAGTACAGCGAATGGATCATGAGGTTCAGGAGTTGGCGAACCTCGGTCTGAAATTCCAGGGTTTCCTTCTGTGCCGCGACCGTCATGGGCTGGTAGTCCTCCCGTCTGCTATCGATTCGGATCAGGTGCGCAGATATGGGCCGCGGGCCGGTTTTTCAAGCCCCGGGATATCCCTCGTGGGCGAGCAGCCACTGCTTCATGGCCAGCCGCGGGCCGGACGTGGCACCGGCATAACCGCCGATGCCGGTGCGGGCCACCACCCGGTGACAGGGCACCAGGACCGGGATGGGATTGCGGCGACAGGCCTGACCGACCGCGCGTGGAGCGCTGCCCAGGCGCGCGGCCAGTTCGGCGTAGGTCAGCACCGTGCCGGCCGGGATCGCGAGCAGGGCCTGTCGCAGCCGCTGCTGGAAGGCCGTAGTCAACGGGGCCAGTTCCGGCAGGTTCAGCGCGCTGGCGGGAGCGGCGAAATAGGCCTCCAGGGCGGCCAGGACAGGCGCTGCAGCGGACGCGACCGGTTGGCGTCGTGGCGGCTGCTCCAGGAGCTCGAGCCCGCGCAGCCGGTCATGGCCGTCGAGCCGGATGCCGAGCCAGCCGACGGGCGAGGCATGGACGGCCGCATACTCGATTGCATCAGGGAGGGGAGTTGCCTTCACCAGCGGAGGCCTCCAGCTGTTGCAGTTCATGGCGCAGCACCTCGCGCCGATTGGTGTCGCGGGTCGCCTTCAGCAGACCTTTCAGCAGACTGGCCGCATCCCCCTGCAGGCCGGCCGCGGCCAGCGCGCGGGCGGCATGATAGCGTGCCGTCTGGGCCCAGGGATCCATGGCATAGGGATCGGCCAGGATCGCCGAGCGCAGGAAATGCGCCGCGGCCCGTCGGTGCTGGTCCAATGCGGCATACGACTCGCCCAGCCAGAACAGCAGTTCGCGCTGCCCCTGCAAGGCCAGACGGGTCGGATCGATCCGCGCCAGCAGCGCGATGGCCTGCTCATGTTCCTTCAGGCGCTGCAGATCGAACACCACCTGCAGAAAGCGATCATGCGCGTCATTCTGCCAGTTCGCCTGATCGGCCAGCAGCTGCTCCAGCAGCGCCACCCCGGCGGCGATCCGCCCGTTCAATACCTGCACCCGGGCCCGCCGCAGCTGCCAGGCGAACTGCTGATCCTGCGCCGGCGCTGCCAGATCCTGCATCAGCGCCGAGGCGGTTTCCAGATCCTGACGGTCCAGCGCAAGGTCCACCAGAAGATAGCGCACCGGCGCCGGGATGTCCGCAATGTCCGGAAACCGGCTGCTGTCGAGATAGAGCGCATACAGCAGGTGCCCGCCGCCCGGCTCGGCCAGCACCAGCCGGGCCAGGTAATCATGCGCCAGCGAGCGGTGTTCGGCGGTCTGGCCCTGCAGGGCCAATACCGCGAACAGGGCCCGGGCCCGGCGCGGCTGCTGTTCCATCGACTCGGTGGCGGCGAAGTACCAGCGTTGGTCCTGGCCGATCAGCAGCTGTTCGGCATTGCCCAGCTGTTCCCCCCAGGCCAGGTAGGCGCCCCACAGGGCCTCGCCGCTGAGTTCGAACAGGGTCGGATCGATTGACGCACCCTGCCCCAGTCCGGCCTCCAGGGCCGCCACCTGCCCGGCCCGGGCCTCGCGCACGGCATCGGCACGGGCCCGCACCGCCCACAGACGGGCACGCTGCAGCGGCGCCATGTCGTCCTGCGCCTGGGCGAGCACACGGTCGACCTCCTCGGCAAGGGCGCCGGCACTGTCCGGTGTCGACTGCAGCCGGGCCAGCCAGCGGTAGGGCCGGACCTGCGCCTGCTCCACCCCCTCCAGCAGTTCCAGGGCCCGGCCGGGCTGACCGGCACGCAGCAGTACCTTAGCGCCCAGCAGATACCATTCCGGACTGGTATCGGCATAGTCCTGTTGATACCGCAGCATGGCGGCCCGGGCATCGCCGATCGCCCCCGCCTGCAGGTAGCCGCGGATCAGCAACCGTCGCCAGCGCTGACGCACCGACGGCGGCGCCGCGGCCTCCCACAGGCTGCGGCGCAGCCGCTGACGGGCGGCCTCGATCCGCCCCAGTTCCAGTTCGGCCTCGGCCCGGCGGGTGACGAAATCCCGGGCCAGGCTCTCGGGGATCTCCGCCGGGGCCTGGCGCACGCGCTCGGCAATGCCCGCCCAGTCCCGGCGCAGTTCCAGTATGTACAGGCGCTCCTGCTCCCAACGGATCCAGCCGGACGGGTCGGCCGAAAACGCCGGCTGGCGGGCATCCATCTCCTGCAGGGCCAGGCCGTGTGCCCCGGCGCGGGCCAGATCCATCACCGCCTGCAGTTCATCGGCTGCCAGCGGCGGGCTGGCGCAGAACAGCGTCAGCAGCAGGAACGGCTTCAGGTCGGGGATGGGCATCGGTTATGCGGATCAATGTGCAGGCTGGGTGGAGATGTTCAGTTCACATCGCAACCCATCCATCGCACGGCACGCCATGCAACGATGGGTTGCGCTACGCTCCACCCATCCTACAGGGTTTTGGTTCATTCCAAAAAAAACGCCACGCGAGTGACCCGCATGGCGTCTCTGTGAGCTCGGTTCCGGCAGGAACGCGGTCAGATCTTTTCCTTGATCCGCGCCGACTTGCCGGAGCGCTCGCGCAGGTAGTACAGCTTGGCCCGGCGCACGTCGCCGCGGCGCTTTACCTTGATGCTGTCGATGGTGGTGCTGTAGGTCTGGAACACGCGCTCCACACCCTCGCCGTGCGAGACCTTGCGCACGGTGAAGGCCGAATGCAGGCCGCGGTTGCGCTTGGCGATGACCACGCCTTCAAAGGCCTGGATACGCTCGCGGCTGCCCTCGACCACCTTCACATTGACCACGACCGTGTCACCCGCGGCGAATTCCGGGATCTCACGCCCCATCTGTTCCTGTTCCAGTTCCTGGATGATGTTACTCATGACCTTCCCCTACCAGCGTCGCTGTCGTTGTTACCCGATTGTTCGATGAATGCCTCGAGCAGCCTGCGCTGCTCGTCCGTAAGATCCCGCTGTTCCAGCAGTTCCGGCCGCCGTCGCCAGGTGCGGCCCAGTGCCTGCTGCAGCCGCCAGCGCTCGATCGCGGCGTGATTGCCCTGCAGCAGCACTTCCGGCACCGCCATCCCGCCGATCCGCTCGGGGCGGGTGTAGTGCGGGCAGTCGAGCAGGCCGTTCATGAACGAGTCCTGCGCGGCCGAATCCTCGGCACCAAGCGCTCCCGGCAGCTGTCGGGTCAGGGCGTCGATCAGCACCATGGCCGGCAACTCGCCGCCGCTGAGCACATAGTCGCCGATGGACCACTCCTCATCGACATGCGCCTCGATGAAGCGCTCGTCAATGCCCTCGTAGCGCCCGGCGACCAGGAGCAACCGCTCGCAGGCCCCCAGATGCTCGACCCCGGCCTGATCCAGCCGCCGGCCCTGAGGCGAGAGACACACCACCCGCCCCGGAGCCGGGTCCGCCGCCCGGGCCGCGGCCAGGGCGTCGGCCAGCGGCTGGTACAGCATGACCATGCCGGGGCCGCCGCCGTAGGGCCGGTCGTCCACCGTGCGGTGCCGGTCGTGCGTATAGTCGCGCGGATTCCAGCACACCAGCTGCAGCAGGCCCCGCTCGGCGGCGCGGCGGACCACGCCGCTGCCGACCACCGCCTGCACCAGTTCCGGGAACAGGGTGAGGACGTCGATTCGGAGCATGTTCACCTGTTCCTGAACTCGGGCCGGGTGGTGCCTAGAAGTCCGGGTCCCAGTCGACCTCGATCAGACCCTGCTCCAGATCCACCCTGCGGATCACGTCCGGCTGCACGAAGGGCAGCAGGCGTTCGCGCTCACCCTGCACCGCCATCACGTCGTTGGCACCGGTGGCGAACAGGTGGCTGACCCGCCCCAGTTCGGTTCCCTCCAGCGTGACCACCCGCAGTCCTTCCAGGTCGGTCCAGTAATACTCGCCCGGCGGCAGCGGCGGCAGCTGATCGCGCTCGATGGCGATGTCACAGCCGATCAGCGCCGCCGCCTGGTCGCGATCCTCGATCCCGGCCAGCTTGACCACCACACCCTTGCCGTGGCGGCGGCCCTGTTCGACGCGGACGCTCTGCCACTCACCGTTGCACTGCAGATGCCAGTTGCGATAGGTGGCGATATTCTCCCGCGGTTCGGTATGCGAATAGACCTTTACCCATCCCTGCACACCGAACAACCCGCTGACACGACCGAGGACGACCCTGCTCACGCACCCCCCGTCCTGCCCTCAGGCAGCGGAAATTCAGGCCGCGCTGGCGCGGTCCTGCTCGATCAGTTTGGCCACGCGCTCGGAGGCCTTGGCGCCCTTGGACAGCCAGTAGCCGATACGCTCCTGGTCCATCTGCAGCTTGACATCCTGACCGCTGGCGATCGGGTTGAAGAAGCCCACCCGCTCGATGTAGCGACCGTCACGGCGATTGCGGTTGTCCGTCACCACGATGTGGTAGAAGGGACGCTTTTTGGCGCCGCCGCGCGCCAGTCGTATCGTGACCATGTATATCCTGACCTCTGTGACTTCGTGCTTGCGCTGGATTTCGATTCAGCCAAAGGTGCGCCCTCCGGCGGCACCCAGATTCGGTAAACGGCGCATTCTACGCAATTTCCAGCAAATGTGAAGCCCGCCGACCGACGCCGGTGGCGCGGGACCCGACAACAGGCCCGCCTGCGAGGGCGTTGTCGGCAGATTTTACGGAATTATGGCCCTGTCGCCCGATCCCGCCCGCGCACCCCAGATGTGCTGCGTGGCGTCGAAATAACTTACATTACGAAAAACAAATATTAATTATTTCTTATATTTAAGTTTAGCCCTTGTTTTTGAATTCGTTTTTGCACTGAATACCGGACATGCGGGGTGGGATTCACTGTCGACATTTTTTGCAATTTGCAATCCGATTTCTGCCAGAGACTGACTGTTTCACTCTAACTGACTGATGTTCAATATGAAACAAAAACTGGCACAGGCATTGCTCTGTCATTGGGGCACAAAACAACAACAATCCAGTCGGTGGAGTCGAGCTTTACAACAAACAAGAAATGGAGGAGTTGCCCGGATAACAAAATAAACGGGTTTCAGCGGCAGCCTGACGACAGCGAGCAAATATAAAAACATCTGTTGAAAGTCTGCTACGCGACAGCGCGACATTGGCGGCGGCACCGGAAACGGTCCGCCGTTTTTCTTTTTTCAGTAAGAAGTGAGAAGTGAGGCAGCTTTTCTGCAGGCCCGCATTTTACCTCGGCCCTCTTCCCGACAAAGGCCGGATCCACACCCCCTTGCGGTCACTGGATCCCGGCCTTCGCCGGGATGACGGGGAATGCGCAGGATGACAGAGAGCAATATTGCTCCCCACTCCTAAAACGGCAATCCCTGCGGCAGCTTGCCCTTCATGCCCCGCAGCATCTTCGCCATGCCGCCCTTGGACATCTTCTTCATCATCTTCTGCATCTGGGTGAACTGCTTGAGCAGCTTGTTCACGTCCTGCACCTGGGTGCCGGAGCCGTTGGCGATGCGGCGCTTGCGCGAGCCCTTGATGGCGTCCGGGCGCCGGCGCTCCTGCGGGGTCATGGAATTGATGATGGCCACCATGCGCACCAGTTCGCGGTCGTCCATATGCCCCTGCACCCCCTTGGGCAGATCCCCCATGGGCAGTTTGTCCATCAGCCCGGCCAGACCGCCCATGCTCATCATCTGCTGCAGCTGGTCGCGGAAGTCCGCCAGATCGAAGCCCTTGCCCTTCTTGAGCTTGGTGGCAAGCTGCTCGACCTTCTCGCGGTCGACCTTCTGCTCGGCCTCTTCCACCAGGCTGAGCACGTCACCCATGCCCAGGATGCGCGAGGCCACCCGCTCGGGGTGAAAGGGTTCGAGCGCGGTGGTCTTCTCGCCCACGCCCAGGAACTTGATCGGCTTGCCGGTGATGTGGCGGATGGACAGCGCCGCACCGCCGCGGGCATCGCCGTCGGTCTTGGTGAGCACGACGCCGGTCAGCGGCAGGGCATCATGGAAGGCCCTGGCGGTGTTGGCCGCGTCCTGGCCGGTCATGCTGTCGACCACGAACAGGGTCTCGACCGGGTTGACCGCCTCATGCAGGCGCCGGATCTCCTCCATCATGTCGGCGTCGATGTGCAGCCGGCCGGCGGTATCGATGATGACCACGTCGATGAACTGCCTGCGGGCCTGATCGATGGCGCCGGTGGCGATATCCACCGGGTCCTGGTCGGTACTGCTGGGGAAGAACTGCGCACCGACCTCGCCGGCAACGGTCTCCAGCTGCTTGATGGCCGCCGGACGATAGATGTCGCAACTCACCACCAGTACGGATTTCTTCTGCTTCTCGCTCAACCAGCGCGCCAGCTTGCCGGTGCTGGTGGTCTTGCCCGAGCCCTGCAGTCCGGCCATCAGGATCACGGCCGGCGGCTGCACATTGAGGTTCAGGCCTTCGTTGGCCTCACCCATGGTGGCGACCAGTTCCTGATGCACCACCTTGACCAGGGCCTGGCCGGGCGTGAGGCTCTTGAGCACTTCCTGACCGACGGCGCGCTCGCGCACCCGGTCAATCAAGGCCTTGACCACGGGCAGGGCCACGTCGGCCTCCAGCAGGGCCATGCGCACCTCGCGCAGGGTGTCCTTGATGTTGTCCTCGGTCAGGCGGCCCTGGCCACGCAGCCGTTTCAGGGTCTGGCCGAGACGATCGGAGAGATTTTCAAACATAGACTTGCAATCCACCCTCGGCGCCATGCGCCGCCGGTCATACCAGGGAACCTCTGTTCAATCCGTCATACCGGCGCAGGCCGGGATCCAGTCGGTTTCAGAATACATGGATCCCGGCCTGCGCCGGGATGACGAAAAGGAGATTCGGAGGTTCTGAAAAGAATACAGAGGGAATTATAGCTGGATCAGCTGGCCGCCGGCCAGACGCCGGAAATCCAGTTGCGGCAGCCGGCGCCGGAGCTGGGCCAGAATGCGATCCTCGGCCCCGGGCTTGAGGTGGGTGATGAAGACCCGGGTGGCGTGCTCGAGCTTGGCCAGATCCGCAATCAGGGTGCGGGGGCAATAGTGGAAGGCCTTGCCCGCGAGCTCCTCGTCCTCGTCGGCGAAGGCGCATTCCACCACCAGCGCATCAAGCCGGGCCTGGCGGTTGAGTACCGGCCACAGGGTGTCGTTGGTGGTGGTATCACCGCTGAAGGCGAACGTCCGTCCGCCCTTCTGAATGCAGTAGGCCACGCCGGGCACGACATGGTTGACCTCGATCATCTCGATACGACGACCGCCGAGTTCGACGCTTTCGCCCGGATGCATCTCCTCGAAGCGGATCACCGGCCGGCCGGCCGTGGGCAGGACGGAGAAATCGGGCCAGATCACCCAGTTGAAGATATGCTCGCGCAGCGCCCTCAGCGTGGGCGGCGCGGCATGCACCACCACCGGCTCGGTGATATCGCCGAAGATGGAATCCACCATCAGCGGGATGCCGGCCAGATGATCCAGATGCGAATGGGTGAGGAAGATATGGCGGATGGCCTTCATTTCCTCCAGCGACAGGTTGCCCAGGCCGGTGCCGGCATCGATGAGGATGTCGTCATCGACCTGGAAGCAGGTCGTGCGCAGCTCGCCGCCGATGCCGCCGCTGCAGCCCAGCGTTCGAATCTGCATTGTGTCCAGTCCGACTGCCTGTTCCATGTCCGTATCCTGTCGACACTCTGCGCCCATCGGTCCCGGTCTGGCTGTCGAAGGTTTCACATTTCGCCCTTTGTCATCCGCATTGCATCGCCAGCTGCCCGCCCGGACCCTTATTGCAGTCCGCCGGGGTTGGCTTTATCCTGCCTGCTGGCATTCGTCGGAATAGCTTCCGGAAATCCGCTGTTTAGCACATGCATACGCACCTCATCGGCATCCTGGCCATACTTCTTTACCTCGCCTCCAGCAGCCTGCTGGTCGCGCGCATGGTGCGCGGCCTGGAGCCGGGTGCCGGCGGTCGTAACAGTGTGATCGGACTAGGATTTGCCGGCGTGGTGCTGCATGCTGTGGTGCTCTGGCCGGCCCTGGTCACGGCCTCGGGGCTGAACCTGGGCTTCTTCAATGCCGCCTCCCTGATCGCCCTGCTCAGCGCCGCCCTGCTGCTGCTGGCCTCGCTGTACCGGCCGCTGGAAAATCTCGGCGTGCTGCTGCTGCCGGTGGCGGCGCTCACCATCGCCCTGATGTTCGCCTACTCGACCGAGCACATCATTCTCGACCAGTCCAGCTGGCAGCTGGACCTGCACGTGCTGATCTCGGTCATCGCCTACAGCGTGCTGGGCCTGGCCGCGCTGCAGGCGCTGCTGCTGGCGGTACAGGAACACCAGCTGCGCCATCACCGGCTGGGCGGCATCCTGCAGGTGCTGCCACCGCTGCGCGGCATGGAACTGATCCTGATGCAGCTGATCGGGGTGGGCTTCGCCCTGCTCACCCTGGCACTGGTCACCGGGGTCCTGTTCCTGGAGGACATCTTCGCCCAGCATCTGGTGCACAAGACCGTGCTGTCGATCATCGCCTGGGCCGTGTTCGGGGTACTGTTGTGGGGGCACTGGCGTTTCGGCTGGCGCGGCCGCACCGCGATTCGCTGGACCCTGGGCGGTTTCATCTTCCTCATGCTGTCCTATTTCGGCACCAAGCTGGTGCTGGAGATCCTTCTCCGGGCCTGACAGGCTCCACGCCTTAACCTACAATTTCATCCTTATAAGAATCCGGAGCAACCGATCCCTTGGCTGATATTCCCCTTAGCGTCCTGCTGGGAGTCCTGTTTTTCCTGATCATCCTCTCGGCCTTCTTTTCCGGCTCGGAAACCGGCCTGATGACGCTGAACCGCTATCGGCTGCGCCACCTGGCGCGCGGCGGCAATGCCGGGGCCAGACGCGCCCAGAAGCTGCTGGAGCGTCCCGACCGCCTGATCGGCCTGATCCTGCTGGGCAACAACTTCGTCAACATCCTGGCCTCGGCCCTGGCCACGGTGATCGCCCTGCGGCTGCTGGGCGAGGCCGGAATCATGGTGGCCACCGCACTGCTGACCGTCGTGATCCTGCTGTTCGCCGAGGTCACGCCCAAGACCCTGGCGGCCCTGCGACCGGAACGCATCGCCTTTCCCGCCGCCTTCGTCTACGGGCCGCTGCTGCGCCTGTTCTACCCGCTGGTCTGGGTGATCAATGTCATCGCCAACAGCATTCTGCGCCTGTTCGGGGTCTCGCCCGAACAGGCCGGTGACACGGCCCTGTCCAGCGAGGAACTGCGTACCGTGGTGCTGGAGGCCGGCGCCATGATCCCCAAGCGCCACCAGAAGATGCTGCTCAACCTGCTCGACCTGGAAAAGATCACGGTCGAGGACATCATGGTGCCGCGCAACGAGATCGACGGCGTGGACCTGACCGAGAGCCTGGAGGAGATCGAGGATTTCCTCTCCCACACCCAGTACACCCGGCTGCCGGTCTACGAGGAATCCATCGATCACGTGGTCGGCATCCTGCACATGCGTAATGTCACGCCGCTGCTGCGCGCCGGTGAACTCAGCCACGAGAGCATCCGCCGCATTGCCCGCGACCCCTACTTCATCCCCGAGGGCACGCCGCTGAACCGGCAGCTGCTGAACTTCCAGCGCGAGGGCCGGCGCACCGGCCTGGTGGTGGACGAGTACGGCGACATCCTGGGCCTGGCCACGCTCGAGGATATCCTGGAGGAGATCGTCGGCGAGTTCACCACCGATCCCTATTCACTCTACAAGGACATCACCCCGCAGGACGACGGCAGCTTTCTGGTCGACGCCACCGCCGCGGTGC
This sequence comes from Thiohalobacter thiocyanaticus, assembly GCF_002356355.1. Lineage (NCBI taxonomy): Bacteria > Pseudomonadati > Pseudomonadota > Gammaproteobacteria > Thiohalobacterales > Thiohalobacteraceae > Thiohalobacter > Thiohalobacter thiocyanaticus. Next base: position 2,624,973 of record NZ_AP018052.1, read on the forward strand.
GCGAACTGAACCGGGCCCTGAAGATGGAACTGCCGACCAGCGGCCCGAAGACGCTCAACGGCCTGATCCTGGAACACATGGAGGACATCCCCGAGCCGGGCACCAGCCTGCTGCTCGCGGACTATCCGGTGGAGATCGTCCAGACCAAGGACAATGCGGTGAAGACGGTGCGGGTGTTTCCGAAGCTGCGTAAGCCGCAGGCCCGACACTGACCCGCGCCGGCCCCACGCCCCATCCCCCAGCCCTGCCTTGCCGCCCCGGGCGCCAGGGCCTGTCAACAGGCCCTAAATAAACGGACCAACGGCGCCGATACTCTGACAAGTGGCATGGAGGCGGACGCCCCGTTCTGCCATGCTCGAATCGAAAATGCCTGCCAGGCACGTGATTCCCATTGGAATTTTCATCCGTCCGGGTGGCGGGGAGAGACATGGCCAAACTGACACTGACATTCAAAGAGCGGGTACTGAGGATATTCCCCCTGCTGGGGGAGAACCTGTGCATCGGCCGCGACCCCCAGTGTCAGATCCATATCGACAGCCTGGCCGTGGAGCCGCAGCACGCCGATCTCCGACTCGATGCCGCAGGTATCCATCTCACACCGCGTCCCGAGGCCGTTGTCCAGGTCAACGGCACGGCCATCGAGGCCGCGCACACCCTCGCCGAGGGCGACCGCATCCAGATCGGCAAGCACCTGCTCACCTACAGCAGCGAGGGCGGCACGGAACAGACCAACGTCACCCCCATCACCCGCCACCGAAGCACCGGCTGGATGCAGATCATGAGCGGCAGCCATTTCGGCCGCACCATCCGCCTCGACCGCGCCCTGACCCGGGTGGGCAAGCAGGGCGAACATGTCGCCATGATCGCCCGCCGCGACAGGGGCTATTACCTGTCCCACCTGGAGGGCGACACCGCGCCGCGCGTGAACGGCGAGGACATCGGTGACAGTTCGCGCGAACTGCACGAGGGCGATCGGCTGCAGATCGGCCGGCTGGAACTGCAGTTCTTTCTCGATCAGCCGCAGACCGCCGCCACATCCGCCGCCGCGGGTTCCGAACCCGAACCGGTGCAGCGGCGCCGCTTCACCCGCATCCCCTTCGATGCCGATGCCCGCCTGTCCGCCGGCGATCGGCAGTGGCCGGTGGAATTGCTCGACATCTCGCTGAAGGGCGCGCTGATCGCCCGGCCCGATGACTGGGATGGCCGCACCGAAGGGCCGTTCCGGCTGGAGCTCCGGCTGGGCGAGGACGCGGTCATTGCCATGGATGTCAGCGTCGCCCATCAGGAGGAGGACCGACTGGGTCTGCGCTGCGAGGATATCGACCTGGACAGCATCACCCACCTGCGCCGGCTGGTGGAACTCAACCTGGGCAACCCCGACCTGCTGGAGCGCGAACTGGCCAGCCTGGGGTGAGTGGATCCTGTCAGCCTGGGTGACAATAACGCAGAGATCACTACTCAGATCTGATCGAACAGATCCGCCAGCCGCTTCAGCGGTACCGTCTCCAGGCCTTCCACCTTCACCTGCTTGAGGTTGGCCGCCGGCACCAGCGCCTTTCTGAAGCCGTGCTTGGCCGCCTCGCGCAGCCGCTCCGCGCCATTCGGCACCGGGCGGATCTCGCCGGCCAGGCCGACCTCGCCGAACACGATCCAGTCCGCCGGCAGCGGCCGGTCGCGGAAGCTCGACAGGGCGGCAACCAGCACCGCCAGGTCGGCTGCTGTCTCGCTGACCCGCACCCCGCCGACCACGTTCACGAACACGTCCTGATCGGCCACCGCGATGCCGCCGTGGCGGTGCAGCACGGCCAACAGCATAGACAGCCGGTTCTGCTCCAGGCCCAGGGTGACCCGGCGCGGGTTGGACAGGTGGCTGTCGGCCACCAGCGCCTGCACCTCCACCAGCAGCGGTCGGGTACCCTCGCGGGTGACCATCACCACGCTGCCCGGCACCGGCTCGTCGTGACGCGACAGAAAGATCGCGGAGGGATTGCTCACCGCCTTCAGTCCCTTCTCGGTCATGGCGAAGACGCCGATCTCGTTGACCGCGCCGAAGCGGTTCTTCATCGCCCGCACCACCCGGTAACGCCCGCCGGCATCGCCCTCGAAATAGAGCACGGTGTCGACCATGTGCTCCAGCACCCGCGGACCGGCCAGGGTGCCCTCCTTGGTCACATGCCCGACCAGGAACAGGGCGGTGCCGCTGGCCTTGGCGTAGCGCACCAGCTGGGCCGCGCTCTCGCGCACCTGCGCCACCGACCCGGGCGCGGACTGCAGCACCGCGGTGTAGAGGGTCTGGATGGAATCGATGACCAGCACCCGGGGCTGCTCGCGCCGGGCGATCTCGATGATGCGCTCCACCGCGGTCTCGGCCAGCAGCCGGGTGTGCTCGCTGGCCAGGCCCAGGCGGCGCGCGCGCAGGGCGACCTGCTCGGGCGACTCCTCGCCGGTGACATAGAGCGCGGGCAGGCGTGTGCCCAGATCGGTCAGGGTCTGCAGCAGCAGGGTCGATTTGCCAATGCCGGGGTCGCCGCCCAGCAGCACCACCGAGCCCCCCACCAGTCCGCCGCCGAGCACCCGGTCGAGTTCCTCGCTGCCGGTGGGGATGCGCTCGGCCGACTCTGGCTGGACATCGGCCAGGTCGCGCACCCGGGTCTCGGCCGCCCCGGCATAGCCGGCGAAGCGCGGGGCGGCCGGAGCGGCCGCCATGGCGACGACCTCCACCAGGGTGTTCCACTCGCCGCACTCGGGGCACTGGCCGGCCCACTTGGGCGATTGCGCCCCGCAGGCGCTGCAACTGTAGGCGGTCTTGCCTTTCGACACGGTGAATCCTCGTCCAGTCCGGGCAGAGACTGGAAGTCTACGGACTGGTTCGGGGATGGGGAAGAGGCACTGTATCGCCGCCCGTCCCGCCAGATGACAGGCGGCGGCAATGGCAGGAATCAGGGCGGGGTCAGACCAGCGGCCCCAGATCCATGCCCGCCAGCAACAGCACGGCCACCAGGACCAGCAGGCCGACGATGTTCTCGAGCTGGGTAGGCTGTGTCTTCATGGCGGTCGCTCCTGCATGGGGACAGGAAGACAGGAGCAACATGCATGCCTTGAAATAAAATATAATTAAAACAATAAATTGAGATTAACCTGCCCGGGATGCTGTAAAATCCGGTGACGAGCAACGCGCGGCGGTCACGAGCGGACGGCAGGAAATCCCACGCCCGATCAGACGGGTGGACTGCAGACGCGAATGATTGGTATTTCGCAGAAGCTGTCAAAGCTGCCGACGTCTTTACAGTCACCCCGAGCGTCGGACCGCCCGGGCCTTGCGTTTGGAGAGGGAAGCACCCGTTTGCCTGCAGCCCTGCACAGATCACCCCGTGTCGCCGCCATCCTGGCCGGCCTGCTGCTGGCCCTGATCGGCACCTGGGTGGAAACCACCGGACGGGAACCGGTCAGTACACTGCGCGAGCGGCTCGAGTATCTGAGCTATGACCTGCGGCTCAACCTGGGCCTGCCGGCCGCGCCGGCCGCCAATGACACCATCCTGATCCTGGACATCGACGAACAGAGTCTGCAACAGGAAGGCCGCTGGCCCTGGCCGCGACAGCGACTGGCGCAGGTGGTCGACAGCCTGCGCGATGCCGGCGCGGCCGTGGTTGCCTTCGATCTGGTCATGTCCGAGCCGGAACGCAGCGAGGTCGACACCCTGGAGGCCCTGATCGCGCAGCAGGCCGACCCCGCTGCCGGCCGCTATGAGGCGCTGCTGGCGCTGGCGCGCGCCCGGGACGGCGATCGGCGGCTGGCCCGTGCCCTGACCGGCATGGATACCGTGCTCGGCTATGTCCTGCATACGGCGCGGGCGGACAGCAGCGGCATCCTGCCGGCACCGGCGCCGCTGGCCGGTGAGACGGACGCGCTGTTCGCGGTTCCCGAGCTTCCCACCCACACCGCCAACCTGCCGCTGCTGCAGCAGGCAGCCGGGCATGGCGGCTTCATTACTGTTATGCCTGACGCCGACGGCGTGATCCGGCGCGTCCCCCTGCTGGTCCGGCATCAGGGGGAGTTGTACCCCTCGCTGGCACTGGAGACCGCCCGGGTCTATCTGTTCGCCCGGCAGATCGGCATCGACACCGCGGAGGTCGGCAACGGTCGGGTGGTGGAATACCTGTCACTGGCCCGCGACCAGCGCATTCATACCGACGCCGGTGCCCAGGTGCTGGTGCCCTACACCGGCCCCGCGGGCAGTTTCGACCACCTGTCCGCCGCGGACCTGCTGGCGGGCGACTTCGATCCGGCCCGGGTCGAGAACCGGATCGTGCTGGTCGGCGCCACCGCGCTGGCCCTGGCCGACGTCAAGCCCACACCGGTGCAGAACGTCTATCCCGGGGTGGAGATCCATGCCAGCATCATCGCCGGGCTGCTGGCAGGGGACTTCCCCTACCAGCCGGACTGGGCCAGCGGTGCCAATGTATTCATCATCATCGGCGTCGGTTCGCTGCTGGCGCTGCTGTTGCCCTTTCTCGGGCCGGTGTGGATCCTGCTCCTCTCCGCCCTGGTGCTGTCGGGCTTCATCGCCGGCAACTTCTGGCTGTGGACCGAGCACCGGCTGGCGCTGGCCACCACCACGCCGACGCTGGCCATCGCGGCCATCATGCTGTTCAACCTGAGCTACGGCTTCCTCGGCGAGGCCCGCCGCCGGCGCCAGCTCAAAGGCATGTTCGGCCAGTATGTCCCGCCGCAGCTGGTCGAGGAGATGAGCCGCAATCCCGGCCAGTTCCACGCCGAGGGCGAAAGCCGCGAGATGAGCGTGCTGTTCGCCGACATCCGCAACTTCACCACCATCTCGGAAAGTCTCGGCGCGGGCGAGCTCAAGCACCTGCTCAACCGTTTCTTCACGCCCATGACCGCGACCATCTTTCATCACCGCGGCACCATCGACAAATACGTCGGCGACATGATCATGGCCTTCTGGGGCGCGCCGGTCAGCGACCCGCAGCATGCCGGGCATGCCATCGAGGGCGCGCTCGGGATGCTCGCCGCCGCCGACCGGCTGCGGGCGCAGTTCCTGGCCGAGGGCTTGCCCGAGATCAACATCGGCATCGGCATCAACAGCGGCGTGATGAACGTCGGCGACATGGGCTCGCAATACCGCCGTGCCTATACGGTGCTGGGCGATGCCGTGAATCTCGCTTCACGGCTGGAAGGCGTGACCAAGTACTACGGCGTGCGGCTGGTGGTCGGGGAACGCACCCGGGAACTGGCGCCGGGTTTCGTCTACCGCACCCTGGACCGGGTACGGGTCAAGGGCAAGCGGCAGGGGGTGACCGTGTATGAACCGCTGTGTGCGCAGACGGAACTGACGCCCGCGATGAGTGACTGGCTGCAGCGTCACGACGCCACGCTGGCGGCCTTCTGGAACCAGGACTGGGACGCGGCCGACCGCGGCTTTCGCGAACTGGCCGCCGAGCGGCCCGGCGACAGGCTCTACAAGCTCTATCTGGAACGCATCGATCAGCTGCGCCGGCGTGAGTTGCCGCCGGACTGGGACGGGGTGTTCGAACGCCGGGAAAAATAGCCTGCAGCCGGAGGCTCTTCCCCGACCCTAGTCCACCAGCAGGATGCCCTCGGCATGGATGCCGGGATCACCCTGGGCCTCAAGCAGGAAACCGCCGCCCAGCACTTCGCCGTTGTTGCCGGTAAAGCCCGTAACGACCTCGCCGAGGACACCGTAGTTCGACGGGCTGACGGTCACGCTGCTGGTCGGCTCTATCTCCAGATCCGCAAACGAACCCTTGATCTGGCCGGCGAGATCGATATTCCAGTACTCGGCGCCATTGCCGATCTGCAGATTGCCATTGCTCACGGCGCCGGTATCGAAGTTCACATCCAGCGTGAAGGTCACATCGGCCGCAGTGATCTGGCCGCCGCTGCCGCCCCCCTGTACCGCGATCACATTGTTGTAGCTGACCACACCGCTACGCGCATCCAGTACCGCCGGGTCCGTCGGCTGCAGGGTCGCCCAGAAGAAGGGCTTGTTGCTGGTGCGAATGACATCGGGATCAGTGGCATCGGTCTGGATGATCACCGGATCCGGATTGCCGTTCCACACCCCCCAGTACACCGTATGGTTGCTGTCGACGGTATGGCTGCCGAGCGCATCCAGTGCCGCGCCGCCACGGCGGAACACTTCCTTTATCGGGGCATCGGCATACTCGGGTTCGAACGGCGCATACCCGTTCTCCGTGAACACCGGCGAGCCGGCAGGGTCGGCGATCGCACGCCCGCCGCGCATCCCCTGCGTGGCGCTGTTCGCCTCCAGGATGAGGCCGAGGTGGCTGCCGCTGTAGAGTTGCTGCCATTCCGTATCCGACAGCCGCGCGTCCTGACTGGTGATGTCACTGACGGTATCCACCGGCTCGGAGACGGTAAAGGTCGTATCCAGCGTGGTGTCGGTGGTGGTGCCGCTGAGCGTGGTGTCCGTGGTCGTATCCAGTGAGGTTTCAGCGTCCAGGGTATCCGCCTCCGACACAGGAGCCACCAGGGTGTCATCGCCGGAGTCCGCGGTCGCACTGTCGCCCTCGCTCCCGGTCCCCGTTGTGGTCGCTGTCGACTCCGAGGTCTGCCTGTCCTCATCCGCAGTTCCGCTGTCAGTCGCCGTCGCATCAGTGTCCGCGGCGGTCTGATCCTCGCCCTCGCCCCCATCTTCTTCGCCGGCGGGATCGTCACTGCCACCGGGGGCAAACTCATCCGCCGGGGCTTTCAGTCCGGGCGGCGGCTGCAGCTGTCCCCGCGGCGGACGGTCGGCACTGGCGATGGTGGCGAAACTGTAATTGGCACCCTGCCCCAGATTCAGCGCCCCGCCTTCATTGCGCAGCGTGACGCCGCCCTGCCAGACGGCAACCGCCAGGCCTGCGCCCACCACGGCTTCATAATGGGTGCCGCGCACGCCGATGGTCGCCACCGGGGTATCGACCCGATAGCTGTCCGGGTCCTGCTTGCCGACGGCGCCGGTGATGGTGCGGAAGCCGCCCTTGATCAGGGTGGAGATGCTCTCGTCGCCCTCCCCGCCCCCGGCCTCGTAGCGGTAGCGGTCGACCCGGAACTCGGTGTCCGGCCTGAGCGCGACCAGGGCGCCGTCACTGAAGCGCAGCTGGGCCGTGGCATCGGTGCCGGTCATCAGCGTTTCCCCGGCATAGAAGGGGGAACGACGGCGCAGGTCGCGCGCCTCGCCCGCGGCTGAGATGGCCTGCACCTCACCCCGGGCGATAATCACATGGCCGGCCGGTGCCGGGGCGGCCTGCACGCTCGTCAGCCCGCACAGCAGACACAGACCGAGCAGCAGCCCCGGAAGGGCAAGGGTTGAACGCGCGATCGCTTGCATGTCACACCTCGATCAATTGAACCGCCAGGTCACGCCCGCAAAGGCCTGCCTGCGGGTGTACTGGTACAGCGAGATATTGGAATCGTTGCGGGTATAGGCCAGCTCGATCCGCCACAGCCAGGCATCGGCGGGTGTCCAGGCCCAGCCCAGGCGGGCCTCGGCGAACTCGTCCTCGCGGGTCGGGGCGAAGACCGGATCCCTCGCGTCGTGTTCGCTCCACTGCGCCGCCAGCGAGAAATAGGGGCTGTGGTGCGGGGTGAGCGTCCACTGGCCGCCCAGGCGCAGGCCCAGATACTGCTTGCCGTTGTGTTCGCCGACGGTATCGTGGGTGGCCTCGTCGCCGACATAGGTACTGGCCGAGAGTTGCACATCCGGATCGGGGAAGCGATGGCTCCAGCCGGCGCCGCCCAGCGCCAGCCGGGCGTTGCGCGCCGCGTTGTCCGGGTAACGCAGGCTGCCGTACTGGCCGAACAGCTGCAGCTGGTCCCGCCGTCCCAGGTCACGCGTCCAGTCGAAACCGACGCTGCCGAGGCGGCGGTACTTGCTGTTGTCCAGATACAGGAATTGATAGTTCAGGGGCAGCCGCAGCCGGCCGCCGGCAACGGCGAGCATGGGGCCGGCATTGAGCGTCACCGAGCGCAGATCGTAGGCCTGGGTCTCGATGTTCTCCCGGTCCTTGTAGGTAAGGTCGGCGAACAGGGCATGCCGCCGGGTCAGCGGATGCACCACCGCCAGGCCGGCATTCTTCTCCACGAATTCGTCACTGCGGTCGAGGCTGGCCCCATTGAGCGTGAAGGTGCCCAGCGCCGGGATCTCAAGGGTGTCATCCGAGGTGGCGCTGTTGACGTTGCTGTCCGTGCCTGCCCGCAACTCCAGATAGCCGGTGACCCGCGTCGACAGGCTCGCCTGGCGGCGCTCGATGGCATCCAGAAAGGTATGTACGTTATCACGCACCCGCTGCGGTGGATTGATGGCCAGCACCCGCTCGAACTCGGCGCTGGCGAGGTTGAGGTTGCCCGCGAGATAATGGGCCCGGGCCAGCTCCACCCGGGCCCGGTGATTGCCCGGCTCCAGTGCCACCACCCGCTCGAAGGCGAACACGGCGTGTTCGGGATACCCGGACCGCACCGCTGCCAGGCCGTAGAGCATGTCGAACGCCGGCTCGCCCGCCCGCTCGGGGGCAAGCATCCGGGCCTGTTCCCAGGCGGCCGTGGTGTCGCCGTCGCGCAGCAGGCGGGCGATATCCTCCGATCCGGCCGCTGCGGCCGGCAGACACAACAGCAGGCAATTCACCAGCAGACACAGGCCGCGACAGCGGCGGAAAGCGATTTCCAAGAGTCCGACTCCGGCTGATTCTCAATAATGACGCGCAGTCACGGATTTGACGTTTCGGCGTCTGCCGGAAGAAATGCAAGGGATGTGCCGGGGTCAGTGGTCAGCAGGTAGGATGGGTGAAGCGCAGCGCAACCCATCGCTGTACCCCGGCCGGATGATGGGTTACGGCGCTGCGCGCCTTCACCCATCCTACTCACTCATACACCAGCGGCACCCGCGCGGTCACGGCGCAGACCAGTTCATAGGGGATGGTCCCGGCCGCGCGGGCGATATGCTCGACCGGCAGCCCCTCGCCCCACAGGCTCACCCGGCTGCCCACCCGGGCCTCGGGCAGGCCGCGCAGATCGAGGGTGATCATGTCCATGGAGACGCGCCCGACGAGCTGCGCCGGCCGACCGTCGACCAGCACCGGGGTACCGGCCGGGGCATGGCGCGGATAGCCGTCGCCGTAACCGATGGCGGCCACCCCCACCGGCATGGCCTCGGGGCAGACCCAGGCCCCGCCGTAGCCGACGGCATCGCCGGCGGCGCAGTCGCGGATAGCGATGAGTTCGGTCTCCAGGGTCATGGCGGGGCGCAGACCGTGATCAACGGCCAGACTGTCAACGAAGGGCGAGATGCCGTAGAGCATAAGGCCGGGCCGGACCCAGCCGGCATGCGTCTGCGGCCAGCCCAGCAGGGCGGCGGAATTGGCCAGGCTGTGTTCACCCTCCAGTCCCCCGGCCAGCGCGTCGAAGCGTTCGAGTTGCCGGCGGGTGGCGGGATCGGCACGGTCATCCGCGCAGGCGAAATGGGTCATCAGGCCGGCCAGCTCCACCCCCTCCAGTGCCTGCAACCGCTGCAGCACGGACGGCAGTTCGCCGGGCGCGAAGCCCAGCCGGTGCATGCCGGTATCGAGCTTGACCCAGACCCGCAGCGGCGCCGCGGGCGCGGCCGCAGCCAGTGCCTCGAGCTGATGCGCGGCATGCAGCACCAGACTCAGGCGATGCCGGATGACCTCATCCAGTTCGGCGCCATGAAAGAAGCCCTCTAACAGGACAATGGGCTTTTTAATGCCGGCCTGGCGCAGGAAAAGCGCCTCTTCCACCCCGGCCACGCCGAAGGCATCGGCGGCCTCCAGGGCTTGAGCCACCGGCACCAGGCCATGACCGTAGGCATTGGCCTTGACCACGGCCAGGATACGGCTGTGCGGGGCGGTGCGGCGGGCAAGTTCCAGATTGGACCGCAGCGCGTCGAGCGCGACGCGCGCACGGACGGGACGGGTCATGCAAAGTCCTCGACGCCGTAGTCGTCCATGGTGAAATTCTCGAACCGGGTGTACTGGCCGAGGAAGGTCAGCCGGCGGGTGCCGATGGGGCCGTTACGCTGCTTGCCGACGATGATCTCGGCGGTGCCCTTGTCCGGGCTGTCCTCGTTGTAGACCTCGTCGCGGTAGATGAACACGATCATGTCCGCGTCCTGCTCGATGGCGCCCGACTCGCGCAGGTCCGACATCACCGGGCGCTTGTTGGGACGCTGCTCCAGGCTGCGGTTGAGCTGCGACAGAGTCACCACCGGCACGTGCAGTTCCTTGGCCAGGGCCTTGAGCGAGCGCGAGATCTCCGAGATCTCGGCGGCGCGGTTGTCGGATCGGCTGGAGGACTGCATCAACTGCAGGTAGTCGATCACGATCAGGCCCAGGTCGTGCTCGCGCTTCAGGCGCCGGGCACGGGCCCGCAGGTCATTGGGGCTGAGCGCCGGGGTATCGTCGATGAACAGGGGCGCGTCGGCCAGGATGCTCACCGCCGAGGTCAGCCGCGGCCAGTCCTCGTCCTCGAGCTTGCCGGTGCGCACCTTGTGCTGGTCGATGCGCCCGAGCGAGGACATCATGCGCATGGCCAGCTGTTCGCCCGGCATCTCCATGCTGAACACCGCGACCGGCGTCTTGTTCTTGATCGCGGCGTGCTCGACGATGTTCATGGCGAAGGTGGTCTTGCCCATGGAGGGGCGGCCGGCCACGATGACCAGGTCCGAGGGCTGCAGCCCGGCGGTCATCTCGTCGAAGTCGTTGAAGCCGGTGGGCACGCCGGTGATGGGATTGTCGAGCTGGAACAGGTAGTCGATGCGATCGACCGTCTTCGTGAGCAGATCCTTGATGGCAGTGAAACCGGAGCGGCCGCGCTTGCCCTGCTCGGCGATGGTAAACACCTTCTGCTCGGCGTGATCGAGCAGTTCCTGGGCGTTGCGCCCTTCCGGAAAGTAGGCGCTGTTGGCCACATCGGTGCCGACCTGCACCAGCTGGCGCAGGATAGAGTGCTCGCGCACGATGTCGGCATAGGCGGTGATATTGGCCGCGTTGGGGGTGTTGCGGGCCAGTTCGCCCAGGTAGCCCATGCCGCCGGCCTCCTCGAGCAGGTCGGCGTTTTCCAGCCACTCGCCCAGGGTGACCACGTCCAGCGGCTTGCCGTGCTCGGCCAGTTCGGCGATGGCGCGGAAGATCAGGCGATGGTCGCGGCGGTAGAAATCATCCTCGGCCACCCGGTCGGCGATCCGGTCCCAGGCCTCGTTGTCCAGCATCAGACCGCCCAGCACCGACTGCTCGGCGGGTATGGAGTGCGGCGGGACCTTCAGCGCTTCGGTCTGTGATGCCAGGGCATCGGCCGTGGAAAGGGTATCTGGCATGAGTGTGATTATACCTGCGGGCGGCGTGTCCGGGATTGCCTGCCAGCATACAAAGCCCCCCGGCCACGGACAAGCGGCCGCGGCCGGGGGTTGGCATGAGGTGCAACAGCCCTGATGGATATCAGGGGGTTGGCCTTACTCGGCGACGATCACCAGCTTGATGGTGGCTTCCACGTCGGCGTGCAGGCGCAGCTGGACCTCGTATTCGCCGAGTTGACGGAAGGCGCCCTCAGGCAGCAGCACTTCCTGACGCTCGACCTCGTGACCGGCCGCCTGCAGGCCCTCGGCGATGTCGGAGGTGCCGACCGAGCCGAACATCTTGCCCTCGTCGCCGGCCTTGGCGGTCAGGGTCAGCTCATAGCCCTCCAGTTTCTCCGCCCGGGTCTGGGCGGCAGCCAGGGCCTCGGCGGCCTGGCGCTCCAGCTCGGCCCGGCGCTGCTCGAACTTCTCGATGTTCTCGGGGGTGGCCGGGGTGGCCTTGCCCTGCGGGATCAGATAATTGCGGCCATAGCCGGGCTTGACCCTGACCTGGTCGCCCAGGGCGCCCAGATTGGCCACCTTTTCCAGAAGAATCACTTCCATGACACACCTCACGCTGTGATCGTTGCCGCCGCCCTCATGCCGGGGGGGCGGCGACGCGTTGACGAAAATCGAACCAGTTGTCCGCCAGCCCGGTCAGGGCCAGCACCAGGCCGCTGTAAGGCTGGACAAACAGCAACAGTACATAGATGGCCACCAGCCAGCCGCGGGCCAGCCCCCGCCGGTTGACGATGCCGTGGGCCACGGCAATGCCCTGCAACAGGCAGCCTGCGGCCAGAATCCAGACCAGCTGGGCGGCCAGCCCGCCCAGAGCGCCTTCGGTGGCGATGCCGATCAGCAGCAGCGCCACGCTCAGCAGCGCGGTCGCGGTGCCCAGCCGGAATTCCCGGAACTCCCGGCCGAAGCCGCCCGGATTGTACAACTGCGACTGCCAGGCCCGCGCCAGGGCCAAACTCAGGGTGATGCCGACAATCAGGGCGGTGGCCACCAGGGCCGGCATCCAGCCCGCCACCTGGACCAGCATGGCCTCCAGGTCCTGGCCGCCGCCGGCCTGCATCCGTTCCACCACCGGCCGCAGCTGCGCCTCCCACCACTGGCCGGGATCCCCCAGCCACAGGTACTGCAGCAGCACGAAGGCCGCGCCCAGGCCCAGGATCGCCTGCACGGTGCGCTGCCAGGACACCGTCACCCGCAGCACCAGTGCGACCAGCCACAGCGGCAGCCACTGGATCAGGCCGGTCAGGACCAGTACGGTCGGCGTATCCCCCAGGGCCAGGCCCAGCAGGCTCATGCCGACCAGGCCGCCGGCGAGCACGATGCCGCCCTCCCCGGCCCCGCGGCGCAGGGTCACCAGACCCAGCGCGCCGCCGCCGACATAGGCCAGCGGCGAGGTCAGCGGCGGCAGCAGCAGGGCGGCGAAGGAACTCACCACCAGCACCGCGATCGCGGCCAGACGGCCGCGCATGACATAGTTGGCCAGTGCCCGCATTCAGCCCCCGGCGGTCCGGGATGCCCGGGCGGCCGCGCCTGCGCCGCCCAAGGCCTCAGTGCGAGTCGCTGTAGGGCAGCAGGGCCAGGTAGCGCGCGCGCTTGATGGCGGTGGCCAGCTGGCGCTGATACCTGGCGCTGGTGCCCGTGATCCGGCTGGGAACGATCTTGCCGGTCTCGGTGATGTAGTTCTTCAGGGTGCCGAGATCCTTGTAGTCGATCTCCTTCACGCCCTCGGCGGTGAAGCGGCAGAATTTCCTGCGACGAAAAAAGCGTGCCATCTGTTGTCTTCCTCTTCAGTCTGCGGGCTCTGCGAGCCCCGCGTATTCGATCTGTTGTGCGTGTATGACCAGGCGCTGGTCCCCGCTGCGCGAATCGGCGCGGCTGAGAAAGCCGCTGACCCGGACCCGGTCGTCCCGCTGCAGCCGCCCGGCCTGCGCAGCCAGTTCGGCGCCGGCGGCGACCACCGCGATGCGGAACCGGCTCTGCCGGCGCAGGCCGGCCTGGGTCTGTTCCGACTGGTGGTCGAGGACGAAGTGCGCGATGGGGATGCCGGCCGGCGACTGACGCAACTGCGCGGCCCGGCTCACCCGGCCGTCGATCCGGACCTGATTGCGCTCCAAGCGCGCGCCCGCGTCCGCCCGCTCAGGCGGCGTCTTCGCTGTCCTGGGAACCGCTCCTGGACTCGCCCTCGTCGCTGTCCTTGTCGTCCTTGCGTGCCAGCGGCGAGGCATCGGTCACGGCCTCGTCCCGGGCAATGACCAGGCTGCGCAGCACGGCGTCGTTGAAACGGAAGGCGCTGTTGAGTTCGTCCAGCACGTCCTGGCCGCACTCGACGTTCATCAGCACGTAGTGGGCCTTGTGGAGTTTCTGGATGGGATAGGCCAGCTGCCGGCGGCCCCAGTCTTCGAGCCGGTGGATACTGCCGCCGCCGTTCTCGATCGTCGCACGGTAGCGGTCGACCATGGCATTGACCTGCTCGCTCTGGTCCGGATGGACCAGAAACACGATTTCATAGTGTCGCATTGTAAACCCCTTGTGGATTCAGCAGCCGCCCGGCCATTCCGGTGCGGCAAGGGAATCGGTTCGCCTGCCGGCGACCCGAAAGGCGGTGTATTCTACGCGCCGTTGCCGGCAGGATCAATCACTTGGCAACAGCAGCCGTTGCCGGCGGGTCTCGAACAGCACCACCCCGGTGGCCACCGAGACATTCAGGCTCGCGACCGTGCCCCCCATGGGGATGCGCACCAGGACGTCGCAGTGGTCGCGGGTCAGGCGCCGCAGACCTTTGCCCTCGGCCCCGAGCACCCAGGCCACGCGTCCCTCAAGTGACTGTTCGTACAGGCTCTGATCGGCTTCCCCGGCAGCCCCGTAGAGCCAGAAGCCGGCCGCCTTGAGCCGCTCGAGGACGCGGGCCAGGTTGGTCACGGTGAAGACCGGCAGCGTCTCCGCCGCCCCCGAGGCCACCTTGCGCGCCACCGGGGTGAGGCCGGCGGACTTGTCCCGCGGCAGCACCACGGCGTCGGCACCGGCGGCATCCGCCGTGCGCAGACAGGCCCCCAGGTTGTGCGGGTCCTGCACCCCGTCCAGCACCAGCAGCAGGGCCTGCGGCCCCAGGTCCGCGAGCAGATTCTGCAGTCCGGATTCATCGCCGGGCGGCAGCGGCAGCACCTCGGCCACCACGCCCTGGTGGCGCGCCTCCGGGGCCAGTCGCTCCAGGGTCGTGCGCGGCACCCGCTGCGGCTTGACGCCCGCCCGCTCGGCCGCGGCCGCCAGACGCTGCAGGCGGGCATCGTCACGCCCCTCCTGCAGCCACAGCTGGCGCAGACGCTCGGGAGAGCGGCCGAGCCACGCCTCGACCGCGTGGATGCCGTAGATATGTTCGGATTTAGCCATGGCTGAAGACTAATCTCCAGACTGCGTGACAATAACGCAGAGGCCGCAGAGGCGCAGTGAAGTTCATTTCAGTCATGCAAGACTCACAGTATTACCTGATATATTTCCCGCCATTCCGGCGAATGCCGGAATCCAGAAACCGCCGTGGCCATCAGATTCCGGCCTGCGTCGGAATGAGCCCACAGGGGCGCGGCCTGCAACAATTTATAACAGCTTTGTAATTTAGAAACTTTGCGTCTCTGCGTCTCTGCGCACTCTGCGTTTTTCTCGCCGCCGTGAATAAAAAACGCCGCCCGTCGAGACGACGCGCGGCGCGGCTGTACCCGTAACAGCTTACTGCCAGCTGGCCGGCCCGGCCGGGGCCTCGTAGGCCTCGCGCTCCTGGCCTTCGACGATCGGCTTGACGTAGAGCTCGACGCGACGGTTGAGCTGACGTCCGGCGGCGGTGTCGTTGGTGGCGCGCGGCTCGCGCTCGCCGCGGCCCTCGGCGCGCAGGCGTTCGCTCAGTACCCCGCGCGAGGCGAAGTACTCGGCCACGTTGCGGGCCCGACGCTCGGACAGGCGCTGGTTGTATTCCTCGGCACCGACGCTGTCGGTGTGGCCGACCACATGCACCACGGTGCGCTCGTAGCGCTGCAGGATATCGGCGACCTTGTCCAGGGTGGGCCGGAAGCTGGGCTTGAGTTCGGCGCTGTCAAAATCGAAGGAGACCTCGCTGGCGATGTCGATCTTGAGGCTCTCGTCCTCCAGCCGCTGGATCTCGATCTCGTGCTGACGCTGCTCCTCGGCCAGGGCCTGCTCGAACTCCAGCTGCTGCTTGTCCATGTAGTTGCCGACCACGCCGCCGGCAACGGCACCGGCCACGCCGCCGATGACCGCGCCCTTCTCGTCATTGATCTGATGACCGAGCACGGCGCCGGCAATGGCACCGATGGCCGCACCGGTCTTGGCCCGGCGGTTGGGATCATCGGCGGCGCAGCCCGCCACCAGAGCGGCGGTCACGGCCAGGGGAAGGACTTTCTTCATCATGATGTCGACCTCTTCTTGTTGCGCTGCGAGGAATGCCCCCCGCGCTTCCTGCCGCCCCGGCGGCGTTTGCGTTTCTTCTCCGCGGGTGCAGCAGGCGCCTCGGGAGCGGCCTCGGCCAGTTCGAAATCTATCTTACGCTCGTCCAGATCCACCCGCACCACCTTGACCCGGATGGCATCGCCCAGACGATAGATCTTGTGGGTGCGCTCGCCGATCAGACGGTGGCCGTGGGCCTCGAAATGATAGTAGTCGTTCTTCAGGGCGGTGATGTGGACCAGGCCCTCGACGAAGATATCGCGCAGTTCCACGAAAATCCCGAACGAGGTCACACTGCTGATGATGCCGTCGTAGACCTCGCCCACCTTGTCCATCATGAATTCGCACTTGAGCCAGTCCTCGGCGTCACGGGTGGCCTCGTCGGCGCGGCGCTCGGTCATGGAGCACTGCTCGCCGAACTTCTGCATGTCGGTGTGCGAATAATTGAAGGCCTGGGCCTTCTTGCGCTTGCTGTTGCGCAGCACATGCCGGATGGCGCGATGCACCAGCAGATCCGGATAACGCCGGATCGGCGAGGTGAAATGCGCGTACTGATCCAGCGCCAGACCGAAGTGGCCGGCGTTGTCGGGGGTATAGACCGCCTGCGACATGGAACGCAGCAGCACCGTCTGGATCAGGTGCGCATCCGGCCGGTCCTGGATGCTTTCCAGCAGCCGGGCATAGTCCTGTGCCTGCGGCTTGTCGCCGCCCCTGAGCTTGAGCCCGAGCTCACCCAGGAAGGTATGCAGATCCTCGATCTTTTCACTCTTGGGGCCATCGTGCACCCGGTAGAGAGCGGGCATCTTGTGGCGCGACAGGAAGCGGGCCGCGGCCACGTTGGCTGAGATCATGCATTCCTCGATCAGCTTGTGGGCGTCGTTGCGTTCCACCGGCACGATGCGGTCGATCTTGCGCTCGTCGCCGAACACGATCCGGGTCTCGGTGGTGTCGAAATCGATCGCACCGCGCTTGAGCCGGGCCTTGCGCAGCACCTGATAGAGCCGGTGCAGTTCCTCCACGTGCGGCACCACAGGCGCATGACGCTTGCGCGTGGCCGGGTCGCGCTCGAGCAGCATGGCGGCGACCTCGTCATAGGTCAGGCGCGCATGCGAGCGCATCAGCCCCTCGAAGAAACGCGAACGCAGCAGCTTGCCTTCCTGGTTGATGTACATGTCGGCGACCATGCACAGGCGGTCCACGCCGGGATTGATCGAACACAGGCCGTTGGACAGCACCTCGGGCAGCATCGGGATGACGCGCTCGGGGAAGTACACCGAGTTGCCGCGATTGATCGCCTCCTGATCCAGCGCGGTGCCGGGCTGGACATAGTGGGCCACGTCGGCGATGGCCACCAGCAGCCGCCAGCCCTTGGGCTTGGCTTCGCAGTAGACGGCATCATCGAAATCGCGCGAATCCGCGCCGTCGATGGTCACCAGCGGCAGTTCGCGCAGGTCCTCGCGGCCGCGTTTGGCCGCCGGCGTGACCTTCGCGCCCAGGCCGGAGATTTCCTCTTCCACCGCCTCGGGCCATTCGCAGGGCAGCTCGTAGCTGCGCGCGGCGACGTCGATCTCCATGCCCGGCGCCATGTGATCGCCCAGCACCTCGACGATGCGCCCGATCGGGGGATTGCGCAGGGTAGGCTGTTCCAGGATGTCGGCGACGACGATCTGGCCCGGCTGCGCCTCGCCGACCTCTTCGCCGGGAATGACCAGATTGTGGACGATGCGCTTGTTGTCCGGGACCACGAAGGTGGCGCCGGCCTCGCGGAAGAAACGCCCCACCACCCGATGGGTGTTGCGTTCCAGCACCTCCACCACCGCGCCTTCGCGCCGGCCGCGGCGATCCTCGCCGACCACGCGGGCGACCAGCCGGTCGCCGTGAAAGACCCGGCGCATCTCGCGCGCCGAGAGAAACAGGTCATTGCCGCCCTCATCGGGAATCAGGAAACCAAAGCCGTCGGGATGGGCCGTGACCCGCCCGCGCACCAGGTCCTGCTTGCCGACCGGCACATAACCGCCGCGGCGGTTGCGCAGCAGTGAGCCGTCGCGTTCCATCGCCTTGAGCCGGCGGCGGACCGCCTCGCGGTCGTCCTCCTCCTCCATGCCGAGCCGGTCGGCCAGTTCCTGCCAGGCGGTCGGCACCCCCAGATCCTTGATGCACTGCAGCAGGAATTCGCGGCTGGGGACGGGGTGGCCGTACTTGGCCTTCTCCCGGGCATAGTTCGGGTCCTGACGCCGCCAGTCGATCCGGCCGGCGGTTTTCTTTCTGCGTTTTTGAGTCATAACTCCTCGTATCTCGAAGCCCGCGCGATCGCATTGACAAGGCTGCGTCCGGCGGGTAAAGTGCGCGGCTTCTGAGCGGGCTCGCCCGCTCTGCCGAGGTGGCGGAATTGGTAGACGCGCTAGCTTCAGGTGCTAGTGGGGGTAACCCCGTGGAGGTTCAAGTCCTCTCCTCGGCACCAAATCACCGCACCATAGCAGACGGCTATGGCAAGCACAAGTAATTGTTCCAAAAGTATTTTTAACTGACGGGGCGGTACGCATCAGCGTACCGCCCCGTTGCTTTTCACTCACCGCCGAGCGCGGCCGCCTCCATCTCCAGGAAGATACGATAGGCATTGCCGCGATTGCTGGCATCGAAGGCCGGCAGGTGCTCGTAATCTGACCAGTCGGTCTGCGCATAGGCCTCGTCGAAGGACATGAAGTCCTGCACCGCCTTGCGCATCGCCTCACGCACATAGCGGATGTAGTCACGGGTGGCGCGTACCGCCTGCTCCGGATTGGCGGAGGCATCGCCGTGGCCGGGAATGATGAAGCGCGGCGACGGCTCCAGCAGGGTGAGGTATTCCAGCCCCTCCAGCCAGCGCTGGCTGTCGGTCTGCGGACTGTCCAGGAACGGCACCCGGCCCTGGTAGATGACATCGCCGCTGAACAGCACGCCGTAGTCCTCCACCAGCATGATGCTGTCACCCGGCGCATGGCTCGGGCCCAGGTGCCGGACCAGGAACTCCACGCCGCCGACCTCGAAGCGCAGTTCCTTCTCGAAGGTGTGGTCGGGCGCGACGATGTGGGTGTTCTCGTCCACCCAGGGGAACAGGGCCTCGCGCCGCTGGGCCAGGCGTCGCTCGGCGTCCTCGCCCTGGCTGGCGCTGGAGCCTCCGACATACCCCAGGGCCAGTTGCTGCGCCCATACCGGCGGGTCGCCGGCATGCTCCTCGAAGGCCTGCAGGCCGTAGATATGATCGGCGTGGTAATGACTGACGATGATGCGTTCGATCGGCTGGTCGGTCACCTCGCGGATACGCTGCAGCATGCGGTAGCCCAGCGCCGGCGTGCCGAGGGCGTCGAAGACGACCACGCCGGCATCGGTGACCACGAACCCGGCATTGGAGGTATGCCCCTCGTTCTCCGCGCCCGGCACCCCCGACAGCCCGACCAGGTAATAGACCGGCGCATCCGGCACCTGGTGCAGTTCCAGCGGCAGGCTCACCTCGCCGTAGGGAGTGGCCACCGGTCCGGCGGCGCTCAGCAGGGCGGGCTGGGTCAGGCCCAGGCCCAGTAGCAGGATACGCAGCAGGTGGATCATGATCTGTCTCTCTCCTTCAGGCCGTCTCCGTGGCGGCAAGTATAGTCCGTAGGTCGGATTAGCACGCAGTGCGTAATCCGACACATACCGCGGCATGTCGGGTTACGCTCTGCTAACCCGACCTACACAACAACTGCCGGCGAAGCGTGGGCCTGCCTCAGACATCATAGGGGTGACGCAGGATGACGTTTTCGTTGCGCTCCGGGCCGGTGGAGACGATGTCCACCGGCACTTCCACCACTTCCTCGATGCGCCTGATATAGGCGCGGGCAGCGGCCGGCAGCTTATCGAAGTCGCGCACGCCGACGGTGGAGTCCTTCCAGCCGGGCATATCCTCGTAGATCGGCTCGCAGCGGGCGTAGGCCTCGGCACCGACCGGCGGTGTGAGCCGTTCGACCCCGTCATAGCGATAACCGACGCAGATGCGCAGCATGTCCAGGCCATCCAGCACATCCAGCTTGGTCAGGCACAGACCGCTGACGCTGTTGATCTGAATGGCGCGACGCAGGGCCACGGCGTCGAACCAGCCGCAGCGCCGCGGCCGGCCGGTGGTGGAACCGAATTCATGGCCCTGGCGCGCCATGTGGGCGCCGGTCTCGTCCATCAGCTCGACGCCGTCGTAGAGTTCGGTCGGGAAGGGCCCGGCGCCGACGCGGGTGGTGTAGGCCTTGGTGATGCCGAGCACATAGTCGATATTGCGCGGCCCCACCCCGCTGCCGGTGCAGGCGCCGCCGGCGGTGGTATTGCTCGAGGTCACATAGGGATAGGTCCCGTGGTCGATGTCGAGCAACGCCCCCTGGGCGCCCTCGAACATGACATTGCCGCCGTCGCGGCGCACCTGATCGAGAATCTCGGGTACATCGCCGATCATGGGCTGCAGCAGCTCGGCCATCTCCAGGGTGTGATCCAGGACCTGCTGGAAGTCCACCGGCTCGGTCTTGAAATAATGCTGCAGGGCGAAGTTGTGATAGTCCATCACCTCGCCCAGGCGCGCGGCCAGATGCTCGCGCGAGAAGATCTCGCCCAGCTTCAGGCCGCGCCGCGAGATCTTGTCCTCGTAGGCAGGGCCGATACCGCGTCCGGTAGTACCGATGGCCTTCTTGCCGCGCGCCTGTTCACGGGCATGATCCAGCGCCACGTGATAGGGCAGGATCAGGGTGCAGGCCTCGCTGATGCGCAGACGCTCGCGGGCCGGCACGCCGCGCGCCTCCAGCATGTCGATCTCCTCCTTCAGGGCATCGGGGGACAGCACCACGCCGTTGCCGATCAGGCACTGGACCTTCTCGCGCAGGATCCCGGAAGGAATCAGGTGCAACACCGTCTTCTCGCCTTCGATCACCAGCGTATGACCGGCATTGTGCCCGCCCTGGAACCGCACCACGGCAGCGGCGCGATCAGTCAGCAGATCCACGATCTTGCCCTTGCCTTCATCGCCCCATTGGGTGCCGATTACAACAACATTCTTGCCCATTATGCTTCTCTCTGCCCTGAACGGTACTTAACTTTAGTCACGTCATTCCCGCGAAGGCGGGAATCCAGTGTCCGGTAGATCAGCTACGCGCTGGATCCCCGCCTTCGCGGGGATGACGGTAAGGAAATAATCAATGCGTTCTATAAGTTCCGGACTTCCCAGACTCCGTCCCGCAACTCCAACCGGCGGTCGCAGCCAAGCGCCTGTGCCCCGCCGGCCTCACCGGGCAGCCCCTGGATCACCCGCTCGCCCTGGCTGCGCAATTCACGCACCCGGTCGTTCAGGCCGGAATCGCCATCGGCCGGCGCGTAGATCGCCCCGTCGGAAGCCGCCGCTGTCCGACCCAGCGCCATCAGGGTCTTCAGATCGGCACTGAAGCCGGTGGCCGGCCGGGCCCGGCCGAAGATCTCGCCTATTTTGTCATAGCGCCCGCCGCGCGCCACCTCCTGGCCGCAGCCGGGGGTGAAGGCGGCGAACACCACGCCGGTCTGGTAGGCATAGCCCCTGAGCTCGGCAAGATCGTAGTTGACCGGCAACTCCGGCCAGCGTGCATGCACCGCCTCGCCGATCGCGGCCAGATTGTCGACCGCCTCCTGCACCGGCGCAATCCCCCGATACCGTTCGCGCGCTGCATCCAGCACCTCGCGCCCGCCATGCAGTTCGGCCAGGCGGGCAAAGCCCTCGCGCTGGGCCGCATTGAGGTCCATGTCGCCGAGCAGCCCCTCGATCTCCGGGATGGCCTTGCGCTGCAGCACGTCGAACAGGTCGGTTTCGGCCTCGCCGTCCAGGCCCGCGGCACGGGCCAGGCCACGAAAGATACCCACGTGGCCGAGGTCCATATGCACCGTCTCGATGCCGGTCAGGCGCAGCGTCTCCAGCATCAGACCGATGATCTCGAGATCGCTTTCCATGCCGGCATGCCCGAACAGCTCCGCACCGACCTGCAGCGGGGAGCGCGAGCCGGCGAAGCCGTCCGGACGGGTGTGCAGCACCGTGCCGAGGTAGCACAGCCGGGTCGGCGCCTCGCGCTTGAGTGAATGGGCATCGATGCGGGCAGCCTGCGGGGTCATATCGGCACGCAGCCCCAGCAGGCGCCCGCTCTGCTGATCGATCAGTTTGAAGGTCTGCAGGTCCAGGTCGTTGCCGGCGCCGGTCAGCAGGGACTCCAGGAACTCGATCATCGGCGGCATGATCAGCTGATAGCCCCAGCCGCGATAGGTGTCGAGCAGACCGCGGCGCAGCTGCTCGATGCGCCAGGCCTGCTCGGGCAGGACTTCCTCGATGCCTTCAGGCAACAGCCAGTGATTGATCGCGCTCATCTTCGGTTCTAGGTATCAGATAAAAAAATCATTATGACAACGGAAACACACGGACAGAAACAAGATTGGTTCGAGGCATTCCGACGATTACGACGGGCCGCTTTCCTTCCGTGTCTTTCCGTGTGATTCCGTGGCTACAGCGGTTGCAGGACTCAATGCACCCAGTACAGCAGCGTCAGGCCGATCAGCATGCTCACCAGCCCGGCCAGACGCAGGCCGCGGTCGTCCAGCTGGATCATGCTGACCAGCGTACGCCGGAATCCGTCAGGACTGAGAAAGGGCAGCACCCCCTCGATGACCAGCATCAGCGCCAGCGCGATCAGCAGCTCGTTCCACATGACGATTCAATCCATCCGACCGGCGCGGGACCCGGTACGCCGTGCGCCCGGGCCCGCGTTCAGCGGCCCTGGGTACCGCCCGAGAAGTACTGGAAGAATTCCGAATCCGGCTGCAGCAGCAGGATGTCCTGCTTGCTGGCAAAGGACTCGCGGTAGGCCTGCATGCTGCGATAGAAGTCGAAGAAATCCTCGTCCTGGGAGAAGGCATCGGCGTAGATCTGGGTGGCCTGGGCATCCCCGGCACCGCGGATCTCCTCGGCCTGACGGCGGGAGTCGGCCAGCAGCTCGGTGCGCTGGCGGTCGGCCCGGGCACGGATGATGCGCGCGGCCTTCTCGCCCTCGGCCCGGTGTTCCTTGGCGATGCGTTCGCGCTCGGCGCGCATGCGGTCGAACACCGAGGTGGCGACATTGGGCGGCAGTTCGATCTGCTTGATGCGCACATCGATGATGTCGATGCCGAAGGGCGCCATCTTCTCGTCAGCCTTGGTGGCCACGTTCTGCATGATCTGGGTGCGTTCGTCGGAAACCACCTCGCGGATGGTACGGTTGCCGAGTTCGGCCTGCAGACCGTCCTTGATGGTCTGGGCCATGCGCGAGACGGCATCGGACTCACGGCCGCTGAAGGCGCGGTAATAATCCTCGACCTGCTCGATACGCCACTTGACGTAGTAGTCGATCAGGACGTTCTTCTTCTCACCGGTCAGGATCTGTTCCGGCCGCGAATCCAGGGTCAGCACGCGCGAGTCGAACTTGCGCACATTGTTCACGATGGGCAGCTGGAAATGCAGGCCCGGCTCGAAGTCGGAACGCACGATCTCGCCCAGACGGAACATGATGGCCTTCTCGCGCTCGTCGACGGTGAACAGGGACAGGTAACCCAGCACCAGGGCGATGACCAGGACGATCAATAGCGGAAAACGCATGGCAGCCATTACCTGCCCTCCCTGAGCTGATTGGTACCCGAATTGCCCTGACCCGACGAGGACGGCAGCTGATAGCCGTCGCTGTCATACTGGTTCTGTCCGGACGCAGAGGCCGGGGCACGCCGCAGCAGCTGATCCAGCGGCAGGTACATGATGTTGTTGCCCTGGTCGGCCGGCACCATCACCTTGCTGGTGTTCTGCAGCACGTTCTGGATGCTTTCGATGTACATACGCTTGCGGGTCACGTCGGGGGCCTGCTTGTATTCGGCCAGGGTCTGCAGGAAGCGGCTGGTCTCACCCTGGGCCTGGGAGACGACCTTCTGTTTGTAGGCCTCGGCCTCCTCGATCAGGCCCTGCGCGGTACCCTCGGCCTTGGGGATGATGTCGCGGGCATAGGCCTCGGCGCGTTTCTTCAGCCGGTCCTGGTCCTCGCGCGCCTTGATGGCATCCTCGAATGCACCCTGCACCTCCTGCGGCGGCTGGGCGCTTTCCAGGTTGGCCTTGACCACCTGCAGCCCGGCGCCGTAACGGTCCAGCAGCTTCTGCATGTGTTCCTGGGTCTCGTTGACCAGCACCAGGCGGCCGCCGGTCTCGCTGAGGATATCGTCCAGGGTCTTGGAGCCGACCACCTCGCGCACCGCGCTTTCCAACGCCTCCTTGAGGGTGTAGTCGGCATTGCGCACGTTGAACAGGTAATTCTCGGCGTTGCTGACCTGATACTGCACCGACAGGCCGACCCGGATCAGGTTCTCGTCCTTGGTCAGCATCTGGGCGCTGTGCTGGGTGGTGCGCAGGGCATCGACATTGACCTTGAGCACCGTGTCGATGGGATAAGGCACATGCCAGTGCGGGCCCGGCCCGACCGTCTTCTGGTATTCACCGAAGCGCAGCACGACGCCGCGCTCGGCCTCGTCAACGATGTAGATGCCGGAAGCCAGCCACACCAGCGCCGCCAGGCCGATGATCAGACCGATGCCGAAACCGCCGGCGCCGCGACCGGCGCCACCGCCGCCCGAACCCTTGCGGCCGCCGAACAGGCCGCCGAACTTGTCCTGCATCTTGCGCACGACCTCATCGAGATCGGGCGGACCCTGGTCATTGCCACCTCGTCCGCCCCAGGGGTCCCGATTGCCGCCGCCGGGTTCGTTCCACGCCATGCCGATTATCTCCGTTGCAGGTCGTCGGGCTCGCGCCCGACCGTAGGCTTATCTCGTATTAACAGTCGTTTAGGGGCCGGCTTGCTGCGCGCATGTCACCGGCCGATCCGGTGAACCCTGTCAGCTGAAAACACAAAGCGCTGATTTTATGGGCCATGGCTGACAGTCGCAAGGTTATCCCGCGCGTCTTCCGGGTGTAATTCCTCCGTCAGCCCGGTGCGGATGCACAGGCGACGAAAATCGCTGCGCGGCATCTGGATCAGCAGCCAGGTCTGGCCGGCGCTGTCGGTCTCTTCACGCTGCACCGCATGGCGCTGAAAGAACTCCGCCCGGGCGCGGCCGGCCTGGGGCGGAAGACAGATCCAGCCGCGCACGATGCCGCCGCTCAGGCGTTCGGCCAGCGCTTCGCGCAGCAGGTCCAGCCCGGCGCCGGTCTGCGCCGAGACCCAGACCGCCCGCGGCCGGCCCTCGCCGTCGCGCTCCAGCCGCGGTGCCAGCCCGGCCAGATCGATCTTGTTGTAGACCCGCAGCTGCGGCACCTCACCGGCCTCGATCTCGGCCAGCACCGCATCGACCTCCTGGATGCGTTCGCGGCTCGCCTCGTCGTGCACGTCGACCACATGCAGCAGCAGATCGGCCTCGCGCGTCTCTTCGAGCGTCGAACGGAAGGCGGCCACCAGATCGTGCGGCAAATGGCGGATGAAGCCGACGGTGTCGGCCAGCAGCGCCTCGCCCAGCCCCGGCAGTTCCACCCGACGCAGGGTGGGGTCCAGGGTGGCGAACAACTGGTCGGCGGCATACACCTCAGCGGTGGTCAGGGCGTTGAACAGGGTCGACTTGCCGGCGTTGGTGTAGCCGACCAGCGACACCGTGGGCACCTCGGCGCGGTCGCGGGCACGCCGGCCCTGGGCGCGCTGCCGCTGCACCTTGTCCAGGCGCCGGCTGAGTTGCTTGATGCGCTCGCCCAGCAGGCGGCGGTCGGTCTCCAGCTGGGTCTCGCCGGGACCTCTGAGACCGATACCGCCCTTCTGCCGCTCCAGGTGGGTCCAGCCGCGCACCAGTCGGGTGGACAGATGCCGCAACTGGGCCAGTTCCACCTGCAGCTTGCCTTCGTGGGAACGGGCGCGCTGGGCGAAGATATCCAGGATCAGGCCGGTGCGGTCCAGCACCCGGCATTTGAGCAGTTGCTCCAGGTTGCGCTCCTGGCTGGGGCTCAGCGCATGATTGAACAGTACCAGTTCGGCCGCCTCGGCCTCGACCCGCTCGCGGATCTCCTCGGCCTTGCCGGTGCCGACGAAATACTTGGGATGGGGGCTGCCGCGGGTGGCGGTGACGACACCCAGCACCTCGGCGCCGGCCGAGCGGGCCAGTTCCTCGAATTCGTGGATATCTTCCTGGTCTTTGTCCTGGGGGAGGAAAAGATGAACCAGCAGCGCGCGTTCGCCGAGGCGGGGGCGTTCAAACAAGGAACGCACCCCGCAGGACGCTGTGACAGTCAGACATTCCCGGGTTCAGGTCCTTCATCGGCCGCCGGGCTGTTGCCGCCGTTGTTGCTGAACCGGACATTGCGGGCCGGCACCACGGTGGAGATGGCATGCTTGTAGACCATCTGGCTGACGCTGTTCTTGAGCAGCACCACAAACTGATCGAAGGATTCGATCTGGCCCTGCAGCTTGATGCCGTTGACCAGATAAATGGAGACCGGCACCCGCTCCTTGCGCAGGGTGTTGAGGAAAGGTTCCTGAAGTGATTGACCACGCGACATCTGATTTCTCCTTTTTTTCTAATTATGCCAGCCAGGACTGCTGCTGTTCTGTCTCATTGTCTTCGAGCCCCCGGACGACCGGGGAAGGTGAGGCATATTCATACGCTGAATACAGACCTAAGCATAGCGATAATAGTGCGATTTCACAATCGGTATCGATAGTTGTAACTGTATATCTAATTTAACTTTTTTCAAATCCAGCCGGACAGTTCCCGCGTCACCCGCGACAGCATTCGGGCGGCATATCCAGGCCGGTCGGCAGCATAGCGGTGCGCGTCGCGCTCGCCCCGCAGCCAGGTCAGCTGGCGCTTGGCGTACTGACGCGTGGCATACACGCCCCGTAGACGCATCTCCGCATAATCATATTCCCCCGCCAGGTACTGCCGGACCTGGCGATAGCCGACAGCGCGCATTGACGGCATCTGCGGGGTTAGATCACCGCGGCGGCACAAATGTTCCACCTCCTCGACAAATCCGGCGGCCAGCATGGCGTCGAAGCGGCGTTCGACGCGGGCGTGCAGCCAGCCCCGGTCCTGCGGCGCGAGCACCAGCTTCAGCCAGTTCGGACGGCCCGGCGGGGACTGCTCCCGGTGGAAGGCGCTCAGCGGCCGGCCGGTCAGGGCATGCACCTCCAGCGCGCGCTGCAGGCGCTGGGGATCGTTGGGATGGATGCGGGCGGCGGCCTCCGGGTCGACCGCGGCCAGGCGGGCATGCAGGGCCGCCGGCCCGGCCTCGGCCAGTTCGGCGCTCAGGCGTGCCCGCAGTTCGGGGTCGGCCTCCGGCAGCCAGGCGAGCCCCTGCTCGAGGGCACGGAAATACAGCCCGGTACCGCCGACCAGCAGCGGGATGCGGCCGGCCGCGCGCACGGCCGCCATCTCGCGCCTGGCATCGGCGACGAAGCGGGCGGCGGAATAGGCGTCGGCGGGATCGAGGAAATCGATCAGACGGTGCGGGGCCCGGCGCAGGGTCTCGGCATCGGGCTTGGCGGTGCCGATGTCCATGTCGCGGTAGACCATCACCGAATCGACGCTGATGATCTCCAGCGGCAGCGCCTCGACCAGGGCCACGGCCAGATCGGTCTTGCCCGCCGCCGTCGGCCCCATCAGACAGACCACGGGCTGTTCCGCTGCCGTACTCACAGACTTCACTGGCCGCGCAGAAACAGCCGGTCGAGTTCGGCCAGGCTGAACTGCACCCAGGTCGGGCGGCCATGATTGCACTGGCCGCTGCGCTCGGTGCGTTCCATGTCGCGCAGCAGGGCGTTCATCTCGGCCAGGGTGAGCTGACGGTTGGCGCGTACCGAGCCGTGGCAGGCCAGAGTGGAAAGGATGTCGTTCATGGCCTCGCGCAGCCGGGTGCTGACGCCGTGCTCCAGCAGATCGGACAGCACGTCGCGCACCAGCGCGGCGGCATCGGCGCTCGCCAGCAGGGTCGGCACCTGGCGGATCACCAGCTGCTCCGGTCCCAGCCGGTCCACCTCGAAGCCCAGTTCGCGGAACACCTCGGGCTCGGACTCGGCCAGTGCGGCCTCGCGCTCGCTCACGCTGACCGTCACCGGCACCAGCAGCGGCTGGGAGCGGATGCCGGTCTCGGCCTGCATGGCCTTGAGGCGCTCGTAGGTAATGCGTTCGTGCGCGGCGTGCATGTCCACCAGCACCAGGCCGCGGGCGTTCTGGGCCAGGATATAGACGCCGTGCAGCTGGGCCAGGGCGTAACCCAGCGGCGGCGTCTCGGCGGCCTGCGTTTCTGCTTCCACTGCATTGCCGGCCTGCGGCGCCGGCGCGGGCGCGGGCGCGGACCGGGCAGGATGCAGCGCGGCATAGGCCGCCATCTGCTCCATGGCCCGCAGCGGCATGGCCTGCTGACGAGCGCCGGC
The DNA here is from genome assembly GCF_002356355.1 of Thiohalobacter thiocyanaticus. Taxonomy (NCBI): domain Bacteria; kingdom Pseudomonadati; phylum Pseudomonadota; class Gammaproteobacteria; order Thiohalobacterales; family Thiohalobacteraceae; genus Thiohalobacter; species Thiohalobacter thiocyanaticus. The sequence continues at coordinate 2,653,266 of NZ_AP018052.1, forward strand.
CGACGCGGCCGCGTGTTCCTCGGCGGCAGGCGCCGGCTCGGGCCGCGGCGGCGGGACCGGCGCCTGCGCGGTCTGTTCCCGGCCGGGCCGCAGCCCGGCCAGCGCCTGGTGCAGGGCCTGGAAGATGAAGCCGTGGATGGCGCGGCTGTCGCGGAAGCGCACCTCCGATTTGGCCGGATGCACGTTCACGTCCACCAGCGTCGGATCCAGCTCGAAGTAGAGCACATAGGCCGGATGGCGGCCGTGGTAGAGCACGTCCTGGTAGGCCTGGCGCACGGCGTGGGTGATCAGCTTGTCGCGCACCATGCGGCCGTTGACGAAGAAATACTGCAGGTCGGCCTGGCTGCGGGAGAAGGTCGGCAGACCGACCCAGCCGCTCAGGCGCAGCCCGCCGCTCTGCTGGCTGACGTGCAGGCTGTGGTCGACGAAGGGTGCGCCGCACAGCCGGGCCAGGCGTCGGGCACCCTCCTCCTGCGTGGCCGCCGGCGGCAGCCGGAACACCTGTTTGCGGTTGTGGCGCAGGGTCAGGCCGACCGAGAACCGGCTCATGGCCAGGCGCCGCACCACGTCCTCGATGTGCTTGTATTCGGTGGCGTCGGTGCGCAGGAACTTGCGCCGGGCCGGGGTGTTGAAGAAGAGTTCGCGCACCTCGACGCTGGTGCCGACCGGATGCGGCGCCGGGCGCGGCGTCTCGACCCGGTCGGAACCGTCGGCCTCGACCGTCCAGCCGGTCTCGGCGCCCGCCGCGCGCGAGGTCAGGCTCAGACGCGAGACCGAGGCGATGCTGGGCAGGGCCTCGCCGCGAAACCCCAGCGAGGCCACCTGTTCCAGTTCCTCCAGGCTGGCGATCTTGCTGGTGGCATGGCGCGACAGGGCCAGCGCCAGTTGGTCCTGCGGAATGCCGGTGCCGTCGTCGCGCACCCGCAGCAGGCGCTTGCCGCCCTGCTCCACGTCGATCTCGATCTGGCGGGCGCCGGCATCGAGGCTGTTCTCCAGCAGTTCCTTGATCACCGAGGCCGGCCGCTCCACCACCTCGCCGGCGGCGATCTGGTTGATGAGTTGCGGGGACAGCAGGCGGATGGACATGCCGCCAGTTTATCAGAGCCGCGGCAGGACCCGTAGGATGGGTGAAGCGCAGCGCAACCCATCGTTGGAAGAGGCAGGAGCGGGGCGAGCCGATGGGTTACGGCGGCAAGCGCCTCCACCCATCCTACCCGATCGCCGGGTCAGCCCTCGCCGGCGCCGGGGATGCGCAGGGTCTGGCCGACGTAGACCCGGTCGGAGTTAAGACCGTTGGTCGCACGCAGCGCCCGCAGGCTGACGTTGTAGCGACTGGCGATCTCGCTCAGGGTGTCGCCGCGGCGGATCACATGCTCGCGCGGATTGTGCATGGCGACATAGGTGCCGGGCGGCGGGTTGCTGTAGAAGTAGTTGCGGATGCCGGCGAGCATGGCCCGGGCCAGCTTGTCCTGGTGCGCGGCCTGTTTGAGCTTGCGCTCCTCGCTCGGGTTGGAGATGAAGGCGGTCTCGACCAGGATGGAGGGGATGTCCGGCGACTTCAGCACCACGAAGCCGGCCTGCTGGACGTGGTCCTTATGCACCTTGCCGACCTGCTTCAGGCCCTGCAGCACATTGTCCGCCACCTCCAGACTGGCCTCGATGCTGGCTGACTGCGACAGATCCAGAATCACCGAGCGCAGCAGTTCGTCCTTGTCGTTGAGGCTCACCCCGCCGGCCAGATCGGCGGCGTTCTCCGACTGCGCCAGGATGCGCGCCATCTCGGAACTGGCGCCGCGCCGGGACAGGACATAGACCGAGGAGCCCTGCACCCGGCGGTCGCGGAAGGCATCGGCGTGGATGGAGACGAACAGGTCGGCATCGTGGTCGCGGGCAATGTCCATGCGCTGGCGCAGGGACAGGAAGCGGTCGCCGTCCCGGGTCATGATGGCACGCATCCCCGGTTCCTGATCGATATGTCGCGCCAGCCGGCGGGCAATCTCGAGCACGACCTGCTTCTCGTTGGTGCCGTGGCTGCCGCGCGCGCCCGGATCCTTGCCGCCATGGCCGGGGTCGACGGCGATGACCAGGTCACGCGGGGCGCGGATCTGATCGACGGACTTGGTCGGACGCTCGGGGGAGCGGCGCGCCTGCCCCGGGGTTTCCAGGTCCACCACCAGCCGGTGGCCGGACTGCTGATCGGGCTTGAGCAGGAAGCTTCTGGGTTTGACCGGACCGCTCAGGTCGATCACCAGGCGCAGGTCGCGGCCGTTGCGTACGCCGTGACGCAGGTTGCGGATCGGCCCGCTGGCGGCGTCATCAAGATTGTCCGCACGCAGGCGGGCCCCTTCGAGATCGACCACCACACGGTCGGGGGCGCTGAGGGTGAACAGCTTGTGTTCGACCGGGGCATCCAGGTCCAGCACCAGGCGGGTACACTCCGCATCCGCCCAGACGCGCACATCGGTCACCTCGGCGGCACCGACCCAGAGAGCGGTCAGCCACCCCAGTAGCAGGAATCCGAATCGGCTTGTCATCCGCATGCTGCTGTCCCTCCCCGGCCGCTTGCGGGTGATATTCCCTTTGAATCTAACCCGCACAGCGGCGAAATTCAAGTGTTTTTCTTTCCATATCGAGGGGATATAGGGCAAACCTGTGAAACCGGTCTAAGGCATTGGGACAGCATCCGGCGGATTCCGGACTCACATGGCCGCATCGAGCCCGGATTCCAGTTCCGCGCGCCGCGCCGGGCCGGGTTCCAGCCACAGTCGCCGGCCCGCCGGGAGGTGCTCGATGCGGATCAGCAGATCGGGCGGCGGCAGCAACCCGGCCCCGCGCTCCGGCCACTCGATCAGGCTGGTCACGCCCGGGTCGAACAGGTCGCGGATTCCGAGAAATTCCAATTCCTCAGGATCGGCCAGGCGGTACAGATCCAGGTGGTAGAGTTGGCGCTCACCGATCCGGTAGGGCTCGATCAGGGTGTAGGTCGGGCTCTTGACCCTGCCGCTGTGACCGAGACCGCGCAGGAAGCCACGCACCAGGGTGGTCTTGCCGGCGCCCAGATCCCCCTGCAGATGGATCTGCAGCCCGGGCGGCAGCGCCTGCGCCAGGCGCGCGCCGAAGGCCTCCATGGCGGCCTCTCCGTCGAGTTCAATCGTGCGCGGCATGGTGATCCTGTCCGGGATTGACCAGGGCGCGCAGCGGTGTGAGCAGATCGCCGGCCAGCAGCCCGCGCTCGCCGTCGCGGGCGGCCCGGTCAGCGGCGGCGGCATGCAGGACGGCCCCGGCCACCGTGGCCTCGGCCGGGGTCAGGCCCTGGGCGCGCAGGCCGGCGATCACACCGGTCAGCACATCGCCCATGCCGCCGCTGGCCATGCCCGGGTTGCCGCCGGCAGCGATCCAGACGACCGCGCCGTCACAGACCAGGCTGCCCGCCCCCTTGAGCAGCACCACACCGCCATAGCGTTGCTGCAGTTGCTGCACCGCGGCCACCCGATCGGCCTCGACCGCGGCGGTGTCCGTCCCGAGCAGGCGCGCGGCCTCGCCGGGGTGCGGCGTGAGGACCCAGTCGTCGCGGCGCAGCGGCGCGGCCGCCAGCAGGTTGAGGGCATCGGCATCCAGCACCAGCGGCTGCTCGGCCCGCAGCAGCCGCTCGAACAGCGCCCGGCTCCAGCGGCCCTGGCCCAGCCCCGGCCCCAGCCCGATCACGCTGGCGCGTTCCAGCAGCGGTTCCAGGTCCGGCGCTCCGTCCACGCCGGCCGCCATCAGTTCCGGTCGGGCCGCCAGCACGGCAGCGACATGACCGGGATCGGTGGCCACACTGACCAGCCCCGCCCCCACCCGGGCCGCGGCCTCGCCGGCCAGACGCGCCGCCCCGCCCATGCCGGGCCGGCCGCCGACGATCAGCACATGGCCGAACGCCCCCTTGTGCGCCGTGCGCGACCGCGGCGCCAGCCGGGCCGCGGCGCAGTCATATCCGGCCAGCCAGGCCCGCGGCGGCATGTCCGCGGCGAGATCGGCCGGCAGCTCCAACCCGGCAAACACCAACTCACCGACATAATCCGCCGCCTGGCCGGTATAGAGCCCGAGCTTGCGGCCGATGAAGGTCACGGTCAGCGCGGCGCGGATGGCCGTGCCCGGCACCCGGCCGGTGTCGGCGGCCAGGCCGGAAGGGATGTCCAGCGCCAGCACCGGCACCCCGCTGGCATTGACCGCCGCGATGGCCGCGGCCCAGTCGCCTTCGACCCCGCGTTGCAGTCCGGTCCCGAGCAGGCCGTCGACGATGACCTCACAGGCAGTGAGCCGCCCGGCGTCGAAGGGCGCGACCGTCACCCCGGCCTCGACCGCATCCTCCCAGGCCGTGCGGGCAGCGCCCTGCAGCCGTCCGGGATCGGCCAGCCAGCCCACGCTGGCATACCAGCCCTCCGCCCGCGCCAGCCGCGCCAGCACATAACCGTCACCGGCATTGTTGCCGGCGCCGCACAGCACATGCACCCGCCGCGCCTCCGGCCAGTGCCGGCGCAGGGCCGCGAAGGCGGCCGCGCCGGCGCGTGTCATCAGCTCATATCCGGGGACGCCGCGCTGCTCGATGGCGAGGCGGTCCAGTTCGCGGACCTGGGCGGCGCTGTAGAGCGGCTCACAACCGGGTTGCATACTCATCTCAATCGTTGCATACGATGCAGGTTGGGTCAGGTGCGCAGCACCGTAACCCAACATGCCACGGGCTGTCGGGTTACGCTACGCTAACCCGACCTACCTGGTGGGGAAAGAATTCCGAATTCACCGGGAACGTCGTGATCAATCCGTCATTGCGAGCGAAGCGCGGCAATCTCATAATGCGGATTCAATCGGTTGGAGATTGCCACGGCGCTGCGCGCCTCGCAATGACGAAGCCCTGCCCAGCCACTTGCCTCCCGACACCCGACACCCGATTCCCCATGCCCGCGAACCCTGTCATTGACGACCTCGACCAGCTTGCCCGCGACATCAAGTCCTGGGGCGCGGAACTGGGCTTCGATCAGATCGGCATCACCGGCACCGACCTGTCCGACGCCGAGACGCACCTGCTGAACTGGCTGGCCGCCGGCCGCCACGGCGAGATGGACTATATGGCCCGTCACGGCACCAAACGCAGTCGTCCAGCCGCACTCGAGCCCGGCACCCTGCGGGTGATCTCGGCACGCCTGAACTACTGGCCCGAGGCCGCCGATGCCGACAGCGTGCTGCAGTCTCCGGCGCAGGCCTTCATTTCCCGCTACGCCCTGGGCCGCGACTATCACAAACTGCTGCGCAAGCGGCTGCAGCAACTGGCCCGGCGCATCGAGCAGGCCATCGGCCCGTTCGGCTACCGCGCCTTCACCGACAGCGCGCCGGTGCTGGAAAAGGCCCTGGCCGAACAGGCCGGCCTGGGCTGGATCGGCAAGCACACCAACCTGATCCACAAGCAGACCGGCTCCTGGTTCTTTCTGGGCGAGCTCTACACCGACCTGCCGCTGCCGGTGGACGCCCCCGGCGACAATCACTGCGGCACCTGCCGCAGCTGCCTCGATGCCTGCCCCACCGGCGCCATCGTCGGCCCCTATGAGCTCGATGCCCGCCTGTGCATCTCCTATCTCACCATCGAGTTGCACGGCCCGATCCCGGTCGAGCTGCGCCCGCTGCTGGGCAACCGCATCTACGGCTGCGACGACTGCCAGCTGGTCTGCCCCTGGAACCGCTTCGCGCAGCTGACGGCGGAGGACGACTTCCAGCCCCGCCACGGCCTGGACACGGCCGGGCTGATCGAATGCTTCGGCTGGGACGAGGCGACCTTTCTCGATCGCACCGAGGGCAGCGCCATCCGCCGCATCGGCCATGAACGCTGGCTGCGCAACATCGCCGTGGCGCTGGGCAATGCGCCGACATCGGCTGAAGTGATCACGGCGCTGCAGGCGCGGTCCGATCATTCCTCGGAGCTGGTGCGCGAGCATGTGGCGTGGGCGCTGTCACGGCATGGCGATAACAACGCACAGGACGCAGCCCGGTAGGTCGGGTTAGCGCAGCGTAACCCGACACAAACGCGGATCCCGTCGGGTTACGCCCTGCGGGCTAACCCGACCTACAAAAACTCCCCGTCATTCCGGCACATGCCCCAATCCAGTGACCGCGGCGGTTTCTGGATCCCGGCCTGCGCCGGGATGACGGCATAAATGCAGAATTCGTTATAAAAACCTCTGCGTCTTTGTACCCATAGGGCATAAACGTCCTCTGCGTGACTCCCGCCCAAGTCGGATAGAGTGCTAGAATTCGCAGCCCATACCCACAGGCCGTCACACCATGAACCGCCCCGAACTACTGGCCCCGGCCGGCACCCTGAACAACCTGCGCTATGCCCTGGCCTTCGGCGCCGACGCCGTCTATGCCGGCATGCCGCGCTACAGCCTGCGGGTGCGCAACAACGACTTCAGCCGCCTGGACAACCTGCAGCAGGGCATCGAGACCGCGCACGCGGCCGGCCGGCAGTTCTTCCTGGCCAGCAACGCCCTGCCGCATAACAGCAAGGTGAAGACCTTCATCCGGGATATGGAGCCGGTGGTCGCACTCGGCCCGAATGCCCTGATCATGGCCGACCCGGGGCTGATCCTGCTGGTGCGCGAGCGCTGGCCGGAGCTGCCGATCCATCTTTCGGTGCAGGCCAACACCATGAACTACGCCGCGGTGCGCTTCTGGCAGCAGCTCGGCATCAAACGCATCATCCTGTCGCGCGAGCTGTCGCTGGACGAGGTCGCCGAGATCCGCCAGCAGTGCCCGGACATGGAACTGGAGGTGTTTGTCCACGGCGCCCTGTGCATCGCCTACTCCGGACGCTGCCTGCTGTCGGGCTATTTCAATCACCGCGACGCCAACCAGGGCACCTGCACCAACGCCTGCCGCTGGGACTACCAGGTCCACGAGGGCGAACGCGACGCCAGCGGCGATGCCCGGCCGAAGGAGCTCAGCCTGAACGATGCGCCGGTGCATTTCATCGAGGAGAAGGAACGCCCCGGCGAGCTGATGCCGATCGAGGAGGACGAGCACGGCACCTACATCATGAACTCGAAGGACCTGCGCGCCATCGAGCACATCCACCGCCTGGTGGAAATCGGCATCGACAGCCTCAAGATCGAGGGCCGGACCAAGTCGCACTACTATGTCGCCCGTACCGCCCAGGTCTATCGCCGGGCCATCGACGACGCCGTCGCCGGCCGGCCCTTCGACCCCGAGTTGCTCAACAGCCTCGACAACCTGGCCAACCGCGGCTACACCGACGGCTTCTATCAGCGCCATGCCGACCAGGACTACCAGAATTACCTCAGCAGCCGCTCCGATCAGGTGCGGCAGCAGTTCGTGGGCGAGATCAGCGGCTACGACCCGGCCAGCGGCCTGGCCGAGGTGGCGGTCAAGAACAAGTTCGGCGTCGGCGATGAACTGGAACTGATCCTGCCGCAGGGCAACCGCCGGCTGCGGCTGGATTCAATGCAGGACAGCGGCGGCAACCCGATGCAGGAGGCGCCCGGCGGCGGTTACCGGGTGCGGATTCCGCTGGAGCCGGGGGAGTATGAGCTCGGATTGATTGCGCGGGAGCTGCACGGAGACGCCGCATAGATTTCGAGTAGGATGGGTGGAGCGCAGCGCAACCCATCGCGGCGCGACTGAATGATGGGTTGCGGCGCATGCGCCTTCACCCATCCTACGGGGTACGCGGTAGCCTGCCCGACACCCCGTTATACAGCCCCCAACGCCAGCGCCACAGCCTGTAGGATGGGTGGAGCACAGCGCAACCCATCGCGGCGGGCCGGAGATGGGTTACGGCGCATTGCGCCTTCATCCATCCTACGCATCATTCAGACTCGTCGTTCCCCAACTCCAGCGCCAGCTGATACAGGGCGTTCCTGCGCTCGCCGGTGATTTCGGCGGCGATTGCCGCGGCCTGCTTGACCGGCAGCTGTTTGAGCAGGAGCTCCAGGATGCGGCGGGTCTCGGCCGCGTCCTGCCCGGTGGCCGCCTCCGCCCCCTGCACCATCACCACGAACTCGCCCTTGCGGCGGTTGGCGTCTGCTCCCAGCCACTGCCGCAGATGCGACAGGGCCCCGCGCTCGGTCTGTTCGAAACGCTTGGTCAGCTCGCGCGCCAGTACCGCGTGACGCGCATCGCCGAAGGCCGCGGCCATGTCGGCCAGGCAGGCCTCGATCCGATGGCTGGATTCATAGAACACCAGGGTGGCGGTCTCGGCGGCCAGTGCCTGCAGGCGCTCCCGGCGCGCCCCGGCCTTTGCCGGCAGAAATCCCTCGAAACGGAAGCGGTCGGTGGGCAGCCCGGACACCGACAGCGCCGCGACCAGGGCGCTGGGGCCGGGCACGGCAAGCACCGGCACCCCCGCCTCGATCGCCGCGCGCACCAGCTGATAGCCAGGATCGCTGACCAGCGGGGTGCCGGCATCCGAGATCAGGGCGATGCGCTGTCCGGCCTGCAGCTGTTCGACCAGACGCGGACTGACCTGCGCCTCGTTGTGCTCATGACAGGACTGCAACGGGGTGCGGATGCCGTAATGCTGCAGCAGCGGCCGTGAATGGCGGGTATCCTCGGCGGCAATCAGATCGACCGTGCGCAGGGTCTCGATCGCCCGCTGACTGAGATCGCCCAGGTTGCCGATCGGCGTGGCCACCACATACAGCACACCGCCCGTCTCACTCATTGTCCGCTCCGCCGCATGCCGGCATCCATTCGATCGTCCCGATAAAGGAGGGTACAATAATCAACCCGGCAATCTGAGGAAACTCTGATCGCTCCGCCATGCCGCCGAAGGCCGGCATGACGAATAGGAAATCGATCAGAACTTGCTCGATATTGAATTGCCGGGTTTATGAGAGAACATCGGAGCCCGCATCCATCGTGACCCCGCTTCCCCGGTCCACTGCCCTCTTCCGGATCCCGCAGTTACTGATCCTCCTCGTCCTGGCCGCACTGGCCGGCTGCGCCGGCCAGCCTCCGCGCGAGGCCCCGGCCCCGGTGGCGGCGCCGGTCACGCTGCCGGCGGCCGAAGCGCGCCTGGCCGCCGGCGACCCGCAGGGGGCGGTGCAGCTCTACCTGCAGGCGGCGGAGACCGCGCCGCCCGAGCGCGCCCTCGACTACCGGCTGCAGGCCGCGGACATCCTGATCGAATACGACGAGCTGGAGCAGGCCCGGTTGCTGCTCGACGACATCGCCGCCCGGCCGACCGACCCCCTGACGCGGTTCCGGCTGGACCTGCGCCGCGCGGCCCTGGCGCTGGCCGGAGACGATCCGGCGGCGGCCCTGGCGCAGCTGGAACAGGCCCCGCCGGAGACCGCGAGCCTGGAGCAGCAGCGCCGCCATCATCGGCTGCGGGCCACGGCCTACGCCCGCCAGAACCATCACCTGGAAAGTGCGCGCGAACGCATCTGGCTGGATGGGCTGCTCGAGGACGCGGCCGAGCGCGAGGCCAACCAGCAGGCCATCATCGAGGCCCTGTCCCGCCTCAACCCCCGGGCCCTGGAGATGCTGCGTCCGGCCGGCGACCCGGTGCTCGGCGGCTGGATGGAACTGGTGCAACTGGCCCGCCGTCACCAGGCCGCGCCGGCCGCGCTGGACCAGGCCCTGGGGGACTGGCGCCTGCGCAACCCGCGCCATCCGGTGCTGACCGCCACGCTGGAACGTCTGCAGGCCCAGGTCGCCGAGCGCGGCCGCTATCCCGGCCAGGTCGGCGTGATCCTGCCGCTGTCGGGCCGCCTGGGCGAGGCCGGCGAGGCCATCCGCAACGGCCTGCTCGCCGCCCACTACAGTCTGGACACCGTGGACCCGCGGCCGCGGCTGCGGTTCTACGACATCGGCGAGGAACCGGGCCGCGCCTGGTCCCTGTATCAGCAGGCCATCCGCGAGGGCGCGGAATTCGTGATCGGTCCGCTGAGCAAGGAGTCGGTCGCCGAACTGGCCCGCGCCGGGCACCTGGAAGTGCCGGTGCTGGCCCTGAACTGGATCCCCGATACCGATGCCGGCGAACTGCCCGCCAACCTGTTCCAGTTCAGCCTGGCACCGGAGGACGAGGCGCGGCAGGTGGCCGAACGGGCCTTCCACAGCGGCATGACCCGGGCCCTGGCCCTGGTGCCGGAAGGGACCTGGGGCGAGCGCGTCTTCACCGCCTTTCTGGAGCGCTGGGAGACACTGGGCGGCGAACTGCTGGAGGTGCAGTACTACGGCCGCGAGGCCCGCGGCCTGTCGGACCAGGTCCGCACCCTGCTCAACCTGGACGCCAGCCAGAGCCGCCGCACCCGGCTGGTCAGGCTGCTGGGCCGCCAGGTGGAATTCGAACCCCGCCGACGCCAGGACGCCGAATTCGTCTTCCTGCTGGCCCGGCCCGAGACGGCGCGCCTGCTCCGGCCGCTGTTCCGTTTCCATCACGCCAGCGACCTGCCGCTGTACAGCACCTCGCACTGCTTCACCGGCCACATCGAGCGCGACCGCGACCAGGACATGAACGACATCCGCTTCTGCGACGCCCCCTGGCTGCTCGAGCCCGCCTTCGAGCCGTTGCGCGCCACCACCGAGCGGCTCTGGCCCGAGGCCACCCGCCAGTACCCGCGCCTGCATGCCTTCGGCCATGACGCCCTGCACCTGCTGGCCTGGCTGTCCGCCCCCAACCCCGGCGGACTGACCGGCCCGCATGCCGGCGCCAGCGGCACGCTGAGCCTGGATGCGGCCGGCCGCATCCATCGCGAACTGGCCTGGGCCCGGTTCCAGGGCGGCGTCCCGGTGACGCTGCCGCCCGTCATTCCCGCCCCGGCCACGGAGGCCGGGACGGGCCCCACGCCCCCATTGCCACTCAAGGATGAGTCCGATGCAGCAACCCCCGACCCATACCCGGGCCCGCGGCCAGGCGGTGGAGCGCTACGTGCTCCGCTACCTGCAGCAGCGGGGACTGAAACTGGTCAGCCGTAACTATCATTGTCGTGCGGGCGAGATCGACCTGATCATGCTCGACGGCGCCAGCCTGGCCTTCATCGAGGTGCGCTACCGCCGCAGCACGCGCTTCGGACACGGCTTTGATACCATTGACCGGCGCAAGCGCCGGCATATCATCCGCAGCGCGGAACACTTTCTGCTCACCCATCCGCGCCTGGCCGGCTATGCGCCGCGCTTCGACGTGGTCGGGGTGCATGGGGAACTTGCCGGCGGCGCGCGGGTCGACTGGTTGCCCAATGCCTTTTCCGCCGATGACGGCTGACGGATACGAATACAGAAGAAACCATGGATCTCTTTGCCCGCATCACCCAGCATTTCAACGACAGCATCCACGCCAAGCAGAGCGCCATGGAAGCGGTTGCCCCCGGCATCGCCCATGCCGCCGAGGCCATGCTGCGGGCGCTGCTCGATGAGCGGCGCATCCTCAGCTGCGGCAGCGGCGCCGCCGCCGTCGAGGCCCAGCGCTTCGCCGCCGCCATGCTCAGCCGCTTCGAACTGGCGCGTCCGGGCCTGCCGGCCATGGCCCTGAACACCGACGGCCCCACGCTGACCGCGATCGCCGAGGACTTCGGGTGGGAGTCGGTTTTTGCCCGCCAGGTCACGGCACTGGGCGCGCCGGGGGATATACTGCTGGCGATCGCCGCCGGCGGCAGCCCGGACGCGATCCTGCAGGCGGTGCATGCCGCCCATGACCGCGACATGACGGTAGTGGCGCTGACCGGCGGCAGCGACGGCGGCGCGCTGCCGGACCTGCTCATCAACCAGGACGTCGAGATCCGGGTACCGGTCTCCTCGGCGGCGCGCATCCGCGAGGTGCACACCCTGATCATCCACTGTCTGTGCGACCTGATCGATTACCAGTTACTGGGACAGGAGAATTAAGCATGTATGCCATCAAAGCTCTGTTCGTTGCCGTTGCCGCTGTGTTCGTCCTCAACGGCTGCGCCCCGCTGGTGGTGGGCGGCACCGCCACCGGCGTCGCCGTGGTGCATGACCGGCGCACCGCCGGCACCGTGCTCGAGGACCAGTCAATCGAACTCAAGGCCCTGAGCGCCCTGCGCAAGGACGAGGAACTGTACAAACAGTCCCACCTCAACGTGACCAGCTACAACATGATGGTGCTGCTGTCGGGCGAGACGCCCACCGAGGGCTACAAGCAGCGGGCCGAGCAGATCGTGAGCGGGATCGAGCGGGTACGGCGGGTATACAACGAACTGCGCGTGGCCGCGCCCAGTTCCATGATGAGCCGTTCCAGCGACACCCTGATCACCGGCAAGGTCAAGACCAGCCTGTTCAGCATCAAGGGCATGGAAGGTTTCGACCCGACCCGGGTCAAGGTGGTGACCGAGAACGGCACCGTCTACCTCATGGGGCTGCTGACCCGGCGCGAAGGGGACGCGGTCGCCGAGGAGGCACGCAGCGTCGGCGGGGTGCAGCGCGTGGTCAAGCTGTTCGAATATATCGACTGAGCCCCGGATTGAGCATATTCTTGCGGCAGGCCGGCGATCGTGGCAATCTCGCTGGCACCAGAGGGAGACAGGGCCGTCAGAGCCCGCCAACCCGGCTGCCCGTCAGAGCGGCCTTGCGGCAAGAACTACAATGCACAAATGCGCCTATTGCGGGAATACTCAACCGCCCGTATTGAAAAACATCTGGTTGATCCCTGCCACGCTGCTGGTCTGGCTGGTTCCCATCGCCTTTCTCAGCCACGGCTACTGGCCCTTCTTCCTGCTGCCCGCAATCGCCTTCACCGTGTGGAGCCTGATCGCGGTCAAACGCGAATGCGGGCGCTGCGGCCGGCGGCTGCTCTAGCCCGGGCTATTCGAACGCCGCCGCGGACAATTCGGCCGCCGCTTCGAACGCCGGCCGGGCGTACAGGAAGCCCTGCTGCAGCGCAATCCCCAGATCCAGCAACACCTGCTTCTCCTCCAGCGTCTCGATCCCCTCGGCCACCAGGGTGATCTCCAGTTCCTGGCAGACATCGACAATGCCGCGAACGATGGCGCGCCGGGCCTTGTCGGCGTTGATGTTGCGCACCAGGACCATGTCCAGCTTGACGATGTCGGGCTGGAACTCGGCCAGCAGGTTCAGCCCGGAATAACCGGCGCCGAAGTCGTCGATCGCGGTCCTGAACCCGAGCCGCTTGTACTCGTCGAAGATGCCGATCAGATGGGCGTGATCCTGCACCTGCTCGCCCTCCGTCACCTCGAAGATGATCCGCTCCTGCGGAAAACCGTAACGCTGCGCGGCATCCAGGGTGGTCCGGATGCAGGTCTCCGGGCGGTAGATGGCATGCGGCAGGAAGTTGATCGACAGCATGCCCTCCAGGCCCAGTTGCGCGGCCAGGCTGATGGCCTTGACCCGGCAGGTCTGATCGAAGCGGTAACGGTTGCGGTCGTTGACCCGGGCCAGGATCTGCCCGGCGGGTTCCTGATTCAGTCCACGCACCAGCGCCTCATGGGCGAATACCCTGCCCTGGTGCAGATCGACGATGGGCTGAAACGCCATGGTGAAGTCGAATTCGAGTGCCTTGCCCTCGACGCATTCGCGACAGCCCGGGCGGGAGAGGATTGCTTCATTCATACCAGGGTTCTACCAGCACGGTTTCAGCGGCTGTCGGCCGGGTCCTCGATGCGCGGCAGCACGAAATAGAAGCAGCTGCCGTGCGGCCGGTTCGGGTAATAGCCGATCTCGCCGCCGTGTTGTTCGATAATGCCGCGTGAAATCGCCAGTCCCAGACCGGTACCACTGCGGCGTTCACCCGAGCGTAGCGGCGCCTGGGCGAATTTCTGGAACAGGCGCGGCACGAAGCTCTCCGGCACGCCCTCGCCGTCGTCGCAGACGCTGACCCGCACCCGATCATCCTGCGGCTGCAGGTCCACCCGCACCTCGCTGCCGGGCGGGGAGAAACGGGCCGCGTTGGACAGCAGATTGCCCAGCACCTGCAGCAGGCGCTGTTCGTCGGCCATGACCTGCAGATCCGCCCGCGGCGGCGCAAACACCAGCCGTACCTCATGCTGGTCGGCATAGGGCGCATTGATATCCAGCGCCGTGCGGATGACCTGGGCCAGGGCCAGGGGCGCGAAGCTGTACGGCACGCCGCCGGAGGCGAGCTTTTCCATATCCAGCAGGTCGTTGATCAGATACAGCAGCCGGGCGCAGTTGCGCTGGGCGATATCGACCAGTTCCAGCGCCTGTGGAGACAGTTCCGGCATCACCTGCGGATTGAGCATGCCGATGGCCCCGCGCAGCGCGGTTAGGGGGGTGCGCAACTCGTGACTGACCGTGGAGATGAACTCGTCCTTCATCGCCTCGGCCGCCACCCGCTCGGTCAGGTCGCGCTCGATGGCGGCGAAATAGCGCACCCCGCCGTCAGGATCGACCAGGGGCACGATGTTCATGTCCAGCCAGTACCTGCGCCCCGACTTGCTGTAGTTGAGTATCTCCTCGCGCACCGGCTGGTTGCGGGCCAGGGCCTCGTGAATGCGCCGGCGGGTCGCAGGATCCGTATCCGGCCCCTGCAGAATGCGCGGGGACTTGCCCAGCACCTCCTCCGGCGTGTATTCGGTGAGATCGGTAAAGGCCCGGTTCACATACACGATGCGAGGCCCCGGCTCGTCCAGCGGCGCGACCTCGGTGACGATCACGATATCGTTGGCGTTGGCGATGATGTCCTTGAAATCGAAATCCGGATCCAAGCTGTTCTCCATGCGTCGCGCGGGCTGAGGATGAGGGTGCGAGTATCGGGCGCGCAGGCAAAAACGCAAGCCCGACGGGAAGCGGGCTCACCGGCGCCGGGCGGCCTGCCCCTGCAGCCACAGCCCCAGCAGCAGCGCCAGGCACCAGAGGCCGGCCCCCGACCACAACAGCGCCGCCCTGGCCGGGGTCGCCGGCAGCGCCGCCAGCCGGACCAGGGCCGCCAGCCCCGCCAGCACCACCGCCGGGCCGAGCAGGCGCAGCCCGTCCAGCGCAAGGTGACGCTGCAGGCGCGCCGTGCGCGCCGACATCACCAGGGTGATCGTCCCCAGCGCCCCCACTGTGAGGGCGTGCAGGGCATGGCCGGGCGGCAGCACAGCGGTGATCTGCGCCAGCCCCTTGAGCGCCAGCCCGGCCGGCAGCCACAGATACCCCAGCGCCAGCGGCCACAGGTCGGCACGCCGCCACGTATAGCCCAGCTGCCAGGCGCGCGCCCGGGCCAGCGCCAGGCCCGCCGCCGCCAGGGCCATTGCCCCGGCCAGGCCTTCCAGGCCGGCCAGGTCCCCCAGCAACTGGCCCGCCATCACCGCCGCCAGGGGCAGTTCCCAGGCCCGGCGGCGGTGATCGCGCCGGGCGATGCCCCGGCGTTCCAGCCAGCCGCCCAGCGCCGCCGGCAGCACCCGGCCGGCGATCAGCAGCATCATCAGGGTGAACAGATCCACCGTCCCGAGCAGCGCCCGCTGCTGCAGCTGGGGCTGCTGCAGCACCGCCCCCAGCCACCAGAGCGCGTCCAGCACCAGCAGCAGTACCAGCAGCAGCGGCAGGATGCGGTTCTCCGGCCGCTTGGCGCCCCGCCACAGGGCCCGGCCGGCCAGCCATGCCAGCAGCGCCGGGAACGCCACGCCGGCCGGGATGGCCGCAACCGACGCCGGCGCCAGGGCGGCCGATCGGCCCACGCCCCAGGCGGCGACCAGACCGATCAGCAGGGCGGGACGCGCCCGGGTCACCAGGAATCCCGCCGCCATCAGCATGGCATAGCCGAACAGGAGTTCATGCGCGTGCCAGAAGACGCTGCCGCCGAGACCCAGCCACAGCAGCGGCACAAGCGCGCCGAAAGCCAGCGCCAGCGGGAACAGGATGTGATGCGGCACCCGCCGAGGCCGCCCTGCCGGCCTGGGGGTCTCTATCCGTTGAGGCATGGACACAGCATAGGGTTGGCGGCGATGGCCGCAATTGATCCAGGCCAACCCCTTGCCGCGGTCAACCGTTCCTGTAGTAGGCTAGCGCCATGCACCCTGAGAGAACCAGGCCCGGGACCGCGGCACTCGCCCACGGCGAGTTCTGGCCGCGGCTGCTGGAACGCGAACGGCATGCGCTCGAGCGCGGTGCGCTGCAACCGATCGAGACGCAGCAGGCGCTGCTGGAACGCGACGGCGTCACCTGGGTGGTGCGCCAGGTATCGAGCCTGGCACGCAAGGCCAGGGACAGAGAGCGCCGGCAGACGCAGAATGATGCCGGACCGTCGAATCCCTTCCTGCCGCCCGAGGCGGATCTCACCATCGGCGCCGTCGGGCACGGGCACCTGTGCATCTTCAACAAGTTCAACGTGATCGAGCATCACATCCTGCTCGTCACCCGGGCGTTCGAGCACCAGGAATGTCTGCTCACGCCCGCGGACTTCAGCGCCCTGGCCTGGTGCATGCGCGAACGGGGCGGACTGGGCTTCTACAACGGCGGCCGGGTGGCCGGCGCCAGCCAGACGCACAAGCACCTGCAGTGGATCCCCCTGCCGCTGCTCGAGACCGGCCCGGCCGTGCCCATCGCGCCGCTGCTCGACGGGCCGGACGCGCCCGGCCGCATCGTCCGCTGTCCTGCCCTGCCGCTGCCGCATGCCTTCGTGCGCCTGGCGCCCGACGCCTTGCACGGGAACGGCGACCTGTATCACCACTATATCGCCCTGCTGGAGGCCATCGGCATCGAGGCGCTGAGCCTCGGTGACGAGACCCGCCAGTCCGCCCCCTACAACCTGCTGCTGACCCGCGACTGGATGCTCGCCGTGCCGCGCACCCGCGAGTGCCACGACGGCATCTCCGTCAACGCCCTGGGCTTTGCCGGCTCGCTGTTCGTGATGCAGGCCGGGCAGCTCGAGCGGATCAGGTCCAGCGGCCCGCTGGCACTGCTGCAGGCGGTAACGGACTGAGCGCGGTCAGGAGATCAGTTCTGGGCGACCCGCTTGATGTTGTCGTGGATCTTGAACAGCACGATCAGCAGTTCGCACCAGATCCGCGCACCGATCGCCCCGCCGACGATCATCGCGATACCCCCGAGGAAGCCGCCGGTCTGGCCGCTGAACATGAAACCCAGCCCCGAAATCAGCACTCCCAGCAGCAACAGCCAGTAAACCACGGTGATGATCTTGGGGGTGAGCATGCTGTCGAAGAAAAGGATATCTTTCATTGTTGTTTCTCCCTTATTCCCGGTTAGGTGATCTGACTCTGCACCCCCTGAAGCCTAGACCGTTCCAGTGGGCAATGCCAGCCGCAGCGCCAGCAGCACGAAGACGCCCCCGGCCAGCCGGTGCAGCCAGCGCTGCGTCCGGACCGATCCCGACAGCCACTCGCCCAGCCGCCCGGCCATGAGGGCAACGGCACCGAACACCAGCAGGGTCGCCGCGATGAACAGCGCCCCGAGCAGCCCCACCTGCAGCCCCACCCGGCCGTATTCAGGCACGACGAACTGCGGCAGAAACGCCAGAAAGAACAGCGAGACCTTGGGATTGGTGAGATTCATGATAATGCCGCGACGGTACAACTGCCCCCCGGAGAGCAGGCTGGAACGCTCGCCTGCCAGGCCCGGCGCAGCCGCGGCAGCAAAGGCCTGCCAGGCAAGGTAGAGCAGATACAGGGCACCGGCGAGCCGGAGCAGGGCAAAGGCCAGCGGCGAGGCCAGCAGCAGGGCCGCCACGCCCAGGCCAACCAGAGCGGTATGCACCAGCAACCCGGTGCACAACCCCAGCACCACCAGCAGCCCGGCCCGGGCCCCGAACAACGCCGACTGGGTGAGGACGAACAGGTTGTCCGGTCCCGGCGCCAGACCGAGCAGGACCGAGGCGGCGACAAAGGCCCCCAACTCCGGCAGGGGAATCATGCCACCGGAGGTGCGCCCGCGCGCCGGGGCCGGACACAACGAAAGGGCCGCACCGTCAGACGGTGCAGCCCCGGACGCATGTCAGTGGACGAGCAGTCAGACAAAGGCGCGATCAGCGGTTCTGGCCCATGCCGCCGCCCTGGCCCATACCGCCACCCTTGCGCATGCCGTTGCCCTGGCCCATACCGCCGCCCTGGCCCTGGCCGTCGCCTTTGCCCATGCCCTTGCCGCTGTCGCGGGCAGGCGGCTCGTCGGGCAGGGTGACGCCGCGTTCCCGTGCGCGCATCTTCATGCGCTCATGGTGCTCCTGGCGGATCTGCTCGCGCTCCTCGGCGGAACCGGCCGAGCGCATGCGCTGACGGTACTCGTTGCGCTCCTGCTCGGTCATCAGCTGGCTGCCGTAGACCTGCTCCTGCTGCTCGGACCGGTCCCGGACCTGGTCGCGGTCCTGATCCGCCGCGACCGCCAGCCCGGAAGACAGCAGCAGCGAGGCAGACAGCGCTGAAATCGTCAACATCTTCGTGTTCATGACTCACTCCTTGCTCAAATATCCGGAAAATCCTGCACCGGACGTGGTACCCGTCCAGGCATCTAAAACATAAACGAATTTCACGGGAATACCAGCCCGCTTTCCTGATGCAAATCAACCGGAGAGGATTCGGTCGCCGTCCCCTTCCCATGTGCCGCCAAGGCACAGGGCCGGCAGCGTTCAGCGGCTGGCACAGACAGCCGGGGGAGATGGCAATTGAAGGAGTGCCGGACGCCGTATTACAGAGACTGCGCATGGCAGCAGCCGTGATCGACGTATTCGCAGCGAACGACGTGAGCGGAACATGCGTCCGGGATTAACCATTGTCAGGCTTCGAAAACGATTTCTGCCGGCATGAACGTTACGGCACCTCCATACAGCACGCCCCGGTCGCCCTTCCCTTCACATGCAAGGCTGGCAGCACGCCTGGGTACCTGCCTGGCGAACAGTGTGTTTTTCCCGGGTTTGCCAGACTCGTACGGCGCGGGCTTGCAATGAGCCGCAGCCATGACAGGATCTTCTGGGACCCCCATCTTTGGAGCACAGAAACGACAGACAAAATCCACATAAGTGCCAGGCGCAGTCACGATGACACCAGGCAGAAGCCCGCAACTCGACACGGCGTACGCCAATGGCGTCAACCGGGGCCTCGCAAATCTCGCAGAGAGTCGGCGGGAACGCCGGGAAAATCCATTTTCAATTGGCAAATCAAAGCAGCTATGCGACAACAGGAGCGAAGCTGCTTTTATTCGTCCGAGTGCTTTTTGGTTCAGCAAAAAAAGCCCCGTTGATGAACGAGGCTTTTAAATATGGCCACTTGGTTAAGATGCTTTTCTTCTTCTCGAAAACCCTATTCCAGCCAACCCGAGCGCGAGCAATGCAATACTTGCGGGTTCCGGAACCGCAGAAACATCACCTGTCAGATCAGCAGTGCTGTTCGTTTCGGAAAACCCAACGGACCCAAGGCCAATTGGAACATTATTGGTAACCTGCAAAGCCAATTCGTATGTTCCTGACCCTATGATTTCCGGAAAACTGTAACTGAAATCATATAATCCAAGCGCATCAGTCTGAACGAATGAAAAACTGCCGACTGTTACGGAATTAATGAGCACATCAAAATCAACAAACGCACCGCCGTTCAAACTGTTGTAATCAAGCTCAAGCGCCAGGTCGAGTGAGGTGACGCCATTTATCCCAGTGCCTGAAAAAGTTTCCTGAACGGAATGTGAAGTGAGAAAAAAATATTCCCCGGCTGATGCCGTCGATGCTGACGTGCTGCTCGGGAAGTCAACTGTAATCAATCCTGCATTTGCTGTCCCAACAAACAGGCACACAAACAGACAAACGATTTTTTTCATTTTCTTCTCCAATTATTAAATGTTCTTAAGTGATCAGCCGAGCAACAATAATGCCATAACTTCAGCTTATTGTTTTTCGGATAATATTATTGGCTGCGCAGTCTGCCTTTTGCATGAGTGTAAAAATCACTGACACCTATCGGGAACAGGCTAAAAGAATTCTACACTTGACTAAGTACCAAGTTTCAATGCTTACGTTCAAGCTGCGTAGCGCAATCAAAGCTCATCAATGCCCACGCCGGACTGGCTGACTTGCTAGCCGTGTACTCGTTTATTTCGGCCTTCATTGAGTATTCTACCGTAACGGCGTTTGCGCTCTTCTGTATATGCCCACCACGGTTTAGGGATACCTCCGCCGACGTAATCAGTTATGGACATGAATATGTCCAGCACGCATGGGTCCTGGCGAGATTCTGTGCGTTCACATAGAATTTCATAAAGCTCCCATGCGTCACGGCCTTCCAGATCCTTTGGCACACCGATTCCGATCAATTCAAGAACCTGCGCCATTGCCGGACCTATGTTCGGAAGATCGGTAAGCTTCTTGGTTTTGGTTCTTTCGACTTTGTTCGGGTTCATAGATAGCAGCTAACGCCCCGCTAATCGTCGAGCGTTAGCGAGTCCGGTGGAGGCCACAGCTTTTGTGGCCGGAACGAATTTGAGCAGCTTGTTAGCACTTAATGCGCCAATTTTAATGTTGCTACCCCAGCCACAATCAGCACGACGCCGAGATAACGAAGAATTGACGCCGGATCGCCGTAATACATGACCCCAACCAAGAAAGTGCCTGCCGCGCCAATTCCAGTCCAAACAGCATATGCAGTGCCAATGGGGATTGAGCGCTGAGCGAGAAAAAGAAAGAAACCGCTCATACCCATGAACAGAACAGCAACACCAATTCCGGTCCAGCGGGTCTCTGAAATTTGTGCCATCTTAAGCCCAACGGGCCAGCCGATCTCCAACAAGCCAGCAAGCAACAAATAAAACCAACCCACTACGAAACTCCTATTGATTGCTAACGTCGCCCATAAGCCGCGCGATCTTCCTGTCGGCATGATGGGCTGGTTAGTACCCTTTTCTATGCCGCATGGGGCGTAACTTCTTTGTCCAGCCGTTTGGCGAGCTCCGCTTCTGCACACAAAAGATCGTAACGCGACTGAAGATTGAGCCAAAACTGCGCCTCCATGCCAAAGTACCGACCGAGGCGCAACGCCGTATCAGCTGTAATAGACCGCTTGCCTTGGGTAATTTCGCTTATACGGCGTTGCGCCACACTGATATCTTTTGCAAGGCGGTATTGAGATATACCCATGGGCCGCAAGAATTCCTCAAGCAGAATTTCACCAGGATGAATGGGATCGAAATCTCTCTTAGCCATGACTGACACCTCTAATGATAATCAACGATATCCACCTCATGAGCATCACCGGCTTTCCAGATAAAGCAGATACGCCATTGATCGTTGATTCGTATACTGTATTGACCTGCCCTGTCACCCTTCAGTTTTTCAAGACGGTTGGACGGTGGAATTCTCAATGATTTGAGATCGCTCGCCGCAGCGAGCATTTCCAGTTTCCGTGCCGCAAGGCGTTGAATGTCTTTGGGAATCCGCTTCGAATAGCACCCCTGATAAATCTTCTCAGCTTCCTTGCCCTTGAACGATTTGATCATAGCGAGGAATACTATTGTATCGCGTTAGTATTGTCAAGCAACACTATTTTGGGTCTCGTGAGTTCTAACGCCTAGCTCAGCCGAGGAGGCGCGTCAGCGCCGATGTCGGATGGAGCGACGTGTTATGTGTTACTTCGATGCACAAGCTCACTTCGCACTCCTAGACCAGTTACATGCACTCTCTTTCTTTTGAAAATAAATTTGATGAGCTGCATTTCACTAACCAACGGCGGAGCCCGGTATTAAGATTCTGTTGCCACTGCACCAATTTTGACTCTACCTGTGCATCCGTTAATGGGAATTTGCTAGGCGCACTACCTACCCAGAATTGAACCTGACATATTGCTTTACCAGCACAAGCATTACCTACCGCAAGGCGATAGACATCTTCATTGTCTTTTTGTGTGGCATCTACAGCCACGAAATGCATGATCCCTGACTTCCCTGTGATCTTGTAATCATCGCTCGCAGTCGCAATAATAGGCAGCCAAACGACAAAAAATAAGAATAAATTAGTAATACTCTTCATTTCTCAAACCTCTCTCTTGTTGTTACACATAACGATAAAGCTGTGCGGCGCAAACGAAGTGATCTAGCACCACTTTAGTGGACACATTAAGCGCCGAGTTTTTCATATTTCTCTGGTGATTGATAGCCAAGTGATGAGTGCAATCTTTCACGGTTATAAAATTCGATATATTCCACGACGTAAGCCACAGCTTCGATTTCATTCTCGAAGGTGCGCTGGTGAATGAGCTCTGCTTTCATGGAATGAAAGAAAGATTCCATCGCGGCGTTATCCAACGGATTACCTTTACGACTCATGCTGCGATTGAAGCCTGACTCCGTCAGCATATCTCGGAACTCATGCGCGGCATATTCTATCCCCTGATCAGAGTGGAACAGACAGCCCGATTTTGGTTGGTTTCTCAACAACGCCATTCGTAACGCGCTTTTCGTGAGCTCGGTATTACGCTTCTTGCTGAATGACCAGCCGACAACCTTGCGGGTAAACAGATCGAGCACCACGGCATGATAGAGCCAGCCTGAGCGTGTGCGCAGATAGGTGAAGTCACCGACCCATTGCTCACCAGCCCGCATTGGTGCTTCCATCTTCGCGAGCTGATTACCGGTTGAGGAATAAAATTCATGTTGCCCTGGCCGCCAGACATACAGTCCTGTTGTCGCCGCCTTGATGTCCATTTCTCGCATGAGTCGATTAACGCGCCTACGGCTACAGCTATAGCCTCTCCGGCGCAGTTCCTGATGCATTCGGGCCGCACCATAGCAACGACGAAGGCCCTGGTGTAGCTCCTTGATTAGCTTCATCAGCTGCTTGTCGTATTGACGATGCTCGCTTATAGGGCGTTCGCGCCAGGCATAGAAACCACTACGTGAAACGCCCAATAACCGACAGAGTGTTGAGACTTTATGAAAATCGCGATTCTTCTCAATGAAGGTAAATTTCACTTCTTTGCTTTCGAGAAGAACCGCTTGGCTTTTTTTAGGATATCCAGCTCCTCCTGATTTGCAGCCAGTGACTTTTCTAGTTCCTTGATCCGTTTCTGCGCCTTGACGAGTTCCGCCTCTGCCTCAAGGTTGGCCCCTGGTTCCCGCGCAGGCTTGGTTTTCGTTGTCGATTTCTTTTTCACTGAATATCCACTCCGCAAGGTACCGTTCTTTTTCTCCAGGCGCCAACGATACAACATGACGGGGTGTATCCCCAGCGATTCGGCAACGGCAATGGCAGTGATATCGGGGTGGTCTGCCAGCTGAATCGCTCGCAGCTTGTATTCCAGTGTATAGCGGTCGTACTTCTTCTTGATGACTTTTCCCATTTGACCCTCTTCAGTAGTACAGTGGTAAACTGTCTACCAAAGTGGTGCTAGATCAAAGCGCAGTGTAGTTTGCGTGATATTCCCCCGATAAAATGGACACCCGGTTTGTCACGCTGTTTTTTGTTCATACTCTATCGGCGACAGGTAGCCCAAACCCGAGTGCAACCTCACCGCATTGTAAAACCGATTGATGTATCGGGACAGGGATCTGCGCAATGTGCTTGTCCGTCTATATACCGAGCCACGAACAAGCTCCCCTTTGAGACTATGATAAAACGACTCCATGTGCGCGTTGTCCGTACAGCGCCCCGGACGGTTGAAGCTCTGGCGAATGCCATGCTGTTTCATCAGATCTCGGAACTCATATCCGGTAAACTCAATTCCTCTGTCAGTATGTAGAATGATGTTGCTTGGACGCCCTCGTTTCTTCAGCGCATATGCCAGGGCGGCTTGAGTGAGCTTTGTCGTGCGCGTGGCTGCCAGTGACCAGCCTATTATCCGTCGCGAATATCGATCCATGACGGTAGCAAGATAGCGCCATTGCTGATTGACTTTCAAATACGTCACATCCGCCACCCAGACCTGATTGATAGCCGTGGGCGCTTCCAGGCCTTTCAATAAATTCTCGCCTGCCGTCTTGAAGCGCATCAGTCCTGGCTGACGGCGCGTGACCAGCGTCACCCTGGCCCTCAAACCTGCCCTCGCATTAGCCTTTCTACCCGCTTCCGGCCCACCAATACCCCCTGTTGTCGCAGGGCTTGATGGACCCGGGGGCTCCCGTAGCGACCCTCGCTTCGCCAATAGATGCGCGATATATGCTTCAGGAGCTGTTGATCTTCCTGGTGGCGCTGCGAGGCTTGCGTTTCTCCCAAGCATAAAGGCCACTGGTGGAGACGCCCAGCCAGTGGCATAGAAACCTCACTCCGATTTCCCGGTATCTTTGGACGAATCCAAATCGTTCTGATGTTGTTCCGCCAGATACCGTTGCCACTTTTTTAGGAGATCGTTCTCCTTTCTCAGGCGCTCGTTATCCCGTTTTAGTCGATCAATCTCTGATAAATCCTGTAGATTAATCGTCGTTTTCTCTTTGTCCACTCGCACGCGTTTCCGGCCATCCTCTTGTAGTTTTCCGTCGCGGTATTCCATTCGCCAGCGTGACAACATGAAAGGATGAATATCCAGCCCTTCAGCCACTTGCTTGACTTGAATTCCTTCCTGGTAGCTAAGCCGTACCGCCTTAACTTTGAAATCGTTTGTATATTGCCAGGTCTTTCTGGGTTGCGTGTATCTTGCCATTTTCACACCTCCTGAGTTATCAGAAGGTGTCCACTAAAGCGGGGGAACTACAACGTCGGCTGGGGCGCTTGGTTAGGTGCTTTCTTTTTCATTATCGTCGCCATCCCTTTTTTGCACCGCATCTCTTGCACCTTCTGGCAGTTGAGAATATAACTCATCAATTTCTTTCGGCCGCGTAATGCGATCTTCGACGATAAAGTTAATCATACTAAAAAGATTTTGTGCGATATCTGGAGTGTCATTCAGATCTATTTCACCAGGATGTACTGCGTTGTTGCCGACTACCCGGCAAAAGTCTAGTGCTTTCTGAACCTGAATTGGCAACCCGCTTGCCACCAAAGACTTTATATCATTGTTGATGTTTTCTCCGCTTTGCCCAAGTTCGGCCATTAATTTCTGAACAGCTAACCGCAATAGAGCAGCTGCAGCTCTAGGGGAACGACCAAAAACAGATCTAGCCTCTTCGTATTCAGCTTCACAGGACTCAGGTAAATCTGGGTGCGAAGGTGGGACTGGCGAATCAGATGGCACGATCATTCTTTGTTGGTACCAATAAGTATGTTCGCCACAATGACTACATACCGATGCCTCGAAATCGGTGCCACGAGCATTACTATGCATATGGGTATAAAGACTGAACCAGGATTGGCGAGCGAAAACATTGCAATAAATACAATGAAACTGATTTTCCTGGTACGTTGGTGGATAGTATTTATGCTGCATCTGCTATTCCTATTGGCACCTAACGATAAAGCTGTGCGGCGCAAACGAAGCGCAGTGTAGTTTGCGTCCGAACGAGCGCCTTGTTAGGCGATTTTGTCACGGAAGAAGTAACCAAGTAACTTGATACACATGCCCGAGCAAGTATTGTACGCGCTCAATCGGTTTTGAGCGTTCCACAGCTTTAGTTATGGCTGCTTGAAAACGAGAGTCCCTCGTACGCATTACCAACTCTTGACTCAATGCTTCAATATAACCTTCGTCCAGCACATTCTGTTTCAATTCAGGTCTGTTATCTTCCCCTCCAGAGTACGACTTTTTAAATTTTCGGACTTCAGAGTGGAGTGTCGGATTTGTACCATTTGGTGCAAATGTTATGTTGTGACGATCAGCATCATAAATATCACCAACATCAAGAGGATCAAGAAGGATTGCATTACCTGCAATACTATTTGCTCGGAAATGTGTTTCTAGCTCATGGCTTAGATGAAAGCGTGGCGCGCAGTAAAAAGCATTGCCTTTTGTTCTACTCAACTCACACAGCGTGTTGTGCTGTTCGTTATCTACCGGAAACCGAAAATAAGGGCCTCCGTGAGCATCATAAAAATGAGCATTTCTCCCGGCTTTCTTTTCGGCGAATGCAGCAACCTTATGTTGAAAAAACACCGACCGAGTATAGTGCCCATGGTTCAACCTGAACTCAACATCGTAGCCTAAATCCTTCTCCATCTGCTGAGATGGAATATGTGGATGGCTTGCGAGCAAGGCAGCATTGACTTGGCAGTATTCTGCGTTGAAGCAGAACTCAAAAGTCCTTTCACTGAATCCTGGGCTCATCAATATTACCTTCGTTAAAGCGCCTAACGCTGGAGGTGAGGGGCCGAGGCGCCCGCGCCAGCGGGACCCGAGGTCCCTCTCGACCGACGTGTTAGGCCGCGGTTCATGTGCGGAACATGTTGTAGATGTGGATGGGGAAGCCAACAAACCCTGTTACAATCCCAAGAACCACGATGTAGTAACCAACTGAAGCCGATAAGAACACTGCGACTAACCAGCCACAAAGTGCGACGACAAAACCAACGACTCCAATACGTAAACCGAGAAGCTTTCTAGGTGGTGTGGCTTTTTCAAACGATACAGTTGATTGCCGGAATAGCCCGGCAATGCCAACAGCAATAGCCGCAATAACCGCCGCCCCGACCGAAAAGGCCCAAGGGTCCGCGGCTGAAACCTTGGCAAGCGACAGACCGAGAAGGGCTGCAACGCTGACAATGGCAAGGCTTTGAAATAGGCGAGCGTTCATATCGGCCTAACGGTTGAAGCCAGCCGCGCCTGCGAAGCAGGCGTCGGCCTGGGCTGAATTGTTAGGCCCGCTACCACGTATTCTCAGTATGCTCTGTAACACCCCTCCCCCTCGGAACTGGCATTAACGACCCTCATTTCCTTCGACTCAAACTCCAGAAATACCGTGCAAGATTCTCTGTCTATTCCATACTGTGCCCAGTAGTTTTCATAAACGTACAGGGTGTTTCCGTTGGCCAGGGTCCTTACTTGAGTTGGCTCTCTTTCACCCACGAATGCTCGTCCTGGATGATGCTTTAAATCTTTGAGTGTCCGACCAATGGTGTTTTCCAGACTTTCAGAGAAAGCGGCCTGCATTTTATGCATCGGTAGTGAGCACGCGGATACCATTAGTAATGTAAAAAAATAGAACCTGATATATTTCATTGGGCCTAACGCCTGAGTTAAGGGGCGACGTGCGAAGCACGACGTCCCAGCCCGAAGGGCGACTTGAACGAATTGTTATATGGCATATAGCACTTTCTACGTGTTTGCGTTTACGACAAGAACAACGAAGGCAACCATGCCTAGACCCAAAAATACAAATTTTGCTTTTGAATAAAACTGCCCACGTTTTGTTAATACCGAATACGGCGGCGACTTAACCGCGACACCAGGCCCGTATTTATCGTGGCTTTTACTCCAATGCTCAAATTCATGATCCGGAATATCAGTTCGAATTTCTTTCCTTTCCCAGGCAGCAAAGCAAAGACCTACCCCAATAAATAGAAATGAAAATAAGAGAAGAACAATGCTCAACATTTAATCACTGACATATAACGTTTAAGCTAAGGGGCCGCAGGAAACCGCGAAGCGGTTTTGCGGTCCCGTCTTAAGCGCCTTGTTATGCGTCTTCATCAAGGTGCCAACCTACAATATCCCCAACATCATCATATACATTGTATATGACCTCGCAATCACATCCGCCACCATGTTCGATGAGCCAGGGAACAACCAGCTCTGGATTGAGATTATTAGCTTCAAGGAATTCAATTGATTCCTTAAGTGTATGATCACATTCGGGAGCATCTTCCCGGTTTAGAAAGCTCAAAAGACTTTTTAACTCTTCGATGCCCATTGGGATGGACGCACGGATAGCATCCTGCTCGTTTTGCTTATACTGCGCCTTCAGTTTCTTTTTCTTTTCTTTATCCATTTTTACTTACGCATAACGCAGAGTTTACCGGCGCGACGAAGGAGCGTCCGGTAGAGCGCCTTGTTGTGTGTTGGCTCCCATCTGTAATAGATCTATAAAATCTGAACCAGCAGCACTCTTGATGGGGAATTCGTTATTTTGAAGCTCCCGAACAATCTCTGGAAGCCGGTGTATGGTTATTCCGTGCTCGGCAATAAGCGCTACTTCCTGCTCAGATTTGACGTTATTTATGACTAGCTCCGAGGACCACTCGCCTCTCCACAGAGTTTCCATAAGCGACCGCTTCTTGGCGGCATGGAACTTTCCCTCAACCCACTCGGCGACACCTTTAACAAGCTCCTCCGGCGAACGTGCTGCGCTATTCGCAGCCCGACCAGTCTTTCGTGCGGCTTTCGGCACCTTAGAGATGTAGCTGACTGGCCTCATTGAAGCCTGGACCTCAACATGGCGACAGACAGGGCTTTCGCTTGATCTGAACTTCACCGCAACCAAATCAATTTCGTTAACACCAAGACGGATGCCACGGATAGTGAAGTAACCCTGCCTATTCAACCACTCTTCAACAATTTCTTCGGCCAAAAGGGCCATAGCAGTACCTCGTTACGGACACACAACGGTTCGCCTCAAGCGCGCGGCGTAGCCGCGTCGCTTTGGAGGCGTTTGTTAGGGCGGCCTTTTCCATATGATGTCATTGAGTTATCAGCGGCTTCAAACGGTCCGAATACTTGAAGCAAGTGCCATTATTTCCCTCATATTCAATTCGTCTGACAATATCCTGCTCGGTCTGCATTTTAATCGTACAGCTCAGTGGACCAGGATCAGGAATATAAGATGTTGATGTTGCATTAAAAGGCTGGTTTCCTGCGTTTCCAGTAGTTGTTGTGGTGACAGCTGTGGGAAATGGATTTCTTTCCGATGTGGTCCACACATAAACTTTCTTTCCCGCGACGACATACTCATGATCCGGTATACCAAGATAGTCGATTGCAACATTGATATTTTTATCTTTTAGCTTTGGCAGCGCACGGTTAAATGTATCAAAGCTCATTGCGCAGGCAGTTAGCAGCAATGTCATTATTATGACTGCGTACAATGTTTTCATTAGCGGTTCTCCAGATCGTATATTATGTATTAGCGCTCTCCACGCCATCAATCCAGTTCAGTACACCTTCACTAAATAGGCTGACTGACATTGACAGTTCCCATGACCGCTTTCCTTCCTGTTCGGCGCCTCGGAAAGTGGTAGTCGGTATCTTTACCCCGTTCTCCAAGTATCTGGACACAGAATCAGCATGAATGATTTTGTCGCAAACATCTTTTATCGAGAAGTTGGTAAGGAGATCAGCGTTGTTTCGATATTTATAAAGAAACCCGCAATTAGAAACATAAGCCACTGTAGATGCGTGATCGACGCCTTGATAGAATTTGGTGCGGAGTCCAATCGCGAGGTTTAGCAGGCTGGCCGTAAACAATTCTTGATACGCAGCCTTTGTCTTTTCTAGCCCTCCATGGCATGTGCTATCGACAAACAGATGATAGGCGGCTAGATCTAAGGCATGACATTGGATTGCAAGCGTCCGCAATAGATCATATGTAACCTTGTGCGTACCAAGTATCTCCATGTTTTCGCCCTAACGCACTGCATCACCGGTGAAAAACCGAAGCGAAGCGAAGGATTTTTATCCGGTGCATGGCATTGTTAGCCGTATAATCAAACCTCAATGTCATTGTCGACCACAACACTAACTTCACTAAACACATGAGGTAAATCATATTTTAGGCATTCCAGCGTTATCTCCGGACTCACAACCTCAAACTGAGGCGGAACCAATTCTGAATCCCCATTCTCGATGCTCCAGCAAAGCCACCGCACATACACCTCCTCCCCATTCGAGGATTTCTCCCAGACAGGTTCACCTGACACACTAACATGCAAGGTACAGCCTGGACCTTCATGTTCAGCTATAGCCATAGAGATGCGCTTTAACAAAGGGGAGTTATTAACGTTAAGTTTCACTTAATTCTTTTACCTTACGGCTAACGTTTTAGTTGAGCCGCCGCCCTCCGGCCAAAAATTTTTCATCCATCCCACTTGGCGGGGACCACCCAATGCCTGTACGGTCGGCTCGAACGCCTTGTTGCACAAGCCCCACCTCGTGCGCGGCCGGCGAGGGACTCTTTATATAGGATTTTTTGCGACGGGTGCTGCGATAGTGCAGTAGGGCCGCGCCGCAATCCGGACAAACCCGCGTTGCCTTGGGCGGAAGTATGACCTCCTCACCCCGAGGCCGTCCCAGCTGCTCGCGGACGCAATCGCGCTTGTCGCGCGCTCCGGGCACGTAGAGCCCATAGTAGCGCAGATTATGCTGGCCTTTCACGGGAACATGCCACAGCAGCCGTCGGATAAACTCCTCAGTCTTGAGCGTTATTGACTTGTCTTTCCCATCCCGATGATCGCGATAGCGAAAGCTCACCTGCTCGTCGTCATAACGGATCAACCGCGCATCCTTGATCGGCCCGCCACGGAGGTAGCGGGACAGATAGTTGGTCACGCCGCTGCCGTGATCGTAGGGCCCCTGGATACATACATTCCACCCTTTACGTGCCACCCGGGCAAGCACACGCCGCCAGTCACGGTCCTGCCAATGTCTCGGCAGTCTCAGGTCTCCCTTAGCATAGGCCACGTTCAACCAATTCAGCCATTTCCCCCGGAACTTGGCTTTGAGTACGCC
Organism: Thiohalobacter thiocyanaticus; assembly: GCF_002356355.1. Lineage (NCBI taxonomy): Bacteria > Pseudomonadati > Pseudomonadota > Gammaproteobacteria > Thiohalobacterales > Thiohalobacteraceae > Thiohalobacter > Thiohalobacter thiocyanaticus. The sequence goes on from NZ_AP018052.1 coordinate 2,683,745, forward strand.
AACGGGTAGCAAAAAGGGCTTCTTCAGTTCGCGCCAGTCCTCACCCGACACGCCGCCTCCTGTCACCAGCATGTGGACATGCGGATGAAACGACGCTGTCCGCCCCCACGTGTGCAGCGCGGCCAGGATCCCCACCTCAGCGCCGAGGTAACGCTCATCGCGTAGCAGCTCCCGTAGCGTTTCCGCCGCTGCCTTGAATAAATGATCGGCGCTCCATTGGCGATTGTATTGCCAAAGCTCATTCAACTCATGCGGCAATGTGAATACCACATGGTAGTGCGTGCACGGCAGCAGCCTTGCACGCGTCTTGTCCAGCCATTGCTGATTGTAGGCATGCTGACACCGTGGGCAGCTGCGATGACGGCAGGCATGGGCCTGTTGCTCAATATGCCCGTCCCGTTCACACAGCCATTCCTCATAACCCAATTCATTCTCACAGCATTGCATTATTGCCATGGCTGCGTGATGTTGGTCGACACTCACTCCATGCTTATCCCGGTAGCACGCATAACTCTGTGCCAGGATGTTCTTCAGGGTCGCCTCCATGCGATCCTCCTCCGTGTTTTTTTTATGTGCTATTATCTTGTAATCGCTCGCCAATGTACGTTAGCGATCACTTCTCTTAACCTTCCTTTTATTTGTGCAACGTTTTAGTTGAGCCGCCGCCCTCCGGCCAAAAATTTTTCATCCATCCCACTTGGCGGGGACCACCCAATGCCTGTACGGTCGGCTCGAACGCCTTGTTGCACAAGCCCCACCTCGTGCGCGGCCGGCGAGGGACTCTTTATATAGGATTTTTTGCGACGGGTGCTGCGATAGTGCAGTAGGGCCGCGCCGCAATCCGGACAAACCCGCGTTGCCTTGGGCGGAAGTATGACCTCCTCACCCCGAGGCCGTCCCAGCTGCTCGCGGACGCAATCGCGCTTGTCGCGCGCTCCGGGCACGTAGAGCCCATAGTAGCGCAGATTATGCTGGCCTTTCACGGGAACATGCCACAGCAGCCGTCGGATAAACTCCTCAGTCTTGAGCGTTATTGACTTGTCTTTCCCATCCCGATGATCGCGATAGCGAAAGCTCACCTGCTCGTCGTCATAACGGATCAACCGCGCATCCTTGATCGGCCCGCCACGGAGGTAGCGGGACAGATAGTTGGTCACGCCGCTGCCGTGATCGTAGGGCCCCTGGATACATACATTCCACCCTTTACGTGCCACCCGGGCAAGCACACGCCGCCAGTCACGGTCCTGCCAATGTCTCGGCAGTCTCAGGTCTCCCTTAGCATAGGCCACGTTCAACCAATTCAGCCATTTCCCCCGGAACTTGGCTTTGAGTACGCCAACGGGTAGCAAAAAGGGCTTCTTCAGTTCGCGCCAGTCCTCACCCGACACGCCGCCTCCTGTCACCAGCATGTGGACATGCGGATGAAACGACGCTGTCCGCCCCCACGTGTGCAGCGCGGCCAGGATCCCCACCTCAGCGCCGAGGTAACGCTCATCGCGTAGCAGCTCCCGTAGCGTTTCCGCCGCTGCCTTGAATAAATGATCGGCGCTCCATTGGCGATTGTATTGCCAAAGCTCATTCAACTCATGCGGCAATGTGAATACCACATGGTAGTGCGTGCACGGCAGCAGCCTTGCACGCGTCTTGTCCAGCCATTGCTGATTGTAGGCATGCTGACACCGTGGGCAGCTGCGATGACGGCAGGCATGGGCCTGTTGCTCAATATGCCCGTCCCGTTCACACAGCCATTCCTCATAACCCAATTCATTCTCACAGCATTGCATTATTGCCATGGCTGCGTGATGTTGGTCGACACTCACTCCATGCTTATCCCGGTAGCACGCATAACTCTGTGCCAGGATGTTCTTCAGGGTCGCCTCCATGCGATCCTCCTCCGTGTTTTTTTTATGTGCTATTATCTTGTAATCGCTCGCCAATGTACGTTAGCGATCACTTCTCTTAACCTTCCTTTTATTTGTGCAACAGTGTCTTAGACGGATTCTTTAGTATTGGTAATAGTGCGGAATCGGGATATTGTGCGAACAGCCGATTCGGCATAGTATTTTTGTTGCCGGACTGGTTTATCCGGGCAGGATGCCCGACCTGAACAAGGAGTGTTCATATGTCCGAATCCCCTGGCGGCGGCGATCCCGCCGTAGTTCGTTTTTATGATAATTATCTGAAATGTCTGCATAATGCCGGCATCCCCCAGAAACAGCGGCGCTGGTTTGTCAAGCATATCGAAGGCTTTGTCGAGGCGCAACGCGGGCGCGGGATCAGAACCCTTTCAGCCGCAAACATCAGCCAGTACCTGGAAACGATAGGCCGCCGGAAACGGCTTACTGACTGGCAGTTTCGGCAGATCGTTCATGCTATCCGGATATTGTACTGCGGCCTTCTGGCTTCCCCGTTGTGTCAGGAAATTGACTGGCAATACTGGATCGATGCATCCCAGCATCTCGGCAGCGATCATCCCTCACAGGCAAGGCAGCTGACGCCAGAGGAGCTAGGCCATCTCAAGGAACGCTCCGGCAGCGGGCCGCTCAACCATGTCAGGGCCAGTCACCGCGATCTGCTGGTCCGTTTCACCACCGAGATCCGTGCCCGCGGTCTCGCCTACCGCACCGAACAGAGTTACGAGCAGTGGCTCTGCCGCTTCATCCTGTTCTGTAAGGGGGCATCACCCGAGTCGGTGGGCCCGCCCGAGGTCAGGGCGTTTCTGGATCATCTCGCCGTCATCCGCCATGTCAGTGCCAGCACCCAGAACCAGGCCCTCAATGCCCTGGTTTTTCTCTACAAGCAGGTCCTTGGACGTGATCCCGGCGATCTTGATAGCTTTGTCCGCGCCCGGCGGCCGAGGAATCTGCCGGTGGTACTCAGCCGGGACGAGGTCACTGTCCTGTTGTCACATCTTACAGGCACTGCACATCTTATCGCCTCCCTGCTGTACGGAACCGGTATGCGCCTGCTGGAGGGGCTGAGACTCAGGGTCCAGGATATCGATTTCGCCAATGGGCGCATCCATGTCCACCGCGGCAAGGGCAACAAGGACCGCTACGTCCCGCTGCCGATCAGCCTTCAGGACTCACTGAAGGAGCAGATCAGAACGGTGGAACGGCTGCATCGCGATGATTTCGCGGCCGGGCACGGAGAGGTCAGGCTGCCCGATGCCCTGGCACGCAAATACCGCAACGCCGGGCGGGAGTTGAAATGGCAGTACCTGTTCCCGTCCACTCGCCTGGCGGCAGACCCTTACGGCGGCACGATCCGTCGTCATCACCTGCACGAGAGCGCGCTGCAGAAAGCGGTAAAACGGGCTGCGGCGGTATCCGGGCTGAACAAGCGGGTGGGCTGCCATACCCTGCGGCACAGCTTCGCCACGCATTTACTGGAGGCCGGACACGACATCCGCACGGTGCAGGAACTGTTGGGGCATGCCAACGTCTCCACCACCATGGTCTACACGCATGTGATGAACCGGCCCGGGGTGGGCGTGTGCAGTCCGCTGGATATCGGTCGGGGCGGGGTTACTTGACCACCTTGAGCGAGGGCCGGCCCTTGTCGTCGACGGACTTGCCCTGGTCCGGGCCACCGCCGCCGTCGGGCGGCTCGGGGCCGTATTCGTCCTCGTTGAACATCATGCCGCGGCCGTTTTCCTGGGCGTAGATGGCGAGCACGGCGGGCAGCGGGATGACGATCTCCCAGGCGCGGCCCTGGAAGCGGGCGCTGAACAGGATGTACTCGTTGCCCAGTTCCAGCCCGGCGACGGCGGTGGGATTGATGTTGAGCACGATCTTGCCCTCGTCGACGAACTGTTGCGGGACTTCGACGCCGGGATAGTCGGCATTGATCAGCAGATAGGGGGTCTGGCCGTTGTCGATGATCCAATCGTTGATGGCGCGGATCAGGTACGGCCGGCTGGGGCTCATGTCTTCCATAGGACCGGACTTGCAGATGCGGCGCGGAACGGCGGCGTTCCGGCCGGTGAGTTTCAGTCGCGCATTTCGCGTTCGGCGTCGGTCAGGCTCTGCTGGAACGAGTCGCGGGCGAAGATGCGCTCGGCGTAGTCCCAGACGGCCTTGGACTGCTTGGGCAGATCGATCTTGTAGACCGGCAGCCGCCACAGCAGCGGGGCCACGTAGCAGTCGATGAGGCTGAATTCCTCGCTGAGGAAGAACGGCATGGCGGCGAACACCTCGGCGCTGGAGGCGATGCTGTCGCGCAGCATCTTGCGGGCCTTGGCGGCGGCCTTCTCGCCCTTGGTATCGATATCGCGCAGCAGGCCGTACCAGTCCTGGTCGATACGGTACATGGCCAGGCGCGCCTTGGCGCGGGAGACCGGGTCCACCGGCATCAGCGGCGGGTGCGGGAAACGCTCGTCCAGATACTCCATGATGACGTGGGAATCGTAGAGCACCAGTTCGCGGTCCACCAGCGTCGGCACGGTCTGGTAGGGATTCAAATCGATCAGGTCTTCCGGCAGGTTGTCCAGATCGACATTGACCACTTCCACGGTGATGCCCTTTTCGGCCAGCACGATGCGCGCGCGGTGGCTGTAGGGACAGTTGGCACTGGAAAAGAGCGTCATGACGGAACGGCGATTGGCGACTACAGCCATCTGGATTTACTCCTGGGCGACTCCGGGTTGGGCGTACGTGCGCAGAGTATACCTGAAAAGCACCGAGCCGGGGCGTACTCGAACGCCACCGGCCCGGGGCTTACCTGTACTGTCTGGAACGTGTTGTCAGTGCACGTCCTTCCAGTATTCCTTCTTCAGCATGTAGGCCAGGATGGTGAAGATCACCAGGAAGCCGATCACCCACAGACCGATGCGCTTGCGCTCGAGCCGGATCGGCTCGGCGATATAGGTCATGAAGGCGGTCAGGTCACGTGCGGCCTGATCGTATTCGGCCGGGCTCATGCTGCCCTGTTCGACCAGTTCCAGATCGACGATCGCCTTGTGCTCCTTGCCCTCTTCGTCGACCGTGGTCTCGTAGACCGGCTGCTGGAAGCCCTGCAGCTGCCACAGCACGTGCGGCATGCCCACCTTGTCGAAGATCAGGTTGTTCACGCCGAAGGGACGTGAATCGTCCAGGTAGAAGGAGCGCAGGTAGGTGTAGATCCAGTCCGGACCGCGGGAGCGGGCGGTCAGCGACAGGTCAGGCGGATTCACCCCGAACCAGGACTCGGCCTGCTCGCCCGGCATGGCGATGGTCATGGTCTCGCCGACTTCCTTGCTGGCGAACATCAGGTTGTTGATCACCTGATCGTCGGTCATGCCCAGGTCCCGCGCCATGCGGTTGTAGCGCTGGAACTGCGCCGAGTGGCAGCTCAGGCAGTAGTTGGTGAACAGTTTGGCCCCGCGGCGCAGCGAATCCTTGTTCTGCAGGTCGATGTCGGCGGAGTCGAGATGGATATTGCCTCCCCCTGCGGCCTGCGCCAGAACGGGGGTCAGCATGAACAGCAATGCAAAGAGAATCTTTTTCATTAGTGTGTCACCCTTTCCGGTACCGGCTTGGTGGAATCCATCCTGGTGTAGATGGGCATCAGCAGGAAGAACGCGAAATAGATCGCCGTGAAGATACGGGCGAGCAGCGTCAGGGTTTCCGTTGCCGGCTGCGTGCCCAGCCATCCAAGCACGATAAAGGAGATCACGAACAGCGTCAGCGCGCCCTTGTACAGCGGGCCGCGGTAGCGGATCGACTTCACCGGGCTGCGGTCGAGCCAGGGCAGCAGGAAGAAGATCAGCACCGCAACACCCATGGCCGCCACGCCGGGGAAGGCCGAGCCGGCGATCGAGGGCACGGCGCGCAGGATGGCGTAGTAGGGCGTGAAGTACCAGACCGGCGCGATGTGCTCGGGCGTCTTGAGCGGGTCGGCCGGCTCGAAGTTCGGCGGCTCGATGAAGTAGCCGCCCATCTCCGGCACGAAGAACACCACGATGGCGAAGAAGATCAGGAACACCCCCACCCCGAAGATATCCTTCACGGAGTAGTAGGGATGGAACGGGATGCCGTCGACCGGAATGCCGTTGGCGTCCTTGTTCTTCTTGATCTCGATGCCGTCGGGGTTGTTGGAGCCGACCTCGTGCAGCGCCATGATGTGCGCCACCACCAGGGCGATCAGCACCAGCGGCACGGCGATCACGTGGAAGGCGAAGAAGCGGTTCAGGGTGGCATCGGCGATCACGTAGTCGCCGCGGATCCACAGCGCCAGGTCGTCGCCGACGATGGGGATGGCCGCGAACAGCGAGATGATGACCTGAGCGCCCCAGTAGGACATCTGGCCCCAGGGCAGCAGGTAGCCGAAGAAGGCCTCGGCCATCAGCGCCAGGAAGATCAGCACGCCGAAGATCCAGATCAGCTCGCGCGGCTGCTTGTAGGAGCCGTAGAGCATGCCCCGGAACATGTGCAGGTACACGACGATGAAGAAGGCCGAGGCCCCGGTGGAGTGGATGTAGCGGATCAGCCAGCCCCATTCCACGTCGCGCATGATGTACTCGACCGAGGCGAAGGCGCGCTCGGCATCGGGCTTGAAATGCATGGTCAGGAAGATGCCGGAGACGATCTGGATGACCAGCACCAGCAGCGCCAGCGAGCCGAAGAAGTACCAGAAATTGAAGTTCTTCGGCGCATAGTATTTCGCCATGTGGTCGTTCCACAGCGAACTCAGCGGGAAGCGGCCGTCGATCCAGCCCATCAGGCCGCCCTGAATCTTGTCGTTGTTTGAACCGGCCATCATGCAGCTCCTTGATCTTCGCCAACGAGGACAACGGTATCGCCGATGTAGCGATGCGGCGGCACCGGCATGTTCAGCGGTGCCGGCATGCCCTTGTAGACACGCCCGGCCAGGTCGTACTTGGAGCCGTGACAGGGGCAGAAGAAACCGCCCAGCCAGTCGTTGCCCAGATCGGCCGGGGCCACATCGGGGCGGTATTTGGGCGAACAGCCCAGATGGGTGCAGATGGCGACCATGACCAGGACGTTCTCCTTGATGGAGCGGGCCTGGTTCTGGGCGTATTCGGGCTGCTCGGAGGCCTGGGAGTCGGGATCGCTGACCCGGTCGGTCAGTTCATCCAGGCTCTGCAGCATCTCGTCGGTGCGGTTGACGATCCACACCGGCTTGCCGCGCCATTCCACGTTGAGCATCTGGCCGGGCTCGATCTTGCTGATGTCCACCTCCACCGGCGCCCCGGCCGCCTGCGCCCGCGCGCTCGGCCACATGGACTTGACGAAGGGAACGGCCACATACACGGCACCCACGGCACCGACCACGCTCGTGGCGGCGGTGAGGAAGCGGCGCCGGCTGGTATCTACGCCATCACTCATCTAAGGCTCTCCAGGTAATTTTGATCAGACATATATTTAAAAGGCTTCGTTATGGCCCATGCAGGCGGGTCATTCTAGGCGGGCTGGCCGCGGAATGACTTGATGTTGATCAGGCTCGCGCGCCGGGAGAGCCCTCGTGCCGGACAGGCCCCCGGAAAAGCGCAGATTTTCCACGAACTGGCGAATAAGGTCAAACCCGGCGCGGTTTCAGACCGGGTTGTCGATATCGATAAACCGATGTTCCAGACTGAATTTTTCTGCCAGATGCCCCCCCAGGGCACGGGGGCCGCCGCGCTCGGTGGCGTGATGCCCGGCGCCGAAGTAGTGGATGCCCAGTTCCCGGGCCAGGTGGGTGGTCTGCTCCGAGGCCTCGCCGCTGATGAAGGCGTCCACGCCCAGGGCGGCGGCGGCCTCGATATAGGACTGGGCCGCGCCGGTGCACCAGGCGAGCCGTTCGATGCGCTCCGGCCGGCCGGGCAGGTGCAGCGGCGCCCGTCCCAGCCGGGTCTCGAGCCATCCGGCCAGTTCGGCCGGGGTGAGCGGCTGCGCCGGCCGGCCGTGGCAGGCGATGTCCGGCCCCCGGCCGCCGCCGAACCAGCCTTCGATGTACAACTCCAGTTCCACGGCCAGTTGGGCGTTGTTGCCCAGTTCCGGGTGGGCATCCAGCGGCAGGTGATAGGCCAGCAGACTGACGCCATGCGCGAGCAGCGTGGCAATGCGCCGGCGCTTCATCCCCACGATGGGCGCCGGCTCGCCCTTCCAGAAGTAGCCGTGATGGACCAGCAGGACATCGGCCCCGGCCTCGATGGCGGCATCGACCAGGGCCTGGCTGGCGGTCACGCCCGAGACGATGCGGCGCACCTCGCCCCGACCCTCGACCTGCAGGCCGTTGGGGCAGTAGTCCTGAAACTCGCCGACCTGCAACAGGGCGTCGCTGTACGCAACGAGTTCGTCGATTGTTACCATGTGCGTCCCCGGCCGGTGGAGAAATCAGGCATAATCATTCTTGGACAATCTCCGAGTTACTGCCTTCCCCGTCATCCCAGTGCAGGCCGGAATCCAGAGGTTTCGCAGACATGGATTCCCGCTTTCGCGGGAATGACGTGAAGGGTCATACTCAATGAGTATGGAAATCATACGCAAATCGAACAACAGGATCGACTCATGGCCAAACGCAACCTGCTGACCTTCCTGGCCCAGTCCATCGTGGTGGGACTGATGGCCGCCGCCCTGCTCTACGTCTTCAAGCCGGAACTGTTCAGCAGCGAGGCGCCGGCGGTGGTGGAGGTCCGGGAGAGCCAGCGCAACGCCCCCCCGGCCATCGCCCCGGCCGGCGGACCTGTCTCCTATGCCGACGCGGTGGCCGCGGCCGCGCCGGCCGTGGTCAATATCTACAGCGCCAAGATGGTGCGCGAACCGCTGCATCCGCTGTTCAGCGACCCCCTGTTCCGGCAGTTCTTCGGTGACGGCTTCGGCCCGCAGCGCGAGCGTCTGCAGACCAGCCTGGGCTCGGGCGTGATCATCAGCCCGCAGGGCTACATCCTGACCAACAACCATGTGGTGGGCAACGCCGACGAGATCCAGGTCATGCTGGCCGACGGCCGCAGCTATGCGGCACAGGTGGTCGGCAGCGATCCGGAGACCGACCTGTCGGTGCTGCGCATCGAGGCCGACGACCTGCCGGTGATCGTGCTGGGCGAGGCCGATGCCCTGCGCGTGGGCGACGTGGTGCTGGCCATCGGCAACCCCTTCGGGGTGGGTCAGACGGTGACCCAGGGGATTGTGAGCGCCACCGGGCGCACCCAGCTCGGCATCAGCACCTACGAGAACTTCATCCAGACCGATGCCGCCATCAATCCCGGCAACTCGGGCGGGGCGCTGATCAATGCCCACGGTGAACTGATCGGGATCAATACCGCCATCTTCAGCCGCTCCGGCGGCTCCCAGGGCATCGGCTTCGCCATTCCCGAAAGCCTGGCGCGGGACGTGATGAAGCAGATCATCGAACAGGGTGAGGTGGTGCGCGGCTGGCTGGGCATCGAGGCCCAGGACCTGAGCCCGCAGCTGGCCGAGTCCTTCGAACTGGACAGCACCGACGGGGTGCTGATCGCGGGTGTGCTGCGCGGGGGGCCGGCCGATCAGGCCGGCCTGGAACCGGGTGACGTGCTCGTCGGCCTCAACGGCAAGCCGGTGAGCAGTTCCCGCCAGGCCATGAATGCCATCGCCGCCAGCCGCCCGGGCAGCCGACTGCAGATCGAGGCGGTGCGGCGCGGCCGGCCGCTGGCGCTGGAGGCCGTGATCGGCCGCCGGCCGCAGGCCCGACAGCAGTAAGGCATAAAAAAACCACGCCCGCGGCGGAGCCGGGGGCGTGGTCGCAGTGGTCAGCCCGCGAACGGACTTACTGGGCGGCGGAGTCGCCCTGCCCGGCCTTGCCGGCCACGGCCTCCTTGACCATCTTCTCCAGTTCGCCGTTCTGGTACATCTCCAGGGTGATGTCGCAGCCGCCGATCAGTTCGCCGTTGATGTAGATCTGCGGGAAGGTCGGCCAGTTGGCGAAGCGCGGCAGATTCTCGAACACCTCGGGATCGGACAGCACATTCACGTAGGCGAACTCCTCGCCGCAGGCCTGCAGGGCCTGGGCCGCGCGGCTGGAGAAGCCGCACATGGGCATCTCGGGGGTGCCCTTCATGAAGATCACCACCGGGTGGGTGTCCACTGCCTGCTTGATCTTGTCCATCACGTCCATCGTCATTACCTCGGGTCGTCAGCTTGAATTCGGGATTAACCCACTGTTTCCGGAGTCTACTCGTCCCAGATGGGGGAAAAAAGGCCCGGTTTCAAGGGGAATATTCCTTTCGGGCTAGTTAGGGACGCAGAATCTCACGCCGGGATAGGCTCCGCGGCCGCATGGCATTGATTCTCTCCGCGTCATTCCCGCGAAGGCGGGAATCCACACGACCGCGGAACTGGATCCCCGCCTACGCGGGGATGACGGATAACTTAGAACGCAGGTCGGGTTTGCGTAGCGTAACCCGACAGGACCGCAGTGCGTCGGGTTACGCCCTGCGGGCTAACCCGACCTACCGCCCTGGCCCTTACCCCACATTGCGCTGCAGCCAGTACTCCAGCAGCGCCAGGTGCCACAGCTTGCTGCCGAGGATGCGGGTGTGGTGCGACTCGGGCGCATCCAGCAGTTTGTCCACATACTCGCGCCGGTACAGGCCGCGCTCGCGGCAGGCCTGCGAGTCGAGAATATCGCGCATGAAGTCCAGAAAGGGCCCGCGCACGTACTTGAGCGCCGGCACCGGGAAATAGCCCTTGGGCCGGTCGATGACCGCATCCGGCAGCCGGCCGCGGGCGATGGACTTGAGCACCTGCTTGCCGCCGGAGCCGAGCTTGTACTCGGGCGGCATGCGCGCGGCCAGTTCGACCAGCCTGTGGTCGAGGAAGGGCACCCGCGCCTCCAGGCCCCAGGCCATGGTCATGTTGTCCACCCGCTTGACCGGGTCGTCGACGATCAGGGTGGTCACGTCCAGGCGCAGCACCTGGTCGATGAACTCATCCGCGCCCGGCTGGTGCAGGCGGCGGCCGATCTTGGCGCCGGTGTAGTCCAGTCCCTGATACGCCGGCTCGACCATCTCCAGATACTCGTCGTGATCGCGGTCGAAGTAGTGCGCCCGGAAGCGCTCCAGCGGCTCGCCCGTCTCCTCCAGCATGCGCGGATACCAGAAATAGCCGGCGAACACCTCGTCCGCGCCCTGGCCGCTCTGCACCACCTTCACGCTTTTCGATACCTGCTCGGCCAGCAGGTAGAAGGCCACGGCATCCTGGCCGAACATGGGCTCGGTCATGTTGTCCACGGCCTCGGGCAGGCGGTCGAGCACCTCGCTGTTGGGAATGCGGTACTTGTGGTGGCGGGTGGCGTAGCGCTCGGCCACCGGGTCGGAGTATTCGAACTCGCTGCCCTTCTCCTCGGGCTGGTCCTCGAAGCCGACCGAGAAGGTGAGCAGGTCCTGCACCCCGGCCTCGGCCAGCAGCGCGACCAGCAGGCTGGAATCCAACCCGCCGGAGAGCAGCACCCCGACCGGCACATCGCTGATCTCGATGCGCCGGCGCACGGCCTCCATCAGGGCGGCGTGAATGGCCTCGGTCCACTCGGCCTCGTCCAGGGACCGGTCCGGACGCCGCGCCTCGAGCGCCCAGTAGCGCTGCTTGCGCCAGCGCCCGTCGGCCTCCACCACCAGGTAATGGCCGGGATCCAGTTTGCGCACTCCGCGCAGCACGGTGCGCGGCGCCGGCACCACCGCATGCAGGGTGAACAGGTGATGCAGGGCGACCGAGTCCAGATCCGCACTCACCCCGCCGGCGGCGATCAGCGCCTGGCTGGTGGAGGCGAAGCGGAAACAGCCGTCCGCATAGCGGTAATAGAGCGGCTTGATGCCCATGCGGTCGCGCACCACGAACAGGCGCTGGCGGTCGCTGTCCCAGACCGCGAAGGCGAACATGCCGTGCAGGCGCTCCACGCAGGCCTCGCCCCAGGCCTGGTAGGCCTTGAGGATGACCTCGGTGTCGCCGTGGGAGAAGAAGTGATAACCCAGCCCGATCAACTCTTCGCGCAGTTCGGGGTAGTTGTAGATGGTACCGTTGAAGACGATGGCCAGATCCAGGTCCTGGTCGACCATCGGCTGGTTGGCATGAGCGCTCAGATCGATGATGGACAACCGTCGATGACCCATCGCCAGCGGGCCGTCAGAATGGCTGCCGGCATGGTCCGGGCCGCGTCGCTCCAGCCGCTCCATCATCCGGTGCACGGTCCCCAGGTCGGGGGACCGGCCGTCGAATCGCAGTTCACCGCAGATGCCGCACATCAGGTCAGGATCCAGGTCTCAAGATACAGAACACAAGTCAGGGCGGCTTTGATCGTACCCCGTCATCCCCGCGCAGGCGGGGATCCAGCGACCGCGGCGGGTGCTGGATTCCGGCCGGTGCCGGAATGACGGGAATATGAATACGGTTAATTCCACCACTCACACCATACCCGGGTTAAGCAAGTAGGATGGGTGAAGGCGCGCGGCGCCGTAACCCATCACCCGACCGGCACACGGCGATGGGTTACGCTGTGCTTCACCCATCCTACTCACTCAGCCCTGGCCATCAATGACTGTGAGCTTCGAATTCACCTGCTTCACGCCCTTCACACTGCGGGCGATCTCCACCGCACGCTCCGCCGAACGCCGGCTGGATACGCTGCCATAGAGTGTCACCACACCGCGATAGGTGTCGACATTGATATCCATGGCCTTCACCTCCCGGTCGCGTACATAGCGGGTGTTGATGGTGGAGGTGATGGTCGCATCGCGCGAGATCTCACCCGCCGTGCGCTCGTCCTGGCCGACATAATAGCCGCCGGCCGCGGCGCCGCCGACCACCAGCGCCCCGCAGCCGGACAGGGCCGGCAGCAGGCCGCACAGCAACACGATCCAGAGCCTGTTCATACATCGATACTCCTAACTCAGTTGGTAGGATGGGTGGAGCGCAGCGCAACCCATCGACTTATCCCGACACAATACCTCAACCTGCACGACGATGATGGGTTACGGCGCAAGCGCCTTCACCCATCCTACATTCCCCAGCCACCGCCGCCAGGCGTCTCCAGGGTGAGCCGGTCGCCGGCGGCGACCGCCAGCGCCACCTTCGGCGGCAGCAGCCTGTCGTTCAGCAGATTCACGCCCGGCCGACCCGCAGCCCCGCCCTGCAGCCCCCAGGGCGCAGTGGTCCGGCGCTCGGTCAGCAGGGTCACCTGCGCCGGGGCCAGGAACTCGTATTCGCGGACCAGGCCGTCACCGCCGCGATGCCGGCCGGCGCCGCCGGAGCCGCGGCGGATGGCATAGCGATTCACGCGCAGGGGATAGAAGCGCTCCACCACCTCGATGGGCGTGTTCAGGGTATTGGTCATGTGCGTCTGCACCGCGCTCAGGCCCGGTTGCTGCGGGCCGCCGCCCATGCCGCCGCCCAGGGTTTCATAATAGTCCCAGGCGCCTCCGGGGCCGCGCGCGCCCATGGCCAGGTTGTTCATCGTACCCTGGCTGGCCGCCGGGATCCGCTCCGGCAGCGCCCGGGCCAGCGCGCCCAGCAGGGCATCGACGATGCGGCTGGAGGTCTCCACATTGCCGGCCGCGACCGCCGCCGGCCGGCGGGCGTTGACCAGCGAACCTTCCGGAGCGCGGATGCGCAGGGCGCGGAAGCTGCCCGCGCAAGCCGGTGTCTGAGGCGGCAGCAGACAGCGAAACACATAGTAGACCGCCGCGGCTGCCACCGACAGCGGACAGTTGACGTTGCCCGGCGCCTGCTCCGCGGTGCCGGCGAAATCCACCTCCACGCCGCCCTCCGCCACCGTCACGCACACCTGGATCGGCAGCCGCGCATGGCCCTGGCCGTCGTCGTCCATGTAGTCGGTAAAGCAGTATTGCCCGGCCGGGATCTGCTGCAGCTGCCGGGACGCCAACTGGGCGGCGTACTCGTTCAGGGCATCCAGCCCCTGCAGATAGCGTCCGGCCGGCATGCCGGTGGCCAGGGCCTGCAGACGCCGGACCCCTACCCGGTTGGCGCTGATCTGGGCAGTGAAATCCGCCTCGGTGACAGCCGGCACGGCGGTGGCGGCGGTGATCTCGCGCAACAGCGCCGCATCCAGTTCCCCGCCCCGCAGCAGCAGGGCGGGCGGAATGATACGCCCCTCCTCGTCCAGGCGCCTGGAGACCGGCATGGAGCCCGGGGCCTCGGCGCCGATGTCGGCATGGTGGGCGCGGTTGGCCACGAAGCCGAGCAGGCGCTCTTCCAGGAACACGGCCGCGATCAGAGTCACGTCGGGCAGATGGGTGCCGCCCAGGTAGGGGTCGTTGACGATGAGCATGTCGCCCGGCGCCCACTCGACCGCGCCCACCAGGTCGCGCATGGCGTAGGCCATGCTGCCCAGGTGCACCGGGATGTGCGCGGCCTGGGCACACAACTCGCCGGCCGGATCGAACACGGCGCAGGAGAAGTCCAGCCGGTCGCGGATGTTGGGCGAGAAGGCGGAGCGCTGCAGCACCGCCCCCATCTCCTCGCATACCGCCTCGATGCGGCTGGCGAACAGGCTCAGTTCGACCGCATCCATGCACATCGGGCCGGGCTGGGGAAGGATGTGGACGTCAAATGCATGGCAGCGATGGTACAGGTTTTCTCCTGCATGTTCATGAGCGGACAAAACCCAACAAAATGCCGGAGTTAGGCTATTGCAATCGGTCAGGGGCTACCCTATTCTCTCGAACCCTACTAATTTCCTAAGGTTTTGGTAATTCCAACCCTTCCCGTAAAAATAACGATCTGGAGGTATGATCCATGAACCCATTGAAATCGCCCTGGGCCACCACTGTCGTCGGCATCGTGCTGGCGCTGATCATCGTGGCCGTCATCGACAGCCCCGTGCCCCCCTCAACCACTGAATGGACCATCTGGTTCCATGTCGTGGTCGGTGTGATGTGGATCGGCCTGCTGTATTACTTCAACTTCGTGCAGGTCCCGGCCCAGGCCGAGGCCATGGCCGACAAGGACGGCCCCGGCCCGGCCGCCATCGGCAAGTACGTCGCCCCCAAGGCACTGCTGTACTTCCGCTGGGCCGCGCTGCTGACCTGGCTGTCCGGCGCCGCCGCGCTGGGCAAGTACGGCATCTTCGCCGACGCCTTCCTGCTCAAGCAGAACGCCGCCGTGATCGGCATCGGCGCCTGGCTCGGCACCATCATGCTGTTCAACGTCTGGGTGCTGATCTGGCCCAACCAGAAGAAGGTGCTGGGCATGGTGCAGGCCTCCGATGCGGAAAAGGCCAAGGCCAAGACCGTGGCCCTGTACGCCTCACGCACCAACACCCTGCTGTCGCTGCCGATGCTGCTGTGCATGACCGCCAGCCACTATCACAACGGCGGCCTGCCGTTCTGATCGGCCCTGACCGCTGATCCACCCGCAGAGGCCCGGCTTTGCCCGGGCCTTTTCTATTTTCAAGCAACTAAATCGAATGGCACTTACTTCAGTTCCGTCATCCCCGCGAAGGCGGGGATCCAGTTCCACGGACGCCTGGATTCCCGCCTTCGCGGGAATGACGGACAGACTAAAATCCAGTTGATCTAAATGCCATTCAATCAGTCAGTTACCAACGAGTTTGCCAAGCCGGGGCAATCCCGATAGGATTGATCCTTTACCGATGGCGGCTCTTGCGAGCTGCTTTTTTGCTTTCTGGGCCCCTGTATGAGCAGCAATGACCACCTGATGCACAATTACGGCCGCCTGCCGGTTCGCTTCGTCCGCGGCGAGGGCGCGTGGCTGTGGGACGACCGGGACCGGCGCTACCTGGATGCGCTCAGCGGCATCGCGGTCTGCGGCCTGGGCCATGCACACCCGGCCGTGAGCGAAGCGATCTGCGATCAGGCCCGCACCCTGGTGCACACCTCCAACCTGTACGAGATCCCGCTGCAGGAAGCCCTGGCAGAGGCCTTGTGCAGCCGCACCGGCCTGGACCGGGCCTTCTTCTGCAATTCCGGCGCCGAGGCCAACGAGGCGGCGATCAAGCTGGCCCGGCTGCACGCCCGCGGTCGCGGCATCGCGAAACCGCAGATCCTGGTGATGGAGAACAGCTTCCACGGCCGCACCCTGGCCACCCTTACCGCCACCGGCAACCTCAAGGTCCAGGCCGGCTTCGAGCCGCTGGTGGAGGGCTTCACCCGCGTGCCCTACAACGATCTCGACGCCGTGCGCCGCGCCGCCTCGGAGGTCGAGGGCGTCGTGGCCGTGCTGGTCGAGCCGGTGCAGGGCGAAGGCGGCATCCAGGTCCCCGCGTCCGATTACCTGGCCGGCCTGCGCGCCCTCTGCGACGAGCACGGCTGGCTGCTGATGCTGGACGAGATCCAGACCGGCATCGGCCGCACCGGCCAGTGGTTCGCCTTCCAGCACGCCGGCATCCTGCCCGACGTGCTCACCCTGGCCAAAGGGCTGGGCAACGGCTTCCCCATCGGCGCCTGCCTGGCGCGCGGGGCGGCCGCGGAGTTGTTCCAGCCCGGGCATCACGGCACCACCTTCGGCGGCAATCCGCTGGGCTGCCGCACCGCGCTCGCCGTACTGGAAACCATGGAGCGGGAGCAGCTGCCGGCACGCGCCGAGCGGCTCGGCAGGCAGCTGCTGGCCGGTTTCCGCACCCGGCTGGAGAATACCGCCGGGGTGATCGACATCCGCGGTCACGGCCTGTTGCTGGCCATCGCCCTGGACCGGCCCTGCGGGGACCTGGTCAAACGGGCGCTGGAGCGCGGGCTGCTGATCAATGTCACCGCGCAGAGCGTCATCCGGCTGCTGCCGCCGCTCATTTTCACTGACGAGCAGGGCGATGAACTGATCGAGACCGTCTGCGCCCTGGTCACCGACTTCCTGCAGGAGGCGTGAAACATGCCAGTGCGTCACTTTCTCACCCTGATGGACCTGTCTCCGGCCGAACTGGAGACCCTGATCCGCCGGGCCATCGAACTGAAACAGAAGCACTATGACGGCGAGATCTTCGAGCCGCTCAGGAACAAGACCCTGGCGATGGTGTTCGAGAAATCCTCGACCCGGACCCGGGTCTCGTTCGAGGCCGGCATGGCCCAGCTCGGCGGCCATGCCATGTTCCTGTCTCCGCGCGACACCCAGCTGGGGCGCGGTGAGCCGCTGGAGGACACCGCGCGGGTGCTGTCGCGCATGGCCGACTGCGTGATCATCCGCACCTACGAGCACGACAAGATCGAGCGCTTCGCCTTCGAGTCCCGGGTGCCGGTGATCAATGCCCTGACCGACCTGTACCACCCCTGCCAGCTGCTGGCCGACGTGCAGACCTTCGTCGAGCATCGCGGCGAGGTGCGCGGCGCCACCGTCACCTACATCGGCGACGGCAACAACATGTGCCATTCCTATATCAACGCCGCGCGCCAGTTCGACTTCAACCTGCGCCTGGGCTGCCCGCAGGACTACGCCCCCGATGCCGACATCCTGGCAGCCGCAGGCGAGCGGGTGCAGCTGTTCCACGACCCCATGGAGGCGGCGCAGGGCGCCCACTGGATCGCCACCGATGTCTGGGCCAGCATGGGCCAGGAAGAGGAACAGGCCAAGCGCCGCGAGGCCTTCCAGGATTTTCAGGTCAACGAGGAGATGCTGGCCGTCGCCGACAGCGAGGCCCTGTTCATGCACTGCCTGCCCGCCCATCGCGGCGAAGAGGTCAGCGCCGGCGTCATGGACAGCGCGCAGAGCGTGGTCTGGGACGAGGCCGAAAACCGCCTGCACGCCCAGAAGGCGCTGCTGGAATTCCTGCTGAGTTAGAAAGCGGGGACAGTATATTTTTACTCAGGAGTCAGGAATATAGCCACACTAAACGTCATCCCCGCGCAGGCGGGGATCCAGTAACCACGGCGGTATATGGATTCCCGCCTGCGCGGGAATGACGGCGTCTTCGGTTCTGTAGCCAATATTCCTGACCGCTGCATAATTCAGAATTAAGTATACTGTCCCCGGACGACTACTTGTTTCGCGCCTCGGCCTCCATCTGCTCCAGGCTGGTGTGGCGCACGTCCTTGCCGCGCACCAGGTAGATCACGTATTCGCAGATGTTGCGGGCGCGGTCGCCGATGCGCTCCAGCGAGCGTGCCGCCCACATGGTATCCAGGGCGCTGGGGATGCTGCGGTTGTCCTCCATCATCAGGGTGATCAGCTGGCGCATGATGCCGTCGTACTCCTTGTCCAGCTTCAGGTCCTCGCGCCAGACCTCCACCGCCATCTCGGCGTCCATGCGGGCGAAGGTGTTCAGCGCCCCCTTGAGCATCTTCCCGGCCAGTTCCCCCAGGTGCTCGATGCGGCCATGGAAACGGTCCACCTGCGACTTGTCGTTGATGTGCAGGGCCATACGGGCGATACGCTCGGCCTCATCACCGATGCGCTCCAGGTCGGTGATGGTCTTGATCACCGCCACCAGCAGACGCAGATCTCCCGCTGCCGGCTGGCGCCGGGCCAGGATGACGTTGCACTCCTCGTCGATGGCCACTTCCATGGCATTGACCTTGTAGTCGTTGTTGACCACGACGTCGGCCAGGCGCTCGTCGCCCTCGACCAGGGAACGGACCGCGTCGACGACCTGCTGCTCGACCATGCCGCCCATGGACATCACCTTGTTGCGGATGTCCTCGAGCTCGGTATTGTACTGACGCGATATGTGCTGGCTGATGCTGTTCTTGTCCATGCCGTTCACCTCTGCCTGTCCGGGAACGCGGCCGATCAGCCGTAGCGCCCGGTGATGTAGTCCTCGGTCATCTTCTGGGTCGGGTTGGTGAAGATGGTGTTGGTGTCGCCGAACTCGATCAGCTCGCCCAGGTACATGAAGGCAGTATAGTCGGAGACGCGCGCCGCCTGCTGCATGTTGTGGGTAACGATCACGATCGTGTATTTCGACTTGAGTTCGTAGATGAGTTCCTCGATCTTGAGGGTGGAGATCGGATCCAGTGCCGAGGCCGGCTCGTCGAGCAGCATGACCTCCGGCTCGATGGCGATGGCCCGGGCGATGACCAGACGCTGCTGCTGGCCGCCGGACAGGCCCATGGCGCTCTCGTGCAGCCGGTCCTTGACCTCGTCCCACAGGGCCGCGCCGCGCAGCGACTTCTCCACCACCTCGTCCAGGGTGCGG
Organism: Thiohalobacter thiocyanaticus; assembly: GCF_002356355.1. Taxonomy (NCBI): domain Bacteria; kingdom Pseudomonadati; phylum Pseudomonadota; class Gammaproteobacteria; order Thiohalobacterales; family Thiohalobacteraceae; genus Thiohalobacter; species Thiohalobacter thiocyanaticus. Next base: position 2,702,795 of record NZ_AP018052.1, read on the forward strand.
CGGCTGTTGATGCCCTGCAGCCGCAGCCCGTAGGCGACGTTCTCGTAGATGCTCTTGGGAAAGGGATTGGGCTTCTGGAACACCATGCCCACACGCCGGCGCAGGTCGGCCACGTTGGTGGAGCGGGCATAGATGTCCTCGCCGTCGAGCCGGATACTGCCCTCGATGCGCACGCCGTCGACCAGATCGTTCATCCGGTTGAAGCAGCGCAGCAGGGTTGACTTGCCGCAGCCGCTGGGCCCGATATAGGCGGTCACGCGATTGCGCGGTATGGCCATGCTGATCTGTTTCAACGCCTGGCTCTGGCCGTAATACAGGTCCAGGCCCTGCACCTCCAGGCAGATGTCTTCCCGGTCGATGTTCAGCGCCTCGCGTCGCTCAACCAGATGCGGATCGATGGCATGGGTCTTGGTCTGTTCACTCATCATTGCATTACCTTCGCTCGGGCCGGGTCAGCCCTGGTCAAACGATTTGAACTGTTCCCGCAGCCGGTTGCGGATGGCGATGGCGGCAAGATTCAGCACCACGATGACCAGCACCAGCAGCAGCGCGGTGGCATAGACCAGCGGCCGGGCAGCCTCCACGTTGGGGCTCTGGAAGCCGACGTCATAGATATGGAAGCCCAGGTGCATGAACTTGCGCTCCAGATGCACGAACGGCGGATTGCCGTCCACCGGCAGCGAGGGCGCGAGCTTGACCACCCCGACCAGCATCAGCGGCGCCACCTCACCGGCAGCGCGCGCCACGGCCAGAATCAGCCCGGTCATCATGGCCGGGCTGGCCATCGGCAGCACGGTGCGCCACAGCGTCTCCGCCTTGGTCGCCCCGAGCGCCAGGCTGCCCTCGCGGATCGACTTGGGGATGCGCGACAGCCCTTCCTCGGTGGCGACAATCACCACCGGCAGGGTCAGCAGAGCCAGGGTGAGCGAGGCCCAGAACAGGCCCGGCGTGCCGAAGGTCGGGGCCGGCTGCGCCTCGGGGAAGAACAGGTCGTCGATGCTGCCGCCGAGGAAATAGACGAAGAACCCGAGGCCGAATACGCCGTAGACGATCGAGGGCACGCCGGCGAGGTTGTTGACCGCGATGCGGATGGTGCGGGTCAGCGGCCCCTGTTTGGCATACTCGCGCAGATAGACGGCCGCGATCACGCCGAAGGGCGTGACGAACACCGACATCAGGATCACCATGGTGACGGTACCGAAGATGGCCGGAAAGATGCCACCCTCGGTGTTGGCCTCGCGCGGTTCGTCGCTGACAAACTCCCACAGCTTGGCGAAATAGAAACCGATCTTGTCGCCCAGATGCATGGCGTTGGGACGATAGGCGCGCACCACCTTGGCCAGCGGCACTTCCACCTCGCGGCCGTCCATGATGGTGGCAGTGAAACTGTCGCGGCGCAGCTGGCGGTAGAGATCGCCCAGTTGCTGCTGCAGCACCTTGTAGTCGGCATCCAGGCGCGCCCGCTCCGCCTCGATCGCCGCCAGATTCTCCGGTGTATCCCGGCCCTCCAGTTCCAGGCGGCGTTGCTTCAGGCGCAGCTGCTCCATGGCATAGTTGACGTCGCCGATGCGGCCTTTCTCGATCGCCTCGATCCGATGCTGCAGTTCCCCGGCCCGCGCCAGCCGTGCCTGCAACGCCTGCCAGGCGGCATCGCCCTGCGCGACCACCTGGCCGTTCTCCTTCACGGCCTGCAGATAACCGTAGAAATTGCCCCATTCGTAGCGTTCAACGGCGATCAGTTCCCGGGGCATGCGGCGATCCTGCACCAGCGGCTCGACCAGCCAGCGGAAATCCAGGCCGAGGTGATCGCGGTTGCCGGTCTTGATCAGCAGCCGTTTCACCTCGACGGCAGTGCCGGGCACATCGACCCCGGAGGCCTCGATGCGAGCCCGCGGCACGATTTCACTGTCCTGGATCTCGCCGATGACATGCAGCGTTTCACCATTCGGCTGCACATAATCGAATTCGACCAGGGCATTCGGCCAGAAATGCACCAGCCCGCGCACCGCGATCAGGCCGAGCAGGCCCACGACCATGATCAGGCTGGCGCTGACCGCAGCCGCGTTGAGCCAGATCCAGGGGGTGCCGCTCCTGAACCAGTTGCCGATGTTGCTGCGTTGCACGGACATGGACCTCGCTTACAGACTCGCGTACTTGCGCCGCAGGCGCTGACGCACGAGTTCGGCCAGGGTATTGACCACAAAGGTGAACAGGAACAGCACCAGCGCCGCCAGGAACAGGACCCGGTAGTGAGTGCTGGCGACCTCGGATTCGGGCATTTCCACGGCGATGTTGGCCGACAGGGTGCGCATGCCCTGGAAGATGTTCATGTCCATCACCGGCGTGTTGCCGGTGGCCATGAGGACGATCATGGTCTCGCCCACCGCCCGGCCCATACCGATCATCACGGCGGAGAAGATGCCGGGGCTGGCCGTGAGCAGCACCACCCGGGTGAGCGTCTGCCAGGGCGTGGCGCCCAGCGCCAGCGAGCCCGAGGTAAGGTGCCGGGGGACGTTGAAGATGGCGTCTTCGGCGATGGAGAAAATAGTCGGGATCACCGCAAAGCCCATGGCCAGGCCGACCACAATGGAGTTGCGCTGATCGAAGTCCAGCCCCAGTTCGCTTTTCAGCCACAGCCGCATGTCGCCGCCGAACAGCCATGCCTCCATCAGCGGACTCAGCCCGAGCGAGAGCCAGGACCAGAACAGGACCACCGGGATCAGCAGCGCCGCCTCCCAGCCATCGGGCACGGTCGTGCGGATGCGTTCGGGCAAGCGATGCCAGAACCAGGCGAACAGCAGCACCCCGAAGGGCATGATGATGAGCAGGCTGAATACCCCGGGCAGATGATCCTCGATGTAGGGTGCCAGCCACAGGCCGGCCAGGAAGCCCAGGATCACGGTCGGCAGGGCCTCCATGATCTCGATGGTGGGCTTGATCGAGCCGCGCATCTTCGGCGCCATGAAATAGGAGGTATAGATGGCACCGAGGATGGCCAGCGGGGTGCCGATCAGCATGGCGTAGAAGGCCGCCTTCAGGGTGCCGAAGGCCAGCGGGGTCAGACTGAACTTGGGTTCGAAGTCGTTCGAGGCCGAGGAGGACTGCCAGATGTGGGCCGGCTCGTCATAGCTCTCATACCAGACCTTGCCCCAGAGCGAGGACCAGGAGATCTCGGGGTGTTCGTTGTCGATCTCCCAGAAATGCAGCCGTCCCCCGGTATCCTCGGCCAGCCAGTAATCCGCCCGCGGCGAGACCGCCACCCGCTGCAGGGGCTGCCCGCTCACCTGCCGGTCCAGCACGATATTGTGCGCGGTGGTGTGATAGACCGTGATGCGTCCCTGCGCGTCGGCCGCGAGCAGTCCCTTGCGGGCGTGCTCGGGGGCGATGGCGGTCACCGGACTGGCGTGGGCATCGAAACCTCGGATGCGGCGCAGCTGCTCGCGCTTGCTGTCGGGATCCGGGACGCTGAACCACTGGCTGATACGTCCGTTGGCATGCCCCGCCAGCAGCGAAATGCCGCCGGTCAGCAGTTCCAGGCGGGTCAATTCCGCGCCGTGCTCGCTGATCGAGATCTGCTCGAGCAATACCGGCGCATCGCCGCCAGCGATGTCATAGCGGGCCAGTTCACCGTCGCGGTTGGCCACGTAGAGAATGCGCTGCTGGGGATTGACCTGCAGAAACTGCGGCCCGGTCAGGGTCAGCGGCAGGCGCTGGTGGCTGCGCACCATTTCGGTTTCATCGCCCAGGAAGGAGGTTTCCAGGCGGATGCGGCTCAGTTGCAGATTGCCAGCGGCCGTCAGGCCGACCAGGGTGGTCGATTCCTCACCGCTCTGCACCGCCAGGTGCGTCAGTGCCGCCCCGTCGGGAGTGACCTCCAGCGGTTCGCGTCCCAGCGGGTAGTGCAGCTCGGGCGTGATCAGGCGCTCATCGCCGGGATAACTGATCCGGTAATCGTGCCGGACCAGCAGCGCGGTACCGTCGGACAGGCCGTAGGCCACGATCCTGCTCTCGGGCGCACCGGCGGCGAAGGTGCTGATCTCCGCACCCTCCGGCAGCGGCACTGCGAAGCGAGCCACCGGGGTTCCGTTTCGGGTCCGGAAGAAGACCGCTTCGCCGGCGCTGGTGAAGCGCACGGCGATCTCGCCCTGTTCCTCCATGGCCAGGTGCAGGGTCTCACCGCTGCCGGGTGCGGTGTAGTCGGTCACGGGCTCGGCCGAACCGGGCTTGAGCAGCGGCAGAACCACATAAAGCAGGTAGAAGAAGATCAGCACCACGGCGATGATCACCCCGATGCCGCCCACGGTGACGCCGTGCCGGGCCGCGCCGTCCTTGAACATGCGCCAGCGGCGCCGGCGCCGCTGGCTGGCCGCGGGGATGCGGTCGATGACGGAGGAGGAATTGGCTGGGACGTCTGACATGCCGCACAGCCTAGGCCAGGAACATGACAGTTTTGTTACACTGTCGAAATCGGCCGGTCAGGGCGCATGCAGCGGCCCGGTGCAGGCTCACCGGTTCATGACAATTTCGTGACGACTCCCGCCTGCAGGATTACGTCCGCCGGCCGATCCGGCATAATCACAAGGCAGGCAACGAGCCAGAGGCAAAGGCGCGCATGGACACCCCCGATCTCAATCACCCGGATCTCTACATCAACCGCGAACTCAGCCTGCTGCAGTTCAACAAACGGGTGCTGGAACAGGCGCGCGATCCCAACACCCCGCTGCTGGAACGGCTGAAGTTTCTCTGCATCTCCAGCACCAACCTGGACGAGTTCTTCGAGATCCGGGTGGCCGGCCTGAAGCAGAAGGTCGAATCCGGCTCGGTCCAGGCCGGCACCGACAACTTCAGTCCGGGCGAGATCCTGGCCGCCATCAGCCGTGAGGCCCACCAGCTGGTCGAGCAGCAGTATTTCGTGCTCAATGAAGAACTGATCCCGGCCCTGCGCGAGCGCGGCATCCGTTTCGTGCGCCGCACCCACTGGAGCGAGACGCAGGCCGAGTGGGTCAGGAACTACTTCAACCGGGAACTGGTGCCGGTGCTGAGCCCGCTGGGGCTGGACCCGGCCCATCCATTTCCACGCATCCTGAACAAGAGCCTGAACTTCATCGTCTCGCTGGAGGGCAAGGACGCCTTCGGCCGTTCCAGCGGCGTGGCCATCGTGCAGGCACCGCGCTCGCTGCCGCGCCTGATCCCGCTGCCGTCTGACCTCGCCGCCGGTGAATACAACTACGTGTTCCTGTCCTCCATCATCCATGCCTTCGTCGACGACCTGTTCCCCGGCATGACCGTCACCGGCTGCTACCAGTTCCGGGTCACCCGCAACAGCGACCTGTTCGTGGACGAGGAGGAAATCGACGACCTGATGCGGGCCATGGAGGGCGAACTGCTGGCGCGGCGCTATGGCGATGCCGTGCGTCTGGAGGTGGCCGACAACTGCAGCGCGGACATGGCCAACTATCTGCTGCGACAGTTCGGACTCGACGAGGCTGACCTGTACCAGGTCAACGGGCCGGTCAACCTCAACCGGCTGTTCGCCATCGCCGACCTGGTCGAGCGCCCGGACCTCAAGTACCCGCCGTTCAAGCCGGGCCGCAGCAGTCTCCTGAACACCGAGCAGAGTATCTTCGATACCCTGTCACGCAAGGATATCCTGCTGCATCACCCCTTCGAGTCCTTCGTCCCCGTTGTGGAGTTCCTGCGCCAGGCGGCAGCCGACCCTGATGTACTGGCCATCAAGCAGACCCTGTACCGCACCGGCCCCGATTCGGCGATCGTCGACGCCCTGGTGGAGGCCGCCCGCGCCGGCAAGGAGGTCACGGTGGTGGTGGAACTGCGGGCGCGCTTCGACGAGGAGGCCAACATTCAGCTTGCCAACCGGCTGCAGGAGGCCGGCGCCCATGTGGTTTACGGCGTGGTCGGCTACAAGACCCACGTCAAGATGATGCTGATCACCCGGCGCGAGGGCCGTGGCCTGCGCCATTACGTGCATCTGGGTACAGGCAATTACCACGCCCGCACCGCGCGGCTCTATACCGACTACGGGCTGCTGTCGGCCGACAAGATCCTGGGCGAGGACGTGCACCGGGTATTCCAGCAGCTCACCAGCCTGGGCAAGGTCAAGGCCCTGCGCAAGCTGCTGCAGTCGCCCTTCACCCTGCACAAGGAGTTGCTACGCAAGATCGAGCGCGAGGCCGAACGGGCCGCGGCCGGGGAACCGGCGCGCATCATCGCCAAGATGAACGCCCTGATCGAGCCGCAGGTCATCCGTGCCCTGTACCAGGCCTCGCAGGCCGGGGTGAGGATCGACCTGATCGTACGCGGCATCTGCTGCCTGCGTCCGGGGGTGCCGGGAGTGTCCGACAACATCCAGGTCCGCTCCATCGTCGGGCGCTTCCTCGAGCACACCCGGGTGTTCTATTTCCGCAACGGCGGGGAGGAGGAGGAACTGTACCTGTCCAGCGCCGACTGGATGGACCGCAATTTCTACCGCCGGGTGGAGATCGCCTTCCCCATCGAACAGCCGCAGCTGAAGAAGCAGATCATCAAGGAAGGGCTGGAGTTGTACCTGTCCGACAATACCCAGGCCTGGGTCCTGCAGCGCGACGGCGACTACAGGCGCCTGCAGCCGACCGGCCGCCAGCGCGCGCGTTCGGTCCAGGCCACGCTGCTGGACAAGCGCGCCGAGCCGGCCTGACCGAGAAGATCGAAAGAGAAGAGCGCCACGGAATACACGGAAAACACGGACAAAATTGATTTTTTAATGATTGCGATCCGTAGGTGGGGTTAGCCCGTGAGGCGTGACCCGACATTGGCGCCGAACCCGTCGGGTTACGCTGCGCCAACCCGACCTACACAAGGTTCGAAGTGAACAATATGGAATTTTCCGTGGCTTCCGTGTATTCCGTGGCGCTCTTTTATAATCACCGCCGCCGTCGCGCGGCGATGCGCAGACGCAGGGCGTTGAGTTTGATGAAGCCCTCGGCGTCCTTCTGATCATAGGCGCCGGCATCGTCCTCGAAGGTGGCGATGGATTCGTCGAACAGGCTGTCGGAGTCGGACTGGCGGCCGACCACGATGACATTGCCCTTGTAGAGTTTCAGCCGCACCTTGCCGTTCACGGTCTGCTGCGAGGCGTCGATCATCTCCTGCAGCATCTCGCGCTCCGGGCTCCACCAGTAGCCGTTGTAGATCAGCTCGGCGTAGCGCGGCATCAGTTCGTCCTTCAGATGCGCGACCTCGCGGTCCAGGGTCAGGGATTCGATGGCGCGGTGGGCCTTGAGCAGGATGGTGCCGCCCGGCGTCTCGTAGGCGCCGCGCGATTTCATGCCGACATAGCGGTTCTCGACGATATCGGCGCGGCCGATGCCGTTGTCGCCGCCGATTTTATTCAGCTGCTCCATCACCTGCCCCGGCGTGACCTTCTTGCCGTCGATGGCAACCACGTCGCCCTTCTGGTAGGTCAGTTCGATATAGGTGGGGGTATCCGGCGCCTGCTCCGGCGACACGGTCCAGCGCCACATGTCCTCCTCCGGTTCGGCCCAGGGATCCTCGAGGATGCCGCCCTCGTAGGAGATGTGCAGGGAATTGGCATCCATGGAATAGGGCGACTTCTTGCCGGCCTTGGCGAAATCGACCGGGATGTCGTGTTCCTTCGCATAGGCCATGAGCTTTTCGCGCGACAGCAGGTCCCACTCGCGCCAGGGCGCGATCACCTTCACGTCGGGCTTCAGCGCATAGGCGCCCAGTTCGAAGCGCACCTGATCGTTGCCCTTACCGGTCGCGCCGTGGGCGATGGCGTCGGCGCCGGTCTCGTTGGCGATCTCCACCAGACGCTTGGCGATCAGCGGCCGGGCGATGGAGGTGCCGAGCAGGTACTCGCCTTCATAGATGGTGTTGGCGCGAAACATCGGGAACACATAGTCGCGGGCGAACTCCTCGCGCAGGTCCTCGATGTAGATCTCCTTGACGCCCATGGCCTTCGCCTTCTCCCGCGCCGGCTCGACCTCCTCGCCCTGGCCGATGTCGGCGGTGAAGGTCACCACCTCGCAGTTGTAGGTATCCTCCAGCCATTTGAGGATGACCGAGGTATCCAGGCCGCCGGAATAGGCCAGCACGACTTTGTTGACGTTGGACATTGGGTAGACCTCGTTATTGAACCGCCAAGACGCCAAGGGCGCCAAGGAAAGACTTGTGAACCGCCAAGACGCCAAGGGCGCCAAGGTTATTCAATGATCGGGCACTGCGAATTATCAATCATAGCAGCAGGTAATCAAGTCTCCGCCCGCTGCGACAACACAACCCTTTTCACCCCGTTGCGGAGAACGCCTACATTGAAATTAATCAGCAGACCGAGCTGTCGCCGGGTCGCCTTCAGATAAGACAAAACCTGCGCCTGATGAATCGGCAGCAAGGCATCAACTGCCTTCAGTTCAATCACCAGCTTGTCAGCAACCACCAGGTCCAGCCGGGCCTCACCAACAACCCTGCCCTTGTAATCTATGGATACAGGCACCTGACGATCACACTCGATACCCAGGGACTCCAGTTCCACAGCCAGAGCCTCTTCATATACGGATTCCAGATAACCCGGCCCCAGCGTACGATGCACTTCGATGGCAGCCCCGATAACCTGTCGTGCCACCCCATCCAGTTCGACGGACGGTTCCATACGCACCTCCCTGTGCGTGCCTGCGAAATTTCGCATTACATACTTTCTTGGCGCCCTTGGCGCCTTGGCGGTTCACGCCTTTCCTTGGCGCCCTCGGCGTCTTGGCGGTTACCCTTCCTTATTTCGCCTTGACCTTCGCACTGCGCCGCAACCGCGACAGCAGCCGCCGCGCCAGTTCGCCGAACAGTTCGGTCTGGGTCGGGTGCGGGTGGATGGCGTTGCCGACCTGCTCCAGGGTGAGTCCTGCGCTGACCATCATCACCGCCTCGCCGATCAGGGTGTCGGTGTGGTCGGCCAGGAAGTGCACGCCGATGATGCGGCCGGTGGCCTTGTCGGCGACCAGCTTGATCAGGCCGTGCTCCTCCCGGTTGATCATCGCCTTGGCATCGATGTTCATCGGCACCTTGGCCTCGACCGCGTCGATGCCCTTCTCCTTCGCCTGCGCCACCGACAGGCCGACGAAGCCGGCCTCGGGGCGGGTGAAGATCACGCCGCAGTCCTTGTCCTGGTCGTACTTCATGTCCTCGCCCAGGATGCTCATGGCGGCCACCCGCCCCTGCTGGGCGGCGGTGTGTGCCAGCATCAGGCCGCCGATGACATCGCCGATGGCGAAGATGTGACCCACGCTGGTGCGGCAGCGGGCATCGACCTTCACGGCCGGGCCGTCGGTGGCGATGCCGGCCTTGTCCAGATTGAGGCCGTCGATCTCGGGGCGCTTGCCGGTGGCCATGATGACGTAGTCGGCCTTGAGCTGGTGCGACTTGCCCTCGCTGTCGGTGTATTTCGCGGTCACCGCGCCTGGCTTGCCGCTGATCTTCTCCAGCTTGACCGCGGTGTGCACGGAAAGGCGCGGATCGTCGTTCAATACCTGGGTCAGGTGCTTGGCGATCTCGGGCTCGACCTCGGCCAGGATGCGGTCCTGCGCCTCCAGCAGGGTGACCTCGGCGCCGAAGTCCTGGAAGATCTGCGCCATCTCCACGCCGATGGCGCCGCCGCCGACCACCACCAGTTTTTTCGGCGGGGTGTCCAGCATCCAGACGGTATCCGAGGTCAGGACAGAACCCGACTCCAGGCCCTCGCGGGCGCCGTCGATGGGCGGCACGAAGGGCGGCGCGCCGGTGGCGATGACGGCGCAGCCGAAACTGACCGTCTTGGTCTGCTTGCCGTCACCGGCTGTGGCGCGGCTGTGCGGATCGTCCTGGTTGCCGCCGGTATCGATCATCACATGATGATCGTCGACGAAGCGGCCATAGCCCTGGATGTAATTGATCTTAACGCCCTTGTCGGTCTTCAGCGCCATCTGGCCGCGCGTCTCCAGCACGTTGCGCCGATGCGCCTCCAGGGTCTTCCATTCCAGTTTCGCCTGGTTGGTGCCCTGGATGCCCAGGTCGGCATCATGGCCGCGGTCGCGGATGCGGTCGGCCGCCGCGCGCCAGGCCTTGGAGGGGATGCAGCCGCGCCACAGGCACTCGCCGCCGGGGAAGGGCGAGTCGTTGATCAGCGCCACCTTGTGGCCGTGACCGGCCAGGTCGCGGGCGCAGTCCTCGCCGCCGGGGCCGCCGCCGATGACCACGACGTCATAGTCCCAGTCGCCCTCGGGGATGGCCGGGCCGCTCGGGCCCATCCAGGACTCGGGCGCCTCGATGAGCGCCTTCAGGTCCTTGAGATACAGGGCCACATCGGCGCCGTTCACCACCCGGTGATCGCCGGTGATGGTGAAGGGACTGCCCTGCTCGGTGTCGGCGGAGATGGCGAGTATGGCCGCGATGCCCGGCGTGGCGATGGCATCGAAATGGCTGACGCCGAACATGCCCATGTTGGAGACCTGGAAGGTCGAACCGGAATACTCCTCGGGCTTGAGCCGGCGCTTGCGGGCACGCTCGACCAGGTCCTGCCAGTCCTCGTTGAGTTCCTCCAGGCTGCGCGACTCACAGCCGCGCAGCACCGGCACCACCAGGCCGCCCTCGACGGCCACGGCCATGCCGACATCCACGTTACTGCGCTCGACCAGCTGATCCTGCGGCTTGTAGCACCAGTTCATCTTCGGATGCTGCTGCATCGCCTCGGCGCAGGCCTTGGCGATGGCGACCGTAACCGACACGCCCTTGGCCTTGGCGGCCTTGATCAGGCCACCCAGCTTGATGTGGCTGGTGACATGGAAGCTGGGGATGGACAGTGACTCGGTCATGGAGCGGCTGATGGCCGCCTCCAGCTTGTTCATCTTCCGACCCTCGCCCGGCACATCCACCTCGGGGAAGCCGCCAGGGGCGGCGGCGCCGGCAGCGGGCCGCGCGTTGGCGACATCCGCCGCGACCACGACCCCGCCGGGGCCGCTGCCGGGCACGGTGTTCAGATCCACGCCCTGCTGGCCGGCAACCTTGCGGGCGAAGGGTGTGGCGCCGCGGCCCTGCGGCCGCGGGGCCGGGGTGCCGCCGGGAACGGAGGCCGGGGTGGACGGCCGCGCGGCCGGGGCGGCCGCCGCGGACGACGCGGACGCAGCGGCTTCCGCCTTCCCGGCCGGCTGCTTCGCGGTGGCAGGCGCGGCCTCCCCGGTCACCACCTGGCCGGACTCGGCCACCAGGTAGGCCAGCGGCTCACCCACCGGCACGGTGCTGTCCACCGGCGCGATGGGGCCGGACAGGTAGCCTTCCTTGAACACCTCGACGTCCATGATGGCCTTGTCGGTCTCGACCTGGGCCACCACGGTGCCGCGTTTGATCTCATCGCCGGGCTGCTTCTCCCAACTCACCACCACGCCCTCGGTCATGGTATCGGAGAGCTGCGGCATCTTGATGGTATGCAGAGCGCCTTCGGGTTCCCGGCTGCCGGCAGGGGCCTGCGCGGCGGCCGGCTCTGCTGCAGCGGCGGATTCCCCCTCCTGCGCCTGCGCTTCCCCGCCGCCGGTTTCAGCGGCTGCCGGCGCGGCGGGCGCCTCGGCCTCGCCTTCCTGCACTTCCTCGCTGGAAGCGACGATGTAGGCGATGGCTTCGCCCACCGGCACGGTGCTGTCGACCGGCGCGACGGGACCGGACAGGTACCCTTCGCGGAACACCTCCACATCCATGATGGCCTTGTCGGTCTCGACCGTGGCGACGATGTCGCCGCGGCTGACACGATCGCCGATGTTCTTCTCCCAGCTCACGATCACGCCCTCGGTCATGGTGTCCGAGAGCTGGGGCATCTTGATTACGTAGGGATCTGACATGGATGATCTCTGATCAGTTGCAAGATACAGATGCAAGATACGCACGGCACTTGCTCTGGTCGTCCTTGCGAGCGCAGCGCGGCAATCTCATGCTGCAGAGTCAGTCGATTGGAGATTGCCGCGTCACTTCGTTCCTCGCAATGACGAGTGTTAACCGGCTTGAACGTGCGCCGTTTATGCAAGACACAAGCATCCGATAAGTGCAAAGAGTTTCGTGCTTGTATCTTGTGTCTCGCTTTACTTCCCGAACATCTTCCGCACGGCCGCCACCACGTCGTCGACCTTGGGGATCGCCGCCCGCTCCAGGGTGTGGTTGTAGGGTATGGGAACATTCGCCGCGGAGACACGCACCGGCGCAGCGTCGAGTTCGAAGAAGCACTCTTCATTGATGATTGCCATCACCTCGGAGCCAACGCCGACGGGGGCCTCGGCCTCCTCGACGATCACGGCGCGGTGGGTCTTGCCCACCGAGGCGCGGATACCGGCCCGATCCAGCGGACTCAGGGCATAGAGATCGACCACCTCGGCCTCGATGCCGTGCTGCTTCGACAGCGTCTCGGCCGCCTGCAGGCACCAGTGCACGGAGATGTTGTAGCCGAACAGGGTGACATCCTTCCCTTCACGCGCCACCTCCGAGCCTTCCAGCGGGTGGAAGTATTCCTCGTCCGGCACCTCGCCCTTGAGGTTGTACATCAGTTCGTGTTCGTTGATGTAGACCGGATCGTTGCAGCGCACGGCGGATTTGAGCAGGCCGTAGGCCTGGCGCGGATTGCTCGGGGTCACCACGCGCAGGCCGGCAATGCCCATGAACACCTTCTCCATGCGCGCCGAGTGCTGGGCGCCGAGCTGGTGGGCGGTGCCGCCGGGCGAGCGCACCACCACCGGTGCCTCCAGCTGGCCGCCGGACATGTAGCGCACCTTGGCCGCGGAGTTGAACAGCTGGTCCAGCGCCAGCCAGGCGAAGTTGACCGACATGATCTCGATGATCGGCCGCACGCCCAGGAAGGAGGCGCCGATGCCCAGGCCGGTGTAGCCGTTCTCCGAGATCGGGGTATCGATGACCCGCTCGGCGCCGTACTTGTCGTACAGGCCCTGGGTGGCCTTGTAGGTGCCGCCGGCCATGCCGATGTCCTCGCCCATGCAGATCACGAGCGGGTCGTTGGCCATCTCCTCGTCGTGGGCGCGACGGATCGCTTCCCAGTACATCAGTTCTGCCATCAGTTCCTACCTCCGCGCACCCAGGGATCGTTCTCGGCCAGGGTGTATTTCTCCAGCTCCTGCACCTTGGGTTCGGGCGAGCTCTCGGCATGGGCGATGATCTCGTCCTCGATCTGGTCCAGGATCTCGGTGTCCATCGCCTTGTAGTCGTCCTTGGTGATCTCGCCGGCCTCGATCAGCCGGTCGCGCAGCATGATGATGGGATCGCGCTTGCTCCACATCTTCTCCTCGTCCTTGGAGCGGTAGGCGTTGGAGTCGGACATGGAATGGCCGCGGTAACGGTAGGTGAGCAGTTCCAGGAAGTACGGCCCCTTGCCGGAACGCACATGCTTGACCGCCTTCTGCGCGGCCTTGAACACCACCTCGATGTCCTGGCCGTCGACCTGGGCCGAGGGGATGCCGTAGGCATCCACGCGCTTGTACTGCTCGACCACCGCGGTGGAACGGTCGATGCGGGTGCCGATGCCGTAGAGGTTGTTCTCGCACACATACAGCACCGGCAGATCCCACAGCGCGGCCATGTTGAGCGACTCGTGGAAGGTGCCCTGGTTGTTGGCGGCGTCGCCCAGAAAGCAGATGGCGATGTCGTCGTCGCCCTTCATCTTGATGGCCTTGGCCATGCCGGCGGCCAGCGGGAAGGGGCCGCCGACCAGGGCGTAGCCGCCCATGAAACGGTGCTCGACATCAAATATATGCATGGAACCGCCGCGGCCCCGGCTGCAGCCGGTCTCCTTGGCGAACAGCTCGGCCATCACGGCCTTGGGGTCGGCGCCGCATTTGATGGCGTGGACGTGGTCGCGATAGCCGGTGATCACATAGTCCCGGCCCGGGCGCGCCGCTTCCATCACGCCGAAGGCGCAGGCCTCCTGGCCGGGATACAGATGCAGGAAGCCGCCGATCTTGCGCTCGACATAAGCCTCGTAGCAGCGTTCTTCAAAGCGCCGCGCAAAAAGCATTTCGCGCAGTAGCCGTTTCTTGTCCGCGACGTTCATGAAACTCCCTTGGATCTCACGCTGGGGATACCCTGAGTACGCCAAAAATACGGCGCATCAGCTGGATATGGACGCGCAGGGAACACGCGCCGGGGTCCGCATGGGATACCCGAATCAAAACAAGCGCGATATGATCTGTGTTTTGTCCCGTCAGGTCAAGGCAGAAGGGCGGAGGCATGTCACAGTACTGAACAAAAAAACCCTTCCAAAACAAGGACGCTATCATTGCCGGAGGCGCATCGGAACCCTCCGGCAGGCGACCGAATCGGAGCCGCTTTATGCAACTCACCCTCACCCGCCCCGACGACTGGCACCTGCACCTGCGCGATGGCCCGGTGCTGGCCGACGTGGTGCCGCACAGCGCCCGCCAGTGCGGGCGGGCCATCATCATGCCCAATCTCAAACCGCCCGTGGTGAGCACGCACCAGGCGCTGGACTACCGCGAGCGCATCCTGGCCGCGGTGCCCGCGGGGGTGGACTTCACCCCGCTGATGACCCTGTATCTCACCGACAACCTGAGCCCGGAGGAGATCCGCACTGCCGCGGCCAGCGGCCATGTGTACGCCGTCAAGCTGTATCCGGCCGGCGCCACCACCCATTCCGATGCCGGGGTGACCGACATCCAGCACACCCTGCCCACCCTGGAGGCGATGGCCGAGGCCGGCCTGCCGCTGCTGGTCCACGGCGAGGTGACCGATCCGGACATCGACATCTTCGATCGCGAGGCGGTCTTCATCGAGCGCCACCTGGAACCGCTGGTACGGCGCCTGCCCGAACTCAAGCTGGTGCTGGAGCACATCACCACGCGTCAGGGCATCGAGTTCGTCCAGGGCAGCGGCCCCAACGTGGCCGGGACCCTGACCGCCCATCATCTGCTCTACAACCGCAACGCCATGCTGGTCGGCGGCATCCGTCCCCATTACTACTGTCTGCCGGTGCTCAAGCGCGAAAGCCACCGCGAGGCGCTGATCACCGCCGCCACCAGCGGCAGCCCGAAGTTCTTCCTCGGCACCGACAGCGCACCGCATCCGCAGCACGCCAAGGAAAGCGCCTGCGGCTGCGCCGGACTCTACACCGCGCATGCCGCCATCGAGTTCTACGCCGAGGCCTTCGAGCAGGCCAACGCCCTGGACAAGCTGGAGGGCTTCGCCAGTCATCACGGCGCCGACTTCTACGGCCTGCCGCGCAACACCGATACCATCACCCTGGTGCGCGAACCCTGGACGGTGCCGGAAAGCTATCCGCTGGCGGATGCGAAGGTCATTCCGCTGCGCGCGGGCGGGGAGATCGCCTGGCGGCTGCAATTGTAGGATGGGTGGAGCGCAGCGCAACCCATCGCTATACGATAAGACGATGGGTTACGGCGCTGCGCGCCTCCACCCATCCTACGCCTCACTCCTCACGCCTCACTTCATACCCCGCCTCGCGCAGCAGGGCGATGATGCCGTCTTCGCCCGGCAGGTGCAGGGCGCCGACTGCAACGAAGGCGCCGCCCTGGCGCAGCAGCGGCTGCAGCCGCTCGACCATGCGGTGATTGCGTTCGCTGACAAACCGCCTCTGAAAACGCTGCGCCAGTGCCGGGTCGATATCGCTCATCATGCCGTCACTGAACCGGGCCAGGGCATCCAGATCCCCGCTCAGATAGACCCGGCGCATCTCCTCGAACCAGGCGTCGAAGCGCTCCAGGTTGTCCAGGGTATCGCGCAGGATGCTGATCTGGTCGGCCATGCTCATGCCGTCGAATACCGCGATCTGCTCGGCGGCCGTCTCCAGTCCCGCCACCGGTTTGTCCGCCGCCACGGCCTGCTGGTACAGGCGCAGATCGAGAAACATGCCGGTGCGCGAGCGCGGCAGCATCAGGGTGGAGAAGATCATCCAGGGCTTGAACCGGCGCAGTACCGGTTCGGGCACGCCGTAGTCGGCCATGGCCTCGACCGTGCGCCGGTACAGTGCCGGCGGCAGCACATCCTCGAGATCGCGTCCGGATTCGAACAGACCGGCCTGGGCCGTAGACAGCATCGCGGTCTGGTCCAGCACCATCTCCAGCACCAGTCGCTCGGAACCGACAAAGGCCCGCTCGACGGCCGGCGGCAGACGAGTCACCTCGGGGTGCTCCGAATGCATGGTCCCGAACAGGTAGCTCGGCTCGACGCCCGCAGCGCTGATGCGCCACAGCCGGCCCTGCGCCTCTGCCCCGACAGGCAGCAGCCATGTCAACCCCAGCAGCAGCCAGATCAGCGTGACGCCCCACCCCGGGGTGGCCATTGCATCGGACTTTGTTCGCCTCATTCTCCCGCTCCGCAGCATTCGTCGCCAACTGCCATGATCGCAAATCCGTCCGGCATTGGGTATGCTGACAGCATGTCTGATCCCGCCCCCGTCTCCCCCATGTCGCGGCGTTTCCGCGGCTTCCTGCCCGTGGTCGTGGACGTGGAAACCGCCGGTTTCAATGCCCGCAAGGATGCCCTGCTGGAAGTCGCCGCCGTCACCCTGCAACTGGACGACAGCGGCCACATGACACGGCGGGAGACCCATGCGGTGCATGTCGAGCCCTTCGCCGGCGCCAATCTCGACCCGCGCGCCCTGGCCTTCACCGGCATCGACCCCTACCACCCGTTCCGCTTCGCCAAGCCGGAAAAGGACGCCCTGGCGCAGATGTTCAAGCCGATCCGGCAGCAGATCAGGGAGACCGGCTGCACCCGCGCCATCCTGGTCGGGCACAACCCCTCCTTCGACCTGGCCTTCATCAAGGCGGCCGCCGAGCGCTGCAACATCAAGCGCAATCCCTTCCACCTGTTCAGCACCTTCGACACCGCCACCCTGGCCGGGCTCGCCTATGGCCAGACGGTACTGGCCCGTGCCGTGCAGGCCGCCGGCATCAAGTGGGACGAGGGCGAGGCCCACTCGGCGCTCTATGACGCCGAGCGCACCGCGGACCTGTTCTGCGCCATCGTCAACCAGTGGCGCGATTTCTGCGGCAGCGGCTTCCCCGCCGAGCGGGACTGGAACAACATCCAGGACAGCGGCACCCAGCCGATCAATACGCGGGAGGAATCCGAATAGTCACGACGGCCAGCCATGGCCGCGAAGGTGCGTCCTGCGGGTCAGTGCATCCGCGCAATGACGGACTAATCAGACGATTTTTAAGCAGGTATTGATCCAGAATAACTACAGGGAAACTCTGATTAATTTCCCTTGCGTCATACCGGCGCACTTTTCGTCATCCCGGCGCAGGCCGGGATGACGGATTGATCAGGGTCTCCCTGATTAAGCCCTGTAAAGTTTTCAAGTGAGGGTATGGCTTGTCACATCGGTGCCAGTCGGTACACTGGCGCATACCAATAAGTATGAAACCTCGCGGGGAACCTCAGATGCCCGATGTCCCGGAAAAGACCCAGCAGATCCTGCATGCCCATGCCGGCCTGATCCATCGGGTGGTACAGGCCTGCCAGAACCGTGATCTGCGTCCCGAGGTCAACGAACTGCTGCGCCAGGCCGAGCAGAACGAGTGGTATGACCTGGTGGCCGCGATCCGGCGCATCCTCAAGGGTGAGCGCAGCCTCGATGCCTTCCGCGGACTGGACGAGGAGGACCGCGCCATCGTCGAGGCCATCCTGCGCGGACTGCAGGATCCCCACACCCTGCCCGATCTGAATGCCCAGTTCGACGCCAACCTGGCCGCCCCCGGGCTGGCCTCGCTGATCCATTCCGCCCGCACCGGCGATCACCAGGCGCTGCATACCATTGCCGCCATGGCCCATCAGATGCTGCAGGCCGGTGGCGACATGGCGCGACTGGCCGGCCTGGTGCGGCCGCTGGTGCTGGGCGAACGGGATCCGGACAAGCTGTGCGAGGGCCTGGGCGAGAACAGCGAGAAGCTGGTGCTTGATATCCTGGCGGAGTTGAGGAAGCTCGAGACCCATTAATGCGCCACGAAAACCACCAAATCCACGAAAAAATAATCCTGAGGAACCCCTGATTAATTAGAAAACACCCGTCATTGCGAGCAAAGCGCGGCAATCACGTAATGCGAAATCAATCGGCTGGGGATTGCCACGTCGCTTCGCTCCTCGCAATGACGTAATTAACCAGAGCTTCCCTGACTTTACTACATCATTGCCGGGCGCCGATGCGCCACGGCAATGCAATATCGATCATTTCGTGGGTTTAGTGGATTTCGTGGCGCATTACGCCTGCGGGAATTCCACCTCGACGCTGAAACCACCCAGTTCGGCGGATTGCCCGAACGCCATCCGCCCGCCATAGAGTTCCACCACGTCCGCCGCGATGGCCAGTCCCAGGCCGTGCCCGGCCACGCCCTGCTCGTCGGCGCGCACGCCGCGTTCGCTCAGGTTGGCACGGTGCCCGGCATCCACGCCGGGACCGTCGTCCTCGATTCGCACCCGCAGCCACCCTTCCTGCCGTGCGGCACGCACCCTGACCCGGCCGCGCGCCCATTTGCAGGCGTTGTCCAGCAGGTTGCCGAACAACTCCATCAGATCCTGCGCATCGGCCTGCAGGGTCAGGGAGTCCGCGACCTCGCACTCAATGCGCAGCCCCTTGTCGGCATAGACCTGCCGCACCACCCCGAGCAGGCCGTCGAAGACCGGTCGCAGGGCCAGCCGGGCCGCGCTTGCGGAGCGGCCGGCCAGACGCGCGCGCCGCAACTCGCGCTCCATCAGGGCGCGGATCTGATCCAGCTGCTGCTGCAGCCGCTCGCGCAGCTGCGGGTCCTCCCCGGCGGGCAGGTGATCCAGTTCCTGCTGCAGCCGCGCCAGCGGCGTCTTCAGGGCATGCGCCAGGTTGCCCAGGGCATTGCGCGAGCGCGTCAGCCGTCCCTGCAGCACCTCCAGCAGGCGGTTGATCTGCTGTACCAGCGGATACAGTTCACGTGGCACCCTTTCATCCAGTCGCGCCAGTTCGCCCTGCTGCAGCCGTTCCAGTTCCCGACAGGTCCGGCTGACCGGGGCGAAGCCCAGACGCAGGGCCCGGCGCTGGTAGGCCAGCAGTCCGATCAGCACGGCCAGCCCGAGCAGGGCATAGATCAGCTGCAGCCGGCGGACATTGTCGTGGATGGGCGTCAGGTCCTCGGCCACGGCCAGCAGCAGGTCCCGCTCCCCCTTTATGTAGTGCCGCACCCGCACCAGCAGCAGCTGGTTCCCGGGCCCGCGCTGGCGCAGCAGGACCGCCTGTCCGGCCTCCAGCGCTGGCAGGCTGAGCGCCTGGTCCCACAGCGAACGCGAGCGCAGCACCTGCCCGCCCGACTCGATCTGGAAATAATGGCCGGAGAAGGTCCGGTCATAGATGGGGCTGACGCGCGCGGGCCGCAGCCGCGGCGTCTGGCCGTCCACCGGTGGCCCGAGCGCCACCAGCAGGCCCTGAGCGTCATGCTCCAGTCGGGTGCCGATGTAGTGTTCGGTCAGCAGCCGGAAGCTGTAGCTGGCCGCCAGGCCGAACAGGACATACACCAGCAGCAGGGCCAGTCCCAGACGCAGATTGAGATGCCGCTGGATGGATTCCATGGTCAACGCGCGGGGAAGCAGTAACCCTGGCCGCGGCGGGTTTCAATCAAGTCCGCACCGAGCTTGCTGCGCAGCCGGCGCACGTAGACCTCGATCACGTTGCTGTCCTTGTCCGAGTCATAGTCGTAGACATGCTCGGTCAGTTCGGTCTTGGACAGAATATGATCCGGGTGCAGCATGAAGTAGCGCAGCAGCCGGAACTCGGTGCCGGTCAGCGCATGGGTCGCACCGTCCGGCGTGGTCACCGTCTGGGTCGCCTCGTCCAGGCTCAGACCGTTCACGCTCAGCTGCGCCGCGGCCCGCCCGCTGGCGCGGCGCAGCAATGCGCTCAACCGCGCCTGCAGTTCCTCCACGTGAAAAGGCTTGCCGAGGTAATCGTCGGCCCCGGCCTGGAAACCCTCGACCTTCTCATGCCAGGCATCGCGGGCAGTGAGGATCAGCACCGGCGTATCCAGGCCTTCCCGGCGCCAGCGGCCCAGCACCTCCAGTCCGCTGCGTCCCGGCAGCCCCAGGTCGAGTATCACCGCATCATAGGGCTCTTCCAGGCCCAGGTGCTCGGCGTCGATGCCGTTGTCGCAGTGATCGACGGCATAGCCGGCCGCCTGCAGGTCCTGCCTGAGGCGGCCGGCCAGCGACGCGTCGTCCTCGACCAGCAGCAGGCGCATTAGGGCCTGTTAACACTAATCTCATCGCCTCTGCTGGGGCTGATTTTTCGTCCAGCAAGGCAGAATGAGCGATGTGTAGTCACTCTACATGAGCGAATGATAACGCCGCTGGGCGGGAAATCAGCCCCAGCCCTGCGGGTTGCGCCTGAAAAAACACCACTCGTCGTTGCTCGTACCCACAACACTCGCTGCGCTCGCGGAGCAGACTCTCGCTTATTTGGAATCACCAAACTACCCTCCTCGCGCCTTCATGCCCTATGAGTATTTATGCCCTATGGGTATTTATGCCCTATGGGTATCGATTGGCGCTTTTTCAGGCACAACAGAGACGATGAGATTAGTGTTAACAGGCCCTGGTACTCCTTCAACACGATATTGACGGACTCAGTCGTCATCGAACTCCGGCAGAGGCTCACCGGTCCTGGCATCATAATACATGTCGTATACCCGGCCGTCGTCACGCAGCACCTCCAGTTCGTAAACCCAGATTCCGTCCTCCTTCTCCAGTTCGGCCTCCAGCAGTTGGCCGGTCTGATTGATGCCGGAGCGCTCGAGCACCGTCTGCAGAGGCAGAATCTGCCCCTGTCGTACCAGCTCCCTGATCTCGTCGTGATCATCGGCCAGCGCCGGCCCGCCCCCTGCCAGCAGCAGGCTGATAACCAGGGGAAGTGATGCCTTCTTGATCATATTCGTCATGCTTGCGTACCTCCAGTCAGAGTTGCTCACATCCCTGTGACGGTTGCACTCCCTGGCAGATGGAATTTCGTGGATGTTGTGGCGCATTCAGGGCGCCGGCTTGCGTCCGGTCACCATGGACCGCACCAGGTTCTCGCCGTGCAACAGGCTTTCGACGATCACGCCGGCCACATGCACCGCGACCAGGAACAGGGTGAAGTTGGCGAAGAACTCGTGCACCTCTTCGAACAGATGTCCGGTGCTCTCACTGACGCCGATAAGCATGCCCGCCAGCGGTCCCGCGCCCTCCTCGGCCGCATAGACAGCCAGACCGAAGCCGGTGGTGGCCAGCAGGCTCGCCAGCAGCAGCACGATCATCAGACCACCGGCCGGGTTGTGGCCCAGGTAGCGCCGGGGATGCAGGGTCAGGACTTCCTTAATATAAGTCAGCACCTCATGCGGCCGCTTCACGAAGTCGCCGAAGCGCGCATGGCGGGTGCCGATCAGCCCCCACAGCAGCCGGAAAGCGACCAGTCCCAGCACGGTGTAGCCGGCCAGGGTATGCAGATCCAGCCAGTCGTCCTCGGTCAGATAGGCGGTGAAAAAGGCCAGGACCAGGGTCCAGTGGAACACCCGGACCAGCGGGTCCCAGACCTTGATGGTATCGGATTGCATGATTCAGCCCTCCTGTTTCAGTGGGGCCCAGTATGCGGGGGCTGGCTGAAACCAGGCTGAAAATCGGGTGGGATTGGAGGATTATTCAACGCAGAGGCGCGGAGACGCAGAGATATTGAAATGTTTCTGGAGTGTCGTAGGTTGGGCTGAGCGCAGCGAAGCCCAACCTACAAAAGGATTTCCCTTTGCGTCCTCTGCGCCTTGGCGCCTCTGCGTTGAAAAAAACGCGACCAGGGGACCAGCAAACGTCAGGCGACCTGAACGGGGATGTCGTGGCCGGTGCGGCTGATGCGGTTGTCGGCGTCGAGGTAGATCAGGGTGGGCTTGAAACCGGCGGCCTCGGCCGTGTCCAGGATGGCGTAGGTGCAGATGATCACCCGGTCGCCGGGACCGGCCTTGTGGGCGGCGGCGCCATTGACGGAAATGATCCCCGACCCTTCCTGGGCCCGGATGGCGTAGGTGATGAAGCGCTCGCCGTTGGCCAGGTTGTAGATCTGGATCTGCTCGTACTCGCGGATGCCCGCCGCCTCCAGCAGGGCGGCGTCGATGGCGCAGGAACCCTCGTATTCGAGTTCGGCGTGCGTCACTCGGGCCTGGTGCAGCTTGGATTTGAGCAGGGTCAGGTGCATGGGAATGTAGTGCAGGATTCGTGGGGAAGGGAATTATCGCCCATCCTCCCGAATGGCGCAATCGGCCTCAGGCCCTGTCCGTCCCCGGGGCGGTGCGCAGGTTGTCGATCAGACGGGCCCGGCCCAGCCAGGCCGCGGCCAGCACCACCAGTTCCGCCTCCTCGCGGTCAGGCACGCTCAGGTCCACAGCCCGGCGGATACTGACATAATCGGGGCGGAAGCCGGCAAGTTCGAGTTGTTGCATGCCCTGCTGCTCGAGCGCGGGAAAGTCGCGATCGCCCGCTCCCAGGGCGGCAATCAGCCCCTCCAGGACATGATGCAGCTGCGGAGCGACCTCGCGCTCGGCCGGCGTGAGGTAGGCATTGCGCGAACTCATGGCCAGGCCGTCGGGCTCACGCAACGTGGCGGCGCCCTCAATCCGGATCGGCAGGCTGAGATCGCGCACCAGCCGACGGATGACGATCAGCTGCTGGTAGTCCTTTTCCCCGAACACGGCCAGATCGGGCTGGACCATATTGAACAGCTTGGTCACCACCGTCGCCACGCCGGCGAAGAAGCCCGGTCGGAACCGGCCACAGAGAATGGAACCGACCTCCGGCACCTCGACCCGGGTCATCTCCGCCAGCGGCACCGGGTAGACCTCCTCCACCGGCGGCGCGAACAGCAGATCGGCACCGGCCGCCTCCAGCCGGGCGCGGTCCGCGTCCAGGGTACGCGGGTAGCTGTCGTAGTCCTCGCCGGGCCCGAACTGCATGGGATTGACGAACACGCTGACCACCACGCGATCGGCGTCGCGCCGGGCCTGTTCGACCAGCGACAGGTGCCCGGCATGCAGGTTACCCATGGTGGGTACGAAGCCGATGCGCGCGCCGGTGCCGCGCCAGGCGCGGATCTGTTCCCGCAGCGCTTCTACAGTATTGACTGTTTTCATGCCAGATCGAACCAATCGGTAACCTGTAGGATGGGTGGAGCGAAGCGCAACCCATCGTCGCCCGTGATGCCGATGGGTTGCAGCGCTACGCGCTTCCACCCATCCTACGCACTGTAGGATGGGTGGAGCGAAGCGCAACCCATCCCTCGCCGGACAGCGATGGGTTACGGCGTTCCCGCCTTCACCCATCCTACGGATTCATACCTAGTTGAAACTCTCCGCCGCGGACGGGAACTCGCCCGCCTTCACCGCCTGCACATAGGCCCGCAGTGCGGCCTCGACGGAGCCGGCGCCGGCCAGGAAGTCGCGGCTGAATCGGGGCCGCTTCCCCGGGGTGATGCCGAGCAGGTCGTACAGGACCAGCACCTGACCGTCGCAATGCACGCCGGCTCCGATGCCGATGACCGGGATCTGCAGGGCCTCGCTGACGCGTCGCCCCAGTGCCGCCGGCACCGCCTCCAGGATCAGCAGACCGACACCGGCCCGCTCCAGCGCCTGCGCCTGATTCAGAATGCGTTCGGCGGCTTCGGGCTCGCGCCCCTGCACCCGGTAGCCGCCGGGTTCGCGCACCGACTGGGGCAGCAGCCCCAGATGGCCGCAGACCGGAATGCCGGCCCCGAGCAGGGACTCGATGACCGCCAGCTGCGCCGGCGCCCCGCCCTCCAGCTTGACCATCATCGCCTCCCCGCCCTGAAGCAGCCGGCGGGCATTGGTCAGGGCATGCTCGGGGGTGTCGTAGCTTTTGTAGGGCATATCGACAATACGATAGGCCTGGCGACAGCCGCGGGCCACGCAGGCGGCGTGATAGACCATCTGTTCGACCGTCACCGGCAGGGTGGACGCCTGCCCCTGCACCACCATACCCAGGGAATCGCCGACCAGGGCGATGTCCACATCGGCGGCATCCAGCCAGTGGGCGAAACTGGCATCGTAGGCGGTCAGGCAGGCGATCTTCTCGCCCGCACGCTTCATCGCCTGCAGCTGTTCCAGGGTACGCGTACTCACAGGCTCACCGGCATGGGATTGAAATAATGCCGGCCGCGCCGCACCCGGTGCACCTGCTCCAGCAGCGCCTGGTAGTCCTCGTCGCTGTTGACCAGATCGATGTGCTCGGCGTTGACGATCAGCAGGGGCGCGGCCTCGTAATCATAGAAAAAGCGCATATAACCCTCGGACAGCCGTTCCAGGTAGGCGGCGTCGATGCTGCGCTCGTGCGGCCGGGCACGCTTGTGGATGCGTTTGAGCAGCACCTCCACCGGCGCCTGCAGATAGATCACCAGGTCGGGACTGGGCGCATCCAGGGTGAGATGCGAGTAGACCTGGTCATAGAGCCGGTACTCCTGCTCGTCCAGGGTGAGCTGGGCGAACAGCCGGTCCTTCTCGATCAGAAAGTCCGCCACCCGCACCGGTTGGAACATGTCCGCCTGGCGCAGTGCCTGCATCTGCTGGGCACGCTGCAGCAGGAAGAACAGCTGGGTCGGCAGGGCGCCTTCCCTGGGATTGCGGTAGAAGCGCTCGAGAAAGGGGTTGTCGTCGGCGCCTTCCAGCAGCAGGTCGCAGCCGAAGCTCTCGGCCAGCCGCTGCGCCAGGCTGGTCTTGCCGACGCCGATGGGGCCCTCCACCACAATATAGTCCGGGCGTTGTTCCTGCATGACTCCAGTTCGATATCCAGGGTTGGCGCTCATTATGACAGGCCCGCCCTGCCGATGCAGCGCAGCCCGTCGGCCGGGCAGGCCCGCGCCAGTTCGAGCACGCGCCCGAGTCCCGGCACCACCAGTTCCGGGGCGACCTCGGCCAGCGGATGCAGCACGAAGGCACGCTGGCGCAGCCCGGGATGCGGCACGCTCAGGCGTGCGGTTTCCAGTTGCAGGTCAGCGTAGAGCAGCAGATCCAGGTCCAGGGTCCGCGGTCCCCAGCGCTCCCCGGTGCGTACCCGGCCGTGGGCCTGTTCGATCGCCTGCAGAGCATCCAGCAGCGCCTCCGGCGCCAGCGTGGTGAGCAGGCCGGCCACGGCGTTGACATACTCGGGCTGGTCGGGCGGTCCCATGGGTGGACTGGCATAGAGGCTGGATGCGTGCAGCAGGTAGGTCGCCTCGATGGCGTCGAGCTCATCCAGGGCACGGCTGACCTGCGCCACCGGGTCGTCGAGATTGCTGCCGAGGCCGATCCAGGCGGTCGCGGTATCGATCTCACCCATGCTCGGATCTGGGCTTGCGCCGCCGCGGCCGGCGGCGTTTGCGCGGGCGACCTGCGGTCACCCGCTCGGCGCGCGCCTCCGGCGCCTGCGTCTGGATCTCGGTCCACCAGTCGCACAGTTCCTGCTCCACCTCGCCGGCGGCGCACCGCAGCAGCAGAAAGTCATAGGCGGCGCGAAAGCGCGGATGCTCCAGCAGTTGCAGGGCCCGGCGGCCCTGGCGGCGCTGGAACCGCGGCTGCAGCGACCAGATCTCGCGCATCGGCAGACTGAACCGCTTGGGGATGGAAACATGCCGTGCCTGCTGCGTGACCACCCGCGCGCCGCCGATCTGGATCGCCTGGATCTCGCTCATGTCGGGCTGGTCCGGGTCGGGCATCTCGCGGCGCATCGGCTCCCACAGCAGGGCGGCGAACATGAAGGCCGGCGTCACCGGTTTGCCCTCGGCCACCCGGGCATCGGTATTGGCCAGGGCATGACTGATCAGGGTGTGGGGAAAGTGATTCTCCTCCTCGGCCAGCACCGCCTCGGTCAGCGGGAACAGGGGCTCGAACAGGTGATAGTGACGCAGCATTTCGAAGGTATTGAGCGCCACCCCGCCGTGGAACAGCTTGAGCACCTCCTCGTAGAGGCGCGCCGGGGCGATATCGTGCAGCAGGGGGGCCAGTCGGGGGATCAGCGCCTGCAGTTCGGGGTCCAGGGTGAAGCCGAGCTTGGCGGCAAAGCGCACCGCACGCAGCATGCGCACCGGGTCTTCGCGAAAGCGCGCCTCCGGATCGCCGATGATGCGCAGCCGGCCGGCCTCCAGATCCTCCATGCCGCCGACATAATCGCGGATGCTGAAGTCGCTGATATCGTAATACAGGGCATTGACGGTGAAATCACGCCGCCACGCGTCCTCTTCGATGCTGCCGTAGACATTGTCGCGCAGCAGCCGCCCGGCATCGTTGACCTGGGTCTCGTCGTCCTCGTCCGGATCGGAAGCGGCACGGAAGGTCGCCACCTCGATCACCTCGCGCCCGAACAGCACATGGGCCAGGCGGAAACGGCGACCGATCAGGCGACAGTTGCGGAACTGCTGGCGGATCTGCTCCGGGGTGGCATCCGTGGCGACATCGAAATCCTTGGGCTCGCGGCCCAGCAGCAGGTCGCGCACCCCGCCGCCGACCAGGCAGGCCCGGAACCCGGCCTGGTTCAGCCGGTTGAGCACCTTGAGGGCGTTGGGGCTGATCAGGGAGCGCGAGATCCCGTGTTCCGGACGCGGGATGATATTGAGTGACTGAGCGCTGATAGTGGATGGATCCTTCTAAATCGAATGCAACCGGCCGGGGCCTGTCCGGCACGCACGACCCGACAGCGGTGATTGTTTCCCCGCCGACTCTGCGTATAATACACCACCTGCGTCCTGCCCCGCAGGATGCGGACAACGTCGCTCCCTTCGTCTAGTGGCCTAGGACACCGGCCTCTCACGCCGGTAACAGGGGTTCGAGTCCCCTAGGGAGCGCCAATCACCCCGCCCCGCGGCCGGTCCAACAGGCCTAGTAGCTCGCGGCCTCGTTGAGTTCCTGCATCACCTCGTTGACCGAGCCTTCCGCCGTGTCCAGCAGACAGACCAGGTTGCCCACGCTGCACACCGTGCCCTGCGCGGCGCGCACGATCCAGCCGCGCGGCGGCGTCCAGCCGCGCATCTGGGTGAACATCGACAGCTGATCGGCATTGCCCTGCACGATGCGTTTGTACTCCAGCGCGAAGCGCGCCAGGTGTTCCATCTGCGGCTGATCCAGCAGGCCGTAGCCTTCCACGAAGGCGCCGTCATCGCGGAACTGGCAGATGGCGTTGACCCCGTCCAGCGCAAGTAATCGCTTGAGCATGCCCCCCCCTACGCCGACAGGGCGTCAAAGGCCGCCTCGTAATCGGCCTGATCGTTCTGCAGCACCACACCGCAGTTGCCGCGGGCGACCGCCGACCAGTCGAAGCCGATCATGGTGAAGCCCTCGATGGGATAGAAGCCGGACTGGCCGGTCGTCTTCTCCCAGCCTCTGGCCTGCATGGTGGCGATGGCGGTATTGGCCACCAGCACATGGGCCAGCAGATCCAGCACCTCGGCATCCAGATTGCTGCCTTCGGCAATATTGTGCTCAGCCAGTTCGCCGCGGTCATTGAAACAAAAGGCGGCCAGGGCGCCGTTGAGCTGCATCAGTTTGCTCAGATCGTTCATGCCTTCCCCTCGCATATTATTGGTTTGTGTCCGGCAATCAGACAGCGATCAGATGAGATCGTCCGTGGCATCAGCCAGCGCGTCACTCATGTGACTCATAACTTCATTTAGCGATCCGCTGGTGTTATCCATGAAACAGAAGACGTTGTAGAGCACGCAGACCGTGAAACGCGGCCCCTTGACCACCCAGCCACGGGAAGGGTCAACGCCGGTATTGGCACGAAAACTCGCCAGGATGTCGGTCTGCATGTGCACGCCCATGGTGGTGGCCCGGCACATGATCGAGGCCATACGGGCGTATTCCTCGGTCAGCTGGCCCTTGTAGGAGAAGCGGTCACCGCGATAGGAATATTCACCCGCAGCGATAACGCCCGGCATCTCGGCCAGATCGGCTACCAGAGACATGTCACCTCCCTCTCGCTATCGTTGTAATTGTTTATCGTGTTTGTATCTCTCTGTTTACACAAAAACGCGGGAGGTGTCACGGTTGCGATGCAACGGGGGTTCTGCTAACAATGTATCCTTTGTCTGATCCGCTAAAGCCCGCATGCACCCCGTCGATGCCGATCTCCCTCGCGCCGGCCTCCTGCGTCGCCTCGCCGCCATCCTGTATGACAGCCTGCTGGCAGGCGCCGTGCTGTTCCTGGCCGCCGCGCTGGTACTGCCGCTGACCGGCGGCGAGGCGGTCGCGGCCGGCAACCCGCTGTTCACGGCCTATCTGTTCCTGGTGCTGTTCCTGTTTTTCGCCTGGTTCTGGATCCACGGCGGTCAGACGCTGGGTATGCGTGCCTGGCGACTGCGGGTGCAGACCCGGGACGGTCGCCCCATCAGCTGGGGTCAGGCCATGCTGCGTTACCTGATGGCCTGGGTGTCATTGCTGGCCGCTGGAGCGGGCTACCTGTGGCTGCTGCTGGATCGTGAGCGCGGCACCTGGCACGACCGTTTCTCGGAAACCGTGATCGTCGTCCTGCCGAAGAAGCGCCGATGAATCGGCCCGGCCCGCCCGCCACTCACCCGCCCACGCGCCGCAACTGGATCGCCCCCCAGAGCAGAAACAACAGCGGCGGCGCCAGCACGCTCAGCAGCGGCGGCAGACCGTAGACCTGCCCGGTATGGCTCAGGGTCTGGGTCAGCAGGTAATACCCCAGCCCCACCAGCACCCCGATCAGCAGCCGCTGTCCGGCGCCCCGATCCCGCAAGGGACCGAACACGAAAGGCACGGCGAGAAACAGCATCACCAGCGAGGTGAAGGGTGCAACCAGCCGTTGCCACAGCGCCAGTTCGTAGCGGGCGGTCTCCAGTGCGTTCTGACGCCGGTATTCGACGTAGCGATACAGATCGCGCGCGGACAGGCTGCCGGGCTCGATCATGACGACGTTCAGCAGCGCCGGATCGAGCAGTGTCTCCAGCTGCAGCCGACTGTCCTGCACCAGCTGCAGCCGCCCTTCCCCGATACGACCGCCGGTCACGCCCTGCAGATGCCAGCGGCCGTCGACATGCTCGGCCGCGCGGGCACGATAGGCCGATGCCAGCCGGCCGTCTTCACCCAGCTGGAATACCTCGAGGCTGCCCAGGCGGCCATCGGGATGCACCTCACGAATGCGGATGAAGAGGTTGCCGTCCCGGGCCCAGAAGCCGTAGGGACTGAAATGGGTGATGCGCTGGCTCTGGGCCTGGCTGCGCTGCTGCTGCGCCAGCTGCTCGGCGGCCGGCGCAACCCATTCACCAATCCCGCCGGCCAGCACCAGCAACACCAGGCCGGCCTTGATCACGCCCACCAGGATCCGCCCCACCGAAACGCCCGCGGCACGGATCGCCACCAACTCATGCCCGGCGGCCAGATTGCCCAGTCCCAGCAGGGTGCCGAGCAGGGCCGCCATCGGAAACAGTTCATGGATGCGCCCGGGCACGCTCAGCCCCAGGTAGATCAGCACGTCGCCCAGACCATAGCTGCCGCGGCCGATGTCCTGGATCTCGTTGATGAAACCGAAGAAGAGGTCGATCGCCAGCAGCACCAGCAGAGCCAACAGGCTGGCGAGGATCACCACCCGCCCGAGATAGCGATCCAGCACCTTCATGCCGGCGGTCTCCGCGGCAGGCGCGGCCGCATCTGTCGGAACAGCCACCCCGCCGCGGCCAGCGGCAGCAGGTGCACCCACCACAGGCCGATCAGCCCCGGCAGCTGGCCCTTCTCCAGCCACATCCGGGCCGTGCCCAGCAGGTTGTAATAGATGATGAACAGCAGAATGGCGAGAAACAGCCGGGCATAGCGCCCCTGCCGGGGGCTGGTGCGGCTGAGCGGCACGGCCAGGATCAGCAGCACCACCACGGCCAGCGGCAGGGCAATGCGCCAGTGCAGTTCGGCCAGCTCCCGCGGGCCGCCGCCGGCCAGCAGTTCACGGGTCGGCACCGCGTCCTGCTTGAGGCGGACCTCGGGCCGGGCGTCCTGATCCATGCGGATGCCGTGGTGTTCGAATTCCAGCACCCGGAACACCGGATCCCCGGGAAACCCTTGGTAGCGCTGCCCCTCCTCCAGCACCAGGTAGCGCACGCCGCTGTCCGGGTCGCGTACGGGCCGGGCCCGTTCGGCAGTCACCAGCATGGGGGGGTCGGTCTGCAGATTGCGCACGAACACCTGCCTGAGATGACTGGCATCGGGCGCCACCTCGCGGGCATAGATGACGATGCGCCCGCCACGCGCCTCCTGGAAGCGCCCGGCGCTGACCGCCTCGATGGTGGCCCGGTGTTCGGCATCGGCCTCGACCCGGTAGCCCAGTTCCGCCGTGCGCGGCACCACCAGCAGGGTGAGCAGCAGCAGTATGCCGGCCACCAGCCCGGCCAGCACCAGCAGCGGGCGGTACAGCCGGCGGTAACCCACCCCGCAGGCCGCCAGCGCGGCCATCTCACTGTCCCGGTACAAGCGACCCAGGGCGAGCACCACGCCGAGATAGAGCGACAGCGGCACCAGGGTGGCGAGATAGGCCACTGATTTCAGCCCGATCAGGGTGAGGATCATACTGCCGGCCAGTTCGCCGGCCGCCGCTTCGCCCAGGTAGCGCACCAGGCGGTTGGTGACCACGATGGCCCACAACACCAGCATCACCGCCAGCCAGTTGGCAATGACCTCCTTGAGCAGATAGCGATCGAGGACTGACAGCATCGGGCGGTTTCGGGAAGGGCGGACCGGGAGCCCGACGGGCCCCATGCCCCCGGTGTAAATTCACATCGCTTCCAGTAGACTGGTGAGTCAGGTCCAGGCGATGCGCGTGCCCGCATCATACCGCCATCGCGGCCTGCCCGGCCAGCGAGCACAACCCAGTGGAGTCAAGCATGGAATTCAGCGTCAAAAGCGGCAGCCCCGAGAAGCAGCGCACCGCCTGTCTGGTGGTAGGCGTGTATGAGTCCCGGCGCCTGTCTCCGGCGGCCCGCAGCCTGGACAAGGCCGCCGGCGGCTATCTGAAAAACGTCCTCAAGCGCGGCGACATGGACGGCAGGTGCGGCCAGACCCTGCTGCTGCACGACGTGCCCGGCACCGCTTGCCAACGCCTGCTGCTGGTCGGCTGCGGTCAGGAACGTGAACTCGATACGACCAAATACCGCAACGCGGTGGCGGCCGCGGCGCAGCGTCTGAACGAGACCGGGGCCTCTGACGCGGTCAGCTACCTGGCCGACCTGCACGTCAAGGGCCGGGATACGCACTGGAAGCTGCGCCAGATCGTCGAGGCGACCGAGGCCGCGCTGTACGTCTTCGACCAGCTGAAAAGCGAAAAGGACAAGGTCCGCCGCCCCCTGCGCAAGCTCGCCCTGGGCGTGACCGACAAGAAAGACGCCGGCAACGCCCAGGCCGCCATCACCGAGGGCCGGGCCATCGCCGCCGGCGTGCGCCTGGCCCGCGAGCTTGGCAACCTCCCCGGCAACATCTGCACCCCGACCTATCTCGGCGACCAGGCCCGCGAACTGGCCAAAGGCAAACGCAAGGTCAAGGCCACTGTCCTGGATCGCAAGGACATGGAAAAGCTCGGCATGGGCGCCCTGCTGGCCGTGGCCCGCGGCACGGACGAGCCGCCGAAACTCATCACCCTGGAATACCAGGGCGGGAAGAAGGGCGACAAGCCGGTGGTACTGGTGGGCAAGGGCGTGACCTTCGACACCGGCGGCATCTCGCTCAAGCCCGGCGCGGCCATGGACGAGATGAAGTTCGACATGTGCGGGGCGGCGAGCGTGCTCGGCACCCTGGCCGCGGTGATCCGGATGGAACTGCCGCTCAACGTGATCGGCGTCATCCCCGCCACCGACAACATGCCCAGCGGCAAGGCGATCAAGCCGGGCGACATCGTCACCAGTCTGTCCGGCCAGACCATCGAGATCCTCAACACCGACGCCGAGGGCCGGCTGATCCTGTGCGACGCCCTGACCTACGCCGAGCGCTTCGAGCCGGACGCGGTGATCGACATCGCCACCCTGACCGGCGCCTGCGTCATCGCCCTGGGCAGCCACGCCGCCGGTCTGCTGAGCAACCAGCCGTCGCTGGCGCACGACCTGCTGCAGGCGGGCGAGGCCGCCTCCGACCGCGCCTGGCAGCTGCCGCTGTGGGACGACTACCAGGGTCAGCTCGACAGCAACTTCGCCGACATGGCCAACATCGGCGGCCGCGAGGCCGGCACCATCACCGCCGCCTGCTTCCTGTCCCGGTTCACGAAGAAATATCACTGGGCCCACCTGGACATCGCCGGCGTGGCCTGGAAACAGGGCAAGGAGAAGGGCGCGACCGGCCGCCCGGTGCCGCTGCTGACCCAGTATCTGCTGGATCGGGTGGCGGATAAGTAGATCTTTTCAACGCAGAGACGCAGAGGCGCGAAGTCAGAGTAAATATGAGTGGCGCTTGAATCGGCAGGATTTCAGTTTCTCCATCATTCCCGCGAAGGCGGGACAAAAGCGCGGAGCGCGTTGAACGCCCGTAGGGCGGCCCGAAGGGCGAACGCAGCGAGTAATCCAGTGACCGCAGCGGCATCTGGATCCCGGCCTTCGCCGGGATGACGGAATTACATATGATTTCCATGCGGCCTTTGCGCCTCTGCGTTGAGGTTTCAACCAGGCTCAACGACTGAAGCATGACAAGGATCGATTTCTACATCCTGCCCCAGGCCGCCGAACGCGAACGGGCCCTGTTTGCCTGCAAACTGGCGGAGAAGGCCTGGCAGCAGGACTACCGCATCTTCATCCACACCGGCTCCGATGCCGCGGCGCGGGAACTGGACGAACTGCTCTGGACCTTCCGCGCCGGCAGCTTCCTGCCCCATGCCCTGGCCGACGCCGACCCCGGAGCGTTTCCGCCGCCGGTCCTGATCGGCCATGACCGCGAGCCGCAGACCCACACCGATCTGCTGATCAATCTGGCGCCGGAGGTCCCGACCTTCTTCAGCCGCTTCGCCCGCCTGGCCGAGGTCCTCGACCAGCAGCCGGAGCTGCTCACCGGCGGCCGCGAGCGCTACCGTTTCTACCAGGAGCGCGGCTACCCCCTGCACTCGCACAAGCTGTGAGCCCCTAAGCAACACTGGAACATAAAGCACACAAAGATTTCCCTGCCATTGTCGTGGCGCGGCGCGCCCGGCAATGCATGACCGGAGATTTTCGTGGGTTTCGTGGCCATCCCGGGTTTCACGCCCTGCACCTCCCGCCTGTATAATCCCGCCTTTGCCCGCAACGGCCCGGAGACGTCGGATCCATGGACAAGACCTACAGCCCCCACGCCATCGAGCAGCGCTGGTACCAGACCTGGGAGGACAAGGGTTATTTCGCCCCCGGCGGCGAGGGCGCGCCCTTCTGCATCATGATCCCGCCGCCCAACGTCACCGGCAGCCTGCACATGGGCCACGCCTTCCAGGACACCATCATGGATGCCCTGACCCGCTTCCACCGCATGCGCGGCGACAATACCCTGTGGCAGGCCGGCTCCGACCACGCCGGCATCGCCACCCAGATGGTGGTCGAGCGTCAGCTCAACGCCGAGGGCAGGACCCGCCACGACCTGGGCCGCGAGGCCTTCATCGAACGCATCTGGGAGTGGAAGGCCGAGTCCGGCAACACCATCACCCGCCAGCTGCGGCGCATGGGCGCCTCGCTGGACTGGTCGCGCGAGCGCTTCACCATGGACGCAGGGCTGTCGGAGGCCGTGCGCGAGGTGTTTGTCCGGCTGTACGAGGACGGCCTGATCTATCGCGGCCAGCGGCTGGTGAACTGGGACCCGGTGCTGCACACCGCTGTTTCCGATCTGGAGGTCATCTCCGAGGAGGAGCAGGGCCATATGTGGCACATGCGCTACCCGCTGGCTGACGGCTCCGGGCACGTCATCGTCGCCACCACCCGGCCGGAGACCATGCTCGGCGATACCGCCGTGGCGGTGCACCCGGAGGACGAACGCTACCGCAACCTCATCGGCAAGACCATTTCCCTGCCGCTGACCGGGCGCGAGATCCCGGTCATCGCCGACGACTATGTCGACCCCGAGTTCGGCAGCGGCTGCGTGAAGATCACCCCGGCGCATGACTTCAACGACTACGAGGTCGGCCGCCGCCACGACCTGCCCCTGATCAACATCTTCACCGTGGATGCGGCCATCAACGCCAACGGGCCGGAGAAATACCGCGGCCTGGACCGCTACGAGGCCCGCGACGCCATCATCCATGATCTGAAGGAACTCGGCCTGCTGGAGAAGATCGACGACCACAAACTGATGGTCCCCAGAGGCGACCGCTCCGGCGTGGTCATCGAGCCCTACCTCACCGACCAGTGGTTCGTGGACCTGACCCGCGATGAGCAGGCCGACGGCCGCCCCGGCGGCCGGGCACGCATCACCCTGCCGGCCATCGAGGCGGTGGAATCCGGCCGCATCCGCTTCGTGCCGGACAACTGGAAGAACACCTATTACGAGTGGATGCGCAACATCCAGGACTGGTGCATCTCGCGCCAGATCTGGTGGGGCCACCGCATCCCCTGCTGGTACGACGAGGCCGGCAACGGCTACGTCGCCCGCAGCGAGGAAGAGGCGCGGGAGAAGTACAAGCTCGACGCCGACGTGGCACTGGAGCAGGACAGCGACGTGCTCGACACCTGGTTCTCCTCCGCCCTGTGGCCCTTCTCCACCCTGGGCTGGCCCGGGCGGACCCAGGCGCTGCAGACCTGGTACCCGACCTCGGTGCTGGTCACCGGCTTCGACATCATCTTCTTCTGGGTCGCGCGCATGGTGATGATGGGCCAGTACTTCATGCAGGACGTGCCCTTCCGCGAGGTCTACATCCACGGCCTGGTGCGCGACGCCCACGGCCAGAAGATGTCCAAGTCCAAGGGCAATGTGCTTGACCCCATCGATCTGATCGACGGCATCGAACTCGACGCCCTGGTGGAAAAGCGCACCCGCGGCCTGATGCAGCCGCAGATGGCGAAAAAGATCGAGCAGCAGACCCGCCGGGACTTCCCCGACGGCATCCCCGCCTTCGGCACCGACGCCCTGCGCTTCACCTTCGCGGCGCTGGCCTCCACCGGGCGCGACATCAACTTCGACCTCGGCCGCATCGAGGGCTACCGCAACTTCTGCAACAAGCTGTGGAACGCCGCCCGCTACGTGCTGATGAACACCGAGGGTCAGGACTGCGGTCAACTGGAGGAGAAGGAAGTCGAGCTCACCGTGGCCGACCGCTGGATCCTGGCCCGGCTGCAGCAGGCCGAACAGGAGGTGATCGAGTCGATCCGCACCTACCGGCTCGACCATGCCGCCCAGGCCATCTACGAATTCACCTGGAACGAATACTGCGACTGGTATCTGGAACTGTCCAAACCGGTGCTGACCCACCCGGACAGCCCCGCCGCGCGCCAGCGCGGCACCCGCCGCACCCTGGTGCAGGTACTGGAGACCCTGCTGCGCCTGGCCCACCCGTTGATGCCCTTCATCACCGAGGAGATCTGGCAGCGGGTCGCGCCGCTGGCCGGGGTCGCCGGCGAGACCGTCATGCGCCAGCCCTTTCCGGAACCGGATGACGGCCTGGTGGACACCGCCGCCATCGAGGACATGGACTGGGTCATGCAGTTCATCCTGGGCGTGCGCAGGATCCGCTCCGGCTACGACCTCAAACCCTCCCAGCCGCTGCCGGTGGTACTGGAGAACAGCTCCGCTGCGGACCGCGCCCGACTGGAATCCAACCGTCACTACCTCGAGTTCCTGGCCCGCACCGAATCCATTACCCCGCTGGCACCGGAGGCCGAGCCGCCCGAGGCCGCCACCGCGCTGGTGGGCGAAATGAAGGTGCTGATCCCGCTTGCCGGACTCATCGACAAGGCCGCCGAACTGGAGCGACTGGCAAAGGAAATTGAGAAAAAAGAGCAGGATCTGGAGCGTGTCTCGAAAAAACTCGAGAACGGGAACTTCGTCAACAAGGCCCCCGAGGCCGTGGTGCAGAAGGAGCGCGAAAAGGCAGAAGAGACTCGAACCGCACTCGCCAACCTCATGGCACAGAAGGAAAAAATCGCCGCACTCTGAGCATCGGCCAGGCCTGACAACGCCGCGTCGCCCGCACCCGGGCCGCGGCGTTTTTTTATTCAAGGATCAGCGCCTTCTGTCCGATATTTCCTCTTGCCTGTGTAAGTATCGACCTACGGGTTGCATTATCAATCAGATATCTCGTATTCTTCACAGGCACAGGGAGGAGTACCCGCTAACAGGCGGCACAAGGAAGGAAACGCAGGTTCCCCACGGATCAGGACGCATGCAGCAAGGGGGGCGTCCGGGGAGCCCGATAACAAAAACTGGCACAGGAAACTCGATGCCAACCGTTCTGATTGTCGACGATCAGTCAGAAAGCCGCACCACGCTGACCGAGCTGGCACACACGTTCCAGCATCAGATGCGCGTGGAGGCCTTCCTGAATCCGCATGAGGCCATTCGCTGGCTGACCTGGCATGCGGCCGACCTGGTGATCACCCGCTACGATCTGCCGGAGATCACCGGTGTGGAATTCATCCGCCGGGTCCGGGAACTTCCCAACTGCGCCCACCTCCCCCTGATCATCCTCACCGAATACAACGACAAGTACGCCCGCTACTCCGCCCTCGATGCCGGCGCCACCGATTCCCTGATCGAACCCATCGACCATATCGAGTGCCGGGTGCGCTGCCGCAACCTGCTCACCCAGTTCAGCCAGCACAAGATCATCCGCGACCGCAACCACTGGCTCGAGAAACAGGTCTCCGAAGCCACCAGCGCCATCCGGGTGCGCGAGCAGGAAACCCTGCTGCGACTGGCGAAGGCCGGCGAGTACCGTGACGAGGAAACCGGCAACCACGTCATCCGCATGGCCAAGTACGCCCGGCTGATCGCCGAGGAACTGGGGCTGTCGCGCGAGGACTGCGAGATCATCGAACTGGCCGCGCCCATGCACGACATCGGCAAGATCGGCATCCCCGACGAGATCCTGCTCAAGCCGGGCAAACTGCCGATGGAAGAATTCGAGATCATGAAGCAGCACACGGTCATCGGCTACGAGATTCTCAAGGACAGCCCCTCCCAGTTCCTGCAGATGGGGGCGGTCATCGCCCTGGGCCATCACGAGAAGTTCAACGGCACCGGCTATCCCAACGGTCTGCGCGGCGACGAGATCCCGCTGGCCGCCCGCATCGTGGCGGTGGCCGATGTCTACGACGCCCTGACCTCGAACCGCCCCTACAAGCAGGCCTGGACCCCGCGCGAGGCCATCAGCTTCATGGATCGGCACAACGGCACCCACTTCGACCCCCGCTGCCTGGAGGCCTTCCACGGCCGGCTGGAACAGGTCGGCAAGATCCAGTACCTGCTGGCCGATCCCGTCGAGGAAGATCAGCACCGGTTCTCCCAGCCCGACTCGGCCTGATCCCGCCTCTCCGCTCCCCTCCGGCGTTGTGTCGACGCCTGTATCACTTGGGTATACTTCCCCTGAACAACAGGTAGGATGGGTGAAGGCGCGCGGCGCCGTAACCCATCACCCGGCCGGCGGACAACGATGGGTTGCGCTGTGCTTCACCCATCCTACCCATCACCCCAACAGCGCAGGGCAGGGACCCCATGAACCGCTACCTAGGCGAAACCGACTTCCACCACGACGCGCACGAACGGCTGGGCGTACTGATCACCAATCTGGGCACCCCGACGGCACCGACGCCCCGGGCCGTGCGCAGATATCTGGCCGAATTCCTCTGGGATCCGCGCGTGGTGGAGATCCCGCGGCCGCTGTGGTGGCTGATCCTGCACGGGGTGATCCTGCGCTTCCGCCCAGGCAGGGTGGCCCACGCCTATGCCTCGGTCTGGGAGGAAGACGGCTCGCCCCTGCTCAACATCGCCCGGCGCCAGCGCGAAGCGCTGGAGTCCCAGCTGCTGGCGCGCCTGCCCGGACCGGTCAAGGTCAGCCTCGGCATGCGCTACGGCGAGCCATCACTCGCCGAGGCCCTGGAGGAACTGCGCCAGGCCAATGCCCGGCGCATCGTGGTGCTGCCGCTGTATCCGCACTACTCGGCCAGCACCACCGCCTCCACCTTCGACGCCGTAACCGATATCCTCAAGCGCTGGCGCTGGGTCCCGTCGCTGCGCTTCGTCACCCACTATCACGATCAGCATGCCTATATCGAGGCCCTGGCGACGAGCGTGCGCGAGCACTGGGAGGCGCATGGCCGTGACAACGCCCGTCTGCTGATGTCATTTCATGGCCTGCCGCGGCGCTACCTGGACCAGGGCGACCCCTATCACTGCCAGTGCCACAAGACCGCGCGGCTGCTGGCCGAGGCGCTGCAGCTGAACGAGGACCAGTGGCAACTCGCCTTCCAGTCGCGCTTCGGCCGCGAGGAGTGGCTGAAACCCTATACCGACGCCACGCTGAAGGAATGGGCCGAAACCGGCGTGGAACGGGTGCAGGTCATCTGCCCCGGCTTCAGCGCCGACTGCCTGGAGACGCTGGAGGAGATCCAGATGCAGAACAAGGCCCTGTTCCTGGAGCACGGCGGCAAGCGCTTCGAGTATATCCCGGCACTGAACGAACGCACCGATCACATCGAGGCCCTGACCCAGATCGTGTGCAACGAGGTCAGCGGCTGGCCGGAGGCCGGCAACTGGAGCAGCGAGGCCTACGCCACCATGCGCCAGGGACGCCTGCGCCGGGCCAAGGCGCTGGGCGCGGAGAGATGATTCAAAAAGCGCCACGGAATACACGGAAAGCACGGACAGTACAAATGAATCAGCCCAGCTTCTGTCTGACACTTTACCCGTCATCCCCGCGCAGGCGGGAATCCAGATACCGCTGCGGTCACTGGATCCCCGCCTGCGCGGGGATGACGATGACGGTTACGACAACCGCAATTCATGCCATGATTGGGCCAGCCATGCAGGTCGGGTTAGCGCAGCGTAACCCGACACTCGCGGCAGGCACGTCGGGTTACGCCCGTTCGGGCTAACCCGACCTACGGAGGAACTGCATGGTTTCTGCAACAATCCTTTCCGTGCTTTCCGTGTATTCCGTGGCGCTTTTTAAAGAAGGATGACCATGCCGCACGAGGAAACAGACCGCCTGCCCATCCGCATCGGCATCAGCAGCTGTCTGGTCGGTCAGCGGGTGCGTTTCGATGCCAACCACAAGCAGGACAACTATATCCTGGGCACCCTGGGCGAGTTCTTTGAATTCGTGCCGGTCTGCCCCGAGGTCGCCATCGGCATGGGCGTGCCACGGCCGACCATCCGGCTGCTGGGCGCGCCGGAGGCGCCGCGCGCGGTCGGGGTGAAGGATGCCTCCCTCGACGTCACCGACAAGCTGGTCCGCTACGGCCGCCGGCAGGCGCGGGAATTGACGGACCTCACCGGCTACATCTTCAAGAGCAAATCACCGAGTTGCGGCATGGAGCGGGTCAAGCTCTACACCGACAAGGGCGGCGTTAGCAGCCAGGGCGTGGGCCTGTATGCGCGTGAATTCATGGCCGCCCATCCGCTGCTTCCCTGCGAGGAGGAGGGCCGGCTGGGCGACCCGATGCTGCGCGACAACTGGCTGGAACGGGTCTTCGCCTGGCGGCGCTGGCAGGAACTCAACCGGCAGCGACTGACCGTCCGCGCCCTGATCGATTTTCACACCCGCCACAAGCTGGCGCTGATGGCGCACGGACCGAAGTATTACAAGGAACTCGGTCAGCTGGTCGCCGATGCCGGCAAGGGACCGCTGCGCCCACTGGCGGATGCCTATATCGGGAAATTCATGGGCGCCCTGCAGGTGCGCGCCACGGCCAAACGCCATACCAACGTCCTGCATCACCTGATGGGCTATCTGAAGCGGCAGCTCGACAGCGACGACAAGCAGGAACTGCTGGAACTCATCGAAGCCTACCGACTGGGACGGGTACCCCGTATTGTACCCATCACCCTGCTGAATCATCATTTCCGCCGGTTTCCGAATGACTATATCGCCAACCAGAGCTACCTGCACATGTGTCCGGAGGAACTGAAGCTGCGGAGCTATTATTAGTCTCGTAGGTTGGGTTAGTGCAGCGCAACCCGACAGCTCAATGACTGACGTCGGATTACGCCCTCCGGGCTAATCCGACCTACGATACTATTATTAGCGTTTGCGGCAATAACGCGGAGAACGCGAAGACGCAGAGGCGCAAAGTGTTTGCATATCATGTACAAGCCCGGACCATGAAAAAATCAGCGATCCGTACACTCAACACATTCCTTACCCTTCTGTTCGTTGTCGTCACGACCCAGGTCCGGGCGGAGGGTGCGAAACCCGAGATCCTGATGCCCAAGGCCCGCATCCTGCCGCAGGAGTTGGGCGTGATCGTAAACGACGAGGACCCCTTGAGCGTACGCATTGCCGAATACTACCGGCAGGCACGCGACATCCCCGAGCAGAACCTGATCCATGTACGCATCCCGACCGGACGCAAGCAGATCGGCGACCGGGAATTCGCCTCCATTCAGGCCCGGATCGCGGCGCAGACCCCTGATTCCGTCCAGGCCTATGCCCTGACCTGGGTGGAACCCTATCGCGTCAAGTGCATGTCCATCACCACCGCCATTGCCTACGGCGGCTTCGATGAGAAGTGGTGTTCGGAGCGCGGCAGCAAATGCACCCCGACGGCGCAGGGCGAGTACTACAACAGCCCCAGCCTCCAGCCCTGGCAGGATCACAATCTGCGCCCCACCCTGTCCATCGCCGCTCTGGATTTCGATGCCGCAAGGGTGCTGATCGACCGCGGGGTCGCCAGCGATGGCAGCTGGCCGTCGGGTACGGCCTATCTGCTGGACACCTCGGACAAGGCGCGCACCATCCGTGCCGCATTTTTCCCACGCATTCATGAGGTGTTCGGCAACTATCTGCGGATCGAATCGCTGCAGCAGGACCATCTGTACGACCGCGATGACGTGCTGTTCTATTTCACCGGCCAGAAACGGGTGCAGGGCCTGGATACCCTCGGCTTCGTTCCCGGCGCCATCGCCGATCACCTGACCTCGGGCGCCGGCCAGCTCACGGCCGGCTGGCAGATGAGCGCCCTGCGCTGGCTGGAGGCCGGCGCGACCGGCAGCTTCGGCGCGGTCAAGGAACCCTGCAATTACATCGGCAAGTTCCCCAATCCCGGTATCCTCATGGCCTACTACCTGCAGGGCGCGACCCTGCTCGAGGCCTACTGGAAGAGCGTGGCCATGCCCGGGGAGGGCATCTTCATCGGCGAGCCGCTGGCCGCCCCGTTCAGCGGCTACCGCCTCCACGACGCCGGCGACCACTGGCAGCTGCAGACCCGCCAACTCGCTACCGGCAACTACCGCCTGATGACGGCACCCAGCCGGATCGGACCGTTCCGGACCGAAGACTTCATCCTCCAGGTGCGTCCGGGCGAGCAGCATTTCCGGCTGCCCAGACTGGAGCGCGCGGTCTATCGGCTGCAGCCGCAGGCACCGCCGCAGGACTGAGTGGACACTCGACAGGCGCGCACACCGCGGCAACGGGCTTCTCAGCCGCGCGTGTGTATGCATTAATAATCCTTCCGGGGCTGCCGCTACCCTGACAGGGAGGACATCCGCATGCAGCTGCGCCACCTGCAATCTCTGCTGGAACAACTCTACGAGATCGACATCGGGCTGGATGTCGAGGATTTTCTCATCACCGACCAGCGGCTGGCTGCCCTGCTCGACCGCAGCCCGCGGCCACGGGATATCCCGGAAAAGCTGTTGATCGAACAGTCAGGCGAAGACATCGACGTTTCGCTCTACCTGCACCAGGTCATCGTGGAGCGCCTGCGCGCCCAGAACCCGCTGCACTCACTGCACCGTGGCAACCTGAACGAATTCCTCACTGCGCTGGAAGGGGTGAGTCACTTCGTCTACCTGGCCTGGAACCTCGGCCACGACCGGCCCATTTCGCAACTGGAGATGGAGCTGCAGGCCGAGGTGGACAAGTACTGCCTGGCCGCGGCCCTGTTCGCCCGCCAGCTCGGCGGCATCCCGGACGAACTGCATCCGCTGCTGTTCGAGCGGGTGCGCTACAGTCCTGAACTCGACCGCAGTGAACATCAGCGCTACAGCACCGCCAATCACCATGCCAAGCGCTACTGCCGCAGCCTCTACGAGCGGTTCCTGCGTCCCTGCCGCGGTCAGCGTCTCACCCGTGAACTGCGGCACTTCTACCGCCTCTGGCACCGGCACAAGATCGAACGCATCGAGGCCTTCTGCGCGGCCTGAATCTGACCTATTCACATACGAGGCACGTCATGAAGAACCTGCTCAGACCCTTACTGCTGCTCATCTGCCTGCTGCCGGCCCTGCCGGCCCAGTCCGGCTGGAATCCGCTGGCAAAGGAGAAGGATGCGGACCAGCCGGGTGATGACGCCGGGGTGCACGAAGCCATCGCCGCCTTCAAGAACAGGGACCCGAGCATGCAGGTCTTCTTCGACCAGGCCCATGGCTATGCCGTCTTCCCCACCGTCGGCAAGGGCGGCATGGGTATCGGGGGCGCCTACGGCAAGGGCCGGGTATTCCGGCAGGGCGGCGCCATCGGCAGCGTCACCCTGACCCAGGTCACCCTCGGCTTTCAGCTGGGCGGCCAGGCCTACCGCGAGATCATCTTCTTCAAGGACAAGGCCATGCTGGATGACTTCACCTCGGGCAACTTCGAGTTCAGCGCCCAGGCTTCCGCAGTGGCCGCCACCGCGGGCGCATCGGCCGATGCCGACTACAACAACGGAGTGGCCGTGTTCACCCTGGCCAAGGGCGGGCTGATGTACGAGGCGTCCATCGGCGGCCAGAAATTCAGCTT
This sequence comes from Thiohalobacter thiocyanaticus, assembly GCF_002356355.1. NCBI lineage: Bacteria > Pseudomonadati > Pseudomonadota > Gammaproteobacteria > Thiohalobacterales > Thiohalobacteraceae > Thiohalobacter > Thiohalobacter thiocyanaticus. The sequence goes on from NZ_AP018052.1 coordinate 2,745,701, forward strand.
CACGCCGGCACAGTGACCCTGTCACGACGCTGGCAACCGTCCGGGCGCACCAGAACAACCTGTGAAGATTGATTCACGCACGGGTTCGGTGCGCCGCGCGGGTCAAAACCGCATCACTGGCGCCTCTCCTGCACCCCCCGCTCCCGGCAACAGCGAAATTGCTCTTCCCTTCATGGGGTTGAAAAAACCCCCTTCGCACCGGCATGGGGCTTGCTAAGCTTCAGCTACCGATGCTTGCGATCTGTGCGCGGGCACGGATACAGCCCGGTGCACTTCAATCACGCATACATGCAGGACCTTGCCAGATGCTGGAACAGACCCTGACCATACTCCTCGCCGGCGGCGTCGGTTCACGCCTTCAGCCCCTGACCTCGGACCGGGCCAAGCCCGCCGTCCCCTTCGGCGGCAAATACCGGATCATCGACTTCTCGCTCAGCAACTGCCTGCACTCGGGCCTGCGCCGCATCCTGGTGCTGACCCAGTACAAGTCGCATTCGCTGAACAAGCATCTGCGCGACGGCTGGTCCATCTTCAATCCCGAACTGGGCGAATATGTCACGGCCGTACCGCCGCAGATGCGCACCGGCGAACGCTGGTACGCCGGCACGGCCGATGCCATCTACCAGAATCTGTATCTGCTGGAACGCAGCGGCGCCGAGCAGGTCCTGATCCTGTCCGGAGATCATATCTACCGCATGGACTATGCCGCCATGCTGCGCCGGCACCGGGAAACCAATGCCGATGTCAGCATCGCCTGCATGCAGGTGCCGCTGGCCGAGGCGGGCAGTTTCGGCGTGGTCAGGGTGGATGCGGGGCAGCGCATCACGGATTTTCAGGAAAAGCCGGCACAGCCCGCAGCCGTCCCCGGGCACCCGGATCTTGCCCTGGCCTCCATGGGCATCTATGTCTTTTCCATGGAACTGCTGCAGCGCACACTGCAGGAGGATCATCAACGGGAGGATTCCAGTCACGATTTCGGCAAGGACATCCTGCCGCGGTTGCTGGCGGAGCACCGGGTGCAGGCCTACCCCTTCGGCGGCGAAACGGGGCGGGTACTGCCGGACCGCTACTGGCGCGACGTGGGCACCATCGACGCCTACTACGAGGCCAACATGGAACTGCTCAAGCCGCTGCCGGCCTTGAACCTGTACCAGGACGACTGGACCATTCGCAGCTACCAGCCGCAGACACCGCCGGCACGCACCGTTCCGGGCAGTTCCGGCAACGAGGGAATCTTCATCAACTCCATCGTCGCCGGCGGCGCAGTCATTGCCGGCGGCAGCGTGCAACACTCCATTCTGTTCCCGCACGTCTTCATTGACGACGAGGTCCAGATCCAGGGCGCCATCCTGTTCGACCGGGTCCGCGTCGGTGAAGGGGCGCAGCTGCGCAACTGCATCGTCGACAAGGATGTGCGCATTCCGCCGCAGGAGCGCATCGGCTATGACGCCGAAGCCGATCGCAGGCGCTTCAGCGTCTCGCCCGGCGGCATTGTAGTGGTACCCAAGGGCTATCGCTTCGAGGATCTGCCCTGATCCGGACCGGAAATAAAAAAGAGGGATGCATGGCATCCCTCAAGTCAGTAGTAGAGGAGAGACAATGGCTGCATGCGCGTGACTGCACCTGCAGACAGTCAGCCTCTTTCAGGTTTCGTGCCAGCTTTGGGTATCAAGCAAAAACATGAGGTTGGGATAAGCGCACCGGCAGACGCTGCCACGGCTTCGCACCAGCGGCGCTCATCTGTGCCAGTTCAAGGTGCATGCAGGTCGGGTTAGCGGAGCGTAACCCCACATGACCGCAGTGGCTTTCGGGTTACGCCCTGACGGGCTAACCCGACCTACGGGCTGTCTCAGTGCTCGCGGGTGGCGTGAAACTCCACCTCGGGGAAGCGCTCCTGGGCCATCTGCAGATTGACCCGGGTGGGTGCGATATAGACCAGTTCATCGCTCTGATCCAGGGCCAGGTTCTCGTAGGCCTTGTCGCGGAATTTCTGCATCAGCTTGTCGTCTTCGCACGCGACCCAGCGCGCGGTTGCCACCGAGATCGGCTCGAAGGCGCATTCCACCTTGTATTCGTCGCGCAGGCGCTGGGCGACCACCTCAAATTGCAGCACGCCGACCGCCCCCAGGATCAGGTCGTTGTTGCGCAGCGGGCGGAACAACTGGGTCGCGCCCTCCTCGCACAGCTGATCCAGCCCCTTCTGCAATGCCTTCATGCGCATCGGGTCCCTGAGCACGGCGCGGCGGAACAGTTCCGGGGCGAAGTTAGGGATACCGGTGAATTTCAACTCTTCGCCCTGGGTGAAGGTGTCGCCGATGCGGATGGTGCCGTGATTGTGCAGTCCGATGATGTCACCCGGATACGCCTCCTCCACCTGGCCGCGCTCGGCGGCCATGAAGGTCATGGCATTGGCCACCTGCACATCGCGGCCGATGCGTACCTGGCGCATCTTCATGTTGCGGGTATAGCGGCCCGAGCATACGCGCAGGAAGGCGATGCGGTCACGGTGCTGCGGATCCATGTTCGCCTGGATCTTGAATACGAAACCGCTGAACTTCTCCTCCTCCGGCTCCACCACCCGCGCATCAGTCACATGCGGCTGCGGTGCAGGGGCGTACTCGACGAAATAATCCAGCAGTTCCTGCACCCCGAAATTATTGATGGCCGAGCCGAAGAATACCGGCGTGAGCTCGCCTCGCAGGTAGGCCGCGACATCGAATTCATTGCTCGCGCCCTTGACCAGTTCGATCTCGTCGCGCAACTCCGCAGCCTGGGACCCGAGCACGGCATCCAGTTCGGGATTGTCCAGCCCGGGGATCTCGGTCACATCCTGGCGGGTGCTGCCCTTGCCCGGCTGGTACAGGTGCACCGTATCCTCGAGCAGGTGATACACGCCCTTGAAGCGCCGGCCCATGCCGATGGGCCAGGTCACCGGGGCGCAGCGGATGCCCAGCACCTCCTCCACCTCGTCCATCAGTTCGATCGGTTCGCGGCCCTCGCGGTCAAGCTTGTTGATGAAGGTGAAGATGGGCGTGGTGCGCAGCCGGCACACCTCCATCAGCTTGATGGTGCGCGCCTCCACGCCCTTGGCCACGTCGATCACCATCATGGCCGAATCGACCGCGGTCAGGGTGCGGTAGGTGTCCTCGGAGAAGTCCTCGTGTCCCGGCGTGTCCAGCAGGTTGACGATACGGTCCTTGTAGGGGAACTGCATGACCGAGGAGGTCACCGAGATGCCGCGCTGCTGTTCCATCGCCATCCAGTCGGAGGTGGCGTGGCGGGTGGACTTGCGCCCCTTGACGGTACCGGCGAGCTGAATGGCGCCGCCGAACAGCAGCAGCTTCTCGGTCAGGGTGGTCTTGCCCGCGTCAGGGTGGGAGATGATGGCGAAGGTACGGCGGCGGGCCGCCTCCTGGGCGATATTCGACATATGATTCGGGGTCTTCTCGATGCTGGTGCGGAAAGATATCTATTGTACCGGTGCGGCCGACGCCACCCAAGAGGAGAACGGGTAGGATGGGTGAAGGCGCGGGCGCCGTAACCCATCGCGGATGCCCGCTGATGGGTTACGCTTTGCTCCACCCATCCTACCCGTACTACCCGATGCAGGATCAGTTCAGCGGGCGGGCCATCACGATGGCGTCCTCCCGCCCCTGGTGGCCGGGATAGTAGGCCCTGCGCAGCCCGACCTCGCTGAAGTCGAGCTTCTCGTACAGGGCCAGGGCCGGCTTGTTGGACGGGCGCACCTCCAGGAACAGGGTATCGCCCCCCAGACGACCGGCGGTGATGATCACATGCTGCAGCAGGCGGCGGCCGACCCCCTGACTGCGGACCTCGGGGCGCACGCACAGGTTGAGCAGGTGGGCCTCGCCCGCCGCCACGGACAGGATCGCATAGGCCTGGATGACCTGATCGCGCTCATAGACCCAGCAGCTGTAACCCACGCGCAGGCAGTCGCGCATGATGCCGGCGGTCCAGGGATGCGGATAGCACCGCCGCTCGATCTCCATCACCGCCATCAGGTCGTCCGAGGTCATGGGCCGGATCCGCCCGGACTCGAAACAGGGGACGGCGCTCACTGCCGCGCCGCCTCCGCCGGCTCGCGGATACTCTGCATGGCCAGCTGCAGATCCTCCCAGACCTTGCGCTTCTCGCCGGGCGAGCGCAGCAGATAGGCGGGGTGGTAGGTCACCACCAGCGGGATACCGGCCTCGCCCCAGCGATGCACCCGCCCACGCAGCCGACCGATGGGCTGGTCCGTGGCCAGCAGGTGCTGGGCGGCGATGCGGCCCACGGCCAGGATCAGGCGCGGCCGGATCAGCGCAATCTGGCGGGCCAGATAGTCCTGGCAGCAGCCGATCTCCTCCGGCTCCGGGTCGCGGTTATTGGGCGGCCGGCATTTCAGGATATTGGCGATATAGGCGCTTGTGCGGTCCTGACCGGCGGCCCGGAGGATGGCATCGAGCAACTGCCCGGCACGGCCGACGAAGGGCTCGCCGCGCCGGTCCTCCTCGGCGCCGGGCGCCTCGCCCACGATCAGCCAGTCGGCCTCCGGGTTGCCCACCCCGAACACCGCCTGGGTGCGGCTGGTGTGAAGCGCGCAGGCGGTACAGCCCAGCACCCGCTCGCGCAGCGCCTCCCAGCCCAGCGTCGCCACTGCATCATTATCGGCAGCTGCGGTTGCGGCTGCCGGTTCCGGTTCAGGGCCCGGCGTTGCCTCGACAACCGGCTCCGGCGCGATCGCCGGCGATTCGGCCGCCGGCGGCACCCGCCGCACCCAGGCCTCGATGCCCATGCGCTGCAGGTAGGCCAGCTGCCGGGCCCGCTCAGGCATCAGACATCGCCCAGCTGCGGATGCTCGCGCTCGCCGGGCTCCATCACCTTGTTGAGCGCATTCAGATAGGCCTTGGCCGAGGCGATGACGATATCGGTGTCCGCACCCTGACCGTTGACGATGCGTCCGGCCCGCTCCAGCCGCACTGTCACCTCGCCCTGGGCATCGGTGCCGCTGGTGATGTTGTTCACCGAATACAGCTGCAGCTCGGTACCGCTGTTCACGATGGACTCGATGGCGCGGAAGGCCGCGTCCACGGGACCGCCGCCGGTCTCGCTGGCCTTGTACTCCTTGCCGTCGATGGCCAGGGCGATGTCGGCCCGGGGCGTCTCGCCCGTTTCCGAGCATACCCGCAGGGCGACCAGCTTGTAGCGCTCGTTGATCGCCTCCAGGTTGGCCTCGGTGACGATGGCCTGCAGATCCTCGTCATAGATCTCGTGCTTCTTGTCGGCCAGATCCTTGAACCGGGCGAAGGCCTCGTTGAGCGCCTCCTCGGATTCGAACTCCATGCCCAGTTCGTGCATGCGGCTGCGGAAAGCGTTGCGGCCCGAGTGCTTGCCCAGCACGATGCGGTTGGCCGACCAGCCCACGTCCTGGGCCTGCATGATCTCGTAGGTTTCGCGGCTCTTGAGCACGCCGTCCTGGTGGATACCGGACTCGTGGGCGAAGGCATTGGCCCCGACGATGGCCTTGTTGGGCTGAACCACGAAGCCGGTGATGCCGGAGACCAGCCGCGAGCAGGGCACGATCTGAGTGGTGTCCAGATCCACGTTGCAGGGGAAGATGTCCTGACGGGTGCGCACCGCCATCACGATCTCCTCCAGCGCGGCGTTGCCGGCGCGCTCGCCCAGGCCGTTGATGGTGCATTCAACCTGGCGGGCGCCGTTCATGACTGCCGACAACGAATTGGCCACGGCCAGCCCGAGATCGTTGTGGCAGTGCACCGAGAACACCGCCTTATCGGCGTTGGGCACGCGCTCGATCAGGGTGCGGATCAAATCGCCGAACTGGGCCGGAACGTTGTAGCCGACCGTGTCCGGGATGTTGATGGTGCCGGCGCCGGCATCGATGACCGCCTCGATGATGCGGCAGAGGAAATCGATCTCGGAGCGCCCGGCGTCCTCGGGGGAGAATTCCACATTGTCGGTGTGCTGACGCGCACGCTTGACTGCACGCACGGCCTGCTCGACCACCTGGTCGGGCTCCATGCGCAGCTTCATCTTCATGTGAATCGGCGAGGTGGCGATGAAGGTGTGGATGCGCGCACTGTTGGCGCCCCTGAGGGCCTCGCAGGCGCGGTCGATGTCCTTGTCCAGGGCGCGGGCCAGGCCGCACACGGTGCTGTCCTTCACCGACTCGGCGACGGCCCTGACCGCCTCGAAGTCGCCGGGGCTGGCGATGGGGAAGCCGGCCTCGATCACGTCCACGCGCATCTTCTCCAGCGCCTTGGCGATGCGGATCTTCTCTTCCCTGGTCATGGACGCGCCGGGGCTCTGCTCGCCGTCGCGCAAGGTCGTGTCGAATATGATTAACTTGTCTTGGCTCATGTCTGTTCACCGGGAATCATGCTGTATATCGCCCCCCCCGCGTGGCGAACGCGCACTATAGCAGAGCATTATGGACTCTGCCCGCCGCGGGGGCCAGGTGAGGGTGTTCAGTGATCTGTGGGAAGTGAGATTAGCTGCCTGACGGCAGCAGCAGACGCAGCACAAGAACCAGGTCCGCAGCGGGGGCCCGGTTGAAGCCGTTCAGATTGTGGATGGCGGCTGTGTGCATCTCGAAGGATCGGTACGCTTTCTCGACTGTGAGCCTCGAATATATCCCAAGCGCTCCGGCCTGACAAGTCGGGCCGGGCGATCGCGGCAGGGAGCCCCTGCTCCCCCGTCAGCGGGTTGAATTCAGGCGGTAGCGCGCCTGCGGGCAACCCCGACCAGCCCCAACAGGCCGGAACCGAACAGCCAGACAGCAGCGGGAACCGGCACCGGCGCCGTGGTCCCCAGCAACGAAGGCACGGCGCTGGCACCACTGATATCGAGCCTGACTCCGCTGAAGGTACCGCTGAAACCACTCAGATCAATGGTCGCCGCATAGATACCGTAGAGGGTTTCGCCCTGCTCCGAATTATGTCCGGTATAGTTCTCGCCATCGGCAATGCTGAAACCGGCGGAACTGCCCCCGCTACTGCCCCCGAGCAGAGTGACGGTACCGGCATGACCGCCGTCGCCGACGAAAAGCACGGTGAGATCGACTTCACTGACATCGAACATGTCGCCACCGAAGGAGACGTCAACACTGGCCGGGGCGTCATTGCTCCAGATATAGGAAGCTGCGTTTCCATCCACGATCGAACCCGTACCACTCACCGAGTTGGAATTGAAGCTGCCTGTAGAGGCGTCCAGCACATCAGCGATATCGACAAAATCGATGCCGGCCACCGTGCTCGCCGCAAAGGCCTGCTGACCAAAACACAGCGCAAATATAATTATCAGCAATTGCTTCATGGAACCCCTCCTCACGTACCCCTTTGAGATCGAAACGTCGGGACGCAACGCTGGATTGTCACGACGCCATACCCGGTTGCGTGCTTTCTGTCTCCTGCCTGCAAGCCGCCTCAACCCCTGGGCCCACCGGATGGCGGCGGCGCGCCGGGAGGATTCGGCACCACAACGGGTTCGCCATCTCCCTGAGGACTCGTACGCGGATCCCCCACCGGCGGCGGCGAACCCGGCGGATTCGGCACCACCACTGGCTCCTCTATCTGCGTCGGCGGCTCATTGCCTCCACCGCCCCCGGTCGGATCGACTGCCTGGAATCGCGGCGTCAGGGTCGCGGCATCGCCGGGCCGCAATTCCACGCCGGATTCGACCTGCACGGCCGTGAGCGCCGGCATGCCGCCAGCCGCCGGGGCCAGCACTTCCCAGCGTCCCCAGGAATACACGGAATCCTCTTCCTGCCCGGATCCGGCGGCCTGAACCGCTCCGGTCAGGGCCGGCAACAGGCCGGAACAAAGGGTGACAAGCTTCAAGTACCGCCGCATGGACATATCCTCCGGGGACCGCGGGCTGCGGTCCTGCGTGTTATCTGCCAAACATCAGCAACTGGCATGCCATCGAAATTATAATAAGTGATTTCAATAAGTTGGAAATAACGACCGGACCAGCATCTGCGGCTATGTAATATATTTCGACATTCGCACAGAGGCGGATTATACTTAACTATTTGTTTTTTATAGATAAGTAAAAATCTATATTTTCACTACCTCTGAAATGCGCTCGCCAATACGTAAACTTTTTCGACATTAGATCACAATTCGAAGTCCCGCCGGAATGTCAGGCTGACCTGGCTGCGGCTGTATTCGAACAGCCCCACGTTGGACCGGTTCAGTACCCGGTTGTACTCGCCGGTCATCCGCCAGTCGTCCAGCCAGCCGCGGGCGAACCGGTGGGTGAAACCGAGCACCAGCCGCCGCTCGCGTTCGTCGCGGGCCTCGCCGAAAGGCGGAAAGGTCCCGTCATAATCGAGGTTGCGCTGCACCGCACGGGCATACAGTCGGCCCCGCGGCCAGGCCCGATAGGCGGCGGCCAGCATGAACTCGGGGCCGTCATAGGTCCAGCGCGGCGCATCGGCATCGAAATCCAGGTAATGCAGACCGGCCTGCAGCGACAGGCGCCGGTTGAGGAAGAAGCGCGCCAGGGTCGCACCGAAGGCGGCATAGTCACCTTCGCGGTCCGCGTCGATGGCCTGCTCATAACGGCGGTGGCTCCAGGCGGCGTCCAGGGTGAACTCGCCGCCATCGAACTGCCAGGTCACGTAAGGCTGGAGGGTGCTGAACAGGGCGAGGTCATCGCCGCCCAGACGGATGTGATCCAGAGTCAGGTTGAGTCCGGCCCGCCACCGCTGCAGCACCACCAGCGCCGGCCCGGTACTGAAGGTGGTCACGCCCAGGTTGAAATCGTCCTCGTCGTGATACTCACGGTGGTACAGGGACAGTTGCGATTGCCACAGCAGGCTGGCCACCTGCTCGCCCAGGTCGAGACGTACACCGGGATTGTAGGTGTGGCTGAGACCGGGCTGCAGGAACAGGGCATTATTGCTGCGTTCGGTCGCCCCGGGCAGCAGGCGGATGTTGTCCGCCAGGAGCTCCGAAGACGGGCCCACATTGACATTGGAGTCGTGCATTGCGCCGAAGGCGAGCGAGGCGCGCCAGGTATGGCGTCGATTGAAGCGGGCGCGGTCGGCCGCAACCTGGGCCAGGAAGGCAGTAATGGTCACGCGCACCTGGGGCGGCGTCGCCGGATCCTCCAGTACCTGGCGGGCCAGTTCCTCCGCCTGCTGGTAATCGAGCATGCGGTAGTAGGCCACGGCCAGTTCCAGGCGGGCACGATGCAGCGTGGGCTCGATACTGAGGATGGTCTGAAAGGCCTCACGCGCACTCTGCAGTCGCTCGTCCTCCAATGCCTGCATACCTTCCTGGAACAGGGCCTCGACATCCGTCTCCTGCGCCGCCCCCGGCGGCATGAAACCCAGCTGGCCTGCCAGCAGCAGTAATCCTGCCCGCACAGCGGTGCAGCCGCGCATCCCCATATCGCCTCCCCAATGCTTGTTCCGCTGGAGCCGCAGCCGGACGGCTGCGCAAAAGTCCGCCGATGTTACTGGAAAAATGCCCGCCCATACAATCCGGGCCGCCGGATGGCATTGGCGTACATGCTGTTGAACTGATAGGCTTGTATCTTGTTTTGCCCAGCAATTACAGACAGATATCCCATGCCGCGCCATATCCTTCCGAGTCTTCTGCTGCTGTTGTGCCTGCCGGCTGCAGCATCCGGCACGGGGCTGTTCGGCTACCGGGAAGTGCCGCAGGCGGACGTCAGCCAGTTCGGACAGTGGGTCAGTGTGATGGAGCGGCATCTGCTGCAGGACCGGCCCGAGACGGAGGATTGCGGCAGTCCCGCGTTCAACGCCTGTCACCTGCATGAATGGCGGGAATTCCTGGCATCGCTGCGCGACCTGCCGCGCGCCGAACAGATCAGCGCCGTCAACCGCTATGCCAACCGCAAGGACTATGTACTCGACATCGACAACTACGGGGTGGAGGACTACTGGGCGATCGCGCGCGAGTTTCTGGCCAATCACGGCGACTGCGAGGACTACGCCCTGACCAAACTGTTCTCGCTCAAATGGCTGGGCTGGCCGGTGGAACGGATGCGCCTGGTGATCCTGCAGGACACCAATCTGCGTGTCCCCCATGCCGTACTGGCGGTGTATCAGGACGAGCGCATTCTCATTCTCGACAATCAGATCGACCAGGTGGTGGACCATCGCAGCATCGTGCACTACGTGCCGGTCTACTCCATCAACGAAACCGGCTGGTGGCTGTACTCGCCCGCCGGCTGACATGGGGACGAACACTTGTTCAAGGCATTGAAACACCCGCTCTGGCTGGGGCTGGGCGTCCTGACCCTGATCATAGCCATCGGTCTGGTGCTGATCTTCCAGTATCTCGCGCTCGAGCAGCAGCGGGATCTGCGCCAGTGGCAGCTGCGCCTGGGCGTGGTGGCCGAAACCCGCGCCGAGACCGTCGACGGCTGGCTGGGTGAGCGTTTCGCCGATCTGGAGGAACTGGCCGGCAACGCCTCGCTGCAGATGTATCTGACCCAGGTCGGCACGGCCGAGGGCGAGACCGAGGCACGGCAGGCCACGCTGGGTTATCTGCGCAATCTGATCCTGGCCGCGGCCCAGCGCAGCGGCTTCCAGGGCAAATCCCCGGGGGGCAACATCCCCGCCAACCTGCCGCGCAGCGGGCACGCCGGCCTGGCGCTGTACGATCGCAGCGGACAGACACTGGTGAGCACCCCGCACATGCCCGCCGCCGATGACCGGACCCGGGAACAGATCGAGGCGGTGCTTGCCAGCGGTGAACGCCGGCTGCAGGACATCTTCCTGGGGGCGGACCGGCATGCCCTGGTCGGCTTCGCCGTGCCGGTGTTCGCCGTCCAGGGCATGGAAGCGGCCCGCCAGCCACACCCGGTCGGCGTGCTATATGGCGTGCGCGACGCCGAAGCCGAACTCTTCCCCCTGCTGGCGTCACGGGAACCGCAGGCGCAGGGCGAGACCCTGCTGGTCGCCGAGCAGGACGGCCTGGCCGTCTATCTCTCGCCCCTGCGTGACGACACCCCGCCCACCCAGCGCCGCCTGACCCTGCAGATCCAGCAGCTCGCCGCGACCGAGGCGCTGCACGCGCCCGGCGAATTCCGCCGGGTGCCGGACTATCGCGGCGAGGAGGTACTCATGACCAGCCGCGCCCTGGAGCACGCGCCCTGGGTCATGCTGCACAAGGTCGACGCCGACACCGCCCTGAGCGAGTCACGCGAACATCGCCGCTTCCTGCTGAGCGTATTTCTGCTGACCCTGTTCCTGGTCAGCGCCGCCCTGGTGGCGGCCTGGCGGCACGGCACCAGCCTGCGCGCCCAGCGCATGGCCGCCGAGCTGGCCGCACGGCGGCGGGAGCTGGAGGAACAGGGCCGGCTGCTGCATGCGGTGACCGACAATGTCACCGATTTCCTGTTCCTGCTCGATCCGGAACTGAAATTCCTGTTCGCCAACCGGCCGCTGGCCAATACCATGGCGATCCCGGTCGAGGACATCCCGGGCAAAAGCCTGGCCAGCGTGCTGGGTACCGACATGGCCGGGGCCCTGAGTGGATTTCTGCAGTCACGCACCGACAACCCGGCCAGCCGCCTGCTGGACCTGCAGATCGCCGGGCACCAGCGCCGATTCGAATGCCGGGTGCTGGAGTTGCCGGAGCGGGCCGGACTGGAACGCACCACGCTGGTGGTCCTGCATGACGTCACTGCCCTGCACCGGGCCCAGCAACAGCGGGCACAGACCCTGCAGCAGACCATCCAGGCGTTGATGCGCGCGGTGGATACCCACGATCCCCACTCCGCCGATCACTCCGCCCGCACCGCGGCGGTGACAGCTGCCGTCGCCCGGGCGATGCAACTGCCCGAGGAGGAGCGGCGGGCCCTGGACATGGCAGCGAATCTCGCCAACGTGGGCAAGATCTTCCTGCCCAGGGAAATCCTGACCAAGACCGGCCCCCTGAGCGAGGCGGAACAGGCACAGCTCAGGCAGCACGTGCAGTATTCACTGGATATCCTGTCGAACCTGGAATTCGACGGCCCGGTGCTGGAGATCATCGCCCAGAAACAGGAGCACCTGGACGGCTCAGGCTATCCCAACGGGTTGCAGGGGGAGCAGATCCGCCTCAGCGCCCGCATCCTGGCCGTGGCCAACGCCTTTGTCGCCCTGGTCAGTCCCCGCGCCTGGCGCGAACGGCTGACACCGGAAGCCGCGCTGGACCAGTTATTGAAAGGCGCCGGCAGCAGCTACGACCGCCAGGTGATCGCGGCCCTGTTTCACGTGGTGGAAAACGACGAGGCCCTGGAGGCAGCGCCAGGGGAGTGAGCCGCTCAGGAGGTCCCCTTGCGGGTCCGCCGGCGCTGGCGCAGTCGCCAGATGGTAATCACCGGCCCGGACAGCACATAGAGCATGAAGCCCGTAAACAGGAAGGTGGGCGGATCGATGGAGACGAACACGAACAGCAGTACCACGATCAGCAGCACCACGAACGGAACCCGGTTCTTGAAGTCGACTTCCTTGAAGCTGTAATAACGCAGATTGCTGACCATGAGCAGCCCGGCTGCGGCGGTGATCAGCAGGGCCAGGGGCCAGATGTCGGCGCCCTCGATGCCGGCATCCGCTCCCAGCCAGACCATGCCGGCCACCAGGGCGGCCGCCGAGGGGCTGGGCAGGCCCTGGAAATAGCGCTTGTCCGCCACTTCCACCTGGGAGTTGAAACGCGCCAGCCGCAGTGCGGCCGCGGCGGTGTAGATGAAGGCCCCCAGCCAGCCGAGTTTGGCCCAGACCCAGCCATGTTCCAGCATGCCGTGCAGCGACCACTCGTACATCACCAGCGCCGGCGCCAAGCCGAAGCTGACCATGTCCGAGAGGCTGTCGTACTGGACGCCGAAGTCACTCTGGGTGTTGGTCAGACGCGCCACCCGGCCGTCGACGCCGTCCATCAGCATGGCCACGAAGATGGCGATGGCAGCGGCCTCGAAGCGGTCCGTGGTGGCGGAGACGATCGCATAGAAGCCGGCGAACAAGGCCGCCGTGGTAAACAGGTTGGGCAGCAGGTAGATACCCCGCGGGCGGCGGTTGGATGGAGTCGAATGCGAGTGCTGATCGTTCATCATGCCACGCTGTCCGTTCAGGAGATCGCCCGGTCGGTCTTGTGCACCAGCACCCCCAGCAGGTCGGCGCCGGCATGGATATGGCTGCCCGGCCTGATCTCGATGCGACTGTTGGCCGGCAGGTAGACCTCCAGCCGCGAGCCGAAATTGATGAAGCCGCAGCGCTGGCCCTGGCCGACCCGCTCGCCGCATTGCACGAAGCAGCGTGGCGGATTACCCAGCCGGCCGCGCCCCATCACGATAACGATATCGTCGCCCTCGTCGGTCTTGATCCAGACACCGTGCGCGGCAGACTCGTCCTCACCCTCGCCCGCGGCCTGCAGCATGTCCATGACCTTGCCCTCGACCGGGCTGCGGGTGGTGTAGACGTCACCGCCGCGCATGGCCAGCACGATCCGAACGGCATCGCGCTGTAGAAAGGGATCATGAACGGTATCGACACTCTCCACAAGCCCATCGGCGGGACTGACCACGCCCAGCGGGGTGGACGGGATCTGGCGGTAGGGGTCGCGGAACAGCCAGGCGATGAGCGTGGCCAGCACCAGCAGCGGCAGCGCCCACAGCAGGGCGAGGAAATACCAGATCAGGCCGGCCACGACGAGCGTGACTGCGATGGGCAGCCAGGCCTGGCGGGCAACAAGGGGATAACGGGAACGGGCCATGCTTGCGAATGTAAAAAGCGCCCCGTGGGGCGCTTGTGATTGTCTCAGTTCTTGGCCTTGTCGACCAGCTTGTTGGCGGCGATCCAGGGCATCATGCCGCGCAGCCGCCCGCCGACCTGCTCGATTTCATGAGCCGCGTTCAGCCGGCGCATGGCGGTCATCTGCGGATAGTTGCTCATGCCCTCCAGGATGAAACGCTTGGCGTACTCGCCGTTCTGGATGTTGTGCAGCGCCTCGCGCATGGCCTTGCGGCTTTCCTCGTTGATCACCTTCGGTCCGGTGACGTACTCACCGTACTCGGCGTTGTTGGAGATCGAGTAATTCATGTTGGCGATGCCGCCTTCGAACATCAGGTCCACGATCAGCTTGAGTTCGTGCAGACACTCGAAGTAGGCCATCTCGGGGGCGTAACCCGCCTCGACCAGGGTTTCGAAGCCGGCCTTGACCAGTTCCACCGCACCGCCGCACAGCACCGCCTGTTCGCCGAACAGATCGGTCTCGGTCTCGTCCTTGAAGCTGGTTTCGATGATGCCGGTACGCCCGCCGCCGACAGCGGAGGCATAGGACAGCGCCAGGTCCCGGGCCTTGCCGGAGGCGTCCTGGTGAATGGCCACCAGGTCCGGCACGCCGCCGCCGCGCACGAACTCGCTGCGCACGGTATGCCCCGGGGCCTTGGGCGCGATCATGATCACGTCCAGGTCCGCCCGCGGCACGATCTGGTTGTAGTGGATGGCAAAGCCGTGGGCGAAGGCCAGGGTGGCGTCCTGCTTGATGTTGGGCTCGATCTGGTCGCTGTACAGGCGCGCCTGGTACTCGTCGGGAGCGAGCACCATCACCACGTCGGCCCCCTTGACCGCCTCCTCGATTGGCTTGACGGTCAGGCCCTCGTTCTCGGCCTTGGCCGCCGAAGCCGACCCCGGACGCAGGCCGACGGTCACATCGACGCCGGAGTCCTTGAGGTTCAGCGCGTGGGCGTGGCCCTGCGAACCGTAGCCGATGATGGTCACCTTGCTCGCCTTGATCAGGGACAGGTCGCAGTCCTTGTCGTAATAGATGTTCAATGCCATGTCTGGATCACTCCACTACCGATTTTTGATGAAAACCTTAAAAACCTTTCTGAACCGCCAAGGCGCCAAGAACGCCAGAGAAATACATTCATGAAATATACCCTTTGGCGCTCTTGGCGCCTTGGCGGTTCAATGCATATCTTGGCGTCTTGGCGGTTTTCAGCTCTATTTAAATAGTCAGCGCCTTCTCGCCGCGGGCGATGCCGGACACGCCCGAGCGCACCACCTCGATGATCTTGCCGGTATCCACCGCCTGCAGGAAGGCGTCGAGCTTGGCCGAATCCCCGGTCAGTTCGATGACATAGGTGGACTCGGTCACGTCGATGATGCGGCCGCGGAAGATGTCGGCCAGGCGCTTGAACTCCTCACGCTGTCCGGCCTCGGCCCGCACCTTGGCCATCATCATCTCGCGCTCGATGTGCGGACCGTCGGTCATGTCCATCAGCCGCACCACATCGACCAGCTTGTTCAGCTGCTTGGTGATCTGTTCGATGATCTCCTCGGTGCCCGTGGTCACGATGGTCATGCGCGACAGCGAGGGATCCTCGGTCGGCGCCACGGTCAGCGATTCGATGTTGTAGGCACGCGCGGAGAACAGCCCCGCCACCCGTGACAGGGCACCGGCCTCGTTCTCCATCAGAATCGATATGATATGTCGCATGATCGATCAACCCTTAATGCAGCGGCGCAAAGACACAGAGGCCGCAAAGCGCAACGTTGCCCCTTGCGCAGGCATCTGACAGATTTTCCGTCATCCCGGCGCAGGCCGGGATCCAGAAACCGCTGCGATCTGTGGATTCCGACCTGCGCCGGAATGACGGATGAAATAAAAGGGTATCATTCATCAATATTCATCCTTCGCGCCCTTTGCGCCTCCGCGTTGAGGTTTCAACCGGCTAAATCAAAATCATCTCGTTCTGGCCCGCCCCGGCCGGGATCATCGGGTAGACGTTCTCGTTCTGGTCGGTGATGAAGTCCAGGAACACCAGCCGGTCCTTGAGCTGCATCGCCTCCTTCAGAGCGCCCTCCACGTCCTGCGGCTTGTCGATCTGCATACCGACATGGCCATAGCTCTCGGCCAGCTTTACGAAATCCGGCAGGGATTCCATGTAGGACATGGCGTAGCGCTTCTGATAGAAGAACTCCTGCCACTGGCGCACCATGCCCAGATAGCGGTTGTTCAGATTGATGATCTTGACCGGCAGCCCGTACTGCAGACAGGTGGACAGTTCCTGAATGCACATCTGGATGCTGCCCTCGCCGGTGATGCAGCACACGGTCTCGTCCGGGTAGGCCAGCTGCACGCCCATGGCGGCCGGGAAACCGAAGCCCATGGTGCCGAGCCCGCCGGAGTTGATCCAGCGCCGCGGCTGGTCGAACTTGTAGAACTGAGCGGCCCACATCTGGTGCTGGCCCACGTCGGAGGTGACGAAGGCATCGCCATTGGTGACCTTGTACAGCGTCTCCAGTACGTACTGCGGCTTGACCAGTTCACTGTCGCGGTCGTACTTCAGACAGTCCAGGCCGCGCCATTCCTCGATCTGTTCCCACCACGCGGCCAGCGCCTCGGGGTCGGGGCGTTCCTTGCCGGCCTTGATCAGCTTGATCAACTGTTCCAGCACGTTGCCCACCGAGCCGACGATGGGCACGTCGACCTTGACGTTCTTGGAAATGCTGGCCGGATCGACATCGATGTGAATGATCTTCGCCGAGGGGCAGAATTTCTCGATGTTGCCCGTCACCCGGTCGTCAAAGCGCGCACCCACGGCAACGAGCACGTCGCAGTTGTGCATGGCCATATTGGCCTCGTAGGTGCCGTGCATGCCGAGCATGCCCACGAACTGGCGGTCGGTGGCCGGATAGGCGCCCAGGCCCATCAGGGTGTTGGTGATGGGGAACCCGAGCATCCGGGTCAGCTCGATAAGCTGCTCGGAGGCATTGTCCAGGATCACGCCGCCGCCGGTATAGAGCATGGGCCGGCGGGCCTGCAGCAACAGGTCCACGGCCCGCTTGATCTGACCGGCATGGCCCTTGACGGTCGGATTGTAGGAGCGCATCCGGACCTTCCTGGGGTAGCTGTATTCGCAGCGCGCCGCACTCACGTCCTTGGGAATGTCCACCACCACCGGGCCGGGCCGGCCGGTGGTGGCGACATAGAAGGCCTTCTTGATGGTCACGGCCAGATCGCGCACGTCCTTGACCAGGAAATTGTGCTTCACGCAGGGCCGGGTGATACCGATGTTGTCGACCTCCTGGAAGGCGTCGTTGCCGATCAGACTGGTCGGCACCTGACCGGTGAACACCACCAGGGGGATGGAATCCATGTAGGCGGTGGCGATGCCGGTAACGGCATTGGTCGCGCCGGGACCGGAGGTGACCAGCACGCACCCCGGCTTGCCGGTGGCCCGGGCATAGCCGTCGGCGGCATGGGTGGCCGCCTGCTCGTGCCGCACCAGGATGTGCTGGACCTTGTCCTGCTGGTACAGGGCGTCATAGATGTGCAGCACGGCACCGCCCGGATACCCGAACAGAAGCTCCACACCCTCATCCTGCAGGCAGCGAACGAAGATCTCGGCGCCGGTCAGTTCCACGAAATGTCTCCTGCGATTGCCCTGCCCGTGCACTGGCGCCACATGGCCAGTGCCGTTGAATGACCGCCACCAAACCAACGAACCCCTGGGCCGGACCAACGCGGGCGCGCGGCCTGCCCAGAGGTTCCCATGCCCCTGCGGGGCCGGTGGAGACGGAAAGGGTTAGAAACTACTTATATTATGCAGACAGGTCAAGTCGAACGCCCCGAATGTGACCACCGCCACGCCGGCGGGCTTGTTCCCGCCGGCCAAACCCCCTACCGTAGACCTGACAGAATAAAGGGGATTGAATATGAAATCGCTTCTGCGTGCCCTGCTCCCGCTGACCCTGCTGTTCAGCACCGGCCTGCCTGCGGCCATGTACAAGTGGGTGGACGAAAACGGCCAGACCCATTATTCCCAGTACCCGCCGCCGGACCGCGAATACGAGGCGCTGACCCCGCCCCCGCCGCCCGCCAGTGATGCCGGCCAGGCCCAGCAGGAACTCGAACAGTTGCTCCAGCGTCAGGACGAGCAGCGCCAGGCCCGGGAGCAGGCCGAGCAGGAAGCCGCCGCCGCCGAACAACAGGCCGAGCAGCGCCAGAAGGCCTGCGCGGCCGCCCGCCACAACCTGCGGATCCTGACCACCACTGGCCGCGCACGCATCACCGGCCCCGACGGCGTGGCCCGTTACCTGCCCGAGGAGGAACGCCAGGCGAAGATCGCCGAGGCGCAGCAGCAGATCGAGGAATACTGTGACTGAATGGGGAATGTAACCGATGGACCCTCATTTCACCCCAGACGTCATCCCGGCGCAGGCCGGGATCCAGTGGCCGCAGCGGTATCTGGATCCCCGCCTGGGCGGGGATGACGGCTGAAACGGAATGCCCTTACCTCCTCACTCCTGACTCCTCACTCCTCACGCTTCACGCCCCCCGCCCCAGCCGTTACAATCCGGCCTTTCTCCACCAGCCCGGACACCGACATGCGCACCTCCCGCTTTCCGCTTTCCACCCTGAAGGAAGTCCCCGCCGATGCCGAGATCGTCAGCCATCAGCTGATGCTGCGCGCCGGCATGATCCGCAAGCTCGCCGCCGGGGTCTACAACTGGCTGCCGCTGGGGTTGCGGGTGCTGCGCAAGGCGGAAGGCGTCGTGCGCGAGGAGATGGATCGCGCGGGCGCGCTGGAACTGCTGATGCCGGCGGTGCAGCCGGCCGAGTTGTGGCAGGAGTCCGGGCGCTGGGACCAGTACGGCCCGGAACTGCTGCGCCTGCATGACCGCCATCAGCGCGAGTTCTGCTTCGGTCCCACCCATGAGGAGGTCATCACCGACATCGCCCGGCGCGAACTGCGCAGCTACAAGCAGCTGCCGGTGAACTTCTACCAGATCCAGACCAAGTTCCGCGACGAGATCCGCCCGCGCTTCGGCGTGATGCGGGCACGCGAGTTCCTGATGAAGGACGCCTATTCCTTTCACCTGGACGCGGCCTCGCTCGCCGAGACCTACCAGGTCATGTTCGAGACCTACTCACGCATCTTCCAGCGCCTGGGCCTGGACTTCCGCCCGGTGCAGGCCGATACCGGCTCGATCGGCGGCGCGGTATCGCATGAGTTCCACGTCCTGGCCGAATCAGGCGAGGATGCCATTGCCTTCTCCGACACCAGCGACTACGCCGCCAACGTGGAACTGGCCGAAGCGCTGCCGCCGGCCGGCGGCCGCCCGGCGCCGACGCAGGCGATGCAGACGGTCGACACGCCGGGCCAGCACACCATCGAGGACGTCAGCCGGTTCCTGGGGGTGGAGCCGGCCCGGACGGTCAAGACGCTGCTGGTCCAGGGCGAGGCGGACGAGGTCATCGCCCTGGTCCTGCGCGGCGACCACGAACTCAACACCATCAAGGCGGAGAAGCTGCCCGGCATCGCCGCGCCCCTGACCTTCGCCTCCGATGAGGCGATCCGGGCCGCCACCGGCGCCGGTGCCGGCTCCATCGGCCCGGTCGGCCTGACAATCAGGACCCTCGTCGATCATGCCGCCGCGCAGCTGGCCGACTTCGTCTGCGGCGCCAATGCGGACGACCAGCACCTCACCGGGGTGAACTGGGGCCGCGACCTGCCGGAACCCGAGACCGCCGACCTGCGCAACGTGGTCGCCGGCGATCCCAGCCCGGACGGCAAGGGCACGCTTGCCATCGTCCGCGGCATCGAGGTCGGCCACATCTTCCAGCTCGGCACCAAGTACAGCCAGGCGCTGAACGCCACCGTGCTGGACGAGGCCGGCAAGGAAACCGTCATGCTGATGGGCTGCTACGGCATCGGCGTCTCGCGCGTGGTCGCCGCCGCCATCGAGCAGAACCACGACGAGGCCGGCATCCTCTGGCCCGAACCCATCGCCCCCTTCCGGGTGGCCCTGTGCCCGATGAACATGAAGAAGTCGGAGGCGGTGCGCGAAGCCGCCGAGAAGCTGTATCTGGACATGTGCAACGCCGGCATCGACGTACTGTTCGACGACCGCGACATCCGCGCCGGGGTGATGTTCGCCGACATGGAACTGATCGGCATCCCGCACCGCATCATCGTCGGCGACCGCAACCTGGAGAACGGGATGGTCGAGTACAAGGCGGGACGAAGCAGGGACGCGGAACTGATCCCGGTGGACGAGGTGGTGGAGCGGTTTGCCTGAGTGCTGTCAACGCAGAGGCGCAGAGACGCAGAGAACGCAGAGCACTTCAATATTCAGATATTGAATGCTGTCTTTGCGACCTTCGCGTCTCTGCGCCTCTGCGTTAATCCTTGAAACTA
This sequence comes from Thiohalobacter thiocyanaticus, assembly GCF_002356355.1. NCBI lineage: Bacteria > Pseudomonadati > Pseudomonadota > Gammaproteobacteria > Thiohalobacterales > Thiohalobacteraceae > Thiohalobacter > Thiohalobacter thiocyanaticus. The sequence goes on from NZ_AP018052.1 coordinate 2,765,888, forward strand.
TCCGACAGAACCACTACCCGGCCGCTTCGCCGCCCGCGGCCGCCGGCGGCTTGCGCAGGCGGATGCCGAGTTCCTTCAGTTGGCGCTCGCCGGCCTCGCCCGGGGCCTGGGTCAGCGGGCAGCTGGCGGTCTGGGTCTTGGGGAAGGCCATGACATCGCGGATCGAGGGCGAACCGGTCATCAGCATCACCAGCCGGTCCAGGCCGAAGGCGAGCCCCCCGTGCGGCGGGCAGCCGTACTTGAGCGCGTCCAGCAGGAAGCCGAACTTCTCGCGCGCCTCCTCCTCACCGATGCCGAGGATGCGCAGCACCTCGGCCTGGACCTGCGGACGGTAGATACGCATGGAGCCGCCGCCCAGTTCGGTACCGTTGAGCACCATGTCGTAGGCGCGCGAGTGGCAGCTGCCGGGGTCGGACTCCAGCAGTTCCAGATGCGCTTCCTTGGGCGAGGTGAAGGGGTGGTGCAGGGAGAACCAGCGGCCCTCCTTCTCGTCCCACTCGAACATGGGGAAGTCCACCACCCACAGCGGTCGCCAGCCGTGCTCGACCAGGCCGCGGTCATGGCCGAGCTTCACCCGCAGCGCGCCCAGGGCTTCGTTGACAACGGTGGCTTTGTCGGCACCGAAGAAGATGAGATCCCCGTTTTCGGCATTGGTGCGCTCGAGGATGCCCTGCACGGCACTGTCGGGCAGGAATTTGAGAATCGGGGACTGCAGACCCTCGCGGCCCTGGGCGACATCATTGACCTTGATATAGGCCAGACCCTTCGCCCCGTAGCGGCCGACGAATTTCGTATAGTCGTCGATCTCCTTGCGGGTCAGTTCACCGCCCTGCGGCAGGCGCAACGCAGCCACCCGCCCCATGGGATCACTCGCCGGACCGGCAAAGACCTTGAATTCCACCTCACTCATGAGATCGGCCACGTCGACCAGCTCCAGCCCGATGCGCAGGTCCGGTTTGTCCGAACCGAAACGCTGCATGGCCTCGGCATAGGTCATGCGCGGGAAGGGATCGGGCAGCGCGACCTCCAGCACCTGGGCGAACAGCTGGCGGATCATCGCCTCCATCAGGCCCATGATGTCGTCCTCGTCGAGGAACGAGGTCTCGATATCGAGCTGGGTGAACTCGGGCTGACGGTCGGCCCGCAGGTCCTCGTCACGGAAGCAGCGCACGATCTGGTAGTAGCGGTCGATGCCGCTCATCATCAGCAGCTGCTTGAACAGCTGCGGCGATTGCGGCAGGGCGAAGAAGTGGCCGGGATGGGTGCGGCTGGGCACCAGGTAGTCGCGCGCCCCCTCGGGCGTGGTCTTGGTCAGCATGGGCGTTTCCACGTCCAGGAAACCGTGCTCGTCGAGGAAGTAGCGCAGCCGCCGGGTGATCTCGCTGCGCAGACGCAGGCGCTCGAACATCTCCGGCCGGCGCAGATCGATATAACGATAGCGCAGCCGCAACTCCTCGCTGATCTCGTCCTCGTCGACCTGGAACGGCGGCGTCTCGGCCGCGTTCAGGATGGTCAGCGTCTGCCCCAGCACCTCGATCTGCCCGGTGGGCATGTCGGGATTCTCGGTCCCCTCGGGCCGGCGCCGCACCCGGCCGGCGAGTTGGAGCACGTATTCGCCGCGCACCCGCTCGGCCACCTGGAAGGAATCCGGCGTGTCCGGGTCGAATACCACCTGGGTAATGCCGCTGCGATCGCGCAGATCGATGAAGATGACCCCGCCATGGTCACGCCGGCGATGGACCCAGCCGCACAGCCGGATCTCCTGGTCGATATGGGTCTCGTTCAGCTCCCCGCACATGTGGGAACGCATGGCACTCATGGGTGGCAAACCTCTGACAGATGCGTGAAAGGCGGCAATGTTACGGCCTCCCCGGAAGGGACGCAACCGAGCCGCGGCCCCGGAGCGGGACGGACAATTCAGGGAGATATGGGAGGAAACGGACCGGTCCGGACCAGAACCGGACCGGTCTGGCGAAGGGGTTCAGTGACAGCCGCAGCCGCCGGAGCCGCAGCCGCCGGCGGCCTTCTTCTCGGGCTTGGACGAGGACTCGGAGTTGGACGAGGATTCGGCAACGTTCTTCCTGCTGCCGCTCTTGAAGTCGGTTTCGTACCAGCCGCCGCCCTTGAGCCGGAAGCCGGCCGCGGAGACCAGCTTCTGCAGGGCCGCTTCGCCGCATTCCGGGCAGTCGGTCAATGGCGGATCACTGATCTTCTGCAGATTCTCCAGTTCGTGCCCGCACTTGGTGCACTGATATTCATAGATCGGCATCTTGAGTCACCCCAAACAAAATCAACAAGTTAAAACCGGCTCGCGCCGGGACAGCGCTGGCGTGAAACATGGGGCCTGTTCCACGAAAAGTCAAGCATTCCGGGGGCTAGGGGGAGCGGATCAGGCCGAGGAGGTCAGGCCGAAGTCCTGGGTGTCCGCGCCCGCCTCCTTCGCCTCGCCGCGTCGGGCCGCCTCGATGGCCCGCACCAGCTGGCGGTGCTCGCCCTCGTCCTGGCCGAAGCCGACAAAACGCTCGGCATGCAGGAACACCGGTTCCAGGCGCTCGCAGTGACGCTTGAGATAGAGCAGGGTCAGCGCCAGGGCGTCCGGGTCCTCGCCGCGTTCGCGCATGGCTTCGGCGGCGGCGAGCGCGCTGCGGATCTGTTCGGGGGTGGGTTTCATTGCTGTCTCCGTCGGAATCTGTGCTACCGGTATACCCCTTTGATCGGCCGGGCAAACTGTTGTCTGAAGCCGGTTTTTGCCACAATGGCCGGATCGATCCCAACCGGTTGAAAGTATGCGCACCTACGCCCGCGCCACCGAGCTGCCCGAGACCCGGCGCAGCGACCTGAAGACCCTCAAATCCCTGCTGCCCTTCCTGTGGCAGTACCGGGGGCGGGTGGCGCTGGCGCTGGGCTTCCTGATTCTGGCCAAGGGTGCCAACGTGGCCGTGCCGCTGGTGCTCAAGGGCATTGTCGACAGCCTGGACGCGGGCACCACGACCGAACTGACCCTGCCGCTGGCCCTGCTGGTCGGCTACGGTCTGCTGCGCCTGAGCACCGCCCTGTTCAACGAGTTGCGCGACTCGGTCTATGCCCGGGTCCGCCACGGCGCCATGCGCAGCGTTTCGGTGCGGGTGCTGGAGCATCTGCACCGGCTGTCCCTGCGCTATCACCTGGAGCGCAAGACCGGCGGCGTGTCACGCGACCTGGATCGCGGCACGCGGGCGGTCAGTTCGCTGCTCAACTACATGGTGTTCAACATCATCCCCACCCTGGTGGAGGTGCTGATGATCACCGCCATCCTGCTGGGCAAGTACAGCCCCTGGTTCGCCGTGGTGACCCTGGGCGCGGTGGTGATCTACATCCTGTTCACCTTCTGGATCACCGAGTGGCGCATGCAGTTCCGGGTGCGCATGAACGAGATGGACTCCATGGCCAACACCCAGGCCGTGGACAGCCTGATCAACTACGAGACGGTGAAATACTTCGGCAACGAGCGCCATGAGCTCACGCGCTACGACCACAGCCTGGCCGACTGGGAGGAGTCCGCGGTCAAGAGCCAGACCTCGCTGTCGGCGCTGAACGTGGTCCAGTCGGGCATCATCGCCGTCGGCGTGACCGTCATCATGGTGATGGCCGCACGCGGCGTGGTCGCCGGCAGCATGAGCATCGGCGACCTGGTGCTGGTCAACGCCTTTCTGCTGCAGCTGTTCATCCCGCTGAACTTTCTCGGCATCGTCTACAGTCAGCTCAAGCATGCCCTGACCGATCTGCGCCGCATCTTCGATGTGCTGCATACCGAGCCGGAAATCCGCGATGCCGACGACGCCGTCGAACTGGACCCCGGCCAGGGCGGCGTGCGCTTCGAGCAGGTCAGCTTCGGCTACGACCCTGAGCGGCCGATCCTGCACCAGGTCAGCTTCGAGGTGCCGCCCGGACGCAAGGTCGCGGTGGTCGGCCCGAGCGGGGCCGGCAAGTCCACCCTGGCACGGTTGCTGCTGCGCTTCTACGAGGTCGACAGCGGCCGCGTGCTCGTCAACGGCACCGATATCCGCCGCGTCACCCAGGACAGCCTGCGCCGGGCCATCGGCATCGTCCCGCAGGACACGGTGCTGTTCAATGACACCCTCTACTACAACATCGCCTATGCCCGGCCCGAGGCCAGCCGCGAGGAGATCATTGCAGCGGCCCGCCACGCCAACATCCATGACTTCATCGCCCAGCTGCCCAGGGGCTACGACACCCTGGTGGGCGAGCGCGGCCTGAAGCTGTCGGGCGGCGAGAAGCAGCGGGTGGCGATCGCCCGCGCCATCCTCAAGGGCCCGCGCATCCTGATCTTCGACGAGGCCACCTCCAGCCTGGATTCGCAATCGGAGCAGGTGATTCTAGACTCGCTGCGCCAGCTGGCGGCCGAGCATACGACCCTGGTGATCGCTCACCGGCTGTCCACCATCATGGACGCCGACACCATCCTGGTCATGGAGCAGGGGCGGATCGTGGAAAGCGGCACCCATACCGAACTGCTCGGGCAGGACGGCGTCTATGCCCGGCTGTGGGCGTTGCAGCAGGAGGAGAAGCGGCAGGAACAGCTGGCCGCGGTGGAGGTTTGAGCCTGCAGCCCTTAGGGAACCTCTGATTTATCCGTCATTGCGAGGCGCGTAGCGCCGTGGCAATCTCCAAGCGATTGATCCTGCTGTACGAGATTGCTTCGCTTCGCTCGCAATGACGAGGTTAAGTGAATTAATCAGAGGTTCCTTAGATGCTATACAGGTCGGGCTTCACCGCGTTCAGCCCAACCGATGCCCTGCAGGACGAACTGCAGGGAAAACCCGGGATCAGACCTTGATGTAGGACCAGCCCTCACGCAGACGGCGCACGGCGTGTTCGACCGCACTCTCGTCCGTGCGCGTCCCTTCGAAGAACACCGGCGTGATACCGGACTCACGCAGCCGATCAACGGCGTTATTGCAGGCAACCAGGCGGAAATTCTCATACCGATTGAGAATACTGGCGATGCGCTGCGCATAGGGCGAGGTATCCGCCCGCAGCAGATCCAGCCCGGAACTGTTGGCCAGTATCTCGACCTGGATACCCCGGTCCCGGTATTCACCCAGCAGCCGCTCCGACTGCAGCAGCACCTGTTCGAACTTGCGCGGGTCGGCCTCGTCGATGTGCAGCACCACCCGATAGCCGCTGGTTTCGATGTTCTCGATCATGGCGCTGTACAGATCCGGCATCTGCACCGGGCGCGCCAGCCAGCCGGCAGCGAAGGCGGCCAGCAGCAGCAGCACCGACGCTGCCATTCCGCATCGCGACACCCAGCGCGAGTGCTTCGCACTGACCTCGCAACGCTCGGCAGGCGGCTCGGCATCCTCGAAAGCGGACTGCATCCACTGCTTGGTCCGCTGCAGTTCGCACACCCGGGAGGCCAGCGCCCCATCGCATTCCATGGCTTCCAGCAGCGCCTGCTTGCGATCGGCGGCCAACTCGCCGTCGATATAGGCGTGCAGATCAAAATCGGTAAAACGCTCGGACTTCATCGTACTCTCCGCAACAACGCCACGTCCGGCTCGACCTCGGGATTCATGCGCCGCAGCGTCTGCTGCAGCGCCTTGCGCGCCCGATTGAGCCGACTCATGACCGTGCCGATCGGGATCTCCAGTATTTCCGCGACATCGGCATAGCTGAAGCCTTCCAGGTCAACCAGCGAGATCACCTCGCGCTGCCCGACCGACAGGCGGAACACGGCCTGGCGCACGTCCTGCACGATCCGCTGACGCTCGACCTGCTGCTCCAGCGTCGTTTCGCAGGCCAGGGAATCGGGTTCGCAGCCAGAATCGGGCTGCTGGCTGCGCAGATGCCGGCGCCAGCAATTGTTCAGGATACTGTAGAGCCAGGGATAGAGTTTCTCCAGATCGCGCAGCTGATGCCCCTTGCTCAGGCCGATGGCGATGGCCTCCTGCACCAGGTCGTCGGCCAGCATGCGGTCCCCGGTCCAGGCCAGGGCGACCTTGTAGAGCCGGCCACGGCTGCCGCCCACGCGCTCGCGCACGGCCAGGGTGGTACAGATTCTGCTGACAATCTTCATCCTTACCCGTAGATGCACCGCGCGGCCGTTTTATTCAATTTTTTTTCACCGTCACCTGGCAGACCCGGCGGATGGAATAAAGCCTCACCGGCACCGCTCTAGGAAAACGGGTAGCCACGCTGCCCATCACCCATCACACATCAGGAGGCTACCGTGATATCCAAACAACCCTGGCATCTCAGACTGTGGGCCGCCCTGCTCCTCGGCCTGCTGTCCACCGGCGCCCTGGCCGCAGGCAATCCGGACAAACCCTTCGCCGAAAAGCACGTGGTGCTGCAGATCAGCGACCCTGACCCGTTCAAGCAGACCCTGGTGCTGAATGTGGCCGGCAATCTGGTCAAGCACTATGGACCTGACAAGGTGGACGTCGAGATCGTCGCCTTCGGACCAGGCCTGCGGCTGCTGTTGGATGACAACGTCAATGCCGGACGCATCGACAATCTGGTCGAATCCGCGCAGGTCAGATTCAGTGCCTGCGAAAACACCCTGGCCAAGTACACCCAGAACCTGGGGCACGAACCTGCACTCAATGCGCATGCCACGCATGTCTCCGCCGGCGTAGTGCGTATTCTCGATCTGATCGACCAGGGTTACACCCTGATCAAGCCATAAGTTATAACTATCCAGAGGGAGGATTCACATGTATAACACCAGAACATGCCTTGCCGCCGTGATCGCGGCAACCGGACTTGCTGCCGCCCTGCCGTCACAGGCCGCCAACTGGCTCATGCTCCAGGGCACCGAACCGGCCGGCGCGGCCGAACGTGCCCGCATCTGGGGTTTCATCCAACCGGAGTTCCAGTACACCGAGGGCACCAAACTCGAGGCCGGCCCGTTCAGCGGCCAGGACGCCATCTTCAACACCATCGGCCCGGACCGGGACGCCAGTTCCCAGTTCAACATCCGCCGTGCCCGTCTGGGCCTGCGCGGCCAGGGCTTTCCGCTGGACAGCAACACCAACTACTTCTTCCTGGTCGAGGCCGGCAACAACGGCATCACCAAGCCCGGCGGGGGCCTGGGCAGCCTGAAGCTGACCGACGCCAGCGTGACCTTCAATCACTTCGATGCCGCGCGGGTCCGGGTGGGCCAGTTCAAGACACCGGGATCGGAAGAAGGCCTGAAGGCGATCCATGTGTTCGACTATGTCAACTTCACCAGTGTCACCGACGGCGTACTGCTGGAACGCTATATCGACGCCGACGGCAGCGCCCCCAATGACCCCAACGGCCCCAACGGCCCGGTGGGGGCCTTCCGCGACATCGGCATCCAGCTGTTCCAGTCCTTCCGTCAGAACGACTGGGAGCACTCCTATGCCGTGATGGTCGGCAACGGCAACGGCCTGGCCCGATCCGACAACAACAACGAGAAGGACATCTACCTGTACCTGTCCACGGAGAAGGTCTTCGGCGGCAAGGGCCCGCGCCGGCAGGGTTGGAAGGGCTTTGTCTGGTACCAGCAGGGTGATCGCACCCTTACCCTGGCCCAGGGCACGGACAGCACCGCCGATGACGTCGAGGAGGATTTCGAGCGCAAGCGCTGGGGTGTGGGCACCACCTACCTGAACGGCAAATACCGGGCGGCAGCGGAATACATCGTGGCCGACGGCATGATCCGCAACGGCAGCGACGGCGGCGCCGTGGTCGGCGCCCTGTCGAACAACGGCCTGTCCCGCGCCAGCCTGAACGTACTGCCGGAAGACGAGGCCGACGGCTGGTATCTGGATTTCGGCTACAAGATCCGGCCGGACATCGAACTGGACATCCGCTACGACCGCTTCAACCGGGCCACGGACACGGATCCGGCCGAACGCCGCTTCGACACCCTCACTCTGGGGGCGCAGTACTTCTTCAACAAGAAGACCCGCCTCATCTTGAACTATGAGTTCCGCGAGGCGGAGGCCCCGAACCTGCCCTCATCGCATCCTGCCAACCAGATCCTGGACGGCATGGATGACCGCATCTCGGCCCAGATCCTGGCCATATTCTGAGATGGTTCACCCGGCGACAGGGATGTCGCCGGGCAGTTTCATTCTCCGTTACCGCCTTCCTGTTCCTGCTCGCGACGTTCGCGCAGCCGTTCCGCCTCACGCGCCATGATGTGGCTGGCGATCAGGTCACGATCACTTTCCCGGATATATTCGTACTCCACCGCCACCTGCCAGGGCAGGCCGTTGCCTTGGGCGCTGCGTTCACAATAGATCACGCGCACTATTGCCAGGATACCCGTCATGGCCGGCAGCAGGGCCAGGCGCAGTTGCAGCATGTCGTCCGGACTGAATTCGGTGGTCGAAGGGAAAACCAACCCCCCCGCACTCAGATTGACCTGCGTGACCGAGTGCTCACCGGCGTTCATCTCCTCGATCACGAACAGGCGTGCCAGCTGATTGAGCTTCTGATCCATCATCTTGAGGTATCGCGCCAGGTCCGGCTGCCCGGCGGAGAAGCTGCTGAGTATCCGCGACATGGTGCGCGAACTGGTGGCGAAGGTCGCTGCCACGGTGAAGCGATCCACGATCCGGTCGAAGATCCGCTCCCGCAGCGCGGCGATCTGCGTCTCGTCGACCCGCGCATAATCCAGCAGTACCTCGTCATCGAGCCGGAAGTATTCGCGGCGGTCATCGGACTTTATGGTTTCGTGTTCCATAGTCACTGCTCTTCCTGTTCCGCCACTCCGGCTGTCGATTGCACCAGGGGCTCGGATTGCGCTGCCGGTTCCGGCAACGCTTCCCCGGCCGGTGCCGCAGCCCCGGCCTCCGGGGACTGCGGGCCTGCGGAAGCATCCGGCACCGGCACCAGCCCGCTGCTGATGCCATGGCTGGCCTCCAGGTCCTCGCCCTGCTTCAGAATGATCTCCACCCGGCGGTTGCGGGCCCGGTTGGCGGGTGTGTCGTTGTCCACCAGCGGCTGGGTCTCGCCTGCGCCCTGCACCGAGAAGCGCGCCGGATCCAGTTGTACCGATTCCAGCATGCCATGCAGCACCGAGACCGCCCGCGCTGCCGACAGATCCCAGTTGGATCGGAACAGACCCTCGGCCATGGGCACATTGTCCGTATGCCCCACTATGGCGATCCGGCCCGGGGTATCCTGCAGAATCTGCGCCACCCGCACCAGCACCGGCCGGAAGCTGTCGCGCAGATCCACCCCGCCGGAGGCGAAGGAAGCCTTCTCGCGGATACGGATGACGATCTTCTCGTCCTCGGTCTCGATGTCGATCTGACCGCCTTCGATCTCCTTTGCCAGCGCCGCCCGCATCTGCGCCGCTGTCTGTTCCAGCCGCTGGCGACGCTCGGCGCGCTCGCGCGCCTTGATGATTTCCTCGGCTTCCGCCTTCGGCATCACCACCAGCTGGTCATCGGGTGCCTTGAGCGCGTCGTCACGGTGGCGGTCGGCAGCGTCCTTGCCGCTGTCGCTGTGCTGTTCGGCGCCGTCGCTCTTCTTGAGCCGTTTGTCACCGGTATCGAGATTGCGCTTCATCTCGTCGGTGGTCATCTGCTCCATGACGTTGAAGGGCGTCGGGTCCGGCCGACCGGCGCTGAATTCCTTGGCGATGACGTTGATGCCCTTGGGCGGCTCCTTGACCCGGTACTTGCGCTGTACGCCGAAGGCCTCGCGCATGGAGCCGGCGATCTGCTTGTACTTGGCCACGTCCATCTCGGAAAACGACAGCAGCAGCACGAAGAAGGACAGCAGGATCGACATCAGGTCGGCGAAGGTCATCACCCAGCCGGGTGCGCCTGCGCTCTTCTTCTTCCTTGACGCTGCCGTATCCATCCAACCTGCCCCCTGGCCTCAAATCGCCTGTCAGGCCGCTTCCTGCTCTTCCTCTTCCCGCTGACTCGGCGGGAGATAGGTCTTGAGCAGTTCTTCCATGACCCGGGGATTGATACCTTCCTGAATGCCGTTGATCGCCTCCAGGATCAGCTGCTTGTTCAACCGCTCCTCCATGGTGCGGTGCTCGAGCTTGTCGGCGATGGGCAGGGCGATGGCATTGGCGATGATGGCACCGTAGAGAGTGGTAAGCAGAGCGATGGCCATGGCCGGACCGATCTTCTTCGGATCGTCCATGGAGGAGAGCATCTGCACCAGGCCGATCAGGGTGCCGATCATGCCCATGGCCGGCGCGACATCGCCGATCGCCTTGAAGATGGCCTGACCGCGCTCGTGGCGCTCGATGGTCAGGTCGATGTCCTTGTTCAGCATACTGCGCACGAACTCAGGCTCGTGACCGTCGACGCAGAAATTGATGCCGCGGCGCAGGAAGCGGTTGTTGATCTCCTGGTTCTCCAGGCCCAGCACGCCTTCCTTGCGCGCCACATTGGCCAGGGCTACGCCCTCACGGATCAGATCGGCAGGGTCCTCGCTCTTGTGCACGAAGGCCTTCAGCGCCACCTTGAAGGCGCCCAGAAAATGCGCCAGGGGGAATTTCACCAGCACGGCCATCATGGTGCCGCCCATCACAATCAGGAAGGACGGCACATTGAGAAAGATCAGCGCGCTGCCGCCGACGAAGATCGCCGCCGTGATCACGCCGATGGCGCCGATCAGACCGATGAGTGTCGCGAGATCCACTGTCTGTTTCTCCGGGGTAGCGTCAAATCAAGCACAGCAGGACGGGGCCCGCGCCCATGCGGGCGGGCCAGTGGACCGGATTATTCGGGCAGTTCCCTGTGTCCAGCCTGGACAGGCCCATGCGGCCGTCTCCCTGGGTCCCTTCAACTATATGAATTCGATGAATTTATTGATTTACCCACAAATCCATCGGTCCCTGACCCTGTATCGCCCCCCGCCGGGTATTCTTGAGCGCGGAAATGCGTGCCGTACGCGGGCGGCGCAGCACCCGAGCCGGGGCGGATCGGTTACAATGTGTGCCGGCGCAAGCGGGAAGGACGCATGAATAAACAGAAGGTTGAAGCCAGCCCGGTGCACAATGGCGAACTGGCCCTGAAACGGGTCGCCATCGACACCTACCGGGAGAACGTCGCCTATCTGCACCGCGACTGCCACGTCTACCGGGCCGAGGGTTTCCAGGCCCTGTCCAAGATCCAGATCCGCCATGGCGAGCACCGCATCCTGGCCGTGCTCAACGTGGTCGATGACGAGGCCATCGTCGATCCGGGCGAACTGGGGCTGTCGGAGCAGGCCTTCGCCCAGTTCGGCGCCGAGGCCGGCGCCCGGGTCAGCGCCGCCCATGCCGAGCCGCCGCGCTCGATGGAGGCCGTACGGCGCAAGATGAACGGCGAGATCCTGGGCGAAGCGGACTTCACCGCCATCGCCCGCGACATCAACGACCATCTCTACTCCAAGACCGAACTGGCCGCCTTCCTGGTCGCCTCCGGCCAGACCGGACTGGACCGCGACGAGATCCTGTATCTGACCCGCGCCATGTTCGAGACCGGCGAGCGGCTGAACTGGGAGGAGCCGCTGGTCGCCGACAAGCACTGCATCGGTGGCATTCCCGGCAACCGCACCTCGATGCTGGTCGTACCCATCATCGCCGCCCACGGCATGCTCATCCCCAAGACCTCCAGCCGCGCCATCACCTCGCCCTCGGGCACCGCCGACACCATGGAGGTGCTGGCCAACGTCGAGCTCTCGCCCGAGGCGCTGTACCACCTGGGCCACCAGCACCGCGGCTGCCTGGCCTGGGGCGGCACCGCGCACCTGGCGCCGGTCGATGACATCCTGATCTCGGTGGAACGCCCGCTGGGACTGGACTCGCAGGGCCTGATGGTGGCCTCCATCCTGTCCAAGAAACTGGCCGCCGGCTCCACCCACCTGCTGATCGACATCCCGGTCGGCCCCACCGCCAAGGTCCGGCACATGCGCCAGGCCCTGGCGCTGCGCAAGCTGTTCGAATTCGTCGGCGATCACCTGGGCATCCACCTGGAGGTGGTCATCACCGACGGCCGCCAGCCGGTCGGGCGCGGCATCGGCCCGGTGCTGGAGGTGCGCGACGTGCTTCAGGTGCTGGAGAACGATCCCGACGCCCCGGCCGATCTGCGTCAGAAGTCCCTGCACCTGGCCGGGCGCATCCTGGAATTCGATCCCGACGTGCGCGGCGGCTTCGGCTACGCCATTGCCCGCGACATCCTGGAATCGGGCCGGGCGCTGGAAAAGCTTCAGGCCATTATCGCCGCCCAGGGCGCCCGCGAGGCCGACCTGGAACCCGGACCGCTGAATTTCGAGATCAAGGCGCGGGAGGACGGCATCGTCACCGCCATCGACAACTACCGCCTGGGCCGCATCGCCCGCCTGGCCGGCGCGCCCATGGGCAAGGGTGCCGGCGTGGATCTGCTGGTCAAGGTCGGTGATCGGGTGCGCGCGGGCGAGCCGCTGTATCGCGTCCACGCCGAGGTCAAGGCCGATTTCGAGTTCGCCCGCCAGCTGTGCGAACGGGACTCGGGCTACAGCCTTGGCGATCATCCGCCGCCGGCCCAGATCGAGCCGTTCAATTGACTTCGGCCACGGAATACACGGAAAGCACGGACACTTCAATAATCAAGGAAACTGTGGTTATCCTTCTTCCCGTCATTCCCGCCAAGGCGGGAATCCAGATGTAGGTCGGGTTAGCGCAGCGTAACCCGACACAACCGCGGCCCAGTGTCGGGTTACGCCCTGTCGGGCTAACCCGACCTACGTTGCTGATCATTGGAGTGTCCGTGCTTTCCGTGTTTTCCGTGGCCAATGAAATTTCGCAATGGAGCTGATGTTGAGCACACCCCTGCTGCTGAGCTTCCCCGACAGCCAAACTCAGGCACAAGCACTGGCCGAAACGCTCGGCCTCGAACACGCGGCCATCGACCGCCACGTCTTTCCCGACGGCGAATCCCGGCTGCGGCTGCCGGCGGAACTGCCGCGGCGGCTGCTCCTCTACCGCAGCCTGCACTATCCGAATGACAAGCTGGTCGAGCTGCAGCTGGTCACCGCCGCCGCCCGCGCCACCGGCGTGCAGCACATCACCCTGGTCGCGCCCTACCTGTGCTACATGCGCCAGGACACGGCCTTCCAGCCCGGCGAGATCATCAGCCAGACCCACATCGGCCGCTGGCTGGCCGGCCAGATCGACGCCCTGATCACGGTCGATCCGCACCTGCACCGGGTGCATCATCTGGCCGACGCCGTACCGGTCGAACCCGCGCTGAGCCTGTCGGCCGCCGGTCTGCTGGGCGCCTACATCGCCGGCCGGTGCGAGAACCCGCTGCTGCTGGGACCGGACGAGGAATCCGCCCAGTGGCTGGACCAGGCCGCCCAGGCCGCCGGCGCCGAGGCGGCGCTGGCACACAAGCTGCGTCGCGGCGACCGGGAGGTCCGCATCACCCTGCCGGAGCGCGACTTCAGCGGCCGCGAGGTGGTGCTGATCGACGATATCGCCAGTACCGGCCACACCCTGGCCGAGACCGCTGCCGCAATACTGGCCCGCGGCGCGCGCTCGGTGGATGCCGCCCTCACCCATGCGCTGTTCGCCGGCGATGCCCTGGAGCGGCTGCGGGCCGCCGGCATCCACCGGGTCTGGAGCACTGACAGCATCCCGCACCCGAGCAACGTGATTCCGCTTGCACCGCTGCTGGCCACGGCCCTGCGCGAACGCCGGCTGGCCTGATGCCGCTGCACCTGCTGCCCTTTCTGTTCCTGCTCCTGCTGCTGCTGGCGGTGGTCCAGGTCGGCGCGCTCACGCTCGCCTTCGACAAACTGGGCCTGTCGCCTGCCGGCGGTTTCATCCTGCTCACCGCCTCCATCCTGGGCAGCCTGATCAATCTGCCCCTGGCGCGCATCGATACCGGCCGGGTGGAACCGCTGCCGCGCAGCTGGTGGGCGCACGGCTTTCTGCGTCACCCGCCGGCCTTCACCGGCACCACCCTGGTCGCAGTCAATGTGGGCGGCGGCCTGATCCCGGTCGCCTTCTCGCTCTATCTGCTGCTGACCCAGCCGGTCAGCCTCGGCGCTGCCCTGCTGGCCGTGGCCGCCGTCAGCCTGATCAGTTTCGCCTTCAGCCGGCCGGTGGCCGGACTGGGCATCGGCATGCCCATCTTCATCGCCCCGGTCACGGCTGCACTGGTCGCCCTGCTGATCGACCTGGAACAGGCCGCGCCGCTGGCCTACATCGGCGGCACCCTCGGGGTGCTGGTCGGCGCCGACCTGCTGCGGCTGGGGGATATTCGCCGGCTCGCCACTCCCATCGCCTCGATCGGCGGCGCCGGCACCTTTGACGGCATCTTCATTACCGGCATCATTGCAGTGTTGCTGACGTAATCTCACAACGATCGGGAAGAATTGACGACAGTACCGAAAAAGCCGTCATTCCCGCGAAGGCGGGAATCCAGTGACCACAGCGGTGTCTGGATCCCGGCTTTCGCCGGGATGACGGAAAACCGGATCGCGCCCCGACCGACACTGGATAACCTATGAAAGACAACAGCAACCGCCCCATCCTCATCACCGGCTGTTCCAGCGGCATCGGCGAACACTGCGCATCCGGGCTGCAGGCACGCGGCTACCGGGTGTTCGCGACAGCGCGCAAACCGGAAGATGCAGCACGCCTGGAGGCTCAGGGCCTGGAGGCGCTGCAGCTGGATCTGGACGACAGCACCTCCATCCGGGCAGCAGCAGAGGAGGTGCTGTCGCGCACGGACGGTCGTCTCTACGGCCTGTTCAACAATGCCGGCTACGGCCAGCCCGGCGCGGTCGAGGATCTGTCGCGGGAGGCACTGCGCCGGCAGTTCGAGACCAATGTCTTCGGCACCCTGGAACTGACCAATGCCCTGATTCCCGCCATGCGCCGCCACGGTGAAGGCCGCATCGTCCAGAACAGTTCGGTACTGGGGCTGGTCGCGCTACGCTGGCGCGGCGCCTACAACGCCAGCAAGTTTGCGCTGGAAGGCTTCTACGACACCCTGCGGCTGGAGCTGCAGGGCAGCGGCATCCACTGCGTACTGATCGAACCGGGCCCGATCCGCTCGAACTTCCGGGCCAACGCCCTGGCCCGCTTTCGCGAGCATATCGACAGCGAGCACAGCGCCCACCGGGCGGCCTATGCCGCCGTGCTGGAGCGCCTGACCCGGGCGGGGCCGGCGGCACCCTTCACCCTGGGCCCCGAAGCGGTGCTGGACAAGCTGGTCCTGGCTCTGGAACAGCCACGCCCGCGGCCGCGTTATTACGTGACCGTGCCGACATATCTGTTCGGGTATCTGAAACGGCTGCTGTCGACCCGGATGCTGGACCGGGTGCTGGCAAGGATTGAATGAATACGGAAATGCAGGATGGGGGCAGGCGCTGACGCTGCAACCCCTCAATCACTCGGGAAAAGATGGGTTGCGCTTCGCTCCACCCATCCTACGGTCAGGCCCTGACGTCGAGATTGCGACCGACCCGGGCCTCGGGATCCGGGGCCGGGCGCTCCGGGGCGACGGGTTCCGGTGCGGACTCGACCGGCTGTCGGGCACTCTGCGCCTGGAGTTCGCCGGCCTTGTTCAGCGTCTTCACGGCACTGGCCGTGTCGGGAGCCGCCGTGCGCATGACGGATTCGATCACGCTGCTGCCACTGCCATTGATATCCATTGCGATTACTCTGCGGTCTGCGGGTCTACCGAGTTTAACGGCCGGCCGGCCGCAGGCTTTAACGGCGGCTGGGATTGCTGCCGCAGGACTGTATAACACAATGATTTCATTGATAAGGACCGACCCGGATCAGGGCCGCTGTCCACATCACCCGCACGGCTGAACGATCAGCGGAACCTCCATCTCCTCCCGACTCGCACCGCTGTGCACACCGGCGAAGCTGAAAGGCCTTTCATCGCCCAGGGTATCCTTGATGACATAGTTGTCCTTCATCAGCAGCACATAATCGCCCAGGCGGCTGTCGAGCTCCGGATGCGACTCGCCCGGCCCCAGCCAGCCCTGCGCCACCAGATCGGCGGCCGGCAGCAGGGTGCAATACCCGGCCAGTTGGGTGGTGACATAGTCCTCGAAACGCTGCCGGGCACGCGGGCGCACATAACAACTGGCCGCACGCGGCTCACCGCACAACGGCAGGGTCAGGCAGTCGCGCAGTTCGGGATGCTGCTCCAGGCGCACATGACGATCCGCAGCCGTATCGATGTGGCCATGATCCGCGGTCAACAGCACCAGGCTATCGGTGCCGGCCAACTCCCGCGTCAACCCGACCCACCACTCATCAAGCGCCTCGAACAGCACCGCCGTCGCGGGACTGGCCACGCCCTCATGATGAATGCAGCTGTCGAGTTCCGGCCAGTAGATCCAGGTCAGGCTCGGTTCCGGCTGCAGGCGCAGCTGCTGCACCAGGCCTTCGCCCAGTCGTTCCAGCGAGGCATAGCCGGTGCGGACGGCCGGCGCGGTCAGGGTGGTACTGTAGGGGGAATTGACAATGGCCTCGGGCAGCCAGGCACGGCAGGTCCGCTCGACATCGGCCAGGAAGGGACGGGTGTCGATCACCTGCGGCACCGACAGTCCCAGCTTGCGCAGATCCACGCCGCCGGCCCGGGTTACGAAGGGCAGAATGGTCGCGACGACCCCGGCCTCGCGCAGCCACTGGAACCAGCCGGTCACAGCATGCTGACGCGGCGGCCGGCCGGTGAGCAGGCTGGTGATGGCGCTGGCGGTAGTGGTGGGAAACACCGAGGTCAGAATACGGCGCGAGGCCCGGGCCAGGCTGGAATCGGGGAACTGCCGCAGTACGTTCTCGCCCAGGCCATCGATGACGACCAGCAGGATGTGACGGGCCGCCGCCAGTTCCTTCAGGTCCAGCCCGGTCAGCGGCAGGCATGCATCCGACCCGCCCGTCCCCAGCGCGGCGCGCAGGCTCTGCATCAGGTTCACCAGGCTGCCGCCATGATAGTCCGGCTTGATCATACCGGCACCTTACGCCGGGGACAGCAACGGGTTCAAGACACCCCCCTCACTCCTCACTCAAGACAAAAAAAGCCCCGCGGGGGACACGGGGCACGCCTGACTTGGCGAGGTAATGTCACCAGTATCAGGTGGAGGAGTCTCACAGTTCCAACCATTTCCAGGTTCAAACTGTATAGATATTAGATAGACCCTGCGCTGATCTAAATCAAGTCCGGACAGGTAAATCTATTGAAACAATCCGACGCCGTAGGATGGGTGAAGCGCAGCGTAACCCATCGCTTCTCAGGCAATGATGGGTTCCGCTTTGCTTCACCCATCCTACGGCAATGACGCAAATGCGCGTCGGGTCCGCCGCCGCATAAGCAGTTTTCACCTATGCCGCACACATCCGGCCATCAGGCCGCCGAAGCGGCCTGCTTGTCGGTCTTGTGGAAGTCCAGTTCGCCGTCGCGCACATCGACCTCGATACGGGTCCCGGGACCGAACTCGCCGGCCAGGATATGCTGGGCCAGCGGGTTCTCCAGCTGATGCTGGATGGCGCGCTTGAGCGGCCGGGCGCCGTAGACCGGATCGAAACCGGCCTCGCCCAGCTTGTCCAGCGCGGCATCGCTGAGCGCAAGCTCCATGTCGCGGTCGGCCAGGCGCGCGCGCAGGTAATCGATCTGGATGTTGGCGATCTCGCGGATCTGCTCGCGCCCCAGCGGATGGAACACCACCACCTCGTCGACGCGGTTGATGAACTCGGGCCGGAAGTAGCCGCCCACGACCTCCATCACGGCGGACTTCATCCGGTCGTAGTTCTCCTCGCCGGACAGCTGCTGGATCTGCTCGGAGCCCAGGTTGGAGGTCATCACGATCACGGTGTTGCGGAAATCCACGGTCCGGCCCTGGCCGTCGGTCAGGCGCCCGTCGTCCAGCACCTGCAGCAGCACGTTGAACACGTCCGGATGCGCCTTCTCGACCTCGTCGAGCAGGATCACCGAGTAGGGCTTGCGGCGCACCGCCTCGGTCAGGTAGCCGCCCTCCTCGTAGCCGACATAGCCGGGCGGGGCGCCGATCAGGCGCGCGACCGAATGCTTCTCCATGAACTCGGACATGTCGATGCGCACCATGGCCTCTTCGGTGTCGAACAGAAAATTGGCCAGTGCCTTGGTCAACTCGGTCTTGCCGACACCGGTCGGACCCAGGAACAGGAACGAGCCGTTGGGCCGGTTGGGATCCGACAGGCCGGCGCGCGAGCGGCGGATGGCGTCGGAGACGGCCTTGACCGCCTCGTCCTGGCCCACCACGCGGTCGCGGATGGCTTCCTCCATACGCAGCAGCTTCTCGCGCTCGCCCTCCAGCATCTTGGACACCGGGATGCCGGTCCACTTGGAGACCACCTCGGCGATCTCCTCGTCGGTGACGCGGTTGCGCAGCAGTTTCATCTCCTGCATCTCGGCCTGAGTGGCCAGGTCCAGCTGCTTCTGCAGCTCCGGGATCCTGCCGTACTGCAGTTCGCCGGCGCGGGTGAGATCCCCGGCACGCTGGGCGGTCTCCAGTTCCTTGCGGGCGCGCTCCAGTTCCTCCTTGACATGATGGGTGCCCTGGACCGAGGCCTTCTCGGCCTTCCAGATC
Organism: Thiohalobacter thiocyanaticus; assembly: GCF_002356355.1. Lineage (NCBI taxonomy): Bacteria > Pseudomonadati > Pseudomonadota > Gammaproteobacteria > Thiohalobacterales > Thiohalobacteraceae > Thiohalobacter > Thiohalobacter thiocyanaticus. The sequence continues at coordinate 2,784,449 of NZ_AP018052.1, forward strand.
TCCTCCAGGTCGGAGAACTCGCGCTCCAGCCGAACCAACTCCTCCTCCAGCGTGGTCAGGCGCTTCCTGGACGCCTCGTCGCTTTCCTTCTTCAGCGCCTCGCGCTCGATCTTGAGCTGGATCATGCGCCGCTCCAGACGATCCATCTCCTCGGGTTTGGAGTCGATCTCCATGCGGATGCGCGAGGCGGCCTCGTCGACCAGGTCGATGGCCTTGTCGGGCAGCTGGCGATCGGTGATGTAGCGGTGCGACAGGGTGGCCGCGGCGACGATGGCCGGATCGGTGATCTCCACCCCGTGGTGGACCTCGTACTTCTCCTTCAGCCCGCGCAGGATGGCGATGGTGTCCTCTTCGCTGGGTTCATCGACCAGCACTTTCTGGAACCGACGTTCCAGGGCGGCGTCCTTTTCGATGTACTTGCGGTATTCATCCAGGGTGGTCGCACCCACGCAGTGCAGCTCGCCGCGAGCCAGCGCGGGCTTGAGCATATTGCCGGCGTCCATCGCGCCCTCGGCCTTGCCGGCGCCGACCATGGTGTGCAGCTCATCGATGAACAGGATGACCTGGCCTTCCTGCTTGGCCAGGTCGTTGAGCACGCCCTTGAGGCGTTCCTCGAACTCGCCGCGGAACTTGGCCCCGGCGATCAGCGCGCCCATGTCCAGGGACAGCAGGCGTTTGCCCTTGATGCCGTCCGGCACCTCGCCATTGACGATGCGCTGGGCCAGGCCCTCGACAATGGCGGTCTTGCCCACGCCGGGCTCGCCGATCAGCACCGGGTTGTTCTTGGTGCGGCGCTGCAGCACCTGGATGGTGCGGCGGATCTCGTCGTCGCGGCCGATGACCGGATCCAGCTTGCCCTGCTCGGCCCGCTCGGTCATGTCGATGGTGTATTTCTCCAGCGCCTGGCGCTGGTCCTCGGCATTCGGGTCGTCGACCCTGGCGCCACCGCGCATGTTGTCGACGGCCTGCTCGAGCAGTCCCTTACTGGCACCGGCCTTGCGCAGCAGTTCGCCGACCGCGCCCTTGTCCTCGACCGCGGCCAGCACGAACAGCTCGCTGGAGATGTACTGATCCTTGCGCTGCTGGGCCAGTTTGTCGGTGATATTGAGCAGCCGGCCCAGATCGTTGGAGATGTGCACCTCGCCGGCGCTGCCCTCGACCCGGGGCAGTTTCTCCAGTGCCTCGCCCAGCTGCGAGCGCAGCAGGTTGACATTGACGTCGGCCTGGGTCAGCAGGTGGCGGACCGAACCGCCCTCCTGGTCCAGCAGCGCGATCAGCACATGCACCGGTTCGATGAACTGGTGATCCTGGCCCACGGCCAGGCTCTGGGCGTCGGCCAGCGCCATCTGGAACTTGCTGGTCAGCTTGTCCATCCGCATGATTTTCGTCTCTCCACTCGCCTGATTTCTGATTACCCTACAGATGGGGCGGCAACGGGAACATTTCAAGCCATGCTGGCGGCTCCCGGCGGCCTGTTTTCTGTCAGATATAGCAGATAGCGGCGGAAACGCATTGATTCAACTCAGCAGAACGTGACCCCGGCGGCTGTCTCGCGGGCGGCGGGATGGGTATGATCGGCCCCACGGGCGGCTCGACCGGGCATCGCCGGCAAGCGGAGGAACGGCTTATGAATCAGATCGGCAAGGCATTCCTGCAGGGCCTGGCGACCGTGCTGCCGGTGACCCTGACCCTCTACCTGGCCTGGCTGCTCGCCATGGGCGCGGAACGCATCATGGGGCGGGCAGTACGGCTGCTGCTGCCGGAGGGCTGGTACTGGCCGGGCACCGGACTGGTGCTGGCCCTGATCGTCATCACGATCATCGGCCTGGTGGTGCGGCTGCCGCTGATGAAGCTGCTGCTGCGGCTCAACGACGCCGTGTTCCGCCGAATTCCCATCATCAAGACGCTCTACTCCACCATCAGCGACTTCACCGATTTCGTTGCCCATATGCAGGACCGTCAGGACACCGGGCGACCGGTGAAGGTCAGGCTCTGGGATGATACCGAAGTGATCGGCCTGGTCACGGACCCGGATCCGAAGCTGGCAAACAACGCGGAGGGCGGCGACAGCCAGCGGGTGCTGGTCTACCTGCCCATGAGCTACCAGCTCGGTGGCTACACGCTGCTGATCAACCGCGACCGGCTGGAGCCGGTGGACATGCCGATGGAGGATGCGCTGCGGTTCGTCATCACCGCGGGGGTGAAGGGTGGGGAGAAATGAAGTTCAAGAGCGCCACGGAATACACGGAAAACACGGAAAACACGGACATGAGAATATCAATATGTTGCCCCGACGCTGCGCGCCGGGCAACAGGCCGGCATTGTCTACACGCAATTTTCCGTGTATTCCGTGGCGCTCTCAGGATTTTTTGTACACCTTGCGCCGGAACAGGTCGTTGCGCCGGCTGACCAGCCGGTCGAGGAACAGCAGCCCGTCCAGGTGGTCCATCTCGTGCTGCACGGCGCGTGCCTCGAACCCCTCCATGTCGAAGGTCAGCGGATTGCCGTCGGGATCGCACGCCTCCAGGTGGACGCGTTCGGCCCGGATCACGTTGCCGGTGTAGTCCGGCACCGACAGGCAGCCTTCCCGCCCCAGGGCATAGCCCTCCCACTCGGTGATTTCGGGATTGACCAGCACCAGGTAGCCGTGATTCGGCACCGGCTTTTTCATCTGCGACACATCCACGATCACCACCCGGATGAACTGTCCCACCTGCGGCGCGGCGATGCCCACCGCCCCGGGACCGGTGCGGCGGGTCTGTTCCAGATCGGCGATGAAGTCACGCAGCGACTGATCGAACGCGGCCACCGGTTCGGAGACCTGCTTCAGGCGCTCGTCGGGATAGGTCAGGATGTCAAAAACAGCCATGCTTGGGTTCCGGGTAAACGCTGCCTCACCCGATCAGCGTCTCGATCGGCTCGATGTCCACGTCCATGCCCTCGCGATGCACGATCTCCAGCGCCGAGCGCAGCGCCTCGATGCCCTCGCGGGCCCGACCCTCGATGGTCATGACATAGAGCGGTTCGGTCTCGCTGCCGCCGACGTCGGACTGCAGATCGGTGATATCCAGGCCCGCCTCGGCCAGGGCCGAAGTGACCTGGGCAACGATCCCGGCGCGGTCGGCGCCGTAGACGGTCACCCGCACATCCGGAATATGGTGCCGATGCAGACCGCCCTCGATCCGGTCCACATGCAGACGCAGACCGAGTGATTCGGCCTCGTTGTCCAGCAGCGACTGCAGCTGCTTCACACTGCCGCCGAACCTCACCATCAGCATGATGGTGAAGTTGCCGCCCAGGCGCATCATCGAGGCCTCGCCGAGGTTGGCCCCGCCCTCGAACAGGGCCGAGGCCACCTTGGCCACGATCCCGGCCCGGTCCGCGCCGACCAACGTCACCATGAACCATCCGCTCATAAGTTTCTCCGTAAAAAATGGCCACGGAAAGCACGGAAAATATGAAGTCAATGATGCGTAGGTCGGATCAGCCCGCAGGGCATAACCCGACACACGAACCGCGGACTGCGTCGGGTTACGCTTCGCTAACCCGACCTACAGATGCTGCAGCAAGCAACCAGCAATTGTCCGTGTTTTCCGTGTATTCCGTGGCGCTCTTTCTCCTCAATGCAACGTCGCGTGGGCGGCGTAGATGACCAGCACGCCGGCGGCGATCAGGACCACCTGCTGGGCGGTGGCGGCAGCGTGCACCCGCTTGTGCAGGCCCGGGATCAGGTCGGCCACGGCGACATAGATGAAGCTGGAGGCGGCAATGGCCAGCACAAAGGGCAGTGCGGCCTCGGCCTGCTTGAGGCTGACATAGGCGATCACGCCGCCGACCAGGGTCGCCAGGCTGGAAATGATATTGAAGACGAAGGCCCGCAGGCGGCTGTAGCCGTTGTTGAGCAGGATGGCGAAATCACCCACCTCCTGCGGGATCTCGTGGGCGGCCACCGCCAGGCTGGTCACGATTCCCAGATGAATATCGGTCAGGAAGGCCGCGCCGATCAACACGCCATCGACCAGGTTGTGCACGGCATCGCCGACCAGTATCAGGGTGCCGGCGGCCGGGCTGTGGCCGTGGTCGTGCGCCTCGGGCTCGTCGACGGCATGGACCTCGCAGTGGGCCTCGTGGCAGTGGCGCCACAGCACCAGTTTCTCCAGCAGGAAAAAGCCCAGTACGCCCAGCAGCACAGTGCCGGAGATGATGTGGTAATCGTCGATCCCGGGCGAGGCCAGGGCATGCGGCAGCAGGGCCAGGAAGGCCGCGCCCAGCAGGGCGCCGATGGCGAAGCTGACCAGGTGCGGCAGCAGGGCCGTTCTGACCCGCTCGGGGAACAGCAGGTAGGCGCCGGCGGCAATCACGCTCAGCGCGCCGCCCAGCAGGCAGAACAGCAGGATCCAACTCAGTAACGGCATGGCATCGACATTATTCTACGGCGAAACCGGGATCATACCGCAGCGGGCGTGCGGAGTAATCCCGGGGTGGCGGCGTGAACGCAGAGGACGCGGAGGCGCAGAGACGCAGAGGAACTATGATCCATTTCCATTTCGTCATCCCGGCGAAGGCCGGGATCCAGAGGGTTAAGACATACAGATACCGGCCTTCGCCGGCATGACGGAGAAATCAGGGCCTTCATGAATATAAAAAATCTCTGCGTCTCCGCGCCTCTGCATCCTCAGCGTTATTGTCACCGCTGCCCGGCTCATCCACCCAGCCAGATCAGGCTGGCCATGCGCCCGGTGGCACCGTCGCGGCGGTAGGAATAGAAGTGTTCCGGTTCGCTCCAGGTGCAGCGACCGCCGCCGTAGATAGCCGTCACGCCGCGCGCCTCCAGGCGCTGACGTGCCAGCGCATAGAGATCGGCATACAGTTCACCATCCCGGTGCTGAAACGCCTGCGCGGCATGGGGATCCTGGCTGACGAAGGCCTCCCGCACCTCTTCACCCACGGCGAAGGCCGCCGGACCGATGGCCGGCCCCAGCCAGGCCAGCACCGATCCGCCCGGCACATCCAGGCGCTCCAGCCCGGCCTCGATCACTCCGGCGGCGAGGCCGCGCCAGCCGGCATGGACCGCCCCGACCCGGTCAGCGTCGCGCGAGCACAGCAGCAACGGCAGACAGTCGGCCGTCATCACCACACAGACCCGCCCCGGCCCGGCCACGGCCCCGTCGGCCGGACCGGGTGCGGCACTGTCCAGGTCGAGGATGCCGGTACCGTGTACCTGTTCCAGCCAGGCCGGCTCCGTCGGAAGTGAGAGGGCTTCGCGCAGGCGGGCGCGATTGGCGGCAACCGCCGCCGGATCGTCCCCGACATGCCCGGCCAGGTTCAGACTGGCATAGGGCCCGGTGCTCACACCGCCGGCACGGGTGGTGCTCACTGCCTGCACGCCGGCCGGGGCCGGCCAGTCGGGGACGATCCAGTCATGACCGCGCGTCATGAGGCCTCCCGGTCCGCGTCCAGCACCTCGATCAGACGCTGCATGTCCCCGGGCATGGGCGCCTGCCAGGCGCAGGCCTCACCGGTTGCCGGGTGCACCAGGGCCAGGCGTTCGGCGTGCAGGGCCTGGCGGCGAAAGCCCTGCAGCGCGGCGCGCGCCGCCTCACCGGCACCGGCCGGCAGTTTCATCCGCCCGCCATAGACCGGATCACCGACGATGGGGTGGCGGAGATGCGCCATATGCACCCGGATCTGATGGGTGCGCCCGGTCTCCAGCCGCACCCGCAGCAGGGTGTGACCGCGGAAACGCCGCTCGACCCGGTAGTGGGTCACGGCCGGCTTGCCGCCGTTGCGGCGCACCGCCATGCGCTTGCGGTCCACCGGGTGGCGGCCGATGTTGGCCTCCACCGTGCCGCCGGCCGTCAGCACGCCCTGCACCAGGGCCAGGTATTCGCGGGTCACGCTGCGCGCCTGCAACTGCGCGACCAGGGCGTGATGGGCCGGCAGGGTACGGGCGACCACCATCAGGCCGCTGGTGTCCTTGTCCAGCCGGTGCACGATACCGGCCCGCGGCAGGTGCGCCAGCGCCGGGTCATGGTGCAGCAGGGCATTCTGCAGGGTACGGTCGGGATTACCGGCGGCCGGGTGCACCACCAGGCCGGGCGGCTTGTTGATCACCAGCAGGGCCGCATCCTCGTGCACGATCTCCAGCGGGATGGCCTGGGCCTCGACCGGCCCGACCCGGGGCAGCTCGGCAGCGATCTCGACCCGCTCGCCGCCCGCCAGACGCTGGCGCGGCAGCGCGCATACGGCTCCGTCCAGCCGCACCTCGCCGGCACGGATCCACTGCTGGATGCGGCTGCGCGAGTAGTCAGCGAAGACCTCGCTCAGGATCTGGTCCAGGCGCTTGCCGGCCGCCTCCGGCGGCAGGATCGCCTGCAGTTGTATGCGTTCGTTCACCGCTGCTTCCATTTCCCGCCCACGGGCGACGAGGCGATACCGATTCAGTTATACTGCCGGTTCGTCACCCAGCAGGCCAGCGAGTCCGACATCCATGCTGCGAAAAATCCTCTGCCTCCTCGTCCTGATCAGCCTGACGGCCGGCTGCGGCCTGCTGCCCGACAAGATCGACAAGACCCGGGACTGGTCGGCGCAGAAGCTCTACACCGAGGCCCGGGACTCGCTGCAGAGCAAGAATTACGAGCAGGCCATCGACCTGTACGAGAAGCTCGAGGCCCGCTACCCCTTCGGCCGCTACGCCCAGCAGGCGCTGCTGGAGTCGGCCTACGCCTATTACAAGTATGACGAGCCGGACTCGGCCATCGCCACCCTGGACCGCTTCATCAAGACCTACCCACGCCATCCGCACCTGGATTATGCCTACTATCTGAAGGGACTGGCGAACTTCAACCGCGGCCGCAACATCATCGACCGGATACTGCCGCAGGACGAATCCGAACGCGACCCGGGCGCGGCGCGGGATTCCTTCTTCGACTTCCAGGAACTGGTCCGGCGCTTCCCCGACAGCCGCTACGCCGAGGATGCCACCCTGCGCATGCGTCACCTGCGCAACAACCTGGCCCAGCACGAAGTGAATGTGGCCGATTACTACATGCGCCGGGGGGCCTATGTCGCCGCGGTCAACCGCGCCGAACGGGTGATCAGGAATTTCCAGAACACCCCGGCAATCCCCGGGGCGCTGGAGATCATGGTACGGGGCTATCGCAAGCTGGGGCTGGACGAACTGGCCGCGGACACCCTGCGCATCTATCGCCTGAACTATCCGGAGCGGGCGGCGGAGCTGTAAAGAGCAAGAGCGCCACGGAATACACGGAAGGCACGGAAGATTTCATGTTGCCCGTTTCGGGACATGTAGGTCGGGTTAGCGCAGCGTAACCCGACAGGCCTGGCAGCTACGTCGGGTTACGCCCTTCGGGCTAACCCGACCTACGGATGCATCCTGATCACTTTGTCCGTGTATTCCGTGGCGCTCTTGAACTTCCTTCAGATCGCTTCCTGATCCTCTTCCCCGGTGCGGATGCGCACGACTTTTTCGACCTCGGTGACGAAGATCTTGCCGTCGCCGATCTTGCCGGTGCGCGCGGCGTTGGTCACCGCCTCGATGCAGCGCTCGACCTGGTCCTCGTTGACCACGATCTCGAGCTTCACCTTGGGCAGGAAGTCGACTACATACTCCGCCCCCCGGTACAACTCCGTGTGTCCCTTCTGGCGCCCGAAGCCCTTGACCTCGATGGCGGTCATGCCGGCGATACCGATCTCCGACAGGGCCTCGCGCACGTCGTCGAGCTTGAACGGCTTGATGATGGCTTCGACTTTTTTCATTACTCATCTCCGGCGGATGCGGGAATCCGGGCACGATACCGCAAAGCGGGTTGCGGGAAAAGCGCCCGGCATACAATCAAGAGCGCCACGGAATACACGGAAGGCACGGAAAGCACGGACAAATAAAAAAATCATCCACGTCATTGCGAGCGCAGCGTGGCAATCTCGTAATGAAGCACCAGTCGGCAAGAGATTGCCACGGCGCTGTGCGCCTCGCAATGACGGAGCCAATTTTTATTTTTGTGGGATTTTCCGTGCCTTCCGTGTATTCCGTGGCGCTCTTGTCACACATCCTGCTTGTCCTGCAGCTGGGTAGCGAGATAGCCCGAGGTGATGGGATAGCGTCGGTCGCGGCCGAAGGCGCGCCCGGTGATGCGCACCCCGGGCGGGGCCTGGCGGCGCTTGTACTCGTTCTTGTCCACCAGCCACACCACCCGGCGCACTATTGCCTCGTCGTAGCCCTCGGCGACGATGTCGCCGATGCCCTGGTCGCGCTCGACATAGCGCTCCAGGATGGCATCCAGCACCGGGTAGGGCGGCAGGCTGTCCTGGTCCTGCTGGTCGGGGGCCAGCTCGGCCGAGGGCGGGCGCACCAGGACCCGGTGCGGAATGATCTCGCGTTCGCGGTTGATGTATTCGGCCAGTTCATAGACCCGGGTCTTGGGCACGTCCTTGATCGGGGCGAAGCCGCCGGCCATGTCGCCATAGAGGGTGGAATAGCCCACCGCCACCTCGCTCTTGTTGCCGGTGGACAGCAGGATCTTCCCGAACTTGTTGGAGATAGCCATCAGGATGATGCCGCGGCAGCGGGCCTGGATGTTCTCCTCGGTCACGTCCGGTTCGCGTCCGGCGAACTCCTTTTCCAGCACCCCGAGGAAGGCGGCAAAGGGCTGCTCGATGGGGATGGTGCGATGGGTCACACCCAGGGTATCGGCCTCGGCGCGGGCGTCCTCGATGCTCATGTCGGCGGTAAAGCGCGAGGGCATCAGCACCGCCTCGACCTGATCCGGGCCGAGCGCATCCACCGCCACGGCCAGGGTCACGGCCGAGTCGATGCCGCCCGACAGGCCCAGCACCGCGCCGCGGAAGCTGTTCTTGTGCGCATAGTCGCGCACGCCCAGCACCAGGGTCCTGTAGACGCTCTCGATCACCGAGGGCAGCGGCGTGACCTCGCCCGGCACCGGCCGCCAGCCCTCGCCCCCGTCGCGCAACTCGACCGGATACAGCCCGGCCGTGCAGGCCGGCGCGCGCTGGGTGATGGTGCCGGCCCCGTCCATGACGAAGGACTCGCCGTCGAACACCAGTTCGTCCTGGCCGCCGACCAGGTTGGCGTAGACCACCGGCAGACCGGTTTCCCTGACCCGGTCGCGCACCACCGCCTCGCGCTCGGCGCTCTTGCCGACATGGAAGGGGGAGGCATTGATGTTGACGATCAGATCCGCGCCCTGCTCCCGGAGTCGGGCGCAGGGGCCGGGGTTCCAGATGTCCTCGCAGATGGTCACGCCCAGCTTCGCGCCATTGATCCCGACCACGCAGCCGCCCTCGCCCGGGGCGAAGTAGCGCACCTCGTCGAAGACCAGATAGTTGGGCAGGTGCTGCTTGAAGCAGGTGGCCAGGATGCGCCCGTCACGGATGACCGAAGCCGCGTTGTGCAGCCCGGCCGGGCTCTGCTGGGGATGGCCGACGATGACATGGATGCCTTCGACCCGCTTCTTTATATACTCCAGCGCCTCCAGCACATGGATGTGCAGCCCCGGGCGCAGCAGCAGATCTTCGGGCGGATAGCCGGTCAGGGCCAGTTCCGGGAACAGCACCGCATCGGCCTGGAACTCGTCGCGGGCACGCAGGGCGGCGGCGACCACCTCGCGCGCATTGCCGTGGACGTCCCCGACCAGGAAGTCCATCTGGGCCATCACCAGACGCAGGCTGCGGCTCATGGATTGCGTCCCGCTAACCGAGCAGACCGGCCATGGCCTGGCCCATCTGCGCCGGGGAGCGCACCACGGTGACGCCGGCGCCCTCGAGCGCAGCGATCTTGGCCTCGGCCGTGCCGCTGCCGCCGCTGATGATGGCCCCGGCGTGGCCCATGCGCTTGCCTTTCGGCGCGGTCACACCGGCGATGTAGGCCACCACCGGCTTGCTCACCTGCGCCTGGATGAACTCGGCGGCCTGCTCCTCGGCGCTGCCGCCGATCTCACCGACCAGGATGATGCCGCGGGTATCGGGGTCGGCCTCGAAACGCTGCAGGCAGTCGATGAACTCCAGCCCGTGGACGGGATCGCCGCCGATGCCCACACAGGTGGTCTGGCCCAGCCCGGCCAGGGTGGTCTGGTAGACGGCCTCGTAGGTGAGCGTGCCGGAGCGGGAGACGATGCCGATGCCGCCCGGCTTATGGATGAAGCCGGGCATGATGCCGATCTTGCAGGCGCCGGGCGTGATCACGCCGGGGCAGTTCGGACCGATCAGATCCACCCCGCTACCACGCAGGGCGGCCTTCACCTTCAGCATGTCCTGCACCGGGATGCCTTCGGTGATGCAGACGATCACGCGGATGCCGGCGTCGGCCGCCTCCAGGATGGCATCGGCGGCGAAGGCCGGCGGCACATAGATCATGCTGGCGTCGGCACCGGTCTCGGCCACGGCCTGGCTGACGGTGTCGAACACCGGCCGGTCCAGGTGGGTCTGGCCGCCCTTGCCGGGGGTGACGCCGCCGACCAGGTTTGTTCCATAAGCGATGGCCTGTTCGGAGTGAAAGGTCCCCTGCCTGCCGGTGAAGCCCTGGCAGATGACCCGGGTGTCCTTGTCTACAAGAATGCTCATGCGCAACCTTCGATTATCATGTCCATCGTCATTGCGAGGCGCATAGCGCCGCGGCACTCTCCAACCTGGTACTTCAGCATTACGAGATTGCCGCGCTTCGTTTATGCCCTCTGGGTACTCGCAATGACAGGAATTAAGGAAGCCCGTAGGTCGGATTAGCCCGAAGGGCGTAATCCGACACCTTGGCCGCACATCGTCGGGTTACGCTGCGCTAACCCGACCTACTCGCTTCCCCCCGTGCGGCAGCCGCAACGACCTTGTCGGCCGCATCGGTCAGGTGTTCTGCTGTCGTGATATTGAACCCGGACTCGGCCAGCAACTCGCGGCCGCGCTCGACATTGGTGCCCTCCAGCCGCACCACCACCGGCAGCTGCACATGGACTTCGCGCACCGCCTGAATGATCCCTTCGGCGATGAGATCGCAGCGCACGATGCCGCCGAAGATGTTGACCAGGATGGCCTCGACCTTGGGGTCGGAGAGGATCAGCTTGAACGCCTCCGCCACCCGCTCGGCTGTGGCACCGCCGCCCACATCCAGGAAATTCGCCGGCTCGCCGCCGTGCAGCTTGATCAGGTCCATGGTGGCCATGGCCAGGCCGGCGCCATTGACCATGCAGGCGATGTTGCCGTCCAGCGTGATGTAGTTGAGGTCGTACTCGCGAGCACGCCGCTCCTTCTCGTCTTCCTGAGTGGGGTCATACATCTCGCCCAGCGCCGTCTGCCGGTAGAGGGCGTTGTCGTCGATGTTGATCTTGGCATCCAGCGCGACCAGTTCGCCGGCCTCGGTGACGATCAGCGGATTGATCTCCACCAGGCTGAGGTCGCGGTCCTGGAACAGCCGCGCCAGGCCCAGCAGGATCCGGGTGAAGGCGCCGATCTGTTTGCCCTCCAGCCCCAGCGCAAAGGCCAGCTTGCGGCACTGGTAGGGCTGCAGGCCGGCGGCCGGATCGGCGTGCTCGGTCAGGATGGCGGCGGGGTCGGTGGCGGCGACCTGCTCGATGTCCATGCCGCCGCTGGCCGAGGCCATGACCACCAAACGCTCGGCGGCCCGATCGACCAGGGCACCGACATAGAGTTCGCGCGCCACCGCGCTGGGCTGCTCGACCAGCAGGGTCTCGATGGGCAGTCCCCCGGGGCCGGTCTGGTGGGTGGCCAGCCGACTGCCGAGCAGGGAATCCGCGGCCTCGCCCACCGCCGCCGGGCTGTCGACGATGTGAATCCCGCCGGCCTTGCCGCGGCCGCCGGCATGCACCTGGGCCTTGACCACCCAGCGGCTGCCGCCGAGCTTGTCCGCGGCCTGGGCGGCCTCGTCGGCGCTGCGCACGATCAACCCCGGCGGCACCGGGATGCCGTATTCGGCGAACAGCTGCTTGGCCTGGTATTCGTGCAGATTCATCGCGAGGCGTCCTGACTGTTATTGTGGCGGCTATTCTGGAACATTCCGGCTTCGGGCGCAAAAGCGACGTCTGCTGGTATACCCTGTCGCCCCCTGCTCAATCCTCCCCCGTCAAGGGGGAGGAAGACAGCTTCCCCTCCCCCTCGTGGGAGAGGATTGAGGGGAAGGGGCGTTTCTGCGCACCACCCACGCTTGCCTGCAACGCCCAGACACGGGAAACTAGCGCAATGGGACTCATTCGCCTCATCATCCTCGGCATCGTCGTCTACCTCGTCTGGCAGCTGATCAAGCGCTGGCAGAACAAACCGTCCAGCCGGGTTTCACACACCCGGGACAAGCGCATCGACGGCAGCATGGCACGCTGTGATTACTGTGGTCTGTTCGTGCCGAAGGACGAGGCCATCGAGGCGAACGGCCGCCACTACTGTTCCGAGGCGCACCGCCTGGCCGACGGCAAGGATCAATGAAGCGGACCGGCTACGCCGTCCCCTCCGCCCTGCGCAACGCCGACCGGCAGGATTCGCTGACCTGGAAGCCGCTGCGCTTTCTCACCCTCTACCGTCTGGTGCTGGCCGCACTGCTGGTGCTGCTGTTCTTCCTGCTCCCCGGCGCACGCAACCTGGGCAGCGACAATCCCTGGCTCTACGCCGTGGTCAGCCTGGGCTACTTTCTGTTCGCCCTGGTGGTCGGCTTCAGCACCCGGCTGCGCCGCCCGGGTTTCCAGCTGCAGGTGCTGCTGCAGATCACGGTCGACATCCTGGCCATCGTGCTGCTGATGTATGCCAGCGGCGGGCTGGACAGCGGACTGGGCATCCTGCTGGTGCTGGCCGTGATCGCCGGCGCCATGCTGATGCCGGGGCGCATGGCCTTCTTCTTCGCCGCCGTCGCCACCCTGGCCCTGATGGCCGAATTCGCCTACCGCTACCTGACCTATGCCGGCCTGGACTCGTCCCAGTTCACCCGTGTCGGCCTGCTCGGCATCACCCTGTTCACCGCCGCCAGCCTGGCCTGGCTGCTGGCCAAAAGGATCCGCGAGAGCGAGGCCCTGGCCGAACAGCGCGGCGTGGACCTGGCCAACCTGGCCCGGCTTAACGAATATATCGTTCAACGGCTGCAGTCCGGCATTGTGGTGGTGGACCACCGCGAACGGATACGGCTGATCAATGACGCGGCCTGGGTGATGCTGCAGATCCCCACCGAAGCCCGGCCCGAAGGCCTGACCGCCTTGTCACCGGAACTGGCCGGGGCCCTGCGGACCTGGCAGCAGAATCCCGGCCGGGAACCGGAGGCCTTCCAGCCGCCGCGCTCGGAGGCGGTGCTGCAGCCGCGCTTCACCCGCCTGGGCAGCGGCGCCGATGCGGCCACCCTGATCTATCTGGAGGACACCGCACTCATGGCCCAGCAGGCCCAGCAGATGAAGCTCGCGGCCCTGGGCCGGCTCACCGCCAGCATCGCTCACGAGATCCGCAATCCGCTGGGCGCCATCAGCCACGCCGATCAACTCCTGGGCGAGAGCCCGAACCTCGGGGACGCCGACCAGCGGCTGGTCGAGATCATTGCCAGTCATGCCGACCGGGTCAACGGTATCGTGGAGAACGTGCTGCAGCTCTCGCGCCGCGGCACTACCCAGCCGCAGCGGCTGCTGCTGGCCGACTGGCTGAACGAGTTCGTCGACGACATGATCAACTACCAGAACCTGGACAGCGACACCGTCACGGTGGACATCGACCCGGTCGACCTGCAGATCGAATTCGACCCGGGCCAACTCAATCAACTCACATGCAACCTGATCCAGAATGCGCTCAACCACGGCAGCCGCAGCGGGCAGACACTTGAGGTGAAACTGGTCGGGCGGATCTCGGAGTCCGGCGCGCCCTGCCTGGACGTGATCGACAACGGCCCGGGCATCGACAGCGAGACCCTTGGCAGTATCTTCGAGCCCTTCTTCACCACCTCGGCCAGCGGCACCGGCCTGGGCCTGTACCTGGCGCGCGAACTGGCCGAGATCAACCGCGCCCGACTGAACCATATCGAGCGCGAGGAGGGCGGCAGCTGTTTCCGCATCACCTTCGCCCGGGTGGATTAGGTTGCATAAAGAGCGCCACGGAAAACACGGAAAGGATAAAGGTCATGCCACCGGGCGCGCAGCGCCGGCGTTACACAGCGGATTGAAATATTTTCCACATCACCGAAAAGACCGTCATTCCCGCGCAGGCGGGAATCCATAGACCGCTGCGGCTGCTGGATCCCCGCCTGCGCGGGGATGACGATGTGGGACTGCAGTCCATGTATTCTGGCTCCTGAGCAATAATGAATTTGTCCGTGTTTTCCGTGTATTCCGTGGCGCTCCTTGATATGATTTTTCCGCGCATTGATCAAAACAGGAACCCGCATGGCCCGCTACCGCGCACTCGTTGTCGATGACGAACCCGACATCCTCGAGCTGATCGAGATCACGCTCGGGCGCATGGACATCGACACCACCACCGCCGCCGACCTGGCCGTGGCGCGCAAACAACTCGGCAACGGCGCCCGCTTCGACCTGTGCCTGACCGACATGCGCCTGCCCGACGGCTCCGGCCTGGACCTGGTCGCCGAGATCCAGGCCAGCCGGCCCGACCTGCCGGTGGCCGTGATCACCGCCTACGGCAGCATGGACACCGCCGTGCAGGCGCTCAAGGCCGGCGCCTTCGACTTCGTCTCCAAGCCGGTGGACCTGCAGGTGCTGCGCAACCTGGTGGGCACCGCACTGAAACTCTCCGATACCCGCAGCTTCCCCGCGCGCGACCGTCGCTCCCGCGACGAACTGATCGGCGACTCTGCCCCCATGCAGCGCATCCGCGCCCTGATCGCCAAGCTGGCCCGCAGTCAGGCCCCGGTCTACATCAGCGGCGAGTCCGGCACCGGCAAGGAACTGGTCGCCCACCTGATCCACGACAAGGGGCCACGCGCCGAGCAGCCTTTCATCGCGGTCAACTGCGGCGCCATCCCGGCCGAGTTGATGGAAAGCGAGTTCTTCGGCCACAAAAAAGGCAGCTTCACCGGCGCGACCGGCGACAAGGAAGGCCTGTTCCAGGCCGCCAGCGGCGGCACCCTGTTCCTGGACGAGGTCGCCGAACTGCCGCTGCACATGCAGGTCAAGCTGCTACGCGCCATTCAGGAGAAGGCCGTGCGCCCGGTGGGCGAGCAGCGCGAGACGCCGGTGGACGTGCGCGTACTCACCGCCACCCACAAGAACCTGGAGCAGCTGGTGCGCGACGGTCACTTCCGCCAGGACCTGTACTTCCGCATCAACGTGATCGAACTGAAGGTGCCGCCCCTGCGCGAGCGGCGCGAAGACATCCCCCGGCTGGTCGAGCACCTGCTGAGCAAACTCGGCCACGACGCCCGGCACCGGCTGAGCGACACCGCGGTGCAGGCCCTGCAGGCCTACGATTTTCCCGGCAACGTACGTGAACTGGAAAACATCCTGGAGCGCGCCGTCACCATGGCCGAAGGTGAAATCATCGAAGCCGAAGACCTGCACCTGCAGACGAACACGGCAAGCGACCAACCGACCACGGCCGGCAGTCCTCCGCCGCCCGGCAGCGTCCCGCTGGAGGACTACCTGGGCGAGATCGAGAAACAGGCCATCCTCGACGCCCTCGACCAGACCCATCAGAACAAGACCGCCGCCGCCGAACTGCTGGGCCTGAGCTTCCGCGCCCTGCGCTATCGCCTGAAGAAGCTGGGCTTGGACTGATTCCCGCTGCGCCAATCCCCCATCCGTGTTTTCCGTCATCCCCGCGCAGGCGGGGATCCAGAAACCGCCATCACTATAAGGCCACCGGTGCGCCATCCTTCCGAGCAACGACACATCACGTCACCCGAGTGACAAAAATTGTCACATGCAGCCTTGTGATTTGTGACCAGCCTCACAATCACGAGCCACCAAGAACTCTCTGACAGCAACACAAATGAAAGTTATTTATTGATTTTTCTTGTTATTTTATGCCTTTCGGTCACACAGGAGGCAGCCTGGCACACCTCATGCTTCCCTAAGACCACGACCGGCGCCAGCATGGCCCCGCCGTCGCCACCGACAAATAAATTTTGGGAGATTCACCATGAAGAAGACACAACAGGGTTTTACCCTTATCGAACTCATGATCGTGGTCGCGATCATCGGCATCCTGGCCGCCATCGCGATCCCGGCCTATCAGGACTACACCAAGCGTGCCAAGGGTTCTGAGTTGCTCAGCATTGCCTCCGGTGCGAAGGCATCTGTGGGCGAGTACATTGTTACTAGAGGGTCAATGCCGACAGACCAGACAGAAGCCGGCTTCGAGGATCAGTCCACCACCATCGTTGACAGCATGGTCTGGAATGGCAGCGCCATCGTCATCACTGGTAACGCAACCGAGGTTGATGGTCTGGTCCTTGAACTCACCCCGACAATCAACGCAGCGGGAGCAGTCGAGTGGGATTGCGCCGCAACTGCAGCTCAGAACCTTGCTCCTGCAAGCTGCCGTTAATCAAAACCCTTCAATTTACTCACAACAGGGCCGCCGCATGGCGGCCCACTCAGTTAAAGACAATGAAATTACGTAATCAGGCTGTCGTTTCATCGCTATTCATTGCAGGCCTGCTGCTATGCATCGCGATATACTGGATCGGAATTGATGGCACTTTCATTCTCGATGACACTGCCAATATCAATCAGGCGGTAATCAAAGAATCCACCAGCGAGTCCTGGATACACGCCGCCTTCAGTAACGACTCCGGCACCCTTGGCCGCCCAATCTCCGCAGCTAGCTTTGCCTTCACCAGCCTGTTTCATGGACTGGATCCGGCTGCATTCAAGTATCACAACCTGCTCCTGCATCTGATCACAGGAATTCTGCTGTGGCTGCTGGGCCACAGAATACTCATCAGTCTACCTAATCGAATTTCCGAAACCCGTGCCTGGTATATCGCTGGAGCCGCCGCCATTCTGTGGTTGATACACCCGCTTCTTGTCAGCACAACGCTGTATGCGGTTCAGCGCATGACACAGCTGTCCACACTGTTCATTATCATTGCATTGCTCAGCTATGTCGCATTCCGTGCGAGACTACACCAGCGCCCGTTCATGTATGGCGCCGGCATGTTACTGACGGTTGGAATCTCCGGTCTCATGGGGGTTTTCAGCAAAGAAAATGCCGCATTACTCCCCCTCTATCTCTTAGCCGTGGAATGCATCGTCTTCCAATGGAAACTTCCACGAACAGAGAAGCCAAGATCACACGCAGAGAGCACCAGCCGCAAGAATGGCACGAAAGCAGCACGGCACATTCTGATTGCATTTCATGCCATTTTTGTAGTGATACCGCTTAGCGCCGCTCTTATATACGTCATTATCAATTGGTCAGACCTCACGCATGGCTACACCAATCGTCAGTTCACCTTGCCAGAGCGCCTGCTAACCGAAGCTCATGTCGTGTGGTTTTACTTGAAAGCAATCATATTCCCCCGCGTAGCGGATATGACCCTGTTTCACGACGCCTATCCAATACAGTCACAGCTCGACATTGCCACCACAGCCGCTTTCGCCGGCCATGCCATATCGTTGATAACAATGATATCAATGGCACGTAAAGCGCCTGTGCTTGCCTTAGGAATAAGCGTTTTTTACATTTCACACGCGCTTGAATCCACCTTTATTCCACTTGAACTGGTGTTCGAGCACAGGAATTATCTGGCAACCTGGGGAATAATGTTCACATTGACGTATTATATCGTGGGAACACCCGGGCAAGCAGAAAAATTGAAATTTGCAAGATACACAACCGTCGTCAGCATCATTGCACTTTTCTCATTCATGGCACACACGCGCGCACTGACATGGCAAAAAGAAGAACTGATCACCATAGCTGCGCTGGAGAAATACCCGAATTCTGTTCGGGCGCTCAGCCATCTTGCCAACATCAACCTGAAGCGCGGCTCAGTGGAATACGCTCGCCATTATATCGAATCCGCGGTCGAGGCAGCCCCGGATCAGGCCGGCCCGGCACTTCACCTGCTTTTCACATACTGCAAGGCCGACTCCTACCCGGAAGAGTTGCATGACAGGATCGTACACACCCTCCGCACAGGAATCGCCACGGTTTATGCCCAAAACGGCGCATACTCGCTAGCCATGCTGAAAAACAAAGGCGAATGCATTGCAGTAAAAACCAATGAAGTTGCAAAGTTTCTACTCGCTTTCCTAGAAAATCATCGTATTAACAACGAGATACGCTATTACCTTCTTCTCCAATTAGGCCGTGTCTATCTAGCTGACGGACAGGCTGAAGCAGCGCGATCAAGCTTTAACAAAGCGACAAAATACCAATCACATGCACCGTACATACATCGTCTAATGGCTTTGGAAGGCTCCGTCCTCAGCAGCATTGAGTTGAAGGATATGAAATCCGCCACCAAATCCCTCTTGGAGATCAATGCGCTCGCCAGCGACCCCAGACTAAAATCCATATTCAATATCGAGGGAACCATTGAAAATCTCGAGGAAATAGACGATGAAGCGCTGAAACTAAAAGCTATAAAGATGGCGCCTATAAGCCACAACAAAACGACCCATCATCCAAACTCATAATGACGCTTCACCACTAACCCCATAACACTCATACAACAACGTCGCCAGACAATAAGCGCGCCACAAATCCTACGCACCTTGCACCCAAGCGCTCGGAAAATAAAACAGCACATCCTCGCGTTAACTTAATAATACAACTGTGAGGCACCCCGCACCCCGGAAGATCAATCCTTACTATACAACCGCGACCGGATCAGAAGCCCCGTCAAGAAGACGATAACTTCGACACAGAACGACCAGGCTCTTGCCATGGAAGCATAGACGAGCGCAGCCCCCGCATCCGGTATCTGTGTCATCAGGTAGCCCGCCCCGGCGGCCTCGCGCACACCCAGACCTGCGGGCGCAAATGGGACGAGTATTCCGGCAACATTTGCGACCGCCTGACTGAGCATGACGACGGGATCGATATGAACAGAAATTGACCGGAACATCAGCCAGTAGGCCGCAACCATCAAAAACCAATGCATCGCACATGACAACAGCAGAGGAATACTGTTCGCACCCTCACGCGGCATTGACAAACCCGCACGCGACGAAAATCGCGCCAATATTCGATGGACACCGCGACTACGCTCACTTGCATAAACGACAAGAATAACCATTAAAAGTGGCACGGGGTAGAGCACCGGGGCCTGTCCCGCAATCGCAAGCAGGCCTATTGACCCCACTCCCAAACCCGCAAGGATTATCGCTACCTGATACCAGCCGACACGCGCAACGGAATCGCGAAATCGAAAGTCTTGCGACTCAAGCAGGGAAGCCATCGACAGAATCGGCCATACCTTACCAGGAATATACTTCGTCAACACAGGAAGAAGTACGCTGGCCGCCGCCCGTCTGAATGGCATCGATATCCCCGATGAGCGCAGATAACCATGCCAGGTCCATGCTCGATACCAGAAAAATGCATAGAGCAGCACAGTTGAACCCGCCATCAAGCCCCAATCGACGCTGACGGAGAGAAATCGCTCCGGCTCAAGCGCCATAAATGCGCCAGCAGCCGCAGCTATGGCAATAATCGGGAGATAGCGCAGGACCGCAATCATGGCCGCATCAGTAACTTGGCGGGAAGCAGTAGCACCTTGCGCATCAGCGTTTACAAGAGATAGCTTGGCCAGTACCGTATGTAGCGATATATAATACGCACATCGCTGATCCGATCCGCCAGATCCCTCCAGAAAAACCCAAACCCGCGCGATCGACTGGCCATCGGGTCATACCCCAGAGCCGACATCTCTCTGGCGCATAGCCCCTCAATGGCAGCAATCTCATCATCGCGCAGAATTTTCTGCCAGTCGTTGATTCGCTTAGGGTTTGGTCTAACACCATTTCTGACTGTATTAATCTCAAAGCCTGAACGGGAGAAAAAGACCGGCTTTGCCTGACCAAGAAGATTTTCAACCGGGACAGCGGGCAACTGAAGAAACCGGAGTATCTCATTCATAGTTTCCTCAAACCGGCAAATCAACTCTTCATATTTCACTAGCAAAACATTCTCCGGACACGACTCCGGGTACTCGATGAACGAGACGATCTCCTGGTTGTCACGCCTCCAACGTCTGCAGCCGCGGATAACGGAATTGGTGTGCTGCCCCGAACGCTTCATCGAGGCCACAACCGCACGCGGATCCCGGTATACAAGGACCCACCTGGCATCCGGAAACGCATACTCAAACAGGGATCGATATCGCACGAACCGTGGCGTCTTCTGCCCCCATATCCGCGCGCCAACAGTTTTTGACATATTCTCATGCAGCCCGGCGACAGTTCGCACAACCGTATCCCCAATCACCTCGGGGCCTTTGTACCAACAAAGCAGTTGCGGCTCGTGATGGAGCAGCCAACGGATAAACAATCCCGGCCTGCAGTCGCCCAGGCGCAGATAGTCGACCAGAAAGAGTGATTCCGATGGAATATAAACATCAGGATGCGCATCGACAATCGTGCGCAACAAAGAGGTACCGGAGCGACCGCAGCCGGCAATAAAAATAGGTCCGCATGCCTTGGAATTGGTCATAGACCCGGAACCAGGATACTCATTCAAGCCCCTGAAGCAGGCACAAAATCATGAAGCTCGGTTTCCATAATATGGAAATGGAGTCTGCTTGATTGTCGCACAATGAACAATCCCCGCTGCCATCGACGGCCAAGGCATCATTCCTGAGGCATCAATCGCTCCTGCGGCTTCTACGCCGATCCTCATCCGCCCCTTTATAATGCAGTGCCGAGACCTGTTCGGACACAATGCCGATCAGAAACGTCAGCAAGGCAGAATTGAACAGCAGGGCGCTCATATTGGTGAACCTCTGCCACTGGATATAGGTATATCCATAGTATGCCAGCCCGGTCACGAACAGCAGGGCACTGATCGGCAGGAACAACCGCATCGGAGAAAACAGCGCACCAATCTTGATAATGATAATAAAGAAACGCAAACCATCCCGCAGCACCTTGATATTGCTTTTGCCTTCACGGCGTCCAGCACGGATAGGCACATACGCCACCGGCAGTCCGGAACGGAAGAAGGCCATAGTACTTGTCGTTGGATAAGAGAAACCGTTTGGCAGCAGATACAGAAACTTCCGGAAATGCCTGCCACGGACAGCACGAAACCCAGAAGTCAGATCCTCGATTCTGTACCCCGTCATAATGGAGGCCAGTCGGTTATAGAACAGGTTGGCAAGGCGGCGACCCTGCGAAGCATGGGTATCAAGTTGCCGCGCACCCACCACCATCTCGTAGCCCTCCCCCATTTTCGCCAGGAGCCTGTCGATATCTTCCGGGTCATGCTGCCCGTCGGCATCCATGAAAACGAGAATATCGCCCCTGGCTTCACGCGTCCCGGTTTTGACTGCGGCGCCATTACCCATCGAATAGGGATGCGAGATGACCCGCACCGAGTTCTCCCTTGCCAGGTCGGGCGTTCTATCGGTTGAACCATCATCCACCACCATGATGTCCGCATCGGGATACCGGTCCCTCAACCTGGGCAGCAGAGACTGCAGGCCAGCCGCCTCGTTTTTTGCCGGAAGGATGATCGAAAGTTCGCAAACTTCTGTATTATTTAGTTCTTCCATGCTACCTACTCGAATCTATAGTTGATTTATTTCCCCAAGCACCGCCGCCATGGACAAAAACTTCAGGTAATATACCGAGGCATCTGCGCCCCGAGGATGCCAGCAACATAAAATTGATTTAACCAGGATAAGAATTATTTATCTTTAAGTAAACCCTACCAGCTGCCGACAAACTAATGGTATTTTGGCCAGTATCGGCTGAGCCGCTTTTCCAAAAAGTTTCATTGAGTTGCACAGTTTCAGGGAGTGTAGACGGAACTCATGGTATCACCGAACCCCAAAATCCAGCTCAGCGGCCTGGCGCGCCGTCTGGTACTGGACGAAATCATCTCCGAACCCGACATGCTCCAGGCCCTGGAGACGGCCAACCGCGACAAGCAGCCACTGGTCAAGTATCTGGTCGGCAACAAGATCTGCACCAGCCGGCAGGTGGCCAATGCCGCCTGCACCGAGTTCGGCGTGCCGCTGTTCGACCTGTCGGTCATGGACATGGAGACGGCCCCGCTCAAGCTGGTGGACGAGAAACTGGTCCGTCAGCACAACGCCCTGCCCCTGTTCAAGCGCGGCAACCGGCTGTTCGTGGCTGTCTCCGACCCCACCAACCTGGCCGCCCTGGACGAGATCAAGTTCCATACCGGCATCACCACCGAACCCATCCTGGTCGAGGAGGACAAACTCACCAAGGTCCTGGACTCGGCCATGGATGCGATGGACAGCACTATGTCCGATCTCATGGACGACGATCTGGACAATCTGGATATCCAGTCAGGCGACGAAGATGACGCCGGCCAGGACGTCGATTCCTCCGAAATCGACGACACCCCGGTGGTGCGCTTCGTCAACAAGATCCTGCTCGACGCCATCAACAAGGGGGCCTCGGACATCCACATCGAGCCCTACGAGAAGACCTTCCGGGTGCGCATCCGCCAGGACGGTGTGCTGCACGAAGTGGCCAATCCCCCGGTAAACCTGGCCAACAAGATCGCCGCCCGCGTCAAGGTCATGAGCCGCATGGACATCGCCGAGCGCCGCGTCCCCCAGGACGGGCGCATCAAGATGCAGCTCTCCAAGAACCGCGCCATCGACTTTCGTGTGAATACCTGTCCGACCCTGTTCGGCGAGAAGATCGTACTGCGTATCCTCGACCCCAGCAGCGCCAAACTGGGCATCGACGCCCTGGGCTACGAGGAACACCAGAAACAACTCTACATGAAGAACCTGAACAAGCCCTACGGTATGATCCTGGTCACCGGACCGACCGGTTCGGGTAAGACGGTCTCGCTCTACACCGGCCTGAATATCCTCAACACACCGGATCGCAACATCTCCACCTGCGAGGACCCGGTGGAAATCAATCTGCCGGGCATCAACCAGTGCAACATGAACCCCAAGACCGGGTTCACCTTCGCCGAGGCCCTGCGCGCCTTCCTGCGCCAGGACCCGGACATCATCATGGTGGGTGAGATCCGTGACCTGGAAACCGCCGAGATCGCCATCAAGGCGGCCCAGACCGGTCACATGGTCATGTCCACCCTACACACCAACGATGCGCCCCAGACCCTGGCCCGCCTGATGAACATGGGGGTGCCGCCCTACAATATCGCCTCGGCCGTGAACCTGATCATCGCGCAGCGCCTGGCCCGGCGCCTGTGCAGCAACTGCAAGCAGATCGATGATGTACCCGAGGCCGCCCTGCTGGAAGAGGGCTTCAAGCAGGAGGACGTCTCGGGGCTGAAGCTCTACAAGGCCAATCCCGAAGGTTGTGACCAGTGCACGGGCGGCTACAAGGGCCGGGTTGGTATATATCAGGTCATGGAGATCTCCGAGGAGATGTCCCGCATCATCATGGACGGCGGCAACGCCCTCCAGCTCGCCGATCAGGCGAAGAAAGAGGGCATCATGGACCTGCGCGAGTGCGGGCTGGAGAAGGTCAGGCAGGGCATCACCGGCCTGGAAGAGGTCAACCGCGTGACCAAGGACTAGGGGGAATGTCGGGTTACGCTGTTCGCTGACCCGACCTACAGGGACGACGAAATCAACCCTGTGACGACGAATTAGCTCAAGGGACAGAAGGACGATGGCAGAGAAAGCGCTCAAACAGGATATGTTCGTCTGGGAAGGCACGGACCGGCGTGGCAACAAGGTCAAGGGCCAGACCCGCGCCAATAACCAGAACCTGATCAAGGCCGACCTGCGCCGTCAGGGCATCACGCCGCTCAAGGTGAAGAAGAAATCCGCCCTGGCCTCGGGCCGCAGAAAGAAAAAGATCGAGCCCAAGGACATCGCCATCTTCACCCGCCAGCTGGCCACCATGATGTCGGCCGGCGTACCCCTGGTGCAGGCCTTCGACATCATCGGCCGCGGTCATGAGAACCCCTCCATGCAGGAGCTGGTCATGACCATCAAGACCGACGTCGAGGGCGGCAGCAACCTGCGCGACGCCCTGGCCAAGCACCCGCTGTATTTCGACGAGCTGGTGTGCAACCTGGTCGAGGCCGGCGAGGCCGCAGGTGTGCTGGATACCCTGCTGGACAAGATCGCCACCTACAAGGAAAAGACCGAGGCGCTGAAGAGCAAGATCAAGAAGGCCCTGTTCTATCCCACCGCCGTGGTGGTGGTGGCCTTCATCGTCACCGCCATCCTGCTGATCTTCGTGGTCCCCCAGTTCGAGGAACTGTTCGCCGGCTTCGGCGCCGATCTGCCGGCCTTCACCCGCATGGTGATCGACCTGTCCGAGTTCATGCAGTCCTACTGGTGGGCGGTATTCGGCATCATCGGCGGCCTGATCTATGGTTTCATGCAGGCCAAGCGACGCTCGCCCGCCTTCAACCACACACTGGACAAGATCGTACTCAAGCTGCCCATTGTCGGCGACATCCTGACCAAGGCCGCCATCGCCCGTTATGCACGCACCCTGTCCACCATGTTCGCCGCCGGCGTGCCTCTGGTCGAGGCGCTGGACTCGGTGGCGGGTGCGACCGGCAACAGCGTCTATTCCAATGCCGTGCTGCGCATGCGCGACCAGGTCTCCACCGGTCTGCAGCTGCAGCTGGCAATGAACCAGACCGGCCTGTTCCCCAATATGGTGGTGCAGATGGTCGCCATCGGCGAGGAGGCCGGCTCGCTGGACGCCATGTTGAGCAAGGTCGCCGACTTCTACGAGCAGGAGGTCGACGACGCCGTCGACGGCCTGAGCAGCCTGCTGGAGCCGTTGATCATGGCGATCCTGGGCGTGCTGGTGGGCGGCCTGGTCATCGCCATGTATCTGCCGATCTTCAAGATGGGCCAGGTCGTATAAACCTGTACCCATGGAACTGCTGGAACTCATCCGGACCAGTCCGGGCTGGCTGATCGGCGTCTGTGCGCTGCTGGGCCTGGTGGTCGGCAGCTTTCTCAACGTGGTCGCCCACCGCCTGCCGCTGATGATGCAGCGCGAGTGGGAGTCGCAGTGCCGGGAACTGCTCGCAGCGCCGACTGCGGACGATACCACTCCGGAACGGTTCAACCTGCTCACCCCGGCCTCGCGCTGTCCCCACTGCGGCCACCGCATCCGCGCCATCGAAAACATCCCGGTCCTGAGTTGGCTGTTCCTGCGCGGCCGCTGCGGCGAGTGCCGGACACCCATCTCCGTCAAATACCCGCTGGTCGAGGCCTTCACCGGCCTGACCGCGGGGCTGCTGGCCTGGCATTTCGGCTTCGGCTGGCCGCTGGCCGCCGCCCTGGTCTTCACCTGGATGCTGATCGCCCTGAGCGTGATCGACATCGAGCACCAGCTGCTGCCCGACTCGCTCACCCTGGCCCTGCTCTGGCTGGGCCTGCTGCTGAGTCTGGGCGAGGTCTTCGTCGGTCCGGAACAGGCCATCATCGGCGCCGCTGCCGGCTATCTCGCACTGTGGACGGTGTACCAGCTGTTCCGGCTGCTCACCGGCAAGGAGGGCATGGGCTTCGGCGACTTCAAACTGCTCGCCGCCTGCGGCGCCTGGATGGGCTGGAAGCTGCTGCCGCTGATCATCCTGCTCTCCTCGCTCGTCGGCGCCGTGGTCGGTGTGGCGATGATCCTGATTCTCGGCCGCGACCGCCAGCTGCCCATCCCGTTCGGCCCCTACATCGCTGCCGCCGGCTGGATCGCGCTGCTGTGGGGCGAGGACCTCATCCAGGGTTATCTGCGCTTCGCCGGGTTATAATCGATCAATCGATAGCCACGGAAGACACGGAAAGCACGGACATGAGATGTAGATGTAGGTCGGGTTAGCCCGAAGGGCGTAACCCGACATGACCCGTGGATGCTTGTCGAGTTACGCTGCGCTAACCCGACCTACGCGCTTTACTCAGTCCAACCGACCAGATAATCGTCCGTGCTTTGCGTGTAGTCCGTGGCGCTTTTGATTTTTTGGTGATATCTCCATGCTCAAGATCGGACTCACAGGCGGCATTGCCTGCGGCAAGTCGACCGTGGCGGCGGGCTTTGCCGAACTCGGCGTGCCGGTGATCGACGCCGACGTGATTGCCCGGGAACTGGTGGAACCGGGTGAGCCGGCGCTGGCCGAGATCGCCCGGGAACTGGGCCAGGCGTTCATCGCCGCTGACGGCCGACTGGATCGCGTCCGGCTGCGCGACCATGTCTTCCGTGACCCCATGGCGCGCAAGCGGCTGGAGGCCATTCTGCACCCGCGCATCGCGGCCGAAATGCAGGCCCGCGCCGATCGGCTCGACACTCCCTATTGTCTGCTGGTGATTCCGCTGCTGCTCGAGGCCGGCCAGCAGTCGCTGGTCGACCGCATCCTCGTCGTCGACTGCCCGGAGGTACTTCAGCGCGCGCGGCTGGCTGAACGCGATGACGCCGACCCCGAACAGATCTCCGCCATCCTCGCCAGTCAACTCGAACGCGAGCGCCGGCTGGCCGCAGCCGACGATATCCTCTGCAATGACGGCACGCCGGAACAACTGCGGGACCGCATCGACGGGCTGCATGCCCGGTATCTGACACTGGCGGAACAAGCAGGAAGCCGCAGGCCGGAATAAGGGCCCTGAGGCGAATGGCACTTACTCAAGCCGAGTGCCGCCCGTCATTGCGAGCAAAGCGTGGCAATCTCGTACTGCAGAACCAACCGGATGGAGATTGCCGCGTCACTTCGTTCCTCGCAATGACGACTCAGTAAGCGTCATTCGGCCCTAAGGCCCGTTTCCTGCATCACGCCGCGCGGGACAACCTCCCGCATGCGCAAATGCCGCGAGCGCTGCGCTTATCCCGACCTACCCATTCTCCCATTTGCGGCAACCGGATCAGTGAGTGACAATAGGGCAACGATAATCACCGGCAGCCCGACGCAAGCCCTCTCCAGTGGACCATAAAGTCATTTACGAACAACCGCTTAATGAGCGTATTCGCTCTTTCCTGCGGCTCGAGTTCCTGTTCCAGCAGATGCGCCATCAGCTGGGCGGGACCTCGCCCTGGGACAGCCGTGCAGCCGTCAGCACCCTGCTCGAGATCCTGAGTATATTCGGTCGCAGCGACCTCAAGACCGAAGTCATGAAGGAGTTGGAACGGCACACGGCCAACCTGGCACGGCTGGAGCAGAGCCCGGACGTGGACCGCGGCCAGCTGGCCAGCCTGCTCGACGAGATCGACACCCTGATCGACGAACTGCATGCCATCAAGGGCCAGGTCGGGGCCCATCTCAAGGGCAACGAACTGATCGCCAGCATCCAGCAGCGCAGCGCCATCCCCGGCGGCACCTGCGACTTCGACCTGCCGGTCTACCATTTCTGGCTGCAGCTGCCGGCCGAGGACCGGCTGCACGACCTGGCCGGCTGGCTGGAAGCCTTCGACGTGATCGGCCGGGCGATCCGTCTGATCCTGCGGCTGATCCGCAGCAGCCACCTGTTCCAGCCCGCCACCGCTGAGGCCGGCTTCTACCAGAAATCCCTGGATCCGCACCAGCCCTGCCAGATGGTGCGCGTCGCCGTGCCGGCCGGCTCGACCTTCTATGCCGAGATCAGCGGCGGCAAGCACCGATTCACCGTGCGTTTCATGGAACAGCCCTCGATCAACGACAGGGCAACGCAGACCGGCCGGGACATCGAATTCGAAATCGCCTGCTGCACAATCTGAAACGACAACAAATCGATGGGTTGCGCTGCGCTTCACCCATCCTACATTAAGGCTTTATGTCGAAAGCAAAGCAACAGACCACCGTGCCCTGCCCCATCTGCGGCAAACCCAGCCGCTGGGCCGAAGACAATCCCTGGCGGCCCTTCTGCTGCGAACGCTGCAAGCTGATCGACCTGGGGGAATGGGTGGCCGAGGAGAAACGCATCCCCGGCCCGCCGCTGGAGGATATCCCCAGCAGCGATGACGGGCAGGATTGAAACAGCGTCACGGAATACACCGAAATATAAGTAGGTCGGGTTAGCGCAGCGTAGCCCGACAGTTGTGCGGACAGACGTCGGGTTACGCCCTTCGGGCTGACCCGACCTACGGTTATATTATTGTTGTCCGTGCCTTCCGTGTATTCCGTGGCGCTTTTGTATCACTCAGTCTCGAACGGAAACACCGCCCGGTAGCGCCGGCCGCTGTCGGATTCGACTTCCACCACCGCCTGCCAGTCGCTGCGCCCCATGGTGCAGACCGGCAGCGTGGCCACGCCCTGCCAGACGTGATCCGCGTCCCGCATCAGGCGGTAACGGTTGCGGCCCATGTCCATATCGACCATCCTGAAGTCCACCTCGATCTGCTGCGGCTGCTCACCCGCAGGCAGGCTGGCCGTGGCACGGATGGCGAAGGGACGCATGACCGGCACCCCCGGTCCCAGTTCGAAGTTGATGCGGGCCCCCTCGGCGCCGGCGGTACAGGAACCGCGATCCGCCCGGCAGTCGGCCTGCTGCAGCTGCAGTTCCACCGGCTGCAGCTGCAGAACGGGCTGGGCCGGGCGGCCCAGATAATGATAGGCGAGCAAGCCTCCGGCCAGCAGTACCAGCAGCCAGCCGGTCCAGGCCATGATCTTCAGACGCGCGGATTTCATCGCTCCTCCTTCTGCACCGCCGCCGGCCACAACCCCCGGATGGCGGCAATTCCCTGACCGCCATGCTGGCGCGCGGTTTCGGCCTCGTCGCGGTGCATCCCCCCCAGGGCATACACCGGCAGCCGCGCTGCCGCGCAGGCAGCGGCAAACCCCGCCCATCCCGCCGGGACCGCATCCGGATGGGTGGATGTGGGCTGCACCGGCCCATACACGGCAAAGTCCAGTTCCAGGGCGGCGGCCCGCTCGAGTTCATCCTGATCGTGGCAGGATGCGCCCACCCACATCTGCGCCGGCAGCGGCCGCTGTTTCAGCCCCTGCAGCTGATCGGCGGTCAGGTGGATGCCGTCGGCGCCCGGCGGCGGTGTCAGGCTGCCCGTGTTCATGAGGATGCGCGCTCCGTGGCGGTGGACCCGTTCGATTGCGGCCTCGACCAGCCCCGCTGGCGGCGTGCGCTTGATGCGCAGCTGCACCAGCTTGATACCCTGCTCCAGTGCCTGGTCCAGGGCGGCGAGAAAGGTGTCGGGCTGCTCCGGCTCGGGCGTGATCAGATAACGCTCGGGCAGTTGCAGCGCGCGCAGAATGGGGACGTTGGCCGGCGGAAACGCCAGGCCCTCCAGTTCAGTCGTACTCACCCAGCGCAGCGGCTGACCCTCGCGGCCATACGGCTCACCGGCCCAGTCCCGCACTTCATACACATCCAGCCGCACCTCGCGGTCGGGATAACGGTAGGGGATACGGATCAGGGGGGTGACGCTACCGGCCCGGATGCCGACTTCCTCCTGAAGTTCCCGCTGCAGGGCGGCGAGGGCGGCTTCGCCCGGTTCGCATTTGCCCCCGGGCAGTTCCCACAGCCCCCCCTGGTGGGCATGATCGTGGCGGCGGCTGACGAGGATGCGATCCCGCTGATCGCGGATCGCGGCCAGGACGATCGGTTCAGGTACGGTATTCGGCGTTGATGCGCACATAGTCGTAGGACAAATCCGTGGTCCAGACGTTCTCGCTCGCCTCGCCGCGCCCCAGGTCGATGCGGATCGCAAGCTCCTCCCGGGCCAGCACCTGCTGCCCGGCAGCCTCGGTGTAGTCCTCGGCGCGGCCGCCGTCGCGCACGATGCAGACATCGTCCAGATGGATGCTCACCCGCTCGAGCACCAGCGCCTCCAGGCCGGCGCGACCGACCGCGGCCAGGATGCGGCCCCAGTTGGGATCGCTGGCGAACAGGGCCGTCTTGACCAGCGGTGAATGGGCCACGGTATAGCCCACCTGCAGGCACTCGGCGCTGCTCGCGCCGCCGCTGACCTGCACCCGCACGAACTTGGTCGCCCCCTCGCCGTCGCGCACGATGGCCTGGGCCAGGAACTGGCACACCTCAGTCAACGCGCCGGCAAAGGCGTCCCATTCCGGCGTGCCGCGTTCGACCTGCACGCCGCTGGCACCGCTGGCCATGAGCATGAGGGCATCGTTGGTGGAGGTGTCGCCGTCGATGGTGATGCGGTTGAAGGAACGCTCGGCGGCCTGCACCAGCAGACCATGCAGGTCGGGGGCCTCGATGCCGGCGTCGGTGCCGATGAAGGCCAGCATGGTAGCCATGTCGGGCCGGATCATGCCCGCGCCCTTGGCGATGCCGGTGAGGGTGACTTCACGCCCGTTCAGTTCGAGCCGGCGCGAAATGCCCTTGGGCACGGTGTCGGTGGTCATGATGCCGGCGGCGGCCGCAAGCCAGCCGTCCTCGTCCAATTCGGCCAGGGCCCCCGGCAGACCGGCCAGGAGGCGGTCCAGCGGCAGCGGCTCGCCGATCACGCCGGTGGAGAAGGGCAGCACCTCGTCGGGCCTGAGGCCGACCTGCGCGGCCAGCGCGCGACAGGTATCGGCGGCGGCATCCAGACCGCGCTGGCCGGTGCCGGCGTTGGCATTGCCGGTGTTGATGACCAGGAAGCGCGGCGCGGCTTCCAGCAGGTGGTGGCGCGCCACCACCACCGGCGCGGCGCAGAAGGCGTTGCGGGTGAACAGGCCGGCGGTGTGGCTGCCCGGGGCCAGTTCGATCACCACCAGGTCGCGGCGGCCCGGCTTCCTGATGCCGGCCGCGGTCGTGCCCAGGCGGATACCGGGCACCGGGAGCAGGGATTCGGGAGGGGTCAATCCAACAGCCATGGTCGATTACTCAAGATCAAGAGCGCCACGGAATACACGGAAAGCACGGACAAATATCTGATCATTGAACTTTGTCATCCCCGCGAAGGCGGGGATCCAGTAACCACAGCGGTATCTGGATTCCCGCCTTCGCGGGAATGACGGGAATCAGTACCTTGCTTTGGTCCGTGCTTTCCGTGTATTCCGTGGCTAAGCGGGGTTAATTATCAGGACAGCTTGCCGTGGCACTGCTTGTACTTCTTGCCTGAACCGCAGGGGCAGGGCTCGTTGCGCCCGACCTTGCGGCCGTCGCGGACGAAGGGTGCCTGTTCCCGCTCGCCCTCGCCGCCGGCCTCGGCCGGTGCAGCAGCGGGCTCCGGTTCCTGGCCCTGCAGGGCGTCGGCCTCGGCATGCTGGAACTGCATGGGCGCGGTCTGCTTGCGCTGCTCCTCGACGGCCTGGACGTCACTTTCCTCGCGCACCTGGACCTTGCTCAGGATTGCCACCACCTCGTGCTTGATGCGCTCGAGCATGGCGGTGAACATCTCGAAGGCCTCGCGCTTGTACTCCTGCTTCGGGTTCTTCTGCGCATAGCCGCGCAGGCCGATACCCTGGCGCAGGTAGTCCATCGCCGCCAGGTGCTCCTTCCAGGCCTGATCCAGCACCTGCAGCATGACGGACTTCTCGAAGTGGCGCATGACCTGCTCGCCGGCGAGTTGTTCCTTGTGCCGGTAGGCCGCGACCAACTCGTCCAGGATCTTCTGCCGCAGGCTCTCCTCGTGCAGGTCGTGGTCCTCGTCCAGCCACTGCTGCACCGGCAGCTTCTGGCCGAACTCGTCCTCCAGTGCCCGTTCCAGCCCGGGAATGTCCCACTGCTCATCGAGGCTGTCAGGCGGGATATAGTTGTCGATGAACTGATTGACCACATCGCTGCGGACCTGCTCGATGGTCTCGCTGATATCCTCCGAGCCCATCAACTCGCTGCGCTGCTCGTAGACGACCTTGCGCTGGTCGTTCGCCACGTCGTCGTATTCCAGCAGCTGCTTACGGATATTGAAGTTGTGCGCCTCGACCTTGCGCTGGGCGTTCTCGATGGCCTTGCTCACCCAGGGGTGCTCGATGGCCTCGCCTTCCTTCATGCCCAGCTTCTGCATCAGGCCGGAGACGCGCTCGGAGGCGAAGATGCGCATCAGGTTGTCTTCCAGCGACAGGTAGAAACGGCTGGAGCCGGGATCCCCCTGGCGGCCGGAACGTCCGCGCAGCTGGTTGTCGATGCGCCGCGACTCGTGGCGCTCAGTGCCGACGATATGCAGGCCGCCGGCATCCAGGACCTGCTGGTGGCGGAACTCCCATTCCTTCTTCGCCCGTGCCACGGCGGTCTCGTCGGAGTTCTCGCCCAGCGCCTCCAGATCGGCGTCCAGGCTGCCGCCGAGCACGATATCGGTGCCGCGGCCGGCCATGTTGGTGGCGATGGTCACCATGCCCGGGCGACCGGCCTGGGTGATGATGTGCGCCTCGCGCTCATGCTGCTTGGCGTTGAGCACCTCGTGCTCGACCTTCTGCTGTTTCAGCAGCTTGCTGAGATACTCCGAGGCCTCGACCGAGGCGGTGCCGACCAGGACCGGCTGGCCGCGCTGTTGGCAGTCGCGGATATCCTCGATGATGGCGTCGAACTTCTCCTTCGTGGTCAGGAACACCAGATCGCCCATATCCTTGCGCACCATCGGGCGGTGGGTGGGGATGACCACCACTTCCAGGCCGTAGATCTGCTGAAACTCGAAGGCCTCGGTATCGGCGGTGCCGGTCATGCCGGAGAGCTTGTCGTAGAGGCGGAAATAGTTCTGGAAGGTGATGGAGGCGTAGGTCTGGCTCTCGTTCTGGATCGGCACCCCTTCCTTGGCCTCGACCGCCTGGTGCAGACCCTCGGACCAGCGCCGGCCCGGCATGGTGCGGCCGGTGAACTCATCGACGATGATGATCTCGTTGTCGCGCACGATGTAGTCCACGTCGCGCTGGTACAGGGCGTGGGCGCGCAGGCCGGCATTGAGGTGGTGCATCAGGGTGAGGTTCGCGGCGTCGTAGAGACTGTCGCCCTCCTTGAGCAGCCCCTCTGCGATGAGCAGTTCCTCGACCTGCTGGTGCCCGGTCTCGCTGAGGTGCACCTGCTTGTTCTTTTCGTCGACGCTGTAATCGCCCTCGCCTTCCTCGTCCTCCTGCCGGACCAGTTTCGGGATCAGCTTGTTGATCGTCACATACAGGTCGGTGTTGTCGTTGGTCGGCCCGGAGATGATCAGCGGCGTGCGCGCCTCGTCGATGAGGATGGAGTCGACCTCGTCGACGATGGCGAAGTTGAGTTCGCGCTGCATGCGGTCTTCCTGGCGGAAGGCCATGTTGTCGCGCAGGTAGTCGAAGCCGAACTCGTTGTTGGTGCCGTAGACGATGTCGCTGGCATAGGCGGCGCGCTTGTCCTCCTGCGACAGACCCGGCACCACCACGCCGGTGCTCATGCCGAGGAAGGCGTAGAGCCGGCCCATCCACTGGGCATCGCGCCGGGCCAGATAGTCATTGACCGTAACCACGTGCACGCCCTTGCCCGGCAGGGCATTGAGATAGGCGGCCAGGGTGGCGACCAGGGTCTTGCCCTCGCCGGTGCGCATTTCGGCGATCTTGCCCTGGTGCAGCACCATGCCGCCGATCAGCTGGACGTCGAAGTGACGCATCTCCAGCACCCGCCGGCCGGCCTCGCGCACCACGGCGAAGGCCTCGGGCAGCAGATCGTCGAGCTTCTCTCCCGCCTCCAGCCGCTGCCGGAACTCGCCGGTTTTGGCGCCGAGCTGCTCATCGGACAGGGCCTGAATGTCATCCTCGAGGGCATTGATGCGGGCAACCACCTTGGACATGCGTTTGACCATGCGGTCGTTGCGGCTGCCGAAAATCTTCTTGATCAGATTGCTGGCCATGTAGGTACTTTCAATGGGTCCGGTTCCGGGCAGAATGGGCCATGATACCGCATGTAGTGGTAAAGGTCAGGGGGGCGTGGGAAGGGCGGGAGCGCAGGAACCGACCGTCATCCCGGCGCAGGCCGGACAGAAGCGCGGAGCGTGTTGAACGCCGGTACGGCGGTCCTTTATGCCCTTCAGGCTGGCAGGGCGAGCGCAGCGGGTAATCCACTGGATTTCGGCCTGCGCCGGGATGACGCGGAAGGATCCGGCCAGCCTCCTCACGCCTTGCCGGGAATCACGAGCGCTTGGCCCAGACGAACCGGGCCGGATCGACCGACTTGCCGTGCTTGAGCACTTCGAAGTGGACATGCGGGCCGGTGGAGCGGCCGCTGGAGCCCATCCTGGCGATCGCCTGGCCGGGCTTGACGTGCTGCCCCACTTCGACCACCAGGTCACGGTTGTGGCCATAGCGGGTCACGTAGCCGTTGCCGTGATTGATTTCGACCAGGTTGCCGTAGCCGTAGCGGCTGCCGGACCAGGTCACGACCCCGGCGGCCACCGCCACCACCTCGGTCCCGGCCTTGCCGGCGAAATCCACGCCGTCGTGCCAGGCCTGCTTGCCGGTGAAGGGGTCGGTGCGCTTGCCGTAGGCGGACGACATCCAGCCGCTGGTCACGGGACGGCCGGTGGGCACGCCCTGCTGCTTCAGGGTCCGGGTGCGCACCACGGATTCCAGTGCCAGCAGCTGCTGCTCGCGGTCATCCAGCACCCGGGACAGCGTGTCCAGTTCCTCGATGAAGTCGGGCACGGCGTAGCCGGCGGTGGCCTCGGCGGCGGGACCGCCCTGGGGGGGAATCTGTTCGAAGTCGAACTCGCCCTGGTCGATATCGGCCATCTCCACCAGGCGCTGGCCCAGGCCCTCCAGACGCAGCACCTGGCCCTGCAGCTGGCCCAGACGCATCGCCAGGGCGTCCAGATGCGCCTGCGATTCCTGCCGGGCCTGGGCCACGGCGCGCTGCTGCTCGGCCACTTCCAGCCGCCACTGCGGCCCGGCGGCCAGTCCGGGCCCGTCCTGGACCTGTCCCAGCTGAAACCCCAGATAGAACAGGCTCGCCGCCAGAAACAGCCCCAGGCTGAGCAGCGGGACGTAGATCCGGGGTCGACTCAGATTGAGACTGCCGGGACGTCCGTGTAGATTGGTGAAGAGAATGATGTTCATGCGCGTGCGCTACTCTAACGGTTTTTGAGACCTGTTTACAAATTCGATGCCAGTTCGCCTGTGAAAGCCGCCAACATCCAGTCTATCGGCCGTTACCTGCGTGGTATTGAGACCACCGGCGGCGCCTCCCTGCGCCAGGCGCTGGCCGCCCATTCCACCCTGGAACAACGGCTGCTGGCACGCCTCCCCGCCCCTCTGCGACCCCATTGCCGACTCGGCCGGATAAGAGATAACACACTGATAGTAATCGTAGATTCTGCCGCCTGGGCGACCCGCCTGAGGTTCCTGTCGGCCCAGTTAGTCAAGCAGTTCGCGGATGACGATTCCGTGACGGTGACCAAGCTGGAAGTGCGAATCCAGCCACAGAATCAGCCCGTCGCCAACCCCCCGCCGGCGCGCCCGGTGGCCCGGCTGTCTGCCGAAAATGCGGCCCTGATCACATCCCTGGCCCGCACCGTAGGCGACGAAAAACTGTCTCGCGCCCTGCAGCGTCTGGCCGGCCGCGGTCGCCGGAGCGATCGAAGCTGAGCCCCGGAAACGCAGCAGGCCCGCATACGCGGGCCTGCTGGCGTGAGGGAGAACGCAGAGAAGTCAGGCCGAAGGCACCGGCCGCAGATAGGCGGCCGGGGCGGCCGCCGCCTCATCCTCGAAGCTGACCGTCTCCCAGGCCTCGGCATCGGCCAGCAGGGCCCGCAGCAGGCGGTTGTTCAGGGCGTGTCCTGACTTGTGGCCGTGGAAGGCGCCGATCAGGCCGTGGCCGAGCAGGTAGAGGTCACCGACCGCGTCCAGGATCTTGTGCTTGACGAACTCGTCCTCGTAGCGCAGCCCGTCCTCGTTCAGCACCCGGTAGTCGTCCACCACAATGGCGTTGTCCAGACTGCCGCCCAGCGCCAGCCGGCGCTCGCGCAGCTGCTCGATCTCGCGCATGAAACCGAAGGTGCGGGCGCGGCTGACCTCGCGCACGAATGAGGTGGTGGAGAAATCGATCTCCACGCACTGGGCATGGCCGTGGAAGACCGGATGATCGAACTCGATGGTGAACCCCACCTTGAAGCCGTCGAAGGGCTCGAGGCTGGCCCACTTGTCGCCCTCCTCGATCCGCACCGGCCGCTTGATGCGCACAAAGCGCTTGGGCGCGTTCTGCTCCTCGATGCCGGCCGACTGCACCAGGAACACGAAGGGACCCGCGCTGCCGTCCATGATCGGCACCTCGGGCGCGCTCAGATCCACCCAGGCATTGTCGATCCCCAGCCCGGCGAAGGCCGACAGCAGATGTTCGACCGTGGAGATGCGTACCCCGGCGCTGACCAGGGAGGTCGACAGGCGGGTATCGCCGACGTTCTCGGTGCTGGCCCTGATCTCGACCGGCGGCTCCAGATCGGTACGGCGGAACACGATGCCGGTGTCGGGCGCGGCCGGACGCAGGGTGAGGAACACCTTGTCGCCCGTATGCAGGCCCACGCCTGTGGCCCGGATGACGTTCTTGAGGGTACGCTGTCGAATCATGGGCTGTTGTTACCTTAAATAATGCTGTATCACGGCACCTGCGGTGCGAATGGATCGGGCGATGCTAACACAGCCCGTCCCTGGCCGGATCTGACTTTGGTCAAGTCGGCCGGTGCCGCGCCGGACCGAACCGCCGCCGGCATTCCCGCTTCACCAGGGAATCGGGCCGGTTCGGCGCCTTTCACCCGGGGCAGGCCAGCTCCCCCGGACATCATTAAATAAACGGCCGCAACGGACACCCCCGGCTCGAGGAGACGAAGCCAAGGCCGGCGCCATCCGCCGCGGCCCAACCCTCCGGGGTCTTTCGACCCCCGCGTTCGCCTCAGTCGGCCTGACGCCGCAGAAACGCCGGAATATCGAGATATTCCAGATCGTTGTCATAGTTCTGCGCGGCTGAACCGTAGTCGCTGCCGGCGGCCCGCTTGCGGATCACGGTGGGCCGATCCAGCTGCTGGTAGTCGAGTTCGCCGTTGGTCTTCTTTTCCACCAGCTTGACCGTCGCCGGCTCCTCATCCGGCTGCGCGGCCTGGCTCGGCCGGCCCAGGCCGGTGGCCACCACGGTCACCCGCAGTTCATCGTTCATCTCGGGGTCGATCACGGTCCCCACCACCACGGTGGCATTCTCGGAAGCGAACTCCTTGACCGTATTGCCGACCTCCTCGAACTCGCCGATGGACAGATCCATGCCGGCGGTGACATTGACCAGGATACCGGCCGCGCCCAGCAGATTGATGTCCTCCAGCAACGGACTGTTGACCGCCGCTTCGGCGGCCTCGCGGGCGCGGTCCTCGCCGCGGCCGACGCCGGTCCCCATCATGGCCATGCCCATCTCGGACATCACGGTGCGCACGTCGGCGAAATCGACGTTGATCAGACCCGGCCGGGTAATCAGCTCGGCGATGCCCTGCACCGCGCCCAACAGCACGTCATTGGCGGCCTTGAAGGCATCCAGCAGGCTCATGTTCTTGCCCAGCACGGAGAGCAGCTTCTCGTTGGGGATGGTGATGAGCGAGTCCACGTACTGGCCCAGTTCCTCCATGCCCTTGTGCGCGACATCCATGCGCTTGCGGCCCTCGAACGGGAACGGCTTGGTCACCACGGCCACGGTCAGGATGCCCATGTCGCGCGCCACCTGAGCCACGATGGGGGCGGCCCCGGTGCCGGTGCCGCCGCCCATGCCGGCGGTGATGAACAGCATATCCGAGCCTTCGATGGCCTCGGCGATGCGATCGCGGTCCTCCATCGCGGCCTGGCGGCCGACTTCCGGATTGGCGCCGGCGCCCAGCCCCTTGGTGATGCTGGAACCCAGCTGCAGGGTGACCGGCGCCGAGACGTTCTGCAGCGCCTGGGCGTCGGTGTTGGCGCAGATGAAATCCACACCTTCGATGCAGGCCTCGACCATGTGCTGCAGCGCATTGCCGCCGCCGCCGCCGACGCCCATTACCTTGATTACAGCGTTCTGGCTGTATGCATCCATCAGTTCAAACATTGCTCGTCTCCTCGATTACACTTGATGGTTAAG
Source organism: Thiohalobacter thiocyanaticus (assembly GCF_002356355.1). Lineage (NCBI taxonomy): Bacteria > Pseudomonadati > Pseudomonadota > Gammaproteobacteria > Thiohalobacterales > Thiohalobacteraceae > Thiohalobacter > Thiohalobacter thiocyanaticus. Next base: position 2,822,472 of record NZ_AP018052.1, read on the forward strand.
TGACACTTCGCTCCCGGACCGACCGGGAACCCCGTGACTGCGTAACTAGAAATTTCCCTGGAACCAGCTCTTCATCCGGTCCCAGACCCCGCGAAATCCCCGCCCCTGGATGTCCAGGTTGAGATGGGACTGATTCTGATTGCCGAACAGCAGCAGACCCACGCCGGTGGCGTAGATCGGATTGCGCACGACATCCGCCAGGCCGGCGACGTACTGGGGCATACCCAGGCGCACCGGCATGTGGAACACCTCCTCGGCCAGGTCCACCAGGCCTTCCATCTTGGAACTGCCGCCGGTCAGCACGATGCCGGCGGCGACCAGATCCTCGAACCCGCTGCGGCGCAGCTCCGACTGCACCAGGGTGAGCAGTTCCTCGTAGCGCGGCTCGACCACCTCGGCCAGGGTATGGCGCGCCAGCCGCCGCGCCGGCCGGTCACCGACGCTGGGCACCTCGATGGTGTCGTCGGAACTGGCCAGCTGGGTCAGGGCGCAGGCGTATTTGATCTTGATCTCCTCGGCATGCTGAGTCGGCGTGCGCAGGGCCACGGCGATATCGTTCGTCACCTGATCGCCGGCGATGGGGATCACCGAGGTATGCCGGATGGAGCCTTCCGTGAACACGGCCATGTCGGTGGTGCCGCCGCCGACGTCGACCAGACACACGCCCAGCTCCTTCTCGTCCTCGGTCAGCACCGAGTAGCTCGAGGCCAGCTGCTCGAGGATGATGTCGTCGACCTCCAGCCCGCAGCGGCGCACGCACTTGATGATGTTCTGCGCCGCGCTCACCGCGCCGGTGACCAGATGCACCTTGGCCTCCAGGCGCACGCCGGACATGCCCACCGGCTCCTTGATGCCCTCCTGGTTATCGATGATGAATTCCTGGGGCAGGATATGCAGGATCTTCTGATCGGCGGGAATCGCCACTGCGCGCGCGGCGTCGATCACCCGCTCCACATCACCCGGCGTGACCTCCTTGTCGCGGATGGCCACGATGCCGTGCGAATTCAGGCTGCGGATATGGCTGCCGGCGATGCCGGCATAGACCGAATGGATCTGGCAGCCGGCCATCAACTCGGCCTCCTCGATAGCGCGCTGGATGGAATGCACCGTTGACTCGATGTTCACCACCACGCCCTTCTTCATCCCGCGCGAGGGATGCGAGCCGATGCCGATGATCTCGATGCCGCCCTCGGGCAGCACCTCGCCGACAATGGCGACCACCTTGGAGGTGCCGATATCCAGTCCCACGATCATGTTCTTTTCCGACCTTTTCGTCATATCAACCCTCTTGCCGTTGCGGTGTCGCGGCTGTCATCCAGTGCACGGCAAAACCATTGCTGTAGCGCATGTCCACAGTGCGCGCCGGCTGCGGCGCGGCGGCGAAGACCCGCGGATAGGCGTCGATGAACAGCGCCATGCGCCGGGCCTCGTCCTGCCGACCGAGCCGGATACTCATTCCATTGTCCAGTTCCACCCGCCAGGCGCGGCGCGCATCCAAGTCGATGCTGACCGGGTGGCGCTCGATCTGCTGCAGCGCCTGTCGGAATTCGATGTAACGCCGGATCACCCGCTCGCGCAGGCTGATCGGCCCGGCCAGTCGCGGCAGTGCGGCGAACTCGGCCACGTTGTCCGGCTGGAACAGTTCGCCGCGCGCGTTGAGCAGTCCATCCTCGCCCCAGCGCGCCACCGGTATCTGTTCCCGGATGCGCAGCTGCATCCCGTCCGGCCAGATACGCCGCACCGCGGCCTCCTCCACCCAGGGCAACTCGGCCAGGCGCTGCTGCACGGCGCCGACCTCGACCCCGAAAAAGCCATGCCGCAGCATGTCCCGGGTGGCCGCGGCAATCTGTTCATGACGCAGATGCCGGAATTCGCCTTCGATCTGCACCTCACGCACCGGCCAGGCATGCGGATCACGCAGCCAGTCGAGCAACTGATGAACCCCGGTCAGCGCCAGCACCAGCGCCAGCGCGGCCAGACCGTTGCCGAGCAGCGTCACCCAGCGCCGGGACGCCGGCTGTTCGGTTTCGCGCCTGACCGCCTGTCCAGGCCTCTTCCTGCTCATGACTTCGCGTCCTCGCTGGTCTGCAGTATCCGCAGCACCAACCGGGTGAAATCGATACCGGCCTCTCGCGCCGCCATCGGTACCAGGCTGTGATCCGTCATGCCGGGCACGGTGTTGACCTCGATGAACCAGGGCCGCCTCTGCTCATCCAGCATCAGGTCCACCCGGCCCCAGCCACTGGCCGCAACTGCGGCGAAGGCGGCGCGGGACTGCGCCTGAAGTTCGGCCTCCTGCGCTGCGGGCAGACCGCAGGGGCACAGGTAGCGGGTGTCATTGGCGCTGTACTTGGCGGCATAGTCATAGAAGCTGTGCGGCGTCTCCAGTCTGATCAGGGGCAGCGCTTCCCTGCCCAGCAGCGCGGCCGTGTATTCGTCGCCCTCGATCCAGCGCTCGACCAGCACATCGCAATCGAACTGCGCGGCCTCACGCCAGGCCGCGGGCAGATCCGCCGGTGTCTCGACCCGGCTCATGCCCAGACTGGAGCCTTCGTGCGCCGGCTTGACGATGACCGGAAACCTCAACTGTTCCTGCGCCTGCTGCAGGCCGGATTCGTCATTGACCACCGCGAACTCCGGCGTCGGGATGCCGGCCGACTGCCAGATCCGCTTGGTGCGGATCTTGTCCATGCCCAGGGCCGAACCCAACACGCCACTGCCGGTATAGGGCAGCCCGAGGGTCTGCAGCGCGCCCTGCATCACGCCGTCCTCGCCGCCGCGCCCGTGCAGGGCGATGAAGGCGCGATCGAAGCCTTCCGTTTCCAGTCGCCGCAGCACACCCGGTTCGGCCGGATCGAGTGGGTGGGCATCGACCCCCGCCCCGATCAGGGCGGCATGTACGGCGCGGCCGCTCCTGAGCGATATCTCGCGCTCGGCCGAACTGCCGCCCAGCAACACCGCCACCTTGCCGAAGGCGACCGGGTCGACTGTGGTCTGCGTGGCATTCATGCACCATCCTCCGTCGCTGCGATGCCGATGATGCGCACCTCGGTCTGCAGTTCGACCCCCGTCTGTTCCGCCACCCGACGCTGCACATGGCCGATCAGCCGCTCGATCTCGGCCGCTGTGGCAGCGCCGGCATTGATGATGAAATTGGCGTGCTTGTCCGACACGCAGGCACCGCCGATGCAGTATCCCTTCAGGCCGCAGGCCTCGATCAGGCGTGCCGCGTGATCGTTCGGCGGATTGCGGAATACCGAGCCGCAGCTGGGCTGGCTGGTCGGCTGGGTCTCGCCGCGCCGGGCCAGCAGCTGCCTGACATTCTCCTGTGCGGCGGCGGTCTCGCCCGGCGGAAAACGCATATGGGCGGCAACGAACCACTCACCCGCCGGACCCTGCACCGTGCGATAGCCCACCCTGTATTCGCCGGCTTCGCGTCGCCGGATCCGGCCGTGACGGTCGATGGTCTCCACCGCCACCACCCGCTCCCAGGTCTCGCCGCCGAAGGCCCCGGCATTCATTGCCAGCGCCCCGCCCACAGTGCCGGGGATCCCGGCCAGGAACTCGCCGCCCGCCAGGCCGTTGCGGCCGCAGAAGCGGGCCAGCTTGGCGCAGCTCACACCGGCCTCGGCCCGCACCTGCCCGTCGCCCTGCAACTCCATCCGGTTCAGGCCGCTGAAGGGTGCGATCACCACGCCCGGAATGCCGCCGTCGCGAACCAGCAGGTTACTGCCGAGCCCGACCCAGACAATCTCCTCGCCCTCCGCCAGCGCGGCCAGGAAGGCCGCCAGATCCTCGAGATCGGCCGGCTGGTACCAGACCCGCGCCGGACCGCCGACACGCCAGGTGGTATGGCGCGCCATCGGCTCGTCCAGGCGCAGCACGCCGCGCGGTTCCGGTTTATGTGTACTGGCCGCCATCATGAATGTTTGTTGCCGCTCCGGCTGCGCTGTGCATAACGCGAGGTCAGGCTCCTGGTGCCGCGCCCCGCTCCGGTCTGCCCGTCTTCCCGGCGGCGTTCACACAGTACCTCCAGGCGACTCCTGAGCGCCTCGCCGCACCCCATGTGCAACCGCAGATGTGTCCTGTAACCCATTGCCGCCTACCTCCCCGTCTCCGCGTCTGCGACCGGCCACAGCGCTTCCAGACGCGCCGGCACCGTGCCGATATCCCCCGCCCCCAGGGTGAGCACCACATCGCCCGCCGCCAGAACACCGGCCAGCACCTCGGGCACCAGCTCCACCTGCTCGACAAACACCGGATCGACCTTGCCGCGGGCACGCACCGCACGACACAGGGCCCGGCCGTCGGCGCCGGCAATGGGTGCCTCGCCAGCGGCATAGACCTCGCACAGCAGCAGCACATCGGCCTGGGACAGGGCCTGGGTGAAGTCCTCGAACAGGTCGCGGGTGCGGGTGTAGCGGTGCGGCTGGAACACCACCACCAGCCGCCGCTCGGGCCAACCGGCCTTGATCGCGGTCAGGGTGGCGCTGATCTCGCTGGGATGATGGCCGTAGTCGTCGACCAGCAGCACCGGCCCGGCGGGGCTGCGCAGTTCGCCGTGGTACTGGCTGCGCCGGGCGATGCCGGTGAAATTGCGCAGACCGGCCTGAATGGCCGCATCCGGCAGCCCCAGCTCGTCGGCCACCATGACCGCTGCCAGCGCGTTGAGCACGTTATGCCGCCCCGGCAGGTTCAGCACCACCGGCAGGCCATCGTCCCGGCCCTTGCGGTGCAGACTGAAATGCATCTGCAGGCCACGCTGTTCCAGGCCGCGGGTATACAGATCCGCCTCGGCGGAATCGATCGAGTAGGTGCGGAACGGCCGGGTGACCTCGGGCAGGATGGCGCGCACCCCGGCATCGTCCAGACACAGCACCGCCAGGCCATAGAAGGGCAGGTGATGCAGGAATTCGACGAAGGTCTGACGCAGCCGGCTGAAATCGCCGCCATAGGTCTCCAGGTGATCGGCGTCGATATTGGTCACGATACCGATCATCGGCTGCAGATAGAGGAAGGAGGCATCGGACTCGTCCGCCTCGGCCACCAGATAGCGGCCGGTACCGAGGCGGGCGTGGCCGTCGGCGCTGTTGAGCTTGCCGCCTATCACATAAGTGGGATCCAGGTCCCCCTCGGCCAGCAGGCTGGCCACCAGACTGGTGGTGGTGGTCTTGCCGTGGGTGCCGGCCACGGCGATGCCGTAGCGGAAACGCATCAGTTCGGCCAGCATCTCCGCACGCGGCACCACCGGGATATGCTGCTCGCGCGCGGCACCGACCTCGGGGTTGGCCTCGGTCACGGCGCTGGAGACCACCAGCACATCCACCCCGGCCACCTGCGCCGGGTCATGGCCGGCGAAGACGGTCGCTCCCAGCGCCTGCAGCCGCTGGGTCACCGGATTGCTGCGCAGGTCCGAGCCCTGCACCTCGTAGCCCAGGTTGAGCATCACCTCGGCGATACCGCTCATGCCGGCGCCGCCGATGCCGACGAAATGCACCCGGCGCACCCGGCCCATGCCCTGGGGTTGCCCTGCGCTCAGGCTGCGCGTATCGATCATGCCGCCCTCCCCGCCGCCGGTTCCAGGCAGCTGTCGGCCACCGCGCGCGCGGCGTCCGGCAGGGCCAGGCCGCGCGCGGCGCGCGCCATGCCCAGCAGTCGTTGACGGTCGTTCAGCAGTTCCTTCAGCAGGGTCTGCAGGCGCTCAGCGCTCAGTTCCGTCTGCTGCACCAGCACGCCGGCACCGGCCTCGCTGAGGTAGCGCGCATTGCCGGTCTGGTGATCGTCGACCGCGTGCGGATAGGGCACCAGGATCGCGCCCACGCCGGCGGCGGCCAGTTCGGCCACGGTCAGCGCCCCGGCCCGGCAGATCACCAGATCGGCCCAGGCATAGGCCCGCGCCATATCCTCGATGAAGGGCTGCACCTCGGCCTCGACGCCGGCCTCGACATAGGCCCGGCGCGCCCCTTCGATATCGCGGCTGCCCGCCTGATGCCGGATCACCGGCCGCGCCTCCGCGGCCATTTCTGCGATTGCGGCAGGCACGGTGCGGTTGAGCGCGGCCGCGCCCAGACTGCCGCCGAGCACCAGCAGATGGACAGGTTCGTCGCTGCGCGCGGCAAAGCGCGTCTCCGGCAGCGGCAGATTCGCGATCGTCTCGCGCACCGGATTGCCCACCTGCCGCACCGACCGCTTCGCACCGAAGCTGTCGGGGAAGGCCACCAGTACCCGTGCCGCCAGCGGTGCCAGCAGGCGGTTGGTCAGCCCGGCCACGGAATTCTGTTCATGGATGACCAGAGGCCGGCGATTGAGCCAGGCCATCACCCCGCCCGGCCCGGTGACAAAACCGCCCATGCCCAGCACGGCCCGCGGCCGCACCCGGCGCATCACCCGCCAGGCCTGGTACAGGGCATGCGCCAGCATCAGCGGCGCAAGCAGCAGTCTGGTCACGCCCTTGCCGCGCAGCCCGCTGACCTCGATCCACTCGACCGGATAGCCGGCCGCCGGCACCACCCGGGCCTCCAGCCCCTTGCGCGTGCCCAACCACACCACCGGCACCTCGCGGCGGCTCAGTTCGTCGGCCACGGCCAGTGCCGGGTAGACGTGTCCACCGGTACCGCCGGCCATCACCAGCACGGGCGCCTGTGCCGTCACCGCGTTCATGCGCGTCGCTCCCGGCCCGTGCCGCGCCGGCGCGGCCGGCGGCGGTCATTGTTGATGTTGTGCACCGAACAGCGGGTCTCGTAGTCGATACGCAGCAGCAGACCGATGGCCACGCACATCACCAGCAGACTGCTGCCGCCGTAGCTCATCAAGGGCAGGGTCAGGCCCTTGGTCGGCAGCAGCCCCATGTTGACGCCCATGTTGATCAGGGCCTGCAGTCCGATCAGGGTGCCGATGCCATAGGCGAGATAGGCGGCAAACGGTTCGTCGGCCTGCTGCGCCACGGCGGCGATGGCAAAGGCGCGCCAGACCAGGAAGGCGAAACCGGCCAGCACCAGCAGCACACCGAACATACCCAGTTCCTCGGCCAGGATGGCGAACAGGAAGTCGGTGTGGGCTTCGGGCAGATAGAACAGTTTCTGCACGCTCGCGCCCAGGCCGACCCCGAACCACTCACCGCGGCCGATGGCGATCAGCGACTGGGTCAGCTGGTAACCGCTGTTGAAGGGATCGGCGAAGGGGTCGAGGAAGGCGGTCAGGCGCGCCATGCGATAGGGCGAGGACACCGCCAGCAGGGCGAACGCCCCGCCGGCCAGGGCCACCAGGGCACCGAACTGCCACAACCGCACCCCGGCCAGGAACATCATGGTCAGGGCCGTGACCACCAGCACCACCATGGCGCCGAAGTCCGGCTGGGCCAGCAGCAGCGTGGCCACCAGGCCCAGCATCAACATGGGCTTGAAGAAGCCGCTGAACTGCTCGCGCACCTCCTCGGCCCGACGCACCAGATAGCTGGCCAGGTAGATCAGTACCAGGAGTTTGGCCGGTTCGGACACCTGCAGATTGACCGGCCCGACCCCGATCCAGCGGGTGCTGCCGTTGACCGTCTTGCCCACACCGGGGATGAGCACCAGCACCAGCAGCCCCAGGGCCAGGAACAGGGCAACCATCCCGAAGCGCGACCACAGACTCAGGCGGATGCCGAAGGCGGCCGCGGCGGCGAGCAGACCCACCCCCATGTAGGCGGCCTGGCGCAGCACATAATAGAAGGGCTGCTGCAGTTCCCGGTCCGCGGGGGTGACGGAGGCCGAAGCCACCATCACCAGTCCCAGCCCCATCAGCGCAGCGGTGACCAGCAGCAGGCCGGGATCCAGGCGCGGACAACGCAGTCCCTGGCCGTTGCGGACCCAGCCCAGGCGTGCGAGCAGCGCGGTCATTGCAGCCGCTCCCGCACCGCGGCGCTGAAGCGCTCGCCCCGGTCCTGGTAATCGACGAACATATCCTGGCTGGCGCAGGCCGGCGACAGCAGTACGGCATCGCCGGGACGGGCAATGCCGGCGGCGGCGGCCACGGCGGCCTCCATCGATTCGACCCGGCGCACCGGCACGCAACCGTCCAGCGCGGCCTCGATCTCGCCGGCGGCCTCGCCCAGCAGCACCACGGCGCGGGCGCGCTGGCACAACACCGGATGCAGCAGGCTGAAGTCCGCCCCCTTGCCCTGACCACCGGCGATCAGCACCAGCGGCCGGTCGAAGCCGGCAATGGCCGCCAGGGTGGCGCCGATATTGGTGGCCTTGGAATCGTTGTACCAGTCCACGCCGTCGCGCCCACCCACCCACTGGGTGCGGTGCGCCAGACCGCCGAAGCCGCGCAGCGCTTCCAGCATGGCAGCCCGCGGCAGATCGATGGCCGCGCCCAGCGCCAACGCGGCCAGGGCGTTGGCCAGATTGTGGCGGCCGACCAGCTTCAACTCGTCGGCCGCCAGCCAGTCCTCCCCGTCCCGACACAGCCATAACCGGCCGTCGCGCTCGCGCAGGCCGAAGTCCTCCGGCCCCGGGGCATCCAGCGTGAACCCCAACCGCGGCCGGTTGACGTCGGCCAGGGAACAGGCCACCGGGTCGTCCAGGTTCACCACCTGCATAGCGGCGTTGCGATAGATGCGGGCCTTGGCGGCGGCATAGGCATCCAGGCCGGAATAACGGTCCAGGTGATCGGGGCTGATGTTGAGCACCGCTGCGGCCGCGGGTGCCAGGCTGTCGACCGATTCGAGCTGGAAGCTGGATAATTCGAGCACGTACAACTCCGGCTCCGGATCCTCGATCAGGTCCAGCGCCGGGGTGCCCAGGTTGGCGCCGGCCCGCACCCGGCGACCGGCGGCGCGCGCCATCTCATGCACCAGGGTGGTCACCGTACTCTTGCCATTGGAACCGGTGATGGCGATCACCGGCGCCCGTGCCGCCCGGGCGAACAACTCGATGTCACCGATGACTTCCACGCCGCGGCTGCGCGCTTCCGCGATCAGTGGATGCGACAGCGGCACGCCGGGGCTGACCACGATCTGCTCGGCATGGGCGAAGGCGTCGGCATCAAAGCCGCCGAGGAACAGGGCCACATCCGGCAACTCATCGTGCATGGCCTGCAGGCAGGGCGGTTCGGACCGGGAATCGGTCACCGCCACCTGGCGGCCCTGGCGCGCCAGGTAACGCGCACAGGACAATCCGGTGCGGCCGCAGCCGACTACCAGCACCTTACCTGCCATTGCCCGTTCAGCATCCATTGTCATCAGCGCCAGTGTCATCACCCGTTCGCGTCACAGAACCAGCCATAACAGGGACATCAACAGAAAGGTCAGGCCCACGATCTTCATCTGTATGCGCAAATCCATCCCTTTCCCCCTCAACGGATCTTCAGCGTAGCCAGCCCGATCAGGACCAGGATCACGGTCACGATCCAGAAGCGCACGATCACGCGCGGCTCCGGCCAGCCCTTCAGTTCGAAATGATGATGCAGCGGCGCCATGCGGAAGATGCGCCGTCCGGTGAGCTTGAACGAGGCCACCTGCAGGATGACGGAGAGGGTCTCCATCACGAACACGCCCGCCATGACCAGATACACCAGTTCCTGACGCACCAGCACCGCCATCAGCCCCAGCGCGGCTCCGAGCGCCAGGGCGCCCACGTCGCCCATGAAGACCTGGGCGGGATAGGCGTTGTACCAGAGAAAGCCCAGCCCGGCGCCGACGATGGCGCCGGCGAAGATGATGATCTCGCCCACGTCACGCACGTAGGGGATGCCGAGGTATTCGGCGAAGCGCACATTGCCGGTCGCGTAGGCGAACACCGCGAGCGCCCCGGCGATCATCACCGTCGGCAGGATGGCCAGGCCGTCCAGCCCGTCGGTGAGATTCACGGCATTGCTGGATCCGACCACGACGAAATAGACCAGCACGAAGTACAGCGCCCCCAGTTCAATGGCCACCCCCTTGAAGAAGGGCACGATCAGCTGGGTCTCGACCGGGGCCTGGGCGGTATAGAACAGCACGCCGGCGATGATCAGTGCGAACAGCGACTGCCAGAAGTACTTCCAGCGCGCCGGCAGACCGCGGGAATTCTTCAGCACCAGCTTCTTGTAGTCATCCACCCAGCCGATGGCGCCGAAGGCAAGCGTACCCAGCAGCACCACCCAGACATAGCGGTTGCCGAGATCGGCCCACAGCAAAGTAGCGAAGCTGATGGCGAACAGGATCAGGGCACCGCCCATGGTCGGCGTACCGGCCTTGCTCAGGTGCGACTGCGGGCCGTCGTCGCGCACCTGCTGACCGATCTGATACTGGCCCAGGCGCCGGATCATCCAGGGACCGGTGACGAAGCAGAACAGCAGCGCGGTCAGCACGCCCAGGATGGCGCGCAGCGTCAGGTACTGGAATACATTGAACCCGGTGTGATACCGGGTCAGGAATTCGGCCAGCCAGAGCAGCATCAGTGACGCCCTCCCGGCCGTGGCTGCAACCGCACCAGCAGGGCCTGGACCACCCGCTCCATGCGCATGCTGCGCGAACCCTTGACCAGCACCTGCACCCCGGGATGCAGCTGCGCCTCGAGTGCGGACTGCAGGGACTCGAAATCATCGAAATGCGCCGCCGGTCCGGTGAAGGCCTCGGCGGCGGCGACGGCGTCACCCCCCAGGGTGAACAGCCGATCGCAGCCGGCCGCCGCCGCCCGGGCACCGATATCCCGGTGCAGCTGGCGGCTCTCGCCGCCCAGTTCACCCATGTCGCCCAGTACCAGCCAGCGCTCCCCGGACAGCTGCCCGAGCACCGCCAGAGCGGCTTGCACCGAGCCGGGGTTGGCATTGTAGGTGTCGTCGATCACGCCGATGTCATCGGCGCAGCGGTGGATCTGCAACCGGCCGCCGACCGGACGCAGACTCTGCAGCCCGGACTGCACCGCCGCCAGCGAGGCGCCCGCCCCCAGGGCGGCAGCGACGGCGGCCAGGGCGTTCATGGCGTTGTGCCGCCCCGGCAGCGCCAGTTCGACCTCGATGCTGCCGGCCGGGGTGCGCAGAACCAGCCGCTGGCCCGATTCATGCGGCGACACTTCGGCGCTGACATCGGCTTGCATCTCCAGCCCGAAGGTCATGATCCGCCGGCCCTGCAGTCGCATCAGCCAGTAGTCGGCGAAGGCATCGTCGCGGTTGACCACGGCCAGGCCCTCGGGACCCAGCCTGTCATAGATCTCGGCCTTGGCCCGCGCCACGCCTTCCAGGCTGCCGAACCCCTCCAGATGGGCGGGTCCGGCATTGGTGATCAGCGCGACCGTCGGCCGGGCCAGGCCGGTGAGGTAAGCGATCTCGCCCGGATGGTTGGCGCCCATTTCGATCACGGCGGCCGTATGCGCGGCGTCCAGCCGACCCAGGGTCAGGGGCACGCCGATATCGTTGTTGAGGTTGCCGCGGGTGGCCAGCACCTGATGTTCCATGCCCAGGATGGCGGCCAGCATCTCCTTGACCGTGGTCTTGCCGTTGCTGCCGGTGACCGCCACCAGCGGGATATCGAAACGCGCGCGCCAGGCCGCGGCCAGTCCACCCAGCGCCAGCCGGGTATCGGTCACCCGGATGCAGGGCAGCAGTTCCGTCACCGCCGTGCTGACCAGCGCGCCCGCAGCACCGCCGGCCGCGGCCTGATCGAGATAGTCGTGGCCGTCGAAACGCTCACCCGCCAGCGCCACGAACAGGTTGCCGCGCTCCAGGCCGCGGCTGTCGGTGCTCAGGCCGGCGAAACGCGTATCCGCGCCCTGCAGCCGTCCCCGCACGACCTGCGCCGCTTCGGACAGCGCCATGGCAATCATGACTGCCTCCCGGACTCGAACCACCTCTGCACGACTTCGCGGTCACTGAAATGCAGTCTCCGCTCGCCAATGAGTTGATAGTCCTCGTGTCCCTTGCCGGCGATCAGTACCACGTCGTCAGGCCGCGCCAGTTCCAGCACATGCGCAATGGCACGCGCCCGGTCGGGCTGGATGTAGCAGGCATCCGGATCGGCGGTACCGCCGAGGATATCCACGATGATCTGGGTCGGGTCCTCGTGGCGCGGGTTGTCGGTGGTCAGCATGACGTAGTCGGCCAGTCGCTCGACCGCCGCACCCATCAGCGGCCGCTTGCCCGGGTCGCGCTCGCCGCCGGCACCGAAGATGCACCAGAGGTGCCCGGCACAGTGTTCGCGCAGCGCCAGCAGTACCTGTTCCAGCGCACGCGGGGTATGGGCATAGTCGATCACCACCAGCGGCAGGCCGCCGCTGCCGCCCAGCGCTTCCATGCGACCGGGGACGGTGGTCACGCCCGCCAGCCGCTGCGCGGCCTCTGCCGGAGACAGGCCGTGGTCCAGCAGCACGGCCAGAGCGGCCAGCAGGTTGGCCGCGTTGAAACGGCCGAGCAGACCGGAGCGCAGTTCGACCGCGCCCTGGTGGGTGAGGATCTGCAGTTGCAGACCGGTGCGCGCCGTCTCGACCCGTTCGGCGACCACGAAGCGCTCGCTGCGGCGCGCCAGTTCGGTCGCCTCCAGCGCGTAGGCGCAGACCGGGCAGTCCAGCGCATCGGCGGCCAGCAGTTCCCGGCCCAGGTCGTCGTCAGCATTGAGTACGGCCAGACGCAGCGAGGGGAAGCGGAACAGCCGCCGCTTGGCGTCACGGTAGGCGCCCTCGCTGCCGTGATAATCCAGGTGATCGCGACTGACATGGGTCAGCACGGCTACGTCGAAATGCACCCCGCCGGCACGGGCCTGGTCCAGGGCATGCGAGGAGACCTCCATCACCACGGCGCGCGCGCCCTGATCACGCATCCCGGCCAGGATCGCCTGCAGGCTGACCGGATCGGGCGTGGTATGGGTGGCCGGATCCAGGGCATCGAACAGGCCGGCGCCGAGGGTGCCGATCAGGCCGCAGGCGCGCCCCGGGCCATGCAGGGCCTGGGCGATGAAATGGGTGCAGGAGGTCTTGCCGTCGGTGCCGGTCACGCCCACGGTGTAGAGGTCGCGCGAGGGGTGGTTATGGAAACGGCCGGCAATGGCCGAGACCTGCGTCCCCAGACCGGGCACGGCCACCACCGGCAGGTTCAGACCCTGCAGTTCGGGGGCAGTCTCGTCGATCTCCTCGTCGGGCTCCCAGCACACGGCCACGGCCCCGCGGCGGCTGGCCTCGGCCACATGCCGCACCCCGTGCTGATGTACACCGGCCAGGGCGAAGAACAGATCCCCGGGCCGGACCCGGCGGCTGTCCAGCGCCAGCCCGGTCACGGTCACATCCTGGGCCGGCGCGACCGGCGCCAGACCGGCCAGCAGCCCGGACAGCGACATCCCCGGATGCAGCGCCTCGGCGGCCATCATGCCGGACCTCCCGCCGCGGCCTGGCGCAGCAGCGGCGCCGGCGTCTGCTGCCGCGGCGCCGGTTCGGCATCCGGCGGCAGATTCAGCAAGCGCAGGGCGCCGGACATGACCCGCGAGAACACCGGTCCGGCCACCTTGCCGCCGAAATAGTCCTCGCCGCGCGGGTCGTTGATCACGACCGCCACCACCAGGCGCGGATCCGAGGCCGGGGCCATGCCGACGAACAGGGCGTTGTAACGGTCCTCGGCATAGCCGCCGGCCGTGGCCTTGTGCACCGTGCCGGTCTTGCCGGCGACCCGGTAGCCGGGCACCCGGGCCAGCGGCGCGGTGCCCTGGTTGCTGACGACCGCCTCCATCATGCGCCGCACCGAGCGCACCACGGCCGGATCCAGCACCGAACGCCCGCGCGGCAACTCGTCCTGATGCAGGAAACTGACCGGCAGCAGCCTGCCTTCGTTGGCCAGCAGGCCGTAGGCGCGCGCCAGCTGCAGCGGCGTGACCGAGATACCGTAACCGAAGGCGAGCGTGGCCTGCTCGATCTTCTGCCAACGGTGATGGCTGGCCAGCACGCCGGAGACCTCGCCGGGAAAGCCGGTGCCGACGCTGGTACCGAAGCCGGCGCCGCTGTAGACCCGCCACAGCTGCTCGGGATCGAGCGACAGGGCAATCTTGCTGGCACCGACATTACTGGACTTGCGGATGATGCCGGCCAGGTCGAGCCGGCCGTTGTCGTGCTCATCACGCACCGTATTGCTGCCGACCCGGTAATAGCCGGGCGCGGTATTCACCGTACTGCCGATATCATACTGTCCGCTCTGCAGGGCGGCGGCGATGGTGAAGGGCTTCATGGTCGAGCCCGGCTCGAGCACGTCGGTCACGGCCCGGTTGCGCACCGCGCCGGGCTGGATGGCATGACGGTTGTTGGGGTTGAACGAAGGCTGGTTGACCATCGCCAGCACCTCGCCGGTGACGGCATCCAGCACCACCACCGAGCCCGAACTGGCACGGTGACGCTGCACCGCGCTCTTCAATTCACGATAGGCCTGATATTGAATGCGCCGATCGATACTCAGACGCAGATCCCGACCGGGACTGGCCGGGCGAATCAACTCCACGTCGGCAATCACGTGGTGACGGCCGTCCTTGAGCACCCGCTTGGCGCCGTCGGCGCCGCTGAGCCAATCGTCATAGGCCAGCTCCAGCCCTTCCTGGCCGCGGTCGTCGATATCGGTAAAGCCGATGAGATGCGCCACCACCTCCCCGTCCGGGTAGTAGCGACGGTACTCGCGCTGCAGATAGACACCGGGAGCATCCAGCGCCCTGACCTGGGCGGCCGTGGCCGGCGGCACGTGCCGGCGCAGGTAGACGAATTCACGGTCGGCGCGCCGTCCCAGCAGTCGCTGCAGATAGTCGATGTCCAGTTCCAGGATCTTGGCCAGTGCCTGCAGGTATTCCCGCGCCGGCACCAGCTCCTGGGGATTGGCCCAGACCGAGTCCACCGGGGTGCTGACCGCCAGCGGCTCGCCGTTGCGGTCGGTGATCATGCCCCGGTGCGCCGGCAGCGAGACCGTGCGCAGGTGCCGGGCATCGGCCTGCCCCTGCAGGAAGCCGCGATCGAACCACTGCAGGTCCACCACCCGCCACAGCAGGGCCAGCAGGCCGAAACCGAACGCCGCCAGCACCAGGTAATGGCGGTACTGCTGCCTGTCTGCAATGCTTGGCGTCGTCATGGCTTCACCAGGATGATTTCGTCGTGGGCCGGCACATGCATCTCCAGCCGCTCGGTTGCCAGTCGCTCGATCCGGCCATGGGTGGCCAGGGTGCTCTGTTCAAGCTGCAGCTGCCCCCATTCGATGTTCAACGCATCCCGTTCGCTCAGCAGTGACTGCAGCTGCACGAACAGGGCCCGGCTCTGGTGGCGCGCATAGACCACGCCGATACCGGAAGCGATCACGCCAGCCAGCAGCAATGCGAGCAGCAGCTTCACTGCAACCGCTCCGCGACCCGCAGTACGGCACTGCGCGCCCGGGGATTGGCCTGCACCTCTGCCTCACCGGCATGGCGCGCCTTGCCGACCAGGCGCAGGCGGCCCTGGCTCGTGCCGGTGACCGGCAGGTCCAGCGGCAGCTCCTCGCCCTTGCACTCCCTGCGCATGAAGCGTTTGACCAGGCGGTCCTCCAGGGAGTGAAAACTGATCACCGCCAAACGCCCGCCCGGGGCGAGCAGGTCCACCGCCTGCGGCAGCACCGTCTCCAACTCTTCCAGTTCGCGGTTCACATGGATGCGGATGGCCTGAAAACTGCGGGTGGCCGGATGCCGGCCGGGCTCGCGCTTGGGCACCGCGGCGGCAATGATTTCGGCCAGGCGGCCGGTGCGGGTGATGGGCGCCTCCTGGCGTGCGGCCAGCACCGCGCGGGCAATGCGCCGGGCGAAGCGCTCCTCGCCATACACCTTCAACACCCGCACGATCTCCTGCTCGGAGGCCTGATTGAGCCAGTCGGCTGCACTCAGGCCCTGTTCCGGATCCATGCGCATGTCCAGGGGACCGTCACCGAGGAAACTGAAGCCGCGCCGGGCATCGTCGAGTTGCGGCGAGGAGACCCCGAGGTCGAGCAGCACACCGCTGACCCTGCCTTCGATCCCCGCTGCCTGTGCCATCGCGCCCAGCATGGCGAATGATCCTCTGGTGATATGAAACCGCCGATCCTGCTCGAAGCGCTGCGCCGCGGCGATCGCCTCCGGGTCCCGGTCCATGGCATAGAGCCTGCCTTCGGGCCCCAACCGTGCGAGAATGGCCGCGGCGTGTCCGCCCCGGCCGAAGGTGGCATCGACATAGATGCCATCCGCGCGTACGGCCAGCGCCTCCAGCACTTCCTGCAGCAGCACCGGATGATGAGCGGCACCCGCAGCCACTAGAGACTCAGATTGTCGAGTGCTTCCGGAACCGACTCCGCTCCGCCGTCGTCGATCCAGTGCCGCAGATTCTCTTCCCAGGCCTCTTCGTTCCAGATCTCAAACTTGTTGACCAGCGAGGCAAGCACTACCTTCTTGTCCAGGTTGGCGAACTCGCGCAAGCGCGGCGGCAGGAGGATACGGCCATGACTGTCCATCTCGACCTCGGTGGCATGACCGAGCAGCATGCGCTGGAGACGGCGGATAGCGGGGTTCTGGTTGGGGAGCCGGATCAGCTTGCGCTCGATCTCTTCCCATTCCGGGGCAGGGTAAAGCAGCAGGCAGCCGTCGCCGTGGATGGTCAGCACCATCCGGCCTTCACAGCTGTCCGTCAGTTCCTGGCGATAGCGCGTTGGCAGAGCCAAACGGCCCTTGGCATCCAGGTTGACGGTGTTGCCCCCCGACTTGGCCAAGAATTCCCCCTGTTATCCCTTTTTTTCCACTTTCTACCACTTCTTCCCACTTTTCGACACTATAGGTAGGGAAGCTGAAGGCGTCAAGCGAATTCAGGAAAAAACGCGAGAAATTCCTCAATATATTTCAATTATTTATGGGCTCATCGGGGAAGACAACGATACGATCGGACGTTCCTCATAACAATCAGCTGGTTATATATATAACCTTATAAAACCATTGAGGTTGAGCCAGGTTCAGCCTGAGAAAACCTTGGGATTCGATAAATCGGGATCGGTGTTCCGGGCGAGGAAAATCCCACCCCGCAGCTGCGCGAGGCTGTCATCCTGCGGTCACATGGGCGGGCTAGGCTGCAAAAAACGCGACTGGAGAAATGAGATATGAAAGCGACTGCTGCACCGCTCCACCGGCCCTGCCCGCAGGAACTGCGCCTGGAGATCGCCCAGCTGGAGCGGCGCCTGAGGACCGTGGGACTGGACGGAGACTGCGCCTATGAACGGGCGCTCAGTCAGGCCTACGATGCCCTGCTGCTGCAAAAGCGCCGCGAACTGGCGGCGATACGGGAGTCGGGATTCTGAGACCGAGGCGGCATGGGTGGAGGTGCTGACGCCGCAACCAACCCAGGCCAAAGATCATCGTCATAGCAGGCAGTGATGGGCTGCGTTTGGCGCCACCCATCCCGTCTGCTCAGAACGGGATATCGTCGTCGAAGCCCTCGTCGAAGCCGCCGCTGCTGCCACCGCCCTGGCTCTCGGCCGCCGCAGGCGCCCGATTGCTGTTGTAGTTGGCGCTGCCGCCACCACCGCCGCCGCCGCGACCGCCCAGCATCTGCATCTCGGAGGCGATGATCTCGGTGGTGTAGCGATCATTGCCGTTCTTGTCCTGCCACTTGCGGGTGCGCAGGCTGCCCTCGACATAGACCTGGGAGCCCTTCTTCAGATACTCGCCGACGATCTCGGCCAGGCGCTGGTAGAAGACCACATTGTGCCATTCGGTGCGCTCGCGCTGCTCGCCGGTCTGCTTGTCCTTCCACTGATCCGAGGTGGCAAGGGTGACATTGGCCACGGCCCCGCCGCTGGGCATGTACCGGACCTCGGGATCCTTGCCCAGGTTGCCGACCAGAATCACCTTGTTTATGCCGCGCGCCATGCCGATTTCTCCTGACTGTGCTGAGTTGCCCTGAGGGGTACTGCAAGCTGCCCATCATAGGGGGATTCGCCGGCGCCGGCAAATCCCCCCGGCGGCGTCCGTCTCACTGCCCGGCTGGAGCCGGGCGACCGACCAGCGTCTCCAGCGCGGCCTCGTCCAGGGCGCGCGGATCCACCTTCAGATAGGCCGTCTCGTCCTCGGCGACAACCACCGCCTCGACCACGCCCGGGACCCGTCCGAGTTCCCGGGCCAGCATCCCGGCCTGGGGCGGTGTGAGTCGGCCGACGCCGACCAGCCGGCTGGCCAGATAGCGCGGACGCTCCATCCCCGCCGCCACGGCCAGCCACACCAGTGCGATCAGGGCGCAGCCCAGGAAGACCCCGGTTGCGCCGAAGCGGCCGTGCAGGACCCCGCCCAGCGCCCCGCCCAGGAAGGCGCCGAGAAACTGGGAACTGGAATAGAAGCCCATGGCCGTCCCCTTGCTGTCGGCCGGGGCGGTCTTGGAGATCAGCGACGGCAGGGTCGCCTCCAGGATATTGAAGCCCACGTAGAACACGAACAGCGCCAGCACCACCCCGGCCAGCTGCCCCTGCCACTGGACCAGCGCCAGTTCGCCCGCCAGCACCATCACGATGGCGGCGAGGAACACCGGTTTCATGCGCTGCTGCTTCTCGGCCTGGATGATGAAGGGAATCATCACCGCCACCGACAGCACCAGCACCGGCAGGTAGAGCCAGGCGTGGCGGTCCGGGGCCAGCCCCAGGCCGTCGCGCAGCACCAGCGGCAGGCTGACGAAGCTGGCGGTCAGGATCAGATGCAGGGCCAGAATGCCGAAATCCAGCCGCAGCAGGCGGGCGTCGCGCAGCACGGCCAGGAACTGGGCCGGTACCGGCTGGGCGTCGCGGTGCGGCCGGCTCAGTGCGGGGCTGGGCACGGACCAGCGCAGGATGACCAGGCCGGACAGCGCCAGGACCGCGGTCAGCCAGAAGATGCCGGACAGGCCGATCCAGTGGCCCAGCCAGGGGCCCAGCACCAGGGCCAGGGCGAAGGACAGGCCGATGCTCATGCCGATCACGGCCATGGCCTTGGTGCGGTGCTCCTCCCGGGTCAGGTCCGCCGCCAGGGCCATGACCGCCGCGGCGATCGCCCCCGCGCCCTGCAGGGCGCGGCCCAGGATCACACCCCAGATGCTGTCGGCCAGCGCGGCCACCAGGCTGCCCAGGGCGAACAGCAGCAGTCCGATGGCGATGATGCGCTTGCGCCCGAAGCGGTCGGACAGCAGCCCGAAGGGGATCTGCAGCAGGGCCTGGGTGAAGCCGTAGGCGCCGATGGCCAGGCCGATCAGCCCCGGGGTGGCGCCGGTGTAGTCGTCGGCATAGAGGGCGAACACCGGCAGGATCATGAACAGCCCCAGCATGCGCATGGCGAAGATGCCCGCCAGCGAGACCGCCGCGCGACGCTCGCCGCGGGTCATGTTCGCATGCTGCTCGGGGCCGTCTGCCACGCGCCGAATCACCTTTTGCCGAGGACCGGGGAAGCGACGTATAGTAACAGGTTCGATTTACGGCGGAAAACGGCATGGACACCATTCGGATACGCGGCGCCCGCACCCACAACCTGGCCAACATCGACCTGGAGTTGCCCCGCGACCGCCTGATCGTCATCACCGGCCTGTCCGGCTCGGGCAAGTCCTCACTGGCCTTCGACACCATCTACGCCGAGGGCCAGCGCCGCTATGTGGAATCGCTGTCGGCCTACGCCCGCCAGTTCCTGTCGATGATGGAAAAGCCCGACATCGACCACATCGAGGGACTGTCGCCGGCCATCTCCATCGAGCAGAAGACCACCTCGCACAATCCGCGCTCCACCGTGGGCACCATTACCGAGATCTATGACTACCTGCGGCTGCTGTACGCACGCGTGGGCGTGCCCGAGTGCCCCGAGCACCGCATCGCACTGGATGCCCAGACCGTGAGCCAGATGGTGGACCAGGTCATGGCCCTGCCCGAGGGCACCCGGCTGATGCTGCTCGCGCCGGTGGTGCAGGCGCGCAAGGGCGAGCATGTGCATATACTGGAAGGCCTGCGCGCCCAGGGTTTCATCCGCGCCCGCATCGACGGTGAAATCGTCGAACTGGACCAGCTCCCGACGCTCGACCTCAAGCGCCAGCACACCATCGAAGCCGTGGTCGACCGGCTCAAGGTGCGCGCGGACATCCAGATACGCCTGGCCGAATCCTTCGAAACCGCGCTGCGGCTGTCCGACGGCCAGGTGCGGGTCGCCTTCATGGACGACCCGCAGCGCGAACCGCTGCTGTTCTCGGCCCGCTTCGCCTGTCCGCTGTGCGGCTACTCCATCACCGAGCTGGAACCGCGGCTGTTCTCCTTCAACAACCCGGCCGGCGCCTGCCCGGCCTGCGACGGCCTGGGTGTGAAGCAGTTCTTCGATCCCGAACGCATCGTGGCCCATCCGCATCTGAGTCTGGCCGGCGGCGCGGTGCGCGGCTGGGACCGGCGCAATGCCTATTACTTCCAGCTCATCAGTTCGCTGGCCGATCACTACGGCTTCGACATCGACACCCCGTTCGAGGAACTGCCGGAGGCGACGCGCGCGGTGATCCTTCACGGCTCGGGGGATGAAGAGATCGACTTCGAGTACCTGTCCGAGCGCAAGGGCTTCACCGTCCGCCGGCACACCTTCGAGGGCATCATCCCCAACATGGACCGGCGCTACCGCGAGACCGAATCCAACATCGTGCGCGAGGAACTGGCCCGGTATCTGAGCACCCGCGCCTGCCCCGAGTGCGGCGGCACTCGCCTGAACCGCGCGGCCCGGCACGTGTTCATCGAAGGCCGCACCCTGCCCGAACTGACCGCGCTTCCGGTCGTACGGGCGCTGGAATTCTTCGGCACGCTCACGCTTGAAGGTCGTCGCGGCAGGATCGCGGTCAAGATCCTCAAGGAGATCAACCAACGCCTGAGTTTCCTGGTCAATGTCGGCCTGGACTACCTGTCGCTGGAACGCAGCGCCGACACCCTCTCCGGCGGCGAAGCCCAGCGCATCCGCCTGGCCAGTCAGATCGGCGCCGGCCTGGTGGGGGTGATGTACATCCTGGATGAACCCTCCATCGGCCTGCACCAGCGCGACAACCAGCGGCTGCTCAACACGCTCGACTACCTGCGTGATCTGGGCAATACCGTCATCGTGGTCGAGCACGACGAGGAGGCCATCATGAGCGCCGATCATGTGCTCGACATGGGCCCGGGCGCCGGCATCCACGGCGGCCATATCGTCGCCCAGGGCACACCGGCCGATATCATGGCCAACCCCGACTCGCTCACCGGTCAGTATCTCTCGGGCACGCGTCGGATCGCAGTCCCCAAGCAGCGCACCCCGGTGAACGAACTGCGCATGCTGCGGGTGCTGGGTGCGACCGGCAACAACCTCAAGGGCGTGGACATCGACATCCCGGTGGGGCTGATGACCTGCATCACCGGCGTGTCCGGCTCCGGCAAGTCGACGCTCATCAACGATACCCTCTATCCCTTCGCCGCGCGCGAGCTGAACAAGGCCGCCACCAGTCCGGCACCGCACCGCGCCATCGAGGGCCTGGAGCACTTCGACAAGGTGGTCGACATCGACCAGAGTCCGATCGGCCGCACGCCCCGCTCCAACCCGGCCACCTACACCGGCCTGTTCACGCCCATCCGCGAACTGTTCGCCGGCACCCAGGAGGCACGCTCGCGCGGCTACAAGAGCGGCCGCTTCAGCTTCAACGTCAAGGGCGGGCGCTGCGAGGCCTGCCAGGGCGACGGCGTGATCAAGGTGGAAATGCACTTCCTGCCCGACATTTATGTGCCCTGCGACGTCTGTCACGGCAAGCGCTACAACCGCGAGACCCTGGAGATCCGCTACAAGGGCAGGACCATCCACGAGGTACTGGAGTTGACGGTGGAGGATGCCCTGTCCTTCTTCAGCGCGGTACCGGCGCTCAAGCGCAAGCTGCAGACCCTGATGGATGTCGGACTGTCGTACATCAGGCTGGGCCAGAACGCCACCACCCTGTCCGGCGGCGAGGCGCAGCGGGTGAAGCTGGCGCGTGAGCTGTCCAAGCGGGACACCGGCAAGACCCTCTACATCCTGGACGAGCCCACCACCGGCCTGCACTTCTATGACATCGAACAGCTGCTGGTCGTGCTGCACCGACTGCGCGATCACGGCAATACCGTGATCGTGATCGAGCACAATCTGGACGTGATCAAGACCGCCGACTGGGTCATCGACCTGGGGCCGGAGGGCGGCGACAAGGGCGGCGAACTGATCGTGGAGGGTACACCGGAGACGGTGGCGGCCCATGCGGATTCACATACGGGGCGGTTCCTGCGGCCGCTGCTGGAGGCGGGGTCTTCTGAACATGCGTGACGGAAACGCAGAGGACGCAAAGGCGCAGAGACGCAGAGTGTATTAATGATTAGTTCGTTGTGATTGTTTCGTTTGGTGGGACCATTCCCAGGTAGGGCGGAATCCAGATACCGTCGTGGTTATGGATTCCGGCCTGCGCCGGGATGACGGGAAGGCCTGCCTGAGATTTACATAATCCCGACAAGATATTCGACTTTGCGCCTCTGCGGCTTTGCGTCCTCTGCGTTACTGCCACTTACGTTTGCTACAGCCGCCCGCTGAAGTGCACCCGCTCGCCCAGGCTCAGGCCGAGCCGGGTCGCGGCATGGCCCTGGTTGACCGCGATCTCGACCAGGCCGTTGGCGTTCTCGTACCAGAAGGCCTCACCCGCCGCGACGGCACTGAAGGTCTCGGCCCGGCGCAGGCGGTGGACCCCCACCTCCAGTTCCACATCCCCTTCCAGACTGGCCGCACGGATACCGGTCATGGCGTTGCCGTAATGATCGATATAGATCACCTGCGCCAGTTCCGGCGGCCATCCCGGCTGGATACGCGCCTCGGGAGCAACCGCCACCCCGGGCACCGCTGCCCCGGTGGCGATCCGGGCCGCCACCGGCGCGAACAGGTCACGACCGTGAAAGCTGGCCGACAGCCGCGCCGGGTGCCAGTCGATATCCCACCATTCCAGGGCCTGCGCCCGCATGGCGACCACGTTGAACAGACCATTGTCCGGCCCGATGAACCAGCGTCCGTCAGCCCGGACCACACAGGGCCGGCGGTCGCCGCCCACGCCGGGATCCACCACGGCCAGAAACACTGTGTCGACGGGGAATTCATCAGCGTAGGCCGCCAGCAGATAGGCACCGGCATGGGGGTCGAAGTTCGGCGCCTTGGCGAACAGGTTGACCTGCGGGACGCCGGGTGCGTCGCGATGGAGCACGGCCTGCATCTGACCGATGTAGGGGTCTTCCAGGCCGAAGTCGGTGAAGAGGATGATCACCAGGGTCAAGATACAAGAGGCAGGATACAGGAGACAAGTCTGCATGGAGTGCATGCGGGGAGACGATGCTTTGCCTGCATCCCGTCTCGTTGCTCA
This sequence comes from Thiohalobacter thiocyanaticus, assembly GCF_002356355.1. NCBI lineage: Bacteria > Pseudomonadati > Pseudomonadota > Gammaproteobacteria > Thiohalobacterales > Thiohalobacteraceae > Thiohalobacter > Thiohalobacter thiocyanaticus. The sequence goes on from NZ_AP018052.1 coordinate 2,845,802, forward strand.
TGCATTTCCTTCAGACGCAAAAAAAGCCGGGGCAGGCCCGGCTTTTCTGTGCACGCAGACGGCAAGGCTATTCGGCAGCCTCGGTGCCTTCCTCGGCAGCGGTCTCGGGACGATCGACCAACTCGACCAGCGCCATGGGCGCGGAGTCGCCGGCCCGGTAGCCCATCTTGAGGATGCGCAGGTAACCGCCGGGACGGGCCTGGTAACGCGGGCCCAGTTCGTCGAACAGCTTGGTCACCACCTCGCGGTCACGCAGGCGGGAGAAGGCCAGCCGGCGCTGGTGCACCGAATCGTTCTTGGCCATGGTGATCAGCGGCTCGGCCACCCGGCGCAGTTCCTTGGCCTTGGGCAGGGTGGTGGTGATGACTTCATGGCGCAGCAGCGACGCCGCCATGTTGCGGAACATGGCCTTGCGATGCGAACTGTTGCGGTTTAACTGGCGTCCACTCTTGCGATGTCGCATTGGTCGTTACCTCAGATCCCGAAAATACGGGCGCGGCAGTCCGCGCCCGGTCAATAATACAATCGGCACCGCGTCAGGCGGTCGCGCGATCCTTGTCCCGCAGCCCCGGCGGCGGCCAGTTGTCCAGGCGCATGCCCAGGGACAGGCCGTGGGAAGCCAGCACATCCTTGATCTCGGTGAGTGACTTCTTGCCCAGGTTCGGTGCCTTGAGCAGTTCCACCTCGGTCTTCTGGATCAGATCGCCGATGTAGTAGATGCTCTCGGCCTTCAGGCAGTTGGCCGAACGCACGGTCAGTTCCAGATCGTCAACCGGACGCAGCAGGATCGGATCGATATCGGGGGCAACCGACTCCTTCTGCTCCTCTTCCTTGCCCTGCAGGTCCACGAACACCGACAGCTGATCCTGGAGGATGGTCGCGGCGCGGCGGATGGCCTCTTCCGGATCGATGGTGCCGTTGGTCTCGATGTCGATGATCAGCTTGTCCAGGTCGGTGCGCTGCTCCACGCGGGCGCTGTCGACGGTATAGCTGACCTTGTTGACCGGACTGAAGCTGGCATCCAGCTGCAGATTGCCGATCGGACGATCCTCGTCCACACCGATGCGGGCATTGGCGGGCACGTAGCCGCGGCCCTTGCTGACCTTGAGCATCATGTTCAGCTCACCGGACTGGGTCAGGTGGGCGATGACATAATCCGGGTTGACGATCTCGACATCGTGATCAAGCGTGATGTCGCCGGCCGTCACCGGGCCCGGACCCTTCTTCTTCAGGCTCAGGCTGGCCTCGTCGCGATTGTGCAGACGGATGGCCAGGTTCTTCAGGTTCAACATGATATCGATCACGTCTTCCTGCACGCCCTCCATGGTGGAGTACTCATGCAGCACGCCGTCGATCTCGACCTGGGTGACAGCAGCACCCGGCATGGAGGACAACAGGATACGACGCAGGGCGTTACCCAGTGTATGTCCAAAACCACGCTCGAGCGGCTCGATCGTGACCTTGGCGCGAAGATCGTTGACCTGCTGGATGTCAACGATGCGGGGTTTCAGGAATTCAGTAACACTGCCCTGCATGGAATTTCCTCTCTCCTATGGATTACTTGGAGTACAGCTCGACGACCAGCTGTTCCTGGATATCCGACGGCAGTTCGCCACGTTCCGGTGCGGCCTTGAACACGCCTTCCATCTTCTTGGGATCGACATCGATCCAGTCGGCAAATCCACGCTGCTGCGCCAGCTCGATTGCGGCCTGCACCCGGGACTGTCCGCGCGCCTTCTCCGACAGCCCGATGATGTCATTGGGGCTGATCTGGGCGGAAGGGATGTTCATCTTCCTGCCATTGACGGTGATGCCGTTGTGGCGCACCAGCTGACGCGCTTCGCTGCGTGAGGCGGCAAAGCCCATACGGTAGACGATGTTGTCGAGCCGCGATTCCAGCAGCTGCAACAGGTTGTCACCGGTCGAGCCCTTGCGGCGGGCGGCTTCCTTGTAATAGCTGCGGAACTGCTTTTCCAGAACACCGTAGATACGACGCAGCTTCTGCTTCTCGCGCAGCTGCAGTGCATAATCCGACAGGCGGGTGCGGCGCTGGCCATGCTGGCCGGGCGGGAACGGACGGTTCTCCACCGGGCACTTGCTGGTGTAGCACTTCTCGCCCTTGAGGAACAGCTTGGTGCCCTCGCGGCGGCACTGGCGGCATTTGGATCCTACGTACTTGGCCATGTCGACTCCCCGCTCAGACGCGACGTTTCTTGGGCGGACGGCAGCCGTTGTGCGGAATCGGCGTCACGTCCTGAATGTTGGTGATCTTGAATCCCACCCCGTGCAGGGCACGCACAGCGGAATCACGTCCCGGGCCCGGGCCCTTGACCATGACATCCAGATTCTTCATCCCGTATTCCAGGGCCACCTTGCCGGCACGCTCGGCCGCCACCTGGGCGGCGAAGGGTGTGCTCTTGCGCGAGCCGCGGAAGCCGGAACCCCCGGCCGTGGCCCAGCACAGGGCGTTGCCCTGGCGGTCTGAGATGGTCACGATGGTGTTGTTGAACGAAGCCTGGATGTGGGCGACGCCGTCGACCACATTCTTCTTCACCTTCTTACGGGGGCGTGCTGCCGGTTTAGCCATAGCTGTATTTAACCCTGGAATTCAGTAACTAACTGATATTAACGACGAATCGGACGGCGCGGACCCTTGCGGGTACGGGCATTGGTCCGGGTGCGCTGACCCCGCAGCGGCAACCCGCGCCGATGGCGCAGGCCGCGATAGCAGCCAAGATCCATCAAACGTTTGATATTCATAGAAATTTCACGGCGGAGATCACCCTCGACAGCGAACTTTCCGACCTCGGCGCGCAGGGCCTCGATCTCGCCGTCGTCCAGATCCCGGATCTTGCGGTCGTGGGCGACGCCCGCGGCGTCGCAGATCTGCCTGGCCCGCGTCCGGCCCACGCCATAGATCGAGGTCAGCGCTATAACCGCATGTTTCTGCACGGGAATGTTTATGCCTGCAATACGGGCCATCAGCCTCTCCTGCTACACGTACTTACGCCCCGGTCACGGGAAACGCGTAAGACTATCTTGCAATGAACAAAAAATCAATCGCCGGACGCGTCTGCGCCCGGCTCCAGTACCGGTCGCCGTCCCGGCTCAGCCCTGGCGCTGCTTGTGCCGGGCGTCGGAGCAGATCACGCGCACCACACCGTTGCGGCGGATGATCTTGCAGTTACGACAGATCTTTTTCACAGATGCTCTGACTTTCATGACATCACCCAATCAAATGATGGCGATACGGTTCGCCGAATATCCAAACTAGCGCAGCAGTCCGCTGCGACCGTGCCCCTTGAGGTTGGCCTTCTTCATCAGCCCCTCGTACTGGTGCGACATCAGGTGCGCCTGGACCTGCGCCATGAAGTCCATCACCACGATCACGATGATCAGCAGGGACGTGCCGCCGAAATAGAAAGGCACGTTCCAGTACAGGATCAGGAACTCGGGCAACAGACACACCAGCGTGATATAGCCCGCGCCCACCAGCGTCAACCGAGTCATGACATTATCGATGTAACGCGCGGTCTGCTCGCCCGGCCGGATGCCCGGAATGAAGGCGCCCGACTTCTTCAGGTTGTCTGCCGTCTCCCGCGCATTGAACACCAGCGCGGTATAGAAGAAGCAGAAGAAAATGATCGCCAGCGCATACAGCATGACGTACAGCGGCTGCCCCGGTGACAGGGTCGCGGCGATATCCGACAGCCAGCGCATGCCTTCGCTCTGTCCGAACCAGCTGCCCAGCGTGGCCGGGAACAGGATGATGCTGGAGGCGAAGATGGGCGGTATGACACCGGCCATGTTCAGCTTCAGCGGCAGATGCGTGCTCTGCGCCGCATAGACCTTGCGGCCCTGCTGACGACGCGCATAGTTCACCGTGATCCGACGCTGGCCCCGTTCCACGAACACGACAAAGGCGGTGACCGCCAGCGCCATGACGAACAGGAACAGGATCGTCAGCACGTTCATCTCACCGGTGCGGGCCAGTTCCAGCGTACCGCCGATGGCCGCCGGCAGGCCGGCCACGATACCGGCGAAGATGATGATCGATATTCCGTTGCCGATGCCGCGCTCGGTGATCTGCTCACCCAGCCACATCAGGAACATGGTCCCCGTGACCAGGGTAATCACCGCGGTCATCACGAAGGCCGGCCCGGGATTGATGACCAGCCCTTCCTGGCTGTTCATCAGACCGACCGATATGCCGATGGCCTGTACCGTCGCCAGCCCCAGGGTCGCATAGCGCGTGTACTGGGTGATCCTGCGCCGTCCGGCCTCACCTTCCTTCTTGATCTTCTCCAGCGCCGGCACCGTGTAGCTCAGCAGCTGGATGATGATCGATGCCGAGATGTAGGGCATGATCCCGAGCGCGAAGATGGTAAAGCGCATCAGGGCACCGCCTGAGAACATGTTGAACATGTCCAGGATGGTGCCGCTCTGCTGATCGGCCAGCTGCTTCAGGATGACCGGATCGATGCCGGGCACCGGGATATGGGCGCCCAGCCGATAGACGATCAGCGCGCCGAGCACGAAGAAGATGCGCTGGCGCAGCTCCCGGAGTTTGCCGATATCTCCCAGCGATCCCGCTAATGTAGCGCCCGGTGCGGCCATCAGTGCCTCCGGCTACGAATATTCGTGACCGGCAGCACTAGTCTTCGACCTTCCCGCCGGCAGCCTCGATGGCGGCACGGGCCCCCTTGGTCACGGCCACGCCCTTCAGCGTCACGGCCTTGTTCAGTTCACCCGACAGGATGACCTTGGCCTTGTCGATCTGCTGGCCAACCACGCTGGCTGCCTTGAGCACGGCCAGGTCGATGACGTCGGCATCGATTTTGGCCAGTTCGTCCAGGCGCACCTCGGCACGGGTCCGGCCGACGCGGGACTTGAAACCGACCTTGGGCAGGCGGCGCTGCAGCGGCATCTGGCCGCCTTCGAAACCGACCTTGTTGTAGCCGCCGGAGCGGGACTTCTGACCCTTGTGGCCACGGCCGCAGGTCTTGCCCAGACCCGAACCGATGCCGCGACCGACACGCTTTGGAGAGGGCTTGCTGCCCGCGCCGGGCTTGATGGTATTCAGTCGCATGTCAGGCTTCCTCGACTTGCAGCAGGTACGAGACCTTGTTGATCATCCCGCGGTTCTCCGGCGTGTCCAGCACTTCGACACTATGCCGGATGCGGCGCAGGCCGAGACCTGCCACACAGGCCTTGTGTTTCTTGAGTCGACCCGCGACGCTGCGCACCAGGGTGACTTTGAGCTTTTTCTCCGCCATGACTTACCCCCGGATCTCTTCGAGTTTCTTGCCGCGCTTGGCTGCGATCTCGTCCGGCGAACTGATGTTGTCCAGGGCATTGAGCGTCGCGCGCACGACATTGATCGGGTTGCGGCTGCCGACACACTTGGACAGGACGTTGCGCACGCCCACCACCTCCAGCACGGCGCGCATGGCGCCGCCGGCGATGATACCGGTACCGTCGGAAGCCGGCTGCATGTACACCTTGGCCGCGCCATGCCGGCCCTTGGCGGCATAGAACAGGGTGCCCTCGTTGAGCGCATAGGACTTCATGTTCTTGCGGGCGTTCTCCATGGCCTTCTGGATGGCCACCGGAACCTCGCGCGCCTTGCCGGTGCCGAAGCCGACCTTGCCGTTGCCGTCACCGACCACGGTCAATGCGGAGAAGCCGAAGATCCGGCCGCCCTTGACCACCTTGGCCACGCGGTTGACCGCAATCAGCTTTTCCTGCAGCCCGTCGCCCTGTACTTGTGCGTCTACACTCGCCATGATTCACCCTTAAAACTCGAGACCGGCTTCCCGCGCGGCATCCGCCAGCGCCTTGACTCGGCCGTGATATTTGTAACCGGAACGGTCGAAAGCAACCCGGGTCACGCCCGCTGCCCTGGCCTTCTCCGCGATGGCCTTGCCGACGGCGGTGGCCGCGGTGGCATTGCCGGTCTTGGCCAACTCGGCACGCAGGGCCTTGTCCAGGGTCGATGCGGCGGCGACGACCTTGTCGCCGTCGGGGGCAAAGACCTGTGCGTAGATGTGGCGCGGAGTACGGTAAACGCTCAGGCGGTAATCGCCCAGTTCGCGTATCTTGGCGCGCGCACGCCGTGCACGACGCAGCCGCGCTGCCTTCTTGTCCAGTGTTGCCATTTCGATAACCTCTCTGCACCAGCGACGATTCCGACCGCCGCCTTGCCTGTGTCGTTACAACTTATTTCTTCTTGGCTTCCTTGCGGACGATCGTCTCGTCCGCGTACTTCACGCCCTTGCCCTTATAGGGCTCGGGCGGACGGAAGCCGCGAATCTCTGCCGCGACCTGACCCACGGCCTGCTTGTCCACGCCCTTGACCACAACCTCGGTCTGACTCGGGGTCTCGATGGTGATCCCCTCGGGCACCTCGTAGTTGATCGGGTGCGAGAAGCCCAGGGTGAGGTTCAGGACCTTGCCCTGCGCCTGGGCGCGATAACCGACGCCGACCAGTTCCAGCTTGCGCTCGAAACCGTCCTTCACGCCGACCAGCATGTTGTTGATGTTGGCACGCGTGGTCCCGGCCTGGGCCCAGGCCTGCTTGGATTCCTTGCGCGGCTTGAAGCTCAGCACATTCTCGTCGCGCGAGACTTCCACATCCTCGTGGACGTTGTAATGCATCTCGCCCTTGGGGCCCTTGATCTTCACGGCCTGGCCGGTCATCTCGAACTCGACGCCCGCCGGAAGCTGGATCGGATAATTTGCGATACGTGACATAACTGCGCGCCTTAACTTAGCTGACGGTGCAGAGGACTTCGCCGCCCTGGCCGCTGGCGCGCGCCTCGCGGTCACTCATCACGCCACGCGAGGTGGATATGATGGCAACACCGAGACCACCGTTGACCTGGGGCAGTTCATCCTTGCCCTTATAGATTCTCAGACCCGGACGACTGACACGCTTGATGTGCATGATCACGGGCCGGCCCTGATAATACTTCAGGCCGATACGCAGCTGCGGCTTCTTGCCCTCGTCCTCGACGCTGTAGTCGCCGATATAGCCCTCGTCCTTCAACACCTTGGCGATGGCCGCCTTCTGCTTGGACGCAGGCATGACCACCTCCGCCATCTCGGCGGTCTGGGCGTTGCGGATGCGGGTCAGCATGTCCGCCAGGGGATCCGACATACTCATGTGCAATTATCCTCGCGACTCAATTCTTACCAACTGGCCTTGACCAGGCCCGGAACCTCGCCTTTCATGGCGTGCTCACGCAGCTTGTTGCGGCACAGGCCGAACTTGCGGTACACGGCATGCGGACGACCGGTCAGCTGGCAACGGCGCTGCATCCGGGCCGGACTGGCATCGCGCGGCAGCTTGTTCAGCTTGTTCACGGCGTCCATGCGCTCTTCGACGCTGGTCTCCGGGTTCTTGATAACCGCCTTCAGTTCGGCCCGCTTGGCGGCATACTTCTTCACCGTCTTCAGGCGCTTGGCTTCGCGGGCAATCATGGATTTCTTGGCCATAGTACCTATTCCTTAATTGCGGAAGGGGAAGCTGAAGGCCGACAGCAGGGCCTTGGCTTCCTCGTCCGTCTTGGCGGTGGTGGTAATGGTGATATCCATCCCACGCAGTGCATCAACCTTGTCGTAATCGATTTCCGGGAAGATGATCTGTTCCTTCACGCCCATGCTGTAGTTGCCACGGCCATCGAAGGACTTGCCACTCACGCCGCGGAAGTCACGCACGCGCGGAATGGCGATATTGATCAGCCGATCCAGGAATTCATACATGCGCTCACGGCGCAGCGTCACCTTGCAGCCGATGGGCCAGCCCTCGCGGACCTTGAAGCCGGCAACGGACTTGCGCGCCTTGGTCACGATAGCCTTCTGCCCGGCGATCTTCTCCATATCGCCGACGGCGTTTTCCATGACCTTTCGATCTGCCACGGCCTCGCCCACACCCATATTGAGCGTGATCTTGGTAATCTTGGGGACTTCCATGACGTTGGCGTAACCAAACTGCTCCTGGAGCTGCTTGATCACGGTGTCCCGATAGTGATCCTGTAACCTTGCCATCGCTGCAACCAACCTGTAATGAATTAAGCGTCTACCACTTCACCGGTGGATTTGAACACGCGCACCTTGCGGCCGTCCTCCAGCGTCTTGAAACCAACCCGCTCGCCCTTGCTGGTCTGAGGGTTGAACAGCATCACGTTGGACACCTGAATCGGCGCCTCCTTCTGCATGATGCCCCCGGCCACGCCGGCGCCCGGGTTCGGCTTCTGGTGCTTCTTGACGACGTTGACGTTTTCAACAATCAACCGATCATCATCCAGCACCCGCAGCACGCTGCCGCGCTTGCCCTTGTCCTTGCCAGCGGTGACGACGACTTCGTCACCTTTCTTGATCTTACGCATGTCGAAACCCTGCCTGTGTTAGAGCACTTCCGGAGCCAGTGACACGATCTTCATGAACTTGTCGCCGCGCAGCTCGCGGGTGACAGGGCCGAAGATACGGGTACCGATGGGCTCCAGCTTGTTGTTCAGGAGTACCGCCGCATTGGTATCGAAGCGGATCAGGGAACCATCGGGGCGGCGCACACCCTTACGGCTGCGCACGACGACGGCGTTGTAGACCTCGCCTTTCTTGACCTTGCCGCGCGGGATGGCTTCCTTCACGCTGACCTTGATCACGTCGCCGATCCCGGCATAGCGGCGATGCGAACCGCCCAGCACCTTGATGCACTGGACTTCGCGGGCGCCGCTGTTGTCGGCGACATTCAGCATGGTTTGCATCTGAATCATGACGGCTTCCTAAAAACTGTATGAACTCGGCGACTGTCTTCAGACCGCCTCGGCACGCTCGACCACGGACACCAGACGAAAGGTCTTGGTCTTCGACAGCGGGCGGCACTCCTGGATCGTAACCAGATCCCCTTCCTGGCACTCGTTGTTCTCGTCGTGCACATGGTATTTGGTGGACCGGCGGATATACTTGCCGTACAGGGGGTGACGCACACGACGCTCGATCATCACGGTCGCGGTCTTGTCCATCCTGTTGCTGATCACGCGCCCGGTCAGGGTGCGCTCGACTTTCTGTTCTTCACTCATGCTGCATCACCCGACTTCGCCATTTCATTCAGCACGGTCTTGATACGTGCAATATCCTTGCGCACACGCTTGAACTGGTGCGGGCGCGACAACTGGCCCGTGGCATTCTGCATACGCAGATTGAACTGCTCGCGCAGCAGGCCCGTCAGTTCCTCGCGCAGCTCGGCAGTGGATTTGTTTCGCATGTCGTTCGCTTTCATCACATCACCGTCCGGTTGACAAAGGTGATACCGACCGGAAGCTTGGCCGCGGCGAGACGGAAGGCTTCCCGCGCCATCTCCTCGGAGACACCCTCGATTTCGTACAGCACACGGCCGGGCTGGATCTTGGCGACCCAGTACTCGACGTTGCCCTTGCCCTTGCCCATGCGGACCTCGATGGGCTTCTTGGTCACAGGCACGTCCGGGAACACGCGGATCCACAGCTTGCCGCCACGCTTGACATGACGGGTGATGGCGCGGCGCGCGGCCTCGATCTGGCGCGCAGTCACCTGGCCACGGGTGGTTGCCTTGATCGCATACTCACCGAAGCTGACACGGTTGCCCGAAGTGGACAGCCCGCGGTTACGGCCCTTCTGTTGTTTGCGAAATTTGGTGCGTTTCGGTTGCAGCATGATCCAGAACTCCGTTAGCCTGCCGCGGCCTTCTTGCCGGCATCGGTTTCAGCGCTTTGTTCGCCCTTGCCGAACACCTCGCCCTTGAATATCCAGACCTTCACGCCGATGATTCCGTAAGTGGTACGGGCCTCGGCGAAGCCATAGTCGATATCGGCACGCAGCGTGTGCAGCGGGACCCGGCCCTCACGGTACCATTCGGTACGCGCGATCTCGGCGCCGTTGAGTCGGCCGGCCACGTTGATGCGGATACCCTGGGCACCCAGACGCATCGAGTTGCCCACGGCGCGCTTCATGGCGCGACGGAACATGATGCGGCGCTCGAGCTGCTGGGCCACGCTCTCGGCCACCAGCTGCGCATCGAGTTCGGGCTTGCGGATCTCCTCGATGTTGATGTGCACCGGGATGCCCATCAGGCGGGAGACGTCCTTGCGCAGGGCCTCGATATCCTCGCCCTTCTTGCCGATCACGATACCCGGACGCGCGGTGTAGATCGTGATCATGGCATTCTTGGCCGGGCGTTCGATCTTGATCCGGCTCACAGAGGCATGCGACAGGCGCTGCTTGAGGTAGTCACGCACCTTGATGTCGTTGTTCAGATACTCGGCGAACTGCCGGGAATCCGCATACCACTTGGAGGTCCAGTCCTTGACTATCCCCAGGCGAATACCGTTTGGATTGACTTTTTGACCCATTCCGAACTCTCTTTATGCTGTATCCGCAGCGTTAATCGGCGACCGTCACGGTGATGTGGCTGGTCTGCTTTAAAATACGGTTGGCGCGGCCCTTGGCGCGCGCACGGAAGCGCTTCAGCGTCGGACCCTCGTTGACCATGATGGTCGAGATCTTCAGCTCGTCGATATCGGCGCCTTCATTGTGCTCGGCGTTGGCGATGGCGGACTCCAGCACCTTGCGCACGATGCCAGCCGCCTTCTTCTGACTGAACATCAGGGTCTGCAGCGCCCGCTCGACCGGCATGCCGCGCACCTGATCGGCCACCAGACGGCACTTCTGGGGCGAGATTCGCGCAAAACGCAATTTGGCACTGACCTGCATCTGACTCACTCCCTTACCTGGACTTCTTGTCGGCCGCGTGACCCTTGAAGGTACGCGTGGCGGCAAACTCACCGAGCTTATGGCCGATCATGTTCTCGTTGATCAGCACGGGCACGTGCTGACGCCCGTTGTGCACGGCGATGGTGAGCCCCACCATGTCCGGCAGGATCATGGAGCGGCGCGACCAGGTCTTGATCGGCTTGCGGCTGTTGGCCGCAACGGCGGCGTCGACCTTCTTGCTCAGGTGCTCGTCGACAAACGGCCCTTTACGAACTGAACGTGGCACGTTTAGATCCCCTTAAACTTATCTGCTCTTGCGACGGCGCACGATCATATGATCGGTGCGCTTGTTCTTGCGCGTCTTGTAGCCCTTGGTCGGAACACCCCAGGGAGTGACCGGATGACGACCGCCCGAGGTACGACCCTCACCGCCGCCATGCGGATGATCCACCGGGTTCATGGCCACGCCGCGCACCGTCGGGCGCACGCCGCGCCAGCGCTTGGCACCGGCCTTGCCCAGCGAACGCAGGCTGTGCTCGGCATTGCCGACCTCGCCGATGGTGGCGCGGCAGTCGGCGTGAACCTTGCGCATCTCGCCCGAGCGCAGGCGCAGGGTGGCGTACTGGCCTTCGCGGGCCACCAGCTGCACACCGGCGCCGGCGCTGCGCGCCAGCTGACCGCCCTTGCCGGGCTTCATCTCGATGTTGTGCACCAGGGTGCCCACCGGGACGTTGCGCAGCGGCATGGCACTGCCCGGCTTGATCGGGGCATGACTGCCGGACTGCACCGGCATGCCGACTTCCAGACCCTTGGGCGCCAGGATGTAGCGGCGCTCGCCGTCGGCATACAGCACCAGCGCGATATTGGCGCTGCGGTTCGGATCGTATTCAATGCGCTCGACCCGGCCGACAATGCCGTCCTTGTTGCGCTTGAAATCGATGACACGATAGCGCTGCTTGTGCCCGCCGCCGCGATGCCGGGTGGTGATCCGACCCAGGTTGTTGCGCCCGCCGTTCCGGGTCTTCTTCTCGACCAGCGGCCCGTAGGGCTCGCCCTTGTACAGGTCGCCCGTCGAGAGCTTGACCACAAAGCGGCGGCCCGGGGAAGTGGGCTTGGTTTTGACAATAGCCATGACTGAACCTTGCGCTCTTAACTTCTGTCCTCAGGCGCGGATTATTCCGCTCCCATGAAATCGATATCCTGGCCTTCCGCCAGGGTGACGTAGGCCTTCTTCCAGTCGGAGCGCTTACCCAGCGTCTGACCGAAGCGCTTGACCTTGCCCTTGACCCTGGCCACCTGCACGTTGGTCACCTTGACCTCGAACAGCTTTTCCACGGCCTGGCGGATTTCCGGCTTGCTGGCATCGGGCAGCACCTTGAATGCGTACTGACGGCTCGTATCAGCCAGCCGCGCGGTCTTCTCCGACACCAGCGGCGCCAGCAGAACCTTCATCAGGCGTTCCTGACTCATGCCAGTCTCTCCTCAAACTTCTTCAGGGTGTCGACCGTCATCAACACCTTTTCGAACCCGATCAGGCTGACCGGATCGGCGGTCTCTGAATCGCACACCCCGACGTTGTAGAGGTTGCGCGCGGCGAGATACAGATTCTCGTCGGCATCGTCATTGACGATCAGCACATCCCGCAGATCCATGTCCTTGAGCTTGCCCACCAGGTCCCTGGTCCTGGGCGCAGCAAGCGAGAAGTCGTCCACGATCACCAGTCGATCCTGACGCAGCAGTTCGGACAGGATCGAGGCCATGGCCCCGCGGTACATCTTCTTGTTCACCTTCTGGGAATAATCGCGCGGACGAGCGGCAAAGGTCTTGCCGCCACCCGCCCACAGCGGGCTGCGAATTGTACCAGAACGCGCCCGGCCTGTCCCCTTCTGTCGCCAGGGCTTGGAACCGCCGCCGCGCACGTCGGAGCGGCTCTTCTGCGCCTTGGTGCCGGCACGGCCGCCGGCCATGAAGGCGGTCACGACCTGGTGGATCAGCGCCTCGTTGAAATCCCGGCCGAAGGCCTTGTCCGAGACACTGACAGATGCACCACCCTGAACCTGAATATCCATCATTGCCTCCTCAAGCCTTGACTGCCGGGCGCACGATCACATCGCCGCCCTTGGCGCCGGGCACCGAACCCTTGATCAGCAGCAGGTTGCGCTCGGCATCCACCCGCACCACTTCCAGGCTCTGGGTGGTGCGGCGCACGCTGCCCATGTGGCCGGCCATCTTCTTGCCCTTGAACACACGGCCGGGAGTCTGGTTCTGACCGATGGAACCCGGAGCGCGATGCGACAGCGAGTTGCCGTGGGTGGCGTCCTGGGTACGGAAGTTGTGACGCTTCACACCGCCCTGGAAGCCCTTGCCGATGCTGGTGCCGCTGACGTCGACCTTCTGGCCGTTCTCGAAGATATCGACCTTGATCTCGGCGCCGACCTCGATGCCCTCGCCTTCCTCGCCGTACAGGCGGAACTCCCATAGCCCGCGGCCTGCCTCGACCCCGGCCCTGGCGTAGTGCCCGGCCAGCGGCTTGGTGACGCGCGAGGCGCGCCGGCTGCCGGTGGTTACCTGCAGCGCACGATAGCCGTCGGTCTCCTGCGACTTCAGCTGGGTCACCCGGTTCGGTTCGACCTCGATTACGGTCACCGGAACCGCCGCCCCGTCTTCGGTGAAGACGCGGGTCATTCCGATCTTGCGGCCTACAACTCCGATCGCCATTGCTCTAACCCTAATACTCTGGCATGCCGGCACAACGCCGGCTGCATCAATTCAACTTAATCTGCACGTCCACGCCAGCGGCAAGATCCAGCTTCATCAGCGCATCGACCGTCTTGTCGGTCGGATCGACGATGTCCATCAGCCGCTTGTGGGTACGGATCTCATACTGGTCCCGCGCGTCCTTGTTGACATGCGGCGAGATCAGCACGGTGAAGCTTTCCTTTTTCGTGGGCAACGGAATCGGACCGCGCACCTGAGCGCCGGTACGCTTGGCCGTCTCCACGATCTCCCGCGCCGACTGATCGATCAGACGATGATCGAAGGCCTTGAGGCGGATACGAATTCGCTGGTTGGTCATGTTTAACCCTATAGTTTCAGTATGGGAACAGGGCCGGGCCCTGTTCCCGAACTTCCGGAATTACTCGATGATCTTGGAGACCACGCCGGCGCCCACGGTACGGCCGCCTTCGCGGATGGCGAAGCGCAGACCCTCTTCCATCGCGATCGGCGCAATCAGCGACACCGTCATCTTCACGTTGTCGCCCGGCATCACCATCTCCACGCCTTCCGGCAGATCGCATGCACCCGTCACGTCCGTCGTGCGGAAGTAGAACTGCGGACGATAACCGTTGAAGAACGGCGTGTGACGACCACCCTCGTCCTTGCTCAGCACATACACCTCGCACTCGAACTTGGTGTGCGGCGTGATCGAACCCGGCACGCACAGCACCTGTCCGCGCTCCACATCGTCACGCTTGGTCCCGCGCAGCAGCACGCCCACGTTGTCGCCCGCCTCGCCCGAGTCCAGCAGCTTGCGGAACATCTCCACACCCGTCACCGTGGTCTTGGTGGTGTCGCGAATACCCACGATCTCCACCTCGTCGCCCACCTTGACGATGCCGCGCTCGATACGACCGGTCACCACCGTGCCGCGACCCGAAATCGAGAACACGTCCTCGATCGGCATCAGGAACGGCTGGTCCACCGGACGCTCCGGCACCGGAATGTAGCTGTCCAGCGCCTCCAGCAGCTTCTCGATCGACGGCACGCCGATCTCCGAGGTGTCGCCTTCCAGCGCCTTGAGCGCCGAACCGGTAATGATCGGGGTGTCGTCGCCGGGGAAATCATAGGAAGACAGCAGATCGCGGATCTCCATCTCCACCAGCTCCAGCAGCTCCGGATCATCCACCTGGTCGGCCTTGTTCATGTACACCACGATCGAGGGCACACCCACCTGACGCGCCAGCAGGATGTGCTCGCGCGTCTGCGGCATCGGACCGTCCGCCGCACTGCACACCAGGATCGCACCGTCCATCTGCGCCGCACCCGTGATCATGTTCTTCACATAGTCGGCGTGACCAGGACAGTCCACGTGCGCATAGTGGCGCGCATCCGTCTCGTACTCCACGTGAGCAGTGGCAATCGTGATCCCGCGCGCACGCTCTTCCGGCGCATTATCAATCTGATCGTAGGCCCGGAACTCGCCGCCCATCTTCTCGGCACCCACCTTCGTCAGCGCCGCCGTCAGCGTCGTCTTACCATGGTCCACGTGACCTATCGTTCCCACGTTCACGTGCGGCTTCGTTCGCTCAAATTTTTCCTTGGACACGACTGCTACCTCGTTACAGTTCTGTTGGTCTCTAGAGAATTACGATGCTTTCTTGATGATCGCGTCGGCGACGTTGGTGGGCGCTTCGGCGTATTTTTCGAATTGCATGCTGTAGCTGGCGCGGCCCTGAGTGGCGCTGCGCAGATCAGTGGCATAGCCGAACATCTCCGACAGCGGAACCTCGGCCCGCACCTGCTTGCCGGAGGGGCCGTCCTCCATTTCCTTGATCATGCCGCGACGGCGGTTCAGGTCACCCACCACGTCGCCCATGTACTCTTCCGGAGTAACGACCTCGACACTCATAATGGGTTCGAGCAGCACCGGACTGGCCTTCAGCGCGCCTTCCTTGAAGCCCATGGAGCCGGCGATCTTGAAAGCCATCTCGGAGGAATCGACGTCATGGTAGGAACCGTCGAACAGGGTGATCTTCACGTCGACCATCGGGAACCCGCCCAGTACACCGTTCTCCATCTGCTCCTGGATGCCCTTGTCCACGGCCGGGATGTAATCCTTGGGCACGACACCGCCGACGATGGCGTTGACAAACTCGTACCCCGCCCCCGGCTCCTGCGGCTCCAGCTTGAGCACGACATGGCCGTACTGGCCGCGGCCGCCGGACTGACGCACGAACTTGCCTTCGACCTTCTCGACCGCCTTGCGAATGGTCTCGCGATAGGCCACCTGGGGCGCGCCCACGTTGGCCTCGACCTTGAACTCGCGCTTCATGCGGTCGACGATGATGTCCAGGTGCAGCTCGCCCATGCCGGAGATGATGGTCTGCCCGGATTCCTCGTCCGTATGTACACGGAAGGAGGGATCCTCCTGAGCCAGCTTCTGCAGGGCGATGCCCATCTTCTCCTGGTCGGCCTTGGTCTTGGGTTCCACCGCGACGGAGATGACCGGCTCGGGGAATTCCATGCGCTCCAGGATGACGGGCTTGCTCATGTCGCACAGGGTGTCACCGGTAGTGACGTCCTTCAGGCCCACGGCGGCGGCGATGTCGCCGGCGCGCACCTCCTTGATCTCCTCGCGCGAGTTGGAGTGCATCTGCAGGATACGGCCGACGCGCTCCTTCTTGCCCTTGACCGAGTTGTAGACGGTGTCGCCGGAACTCAGCACGCCGGAGTAGACCCGGAAGAAGGTCAGCGAACCGACATAGGGATCGGTGGCGATCTTGAAGGCCAGCGCGGCGAAGGGCTCGTCATCGGAGGACTTACGCAGCACCTCGGTCTCGCTCTCGTCGTCCAGCACACCCTTGATGGCCAGCACGTCGACCGGCGAGGGCATGAAATTGATCATGGCGTCCAGCATGGCCTGCACGCCCTTGTTCTTGAAGGCGGAGCCGCACATCATCGGAATGATCTCGACCGTCAGGGTGCGCATGCGCAGGCCCTTGATGATCTCCTCGTGGGACAGATCACCCTCGTTGAGATACTTGTCCATCAGTTCTTCGGTGGCCTCGGCAGCGGCTTCCAGCATGTGCTCGCGCCACTCCTGGCACTGCTCGAGCATATCCGCGGGGATATCCCTGGCCTCGTAGGTCATCCCCATGTCGGCCTCGTTCCAGTAGATGGCCTGCATCCGGATCAGGTCCACCACGCCCTGGAAATTGTCCTCGGCGCCGATCGGCAGCTGCACCGGGACCGGGAAGGCGCCCAGCCGGGTCTTGACCTGCTCGACCACGCGCAGGAAATTCGCGCCGGCACGGTCCATCTTGTTGACGAAGCCCATGCGCGGGACGTGATACTTGTTGGCCTGGCGCCAGACCGTCTCGGACTGGGGTTCGACGCCGCCCACGGCGCAGAACACGGCGCAGGCGCCGTCGAGTACGCGCAGAGAACGCTCCACCTCGATGGTGAAGTCCACGTGGCCGGGGGTGTCGATGATATTGATGCGGTGTTCCGGGAACTGCTGGTCCATGCCGCTCCAGAAGCAGGTGGTGGCCGCGGAGGTGATGGTGATGCCGCGCTCCTGCTCCTGCTCCATCCAGTCCATGGTGGCCGCACCGTCGTGCGTCTCGCCGATCTTGTGCGACACGCCGGTGTAGAACAGGACGCGCTCTGTAGTCGTCGTCTTGCCGGCATCAATGTGCGCCATGATGCCGACATTGCGATAACGTTCGATTGGGGTTTTGCGTGCCACGGACTGAGTTCCTATCTAAATAATGTTGCTTAAAAATGTCTGCGCGCTTACCAGCGGTAGTGCGCGAAGGCCTTGTTGGCCTCGGCCATGCGGTGCGTATCCTCGCGCTTCTTCACCGCGGCGCCACGGCTCTCAGAGGCATCCATGATCTCGCCGGCAAGACGTTGCGCCATGGTCTTCTCGCTGCGCTTGCTGGCGGCATCGATCACCCAGCGCATGGCCAGGGTCTGGCGGCGGACCGGTCGCACCTCGATCGGCACCTGGTAGGTGGCACCGCCGACGCGGCGGGACTTGACCTCGACCATCGGGCTGACGTTCTCCAGGGCCTGGTCCATGACCTCCATCGGGTCGCCGCTCTTCTGACCGATATGGTCCAGGGCGCCGTAGACGATGCGCTCTGCGACCGATTTCTTGCCGCTCATCATGAGCATATTCATAAACTTGGCCAGCTTCTCACTGCCGAACTTGGGGTCCGGCAGGATCTGGCGGCGTTCTGCTGACTTTCTTCTGGACATGTCGTTTTCCTGTGCAACCGGACTGCGTTAGGACTTGGGCCGCTTGGCGCCATACTTCGAGCGCCCCTTGCGGCGCGCCTGCACCCCGGAGGTGTCCAGGCTGCCGCGCACGGTGTGGTAGCGCACGCCGGGCAGGTCCTTCACACGACCACCACGGATCAGCACCACTGAGTGCTCCTGCAGATTGTGGCCCTCACCACCGATGTAGGTGTTGACTTCATAACCGTTGGTCAAACGCACCCGCGCGACCTTGCGCAATGCCGAGTTCGGTTTCTTCGGCGTGGTGGTGTAGACACGGGTGCACACGCCTCGCTTCTGCGGTGAAGCCTCGAGCGCAGGCACGTTACTCTGCCGCGCTCTGCGGCTACGCGATTTGCGTACTAACTGGTTGATCGTGGGCATAAAAACTCACTTTAATCCGTCTTGCTGCCAACATGGATGCGGTCGGAAAATAAACGACAGGCCGGCATGGTTGCCCGGCCTGTCGGGAAAGACGCGCAATTTTAGAGAGCCACCCCCACCCTGTCAAGCACTTGTGGTGCCTGTTTCAGGGACGGGGCGGGAGGGTCAGGAATCCGACTCGTCAGGCGACTCGGCGGAAGACTCGACGGCGGACTCCACCTCGGCGGGCTCGGCGAAGGCGGCCGCGGCGGCCTCTCCGGCGAGGTCGGCATGACGCAGACGGCGGCGCTCGTCGTGATGCGCCAGCCCGGTTCCCGCCGGGATCAGGCGACCCACGATGACATTCTCCTTCAGTCCGCGCAGTTCGTCGCGCCCGCCGCGGGTGGCGGCCTCGGTCAGCACCCGGGTGGTCTCCTGGAAGGAGGCCGCCGAGATGAAGGATTCGGTCGCCAGCGAGGCCTTGGTGATACCCAGCAGGAGAATGTTGTAGCTGGCCGGGACCTTGCCCTCGGCCTCGGCCTTCTCGTTCTCCTCCAGCAGTATCGCCTTCTCGACCTGTTCGCCCCTGAGGAAGCGGGTATCGCCGGGCTCCAGGATCTCCACCTTGCGCATCATCTGGCGGATGATCACCTCGATGTGCTTGTCGTTGATCTTCACGCCCTGCAGCCGGTAGACGTCCTGGATCTCCTTGACCACATAATTGGCCATCTCGGTCACGCCCAGCAGGCGCAGGATGTCATGCGGATTGGGCTCGCCGTCGACGATGGTCTCGCCCTTCTCCACGTGTTCGCCCTCGAACACGGTGACGTGGCGCCACTTGGGAATCAGTTCCTCGTGCGCATCGCCGTCGGCCGGGGTGATGACCAGGCGCTGCTTGCCCTTGGTCTCCTTGCCGAAGGTGGCGGTGCCGGAGATCTCGGCCAGAATGGCCGGCTCCTTGGGTTTGCGGGCCTCGAACAGGTCCGCCACGCGCGGCAGACCGCCGGTGATGTCACGGGTCTTGGAGGACTCCTGCGGGATGCGCGCCACCACGTCACCGATCTCCACCGGGGCGCCGTCCTCCAGCCCGACGATGGCGCCGGCGGGCAGGAAGTAGTGGGCCGGTATGTCGGTGCCGGCGATCTTGAGCTCGTCGCCCTTCTCGTCGACCAGCTTGACCATCGGCCGCAGGTCCTTGCCCGCCGAGCCGCGCTGCTTGGGATCGGAGACGATCAGACTGGACAGGCCGGTGATCTCATCGGTTTCGCGGTTGACCGTGACGCCCTCGATGAAATCCGAGAACCGCACCCGGCCGCCCCCCTCAGTGACGATCGGGTGAGTATGCGGGTCCCAGTTGGCCACGATCTGGCCGGCCTCGACGGCATCGCCGTCATTGACCGACAGCACCGCGCCGTAGGGCAGCTTGTAGCGCTCGCGCTCGCGGCCGTTGGCGTCGACCACGCCGATCTCGCCGGAGCGGGACACCGCCACCAGGTTGCCCTCCTTGTTGGCGACCGTCTTGATGTTGTGCAGCCGGATGGTGCCGGCGGCCTTCACATCGACGTTGTTCACGGTCGCCGAACGGCTGGCCGCGCCGCCGATATGGAAGGTACGCATGGTCAGCTGGGTACCCGGCTCGCCGATGGACTGGGCGGCGATCACGCCGACCGCCTCGCCGCTGTTCACCCGATGCCCGCGGGCCAGGTCGCGCCCGTAGCACTGGGAGCAGACGCCGTAGCGGGACTCGCAGGTAATGGCGGAACGCACCTTGACCTGGTCCACGCCCATCAGTTCCAGCTTCTCGACCCAGCCCTCGTCGATCAGGGTACCGGCGGCGATGGCCAGTTCGTCCTTGCCCGGCAGGTAGGTATCCTCGGCCACCACCCGGCCCAGCACGCGCTCGCCCAGCGACTCGACCACATCGCCGCCCTCGACGATCGGGGTCATGAGCAGACCGTTCTCGGTACCGCAGTCCTCTTCGACCACCACCAGGTCCTGGGAGACGTCGACCAGACGCCGGGTCAGGTAACCGGAGTTGGCGGTCTTCAGCGCGGTATCGGCCAGACCCTTGCGTGCGCCGTGGGTGGAGATGAAGTACTGAATGACGTTCAGACCCTCACGGAAGTTCGCCGTGATCGGCGTCTCGATGATGGAGCCGTCCGGCTTGGCCATCAGGCCGCGCATGCCGGCCAGCTGGCGGATCTGGGCGGCACTGCCTCGGGCGCCGGAATCGGCCATCATGTACACGGAATTGAACGAATCCTGAGTGACGGCATTGCCTTCGGGATCGATCACCGTCTCACTGCCGAGCTTGGCCATCATGGCCTTGGCGACCTGATCGTTGGTGCGCGACCAGATATCGACTACCTTGTTGTAGCGCTCGCCGTTGGTGACCAGACCCGAGGTGTACTGGGCCTCGATCTCCTTCACCTCTTCCTCGGCACGGCCCAGGATGTCGTATTTCTCTTCCGGGATGACCATGTCGTCGGCGCCGAAGGAGACACCGGAACGGGTGGCGTAGCGGAAGCCCAGGTACATCAGCTGGTCGGCGAAGATGACCGTCTCCTTCAGCCCCACCCGGCGATAACAGGAATTGATGAGCCGGGAGATGACCTTCTTGGTCATGTTCTGATCGACCAGTTCGAAGGGCAGGCTGCGCGGCACGATCTCGTAGATCAGGGCGCGGCCGACGATGGTGTCGACGCGCTTCATCTCGGTGACGATCTCGCCGGCGTCATTGATCATGCTGTCCTCGATACGGACCTGGACCCGGGCATGCAGGTCCACCACGCCGTTGTCATAGGCGCGACGCAGTTCATTGAGGTCCGAGAAGGCCATACCGCGGCCCTTGGCGTCCATGCGCTCGCGCGACATGTAGTACAGGCCCAGCACCACGTCCTGCGACGGCACGATGATGGGCTCGCCGTTGGCGGGCGAGAGGATGTTGTTGGTGGACATCATCAGGGTGCGCGCTTCCAGCTGCGCCTCCAGCGACAGCGGCACGTGCACCGCCATCTGGTCGCCGTCGAAGTCGGCGTTGAAGGCGGCGCAGACCAGCGGGTGCAGCTGGATCGCCTTGCCCTCGATCAGCACCGGCTCGAAGGCCTGGATACCCAGGCGGTGCAGGGTCGGGGCGCGGTTGAGCATCACCGGATGCTCGCGGATGACCTCTTCGAGGATATCCCAGACCTCGGTGCTCTCGCGCTCGACCAGCTTCTTGGCCGCCTTGATGGTGGTGGCCACGCCCTGGCGGATGAGCTTGGAGAAGATGAAGGGCTTGAACAACTCCAGCGCCATGCGCTTGGGCAGCCCGCACTGGTGCAGGCGCAGGGTCGGGCCGACCACGATGACCGAACGGCCGGAGTAGTCGACGCGCTTGCCCAGCAGGTTCTGGCGGAAGCGGCCCTGCTTGCCCTTGATCATGTCGGCCAGGGACTTCAGCGGGCGCTTGTTGGTGCCGGTGATGGCACGGCCGCGGCGGCCGTTGTCCAGCAGGGCGTCGACCGACTCCTGCAGCATGCGCTTTTCGTTGCGCACGATGATGTCGGGGGCGTTGAGCTCCAGCAGCCGGCGCAGACGGTTGTTGCGGTTGATCACCCGGCGGTAAAGGTCGTTCAGGTCCGAGGTGGCGAAACGGCCGCCATCCAGCGGCACCAGCGGGCGCAGTTCCGGCGGCAGCACCGGCAGCACCTCCATGACCATCCATTCCTGCTTGTTGCCGGATTCGAGGAAGGACTCGATCAGCTTGAGGCGCTTGGCCAGACGCTTGAGCTTGGTCTCGGAATTGGTGGCGGCGATCTCCTCGCGCAGCCGGTTGGCCTCGGCCTGCATGTCGATGGATTTCAGCAGCTCGAACACCGCCTCGGCGCCCATGCGGGCGTCGAACTCGTCGCCGAATTCCTCGATGGTGTCGAGGTAGGCCTCGTCAGAGAGCAGCTGCCCCCGCTCCAGCGTGGTCATGCCGGGATCGATGACCACAAAGGCCTCGAAGTACAGCACCCGCTCGATGTCGCGCAGGGTCATGTCCAGCAGCAGGCCGATACGCGAAGGCAGCGACTTGAGGAACCAGATGTGGGCCACGGGGCTGGCCAGCTCGATATGGCCCATGCGTTCGCGGCGCACCTTGGCCAGGGTGACCTCGACGCCGCACTTCTCACAGACCACGCCGCGGTGCTTGAGGCGCTTGTACTTGCCGCACAGGCACTCGTAGTCCTTCACCGGACCGAAGATCTTGGCGCAGAACAGGCCGTCGCGCTCCGGCTTGAAGGTGCGGTAGTTGATGGTCTCGGGCTTTTTGACCTCACCGTAGGACCAGGACCGGATCATGTCGGGCGACGCCAGTCCGATGCGGATGGCGTCGAAGTCGTCCAGATGACCCTGCGGTTTCACCAGATTCAGTAAGTCTTTCATGGTCTGCTTTGCCTCGTGTCCGGGATCGGCGTCTGCCGATTCCCAAATAACTATCGTCCGTTACGCGACCGCGTCCGTGCTCAGTCCTGTTCCAGTTCGAGGTTGATGCCGAGCGAGCGGATCTCCTTGACCAGCACGTTGAAGGATTCGGGCATGCCCGCCTCCATGTGGTGATCGCCGTCCACGATACTCTTGTACATCTTGGTACGACCGTTGACGTCGTCGGACTTGACGGTGAGCATTTCCTGCAGCGTGTAGGCGGCGCCGTAGGCCTCCAGGGCCCAGACCTCCATCTCGCCGAAGCGCTGACCGCCGAACTGCGCCTTGCCGCCCAGCGGCTGCTGGGTGACCAGGCTGTACGGGCCGGTGGAACGGGCATGCATCTTGTCATCCACCAGGTGGTTGAGCTTGAGCATGTACATGTAGCCCACGGTCACCGGGCGGTCGAAGGCATCGCCGGTACGGCCGTCGTAGAGCACGGTCTGGCCCGATTCCGGCAGGTCCGCCAGTCTCAGCATGCCCTTGATCTCGTCCTCGTTGGCACCGTCGAACACCGGCGTCGCCATCGGCACGCCGCTGCGCAGGTTCTCGCCGAGCCGGACGATCTCGTCGTCGCTGAACTCGGCCAGATTCTCCTGCTTGCCGCTGGTGTTATAGATCTTGTCCAGGAAGCCGCGCAGTTCCTTGGGCTGAGCCTGGGCATCGAGCATGCCGCCGATCTTCAGACCCAGTCCCTTGGCGGCCCAGCCCAGGTGCGTTTCCAGCACCTGGCCGACGTTCATGCGCGAGGGTACGCCGAGCGGGTTGAGCACGATGTCGACCGGGGTACCGTCGTCGCCATAGGGCATGTCCTCCATCGGCACGATGGTCGAAATCACGCCCTTGTTGCCGTGGCGGCCGGCCATCTTGTCGCCGGGCTGGATGCGGCGCTTCACGGCCAGGTAGACCTTGACCATCTTCAGCACACCGGGGGCGAGGTCGTCGCCGGCCTTGATCTTCATCCGCTTCTCTTCGAGTTTCTTGTCGAACTCCTCGCGGATCTGCTTCAGACGCTCGGCGGCCTTCTCCAGCTGCTCGTTGGCCTCGTCGTTCTTGAGCCGGACCTCGAACCACTTGGATTTATCCAGCTCTTCCAGATAGGACTTGGTGATCTTGCTGCCGGGCTTGAGCTTGTTCGGCCCGCCCTCGGCGGTCTTGCCGATCAACAGCGCCTCGACGCGGCGATAGACGTCCTCGTCCATGATGCGCATCTGGTCGGCCAGATCCTTCTTGACCTGATCGAGCTGTTCTTCCTCGATCTGCAGGGCGCGCTTGTCCTTCTCCACGCCGTCGCGGGTGAACACCTGCACGTCGACCACGGTGCCGTCCATGCCTGAGGGCACGCGCAGCGAGGTGTCCTTCACGTCGGAGGCCTTCTCGCCGAAGATGGCGCGCAGCAGCTTCTCCTCCGGAGTGAGCTGGGTTTCGCCCTTGGGTGTGACCTTGCCGACCAGGATGTCGCCCGGCTTGACCTCGGCGCCGATGTAGACGATGCCGGACTCGTCCAGCTTGGCCAGTGCGCTCTCGCCCACGTTGGGGATGTCGCCGGAGATCTCCTCCGGACCCAGCTTGGTGTCGCGCGCAACGCAGTTGAGCTCCTCGATATGGATGGTGGTGAAACGGTCTTCCTGCACCACCCGCTCGGAGATCAGGATCGAGTCCTCGAAGTTGTAGCCGTTCCAGGGCATGAAGGCGACCAGCATGTTCTGGCCCAGCGCCAGTTCACCCATGTCGGTGCTCGGGCCATCGGCCAGCACGTCGCCCTTCGCGATCACGTCACCCGGATTGACCAGCGGGCGCTGGTTGATACAGGTGTTCTGGTTGGAACGGGTGTACTTGGTCAGGTTGTAGATGTCCACACCGGGCTCGCCGGCAACGGTCTCGTCGTCGTTGACGCGCACCACCACGCGGGCAGCGTCGACCGAGTCCACCACGCCGCCGCGACGCGCGGTCACGGCCACGCCGGAGTCGATGGCCACGGTACGCTCGATGCCGGTGCCGACCAGCGGCTTCTCGCTGCGCAGGGTCGGTACGGCCTGGCGCTGCATGTTCGAGCCCATCAGGGCGCGGTTGGCATCGTCGTGCTCCAGGAACGGCAGCAGCGCGGCGGCCACCGACACGATCTGGCGCGGCGAGACGTCGATGTAGTCGACCTTGTCCGGGGTGGACAGGGTGAACTCGTTCTGGTGCCGGCAGGAGATCAGGTCATCGGTGAGCATGCCCTTGTCGTCCATGGCGGCGTTGGCCTGGGCGATGACGTACTGCCCTTCCTCGATCGCCGACAGGTATTCGACGTCGTCGGTCACCCGGCCGTCCACCACCTTGCGGTAGGGGGTTTCCAGGAAGCCGTACTTGTTGGTGCGGGCGAACACGGCCAGCGAGTTGATCAGGCCGATGTTCGGACCTTCCGGGGTCTCGATCGGGCAGACGCGACCGTAGTGGGTCGGGTGCACGTCGCGCACCTCGAAGCCGGCGCGCTCGCGGGTCAGGCCACCCGGGCCGAGCGCAGAGACGCGGCGCTTGTGGGTGACCTCGGACAGCGGGTTGTTCTGGTCCATGAACTGCGACAGCTGCGAGGAGCCGAAGAATTCCTTGATCGCGGCGGCCACCGGCTTGGCGTTGATCAGCTCCTGCGGCATCAGGCCCTCGCTCTCGGCCATGGACAGACGCTCCTTGACCGCGCGCTCGACGCGCACCAGACCGATGCGGAAGACATTCTCGGCCATCTCGCCGACACAGCGGATGCGGCGGTTGCCCAGGTGATCGATGTCGTCGACGAAACCGTTGCCGTTGCGGATGTCGACCAGGGCCTTCATCACGGCAATGATGTCGGAGTTATCGCCGTGCTGCTCGACCAGCGTCTTCGACGCCTCGTCGGTGCGGGTCTTGAAGTAGACGCCGTCGTAGAGCACGCCCGGGCCCTCGACCTCGTCGCGGCCGACCCGGCGGTTGAATTTCATCCGGCCGACCGCGGACAGGTCGTAGCGGTCCTCGGTGAAGAACAGGTTGTTGAACAGGTTCTGGGCCGCTTCCTTGGTCGGCGGCTCACCCGGACGCATCATGCGGTAGATCTCGACCTGGGCCTCCAGTTCGCTGGCGGTCGGGTCGATGCGCAGGGTCTCGGAGATGTAGGGACCGCGGTCCAGATCATTGGTATAGAGGGTCTTGACCTGCTTGATGCCGGCCTCGCGCAGCTTCGCGACCAACTCTTCGGTGAGCTCGTCGTTGGCATTGGCGATGATCTCGCCGCTGGCCTTGTCCACCACGTTGTGCGACAGCACCTTGCCGACCAGGTAGGACTCGGGCACGACCAGGCTCTTCACCCCGGCCTGATCCAGTTCGCGGATGTGACGGGCGGTGATGCGGCGGCCTTCCTCGACCAGCACGTCATTGCCGATCCTGATGTCGAAGATGGCGGTTTCACCGCGCAGGCGCTCAGGCACCAGGTCCAGCTTGATCTCGTTCTTGCCGATGTGGAAGGTGTTGGTATCGAAGAAGATATCCAGGATCTGCTCGACCTCGTAACCCAGCGCGCGCAGCAGAATGGTCGCCGGCAGCTTGCGGCGACGGTCGATACGCACGAAGAGGCAGTCCTTGGGGTCGAACTCGAAGTCCAGCCAGGAGCCGCGGTAGGGAATGACCCGCGCGGAATACAGCAGCTTGCCGGAGGAGTGGGTCTTGCCCTTGTCGTGGTCGAAGAACACGCCCGGCGAACGGTGCAGCTGGGAGACGATGACGCGCTCGGTGCCGTTGATGACGAAGGTGCCGTTCTCGGTCATCAGCGGCATCTCGCCGAAGTAGACCTCCTGCTCCTTGATGTCCTTGATCGGCTTGTTCTCGGCCGAGGACTCCTTGTCATAGATGATCAGGCGCACCAGCGCGCGCAGGGGCGCGGCGTAGGTCATGCCGCGCAGCTGGCACTCCTTGACGTCGAAGGTCGGGGTGCCGAGACGGTAACTGACATATTCCAGGGCAGCGTTGCCGGAATAACTCTGGATCGGGAACACCGAGGAGAAGGCCGCATGCAGACCGCAGTCCTCGCGCTGCTCCGCACCACCCTGACCGGTCTGCAGAAAACGCTCATAGGACTCGATCTGTGTCGCCAGCAGGTACGGGACCTGGAGAATACTGGGTCGCTTGCCGAAATCCTTGCGAATACGTTTCTTATCGGTGAAGCTGTAGCCCATCGGTGTTCCTCTCGAATAAATGCAGGTACTGGGGTGCCGGGCAGCAGGGACGCTGAAGAGACCGCGAACCTGGACCTGGCGCTTGTAGCGTCAACAAACAGAAAAAGGCCGGCAGCTCAGTTTCGCCACCAGCCGGAGCTTTCCCCGGTGCTGAGTGAAGCGCCCCGCGAACGGGGCGCCACCCATGTCTCGAATGCCAATCTGATATTACTTGACCTCGACGCTTGCACCAGCCTCTTCAAGCTGCTTCTTGATGTCTTCGGCCTCGTCCTTGGAAGCGCCTTCCTTGATGGTGGAGGGCGCGCCCTCGACCATGTCCTTGGCTTCCTTCAGACCCAGGCCGGTGATGCCGCGGACGACCTTGATCACGCCGACCTTGTTGGAACCGAAGCTGGTCATAACCACGTCGAACTCGGTCTTCTCCTCGGCGGCAGCGGCTTCGCCACCCCCGGCGGCAGCCGGGGCGGCAGCCACGGCAGCGGCGGCGGAAACACCGAACTTCTCTTCCATCGCCTCAACGAGTTCAACGACTTCCATCACGCTCATGTTGGCGATGGTGTCCAGGATGTCTTCTTTGGAAACTGCCATGGTAATCACTCCTAATACTTGTCCACAAGCCCGCAAGGGGCGTCAAATTTTTGAACCGGGTCAGGCCGCCTGTTCCTTCTGATCGCGGATGGCCGCCACGGTGCGAACCAGCTTGCCCGGCACCTCGTTGAGGGTGCGGGCCAGCTTCTCGGTCGGGGCCTTCATCAGCATCATCAGGATTGCCAGGGCTTCATCGCGAGTCGGCAGCTTGGCCAGGCGTTCCAGATCATTGGCCGGGAGCAGTTTGCCGCTGAGGGCAAGAAACTTGACCTGGAGCTTGTCAGTCTCCTTGGTGAAGTCCTTGACCACACGGGCGGCAGCGCCCGGATCCTCCTGGGAGAAGGCCAGCATCAGCGGGCCCACCAGGCTGTCTGAAATGCACTCGAACTCGGTGCCCTGAACGGCACGACGGGCCAGGGTGTTCTTCACGACCCGGACATAGACGCCGTTTTCCCGCGCCTTGCGGCGCAGCGCGGTCATCTGGTCCACGGTCAGACCGCGATATTCCGCCGCCACGGCGGAATAGGCGCTTGCGGCCACTTCGGACACCTCGGCAACCACGGTCTTCTTCTGCTCAAGACTCAGTGCCATCAGTTACCTCCTGCGATACAGAGCGAATCTGTATCCGGTTTCACTTATGGAACAATCCCTTGCGGGATCCGTTCCCCGTTACGGTGGCCGAGGACAAGTTTCAGAAAAAACCGTCTTGGCGACACCGTCTGCGCAGGCTGTCAGAGATTAAGCTCGGGGCTGACCCCTCGCGCCTGCGGTCTTTGACGACAAACCGCTGCCGGAAGACAGCGGCGTGCCACAAAGTCTGTTGCGTGCGGGCGCGGCCGCAGCCGCCCCCGCGGGACCCGCCCGCTCAGGAAGCGAGCGTGGCCTGGTCGACAGCGATGCCCGGGCCCATGGTGGTGGACACGGTCACCTTCTTCATATAAATCCCCTTGGCCGCGGCGGGCTTGACCTTGCGCAGGTCTGCCAGCAGGGCCTCCAGGTTGCCCTTCAGGGCGTCGACATCGAAATCCACCTTGCCGATAGTGCAGTGGATGATGCCGGCCTTGTCGGTACGGTAGCGCACCTGACCGGCCTTGGCGTTGTTCACCGCGGCGGCCACATCGGTGGCCACGGTGCCGACCTTGGGATTGGGCATCAGGCCGCGCGGCCCCAGGATCTGACCCAGCTGACCGACCACGCGCATGGCGTCGGGGGTGGCGATGACCACGTCGAAGTCCAGGTTGCCGCCCTTGATGCTCTCGGCCAGGTCCTCGAAGCCGACCACGTCGGCGCCGGCGTCCTTCGCCGCATCGGCGTTGGCACCCTGGGCGAACACCGCCACGCGCACGCTCTGGCCGGTGCCGTTGGGCAGCACGGTGGAACCGCGCACCACCTGGTCCGACTTGCGCGGGTCGACGCCGAGGTTGACCGCGACATCGACGGATTCCTTGAACTTGGCCCCGCTCAACTCCTTCAGCAGACTGAACGCGTCATCGATGGGATACAGCTTGCCCGGCTCGACCTTCTCGCGGATGGCCTTCATACGTTTGGAAAGTTTTGCCATGATCAAGCCTCCTCGACGTCCAGGCCCATGCTGCGGGCGCTGCCGGCTATGATGCGCACGGCCGCGTCCAGGTCAGCGGCATTCAGGTCCTGCATCTTGGTCTGAGCGATCTCCTCGAGCTGCGCCCGGGTCACCTTACCCACCTTCTGGGTGTTCGGCACGGGACTGCCCTTGCTGATGCCAGCGGCCTTCTTCAGCAGGATCGCGGCCGGAGGCGTCTTCATGACGAAGGTGAAGCTGCGATCGTTGTAGACGGTGATCACCACCGGGATCGGCAGCCCCTTCTCAACATCCTGGGTCTGGGCGTTGAAGGCCTTGCAGAACTCCATGATGTTCACGCCGTGCTGGCCCAGCGCAGGGCCGACCGGCGGCGAGGGGTTCGCCTCCTGGGCTGCAACCTGCAGCTTGATGTAGGCTTCGACTTTCTTTGCCATTTCGCTTCTCCTGTGGGTGCGAACGCCTCGTTATGATTCGGGTTTGTCCCGATCTCCGGAGGCTCCCCGGTTAAATAGAGACACAAGTTGCAAGTAGAAACCGTTTGGACCAGCTGCCAGCGGTCGGCATTGACGCAGAGCCAAGCGCGTTCATCCGGTTTTCAACTTGTAACCTGTATCCTGCCTCTTGTATCTGGCCGTCAGGCTTTTTCTACCTGACTGAACTCCAGCTCGACCGGCGTGGAACGGCCGAAGATGAGCACGGCCACGCGCAGCCGGCTCTTCTCGTAGTTGACCTCTTCCACCACGCCGTTGAAATCGTTGAAGGGGCCGTCGGTGACGCGTACCACCTCGCCCACCTCGAACAGGACCTTGGGCCGCGGCTTCTCCACGCCCTCCTGGATCCGGTTCAGGATCTGGTCGGCCTCGCGATCGGAGATCGGCGCCGGACGATCACTGGTACCGCCGATGAAGCCCATGACCTTGGGCACATCCTTGACCAGGTGCCAGGTCTCGTCGTCCATCTCCATCTGGACCAGGACATAGCCGGGAAAGAATTTGCGCTCGCTCTTGCGCTTCTGCCCCTCGCGCATTTCCACGACTTCCTCGGTCGGGACCAGGATCTCGCCGAACCTCTCCTGCATGCCGCTGCGGGCAACACGCTCCTCAAGCGAACGCTTGACCTGGTTCTCGAACCCCGAGTAGGCGTGTACGACATACCAACGCTTAGCCATCCTCAACCGCCCCTTATCCGGTTATCCAGCCGACCAGCCAGAACAGGAGCTTGTCCAGCAGCCACAGAATCAAACCCACAATGATGACCATCGCGAACACGATCAACGCCGTCTGAATGGTCTCCTGCCGGCTCGGCCAGACCACCTTGCGCACTTCCATACGGGCACTGCCGATGAAACCGATCGCCTGGGCACCCTTGGCAGTCTGCGCAAAGATGAACAGCACCACGCCCACGACAGCCAGCAGCCCCAGCACGCGGAACAGCAGGTTGTAGTCGGCAAAATGATAAAAGCCGGCCACGCCTCCGAGGAGAAGCGCAACGGCCAGCACCATTTTCGCGGTATCCAGTTTCGAGCCTTCGGTTTCTACCTTAGCATTCATAGCCAGCGGCCAGGTGTACCTGTTTGGGAGCCCGGCATTGTTGTCCGGCCCTAACGGCCGGCACCTGCCCCAGTTAAGTGGCAGGGCAGGAGGGAATCGAACCCCCAACCTGCGGTTTTGGAGACCGCCGCTCTGCCAATTGAGCTACTGCCCTATAAATTCTGCAGGAGCGGCCCTGGCCGCGAAGTGTTCGCGGGCGAGCCCGCTCCTGCAATGGATTACAACTTACTCGATGATCTTGGAGACCACGCCGGCGCCGACAGTACGGCCGCCTTCGCGAATGGCGAAGCGCAGACCCTCTTCCATCGCGATCGGCGCAATCAGCGACACCGTCATCTTCACGTTGTCGCCCGGCATCACCATCTCCACGCCTTCCGGCAGATCGCACGCACCCGTCACGTCCGTCGTGCGGAAATAGAACTGCGGACGATAACCGTTGAAGAACGGGGTGTGACGACCGCCCTCATCCTTGGAGAGCACGTACACCTCGCACTCGAACTTGGTGTGCGGCGTGATCGAACCCGGCACGCACAGCACCTGACCGCGCTCCACATCGTCACGCTTGGTCCCGCGCAGCAGCACGCCCACGTTGTCGCCCGCCTCGCCCGAGTCCAGCAGCTTGCGGAACATCTCCACACCCGTCACCGTGGTCTTGGTGGTGTCGCGCATACCCACGATCTCCACCTCGTCGCCCACCTTGACGATGCCGCGCTCGATACGACCGGTCACCACCGTGCCGCGACCCGAAATCGAGAACACGTCCTCGATCGGCATCAGGAACGGCTGGTCCACCGGACGCTCCGGCACCGGAATGTAGCTGTCCAGCGCCTCCAGCAGCTTCTCGATCGACGGCACGCCGATCTCCGAGGTGTCGCCTTCCAGCGCCTTGAGCGCCGAACCGGTAATGATCGGGGTGTCGTCGCCGGGGAAATCATAGGAAGACAGCAGATCGCGGATCTCCATCTCCACCAGCTCCAGCAGCTCCGGATCATCCACCTGGTCGGCCTTGTTCATGTACACCACGATCGAGGGCACACCCACCTGACGCGCCAGCAGGATGTGCTCGCGGGTCTGCGGCATCGGGCCGTCGGCCGCACTCACCACCAGGATCGCGCCGTCCATCTGCGCGGCACCGGTGATCATGTTCTTCACATAGTCGGCGTGACCGGGGCAGTCCACGTGCGCGTAGTGGCGCGCGTCCGTCTCGTACTCCACGTGAGCGGTGGCAATCGTGATCCCGCGCGCACGCTCTTCCGGGGCATTGTCGATCTGATCGTAGGCCCGGAACTCGCCGCCCATCTTCTCGGCACCCACCTTCGTCAGCGCCGCCGTCAGCGTCGTCTTACCATGGTCCACGTGACCTATCGTTCCCACGTTCACGTGCGGCTTCGTTCGCTCAAATTTTTCCTTGGACATGGAAGATCTCCCACTCGTTTTTGCTCGACAAGACGGCCAGCGTCTTTCAGGTTACTAATTTAATATGGAGCCCATAACCAGATTTGAACTGGTGACCTCTTCCTTACCAAGGAAGTGCTCTACCGACTGAGCTATATGGGCTTGAATTCAGCTGCCGGATGCAGACCGCAGAGCGGGGTGATCACAACCCGTTCCTGCAGGCACATCCTGACACTACCCTTGGAGCGGGTGATGGGAATCGAACCCACATCATCAGCTTGGAAGGCTGAGGTTCTACCATTGAACTACACCCGCGCAATTCCGGGACCCGGGCCCCGCATCCCGGGGAGTTCCCTGGCCCTCCGCCCTCCGGGCCGTCACGCTGCGCGTGACGTTTAACAATCACCTGGTGGAGGGGGGAGGATTCGAACCTCCGAAGGCTGAGCCAGCAGATTTACAGTCTGCCCCCTTTGGCCGCTCGGGAACCCCTCCAAAACGAAGCAGCGTATTTTGGTTAAGTCACCCGCCGGTGTCAACTCCCGATGCCGATCAAGCGAATAATTTATCCGGAAAAATCCGTGACCGGCCCGGGCGCCTTTGCTAGCATGCCGCGAGGGGTCTGCCGGGACCTCGCCGGCTGCGCCGGCGGCCGCGGCCGATCTCGGGCCGGGCTCGGCAGTCCGACCTCGGTTTTCAATAAAAATTAAATAGATACCAATCTGGGGACAGCATGAAGGTCACGATCTACGGTTCCGGCTATGTGGGCCTGGTCACCGGCGCCTGCCTGGCAGAGGTGGGCAACGAGGTTCTGTGCGTCGATATCGATCCGGACAAGATCGAGCGGCTGCAGCGGGGGGAGATTCCCATCTACGAGCCCGGCCTGGAGCGGATGGTGGAGGAAAACAGCCGGGCCGGCCGGCTGCGCTTCACCCTGGATCCGGCCGAGGGCGTCGCCCATGGCCTGTTCCAGTTCATCGCCGTGGGCACGCCCCCCGACGAGGACGGATCGGCCGATCTGCAGCATGTGCTCGCGGTGGCCGGCGCGATCGGCGAGCAGCTGCAGGAATACCGCATCGTGGTCAACAAATCGACCGTGCCGGTCGGTACCGCCGACCGGGTGCGGGAACGTATCGGCCAGGCCCTGGCCGGACGCGGGGTCCAGGTCGAGTTCGACGTGGTCTCCAACCCGGAATTCCTCAAGGAAGGCGCGGCCATCAACGATTTCATGCGCCCGGACCGCATCGTGGTCGGCACCGACAACCCGCGCACCGCGGAACTGCTGCGCGCGCTCTATGCCCCTTTCAACCGCAACCACGACCGCCTGTTGGCCATGGACATCCGCTCGGCTGAACTGACCAAGTACGCCGCCAACGCCATCCTGGCCACCAAGATCAGCTTCATGAACGAACTGTCCAACCTGGCCGAGCGGCTGGGCGCGGACATCGAACAGGTGCGCGTCGGCATCGGCTCCGATCCGCGCATCGGCTACCAGTTCATCTACCCGGGCGCCGGTTACGGAGGCTCCTGTTTTCCCAAGGATGTCAAGGCATTGGAGCGAACGGCGCGCGACTGCGGCTACCATGCCGAACTGCTCGGCGCGGTGGAAAACGTCAACGAGCGCCAGAAGCAGGTGCCCTTCACCAAGCTCCAGCAGCACTTCGGCGATCTCGGCGGCCGCACCATCGCCCTGTGGGGCCTGGCCTTCAAGCCCAACACCGACGACATGCGCGAGGCCTCCAGCCGGGTGCTGATGGAGGCCCTGTGGGCGGCCGGGGCGCGGGTCCGGGCCTATGACCCGGTGGCGATGGAGGAATGCGGGCGCCTCTATGGCGAACGCGGGGATCTGGTGTTGTGCGACTCGGCCATGGCGGCGGTGGATGGGGCCGATGCCCTGGTGGTGATCACCGAATGGAAGGAATTCCGCAGCCCGGATTTCTTCCAGATCCGCGACAGCCTGAACGAGCCGGTGCTGGTCGACGGCCGCAATATCTACGACCCGGCCCAGATGGCCACCATGGGCTACACCTACTACTCCATCGGCCGGGGACCGCGCCAGCCGGGCTGACCCCGGCTCAGGCCGAACAGCCGTCACATATGGCGGCTGAACTCCCCGAGTTCGATGCCGTCCATCTGCTCGAACAGGGCCTCACCGTCCACATGCACCAGGCGCTCGTGATCGCCGGCATCGAAATAGATGTCCGGCTGCTCGGCCAGCTGCCGGTCGACCAGGGTGCGCAGTCCATAGGCCGGCCCCAGCGCCGGCATCGCACCCAGTTCGCAGTCCTCGAACAATGACGCCAGTTCGGGCTCATCGGCCAGTTCCACGTGCCGGTGCAGGTGCGCATCCAGCGCCTGCAGATCCAGCCGGTGGGTGGCGGGGATGAGCGCCATCAGGTAGCCCTGATCGTCGTGCAGAATCACCGGCTTGGCCATGCAGTCGCCGGGAACGTGGGCCTGCGCCGCCGTTTCCAGGCTGCTCATGGTGTGCGGGTGGGTCAGCAGTTCGTAGGGGATCTCGTGCTCGATCAGATAACGACTGACATGTTGTGCCATGCTCATGGGATGTCCTCCATGCCACACTTGTATTACCTGTCCCTGAGTATAGACCCTCCGCAGCGGTCCACGGCCTACAGATAACGGATCCGGTAGCGCGGCGGCTCGTGTGACAGCCGTTCGATGTCCCCCAGGTGCAGGCCGTACCGGCCGCCCGGCTGTTCCTCGAAATACAGCTTCAGCGTCTCCGCCACCACCTGGAAGGCGAGCGCATCCCAGGGCACGTCGTCGCGGTCGAACAGGGCCGCCTCGAGACTTTCCTGCCCGGCGCTGAAATCCGGGGCCTGCAGACGGCCGCGAAACAGCATGTAGACCTGGTCGATGTGCGGGAGGTTGAACACGGCGTAGAGGGCATCCAGCGCGACCCGGGCGTTGGTCTCCTCCAGGGTCTCGCGCGCCGCCGCCTGCTGGGTGGTCTCACCCAACTCCATGAACCCGGCCGGCAGAGTCCACAGGCCGTAACGCGGCTCGATGGCGCGCCGGCACAGCAGCACCCGGCCCTCCCATTCGGCGATGCAGCCGGCGACGATGTTCGGGTTCTGGTAATGTATGGTGCGGCAGCTGTCGCAGACATAGCGCGGCCGGTCGTCGCCCGCCGGTATCTGCAAACTGACCGGGGCGGCGCATTCGCTGCAGAACTTCATTGCGGCCTCCGCGGCCGGATGGTCACTACATCATGCATCTCGTCATTCTGCTCATCATCGTGCTTGCCCTGCTGTTCGGCCCGCAGCTGTGGGTACAGTGGGTGATGCGCCGTCACAGCGCCGAGCGCGAGGACTTCCCCGGCACCGGCGGCGAGTTTGCCCGACATCTGCTGCAGCGGCTGCAGCTGGACCAGGTCGGCGTGGAGGAAACCGAACGCGGCGATCACTACGATCCCACCAGCCGCACCGTGCGGCTGAGTCCGGACAACTTCCACGGCCGCTCGCTCACGGCGGTGGTGGTGGCCGCGCACGAGGTCGGCCACGCCATCCAGCACGCCGGCAACTATCGCTGGCTGAACCTGCGCCACCGGTTGGTGCCGCTGGCCAACACCGCCCAGCAGCTGGGCAATGTGCTGTTCTTCGCCATCCCGGTCATCGCGGTGCTGACCCGGGCACCCTCCAGCGGCCTGCTGCTGCTCGTCGGCGCCCTGCTCAGCTTCGGCGCCGCGGCCCTGGTGCACCTGATCACGCTGCCGGTGGAGTTCGATGCCAGTTTCAACCGCGCCCTGCCGCTGCTCAAGGCCGGGCGCTATGTGCCCGCGCCCGACCAGCGGGCGGCGCACAGCATCCTGCGCGCGGCGGCCATGACCTATGTCGCGGCCTCCTTCGCCAGCCTGCTCAACCTGTGGCGCTGGCTGCGGGTGCTCAGGCGCGCCTGAACCTTTTGCGGTTTACGCAGCTCAGGCCTCTCCGGACTCAGCCCAACCGGCCGACACTCTCCGCATCCGCATATTTTCCGTCATTCCGGCGCAGGCCGGACAAAAGCGCCTGCGCGTTGAACGCCCGCAAGGGCAGCCTTTATGCCCCATGGGTGCGAAGGGCGAGCGAACCGAGTAATCCAGCGACCGCCGCGGCTACTGGATCCCGGCCTGCGCCGGGATGACGGGAAGCGTTATGCAGCAGAGACTCAGCCCCAGTCCGCCACCAGGCTGATCTTGCCCATGGCCCGGCCGGATTCCAGCAGGGCATGGGCCTGCGCAACCTCGGAGAAGCCGAAGCGCTGCTCGTGAATCAGCGGCCGCACCCGGCCGCTGTCGACCAGGCCGGCGATCTCGCGCAGGATATTGCCGTGCGCGGCCTTGTCGTAGTCGTGCAGCATGTTGATCAGCATGAACACCGTGTGCAGGCTCAGGCTCTTCTGGAAGGCCGGCTTGATGTCCAGGGTCGAGCGCCCGGCGATGGTCACCACCCGCCCCTTCAGCGCGGCGGCCTCGATGGACTGGTCCAGCGCCGGCTGGCCCACGGTGTCGAACACCAGGTCGAAGCCGCGCCCGCCGGTGCAGCGCTCGACATACTGGCTCACTGTCTCCTGGCGATAGTCGATCACGCACTCCGCGCCCAGTTGCTGCGCCTGCTCGCGCTTGGCCGCCTCGCTGGCCGTGGCCGCCACCCGCGCGCCGCCCCAGCGCGCCAGCTGCACGGCCATGTGGCCGACACCGCCGGTACCGCCGTGAACCAGCACGAAATCATCCGCCTGCACCCGGCCCTTCTCGATCATTGCCTCCCAGGCGGTGATCGCCACCAGCGGCAGCACCGCGGCCTCCTCCAGCGACAGACTCTTCGGTTTCGGCGCCAGCAGTTCGGCATCGGCCAGCATGTATTCGGCCAGCGCCCCCGGCCGGCCCTTCAGGCCGCCGGCGCAGCCGTAGACTTCGGCGCCGGGGCGGAAGGCGGTCACGCCCGCGCCGACCGCCTCCACCACCCCGGCGACATCGGCGTGCAGCACGGCCGGAAACTCCGGCCCCACCGGCACGTCGCCGCGGCGGATCTTGCAGTCGACCGGATTCACACTGCTCGCCGCCACCCGGATCAGCACCTGGCCCGGACCGGGCTCGGGGCGCGGCAGTTCGGCGGGCTCGAACACCTCCGGGCCGCCGAAGCGGTTGATGACATAAGCGCGCATCACTACCTCCCCTGCATCATGAATAGCAATCAGAACCTGATGCACTAAGCTTAACGTCTAAAACCGCAGCAAGCACGAGGAGGACTCATGATCGGCAGAAAGAATATCGTCTTCGGTTTTCTCTACCTGGTCCTGACCGCCGCCCTCGGTCCCTACATGGTCACCAAGGTCATTCCCGAGGTCGGTGAGGCCGGCGCGACCAAGCAGCAGAGCATGTCGGAACTGCAGCTGATGGCCAGCAACGATTTCGAGCAGGACCTGGAACCCATGGACGCCGACGCCATCGCCCGCAGCAACACCCGGGCGCTGCTGGATCTGAACCGCATGCTGCAGAGCGAGGCCCAGCTCGACGAGATCAAGGGCGGTCCGCACACCCACGGCAATCTCGAGTCCGTGCTCAACATCCTGGCCGGCCTGACCCTGGGCTTTCTCACCGTGCCGCTGTGGTGGAAGCAAGCCATCAGCTGGAGCTTCATCCTGGGCGCACTGCTGCACTCCGGCATGCTCTATCTGGGCGTGATTTTCCGCCAGGGCTGGGCCATACAGGTGCTGGACACCGGCATCGGCCCGCTGCTGGTGCTGCTCGGCCTGCTGCTGGCCGGCATCGCCGCCGCGGTCGGCTTCAGTCGCGAACCGGTGCGCGACGACTAGCCGGCTTCCTCCTCGGCCAGGGCCTGCCGGCGGGCCGGCCACAGCCGGTCGCCCCACTGGTAGGCCACCAGACCGGCCAGCACCACGGCCACGCCCAGCAGCATGCGCGGCGTGAGCGTCTCGCCGTTGAACACCGCTCCCAGCAACAGGGCCAGCACCGGCGTGATCAACGGGATCAGCGCCAGCCGGGTCGCGGCCAGATGCTTGAGCGCATAGTAGTAGAGCATGAAGCCGAGCACCGAGCCCATCAGCGCCAGATACAGGATCGACAGCAGGGCGCGCTCGCTCACGCCCGCCGGCAGGCCACCGTCGACCAGCCCCCAGGTCAGGGCATACAGGGGCGCGGCCACCAGCAGCCCGCCGCCGGTCTGTGACAGCGGATGCAGGCCGGCATCGATACGCTTGATCCAGACGGCACTGGCCGAGTGCAGTATCACCGCCAGGGTCACGCCGGCGATGCCGTAGACCGCCTGATCGCCCAGATTGCCGCCGACCTCGAAGATGACGCCGAGGCCGCCCAGCCCCAGCAGCATGCCCAGCAGTCGCCCGGGAGTGAAGGCGCTCTCCTCCAACCACAGTGCCGCCATCAGGCCGGTGGCGATGGGCGCCAGCCCGAACACCACCGAGATCAGTCCCGAAGGGATGAACTGGGCCGACCAGTACACCGACAGCATGGCGGTATAGATGCTCAGGCCGGCGGCCAGGTAGGCCAGCCAGGCGCGGCGGTGGCGCGGCAGGGGGATGCTGAGCGCACCCATCAGGGCCAGGCACAGCAGCGCGCCCAGCAGCATGCGCGCGGTCACGCCGAACAGGAAGCCGCCCCCCTCACCGCTCCACTGGATGGCGAGCGGCGTGGTCGACCAGATCAATATCACCCCGAGATAAGCCGCCGGCACGGACATTTTTCTTCTCCCGAAAAACGAAAAAGGCCACAGAGTGAACTGTGGCCTTCGGAACGGAACTGCTGACTTTATTCGGTAATAACTAGTACCGGTTCCTCCAGCCATGACGGGCCATGCAGCGCAGCCAGACCGCGTTGCGATGGACGTTCAGCAGGAAGTAGCGATTCAAATTCATGTTGGGGAGTGTGCCAGCATTCCGGTGTCGGGGTCAATGTTCAGGATGCTCTGATCAATCCGTCATGCCGGCGAAGCCGGTACCGGGATGACGAAAGGAAATCAATCAGCGCCTGCTTCATTCATAGGGTGGAGTGGCGCTGATGCGATGGATGCTCAGATCCGCGCCCAGGTATTCCTCTTCCTGGGTCAGGCGCAGGCCGACAATCATACGGATCAGGCCATAGACCAGGAAGCCGCCGATCAGGGCGATGCCGATACCGGCCAGGGTGCCGATCAGCTGCACGGGCAGGCTGACCCCGCCCAGACCGCCCAGCGCGGTGCTGCCGAAAATGCCGGCGGCGATGCCACCCCAGGCGCCGCACAGGCCGTGCAACGGCCAGACACCAAGCACGTCGTCGATCCTCCAGCGGTTCTGGGTCAGGGTGAAGGTCCAGACGAACAGGGCGCCCGCCACCGCACCGGTGGCCAGCGCCCCGAGCGGATGCATCAGATCGGAGCCGGCGCAGATGGCCACCAGCCCGGCCAGCGGTCCGTTGTGCACGAAGCCCGGGTCGTTGCGACCCACGAACAGGGCCGCCAGTACACCCCCGACCATGGCCATGAGCGAGTTCACCGCCACCAGGCCGCTGATCGCCTCCACGGTCTGGGCCGACATCACATTGAAGCCGAACCAGCCCACGGTGAGGATCCAGGCCCCCAGCGCCAGGAAGGGGATGCTGGACGGGGGATGGGCATACATCTCGCCATTCTTGCCGTAGCGGCCGTGGCGCGGCCCCAGCAGCAGCACCGCCGTCAGCGCCAGCCAGCCGCCCATGGCATGCACCACCACCGAGCCGGCGAAGTCATGGAAGCCGACGCCGAAGGTCTGTTCCAGCCAGCCCTGAAAACCGAAGTTGCCGTTCCAGACCAGGCCCTCGAACAAGGGATAGATCAGGGCGACCAGCGCAAAGGTGGCCGCGAGCTGGGGATAGAAGCGGGCGCGCTCGGCGATGCCGCCGGAAATGATGGCGGGAATGGCCGCGGCGAAGGTGAGCAGGAAGAAGAATTTCACCAGTTCATAGCCGTTGTTGAAGATCAGCGCCTCGGCCGGATCGAGAAAACCCAGCCCGTAGGCGATCCCGTAGCCGATGAAGAAGTAGGC
The DNA here is from genome assembly GCF_002356355.1 of Thiohalobacter thiocyanaticus. Taxonomy (NCBI): domain Bacteria; kingdom Pseudomonadati; phylum Pseudomonadota; class Gammaproteobacteria; order Thiohalobacterales; family Thiohalobacteraceae; genus Thiohalobacter; species Thiohalobacter thiocyanaticus. The sequence goes on from NZ_AP018052.1 coordinate 2,885,680, forward strand.
AATGGTCGACACCGCGAAGTCGCTGATGATCTTGACCAGGGCGTTGACCTGGTTCTTTGCCCGCACCGTGCCCACCTCGAGAAAGGCGAAGCCCGCATGCATGGCCAGCACCATGATGGCGCCGAGCAGGATGAAGAGTACGTCGGTTCCCGACTGGAATGCTTCCATTGTGTCCCCTCGTGCACTGTCGTTGTTCGAATTGCGCCACAAGGAAGCAGTAATCGTGCCCGGGAATTAAAGGGATATAAAACAGTATGATGAAAAATCGCAGCAGAAGAGGACCGCTGTAATTGCACATCCATGGTGCAGCGCCGCCCCGAACCGCTCCCGAATGGGGCGAACTGGCAGGGCGCGCGGCCCGCTCGAGACACGCAGGTTTCGGGCAACCGGACCCATGCGCACCGCCGAAGCAGCCGCGCGCCACGCCACGGTGCAGGACGCCCGGATGCTGCAGCGGTAGAATCCGCCCTGCACAAACCAATAACAACCGCAGGGTGGAGACCCGCGCCCGATGTCATTTGTCGATCTGCTGTTCCAGCCCCGCCTGCTGCTGGCCCTGCTGGCCTTCGTCCTGGTCAGCAGCCTGTTCGCGCTGGCCGAACTGCGGCTGGAGCCGCATTACCACCAGTACCCGGCCAGCGCCTGGATCGCCGACCATATCTTCATCCCGCTGGCCGAGGTACTGGCGCTGCTGGCATTCCTGCTCCTTGCCTACCCCGTGCCCTACGGGCTGACCACGGCACCGGGAATGCTGGAACTGCTCAGTGCGGACGGCCGCATCACCGATCTGATCAACCTGCTGTTCCTGCTCAGCCTGCTGTTGCCGCTGCTGCCGGGACTCGGGCGGCTGCCGGGCGTGGTACTGCTGGTCCAGGCCCTGGCGGCCACGGCGCTGCTGTTTCACTGGCTGGGCCAGCGGCTGCAGCTGGAAGTGAGTCTGGCGCCGGGCTGGCTGGCGCTGGGATTGATCCTGATCTGGGCCTGGGTCGGGCAGCGGCTGGTGCGGCGGCTGGCGCCGATGCAGGGGGAGGCTCTCACCCCGGGCAGGATACTGCACTGGCATCTTACCGGCGCGGTGCAGCTGCCGGCGATCCTGATCTACGGCCAGTCGCTGGGGCGGCAGCTGGGATAAGACCCGCGGCATTTTGAAAATGATTACGACTACAGGGATCTCTGATTAACACCTTTTCCGTCATTCCCGCGAAGTACTGTAGGTCGGGTTAGCGAAGCGTAACCCGACAGGCCGGCGGATCGTGTCGTGTCGGGTTACGCCCTGACGGGCTAACCCGACCTACAGTACTGGATCCCGGCCTTCGCCGGGATGACGGATTTACAAAATAATGGCCCTCGTCCCTGAGGGTAAGGGGAACACGGATTGGCTTACTGGCGCAGCAGCACCGAGGCCGGCTGAGCGCGGCCGGCGTGGGGCGACAGACGTTCGATGCTCAGCCCTTCGGGATGGCTGCGCACGCGCAGGCACAGGTCCACATCGGCGGCCACCTTCTCGTCCGCCAGGGTGCTGAACAGGAAGGCCTGGCACTGGCCGCGCTGGGCGGCGGCGCGCAGGCGCTGCATCAGGTCGGTCTCCTGGGCCAGCGGCCAGGCGAACACCGAGACGAAATTGCCCAGCGCCAGGGCACGCTCCAGTACCTCCAGGCCGTTCTGGTGACTGCGCGGACGGATCAGCAGCAGGTGGTCGGCCGCCACCCCGGCGCGTTCCAGCGCCGGCAGGTAGGGCGCGAAGGGCGGCGACAGCCAGGCCTGCCAGCGCGAAGCCTGGCTGAGCTGCGCCATGTGCGGCAGCAGCAGCGGCAGCATGGCCGCACCGGCATCCTCCACCCGCAGTTCGATCAGCCCGACCCGCGGCCAGCCACCCGCGGGCAGACAGGCATCCAGGGCCGGGATGCCGGTGGTGACGACGCGCCCGGCATCGCCTGCGGGTGCAGGGTTCAATTGATGCAGTGTGGATTCCATGGTGCGCTCCTCAATCCCGGCGGATGACACCCACGCCCAGGCCCTCGATGGCGAGTTCCTGTTCACGCAGGTTGACTTCAATGGGTTTGAACTCAGGGTTCTCCGGCTGCAGGGTGACCCGGTTGCCGCGCTTGTGGAAGCGCTTGACCGTCACCTCGCCCTCCAGCCGCGCCACCACGATCTGCTGGTTGCGCACCTGGTCGGTGCGGTGCACCGCCAGCAAGTCGCCGTCCAGGATGCCGGCATCGCGCATGCTGTCCCCGACCACGCGCAGCAGGTAGTCGGCGCGCGGATGGAAGAAGTCGGGGTCAAGGCGCACATGCTCCTCGACATGCTCCGCGGCCAGAAGCGGCGAACCGGCGGCCACCTCGCCGACCAGCGGCAGGCCGTCCTCGACCAGGCGGATGCCGCGCGAGTAGCCGGACATCAACTCGATCACGCCCTTGCGTGCCAGCGCCTTGAGGTGCTCCTCGGCGGCATTGGCGGAGCGGAAGCCGAAGGCCTCGGCGATCTCGGCCCGGGTGGGCGGGGCGCCGTACTCGGCGACGCAGTCGCGGATGTAGTCGAGGATTTCGCTCTGGCGCGGGGTGAGTGTGCTCATCGGACACCTACTGAGTATTTGTACAGTTATCTGGGATTATATACAGGTATCCGGCCAGTGCAAGTCCCGCTGTGACCGGGTCCCGTTTCACCGGCCCGGTGCCGACGGTATAGTAGACAGCGGTTCCGGGGCCGGTCGCCCCCAAGATCAACGGAGTCAAGCTTATGATTTCACGCTGGTTTACTCGTCTCCTGCTGGCCATCCTGGTACTGCCGGCGCCGGCTCTGGCCGCGGATCAGCCGAGTCCGGAAGCACGCGGCCTGGCGATCGCGCAGGAGATGGATCGCCGCGACAGCGGCTGGGGCGACTACACCGCCGCCATGCGCATGGTGCTGCGCAACCGCCAGGGCGAGGAGAGCATCCGCGAGCTGCGCACCCGGTTTCTGGAAGTCGAGGACGACGGCGACAAGAGTCTGATCATCTTCGATCAGCCGCGCGACGTGCAGGGCACCGCCCTGCTCAGCCATACCCATGCATTGAAGCCCGACGACCAGTGGCTGTATCTGCCTGCGCTCAAGCGGGTGAAGCGCATTGCATCCAACAACAAGTCCGGCCCCTTCATGGGCAGCGAATTCGCCTACGAGGATCTCACCTCGCAGGAAGTGGAGAAGTACAGCTACCGATTCCTGCGCGAAGAGGACTACAACGGCCGGCCGACCTTCGTGATCGAGCGCTATCCGGAATATGAACACTCCGGCTATACTCGCCAAGTGGTCTGGATCGATCAGCAGATCCATCAGCCGCTGCAGACGGTCTACCACGACCGCAAGGACGCCAGGCTGAAAACCCTGACCCTGCACGGCTACCAGCAGTATGCGGACCAGTACTGGCGCCCGGCCGAGATGTACATGGAGAACCACCAGACCGGCAAGACCACCCGCCTGATCTGGAGCGACTATCAATTCGGCACCGGACTGACCGATAGAGACTTTGACCGGAACAGCCTGAAGCGCGCCCGCTGAACAACCACAACAGCCAAGAGCAAGGGACATGCATAACCGACCCCGCACCCGCACCCTGCCCGGCCTGATCCTGGCCGCCTGCCTGGCCGGCATCGCCCTGCCCGCGGCCGCCGCCGACTACGGGGTGCAGGTCGGCGCCTTCACCGATGCTGACAACGCCCAGCGGCTGCGCCTGCGCCTGCTGAACCAAGGCTATGCCCCGGTGCAGGTGTTGCCTCTGATTTCCGGCAACCACGACTACAACGCCGTGGTGGTCGGCCGCCTGCCCAACCAGGCCGAGGCCGCTGCCCTGCTCAACCGCCTGCGCGGCAGCTTCCAGAGCGGCTTCATCCGCCCGCTGCCCGAACCAACCGAACCGGAAACCGCCGCCCCGGCCCCGTCCACGCCCGCCCCCGATCAACCCGCTGCACCCGACGCGCCGACCGTCATCGCCCCGGCCCCGTCCCGGCCCGCCGCGCCCGCACCGGAGGCGACGACCGAGTCCGACGTCTACCAGGACTGGAGTGGCTACGTCGCGCTGGAGACCCGCGTCTTCCCCCGCGACGGTCGCTATCCCGACCAGCACGACGGCCCCAATTTCTCGCTCGCCTTCGAACCCGAGTACTACCGCGAATGGGACAACGGCGACCAGAGCTTTACCTTCCGCCCCTTCCTGCGCCTGGATCAGCAGGACGACGAGCGCACCCATTTCGATATCCGTGAACTGGCCTGGATCCGCGCCGCCGAGGACTGGGAACTGCGCGTCGGCGTGCGCCGGGTGTTCTGGGGCGTGACCGAGACAGTGCACCTGGTCGACATCATCAACCAGACCGATCTGGTGGAGAACACCGACACCGAGGACCGGCTCGGCCAGCCCATGATCAACCTGGCCCTGATCCGCGACTGGGGTACCCTGGACCTGTTCGTGCTGCCGGGCTTCCGCCCGCGCACCTTCCCCGGCCCTGACGGCCGCCTGCGCACCCAGCCCTACGTGGACACCGAACAGGTGGAATACGAATCCGGCGCCCGCCACCTGCACACCGACGCCGCCGTGCGCTGGTCGCGCTACTTCGGCCCCTTCGATATCGGCGTGGCGCACTTCTGGGGCACCGGCCGCGACCCCGTCCTGCAGGCCGGCACCGACGGCGCCGGCAATCCGGTGCTGACCCCCTACTACCCCATCATCAACCAGACCAGCCTGGACCTGCAGGCCACCCTGGGCGGCTGGCTGTGGAAACTGGAATGGCTCACCCGCGGCGGCCAGGACGAACGCTTCGAGGCCGCCGCCGGCGGTTTCGAGTACACCCTCTACGGCATCCTCGACAGCCGCGCCGACCTCGGCCTGCTGGCCGAATACCTGTACGACTCCCGCGATGATACCGCCCCCACCCTGTTCCAGGACGACCTGATGCTGGGCCTGCGCTGGACGCCCAACGACGTGCACTCAACGGAACTGCTGTTCGGGGTGGTGTTCGACGAGAACGGCGACCAGCGCTTCTACAACCTGGAAGCCAGCCGCCGCTTCGGCAGCCAGTGGAAGCTCAGCCTGGAGGCGCGGGCGACCTCGAATCTTGAGGCGAGCGATACGCTGGGGAGTATCCGGGATGATGATTATCTGCAGATGGAGTTTGCTTATTACTACTGAAAGGTAAGAAGCAAACCAATTGGGCGAATATGGTGCCGGCAGAGAGACTCGAACTCCCAACCTACTGATTACAAATCAGTTGCACTACCAGTTGTGCTATGCCGGCAGGATGTTGATTGGACGGGGCTATTCTAGGTGATGGGGGTGTCGGGTGGCAATCTCAGGCTGCTGGCTCAGTCGGTTGGAGGTTGCCACGTCACTTCCCCCATAGAACCCCTATGGGGTTCATCATGGGTACCTTACCCTGCGGGTCAAGGCATCCTCGCAATGACGGGGTATTTTTTCGGGATTGAGTCTGCTTACTGGCAGGGCTTGGTTTGGGGGCTGGCGTCAGGGTACTGGCCGAGCCAGTCGTTCCACTGGGCCTCGCTTGGCAGGTCGGGTTCGGGGGCCTCGAGGTCGAGCCAGTACCGGCTGGTGGTGCGGAAGCGCTGTTCGACCTGGGGCTGGTAACCGTACTGCTCGATCTCCGCGCGGCGGCGCTCGGCGGTGGCGCGGTCGGAGAACACGCCCAGCGAGATGAAGTTCTGGCGGCCGATGAAGTAGTCCTCGATGCCCTGGCGGGACAGGTCCTCGACGACGGCGCGGGCCTCATCGAGAGGACGGGCGGCGAGGTAGACCCAGTAGCCGGCGGGCTGCTGGACGGCTTCGCTGCGCTGCTGCGGCTCCAGGCCGATGGCGGTCAGGCGCTCGCGCACGGCATCGGCGGCGGCCTCGTCGGCGAAGGGGCCGACGCTGAGGCAGGCGATGACCGGTTCCGGTTCGGGTTCGGGTTCCGGTTCGGGCTCGGGTGCGGGCTGTGGCGCTGAGTCGGTTGCCGGTTCCGGCGCGAGGGATGAAATCTCGAAATCCGGCTCGGGTTCGGACGGGGACGCAATCACAGGCGCGGGTTCCGGGGTGGACTGCGCTTCCGGCTCACCAGCCGGTCCGGCTTGTGGTGACGGAGCGGGTTCGGATTCAGGCATGGGGTCGGGCGGCGCCTGCACCAGATCGGGCAGCGGTTCGGGGGGTGGCGGCTCGACGGATGCGGACGCGGCCTCGTCGGCGGCTGCCTGCACGATCGGTTCAGGAGCGGGCGGCGCTTCCCTGGCGGCCAGCGCCCGAGCGTCCTGCTCTTCGAGTAGCACAAGAGACTCGGTCCCGGGCGGCAACGGCGGCGCGGGCGGGGTCTGCTGCACTGGATCCGTGGGCGGGTACCACCAGGCGAACAGCAGCAGGTTCGCGAGGATCAGGATGTAGATACTCCATTTCACGCCCGCTTCTTTTCCTTCGTCCTCGCGGGCGGCTGGGCCGCGCCGCTCTGGCGCGCCACCACGGCCATGCCGGTGAACAGCAGATCGGGGCAGTGCTCGGCCTTCACCATGAGCAGGGGCAGCAGCTGTTCGGCGTCGCCGCCGGTGACCAGGCACTGCACCGGTTCCTTCCACTCCAGGCTGAGATCGCCCACCACGCGCTCGATCAGGGCGACCAGGCTGTAGAGACTGCCGGCGATGACGGCGTTGCCGGTGTCGGTGGCGAGCAGGCCGGTGCTGGCCTCGGGGTTGAGGCTGATGTCGCCGATGCCGCTGGCCTTCTCCTTCAGGCTGTCCTGCATCAGGACCAGGCCGGGGACGATCAGGCCGCCCGCGTGGGTGCCGTCGCCGCGCATGGCGTCCAGGGTGACGGCGGTGCCGCAGTCGACAATGCACACCGGACCGTTCCAGGCGTCATGGGCACCAATCAGGGCCAGCCAGCGGTCCACACCCAGGCGCTCGGGCTGGACATAGGCGTTGGTCACCCCGAAGCCCTTGGCGCGGGTGGTGAGGAAGGTCGGTTCGCACTTCCATTTGCGCTTGAGCCAGTTGGTCAGGGTCGTGTCGAACTTGTCGCCGGCCACACTGGTGACGAACACGGCCTCGGGGGGTTCGAGTTCGTCCCAGGCCGTTGCGAAATCCCGGGTGGAGGCGGCGCTGCGAGGGACGGCACCGCCGGGCTGAAGCTTTTTCCCCTGCAGGCAGGCCCACTTGAGTCGCGAGTTGCCCGCGTCGATCAGTAATATCATTCTGTACTCAACCGTAAACTGATTTCGCCGGAACTGAACCGGCGCTGGCGGCCCTCGATCTCCACGATCAGGGCCCCGGATGCGTCGATGCCGCGGGCGTGACCGGCCACTGCCTCGTGGGGCAGGTGCACGGTCACGCGCCGGTTGTGCGCCAGGTCGTGGCGCTGCCAGGCCGGCTGGAAGCCGGCCAGGCCTGTCTGTTCGTATTGTCGCACGGCCGCGATCAGCTGATTGATCACGCCGGCGGCGAGCCGGTTGCGCGACACCCCATCGGGGAGGTGGCTGCGCAGGTCGGTCCAGTCCTGTTCGATCTCAGCGCCCACCGAGTCGGGCATGGCGACATTGATACCGACGCCGATCACCGCCGCGGTCGGGCCGCCGGAGGCCCCGCTCATGTCGATCAGGATGCCGCCGAGTTTGCGGCCCTCGACCAGGACATCGTTGGGCCACTTGAGGCCGGCGCCCTGCAGCCCGGTCTGCTCCAGGGCGGCGACCAGGGCAGTGCCGATGGCCAGGCTCAGCCCCTGCAGGGTGTCCGGCCCGCAGGGGAAGCGCCATAGTAGCGACAAATAGAGGTTATGCCCAAACGGCGAGATCCAGTCGCGGCCGCGGCGGCCGCGGCCACGGCGCTGGTACTCGGCCAGACAGACATGGCCGTGGGCGGCGGGGTCGTCCAGCCGGGCGCGCAGCACCTCGTTGGTGGAGTCCGTGCGGGGCAGGATCTCCAGGGTGGTGAGATCACCGGCGGCCTCGGGGTCCAGGCCGGCGCTGATGCCCTCGCGGGAAAGCAGTTCCAGCGGCCGGCTCAGCCGGTAGCCGCGCCCGCGCACGGACTGGACCTCAAGGCCCAGTTCACCGAGCCGGCGCATCTGTTTCCAGATGGCGGTACGGCTCACACCCAGGGTCTCGGCCAGGCCCTGCCCGGAATGGAAGCGGCCGTCGGCCAGCAGCCCCACCAGTTCAAGCACGGCGGCGTCTCGTCGGTTGCGGGCGGAGGAGACCTTGCGGCGGGGCGGTACGGACAGGGTGGGCGTCAATCATTTTCCAGGCGTGAACCGGCTGTGTTCGCCACGATTTTAACACAGCATCCTGCGCGCAGTCGGTCTGTCCGCAGTTTGTGGCACCGCGGCCCTGGTGGGCTGGATCCGGGCATTCCCCGGGATGATGGAGAGCAACTCAAGCCGATATTCGTCAGTGATTCAACGCCAACTCCAGTTCGGCGAAACTGCTGGCTTGGTGGGTCGGCTGGATCTCCCAGCCGAGTTGGCGGCTGATGGTGGTCGCCGAGAAGATACCCCGGATCGCTTCCCGTCCTTCCGGCAGGGTATCCGTAACCAGGGCATGATGGCGGCCGGTCATGCGCAGGGTGCTCACTACATGACCCACATTGGCCTGCAGGACATCCTGGATCGGTATGACGTCCAGCAACTCCACCGGGGTCATCACATCCCGCACCCGGATCTCCGCATATTTGAGGCTGAGTTCGTGCTCCAGCCGCAGCGGCTTCTCGCCCTGGATGTCGTGGGAGGTGATCAGGCCCAGGATCTGCCAGTCCGGATTGATCACCAGCAGCAGTCTCACCCCCGCATCGATCATCCGCCCCAGCGCCCAATCGATCGAGACCTGGGGCTCGATGGTCAGGGCCGGGACCACCCGCAGATCGGTCATGCAGAAGATGGCGGGGCTTTCCAGGCTGACCTCTGCCGGGAGCGCCTGGCTCGGGGTGAAGAAGGAGACGGGACCGCTCAGCCGTTTGAGTTCGAGGGACGGGTAACGTGCCTGCATGGCAGCCTCCTGATGCGATGGCCAGTACTGAATCTATAGCCCATCTACCCGGGCAGCACCATTCACCGGACCCGATTCCTGATCGAATCTCTTTATCAGCAGCCATAAAAAAAGCGGCGGCCCGAAGGCCGCCGCTATTGCGTGTTGTTGACCTGTAGTGCTCAGGCCTTGCGACGCTTGCTGGTGGCACCGATGCCAGCCAGGGCGATGCCCATCAGGGCCAGGGTCATCGGCTCCGGCACGCCGGTGATTTCGCGGCGCAGCTTCAGACGCAGGGCGCTTTCGAAGTCGGCAAAGCTGTCAGCCAGGACTTCGAAGGAGTTCGTACCCATTTCGAAGTTGCAGCTGGCGAAGGGACCGACACCGATGCAGTTGATGGTGTCCACGCCGGCGCCGATCGCGTTGGTGGCTGCGGTCACCTGATTGATGCCGGTGTTGCCGGAACCGTCAGTGGAAACGTCGATGACCTGGCGGGTGGCGCCGGTGTCATAGGCCAGCAGTGCGGCAGCGGCATCTTCGATCGCCGGACCCAGCGCGGTGGCGCCCGACTGGAACTGGGTGATGCCGTTGATGGCGGTAATCAGGCTGCCGATGTTGCCGGCGGTGATGTCGGTCATGGCAAAATGCTCGACGACCGTCTGGCCGAAGCTCCAGACGCCGATGGCGACCGTACCGTCCTGCGGCAGAATGGTGCTGTCGTTCAGGGCCGAGGCATAGGCGCCGATCTGCAGGGCGAAGTCAGCCCCGCTGATGCTGCCGGAGCGGTCGATGGCCAGGGCCAGCTCGACATCGGCGGACATGGCGTTGCTGGCGCCGAACAGCAGCGGCAACGACGCGGCGACTCCCATGATGGTCTTGCGGAGATTGAATTTCATAGTTGCTACTCCAGGTTGTTTTTCGAGATTGAAGTTCATGCCAAAGCGCACTGAGGTGCCTTTGCTTACCTTAAAAGCACAAGCCATGCCAAATATATTTAACAAATAATTTCATATGGTTGCGCACCATATACAGCCTTGATCAGATCAGGCTGTAAAAATTCCTAACGCCTTTTACTGCAGATCCATACCGCCGGTTGGCGCATTCACAGCCACTAGCCGGCGAAGGGGCGCTGACCACATCATTATCAATAAGTTACCTTTCCGACAGGATGGCGAAGTGACTGTCAATTTCACTGACACAGCATGCGATTCATTGCAACCCACTGATTGAATTACTCAATCAGCATATGGAGCAGGAGGGGCGGGAAACGGACAGTACGCGCGTAATGGCCGGCCGGGAATTCGGCAAGCCGGAATAGAAAAACCCCGTGCCTGGGTTACAGACACGGGGTTCGGGATTAAAGCCTGGCGGTTGCCTCGACCCATCGGAGATGGGTGAGGTACATGCAATGAAACGCGAAGCGGTTCTGCATGCATACTTTCACATGGGGGTGAACCGGGACCGTTCGTCCTGTGGACGGACGCAGCCCGGTGAACGCGGAGCCGCGCAGCGGCGTAGCTGATGAACCGCTTAGCGGTCTCCCCATGTCCATAATAAAAAACCCCATGCCTGAGTACAGACATGGGGTTCGGGATTAAAGCCTGGCGGTGACCTACTTTCACATGGGGAGACCCCACACTATCATCGGCGCTGAAGGGTTTCACTTCCGAGTTCGGGATGGGATCGGGTGGTTCCCCTTCGCTATGGCCGCCAGGCAAACTGGTCCGGCTGCAAGCTCCTGCTCACAACCGCAATTCGGAAAACTGAAATGCTTTGGGTAAGTTGCGTTCGAGTTGAGACCAACCCACACACTCAAACCGCTTGAGTGTTATATGGTCAAGCCTCACGGGCAATTAGTACTGGTTAGCTTCATACATTGCTGCACTTCCACACCCAGCCTATCAACGTCCTCGTCTCGAACGGCCCTTCAGGGGACTCAAGGTCCCAGTGAGATCTCATCTCGGGAGGGGCTTCCCGCTTAGATGCTTTCAGCGGTTATCCCTTCCGCACATAGCTACCCGGCAGTGCCACTGGCGTGACAACCGGAACACCAGAGGTGCGTCCACTCCGGTCCTCTCGTACTAGGAGCAGCTTCCCACAAATCTCAAACGCCCACGGCAGATAGGGACCGAACTGTCTCACGACGTTCTAAACCCAGCTCGCGTACCACTTTAAATGGCGAACAGCCATACCCTTGGGACCGGCTACAGCCCCAGGATGTGATGAGCCGACATCGAGGTGCCAAACTCCTCCGTCGATATGGACTCTTGGGAGGAATCAGCCTGTTATCCCCGGAGTACCTTTTATCCGATGAGCGATGGCCCTTCCATACAGAACCACCGGATCACTAAGACCGACTTTCGTCCCTGCTCGACTTGTATGTCTCGCAGTCAAGCACCCTTGTGCCTTTACACTCAATGCGCGATGTCCGACCGCGCTGAGGGTACCTTCGTGCTCCTCCGTTACTCTTTGGGAGGAGACCGCCCCAGTCAAACTACCCACCATACACTGTCCCCGACCCGGATAACGGGCCCAGGTTAGAACCTCAAATATACCAGGCTGGTATTTCAAGGGCGGCTCCACCAGGACTGGCGTCCTGGTTTCAAAGCCTCCCAGCTATCCTACACAAGCATATTCAAAGTTCAGTGCAAAGCTGTAGTAAAGGTTCACGGGGTCTTTCCGTCTAGCCGCGGGTACGCTGCATCTTCACAGCGAGTTCAATTTCACTGAGTCTCGGGTAGAGACAGTGTGGCCATCGTTACGCCATTCGTGCAGGTCGGAACTTACCCGACAAGGAATTTCGCTACCTTAGGACCGTTATAGTTACGGCCGCCGTTTACCGGGGCTTCGATCAA